>NZ_NEGB01000001.1 GCF_002135235.1 Acinetobacter silvestris
TAGGTCGGCTATACTACCCTCTTTCGAGAGAAAGTCAACTGGTTTTGCTTAACTTATTTTCTAATAAATCATTTTTTAATCAAACCCTAAAATCTCTTTCGAAAATCTTAATAACTCAATCAACTTATTGATTTATCAGAGGTTTTGTTTAACATCACCGCCGATGGATGTGCATTCTACAGCATTTCAGAACCAACACAACCCCCTTTCTTAATTAATTTATTTAGATGGGTGTTTATTAGTCAAAATCAGTGTTTTTGTTTATTTTTTAACGTAATCGGGGCAAATCCTGCCATTTTTTTTGCTTTTTTATCTTCATTTTTTTTCTCTTGCCATCTTAAAGGTCGACAATCGATATATTCACAATAACCAGCACTGCCCTCTTCACAATAATCATTAATCCGTAATTGATAGGTAAAACTTCCTACATATCCAGCAGCCAAACCAAATTTAAAATCACCGCGGCTTTGTGCATGAATTTGAATAGTTGTGTCCGCATTACGAAAACACCATTCAAATTCTCGTGGTAAATACATATCTTGCTGGTTAGGCGTTGTCACTTTAGGGTAAACACGATGTACTTTAAAATAAACCGCTTCATCAAACATAACGGCTGTACAGGCACTGTCATCTCGAAGATAAATACGAGATTGCACAATTTGATTAAAGTTATTCCTAATCTGAGCCAAGAGTAATTGGCGCTTGTCTTGTAAATTAATAATCTGATAAGTAAAAAAACAGAGTGGTAAATATGGGATATTCATGGCTCGAGCATATTCGAACGACCCCATTTGATCTATTGTATAAACTTGACCTTTATATTTAACTTGACCTTTGCACTGACACAGTAACGACCAGTGATCAAATAGTCCCAATCTCAGTTTAGTAAAATGTGAAATAATCGGCTTAATATATATACTCAGATCAATTGCAAGTTCATCATCTTCTCGAGTTAAACGAAAATGTGGAAATGAACCTCGTAAGCGTTCTTTTCCACCGAAGTGATAATCCCCTTGCGAGAACTGACAATCTTGCTGTATTGAATAGTGTTTAAAATGCCCCAGCATATGTGGACTACTACTACTCATTACAGTGACAGTATCTAAAGCCGTGGTCCGTATCGCATATGGATTACGAATCATTGGAATGTTGGGCTGCCCTATAATCGTTAAAAAATTTAAATAATATAAAGGTGCAGGGAGATTAGGGATCATCAATCCTTGATGAATAATTTTAAAACGCCCTTTCGGGCCATGATAGCTCAGCTTTAAAGGGAATTGAGCTTGATTTAATTGTCTAGATTCATCGACTAAATTCATTAACAATTGCATATCAAGCTCCTTTTTTATTCTATAAATATAGTCTCTATTTCTTATGCTATTTTATTTCGAGCAAGGAATGTCGTCACAAAGCCTGATAATGCATAAATAATCGAGATCATTAAAATTCCAACTGGAATGTTATAAGTGATAGCTGCGAAAATAAATACGGCAATCGGCAATACGGCAAAAGGTACCCGTTTACGATCAACTTGCTTAAATGAATAATACTTAATATTGGAGATCATCAACAAGCCAACAGCAATAATAATCACGGCATTAATGACTTGAATCGCAATATCACTCAGATCAAAAATATACGGGAAATCTCGTCCAACCCAAACCAATGAAATAACCATGATTGCAGCTAAAGGACTTGCTACACCAATAAAATAACGTTTATCGACCACAGCAATTTGCACATTAAAGCGCGCTAAACGAAATGCAGCACATGCGGTATACACAAAACATGCGGCCAAACCGATACGCCCAAGATCATGCAGACTCCAGCTATACATTAAAATGGCTGGGGCAACGCCAAAAGCCAACAAGTCAGATAACGAATCATATTGCTCACCAAAAGCACTCTGTGCGCCAATAGCCCGGGCCACACGTCCATCCAAACCATCTAATAAAGCAGCCAGAAAAATGGCATAAATGGCTTGATTAAAATCGCCATTCATACTGGCAATGATTGAATAAAACCCCGACAGCAATGCGGCTGTCGTGATTAAATTTGGCCACAGATAGATTCCTCGACGTTTCACCTTTTTCCCTTCATGGGTATGCTCCTCTTCCTCTACTTCAAATGTGATGCCATCAAAGCCATGCTCATCACGTACAGAAGATTCACTTTCAGGTTTATTTATATTTGTCATTTTTAGATCCTAACTGTAGCCATATTTCTCACACTTCATCAAAGAAGAATTTATTCGCCCACTAACCAACGAACTGCTGCATGCCCACCATTCTCAGTCATGCGTAAATGTGGGAATAACCACTGTAATGCTTCATCTGCATCTTCAGAGAATTTCCATGGTGGATTGATGACCAACAAACCACAGCCATTTAGACCGACTGGCGTATCATCTGGCCATACACAGATTTCACATACCAATTGACGGCGAATCCCAGTTTTGATCATTTTTTTCTCAAAACGTTCAATCATGGCGCGATCTTTGATTGGGTACCAAATTGCAAAAACACCTGTCGGCCATTTTTTATGCGCAATTGAAATCAATTCAACCAATTGTGGGAAGTCCTTACGCTCTAATTCGTAAGGTGGATCAATCATCACCAAACCACGTTTTTCTTTTGGTGGAATAACACCAAACAAGCCTTCATATGCGTCACGCTCATGCAAGCCCGCACGGCGATCACGAATATTAAAATAGAGCTCTTGAAACACTTCTTTTTGCATTTCAAAAATAGTGGCTTGGTCAATATCACGCATACCTTCAAGTGCAAACCATGGTGAACCTGGATAAGCACCTTTGCCTGAACCAGCACGCATGTCTTCAACAATTTTGAGATATTGTTTTACGCCTTCTGGTGCCTGACGCGTAATGGAATCATCTAATTTTACTAAACGATGAATACCATTTAAAAACTCGCCAGACTTTTGAGCAGCAGCAGTCGATAAATCGTATTTACCCGCACCACCATGTGTATCGATATAGCGATACGGTTTATCTTTGGCATTAAGTCGTGTCAAAAGCTGGAGCAATAACACATGTTTCATGACATCAGCAAAGTTGCCTGCATGGAAATGGTGACGGTAATTCATGTTTCGATTAATTCCTGAGTTCAACTGACATTTTAGCACGAAAAAAATATTCTTCACTGCCCATCGATTGTTCTAAGATAAGACTGTTTTTTATTTTGTTGCCGTTATGAGGTTTTATGGAAGCGATATTTCTCCCAAAGTCGTGGAATGTTGATCAAATTCTTGAAGATTTAGATCAACATGGTTTTACTCTTATTGATGATGCTTATCCTCATAACTACATACAAGCATTGGTTGCAGAATGCACTGCTAATTTAAATCATTTTAGAGATGCCGCGATTCAAAGTGGCGTTATGACTAAAATTAGAAATGATCATATTTTATGGATTAATGAAGATCTAGAACATGCCCAACAACATATCGATACATTAAAACTACTTTCTCAACAACTTAATCGACATTTTTATCTGGGGATTAAAGAAGTTGAAGCACATTTTGCCTGCTATAACGCTGGTGAATTTTATGCATTACATCGCGACAATCCGCAACAGAAAAATGATCGGGTCATTTCCACAGTTTATTATCTACATGAAGATTGGCAAGCAGACTGGGGCGGCGAATTACGTCTACAAGATAAAAATGAGCAATGGCATACCATCCAACCTAAACCCAACCGAATTGCGCTATTTCAAAGTGATTTATTACATGAAGTGATTCAAGCCAAACAGCAACGCTTATCTATTACTGCATGGTTAAGAAGCGGTCAAAATATCTTTTAACTATGAATGTTCCATGGCAAGCTGAATAGCCGTTCTAAAAATAGGATGCAGTATTCCCCTTTAAATTTGCATCTTCAACCGCATATACTGTTCATTCATCAATGAGGTACAGGCTAATGTTTGAAAATACACAACAAGTTATTGCGCGTATTGGTGAAACAGATCAATTGTATTTAACAAATAATACGCCTGAACTTGCCTTAGAACGTGCTGATTTACGCTTACAACTGACGACCTTCAGCCATTTGCGTCAAGAACAAGTCCATTTCCTTCAAGAAGCCATCGTCCTTTTAGAACAAGCACGTTATGAATATGAAGAAATGCCGATGCATTTGTATGTGAGTTTATCTCTGCACTTGGCAAAAGCTTACATGGTCTATTTTGAAATTACCAAAGAACATCGTTTTGCATTAATTACTCAGCAAATTTTAAAACCTTTAACCGTAAACGAAAATGGCGATATTTATTTTTTCCTTGCCTATGCTGCTGTGGTCAAACAAGAATATGCTTTAACCCGTCATTGGTTGAAAAAATACATCAATACCACTGAATTTGATCTTGAGCTTTTACAGCAACATTCTGCTTTTGATGCTTTGCATAAAGAAACTTGGTTTTCAGCATTAATACAATGCAAATTGCATTAATTCAAATCATTTGAAATTGTTAAAATTGACGATATTAAGTTTGAACTTCCAAAACACAGCAACCAATTTATCGTTTTCGCTGTCTCATTGGAACTGTTTTAGATAAGTAGAACCCGAGTTCTGCATCCTGCAAAACTCGGGTTCATGAGGTTGTGCTTTCAAATCTGTTTTTATTATCTGGATTGTCCATTCCACCATCATGTCCATGATGTTTAGTCCATCAGCGTCGTCTTCCTTAATGGGATTTTCCTTTCCCGACTCCCTGTGCTGGTGCATAAAGAATACGTAGATTTATCTCGCTGTACTATTCGCCATGAGACTAAATTTGTGTAAGCATATACGTACATTCTAGTTAAAATGCAAACTCGTCATCTCTCTATTAGCATAATTAAACAGTGGTTTTTTAGCCCCCTTAACCTTGAGTTAATCACTCAAAAACCGATCCAAGAACAAGCCCATATTTTTAAAACCAAATAATTAACAATGATATAAAATTAAAAATACACAGATAAAAATAGCAATACACATCACAGCCATACTCTTGCTTGTGCAAGCAATTCACAAAGAATCAATACATCGTAATATAAAATAGATTTTTCCTTCTGCACTGCTTTCAAGCTCGCTTATATTCTTTTTTTTTGATTGATTCATAAATTTATATCAATTTTGCATGTAACATAAACAAGATATATTGCACAATATAATTGCTGTTTCGATTCTGTAGCGCTTGCAGTTGTGCGCTCTTTTGATACACTCAAACTCCTATTAGTTTTTAACGCACCGAGGCAAAATGACATGAAAGTAGGTCTGGTCGGTTGGCGCGGGATGGTTGGTTCTGTCCTGATGCAACGTATGGTTGAAGAGAATGATTTTGCTCATTTTGAGCCATTCTATTTTTCTACCAGTAATGCAGGTGGCGAAGCCCCTGCTTTTGGTGGTAAGACTGCCCCAGCACTTATAGATGCAACAGACATTAACAGTCTGAAGCAAATGGATGTCATTATTACCTGCCAAGGTGGTGATTATACCTCTGAAGTTTTCCCTAAATTAAAAGCGGAAAACTGGAATGGTTACTGGATTGATGCGGCATCTACCCTGCGTATGGATGATGATGCCATCATTATTCTTGATCCAGTGAATATGAATGTCATTAAAGATGGTTTAGTCAATGGTACTAAAACATTTGTAGGCGGTAATTGTACAGTTTCATTGATGTTGATGGGCATGGGTTCGCTTTTCCAAAATAACTTGGTTGAGTGGATGACAGCGATGACCTATCAAGCAGCATCGGGTGCTGGCGCACAAAACATGCGTGAATTAATTTCTGGCATGGGTTATTTATATAACAATACTAAAGATTTGTTAGATGACCCGCGTTCACCAATCTTAGATATCGATTCTAGAATTGCAGACTTACAACGTGGCGAAGGCTTCCCTTCGGCAAACTTTGGTGTGCCTTTAGCGGGTTCTCTCATTCCTTATATCGACAAACAGTTAGATAACGGCCAGTCGAAAGAAGAATGGAAAGCACAAGTTGAAACCAACAAAATTTTAGGCAACCAGCAAATCGTGCCAATTGATGGTCACTGTGTCCGGATTGGTGCAATGCGTTGTCATTCTCAAGCTTTAACATTGAAGCTGAAGAAAGATGTGCCGCTAGATGAAATCGAAGATATGATTCGTCAATCCAATCCATGGGCAAAAGTCATTCCCAATACCCGTGAAGCATCAATGACCGATCTTACCCCAGTTGCGGTAACAGGAACTTTAACTGTTCCAGTTGGTCGTTTACGCAAACTCAATATGGGTAAAGAGTACCTTGGTGCTTTCACCGTCGGTGACCAATTGCTTTGGGGCGCTGCTGAACCATTACGTCGTATGTTACGTATTTTGATTGAATATAAAAATATTTAAACAATACCCGCATAAAAATGAAAAGCCGATCACATAAGATCGGCTTTTTTTTGTAACTGTTTCGTTAAAAATTTACATTTGTATAACAGCTAGGTATTGTATACTTTTACCGACCTGAACTTCATCTGAGCTATGGATAGAGATGACTGTATATAACAAATTAAAAATTGCCATTTTAACGATTATTTCTACACAATCTTTGTATGCAATCACACTTGATCCTGTTCAGATCCAATCAGGCACTGGCGAGTTACTCTATGCCGAAATGAAATTTAGTCACGCTGACCCCAATGCTAGAATTGATGTCAGTCTTGCTGATCCTGAAGATTTGATGACAATGGGCATTATTCATCAACCACCAGGGCATTTAAATTTTTTTACCCGTCGTTCTTCAGATGGCTCTGGCGTCATCGTCATTACCTCTTCACGCCCTGTGATTGAGTCAGAACTCAACATTTTATTAAAAATTAAAGAAGGTAATGCAACGCGGATTCAGCAAATCAAAACACCTTTCGTTCGAACAAAAACAGCCGTTAATCAAGTTACTGCATCTAGTAATGAAAAAACACTCACACCTCAAATCATTGTCAGTGAAAAAGATATTGCACTCAATTTACCCACCAGCATGCAATACCATACTCAGCCAGAGCTAAAAAATACAAATCCTAATTCAGTATCTTCGATATTAACCAATACACAGGTTCCTTTGGCTGTGAGTATTGTTACTCCACCAATGCTGGCAATAAATAAAACAGCATCTACTTCTCCTGAACAGACTCAGACTGCAACCCCCATCGAAACTAAACAAGAAAGTATGCCATCAGATCAAAGCATACCTAAAAAAGTTAAACAACTAGATAACAAAACAGATGCTGCAGCAACAAAAAATAATAAGTTAGATGAAGTTAAAGCTAAACAAAGCCCTAAAAAAATGACGGATCAAAAAGATCCTGTGCCCAATAAGCATATTGTCCAAGCCAATGAATCCTTATGGAAAATTGCAGCTCGTATTGCAGCACAAACCAATCAAAGCATTCCTCAAGTCATGCAGCAAATTAAAGCCAATAATACCCATGCTTTTATTCAGGGTGATATCAACCGTATGCGTCAAGGTGTGGCATTAAACTTAGCTGCAAGCAACAAGAACATGCAAGCAACGAAAAAAGAAACATCGGCTACTCCACCTACAGCACAACGACAATCAGGCAAAGAAAAATATAAACTGAACCAAGCAGAAATGAGCATAGTTGCTGGGAATGAGCAGGATTCTGCTCATGGTAGTGCTCAAAAAGAAACCCAACTTAACCCAACATCATCAGAATTGTCATTAAAAGTTATGACAGCTCGTGAAAAAACAGTTAAATTACAGAAGAATGTATCTCAACTCACGTTGGCTTTGCAGAAAAAAGATCAGCGAATTCAACTATTAAATGCACGACTTGCGCAATTGCAACAACAATTGCAACAGCAAAACCTTGCAAAAAAGCCAACACACTGATCTGTAAAATTTTGAATAAATAAAGTTCATTGGTCTCAATGAAGGGGTTAAAATATGTTGTACGTGATTCCTTTTGTATTGTTATTGGTCATTTTGGTCGTTCTAAAAAAACGAGAAAGTACAAATAACGAAAAAGGTAAGGAAACTGCTCGAAAGACAACTAAAAAAAATGCAGCGAGAACTGCTCGATCATCACAGAGACAAGCATCGAATACACAAGTTGTTCAAGATGAAGTGATTGTTCAGAAACAAGCAACGCCTTTAAGCGCTGAGTTAAAGCAAAGTATTGAACAGTTGATTCGTGAAAAGAATTTCTTTTCTGCAGAAGCAAAAATCAACCAAGCACTCAATCAAGATAATTCACAACATGATCTTTATCTTTATCTTTTAGATGTGCATTTAGCGCATAAAGATGAATTTGCAATTGATCAATTAGTGAATCATGTACGCTCTTTGGGTTTAGAGGATATTGCTCAGCAAGCAGAAGCCAAACAAAAAGTCTATGCTGAAGAAAATAAAGCTCAAGATACCATTGAATTTATCCAACCCAGCGCAAAAACCAACCCTGAAGCCCAAACGATTAAAAACCATGCTGCTTTTGATGCATTGGTTGATAGTAGTTCAGCACAATCCAATGTGGAACAAGTACAGGATACGTCAAATACTCCGCAAGCAATTGTTGAGCCTGCACCCTTAGAATTTTCATTTGTAAATGAATCTGTACCAACAATTGTAGAAGAACCGCAGAAAACACCTGAACCTACTGTTGAAATCAAACCATTAGAATTTACCTTTACCACACCAGCCACCGCTGAAGTTGAAGTACCTGCGACTCCCAACGTCGCCGAGCCAGTTCAAAAAACAGATATTCAACCTTTAGATTTTAGTTTCGATCTCAGCCCAAAAACGGAAGCACCGCAACATACTCCACTCGAGTCGGTAATCCCTGAAAATATCGAAATTGCAAATGACTTCAAACTTGATTTTGCTGAACCTATTGCTCCAATTGTCGAACAGACCGTAGAAGCAACGACTCCAGCCATTGCTGATTTTGAATTCAAGTTTGAAATACCTGAAGTAGAAGCACCAACTCATTCAACTTTAGAGCTCGATCCCCCTTCACTCGCTACAGAAACTCCAGTACTTGTAGAGCCATTACACTTTGAAAAATCTCATGTGGTCGAGTCGATCACTGAAAGTCATGATCCCTTGGCTCAGTCTTTCCCTGAGTTAATTCAAGTTAATGAAATGCAATTAAATTTAGAGTTAGCAGAACAATATATTGAATTGGGTGCTTACGAGTCTGCTCAACAGTTACTGAATCAAGATGCACATCAATATTCAGCTGAACAACTCAGCCACTCACAAAATTTACTCAATCGCATAGCATCTTAAAATTATTCGCTCTAAGATAAAGCAGTCATTCTTGGCTGCTTTTTTACGATTATGAAAAAAATTGCTTTAATCTATATGGGTGGAACTTTTGGTTGTTTCGGTGAACCATTAGCTCCGATGCCTGAAGAACAGTTTTTACCGCAACTACAACGTATTCTCCCTCTAAATCAGAAAATAGACTGTTTCAAAGCACCCAGTGTTAAAGACAGTAGCGCTTGTACGGCTGTAGATTGGTTGAACTTAGTACAATACATTCAACGCTTACAACAACAAGACTATCAACATTTTGTGGTGATCCATGGTACGGATACTTTAAGTTATGCTGCAGCAGTGCTTGCACAATTTTTACAACAATCCTGTTCTGTCATCCTAACAGGCAGTCAATATCCGTTACTCAATGTTCATGGCGATAATACTCGGGAATTTACCGATGCCATTGATAATTTAAATACCGCATTGGATCAGGTCCTCAAAGTGCCTGTTGGCGTTTATCTATCCTTTTACCATCAAGTCTTTCATGCACGTACAGCAATCAAAGTCCATAGCACAGCATTAGATGCTTTCCGTGGCTTAGCATTCGATCATCAGCTACCAATGCATGAATATACTGCAATACCTATTCAATTATCACATCTACAAAAAGCTCAAAATTTAAATATTATTAATATGATGATACTCCCTATTGAGCAACAGCAGTTTAGCCAAAATTTGCAGAATTTTTCCGCATCACCGCCCCACTTTTTAGTTTTACAGGCCTATGGGGTCGGTAATTTAGCTGTGAATGATGAAATTATTGCGCTCTTGCAAAAGCTAAAACAGCTTGGCTGTATCGTCATTCTCTCGTCACAAGTCCCTTTTGGTGAGATGGATCAACGCTATGCGGTCAGCCATTGGATTCAAGAATCTCAAATATTAGTCAGTGATGCACTCAGTCAAGCAGATCTTTATGCCAAAATACTGAAAATTTATTTACAATACCCCTCTTCTGAACAATGGTACGACCATTGGTATGCGCAATCCGAATAGAGGTTTTTATGCAACGTTTTGCAATTGGTATTGAGTTTTGTGGCATTCGTTATAAAGGTTGGCAAACTCAACAAGCTGGCGTGCGTACTATCCAAGAAACCATGGAAAATGTGCTCAGTAAAATTGCCGATGAACCAATTATTTTACATGGTGCGGGTCGTACCGATGCTGGTGTACATGCAACCAATATGGTGGCACATTTTGATACCAATGCGATTCGTCCAATCAAAGGTTGGTTGATGGGTGCAAATAGTCAACTTCCGAAAGATATTGCAATCCAATGGATTAAACCCATCGATAACGACTTTCATGCTCGCTTTAAGGCTCAATCTCGTCGTTATCGTTATGTGGTCTATAACTCTCCAAATCGCCCTGCCTTACTACATAAACAAGTCACGCATGCTTATTATGATTTAGATGCAGATAAGATGATTGAGGCTGCAAAAAAATTTGAAGGCACGCATAATTTTGAAAGTTTCCGTGCGGCTGCGTGTCAGTCTAATCAACCGGTCCGTCATGTCAGCCATTGTCGTTTAATTCATCATGGTTGTTATTTGGTCTTAGATATACAAGCGGATGGCTTCTTACATCACATGGTGCGCAATATCATGGGTTGTTTATTAGAAATTGGGCAAGGTTTGTATGAGATTGAGCATATTGATGAAATTTTTGCCGCACAAGACCGTAAAGCAGCTGGAATTACCGCACCACCCGATGGTTTATATTTTATTCAGGCACATTATCCTGAACAATTTGATTTACCTAAAGCACCGTTAGGTCCACATTGGCTCAATATGCCTGAATAAAAGCAACTCTAGATGTAAATCCATCATTATCGATTATAAAAATGCCAGTTTTACTGGCATTTTTTAATTTCTAATATAATTAACGCTGCTTACGCTTTCTATATTCTACAGGCGTTTCATTGGTCCAACGCTTAAATGCACGATAGAACGTACTCGGTTCAGAAAACCCCGTTAAATATACAATTCGCTCAACACTTTCACTGGTATTGGCCAAGAGTTTTTTGGCTAAACGACAACGATAGTCTGAAAGAATTTGCTGAAAACTAGTATTGGCCTCACTCAACTGGGTTCTTAAACGACGCGGTGTGATATTCAATTGTGCCGCTACCGTTTCTAACGTTGTTTCACCACTCTCTAATGTTGAACCAATCGCACGGCGCACTTCACCTACCAGATCATAACGCGCCAGTTCTTGAAGCTTTTCAATCGCTAGTTGTTCATGTAGTTGTAATAGCTCAGGTTCAGCTTGCCACAATGGATAATCGAGAATAGTTGCATCAAAATATAACCGGGTTTCTTTTTGCCCTAAACTCACAGGACATTCATAAACACGAACATATTCATCATCCGCAGCACCTTCATTGAAGTTAAAATCGATGTAGATCGGCTCAAAGCGCCCTTCAGTAATAAATTTAAAAAATCTTAAAATCCCTGAAAGTGCACACTCTGAAAAATGCCGTTTCACAATATTATCAGCCCAAGGTTGTTCACCATTGGTCAAATAACATCGCCCATCTTCCTCGACAATCAATTTCGCGTGAAAAGCATCACTAATCAAGCGCTGATACGCTAAAGCACGCTTTAGCCCTTCACCAAAATTTTCACTAGAAATAAACAAGTGTTCAATTACTTGGCCCCGGTATAAAGGTAAGTGTTCACCTAGATGTAAACCAATATCAGGATCCTTACTTACTGCTTCTGCAGCCATCCAAAATGCATACTGTGCATTCAGTGGTGTACGCGCATTTTGGTCGACCTGATTTAGGGCCACACCTGCTTTTGTTAATATTTCTTCTGTCGGCAATCCCGCACGACGAATCGCTTGATAGCCTAATCGTAAAACAACTGAAGCATCAGTTAGCTGACTCACGTAGTGCCCTTCCTTGTATGTTATTCATTTATACTTAAAAACATATTTTTTAGATTACAGTCGATTGACCAAACTGACAACAACTATCCACATTTTTTTGTAGAAATTGTTTAACGATTTGTTCGCTTAATTAGGACGCATCTAGCACCTACAAATGCGTTACCATCTTGTTTTTTTCAAAAAAATTGCCTATAATTTGCCCCTTCCCAATTTTATCACTAGGTAGGCTATGGCCAATAAAGAGGAACTTATCGAGTTCGAAGGCGTTGTCACCGAGACGCTTCCTAATACTATGTTCCGTGTACGTTTAGAAAACGGTCACGAAGTGATTGCCCACATCTCTGGTAAAATGCGTAAACATTATATTCGTATTTTAACTGGGGACAGTGTTAAGGTAGAAATGACTCCTTACGATTTAACCAAGGGTCGTATTACATACCGTGCACGCTAAGTTTTAGTGTAAGCAAAAAGCCACTTTTTTAGTGGCTTTTTTTATCTCTATATTTTTAATGACTTAATTTATAAATTTGCACAGTATTTTCATAGTCCTGCGCTTTACACCCAATAAGAATCAACATCTCACTAAAGTTGATAAGCCTAGATAGACATAATCTCACGAACACATTTCAATCGAAACACTTTACTCAAATATTTTTTACTTTAAATGATAAAAAATCTTCAGTACGACCCTGTTCACTCTCAATAATTGTCGTGCACAAAATACCAAGATTATCAAAATTGCTAGAAAATCTAGCACTAAAAAATTCGACGACTACTCAAAGCAGTATTATTGCTTCAACTTTGTTCTTCATTTCAGTATGGTTATGCTTAGTAAGCATTACCAGTAATCCGATTTAGCATTTAAAAACATTCTAAATATCATAAATTGGCTAGAATATTAGTTGTTATCACAAAGAATAAATATTCTAGGAAGTGAAGCAATGACTCATAATTTCAAAAAACTGGTTTATCTGATGACTTTTACTCAAGTTTTAATCTTGATCGGATGTCAAACCACTCAATCTCGCGAACAAGATCTTGATCGCTATCTCCACACTTTTATTGGGCAATCCAGCCAGAAAATTCAGCAACAGCTCAACTTAAAAGCCATGGGCTATCAAACGACCAACCAAGTAATAACAACAGATAATCAACTCATTTATACCATTTTAAGACCGATCACGATTCCAGTTGCAGGGAGCAATGCCACTATTGGTAACAATGCCATGGGTGGCCCCATGATCAGATATGATACGACTGCAGCAGAACATTACGATGTGAACTTTAACTGTAAAGTGGTCTTTAATCTTAAAAATGGTGTTGCAGAGTCGATAGACTATCAAGGTAAGGCTTGTTAAATGATACTGGAAACCAAAAAAATGCAGCTGAAGCCGCATTTTTTATTGATCTAATTAAGCCAAGGCAGCAACTACAGCATCGCCCATTTCAGCTGTCCCGATGTGTTGCATACCAGTAGACATAATATCTCCAGTGCGTAGACCTTGATCTAAAACCTGACCAACAGCATTCTCAATGGCCTGTGCAGCAGCTTCTTCACGGAAGGTATAACGAAGCATCATCGCCACGGACAAAATTGTTGCGAGTGGATTGGCAATATTTTGCCCTGCTATATCAGGAGCTGAACCATGACAAGGCTCATACATGCCTTTGCCTTTTTCATCCAAAGATGCAGATGGCAACATACCAATTGAACCAGTCAACATAGCCGCCTCATCTGATAAAATATCACCAAATAAGTTACCCGTAACAATCACATCAAACTGTTTCGGTGCACGAACCAATTGCATTGCAGCATTGTCAACATACATATGTGATAAATTAATATTTGGATATTGCTCTTCTTTTAAGGCTGTGACCGTTTGCTTCCATAGCTCCGTAACTTCAAGTACGTTGGCTTTATCGACTGAACAAACTTTACCACCACGAAGACTCGCCATTTCAAACGCGACTTTGGCAATACGTTTAATTTCCGATTCAGCATAAACATCGGTGTTAAACCCTTGTTTTTCACCATTTTCAAGTTCACGAATCCCGCGAGGTTGACCGAAGTAAATCCCTCCCGTCAATTCACGTACAATCAGAATATCTAAACCAGAGACGATTTCTGGTTTTAAACTTGAAGCATCTGCCAATTGTGGATAAAGAATCGCAGGACGTAAGTTTGCAAATAAATTTAATTCGCTACGAATTTTTAATAAGCCTCGTTCAGGACGTATTGAACGTTCAATCGTATCCCACTTAGGACCACCAACGGCACCAAGTAAAATAGCATCTGCTCGTTTAGCTTGTTCAGAAGTAACTGCTGGGTAGGGTTCACCATAGGCATCAATCGCAGCACCGCCCAATAAACCTTGTTCCCACGTGAGGTCTAAATTAAATTTATCATTGACACATGTTAATACTTTTTCTGCTGCAGCAACGATCTCTGGACCAATTCCATCGCCAGCCAAAATCAAAATTTGTTTAGACATTTACCTATCCATTTTTTAAAAACAGTAGCTCAACTACTGTGTGAAATTAATTTTTCTGCTCTATAAATTCGCTAACACCTGTAACCACATCATAAGGACGGCAAAAACGGCGAATAACTTTCTTTTCTTGAAGTAAATCTACACATAATGGATCTGGTGCCGAAACATTCAATAGACTTCCCTGACGTTTACTACGATCACGGTACATCTTAAAGCTATAGTTTTGCTTGACCTTAAACTGATGAATCACATGTAATCTTTCAGCTTGGTTGCTTGAAATTGGATAAAAACGAATCACCAATTCATGTTGTCCTTCAGGAACAGACAAATACAACGCATTCGGTTGCTGTAAGGATTGCGTTTGTAACCGAACCAAACCATGTTTGATCGCTTTACGACTCAATTTATGGCTTTGTGCATCCACAATTTGAATAGTATCTAAACGCTCAAATTCACAGTTTTCTGTCCCTATGCAATAAACCAAGGCATTTGATTTTGTTGCTGTCGTTTCTTCTACATTTTTAAGGCGTGTTGTATCAATACTTTGGCATGCATTTAAAAATGCTAAACCGAAGCCCAGTACAGCAAGCTGACCAAAAACTTTCACCATAGTTCGAGCCCAACCTCAGCAATTCCAGCAAAATGTCTAATTTTATTCTGCATCGATATTATCAAGAGTTGAGCTTTGATACTACTTTGTTATACGTCTGGCTCAACTAACCACGAATTTCCTGAAATACCCAAGGACGAGATTGCTTGGTTTTTTCTTCATACGCATGGATATCATCCGCTGCTTGTAAAGTTAAACCAATATCATCCAAACCATTCAATAAACAATGCTTACGGAATGGATCCACTTCAAATTTGAAGGCTTTACCATTCGGTGTCCGTACTTCTTGAGCATTTAAGTCAATTGTTAACTGATAGCCTTCGCTCGCAGCACACTCTTTAAAAAGTTGCTCAACAATTTCTTCTGCTAAAATCACAGGCAACATGCCATTCTTAAAACAATTATTAAAGAAAATATCAGCAAAACTAGGAGCAATCACGGTATGAAAACCATATTCATTCAATGCCCATGGTGCATGTTCACGACTAGAACCACAACCAAAGTTTTGGCGCGTAATCAAGACCGATGCAGCTTGGTAGCGAGGTTGATTTAACACAAAATCTTTATTTTTAGGGCGTTTTGAATTATCTAAACCCAAATAACCTTCATCTAAATAACGTAATTCATCAAATAAATTATCGCCAAAACCCGTGCGTTTAATCGATTTTAAAAACTGTTTTGGAATAATTAAATCAGTATCGACATTGGCACGGTCTAAAGGTGCAACAATACCTTGTTCAACAGTATAAGCTCTCATAATCTGCTCCTAGCCCCAATTAGAATGAACGAACATCGACGAAGTGACCTGCGATCGCTGCTGCGGCTGCCATGGCTGGACTCACCAAATGCGTGCGACCACCATTACCCTGACGACCTTCAAAATTACGATTCGAGGTTGAAGCACAATGCTCACCTGGTTGTAATTTGTCTGCATTCATGGCTAAACACATTGAACAACCCGGCTCACGCCATTCAAAACCTGCGTCAACGAAGATTTTATCTAAACCTTCGGCTTCAGCTTGTTGCTTCACTAAGCCTGAACCTGGAACCACCATTGCCTGTTTAATTGAACCTGCAACTTTACGTCCTTGAATCACTTCAGCGGCAGCACGAATATCTTCAATACGCGAGTTGGTACATGAACCAATAAATACACGGTCTAATTGAATATCAGCCAATGCTTGACCTGCGTTTAAACCCATATATTGATAAGCACGTGTCCAGTCATTGCGTTGTACGTCATCTTGGGCTTGTTCCAAAGTCGGAACTGCTTGAGTCACAGGAATCACCATCTCAGGAGAAGTCCCCCAAGACACTTGTGGTTCAATCTCTTCACCTTGTAACACTACAACAGTATCGAAATGTGCATCTTCATCAGAATGTAAAGTATTCCAATATTCAACCGCAGCATCCCACTCTGCACCTGTTGGCGCATAAGGACGATCTTTCACATAGGCAATGGTTTTGTCATCAACAGCGACCATACCGACACGAGCACCTGCTTCAATGGCCATATTACAAACCGTCATACGACCTTCGATTGACATATCACGGAACACTTGACCACCAAACTCAATCGCGTGACCTGTGCCACCGGCAGTCCCGATTTTACCAATGATGGCTAAAACTACGTCTTTTGACGTCACGCCTTGACCCAATGTGCCATCAACACGAACCAACATGTTTTTCATTTTCTTTTGCACTAAGCACTGAGTTGCCAAAACATGTTCAACTTCAGATGTGCCAATACCATGTGCTAAACAACCAAATGCACCATGTGTTGCAGTGTGCGAGTCGCCACAAACTACGGTCATACCCGGTAAAGTTAAACCTTGTTCAGGACCAACCACATGAGCTATGCCTTGGCGAATATCATTGATTTTAAATTCAACAATATTAAAGGCTTCACAGTTATCATCTAAGGTTTGCACTTGGATACGCGAGGTTTCATCTTCAATCCCGGCAATTCCTTGAGCACGTTCAGCTTTTGACGTCGGTACGTTATGGTCTGGAGTTGCGACGTTGGCACTTAAACGCCAAGGTTGACGCTTGGCAAGCTGTAACCCTTCAAATGCTTGTGGTGAAGTCACTTCATGTAATAAATGACGGTCGATATAAAGTAAAGCTGAACCATCATCTCGTTGTTTTACTAGATGGTCATCCCATAATTTATCATATAATGTTTTTGCTTTTTGGGTCTCGCCTGCCATGTCGATGTGCTCCACTGGACTGGGTAATTCTTGATTTAATCCAATTATACCCTCGATTTTACATAAATCTAATTTATCATTTTTATCAGTTTGAAAACTTTTTAGAATGATTTTAGTCTCTCTTTCCACGCTTATTCATTCACATGAAATGATCTTTTTTGAAGTGAATGCCATCTTAAAAATTCAAAAATGGGCAAATTTTTAGTTCATCCACTTGATTAGACTAATTAATTAAATTTTTTGACACATTTACTTTGATTTATTCATATTTTTTCTCAATAATAAAATTAAGCATAAAAATTCGTTATAGAATGGAATACCTATGAATCTCGCAGCCTTCGAAGCATTTGTAAAAGTCATGGAAACAGGTTCTATTTCTCAGGCAGCAGATTTACTGTTTATTACCCAACCCGCTGTCACTAAGCGTATTCATAGCTTAGAAGATTATTTTGGTGTGAAACTGTTTGAATCCGCAGGTCGAGGAGTTCAAGCCACACATGCTTCGCACTCACTGTTACCTAAAGTCAAAAATTGGCTGAATGAGCTGGGTGATATTCACCATACCTTGAGCCATGAACAAGGCCAAGTGCAAGGTAAACTCAAAATTGGTACCAGCCACCATATCGGCTTACACCATTTACCACGTCACCTGACTAAATATGTACAGCAATTTCCCGAAGTCACCTTAGATGTACATTTTGTCGACTCTGAACAAGCACATGAACAAGTATTGGCTGGCGATTTGGAATTGGCTTTTTTAACGCTCCCCCCACAAGGTGATGAGCGCTTAAGCTATGTCACTATCTGGAATGATCCTTTGGTTTTTGTAGTGGCACCATTTCATCCTTTGGCACAGAGACAGAATCTGACACTTGAAGATCTCATTGAGTACCCGAGCCTACTTCCTGCAGCTCAAACCTATACCAGCCAAATCACTTTAGCTGAGTTTGAGAAGAAAGGTTTAAAACCTAAAATTACAATGAGTAATAATCCCTTGGATTCAATTCGGATGTTGGTTTCAATTGGATTAGGCTGGTCTGTTTTACCAAAAACCTTACTAAATCCAGATTTAAAACAATTAGATATTCATTCTGAAATGAATCGTCAATTGGGTATGGTCTGGCATCCTGCTCGCACCCAATCACGCGCAGTTTTAGAACTCATTGAGATGATGAAATAAAGACAAGCAGCACATTCCAAATAATCAAAACTGATTATTTGGAATCAACACGTTTAGCTTTCTAAGTAGACTCCTATAGCGAAGATGAAAGGTATATCATTTCATTGTGGCTCATACTATTAGCTTTGTTTATAAGAGTTTTATAATTTAGAAGAAGTTTAATTAGATTATTTTTAGTATAAAAAACAGCATCCAAAGATACTGTTTTAAGATCAAGAACTGCTTTTAAAATCCTAAATTACTTTACAGAATCTTCATGTAAAGCTTCATTCAACTGATCAACCACAATCGCCCATTCACCATCGGACTTAATTTTTTCTTCTAAAAATTGACGTTGTGCATCTGTCCAAAAATCAGCTTGAACAGTAAACATATTTGCATCCAACTGATGTGTTTCAATAAATTTAACAATGGCCTCTTCACTTGAATCCAAGCCTAATTGCTCAAATAAATGGGTCATTCGAGGACGGACACTATTCATTGTTGTTCTCCAGCAATTTTTAATTTTCATCAACAACATAACACTTTAAGATGAAATGTGAAGATCAAAGCAGCTGCATGATAAAAAAAATTACAAAGGTTATTTCCCTCAGCCCACAATCATCAAATTAAAATAATCCATCCATAAAAAACAGCGCCTATCGCGCTGTTTAAAAGTTCTTCTTATCTAAATTGACCAGTCTTGAATATCCCAATTCAGTTCTTTGGCCAACACTTCTAAGCGATCATCTGGATTCACAGCAATCGCATGGTCTGCATATTCCAATAAAAAACGGTCATTGATTGAGTCTGAATAAGCCCATGATTCATTTACTTCACGACCATTCAACCATTGGTCTAAACGCGCCAACTTACCTTTTTGATAACAGGCCAAACCAGCAACTTTACCCGTATATTTTCCATCTTGAACTTCGGCATTGGTCGCAATAATTTCGGTTATACCAAATTCACGAAAAATAGGTGCTGTAATAAAATCTGAAGTCGCCGTAATACCTACAATGGCGTGCCCTAAATCTTGATGTTTTTGTATTGCTGCGAAACCTGCTGGGCGCATCTGTGGTCGAATGACTTTATGCATAAATAACTGATGTAGCTCAGTCAAATAAGTATGATCATGCTGAGTTAAAAACTCAAATACAAACTCATTATAAGCAATTGGATCAAGTTGCCCTGCTTTATAATCTTCATAAAACTTATCATTCATTGCACGATGATGCACTGGATCAACCAAGCGTTCATTGACTAAAAACTCTCCCCAAGAATGGTCAGAGTCAGTATTTAATAATGTGTGATCTAAATCGAACAACGCCAATTTCATGAAAATACTCGTTCAAACTGAAATTTAAGAAAAAAATTGTAAATCTATCTCCGCTTGTCGATAGAAATTCGTTAAGATCATAGCAATTTTAAAACTTTTTACTTTGATCTTAATTCGAGCTGGGCTAAGAGTGACTGTCCCCGAATTCAAAGTCAACGATATTGATAATATTTTAGGTAGCCAAATGATCGATTCAGAAGGTTTCCGACCCAACGTCGGGATCATTTTGGCAAATGATAATGGACAGGTTTTATGGGCAAAACGCATTGGACACAATGCATGGCAATTTCCTCAAGGGGGCATCCAGTTTGGAGAAACCCCTGAGCAAGCACTGTATAGAGAACTCCGAGAAGAAGTTGGACTCTTAGCAGAACATGTCAAAATAATTGCACAAACCAAAGGTTGGCTACATTATCGTTTGCCACTTCGATACATTCGGTCTGATTCAGATCCGATTTGTATTGGACAAAAGCAAAAATGGTTTTTATTAAAGCTCGTCGGTTCAACCAAGAATATTCAGTTGAACTTATCTGATCCACCAGAGTTTGATCAATGGCAATGGGTCAGTTATTGGTATCCACTTGGACAAGTCGTAAATTTCAAACGCGACGTTTATCGGGCTGCCATGTTGGAATTGTGTATGCATTTACCACAACAATTGCCTGAAAACTCATCAAAATGTGAATGATTTTTCAAAATAGTACTGTTATAAATAATGTTCCAACCTTGTCATTAATATAAATAGGAGTGCAGATTCATGTCGAACATGCAACTAGACACCTTAAGACGTATTGTCCAAGAGATTAATTCGTCCGTCAGTTTGCATGATTCATTAGAGATTATGGTCAACCAAGTCTCTGAAGCTATGCATGTCGATGTCTGCTCTATTTATTTATTAGATGAACGTAATCAACGTTATGTACTCATGGCAACCAAGGGCTTAAATCCTGAATCTGTTGGTACGGTTTCTTTACAACTGGGCGAAGGTCTTGTTGGCTTAGTTGGACAACGCGAAGAAATTGTTAACTTAGATAATGCCTTTAAACATGAACGCTTTGCTTACTTCCCTGAAACGGGTGAGGAAATCTACAACTCATTCCTCGGCGTACCTGTCATGTATCGCCGAAAAGTGATGGGGGTGCTTGTTGTGCAAAACACTGAACCACAAGATTTTAGTGAAGCAGCAGAGTCTTTCTTAGTCACGCTTTGTGCTCAGCTATCTGGCGTCATTGCACATGCGCATGCCGTCGGAAACATTGATGTGTTCCGTAAGCCAAGCACTTCTCCTAACTATAAAACCTTCCAAGGCTCATCTGGTGCAGGCGGAATTGCTTTAGGTCGCGCCTTCATTCTCTATCCTCCAGCAGATTTGGCTGCCGTGCCTGATCGTGAAGTGGATGACATTAGTGAAGAGTTAGAATTACTTGACCAGGCTGTTGAATCTGTTCGAAATGAAATTCAATCGCTTGATGACAAAATGCAAGATTCGCTCATGTCAGAAGAGCGTGCACTGTTTAGTGTGTTCCTCCGAATGCTGGATGAAAATGCCCTACCAGCTGAAATTAAAGAATTAATTCGTGATGGTAATTGGGCACAAGGTTCAGTCAGACGCGTCATTGACCGTCATATTGCACTTTTTGCGCAAATGGAAGATGACTATTTACGTGAACGTGTTTCTGACCTGAAAGATCTTGGACGTCGTATCTTAGCTTCTTTACAAGAAGGTGATACCAGCCATAAAGAACTGAGCGCCGATAGTATTCTCATTGGCGAAGAAATCAGTACCGCTGCTTTGGTGGAACTACCCGTTGATAAAATCGCTGCGATTGTCACTTCTGAGGGTGCAGCCAATTCACATATGGTGATTGTAGCTCGCGCACTTGGAATTCCAACTGTGGTGGGTGTGACTGAACTTCCAGTGAATACACTGGATGATGCGGAAATGATTGTCGATGCCTACCAAGGTCGTGTATTTATCAATCCACCTCGCCGTTTACGTCAACGCTATAAAGAGATTCAAAAAGAAGAAGAACAAATCGCCAAAGACTTAAAACAATATGAAACCAAAGAATCGATTACACCAGATGGTGTTGTGGTTAAACTTTACGTCAATACTGGCTTAATGATTGATGTCGTTCGTGGCATACAACGTGGTGCAAAAGGCGTAGGCTTATATCGCTCTGAAATTCCATTTATGTTACGAGATCGCTTTCCTGGTGAAGAAGAACAACGTGCCATCTATCGCCAACAGCTCAGCCACTTTGCCAATAAACCTGTGGTCATGCGTACCCTAGATATTGGTGCAGATAAAGACCTACCTTATTTTGCCATTGAAGAAGAAAACTCTGCTCTCGGATGGCGTGGTATTCGCTTTACCCTCGATCATCCTGAAATTTTTTCTTCGCAAATTCGAGCGATGCTCAAAGCTAGTATTGGACTAAATAACTTACATATTTTACTGCCGATGGTCTCAAGCATTAGTGAGGTTGAAGAAGCGCTGTACTTATTAGAGCGTGACTGGATTGCTGTACAAGAAGAAGAACAAGTTAAAATTAACAAACCTAAAATCGGCATTATGGTCGAAGTGCCTAGCGTACTACTACAAATTCGTGAGTTTGCCGAATTGGTCGATTTTTTCTCGGTCGGATCGAATGACTTAATTCAATATTTATTGGCAGTCGATCGAAATAATCCACGCGTATCCAATGTATATTCTCACTTCCATCCGGCAGTATTAAGAGCTTTAACCCGCTTGGTACAAGAATGTCATAAGTATGAAAAACCGATTAGTATTTGTGGTGAAATGGCGGGAGATCCACTGTCAGCAATTCTGTTGATGGCTATGGGTTTTAATACGTTATCGATGAGCTCAAGTAATATTTTAAGAGTCCGTAAAGCGATTTGTCATGTACCAATGACAGATGCACAAAAGTTATTGGCAGAAGTGGTTGAAATGAGTAATCCACTGATGGTGAAAAGTTGGATGGAATACTATTTTAAACATCATGGTTTAGCAGATATGGTGAAATCCAATCGAATCGTGAATATGTAAAATTAAATTCTAAACAAAGACCTAAGCAAAAATTAAAGCGTATAAAAAAGGGCGATAATCTTCGGAATATCGCCCTTTTTTATGTTTGTCATAACCACGTTTTGCATTTTTCTTTCGATCTACAAACACTTGGCTTTTATTGACTTCATGCATGTGTTTTGCTACAAAATTATTCATTACTATTTCTAACTTTTGCTGCCGTTTCGCCATCTTATTCACCTTTAGACGTACATTTTCATTGCCACATGATGACTCATGTAGCAATGAAATATGAGGCTTTTTTGCATCAATTTCAAGTAAAATTCTATGACTGACATTGTATCAATTCAGTATTTAGTAAAATCACTCATTAGATACTCATCCAACTTAGCCTTTGCTTTGCATTGAACATTATAAAGTCGCGATGCTAGCAAAATCTCTAAATCAAGTTGCCAAAGCCCGTGCTAATAGTTTTTCAACATCCACGTGCTTAGGATCCAGCATTCCCACTACACGCCCATAGAACTCACTATAACGGGATTGAATAAAAGCATCACTGACAAAGGTTGGTGCATATTGTTTTAATAAAACAGCCTGCGCCAAGATCACTAAGCGGCTGACTAAACTCCGTGCCATAAATTGCATGTCATCTGAATTTAAACTGCTGAATAGTTTAAATAATGCCTGTAGTTCATTCTGTAACACAGGGCTATCCACAGTAACTGCAGCAAATGATTTAAACAGAATCTCTATCGAATCACCATCACGCTGAATCGCACGCAGTACATCCAAACACATGACATTGCCTGAACCTTCCCAAATAGTATTGACAGGTGCTTCTTTGAATATTCGCGCCATAATACTGGTATCGACATAACCATTGCCGCCGAAAACCTCCATGGCTTCGCCAGTCAGCTCTACAGTCCGTTTGCAAATCCAAAATTTAGCGGCTGGGGTCATAATTCGTTTCCATGCCTGAGCAAGTTCATCTTCTACTTCATAACAATGTGCCAGATGAAAATTCAATTGCATTGCAGCTTCAGTTTCCAAAGCTAAATCCACAAGTACGGCTTGCATTAACGGTTGTTCAGCCAAATACTTACCAAAGGCCTTACGCTGACGCGTGTAGGCAATACATTGCACTAAAGCCTGACGTAACATAGCACTTGACCCGACAGAACAGGTTAATCGCGTATAGTTTGCCATTTCAATAATAGTCGGAATACCACGCCCTGCTTCACCAATCAGGATGCCCCAGGCATCTTTAAATTCAACTTCAGAACTTGAATTACTTCTATTCCCGACCTTGTCTTTCAAACGCTGTATATGGACATTATTTTTACGACCATCATCTAACCAACGCGGTACATAAAAACACGCTAAACCATCTTGCTCCGTTTGAGCTACCACTAAATGTGCATCTGACATTGGTGCGGAAAAAAACCATTTATGTCCAGTAATGAAATATTCTTGGCCGCGACCTGACGCTGTAATCGGGCGTGCAAACGTTTGATTGGCTCGAACATCCGATCCACCCTGCTTTTCAGTCATACCCATGCCCAGCCAAATTGACTTTTTCTGACTGATGGGAACATCACGTTCATCATATTCTGTGGCTAGTAATTTTGAACCAATCTTTGCCCATAATTCAGGTTCACTTTGAATTAAAGGAATACTGCCCAAAGTCATCGCATTAGGACATAAATTGCCGCACTCCACCTGACCACTTAAGAAAAATCGTGCTGCCCAATCAACCCATACTGATTGAGATTGGGGCGCTAAAAATGGATATGCATGTACAGTATATTGCCGATTTAATCGCATCCATTGATGCCAAGCAGGGTGAAATTCAAGAACATCAATACGGCGACCACGTGCATCAAAGCTATGTAATTCAGGAGTATGTCGATTGGCTAATTCCGCATATTCATAATATTCAGATGAGCCGACCACATTTGCAAATTGACTTAGCATTCGCTGATCTTGACTGGCATAGCGTGTCAAAATTTCTTGTAAAACTTGATCGCTATCAAACAAATTATAATTTTTTAATTCATCAATTTGATTCGAAATTTGATGTGTTGCCCACATATTTTGCATATTCATTTTGAATTCCTATCCAGTCTTGTTCTTTTGCCCTTTTCAATTCAGTATAGAAGAAAATTGAACAACGGATGTTCGGATTCAACTATGCCTTTATCTCACATTAAAGTTCGTCGAAAACCACAACAATCACGAGCAAGAATGACTCAGGACGCTTTAATTGAAAGTTTTGTTCGGCTTTTACATGAGAAAGACAGTACTGAAATCACCATACGAGAGATTACCGATATCGCTGGAGTGGGTTTAGGCACGTTTTACGAGTATTTCAGTAAAAAAGAAGACTTAATTGCACTGACGATTCATCAGTATGTCAAAGGCAATGCCAACAACCTTAAGCAGCAAGCGACGTTATGGATGACGAATGCCAATCCATCACCGATCAATAAAGAGCAACTACATACGTTCATTGAATATTTACTGCAAATTCAAATCTCGAACATTCAATCTGAACAAAAAATTTGGGCTAAACTTTTTCTACTTGAACGACAGATTTCCAGCCCCGAAGCGTATCAAAAACATTATGAATTGATGATCCAATCGTGGACTCAAGCTTTGTCTTGTTTTATTCACACGACCGATCCCCATTTAAGTTTAAATATCCACCGAATCAGTTATGGATTTATTTCACAAACCCTTTTAGTTGATCCTGATTTTCAAGATTGGAAAGTTTTATATCAAGACATGATTAAGATCATTCCATTCTTTACCACACAAACAGCAACCACATAAGCCATTAAAAAATAGAATGGCATACATAACGACATCAACTTTCAAATTCTTTTAATCAGTTTTAATGCTCTATTGAACTTCACTGTTGCGCTGTAAAGTGAATTAACAAAACGGCTAATGTCATATTATAAAAGTCGTGTTAACTCTATTAAAGAAACTGCTTTTGATAACTGATGTGACAATAAAAAATGGAGAAGTAGAATGAGTCAAGATCCAAAAAAATGTCCTATGACCCACCTGACGACTGATTTTGGTGCCCCCGTGGTAGACAACCAAAATAGTTTAACGGCAGGCACACGAGGTCCTTTACTTGCTCAAGATTTATGGCTCAATGAGAAATTGGCTAATTTTGTTCGTGAAGTTATTCCTGAACGCCGTATGCATGCCAAAGGCTCGGGGGCTTTTGGTACTTTTACTGTAACGCACGACATTGTGAAATATACCCGCGCGAAAATTTTCTCCGAAGTTGGGAAAAAAACTGAAATGTTTGCCCGCTTTACCACCGTTGCAGGTGAACGTGGTGCGGCTGATGCTGAACGAGATATCCGTGGGTTTGCTTTAAAGTTTTATACTGAAGAAGGCAACTGGGATATGGTCGGTAATAACACGCCCGTTTTCTTCTTGCGTGATCCACGTAAGTTCCCCGATTTAAACAAAGCAGTCAAACGCGATCCTAAAACTAATTTACGTAGTGCAACCAATAACTGGGATTTCTGGACGCTTCTACCCGAAGCATTACACCAAGTCACCATCGTCATGTCTGACCGTGGCATTCCAAAATCATTTCGGCATATGCATGGTTTTAGCAGCCATACCTACAGCTTTATCAATGCGGCGAATGAGCGCTTTTGGGTGAAATTCCATTTTCGCACGCAGCAAGGGATTGAGAATATCACCGATGCTGAAGCTGAAGCAGTGGTGGCTAAAGACCGTGAAAGCAATCAACGCGATCTATTCAATGCCATAGATCGTGGTGATTTTCCAAAATGGAAAATGTATGTACAAATCATGCCTGAAACGGATGCAGAAAAAGTTCCCTATCACCCCTTTGATTTAACCAAAGTTTGGCCACATGGGGACTACCCTCTGATTGAGGTGGGTGAATTCGAACTAAATAAAAATCCTGAAAACTTCTATCTTGATGTTGAACAATCTGCATTTGCACCGAGTAATTTAGTGCCAGGTATTAGCGTTTCCCCAGACCGAATGTTACAGGCACGTTTATTTAACTATGCCGATGCACAGCGTTATCGTCTTGGAACAAACTATCAGCAAATTCCAGTGAATGCTGCACGTTGTCCTGTTCATTCTAATCATCGCGATGGTATTGGCCGCTCAGATGACAACTATGGTGGGTTACCCCATTATGAACCGAATAGTTTCCATCAGTGGCAAGAACAAGCGCAGTTTAAGGAACCGCCGTTAAAAATTAATGGTGATGCCGATTATTGGGATTATCGTCAAGATGATGCAAATTACTTTAGCCAACCCCGTGCATTATTCCAATTGATGAAACCGCAACAGCAACAAGCTTTATTTAATAATACAGCCGCTGCAATGGGAGATGCTTTGGACTTCATCAAATACCGTCATATTCGTAACTGTTATGCCTGTGACCCTGCTTATGGCGAAGGTGTAGCCAAAGCTTTAGGGATGACGGTTGCTGATGCTCAAGCTGCTCGGGCAACAGATCCTGCTCAAGGTCATCCTAGCTTACTTTAAAACTTAAACAGGCTAAATAAAAACCACCTTAAGGTGGTTTTTTTAACTTTCAATTAAATCGTTATATTGAAGCAAGTTGCTAAACCTCATTACTGCCAAGCTTTAGCAAAATCATCTCGACTTTGACATAGCTTGGTAAAAACAGGCAGTTCCTCTCCAGCGTTGTTAAAAGTTTGAGCTTGCCGATAATGATCAACATTCTTGACGATCGTATAGTTTTGATCATCTTTACTTTGAAACTGCTCTAAGAGAGTAAAGCTCTGATCTTTACACAAGACTTGATAATAATTAATGTGCTGTTGTCTTTTCTTCTGATCAATACGCTTAATCCAAGCCCCAACATATTGAATACCATCATTAACTGTCATGGTACTTTCAAGAAATCGTGCATTAGCATTACTATAAATAAATTGCCACACATCCCCTGCTTCTAAAGCATACTTTTCATTGAGTGGCTTAATTCCTTTGCTATAATCAGACGAAGAAACCACATCTGCTGCATCGCTAACAACTATTTCACAATAACCTACACAATCAACAGCTACATCCTGAAAATTTACACGTCCTGCTGCATCATCCATCACAGTCGTTGTTATTGATTTTGCATCTACAGTTGCAATCATCAAACTCATCAATAGGCTTGTTACTATTGTTTTTTTCATGCTTTTATCTCTAGTTTAGATGTACCACCCGTCCTAAACAATCAATTTACGGCCTTCTCGAATACAATAAAACGGATTCATTAACTTCGACGAATTTTTCATGGTTTTGTGTAAGTCGAGCTCAGGCTGTTCGCGACTTTCATCAGTCAGTTGGAAGGTACGATAATGAATTGCCAATGAACGCTTTGCGTGTAAATCTAAATGCGCTTGAAACGCATCTTGCGGATTCATATGCATATAACGCATCAATGCTCTAGGTTCATAGGCACCGATTGGGATAAGTGCAATACGTGGTGGACCGAAACGCTTATGAATCTCTTTAAAATGTGGTGAATAGCCGGTATCGCCTGCAAAAAACAAATGACCTTGTGGTGATAAAATTGAAAAACCGCCCCACAATGCTGCATTTTGATCACGTAAACCACGACCTGAACCATGTTGTGCAGGTGTATAAACAATTTTTAAATCTTTCAAAAATACCGATTGCCACCAATCCATTTCAATGACATGAAACTCTTTGGGTAAATAATAACGATTACCTAAACCCGTATAAATAGGCATCGCAAATTTATTATATAGCCATCTGAGTGAAGCCAAATCCATGTGATCATAATGGTTATGACTCAACAAAACGGCATGGATTTGCGGCAAATCTTCCAAAGCGATTCCGGCAGGAATCACACGCTTCGGACCACGTCCTTGCTTGGGACTGACATGTTCTGCCCAGACGGGATCAGTTAAAAAATTATACGGACCAATTTGTATTAAAACAGTCGCATGACTCACAAACCATACTTGCCAATCGCTGCTATCCGCATGTGGACGATTTTGAGGTACAGCCATTTTAGTCGCATAAAAATCGGCAGATTCTTTGCTTGTATCAACATCCCAAGTATAGGATTTCCGCGTGCTCAACCACTTGACTAAATCCCAACGTCCTCGTCCTTCAGGTTTACGTATTTCATTAAAGAATTGCTCACCATTGTGATGATTAGATGCCATCGCTTTAACAACAGGTTTACACCAAGTATGAGATAAGCATTCCTCTACTTTTAAATGATAATGTAAATGTGATCGATCATTTGCTTTTATTTGCTGAACTTTAGACTTTTCAATATTCTGTTCTTCAGCACGATCAATTTCAGTCTCTTTCGGCATTATAACTCTAAGCGTCCTTTCATTCTTTCGCTCCATACCTGTTGAGTTTGTGGTTTGATAAATAACGCCACAATTTCAGGATGAATTCTTTTAATTTCAGATTCTAGTCTATTTACACACAGTTCAATATCATCTGAGGTTAAATTATCTTTGAACTCCAAACTCAGAGATGCAATCACTTGATGTGCACCCATTTGCTCAGTCAACACGCCATTTGCAGATAATACAGCAGGGTCATTTTGAGCAATTGTTAACGCATTTTGACGCAATTGTGGATCAGCAGTTTCACCTAAAAGCAATCCTTTGGTTTCTCTCCCTAAGAGCAACGCTGAAATAGCCAGAACAACACCTATCAGCAACGATGCTACACCATCTAATATCGGCATATTCAATGCATGCGATAAATAAATACCGAGCAATGCAATACATAAACCAATTAATGCAGCAGAATCTTCAAACAATACCGTAAAGGTGGTCGGATCTTTACTCCGTCTAAAAGCTTCAAAATACCCCATTTCACCTTTGTCTTTCTTAAAGGACTTTAAGGCGACAAACCATGAGGTTCCCTCACATAATAAAGCAAATCCTAAAATCAGATAATTTAGTTCTGGTGATAATGTTGTTTCCGGTTGTCGAATATGTTGCACGCCCTGATAAATTGAAACCACAGCACCCAATGCAAAAACCATTAAAGAAACAATAAATGCCCAAAAATATAATTCACGGCCATAACCAAACGGATGTTTATAATCCGCAGCTTGTTGAGACTTTCGTAAACCATATAACAATAATATTTCATTCAATGTGTCTACCACCGAATGTACAGCTTCACTAAACATAGCGGAACTATTGGTGATATATGCTGCAATAAACTTAACCAAGGCAATAGCCAGATTGCCCAAAAGTGCTGCATATATGACAATTTTGTTTGAATCTGACATTTATTGTCCTATTTTTTTGGATCAAATACTTAAATTTGATTTTTACACGCATATTCATTCATATTAGCGAAACAGCATGTGATTTTTCTTTATTTTTTGTTGCTTTTCACAGTTGCGTGGGTCATTCATGAAATACATTCAAGCCAATATAAAAAACACCTTATCAGCACAACATGATCAGTTGCTCAATATTTGGGAAAAATCTATCCGTGCAACGCATGACTTCCTCAACGAACAACAAATTTTGCAAATCAAAGAACTCATTATCAAACATCATTATTTTGACCATGTCCAACTGTTTCATGTGGAACATGAGCAAAAAATTATCGGCTTTATTGGGCTGGCTTATGAGAAAATTGAGATGCTATTTATCGATCCACAATATTTCCATCGAGGCATTGAAGCGATATTTATCCAACATGCAGTGTCTTTAGGCATCAATGAAGTCGATGTAAGTGAGCAAAATACTAAAGCATTGGCTTTCTATCAAAAACACGGCTTTCATCAAATTGCTCGCTCCGAAATGGATGCAGAAGGCAATCCCTTTCCAATTCTACATTTAAGACGTAAATCAGAAGCGATGAATGATCTGGATTACCATCCAACAGAGTCAATACAGTATAAATAAATACGTGACAGTATAATAAATATGTATCAAGTTTTTAGAAATGATATCAATCCAGTGAATAAAGAAAAATAACTAGCTGATCATCTTTGCTGTCCATCAATGTTATATGAAAAAGTTTAAGCCTAAAGTAGGTACAATATAAAATTGGGATAATCATTCACACTGTGAAAGAATAAATATTTTCAATTCCCATAAATTCATTTCATCATTTTTTCAAAACAAAAACTCACACTCTTTTCAAACACTTTATATCGCTCAATCTCACTCTTTTTAGTCGTTCTACTACAGCCAAAATCGGATGAATCCTGTAAATTACCTTTCAGCTATTTGTAAATATTCATAACAAAAAGTAAAAAGTGGAGCGCATTATGCCAATACAAACTTTTCATCGTCTAAAAACTGGTATTCAATCTCGCCCCTTTTTCTTTATCACCTTTTTACTCACCGCTTTGCTTTATCTTATGATCAATATTTTTACGCATTGGCTCTGGTCTAGCATTCTTTTATTGAGTTGGAATATCGCAGTATTTTGTTATCTCATGATGACGATGCGGATATTATGGACCACCCATCATCAACACATCTTAAAACGGGCGCAGCAGCAAGATGCAAGTAAATGGCTTATTCTATTACTCGTCGTTCTCACTTTGGTCATGTGTTTTATTGCAATTTTAGTTGAAATTGCTCACTTGCCATCAGATCCAATACTTAGATTCAGCCATCTTAGCCTGTCCATCCTGACCATCATATTTGCATGGTTTTTTATGCATACCGTTTTTGCCATTCATTATGCCCATGATTTTTATTTGGCCATTGCCAACCATCAAGATGGTGGATTGGATTTCCCTAAAACGCCTGAACCAACTTATCCTGAATTTATCTATTTTAGTTATATCTGCGGAACATCTGCTCAAACCGCAGATGTTTCAGTGACCACTAGATCCATGCGAATTTTAAATACCGTACACATCCTACTGGCCTATGGATTCAATACTACGATTTTAGCGATTTGTATTAATGTCGCTGCAACCTTTATTATGACTTAGCCTCTAAATCACCATTTAAAAATAAAAAAGGAGCAATTCAAAATTACTCCCTTGTTATAAGATCAATATTAGATTAAATCGCTTCTCTCAACTGCACTTGCTGATTTAAAAAATCATGCAAACTCGACACATCATCCGCAATCATCAGTGGATTAAATTGTTGTAATACTTGTGGAGTATGTACACCATAACCCACACCGACGCTTGGCATCATAATATTCTGTGCCATTTCTAAATCATACGAAGTATCACCGACCATAATCGCCTGTTCTGCTTTAACCCCCGTAAATGCTAAGATTTCAGCAAGCATCAATGGATCTGGCTTCGATTTGGTTTCACTTGCCGCACGAGTAATCTCAAATAAATCATGACTATTGGTTTTATTTAGAACGCGATCTAAACCACGACGACTTTTACCCGTTGCCACCGCTAATTTAACACCCTGATTTTTTAAATCTGAGAGTAGCTCTGCCACACCATCAAACCACACATCATCTGTAGAATTTGCAACATAATGTTCTGCATAACATTCCAATAATGCTTGATGTAAGGTCGGTACTTGAGGAAAGAGTACTTGCATCACTTCTGGTAGACCTAAGCCAATAATACTTTTTGCTGCATCATGAGTTAAAGGTTGTTGAAACTGCTGTGCTGCAAATTGCAGACTTGCCACAATCTGCCCAACCGAATTAAATAACGTGCCATCCCAATCAAAAATGATCAACTCTACAGCTTTTTTCATCATATTCTCTCTAATATTGATGGATCTAGATTTGCACTATAAATACAAATATATAACTTCTTTTAAACTATATCCTAAAGACTTATCCGCAGAGGTGACACAAAGAAGGCCGTTGGACTCAACCATATAGATAAGGTGTCGTCCAACCAATGACTTCAATTACTTGGACAAAATGAAAAGCATGTTATTTAGATTGTGCTCGCAATTGCGCTACCAAATTTTGCATATCTTCAGGTAATGGAGCTTCAATCGTTGGATAACCAGGAATTTCTAAGCGCATTGCATGTAAACTTAAACGACGCGCAGCAGGTCCTTTATATTCAGTTGCATGACCATATTTGTCATCACCAATTAAAGGATGCCCAATACTTAAACCATGTACACGAATTTGATGTGTACGACCTGACAATGGCGAAGCATAAACTAAAGTTCCATGACGGAAACGCTCAGCAACATTCCACTGAGTTTTACTATCTTTACCTTCTTTTGACACACATACTCGACGTTCGCCATTGGCCAATTCATAACGATGTAAGGGGGCATCAATCAATTGTTTATCTAAACTCACTTGCCCTTTCACAATGGCAGCATAGGTTTTTTTAATTTTGTGTTCACGTAATAAATCTTGCAGGGTTTTTAAGGTGCTACGTTTTTTACTAATCATGACCAAACCTGAAGTATCACGATCAATACGATGAATCAATTCTAAATATTTTTTACCTGTTGCAGCACGTAACGCCTCAATCAAACCATAAGCCACACCACTACCACCATGTACAGCAATGCCAGAAGGCTTATTTACCACCATTAAACCTTCGTCTTCATAAACGACACGACTCAGTAAACTTGTAGCTACTTTATCTGACACAGGAGCCGCAGTTTCATCTTTGGGTTCATAACGAATCGGTGCAACACGAATTTGGTCAGCAAGTACTAGCTTAGTCTCAGCTTTGATCCGCTTTTTATTGACACGTATTTGTCCTTCTCGAATCAGACGATAAATGCGGCTTTTTGGCACACCTTTTAATCGACTAAAAAGAAAATTATCGATACGTTGACCCACTTGATGTTCATCCACTTCAAACCAAGTGACGTCTTGCCATTCTTGCGTAGAATTCATACAGTTACTAAGACCTAAAAAATACTAAATTTGATTAAAAAATGACCACTTAAGCTATACTTTTTATACAAAATAGCAGTATAGCCCATAGGCAGATGATCTAAGGTTTGCTATAGTCAGCGCACGGATACCACCGTAAGTGAAATTTATTTTAGGCATTTCAAAAACTTTTGAAATTAAAACCCAATCTAAATGTTCACCAAAATCTCGGAATGGTCCTAAAAGAATATGCCGACGCCGAAGGCTTTATTATATCGGCAAAAAGACAAACTGTTGCGTTTAATTGTACTTTAAGTACAAAAATCGGTTTGTTTAAAAATATATGTCGCCAACCTAGACGTTGGTTTTTAAACATAAACTGATACACATCAGACAAGTCGCTTGCAAGTGTAATTCAGGACTTAAGTGTTTGAGGCATTGGAACTGCACCGATTGTAAAGATACGATGATAATTCCGTATCAAGATGCTCTATCTACAGTTAGAAGAGCAAATCTTCGAACAAGGTGACAGTGAAAGACGATGAAATTCAGTCATCCAATGCACCACTTTGAAGTACCAGTGAAAAACTTGAAAACTTTAATTATTTGATGATGAATTTGATAGTTAAAGTAGTATTGCAACATCAATATCGGTATCACACCCAAATCCTATTTCAATAGATAGGTGACAGGTAAATCGTTTAAAGCGTGTTTATATACATATTTTAAACCTTGATTCAGTTAAATTTTGATGTTCGCTTCACTAATAAAATAAGCGAATTGTTGGTGTGAATCACTATTAGGTGTTACCCACATGAAACGTATGTTGATCAATGCAACCCATGCCGAAGAAGTTCGTGTTGCACTCATTACTGGTCACCGTCTGTACGATTTCGATTTAGAAAACCGTACCCGTGAACAAAAGAAAGCCAATATCTATAAAGGTCATGTGACTCGCGTAGAACCCTCTTTAGAAGCAGTCTTTGTAGAATATGGTGCAGGTCGTCAAGGTTTCTTGTCGATGCGCGAAATTGCCAATACCTACTACAAAGCAGATCCGCGCCAGACTTCAAACATTCGTGAACTGATTACTGAAGGCACTGAGCTTTTGGTACAAGTTGAAAAAGAAGAACGTGGTAATAAAGGCGCTGCCCTTTCAACCTATATTTCTTTAGCGGGTCGTTATTTAGTCTTGATGCCAAACAATCCAAAAGGTGGTGGTATCAGTCGTCAAATTTCTGGTTCAGTTCGTGAGGAATTGAAAGAAATGTTAGCGTCTTTAAATACACCACGTGGTATGAGCGTAATTGTTCGTACAGCGGGTATTGGTCGCTCTCAAGAAGAATTACAACTTGACTTGCAACACCTACTGGACCTTTGGGCTCAAATTCAAACCACAGCAAGTTCTGGTCCATCTCCAATGTTGGTTCACCAAGAAGCTGGTGTAGTCACTCGTGCTATCCGTGACTATTTACGTGACGATGTTGCAGAAATTTTAATTGATAATGAACAAGCCTATGGCGAAGCGTATAACTTCGTTAAAGCGGTGATGCCAAGCCAACTCGACAAATTAAAAACCTACACTTTAAATGAGCCTTTATTTGCCCATTTTGGTATCGAAAGTCAAATTCAAACGGCTTATGAACGTGAAGTTAAACTTCCTTCTGGCGGTTCAATCGTGATTGATCAAACTGAAGCATTAGTATCAATTGATATTAACTCAGCGAAATCTACACGTGGTCATGACGTTGAAGAAACAGCATTAAGTACTAACTTAGAAGCAGCTGAAGAAATTGCACGTCAATTACGTTTACGTGATATCGGTGGTTTAGTCGTAATTGACTTTATCGATATGACCAAAGAACGTAACCAACGTATGGTTGAAGCGAAACTCCGTGAAGCAACTCAAAGCGACCGCGCTCGTATCCAATTCGGTCAATTGTCACGCTTTGGCTTAATGGAAATGAGTCGTCAACGCTTACGCCCATCATTAGAAGAAGCCACTGGTTATGTTTGCCCACGCTGTCATGGCACCGGTATGGTTCGTGACCTACGCTCTCTTTCTCTTTCAATTATGCGTAAAGTGGAAGAGATTGCCTTACGTGAACGTCAAGGTGAAGTTCAAGTTGAAGTGCCCGTTGAAATCGCGGCATTCTTATTGAATGAAAAGCGTCATAGTTTGGTTTACTTAGAACAAACCTCAAATGTACGTGTGACTGTATTGCCACATCCACATTTAGAAACACCGCATTATGAGATTTCTTATAATCCTGAAGGTTTTGCACCAACCAGTTATGAACGTACTGAAGCAACTCGTTTAAGTGAAAAAGAATTGGGTTATGAATCTTCGGACTGGCATTTAGAAGAAGAACATAATCAACAAGCGGCTGCTCAAAATAATAAGCAACAGAAAAAACAACCGACTGCTCAACAAAATGCTCAGCAGCAGCAAGCTGTTCAAGCACAAGTTGTAGCTCCTACCTCTAGCCCATGTGCATGGTTAGAAAATTTGTTTGTACAAAAGCAAGCAACGACAATTGATCAATCACGCACTGCAAATAATGCAGCAGCTGCAATTGAACAAATGATCAATGGTGGTGCAGTTAGTCGTGGCCAGCATGGTCAAATGGCTACATCTGTACCCGCTGTACGCACTGAAGTTATTGCAACGCCTGCACCTGTAACAGCAAACAATGCCTATATCGGCCAAACTGCTGTTAAACAAGAACCACGTGAATATGTTGAAAAAAATATTGACCGTGAAGAAAAAATGCAGCGCAATAACAAAAAGCGCAATAACAACAGCAACAAAACGAAAGAACAACGTGAGCATGTACAAGAGCCTGCACAGCAGCATCAAGTCCATGAAGAAGTCGTTCAAGTATCACGTCATGAACAGCGTCAAGAGCAACGTGAGCAAAAACAGCGCCAACCAAGACCACGTCATGAACAGCGCCAAGAGCAACGTGAGCCACAATTTGAGCCTCAAGCTGAACAAGCTGTGCCACGTCGTGACCGCAATTCTCAGCAACGCCCACAACGCCCAAATCGTCATCGCGACCCAAGCGTATTGAGTGAGCAACCACAAAAACCAGTGGTGGCACCAGTTGAACCGCGTCAAGTTCAAAACACTCAACAAGTTAAAGTTGATGTGATTGATGCACCGCGTCAAGAAACCATGACTACAGCTCTGGTTGTAAATGTCGATAATGCACAAAGTGAAATTTTAGCATTAAACACGCAAGCACCTGCAGTACCAACTCCAGCTAATATCACACCTATTGTGACTCAGCCAGTTGAGAAGACTCCGGTTACAAAAGCTGCTGAAGTGGATATTGCTAAACCAGCTCAACAAACTGAAGTCGCAGTACAACAAGAGCCACAGCAACCGGTACAACGTGCGAACAATGACCCACGTCAACGTCGTCGCCAACAACGTGAAGTTGCTCCAGTAAAAGCTGAGTCACCTAAGCTCAATCCATCACAAGTACCGACATTAACGCAATATAGCGTGGGCAGTTTAATTCGCCATGTCTACGGTGAAGATTGTTCCGTTCTCATTGAGCAGTTCGGTTTAATTCCGACATTTAACCGTGCATTGGTGAAGTTTACGGAAGAGTTTGCTGCAACACTTACTGTTGAGCATGTTGCTGTAGAAACTGAGAAAAAGCCAGTCACACGTGATGCGATTGTATCTAAAGCTGCACCCGAAGCAGAGCCTGCGCCTGTGTTAGATTTAACACCACCAAAGCCAGTCTCTGACAATCGTGTCGCCAATGATCCACGTGAGCGTCGTCGCTTAGCTAAACTCGCAGCTGAACAAGCTTTTGAACAAGCTAAACAAGTTGCAGTACCCCAAGTTGCGGAGCAAACAATCGCAGAAACACCAGTAGAAGCCTCTGCTACAGCAACAGCAATAGTAGAACAACCTACTGCGGTAGAAGCTCAAACTGTGGAAAGTCAGTCTGTTGAACTTCCTCAAGCTGAAGTCGTGACAGCATCCCTAGCTAAGCCAGTTGCTACTCAACACGTAGACAGCACGCCAGCGAAAGAAGTCACGAAAGCTGTTAAAAATACGGTCAAAACTGAAGTTCAAGATGACTTAGCTTTAGAAGCAACTCAAGAAGATGCTACAGACAACCAAGTGGACACAGATGAAAAACCTGCTCGTCCACGCCGTCCACGTGGTCGCCCACCGAAGAAAGCGACTGCTGCTGAATAAGTTGCATAATTGCAGCTAAAATTTAGAAACCTAGTCATTCCGATGGCTAGGTTTTTTTGTTATTTTAATTAAAAATTTGATACTTTTGTCAGATTAGGTTGATTGCACTAGAGTTAAGATTATAAAAAGACAACAGTAAATAAGAGATTATGGACATTACATCTCTTGCTGGCTTAATTTGAACTGATTAGATACTGCATAGCGTGATCTACAGGCCATTGCCAAATAAATTACGAACAAATAAACCTTATCGGATTACGAAAAAAAATAGGATTAATATGAGCCAAATGCTACAAACCGATTTAATTGGGATTACTGATGTCATCACACGACTACCTCAATTTTTCAATAAAGTGCCTAATTTACTTTCAGGTCTAAAACAAGCCTATATTCGTACACCCAATACACCAACTGGCTTAGCCTTAGCATTTGAAAAAGCAGTAAAACGCAACCCTCATGGCAATGCACTGTTATTTGAAGATCAACGCTATAGTTATCAAGAGCTGAATGATTGGGCCAATCAAATTGCTCACTACTACCTATCTCTTGGGGTCTGCAAGGGTGATGTCATTGCAGTCATGATTGAAAATCGCTCAGAACTCTTAGCAACAGTCATTGCACTGGCTAAAATTGGAGCCACTTCAGCGCTCGTCAATACTTCGCAAACAGGAAAAGTCCTCGTACATAGTGTCAACCTCGTTAAATCTGTTGCGATTATTGCTGGTGAGGAATGCCGCAAAGCGGTAGATGAAATACGTAATGACTTAAATATCGCTGAAGATCGTTTCTTTTGGTTTGCAGATCAAACCACACGTCAAGATGTGGGTACAGCACCACAAGGCTATATCAACCTTGCTGAAAAAATTCTTCAATTTCCCAAATTTAATGTGCCAACCACACATAAGGTCAAAGGCAAAGACGGTTTATTCTATATTTACACCTCAGGCACAACGGGCTTACCCAAAGCGGTTATTTTTACTAATAGTCGCTGGACACTTGCCTACGGCACTTATGGTCACATTCTTAACTTAAATGAAGATGATGTGATGTATTGCACCCTACCGCTTTATCATGCGACTGGAATGGTGGTCTGCTGGTGTGGTGTGATTGCAGGAGGAGGAACCCTTGCTCTTAGACGTAAATTTTCAACCTCAGCATTTTGGTCAGATGTACAAAAATTTAATGCTTCTGCGATTGGCTATGTCGGAGAGCTTTGCCGCTATTTAATGGATGCGCCAGTATCTGACCACGATCGTGCTCATCGTGTCACCAAAATGATTGGAAATGGCATGCGCCCAAATATTTGGGGGAAATTTAAAGAGCGTTTTGGAATCAAAGAAATTTTAGAACTTTACGCATCTAGTGAAGGGAATGTTGGTTTTAGCAATATTTTTAACTTTGATAATACGGTCGGTTTTTCTCCAACGCCTTATGCGATTGTTGAATTTGATAAAGAAAACAATGAAGCCATTCGAGATTCAAATGGTGATTGCATTAAAGTGCAAAAAGGTGGTGTTGGACTATTGATTGGAAAAATCACCAGTCGCTCCCCTTTCGATGGCTATACCGATTCTGACAAAAACAAATCTGTGATCATGAAAGATGTCTTCAAAAAAGGAGATTCCTACTTCATTACAGGTGATTTAGTTCGTGATATTGGTTTCCGACATGCTCAATTCGTAGACCGCCTCGGTGATACATTCCGTTGGAAAGGCGAAAATGTTTCCACCACGGAAGTAGAAAATATTGTCAGCGACTATCCAAAAATTGCAGAAGCCGTGGTTTATGGGGTAGAAATTCCCAACACCAATGGTCGTGCAGGCATGGCAGCCATCACCTTACATAATGGCGATGCCCTAAATGAACAAGATCTAAGCAATATGGTTCTAGATTTTAAAAAGCATTTACCTGCCTATGCTATTCCTGTGTTCTTACGTGTGCAAAAAACCGTCGAAACTACGGGAACATTTAAATATCAGAAGAATAAACTGAAAGAAGAAAACTTTGACCCAAAGAAAACTTCTGATCGTTTGATGGTTTTATTGCCAAGTGCCAGTGCTTATAGCGATGTCAATGCAGAAATTTATGACAATATTGAGGCTTATAAATATCGTTTTTAAACATTTTTGCTTATTTTTTGACTAAATGCGGTATTTTTGCCGTATTTATAAACAAACGCTGTAAATTTTATTAATTTATACTTGCGCTTCGTTGAGATCTTGCTAAAATACGCAACATCAAAACGAGATGGGTCGTTAGCTCAGCTGGTAGAGCAGCGGACTTTTAATCCGTTGGTCCCGCGTTCGAATCGCGGACGACCCACCATCTTGCATTTTGAAACCCCTATGGGTCGTTAGCTCAGCTGGTAGAGCAGCGGACTTTTAATCCGTTGGTCCCGCGTTCGAATCGCGGACGACCCACCAAGATTCTTAAAAAAGCCTATCATTTTTTGATAGGCTTTTTTATTGTAAAAAATAATGTATATAGACATTGCATAGTTTTCAATATGCACCTGAATAGAAAGGCGAATTTAAAGCATTCAGAGCCATCGGTTATTCGAGCATCAAGCTACAACCCTAATTCGAAAGTACTTCTCCGATTCAACATTAACGATTCCTTTTCTTCATTAATTTTAAATAACTGACCATTTTCTTTTATAAAATAATTATTCAAATGCAGTTTTAGATTTCACCAAAACATAGGCCTGATCTGGCACTGGATATTTCAGTGAAAAGAAGTGACGATTTTTCTTATTACTTTTTAATGTTTTCTCAAGATTCATGACTAAATTCTTATGTGCATCAATCGTGTAATAGAATTCTGCGCCCTCAGCCGAACGAATGACGATCTCATTATTTTGATATAACCAAGTATCTTTTCGATAGGATTGAATCGTATTGCCACGATTCTCTATATCTAAATGCATCCGCCCCGAATAAACAATCGTCCGGTGTGCCGCTCCATCTGCTAATAAATTTAAGATATATTCAACATTGCCTTTTTCGCAATCCACAAAATGATCACTACAGTTAATTTGAGTATGGTAACGACCCACATATTTAAGTTGCTGCTCAGAAAGCTTAGTTATCACACGATTGGAGCGCTGATTTTCCAGCATTGGAATAGTTGCCTGCCCAGCAACATCCGTTAATTTTTTGCCTTGATCCTCACCCTCAGATACATCTGAAACTGAAGACTGTTGATCTTCTTGAAGTTTAGGAGCACTCACTCGACTATGATCCCCCTCAGATTCTACATCAGTTGGAAAATCTGGTTGTGATTCGCTGCATGCACTCAATAAAAAACTGAAGCATAAGCTCAAACAAAAGAGATGATATGAATTCATCCGATTAAACGTTAAAAACATAAGCTAAAAACCGTACCACATACAACATCTACTTCCGCATTACACCTCCAATATATTAGGGTTTTCTACCGAGACAAAATACTAAAGTCAGGTCTTTTTTACAAAAGTATAAAAAAAATACATCTTTAACGCTTAATTATAATCAATGCTGATAATCATCTTTTGAAGAGAGTACTTTTAATCTGTAAGCATGGCTTGATTTTTATTTTTATACTTTTCATTAGGTTTAAACTTTAAAAATGAAATGATATCCACCATATAAGATTAAGTACAAGATTATTGCTATAAATAATGAATACCCAATAGGGTTTAAGGAGATTTTAATGGCCAATTCTGGTTTATATCGTTCCAACCGACACAATATGATCGCCGGTGTAATGGGGGGTATTGCTGAACGTTTTGGTTGGAATGTGACTTTACTGCGCATCATTTTCATTGTTATTTCTTGTATGAGTGCCGCTTTCCCTGGCATCTTGGTATATTTAGTACTGTGGTTGTTAATTCCGAAACAAAAACTACAGTTGAATACTCCAACTGGTTATCCGCAACCGATAAAAAATGTCTATGAAGAGCCAAGGCATTCACGTTAAGTTTGCTCATACAAATTGAACTTCATTTTTTATGCTACGACATACTCTCCCTAATCTGTCGTAGCTTTTTTTATATTTAAAGTCTTTATTTTTATAATCGATTCAACTGTTGGTTTAAGGCAGCAATCATATCGGCACGGCTAACAATGCCCACCAGTTTTTGCTGCTCAACCACAGGAATATAATTAAATGATTTCTCTACAAAATATGGAATCAAATCTTGAATCGTTTGTGATGGTTTCACTGTCACTACTTTTCGATCCATAATTTGTTTGACCAAATGTTCCCATGAAGCCCGCGGATCCGCTGCTCGCTTGAACCACTCTACAATGTCATACAATGCCAAAGTACCAACCAATTCATTCTCTAGATTCACAACAGGTAAACTCATTAAATTAACCCGTTTAAATTTATCCAATGCTTCATGAATATCATCTTCCGCATGTAAACAAATAACATCTTTAGACATAATGTCCTGACACAAGTAGTCACTTACCATACGTGCGTTAGCTTTATCTTGTGCTTCGAGAATAATTTTCTGTAGGTCATATTCACTAATATCTAAAAGCTCAGTTTGATGCTCCAAAACATCTTGAATATCTTGCGGCTGAATCGTGACTTTTTGCGTCGGTGTTGGATCTTTAGAACGGGTATTTACTTGTGCAATTTGTGGATACTGTTTGCCTAATAAACGATTGAATACGATCGCAAAAATCAGCAATAAAACTGAATTTAGCAGCACTGGATAAAAAATAAAATAATAACCCAATTGATGAACCACATTTCCACCCAATACTGCAGTAATCGCCACTGCCCCACTCGGTGGGTGTAGCGAATCCGTGCTCATCATTAAGAAAATACTCAGCGCAACGGCGACACTAAAAGCCTCAGTCAAATTCGGAATATAGAGCGCACAGGTAACCCCAATAAGCCCTGCAATGCTATTTCCGACAATCATATTCCAGGGTTGGGCAAGTGGACTTGCAGGCACAGCAAACAGTAATACCGATGATGCCCCCATGGGCGCGATATACCATGCGTTGAAATCTCCCAGCACATACCAACTAATAAAAGAAGATATCATTAAACCGAGCAATGCACCGATACCACAGAGGAGTCTCTCCTTTAGCGGTAACACTTTAAAATTAGGTTTTAAGGTATTTAACCATTCAAGTTTTGTATGAAACACAGCCATCCTTTTAATTCTAATATCGCAATTAAGTTCAAAATTATACGATGATGCACTCATAAGATGTATTTATTCTCTATCTTAGAGTTATGAGTAATTCTGTTTGAAGCCAACAATAATAAATTAGAGTTAACAGTAAAGGATATCTAGGCACTCTAACAAAAATGATCAGCTAATTTCACTAAATTTGGACAGCAAAAAGCGTTTTATAATCACCTAAAGTCCATTGGGCTCAACCGCTATCTATTTTCTAGAGAACCTTTGCCACTCTCCTGCAAAATCCTTATACTTAGAACCAATTTTTCTAATACTTATAGTGGATTCTGCATGAGTCGCGCCATATCGCATATTGATACCTTTCAAGGCTTAATTCTTGCCTTACAAAATTACTGGGCTGAACAAGGTTGTGTCATTTTACAGCCTTACGATATGGAAATGGGCGCAGGCACATTCCACACAGCAACTTTCCTTCGTGCGCTAGGGCCTGAAACGTGGAACGCAGCTTACGTTCAGCCATCACGCCGTCCGAAAGATGGTCGTTATGGCGAAAACCCAAACCGTTTACAGCACTACTACCAATTCCAAGTCGTCCTTAAACCAAACCCTGACAATATCCAACAGCTTTACCTTGACTCTTTAAAAGCGATTGGTATTGATACGCTTATTCACGATATTCGTTTTGTCGAAGACAACTGGGAATCTCCAACACTCGGTGCTTGGGGCTTAGGTTGGGAAGTTTGGCTTAACGGTATGGAAGTGACTCAGTTCACTTACTTCCAACAAGTGGGCGGTTTGGAATGCTACCCTGTGACAGGTGAAATCACTTACGGTCTTGAGCGTTTGGCAATGTACCTTCAAGGCGTAGATTCAGTTTACGATCTTGTTTGGACAAAAGGTCAATTCGGTACTGTGACTTATGGCGATGTATTCCACCAAAATGAAGTGGAACAATCGACTTATAACTTTGAATATGCCAACGTCGAAAAAATGTTTGAACTGTTCGACTTCTATGAAGCTGAAGCGACGCGCTTGATTGAAGCTGAACTTCCATTGCCTGCCTATGAGCAAGTGATTAAAGCTTCACATAGCTTTAACTTGCTGGATGCACGTGGTGCAATTTCTGTGACTGAACGTCAGCGCTATATTTTACGCGTACGTACTTTGGCGCGTGCAATTGCACAAAGTTATGTTGCAGCTCGTGCGAAGCTTGGCTTCCCAATGGCAGAACCTGCATTACGTGATGAAGTTTTGGCACAGTTAAAGGCACAAGTTGAAGCAGAAGCGAAAGAAGCCAACAAGGAGAGCAAATAATGTCTAAACATACAGTATTGTTCGAATTAGGTTGTGAAGAACTTCCGCCAAAAAGCCTCAAAAAATTACGTGATGCACTCCATGCTGAAACGGTAAAAGGCTTAAAAGATGCAGGCTTAGCATTCGATTCAATCGAAGCATATGCAGCACCACGTCGTTTGGCACTTAAAATTGTTAATGTTGATGGCGCTCAACCTGATACACAGAAGCGTTTTGACGGCCCTGCACTACAAGCCGCTTATGATACTGAAGGTAAACCAACACGCGCTTTAGAAGGCTTTATGCGTGGTCAAGGTATTACCGCGGATCAAGTCACCACTTTCCAAGCGGGTAAAGTTGAAAAAGTCTGCTTCTTGAAAGATATTGAAGGTCAAAGCCTTGACATTTTATTGCCACAAATTTTACAAGCTGCTTTGGACAATCTTCCAATTGCTAAACGTATGCGTTCAGCGGCAAGCCGTACTGAATTCGTGCGTCCTGTAAAATGGGTTGTCTTACTTAAAGATAACGATGTGATTGAAGCCACTATTCAGGATCATCAAGCAGGTAATGTGACTTATGGTCATCGTTTCCATGCTCCTGAAGCGATTACTTTGGCTCATGCAGATGAATATCTTGCGAAGTTAAAAGCGGCTTATGTGATTGCTGACTTTGCAGAACGCCAAGCGATTATCGACCAACAAGTTAAAGCTTTGGCTGATGAAGTCAATGCGATTGCGATCGTACCAAGTGACCTTCGTGATGAAGTAACGGCATTGGTAGAATGGCCTGTTGCGCTACGTGCCAGTTTTGAAGAACGTTTCCTTGCTGTACCGCAAGAAGCATTGATCACCACGATGCAAGACAACCAAAAATACTTCTGCTTAATCAATGCTGAAAATAAATTACAGCCTTATTTCATTACCGTTTCAAACATTGAGTCGAAAGATCCTGCTCAAATTATTGAAGGTAACGAAAAAGTTGTACGTCCTCGTTTGTCAGATGCAGAATTCTTCTTCTTACAAGACCAAAAGCAACCGCTGGCGTCGCGTAAAGAAAAGTTAGCCAATATGGTATTCCAAGCCGAGCTTGGCACATTGTGGAACAAGTCTGAACGTATTGCGAAATTGGCTGTGGCTTTAGCGCCAATCACAGGTGCAAACCCTGCGGATGCTGAAAAGGCTGCGTTGCTTGCAAAATGCGATTTAACCTCTGAGTTGGTGGGTGAATTTCCAGAACTTCAAGGGATTGCAGGAACGTATTACGCACGTCTTGAAGGCGAAAACCATGAAGTGGCTGAAGCTTTAGGCGAACAATATTTACCTAAATTTGCAGGCGATGTTTTACCACAAACCAAAACAGGGACAACCATTGCCCTTGCGGATCGTTTAGACACACTCACTGGTATTTTTGGTATTAACCAAGCACCAACAGGTTCTAAAGACCCGTTTGCTTTACGTCGCTCTGCCATTGGTATTTTACGTTTAGTGACTGAAAACAATCTTGATGTGTCGATTGAAGACTTAATCAAATTGGCTTTAGCTGCGTATGGCGATGTTGTCAAAGATCACGATAAGACTTTGGCAGATGCTGTTAACTTCCTTGAAGGTCGTTACCGTGCAAAATATGAAGACCAAGGCGTTGCAGTTGATGTGATTCAAGCGGTTCAAGCCTTGTCACCTAAGTCTCCTTTAGATTTTGATAAGCGTGTCAATGCAGTAAATCACTTCCGTAACCTGCCAGAAGCGGCAGCCCTTGCTGCAGCCAATAAGCGTGTTGCGAATATTTTAGCGAAAGAAGCTACGCCTACAGGTGAAGTGGTTGAAGCAAACTTGGTTGAAGATGCAGAAAAAGCATTATTCGCTGAACTTGCAAAAATTAACCCAGTGGTTCAACCATTGTTTGCTGCTAAAGACTACACCGCGGCATTGTCTGCACTTGCAGCATTACGTGCACCAATTGATGCTTTCTTTGAAGGCGTCATGGTCATGGCAGATGATGCAGAATTGAAAGCCAACCGTTTACGTTTATTAGCTCAATTGCGTAGCTTGTTTACCAGCGTGGCGGATATTTCGGTGCTTCAACACTAGGCTAAGTTATTGAAATAAAGAAACCCGCTAAATGCGGGTTTCTTTATTGAAAAATTAATGTTTTGCGAATATAAGTATCTTTTGAATAGCAAATCAAATAATTCTATGGCAAAACAAATAACAACCTTAAGCATCTACCTAGCATCACCTTCGGATGTATCCAATGAAAAAAGAAGTAATTAATGATCTAAATCAATCCTATTTAAAAACACTTAATTTAAATTTTGAGCTTTTAAGTTGGGAAAATTCTACTTTTCCTAGTTTTGGAGAATATCCTCAAGATATAATCAATAAACAAATTGGTGATGATTACGATATTTTCCTTGGTATTCTTTGGTCAAGATTCGGTACACCAACAAATAAGGCTGAATCAGGAACTCTAGAAGAATTTGAACGTGCAAATGCCAGGAGATTAAATAACAAACAACTTGAGATTTGCTTTTATTTCAAAACTGATCCTATTGATCCCTATAAAATTCATTTTGAACAATTTCAAAAAATTAAAGACTTTAAAGATAACCTACCTCAATTAGGTGGATATTATTGGGAGTTTAATAGTCAAAGTTTTGAGAAAACATTAAGAGATCATCTAATAAAAATTAGTCAGCAATGGTCGAAAAAATCTAACTTTGTAAACTCTCCAACGCCTAATATTAAAATAGTAACTGAGTTATCTAAACCAGAAATCGAAGATGAAGGTATTTATGACTTATTTGAAAATATGAATGAACTCTTCTAAAATGCTACAAATGCATTAAACAATTTTAGTGATTTAACCAACTCACATAGTGTCCTAGTTAAAGACTATACTAAACAACTAGATAATAACCCTGATGATTTTAAAGTCCGTAAGCGAATTATTAATAACTTTAGTGAAAACTTGACAGAATATTGTATTAAATCAAAACAAAAATTTAGTGACATAAAGTGTAATTTAGATATTACAATTGATAAATTCGAAAAATTTTATGAAATTTATCCTGAAATTCATACTAATGATAATGCAAAGGGTTTCCATATAATGATCCAAGGTTTCGATCATATTATTGAATCTATACCTACGATGAGTAATGGCATTTCAGGATTTTTAAATGCTGTTAAGCAAATGCCTAGAATGACTACTGAACTGAATCGTTCGAAAAAATTAATGATCGACACTTTAGAACCATTTTTAAATTATCTTTATAGCATTGAACAAAGTTTTATCATGCTGAAGAGAAAGGGGCTCGATCTCCTAAATTCTCTACCCGATAAAAATGAAATTTATCAATAAGATTAAATTCTATAGTTAACTTGTATTAACATATTTTAAAGAAGCACTTCATGACTAATATATACGGAATATTACTAACAGCAATCGCCCTCACCGCTTGCTCAACCACACCTACCAATCCCAACACGCCTATCGTTTTAGAACAACACACAAACATCTCTGCTGAACCATCTACAAAACACAACCTTGCACGTTTAATCAAGCAAAAAGACAACTGCGTGATCGAATTTACAGGCAAATTTGAAACAGGCAAAGCCACAGAACATTGGATTTTTAAAGGTGAGCAACTTATTTCAGTAGTCTCAAATGTAAATGCCACAATTGAAACCAAACAAACTATTTTTGATGTACAAAATCCAGAACAACAAAGCAATTTTAGTATGCTCAAAAAGAACTTTAAACACTCAAACCTAAAACAATGTGATTAGTATAAATGGTGTCGCCAATTACCTAGAGCGTATAACCTAAAATGAAAGAGGAAATTATGAAGACTTTTCTTCACAATCATTCAGCTTTGTTTCATTTTTATAATTTGCTGTATCAATTTTCTGACTAAATCAATTATAGAAATACTTTTACACGTATTATGAGCTCAAAGTTATATAGCCAATACATCGCTACACAAAATGAAGGTGAAAAATCATAATGAATACGATGAAAGTTTTCTGTCTTGCAGCAACAATTTTAGCAACACCCTCTTTTCTTTATGCTCAAGCTACAAATAATACAAAAACAGTACCTTATGGAGATAATCCGAATATTTTTAAGGTATTGGCGTATAAAACCGGTGAAAAAATTCAAAATACTGCTGAAAAAGTCGGAACAGCCACAGAAAAAGGCATCCAAAAAATTAAGCCTAAAGTCGATGAGACTTGGGACAATACCAAGACCTACACCACTGAACAGGCAGAAATTGCAAAGGAGAATACCCGAAAAGGTATTGATACTGCGATAAAGAAAGTGAATGAAACCAAAGATTCAGTCATCGGTACGAGTGGTGGGAATGTCCCTATTCAGCATAATTCATTAAGCCAAAATTCGGGCTTGGCAAATACTACAACTCCAGTTACAGCACCTCTGGTTTCTACGCCAACAAAAAATGCGGTTGCAGTATCTAAAATTACCCAAGCAGCCGCACCAATCAATAACAACAGCTCAAAGCAAAACATCACTCAAGATGAAATTTCAGCCGATATTCCACATTAATTGCGCATAAAAAATCCCACCGCTTGGTGGGATTTTTTTAGCTCACTCGTCGTATCGGCTGTCCTTGTTGAAAGGCTTGCATATTTTCAACCAGTTGATTCAGCATTCTTTGCCGAGCTTCAACACTGCCCCACGCACTATGTGGGGTAATAATTAAGTTAGGTATATCATCTGACAATAAAACATTGCCTTGTTTGGGCGGCTCAACGCTCAGTACATCCGTTGCCGCACCTGCAATTTGGCCTTGGCGTAAAGCATCAGCCAGCGCTTGTTCATTGACAATACCCCCACGTGCGCAGTTGACTAGAAATGCAGTTTTCTTCATCACTGCAAATTCTTTAGCTGCAATTAAATCACGCGTTGCATCGGTCAAGGGGCAATGTAAACTGAGAAAATCAACTTGTGATAAAAGCTCAGTGAATGGCGTCCGTGTGGAATCTATCGGGCGATGCGGCAATGCTCCAACTAAAACCTTCATGCCAAAGGCTTCAGCCAATTTTGCAACGGCTTTGCCCAATTCCCCATAACCCAGAATGCCTAAAGTCTTACCTGATAATTCAACAATGGGAAAATCTAACAAACAAAAACTGGACGATTTATTCCATTGCCCTTGTTTCACAGCTCGATCGTATTGCAGTAAAGAGTTTGCCAAAGCCAACATCAATGAAAGCGTATGTTGTGCCACGGCGGATGTCCCATAGCCCTGACAATTACTCACGACAATCCCTTGCTGCTGGGCTTGTTTTAAATCAACGTTATTGGTTCCAGTGGCTGAAATCAAAATCAATTTTAAATTTGGACATTGTTGAATAATTTCAGCATCCAGCACGACTTTATTGGTAATCACCACATCTACGGCTTGAATACGCTCCAAAACCTGTTCACTTGAGGTAGATGGATAAAGTACCAGATCATCAAATACCGCTTTGAGCTGACTAAAGTCCAAGTCATCTTTATCTAAAGACTGATAATCTAAAAAGACAGCTTTCATGTTTTATCCCTATTACTCACCACGGCGAAAAATTTTCAATCCGAACGACGCACAAATCAATTTATCGTTAAATAACGACAAACTTTTCAGGGTCTTGTACCGAATCTGATTCAAAACTACAGCTGCCCTGCATATCACAGCTCATATATAAGTTTTTATAACTTAATACATAAAAATCAATGCACTTTTTGATAACAATCGGATTCATATCTAAAGAGAGTGCATCATCCCTTTTAAATAACTTCGTCACTCGGCGATCATTCATACAAATTAAATAGGTCTGTTTTTTGATTTCCACTTGCGCCAGACTGCTATTTTCGACATGTAAAGGAATAATATATTTACCATTTATATCAATTACTTGTTGATCATAGCTTTCAATTTTCTGGGTAATGACATTAAAAACTAAAACATTGCCAAAACAGTCTTGTAACTGGGTTTTATTTTCAAAAGGTAAATTGACCTGAATCCCCAGTTTTTTCAGATCCTGCTCATCTACCCGTTTATTGTTTAATAAAATTCGGGTAATGGTTTGCTTTAAACTAGCATCAAAAAAACTACTATCTAATTGCAGATCAATGGTTTTTAAAATTTTGCCTAAAGCTTCGTTATGTGTCCCTAATAAATGTGCAATCACGCTGCGATAATAAAACTTACTGTTCTTTTTCACTTCACGTATTTGCTTATAGAAATAGGTTTGATCGTATGGATGTTCAATAAAATCATGCAATAAAGATGAACTTGCCAAAACCGCAATCGCGTCATGCCCAGTATACGGGAGGTGTAATGTATGTAGCTGCGGAATGAGCGGTTTGATTTTTAAGTAATGCTCTTTATCATTTTCAAAATAAGGATCATAAACCACAATATATTCACATTCTGGTGCAATATCCTGCGCCTGAATACGCATATCAGCATTCAGCTTTGCATCATAGAAATCTGTATAACGGCGATCTTCTACTTCATTTGGGTCAATCGAATATTGCGGCACCATAGCCACCACACGTTGCATATTGAGAAGCATTGAATATTTTATAGCAGCATACCCACCCATTGAGCCACCATAGCCAACAATGCGCTGGTATTGCGCTAAAATCGGTTGTAACTGCAGTAATAGCTCCGCCATACTTGATGCAGGAAACCATGATTTTTCTTTCGGCATAATTCCGACCACACTGTAATCATATTTACTTAATGATTTTTCAGCATTAATCGAAAGCCCTTTGGCACGTGAGATTAAATCACCAAAAGAGAGCACCAAAGTATCAGAATTGCCTTTTAGGTAAATGGCTCTGATTTGTTCGTCTTCAAAAATGATCTGCTTATCCATTACAACACCGAGACATAGGCTCTCTTATCTTTAGCATAAAAATTAAACAAATAGATAACTTGCCTATTCATCACATCAGATGTCATATTTTATAGATACTACACAGATAAAAAAGCGCAAAATATGACACATTCCTTACATCCTGCTGCACAAAAAGGCTTCAGTTCTGCGGCTGAACTCTATCAACAAGTTCGTCCAAGCTACCCACCAGAGATCATGACATGGTTAAAGGATGAACTGCAACTCAATCGCCAGTCTACAGTCGTGGACTTAGGTGCAGGTACAGGCAAGTTCCTCAATTATCTCCAACAAGTCACCCCGCAGACCATTGCCATCGAACCGATTGCAGAAATGCTTGAACAATTGAAAATAGTACATCCTGAAGCACAGGTGCTACAAGCATCCAGTGATCATATTCCACTACCGTCTGAAAGTATTGATGCTGTTTTGTGTGCTCAATCTTTTCACTGGTTTGCCAACATTGAAAGCTTAAACGAAATTTATCATATCCTAAAACCAGAGGGACACTTAGGTCTGGTCTGGAACCAACGCGATGAAGAGGTCAGCTGGGTCAAAGCATTAGCAGATCTGCTCACACCACTGGAAGGTAATACACCACGCTATCATAGCGGTGCATGGAAAAAGGTCTTTGAACATCAATTTTTATTTCGACTAGAAAGTGTCAAACTCTTTTCTCAACTGCAAAAAGGCACTGTAAATGATGTGGTGAGTAAGCGCTTATTGTCCACCAGCTTTATTGCCGCAATGCCACCAGCGGAACAATTCAAATTACAGCAGCAATTTGAACAGATTATTTTGGAACATACTGGTAAATCCCCTCAAGATGAAATTGAGTTTCCTTATGTCACCTATGCCTATCACTTTAGAAAATTTGCAGATTAAATTATTGATTGGAGCGTATTTATCATGAATAAATTATCAAATCCTGTACTGCTCACTAGCTTACTATCCATCACCCTGCTGATCACCGCATGTACGCCTAAGCCCGAACAAATACCTAATGATCAGAATCAAGCGACGGATACCTCTCCCAAAGTACTGGATCAGCTCAAAACCAAACCCATTAAAGAATTTCCAGCGACACCAGATGATGCGCATGATATTGCGCTACTGACTGAATATGATCAAAAATTTAGTGAAATGAACAATGAATTAGAGGCCGATCTAGAAAAAAGAGCGGTTGAAGGCAAACTCTCAGCTGAAATATCTCAGCAATTAAAACGAGATAGCATTCAGTCTTCACTCAATATGCTCAAAGATTTAGATTTAAAAACTCAACAAGGGCGCTATATCCAAGGCTTACTTTATCAATATTGGGAAAATCAAGCCAAAGTCTATGATGAGAAAAAACAGTCACCTGATGGTGAGCTAAAACAGCCATCTGATGCAGTAAAAGGTATGGGAGAGCTGTTTACAGCACAAGAACAACTAGATCATTGGAAAGCCAAGACCGAGAAACATTCCTGACATTTTTTAGCAATAACAATAGGTGGCATCAAATCCACCTATTCGGCTGACATCTAAGATATGCCCTTCAAACTTACGAAAACTGTCTTTGTACGTTCCAGATTTCGACCACAAGCGACGACTTTTACAATCCCTTAGCGAGCTTCTAGCTACTCTAAATACGAGATACAAATAAGATTAAGAAATCCGAATTCGACATTGCCACAATTGCTCAGGCTGTTTAGCCGATTCCCAAGAGCGGACATAGACCAACTCAATTAAATCTTGCCCAGGCTTTTGTGCTGTAAATTTAAAGGTTTTTATTCTTCCAACACCTACAGCACCATCTTCAGCATCTTTCTGTAGAAAAGTTTCTTCAGTTTTAAAATTCTGTACAGGTTGAGCCAGTTGCCATTGATAACCCGTACTTGGATTTTCTGGCGCATTAAATAGCAAAATTTCGCCGACTTTCATTTCCATTAACGTCGGACATTTTTGCTTTAACGTATAGATGTGAGTTTTAGCAATCCCTGTTGAACTCGGACTGTGACAAGCAGATAAGCCCATTCCCAATAATATCACTACAATACTGCCGAAAGTTTTCATCAATCTATACCCCAGATCCTATCCTCTTCTGCTTATAATTACAGCAAATCAATCAAGAGTCTCTAGTTTTACTCAATATCAGTTAAATATTTTGTTTTTCAATCCATTGAATGGAATTCACGCGAATCAACTTGCACGCGCCATCTCCAACACCGTTCCAATCTAAAGCAGATTTCCAGACCAAGTCTTTATCATTCACTTGGACTAAATCACCATTTAAACGCACTAAATCGCCCCGCCGTACTTTTTTAATTTGTTTGGCAATTTCAGGATTGGCAGGAATAATATTCATATTACTCACCAATTGAGTTGCCAATTGCGGTGGAATAGGCGTGCGTGCCATTTTCCAATTTAAATAACGATCATATTGGTTAATCGAAATTTGACGGGCAATTTCGGGCTCAGTAAACAAACCACGGGTCACAGCATAATCAATCGGTGAAAACTTCGCTTGCTCATCTGAAAAATACTCTTTTGAGCCTAAAATTCGAAATTCACCTTGAAATGGTTCTAAGACTGAAATTTTCTGATCTTTAACAATCGGCGCTAAGCCTTTCGCAATATTATATTGAGCCGATGAATCAGCATTGGCATGTAATGCACTAAATGCACATAACGCAGCAAAAAATAATTTTTTTGTCATAGATCCCTCCAAAATCGTCGAATCAATATTGTCATCTGACTCAAGTATGGACTTAAACCTTTATCAGAAAATCAAGATTGAGTAACAAAATATAGAAATTTCGTCACTTTTTTGTCTTATCTTTTGTCCAGCATATTGGTTAGAATCAAAGCACTACAATTAAAAAGTTTAAGTCATGATTTATAAATTTTATCAGCAACATATTTTTCCACATATGCTCAATCAAGTCATGCAAACACCAAGCTTAATGCAAAGTCGGCATGAACTCCTTTCCAGTATTCAAGGTGAAGTACTAGAAATTGGTTTTGGCACAGGGTTAAATATTTCTTTTTATCAAAACATTGATAAATTATATGCGCTTGAACCTAATTCTGATGTTTATCAATTGGCTCATCAACGTATTCAAAAGGCCCCTTTTCAAGTTCAACATATTCAAGCCAGTGCAGAAAAATTACCTTTCGCTGATGCATCACTCGACAACATTGTCAGCACGTGGACCATGTGTAGTATTGCCAATTTAGAAACGGCGATCGCAGAAATTTATCGGGTGTTAAAACCACAAGGTACATTACACTTAGTTGAACACGTTCAATATCATGACAATAATACCTTAAAAAAATTACAAGATATTTTTACACCATTACAGAAAAAGATTGCAGATGGCTGTCATTTAAATCGAAATATTGAATTGGCACTCTCCAATGCCCATTTTAAATTTGTACTCAAAGCCTCTTATGATGCAAATGGACTGCCTAAAATTGGACGTCGTATGTTTTTTGCAAAAGCACAAAAAATGTAGAAATAATTTTGATCATTACATTCATTTGATTCAATATTTCACGCAACAATGATTTAAAAATATCAAAATATGAACACTGCATGTTTTGATATTTTTAAGCTGATGGCCATATGAAAATATAGAATCGATGGGTAATATTAAAAAATAAGTTTAATCTGCAAAATCAATTCTTATAGTTTCAAAACGCACCCGTCCCTCTCGAACGGCCTGAGCAACGGCTTGCTGTCCTTTGGTTAAACGCGCACCACCACTTTTAATATCAATTAACACCACTTCAATATCTTCAGCGGCACCATCACCATCTCTAAAATTGCTATACCCATCAAAAACTACATAATCAATCGGATCACCCAAAAACTTGGCGTCACTGGGTAAATATTGAAACTCGGGCATAATCGGTGCCAGTTGCTCCGCCATCTTACCTTTCAAGACTGCACGACTGGTATTGACACTGCGCTTTCGTGCACTGACCAAAGCCTGCTGATGTTCCAATTCCAACTCGGCAATATATTGCTCATATTCTGCTTTAATTTTTCCATTGCGAGTGCTGGACAATACTATTGTGGTCAACACAATCCCGATACACGCACCAATTAACATTGCCATCCAAATGGACATGCTTTCATCCTAAATCTAAAACTCAGCACAATGTAAACAACAACTAAACTTTTGTCATGTATCATCTTCTGACTAAAAATAATGCTAAGCTAAGATCAAACATTTATTGCCGACTTTAATTGTAACTCATGAAAACAATACTCATTGCAAATCTAAAAGGCGGCTGTGGTAAAACAATTACTGCAATTACATTAGCTTCAGCTTTGGCTCAAAAAGGGTATAAAGTCGCACTTGCAGATGCCGACAATCAAAAATCAGCTTTACTATGGCTCAAGCAACGCCTTGAAGATGCAGCAACAATTCAAAGTTTAGATTGGCGACACGAAAAATCGATTGGCGAAGCACCGAAAAATTTAGAATATTTAATTATTGATGCACCAGGTGCACTCACAGGCGAACATGCGGAGCAATTGATTAGTGAATGTCATGCCATTGTGACACCACTCCAACCTTCTTTTTTTGACATTGATAGTACCAAACGTTTTTTAAAGCATATTCAAGAGATTAAGCGTATTCGCAAAGGTAAAGTGGCAGTACATTTAGTCGCAAATCGAATAAAACCCAATAGTTCAAGCTCGAAAGACATTCAACAATTTTTCGACAAAATTGAGCAAAAACCTGTCGCTTGGATTTCAGAACGTAGTGCCTATGGACAATTAGCCATGCATGGTTTGAGTATTTTTGATAAACCACAAAAAAACTATTTAGCGATTCAAGACCAATGGCAACCGTTGCTTGATGCGCTGATTGATGACCCAAGTGATTGGTTCTAAATTTTAGAAAATATAAGCAAGTCGTACTTTTGATAATTTTTAATATATGATGAAAAACATGTACTGAATGATGTCTACCAAAGAATGGGGACATTTTTCCATGAAAATTTAAATGAGATTAGAGTGATTAATGCAAGAATTTAATCCGACTTTACAGCGTGCTTTATTATTTGGGCTGTTCTTTATTTTAATTTATTTGGGTTTTGACATACTCAAATATTTTATTGTGCCTGTGCTTTGGGCATGTATCATCGCGTATATGACATGGCCGATGTACAAACGTATTCAACGCATGTGTGGTGAACATCGACCTACTTCAAGTGCATCCATCATGATCACCTTGGTCATTTTAGTGGTGGGATTACCACTCACTTTTGCTATTTTTATTTTGCAGCATGAAGGTCGTAATCTATATCTAGATTTGCAACGCCAATTTTCATCTGGTGACTTAACCGTTCCCGAATTTATCCGAGAATTACCATTTATTGGTAAAGAAATTACTCGGACAGTACGTGAACTGAATGCCGATCCCACCAGTTTTTCACACACCATTGGGGTTTGGATTCAAGGCCATATGAACTATGGTAAATTTGTTCTGAATGAAATCACCAAGAATATTGTCAAACTTTGTTTTGCACTCATGACCTTATTTTTCTTCTATCGAGATGGACAAACGCTTGTCCATCAAGTCAGCAAAGCGCTCGAAAAAATTATTGGCCCACGGATCCATCATTATATTGATACCATTTCAGAAACCACGCGTGCTGTGGTCTATGGCGTCGGTTTAACTGCTGTTGCGCAAGCAATTTTGGCAGGTCTCAGTTATTTTGTTGCAGATGTACCGAATCCAATGGTCTTAACCATTGTCACCTTCTTACTCGCACTGATTCCCTTTGGAACACCAATCGCCTATACCAGCGTGGCTTTATGGTTAGTTTCAAAAGGTCACATGGTTGAAGCTATTGGCATCATGGCTTGGGGTGTTTGTATTGTCAGTACCTCAGATAATGTGATTCGTCCTCTGGTCATTTCAGGTGCGACTAAAATTCCATTCCTGCTGATTATGTTTGGTGTCTTAGGTGGTTTAGCCAGTTTTGGATTAGTCGGTTTATTTATTGGACCCGTGATATTAGCCATTCTGCTGGCTATTTGGCGTGAATGGTTACACGAAACTTTTGATCCTGAACCTGTCCCCAAAGCCACGTTGGCTTATGACATTGAAGATGACAATCACCCAAAACTTTGAGATCGCTGGTGTTTGTTAATAAACTGATACAATACAGTGACTCATTCGCATTGCCTCGCATCCTATGCTCTGTTTGAATAGCCTTACAACAAACACAATATGGATGCGTCATCATGCTTTCCACTTTTTTAAAACTGTCTGCTTTAACGACTTGCATTGCATTATTCACGGTAGGATGTAGCACAACGAAATCAACCACATCACATATTCATAAAAACAAATTACCACAAAAAATTGCAGATCTACATGCCGTGACATCTCAAGGCATTCAACAAAAAATTGGAACAGTTACTTTTCAAGATAGCCCACAAGGCTTAACGATTTCCTCACATCTCTCAGAATTACCATCTGGATATCATGGTTTCCATATTCATGAAAATGGTTCCTGTGCACCTGCGGCAAAAGATGGAAAAATAGGTGCTGCTTTAGCTGCAGGCAGTCATTTCAATCCCAATCATGTCATGCATGGCACCCCCAATGATGGCCATTTAGGTGATTTACCCGTGCTCAATGTCGACTCAGATGGTCATGCCAATACCACCGTCATTGCACCACGTTTAAAGCTTAAAGATATTCAGGGTTTGACGATTATGGTGCATGCAGGGAGTGACAACTATTCCGACCGACCAAAACCCTTAGGTGGTGGTGGAGCACGTATTGCTTGCGGTGTCATTCCATCATGATCACCAGCATTTTTTACACATTTTCATCTAAATAAATATTCGGCAGCTGAACCAACACGATAAACTAGAATTCGTTCAAGCCCTTACTTTTGCGAATACGTCCTGTGAATAGTCTGCAACAGCTTTACCAAAACTTTAAATCCAATTCTATTTGGGTATATTGCTTACAGATTTTTATCGTACTAAGCGGGACTACACTTGGGTTGTATTTTTTAGGCTATCAACATTTGATTGTTCCTGTAACCTTAGGAACAATTGCAACAGCACTGACGGACTTTGATGATCGCCTCAGTATACGCCTGAGAAATTTGGGCTATGTCTGTGTGTTATTTTTTACGGTCAGCAGCATTTTAGACGCGCTGTATCCATATAAACTTTTCTTTATTCTATACTTATCACTCTCCAGTGCCGTCTTAATCTTAATGGGTGCATTGGGGCAACGTTATGCCAGCATTTCCTTTGGTACGATTCTACTGTCTATTTACACCATGTTTGGCTTGGGAGAGTACAGCGAATGGTATCAACAGCCTAGCTATTTTGTGATGGGTACCCTTTGGTATGGCATGAGTGCCATTCTCTTTTATTTACTCAAACCCACTCAAGCCTTACAAGATAATTTAGCGCAGAACTTTAATGCACTCGGACAACTTCTTAACATTAAATCTAAGCTATTTGATCCTGATAATACCGAGAATATTGAACAATGGGTCTATGAACTTTCTCTACAAAATAGCCAAGTAGTACAAAGTTTAAATATAACCAAAGGCTCCTTACTTACCCGTTTAAAAGCCTCTCGTGCCAATAAAAATACGATTTACTGGCTCAACCTATACTTTTTAGCACAAGATATTCATGAACAAGCCACGTCTAATTATTTACATTATGAAAACATTCATCAATATTTTAGCCGCACCGATTTAATCTTTCGCATACAAAAAAATGTACGCCTACACGCTCAAAGCTGCCAAGCCCTTGCACATGCCATTTTGCATCAACAGCCCTTTCAAGCCAAGGCTGATACCGAAATAGCACTACGTAATTTAGAACATTCTATTCATCAATGGATTCACGAAAATCCACACAATTTAGAAGTCAAAAACTTACTCTTAATTTTACGTAATCTCACGAAAATTCGGGATCAATTTATAAATTTAAGCATTGAACAATATCATTACCAACAACACTATCATGGCAATAACCATCAACAGCAACAAAATATTAATCTGTTAGATGATGATATTCATGGTGCTCAAGATTTATGGCTCAAACTTAAACAACATCTCACTCCACAATCAGCACTATTTAGACACGCAGTGCGTATCGCATTTGTGTTTACAGTCGGTTATGCCCTGTCCCTGTTGCCCTTTGCCAAAAATGGCTACTGGATCTTACTCACCAGCTTATTCGTTTGTCAGATGAGTTATTTTGCGACCAAAAGTCGTTTAAAACTACGCACATTAGGTACACTTTTAGGCGTGGTTTTAGGCATCCCTATTTTATATTTTGTGCCCAGTATTGAAGGACAATTAATACTGACCATTATTTTTGGTGTGTGCTTTTTCTATTTACGTTCTAAAAAATATGCCATGGCAACACTCATGGCTACGTTAATGGTGTTATTGATTTTTAATCTTAAAGGTACTGGTTATGAGATCATTTTACCTCGAATAGTTGATACGATTTTGGGCTGTTTAATCGCATGGTTTGCAGTGAGCTTCATTTGGCCAGATTGGAACTTTCGTAATATCTCCAAGACCATTCAAAAAAGTACGCAAGCAACTTTGGATTATTTCGATGCCATTGTTGAACAGTACCAACAGGGTAAAAATAATAGTATGACTTACCGAGCTGCACGGCGGAATGCTCATAATGCGCAAATTGAATTATCCAGTATGATTTCAAGCTTAAGTACCGAACCGAATCCTAACCCAGATTTAATTCATAATGCCTTCCGTTATTTGGTATATAGCCATAGTCAGCTCAGCTATGTCTCTGCATTGGGAAGTCATCGTGAGCAAGTCCAAGATCAACAGATTCTAGCGTTAATGCGATGGTGTAAGCAGCTACTCAATGATGTCATGCTTAATCAACACGCTTTAGATGAGCAAAAAATTCAACAAAAGCTCGCTGAAATTCAACAATTAAGTACACAAGATGATCTGTCTGATAATTTGCTGTTAGCATTGAAACAAATCAGTTTATTGTTAGAAACCTTACCTGAGTTACTTAAACTCAAAACAGCTTTATTCAATTTGGATATTAAATAAAAAACCAAAGATTACATTTAAGTATGATGCTATTACTGCAAATGAAACCAAGAATTTTATTGGAATTTTCATTCAACTTTAGCCGTGACTCAGCTACACTCGAAATTCATTCTCATGTTTAAACAGTGACCATGAATATCAAATCTTTACGTGTTGTTGGCTTTTTAGAAGGCATTTCTTTTTTACTACTGCTATTAATTGCAATGCCAATGAAATACATTTGGGACAATCCCATCATGGTGAAATATGTAGGCATGGGGCATGGAATACTGTTCATTGCCTTCTTAGCGGTTTTATTTGTGGTTTGTGAAAAACAAAAGTGGTCGATTAAGATGTTTATTTTCGGTTTAATTGCTTCAATTTTGCCGTTTGGACCTTTTGTGTTTGATCATAAACTCAAAAAGTTAGAACAAAACTAAATCGATCTTTTAAAAAGATAAAAAGAAAGGAGCATTAACTCATGCTCCTTCTGAATAATGTTTTAGCCTTCATCGCTTAAAAGAAAAAGGTTAAAACTCTCCTCTTTGTTTACGTTCCAACAAAATAGTATTCAACATCTTACGCGGATAACTGAACCATAAAGCGATTAACGCAAAACAGACCAATCCATATGCCAACAAATGATAATGTTCATAGAGTACTCGCACCAATTCAATCACGAAAAAGAAACTCAACATCATTAACACTGAAACAGCTGCTGCGACTGTTCCTTTTGAAACGTCTGATGACATGAGTGCAAAACGATAAAGTATAGAAAAACTAATGCCTTCACCAAAGCTAATCAAGGTCATGCCTAAAATCACACAATAAATAAAGTAATCGTTCCAAATCGCTCCGATTAAGACAATTATGCTGCCTAAAAGCATAATCGGTAGACCAAATAATACTGTTTTACCTAGGGCTAATTTATCAATAATTTTAATCAGGGCAATATTACCCAGTATCAGACCACCCAATACTGGAAATTGTGCTAATCCATATTGCATACTGCTTAGACCTAATTCTTCCACCAACATGACTGGAGATAAAGCAATCCATAGCATGAGTGGCATTGCAAGCATTGGTAATGACAAGGTCATAATTAAGAATCTTTTATTTTTAAAGACCTGTTTAAAATCATCCAGTACATAGCGAAATGGTTGCTTCGGCTTACTGACTTGAGAACTGGGCATTTTTGCTTTTAAGCCAAACCAGCTCAGAAAAGCCAATAAAGCTATACCAATAAAGCCCCAATGCCACGATAGATGGTCAATTAAGAAAGCCCCCAATACAGGCCCAAGTAATGGTGCAAGTAAAGAAATATTTGCCATCAGCGCCATAACTTTAATCGCATCACGTTCTTCAAAGGTTTCTTGGACTGCGGCATAGCCTACAGCGGAAATGACTGATAATCCAAAGCCTTGTAGAAAACGTAATGCTAAAAAGGACTCAATATTATGAGTGAGTAAAATGAGTAAGCAACAGATAACAAAGAAAAGTACACCGGCGAGTAAAACTTTTTTTCGACCTATGCGGTCAGACAGTGGGCCAAGTAACCATGCTACACATGCCCCACCCAATAAATAGAAAGACATTGAAGATGGTGCCCATGAGCTACTTACACCAAATTCTTTAGTAATGGCGAGCATTGCAGGTTGGACTAAGTCATTGCCAATATAGACTGAGAATTCAAACAGTACCAATGCCAATGGGAACATGAGCGTTGCACGGCTCAACGTTGTGGTTTGAGTTTTTTGCATTATTTTCTACATATCGTTATAGGCTTACAAAGGCTGATTACTTTTTTTAGGGAGATAAGCATCAGCCCAATGGCAAGCACTGAGAATTTAAATATAAATTTTAGAAAGTACGCTTAGTTTTAAGCGGTTTTAAACACCGTTTTCACAAGGTGTCTGAGTAGATAAAAATAAGTAATTGTGAGGTTTTATAACAGAGCCAAGTACGTTGAGTTGGCTCTATCGTTATAGTTTAGCAGAGACAATCTAAAGAAAGAAATTAAGCTTTTGCAATTTTTGGTAATTCAACAGGCTCAATATTATTTAATTCAACAATATCAGGATTTGGTTTAAATTTAAGCCACCCTTTTTTCATCCATAACTCAACTTTATCTTTTTTTAGAATATCTAATAAATTATTTAAAAGCCGAGGTGCATCATTTCCATAAAAATAGACAGTTACAAGACATTGAACATTCGGCTTTTGATTAAATGAAAAGATTTCATTTATATAAGATTCATCTGATTCAGCTAATGAATGTCCCCAAATATAGATGTTAATATTTTTTTGACCAATAGAATTTGAATCAATTAATGACATCAATTCTTTATTTTCTCTTAAAAAAAGATAGTCAGTATTATTTAACAATTTTTGATGATATTTAGTAAAGCTATAATTTTTAAACTTTTTTAAGAACTCATTTTTAAGATCGGAAATGCCTAGAACTAAGCTTTTACCTACACGACCATGTATGAATTCAATTTTTGTATCAGGTGTATAAAACCGATTTAATGTTCGAGTATAGTTAAATGATAAAATATCTAAGTGCTCTATATCAAAAGTAAATTTTTCTTTGTTGATTTTATTATAGGGACTTAATTTTTCCACTATATTTACAAGATACCAATCAAAAAGCTTTATAAAATTATTTAAGTTGCGCTCAAGATCTTCAATTATTAAATGTGAATTAATATCCAAATCTAGTTTATTATTTCTATAATATTTCCTGTTAATTTTTGCATTGTGAGTATTCTCAATTAATGAATCCAGTATTCCTAATAAAAATAATTTTTGAATACTTTTCTCTTTAAATAAAATATATTTATTTTGTTCTTTCTCAGTCCTACATAAAACTAATTCTTCTAATTTTTCATTAAATTGATAAATTCTCTCAGCTTTTTCACTGAAAATTGCTACTAAGTCTAAAGCCTTGGCAAACTCAGATTCAAAATCAATCCATGTTTCTATATTATTGACATGATGTAAAAAGAATCTAAACCATACATTTTCTTTTAGCTTTATTTTAAGCTCTTTGATCTGATCAACTGAAATTTTAATTTGATCTGTGTCATACATTGCTTTGGTATAACCAAAAAAATAGTCTTCTTTCTCATACAACGATCCAAATAGATCATCAAAACTCATTTCACCATTAGCAATATCCCAATTTTCTATTGCACCCATCACATCCATAAAATGATCATACTTCGTCGGTAAGTAATGCGACAAATCAAAACCGTTACCGACAATTAAAATATTCATTGTTATTATTTCCCCAAAACTAAAAAACGTACCAAATCTGATACGTTTTAAATGAGGACTAAAGCCTAAAATTCAATCATAAACAATTAACTAAGAGCATCGTTTAGTTTGAAAACTTTTAGTATTACTGCCTCGTGCACACTGATAACTCTTCTTGGTTTCCTGCAATTTCCAATCGTGCTCTACCAACTTAAAAATATAATCGGTACGAATGGCAGAAACAGAATCATCCATTAAATTCGACTCAATCACTGCAATTTGAGCCGCAGTTGGAGCCTCAACACGGTTAAATACTTGACGTATAGAAAGACTATTTTGCTCTTTTAAAATATCAGGCTGAGCTTTTAACACCTGTTGCATTGGTGCATCTGAACCAGAAAAACTCACTTTACTGGCTAATTTTTCAGTCGTCGCACAGCCAGAAAATACCACTGCACACACCGAAAAAATTGAAAACAAACGAAACATCTTTAGACTCCCCAAAACAAAAAGGCATAGCCTTTATAATGCTATGCCTTGCTTGGTTACAATATAGAAACCATGTAGCCCTATATGTTTAACATCTTATAAATCAAACAATTTACCCGGATTCATTATGCCTTTCGGGTCGAATACTTGTTTCAATGCCTTCATATATCCAATTTCTTCTTCAGAACGCGTGTAGCCAAGATATGGCTTTTTGGTCATACCTACACCATGTTCCGCAGAAATTGAACCATCGTATTTTTTCACGGTTTCAAATACGTATTTATTCACCACCTGACACTTAGCAAAGAATTCATCTTTACTTAAATCAGCAGGTTTTAAAATATTTAAGTGCAAGTTACCGTCACCAATATGACCGAACCAACAAATATCAAAATCAGGATAATTCGCTTCCACAATTGCATCAATTTCTTTAATGAATGCAGGAACATGGGTAATTAACACAGAAATGTCATTTTTGTATGGAGTAAATGGCGCAATGGATTCAGAAATGTCTTCACGCAAACGCCATAAGCTATGCACTTGGTCTAAGCTTTGGCTCATTACGCCATCTAGCACCCAACCTTGTTCCATACAATGCTCAAAGATTTCCATTGCCGCATCCATAATTGGCTCATACGGCGCTTCAAACTCGAGCAAAACATAGAAAGGACAAGCCGTTTCAAATGGACGTTGCACATGACCATGATCCAAGACTTTCTGCATCGCCAATTCACCGAAGAATTCAAATGCAGTTAAATCAATTTTATTTTGGAAGGCATGCAACACAGGCATGATTGACTCAAAATCTGGGATACCCAATACCATCACTTGTAAATCATGCGGTTGGCGTTCCAGCTTCATTTCAGCTTCAGTCACTAGACCTAAAGTACCTTCACCACCAATGAACAAATGTTGTAATGCATAACCCGTGGCATTTTTAATCATGCCTTTATTCAAACGCAGTACATCGCCTTTACCCGTCACAACGGTTAAACCCAATACCCAATTACGCGTCATGCCGTATTTAATGACTTTAATACCGCCAGCATTGGTGCCAATGTTACCGCCAATTTGTGAAGAACCTGAAGATGCAAAATCAACCGGGTAATACATGCCCTGTTCTTCCGCATAGTTTTGCAATTGTTCAGTCACCACACCTGCTTGTACACGTACCATACGGTCTGCAGGGAAGAACTCAAGAATTTGGTTCATTTTGTCCATGCTAACAACAATTTCGCCATTCGCTGCCACAGCACCAGCCGATAGCCCCGTACGACCACCCGATGGGGTAATCGCAACATCAAATTGATTGGCAAGTTTGACAATCGCTTGCACTTGTTCAGTACTCGATGGAAAAACGATGACAGATGGGTTTGGATCAAAGTGTTTAGTATGATCACGACCCCAATTTTCTAAACTGTCAGCATCGGTTTTAATACGATTTTCACCGACAATTTCCGTCAATTGGGTCAATAATTCAGGTGCTAAAGTAACTGGAGCATTCATCGTTTTGCGGACCTAGCAAGATATAAACAAGTGGTTTTGGGGACTATAGCGTTTCATTTTAAAATGGCTTGATAAAAAGCATTCATCTGAAAGTAAACATCATTTTTCAAAATTTACCGCCAAGCTCTACTGTATTCTACCGTTAAGACTAAATTGGATAAAGCCTCATATATGCATACAATATTTACAGTTTATGCATAACTTAAATACAAGTTGTATGGAATAGCAGCAAAATACAGACTCATCCATTTTATCAATATAGCTTATAAGAAATCGTAGACAAATATCCACGTTCTCCGTCATAAACGAAATATCTATAGACCCATCTCTATGGTATCATATTGCGACTAAATTTGGCCTTTGTAGCGGAGCCGTAATGAGCCAACATCTTTCACTACCTAAAGATAAAATTCGTTTCTTGTTGTTAGAAGGCGTTCATCAAAACGCAATTGACACATTAAATGCTGCTGGATACACCAACATCGATTCCCGTAAAACTGCGCTTGAGGGTGAAGCGTTGAAAGAAGCGGTTAAAGATGCTCACTTCATCGGTATTCGTTCACGTACTCAGTTGACTGACGAAGTATTTGAAGCAGCCAACAAGCTTATCGCTGTTGGCTGTTTTTGTATCGGTACCAACCAAGTGAACTTAAATGCTGCGATGATTCGTGGTATTCCAGTATTTAACGCACCATATTCAAATACACGTTCAGTGGCTGAACTGGTACTTGCTGAAGCAATTCTTTTACTTCGTGGTGTTCCTGCGAAATCTGCTTCAACTCACCGTGGTGGTTGGAACAAATCGGCAGTGGGTTCATTCGAAACGCGTGGCAAAACTTTAGGTATCGTAGGTTACGGTTCTATTGGTTCTCAACTTTCAGTACTTGCTGAAAGCTTAGGTATGCACGTCATTTATTATGATGCAGTAACAAAATTGCCTATGGGTAATGCACGTCAAGTCGGTTCTATGGCAGAGTTACTTGCTACTGCTGACGTGGTGTCTTTGCACGTGCCAGACGTACCATCTACACGTAACTTCTTTGGCAAAAACCAATTTGCGCAAATGAAAGAAGGTTCTATCTTCATTAATGCTGCACGTGGTACATGTGTAATCATTGAAGATCTTGCTGATGCGATTAAATCGGGTCATATTGCCGGTGCTGCAGTTGACGTATTCCCGAAAGAACCTAAAGCCAATGGTGAAGAATTTGTTTCTCCACTTCGTGGTTTAGACAATGTAATTTTAACGCCTCACGTAGGTGGTTCGACCATGGAAGCGCAAGCGAACATCGGTTTAGAAGTGGCAGAGAAATTTGTTGCTTACTCAGATAAAGGCATGACCTTATCTGCTGTGAACTTCCCAGAAATTGCATTGCCATTGACTGAAGGTAAACACCGTTTACTGCACATTCATAAAAATATTCCTGGCGTTCTTTCTAAAATTAACAACTTGTTTGCTGAACACGGCATCAACATCTCAGGTCAATCATTAATGACTAAAGGTGACGTTGGTTACTTAGTCATGGACGTTGATGCAACTGCATCTAAAGAAGCTTTGGATACCCTAAACGAAGTTGAAGGTACAATCCGAGTTCGCGTATTGTTCTAAAGAATAATGCTACTCAAAAACCACAGCTTTCTAGCTGTGGTTTTTTATTGTTTGATAAAAATACTGCTATCATTCCTTTACCGATTAAAGGCTCTTTTAGTTACATGCTCAATCTAAAAAAAACATCCTACCTCCAAGCAATTTTTTTACTTTTAGTCGCTATGATGAGTCTGCAAAGCAGTGGTTCTTTAGCCAAAGTATTATTTGAACAATTTCCTGTTTTAACTGTAGCGGTCATGCGCATATTTATGAGCGCAATCATTTTGGCTATTATTTTTAGAATTTGGAAAATTAATTTCAGATTGGTGAAATGGCCTTCCATCATTGCTTATGGTTTTGCCATTGCAGGAATGAATGCTTTATTTTATTTATCTATAGCACGTTTACCTTTAGGGATTGCCGTTTCATTTGAATTTATCGGCCCACTCAGCGTTGCTTTATATTATGCACGACAAAAATTTGATTTTGTTTGGGTGGGACTTGCCATTTTAGGCTTAGTTTTATTGTTTCCCTTTGATCAAGCTGTGCAACCTTTAGACCCAATTGGTATCATATTTGCACTTGCCGCAGGCGCATGTTGGGCAATGTATATTGTTGCAGGGCAAAGACCTTCTGGCATTTCAGGCAATCATACTGTGTGTTTAGGCATGTTTGTCGGCATGCTATGTTTAATGCCCATTGCCCTATTTTCAGGTATGACGGCAGCGGTTTTTGAACCTTCAAACTTAATCTACTTTATTGCACTGGCTATTCTTGCCAGCGCCTTGCCTTTTACTCTAGAAATGATTGCGTTAAGAAATTTAACTGCATTAAGTTTTGGAACACTCATGAGTTTAGAACCTGCTATCGCCGCTTTTTCAGGTTTTATCTTTCTCAATGAGCAACTGCTTTGGACACAATGGCTCGCACTATCTGTGATTATTTGTGCATCGATTGGCTGTACGTATACCACACAGCAAGCAAGGAAAAAAGCCGAAGCCAAGGTGAAAAATTAAGTATTCAATCAGCGAAGTTTAGATTCAAAAAAAGCTTGATCAGATATTTTAATCAACCACTTTTATTTGCTGTTCAATAGAAATACTCGGGCTAATTTCAACTAGGGTTAGCTTCCGTCCAAATACACAGCCTGTATCGAGATAATAACAATTGTCTCGTTTTGTGACAAAATCAATCACGGTATGTCCAAGGAAAACCTGATCAATGCCTTGAATTTTGCCATATAAAGCTGGGCGTTTATTACGAATGCGCCCTCTTCCCCATAGCGCCAGTTCATGCTGAGATTGAACGGATTGTTTAAATTCATTCCAATCATTGTGGTCGATATCAGCATGTACAAAACCATAACGCTGATTTTGAAATTCAACTTCCAAAATCACAGGTAAGGTCAGACATTGCTTTCGGACTTGTTCACGCTGAATCGGGGCTAAATGATAAAACCATTCCCCGCCATGATCGGCATGTAAATTCGCCATTTTCCGATCGACTTTGGATAAAATACACATTTCTTCATGGTTACCCAGAATCGCCTTAAACCAAGGCTGATCAATCAAATTGAGACATTTTAAACTTTCTGGCCCACGGTCAACCAAATCCCCCACGGCAATCAATAGATCTTGCTCAAAATTAAATTGTACATCTGCAAGTTTTTGCATGAGTTGATCATAACAACCATGCAGATCACCCACTACAAATAAACGACCGCGGGTATGCTGATAAATCTGTGTCTTTAATTGCACTAAATCACGCTGACCTAAGTTTAAAATATTCTTCCACCAAACCATGAATATAATCCATTAAAATTCAATAGCTGCTGCTTCAATATGCTGATTTTCTTTGGCTAAATTTAAGTATTTAATGGCTATTTTTTTATTTTTACGCACACCTAAGCCTCCCTTTTTATATGCTTTAAAGAGTTCAAAATAGGCATTGATATCCCCAAAATCAGCGGCTTGTTGTAAAAGCGCTATACTTTGTGGCAAATCTGCTGCAATACCGACACCACCTCGATACAGCTGTGCCAAGATATAACAAGCTCGTGGTGAATTTTCAGCTTTAGCTTTATATAACCAAGACAATACCTGTTCCATATTCTGCTGATGCTGCGCATGAGTCGCCATACATAACATGGCTTGAATATTGCCATTTTGTGCCGATGCATTTAATAAAAATAAATGCTGTTCATGCTCTAAAGGTAATAACATTGCAAGCTCAAACTGAGCATCACCATGATGATTTTGGGCTGCCTGCTCTAGCCAATACAGTGCTTGCTCTTCATCTTTTTCTGTACCTAAGCCTTGTTTAAAACACTGAGAAAAAGAATACTGTGCATCACGATTTCCAGCTAAAGTCGCCAGATGCAAATGCTTAAATGCTTGCTGTAAATTAATTTTTTCACTCAAACCCTGTAAGCCAATATCCGCCAACTCTAAATGAGCAACGACTGCACCCAAGTTTACGGCCTGCTGAAATAATAAGATCGCGGCGTCTGGGTTTTGTGGCACATAATGCCCAAGTCGGTGCCATTGCCCCAATAATATTGTTGCAGCAGCATGGTTGTTATTCGATGCATGGATCAATATATCAATTCGTTGTTGCGCTTGCTCATCCGAAGTTGCTACAGCAATAGATTCACTATCGACTACCCACTGATAATAATCATCCAAATTATCTTGTTGAATAAATTCAAATAAATTCGGGTTGATTGGCTCAGAATCTATTTTATTACTTATGCTATTTGACATCTTGTTTACCTAAATTTGTGTCATTTATCTATAATATATGTATTTATCTTACCTCAGTTAAAACCATATCATAGGAAAATATTAAATGATTTTTCATATAGTTTCGAAATGTAAAATTATTGAAAAGAAAATGCTACTATCCGCAATGTCATTCTGATCTGCTTAATTTATGCAAAACACTAATCTTACAGCTGTTTTTTATATGATCTTATCCATGGTGGCGTATCAGATCAGCGCATCATTTGCCAAACAGTTGTTTGAAGTTCTAGATCCCCTCACCGTGGTGACGCTTAGACTAAGTTTTGCCTCTATTTTAATTATTTTAATGTTCCGTTCTTGGAAAATCATCAAACGACTTCCGTATTTAAAATGGAAAGATTTACTGTTTTATAGTGGTTCGGTCTGTTTAATGAATGTATTGTTTTATGCTTCTCTAGGCAAACTACCACAAGGTATTGCTGTTGGTTTAGAGTTCTTAGGTCCCCTCACCTTAGCTTTGCTCTCGATTAAACAAAAAAGTGATTATCTTTGGGTTTGTCTTGCCATTATTGGCGTTACCTTAATGGTGCCTTGGCAAGATGCAACGCAGCATAGTTTTTCATATCTTGGGGCTGCATTCGCCATTGGTGCTGGAGTGTGTTGGGCCTTTTATATCTTTTATGGTCAACGCGTTGTACGACAAAATATTGGTATGCATGCACTAAGTATTGCAATCGTATTGTCAGCTTTGGTCATGCTACCGATCAGCGCAATGCACAATCCGACTGCACTCATGCAAACTCAATATTGGGGACAGGCATTATTAATCGCCTTATTGGCCACTGCTCTTCCGTATGCCTTAGATTTAATGGCGCTCAAACACTTAAATAAACTCAGTTATGGAACGCTATCTAGCTTATCTCCTGCACTGGGTGCAATTGCGGGCTTAGTCTTACTCAATGAACATATTTCAATTTGGCAAAGTATAGCCTTAGTTTGCATTATGCTTGCATCGATTGGCATCACCTTTAGAGCCAGAAAACCCGCTGACTGACATCCAGATTAATTTAAAAAAACCATTAAAAAGATGGCTAATAAGCCATCTTGTATAAGCGTATTTTCATAGTCAAGCCATCAATATCTGATAACCCAAACGACAAATTAAAATACTGACTAAAATTAAAAATAGAATTCGAATAAATCCACTACCATATTTCAGTGCCATTTTCACACCAACAATAGAACCTGCAACATTGGCAACAGCCATTATTAATCCCAATTGAAACAACACATGCCCAGTTGGAATGAAGAAGCTCAAGGCTGCAAAATTGGTCATAAAGTTTCCGATTTTAGACAACGCTGAAGCATGTAAAAAATCGACTTTTAAATAGCGAATAAAATAGAAAATAAAGAAACTACCCGTACCTGGGCCAAAAATCCCATCATAGAATCCAATTAATAGACCACCTACTCCGGCCAATAACAGAATTTTAGGCGTAATTTCCTGCTGGAAATGCACTTGCCCAAATTGTTTTTTCATGAAGGTATATATCGCTATAACAATCAGCATGAATAAAACAAAGGGTTTTAAAACCGCCTGCGGAATCATTGAAACACAGGCGGCTCCGCCAAAGGAACTGATAAATGCTGTAACAGCAATAACGGCAAGTAACTTCCACTGCAATTTAACTTGACGTAAATAAGATAATGCCGCTGAAGCTGTGCCACAAATAGAAGCCAGCTTATTGGTACCAAAAACTGTTGCCGTTGCATAGTTCGGTAATGCGCCCATAAGTGCAGGAATTTGAATCAATCCCCCTCCACCCACAGCTGCATCAATTGCACCAGCACAAAAGGCAAAGAAAACCAAACTGAGGATTAAATCGAATTCCATAACTTTCTACTCTTGTATATCTATATCGGTTTAGAGGTTAAGCACACGTTTCGGCACTAAACGCTTTTTATCCGTGATTTCAGCTAAACCTAAACACTTCTCACCATCAAAGACGATCACTTGTGCTTCTGCAGCATGCTCAATATTACTTTCCATTCCTTTCTGGAAATAATCAGCACGCCCTTCAGGCACTTGTATTTTGGGGAAGTGATCAACTGGCGCATAAACAGGTAACAGCAAGGCCTCACGCTGTTGCTCAGTTAAGCTTTCTAAATATTCAATGGTATATTCAGGAATAAGATCAAAATGCCCAGTTTTAGTACGATGTAATTGGATCAGATGTCCACCACAACCTAAAGCATGGCCAATATCCTCACCCAAGACTCGAATATAAGTTCCTTTAGAACAAGTCACATCTAAGCTCAGGCTATCTTCTGTAAAACCAAGTAAAGTCAAATCATAAATGGTGATTGGACGCGCTTCACGTTCAATTTCAATCCCTTTGCGCGCCAACTCGTACAGAGGACGCCCATCTTTTTTTAAGGCAGAATACATCGGTGGTATTTGTTGAATATCACCCCGAAATTGCGCCAATACCTCTTCTATTGTTTCTGCTGTTAATAACTGGACTGGACTGGACTGTAAAACTTCCCCCTCAACATCACCGGTACTTGTGGTTTCACCCAACTTCACTACAGTTTGATAGCGTTTAGTCGATTCCAATAAATAATGTGAGAACTTGGTTGCTTCACCTAAGCAAATAGGCAATAACCCTGATGCCAATGGATCCAAGGCGCCTGTATGTCCTGCTTTTTGTGCTCTCAATAGCCAACGAACTTTTTGTAAAGCGGCATTCGAACTAAGACCTAATGGCTTATTCAATAAAAAAACACCACTAATATGGCGACGAGAGATTTTCTGAGCTTTCAGGGACATGATCTACATAATTCGTGCAATCTTGGTGCGTATCTTAACAAATCCACTTATCCATTTTTACAATTTTTACCTGTGAATTTTATTTTTTTATGTCAGATTATTTTTTAATCAAAATAACAAAATCAAAGGAAGCTGTATGGCTGTGCAGGGAATGCAGAAAAAATATAGAGGGATCATCCTCGGATTTATCATCGTTGTGATCTTGGCTTTTATTTTTTGGTTAAAACCACATGATTCGAACCAAGGCAATAAAGAGAATTCACCTCATATTCAAGCTCAAACCAATGCTAGCACTATAACTGCTGCCAACATGACAACCGAATCCTCACAGGCATTCAGCAGCCAAAGCCAACAAGATACACAAATTAACTGTCAAATTCATGCTGATCAAAGCAATCACTTAGTCGTCAATGCACAAACCAAAGACTGCTTTGAATATTTCATTACCCAATATGGTGAAAAAAATATTCAGCAAATTAAAACTGATTTTATTCACTATGTAAAAGCCAGCTTTAAAGAACCAATTTTGTCACAATTGAGCGATCTATGGTCACGTTATCTACAATATCGTGAGCAACTTGGACAACTCACCGCGCCGAATGTTAAACCAGAAGATCCTCAATACTACCGGACTATTTTTTCAAATATTAAAAACTTACGCACACAATTTTTTTCAGGTTATGAAATTGAAGGCTTGTTTGGTAAAGAAGATACCTATAATAACTACACCTTAGATCGTATAGAGGTCATGGATGATAAGCATTTATCTCCGGAAGAAAAGGCACAAAAATTAAAAAAACTATTCAATAATTTACCTGAAGATTGGAAAGAAAATTTACAACAACTTTCACAACTTGAAGATTTAAGAAAACTGACTGCAGAAATTAAAGCACGTGGTGGTTCAGCTGATGAATTGCACCAAATGCGTACCAATCTTGTCGGTCCAGAAGCAACACAACGCCTAGAAAAGCTAGATGTCCAACGTGATGATTGGAAGCAACGCGTCAATCAATATTTAACTGACCGTGACCACATCACACAAAGCTCAATGAGTGATGCTGCAAAACAAGCTGCTGTGGAGCAGTTAAAAGCTCAACAATTTAACAATTCATCTGAACAACTTCGTCTACATACTTTTGAACGTGTTCATGATCAAGGTGGAAAATTACCCTTTAGCAATTAATCAGTAATTCAACCCTTTTAAGCTGCAATAGATCAGGAGGTACAACAAACAACGCTTTTATCATTCAAACAAAAACAAAATTAAGGAATAAAAATGAAAGCAAGAATACTCGTCGCAGGACTGCTGACATGTTTAAGCTATCAACACAGCACTGCCGCTGCTGGTCTACAAAAAGCCACGACATCTTATGTGGCCGATAACTATGCCCAAACTAAATATCCGATTGTATTTGCACACGGTATGTTTGGGTTTAATCGCTTGGGCAATGCCGAATTTGGGCTTGATTATTGGTATCAAGTTTTACCCGATTTAGCTCGTCATGGTGCGACTGCCTACGCTGCTCAGGTTTCACCTTTAGAATCTACTGAGGTTCGAGGGGAACAATTATTGCAACAAGTTGAAGAAGTGATTGCCTTAACAGGACAACCCAAGGTGAATTTAATTGGCCACAGTCATGGTGGGCCAACTGCACGTTACATTTCAGGTATTCGCCCTGATTTAGTGGCTTCCGTTAGCTCCGTCGCTGGTGTGAATGGTGGTTCTGCTGTTGCCGATTTAGTTCAAAATACACCGCTGCTCACCGGTCTATTGGCACAGGTGGTGAATACTCTCGTCGCTCCTGTTATCAATTTTGCACAACAATCCAATTTACCCTCAGACTTTAAAGCATCTATTTATAGTATGTCACAAGCTGGAGTCATGGTTTACAACACCAAATTTCCCCTTGGTATGCCAACAACGTCCTGTGCAGATGGTGCTGCTCAAGCCAAAGGAATTTATTTCTATTCATGGACAGGTATTGCGAATACAACCAATTTACTTGATCCAGATACTGCACTGACGGCATTAGGACCGGTTGCATTTAGTGGTAAAGCCAATGATGGCCTAGTCAGTAAATGCAGTAGCAAGCTAGGGAAAACTATTCGTGATGACTATCGTTGGAATCATTTTGATGAGGTCAATCAAATTTTAGGATTACGGGATTACTTGTTCTCTCCTGATCCAGTTTCTGTTTACCGACAACATGCCAACCGCTTAAAACTACAAGGTCTATAAAATATTTTATCAGCCCATTGAGCATCTAGATGCCTCAATAATTTTAAAAATGCAAAACTAAAAATTCAAAAGGGAAATATTGTGAACCATATCTTTAAAATCTCACTCATCACACTGATCTGCGGATTTTCTGCATCAACCACATTCGCAACCAATTTACAAAATGTCAAAAGTTCACTGGTTACATCAAATTATGCAAGAACCAAATATCCAATTGTATTTAATCATGGCATGTTTGGTTTTACTCGCTTAGGTACGGCAAGCTTTGGCATTGATTATTTTTATCAAGTCTTACCTGATTTAGCTCGCAATGGAGCCACGGTATTTGCCACACAAGTTTCACCCTTAGAAAGTACAGAACTGCGTGGTGAACAATTGTTACAGCAAGTGGATGAAGTACTGGCCATCACCGGTGCTACAAAAGTTAATTTAATTGGTCATAGCCATGGAGGACCAACGATTCGCTATATTGAAATTGTTGCCCCAGAAAAAGTCGCTTCACTGACCGCAGTGGCTGGAACGATCAAAGGCTCAAAAGTAGCCGATGATATTTTAAATAACACTACCGCTAAAACACTATTGACGATTGTCGGGCAATATATTCTTGCACCCGTGACCAGCTTACTGGAAGGCAATCCCAGCTTGCCCAATAATTTGGAGCACTCACTAAAAAGTATCAGTGAACAAGGTGCAGCAGAATTTAATGCTCAATACCCAAGTGCCGCCATTCCCAAAGATTGTAGTCAGGGTCAAAAAATTACCAATAATGGTGTGTATCATTATTCATGGACAGGCACATCACAAGTCACCAATATTTTTGATGTTGTAGATAGTGCCATCTCTCAATTAGCCCCATTATCTTATAAGAATAGAGATAATGATGGCTTAGTCAGTCGATGTAATACCCATTTGGGGCAAGTCATTCGTGATAATTATGATCAAAGTCACTTAGATCAAGTCAATCAAATTCTTGGATTACGTGCCCTGTTCTCGCCTGATCCTGTGGCTCAGTATCGGCAACAGGCCAATCGTTTAAAACTTGAAGGTTTATAAAAAATTAGAAATAAAAAAAATGCGCCTTTAAGGCGCATTTTTTGACTCGTATAAAACTTAAAATTAAGCTTTAACTTTACGAGCTGGTAATTTTTCACGGATACGTGCAGCTTTACCAGACAATTCGCGTAGGTAATAAAGTTTAGCACGACGAACAGCACCACGACGTTTAACTTCAACTTTAGCTACGATTGGAGAATGTGTTTGGAAAACACGTTCAACACCAACACCGCTCGAAATTTTACGTACTGTAAATGCAGAGTTTAAACCACGGTTTTTAATCGCAATTACCACACCTTCGAAAGCCTGAAGACGTTCACGATCGCCCTCTTTAACTTTTACAGAAACAATAACTGTATCACCTGGTGCAAATGCAGGTAGATCAGTTCTTAATTGCGCATTTTCAATAATTTGTACTAAAGGATGCTTACCGCTCATGGGGGTATCTCCAAAGTGCGAGTCAGAAGAGGTCTAATCATCGCTAGGTATAGAGGCTAAGCGCATATACCCGATTATCTTTCTCTTTATTATTGACCATCTCAATCAATAAAGAGCCTATTAAAGAATATTTAAATTAAATTTAAATATTTATATCTTTAAGCCATTTTTTCTGCTGCTTTGTCAGTTCCACCTTGTCGACCAACTCTGGACGACGCTCAAGCGTACGCTGATAACGCTGCACAAAACGCCATTTTTCAATATTGGCATGATGCCCAGATTTCAAAACCTCAGGCACATCCAAACCCTCAAAATGATCAGGCTTAGTATATTGTGGGCAATCTAAAAGACCATCCACAAATGAGTCTTGCACGTGTGATTGTTCATCAGACATTGCACCCGGAAGTCTCCGAATAATACTGTCCAATAAAACCATCGCAGGAAGCTCGCCACCCGATAATACGTAATCACCAATCGACCATTCCTGATCAACATATTGCTGGATCAAACGCTCATCAACACCTTCATAACGCCCACAAAGCACAATCAATCCATCATATTCGACAAACTGTTGTACTGCAGCTTCATTTAAGGTCTTTCCTTGTGGGGACATATACACCACAGGAACATGAACGCATCCTGCTCGCGAAGCAAGCTCTTTGGCATGTTTGATTGCTTGAGACAAAGGCTCAGCCATCATCACCATACCTGGACCACCACCAAATGGACGTTCATCCACTCGTTTGTAGTTGCCCTCAGCATAATCACGAGGATTAATACAAGTTACTTGTACAATGTCACGTTTTGCTGCACGCCCGCTAATACCGTAGGCTGTAATCGCTTCAAACATTTCAGGAAAAAGCGTAATGACTGCAAAAAACATCGCAGACTCCTCTATTTTCCGAATGCATTAATCCTGTTAAGGATTAGTAATCTACGCCCCAATTAACGTAAATACGACCAGCTTCTAGATCAACACGCTGTACCACATCTTTATGCCATGGAATCATACGCTCTTCAGCATCAACGCTATCAGGTGTTGCGTGAACCACCATCACATCGTTAGCACCTGTCTCAAACATTTCATAGATTTTACCGAGATTTACTTCTTGTTCAGTATCATCCAAACCTAACACTGTTAAGCCTTTCAAATCTGTCCAGTAAAACTCATCCATTCCTGCTTTCGGAAGTTGCGATTGAGAAATCCAAACATTGGTTCCAACCAAGCTATCCGCTCCAGTGCGATCACTCACACCCTTAAGCGAAACAACTAAGCCTTTGCCATGCGGTTTCCAACGTTTTACATCTACACTCTGCCAACCTTCTTTGGTCTCAATGTACCAAGGAAGATAGTCAAAGATGTTGCTCATAGGTTCTGTATTGGAATAGATCCAGAGCCACCCATTTAATCCATATGCTGAACGTAACTGTCCAATCTGAATACGATCTTCGGGAACATTCTGTGTTGGTGTCATGGGCTTTCCTACTACAAGTAGTTATGCAGTAGCTGCAGCTTTCTTAGCTTGAGCAGCTAAAGAAGCAACACGTTCAGACGGTTGAGCGCCTAGAGCAACCCAATGAGCAAAACGATCAGCATCTAAACGAATTTTTTCTGCTTGACCTTGAGCTGTAGGGTTAAAGAAACCGATACGTTCGATGAAACGACCGTCACGCGCATTGCGGCTATCAGTTACAATAACTTGATAGAACGGACGTTTTTTAGCACCACCGCGTGCTAGACGAATTACGACCATGATAGAACCTTATAGTTTTTACGGATTATCCCTGTACCGACCATCGGTAGCATTTCAAACCCCTTTCATAGAGGGCAATATTTTACGTTATATTTTCTATGAAAGGAAGATCAAAATTTATTTATCCACAGTTTTGAATTTGGAACTTAGTTGCCGTCCCAATTTGTAGCAGCAGATGGGACACAAGCAGTACCACCGTTTTTATCAGAACCTTTCGTCCAACATCGCTCTCCACGATGATTCAAGATAAGATGTCCATCTCCAGTCTGTGCACCTGTTGGAGTAGCAATTAGTAGCCAGGTATTCACTTTGGCAGCTGTTGCTGTTAAAGGTTGCGTACCATCAATATCCGTTAAAGCCAGATCATATAGTACAGGGCCGGATGTCGGATATACAGCACCGCCAAATACATTAGCAACCGTACGACCTGAAAAATTATTATTAGCCATCTTATAATTTACAAGATTTCGAGAAATTTGCATCATTGCAGACTGCATATCGACTCGTTTTGTTTTAATTACATATTGCTGATAACTTGGATAAGCAATAGCCGTCAAAACTCCAATAATTGCAACTACAATCATCAGTTCCACAAGTGTAAAACCTTTTTGATTCATCACCAGCTCTCCATTCCGTTAGTTGGAGCACCACAGTCTGTATATGCTACGTTAGCTGATGTTTTATTTTTACAACGTAATCCAACACTGGTCAGCAAATAGGTATAATTTTTATTTGCGTCTTTAGACAATGCTTTTATAGCATAACTGCGCCCCAAAGCTGCATCATCTGTCAACTTTTTACTAGTATCTTGTAAATCCATAATTGTAATGACATATTTTATATTGGTACCTGTTGCTCCTTGAGGTAAGTTCACTTCGACTAAAGGATCGTCATTTTTACATCGATTACTTCCATTAATACTGATCGTGCCGCCATATAAATATTTAGGATCAAAACATCGATAAGTAAAATTTTTAGCTCTAAATCGCTCCAATTGTTCCGCAATTTTTTGGATTTCTTGTTCCGCAGCGGATGCTTGGTTACGCCTTACATACTCCTGATATGAAGGAATCGCAATTACAGCAAAAATTGTAATAATGACCACCACGACCATTAGCTCAACAAGGGTAAATCCTTGTTGAGCTTTTTTAAGTCCACTTACCTTTAAATAAGTGGACTGGACAATAGATGAGCTGAACTCAGGGTTTATTTGATCCATTTATCATACCATCGTGTTGGATTAATAATCTGCTGGCAGCTCCATTTTCCAGTTCCCTTTTCATTACCAGTGAGTGTTTTATCTGAGCATGCTCCCGGACCGGCAATTGGAGCAAGTGCTAAACCACGAATCCCCGAACCGATTGGATCACTGTTACACTCAGCCACCCCAGGAGGACAGTCTGTTGTTTTAGTTTGGAAGCCTGTTTTACTTTCACGACCACCTGGCCCACTGTCTACCGTTCCATCAGATTTTAAACAGGCTCCAAATGGCAAGCAGTACTTCTGACGGTCAGTTTCGCCGACGATTCTTGGCTTACATGGATCTTGATCCGCAATTCCCGTACCTTGAGGATCATAGACTGGAATAATAAGATTTCCAGTTATTGCAAATGGCTCTTCATAGGCTTTCATACCGCCAGCCACACGAAATGCCGTACCACCTCGTTCAGCACCAGTACTCATGCTCGATAAGGAGCGATACCATCCCTCTTTAATGCTACTACTAGAACCAAAGAATTTATTAGCAACTAGACCAGTCAATAGTTGTGGGTTTTGTTGTAATTTATCTAAAGTAATAGCAACTGTTTTTAAACTTGCAGTAGATTTCATCAGTGCTGGATTTATAAAATCTCGGTCTATCAAACCATAAACATTATTAACTGAGCGGTCATTGAGTGCTGTGGTTGGTAATAACTTTTCACGCCCAACTGTTGGCACAACATCCAAAGGTGTACTTCGATTCCCTGAAGCAAGACCAACTACTAGGAATGTATTCGCACCTTCATCATGAATTGTTAGTGTTGGTGCTTCATAAAAACGAGGTGCTTTGCTACCAGTATAATCCCACTTATTATTTGTAGTATCGTTACTCGCTAAATTCGCAATTCGTGCAACACGCACACCAAAATTACTATAGCTTGAGCCTGTTTGAGTTTGATAGTTATCAAAATCAGCACGGAATACCTGCCCACCTAGATCACCAAAATACAAGTTATCAATTAGACCATCACCATCGCGATCTATTGCACCAATACGACTGACAATACTATGTAGAAGATATTTTTTATCACCATCTGCTGAGTTCGCACTATAGGTTGTAGACCAGATTAACTCACCTGTTGTCGCATCAACCATATACACGGCATTACCTTGCGCCTGAGTTTTACTATTACAAGTTGTATCAGGAAAATCTGTATCTGAAACTTTCGTATTTAGAGCAAATCTTGGATTTTCATAACATTGGTCATAGCCACCACCGACAATCATGACCCGACGGTTTTTGCCTTGATAACGGACATTAGCCAATACTGGCTTGGACCATGACTGCCCCATACGGCTAAATCCAGTAACATCTGCTCCCAATCTGAATAATAACTTAGGACTTGCAGGATTGAGGACATCAAGGCCATAGTAACTCCCGCCCCCCATGCGCATACCACCATAAATATTCATGGTCAGTGCTTTTACTGTACTGGTCTCAGCTGATGAAGAACCACGTTGAGTTTTATAAGTAGAGTCAGAAATCCATGCCCCATCTGTACCTGATACAGGTGAATTATCATCGGTCTGACCTTTGATTAATGCCTTAGAACCTAATTTACTTCTTAAAAGTTCAGCAGGCACAAAAACCATCTGTTCTTGACCAGTCTGACTATCCGCTATATGTAAGCCACCATCCATCGTTCCATACAGAACCGATTGATTGCGAGTATTGGTTAAAGTACCTGTTTCATCCAAAGTACCTGAATATGTCAACTGTACAGGTAATGAATGGATACTTCCGCCCATCGCCAAATGTGGTGCTTTAGGTATTTCTAGCGTATCAGGCAGTTTAGTTGCTGTCTCATCATAAGGGATGCTAAATCCAAGATAATTCAGTAATTTAATTTTTGTTAAAACAGGAAAATCTTTTAAAGTCGTTTGCGATTTAAATTGAGAGAGTACATATGCTGCTGCTCCACTAGTTGGAATCGTTCCACCTGGAACTTTTAACAGACTCGTATTATTACCAGCATTTGTTAAATTCGCAGCATCATTTGCATTTACATCAGTAAATAAGTTTCGCACCGCATTTGCATTTGCTGCATATGCATATTGTGGCGGTTTAATTTTGAGGTCTTCTGCTTGCCCAAGAATTGGCATAGGAACTTTAGAATATGCTCCACCTAGACGAATAATCCCTCCATCATTATAATTGTTCCCACTATAGACACTACTATTGTTCCATAAGTCTTTAGTTCCTGTGTTAAAGCCACCCTGTTTATCATAAACTAATGTAGCTCCATCTGCTGCGGCAAAAGCACCTGCGTTAGCTCCCTTTTGTATAACTTGATATTTTTTCAAGTTACCAGCCCAAGCAAGATCAGTACCCTGTGGGTTAGGCTCTAAACCACGTAAATAACCATAGGGTTGTAAACCTGATGGATTTAAATTATCCACCGGCACAGAAATTGCACCAGTCGTCAATGGTTCTAAAGGCGCTTTGCCCAGATTATTAATAAATGCAATAACACTATCAGTCACGCCCTGTTGAGATTGTGTCTTAAAGAACCCCCCATTGCCATATCCTGGATATGTCAATGCAAGTGATCCATTCTGACCAGGAGAGCAAGCATCATCTCCTGTACGATCCGGCTGCGTTCTTGAACTTAATTTACATGCCTGCTGAACATGAGTATCAGTTAAGGTATTAAAGTCACTACCGAAACCAACAAATGCGGTCTGAATAGATATCCCAGCCGGATTACTATTTTTATCAAATAATTTTTTTGCATATTCACCCATGCAATTCCAGGCAGCATCTGTACCTGAAACTAATCCACCAGTTGTTGGACATGAAAATCCTGCGCCATTATTACTCAATGTTGTGGACATTAATGCATTCGCTTCTGATGCACTCGAACCATTCGCCTCACCATCGGACAAGACATACACACCTTGTCCATCACAAGTTACCCGATCTGCCGGAGCAGGTAGAGGAGAAATATAATTATACGAATTCTTTACAGAAGAATCAGAAGCATAAAACCCACTATTCACAGGCGGATTTAGTGTAAAAGCACCTGTTTTACTATAACAAGTTCCCTTGCTATTTTTGCCATTCATTATCACTGTACAACTTTTTGAATTTGTACCTAGCTCTGCAGCAGGTGGTGTGGATGATGCAGTCCAACTCGAACATTTATCCCCCTGAATGGTGTCACAAACATACCAATCTCCACTGGCATAAAAATAAACAGGAACAACTGAGTTCCCTACATTATATTCGTACTTACGTAAGGTTGTAGTTCCCATTAAATAAGCTGCTGCCTCAGCATAAGCATGTGCTGTGGGCGTACCACCAGAGGCTGTTAAGTTTTTGACTGCATCTTTTAATTTTACTCGCTGTGCAGAACCAACCTCATCTAAAGTTTTGGCTTCCACTAAAATCCGAGCAGTCTTACCATCACCACCGACTGAATAATGCCCCAACCCAACTCGAACGTCTTTTAACGTGGGATTATTACTATCCAAAAATGCATTCATACCATTTTTCAATCGTGTTATTCGTGATCCAGTCTGACCGCTATCGCCCCCTCCCATACTTCCAGAAGTATCCAACATCATCACAATCGTTTTTTTACCAGCGGTAGGATTAGCATAAATCTGTAAATCACTTGCCTGAACTACCGAAGAAGCAATCAGTGTTGTACCAACAAAAGCGGAAACAAAAGAAATTCCTCGACTTAATTGCGTCATTTTAGTTTCAAGAACGAACCTATTTTTCTGTTTTTTCATCATTGTTCTCCCACCTTTTAAGGTGCTTCAACTTGAATATCACGGGATCTCATTTCCATTTCTTGGACTTGAGTACTGACTGGAACACCTTTTCCAACTAGGCAGCCAGCCATAGTCTGTTTCCCCTTTAATTCTTTAGCAAGATTATCATTGATATAGCCTACTGTTGCCGAGCTACCAATACACTTTTGAATTTCTTCAATATTATTACGAGAAAAACTTGGCATAATGGCAGTCGAAGTAATACGAATACGAGCTTCAACTTTATCTTTTGCAACAGTTGCTCCTACTGACTGATCAGATCCTCTTTCAAGGTCAGCACCAATTGCAGCGCTCGGTTCTGAAATTACTTTAACAGCAACTTGAGTCACCACAGCTTCGCGCGAACTGCCAAAATCTTTTGTTAAATCACAAAACCCACTACGATTGTTATAAACTGAATCAATAGTCGCTTTAGTATCTGAAGCTACAGTCTCATCTGGTGGAATTAAAACGGTCGTGTCAAATGCACTATCCACAATTTCTTTCGAAGTTGGCTTATAACAAAAGACAACCTCTTTACCAGGACTTGCTTTGTGTAATGCAATTGCCTGACCTACGGCGGTAGTTATTTGCGTTAAGTGTCCATAATCTGACACATTCAAAAAATAATTACTTGGAGTATCCCCTGTTTGAGATAAAAGCTGTCCAACCTGACTATTCGTCGCAATATTCAACGATGTCATCGCTGTACGAATTCCCATAATCCCCATAATCGTAATCAGCACTAACATAATTAAAACAACTATTAAGGTTGCTCCACGCTGGTGATGCATTTTCATTTTAGAATTTGAGTTCATCGAGGTACCCCCAAACCATTTCGCATAGCAACTGATGTTGTATAAACTCGGCGCGCATACTGTGTTTTGGCATCATTAAGCGTAACGCTTTGATTCAAAATTAATATTTTTTTCGTTAAATCAATATTTTTATTTTTAGTATCATCTAATGAACGCACAAGAACGGCCATTTTCACCAATACTATCCGTGGTGGTTCTTCGGCAGGTGTTTTTGCTCTTGCTGTATTTGCTGCTGCTCGATATTGATTAATCGTGTAATAGGCTAAATTATTATTACTGTCACGCGTTCCAAATTGGACAGTAAAGTGATCCACACGTGGCATAATAATCTGTCCAGCATCACCAAAAGCTGTAATAGTCGTTGGTTTTGCTATTGGATTCGCTCCTAATGCTGTTGGGGTATTAGCATCACATGCAAGACCAAAATTAACTCCTGATGTTGCATCGGCTGGATCACGTCTCAAAAAATAACGCTGAATAACATAATCCCCTTCCTGAACATTCTGCCCTTCACAATTCACCATATCATTTGGTGCAACAAATTGAATGGTGAGTTGATCACTTGTTAAATCAACATTGGATAAACCTTGCCATTCATTTTTCACAGTACTAACATCTTCCTGATTCCCTTTACTGTGACTTAGAAGTCCTGAAGAAATAAATGGTGCAGCTGCTGGATAGGGAATATTCGTTTTGTTATTGGTTGCATCAAGCGCTGTCAACACAATTCCGCCCCATGGCGTTTGATCATTTAAATCTGGACGTACAATATTTCCGAAATTGGCTAAACGAATATCACGAGCCATATAATCTAGCCCAAATACACCACTACTCTGTAATTCCGCATTGGCTTCTTGCATACGAGAAGTCAAAAATCCACCAATAAATAATTGAATTGCAGCAGCAGCAACCAAAAGCCCCAAAACCAAGGCAATCATTAATTCAAGTAATGTAAAACCTTTTTCGACATTCAATGTAGTCATCTTTTTATTCATCAGTATGCCTCCATCATGAGACATTTCGAGTTTGCAGTATAAATACCAGCACTTGACATGCAATTACTCACATCAGCTGTACTAGTCGTTGCTGATAAGGTTGTGTCACCCCATGCAATAAATAAACATTGGCGTTTCACTGGTGCAGCAGATACACCTGGACAATCTGTCATCGTAATATGCATACCGATATCAAAAGCCGATTGGGCTGTATTGTAGGCATCATATATCGCCATTTGCTGTGGCGTACATTTTACTGAAGGGTTCAAACAACTTGCCGCTGGTGCTGTAGGAGCACTGGTTAATGATGTATATCCACGTACTGCTGCTGGATAGCTTGTCTGCCCATCTGGATTTGCTCGAATATTCTCAGCAAGCCCTCTTAAAACAAGCATACCCTGTGAACGTGAAAGTGCTTCTGAAGAGGCATCGACTGCTCTTAACTGTAATACCGTATAACCAAGTACACCTATTGCCAGTAATAACAGTGCGACCAAAACCTCCATCAAGCCAACACCCTTTTGATGTTTTATTATTATCATTTAACAAGTTCCCGTCGTTTGGGTCACATTACCTAATTGCAAAATAGTTATCGTTCGCAATTCTTTGCCTGCACATAAACTCATGGTTTTTTGAGCCCCACTTGAACCTATTTCATTAAATACAATTTGAGTTGCACTGCCAGATTTTAAATCTACCCGAGAATCAATCGCTACTAAGATCACTTGATTTGCAAGTAAATCTGCCTTTTCTTTTGGATCAGTTGTAGTCGTATAATTTACAATCGCTGCCGTCGCACAATCATCTTTTGTGTAAGCTGCCCCAGCAACAGTTTTATTAGGACATACAGCTACAGTTCTCTTCATTACCGAGGCCTGTGACTTTGCAAGATTAAATGCACTGACCAATGCCCGCGTATTACTATTTAACTTCTGACTCAATATAAGTCGATTAAAAGAAGGAACCGCCATCGTGGCAATAATCGCCAATACTGCAATGGTTACCATTAACTCAACCAAGGTAAATCCTTTGTTTTTTTGCATCCCGATCCCCAATAGCAAAACTTTACCCTATTAAAAATAATACCTAACTTAATTACAAATTGAACACATAAAGGATAGAAGGCATAAAAAAACAGATAATTGCCAAAATACAATTACCTGTCAAATTAAGAATTTAAAGAGAGTGTTACCTCTTTAACAGTTATGCCTGAATTACAGAGATACGTAACTCTTTAGGTAAACTAAATGTAATATTTTCTTCACGACCACTCAGTTCTTGTGGTGCTGTTGCACCCCAGTCTTGTAAACGCTGAATCACTTGCTTAATTAAAATCTCTGGGGCGGATGCACCTGCTGTCACCCCAATTTTATCAGCGGTATTAAACCACTCCTGCTTAAGCTCATCGGCATTATCAACCAGATAAGCATGTTTCCCCATACGTTCGGCCAACTCACGTAATCGATTAGAATTCGAGGAATTTGGTGAACCCACAACTAAAACAACATCGCATTGATTGGCTAAATCACGCACTGCATCTTGACGATTTTGCGTGGCATAACAAATATCATCTTTACGCGGACCTTGAATTTTTGGGAATTTACGACGCAAAGCATCAATAACTTTCGCAGTATCATCAATCGATAAGGTAGTTTGGGTCACGAAAGCGACTTTTTCAGGATGATGTACATTTAAAGAAGCGACATCCTCCTCATCTTCTACCAAATAAATATCGCCGCCATTCTTTTTGTCATATTGCCCCATAGTTCCTTCAACTTCTGGATGACCTTCATGACCAATGAGAATGGCTTCAGTACCTTCACGTGCATATTTGGTGACTTCAATATGCACTTTCGTCACCAAAGGACAAGTTGCATCAAATACTTTTAAACCACGACGCTCTGCTTCTTGTTGAACGGCTTTCGATACGCCATGCGCACTAAAAATTACAATATTATCATCAGGAACTTCATCGAGCTCCTCGACAAAAATAGCACCGCGCTGACGTAAATCATCGACCACAAACTTATTATGCACAACTTCATGGCGTACATAAATAGGCGGATTAAAACATTCAAGCGCACGGTTGACGATCGCAATTGCTCGGTCGACACCTGCACAGAAACCACGTGGATTCGCCAATACAATTTCCATAAAGCCCTCAACCTTCGCTTAAATTCTGAGATAAATTTATTGATAAAACTACAAACAAATTGCAAGTTGCTATTTTGTTTGATACTCGTCTACTTTAAAATAGAGAAGATATTTTATCATATCAGGAAAAATATCATGTCGGGTCTATTGTTTGTCGTTTCTGCAGCCTCAGGAACGGGCAAAACATCTCTTGTAAAAGCCCTACTTGAACGTGTCAGCAATTTACACGTTTCTGTTTCTCATACTACGCGTACGCAACGTCCTGGTGAGTTAGATGGTGTGCACTACCATTTTACCAGCAAAGAATCTTTTCTTTCTCTCGTTGAACAAGGTGGATTTATTGAGTTTGCAGAAGTTTTTGGTAACTATTATGGTACCGCTCAAGCGACTGTAAAAGAGCAATTGGCCAAAGGACATGATGTTTTACTTGAAATTGACTGGCAAGGTGCCGAACAAGTTCGTAAACTTTTTCCTGAATCTAAGCAAATCTTTATCTTACCGCCGACTCAATTTGATTTACGCCAACGCTTATCGAATCGTGGTACTGACTCTGTAGAGGTGATTGAACATCGTCTCAGTTGTGCCGTCGAAGATATGCAACAATATGTAAATTTCGACTACATCATTATTAATGATGACTTTAATAAAGCTTTACACGATTTAGAATCCGTCATTAATGCCAATCGCTTGAAGCTTAGTCAGCAAGCCGAGCGCCATCAGCTCTTAATTCAACAACTCATCACTCCACAATCCTGATGAATACCGCGATTAAAACTTGAGTCTATACTGAAAGCATTTTATACTGCGCAGTCTATTTAAAAAATTTATATTCAAACGAGAATTCTTATGGCACGCGTAACCGTTGAAGATTGTTTAGACCATGTGGACAACCGCTTTGAGCTTGTACTAGTGGCAAGCAAACGCGCGCGTCAATTGGCACGTCAAGGTATTGAACCAACTGTAGAATGGGACAATGATAAACCAACTGTTGTTGCTTTACGTGAAATTGCCTCTGGCCATGTCACTAAAGATATTTTAAAACAACGTGATCAAGATTACCAAACGTCTAGCTTAGATTTAGCACTTTCTGCAAATAGCTTGAATTTAGATGGTTTTTCTTTTCAATAAGATTTAACCAATAAAAAAGGCCTAGTTTTCAGACTAGGCCTTTTTTATTTGCGAATCTGATATGAAACATTAGACAAATCGCTAAATATTTGTTAAAAAAATTAAAGTATTTCTTTTTGAAAAAATTGACCAGTAGTGCAATTTTATTTTCATTCAAAGATTGCAAAAAATTTGTCAAATTAAAAATTGAATATAGGTGTTATATGCCAGGTGAAGAGGTCAGCAAAGCCAAGCAACAGCTCAATATGATTATCGATGCATACTTGCCTACAAGTGATGTCGAGCGAGTTCTTGTAGCCTGTGATTATGCTGATATGGCACATTCTGGCATTACCCGTAAAAGTGGTGAACCTTATATTTTACACCCGATTGCGGTCAGCTGCATTTTGGCGCATATGCGTCTTGACGCCGAAACCCTAATGGCTGCTTTGCTACATGACGTCATTGAAGATACCGATTTCACCAAAGATGATATTAGCCAAAAATTTAGCCGAACCGTGGCTGAACTGGTCGATGGTGTAACCAAACTCAGCCATTCTAGCGATAAAGAATATAATAAAGCTGCATCTTTCAGAAAAATTCTCCAAGCCACTTTGCAAGATCCTCGAGTGATCATTATTAAACTCGCCGATCGTTACCACAATATGACAACACTGGGCGCTTTACGTCCAGATAAACGTGCGCGAATTGCACAAGAAACTTTTGATATCTTTGTACCCATGGCACGTTTAGTGGGTATGAATGAAATGGCGGATAATTTAGAACATTTGTGTTATCAAAATCTAGATTTGGATATGTATAACAATATTCAACAATCCTTAGCACAGACCAAACCAGAACGCTGTAAATATCAATCCACTTGGGAACAGAACCTGTCCGACCTGTTAAATACTTATCAAATTCAAGGTCGTATTAAAAAGAAAGACAATAATATTGAATTGTTACGCCACTTTGTTAAAAATGATATTAATCTACACGAACTGACCCACAGTCACGCATTTGAAATTATTCTACAAAGCATTGCCGATTGTGATCGCTTGGTTGAAGCCCTAAAAGAAAATTTTCAAGTTTTACATTATGCCGATCATATTCGCAAACCTTTACCTGGTGGCAATCAATCCTTAATGTTAAAACTCAAAGGCGAAAAAACGACACTTTCCTTGACCATTCAAACCGAATTAATGCGTAAGGCAGCACGTTTTGGTGTGGTGCTTGGTGAAAATGCCCCGCAAGCTTGTCGCTCAGCCATTCAAGCCTCGATGCAAAACCTGAATGTGCTCATAGATGGTGCCTGTGCTAAAACCACGTTTAGTGACCTACTCGATTACTTACATCAAGAAAAAATTTGGGTTTATACCCCACATGGTCAATTACATGAATTACCTCAAGGTGCCACTGTGGTTGATTTTGCATATTCAGCGAGTCTATTTTTAGGCAACCATGCTGTTGGTGCAAAAATAAATGGTGAACTCAAAGCTCTTTCCACGCCATTAGCTAGTGGACAAGTTGTTGAAATTATTACCGATGTATTGGCTACACCGAACCCCGATTGGCTCAGCTTCATTAATACACAAAAAGCGCGCCGTGCCTTACAAAACATCCTGAAAGAACAAGATATAGAAGAACAACGTTTGGTTGGCCAGCAAGCGTTAAATCGTGCATTAAAGTTATTTAACCGCTCAGTCGATGATTTATCTGAAGAGGATTGGATTGATTTACTGCAATGGCGTCACATTCCCAACCAAGAAACCTTATTTGAACAAATTGCTGTAGGTGACTTACTTCCACAACTTGTCGCCAATCATTTATTTGCGCAAGGCCATAATGATAATGCAATATTGTCAGATCGTCTTATTCAAGGCACTGAGGGTGTTGATGTTAAATATGCACATTGTTGCAATCCCGTTTTAGGCGACCCTATTCAAGGTCACCTCTCTCGTCGCGGATTAATCGTACACCGTGCACGTTGCCATAATTTATTACATGAACAACATTTGCATCCTGAAAATATCATGCCTTTGCAATGGACTTCTGATGAAGTCGAAGATGTCAGCTTCACCGCCTATCTCTGCATTGATATGTTACTGAATGATGAGCAGATTTCTGATTTAATTTATCAATGCCGTAAAGCAAAAACTGGGGTTGAAATGGTTCAATCTCAAGATGGTAAAACATACGTCAATATTGTGGTACATAATCGCAAACAAGTTGCACAAATTATCCGAGAGTTACGCATGTTGCTTGGTTTTCCACGAATTTCTCGCTTAAATATGCCTGCTGCACTTATCGCCGTGTCACATGCCAGTTAATTTAGAGACAAGAAAACCTTTCGTGGCGCACTCACTTCCATTATGATGAAATCAGATGAAAAAGGAGAAATTGATGTCCCGCCAAGTGATTCATACTGAAAATGCCCCTGCTGCAATCGGCACCTATTCTCAAGCAATTTTAGCTGGAAACACACTCTATCTTTCTGGACAAATTGGACTAGATTGTTACAGTATGCAGCTGGTTGAAGGAATTGATGCACAAATTCGTCGTGTTTTCGATAATTTAAAAGCCGTGTGTGAAGCTGCAGGTGGCTCTTTAGCAGACATCGCAAAATTGAATATATTCTTAACGGATCTTTCCCACTTCCAACTGGTCAACCAGATTATGGGAGAGTATTTTGCTCAACCCTACCCTGCTCGTGCAGCATTAGGAGTTGCAAGCCTTCCTAAAGATGCTTTGGTTGAAATGGATGGTATTGCAATCATTAATTAATAATTTAATGATTAATCAATAGTTTAATTTTTAACTTTAAATACTACCGATCAGGTGGTATTTTTTTATTCAAAAGTCCAATAAACGCACATATAAATTGAAATGAATTTTATTGACAAGTGATAACAATTATCACTAATATTACATATCGCATTTAATCTTATGGCCCAAAAAATGTACGTATGTTTATGTCGTGGTATCACAGATCAAGATATTAAAGATGCTGTTGCTAATGGTGCTGAAAGTTATCGTGAAATTCGTGATTTACTTGAATTGGGAACATGCTGTGGACGTTGTGCGCCAGAAGCAAAAAGCATCATCAACCAAGAGCTGGCTGAGATTGCTGGTCGCATTTCTATAGCCGCATGAATAAAAGTGCCACAATGAAATCCTCCTAAGGTTAACTTAAACTCATTTTATCTCCGCATCACCATTCAAAGCTCAGTTATTTTTAGTCCAAAATTCAATAACAATTGTTTTTGATTGCGATTTTCATTTGCTGTTCCATAAATCACTCGAAACTCAAGATAAACTTGATTAAGATATCTAGAGTAAATAATAGAGATTGCCTTATGCGATAAGGCAGCGTGAATAAATGGAGTATTAACCATGAAAGGCAATCGAGACATCATCAACCAACTCAATCAGGTTCTTTATCATCACCTGACTGCTATTAACCAATATTTCCTACATTCGCGTATGTTCAATGACTGGGGAATTGAACAATTAGGTTCAGCAGAATATAAAGAATCTATTCGCCAAATGAAACATGCCGATAAGATTATTGAACGCGTGCTATTTTTAGAAGGTTTACCGAATTTACAACATCTAGGCAAACTTTATATTGGTCAACATACTGTAGAAGTTTTGAATTGTGATGTGCGTAAAGTTAAAGAGAATATTGAAGCACTTCAATTAGCCGTCACGCTTTCTGAACAAAATTTAGATTATGTGACACGCGATCTAGTACAAGAAATTTTAGAGAAAGAAGAAGAGTATTGGGATTGGCTCACCACCCAAATTGATTTAGTTGAACATGTGGGTATTGAAAATTATATCCAAAGCCAGATATAAGCATGGCAAAAAAAATCCCCATTTGGGGATTTTTTATTACCTAATGTAAAGCAAATACTATTTAGATACAGGCGCTTTCAAAAGCTCTTCAAATGAACGTTGCTGACCATGCAAAGTTTTTAAGATCCATAATTGATGCTTTGCTTCATCAAACTGGCCATTAAACACAAGCACTTGCGCATATTTATATAGATCATATTTTGAAGCGGTATTCGCAACCATACGTCCCACATGCTGCAATTGTGGTTTAGACATCTTGGTAAAGGGATCTAATCCAATCCACCAAATCCGATCTGAAAATTGATCGAGCAACCAGATTTTCTGTTGCATGACCTGTTGTTGTTCTAAGCTTAGTGGATGTGTTTTAAGTACAATCGAACTTTGCTGCTTATAAAGGTTGTAATCTCGATATATTACTGCAATCAAGAGTAGTGAAAGGATAAATACGCCTCGTACAATCGATACATTTACAGTTATTGACGGTAATCGCGCATATCGTGCTTGAATCACGCCCAATAAAAAACCTAAGGGTAAAAGAAAATAAGCATAATGAATCGGAAATTCAAGCAAAGCATGAATCAGAATGGCACAGACCATTAATATTGCAATCACTGACTCTAAGTCTTGTACACCTTTGTTAAGCCAATAGAGCCAACACGTTAAATAAAGAAGTATCAATGCACCGATTGGAATACCATTCCACACCAACAGATCAAGAATGACATTATGCGCACTTTTAATCCACTCATGGGATGGATATACATCAAATGCTGTGATTTGTGCAATCCCTGTTTGATTCCATCCATAACCTAACCAAGGTTGCTCCGAAATAGCAACCAACATTTGCGACCACATATCTAAGCGTAAATAGCCTGAAGATGCTCGCTCAACCACAGATGCCGTTTCTGCAATTTGCTGATTCGAAATAGCTTCAAGTAGATGATTGAGACTCGGTAAGAAGCTAATAAAGCCAATAAAAATCGCCGTCCATGCCAGTAACTTTATCCAACCAAAACGTTTAGGTTGTTGATATTGTTTCACTCCCCAATAAAGCAATATAAATAAGCAAACCACCCATGATGTTCTAGATTGGGTCAAAGCAATGGTAAATATTAAAATCAATGCACTTGGAATAAGTATCACATTTGGAACTATGCGCTTTTCATAAAAATATAAGCAGGCTAATGTGCCCAAGGTTAAAAACGTGGCTAAATTATTTGGCTGTCCAAAATTTGCAAAAGGTCGATTCCCTTTCAAAATATTCATATATGGGGAAAAATAATGGCTCAGTTGCAACCATTGCAAAATTGCAATTAAACTCGAAATCAAGCCTACGGTGAGTACCAATAAGCTCCAGTTTTTGATGACTTTTTCTCGCGCAGGACTTGTGATTGAAAGGTTATAACCCAACACAACCATCAACCAAAATGCAAATATATAGACAAAGCTCAATAAGGCATTGCTAAAATAAAGGATTTGTCCAAATAGCCACTGTAATAATGGAATAATCAAAATTATGCTGGCAATAATCTGTGGCTTCGCTATTTGTATTTTTTGTTTTAAAAAAGCACCCAATAATGCCAAACCTGAAAGAAAAGTAAGTATTTCACTTTCAAATGTTGTCCAAGGCGTTTGGTGAATTGGAAGCAGCCATGCTGTAGCAATGAGCAATGCTGAAAGGTAAAGAAAGTAAGCTTTCATGAAGTTCAGTTAAAAAAAAACTGAGCACATTATACACTCAGTTTATATTTCGGCATGGGATAATAGTTTTAATCTCATAGCATTGTAAATCAAAAAATTCTACTTTATTTTCCATAGCAACAAAAATATTGTTGGGCTATTTTTAACACTAACTATTGACTAAATAATTGAACTATATCTTATACATCTCAAAATATTAACGATAGAAACTATCATCATAAAATAAGTATTTCCCACATAAACTACATAATATTTTTCAATTTACCATATAAAATACTTAATTTCACTTTGCAACATTACTTACATGCATTACTTCTATACTTTGAGTTCAATGTTCCTGGTGTACATGTCCATGTGGAAGCACCATCAGTAGTTTGAAACAATATAGTTTGGCCATTTGCCATACCAGTTGTCATTGTCATTGTAACTTGACCACTAGGATATGTCCCTACAACCTTATTATCCATTTTTGAGTACTTACCTACCAAATTAACGTTAATTTCATTCGTCGAAGCTACTGCATTAAGATCTACTAATTTTGTCGGCCAAGCTGCACGACTCCAACCATAATCTCCTAATGCAGATTTCATTCCCGAACCCAAAACAACAGCTTCAGATACTTGAGCACGCGTAATATAATTTTGATATTGTGGAACAGCAATCGCTGCCAAAATACCAATTATTGCAACAACAATCATCAATTCAATTAATGTAAAACCTTTCATTATAATTTCCTAGCCATTTAACATTATTTGTATATCAACAGCGATAAAATATTAATAAATACTAGGAAATAAATACATACAATTTTTTTAATTAGCGAAGACTTGACAATAATCGTCACTTAAACAACATTATTTATTAGCTCCACGGTCTTAAATCAATAATTGCTATTGGCTGTGCATTCTCACCAATTAAAACCACCATGTCTTTCGAGAGACTTTTTACTGGTAAAAAACCTATGATTTTAAAATTATTAAAGGCACTTAATTTTTTTTCAACATCTGCTTTTGCATTAAATTTAAATAAATTATCTAAATTCTGAACTTTTGCTTTAATCTGTTCAGATCTATTTTGTAATGACTGATATGTTTCTGGACGACTTGCAAGACTCTTTCCAAACATCTCATCTTGTTTCTGCTGAGATGCAACATGAGGATCTAAAGAATATACAGCGGCAACCCAACGAGGCTGACTAAAAAGCTTAGCTTGATATTCATTATCATTTTTTCTTTTTGAAGTAGAGTCTAAATCTATTGCTCTTACCAACTCTATATCGTCCACCACAAAAACCTGCCAAACGGGTCTGCCTTGAGCAACAGTGTACAGCCCATATACATAGGCTGATAATTGAATCAATACAATAATTAACAAATCCCATTTTAACTCTTTCTTTTTAGGATTAAATATTACAAAGGTGAGCAATGGCCCCAATATTAAATCTATTGCGAGAATCACCCAAAATACCTGTGTCACGCCCATCGCCTGATCTAATGGTGCAGGATACCAAAGTTTAAATACCAAAATAAGTGCAATGCTCAACAATACCAATGAAAATAAAGCATGCACCCCCATCGCATAAAAACGATTTTTCCAATTCAATTATCACTACTCCATTAATTTTTTTAAAAAACAAAAAAGATCCCGTAGGATCTTTTTTAAACACCATAATTAATTATTAAGGCTTACAAGCATTTGGTAAATATTTAACCTCAATTGTCGTACCAGCGCCTTGAGCAGTACCTACTAAAGTGTTACCACAAGCCCAAGTAGAACCACCATCATCAGTAGTATAAGTTAAAGTCTCTTTACCTGCTGCAGCTGCTTTACCATTAGTCATTTTAGCAGTAATCACACCTGCTGGATATTGACCAGTCACAGTATCATTCACTGTTGAGTATTTACCCACTAAGGTCGAATTAATTTCACCAACACCAGGTGTAGCATTTGGGCCAACCAATTTAGATGGCCATCCCGCTTTATCAGCACCGTATTCAGCTAGAGGTGTCTTCAAACCACCCGCTAAAGTTACAGCTTCAGACACTTGACCACGCGTAATATAATCTTGATAAGCAGGAATCGCAATTGCTGCCAAAATACCGATAATCGCAACAACGATCATTAACTCAATAAGGGTAAAACCCTTTTGTACCAATTTCATAACATTCTCCACAATGTTTAAATTTTTATTGCTTTTGCAAGCATTTTTATGTAGCTGGTCAGTTTTATTCTTGTGAAAAAAACGTAAAACTACTGAAACATTATCATTCTATGTCCTATCTTTTTAAATACAAGAGTTTTTTTAATTTTGTGTTTGTTTAAAGTAGTTTTCTGTAAAAAAGTGACACTCCTTGTCACATAGACTTGATTCAGTTCATAATTTTAGGAAAATTTGATAACTCATCAGAATTATCTATAACTTTATGTTCATAAAACTGATCTAAAATTTGACCAATATCCAAAACCCCTTTGATCACTGCGGCTCTATATTTTTTCTGCTTCAAATTCACAATCATTTCATCACAAATTTTTTGCCATGCGAGTTGTGTAGTGGCTGTATTAATACCGCGATCAATGATAATTTCCACGGCTTGCTCACACAAATTTAAATAGACCAGAATGCCACTATTGTGTTCCGTATCCCAAACACCCAATTCAGCAAATAACTGTTGTGCACGACTTCGTGCATTTTGATGATAGGCTTGATGACTCGGAATATGCCCCTCGATCACCACTTGAATTTCACCTACATGCCCCTGCTCAGCTTGCTGTACTGCTTCAGCAATTGCAGCCTGATCTTGTTTAGAAAAATAACGTTTTGATGCAGGCAAATAGAAAAAATGTTTCAGCCAACGCTTTAAACTGGGTTGTATTTTTTCCTGCAATTTAGGTTCAGTTATAATTGCTGTCGTATCTGTTGTTGTTACCATGAGCCTGATGCTCCTCCGCCGCCAAATCCGCCACCACCACCGCTGTAGCCGCCACCACCAAAACCACCTCCTCTTCCGCCGCCGCGCCCACCACTAGACAAAAATATTTGAAAAATAAGCTGTGCCACTGAGGTAATCAGTAAGAAAAAAACACCAAAGCCTAAAACTAAACTCATGACAATACCCGAACCATAGATCAGACCAGCAGCAAACACCGTTACTCCTGCAACAGAAGCACTTAAACGATTACCAATCATAAAAGAGGCAAAAATCCCTACAATCAAAATAATTATAGACGTGGTTAAAGTTTGCTCTTTGGCCTGTTGTTCATGTAGTGCTTGCGCTTGATGCTGCTTTAACTCTTCGGCTGCTTGTTGTGCAATCTCTGGGTCTAAATTTAGAATTCGTTCAATTTCAGCTAAACCTGCCTCTAAACCTTGAGCATACTGCCCTTGTTTAAAAAAAGGCGTAATTTGCTTCTGAATAATTCGACTAGCAATAATATCGGGAATAACACCTTCCAAACCATAGCCTGTCGCAATATGTATACGATGATCATTCACAGCAACGGCTATCAGTAAGCCATTATCTTGCTTTGCCGAACCCAATTGCCATTGTTGTGCAACACGCATAGCATAGTCAAAAATACTTTCTTGACCTGTGGTTGGTACAATCACAATCCCAATTTGAGCCTTACCCTGATCATACAAATGACGTATTTTTTGTTCTAAGGCTTGCTTCTGTGTTGCAGATAAAACATGGGCTTGGTCTATAATCGGTTGATTTAGCGTTGGTATTGCGCGAATAGACTCACCATCCGCCAGATCATTCTCCACTTGTGGCGGTGATGTTGAAGTTTGTGTGACATTACTCGACTGACTTCCATTATTTTTTTCATGACGATCCGAACTCATCACATTTGGAATGTTCAGTGCTGCTGGCTGTTGACCTGTAATCTTAGCCACTACCACCGCATCTTCAGCATCATTTGTTGCTGTTGCAACCTCAGCCCACGCGCTAGACTGTAAAGCAAGCATCAACAGAATAAGTCCCATCAGCATGTAAACATGCAATCGACTTATATAGGATTTGCTGCTCATTTCAATCATATCAATACCTATTTATCCATTACACATGACTAACCTAGTTAAAGCTCACTGTCGGTGCTTTTTGCGCACTGGTTTCAGCGCTAAAATTAGGTTTAGGTTTCATTCCAATGACTTTTGCCGTCATCGCTTGTGGGAATTGACGAACATAGGTGTTGTAATCTTGCACTGTTGCAATGTAACGATTACGCGCCACAGCAATTCGGTTTTCAGTTCCTTCGAGCTGAACTTGTAAATCACGAAATTGCTCATTGGCTTTTAAGTCTGGATAGTTTTCGGTGACAGCCAATAGGCGTGATAGAGCACCCGTCATTTGAGATTGTGCTTCTTGATATTTCTTAAACAACTCAGGGTTTTCCAAAACATCTTTATCGACTTTCAAGCCTGCAACATTTGCACGTGCTTGTGTTACCTCAGTCAAAACTTTTTCTTCATGCGTAGCGTAGCCTTTCACCACATTGACTAAATTTGGCACGAGGTCTGCACGACGTTGATACTGATTTTGTACTTCCGACCAAGAACCGATCACAGCTTCATCTTTAGCTTGCAAGGTGTTGTAACCACAACCTGAAAATAACAACGTACTGGTCAAGATAACAGCCAACACGCCTTTTTTAATGCGACTATTCATTTGAATCCTCAAATATTTATTAGTATTTGTTTGATATAAAAGATCATTCTAAACAGTTTTTAAAATTGAAGTGTTGCTTTTCTTTAATGCATCTTATCTGATGTGCATAACTTTTAAGTTATCCACAAAAAAGCCACCCGAAGGTGGCTTTGATGGAATACTCAAGATAACTATTCGTCTTCTTTCTGCTCAGGCAAGTCTTTAACCGCCTCTGCAATAAGACCAAACATATAGTTACCGTATGCATTGGTTTTATCATAATGGAAACGCAAACGTGGCGTTATACGTGTCTTGATACGACGACCTAATTCGTGACGCAAAAACCCAGCAGCACCATTTAATACGGCTAAAGTTTCTTGATTTGCAACTTCACTTTGATCATCGCCTAATTCACGTCCCATTACAGTGACATAAACTTCTGCATAACCTAAGTCTGGGCTGACTTTCACCGCCGAGATGGTCACAAGACCACCTAAGCGTGGATCTTTAAGCTCTTGACGAATCAGTTCTGACAACTCACGTTGTACTGTATCGGCCATACGCTTAAGACGTTGACTACCCGCCATTAAAGACTCCGTTTAATCAATTGAACATCGTACACTTCAATTTTATCAAGTGCTTTGATGTCTTTATAACCTTTCACGGCAAGACCACATTCCATACCAGCACGTACTTCTTCAACCACTTCTTTATAACGACGAAGAGATTCAAGCTCACCTTGGAACACAACCACGTCATCACGAAGGACACGGATTGGTTTATTACGGTGTAACATACCTTCAAGAACCATACAGCCTGCAGCCGCACCAAACTTACTTGAATGGAATACTTCACGTACTTGAGCCACACCCAGAATCGTTTCACGATGTTCAGGTGCAAGTTTACCGCTCATTGCTGCTTTCACATCATCAATCAATTCATAAATGATGCTGTAATAACGAATATCAATGCCATCTGCATCTGCTTTTTGACGTGCAGTTGTATCCGCACGTACGTTAAAGCCGAACAGTACCGCTTCTGAAGATTCAGCCAATGTAACGTCAGATTCAGTGATTGCACCCACACCTGAACCGATCACACGAACACGAACTTCGTCAGTCGACAAGCTGCTCAATGCAACAGTCAATGCTTCTAGCGTACCACGAACGTCAGTTTTCAGTACAACATTGACATAAGGCACATCTTTCTTGCCCATAGATGCCATAATGTTTTCAAGACGCATTGCACTTTGACGCTCAAGACGTTGTTCACGTTCACGTGCCATACGTGCATCAGCAACTTCACGCGCTTTCTTCTCATCAGTCACAACAAGAACTTCGTCACCCGCCATTGGCGCTTCAGGTAAACCTAAAATTTCAACTGGAATTGAAGGGCCTGCTGATTGAATACGCTTACCATTTTCATCTGTCATCGCACGAACACGACCGTAAGATGCACCCGCAAGAACCAAGTCACCAACATTCAAAGTACCATTTTGTACAAGAATTGAGGTAACCGCACCACGACTGTTGTCTACACGTGCTTCAATAACCACACCTTGTGCAGCACCTTCTTCAGATGCTTTCAATTCAAGCAATTCAGCTTGAATTGAAATCAAGTCAAGAAGTTCATCGATACCTTGACCAGAGTGTGCTGAAACCATGGCAACTGGTACATCACCACCCCATTGTTCAGGCACGATTTCTTTCACGGTCAATTCGTTCAATACGCGATCTGGATCAGCAGATTCTTTATCCATTTTGTTGATTGCAACAATAATTGGCGTACCCGCTGCACGCGCATGATCAATTGCTTCCGCAGTTTGTGGCATAACACCATCATCTGCAGCAACAACAAGAACCACGATATCAGTCGCTTTCGCACCACGTGAACGCATTGCAGTAAATGCAGCATGTCCCGGTGTATCAAGGAATGTAATAATGCCTTTATCAGTCGTTACATGGTAAGCACCGATATGCTGTGTAATACCGCCCGCTTCGCCTTGTGCTACTTTTGCACGACGAATACGGTCAAGAAGCGATGTTTTACCATGGTCAACGTGACCCATGATTGTCACCACTGGAGGACGCGTAGTTTGTGCACCACGCGCTTCTTCAGCTGCTTCAAGTAAATTATCTTCTGCTTGAGTATCAGAAACACGAACTGGGTTATGACCCATTTCCTCAACAACAAGTGCTGCAATGTCTTGCTCAATGGCTTGGTTTTGAGTTACAAGCTCACCCATTTTCATGAGTGATTTAATCACTTCACGCACTTTAATCGCCATTTTTGCTGCAAGGTCTGCAACAACAATAGTTTCACCAATTTCTACATCATAAACTTGTTTCTTAACAGGTTTTTCAAAACCATGCTTACCAGCCTGACTGGTTTTCAGACCACGTTTAGGTTGCTTGCTGAAACTTTGCTCTTCTTGACCACGACGTCCACCTTTTTTCGGTGCACGTGTACTGGTTGTGTTACCACCACGTTTGATTTCACGGTCTTCTTTTGCAAATGAATCTTCATAGGCTTGACCTACAAGACCAGCAGCAAGCGGAGAGTCATCAACGACGCGAATAGTTGCAGTTGCTTCATCACCTGAATATTTAGACGCCATTTGACGCATTTGTTCAAGTGTACGTTGCTGCGCTTCTTCAGCAGATTTACGACGTGCTGTTTCTTCAGCTGCTTTAAGTTGAGCAGCTTGCGCTTCACGTGCTTTTTTCTGTTCAGGCGTTTCAATTACTTTCACAGTCGCTTTAGTAATTGGCTTGTTGTTTGACTTACGTTTAACAACCACAGCAGCTTTAGGTGTTTCTTTTGCAGCAGTTTGTTGTTTTGCTGCAGCACGCATTGCTTCTAAATTTGCATTTGCTTTACCACCAGCGGGTGCTGCTTTTGCTACTGAAGCTTCAGGTGCTTGTTGATTCGCTTGGGCATTGGCTGCTTTAGCCAAAGCTTCAGCTTTGATTTGCTCAGGATTTGGCTTCGTAAAGGTATGCTTTTTACGAACTTCAACGTTAATCGTTTTTGCCTTACCAGAAGTACTGGCTACTTTAGCCGTACTTGTTGTTTTACGTTTCAACGTGATTTTTCCTGCATTGCTCGTATCTTGACCATGAGATTTTTTCAAATGGTTGACCAGAGCATCTTGCTGTTCGTGAGTAATTTTATCATCAGCCATTTTTTGCGGTAATCCAGCTTCACGGACTTGATCTAGAAGCTTTTCAACCGGAAGTCCTACGCTGACTGCTAACTCTTGAATTGACTTATCCGTCATGTATTACCTCCTAGTTAAACCATGATTCACGTGCTTTCATAATCAACTGTCCTGCTTTTTCAGCACCTAAACCTTCAATATCAGAAATATCGTCAGTTGCTTGGTCTGCCAAATCATCTACAGTGATTACGCCACGAGCGGCTAATGCATAAGCGATCTCTGAAGTCATCCCTTCCATTGCAAGAAGTTCAGCACTTGGATCTTGAATATTTTCTTGCTGTTTTAACGCATCTGCTAAAGCAGCTTCTTTTGCACGACTTTGTAATAGTTCTACTAAGTCAGCATCTAACTCAATCTCATCAAATGTTTCAGCAGGAACGTATGCCACTTCTTCAAGAGAAGTGAAGCCCATTTCCACCAACGCCATTGCAAGATCTTCTTCTATTTCTAAACGCTCAACAAACATATCTAAATATTGTTGTGCTTCATTTTGTTGACGAGCACGATACTCATCTTCAAGCATCATATCTAACTTATAGCCAGTTAACTCAGAAGCCAAACGAACATTTTGACCTTGCGAACCAATGGCACGAGCCAATTGATCGCTGGTTGCAAAAATAATGTCCGCAGTTTTCGCGTCTTCATCAATCACAATACCGGATACATCAGCAGGCTCTAAAGCACTGGCAATATATTGAGCTGGATCATCAGACCAAACCACAACATCAATACGCTCACCATTTAATTCAGATTGTACCGATTGAATACGCGTACCACGCATACCAATACATGCACCCACTGGATCAATGCGATGATCGTTGGTTTTCACAGCAATTTTAGCACGAACACCTGGTTGACGTGCGGCTGCTTTAATTTCAATGATTTCTTCAGAAATTTCAGGAATTTCTTTCTTCATTAAAGCAATGAGCATGTCCGGCTTAGCACGTGACAATAACAATTGTGCACCACGACCTTCACGATTGACATTGTAAAGAATGGCTGTAAGACGTTGTTTAGGACGAAGAAGTTCTTTAGGAATCATTTCTTCACGTGCTAAATAACCTTCAGCATTATCACCTAAGTCAATGATAAAACCATCTTTGGTCTGTTTTTTCACTTCACCATAAACAAGTTCACCGACTTTTTCTTCATAAGCATCAGCTATTAACGCACGTTCTGCTTCACGAATTTTTTGTACGATCACTTGTTTGGCAATTTGCGCTGCAATACGGCCAAACTCGATAGATGTCACTTCAAGTTCGCGAATATCACCAATTGACCATTTTTCTGGATCTAAGTCTGAGATTGCATCTTGGCATGCAGGCATCTCATGATCTTCATCAGCAACCACTTCCCACTGACGGAAAGTACGATATTCACCTGTTTTACGATCAATTTCGATACGAAGCTGAGCTTCTTCAGAATTTGTGCCTTCGTAGAATTTTTTCTTCGTCGCAGCTACAAGCGCTTGCTCAAGTGCTTCAAAAATCGCTTCACGACTAACACCTTTTTCATTACTAACCGTCTCCGCAACGGTAAGAATTTCACGGCCCATAAGTCACCTACTATTCAAATTCTTATAAATTAAATTTAGTCTTGATAGATCAAATTCGCTTTGTCGATATTATTACTATCAATCTCAAGCACTTGTTGCTGCTCAACTTCCACTTGAATGAATTCATTTTCAAGATCAACCGATACCAACTTCGCTTGAAATTTACGACGGTTTTCTACAGCTGAAATCAGACGGAAGGCAATCTGTTGACCGACATAAGCCTGCATTTGTGCAAGTTGAAAAAAAGGACGATCCCAACCTGGAGAAGAAACTTCTAAGGAGTACTCTCCAGAAATTGGATCATGAACATCCATCATTGCGCCGACTTGTTGGGTTACACGTACGCAATCTTGCACACCTATACCACGTCCCAACTCTTCATCACCATCTTCACTAATGAATGGTGTTGCATTTTCACCGACAGGTTTGTCGATATAAATACGCAATAAAGAACGTTTACCTTGAGGAATGAATTCAATCCCCCAAAGATCTACATTACAAGCTTGCACTGCCGGAGCAATTAAGTCGTGGAGTGCTTGAGTTTTATTTGATAGCTTCATTTACTCTCGTCATATTTGTGCGATTCAATCGCTCATTGGACCGATTCAAACTTACTATAGTGAAGCATGACTTTTTGACCAATTGATGTCTACACCACACGATAGCCAATAAAAAAGGGCGTAATCGCCCCTATTATTACACAGAAAACTAAAGTCCACTGTGCAAAAAGGCCCACCTATCTGTGAGCCCTTTTAGAAACTTGGTAGCGGGAGCTGGATTTGAACCAACGACCTTCGGGTTATGAGCCCGACGAGCTACCAGACTGCTCCATCCCGCATCAACGTTGCAAAATTATACACAAGAATTAAACATTTTTCAATCAATCTTTAATTTCTTGTCCTGATCAAGTTGCACCTTAATCAAAATGGTAGCGGGAGCTGGATTTGAACCAACGACCTTCGGGTTATGAGCCCGACGAGCTACCAGACTGCTCCATCCCGCAACTATACTGCAATTTTATAGACAATTTAAACTTTTCAGCTTCATAATTGTATTTAATTAAGTTGCATCTTAATTAAAATGGTAGCGGGAGCTGGATTTGAACCAACGACCTTCGGGTTATGAGCCCGACGAGCTACCAGACTGCTCCATCCCGCAACTATACTGCAAATTTACATACAACCTTAACCTTTCAGTTAAATAATTGTTCTTAATTAAGTTGCATCTTAATTAAAATGGTAGCGGGAGCTGGATTTGAACCAACGACCTTCGGGTTATGAGCCCGACGAGCTACCAGACTGCTCCATCCCGCATCAATGTTTTTTCGCTGCTAACACCAACAATCTGGTTCATTGTTGGTGCGGAAGGGGGGACTTGAACCCCCACGCCCGAAAGCACTACCACCTCAAGGTAGCGTGTCTACCAATTCCACCACCACCGCAGCTGTGTCGCATTCTAGTAGCTTGCCTGCAAAATTGAAAGGTTTAATTTCAACAATTCAGGTTATTTTGGTGTGGTTGGTGAAGTTTCACCCGAATTTGGTTGCAATGGCGCGATTGGTTGAGGTGCCGTTTGCACGGTTTTTAATCCATAGGCATCACTGGTTTGCTTTTTCGCAAAAACGGCTAAACTCAAACTTGTCACAAAAAACAATGCTGTAAGAATTGCCGTTAAACGGGTCAAAAAGTTAGCAGAACCTGACGCACCAAATACAGTTGCGGCACCACCACCACCAAAAGAAGCACCTGCATCTGCACCTTTACCATGTTGCACAAGAATCAAAACAATCATCAATACGGCTAAAATGATATGCACTACCAGCACAAATGTCTGCATGCTGAACTCCTCGTTATTTTGTTTTTGCGAATGCCTGAGCAATTTGATAAAAAGACTCGGCATTTAATGACGCACCGCCAACCAGCGCACCATCAATATCTGGACAAGCCGCCAACTCTACTGCATTTTCAGGCTTAACACTACCGCCATATAAGATTGCAATATTTTTACCTTCAGCCGTAATCTGGCTCAAACCTTCACGAATCTTAGCATGCATGGTTTGTGCATCTTCTGGAGAAGCTGTTTTTCCTGTACCAATCGCCCAAATAGGCTCATAAGCAATAATAATTTTCTGCCACTTCTCTGCTTGAACAATCGCTGCGATATCACAAATTTGCTGTAATACCACTTGCTCAGCGTGACCCTTTTCACGTTGCTCTAAGCTTTCACCGACACAATAAATCACGGTCAGTCCAGCACTTAACGCATTTTTCACCTTTTCTTTTACAACTTCTGCTGTATCCGAAAAAATTTCACGGCGTTCCGAATGCCCTACTAAAACAAATTGAATACCACTATCACTTAATAATTCAGCACTCACTTCGCCCGTATAAGCACCTAAGCCAGCAATACGAGAGACATCCTGAGCAACTGTATTAATCATACTGCCACGTAATTGATCTTGAACATTCAATAGCGCAATAGATACAGGCGCAACGCCGACATGACAGCTTTGCGCTGAAATTTCTACTTGGCTAAAACATTGTTTCAAATCGTGAATAAGTTGTTCCGCGTTAGCTTGCAATGGGTTCATTTTCCAATTGCCGACAACCCAAGGAATAATAGTCGAACCCGACATACATCTAACCCTATTATCGAAAATGAGCACATTCTACACGGATTTTTTTCAGAATAAGAATATTTTCATAGGCTAATTAGCGTAACTGTTATATGAGCTTAAAAAAATAAACGCTGAACATTTCATAGTTAAGCTATAGAATTATAATTGGCGCATACTATTTATCGATTATCTTTTGCTATCAGTGCTTTTAAATATAGATATTTTTAACGATCACCGTATAATTTTAGTATTCAAATTATAAAATGAATTTAAGGTACATTGGGGATGGCTATACAGCAAGGTTCGCCTAAATTTTCTGGTTACATTCGTCGTCTTGTAGAGGACGGTATTGTTTCTGCGCCACAAATGCAAACGGCAATAGAAGGTTCGAAAAAAAATAAAGTCAATCTCGTTGCGTACTTAATCGAACATTTAAAAGTCTCACCCTTACTGATTGCAGAAATGATTTCGCTTGAATTCGGTGAACCATTTTTTGATCTCAATGCATTTGACCCACATCTATTCCCTCAAGATTTAGTCGATAACAATCTATTTAATAAACATCATGTCTTACCTTTAGTACATCGTGGCAACGTACTTTATATTGCCACTAGTGATCCAACCAATATCGAAGCGCTTGATGCTATCCGCTTTAACAGTAACCTGAATATTGAACCTGTTATTGTTGAGCACGATAAACTAATCAAATATTTAGAAAAATATTTTACTCAAGAAACCAACTTTGATTTTGGTGATGATGACTTTGATGTTGATCTCATTCAAACAGATGATGCTACAACAGACTCAGAAACTGAGGAAAAATCAGAAGAAGAAGCGCCGATTGTTAAATATATTAACAAATTATTGATTGATGCGATCCGCATGGGTGCCTCTGACTTACATTTTGAACCTTATGAAAAAACCTATCGTGTCCGTTACCGTGTCGACGGTGTGTTACGCCACATTACCAATCCCCCTCTACAATTGGCAACCCGTTTAGCATCACGCCTGAAAGTGATGTCACAAATGGACATTTCTGAAAAACGCATCCCGCAAGATGGCCGTATTAAGCTCAAAATTTCAAAAAATAAAGCCATTGATTTTCGTGTCAATGCTTTACCAACGCTATTTGGTGAGAAGCTGGTACTACGTATTCTCGATCCATCGAGTGCAATGCTCGGGATTGATGCACTCGGCTATGAAGAACATCAAAAAGCATTATTTATGGAAGCCTTAGATAAACCGCAAGGGATGCTCCTTATTACGGGTCCTACGGGCTCAGGTAAAACGGTTTCTTTATATACCGGTCTCAATATTTTAAATACTGAAAGTTCGAATATTTCCACCGCCGAAGACCCAGTCGAAATTAACTTAGAAGGTATTAATCAGGTCAATGTTAATCCAAAAGTTGGCTTGGGCTTCTCGGTCGCTTTAAAATCTTTCTTACGCCAAGATCCTGATATTATCATGGTGGGTGAAATTCGAGATTTAGAAACTGCTGAAATTGCGATTAAAGCCGCGCAAACGGGCCATATGGTCATGTCCACACTCCATACCAACAGTGCACCAGAAACTTTAACCCGTTTAAGAAATATGGGGGTTCCTTCTTTTAATATTGCCACCTCTGTAAATCTAGTCATTGCACAACGTCTAGCACGTCGCTTATGTAGTTATTGCAAGGTGCCAGCTGATATTCCTAAACACAGTTTATTAGAAATGGGATTTACAGAACAGGATTTATCCGACCCTGAATTCCAAATTTATCAACCTATCGGTTGTACTGAATGTAGAGAAGGCTATAAAGGCCGTGTTGGTATTTATGAAGTCATGAAAGTGACACCAGAAATTTCAAAAATTATTATGGAAGATGGTAATGCATTAGAAATTGCAGCAGCATCGGAAAGATCGGGGTTTAATAATTTACGACGTTCTGGATTAATCAAAGTCATTAATGGTTTAACTTCTTTACAAGAAATTAACCGTGTGACCAGTGAATAAAGAATAATCAATATATTAAGGAATACATTATGGCAGTCAAAAAAGCTCAAATGATGCCAACATTTGCTTATGATGGGGTTGATCGTAAAGGGGTCAAAATCAAAGGGGAACTGCCTGCTCGCAATATGGCACTCGCCAAAGTCACCCTGAGAAAACAAGGGGTTAATATCAGCACCATTCGAGAAAAACGTAAAAACATTTTCGAAGGGTTAATGAAGAAAAAGGTCACAACTTTAGATATCACAATTTTTACTCGACAGCTTGCGACCATGATGAAAGCCGGCGTACCTTTGGTACAGAGCTTTGAAATTGTAGCTGAAGGCCTTGAAAATCCATCCATGCGCGAAGTGGTATTGGGAATTAAAGGTGAAGTGGAGGGAGGGAATACGTTTGCAGGAGCACTAAAAAAATATCCACAATATTTTGACACACTCTTTTGCTCACTGGTTGAATCAGGTGAACAATCTGGTGCACTTGAAACCATGTTAGATCGAGTGGCAATTTATAAAGAAAAAAGCGAATTACTCAAACAAAAAATCAAAAAAGCCATGAAATACCCGATATCCGTGATTGTGGTCGCTTTAATTGTTACCATTATTTTGATGGTAAAAGTAGTACCAGTTTTCCAAGACCTCTTCAGTTCTTTTGGCGCAGACCTGCCAGCTTTTACCCAAATGGTCGTGAATATGTCAAACTGGATGCAAAAGTACTGGTTTATCCTAATTCTTGTTATTGGTGCAGTGATTGCTGCTTTTCTTGAAGCTAAAAAGCGCAGTAAAAAATTTCGAGACTTACTCGATAAAGCCGCGCTTAAAGCCCCTATTTTTGGTGATTTAGTCTATAAAGCTATTATTGCCCGTTATAGCCGTACTTTAGCGACTACCTTTGCTGCAGGTGTACCATTGATTGATGCTCTAGAGTCAACTGCTGGCGCAACCAACAATTGTGTGTATGAAGCGGCTGTACTTAAAATTCGCGATGATGTATCTACAGGGCAACAATTACAATTTGCGATGCGAATGACCAATAAATTTCCTTCAATGGCCATCCAAATGGTAGCGATTGGCGAAGAGTCTGGTGCACTCGATGCAATGCTGGATAAAGTTGCCACCCATTTTGAAAACGAAGTTGATAATGCAGTCGATGGTCTGACTTCAATGATGGAACCATTAATTATGGCTGTATTGGGCGTACTCGTTGGTGGTCTGGTTATTGCCATGTATCTTCCAATTTTCCAAATGGGTTCAGTGGTCTAATGCAAGAACTGATTTATTATTTTATTCACACACCAATTGCTCTTTATCTCGCTGTTGGTGTCTTAAGTTTATGTATTGGTAGTTTTTTAAATGTTGTCATTTTTAGAACCCCCAAAATCATGGAAAAAGAATGGCATCAAGAATGCCAAATGCTGCTGCATCCTGAACAAGCCATTATAGATACAGAAAAACTGAGCTTAAGCCAACCTGCATCGACCTGTCCAAAGTGCACAACCAAAATCCACTGGTATCAAAACATTCCTGTCATCAGCTGGATTTTACTTCGAGGCAAATGTGGTAGCTGCAAAAATCCCATTAGTTTTCGCTATCCATGTATAGAAATGCTCACTATGCTCTGCTCTTTAACGATTGTGGCTGTATTTGGCCCTACCCTGCAGATGCTCTTTGGACTCATCCTCACATGGACACTGATTGCTTTAACCTTTATTGATTTTGATACACAATTACTCCCCGATCGCTTTACCCTTACGCTTGCAGCTTTAGGTTTAGCCGTCAATAGTTTTAGCCTATATACCACACCAATATCAGCAATTTGGGGCTATGTTATTGGTTTCCTATGCCTCTGGATTGTGTATTACCTCTTTAAAGTCATCACTGGTAAAGAAGGCATGGGCTATGGTGATTTTAAATTATTGGCAGCGCTCGGTGCTTGGATGGGCCCACTCATGTTGCCCCTGATTGTGTTACTTTCTTCACTGGTTGGTGCAATTATTGGAATTATTTTGCTCAAAATCCGCAAAGAAAATCAACCTTTTGCATTTGGACCTTATATTGCCATTGCCGGTTGGATTGCCTTTTTATGGGGTGAGCAAATTATGAAAGTATATTTAGGTGGTTAATAGGATTTAAGCATGACGTTTATCTTGGGTTTAACAGGGGGAATTGGCAGTGGCAAATCTGCTGCGAGTCAATGGTTTGAAACCCAAGGCATCCAAGTGATTGATGCAGATATTGTCGCGAGAGAAATTGTTAAAAAAGGACAACCCGCTTTAGCTAAAATTCAAAAAGCTTTTGGCGACTGGGTCTTGCTTGAAAATGGCGAGCTTAATCGCCGAGCTCTGCGTGACTATATCTTTAAAGAAGCAGATGCACGGCATCAACTGGAGCAAATCACCCATCCAGCGATTCGAACTTCGATTATTCAACAATTACATGCGGCAACCAGTCCTTATGTAATCTTAGTTTCGCCCTTACTGTTCGAAACCAATCAACACCAACTCACGCAACACACCCTACTGATTGATGCGAGTGAAGAAGTACAACTGCAAAGAGCCTCCACACGAGATGGTCAAAATATTGAGCAAATTAGAAAAATTATAGCCGCACAAATGCCAAGACGACAAAAACAAGCTCAAGCCGATGATAGGGTATTGAATGACGGGCATCTAGAACAGCTGTATGCACAGCTCAAACCCTTACATCTACAATATTTAGCCCGAAGTGAATTAAGTTAGAGCTCCCCCATCATCCTATTTATTTTTGAGTTGATTTTTTTGATCTAAAGCAAGTTGCAGGCTATCCTTACGCCCGAACCAACGCCACGGTTGCAATGCCCCTACTCCCATACCAATTAAGCCACAAATAATTGCAAAACTCAGCGGTTCGCCTAATAAAGGCACAGCAACAATTGCAGCAATAAAGGGAGCTAATGTCACAACACTTCCCGCTTGAAAGGCTCCAAGTCGTTTAATCGCCTCAACATAGGTCAGTGTTGCAACAATCACCACAAAAACACCATGAAATATAGTTTGCATTACAAGGTGCGGCATTGATGCTTGATCTAAATGCTTGGGCAAAAATAATAAATAAATTGGTACATAAACTATTGCGGACCAAATGGCCACACCAGCCATCGAATGCCATGCTGAGAGTTTCCATTGTTTTAACAATACCGTGAAAATCCCCCACCAAATAGCACTAATCAAAAATAACAAATCCCCAAAACCAAAAGCAACACCAGTTTCCTCATACATCAATAGACTCATCACTGAAATAGCACTGAGCATGATACTGAGGCTCAACCAAGTATGTTTATCAAAGGCTTGTTTAAAAATAAAATATGCCGCCAGTGCAGTACACAAGGGAATACAGCCATTTAGAAAAATAGCAGCATGCGCGGCAGGAACATAATGGAAAGCACTATAAGACGTTAAACAATATGCAACACCGCCAATCATCGCCAATACAAATGGCTCTTTTTTAAAGAGAAAATTAAGATCTTTTTTATAAATTAAAATCGGCATTAAAATACAAAATGCCAAAGAAAAACGCAGAACAGCAATATCCCATGCGCTAATATGCCAAATGGCATTAAGTCTTGCGGTAATGGTGAATCCCCCCCAAATACACATGGTAATTGCTACATAAATATAGCCTTGGGTACGGGAGGTCATCATGATTTTTCTCAGATAAATTAAAATTGAGGCGCCATTTTAGTTTAGTATAGCAACCTATCACTCCATTCATTTTTGTAAAGTCAATCGAGTCATCTACGATAAAACTATTGGGCTTGGCGTTGACGGCAAGCTTCATACAAAGCCATACCAGTTGCCACACTCACGTTTAAGCTTTGTAAGTTACCCGACATTGGAATGTAAACGGTTTGGTCGCATTTAGACTGTGTAATTGGGCGTAAACCTGTATCTTCGGCACCCATCACAATCGCGATTGGCCCAGTGAAATCACATTGATGCAATGGTAGAGCTTTATCATCTAACATGGTGCCAATAATGCGAACATTAAAGTCATCTTGAAGTTGACCTAGTGTTCGCGCCAAATTGGTCACTTGTATAAATTTAACTTTTTCAGCACCACCCGCAGCAACTTTACGTGCGGTTGGCGTTAAACTTGCAGAACGGTCACGAGGAACAACTACCGCATCCACACCCATTGCCGCTGCTGTACGTACACATGCACCTAAATTATGTGGATCCGTGATGTGATCTAGTATCAACAAGAAAGCATTTGGTGTTGCAGTTAATAAGTCATCCAGATCTTTTTCATTCAAAATAGGATACGGACGCACTGCAGCAACCACACCTTGATGAAAAGGTAAGCCAGCTAATTTTTCTAAACTATCACGACTCGCTTGCTGCACACTAATGCCAAAAGGTTCAGCCAACTGCAAAACTTTTTGTAAGCGTTGATCATCACGCCCTTTCAAAGTGAACAAAGTCAGTACACGTTCAGGTTCAAGCTCCAACAATGACTCCACAGAGTGAACGCCATAATAATATTCAGGTTTAGCCATGAACGACCTCATTTGATGATTTTATGATAGAAAAGAAAAATCCTGCAAAGCTGACTTTACAGGATTTTATGAATACGCTAGTTTAACCGATTATCGTGAAAATTTCTTCGCTAAAACACTGCAAATCATTGCAGTCAATTAACCTTCTAAATGGCACACATAGTCTAAAATATCATCAGTTTCTATTTTAAATTTGCTATTGCCTGGCACATAAAATGACTGCCCAGCACGAAATAATTCATGCGCTTCGCTGTCAGCAATTTTCACCCGACATTCACCCGAAATAATTTCCATTCGCTCAGGCACATGTGTTTCAAATGTTAATGCTTGTTCGGTTGGAAGAATAACCCCTAATGTTTTTTTCGTCCCATCTTCAAATTGGACGGTATGACTTACACATAAACCGCCAAAATAAACATTTGATTTTTTTACGACTGAAACATGATCAAATTGTGATGACATGCGTATTCTCCCAAATAATGCGCATTTATATAAATTATGATTTCGACAGTTTAATTGTGCTCGATCAACTAATCAATCAATGTTTCATGTGCATCAATTTTCCAACCATTTTTATGAAAAAAATCTTAAGTATTACAACTATAAATAGTTCTGATTACGCATTAAAAACAAGGTATTCATGATCTATTTTTATTAATGTTACTTCTTCAGCTATGTTTTTTAAGTGAGAATCTCATTTCGATCTAAATTTTAAGTTAGAATTATAAAATCACTTAATATTCGAATACTAAGTGGCTTGTGACTAAAACAAAACTTCACTATCTTATAACAACACTTTTCGCAGCTTGGATGCGTTTATGCTGACACACTTAAATCTCATCAATTTTGCTTTAGCAGATAACTTAGCCATTGATATTGAGCAAGGTTTCAACGTACTCACTGGGGAAACAGGTGCCGGTAAATCGCTATTACTAGATGCCCTCTCTGCCTGTTTAGGCGAACGCACCGATACCAATTATGTTCGATATGGGACTGAAAAAGCAGATGTAACAGCGGTATTTAGCTATCAGGAACATAGTCCTGAAGCAGAATGGCTAAAAATCCATGAACTCGCGGATGAGTCTGGTGAAATTCATTTGCGTCGCGTTATTTTTGCGACAGGCAGAAGTAAAGCATGGATTAATGGTCGTCCAAGCAGTTTATCTGAACTAAAAGAAATAGGACGGCTTTTGGTTCAACTCTATAGCCAGCATAGCCAACAACAATTATTAGAACCACCTTATCCTAAACATTGGTTAGATCGTTATTATAATTTTTATCAACCTGCTCAAGAGGTTCGTGATACTTATAATGCATGGCAAAAAAATATTCGTATCCACCAAGCAGCCATTGATGCACAAACTAATCGTTTACAGCGTCTTGAAACATTAGCCTTACAATTGGAAGAGCTCGAAGATATTCTTCAAATTGACTATAAAGAAACTGAACAAGAGTTTGATCGTCTCAGTCATCATGAACATATCATGCAAGACTGTAGCTATAGTCTGAATGCGTTAGATGAATCTGAGCAAAATATTGCACAGGAAGTTTCTTCAATTCTTCGTCGCCTAGAACTACATGCAGGACGAAGTGAACAACTCGCTGAGATTTATAACTCACTCGTCAATGCACAAAGTGAAATTGAGGATGCAACTGCCAATTTACGACAGTTTATTGATCGTCAAAGTTTTGATCCTGAACGGATGGAAGAGCTCAATACTCAATTAGAAGTATTTCATCGCTTAGCTCGAAAATATCGTATTCAGCCAGAAGAGCTAAAAAATCAGCATGCGCAATGGCAACACGAACTGGAACAACTGGAACAACTAGAAGATCCTGAAATTTTAGCGGAACACGTTGAAATAGCGTATCAACTTTTTTTAGACAAAGCCCAACATCTTGATACGATTCGTCGTGAAGCAGCCTTACCCTTAGCGAAACAATTAACTGAACAAGTTAAAATACTAGCACTACCAGAAGCTTATTTTGAATTTAAATTTGAACCTTTAGAGCAAGTTTCTGCTGAAGGTTTTAGTTTTATTCAGCTCTTATTTACAGCCAATAAAGGCATTCCTGCTCAACCGCTGGCTCGCGTCGCATCGGGTGGCGAACTGTCACGTATTGCCCTAGTCATGCAGGTCATGAATGCAGAAAAAACCGAAGCTGAAGTGTTAGTTTTCGATGAAATTGATGTCGGAATTAGTGGTGGCACTGCTGAAATTGTTGGTCGACTACTTGCAGATTTAGGTCAGCACGTACAGATCATCTGTATTACCCACCAAGCCCAAGTTGCAGCTCAATCTGATCAACATTTGTTGGTGAAAAAATTACAAACTGATCCAGCAAGCAGTACTATTTTAGAATTAGAGGAAGATCAACGTATCTTTGAACTAGCGCGCATGACTGGCGGCGTTGAAATTAGCGAAACGACATTGCAACATGCCAAGCAATTACGTCAGTTAAAATTTCAAGCAGTGAAATTAAATGCATAAACAATTAAGATCAGCAGCTTGAACGACTGGTCTTTTGAGTTATTCAATAGAAATAAATGAGCTGGTGAATAGTTTTTATCCACCCCAATATACTTTTCACCATTATCAACAGATATTTTTAAATCATTAAAATTTACATTTTAAATATCTTAAGTAAAACAAGTATAAAACTAACTTTGACTTCTCGATAATTTCTGTTTACTTTTCATTTTATATTTGAAATGACATGTTCAATATCGCTTAAATAGGCTATGGTAATAAAAACATGAATATATGATAAAACTGAATCATTAAAATTCAGTAATAAACATTTAGGAGAAGCCCTTCGGTGCCCAAACAATACTTAATGCATCATTGTCTAATTGCCCCTCCCAACATGGTAGATGATTTTTTTGCCAATACAGTCGTGTATTTAGCTCGTCATGATGCGGATGGTGCACAAGGAATTATTATTAATCGCCCTTCAGGTCTACAAATTAAAGAGCTATTAAACGACTTAGATATCAATGCGGATCATGTTAATCCACATGAAGTCTTGCAAGGTGGACCGTTACGTCCAGAAGCTGGATTTGTTCTACATACTGGGCAACCTACATGGCATTCGTCCATTGCAGTAGGCGAAAATGTTTGTATCACCACCAGTAAAGATATTTTAGATGCGATTGCACATAACGAAGGTGTGGGGCGTTATCAAATTGCGTTGGGCTATGCCAGTTGGACGAAGCATCAATTAGAAGAAGAGATCGCCCGTGGTGATTGGTTAATTTGTGACTCTGATATGGATTTAATTTTTAATTTGCCTTATAGCGACCGTTGGGATGCTGCATATCGTAAAATAGGCGTAGACCGTACTTGGTTATCTTCTGAGATTGGACATGCCTGATTTATCACAACCACAACTCATTCTTGCTTTTGATTTTGGCACACAGAAAATGGGAATGGCAGTTGGCTCTTCTATCATTGAAAGTGCTGCACCGCTTGCACTATTTCCCATGAAAGATGGGATTCCCAATTGGGATGAACTGTTAAAGATTGTAAAACAACATCAACCGAATCTATTTTTAGTGGGTCTACCCTTAAATATGGATGATTCAGAGTCTGAACTTTCTGCACGTGCGCGTAAATTTGCACGGCGTTTACGCCATCAAACCAATATTGAAACCTTAATGGTGGATGAACGTTTAACGACTCGAGAAGCTCGTGATGAATTAGATCATTATCAGGCTCAAGGGCGTGCTAAAAATCTGGCTGCAGATAGCATCGCCGCAGCTTTATTTATTGAAAGTTGGTACCGAAATCCTGAAGGTTTAACCCCATAATTTAAAGTATAAACATGACTAAAACTTTTATTGTTTATGGCGTAAGTAAAGGTTTAGGTCATGCAAGGATCCAAGCAACTCCACAATCAGCAGATACTATTTACGGGATATCTCGATCTCAACCCACTTTTCAGCATTCCAATTTTCATTGAATTTTTGCTGGTCTATCTCAATCTGAATATGCCTGCAATGGCAGACTTAACTATGTAAATGAATCAAGTGTAGACCCATCTTTCGATGGGTAAATTTAATCACTGAGATGGGTTTATTTATTTTTGAGTACTTTCTAAAATATGAACCGTTGCGGTACGACCAGCCACAAAAGCCAATTCATTATGCGGGAGTTCATCCAATACTATTTTTACGGGGACGCGTTGTGCTAAACGCACCCAACTGAAAGTTGGATTAACATTGGCCAATAAACCTGAAGATGAAGTCCGTTCACGGTCTTCAATTCCCGATGCAATGCCTTGTACATGACCTTTTATTTTTTGCGTATCCCCCATTAACTGGATACTGGCTGAGTCACCCACATGTATTTTATTCAGTTTTGTTTCTTCAAAATAACCCACAACATATAATTGTTTACGATCTAATAATGCTGCAACAGCTTGTCCAACTTTGACATAATTTCCCGCGCGCAGATCAAAATTCGATAATGTTCCATCTGCTGGTGCAACAACTTCAGCGCGATTCAAGTTGAGCTGTGTCAAATGCAGATTACTGTTTGCCACTTCAACTAAAGCTTGTTGCTGTTTAATATTGGCGTGCGCTTGTTCAATCGCTGCAAGTAACTGTTCATGTTCAGCATGCGACTGGTCCTTGGCTGCAAAGACTTGATCTTGCTCCTGTTTCGAAATTGCACCATTCATTAAGTCTGAATAACGAGTTGCTGTTTTATCTGCAAGTGTAAGATTGGCTTGAGATTTTACCACGTTGGCTTTGGTCTGAGCTAAACTCGCTTCAGCTTCAGCAAGTCCAGATTTCGCCTTCGCTAACTCTGATTTAGCTTGTTCAACATCTAACGTTTGCCGTGCAAGATCAATCTTAAAAAGAACCTGCCCTTTTTTCACGGCCTGATTGTCTTGCACTAAAACTTCGGTGACTAATCCAGAAATATCAGATGAAACTTGAATGACATCGCCACGTACACGACCATCACGTGTCCAGGGTTCAGCATTATAATAATTCCAAATATGCACGACACAAAAAATCGCAAGCACTGCAACCACCAGTAGAACGATTGGCCGTATCACTTTACGCTTATCAAAAGTATTCATTTTCTCAACCCACTCAATCATCAAACTCAAAAACCAACCCGAATCAATCAACCACTAAAATCCAATACTTAATTCAAACACAAAATAAAAAACCAATGCATTAACCACAACAAAATAATGTAAAGGCATAAGTTAAATATGCCTGGAATAGCAACCCAACCTTTAGCGATCCATTGATTTGTTGCTAAAGTCACGATCTTAAATAGGAGATAAGCCAAGATGGCTTGAATTAAAAATATAGGAACATAGACACCGTAAATATTCAGCTCACCCATACCTATACTCCAACCCTAGCGATAGCAATGTCTTCTGCATTAATACCACCATCATGACAAATACTATTGCGAATATTATTGACTGAAATTTGAATACGCTGACGAATATCCTGATCCTGAATATTTTGTGCTGCTCGATCTACTTGATGCAGTTGCAACCTGATTATTTTCAATTGATTGGTTTCAGGCATACGCTTAGATTTACTATCCAACCATTGAACAAGCTGCTGTTGTAATTGCTCAATCAAAGTCACGATGTCTGACTCTGAAGGTAATTTCGCGACCAACTCATGTAAACGCGATAAATCAATCATGGCACTGGATTCAATCAAGGCCTTGTTAATTTCACTTTTGAGCTCATCCGACTGAACTTGCTTGGTATTTAGTAGACCGATTCGATCCAACATACCGCGTAAATGAATTCTAAATGCCAATCCATAATCCATATAAATAGCCTGCTGCATATCTCGATAATGTGCAGACAACATCCGTTGAGCCGTCATATCTGGAGACATCGCCCGAACCAAATGAATCACGAAAATCGCAATAATGGGACCCAAAATGGAACCAATTGAGCTGTCAAAAAACATCACCTGATCCAATGAATAGTGATTATGTAAATTCAGCCCCATGACTGTCACCATCACCAATGGTAAGCCTAAACCCACCAATTGTGGATGTGGAAACATACTTAAAAAATAGATCAGAAAAGGTGCCAATACCACGACCAATTGCCAGAACGTCGTTACATGAGGAAAGATGCCATAGGCGTAAATAAAGATAATAAATGTACCGTAAATACTTCCTCGAACAAAAACCTTCAAAGCCGGAACTGGATTGTCTAATGCCGTTAAAATACAAGCACAAATCACAGCCAATTGCGCCATCATAAAACCGACTTTCCAACCACTTAAAATCCAAAGTGCCGTTGCAATCAATATGGTCATGAAGACAGAAATAGCACCACGAACGGCAATGCCATAATCACGATGCAAACTCGGGTAATTCGTGGTTAATGCAGCAATCGATTCAGGTAAACTGTAGTCACCGTGTTGAATCCGTTGCCAAATAAGCTTCACAGCACGTACATTCTGTATAAAATGACGAACATCCATTTTAACGCTACTCAACATAACCCGTTGATCTAGATGGGCTTGCTGTAAGATCCAATCAAAATCTGTATCAAAACTCACAGGAAGTTGATCCAATTCATCTTCTTGTATACGCTGATCATCCTTTAAAAATTCAATAACATGGTCATGCAATTTTTTTAAATTTTGTCGATAAGACAAATCAATTTGGTCCAACTGTTTTAAGCGTTCAGAGATGGCAACCAAATTAGCGACCAGCATGGTGACTTGGTGTAGTAATTCTTGTATTGGCTTGGTAATTCCTTTGAATTTAGATTGTTCATAACTCAAATGCACGGCCATAGCATGAATATCAGAGGTATCTCTCGTAATATGAGCCAGTAAAGTGGTGTAATTATCGTGATGCCGCTCATCTGATAAAATACGATCAAATAAGGCTTTGGTATCTTGCATGGTCTTATTCACACGATGTTGTAATATCGGCCCTACATGCATGGGAAAAATAGTCGCCGAGACCACGGCACTGCATACCACACCTAAGGCTATTTCTAAGCAACGCCCCAATGCCATATCAAAAATGCTGACCGTATCAATATAGGCAATTGCATTAAAACAAATCAGCACTGCGGTATATCCCGCCAGCATAAATACGTAGCTTCTTGGAGTCCGATCTAATAACGAAATATACAGACAAATACTGACCCAAGCTGCGAGTACCAAAGTAAACAACAACGGCGTATTGATGAGTGATGGCGTCACTGCAACTGCAAAAATTGCCCCCACAATTGTCCCTAACAGCCGATAAATACTTTTGGAAGACGTCATTCCCACATAGGGATTAGCAATCACAAAGACTGTGCCCATTGCCCACATCGGATACGCCAGATCTAAAGCAAAGGCAATATAAAGTGCCAGCATCGCTGCAATAAATGTTTTTGTCGCAAAAATAAGATCAAGCTTACTGGGTCGAAAGGCCAATAACGGTTTGAATAAAAACATCGAGATGATCCGATTGAATGCTCAGAAATATCTTTCTCTACATGCTTATATTTTTCTGTAAACCACAAAAATAACAGTTACATGTACAAATGGGGCTTTGCAGCTAGAGACATTCAATCATGTGACTCTGAAATCAAATACGGAACTGTATTTGACCCATTAAAAAGGCTTATTCATAGAATATGAGAAAGTTTGACTAAATTCACACCAAAATACTCAGCGCAAACTCATTATTGGATATTTATACTACAAATCAACCTAAAAATAAATTTTTATTTAATTAAAAAATCATATAACGATAATATATCGTATATTTATGGCGGTTTTCTTCTATAAATGGACATAACCCGCATTTGAAAATGCAGTATAAAAATGCTTTAAATAGCGTATGTGATCGATAAATGACTCGGCAATATCCGCCTTTTTTGTTATAAGGTAACACTACATTCTTTTTTCTGATGTTCAGCGATATAGTAGGTCGTCAATGGCGCTTTCAAGTTTTGGTAAAATTCTCACCGTACTAGATTTATTCTCAGTATCGCGTCCAGTCATTAATGTTGATGTAATTTGTGAAGAACTCAGTTTATCTAAACCGACCAGTTATCGTTATTTAAAAGAATTAGTTTCCGCTGATATTTTACAACGTTTAAGTGGTACTTCTGGGGACTACACCTTAGGTCCAAAAATTGCCGTGATGGATTATATTTCCAGAACAACGGATCCTTTAGTCCAAATTAGTATTCCTTTTATGCAGGAAATTTCTGAAAAAACGGAATTATGTTGCTTACTGACCCATCTAAACAGTAATTATTGCATTGATATTCATCATGAAACATTCAAAAATGTAGAAATATTTTCTTATGGTCGTGGCTGCCCTCGTCCAGTTTTTATGGGCTCGTCCCCTAAAGTCATTATGGCGCATCTCTCTAAGCAAAAAATTCATGAATATTATCAAACCTTTTCAACTGAATTAGAGAAAGTCGGATTTGCACATAACGAAGATACCTTTATTGCAAAAATGAAAAAAATTAAGAAGCAAGGCTACTATCTCTCACGTGGTGAACTCGACCCCAACGTTTCAGGTTTATCTGTACCAGTAAAATTTTCAAGTAAAGAAGCACCTTTAGCACTGACGGTGGTCGCGTCAAAAAATCGCTTTGAATTTATTAATATTGATAAACTGATTGAAATTTTAAAGGAAAATGCAGAGCAAATAGAAAAACGTTTCTTGGCACTTTCAGAAAATCATCAGTTAACGGACTATCATTCTGTAGTGCAAGAAAATAAATCTCGCACTTTATATAACTCTCATCGCAATTAAACTTGAAGCGATCAACGCTTCTTGATTAAGCACAGATACAAGCGAAGATGGTCATCACTAACAGCCAAATGCGTGCTCAGTCGGTAATAGGAACAAATGATCAAATCGGGGAACTTATGACACCTCTGTTAATTTGTGAAAAAGTCTAAGAACTTGATTCTGCTTCAAATATAAAAAAGCCTTTCATGATGAAAGGCTTTTTTATTGTTCAATTCAATTTAAGGTTGTTTTAAATACGGCCAAGCTGCTTTTAAATAAATAAACATCGACCATAATGTTAAAACAACTGCGGTATATAATAACCCATAAGCCAACATTTCCAACGGCTGCCAATTGAGCAAAAATACCGTAATGGCTATCATTTGAAAGGCTGTTTTATATTTACCGACTGTTGATACAGCCACATTGGTTCGTGCACCTAATTCTGCCATCCACTCACGTAAAGCTGAAACGGTGATCTCACGTGAAATAATGACAATGGCAGCAAAAGCCATGGCAATATTTGGTTGCCATTGCACCAAGACAATCAGTGCCGCAGCCACCATTAATTTATCAGCCACTGGATCTAAAAAACGTCCAAATGCTGAGGATTGATTTAAGGTACGTGCCAGATATCCATCTAGCCAATCCGTTACTGCTGCAATAACAAAAACAGCAGTCAAAACCATATGCCGCATCATACTGCCTTCATGGCCACCAACCCCAATTGCAGGTGGCCAATACGCAATAATTAAAAATACTGGAATTAACGCAATTCGTGCCAGCGTCAAGATATTTGGAATATTCAGGATTCGACCTGTAGTCATAGACACCGCCACGCCAGTTTGTCCCCTATTTACCTATCATTCGTTATAAGCAAACAGCTGTATAGAGAAAAGCTCTAATCTTGCCAATACTTTAAACGATTCACGTGAAACTGTCGACTAGGCAAATACGGTCACCGTCTGTCGAGAAATCGCAATTAAACGATTATCGGCATCCCAAATATGTGCATATTCAGTTGCATAGCCTTCGCCTGCATATTCGGTGACGACTTTATATTTAAACCAATCATGGATTTGATGTTGAATTGGATGTACATAAGTGACATGCCAAGTCAGTGTGCTGGCAGGCAACATACTTTTAAACATCGGTAATACGCCTGGCGGCCATACATCAAATAAAATCATCAAGTCTGCAACTGACATCACACGATTTTCATGTAACTCAGGATCAAATCTAAACCATCCACCAAAATCGGGTTTGTCACTGGCTGAACAAGGATAATGCCCCTCAGCCCATGCCAATTCAAACTGCTGGAAACATTGCGGTGCAAAAGCATTCTTTGGCAAAATTTTCAGTTCATCAACAGCAGGATAATCAGGCGCTTGAATTTCATTACGCACATGAATGCTCGATTCACGCTGCATACCAAAACTTGCCAGTAAAATACTCTGCACGGCATCATCTTGCCATAAACGGACTTCAATGGTAGTGACGGATTTTCCTTGTCTTAAAATTTCAGCCGTCATTTTAGCTTTGGCTTCTTGAACAGGTCCGACAAAGGTCACACTAACACTGAGAAGATGCTGGGATGGATCATTGATGGTCGTAACGGCTTTATGCATCAACAAACCTGCCACTAAACCGCCAAAAATAGTCCGTCCTTGCAACCATCCGGCTGGAATGTCAATCCATTCATTTTGTTCAATATCTTTGAGAGTTTGGGTAAATGACATTGCTTATCCTCAAGCACTTTTCTATGTCACTTAATGTTTCATATTTTACCTAGTGTTGTGAATGATCAATGACTGCTGCGTCAGTGAGCATTTTGGCAAATGACCATGCACTTATATTCCGCTTGATGTAAAAATCAAGCTTGCTGATCTATTCAATAATCAATTGAAAAAAATTAAAATAAACTATTCATGTAAAATTTTATAAATTGTCCGTGCCATAACATCTCCCAAACCTGGAACCATTTTTAAATCATGTTCAGCAGCCTTAAGTACACCTTGAATCCCTCCAAAATGCGTCAATAAATCACGGCGACGTTTCGGTCCTAATCCCGGAATGGCTTCTAAGACTGAACCACCACGGCGTTTATCTCGTTTGGCACGATGTTTGGTAATGGCGAAACGATGCGCTTCATCACGTACCTGTTGGATTAAATGTAAAGCTTTATTATCTTCAGGTAATTGAATTTTGGTACCATCAGTAAAATGTAGCGTTTCTAAGCCAGGTTTACGCCCTTCACCTTTAGACACCCCCACCATAAACGCATCCAATTCAAGTTCTTGCATCACTTGCATCGCCATATTTAACTGCCCCTTGCCGCCATCAATCAACAGTAAGTCAGGCAACATGGCTTTTTTATAACGACGGATTAAAGCTTGACGCATGGCAGCATAATCATCACCACCAGTAATATCTTCAATGGCAAATTGACGATAATCTCGTTTCCGCGCACCGCCGGCATCAAAGACTACACACGATGCAATGGTCGCTTCCCCCATGGTATGTGAAATATCAAAACACTCGATACGATCAATCGGTCGATCCAGTATTGTTTCCAACTGATGAAAACGTTCATTGAGCTCTAAATGATTCGCCAACTTGCCTTTAATGGCATGTTGCACATTCATCTCTGCCAACTCAAGCCACTCGGCACGCGTTTCACGGACATTGGGTTTAATCTGAACTTTCTTTTCAAATTGCTGCTGTAATGCCTGCTCCATTTCTTGGCGATCTGGAATATCAACATTAATAATTAACTCAGCTGGCACTTCATCTGCCACTTGGAAATAAAAGTTCGCCATAAAGTCAGACAGCATTTGTCCTAAATCATCATCTAACATATCGGGGAAATAGCTTTTACCGCCTAACATTTTGCCATTCCGTACATGCATAATCTGAACACAAGTTACCCCAGCCTGATAAGCAATCGCGAGAATGTCAGCTTCACCTTTTAACTTATAAATGGCTTGTTGTGACTGTACTTCGCGTAACAATGCCATACGATCACGGTAAAATACGGCTTTTTCAAACTCTAAACTTTCCGCTGCCTGCTCCATTTTACGAATCAGTTCCTGATTCAGCTCTTTGGTATCTCCTTGTAAAAAACGGATCGAATTTTGAACATCTTCCTGATAGTCTTCGGGAGAAATGAGCCCCACACACGGCGCGGTACAACGTTTAATTTGATACTGTAGACAGGGGCGTTTACGCTGTGAAAAATAGCTATTTTCACATTGGCGCACGTTAAAAAGTTTTTGTAAAACCAATAAAGTATCACGGGCATTATAGGCACTTGGATAAGGTCCAAAAAACTTACCCACTTGATGTTTGCCCTTGCCACGACCACTGGCAATGCGTGGATAAGGTTGATCTGCTGAAACAAAAATATAGACATAGGATTTATCATCCCGCAACATAATATTATATGGTGGGCGATGCAGCTTGATTAAATTTTGTTCGAGTAGCAATGCTTCAGTTTCAGAACGAACAATCAGCGTTTCAATGTCATAAATGCGTGCTACTAATGCCTGTGTTTTCGGATGCTCAATCGTTTTAACAAAATAGCTCGACACGCGATTTTTTAAATTCTTGGCTTTGCCGACATACAGTAATTCACCGTCTTTGCCGAGCATGCGATAAACACCGGGCAAAGTCGTCATATTGGCTAAAATCTTTTCGATATTTTCACACGCGTTTTCGTTCACAGTAGACTTTTAAGTTGGGCTATCCATGGATGATGTAGATCGATCATGCATTTTTCAAGTCTACTGTTGTGAATAAGCTTATTTTTCTTCATTAGGTTTGTTCAATAATTTTTCAATGGATCGAGATACAGCTTTAAATGCAACCTCATTTAAATAATCACATGCAAATTCATTAGGAGTATCTTTAAATGATTCATTCTGTTCATGATAAAAACCCCAATAATTTTTACCCTCAATACTTAATTGAACATTCGCAAGATTTGGCTGACCTTCCCCCTGTTTGAATTTTGTCCAGTCGACGTAATTCCAATGTGCTATTGTTTGAATTACACTATCTTCACTGACATGCTGAATCGTGGTATCTGGATAAAATTCAATATAATCCTGACTATTCTTGACTGATTGTTTCTGCCAACACACAGAACCCTTAGGAAATCGATCAGAAGCATCATAATAAAGACCCAAAAGCGCTGCTAAAATTTGACCTGTTGCACTACTGTATAATTGTCGTACTACGTTGTTTTTATCTTCTACTAGAGGTAAACCTGAAACATCAATTTTTTTAAATTGATTAGAAATCAGCAAAGGTTTTCCAGTGCTATTCAAAAAAGGTTTTTCAGGACTATAGTTACTGACCGTATATGCTAACGTTTCACCATCAAAATGAGCATTTTCACCAATCAAATAAGTCTCTTTGTCCAGTTTTTGCGGCATGAAGGTGGAAATTCCCTCCTGCGTTACATAGTTTTTTACCGCGTCAAGACCAGACATTCCTTGCCTTAAATACGCCACACTCAAGTTATTTTTTTGATCAATTCGATATCGACTTAGCTCTAAATTGAAAAGTGGATCTCCAGTCATACGATAAAGATCTTGAGATGCCAACTGTTCTTTATCATTTGAATGACTATCACCTGAACCGCCACCGCAAGCAGTTAGAAATAACATTGAGATCAATAATACACTGATATTTTTCATTTTGTCTTCTGAGTCCATTCTATTTGTCGGAGTAATCAATCAGATTTTGCTCACTAGGCAAGCTCGTAATCCGTAAAATTTCTACCTCAGACTGCATTCAATATACATCGTTAATTGATCAAAAAAATCAATAATATAGATAAAAAACATTCAACAATAATAACAGCAAAAATATTCCATCCTTTCGCTGAAGTGACCCAAACACATTTTTGCAACAGCATGATCTTTTTTAGTATAGGTTATTGAATGCAAAAAAATTAGGCTCGAATGAGCCCATATTTTGGTAATTTATTTTTAAATTTTTCTAAGCAACCAAGTCAATACTTGATTGTACCGAAAGGTATTTCTTTATCCAGTTGGATAATCATTTCCCTATCTTTTCCTTTAAGTAAGCAGAAGATAAGGAGAATAGAGTTCGTGAATCTTAAAATACATAAGGTCTGATAAATATGAGGAAGAAAATACCCAACATCAAGAACCATTTTAAGACGTAATATAAACGTCTATTCGTTTTCTTTAAGGCTTTGGCTTGAATACGAATTTGATATACATAACCAAAAACTTTATTTAAACCACCCGTTTGGTCTCCCACTTCATTTGGCGAGCTTGCGGCTGTCATTACTTTTTTACCAAACCAATGGTTAAAACGTGACATCCAGCTGTTCGTCAGTGGTCGCTCGACATCCGCAAAGAAAATAATTCTATTTTGATCTGTGGTGTTTTCAGCATAGTGAATATAGGTTTCATCGAACACTACACTTTCACCATCACGCCAAGAATACTTTTGACCATCGACATCAATAAAACAACGGTCATCATTTGGCGTGATTAAACCAAGATGATAACGCAACGAACCTGCATAAGGATCACGATGACGTACCAAACGGCTCTTTGGAGCAAGTTCAGTGAACATAGCAGCTTTAATGGTCGGCAATTTTTTTAATAATGCAGTAGTTTTGGGGCAAAGTTCGGCTGCTGATGGATGTGCAGAGTCATACCATTTGAGATAAAAACGCTTCCAACCTGTTTTAAAAAAGGAGTTAAAACCCAAATCATCATAACTACTCGATGCTTTAATACCGCCTTGTGCATAGAGTGCTTTCGCTTCATCACGAATCATTTCCCAATTTTCATCCAGTACTTTCAAATCTTTAAAATGTTGTGTTTCAACATAAGGCTGATTGGGTACCTTAGAGAACATATACATCAAGAAATTGATTGGTGCGAAAAGAGTTGAATGGTCAAAAAATTGGCGGTAAAACGAATGACGCACTTTACCTCGATTTTGGATATACAACGCCGATATCACAAAAATCGCCAATATAATCCACTTAAACATAGATATACCCAAAAGAGCTTTATCAGGTCAATTGGCCTGAACAATGGATGAATTAAAAATGCCATAAATTATAACAAATTTGAAAATTTATGGGGATATTTTGATCGGATGCTTTATTTATGTAGCAATGAATCCACATGACAAACATGGCATTGACCATTTTGACTAAAAGTTACTATTTTTTAGACTTAAATTTAAGTATTTAATTCACGATTTTAAAGCTCAGAATTGAAAAAAATATTCAATAAAACAAAAACTTCATCCTATTTTAAAATTCAAAATCACGGGTTAAGCGACAAATTACAAAATATTGCTACAAAAAAATTGATGACCCTTGCGTCACGGCTTGATACAACTTGTTATGTTTTTTTTAGCTATAGTTATCGTAAGATTAGCGAAGTAGAAATGTGTGCAGAAAAAGTACACACGCTTCAAAACATCAACTTAGAAGTCCTCCAAAAAAGGAGATCAGGGCATGATCCACGCTGGCAATGCCATTACCGTCCAAATGCTTTCGGACGGAATTGCAGAATTCCGCTTTGACTTACAAGGTGAGTCGGTTAACAAATTCAACCGTACAACGCTTGAAGATTTTAAAGCCGCAATTGCAGCTGTTAAAGCTAACAGTTCTATCAAAGGCTTAATCGTTACTTCTGCTAAATCTACATTTATCGTCGGTGCGGACATCACTGAGTTTGGTGACAACTTCGCTCAAGGTGAAAAAGCAATTGTCGAATGGGCAATGCCTGTTCACGACGTGTTTAATAGTTTTGAAGATTTGGAGATTCCGAAAGTCGCTGCAATCAATGGGATTGCATTGGGTGGCGGTTTCGAAATGTGCTTAGTCTGTGACTACCGTGTCATGTCGCAAACTGCTCAAGTGGGCTTACCAGAAGTGAAGCTTGGGATTATTCCAGGTTTCGGTGGTACGGTTCGTTTAAGCCGTGTGATTGGTATTGATAATGCGGTTGAGTGGATTGCAACTTCTGCAAGTAAACGCCCTGAAGCAGCACTCAAAGATGGCGCTGTCGATGCAGTTGTTGCTGCTGACAAATTACAAGATGCTGCAATTGACTTGGTTAAACAAGCTATTTCAGGTCGTTTAGACTGGAAAGCAAAACGTCAAGAAAAATTAGAGCCTGTTAAACTTGATATGCTTGAACAGATGATGGCGTTTAACTCATCTAAAGGTGTGGTACTTGCAAAAGCAAATCCAGCGCAATACCCTGCACCAAAGCTTCTACTTGATTCATTACAAACGGGTGCAAGCCTAACACGTAATGATGCGCTTAAAGCTGAAGCTGAAGCATTTGCTAAAGCCGCAGTTACACCACAAGCAGGTGCATTGATTGGTTTATTCCTCAATGACCAAGTTGTGAAAAAAACCTCTAAAAAACATGAAAAAGGTGCACATCCTGTTAACCAAGCGGCTGTATTGGGCGCAGGTATCATGGGTGGTGGTATTGCTTACCAAGCGGCAAGCAAAGGTACACCAATTATCATGAAAGATATTGGTAATCCACAATTGGCATTAGGTATGTCTGAAGCAACTAAACTGTTGACTAAACAAGTTGAACGCAAAAAGATGACCCCTGCAAAAATGGGTGAAACATTAGCGCGTATCCGCCCAACTTTAAGCTTAGATGAGTTTAAAGATGTGGACATCGTGATTGAAGCTGTGACTGAAAATCCGAAGATTAAAGCTGCGGTACTTGCGGATACTGAAAAATCAGTTCGTGAAAATACTATTATTGCATCAAATACTTCTACGATTTCAATCACACGTTTGGCTGAATCGCTACAACGTCCTGAAAACTTTGTCGGTATGCATTTCTTTAACCCAGTTCACATGATGCCTTTGGTAGAAGTGATCCGTGGTGAGAAAACGTCTGATGAAGCGATTGCGACGACTGTGGTTCTTGCTCAGAAAATGGGTAAAACACCAATCGTTGTGAATGACTGCCCTGGCTTCCTTGTAAACCGTGTGTTGTTCCCTTACTTCGGTGCATTTGACCTATTGCTTAAAGACGGTGCTGACTTCCAGCAAGTTGATAAAGTGATGGAAAAATTCGGCTGGCCAATGGGCCCTGCTTATCTCATCGACGTTGTCGGTATTGATACAGGTGTACATGGTGCAGAGGTCATGGCAGAAGGTTTCCCTGACCGTATGAAGCCTGACTATAAAGGCGCGATTGAAATCATGTACGAAAACAAACGTCTGGGGCAAAAGAACGACGTTGGTTTCTACAAGTATGAGCTTGACCGTAAAGGCAAGAAAGCGAAAACTGTTGACCCAACAGCGTATGAGCTTGTTGCATCTATGGCAACGACTGAAAAACATGAGTTTGATGCACAAGAAATCATTGATCGTATGATGCTGACTTTCTGTAACGAAACCGTTCGTTGCTTAGAAGACAACATCGTTGCTACCGCTGCTGAGGCAGATATGGCAATGATCATGGGTGTTGGTTTCCCTCCATTCCGTGGTGGCCCATGCCGTTACATCGATCAAACAGGTGTAGCTGAGTATGTTGCGCTTTGCGACAAATATGCGCATTTAGGTAAAGCTTATGAAGCGCCACAAATGTTGCGTGATATGGCTACTAACAACAAAAAATTCTACGGTTAAGGAGCAACGTGAATGGCTACTTTAAATCCGCGTGACGTTGTCATCGTTGATGGCGTACGTTCTGCAATGGGTAAAACCAAAAACGGTATGTTCCGCAATGTGCGTGCTGACAGCTTATCTGCTGAATTAGTACGTGCTTTAGTTGCTCGTAATCAGTTTGATGTCAACGAAGTTGAAGACTTGATTTGGGGTTGTGTTAACCAAACTTTAGAACAAGGTCTGAACATTGCTCGTAACATCGTACTTTTAGCAGATCTTCCTAAGACTGTTGGTGGTCAAACTGTAAACCGTCTTTGCGGATCTTCTATGCAGTCAATCCATACTGCTGCGGCTCAAATTGCAACAAACCAAGGTGATATTTTCATCATCGGTGGTGTAGAGCATATGGGTCACGTAGGGATGATGCACGGTGTTGACCTGAACCCTGAAGCATCTAAACACTATGCTAAAGCATCTAACATGATGGGCTTAACTGCTGAAATGCTAGGTCGTATGAACGGCATTACCCGTGAAGAACAAGATGCGTTTGGTGTGGAATCTCACCGCCGTGCTTGGGCTGCAACGCAAGAAGGTCGTTTCAAAAACGAGATTGTAGGTGTTGAAGGTCATGATGCCAATGGCTTCAAAATTCTGTGTGACATCGACGAAGTAATTCGTCCAGATGCCAACATTGAAACGTTCAAAGCTTTACGTCCTGTATTTGATCCGAAAGGTGGTACGGTCACTGCGGCAACATCTTCAGCTTTGTCTGATGGTGCTTCTGCGATGTTGCTTATGTCTGCTGAACGTGCTCAAGCATTAGGTCTTAAGCCACGTGCTGTAATCCGCTCTATGGCAGTTGCGGGTTGTGATGCTGCGATCATGGGTTATGGTCCAGTACCTGCAACACAAAAAGCACTTAAACGCGCTGGTTTGAGCATTAGCGACATTCAAACGTTTGAATTGAATGAAGCATTTGCCGCACAAGGCTTGTCTGTAATGAAAGGCTTAGGCATTTATGACAAACAAGACCTGATCAACTTAAACGGTGGTGCAATTGCACTGGGTCACCCATTGGGTTGTTCTGGTGCACGTATCACAACAACGTTGTTGAACGTGATGGAACAGCAAGATACGCAAATTGGTCTTGCAACTATGTGTATCGGTCTTGGTCAAGGGATCGCAACGATTATCGAACGTGTTTAATATTTAATTAAATACTGAGATAAAAGAACCCCGCTTATTGCGGGGTTTTTTTTAGAAGCTATTTAAAAGATTTTCTTTTATTTCTTTTACTTCATTTTTATATAACTCTCTACCTATCCATTTTGTAGCATATGTTTTGGCTAATTTACTTTCTAAAAATTCTCTTTTTTCATTGACACAAAAGGTACTTAGTGACTTGTAGAAATATATTTTATTATTTTGCTCATCTGTAGAGATATGCAGAATTGAAACTAGTTCTATATATTCAATAAAATCATTATGTTGTTCTCTTTTAAATAAAATGACTGAATGCCCTGCCTCACAATTCTGAAAAAGTTGTTTCGCATGACGTTCTTTTATAAAAAACCAATCAACACTATTATTAGCATTTACTAAGGTCTGTGATTGAGCCTCGATCTGCTCATAATCTCCCTTATAATCCTTTTCATAAGTTCCTAGAGCCCAATATTTTTTAATTAATTCAGTTTGCTTAAATCTCTCACGGGGAACTACCATCTTTTGCTTTACTGGTAACGCTTTTAAACGGCTAACCTCATCACTATTAAGTAAAATAGTTTTCTTGTCTTTCTGTATTGATATTAAAATTTCTTGACATTTATTGAGTAGGTGTGGCTGATCTACATAAGAAACTATTACACCCGCTTCTATTAAGTTTTCTTTAGAATTCTTAGAAATATTTGCTGATCCTATGTAAATATATTCGTCAAAAATAATTAGCTTAGTATGTAAAGTAGGATTTGAGTAAAGTATTACACCCTTTTCCAATAGTTTTTCTAATAAATCAGCTGATGTGCCACCACTTTCAATTACATGATCTGATGCATTGACAATAAGTAGGTCACCTTCTAAAAACTCTAAATCCTCATCACTTGAAACATACGAAATCGCAGCTCTCCTAAATTGGCTTTTTTTACTAAGATTACTGAGATTCCCCCATAATTCTTCAGAATATATATTCATAAAATTTCGTATCCTTTTAAGCTATTTAATTAGAATTTATCAAGAAACTTTAACTTAATTAAGTTATTTAAAAAATTTTGGACAGTTGTGCAAGCTGAGAAAAAAGCTGGTACTAGTACTTTAGAAATCTGCTTAAAATTATTTTGATCGAAGTACTTAAATGGCGATTTTAGCTTTCTGCGCCAACAAGGTCGCAAAATGCTGTTTAATCCTATTCCCTTCTGCATCGACCCGATGCAACTCACCGATATTTTTATTGTATTTCACAATGTTCCAACCTTCATACAAAGCTCTTAATTCCCAAGCTTTAAACGCAAAAGGAAAGTCAGGCTGCGCAGATATATCATCGGTATCATCGCACAGACAATCAAATTAAAACAATTCACTTCAGTCGCTTGTTACATCTGTGCTATCAGCGGTTTCATCGTTTTGGCGTCCCAAAGCATTATCATTAATGTACAACAACAAAAGCCAATTATCTGATTGGCATCATTAAATAAGAGTTTTTATATAATTTATGACATCTAGACTTACTTGATCTGCCAGTTATTATCTTTTAATTGTTGCAATAAATTTGGGTCTAGATTCAACTTAACGGTTCCACTACGCATACCATCCACATTACTACGATCAATACCAAACTGTTTAAGCATCGTAAATAAACCTGTGGTTGGATCAGACGACTGTAAGCCCGTAGCCACGGCTAATACATATTGCTGTAATGCGGGAGAAAGTTGACTCATATCTGGTTTAGCTGCTATCGGCTGGTAGTCAATCTCTCGGATACTTCCATCTACAACAAAATTTTGTATATCCTGCTCATTTTTCATTATTTTATGCTGTAAAACTTTACGTACAGTTTTATCTTGCTGAAAAGGAATAAAACCCACCTCTTCACGCAATTCAGATTCTGCCATCACTTTGATCGTTGGCAATAAGGGCGTTTCCTCTGCCTGTGCCATTGGTAACCAAATATAAGTCAGCACAGTCACAAGCATAAAAAATTTCATACATTCCCCCACAAAATGAATCATCATCTAAAAATGATTCGGCAAAACTAAATAGTCCATAAAATAGACTATAACAAACGATCTCTTGCTTCACTAAACCTCAGATAAACGGTTCATATCGACATTGATTTCATTTTTTAGAACAAAAAAACACGATGCATGATTAAGAAAAAATCAGTTGCTCTGAAATAACATATACTCATTTCAATCAATACAATATTTTATAATTCTCCTTCTAAGGCCTCTGCATTTTGTGCTTTTTTCTGCTCAATATCTGCGTTGAGCTGTAAAACATCCTGATACAAAGTATTAAACTGTTTCACCTGCGCATCCTCAGCAAATAAAATTTTATCACCCTGTTTTTGCCACTTATACATTTTTAACATCTTAAACATTTCATCCGCTTTGGTTAAAATTTGTAGCTCCAATAAAATCAAAGAGTTTTCTTGATCTACTTTTAAATTTTGTTCTAATTTAGCTTGTAACGGATTACGTATATCCCGATCTATAGACAAAGATTTCACTGTGGCTATAGCTTCTTTCTTATTCTGTAAATTCTGCTGCTGATACTGTTCTGTGACTTGATGTGCAACTTGAAGCATATTTTCAGTTTCTTTATAACCATTTTTACGGTCAATATCCAAGCGATCCACATCTAAAAACTGATCCCACTTCACCGCTTTCAACTCACGTAAATAGGCATTACGAATTTCAACATTCTTCATCCAATAGCTTAATAAAAATTCTGATAAAACCTTATAGTCACCCTTTAAACGATCATCATGCACATTCAACTGCACAGGCTTAGACCAGTCTTGAGCCTGATCATATAGTTCACTCATCTTTTCAGACATCACTACATCAAACATCTGACGATTGGCTTCATTGCGTTTCACTGATTCATGTTCAATAAAAAGAACGGCTGCGATCACAAGTAGGATTATTCCGACAACAATCAAAATACGGCGCATAAACACCTCAAATTATTTTTCTAATGGGTTTCGTTTTAGCATAACGATATTTTCAAGTTTACTGAATGTTTTTTAATCAATAAATTTTAGCTAATTGAAAAATATAATGTTTTATACAAAGCTTGTATTTTGACCACTTTATCGTATTAAATATCAACAATCTTTAAGTTTTAATCGCCTCATGACGCAAATTATAAAAACCAGTCGTAGCTATAATCTGATCTCTGCTTGCTTTGCTTTTTTACTGTGGGGAGGTTGGAGCTTCTATATCAATACACAACAAGGCAGCTTAAAACATGGCATCATTTCTGGCTTAATCCAAGGGATTTGTAGCTTTGTGATTACCCTTTTTATGACCTTTATCATTGATCAACAATTTAATTATTTTAAAAACTTAACAGCCAAACTGTTGCTTCCACCGATACTCACCGTTTTATGCACTGGAAGTTTGTTAATCTTAATCCATCATTTAATTGGCACACCCTCAATTCTATATACCCTAAGTCCAATTTTAACAGTAGCTTTTCTTTTTGCTATTTTTACTAATTTCAAACTCTACCAACACTATAAACAATATCAAATGCCTTAAACCCATTTTTGGTATAAACAACATAAATAGAGACCAAACCATGCCAGACCACGATCAACTCGATGCTCGACGCCCTTTGAAAGTACGAGGTAATCAGCTTAGTAAAAATTGTGCCAAATGGCTCAGTCAAAAATCGATTACACCCAATCAAATTTCGATATTAAGTATTGTCTTTGCGCTATTTTCAGGCTTGTGTTTGCTGATGTCCGTACAGAATATTGCATACCGTTCCTGCTGGATGATTGCTGCAGCACTGTTTATTCAAGCGCGCTTACTGTGTAATTTATTTGATGGCATGGTCGCTATTGAAGGCGGAAAATCAACCGCTTCTGGTGAGTTATTTAATGATATTCCAGACCGTATTTCGGATCCGATCATTATCATTGCTGCGGGTTATTCTATTCTATCTGTCTCTTGGGGCGAAACATTGGGTTGGTTGGCAGCACTACTGGCCGTATTAACCGCCTATGTACGTACACTGGCCGTTTCTATTGGTGCACCCTCAAACTTTACAGGTCCTATGGCAAAGCAACACCGCATGGCATTACTGACTGTCAGCTGTATCGCGGTCGCAATTGAGTATTATTTTTGGCAACAAGATTACGCCATGCTGATTGCTTTAATCCTCATGAATATCGGTTGTGCTTGGACCTTACTGCGACGTACTGCCGCAGCCTATCAATATCTAGAGAATCCAAACTAGCGTTTATGATCATGATCAAGCTCATTTTCGCCCCACTTAAACCCGCTCAACTTTAAATTTTAAAGTTCAGCCCCACTACTTATTTAATCCATTATTTTTGAGAATTACTATGCGCGTAGATATTTGGTCAGATGTGGTCTGTCCGTTTTGCTATATCGGCAAAAAGCGTTTAGAACATGTCGCTGCTGAGGCTGGAATTGACTTAGAGATCATTTGGCATAGCTTCGAACTTGATCCAAATGCACCTGCAAAACACGATACATCCAATACTGAACGTCTAGCGAAAAAGTATGGTCGTACCATTGAACAAACACAAGAAATGGAACGAAATATCGCTCAAGTTTCGGCAGAAGAAGGCATCCAATTTAACTGGGAACAAGCCAATTCTGGAAATACATTTGATGCACATCGTATTATCCATCTTGCACAAAGCAAAGGACTGGGCAATGAAGCAGAAGAAGCTTTTTTTCATGCCTATATGACTGAAGGCATGTCGATTGGTGAGCGCGAAACGGTTGAAGATGTGGCGTCACGCATTGGACTAGATCATACTGAAGTTGAATATGTACTAGATTCCGAAGAATTTGCAGATTTCGTGCATCATGATGAAAAAATTGCCCGTGAACAATTACAAGTAACTGGCGTACCTTTCTTTGTTTTTGATCAGCGACTGGCGCTTTCAGGTGCACAGCCACGTGAAGTATTTTTACAGGTCATGCAACAAGCACTTTCAACGGCTAAAAGCGATGATATTGTCCAAGAAGATGCTCCAACTTGCCATGATGATTCCTGTGATATATCAACAAAATAAGTTTTAAATCAGATCCTTCCCAACCTCCGCAATAGCATGACAGTCAATACACCTATTTTTGCAATGCAGCGTTGCAAAAATAGGATTGTTAAGATAATTCATCTTCATTAGAATACTTGGCTTAATTTACGTATTTATGCGCTGTAGTTTCTTATTTTTCTTATTCTATAAGACTGAAATCCTCCACTTTGGGGGATTTTTAGTATGTATCACTTTTAAATTTTTCAGCTCATTTAAAAACTTAAATTCTGTAGCAGACTCTCAATATTTCAAATGATAATGTTATTCAAGTAAAAGCTTTTTCAATAAAATTCATCCGATATGCATACAACTCTTCAAGCTTGCCTTTAACTCTATCCGATCAGCATAAATCATGACTACCATTAGCATTAAAACTTACATAGTTGTTAACTAAACAAGCCTTATAGTGAATGCATAAAAATACTATAACAATTAAATCAATTACTTAATTAACAAAAATCACACTACTGAATAGAATCACTGAGTTATAATATTTTTTATACGGTTCAAGGCTTTATTTTCAAAGCCAAGTTTGATAAAACTAAGTAAATCTTATTATTTCAACGGTTATAACAAAACCACCTTCACATTTTAAGTATTGATTAGTTTCTAAACCTATAAATCCAATATTAGAAAAAGAGGGACTATGTATAAAGACAAAATTCGCTTATTTTCAAAGCAATATTCTGCCCTATTGCTCGGCTGTTTCTTTAGTGCTTATAGCTGTGCACAAAATACTGATGATGCCACTTCAAATGCGAATACAGAAGTCAGCGCCTCACTAAACCAAAATCATTTGGGATGGTTAAGCTATATTCCAAAAATAATTGATGCAACCCCTACGATACTACCTGAACAATCTAATCTCCCATTTGTTCCAACCACCACCGAAACTGAAGATCTGACCTGGGCAGATCATACACAGAAATCCATTCGAAATTGGGCAGATCAGACAGCCATAAAAATGGATCATTGGTTTGGCGACAGTAATCCAGATAAACCAGCAACTGCAACGCTGCGAATCTTGGCTGATAACAGTTGGAATAAGTATGATCATTATGAAATTCAACCCAGAATTCGCGGGAAAATCCGACTGCCAACTTTGGAAAAACGCTTAAGTGTGGTATTTGGAGATGACTCTCTCGATAATGAAATTTACAATAATATTGCGATCACCAATGAAAATACGGATACCGCTACAAATAAAAATATAGATCGTAAGCAAATTAAAGATGACAACAGTTCCATTGCGCTCCGTTGGTCACAAATGAGTAAAAAACTGCCTTTTGACGTGGATGCCGATCTCGGAATCCGTTCCGGCAGTGATATTTATGCTCGTTTAAAAGCGGAAAAAGATTGGACTTTATCTAATAATTTTTCATTCCATGCAGAACAAATTTACCGTTATGGAATCAAAAGTGAAAATTATTTAAGAACCAATTTGGAACTGACCCATGCACGCCCCAATCAAGCCTTCTTATCCAGCCAGTTCAATTTGACTTATGCCGATGAACAAGAGGATCATTTAACTTGGGATAACCGTATTTATCGACAGCATCAGTTTTTTCAAAATAATCGGTTTAACTATGGGATCTATACTGGTGGTTACTACAATGACAGTGACCTGCGTTTAAATAGTTGGGGACCTTTTATATCTTGGCGACAACCCTTATGGCGTGAATGGTTTTTTGTACAAGGTGACTTAAACTATTTTAATGATCATCGTGAAGATCGGAGCAATTTTGTCAGTGCATTGGTTCGCTTAGAGGCCCTGTTTTAGTTTTTAAATATTTTTTAAGAAATTCTAAGTATACTAAACAAAAAATTGGATCACTTGTATTGATCTAAATGTTATTTTATCGCTTAGCATCTTCTAAAACCATGATTCTACTGTTTATATTACTGAGCGGTATAATTTTATTTTGCCTACATATTGATGACTTATCTGCTACAACTCCAAAAGTTCGGATTGTATATTCTCTTCAATATTCCATCCGTCATTTTAATTTTAGCCCCATATCTGCCTGTCAGCTTAAACAAAGCAAGTTAAAATCAACACAAAATGGTGACATGACGGTTGATAGCATTGATGACAATACACCAGTAACAGAAGAATATATTCAATCACTGCTGCAAGTTTTTGGTGCAGATTCACTGCAACAACGAACTCAGCAGACCGAACAATTAAATCCGAAACCACACGATCAATTTTCTTCGAAAATACAGAAAAATCAGTCAAAATTTCAGAAAAAAAGTCGCTCTGATCTTATTACTGAGACCTTATCTAGCTTGTCACAGCTACTCCCTTTTAAAAATGATATGCGCTTAGGTTCAAATTCAAATCAAGATGTCTATGTTCAACTCAATGCATCTCAAAATTGGAATATTGATCAAAACTTAAAATTAGACACTTCCCAAACCTATCGCTATGGCGTAGACAATAAAAACTTCTTTAATACCAAACTGAAACTCAGCCATACTCAATCTCAAATCGCCTCAGCTTATAGCCAATTTAATCTGACTTATATGAACCATGAAGATGAAAACTTTATTTGGGAAGACCGAACTTATCAAAAATATCAATTTTTAAAAAATCATTCGCTAATTTTAGGCATGTATAGCAGTGGTTATTATGATAAAGAAATGACCTTAAATAGTTGGGGACCGTATCTTTCATGGCAGCAACCCATATGGCGCAACTGGTTATACATTCAAAGTGATTTGAATTATTACAATAACAAGCAAAATGCCCTTGATCATACATTCGGAAGTCGTTTGGGCTTTGAGCTGCACTTTTAAAGAAGATCAACCAACATAAAAAAGGGCTATATCTCATAGCCCTTTTTTACTTCAATATTATTTCAATAATAAGTTATTAATGCGTTTTACATATTCAGCAGGATCTTCAGGTAAACCGCCCTCTGCAATCACCGCTTGATCAAAAATCACATTGGCTAAATCGTCAAATTGAGCAGAACCTTGTAATTTTTGCACCAAAGGATGCTCCGGATTAATTTCCAAAATTGGCTTACTTTCAGGAACAGCTTGTCCTGCCTGTTTCAACATCCGCACCAATTGTGGCGACAACTCGCCTTCACTCGTCACTAAACAAGCAGGCGAATCGACTAAACGCGTGGTAACACGGACTTGACTTGTTTTGGCTTTCAAAGCGGCTGTAAGCTGCTCTACAACAGGCTTAAATTGTTCAGCAGCCGCTTCCAGTGCTTGCTTCTCTTCAGCATCTTGCAAGTCGCCTAAGTCAACAGCACCTTTAGAGACGTTTTGCATTGGTGTACCGTCAAATTCATGCACGAATTCCATCGCCCATTCATCCACACGATCAGCCATCAATAGAACTTCAATGCCTTTTTTCTTAAACAGTTCCAATTGTGGTGAATTTTTTGCAGCATTTAAGCTATCTGCAGTCACATAATAAATCGCTTTTTGCCCTTCTTTCATTCGCGCTTTGTAATCGGCCAATGAGGTTGAAATTTCATCACTGGTCGACGTCGAGAAGCGAAGTAATTTTAAAATGCGTTCACGATTGCTCTGATCTTCACCTAAGCCTTCTTTCAGTACTGAACCAAATTCAGCATAGAAAGTTTTGAATTTTTCCTGATCAACAACATCTTCTGATTTTGTCAAACCATCCAACATGGTTAAGACACGACGGGCATTACCTTCACGAATAGTTTTAACATCACGGCTTTCTTGTAACAGCTCACGACTCACATTCAGAGGAAGATCTGCACTATCAACCACACCTTGCACAAAACGTAGATAATTTGGAATAAGGTTGTCCGCCTCATCCATAATAAAGACACGTTTTACATACAGTTTAATGCCCGCTTTGGCTTCACGAGTGAAAATATTACTTGCAGCCTTGCTCGGAACATACAATAACTGCGTATATTCAGTACTACCTTCAACACGGTTATGCGCCCAAGCCAATGGTGCATCAAAGTCATGGGTTAAGTTTTTATAAAACTCAATGTACTGCTCTTCTGTAATTTCATTCTTATTACGTGTCCATAAAGCACTGGCTGAGTTAATGACTTCCCACTCATCCGTCTTGACCATTTGACCCGGTTTTGACTCTTCCCCTTCAGCAACTTCTTCTTGTTGCCAAACTTCTTTCTGCATTTCTATCGGCAAGCTAATATGATCAGAATACTTATTAATAATCTGTTTAACTTTGTGCGACTCTAAATACTCAAGTGCATCATCACGTAAATGTAGAATAATATCGGTACCACGTGATGCTTTATTGATTTGCTCAACTTCAAAATCACCTGTACCTGCACTAATCCAGCGAACACCTTCAGATGCTGGAAGCCCTGCATGACGTGATTCCACGGTAATTTTTTCAGCAACAATAAAACCTGAATAAAAACCAACACCAAACTGGCCAATCAGTTGCGCATCGGCTTTTTGATCACCAGAGAGTTTCGACATGAAATCTTTGGTACCTGATTTTGCAATGGTACCTAAATGATCAATTGCTTCTTGTTGACTCAAACCAATTCCATTATCTGAAATAGTAATGGTTTTAAGTTCTTTATCTAGGCTAACGCGAACATGCAAGTCCGGATCATTTTCATAATATTCAGGATGATTGATACCTTCAAAACGTAGTTTGTCACACGCATCCGAGGCATTAGAAATCAATTCACGTAGAAAAATATCTGGGTTTGAATAAAGAGAATGCGTCACTAAATGTAACAGCTGTGCCACTTCAGCTTGAAAACTATGTTTTTGTGTACTCTGTTCGCTCATAAATCACTCCTTAAATACATCACAATCTTGTTATCGAATGCTTAATGAATTGGAGTGTGGCGTTGATTTTTCAATAGCAAAATCAAATTTTTTATTAAAAAGGACCTTGCTGATAAATATGGTTCATATAGATATCGAGTTTTTGCTGACGCATTTTATAAACATCCGTTAAACACGCAACATTATCTTGGCATTGATCAAGCAATTCTTGCCATTTCACTTGCTGATCCTGAATGACACCTCGGGTGCCCATCGCGACCAGTTTGCGAACAATATTATAGGTTGTCGCCATTTTAACATCTGCATCATTTAAAGACCGATGTTCACATATTGCATTTTCTGTTTTAGTTTTTGCCCATTCACACTTAAAACTCGCGGCATGAATATTCAAAGAAACAAGCAATAAATTAAAAGTTATGAAGGTAAAAATTATTTTTTTCATATCATTAATTCCAGTTCAATGAAGGAATCGTGCGAAGCATTAAACTCTATCTAATCAAATTTCTTCAATTATTTTAATCATACCGCAATAAAAAAAACCTCAGTATATCTCTGAGGTTTTTTAACGATTATTTTTGAAATTAGAATTTATAGCTATAACCCAATGTATACACAATTGGATCAATATCTAAATCAAACTTAGTACCATCAACCAAAGTGACTTCTGGACTCAATTGAGCATAACGTACATCCACATAAACACCCCAGTTTTTTGCATCTGCAGGTTGGAAGTTAAAGCCCACTTGACCCGCGACACCAAAGGCTTCTTTAACATCTTTGGCTACCCCTTCTTCATCCCACGCAATAAATGCGGTACCACCAAGACCCACATAGGGAGTAAAGCGGGTCATATTTTTAAAATTATATTTTGCGGTAATTGTCGGTGGTAAATGTTTAATTTTTGCCACTTTGGTATCATTCAATAAAACATCATGGCTCACGGGCGTTGCCAATAATAATTCAGCAGAAAATGGCGTATCACCAAAAAAATATTCAACTGATGGCGTAAATGCCAGCTCATTATCGGCCTTAACCACAACACCAGGAGCAATACTCGTATCATTGGTTGATGCGATGGCTGAAGCCCCAACTTTCACTTGCCATTGCCCCGCCATTGCCGAAGCAGACATTCCCAACAATAGAATAAAAGCAGTTTTTTTTAACATTTCAAACACCCCAAGGAAGAATAAAGACAACAAAAAATAAACATTTATTAATAATAGACATGAGTTTAATTAATATGCAACAAATATTAATTTACGTTATTTGTATTTATTTATAAACAATTGATAATAATATATATTTATTTTAATCAGACCAACATAGTTGGTTTTAAAAAACCAACTATGTTAATCAATATTTTTATTATATCTGAGTGCTAAACTTGGTTTTATTATAATCCACCCTTTAATAGTCATTTAAAATACATCTATTAATATTCTAGGTGAAATTAAACTAAACCCAAGACATAAAAATATTAATTTGAATTAAAGCACCATTGCTGCAATCCACCCAAACACCAATAATGGAATATTAAAATGTAAGAACGTCGGAATAACACTATCTTTCATATGGTCATGTTGTCCATCCATATTCAGGCCAGAAGTCGGGCCTAAAGTTGAATCTGAGGCAGGTGAACCCGCATCCCCCAAAGCAGCGGCTGTACCAATAATCGCAATCGTCGCCATCGGGCTAAAACCAAATTGAATACAAAGTGGTACATAAATAATTGCTAAAATAGGCACTGTCGAAAAAGAAGAACCAATACCTAAAGTAATCAGCAAACCAATCAGCAACATTAAGAAAGCAGCTAAAGCCTTACTATCCCCAATCAAATGAACAGATGCCTCAACCAAGGCAGGCACTTGATTCGTAGCTTCAATAACCGCAGCAAAACCTTGTGCAGCAATCATAATAAAGCCGACCAATGCCATCATCCGCATACCGGTAATAATGACATCATCCGCTTCTTTCCATTTAAAAATGCCCGCACAACTCAAAATCGCCACACCGACCAATCCTGCAAGAATCATGGAATCTGAATACAATTGCACCGTTAGTGTTGCCATCACTGCAAAAGCAGCCATAAATATCGTGAATTTAGCAATTTTCGGCACGGTATCATCCGCTTCATCGGCGGTCATTTCACCTGTGATGCTGTGAACTTTTTCTTCAACTTGAATGTCTTGGTAATAACGTGGTTTACGATAACTGATAAATAATGCAACCAACAAACCCACAAACATGCCTGATACAGGAATCATCATCGCATACGGAATTTGTTCATTATTAATCACAAACCCATACGGTTTACCAAAGATATTAATGTTTTGCGCCAAAATATCATTTAGAAAAATTGCACCGAACCCGACAGGAATCAGCATATACGTTGCACACAAACCAAAAGTTAATAAGCAAGTTACTGCGCGTCGATCAAGATTTAAATGATTGAATACCCCCAATAAAGGCGGAATTAATACTGGAATAAATGCGATATGTACAGGAATTAAATTTTGAGAAGAGACAGCAGCTAAAGCGATGGTCACAAAAATGATATATTTCACTTTATTTTGCGATTTACTATCACTATCTGCTTTTAAAGTTTGAATCAACTTATAAGCCAGTAAATCAGGTAACCCTGAACGTGCCAAAGCCAAAGCGAAAGCACCTAGCACACCGTAAGCTAAAGCAATTTTAGCGCCACCACCCAAACCATTATTAAATGCCTCCAAAGTCCCCTGAAGGCCTAAACCAGCCAATAGTCCACCAGTCAGGGCACCAATAATGAGTGCAAAAACAACAGGTACACGAGCTAAAGAAAGCCCGAACATGACCACGATAGCAGCGATAATTGCAATCATAAGAAAAGGGTTTTGAAAAAAAGAGGTATTTTATCAGAGATTAATCTTTTAATTTACTCATCTGTCCTGTTTCACGCATAATAAAAAGTGGTGATATACCACTTTTTATGCCCGTTTAAATACCGCTTATACTGATTTTTTTTGGGCAAATGTTTTGATATATTGAGCAATTTCTTGAGGACGACTTAGTACCGCCCAATGATTAGCATCCACTTCAACGCGTTCAAAATCATTCACCCATTTTGGCATTTCATCAATCAATTCAGGGCTTACAAAGTTATCTCGTTTTAATACCAGTGCTTGTACAGGACAAATTGCAAAACGTTGCCTTGGTCGAATTAAACGTGGAATAAAGTTGGCTCGATACAATCCAATACCATGCTGGCCATCTGCAGAAATGCTTGGATTCAATGGTAAACCTTGTGTTTTTTCTAATTGACTTAATACCTTGCCCCATCGCTCTGGACTAAAAAAATGCCAGACCGTCGGTGCAAGGAGCGGCAATTGGAAAGCCACGATATACCAAGATTTGACCAGTTGTTTGAAAAATTTACGTTTTTCATGGGTAAATTGATCGCGCATCCAAAATGCAGCATGATCTAAACATGGCCCCGATATCGTCGTATAAGATTGAATACGATCTTTAAATTTCGGTTCAGTCACTGACTCCCAAGATTGTATCGAGCCCCAATCATGAGCCGCTAAGTGAAAGTGACGATTGGGAAGTAAAGCATCCACGACACATTCTAAATCTAAAGATAAACGTGCTAAAGCATAATCACGAATTCGCTTGGGCACACTGGATTGTCCCGCCCCACGCACATCGTAAGTAATAATATAAAAATCATGCACCAACTGTTCAATAATCGGCTCCCAAACCTCTTGGTTATCGGGATAACCATGCACCAAAACCATGGCTGTTTTATTTTGATCCCCCCAAGTTTTGGCATAGAGTTTTTGCCCATCTTGAGTTGGAATCCAATGAGTTTGAGCGTGCATTGAGTCACCTATTTGTTTTTAGTCTTGATTATTCATTTGTTGTAACTGGCATCATCTTGATCAATACCATATGTCACTTTGTTATTTATTATGATTTAAAAATAGAAAACTAGAATTGACCATGTCAAAAATTATCCAACAGATACAGACAATCCCTTTCTAGCAATTTTTTACTCAAGCAACATCTTAAAATTATACAGTTTATATCAACATGCATTTAACCTAGGCAAGCATCATTTGTTCAGCACTCACGTTGATGGCAGTTCACATCCCCATAATCGATCTATTTTCTTGAACTTCAAAAAATACACTCTATTTGCCCAAAACAAACTCAATCTTTTAAATTTCAGATATAAAAAAAGCGCTGAACGCGCTTTTTTACTTATTTATTTTGTTCTATGGCTGCACCAGCTCCGCCACCAATCGCACCACCAATGGCTGCACCAGCATCACCACCAAAAATCCCTTTACCAAGCACGGAGCCTATACCTGCTCCTACACCACTATATGTTGCATTACGGTTCGAACCATTTTGCGCTTTACTACCAACTGCGGCACCACCACCAGCACCAACTGCTGCCCCTAAACCTCCACCGACGTGATTTCCAAGACCACCACCGACCGCACCACCTAATGCTGCTGTACCAATCCGCTTTTCATTCCCAGACATATTTGTACAACCCGTTAATGCCATGAGTGGAAAGGTACTACATAATAAAACCACAAGAATTTTTTTCATTGGATGACTTCCTCATTATCTTTAGTTATTAGCTTATTCCTGTTTAATGGTTTAAATAAGTATTTTTTGTTACTTTTACCAAATTCAATCTTTTAAAATTTTTATACATTTGAATTTTATAAAAATATAAAAAAAGACGCCCTAAGGCGCCTTTTTTATTTCAAACATTAAACTTAGAAAGAATCTTCGTTTAATGCTTGAGAGAATGCTTGGTCTACATCAGAGAAGTCATTTACAAGCTCATGCTCTGCAGCTTCAGCTTCTTGACGACGACGTTCTAAGTGGTATGCAAGACCCGTACCTGCCGGAATCAAGCGACCTACAACAACGTTCTCTTTCAAGCCACGTAACTCATCTTCTTTACCTGTTACGGCCGCTTCAGTTAACACACGAGTGGTTTCCTGGAACGATGCAGCAGAGATGAACGAGTCAGTAGAAAGCGATGCTTTGGTAATACCCATCAATAAACGTTCAAACTTCGCAGGGAACTTGTTCTGAGCCAATACTGCTTGATTCTCTTGAACCACGCGGATGTACTCAACTTGTTCGCCTTTAATGAAGCTAGTATCACCACCATCAGTGATATCAACTTTACGCAACATTTGACGTACGATGACTTCAATATGCTTATCGTTGATTTTTACACCTTGGAGACGGTAAACGTCTTGCACTTCATTTACAACATAGTTCGTAAGCGCAACTTCGCCTTTCAAACGTAAGATGTCATGCGGGTTTTGCGGACCATCGGAAACGGTTTCACCACGGTTTACATGTTCGCCTTCAAACACGTTCATGGTACGCCATTTCGGAATCAGTTCTTCATAAATTTCAGAACCATCATCCGGAGTGATCACAAGACGATTCTTACCCTTGGTCTCTTTACCGAAGCTTACAACACCTGAAATTTCAGCCAAGATTGCATGCTCTTTCGGTTTACGTGCTTCGAACAAGTCCGCTACACGTGGTAGACCACCGGTAATATCACGTGTACGTGAAGTTTCTTGTGGTACACGACCAATAACGTCACCCACACCAATCGTTTCGCCATCACGGACGGTCACAATGGTATTTTGTGGCAAGAAGTAGAATTGCTCACCACCATCAACTGTATCTAACACAATTGCAGGTCGTAAATCTTTACCAGAAGCTGGACGAGCCGTTACTGGTAAAATTTCGGTAGAGGTCATACCTGTTGCATCATCAGTTTTTGATGTTGCAGTCACGCCATCAGCGATTTGGCTGAAACGTGCTTTACCTGCTACTTCCGTAACAAGTGGATGTGTATGCGGATCCCAAGTTGCAACAATACCACCGCCTTCAACAGCTTCACCATCTTTCAACAAGATTGATGCACCGTATGGCAGTTTGTAACGTTCACGCTCACGACCTAAATCATCGGCAATACCAATTTCACCTGAACGCGAAACAGATACCAAGTGACCTTTGGCATGTTGTACAGTTTTTACGTTATGGAAACGTACTGTACCTTTGTTACGTACTTGAACGCTATTTGCAGCAGAAGTTCGGCTTGCAGCACCACCCACGTGGAATGTACGCATGGTTAACTGGGTACCCGGTTCACCAATTGATTGTGCAGCCATAACACCCACAGACTCACCAGGATTTACCTGATGACCACGAGCCAAGTCACGACCATAACATTTTGCACATACACCAAAGGTAGACGCACAGTTTACAACTGAACGTACTTTAATTTCATCTACACCCGCATTTTCAATAAATGCAGCAAGTTTTTCATCAATTAAAGTATTACGTGGCAGTAGAACTTCGTCAGAACCAACACGTTTCACATCTTCAGCAACCACACGACCTAATACACGTGCACCAAGGTTTTCAATAACATCACCACCTTGAATGAATGGTGTCATCACTAAACCGTCTAAAGTACCGCAATCTGGTTCTGTAATTACTAAATCTTGTGCAACGTCAACCAAACGACGAGTCAAGTAACCTGAGTTCGCTGTTTTAAGTGCTGTATCGGCCAAACCTTTACGCGCACCATGTGTTGAGATGAAGTACTGAAGTACTGTCAAACCTTCACGGAAGTTTGCTTTAATTGGGGTTTCAATGATCGAACCATCTGGTTTCGCCATCAAACCACGCATACCCGCAAGCTGACGAATCTGAGCTGCCGAACCACGGGCACCCGAGTCAGACATCATGTAGATACTGTTGAATGATTTTTGCTTCTCATCTTCACCCTGTTTGTTTTTAACAGTAGTAAAAGACAAGTTGTCCATCATCGCTTTCGCGACTTGGTCATTGGTACGTGCCCAAATATCGACGACTTTGTTATAACGCTCACCAGCAGTTACGAAACCTTGCTCGAATTGTTGTTCAATTTCACGAACTTCAACTTCTGCTTTTTCAATAATTGCTTGTTTTTGTGGTGGAATAAGCATGTCTTCCATACCCACCGAAACGCCTGAACGAGTCGCTTGACGGAAACCCAAGTACATCAATTGATCCGCAAAGATAACGGTATCTTTTAGACCTAATTTACGGTAGCAAGAGTTAATCAATTTAGAGATGTTCTTTTTAGTCATCTCAACGTTGATTTGTTGGAAATCCATCCCTTCAGGAACAACTTCCCAAAGTAAGCAACGACCTGGAGTCGTATCTACAATAATCGTTTGCTGTTCGCGATTACCATCTTCATCAATTACAGTCTGGTGTACACGTGCTTTAACGCGAGCGTGTAAGTTCACTTGACCTGTTGCCAATGCACGGTTGACTTCATCCGTGTCCGCAAACACCATGCCTTCACCTTGGACATTGATTGCATCACGAGTGATGTAATACAAGCCCAAGACCACGTCCTGAGAAGGTACGATAATTGGCTCACCATTCGCAGGTGACAAGATGTTATTGGTCGACATCATTAACGCACGAGCTTCTAACTGAGCTTCAATGGTTAATGGTACGTGTACCGCCATTTGGTCACCGTCGAAGTCGGCGTTAAACGCAGCACAGACCAACGGATGCAAACGAATCGCTTTACCTTCAATCAGAATAGGTTCAAATGCTTGAAGACCTAAACGGTGAAGTGTTGGCGCACGGTTCAACATCACTGGATGTTGACGAATCACAGAAGCAAGAACGTCCCAAACTTCTGGAGTTTCGCGCTCAACCATTTTCTTCGCAGCTTTAATGGTGGTTGCTTGACCTGAAGCTTGTAGTTTTGCAAAGATGAATGGTTTGAATAATTCAAGTGCCATTTTCTTTGGAAGACCACATTGGTGTAAACGTAGAGTAGGACCAACGGTAATTACCGAACGACCAGAATAATCGACACGTTTACCCAACAAGTTCTGACGGAAACGACCTTGTTTACCTTTGATCATATCTGCCAAAGATTTCAACGGACGTTTGTTTGAACCTGTGATTGCGCGACCACGACGACCATTGTCTAACAATGCATCTACAGACTCTTGTAACATACGTTTTTCGTTACGTACGATAATGTCTGGAGCAGCAAGGTCTAAAAGACGTTTTAAACGGTTGTTACGGTTAATCACACGACGATAAAGATCGTTCAAGTCAGAAGTCGCGAAACGACCACCTTCAAGTGGAACTAACGGACGAAGATCAGGTGGAAGAACTGGAAGTACAGTCAACACCATCCATTCTGGTTTGTTGTTCGAGTCGTTGAATGCTTCCATCAACTTCAAACGTTTAGAAGCTTTCTTAAGCTTCGTTTCTGAAGTTGTTTGTGGAATTTCTTCACGTAAACGAGCAATTTCAGCTTCAAGATCGATGTCTTTCAACAAGTCTTGAATCGCTTCTGCACCCATTTTCGCGCTGAATTCATCACCATGTTCTTCTAATGCAGTGAAGTATTCTTCATCATTAAGAAGTTGGTATTTCTCCATTGGAGTCATACCCGGATCAGTTACAACGTATGATTCGAAATACAATACACGTTCAATATCACGTAAAGTCATGTCTAATAATAGACCGATACGAGATGGTAATGATTTCAAGAACCAAATGTGCGCCACTGGAGATGCAAGATCAATATGACCCATGCGCTCACGACGAACTTTTGCAGTCGTTACTTCAACGCCACATTTTTCACAAATGACGCCTTTGTATTTCATACGCTTGTATTTACCACACAAGCATTCGTAATCTTTTACTGGTCCAAAAATTTTGGCACAGAATAAACCGTCACGTTCTGGTTTAAAGGTACGATAGTTAATCGTCTCAGGTTTTTTAACTTCACCATGAGACCATGACTTAATCATTTCTGGTGACGCAAGACCAATACGGATGCGATCAAACTCTACTGGAGCATGACCGTCTGAATCCGTCTTTTTGCGCATGATATCGAGCAAGTCTTTCAATTTTTTTCTCCGTGTGTCGAGGAGCTTTTCACTCCCCGACTGGGTCACAAATATTGTTTTTTCCTGAAAATTTGGATTAAGCCTAAAGCTTAGTCACCATTTTTCAGTTCAATGTTGATACCTAAAGAACGGATCTCTTTGGTCAATACGTTGAACGATTCAGGCATGCCCGGATCCATATAATGGTTTCCATCTACAATATTCTTATAGATGCGAGTACGGCCTTCAACGTCATCCGATTTAACTGTAAGCATTTCTTGCAACGTATACGCTGCGCCATATGCTTCAAGTGCCCAGACCTCCATCTCACCGAAACGCTGACCACCAAACTGAGCTTTACCGCCCAATGGCTGTTGCGTTACAAGAGAATAAGAACCAGTAGAACGTGCATGCATTTTATCATCAACCAAATGGTTCAATTTCAGCATGTACATATAACCAACAGTTACAGGACGGTCAAAACGCTCACCTGTACGTCCATCATACAAGACGGTTTGACCTGTACGTGGGATGTCTGCAAGCTCAAGCAACTCTTTGATTTGACTTTCATCAGCACCATCAAATACTGGCGTTGCTAAAGGAACACCTTTACGCAAGTTTTTAGAAAGCGCTAAGATTTCATCATCAGTTAAGCTATCAAGATCTTCTTGCTCGCCACCAACTTTGTTATAAATCTTGTCTAAGAAGATACGCAATTCAGCAACAGTACGTTGTTGTTGCAACATCTTGTCAATTTTTTCGCCAAGACCTTTTGCTGCCATACCCAAGTGAGTCTCAAGAATCTGACCCACGTTCATACGTGACGGTACACCCAATGGGTTAAGTACGATATCGACAGGAACACCATGGATGTCATGTGGCATGTCTTCGACTGGTAAGATGTTAGAGACAACACCTTTGTTACCATGACGACCGGCCATTTTATCACCCGGTTGGATGCGACGTTTTACAGCCAAATACACTTTAACAACTTTCAATACACCAGTTGTAAGCTCATCACCTGTAGAAAGTTTGCGTTTTTTCTCAGCAAATTTCTCATCAATTTCAATGCTCTTCTCTTTTAAGAACACTTGAATTTGAGTTAAACGCTCAGCAATACCTTCATCAGTCGGTTGAATCTCAAGTAGATCAACAAACTCTAAACCAGATAACAACTCTTCAGAAAGTTTGTCGCCACGTTTAGTTGTACCACCACCATTCGATTCTTGACCAGTCAACAAGCGAACAATACGTTCACGTGCAGCTTCTTCAAAGATTTTGTATTCTTCTTTCAAGTCTTTACGGTAAGCATCAAGTTGAGCTTTCTCAATCGCTTGAGCACGTTCATCTTTCTCAATACCATCACGTGTAAATACTTGCACGTCAATGACGGTACCTTTAGTACCCGATGGAACACGTAAAGAAGAATCTTTCACGTCAGCCGCTTTTTCACCGAAGATTGCGCGAAGCAATTTTTCTTCAGGTGTTAATTGCGTTTCACCTTTAGGGGTTACTTTACCAACAAGAATATCACCCGCAGTCACTTCGGCACCGATATAAACGATACCTGACTCATCCAACTTAGACAGTGCAGCTTCGCCTACGTTCGGGATATCCGCAGTGATTTCTTCCGCACCCAATTTAGTATCACGTGCTACACATGATAATTCTTGAATGTGAATTGAGGTTAAACGGTCTTCTTGAAGTACACGCTCAGAAAGTAAGATCGAGTCTTCGTAGTTGTAACCGTTCCAAGTCATGAACGCAACGCGCATGTTCTGACCAAGAGCTAATTCACCACCATCCGTTGATGGACCATCAGCCAATACATCGCCACGACCAACTTTATCACCCAAGTTCACAAGAACTTTTTGGTTAATACAAGTATTTTGGTTTGAACGTGTATATTTGATCAGGTTGTAGATATCTACACCTGCTTCACCCGCGATCATTTCATCTTCATTAACACGAATAACCACACGAGACGCATCAACAAACTCGATACGTCCGCCACGGTGTGCAATAACACATACACCTGAGTCATGCGCTACGTTCGCTTCCATACCTGTACCAACAAGAGGCTTGTCAGCAAGCAAAGTCGGTACAGCCTGACGTTGCATGTTTGAACCCATCAATGCACGGTTGGCATCATCGTGTTCAAGGAATGGAATAAGTGATGCTGCAACAGAAACAACCTGCTGTGCAGATACATCCATATGCGTCACTTTTTCAGGTGGCATACGAACAAAGTCACCTTGATGACGTACAGAAACAAATTCCTCAGCCAAACGACCATCTTGATCCAATGCAGAATCGGCCTGTGCAATCACAGTACCCACTTCTTCAATCGCAGAAAGATATTCGATATCGAGTGTAACTTGGCCATCAACAACTTTACGATATGGAGTTTCTAAGAAACCAAAATCGTTGGCTTTTGCATATACAGAAAGCGAGTTGATCAAACCAATGTTTGGACCCTCTGGCGTTTCAATTGGACATACACGACCATAGTGAGTTTGATGTACGTCACGTACTTCAAAGCCAGCACGTTCACGTGTCAAACCACCAGGCCCAAGCGCTGATACACGACGTTTATGTGTAATTTCAGACAATGGATTATTTTGATCCATGAACTGAGACAATTGACTTGAACCAAAGAATTCTTTGATTGCAGCAGCAACTGGTTTCGCATTGATTAAATCTTGCGGAGACAAGTTATCTGTTTCAGCCTGGCTTAAACGCTCTTTAACAGCACGTTCAACACGAACCAAACCAACACGGAATTGATTCTCTGTCATTTCACCAACAGAACGTACACGACGGTTACCTAAATGATCGATATCATCTACTTCGCCTTTACCATTACGGATTTCAACGAGTGTTTTAAGTACGTCAATGATGTCTGAATTTGAAAGAATACCTTCAACTTCACGTGACTTCTGATCTGTTCCAACTTCGTAAGGACGACCCAAACGACGGTTGAACTTCATACGACCTACAGGCGATAAATCATAACGCTCTGTTGAGAAGAACAAGTTATTGAATAAGTTTTCAGCTGCTTCTTTCGTTGGTGGCTCACCTGGACGCATCACTTTGTAGATTTCTACCAGTGCTTGCTCACGACCTTCAGTCGCATCCGCACGTAGAGAATCAGCAACGAATGAACCACGGTCGATGTCGTTGGTATACAGTAGGTTAAATTGTTTAACACCACCTTCAGCCAAACGCACCATCACTTCATGGCTCAGTACTGTATTTGCAGCAATGACTTCACCATTATGTAAAGGTACATCTTGAGCAACAATACGCTCATATAAATATTCATCAGGTACTGGAAGCTTAGTTAAGCCAGATGCTTCCATTTGACGTACATGACGTGCATTAATACGCTTACCTTGTTCAACAATCACCTTGCCATCATTATCAGCAATGTCGAATTGTGCCATTTCACCGCGTAGACGCTCAGGTACGAGGTCAATTTGGTAGCTACCCATATCCAGGTATACCGGCACTTTTTCATAGAACATATCTAGGATTTGTTCGTTATTATAACCTAGAGCACGTAGAACAACCGTGGCTAACAATTTACGACGACGATCGATACGAACGTAAACTAAATCTTTAGCATCAAACTCAAAATCTAACCATGAACCACGGTAAGGAATGATACGTGCAGAATAAAGCACCTTACCACTTGAGTGTGTCTTACCTTTATCATGATCAAAGAATACGCCTGGTGAACGATGTAACTGAGATACAATTACACGCTCTGTACCATTGATCACAAAAGTACCATTTTGGGTCATGAGTGGCATTTCACCCATGTATACTTCTTGTTCACGAACGTCTTTGATTGATTTCGTTTCACGATCTTTAATGATCAAACGAATTTTTACGCGCATTGGTGCCGCAAAAGTTGAGCCACGAAGAATACATTCGCGCACATCAAATTCTGGTTTACCAAGACTATACTCAACGAATTCTAAAGCAGCATTGCCAGAATAACTTTCAATTGGAAACACTGAACGAAATGCCGCTTGGAGACCGATATCTTCGCGATTTTTTGGAGTTTTACCGCCTTGTAGGAATGTTCTGTACGAGTCGACTTGAATCGCGAGCAGGTACGGAGCATCCATCACTTGGGGCAATTTACCAAAATTCTTACGGATCCGTTTCTTTTCGGTATATGAGTATGCCATCTGGAGTCCTCGGAAAGTAAACTAAGCCCGCCTGCAGAACGGGCTCAGAAGGAATTACGCAGGTCGATATGACCACCACCTTTACAAATGCTGCAATTTTTCGGTGGTATTAAAACGCTTAACAATATTTTTAATAGTGAAAAATATTGGTAAGCATTTGATTTAACTTGTTTATTTTTAAAATTGACGATTTTTCGTCTATCAACTTAAAATTCAGCCGGTTATTGTAACGCAAAAAGGCTGATGACCCAAGAGCCATCAGCCATTTTTGGAGCCGATTATAAAAAAATCGACTCCTGCACAAATTACTTAACAGTAATTGTAGCACCAGTAGTTTCAAGCTTAGCTTTAAGGTCAGCAGCTTCTTCTTTAGAAACGCCTTCTTTAAGGATAGCTGGAGCGCTTTCAACCATGTCTTTAGCTTCTTTTAAGCCAAGACCAGTAACTTCACGAACTGCTTTAATTACAGCTACTTTGTTCGCGCCAAAAGAAGTCAATTCAACATTGAATTCTGATTGCTCTTCAGCAGCAGCAGCAGCAGGACCAGCAGCTACAGCTACAGCAGCAGCAGATACGTTGAATTTCTCTTCGAAAGCAGAAATAAGTTCAACAAGTTCAAGAACAGTTTTTTCAGCAACTGCGTTTAGGATTTCTTCGTTTGTTAAAGCCATGAGAGTAACTCCAAATGGGTATTGAATGGTGTGAAAGTAGATTTAAGCTTCTGTAACTTCTGGAGCTTCGTTTTTCTCTTGAAGCGCTGTAAGTAAGCGGCCCAATTTCGAAATAGGAGCTTGAAGAACAGATGCGAGCATAGTAAGCGCTTTTTCTTGGTTCGGAAGATTTGCGATAACACTAATGTCCGCACCTTGATAAAGTTTGCCGTCAAATGCAGCAGCTTTTAATTCAAATGCTTTGTTAGTTTTAGCGAATTCTTCGAACAAACGTGCAGCTGCACCCATATCGTCTTCAGAAGTTGAGAATGCTAAGATTGTTGGGCCAACAAGGTTGTCATTCAAAATAGCGAATTGCGTATCTTGAAGAGCACGTTTAGCCAAAGTATTACGTACAACACGTGTAGCAACACCTAGTTTACGAGCTTCAACACGAAGAGCAGTTAATTGCCCAACAGTTAAACCTTGGTAGTCAGCAACAACGGCAGCGAAAGCTGTAGAAGCAGTTTCAGCCACTTCAGCAACGATCTGTTTTTTGCTTTCTATAAGAAGAGCCATTGTAAATCCTCCTAACAGTGATTTATGTACTCAAACGAGTACACTCCCAATTCGTAAGTCAACAAAGATTTGACTTACACGCGGAGGAGGAATAAATCACACCACCGCGTCTACTCGGACTGAAATTTTAAGAAGAAAGCTCCGAAGAACCCTCCTCGCCCGAGGTCTTTGACGCTGATAAATAAATTTATCAATTCAAAGTTTGCCTAAGTTTGCAAGATTTCCGAAGCCGGATGTCTTGCGCAATATTTGAAGCACTACTTCAAATATTGCTCAGGGCTTTAAAATTCTGTAATAATTTTACGAAACGTAAAATTATTTAGTAACGTTTGCTACATCAACGATCAAACCAGGACCCATAGTCGAGCTCAAAGTGATCTTCTTGATATAAATACCTTTAGAAGTCGCAGGTTTTGCTTTCTTAAGGTCAGCTACAAGAGCTTCAAGGTTTTGACGGATCGCAGCAGCTTCAAAGCCAACTTGACCAATCGCAGCGTGGATGATACCACCTTTGTCAACACGGTAACGCGCTTGACCAGCTTTTGCATTTTTAACTGCAGTCGCTACGTCAGGAGTTACAGTACCAACTTTAGGGTTAGGCATTAAACCACGTGGACCAAGAATTGTACCCAACTTACCTACAACGCGCATAGCGTCAGGAGCTGCGATTACAACATCAAAGTCCAAGTTACCCGCTTGAATGCTTTCAGCAAGATCATCAAAACCAACGATGTCCGCGCCTTCAGCTTTAGCTGCTTCAGCAGCAGCGCCTTGAGCAAACACAGCAACACGTACAGTTTTACCAGTACCTGCAGGAAGTGTAGTCGCGCCACGAACAACTTGATCAGATTTACGTGGGTCAACGCCCAAGTTTACCGATACATCCATAGATTCTTTGAATTTAACAGCTGAAAGTTCATTAAGAACCTGAACCGCTTCTTCCAAAGTGTAAACTTTTTGAGCTTCAACAGCAGCAGCAATAGCTTTTTGACGTTTAGTTAACTTAGCCATGTCTTATAGTTCCACTTCCAAGCCCATAGAACGCGCAGAACCAGCAATGGTACGTACACGTGCGTCTAAATCAGCACCAGTTAAATCTGGTTCTTTAGTAGTCGCAATTTCTTCCAACTGAGCGCGAGTCAACTTACCAACTTTAGTTTTGTTAGGTACAGCTGAACCCTTTTGAATACCCGCAGCTTTCTTAAGAAGAATCGCAGCAGGAGGAGTTTTCATGATAAATGTAAACGATTTATCGTTATACACAGTAATCACAACTGGAATTGGAAGACCAACTTCAACTTTTTGTGTCGCAGCATTGAATTCTTTACAGAATGCCATGATGTTAACACCACGTTGACCCAATGCAGGACCAATCGGTGGAGATGGATTTGCTTTACCAGCTGGAACTTGCAGCTTGATATAGCTGTCAATTTTCTTAGCCATTTCAAATTACCTCTGGGTACAGACGCCGCTAGGCTCCCCAAGTCTACGTATAACAACGATAAATCATTGTTATAATAATAATGCCCGATAAATCGGGCGTTTTTCCAACCAATTGAAATTAAATTGTTTTTTCGACTTGGCGAAATTCCAATTCAACTTGAGTTGGTCGATTAAATACATTAATCGTCAACGTTAAACGTGACTTCTCGTACAAGACTTCTTCCACCACACCTTTAAAGTCTGTGAATGGACCATCTGTAACTAATAATTCTTCGCCTGGCTCAAACATTGTCTTAGGACGAGGTGCTTCACCAGTATTGCGTACACGAGCAAGAATCGCATCAGCTTCTTTTTGCGTAATTGGCGCAGGTTTTTCTGCTGTACCACCAATGAAACCCAATACTTTTGGACATTCTTTGACGATATGCCAAGTATCATCATTCATTTCCATTTCGACCAATACATAGCCTGGAAAGAATTTACGCTCTGACTTACGTTTCTTACCATCCTTCATTTCCACCACTTCTTCGGTAGGAACGAGGACTTCACCAAAACTATCAGCAACAGCGCTACGCTGGATTCGATCATTAAGTGAACGCATCACTTGTTTTTCATAACCTGAATAGGCATGAAGAATGTACCAACGTTTCATAGCTCTCTTACCCGATAATAAACTTCATAAACCAACCAATTAAGTAGTCAAAACACCACAAAACGATTGCAGCAACAACAACGACTAGTAAAACCTGCCATGAAGTAGTTACTGTTTCATGTTTCGTTGGCCAAGTCACTCGACGTAGTTCTATACGCGAATCCTTAAGCAAACGAACAAAGCCTTTGCCTTGATGGGTGGCGTATAATAAACCCAAAGCCCCAACGATACAAGCAATAATTACCCCTATGCGCACCCAAATATTATTTGCTGGCGCCCAATATCCAGGCAAAAACTGATTCACCATAAGTGCAGCAATGATCAAAGCCAATGCAATTATCCACATAATAATATCGAGTGGAGAATCAGAACCAACTACTTCAGCTGAATTATTTCTTTGAGGAATTGCTGCGTCGCCCATGGCGTCACGTGATTTATCATTCGACATTTTTGTACTCGTCGTAGGTTTCGCGACTTATTATATGACAATTTAGCCGGCATCAAGCTTTTTTATTAAAAAATAATCTGGCAGGCCAGGAGGGACTCGAACCCCCAACATTCGGTTTTGGAGACCGACGCTCTACCAATTGAACTACTAACCTTTATAAAAACATACCGAGAATCGCAATTCTCGGTATGAGCATCTTTTAAACTTATTACACAGTTACTTTAGCAACTACACCAGCACCAACCGTACGACCACCTTCACGGATCGCAAAACGTAGACCTGGGTCCATTGCGATTGGGTGGATTAATTCTACTGACATTTCTACGTTGTCACCAGGCATAACCATTTCCACGCCTTCTTGTAATTGGATCGCACCAGTTACGTCAGTTGTACGGAAATAGAATTGTGGACGGTAACCATTAAGGAATGGAGTATGACGACCACCCTCTTCTTTAGAAAGCACGTATACTTCAGCATCAAACTTAGTATGCGGTTTGATTGTACCTGGTTTAGCAAGTACTTGACCACGTTGAACGTCTTCACGCTTAGTACCACGTAGAAGAACACCACAGTTCTCGCCAGCACGACCTTCGTCAAGCAATTTACGGAACATTTCTACGCCAGTTACAGTAGTCACTACTGTATCTTTAATACCAACGATTTCAACTGATTCGCCAACTTTAACGATACCAGCTTCAACACGACCTGTTACAACCGTACCACGACCAGAGATAGAGAATACATCTTCGATTGGCATTAAGAATGCTTTATCGATTGCACGTTCTGGTTGTGGAATATAAGTATCAAGCGCTTCAACAAGAGCAAGAACAGCAGGAACACCATACTGACCTTCGTCACCGTTAAGTGCAGCAAGTGCTGAACCACGAATGATTGGAGTGTCATCACCTGGGAAGTCATAAGTAGAAAGAAGTTCACGAACTTCCATTTCTACTAATTCAAGTAATTCTTCATCATCAACAAGGTCACACTTGTTAAGGAATACAAGAATATAAGGTACACCAACCTGACGAGACAAAAGGATGTGTTCACGAGTCTGTGGCATAGGACCATCAGTCGCAGCACATACAAGGATTGCACCATCCATCTGAGCAGCACCAGTGATCATGTTTTTAACATAATCGGCGTGACCTGGACAGTCTACGTGCGCGTAGTGACGAGCTGGAGAGTCGTATTCTACGTGCGAAGTATTAATTGTAATACCACGTGCTTTTTCTTCTGGTGCAGAGTCAATTGCAGCGTAGTCTTTCGCTTCGCCACCAAATTGTTTAGCACATACAGTTGCAATCGCAGCTGTTAAAGTTGTTTTACCATGGTCGACGTGACCAATTGTACCCACGTTTACGTGTGGCTTATTACGTTCAAACTTAGCCTTAGCCATGATGATCTTCCTCGTTTACGTCGAACACGGGTCAAAACAACTCAGTATCGACAATCGCCTAAAAAGCTAGACACCTAAATACTTAAAAAGCAGACTAATAAGCCTGCTTTTGGGGAACTATGTAGAGTAATCTACTAAACTGTAATCTGGAGCTCTTATCGAGATTTGAACTCGAGACCTCTCCCTTACCAAGGGAGTGCTCTACCGCTGAGCTATAAGAGCAAAATAAATATTCGATTGGAGCGGGAGACGAGGGTCGAACTCGCGACATGCAGCTTGGAAGGCTGCCGCTCTACCAACTGAGCTACTCCCGCTTAAGGTTGGTACTATTCACTTTCGAAGTATTTAATGGTGGTGGGAGAAGGATTCGAACCTTCGAAACTTACGTGGCAGAGTTACAGTCTGCTCCCTTTGACCGCTCGGGAATCCCACCTTTTACACTTACTTCAGTGCTGCTCTTTTACTACTTACACTACAAAACTTTAAGATGGTGCCGGCACACGGATTCGAACTGTGGACCTACTGATTACAAGTCAGTTGCTCTACCAACTGAGCTATGCCGGCGTTTCTTTTGTTTCGTACGTTTCGTATCGGAACGGTGTGCAGTTTAGCAAAACTCTGAAACCTTGCAAGTGTTTTTTTCAAAAAAAACGCTAAAAACTCATAAAATCAAACCATTTGATGATAATTCAACCGCTTTGATCACTGCACGAGCTTTTATTTGGGTTTCATTCCACTCAGATTCAGGATTTGAGTCCACAACCAGCCCTGCTCCAGCCTGAACATAGACTTTATTTTCACGAATGACACAGGTTCGAATCGCAATTGACATGTCCATTTCACCATGCCAGCCTAAATAACCGACAGCTCCACCAAAAATACCGCGTTTTACCGGCTCAACTTCATCAATAATTTCCATCGCACGAATTTTAGGTGCACCTGAAAGTGTTCCCGCTGGAAAAGTTGCTTTAAAAACATCCAAAGCATCGACATCATCCAAAACTTCGCCTTGAACATTGGAGACAATATGCATCACATGCGAATAACGCTCGATCACCATTTGATCAGTGACTTGTACTTTACCAATTTTAGAGACGCGACCAACATCATTACGACCTAAATCGATCAACATAAGATGTTCAGCAATTTCTTTTTCATCAGAAAGTAAATCTTTCTCTAAAGCCAAATCTTCTTCTTTGGTTTTTCCGCGTGGTCGCGTTCCTGCTAACGGACGTACCGTAGCAATACCATTTTCTAAACGCGATAAAATCTCTGGAGATGAACCCACCACATAAAACGGTTTCTGATCTGTTAAGGTCTGCCCTTGCACCAAGAACAAATACGGCGATGGATTCAAATGACGCAAAGCACGATAAACTTGTAGCGGATCACCATCAAAATCAGACACCATGCGATGCCCTGGTACCACCTGCATCACGTCACCAGCACGAATATACTCTTTAACCGTTTCAATCGACTCTAAATACTTCTCTTTACCCGTTAAAGATACAAAATGTGGTGGTGTATGTTTTTTTGCTTTTAAGCTAATTGGGGTTGCAAGTAACTCTTCCAATGCATCCAACTGCGCTTGCGCTTTGCGATAAGCATCCACATCATTGGTTTCAGCATGCACAATGAGAAAAAGGGTATCTTTTAAATTATCAAATACGATAACCGTTTTAGACAGCATCATCCAAATATCAGGTAAACCCACCGGATCAGCTGCAGGTACATTTTTTAATCGCGGCTCAATATAGCGCACAGCATCATAGCCAAAATACCCCACCAATCCTCCAGTAAAGTTTGGCAAAGCTGGAAGCTCTTGAGTCGTAGGTACTTTAAACTGACTTAAATAATCACGAATATATTGAAACGGATCACTACACAGTTGTGTAGCAATTTGACCATCGACTGCTTGAACCGTGAGTTGTCCTGCATTACAGGAAAAAACCGTAGATTCACCTAGACCAATAATGGAGTAGCGCGCCCAATTCTCCCCACCTTCGACAGATTCAAATAAATAGGCTTGTTTATGTTGTTTTAACCGTGCAAATACAGACAAAGGTGTATCTGTATCTGCCAGTCTTTGACGATAGACAGGAATAAGGTTATAGCCAACCGATTTTAATTGTTCAAATTGAGTTTGAGTGGTCATGAGGAATTCTCTCTATTTTCGAATGTACTAAGTAAAGTGCTACTTTTAAATTGACTTAATGACGCCATCGAAAAACGTTATAACTTTTCATCCCTCTTCCTTATCACCGAATTATTCCAAACCTAATATCACTTAAAGTAATTCTGTTAAATCATTCACAATTTGCTGCGGCTGACACAAACGAATATCCTCACCATGATTATAACCATAGCTCACCACAACACAATCGACCTCAGCACGACGTGCTGCTTCCACATCATTACTTGAATCGCCAATCATTAAAGTTGTATCAAATGACGAAGCATATTGCTCCACACAATAAAGCAAGGGCTTTGGATGCGGCTTACGCTGTTCAAAGCGATCACCTCCAATGACATCTACAAAATAATGATCCATCTCCAACACTTCAAGAATTTTCCGTGCCGGCTGTTCTGGCTTATTGGTCACACAAATCAATTTTTTATTGTTGGCCAAACCCCAGTCTAAAAATGCCAGAATGCCTGGAAATGGCTGAGTGTCGACACAAGGTTCTGCGTTATAAATTTCTAAAAAAGTGTCAAGCAATTGCTGATGTAACACCGGATTCACTTCGCCTTGCAGATATTGCAAGGTACTACTACAAAAAAGTGAGGTTCCCTTACCAATCCAAATACGAACTTGTGCTTCAGTCACTATGGGCAAATTTAAGCGCTCTAAACTCAGATTCATCGCCCGATATAAATCAAAAGCTGAATCAACCAAAGTTCCATCTAGATCAAATAAAATTAATTCTCGTTGTTCTAATTTCGCCACACTCATCGTATACCTCTAAACCATCTTAAAATCACTTCATTCAAATAACAAAGGCATGCCATTGCATGCCTTGATTGCATGGATCATCAGCCTTATTTAAAGAATAGCCAAGCTAAAATAGCCAGAACAATCAATGTAACAATCGTGATTAATCCAACCGAAGCATTTGTCTTTTGTTCTTGTTGCGGACTTACCACTGGCTCAGCTTCTGGAATAACAATGGATGCAGATTCAGGCTTAGCTTTGATATCGATGCCTTGCGGAATAGGTGCAGGCTTCGGTATAGCCACACGCTCAGGCATCCCTTCTGGCGTTACCACCACTTCCGCAGCACGCTCAGTCAAACTTGGCATACCAGCATCATTCATTGCTTCAGCTGGCGTATGCTGCACTGCATTTTCTGTTCTTATCTCAGGCGTCTTTTCAGCGACATATTCAGAAGTTGCAATCGCTTCAGCAGGTTGTTCCAGCGTTTGAGATTCAGTCACAATTGGTTCTAAAACACTTTCAGTAAACTCATCTTGAGCAACCTGAATAACCGAAAATTTCAAACTTGCAAATTGAACAATATCTTTATTGTTTAATAAAGTTTCATGTGCAATACGTACATCATTCACAAATGTACCATTCGATGAATTCAAATCTTGAATCCAGAGCATATTGTCTTTCAACACAAGTGCAGCATGGCGACGAGAAATTTCAGCCGATTGCAAAACAAAATCAGCATCCTGATGACGGCCAATCAACATATCACGATCAATATTGACAGCCTCTCCTGTTGACTCACCAGTAACAGATTGTAATTTCCAAGTCATGACGATTTTCTCATTCTGATTCAAATTTATCTTAACACGGCAGCATTGTATTTTTACACACTGATCATCAAGACACAGATAACACTGTTATCAATATTCTATTCACTTCAATCGGGTACTAGCTCTACTCTCACTTTTTGTACAGGTGCTTCAATCGCAAGAGGAGTTATCACAACACCCTTCGACATGGTTCCACCCGATGGTACAGCTTGATAGTTTTCAACTTTCGGCTGCGCAGTAATACTTGAAGTAATCGGTAGTCGTTGTTGATAAACATCTTCTACATTTTCAGGGAGCTTGGAAAAGTTACCATCCTTATCCATGGCCAATTGCAAACTATACAATTGATCATAACGTTGCTGTGCAATACGGCGTATATCGGCATTATCTCCCACAATCGTTGGATGAATAAATACTAACAGATTGCGCTTTTCCGCAATTTTATTGTCTGCCCTAAACAAGTAACCAATCCCCGGAAGAGAACCCAAACCGGGTACAGATTGACGACTATGGATACTATTGTCTGAAATCAAGCCTCCCAAGACAATGGTTTGTCCATGCTCAGCCAAAACTGAGGTTTTAATGGCTCGCTTACTGGTCACCAAGTCTGTGGCCTGACCTTTATCTTGCACAGCTGAAACTTCCTGCTCGACCTCAAGACGAACCGTGCCACCTTCACCCACATGAGGGATCACTTTCAAGGTTACACCGACATCTTTACGTTCTACAGAGGTATACGGATTCCCCCCCGTTGATGAAGTTGAGACCGACCCTGTCACGAAGGGTACATTCTGACCCACCACAATATAGGCTTCTTCATTATCCATGGTGACAATGGATGGAGTAGATAAGAGATTTGATTTTACATTGGATTTTAATGCTTGTATCAGTGCACCATAGAGTTTACGCGAACCATCTGCACCCTCTTTATAATCCCCAATACCAATAACAGAACCGACTCCATTTTTACTCGAGGTTAATGCGGCACCTAAACCAGCAGCACCACCAGTCAAATATCCAGCCGCCAAGTTGGCAATACCTGCACCCACATTGGAGAAGTTCACCAAGCCCACACCACTGGCTAAATCACCCAAGGCCCATTGAACGCCCAGTTGATCAGCGTCATCTCCAGCCACTTCAATAATTGCCGCCTCAATCAAAACCTGTTCACGGCGTACATCAAGCTGTTGAATCGCAGCGCTAATTTCACGCATTAATTGTGGGTCAGCTTTGACCACCAATGCATTTTGTGAACCATCTGCAATAATACTGACGCCATTGCCATTAAAACTACTGACATTATTATTTTGATTATTTTTAGTAGAGCCACCACCTAAATTAATCCCTGGTGTTGAAATGCTTGAACCGCCATTGGAACCCGAATTACCCGATGAATTATTATTCATCAAATTGTTCATACCATTATTTGAATTACTATTTGAAGATGAATAATTGGAATTAGAGTTGACCGCTTGGCCCGTGACTAAACCTTGTAAAATTTCCGATAAACTTTTAGCACTGGCATACTTCAACTTAAAGACTTTTAACCCACCCAGTCGATCTGCTGATGGAACATCGAGCATTTCTATCATATGGCGAATACGTTTCCGAGTTGCCGTATCACCTTTAATTAAAATACGATTGGTACGTGCATCTGCAATAATACGCACACGTGCGCCAGCAAAATCTTTTGAAGCACCCGTGGTAGACATCGACTCTAATAATGTAATAATTTCTTCTGCTTGACTGGCATGTAAAGTCACCGCTTCAATATCATTTTGACCCGTACCATCTAAATTACGAACAATCGTTTCTAGCTGATAAATATTACTGGCGCGATCAGAAACAATCAGAGCATTGGTCCCCTGAATAGCTGCTAGGTGCGCAAATTGAGGCATTAAAGGACGCAAGGCTGGAATCAAGTCATTTGGATTGGTATTTTCCAACCAGAGTACTCGAGTCACCACTTGGTCACCTCGTGCATTGCGGCCCGAATCGTAAGGCACACCCGAATTTTTGACATTACTGTCAGGAACTAGACGGATGGTATTTCCAGATGGCACAGCAACTACACCATTGACATTCAAAACCCCTAAAAATAAGTCATAGACTTCACTTTTATTTAAAGGCTTATTTGAAATAACCGTTACATTACCGCGCACACGTGGATCTACAGCAAAATTTTTCCCCGTAATATCTGCAACTTCATTAATAAATGCAGTTAGATCAGCATCACGTAAGTTAATTTTCCAAGTCTGTGCTTGGGTTGCAGTACTCACTGCTGCCAACATAGGTGCTGCAGCAACTAAAGCCCAAAGCGGTCGATGATGATTCAAAAAAGCCATAACTTATTATCTTTCCTAATTTTATTTGTAAGCCTAACATTTACAAACTTTGCTGAATGGTCATCACCTGATCACCACGCTTAATTTCAATGCGTACCTTCCCCTCTTTTTTTGCTTGTTCTAACAGTTGTACGTCACTTTGTCCTTGACCGACTGTTTGCCCATTCAGAGAAAGAATACGATCTCCTGACCGTAACCCCAATTTACTCTTTAACGCAGATGGTGTTTGCTCGGTCACTTCATAACCTTGCCCACCAGCCGTATTCACACCCATGTTTTTCATATAAGCATCCCGATCTTCGTTCATTTTTTGAATGGCCTGACCGAGTGCATTTTGTTCAGAATTTACAGAAGGCGTATTTTCAGATGCTGTTGGCGAATGCGCTGAATTAGCAGTTTGAGTAGGAATCATGGGTTGATTCAAATTTTCAAGACCCTTAAATTTCAATTCGCGCACCGAACCATTGCTTTGTTTTAACACAATATGGTCCCAATACACTTCAGCAAGCTGGTAAGAACTGCCTTCAATATTTTGTCCAACCGCATAACGATCAGCCACTTCATTAACTTTGATCACGGCGGATGAATAACGATTCGGATAACCCAATACCACGCCCTGCAATTGCATTTGCATTTGGTCATCTGCTTTAGCCGCAGATCCTGCTTCATAAAACAATGCAAAGCCAGAAATATTGGGAACAAGTTGTTGCTGCGAACCCAAAGTCACTGATTCAGGATTGATCACTTGAGGGGGTGCCACAACCCACCAAAATATTGATGCCAATTTCCAACATAACGCTAAAATAAGCAGTAACAAGACAAGCGGAGCTAATTTATCCGCTTTTCCCCAAGAAATATTTTCAAATTTCGCTTGCATATCCATCATTAAAAACCACCTTGCACAAGGGGTTGCCGACTACTGATGACATAAGTATCCAAACCAGCTTTACCATCATACGATGGCACATTCAGCAATAATCTTTGTGTCAGCTGAACATCCAACATCATATTTTGATCCAATCCAATGTTGGCCATTTTTTGGCTACGTTGATCTTGAATATCAAACTGTAATTTTCCAGACTCATCTTTCAACTGCCCCAATAAGGATGGCATATTCATACGGTCTTGACGCTGACCAAAGGTATAAATCAACTCTCCTCCAGCCCATTGCAGCGTTCCCGCTGTATCACGAAAACCTTGGTCTTTATTGAGGCTAAATTGAAGATCTGTCAATTGGATTGCATTTGTTGGCCATTGCCAATTCACAATTGTTTTTAATGTTTCAGGAGCAATTTGCCCCGACATTTGTTTAATAATAATTTTTTTGCCCAGCCCATAAGCAGCAATACCTTGTAATTGGGTTTGTCCGCTATGAATATCAAGATCAGCACCAAGCCGTAATAACAGTAAATCTAAAGGTCGTGTTTTCCACGCCACTGAGCCTCGTAAATTGCCTTTATGCCAATCGGCCTGTCCTTGCCAAATATTGCCACTCACATTCTGTAGGATCTGGTTATCTTTATAAAATTTTGCAATCAACCACGATGCTGGGACTTGTAACAATACAAAAACTAAAAAAGCGGTAACCCCAATGATCCACCAAGTTATTTGTTTTGATTTATTCTTCATCCAGCCCTTACCAATTTATTCATTTCTTCTTCCATGTAAGCTGATGCCCTTATTCAACACCATTATGCATATATTTTGCATATCGCCAATTCACTCATATAAAAAAACCAAGCATTCTTGCTTGGTTTTTTTAATTTTAAGATGATCGAATGACAATTCGATGAAATTAAATAAGAAAATCTTCTAATTTCGCACCTTTTTCAAGCTGTGCGACTAACCAGCGTGGTTGTTTACCGCGTCCAGTCCACGTCTCAGCACCGTTATCTTTATTGCGATAACGTGGCTCTACAGCTTTGCGCGTTGTTTTCTTACGTTTTTGCGTCCCGTATTCAATCAATTGCTCCAAACTTAATCCAACAGTTTCGGCAATTTGCATAATACTATTATAAGCATCTTCAATTTCTTGATCTTTCTTTGATTCAATCAACGCTTCTGCTTGTACGGTTAAACGTCTTAATTCTTCAACTGATAAATTACTAATATCTGGCATCATTTAAACTCCATAAATTTGAATAATTATTATCAACAATAATTTCTTACTCATAATATTTTTATTGATACCAATAATCAATATGTATAACGTTTTAAAACAACATAAAAATATACGATTAAAATGAATAAAATATTTAAATAATGACACAGTTAACTTAATTCATGATTAACCGATTGCTCTAAAGTTAATATCATATTTTTAATTTCAACCGGAATTAAGGTTTTTTTCATTTCAATAGGATCAACAAATACAATCACAGCATCCCCTGTTGCAACAACCGCATTTTGCTGCTCACTCCACAACACATAATGCATACGAATCGCACTATTCCGAATTTCATTGACACGTACACCGATTTTCAAATGATCTGGATAAACTACTGGTTTTAAATACTGACATTGATTTGAAGATACTACTGTATAAATATTCTGTGCAAAAATATTCAACTGATCAAAATAAGCAATACGCGCACTTTCCATATAACGATAATAAATCACATTATTCACATGACCAAAAGCATCCATATCTCCCCAAGCAACTTTTTGCTCATAAATCACTGGGTAATTTAAAAGTTCATCCATGACTATTCTCATATTTTAAATTGGATAAAATTAGCATCTTTTTCAAATACTAAATTAAGTTGCTGAATCAATTCCTCATTCCCATTAAATGTTGCTTTAATTCTCAAATAATTCATCAATATATTTTTAGGATAAAGACTTAATAATGCCTTTGCTTCATCCATTCGACCCGTGGCAATATATATATGCCATTTGGCAAAACTAAATACAGGCATACCTGGATATTTGCTTTCAAACTGATTAATTTTCTGTTCAAGCGCATCATAATCTGGCACTTGCTTCAATAACTGGTGTTGAAACCACAGATAAAATACATCTTGATCAAATTGCTCATCAAGCATTTGTAGTGCCAAATTCTGATGCTGCTGCCCCATTTCAGATAATCGAGATAATACTTTTAACCATAACTTTCTCGTATCAAAAGATAAGGTTGCAATATGCTCCGCCAATTCAATATAACGTTGCTGCAAAAGCTCAATTTCTTCTAAATTGGCTTGTTCAAACTGCCCCAATATTTGGACGAGCCAGTCATTTTTCATTGCCGTATTTAATTGGCCAAATTGTGTCGAATGTAAATATTGCCAAGGGAATTGTACCGCGTATATCCCCCACAATTCTGACATGCGTTGCGTATATGCTAAATTCACCTGATCTAACCAAGGAGATAAGGCATGACCATTTAAAAATTCTAAATGCGTTAACGCTTGCTGTGCATCATTTTGGGCCAAATAAATTTCAATGCGCTGAATCTCAGCCAACTCAAATGCCGATGCTGGACTCCGTTCAAGATCAACTAAAGCCTCAGCATATTGGTTTTGTTGGTATTTAAGCCTTGCATACACCACTTGCTTAAGCAAACCAGACTGATCAAAGACCTGTTGTACAAATGCCTGTTGCTCTTCTTCACCGTCTAATATCCAAATCACCCCCAATTGCTCATAAGGATGTAAATGACTAAAATTTAATACCTGCTCTAATTGACGTTTTTCGCGATGAATTGACCGCTTTAACATCAGCCATGACATCTGTAAAAAAAGACTCACCACAACTATTAAAAACAACACAACCCATACGTTGGTTTGAATTTGAACCCCATGCCATAACAGATATACATAGCCAGCTCCTGCACCATAGCTCATCACACTCATAATCGCGATGATAATTAAACTAACCAGCGCATAAGCAAGTAAAATCTGTTTCATAATGTGCTTACCCTAAAATCGCTATACTATTCAACTTCGGTGCAGGAAGCATTTGGATTTGTTTCAGATTAATTAGTTGTTGTTTATATTTCTGGCTTGCAGCATCAGGTAAAGCATTGCATTGCTGGATAGCAAGATTCAACATCATTTGATACTCAAGCACTTCCCCACGCGCCAAAGCCTGTTGAGCCAATAAAATACGCAACTGGGTTTCTTTTAAAATAATTTTACGGTTTACCAATTCAGAGGATGGTTGTGTCACCACATCGATCTGAAACCATTTTTGCCAAAAATGCTCAGTCACACTCTTCGATGGTTTTAATTGCGTATTCTCTAATTCTTTGGCAATTTCTTGATCTAACTGATGTAAAATATCTTCTAATAGTGTTTGTTGTGCATTACTTGCCAATACAAACTGTTGAATATTTTGTTTATCTTGCTCAATACTTTGCTGCAAACTTTTCTTTATCGTATCAGCCAGTGCATAATGTTCAAGCGCTTGTTCCAGCTGATTCAACTTTTCAACAGCATATACATACTGGTGTTGCTGTAGCGCAAACTGAACCAATTCTAATTGCTGTTGAATCACCAGATTTGGACTTAAGCCTGATGCCACCTCAGTTTTAATCTGCTTTGAATCCATCACTAAATTTGGATCTTGCTGACCCACAGTTTGTCGCTGAAGTGCCACTAGGCGATCATTTAAATTTGCATTCTGCTGTTCACTTTGATGCAGTGCATTTTGCAAAGTCTCAAGCTGAGCCGAGATCTGATAAAAGTCATAGCTCAACTTAATCAGCCATGCGATACCGACTAAACATAAGACATAAATAAACTTTTTCATAATTCCCTTTGCAACTCAGTAATTTTTTCAAGCACAGTATTCGGATGTAAATTTAATATTTTACTGAACCTGAAATGGTATTGTGCCTTGTTTTCATCATGTTGCAAAACTTGATACAAACGCTCACCTAACACTAAATAATGGCAATTTTGCAATAAACTGGTATGTTCTTGGCATAAAGAAAGCCAATTCTTCCAACTGGCTTCACTACTCACGCACATCCAATATGTTTGTGGATTTTCGGAAAATGACGTTATTAATTGAGAAAATTTTACCGCGCTACTCGCAGGACAATGACGTTCATATAATAAAAAATTGAGCACTTGAATATGATGATCAAGACAGTGCTGCATCATAAATTGCCGTCCACCCTCACCCCGCCAAAATGCAATTCGTGTTAAATCTGACCTATTTTGAAAAATCGGTAAACTTAACATTCCTTCAGAGGTTTCTACGGCTGGAATAAGGCTTTGAATCCCATAAGCTTCTAAAGTTCTGGCAGTGGTCTGACCAACAGCAATCCATTGAATATGATTTAATTGTGATTGTAATACACCACTTTGCTGTAAATATTGCATCCCAATATTGACCGCAGTCGGACTGACTACAACAATCATTTGAGTTTCTAAAAGTTGTGCATACAGTTGTTGTAATTTTTCTGAATACGGTAATGCATTGAGTTCTAACAACGGTAAATTTAGCACCTGAAAACCAGAGCGAGCCAAGCATTCGGTTAATGCTTGGGCACGATCTGCAGGTCTCGTATTAATAAATTGCATAACAAATTAATGGAATGCCTTTAGTAATTCACCTGCACCTTGACCTAACAAATCTTTTGCAAGTTGCACACCTAATTGTTCAGCCTGATCCACAGAACCTTTCACTCGAGCATAAAGTAACGTTTGACCATCAACACTTCCGACACGTCCTTCAAGGTTCAATTCATCTTCAGTTAATGTTGCATAACCCGCGATTGGAACTTGGCAACCACCTTCCAAATATGCATTAAATGCACGTTCTGCACGTACACACAAATTGGTTTCTGGATGCATCAATGGCAAAATTAAGTCCAAAACGCGCTGATCATTGCTACGACACTCCAAACCCAAAGCACCTTGCCCTACTGCTGGCAAACTGAGTTCTGGCGTAAGAGTATGACGAATACGCTCATTCAATTCTAAACGTTTTAAACCTGCGCTTGCCAAGATAATCGCATCATACAATCCTGCATCCAGCTTAGATAAGCGTGTGCCAACATTACCACGTAGATCAATCACATCTAAATCGGGACGTTGTTTTAAAATTTGACATTTCCGGCGCAAGCTTGATGTACCCAACTTAGCACCTTGGGGTAAATCTTCAAATTTTTGATAATGATTGGATACAAAAGCATCAAAAGGATCTTCACGTTCACACATGACCGCAAGTTCTAAGCCTTCAGGTAATTGCATCGGCACATCTTTCATCGAATGCACAGCCAAATCTGCTCGTCCATCTAACAACGCAGCCTCTAACTCTTTCACAAATAAGCCTTTGCCACCAATTTTAGCCAATGGTGTATCTAAAATTTTATCGCCTTGAGTCACAAAAGTGATGAGCTCGACGTGTAGATCCGTGTGCAGCATCTCTAATCGTGCACGAATGTGTTCTGCTTGCCATAATGCAAGCGGACTTTGACGTGTTGCTATTTTCAAGGTTTTCATCATTTCAGAGCAGCCAAACTTTAAACACTCTAAACTTAACTGGATACCCTGAAAATGCAAGTAAATTATCTAAAATCGTTTAAATTCATACAAATTTTATAAATTTTGCATTCGCTCTCGAAGGAGCGGTAAATGTCGTCTACTGACTGCTAACTTTTCATCTAGCTCGCGACAGCGCACATGATATTGTCCAGAGGTAATGACCTCCATTCCATCAAGATAGTCCAATGAAATCAATGCATTTCTATGAATTCGAATAAATTTATGTGCAAATTCTTGCTCTAAATCTTTCAAGGTTTCATCAATCAATACACTGCCATTTTTATGCCTGACCGTAACGTATTTTTGATCTGCAAGAAAATAATAAATATTTTCAATGGGAATCAACTCCAGTCCACGATAGGTTTTTGCAGCAATCTGCTGCCTTTGGTTTTTTTCTTCCATGATTTCTTTTTGTTCTATATTAGATATTTGAGCTTGAGTCAGTTTCGTGACATTGTCTAAAACGGTTTGCAGCTCTGATTTTGCAATAGGTTTCAGCAAATATCCTTTTGCTTGAGATTGGATCGCTTGTAAAGCATGCACGTCATAAGCCGTACAAAACACCACGGCAGGCATGGGATTCAAGCGACTTAAATGTTGTGCACAAGTTAATCCATCCATTTCAGGCATTTGAATATCAAGCAAGATAACATCTGGCTCATATTGCTGAACCATTTCTAATGCCTGTATACCATGTTGTGCTGTCGCAATCACATGATGTCCCAATTGCGATACTAAGCGAGACAAACGCTCTACTGCGAGTGGCTCATCATCACAAATAAGGATGTCCATTTTACCTCCTTGCCCCTGTTAACGATGATTTTTTTAATGTGTTAACCCTGACTTGTTTTATTTATTTTGATATTGAATAACGGTCGTAAACAATTCCTTACTGGCATAATTACGAAATTGTACGCCATTCCCAAAGTGCGCTTTTAAACGCTGCTTTACATTCTCTATTGCAATACCATGCCCTTCCCGGGCTTTTATTTTATCCTGAATAAACGGGTTAGTAATGACTATAGTGACTTGATTTTGCAATATTTCAACCAGTATGCCTATCTTAGCATCGATTATTTTTTTCTCAACGCCATGAAAAATACTATTTTCAATCAACGGCTGTAACGTTAACAGGGGAATTTTAACTTGTAATAGTTGTAATGGTTGTTGAATATTCCATTCAACCTGCAAACGATCCCCCAATCGGATTTGCTCAATCGCAATGTAATGACGGCATAATTCTATTTCTTCATTTAGGCTGACCAATTTTAATTCTTGAAAGCTGGCTCTAAACAAACGAGAAAGATCAATTAACATCTGTTCCGCTTTATCGGGATCAATACTGATTAAACTCACTACACTGTTCAAGCTATTGAACAAAAAATGTGGATGTATACGTGCTTGCATCGCCTGTATACGCGCATTCAATTCACTATTTTGCTGTAATAACCATTGCTCGCGCATATAGATATAACGCAAACAAAATGCCCCCAATAACACCCCATAACTCAAATGTAGTACTAAATTATCAGTCAAATTTGCCCATAAAAAATTTTGTAAGGAATGATGAGCCCCCCAATAGCCGACCAGATTTAAAACAATCGTGGTAAAAAATACAATTCCTTGTAATAAAAAAAAGCCAAATATGGAACTTTCAATCGCATTGAATTTTTGTATTTTTTTTTGAAAAACATCAATTAACGCTACAAATGCCAGCAATATCCAATTGATATATAAAATATATTGTATAACGTGACCTGCTTGCAAATTGCCCCAAGACTGCGCCTCCGCAAGTGCAATCAATAAAGCCAAAACATTGCTGGCAATAAACAATTCGATTAAATATTGCCAATTACCCATTTTGCTAAAAAAATAGGATTGATAAAAATTTTGTTGGTTTTTTCTACCAGATTCATCCTGTTGAGCTGCGGCAAGTGAACCCGAATTTGTTATACTCCGCTTAAATCTACTGCTTTTTACTTTATTGAGCCGACATGACCACATCATCTAATTCCTCAAATCCGTCACAAGCCCAAACTTCGGGTATGTGGGGCGGTCGTTTCTCTGAAGCTACTGACGCCTTTGTTGCTGAATTTACAGCATCTGTGCAATTTGACCAACGCTTTTATAAACAAGATATTGCGGGTTCTATTGCACATGCAACGATGTTGGCTAAAGTTGGCGTACTGACTCAACAAGAACGTGATGACATCATCAACGGTTTAAACACCATTCAAGCGGAAATTGAAGCTGGCAATTTCGAATGGCGCATTGAGCTCGAAGATGTGCACATGAATATTGAATCACTTTTAACCGACCGCATTGGCATCACGGGTAAAAAATTACATACTGGGCGTAGCCGTAACGACCAAGTTGCAACTGATATTCGCTTATATGTGCGTGACGAAATTGATGCGATCTTAAAATTACTGGAAAAATTACAAAAAGGCATTTTAGGTTTAGCGGCTCAAAATACCAATACCATTATGCCTGGCTTTACACACCTACAAACTGCACAACCGGTAACCTTCGGTCATCATTTAATGGCATGGTTTGAAATGCTCGTACGTGACTCTGAGCGCTTAATTGACTGCCGTAAACGTGTTAATCGCTTACCATTAGGTTCAGCAGCACTTGCGGGTACAACCTACCCGATCGAACGGGCATATACTGCTGAACTGTTAGGCTTTGAAGCAGTTTGTGAAAACTCTTTAGATGCAGTTTCTGACCGTGATTTTGCCATTGAATTCACTGCTGCGGCATCTTTAATCATGATGCATTTATCACGTATGTCTGAAGAAATGATCCTTTGGACTTCAGCGCAATTCAAATTTGTGAATATTCCTGACCGTTTCTGCACAGGCTCTTCTATTATGCCACAGAAGAAAAATCCAGATGTTCCTGAACTTATTCGCGGTAAAACCGGTCGCGTCTATGGTGACTTAATGAGTCTTTTGACCCTCATGAAAGGTCAACCATTAGCCTACAATAAAGACAACCAAGAAGATAAAGAACCACTATTTGACGCGATTGATACGGTTCGTGGTTCACTGATGGCATTTGCTGACATGATTCCTGCATTGGTTCCAAATATTGAAATCATGCGTGAAGCAGCACTGCGTGGCTTCTCAACAGCAACGGATCTCGCCGATTATTTAGTTAAAAATGGTGTGGCTTTCCGTGATGCACACGAAATTGTCGGTAAAGCTGTGGCTTTAGGTGTACAAGAAAGCAAAGATTTATCTGAACTCACACTGGAACAATTACAACAGTTCTCAGACCTCATTCAAGCTGATGTCTTTGAGAAAGCTTTAACCTTAGAAGCATCTGTTAATGCTCGCAACCATATTGGTGGTACTGCACCAAACCAAGTTGCCGCAGCCATTGAACGTGCTTACGTTCGCTTAGAAAAACTTTACGCTTAAGGATTAGAAGATGACTCGACAAGTATTTTGCCGCAAGTATCAAAAAGAGATGGAAGGCTTAGCTTTTGCACCCTTTCCAGGTCCAAAAGGTGAAGCATTTTTTAACTCTGTTTCGAAACAAGCTTGGCAAGAATGGTTACAACATCAAACGACATTGATTAATGAAAAGCGTTTAAATGTGTTTGAAGCTGATGCAAAAAAGTTTTTAGAAGAACAGCGTGAAAAATTCTTTGCTAACGATGATAGTGTCGAAAAAGCCGAAGGTTGGAAGCCTGAGTAAACATATAGGTCATATCTGAACTAAAAAAGCATGACCTTAAAATGATCTAGAACAAGCATATGAGCTTTATCTAAATCTAAGCAGTGATTCTTTTTTCAGTTCAACATGATCTCTCAAATCAAAATCCTCACCTCCGTGGGGATTTTTTCAATCCTCACATTGTTGATTGACGTTATTCCATTCGATTTAATAATTTTTCATATTCTCATAATAGTTTTTATTGGATTAGCGCCTGGTCACAAGACCTAGCTAGCAGATCAACCAGATTTAATGACACAAACTACACTTAACAATAAAAACTTACAAAGCGTCACAAAAAAGACGATGACTTTTACAGATAACGCCACTATATTAAGTACATAAGATTCAACACTTAGTTTTAAGTTTTATTTCCTAGATTTTCCCCAAAGTCTAGGAATTTTTTTTGCGTTGCGTTTCTTAAAATACTTTTAATTAAACAGAAATCATTCATCAATAAAAAGCCCTGAATCATCCAGAGCTTTCAATTTGCTTAACTTAATGACTATTTTGCACCTTTTCTTCAATTTCTTCGACGCTGGTATGGCGCACATCAAAACCTTTAGCCATATAAATAACTTGCTCAGAAATATTACGGGCATGATCCCCAATACGCTCTAAAGAACGCAATATCCACATCACATTAATCACGCGACTAATATAACGAGGATCCTCGATCATATACGTCATCAATGTCCGTGTAGCAGATTGATATTCACGATCAATATCTGCATCTGCAAGTAAAACTTTTAAAGCTTGCTCTGCATCCACACGGGCAAATGCATCTAATGCTTCATGAATCATTACCCGAACTTGGTTACCAATATGGCGTGTTTCCATGTAACCGCGTGGCGACTCACCTTCCTCACATAAATTCTGGGCAATACGCGCAATTTTTGACGCTTCATCACCAATCCGCTCTAAGTCAGTATTGGCTTTACTCATAGCAATCACCATGCGTAAATCAATCGCAGCAGGATGGCGACGTGCCAAAATGAGGGTGAGTGCTTCATCAATTTCACGCTCATAGCGATTGACAATATTGTCTTGAAATTGCACTTCTATTGCTAAATTCGCATTGGTGTCGAGCAAAGCATGAATCGCATTCGCAACTTGTTGCTCAACTAAACCACCCATGGTCATAAATTTAGTATTTACATCTTGTAAATCCTCATTAAATTGCGAGGAAATATGATGATTTAAAATCGGGTTGCTTGGGCTCAAGATGAGTTACTCCACTTACAGCGCAATGAAAACAGTACCGGTGAATATTAAAACATAGCTTGTATGAAGTTTTGATGACAGTAGATGATTATTTCATCATCAACCCAACATTTATATAGCTGAGTTCTTGTGCTATTTATTCCCTAAGCAACATCCATTCAGCACACTCCAAACCGACCTTTAAGCTCTTCACCTAATACTGCATTAACGTTCTATACCAACATCCTATTTTACAAATGACACTAAATTTTATCGTGATTTAACTGGAAAAATTGACCCAATTTAATATTAAATCAGAAATATATACATTAAAAATCATCAATAATAGCCATGAATAGCGTGTAAATACGCAATATTCATTCCGCTAAAACAGATCATTAATGTGAGTGTTTTTATCCACATCACATGATAATATCTCTCACATAGCTTGACGGAGCGCGAGTAAACCCTCGCTGAGATTGTGTCAGTATCTTCTAGTCTTATGACCAGAATGAACTTAAACACAAGTACCGTTGAACCTGATCAGGTTAAGACCTGCGTAGGAATCAAGCCATCTGAAAACTTAAGCCCTCAATTTATCTATTGTTTCAATTCAACTCAGATTTGAACATCAGATAAGTCTGCCACGTTTTTGGTCGTGCTTGATTCGTTGATGTCATTCATAAGGATCATTGCAATGAGCCAATTAACGAATCTATCTTCAGCCCCTGTTTCTGCTCAACATGAGCAAGATGCCAAAGATTTAACCCGTATTTTACCTGCGTCATCTAAAGTTTATCTCCAAGGTTCACGCCCTGATATTCAAGTTCCCATGCGTGCTATTACCCTCTCAGACACCCCAACTGGTTTAGGTGGAGAATATAATCCCCCTGTGATGGTTTATGACACTTCCGGCGTATATACCGATCCATCGATCCAAATTGACTTGAATAAAGGCCTACCTTATGTCCGTGAAACCTGGATTGAAGAACGCCAAGATACTCAACGTTTAGACAATCTGTCTTCAGAATTTGGCCAACAACGCGCCAATGACATTCGCACTGCAAATATTCGTTTTGCCCATATTCAAAAGCCCCGTCGTGCCAAATTGGGTAAAAACGTGACGCAAATGCATTATGCACGCCAAGGCATCATTACGCCTGAAATGGAATATATTGCAATTCGTGAAAATCAGCGTCAAGGTGAAGGTGTTGATATGCGCCAACATGTCGGTGAAAATTTTGGTGCAAAAAATCTAAAAGAAATCACGCCTGAATTTGTACGCAAGGAAATCGCTGAAGGTCGCGCTATTATTCCAGCAAATATCAACCACCCTGAAATTGAACCGATGATTATTGGGCGTAATTTTTTGGTTAAGATTAATGCCAATATCGGAAACTCTGCGCTGGGTTCGAGCATAGATGAAGAAGTAGCGAAAATGACGTGGGCGACGCGTTGGGGTGCAGACACCATCATGGACTTATCCACTGGTAAAAACATCCATGAAACGCGCGAATGGATTATCCGCAACTCACCAGTCCCAATCGGAACGGTACCTATCTATCAAGCGTTAGAAAAAGTCGATGGTGTTGCCGAAAATTTAACTTGGGAAATTTTTAAAGACACCTTGATTGAACAAGCCGAACAAGGGGTAGATTACTTTACCATTCATGCAGGTGTACTTTTACGCTATGTTCCTTTAACTGCAAATCGCTTAACAGGTATCGTGTCACGCGGTGGCTCAATCATGGCGCAGTGGTGTTTGGCACATCATGAAGAAAACTTTCTCTACACCCATTTTGATGAAATCTGTGAAATCATGAAAGCGTATGATATTTCATTTAGCTTAGGCGATGGCTTACGACCAGGTTGTATTCAAGATGCCAATGACGAAGCTCAATTTAGCGAACTACGTACTTTAGGTGAACTCACGCACCGGGCTTGGGAGCATGATGTTCAGGTGATGATTGAAGGTCCGGGGCATGTGCCTATGCATATGATTAAAGAAAATATGGATCTACAACTCGAAGTTTGCCAAGAAGCACCGTTCTATACACTAGGCCCTTTAACCACGGATATTGCCCCGGGCTATGACCATATTACTTCTGCAATTGGCGCAGCCATGATTGGTTGGTATGGTACAGCTATGCTTTGCTATGTCACACCGAAAGAGCATTTAGGCTTACCGAATAAGAAAGATGTCAAAGATGGCATTATTACGTATAAAATTGCCGCACACGCTGCCGATTTAGCTAAAGGCCATCCGGGGGCACAAGTACGAGATAATGCGCTTTCAAAGGCACGTTTTGAATTCCGCTGGGATGACCAATTTAATTTAAGTCTAGACCCAGACACTGCTCGTTCAATGCATGATGAGACCATGCCTAAAGAAGCCCATAAATCTGCGCATTTCTGTTCAATGTGCGGGCCTAAATTTTGCTCTATGAAAATCACACAAAATGTGCGGGATTATGCGCAAAATCAAAATATTGCCAAGCTCCATAAAGAGTCAGATTCCAATGTTGAAGCAGGTCTCGAAGCAATGAAAACCGCTTATCAGGAACATGGGCAAAAGTTGTACCATAAAGTGTAAAGATTTAAAAAAATATTTGTCTTCTTCCAATTCTCAGTTAGGATGAAATAAACATGTTTCCTTCTAATTGAGTTTATGGATATTCTTCAACACGCGACCTATGACCACACCGATTTTAAAATAGAATCACGTGAATCTGTGTTTCAAGGTTTTGTTCAAGTGGAGAAAGTAAGTTTCAAGCATCGCCTGTTTAATCAAGATGATTCTACGCCTGTGATCTCACGTGAATTGATTGCACGTAAAGAAGCTGCCGGTGTTTTAATCTACAATGACAAACAACAAAAATTTGCCTTAATTGAACAGTTCCGAGTAGGAGCAATACAAGATATTGATTCCCCTTGGCAACTTGAAATTATTGCAGGCGTGCTTGATGGTGATGAATCACCAGCAAGCTGTATAAGACGTGAAAGCCTTGAGGAATCAGGCTGTGAAATCAACCAATTAGAACATCTATTTACTTTTTATCCTTCAGCGGGTGCCTGCAATGAAATTTTTCATTTATATAGTGCCCAAACAACACTACCCTCCGAAGGTGGTATTTTCGGTATGCTGGATGAAGGTGAGAATATAAAATTACATTTAATTCAATACTCAGAACTCAATACATTATTAAACGGTAACCGATTACGTAATGCACCTGTCATTATGGCTTTACAATGGCTTAAGCAACATATATCTACATTATAAATGTGTCTAGGGGAAGACATGCCAACATTAAAACCACCGAATTTACAGAATAAAATTATTATTCAAATTACAGATACTCATCTCATGGATCAGCCTGAAACGGAATTCGTGCAGATCAATCCTGAACAAAACTTTCATGCCGTGATAGATGATTTATTACAGCGCTTTCCGCATATTGATGCGCTGATTCATACTGGGGATCTGGCACAAATCGCCAATCCAGAAACATATACGCGCTATCAAAATTACATGCAAAAACTTGGAATTCCTTTTTTCCAAATTCCAGGGAATCATGATGATCTAGCTCACTTCCCTTTTCACACCCCAGATCCGATACCCACAGTAATTGAGCTAGGTGAATGGAGCATTATTTTATTAAATAGTGCCGTACAAGGACAGACTGATGGTTGGATTCAAACAGAGCAACTACAACATCTCAAGCAGATTCTTGAACAACAGCTCGATAAAAATATTATTTTAGCCTGTCATCATCATCCTTTTGCAATGAAATCACATTGGATAGATCAACATAAACTCAAAAATACAGAAGAATTTATTCACATTTTAGAACATTTTAAACATATTAAAGCGGTCATTTACGGACATGTCCATCAAGATTCTAAGCATGTTTGGAATGGAATTTCATTTTTATCCACACCAGCAACCTGTGTCCAATTTAAGCCATTGAGTCATAATTTCGCTTTAGATGATATGGCGCCTGGTTATCGTTATTTACAATTAAAAGAAAATGGCGAATTTGAAACTGAAGTTTTTCGACTTAAAAACTTTAGCCAAAAAATAATGCAGGAAATTTCAGGTTATTAGCTTTCCATTTGCTATGTTTTCCATTAAGTTATTGCTCCTATAAAGATATGCATAAAGTCAGATCATTGGATTCATGGCTTTCATCTTTGGTAAAAACTCTATATGATGACGACCCCCGATGGCAACATTCTATCGGCAGCGATAAAAATACTTGCATATCACCATATTTTTTGCGTATAGATATACGTATATGATGAGGAATGCCCTTTATGGCGACTGAAAATCAAAACCAAATCTTAGATGAACAAACCGATGCTATTGTAGACGAAAAAGCTACGAAACGTGTCCGTAAAACTAAGCCAAAGGCATCAGAAGGCGGTACGACAGCAAGCCTTTTTGGTATTGAACCTTATCAACCGAAAAAAAATGAAGAATACATGTCTGAAGGGCAACTCGAGCATTTTCGTAAAATTTTGCTCGCGTGGAAAACTGAACTCATGTCTGAAGTTGATCGCACCTTGAACACCATGCAAGATGAATCATCTTCACTTCCAGATGTAAATGACCGTGCAACGCAAGAAGAAGAGTTTGCGATTGAATTGCGTACCCGTGACCGTGAACGCAAACTCATTCGTAAAATTGAACAATCGATTGAAGCGATTCAAAACGATGACTACGGTTTCTGTGAAACTTGTGGTATCGAAATCGGTTTACGTCGTTTAGAAGCACGTCCAACTGCAACTTTATGTATTGACTGTAAAACATTAGCAGAAATCAAAGAGAAGCAAAATAACGGTTAATTTGAGTCATTCATGTCGACACAAAATCACCGTTATACGGGTCGGTTTGCGCCATCGCCAACCGGCCCGTTGCATTTTGGTTCTTTAATTACTGCTGTTGCAAGTTATTGCGATGCTAAAGCACAGCAAGGAACTTGGATTGTCCGTATAGAAGATACTGACATTCCACGCATTTATCCTGACAGTGAACAACACATTCTCCAATGTCTAGATGCCTTTGAATTTGAATCTGATGTCAAAATTATTTTTCAGAAAGATCGTCTAGATCTTTATGAAGCTGTTTTAGCACAACTTAAGCAAAAAGATTTGATCTATGCTTGCCAGTGTACCCGTAAAATATTAGGCTCAAATCATATCTACGCAGGGACATGCCGAGGTTTACACCTCCCCTTCGAACAACATGCCATTCGGGTTAAAGTTTCAAATCAGAACATTTGCTTTGAAGATCGCTTACAAGGCTCTCATTGTTCCAATTTAGAAAACCAGTTGGGCGATTTTGTACTCAAACGCCGTGATGGCATTATTAACTACCAGTTAGCTGTAGTCGTTGATGATTATCTACAAGGCGTGACGCATGTCGTTCGTGGTGCAGATTTACTCGACAATACTGCACGTCAAATCTGGTTGGGCTCATTACTCAATTATCCGACATTACAATATATGCACTTACCTTTAGCCATGAATGCTGAAGGTCAAAAACTGTCAAAACAAAATTTAGCACGCGCCTTAGATCTTCAAAATGCACCTCAGTTGCTTCAACACGCCATTTTGGCCTTAGGACAACATCCTGTAGATTTAGATCAACCACATAAAATGCTGGCTCAGGCAATCGCTCAGTGGGATATTAAGCGTATTCCGCAGGGAACCGAGATGAATGGTATTTATCTATAAACTCTTTTTATACTGAGTTTCAAAATCGAAATCCCGCATGTTGATAAAATTTAATCTCAACCACTCCATTACTTGACCTTTCAAATATTCCCAAATACGGTGCAACAGTCATCTTGGTTGATATTTATGCAAAAAAAATGGTGTGACCTCAACCTAGTCACACCATTTTCCTCTATAAGGGAATCGGTTTTAGAAACTCGATTCTTCTCTTGCAGGATTAGCCTTTTGTGTTGTTACATCAATTTTTAAAATCAAGCTAATCATCACTGCACACATAATTAAAGATGACCCACCATAACTAATGAATGGCAAAGTCAAACCTTTGGTCGGTAACATACCCATATTCATGCCTGCATTTACCAAAATCTGTAATAAGAAAATAATACTGATTCCATAGGCCAAATAGCCTGCACGTAAATATTGATGTTGCAATGCACGATGACCAATACGAATACAACATGCCAACATCACGAATGACAGCGTTAATACTGTTGCAATCCCAAAGAAACCAAATTCCTCACCTAGAATCGCCAACATAAAGTCAGTATGTGCTTCTGGAAGATATGACATTTTTTGGATACTATGCCCTAAACCAACGCCGAACCATTCACCTCGACCAAATGCCATTAGTGCATTAGAAAGTTGATAGCCTGTACCCAAGGGATCGGCCCAAGGGTTTGAGAATGACATTAAACGCTCATAACGGTACGGTTCAAATACAATCAAAAATACAAATGCAGATAAAATTGCACCAAATGCAATACCAAACTGGATTAAAGGTGCGCCTGCAAGGAAAAAAACCCCCAACATCATCACCGCAATTACCACTGTTGCACCCAAGTCAGGTTCTGCAATAATCAGCCCGACCGTAATGAGCATCACCGCACCCAAGCGGACTAAACCTTTGATATTATTTCGAACTTCTTCAGCCCGTCGCACCACATAATCAGCCGTAAAAATGGCCATCATAACCTTAGCCACTTCCGTTGCCTGTAAGGTAAATCCACCTATACGAATCCATCGCGTAGAACCATTGACCTCTGTCCCCACCAACAATACAGCAAGCAGTAAAAAAATAGTCAGCAACCAAAATGGAAAGGTATTTTTAAACCAAACATTTAACGAAATTTTATATACAAATAATGCAGCAGCAGCAGCAACCACAATGGAAATCGCATGACGAATCACATAGTGAAAAGGAGCCTCATGCATACGTTCTGCATAAGGCATAGAGGCTGAAGCCACCATGACTGAACCAATGCATAGCAAAGCAATCACACAAAAAATTAAGACATTTCGAGCGGTAAGCTCCGCTGGAAGTTTAGGTAACCACTTGTCATACACTTGATTAATTTTACTTATGGTTGTCTGAGCTAACCCAGCCATATTCTATTCCTTATGATTATTCTTAGTTGAGTTCATTCACACAAGCAACAAACTGATGACCGCGCTGCTCATAGCCTTTGAACATATCAAAACTTGCACAAGCGGGCGATAACAACACCACATCTTTAGCCTGTGCATGCTGCTGACAAACTTCCACGGCTTGTTTTAAGGTTTCTGCATGCATTATTGAGGTTGTACCTTGAATTGCTGCCTCAATAATGGAACGATCCTCACCAATCAGCACGACCAGCTTGGCATACTTGCTGAGCGAATCACGTAAAGCGGTAAAGTCTTGACCTTTACCCTGCCCACCCAAAATAATCAGCACTTTTCCTGGTTGTGCTTCAATTGCTGCACCTAAGCCATCAATGGCAGCTAAAGTTGCACCAATATTGGTGCCTTTTGAATCGTTATAATAACGAACCTCATTCACTGCTTTAACAAATTCACAGCGATGTTCTAAGCCCTTAAAAGTTTTTAGTGTTTCAAGCATCGAATCTCGAGGTAAGCCAATCGCCTCACCAAGTGCCAGACAGGCCAATGCATTAGCCACATTGTGCGTTCCCTGCATATACATTTCTATACTTTTCAATAAACGCTCGCGACCACGTGCCAACCATATTGTGCCATCATCTTCTTTAAGAACACCGTATTGATTTAAATCAGGTGCATTTAAGCCAAAGCTTTGCATTGGCGTAGCATCTGGTACCAACGGACGCGTCAATGAATCATCACGGTTAAACACCACTTTTTTGACACCTTGGAAAATACGATGTTTTGCAGTGTGGTAAGCAAACATATCACCATGGCGGTCTAAATGGTCTTCACTGATATTCAAAACCACTGCGACCTCGGCATTAAGATGCGATGTCGTTTCAAGCTGAAAACTTGATAATTCTAAAATATAAAGGTCAGGATCATCTTTGGTTAAATCCAATGCTGGGCGGCCTAAATTCCCCCCCACTGCCACTTTAACACCGGCCTCTTGCGCCATAAGACCAATCAAAGTCGTAACAGTACTTTTCGCATTCGAGCCGGTAATTGCGATGATAGGTTTATCCGTGGCACGACGTAAAATTTGAATTTCACTCACGACAGGAATACCTTTCGCAATCGCAGCCTGAATTTCTGGAAGTTTAGGATCAAGCCCAGGACTAATAATAATTTCTTCAGCTTGGAGCAATAATTCTTGGTCAAATTGACCAAAATGGGTTTGCACATCAGCAGGAATTTGGTCATGTCCTGGCGGAACTTCTCGGGAATCCGTTACAGCAACGCGGTAGCCTTTGTCATGTAAAAAATTAACTGCTGAAACCCCTGAAACTCCAAGTCCAGCCACGACTTTTAAACCACCACGTTGTATTAACATTTTGCCCACCAGCATTTGATTTTTTTAAACTTGCAAAATGTTAGCACTTTGCCGATTTTATTGCTTTTTCTGTTTTAACTTTCTCTAGAGTTTTTTGTGTCAGTGCGTAAAAAAGCCATCAATTATGACGGCTTTTTTAAATTTATCTCAAGCAAACGTATTATTTCCATTTCACCGCTTGGACTTCTATCTTTTTAGGACTATCCGATTCATCACTGCTACAACCACAGCTACCACCACAACCCATCACCGCAGCTGGCTTTAGCCACTTCGCTAAAGTTGACCAACCTTGCTTGCTACAACTGTTCGACAAAGACATAAAAACTGAATTTGCAGTTTTCGGAAAAACTTTCTTAAACACCACAACAGCACTCCAAAGTACCAATGCGGTAATAATCAGTAATTCAACCATCTCAATCTCCTTCGGTTATACACCGAAATAATGTGACGCAATCTGATAGGTAAGGAATGACATTAAATAGGCCAAACCAAATAAATATGCGACCATACTCCCAACTATTTTCAATGAGCCTGTTTCACGCTTGACTGTCGCTAAAGTCGCTAAGCAATGCGGTGCATAGATAAACCAAACCAATAAGGATAGCCCCGTTGCCAATGACCACCCCGTACCATCCGCACTAATTAAGTGTGACAAACCTTGTGCAATCGCATCATCATTGGTTGCAGATAAGGCATATACCGTACCTAAAGCAGCAACGACCACTTCACGTGCAGCCATTGCTGGAATCAGGGCAATACAAATTTGCCAATTAAAGCCAATTGGTGCAAAAATCGGCTGCATGATATGCCCAAGCATCCCTGCAAAACTATAATCAATCGCAGGTAATGCCGCATTATCGGGTGCTTGCGGGAAAGTACATAAGAACCACAGCAAAATCGAGAGGGCGAAGATGATACCACCGACACGCTTTAAGAAAATTTTGGCACGATCCAACAATCCAATCCAAATACTTTTGACATCTGGAATACGGTAACTTGGCAACTCCATCAGTAATGCATGTTGTGATTTATCTTTTTGGAAAAATTTTAAGACAAATGCCACCAACAATGCACTCACAATGCCTGCCATATACAAACCAAACAGAACTAAACCTTGTAGATTCAGAAAGCCCCAAACTGTCGTTGATGGAATAAATGCCGCTATCAAAAGTGCATAGACGGGTAAACGAGCCGAACAGGTCATCAAGGGTGCAACCAAGATCGTCACTAAACGATCTCGAGGGTCACTAATACTCCGAGTTGCCATTACCCCTGGAACTGCACAAGCAAAACTTGAAAGCAGTGGGATGAAAGCACGGCCACTCAGTCCTGCTTTAAACATCAACTTATCCAGTAAAAATGCAGCACGTGGCAAATAACCTGACTCTTCTAAGACCAAAATAAAAAAGAATAAAATTAAAATTTGTGGCAAAAAAACAAGAACACTACCCGCTCCAGCAATAATGCCATCCACCACCAAACTATGCAGCAATGGGTGTGAAATATAAGCGCCGATCAATTCACCTAAACGCCCAAATAAAGATTCAATTCCATCCATAAACGGTGCAGCCCAAGAGAATACTGCTTGGAACACGACGAACATCATTACTGCAAGACTGACTAAACCAAAGACAGGATGTAAAAATATTTTATCGAGGAAATCTGTGCGTTTATCTTCATGATTTACAAAGTTCACAACATCTTTAAGGATAGAATCTACCTTTTGATGAATCGAGCCCTGAATGCCGATATCACTCAACTCAGTATCTGGCGTTCTAAACTTGCCTTGATCTAAAGCTGCGATTAAATTTTCAATTCCAGCATTGCGTACTGCAACAGTCTCAACAATCGGAATACCTAAACGTTGGGACAATTTTTGGGTATTGATCTGCATGCCACGACGGCGTGCTTCATCCATCATATTGAGCACCAATAAAATTGGTTTGCCCTGCGCAATGACTTCCAGCACTAAACCCAAATGCAGCTTTAAGTTACTGGCATCCACCACACACAGAAATGCATCTTGATGTTGTTCATCTTTAATTTTTCCCAGCACCACATCGCGGGTAATTTCTTCATCTGGGCTGGTTGCATCTAAACTATATGTTCCGGGTAAATCTAAAACACGAACTATACGCTCCGAAGGTAAGTTAAAAGTACCCGTTTTACGCTCAACAGTAACGCCCGCATAGTTTGCAACTTTTTGGCGCGTTCCCGTTAAATGATTAAATAAAGAGGTTTTACCGCAGTTAGGATTTCCCACCAAGGCAATACGTAACGCATCACTCATGCGGAAACTCCTATAGAATCATCAGTATTTTCAAGATTAATTTCAATTTTTTCAGCTTCGACTTTACGCAGCGCGAATCGGGTAAAGCCCACTTGAATGAGAATAGGATCACCGCCAAAAATACCTTTGGTAATCACCTGCACCGATGTGCCCGGTACAAAACCCAATGTTTCCAAACGGCTCGCAATGAGATCGGGAGAACTCGAATTATCACTTAAAGTACGATTTACTTTGCTGATAATCGCAGTCTGCTTTACTTTCAATTCTGACAAACGCACTGCATCTAACCCTGAAATTATTTCAAAACTGAATTTATTATACATACAAATGAGAATAATTACCAAGTGAGGTCTGATTACAATTCTCATTTAGCTGCCCTATGTGAGTTTAGAGTTTTTTTAATCTACATTTCAATGCTACATTCTTAAATTGTACTTCCGAAGTCAAAATAACCCATGCTGAATAAAAAACCCCGTATTCCTACAGCAGTTACCATTCCTGAAAATTTAAACTTTTTACAAAGCTTTAGAGATTATTTAATTGCACACACGGTTAGTCCACATACCCGAAATGCATATTTATCTGACCTGATCCAATGTAGTGAATTGAGCTCTGCCTACTTGCCAGACTGGACGCATGATGAAATTTCTGATGTTTTAATTGCACTCACCAAACAAGGTAAAAGTCCTCGTTCTATTGCTCGTAGCTTATCTGCACTACGTTCATTTTATAAATTTTTACGCGAACAGAAAATTCGTTTAGACAACCCTGTTGCGGCACATAAAACCCCAAAACTCGGGCGGGCTTTACCTAAAGACTTATCAGAACAAGATGTGGACATGCTCATTCAAGCACCTGACATTAGTACCGCATTAGGTTTAAGAGATCGTGCCATGTTGGAAGTTTTGTATGCTTGTGGTTTACGTGTGACTGAACTGTTAAATCTACGTTTGGATTTAATTAATTTAAAGCAAGGCTATTTGCGTATTGTCGGCAAAGGTAATAAAGAACGTCTTGTTCCATTGGGCGCAATAGCATGTGAGTGGGTTGAAAAATATTTAGCTGAAGCCCGAGCAGCATTGTATAAATCATCCACGGATTATTTATTTTTAACCCAACATGGCGGCATTATGAGCCGACAAAACTTTTGGTATGCCATTAAACGCTATGCACTACAAGCTGGCGTGCAGACCGAACTGTCTCCACATACATTAAGACATGCCTTTGCCACACACTTACTCAATCACGGCGCCGATCTACGTGTGGTACAAATGCTGCTGGGCCATAGTGACTTATCCACCACACAAATTTATACCCATGTCGCGCAAGTTCGTATGCAAGAATTACATGCACAACATCATCCACGGGCTTAAGCATAAAATAAGGACTGTGGTATTTATATCGCCAATTTACCCCCCTTAATCAAGTTTTAACGAACTGGGTGTATTTTTTTGCTATTCTTAACCACTTAAAATAATGCTGAAAAACAGAAAGAGTTGTTTATGCAATTGAATCGTTCGAAATTGATGATGGCTTGTATACTAACCAGCGGGTTAGTATTGACTGCATGCTCAAAACCAGATGCTAAAAAAGATGATGGCACATTGACAGCAACAGCACCTGCAACGGGTGAAGCGTCAAACTTAACCGAGCGCAACTCTCAGCAGCGACTGATTCAGACCTTACAAAACCATTTTAAAACTGCTGGCATTACTGCCAAAATTACCGATGTAAAACCAACAGAAGTACCGAACTTGTATTGGGTAAATATGCAAGGTACCAATTCAGTCTATGCCACCAGTGATGGTAAATACCTCATCCAAGGGGATGTCATTCGTCTCGGTGGTAAACAACTGAGTAGCATTAGTGACAAGTTACAAAGCACTGAAAATAAAAAACACCTCTCTTCCCTGAAAAAAGAAGATTTACTGGTTTATCCTGCGCAAGGTAAAACCAAACATGTGATTTATGTCTTTACCGATGCAAGCTGTCCGTATTGCCACAAACTACATGAACAAATTCCTGCAATCACGGCTAAAGGCATTGAAGTCCGTTATATTGCTTGGCCACGTGGTGAACAATTTATGCCAGCCATGGAAAGTGTCTGGTGTAGTGCCAATCGTCAAACTGCATTTGACCAAGCCATTGCAGGGGTTCAATTACCTGCAGCCACTTGCAAAAATCCAGTCCGTGACCAATATCAACTCGGCCTCAACATGGGCGTCAATGGTACCCCTGCAATCTATAATGAAGCAGGTGAACATATTGGTGCTTACATGACTGCCGATGAATTGGAACAACGTTTAAATAACTAATTTTTATTGGTTAATTTACTATTTTTTATACAATAATATAAAGATACGCCAGACTCTAGAGTCTGGCGTATTTTTTAGCTATGATCTAATCCTAATATAATTTATATGCATAATTGGAGTGTGACGTGAAACCAGTTCGTCTGGCAATACTCGGTCTTGGGACCGTAGGCGGTGGAGCCCTTAAACTATTACAAGAAAATGCTGCTGAAATTAGACGTCGCACCGGTCGTGAAATTGAAATTACCCATGTGGGCACACGTCGCCCACGTCCTGATTTAAATTTACCTGCAAGCGTAAAACAAAGTGCAGATTTGCTTGAAATCGTACGCCAACCCGATGTTGATGTTGTGGTTGAAGTAATGGGTGGCATTCATCCTGCATACGAGGTCATCATGGAAGCGATTAAGCACGGCAAACAAGTGGTCACTGCAAATAAAGCCTTACTTGCTGAGCATGGCAATGAGTTGTTTAAAGCAGCAGATGATCACCACGTGCAAATCGCATATGAAGCTGCGGTAGCAGGTGGCATACCCATTATTAAAGTGATTCGTGAAGGTTTGGCTGCCAATAAAATTGATTGGCTGGCAGGAATTATTAATGGTACTGGCAACTTCATTTTGACTGAGATGAGTGAAAAAGGTCGTGCCTTTGCCGATGTACTACAAGAAGCGCAGGAACTAGGCTATGCCGAAGCTGATCCTACGTTTGATGTTGAAGGAATTGATGCTGCACATAAACTAACGATTCTTGCTTCATGTGCATTTGGTATTCCATTACAGCTTGATAAAGTCTATACCGAAGGCATTACCAAGATCACCGCACAAGATGTGAAATATGCTGAAGAACTGGGCTATCGCATTAAACATTTGGGTATTGCACGCCGTACGGCTCAAGGCATTGAACTACGTGTCCACCCTACCCTAATTCCTGAAGAAGAACTGATTGCCAATGTTAACGGCGTGAAAAATGCCGTCTTAGTCCAAGCCAATGCAGTCGGTCCGACCTTATATTACGGTGCAGGTGCAGGTGCAGGTCCAACTGCTTCTGCTGTGGTTGCAGATGTGGTCGATATTGTCCGTGACATCATTTATACCGAAGATGGTTCAGGCACCATTCCACAACTCGCGTTTGAAGCATTATCTGACTTAAATATTTTAAGCAGTGATGAAATGACCACAGGCTACTACTTACGTTTAAATGCAGAAGACCAAACCGGCGTACTTGCTGATGTCACTACGATTCTAAGCCGTGTCGGTATTAGTATTGATGCCATTATGCAGCAACCTCGCTTAAAAGATTTAATTCCGATTGTGATATTGACCGATCCAATCGTGGAATCAAAAATGAATGAGGCCATTGCTCAAATTCAAGCCCTACCGGCTATTCATGGCGAAATCGTAAGAATTCGTTTAGAATTGCTTGATAACTAATCAGGTTGAGGGCTTTAACCCTCACCAGCTCTACTTATAATTGGAACACCACCATGTCTACTGCAAATCGCTATACAGGACTTGTTGATCGCTATCGTGACCGCTTACCAGTATCTAAAACTACACGTGCTATCTCCTTAAATGAAGGTAATACGCCGCTCATTAAGTTAGATAATATTCCAGGTATTATTGGTAAAAATGTTGAAATTTATGTGAAGTATGAGGGCTTAAACCCGACTGGTTCATTTAAAGACCGTGGCATGACCATGGCTGTAACCAAAGCTGTTGAAGATGGTTCTAAAGCGATTATCTGCGCTTCAACAGGAAATACCTCTGCAGCCGCTGCGGCTTATGCTGCACGTGCAGGAATCAAAGCATTTGTGTTAATCCCAGAAGGCAAAATTGCCATGGGTAAAATGGCACAAGCAATGATGTACGGCGCAATTACCATGCAAATTCGTGGTAACTTCGATGACGGTATGCGTTTGGTTAAAGAAGTCGCTGATCAAGCACCTGTTACGATTGTAAACTCAATCAATCCATATCGTTTGCAAGGTCAAAAAACTATTGCTTATGAAATCGTAGAAGCTTTGGGTCGTGCGCCTGACTACCACTGCTTACCTGTAGGTAATGCAGGTAATATCACTGCACATTGGATGGGTTATACCGAAGCAGTTGCCAACCAACCAGTTGAAGAATTTGAACAAGTGGTTTATGACGCTGCAACTGACAAATTTACAGGTCCAAACCCTGAAGGCCGTCCAATTATGGTCGGTTATCAAGCCTCTGGTGCTGCACCCTTCCTACGTGGTGGCCCAGTAGAACATCCTGAAACTGTTGCAACAGCCATCCGTATTGGTAATCCACAAAGTTTTAATCATGCGAAAGCCGTAGTACGTGATTCAAATGGTTGGTTTGATGAATTAACCGATGCTGAAATTTTAGAAGCACAACGCTTACTGTCGATGTACGAAGGTGTCTTTGTTGAACCTGCTTCTGCCGCGTCTATTGGTGGTGCAATTCGTGACATTAAAGCAGGTAAAATTGCTGAAGGTTCAGTGATTGTATGTACTGTAACGGGTAATGGCTTGAAAGACCCTGACACAGCAATTAAGCAATGTGCTGATGCCGTTATGTTGTCAATTGATGCCACAATGAGTCAAGTGAAAGAATCTATTCTTTCTAATATGTAAGATCTCATCAAAATAAAAAAACCTGCATGATGCAGGTTTTTTTATTTTGCAATGAATGCAATTAAATACGTTTTGGCAAATTACTGACCCAATTCAATAAATTGGTTGCATCATTGGTACGTGCTTGAGAAGTACTTGCTCCTAGCAAAACCACAACTGCTGGACGATTATTCACAGTGGTATGCATCACTACACAACGTCCTGCTTCATTAATATAACCCGTTTTAGAAATATTAATATTCCAGCCGCCATTACGTACTAAAGCATTGGTATTGTTTGATTTTAATACGCGATAACCTAAATTAAAATCATAATGTGCGGTGGTTGAAAATTGACGAATCAAACCATATTGGGATGCACTACTAACCAAAATCCCTAAATCACGTGCAGAAGAAATATTGTGTGGATCCAAACCTGTGGACTCAACATAATGGGTTGTATTCATCCCCAATTGACGTGCTTTCGCATTCATCGCCGCTACAAAAGCAGATCGTCCACCCGGATAAGTTCGTGCCAGAGCCGCTGCTGCTGGGTTCTCAGACTTCATTAAAGCCACCAGTAACATTTCAGCACGATTCATCGTATCGCCCGCTTTTAATGTTGAACTGGAGTTTTTACCGCCAGCACCTGCAAAATCAATTTGCTGTAAGGTAATGTCTTCTGACATATTCAAACGTGCATCTGCAGTGATTACGGCAGTCATGAGCTTGGTAATCGATGCAATGGGTAATGCCAAATTGGTGTTTTTGCTATACAGCACTTCACCCGTTTGTGCATCCATGACTAAAGCAGCACGCGCATTGACAGAGGGTTGGCTGCCATACCGAGAGGTATCCACAAGTTGAACAGGTTTAGCTGTTGTCGTAACAGGCGTATTATTAGCCTGACGAATCGTTGTGGTCAATGTTGTTGAGCCTTGAGGCGATATTTCATCCGCATCGTCATCAAGTGAATCATTATTTAATAATTGACTGGCGTCCGATGATGACCAACTCATCGCCGCTTGGCCAGGATTCCCTGAAGAATTCATCACGAGATCTGCAAAACTTGTTGAGCTCAAACCGAGCAGCACAGATAAGCTCAATCCCTGCATCAACATTTTTTTGGACTTTTTCATGGTAACTCTCTCATCTCAGGGAGGTTTCTAGCCATCTTGCTTATTACCTCAAATATGACTTACATTTACACCTAAACGTGATTAATATTACAACACATATCAAATCACGCTATTGTGCACAATTATTTAGTGAACATTAGAGATAGCATTGCTAATTTCGTTATAACATTGCAAGTAATTTTTGCTTTATGTAACAAAAAAGTTGCTTATTAAAATATCTAAGGAGGCTAATGTGATCACGGTTCTAGTGGTAGATGACCATGAGTTAGTACGTACTGGCATCTGTAGAATGTTAGAAGACCAAATTGACGTACACGTTATCGGACAAGCCGAATCTGGCGAAGAAGCCATTACCTTGGTTAGACAACATCACCCCAACATCGTGCTATTAGATGTCAATATGCCGGGTATTGGCGGTGTTGAAACAACGCGTCGCCTATTACAAACAGCACCTGAAACTAAGGTGTTAGCCGTCAGTGGTTTAGCAGAAGAACCTTATCCTTCCTTACTTTTAAAAGCTGGGGCACGTGGTTATATCACCAAAGGTGCGCCAATCTCTGAAATGGTTCGCGCCATTAAAAAAGTCATGCAAGGTGGCAAATATTTCAGTGCAGACATTGCTGAACAACTCGCCAGCTCGTATTTATCAGATACTCAACTCTCTCCTTTTGATGCGCTGTCTGAACGTGAAATGCAAGTTGCGATGATGGTTGTGAATTGTATTAGTGCCCAAGAAATTTCCGATAAGCTCTTTGTCAGTGTCAAAACTGTGAATACTTATCGTTATCGTATTTTTGAAAAACTCAATCTAGATAGTGATGTGAAATTGACTCACTTGGCCATTCGTTATGGTCTGATTAAACCCTAGATCACTGCTTAATTTTCAAGAGTGCCTATATGTCGCCTGTGGTATCTATTCCAATCTATCAAACGATTTACCGTTTAGGTACCCTATACTCAGGCTATCGTTTAACCATTGCCTTAAGTTTAATCCTGATTTTTCTCATTACTTTAGAAAATCAGACTTCATATTATGAGTACCCGAGTCTTTATTTTTATGCCTTAATCACTTTTGCCCTATTTGGCATTGGGCAAATGCTCGCACTCAAATTTTACCCACATGCCATCTCCCCACAATTTATTGCGATTTTCTTGGTGGATGTCGCATTTTTAAGTACTTTGACCTTTGCTTTGGGAGGCCCAAATCTTTCCATTAGCTTACTTTTTGTCATTACGGTTTTTGCAGCCAACTTCCTTCTCACGAAGAATAAAGCCTTATTAATTACACTCGCCTCTGTTATCTCTATTGTTTATCAACAATTTTTTGGTAGTTTTTTTGATTATTCCAATTTAAATAATATTGGGAACAGTGCTTTATTGGCGTTTTTATTTTTTGTCGTTTATGGCATTGGACAAGTTGCAATTCGCCGTTTTCAGGTCTTAGAGTCCCTCAACACCTTACAATCACTTGAATTATTCAAATTACAAAATATTAATCGCTATATTTTAGAACAAATTGAAGTGGGGTATTTGGTTGTAGATGAAAATTTTAAAATCATTGTGAGTAATCCAGCAGCGTGTGCTTTACTCGGAATTTCCCCCCTATATGCACATGAACAATATCATCTGGCCACCTTCCAACCCGATTTATTTAAAAGCATTCAATCTGCTACGCTCAGAGATGGTGAACGTTTCCAATTTGAATCACAACAATCGACCTATTCTGTTGACATAAGAGTGCAAAAATTAATCGTTCCACAACAGGCACTCACGTTATTGGTCTTAGAAGATGCTCAAAAACTCAATCAGAAAGTACAACAACTCAAACTAGCTGCCTTAGGACAACTTTCAGCCAGTATTGCGCATGAAATTCGAAACCCACTTGCCGCTATTGTTCAAGCGAATGAACTAACAATAGGCAGTGATACTGATCAAAAAGAACTACTCAATCATATGATCAGCAAGCAAGCTCAGCGAATTGATCGAATTATTCAAGACACTTTAGACATGGCCAAAAATAAAAAAACCTTGGCAACCCAGATTGCTTTAAAACCATTCATTGATGATCTGATTCAACATGACTTATCCGATGTAAAATCTAAGATTCAATTTAATTTTGCAGAGAACTTCAATATATATTTCGATGCCTCTCAATTGAGGCAAGTTTTTATTAATTTAGTTCGCAATGCACTCAGACATAACGCCATCAATGCGGCATTTATTCAAATTCATATTTTTAAAACTGAGCACAATATCAATATTGATGTGATCGACTTTGGCAATGGCATCAGCAAACAAGACTTATCACAACTTTTTCAACCTTTTTTTAGTACCGAAACCAGCGGAACTGGTTTAGGATTATACCTATCACATAGTATTTGTGAGGCGAATCAAGCCAAATTGATCTATGTAGAGCAAAAACAACAAGGGGCATGCTTCAGGATTGAGTGCCCACTCATCGTTTAATCATTTAGGTTTTTTGGGGTTATGGCTACACAGCAACCATTAGTATTACTTGTTGATGATGAACAAGATTTATGCATGCTTATGCAAATGAGTTTAGCCCGTATGGGTATAAAAACGCATATGGCACATCATTTAGAGCAAGCCAAATATTTTTTTAGTGAGTATAAATATAATGCCTGTATTACCGACTTAAATCTTCCTGATGGCAGTGGACTCGATTTAGTTAGGCACGTTACTCAAAACCATCCCAAAACCCCCATCGCCGTATTAACAGCGTATGGTAATATGGACATTGCGATTGCTTCACTAAAAGCAGGTGCTTTTGATTTTGTCAGCAAACCGATTAATCAACAGCATTTACAACAACTGTTAGGCAAGGCATTGCTTGTCCCTTTTATCGATTCAGAATCGGTATCATCTCAGCTTGAATTTAAAATGCTGATTGGTGAATCTCAACCCATTCAAAAACTCAGAGAGTCGATTAAAAAAATTGCACGCTCTCAAGCACCTGTGTTCATCACAGGTGAGTCAGGCACAGGAAAAGAGGTCGTTGCCAACTTAATCCACCAACTCAGTAATCGACGTGAACAAGCCTTTATTGCCATTAATTGTGGGGCAATTTCTGAAGACTTAATGGAAAGTGAATTATTTGGTCATGTTAAAGGTTGTTTTTCAGGAGCAACGCAAGACAAGCAAGGTCTTATTTTAGCTGCCGATGGTGGAAGCTTATTTTTAGACGAAATTGCAGAACTGTCTTTATCTATGCAAGCCAAGTTACTTCGTGCTGTACAAGAGAAAAAAATTCGTCCCCTTGGCAGTGAAAAAGAAATCGACGTCGATTTTCGCATTATTAGTGCCAGTCATCAGAATATAGAAGAACGTGTTCAACATGGACGGTTTCGACAGGATCTATTCTTCCGTATTCATGTCATGGATATTGCACTGCCTCCATTACGTGAGCGTGGGCAAGATATTCTCATCCTTGCCCATCATTTTATTGAACAAATTTGTCGCGAATGGGGCATTGTAACCAAGCAACTGAACAATGCAGCACAGGCGCTTTTACTCCAAAATTATTTTCCTGGGAATGTCAGAGAGCTGCGAAATATCATTGAACGGGCAATCACACTGTGCGATGAAGAATTCATTGCGCCTTCACATTTGCAACCCCAATCTAGCTATACAACGCTAGTGAAAGAGTCCAATGAAAAATCGGATTTTATCCAAATCACTCAAGCCCAACCGCTAGATGCAGCAAAAATTCCTGAAGAAGGTTTAGAGCAATTTTTAGAGAACGTCGAGAAAGAAGTTCTGCTGACAGCACTGAATCAAACCCATTGGAATAGAACACTAGCGGCTAAAAAACTAGGCATGACCTTTCGGTCTTTACGTTATCGTTTGAAAAAATTTGGCTTAGATACCGAAGACTAGCTAGCCTATAGATAAAATTAAATTATCTGGGGATAAATATAAAGTCGAGACCTCTACTCTTTATGTTTCAATAATAGCTCTGTAACATTATTGAGATAAGTCTCTTCTTTCATCTCCAATGGCCAAGGATATTCCTGATTTGGGCGAATACCTTGCCCATCAATCATCAAGCCATTGGGTGTATAGTAATGCGATACCGTCATTTGTAATGCCGCACCATTGGCTAAAGGAAAAAGCTTTTGCACTACGCCTTTACCATAGCTTTTTTCACCGATAATCCAAGCACGCTTATGCTCTTTCAATGCTGCGGTAAAAACCTCTGCGGCAGAGGCGGAACGGCCATTAATGAGAATGCCTAACTTTACATGAGGAAAATCATCCCCTGGTAAAGCTTGAAATTGCTGATCACCTTCAGAGCGGCTTTGCGTTGAAACAATCAGACCTTGGCTTAAAAATAAATCAGCAGTTTCTACTGCAGCAGACAATAAGCCACCTGGATTATTTCTTAAATCTATCAAAACTGCTTTTAATTTATTTGAATTATATTCTTCCAATAATCTTTTAATTTCGTTGGCTGTATCCTGTTGAAAAACTTTAATCTTTAAAACTAAAACTTGATTATGTAATAACTCAGATTCGATATCTGCTACATCTAACTTTTTATTACGGACAATCGTAATGACTGGACTTTTAGCATTAAGTTGTAATTGAAAGCTTGAACCAATCGAACCATGCAATAAATCATCTACTTGTTGTTTATTTAAATTTTTAAGTTCTTGATTGTCAATTTTAAAAATTGTAAAACCATTGTTTAAACCAAGTTGAAAAGAGTCTGAGTTTTCATGCAAATTTTTAATTTGCCATTGATGAGCATGGCTGTCATAGCTCACATCAAAGTCAGCTGTGGCTAAGTCCCCTTCAGTATATTGTAACAGTTGCTTATATTCTTCTTGAGTTAAATAACGAGAATAACGATCTAAGCCTCCAACTAAGCCTTTAATCGCTTGTAAAAATAGAACGTCATCCGACTTTTCTTCAACATAGTTGTCTTTAACTGTGCCATAAATTTGTACAAACTGTTGGATGGACTCAATTGGCACTTCAGCAATACGCTGTTCTTCCATAACCTCATCAAAATCCAGTGCTGCAGAAACTTTTTCTACAGCCCAGACTGAATGACTACCACTTGTCAGCACCCCTGTTAACACAGCAATATATTTCCAAGCTTGAGTCATTCATTCACCTATTTGAGAAACATATTTATGCTTTAAGGGTAATCAGATTATGCCCTTGCATATCATCTGGAATAGGCAGCTGCATTAGACTGAGTAAGGTCGGAGCAACATCTGCCAATACGCCACCTTCAGCAATCGTTGCTGAAGTTGGGCCCACATAGATAAACGGTACTAGCTCAGTTGTATGCTGTGTATGGACTTGCCCACTGACATAATCTTGCATTTGTTCCACATTACCATGATCGGCTGTAATTAACATATGCCCATGATTTGCCATCACTGCATCATACAAACGCCCCAAACAGGCATCAACAGCTTCTACTGCTTTAACAGCTGCATCAAATATGCCCGTATGACCAACCATATCCCCATTGGCATAGTTCACCACCAATAAGTCGAACTCACGTGAGTTCACTGCTTTGACCAACTCATCAGTAACTTCATAAGCACTCATTTCTGGTTTTAAATCATAGGTCGCAACATTCGGTGATGGAATTAAAATACGTTTTTCACCTGGATACTCATCTTCACGTCCACCACTAAAGAAGAAGGTGACATGCGCATATTTTTCAGTTTCAGCAATCCGTAATTGGGTCTTACCTAGATTAGATAAATATTCCCCAATTGAATTTTTTAAGGCATCTGGCATATACGCCACAGCAGCATCAATTGATGCTTGATAGCGCGTTAACATGACAAATGTAGATAAGGTTGGAACCACTTTACGTTCAAACCCAGCAAAGTCTTTTTCAACAAAAGCTTTGGTAATTTCACGAGCACGATCCGCACGGAAATTCATAAAGACAATACTGTCCCCATCTTGAACTTTCGCAATTTCACCAATGCGCGTAGCTTTAACAAACTCATCATTTTCTGATGCAGCATAGGCTTGTTCTAAGCCTTCAACCGCAGAGGAAACCACACGAAATGCCTCACCCTCTGTGAGTAAACGATAAGCTTGCTCAACACGATCCCAACGGTTATCACGATCCATCGCAAAATAACGGCCAATCATCGTGGCAATGCGCCCTTGATTTGGATATTTGGCAAATACTGCATCTAATTTTTCTAAAGAGGGTTGTGCGCTGCGTGGTGGCGTATCACGACCATCAAGGAATGCATGTAAATAAACCGTTGCCCCACGTTTCAATGCCAGCTCACACATAGCAATGATATGATCTTGATGAGAATGTACCCCACCTTCAGATAACAAACCCATAATATGCACCACAGCATTGGCTGCTTTGGCTTTTTCTACCGCATCAATCAGGACTTGATGTTCGAAGAAAGCACCTGTGCGAATATCTTTGGTAATTCGAGTAAAGTCTTGATATAGCACACGACCTGCACCAAGATTCATGTGCCCTACTTCTGAATTGCCCATTTGACCATCAGGTAAACCAACATCTTCGCCTGAACCTGAAATCAAACTATGCGGATGCTTGAGTTGCATTGCCGTTAAGTTCGGCGTTTTTGCAGCAAGAAATGCATTGTCCTTGACCGCTTCACGATGACCCACACCATCCATAATCACCAATACGTGAGGGATTTTGCCAGCAGTTGCATCCGTCATAATTACACTCTTTTTATCTACAAATTTATCGCAATATCTTACCGCTTTTTGAGGTAAGACTCTATTCAAACTGGATTGTTTAAAGCCACCCAGCCCATTCCAACTTTAGATGTGATTTATTTGGCTCGATGTAGCAAATAACTACCCACAATCAACATCAGTCCTATCGGGACAAAAACAAACCATGCTGGTGAAGGTGAATACACTAAACTTGCATAGCCGAGGAAGTCCTGCAAATAGTAAAAACCCAAACCAACAAATAAAGCGATCACTAAACGAAAGCCCATGGATTGTTGCCGTAATGGCCCAAAAACAAATGAACAAGCCACCAAAACTAAAACCAATAACGCAAATGGCGAACCTACTTTTTGCCAAAAGACCAATTGATAGGTTTTTGGCACTTGGCTATATTCATTCATATAGCGCATAAAACTCACCAATTGACTTGGTGCTAAATCTTCAGGATCAATCGTCACCATATGGACATATTTGGGTTTTAAAGCTAAAGCTAAATTTTGTTGTGCGCTTTGGACTAAATCAGCATTCCCTTGAGCAAGGATATTCATTTGCGTGGCATTCGTCAGTTTCCACTGCCCATCTTGAATAAACTGACCTTGTTCAGCATTGAGTAATGATTTAAGGCGATATTCTGGATCAAAATCGATGACTTGAACTTGCTTTAAATTGCCTTGTGAATTGGCATAATCAATATAAATAAAACGCTGACCTTCACGTGTCCAATAGCCTTTCACTTCGCCCAAGGCTGCAACACTATGATTGCTTTTCACGCTCTTTGCCTGTTCAGTGGTATAGGGAATCACCCATTCTGTTAAAGCAAAAGAAAAGACCACCAAGAGTAAAGCTGGTCGCATCACCCAACCCACAATACGCCATAAACTAACGCCTGCTGCACGCATCACAATCAATTCACTATTTGAAGCTAAAGCACCTAAACCCAATACTGCCCCAATGAGAGCAGCAATAGGCAAAATCAGATTTAAATAATACGGTGCTCCAAACATAACAAATTGAAAAGCTTGCCATGCCCCATAACCTGGTTTTAATGCGCCTAATTCACCTAAATACGTAAATAAAACCTGTAATACCGCCAAAATTAACATCGCACCCAACATAGCAAGTGCAGTGGTTTTGGTCACATGTTTGGCTAAAATTTTACGTGCTAACATTATGATCTCACCCGCTTAATTTGGTTCTTAATTTTCGGTGCTAATTTTTGTTTTCTAGAAAAAATAGCCGCGGCCATCATATAAAAAATCAATACCGCAGGATAAGCCCCAATTCCCATCTCACCTTTGCTGACACGGGTTTTAATCGCCATTAAAGCAACAATTAAACTGGCAAAAATCATCAAGGCTGGAAATAGTTTTAAATAACGTCCCTGACGAGGGGTGACTTCAGAGAGTGCAACCGCGAGTGCCAAAGCCACAAAAATAGTGAATGGTACAAAAATACGCCAACCTAACTCACTGACAATCACGGGGTCTTCACGTGTTTCCCACAATTTTGAAAATGGTAAGGCTTCTACTTCAGTACTTTCAAATTTGGCTTCTTTATCACTTTCTAAACGTAGACGATATGATTGAAATTCGATTTGGGTGTATTTTGCTGTACCTGGAAAAACCTCATAGCGATGACCTTGCACCAGATCGACTACACTGGCTGTATCATTGGCAATTTCAACACGTGTAGCTTCTTTGGCTAAAATCATCACATCTGGTTTATCTGCTTTGTCAGCACGCTGATAAAAAAAGACGTCTTTTAAATTTTTACGATCTTCAGACAAAGATCCTGCGTAAATAGTATAAGCACCCGATGAAATAAACTCTTTTGGACGTACTAAATCAAAGCCCGTACGAATCGCTTGAGTTGAAGTCAATTGATAAAATTGACGTAATCCCCAAGGTGAAATCCACACCATCAATGCAATTTGTATAATTAAATAAACAATCGTTACAGGCACAAGTAAGCGTGCGAGTCGATGTTTACTGATACCACTACTATTAAAAATTGCCATTTCATGATCGACATAGAGACGACCAAAAACTAGCATTAATCCAATAAAAAAACCCAATGGAAGAATCAGGGTTAAAAATTCAGGTAATCGATAGCCAATGATGCTAAACAAAATACTGACATCTAAGCGACCTTGCGCAGCGACCCCAAAATATTTGATCAAACGCCCACCCATCATGATCAGTGTGAGCAGCGTAACCACAACCAAAGAGGTCGACACCACTTGTTTAACAAGGTAACGTCTTATAATCAAAGTAAGCTTCCAGAATTGGGTTAAATGAACAAGAGTAGTTTACTCGAATATTAAAAATATAAAACCACATTGAAATTCTATCATTGCTAGTGGTTCAATGGTTTAATGATTTGAATCGTCTTAAAAGGCACACATACACGCTATGAAACTTACACTAAACACCTCACTCTTAGCCGATACTGCTAGCCAAGCTTTATTCATTTTGGTCGATGCTGACAACTTAAAACAATCTCAATCAACATATAAAATCAATGATTTAGATGATCTCATCAGTGCAACCCTATTTAAAGCTAGCCTGAATGAAGTTTTACCGCTGATCGGAAAAATTGCTGGACATGCCAATAGTAGTTTAATTGGTTTAGATCAAGCTGCTGAATTTAAGCCCGCTAAATTAGCAAAAATCGCACAAACCATTATCAAAGCGTCACAAAAAAAATTCAAACAGATCAGTATTGATATCTCAGCGCTTCCAGTTGAATTGCATTATTTATTTGCTTTAAGCCTGACTCAGGCTGCCTATGCCTTTGATGAATATAAATCGAAAAAAAATACCTTTGCTTTAGCACAAATTGAGCTAATCGCAACGCAATCTACCCTCACTACAGAACAATTACGTTTGCTTGAAGCAGTAGCACATGGTCAAAATTTTGCACGTGACTTAGGCAATCGTCCGGGAAATATTTGTTTCCCTGAATATCTTGCAGAACAAGCTGTTGCGCTGGCAACTCAATATCCCGATTTGTTAAAAGTAACCGTGATCAATGAACAGCAAATGGCTGACTTAGGAATGAATTCCTTTTTAGCTGTCAGTAAAGGTTCAAATCGTCCAGGCCGTGTCATCACGCTTGAATATAAAGCCCATACAGACCAAGCACCGATTGTCCTTGTCGGTAAAGGCGTAACGTTTGATACTGGCGGTATTTCACTCAAACCTGGACTAGGTATGGATGAAATGAAATTTGATATGTGTGGTGCAGCATCGGTACTTGGAACCATGCGTGCCCTCTGTGAAGCACAATTACCTATTCATGTGGTTGCTGCAATTGCTGCTGCAGAAAATATGCCTTCAGGAAAAGCAACACGTCCGGGTGATATTGTTACCACCATGAGCGGTCAAACCGTAGAAATTTTAAATACGGATGCCGAAGGTCGCTTGGTACTGTGTGATACATTAACCTATATCAAACGTTTTAATCCTGCTCTTGTCATTGATATTGCGACGTTAACCGGCGCTTGCGTGGTTGCTTTGGGTTCTGTGGTTTCTGGTTTATTTACCCCTGATGATGAACTTGCTGCTGAATTAACACAAGCTGGGCAAACCGCTTTTGACCGTGTCTGGCGTATGCCCGTACTTGATGATTATCAAGAACAACTCGACTCACCAATTGCAGATATTGCCAATATCGGTGGCCCTAAAGCAGGTGCTGTAACCGCGGCGTGTTTCTTACAACGCTTTACTCGTGACTATCGCTGGGCACATTTAGATATTGCCGGTACTGCATGGAATTCTGGTGCAAATAAAGGCGCGACAGGTCGTCCTGTACCATTATTAATGCAATTCCTTGCGAATCGTGCGAAAAACAATGGCTAAAGTTAGCTTTTATCTTTTTGAAAAAAGTCCTGAACGACAAGTCGATAGCGCTTGTCGTTTATGCCGTAAAATTTTGCGTAAATCTGAAAAAATTTGGTTATATTGTCCAGATCTAGAATTGCAGCAACAGCTCGATGAGTACTTATGGTGCTTTGATCCGAGTAGTTTTTTGGCACATGGTATTGAGCAAATACATGCTCCAATCTGCATTTCGGCGGATTTGCCAACATCAAATGAATGGATTGTGTTTAATTTTAACAATCAGGCACTTGAACAATTGCCCCAATTTAGTCACATTATTGAAATCATTGAAAATGATGAAAATGCAAAACAAATTGGTCGTGAGAAGTTCAAAACCTATCGCCGATTGGGGATAACGCCCCAAACATTCAAACTATAATTTTCAGAACATTAATGTATTGTTAAAAATATACGTTTAAAAGGAGATGCGTGGTGGCATTAAATGTCGGTCAAGATTTTAAAAAGCGTTGGTTAGATGCGCCTGAAGCTGTGCGCCAATCTTTTTTTGATGACCTCCATCGCATCTGTGACCTTTTCACCTCTGAATCTGATCTTCAGCAATGGCTCGATAATGATCTGCGTGCCATGCAAGTTTCCCAATTACAGGTTGAACAGGCCTATGCCGATTTAAAAGCGCAATTGATTGAAGAGGCTCGAGTTCGTAAACAACTCGCACTTGAAAATTCGCTTGCAGAAAAGCGCGCACGACAAGCTGCGTACAACCTAGAATTACAGCAAGATGAAATTAAGCAGTTTGAAATACAACGCCTAGCTCTCATTGCTTTAGGGCAAAAAATCGATTTTGAAATTGCTGAATATTGTAGTCGTTATCATAAAAACCCTGACTTCCCTGCGATTGATTATGCACAGGGTCAATTCCGAATTAAAGATGCAGACATGATGTCTGAACTTGAGAGTGTACGTCTACGCTTAGAATTAGAAGCAGAAACTTTAATTGAGCAAACAGTGCAATTTTTTCGAGAGAAACTACAAAGTGCAGCTCAGGAAGAAATTGCTTATATTTTAAAGCATTCAACATTTTCAATAGAAAAATAAGGCTGGATTGTCTGCACAGTTCTTGAATCTGATGCGCTCGATTCTACTGAGCAGCCAATCATTTTACTCGCAAGGATTATTTTCAATGACGCAACCAAATCCTTAGAAAATTTGCTTTAAACAGACCTCATTCAAAATAATTCAAGCATTTAAAAAGCCCACTATTGGGCTTGTTTATTCGGCTCACTGATCAAGCATTTAAGCCCTTAAAATTGATTCAATAATGCTGAAAATAAATTTCCGGCACCATAGCCAATCCCTAGCAGTAAACTAATCCAAATCCATCCACCCAATATGTTATACACCATAAAGCTCATCAAATTCATATAACCTGAACCCGCAGCAAATGGCGCAAAAGAGCGTACAAAGGGAATAAACCGGGCAATTAAAATTGTTTTTCCACCATGCCGGTCGAAATAAGCATTAGTTTTGGTAACATATTCGGGCTTAAACCAGCGTGAATGTTCATTAAAATACTTTAAACCCAAGATCCGACCTGAGTAAAAGTTAACCAAATAACCTAACACTGAGGCAATGAAAAGCGATACACCCATATAGTGTAAATGTATGAGTTCCGTGGTTGAACATAATGCCCCAATTGCAATGAGCAAGCTATCACCAGGCAGAAAAAACATAAAAACAAAGCCTGTCTCTGCAAAAATAATCAGAAACAAAATGGCATAAATCCATAAACCATAATTCTCAAGTAAGACTGGTAGCAATTGTTCAAGATGTAATAAAAAATCAATCAATACCTTGCTCTCTCGTTCATTTTTTTCATTGAAATCGTGTGTTATTACAAACACATTACTATGAAAAAAGTTTTTAAAATAAGGTTATTTTAATTTTTTTATTTTACTTCAAAAAACCATTGGCCGCCAAAAATGCCATACTGAGTTTTGACTCTGCTTTAGGCTCAGCGGCTTTATCACCCAACAATAAACGCTCAATATAACGCGCAAGTATATCCACTTCCAAATTAACTTGAGCACCCACCTTCCATGTACCAATATTGGTTCGTTCAGCCGTATGTGGAATAAGGTTTAAACTAAGAATATTTCCACGTAAATAATTGATGGTTAAGCTAATGCCATCGACAGTTACTGAACCTTTTTCTGCTAAATATTTCGCAATTTCAACTGGTGCAGTTACTTCAAAATACAAAGAACGTGCGTCGGAACGTGCTACGGTGATTTCACCAACCGCATCGACATGACCACTGACAATATGCCCACCAAAACGTGTGGTTGGCAACATCGCTTTTTCGACATTAACCGCTTGTCCAACTTTCCAATTCGCTAAGGTTGAGCGATTTAAACTTTCTCGTGAAACATCGGCAGCATACCAGTTCTCGCCCCAATCAATCACAGTTAAACAAATACCATTGGTGGCAATAGAATCACCCAAGTGGACATCAGACATATCTAAATTGGTATGAATACGTAAACGTACATCTCCGCCTACACTTTGTAAGCTTTCAACTTTACCTAAACTTTCAATAATGCCTGTGAACATAAGCTAGATCTCGTATTGTTTTACCACAATGCCAATTGTGTGCTGGCACCCGACGTATCGACCCCACCCAATTCTGCAAAATGATAAAGCTGTCCTAATAATTGTCTTAAGGGTGGTCCTGATTTCGCATGTGTATCAGTAATCACAATAAACTCTAATACACGCGCACGCTCAGACTGGCGTTGCTTACTGACGCGATAACGTGGCACGTCTTGGGTCAATAACGTCACTTTGCCACGCTCTAGATTGGCCTTGAGCAAATCTTTGGCTGCAATATTACCATCAGTCGAGTAACTGGTCAGAATATAACGTGCATTAATCGTCGACAATAATTTTTCATAAGCTTCTTGCGCATATTTAGACGAATTATAAGAGCTTGGACGTTCTTTACGCCAAGCGCGATCTATTCCACCTTTAAAGCCTTTGGTATCCGGTGTCGGTAAATCAGTTTGATCCCACAGGGTCAATGAATTTAACACATGATAATTACTGCTATAAGCATGCTGATTATACGGTGGATCTAAATAAGCGACATCCACCTCAAAGCCACTCATTTGGTTGGCCAAATGTTGTGCATCTACACACCACATTTCTGCCATTGGATTTTTTTGTTTCGTGTCCCCCACTGGAGAAAAACGACTAGGTGATAACCATAATAATGATTCAATCCGCTCTAAAGCTGTCTGGGTTTTACCGCCCCAACCATGGTGGAAACTTTTAAATACACCGCTGGTGTTACTCACAAAACTCGCCGAATACAGTAAAGGTGCCAGCAAGGCACTCATTTCGACATCATCAATTGCGCCCTGTGCCTGCCACGTTGCAATTTGCTGACGGATGGCATCAATACGCATCCCATTCCGACGTTTGAAAAACAGACGATCACGACTTGGATCATAAATTTCATCATTACGCGGGCACAAATTATGCGTTACCCAACCTTTTACCTCAGGTAAACGATTCAGATAATCTATTGCTTTTTGGTAGCCACCCAACTCTTTAAATGCCGGTGCTTCTGTACAGGCCAAAATTGCATGATTTAAAGCATGGCTATACGGTTCCCAATCATTGGCAATGACACGATAACCATTTTGACGAGCTAAACGCGAAACCACCCCACTTCCTGCAAAAAAATCTGCAAAAATTGGAGCACGTTTACTGCCTGTATTTAAAGTCCCTGTAATCTCAAGTGCTTCTAAAATTAAATGCAATAATCGGCGCTTATTCCCTAAATAGGGGACAAGTTGGTTAAAAAGATACTCATCCGTCGTACGCGCAGCATGACGACGTTTGTGATAAACCGAAGACTCTGGATTCATACTGTCTCTTGCAAAGGGATTAAGCTTAAGCGAAGGTCATTTCCCATTTGGGTTACATCTGCAAGCTTAAAACGAAGTTGTTCTGCCATAGTGTTAAATTTAGCATTGAACATAGTTTGTGCTGATTGGCCTAAAAATGTCGGAGCGACATAACTGATCATTTCATCAACCAATTGTTCCTGCAAAAATGCGGTAGCCAGTGTTGCACCTGCTTCAATCAATACATCATAAATATGAAAATCTTTTAAGGTTCTTAACAGATCGCTTAAAGACTGAACCTCTAATTGTACCACGCCTAAGCCAGCAAGTTCTGGACGAAATGGCCCCATCACCATCACAGTTTCTGGAACTTCTAAAATTTTCGCATTTAAAGGTAACCGCCCTTGCCGATCTAAAACCACTCGCTTCGGTTGAACAATCGTCGTAATATCCACATCTGGTAACTGACGTACATTGAGCTGGCAATCATCGGCCAATACCGTATTAATTCCAGTAATCACCGCACCTGAAATTGCGCGCCAATGTTGTACATCTTCACGGGCTTCAGCACCTGTAATCCATTTTGACTCACCTGAAGCCATCGCGGTGCGACCGTCTAAACTCGATGCAACTTTTAGACGCACATAAGGCATGTCCGTTGCCATGGCTTTTAAAAAGCCTTTATTCAGTTGCTTGGCTTCTAATTCACATATTCCAACGGCTACGACAACACCTGCATCTTTTAAAATCTGAACACCTTTCCCTGCAACCAATGGATTTGGATCAGCACAAGCAATCACGACTTTTGCAATACCGGCTTCGACCAAAGCTTTGGCACATGGTGGTGTACGTCCATAATGGGCACAAGGCTCCAAAGTCACATAAGCTGTTGCACCTTGTGCTTTTTCACCAGCAGCCTGCAAAGCAAAGACCTCAGCATGTGCTTGTCCTGCTTTAGGATGAAAACCCTCACCGACCAATTGCCCATCTTTAACGATGACACATCCAACATTTGGATTCGGTCGCGTGGAATACTGCCCCAATTTGGCAAGTGCAATCGCTTTTTGCATCCACATGCGGTCTTGCTGAATAGCATCTTGATTTAAATCAGACATAGTATTCCTACTGAAGGATCATATTTTAGACAGTACAATTTCTTAGTGCTCATGGTCACGATGTTGCATTTGCTCAATTTGACGACGAAAAGCTTCAACATCCTGAAAGTCTTGATAAACAGAAGCAAAACGTACATAGGCTACATGATCTAGCGCAAATAAAGCCTGCATCACAATTTCACCAATGGTGCGCGAACGCACATCACGTTCACCTAAACGACGGATTTGTAATTGAATATCACTTAATACGGTTTCAATTTGTTCTTGTGTTACAGGTCGTTTTTGTAAAGCATGCCGAAGAGAGCGGCGTAACTTTTCCTCATCAAAGGGTTCGTTTTTACCATCTGACTTGGTCACGCGTGGCATCACCACCTCATAACTTTCAAAGGTCGTAAATCGTTCACTACAACTGATACACTCACGACGTCGACGAATTTGACAGCCTTCAGCTGCTAAACGCGAATCGATCACTTTACTATCTGCGGCGTTGCAAAATGGACAATGCATAGTGGTTTAATTACACACATCTTATGGATAGATCTAGTGTAGCAAAAAATCTTAATTTTGTTGAGCTTTACGCAAGATATGGAAAAAAAACAGCCCAAATGGGCTGTTTTACACAATATATAGTTATTGCTTTAAATGCTTATTCAATCCGTTCGCCATGCTGACTTAAATCGAGTCCCATACGTTCATCATCAGATTCAACCCGAAGACCAATCACTACATCAATCATTTTAAGTAAGATAAAAGTCACAACCGCCGAGTAGCCAATGGTCGCCAACACGCCTTCCACTTGTACCCATAATTGATGCAGCATATCTGCTGGCGCTTTATCGCCCATAATAAATGAACTTGCAAATACCGCAGTTAAAATTGCACCAACAATACCACCGACCGCATGTAGACCAAAGGCATCGAGTGAATCATCAACTTTTAAGAGACGCTTTAACGCAGTCGTGCCCCAGAAACAAACCACACCACCTACAGCACCCATTAGCAATGCTCCAGCAACGGTGACATAACCTGCTGCTGGTGTAATCACAACCAAACCAGCGATAGCACCCGATGCCGCACCCAAAACTGATGCTTTACCACGAACAATTTTTTCAACAATGAGCCATGTCACTGAGGCAACTGAGGCAGCAACTTGTGTGGTAACTAAAGCATAGGCTGCTGAGCCATTTGCACCTAATGCAGAGCCACCATTGAATCCAAACCAGCCCACCCATACGAGGCTTGCACCCAATACTGTTAAGGTTAAGTTATGTGGTGCCATAGATTCTTTGCCTAAGCCCATACGCTTACCGAGCATATACGCCGCAACAAGACCAGCAACACCTGAGTTAATATGAACGACTGTACCACCAGCAAAATCAAGTGCGCCATCATTCATTAACCAACCACCACCCCAGACCCAGTGTGCAATCGGAGCATATACAGCGACAACCCAAAGCGCAATAAAGGCAACAAAGGCGCTAAATTTCATTCGCTCAGCGACTGAACCACTAATGATCGCAACGGTAATAATGGCAAAGGTCATTTGAAAAATAACAAATAGGATTTCAGGAATTGTACCTGTTAAGGCTTCTGTGGTGATGCCTGAAAGCATGGCTTTATCTAAACCACCAATAAAGGCATTACCCGTACCAAATGCGAGGGAATAACCTATCACTACCCAGACAATACTGACAATTCCAGCCGCAACCAAACTATGTGCCATGGTGCTCAAAACATTTTTTTTACGAACCATACCACCGTAAAAGAGTGCTAAACCGGGAATGGTCATCAGTAAAACAAGCGCAGTAGAAACTAAAACCCATGCGGTGTCGCCAGTATTTAAGCTTGGCTGTTGTTTTACAGGTTCAGCAGGAACTGCTGTAACAGGTGGAGTTGTTATTGTCGTTATAGATTCGCTACCTGAATTGGTAACACTCGCTATAGTAGATGACACAGCTGTGCTTTCTTCAGCCCACGCAACTGAGCCACCTAATACAGATCCACCCAATAGTGCGCCAGACAAACTAAGCGCAAATAGCATTCTTTTCATTCGTATCCCCCAACCTATTTTTGAGTTATGCACCAATAAGCATAACTAGCAAACTTTATGCCAAGTTAAACAGCATCTGGACCTGTTTCACCTGTACGGATACGAATAACTTGCTCTAAATTAGTGACAAAGATTTTTCCATCACCAATTTTCCCAGTGCTTGCAACACGGGTAATAGATTCAATCACTGAATCGACCATGTCATCACTGATTGCGATTTCAATTTTCACTTTAGGTAAAAAATCAACCACATATTCAGCACCACGATAGAGTTCAGTGTGGCCTTTCTGACGACCAAAACCTTTAACTTCTGTTACGGTAATCCCTTGGACGCCAATTTCAGAGAGTGCTTCACGCACATCATCTAACTTAAATGGTTTTACAATTGCAGTTACGAGTTTCATGTTGTTTTCCTTCGGCGTTTTCCACCAGTAAGGTTTTATGTTCAAAATTCATGCCAAAACTTTCTTAACGGTTGGGGGAAGGTTAATCAGTTTCAGTATCAATTACATTTATACTCTATTTTATACGTTAAAATGTAGTTTTAGCTTTAAAAATCATCGTTTTTATCATGGATTTTTTATACTTTTTTATCGAATAAATCCATCTTAATCAGTTAATACTAGGGTCTATCTTTAAGCAATGCTACACTGCAAAAAAATAAAGTAAGACTCTTTGGAATGCTCATGATTGAAACTCTATTACACGCCATTTTGGAACATGTTGATCAACCTAAAAAAGATTTAGAACACAATATTCGCACTCTACTCAATGAAACAGTAGCAAAAATGGACTTGGTTTCTAAAGATGAAATTGAACGCCAAAAAATAGCCCTACACAATGCCAATGTGCGTTTAAACCAACTTCAAGATCAAGTTAAAGCTTTAGATGTATTGATCCAAAAATTTAACCCATAAATTTCGCACAACTTTAGTGCAAAAACAGAATAAAAACGATTAAAAATAAAGCAAAATAGGAAAAAACATGTCTTTTGCTAAAATTTATACTCGAGGGCTACTCGGGTTACATGCGCCATTGATAGAAGTTGAAGTGCATGTCAGTCAGGGATTACCGTCATTAACCATTGTTGGACTGGCCGAAGCTGCTGTACGAGAAAGTAAGGACCGTGTTCGCTCTGCCATTATTAATAGTGGTTTTCAATTTCCCACAAAGCGCTTAACCATTAACCTAGCACCTGCAGATTTACCCAAAGATGGTTCCCGTCTAGACCTTCCTATTGCTCTAGGCATATTGATTGCTTCTGGCCAACTCCCAGAGAATGCAACAGATGATTTTGAATTTATTGGTGAATTAGCGCTAGATGGGCATTTACGCCCTGTCACAGGAACGCTAACCATTGCAATGGCATGCCAATTTGCCAAACATCGACTGCTGCTGCCGCAGGAAAATGCGGCAGAAGCAGCTCAACTGCCAGAATTCAAAGTTTTCGCAGCTTCACACTTAAAACAAGTCTGTGACCATCTTGCAAATACGCACAAAATTGAAGCAACACTAAATCCTGAGACTCATACTCAAAACACCTATAAATTTGATCTAGTCGATGTCAAAGGACAATTACGACCACGGCGTGCTTTAGAAATTGCCGCAGCTGGCGGACATTCCATCCTATTTAAAGGACCACCGGGTACTGGTAAAACACTTTTAGCCTCAAGACTGCCCAGTATTTTGCCCCCTTTAAATGCACAAGAAAATTTAGAAGTTGCCAGCATTTACTCAATTGCGAATACACGACATCATTTTGGTCAACGCCCATTTAGAGCCCCGCATCATACTGCTTCAGCCATTGCTTTAGTTGGAGGAGGTTCTCATCCCAAACCAGGCGAAATTACCTTGGCTCATTTCGGAATTTTATTTCTCGACGAGTTACCTGAGTTTGATCGAAAAGTTTTAGAGGTTTTAAGACAACCCTTAGAATCTAAGGAAATTGTCATTTCACGGGCTTCACGACAAATTACGTTCCCCGCAAATTTTCAACTTGTTGCCGCGATGAATCCATGCCCATGCGGTTATGCTTTTAATCAAGATAATCGTTGTCAATGTTCCACTGAAGCCATTAAGCGCTATCAAAATCGTATTTCCGGCCCGTTGCTAGATCGCATTGATTTACATATTGATGTCCCCCCACTCAAAGCACAAGAATTACAAGATACCAAACCTGTAGAAAATCTGACACGGTACGTGAGCGCGTCATTCAAGCCTATCAGCTACAAATACAGCGCCAAGGTTATTTAAATCATGGTTTATCACCACAACAACTTGAAAAATATGCCTTCCTTGATCAAACATCTCAAAAAATGATTGAATTGGCACAACAAAGACTCAATCTTTCTGCACGTGCCTATCATCGGGTTTTACGCGTTGCTCGAACCATTGCAGACTTGGCTCAGAGCCATGAAATTCAAAGTATGCATTTAAGTGAAGCGTTATCTTATCGAAGCAATGAAACTTAATGCACATTAACCCAAATATAGGTCTTATATGTTAGAGGTCACACTACGTAGCGAACAACAGAATGATATTCAAGCTATTTTCGACCTTACGGCAAGAGCTTTTGCGGATGTAGAACATAGCAGCCATACTGAACAATTTATTGTAAATGCATTAAGAGCAGCAAATGCTTTAACGATTTCTTTAGTGGCAGAATATCAACATAAGATTGTGGGACATGTTGCCATTTCTCCCATCACTATTTCTTCAGGAGCACTGAATTGGTATGGGCTAGGGCCTATTTCAGTTGCACCGGAATATCAAAATCAAGGTGTTGGCTCTGCTTTAATGACCCAAGTATTGGATCAACTCAAACACATGGGTGCTGCGGGTTGTGTGGTATTAGGAGATCCGCAATATTATTCAAAATTTGGCTTTAAAGTCATTTCTGGGCTTATTTTAGCAGACGTTCCTCTGGAGTATTTTCAAGCCATTTCTTTTGAAGGCTCATTTCCTCAAGGGGAAGTTAAATATCATCCCGCTTTTGAAGCGACTCAATAACATTCTTAATTTTAAGTACTACAAGTGTAGAAAAGGTGACTCTAAGTCACCTTTTCATTCGCTCTAATATTTTAGAATGCTTTAGTTAATGTAAAGACCGCACCCGTTTCTAAACCACGTTGCGTGGCATCACTTAATCCATCGGTATCGATATTGGTCCCTATCGCGGCAAGTTCAGCGGTTAAACCTGGAATAGACTTCACGCCATAATTTACACCGACTTTCCAATCGACATAGTTATCTTTGGCATCTGGTAAGGCCTCTTTATCCATGGTCGTATATCCCACGCTCGCCACACCACCAAAACCAGTATCGGCAATCGGCGCAGAATAGGCCAAGGTAAAGTTCCAGCTGTTCCCACCTACTGCTGCCCAGTCATTGGTGTAATTCACATTGGTCAGTAAGCTACTTCCTTTAATTCCAATATCAGCAAAAGTTAGTTTTGCATAGGCTTCAGTCCAGTTAAAGTCATCTGCTGCACTAGGATAATTATATTCTACGACACCAATATCGAGGATAGGTTTAACGCTTGCTGATATGTTTAAAGGCGTTGTAAAGCCAATCGATGGATCTAACTCTAAATGCGGATCAGCAGTACCAAAATTCACATTAGAAGCAAAAGCACTAAAATAAATACCCGATTTATGCGCCAAGGTAAAACTGCCTTGAACAGCCGGGTCAGATAGTGTTTGTGTCATCCCTCGAAAACGGTAATCCGTTGTTAATGCCGCATTTCCCGAAAAACTTAAACCCATTTTTGAGAGTGTCGTATTTTCTTCAGCCATTGTCATTGTTGCGGAAGAAGATAAAACTGCGAGTGCAAATACTTTACGTGTAAATTTCATTGGATAAACTCCCCTAAGCGAACATTTTTTCTTTTGGTTCATTGAATAAATTCAATTTAGATACAGCAATTGCTGTGCCAATTTGTTTTTTTATAACCTCAGATTATTGACAAATACACTCAACAAACTGATATTAAATAATTTTTTAAATTCGCTCGTTTTAAAAAATACCGGTACTTATAAATAAAAAGCCGCACTTGCCAAATGATAAGGAGGAATAAAGCACTCATATTGATCGTCTTCAGTGATATAGCAAGACCTAGAGTATGAAGACTATAGTCGTAAATTTTCTATTGATAATGAGATGAAAAACATAAAGTTTATCTCAATTTTATGATGTACTCGGCATGCTTTTATACGCGTAAAATGCAATGAATTTTTCGTATAGAAACATAATTTTTTTAAATGTGAATATTTTATGCGTAAAAAAAGTGCATCTACTGAATTTTAGATACACTTCTTTTTTTCATCTACATTTTGGAATTAAAAATTATATTTTAGTCCTAAAACCACATGATTTTTTAAATCCTTACCTAAACGATCTTGACCACCAAGGATATAGTCTAATGATGCTGTGGCACCCAAATGTGGAATATTTTTACTCACCCCAATTCTCGCTTCATTAAAAGCAAAATCTTTTTTGGTTTGTAACAGGCTGTCATCATGATGACTATTATAGGCACTCACGCCCATTGAGGTATTTAAATTGAAGTCTTGCGGTAATGCATAGCTATAAGCAGCACTTAAATAAACATCACCCGCATTTCCAGATAATGCATCTGCAAGTAAAACCGCGGCTCCTAAAGTAAGATCTTTGTAAGCTAATTCAGCCAAGACATCAAAAGATGTGGTTTTGCGTTGCTCCCCTTTTTCACCTTCAACAGTTCCACCATTTTGATAAATATAGGATGTCGCCTGAAGCTTATATGCCCAATTTTGATGCAGCTCTTGTGCATAAGAAATATAAATATCGTGTTCAAAACCATGAGCATGAGTTTCATCTGTTGCATCATAATCAAGCGTAGATCCCCAATAACCCACAGAAAAACCACTCTGATGTGCATACTCTAAGCCCGCTTGCATTGCGATATCATCATTCTCTACCCCACCACGATAGATATATTGTGAGACTAATCCAACATCACCTGTCAGCACGCCATGCCCAACCGAATTTTCAGCAAAAACAGAACAAGAAGTCAAAATTAAAGGTAATACCAAGATCTTTTTCGATAATAAACAAAACATACGACTAAACAGAGGGAGAAAATAAGGCTGTCGATTCTACTTATTTTTTAACTTTTGAGTAAAATTAATTTAAAAATTCAAGTGATCATTCGAATATTTTAATCTTTAGACCAAGCTGACGTTAGAACCAAGAACACGAATACAGTGCTGATTTCATTAAATAGATCAAACAATGCGCTGATTATTCATAATTTGCATAACCTTTGTGAAATAAAAGTTAATAAAAAATATCCATTTTTTGTAAATTAATTATACAATTTAGTCAAATTTTGAAAGTTAGTTTAAAACAAAATTGTAATTCGTCATTTTATGAGGCATGGAATGTTAAAGGCACCAAAACTAACATTAGTAGTATTAATACAAGCTGCTTTAATTTCTTCAGCTTATGCGAGCGAGCAAAGTGAAGCAAAAGGATTTGTTGAAGATGCAGATGCATCTGTTTTATTGCGTAATGGCTATATTAACCGTGATAAAAAAAATGGAGTTGCTGACACCAGCTCATGGGCTCAAACAGCAATCTTAACTGCGGACTCAGGCTTTACCCAAGGTATTGTTGGCTTTGGTGTTGGCGCTGTGGGTGACTTCTCTTTTAAAATTGGAGCCAATAACCACGCGGGCAATAACATGATTGCGCTTAAAAATCATGGTGAAAAAGATGCAAATGGTAACGTTGATGCCTATGATCAATGGACACGTGGTGGTGCGAATGTCAAAGCACGTATTTCCAATACCACGGTTCGTTATGGTACTCAAGTTTTAGACTTGCCTGTACTTGCCAGTAATACCACGCGTTTAGTGCCTGAGTATTTCGAAGGGACTTTATTAACCAGCCGTGAAATTAAAGATTTAGAACTGGTAGCTGGTAAATTTACTAAAAACCAAATGTCTGATCAGATTAATACGGATGGCAATCATTTAGACCGCGCTGTGGTTTGGGGTGCTAAATACAAATTTGATGATCAACTTACGGCCTCTTATTATGGCTTGGATATTCAAGACAAACTTGATCGTCATTATGTGAATGCCAACTATAAATACCCATTGGCAAATCAAAGCTCATTAACTTTTGATGTCAGTGGTTATCACACCAAATTTGATAAAAATGCGACGACTTATTCTGCAACTGGTCCAGTAGATGCTAATTATGCTCAAACAGGTCAAGCAGGCGTAGAAAAAACCAATAATATTTGGGCATTGTCTTCAACTTATAACCAAGGCTCGCACAGTGTGATGTTGGCGTATCAACAAAATACTGGTGATGTTGGTTATGATTATGGCCAAAATGCAGATGGATTCCAAAGCATCTATTTACCTAACTCTTACCTATCTGACTTCATTGGTAACCATGAAAAATCTGCACAAATTCAATATAATGTAGACTTTGGTGGTTATGGTGTTCCAGGGTTAAATTGGACCACTGCGTTTGTTTATGGTTGGGATATCAAAGTAAGAGATATCACTGATAATGCTCAAGAACGTGAATTTTTTAACCAAGTCAAATACACCATTCAAAGTGGTTTTGCCAAAGATGCCAGCCTGCGTGTGCGTAATTCTTATTACCGCGCAAGTGATGCCTATCAAACCAATGCCTATATTGGTGATACCAACGAATGGCGTATCTTCCTTGATATTCCTGTGAAATTATTCTAATCCAACATTAGAATCATCACTGCATAAAAAAACCTACACCAATGGTGTAGGTTTTTTTTATTGCGCTCAAATTTTAATTTCTATATTTGAGCTGGCAATTTCAGCTTATTTTTTCGCAGCTTCAATTGATTTAAGTACTTCAGCTTTAGCCACTTCAGAACCTTCCCAGCCAGTCAATTTAACCCACTTACCTGGCTCTAAATCTTTATAGTGCTGGAAGAAGTGTTCAATTTGGTTAATTAATAATGGCGGAAGATCGGTATATTCCTGAACATCTTTATACAACGGTGTTAATTTTTCATGTGGAACTGCAATCAATTTTGCATCAATACCACCATCATCTTCCATATTCAATTTACCCACTGGGCGGCAACGAATCACAGCACCATGAATTAATGGAAATGGGGTAACCACAAGTACGTCTAATGGATCACCATCTTCAGACAAAGTATTTGGCACATAACCATAGTTTGCTGGATAGAACATTGCTGTACCCATGAAACGGTCTACAAATAATGCGTCAGAATCTTTATCTACTTCATATTTGATTGGTGCTGCATTTGCAGGAATTTCAATGATGACATAAATGTCATTTGGTGCATCTTTACCAGCAGGAATATTGCTATAGCTCATGGGATACTCTTTAACAGTGAGGTCTTATTTAAAATCTTGTCGATTATAACGCTTAATTCAGCGCACTGCTGTCGATTATACAATTTGAATAGACAAATTAGATACGCCGGCTGATCTGAAATTTTAATCAAATTATTCTAATGATGATTACCAGTAAAAAAATTGGACAAGCCATGGATAACATCCAAATGACAGATCTCAAGGTTGACCAGTTACACAGGTAACAAATCCCGTAAAGAATTCGTAAAATAATATACGCGATGCCTAATGTCATAATAACATGCTGAGAAATCACCATATATTCTGCCATGAGTACCGCAGCAATAAATAAAGGTAGACTCTCAAAACTATTTTGTTGTACTGCATTTGCTCGCGCAGCTAATCCGGTTTTTTTTGCTAAGAATTCACGTGGATTTTGATTATCTTGGGCCTTAAAGCCACCCGCTTTTTTAGCAATAATGGTAAATAGATAAGGCAGTAAACAGGCAGTTAAAATTAAATATATGATGCCATCTATCCCAGACATGAATTTATTCTCATCATGAAGTCTCTCAGAGCAATATCATAACATGGCAATGTTGCTATAATTTTCGTTAAGTAAAGAGTTTTGCAAAATTGTGTAGTGGAGATCACCAGATGCAGCCAGATCAAAAAATCATGCTTGATATTTTAGAAAAACAGCGCCAACAACAGCGACAAATTGATCGTGTCCTTAAAATCGTGTTACCTATTACTGCCTTTTTACTCTGTGTCATTTGTGCCAATTTCAATTGGCAATCAACATTGGGAACCTTTTTTGTTCTAGTCATTGCCTTTTATGCAGTGGGGATCAAACAAATGAATGTCTACTTATGGTTGGCAATTATTGCTGCTTATTGTCTTATCGATATTTATTTGAGCTATGGCACAATTCATCTCTCTGCATTAGGTCGTCAAATGGGTACCATGTTGACCTTTACTGGGATTCTCGGTTTTGGTCGCCCCTACATTGACCAATGGTTTTTTAAATCCAATATGCATAAATAATCTCCATCATTAATCTACTCGCTTAAGTTTTCATTTTTAATATATTTTTCTCCATAAAAAAGCGCCGAATTCGGCGCTTTTTTACAGTAACAGATCAATTATTTACGTAAATCTTTACGTAAAATTTTACCGACATTTGATTTTGGTAATTCATCCATAAACTCAACATAACGTGGGCGTTTATAACCAGTTAAGTTTTCTTTCGCGAATGCCAATACTTCTTCTGTCGTTAAACTTGGATCTTTTTTCACCACAAATAATTTAGGTACTTCACCTGATTTTTCATCAGGAACACCAATAGCTGCAACTTCCAAAACTTTCGGATGTGTTGCAATCACTTCTTCAATTTCAGATGGATACACGTTAAAACCTGATACTAAAATCATATCTTTTTTACGATCTACGATTTTAAAATAACCACGCCCATCCATGATGCCGATATCACCAGTACGGAAAAAACCATCTGCAGTCATAACTTTAGCTGTTTCATCTGGACGATGCCAATAGCCTTTCATTACCTGTGGACCACGAATCGAGATTTCACCTTGCTCACCTTGTGGCAAGTGATTACCATCATCATCCAAAATAGCCACATCAGTTAACGGTAAAGGAATACCGATCGTACCACTAAACTCTTCAGATGCAGGTGGATTCGCTGTAGCAATTGGCGAGGTTTCTGATAAACCATAACCTTCAATAATATTGGTGCCGGTGATTTTTTTCCATGCCGCTGCTGTAGATGGCAATACTGCCATACCACCGCCCATCGCCATTTTCAACTTGCTATGATCTAGCTGTTTAAATTCTTCATTATTCACTAAAGCATTAAACAACGTATTTACTGCTGGAAAGAATGCAGGTTGGTACTTGGCTAATTCTTTAATGACAGCGGGTAAATCACGTGGATTTGGAATCAAGACATTGGCTTGACCTTTGTACATACCGTACAACGCACAAACCATAAATGCAAAAATATGATACAGCGGTAATGCACAGAAAATACGATCATCTTTAGATGCATCGCCCGTACCAAACTTACTTTGGAAAATACCATCTGCTTGCATTAAGTTTGCAACAAGATTGCGATGTGTTAATTCAGCACCTTTAGAAACACCTGTCGTACCACCAGTATATTGCAAGACTGCCGTATCACTTAAGGTAATGTTTGGGCGTTTATAATTATTTGGGCTCACTTTCGCGATCGCCGTATTGAACTTAACATGCCCTGGGATATTCCAGTCTGGAATTTGTTTACGTACTTTACGTAACACAAAGTTAACTAACGTCCCTTTGAGCGTCCCAAGCATATCTCCCACAGAAGCCACAATCACGTGCTTGACTGGTGTTTTACCGATAATAGATTGATATACAGACGCAAAGTTTTCAATAATCACGAGAGCTTCAGTGCCAGAGTCATTCAGTTGATGCTCTAACTCACGTGCTGTATACAACGGATTCACATTAACTAAAACTAAACCAGCACGAAATACACCTAAGGCAACTACAGGATATTGCAGGACATTTGGCATCATTACTGCAACGCGAGAACCTTGTGCCAGTCCTAAACTTTGAAGATATGTAGCAAATTTACGGCTTGCAAGCTCAAGTTCACTGAACGACATGGCTTTATCCATAAAGATAAAGGCATCTCGTGAACCAAATTTCTGGAAATTACGCTCAAAGATATCAATCAGCGAGCTGTTCTCAGGTGGTAATTCTACTGTTTCTGGAATCCCAGTCTTTTGGTATTCAGCGAACCAAATCTTTTCCATAATGCCATATTCTCCAATTAGTAATCCTTGGTTTTAAACTTTTTTCAATATCAAGCATAGTTTTTTGGCTTGTTTGTGCTTAATATTGCATCCATTTTCACAAATACCCCCCATATATAACGTATTTTGATCAATGGATGCTAGTTTTATCTTTGAATGAACAGTTTATTTGCTTTTTGATATCCGCGTGGTAAGAGTTGACCTTTAGTTGCTCGCTTACCCAGATATTTCAATAGGTCATCACCTTTTAACTTTAATTGCTGCTGACCTGCAACTATATGAATCATTTCAGTTAAATTCAACATCACCATTGAAATAATCTGATCTTTGGCTTCAAGTTGCATCAACTTGTTGCCTTTACCTTTATTCAAAATTGGTAATTCTGCCAAATCCACAAGTAATAAACGCCCTGCATCACTGAGCATTGCTAAATGCGTGCTTTCAGCCACCACTTGTAGTGGCAGCGCTTGTGCATCTTCAGGCACGGTTAAGAATGCTTTACCCGCTTTGGCATTGGTATCTAACTGCTTCGCCTGCGTTTTAAAACCATACGCTTTAGAACTGACTGCAATCATTTCCTGCTCATCATCAGCAATCAGAATTTGCATGAAACCAATACCATTGGCAGGTGATAATTTCGAACTTAATGGCTCACCAAAGCCACGTGCGGAAGGTAGGCTATTAATCGCTAAAGCATAACTCCGACCAGTTTCATCCAATACATAAACTTTTTGATTGGTTTTGCCTTGGGCATGGCTGAGATACTGATCACCCACACGGAAATTCAGTTTTTCTACATCGATATCATGCCCTTTGGCTGAGCGGATCCAACCCGCTTCAGACAGCACTACCGTAACTGGTTCAGCTGGCATAAAGTCTTGTTCACTCATTGCCGTTGCTTCACCACGTTGCACCAACGGCGAACGACGATCATCACCAAATTTTTTGGCATCTTCTTTTAGTTCATTAATAATGAGTGATTTTAAAGATTCAGGGTTAGCCAATTGTTCACGAATAATGGCTGCGCGTGCTTCCAATTCATCTTGTTCACGGCGCATTTCCATTTCTTCAAGCTTTGCCAAATGGCGTAACTTGAGTTCTAAAATAGCTTCTGCTTGAATCTCATCAATATTAAAACGCGACATCAATACTGGTTTAGGCTGATCTTCCTCACGAATAATTTTGATGACTTCATCAATATTAAGAAAAGCAACAATCAAGCCTTCTAAAATATGTAACCGCTTTTCAATTTTATTTAAATGATATTGCAGACGGCGTGTGACCGTATTCTTACGAATTTCAATCCATTCTAATAAAATACGACGAATTGATTTAACTTGTGGGCGACTATCCGCACCAATCATGTTCATATTGACACGATAGCTCGATTCTAAATCTGTGGTTGCAAATAAGTGACTCATCACTGCTTCAGCATCAATACGATTTGAACGCAGCACCACCACCAAACGCGTTGGATTGCGATGATCTGATTCATCTCGCAGATCACTGACCAATGGCAATTTTTTGGCCTGCATTTGATCTGCAATTTGGGTAATAACCTTCGAACCTGAAACCTGATAAGGCAATTCAGTGATCACAATTTCATTTTTTTCTACCGTATAAATTGCACGCATACGATAGCTACCACGACCTGTCGTTTGAATTTTTAATAATTCTTCAGGTGGGGTAATAATTTCAGCTTTGGTCGGCAAATCTGGGGCAGGAATATATTCTGCGACTTTTTCATCAGTTAGGTTTGGATTACGAATAAGTGCAATTGTGCCTTTAATCACTTCACGCAAGTTATGCGGTGGAATGTCGGTGGCCATACCAACGGCAATCCCTGTTGTACCATTCATCAGGATATTTGGAACACGTGCAGGCAAATTCACTGGTTCTTTCATTGAGCCGTCAAAGTTATCCTGCCAATCACACGTGCCTTGACCTAACTCAGACAGTAACACTTCACTATATAGTGACAGTTTGGCCTCGGTATAACGCATGGCTGCGAATGATTTCGGATCATCAGGTGAACCCCAGTTGCCTTGTCCTTCAATAAAGGGATAACGATAACTAAAAGGCTGCGCCATCAACACCATCGCTTCATAACAAGCGGAGTCACCATGGGGATGGTATTTACCCAATACATCACCCACTGTACGTGCAGATTTTTTTGGCTTACCACTATTTTTTAGCCCCAATTCACTCATCGCATAAACAATACGACGCTGAACGGGTTTTAACCCATCACTGATATGCGGCAATGCACGATCCATAATCACGTACATGGCATAGTTAAGATAAGCTTGTTCGGTAAATTCTGCTACGGAACGGTTTTCTGTCGCCTGATGCGTAAGGATTGTCATAACAACCTTTAATCCTAATCAATAATTATTGTATCTAAGTTCTTATGCTATGTCGCAGAGTTAGACTACACAAGGGGCTGTCAGGTAACTCTGCGACAAATTGCGTCTTATGATGTAAAACTATGCACTTTATACAGGATGATCAATCAAAAACCATCCACTTTCACCCAACTTTTATAAACCAATCGACTCTAGAGTCTTGCCTTTGGTTTCTTCACCTAAAACTAAAATCACCAATGCAACGGCTAAAAGTACAATAGTAAACATCATAAACACATGACTAAAACCATTCGGTATGACCATCATATGGGTTACCACTAGGGGTGCAACAATACCCCCCATACGTCCCACTGCCGAGGCCCAGCCTGAACCAAATGCACGAATATTGGCAGGATACTGCTCAGGCGTATAGGTATACAAAACACCCCAAGCACCTAAATTAAAGAATGACATTAAACAGCCCCACAGCATGATCATGTTGACCGTAGTGGCTTGTCCAAAGAAATACGCAGAGACTGCACACATGCCAATAAAACCAGCCAATGTTGCTTTACGTCCAGCCTTTTCCACTAACCATGCAGCAACAACATAACCCGGAAGTTGCGCTAAAATCATCACAAGAACATATTCGAAGGATTGTACAATGCTATAACCTTGTTTCACCAACAAACTTGGTAACCAAGTGAAAATTCCATAATAGGAATACACTATTCCAAACCAAATTAGCCATAACATTAAGCTACGCCGTGCGAAACCACCTGACCACAATTGCTTAAAAGATACTTTTTGCTGCGAAGCAACCGGCTTCACCTCAATTTGTTGAATAACTTCAACACCACATTGACGTTCCAATTTTTGTACCAAAGCATGGGCTTCTTCAATCCGCCCACGATTGACTAAATATGGGATTGATTCAGGGACTTTCTTTAAAATAATAAATACATAAATTGCGGGTAAGCCACCAATGAGAAACGCGATCTGCCAACCCAATTGAGGAATCACAAAATAGGAAATTAAAGCGGCAGCCAACCACCCCAGCCCCCAAAAACTTTCTAAAAGCACGATAAAACGACCACGAACTTGAGCGGGAATATATTCACTGACTAAAGTCACCGCAACAGGAAGTTGCCCACCCAAGCCTAAACCGACAATAAAACGAAAGACCAAAAGCCAAGTTAAGTTTGGTGCAAAGGCACACAGTGCTGTCGCAATGCTATAGATCACCAGGGTCATTGCAAATACAGTACGGCGCCCAATTCGATCTGCTAAGCCCCCTGAAAAGACTGCACCAATCGCCATGCCTACAAAACCGATGGAAACCACCCAGCCTTTTTCCGTCGGTGACATTTGCCAATCTTCAGCCATCTTCGCCAAGATAAAGGAAATTAAACCAGTATCCATCGCATCAAACATCCAGCCCAATCCAATCACCCACAGTAAAGTATAGTGAAATTTACCGATGGGTAGACGTTGTACGCGTGAGACTAAGTCCATAACACGATCTCTGAATTTGCTAAAAGAAGTGGTACTGCTTTCACAACAGGATTGAATATTTTATATGCTTATTGATATGACCTTGCGACAAGACAAGGTCATTTTATAGGATAAAATTTCGTAAGAATTAGATCAAGTTTCATCTTTAGAAGAGGCTGATTGCTCATCATCATCTTTATAGATAAATTTTGGCATTTCTAAACCGAAATAAATTGCGATACAACGTAAGGAAAAACCAAAAATTAAGGTCGAAATCACCGTAATTTCTAAAGACAATCCTACGTCTGTACAGAACCAATAGAAAACCACCGCGACAAAAGAAATCGAGGCATACAATTCACGGCGAAACACCAGTGGTACATCATTACACAGAATATCGCGCAGAATACCGCCCGATACACCGGTAAGTACACCAGCAACGGCGCACACCACAAAACCATGTCCCATCTGTAACGCAATTTGGCAACCAATAATGGTAAAACCAATCAAACCTAAGGCATCTAATAATAAGAAAATTGAATGTAAATGACGCATCCATTTAGCGATTAAAATGGTGACAAAAGCCGCACAACAAGTCAGAACCAAATACTCAGGATGTTTCACCCAAGTCAGTGGGTAATGCCCAAGTAAAACATCACGCACAGAACCACCACCAAGTGCGGTTACACAGGCGATCAGTACTACACCAAACCAATCCATACTTCGTCGGCCAGCCGACAATGCTCCAGTCATGGCTTCTGCTGTAATCGCAATAATGTAAATAATGGTGAGTAACATTGCCCGTCATCCGCTGATGGGTAAAAGATGCGCGCTATTTTAAAACATCTTTTGAAAAAAACTAGATATATTCTACACAACATTGTTTAAATTTTTTCATCGAACCACAAATACAAGGTTGCTTCATGGTGATTTGCAGATTTGTGGTTGGATCTAAGAAATACCACGCCTGTGCATGTTTCACAAAATACGAAATTTCATGATGAATTTTAATCTGTTGCCCATCATGATAATGCGCTTTAAATTCGACTTGAGCATGCGTTTTGTCCAGCTTTTCATTCGTGCTGACTATTTCCAGTTTTAACCATTGATTGGCTTTGCTCCAATCTGCGATAGCCGCTTGATCCAATACAGCTTGCTGACCCAGTGCTGTGGTGTGAATGATGTAATCAATTTCATGCTGAGCAAATGCACTATAACGAGAACGCATTAACTGCTCTGCCGTTTGAGCACGCACTTTACCCAAATGTAAGGGCTGACAACATTCGCTATAAAACCCTAAACCACAAGGGCATAATTGACCTGACATAACATCACCAAGAATTAAAGATGCTGCATAATAATTCAAGTCGCTCTGCTCATGAGCAAAATTTTATTTAAAAGCCGAGGCTAAAACCTTCTATATTTCATCTTTGGCTGTATAACCTAATACCTTACCGTGTGCTGCAACAATATGATCAAAATCTAAGGCTAATAATGTAGTTAACGATACCTCACCACTCTAATGGCTTAAGACCTTGTTCACTTAGGCGTACTGAATAATGAGCGTTAAATTTTAATCTTGTTTCACAAAGCTAAGCATCAATAACATTATCAATTTGACCTTTACATAAAAAAGCCAGTCTTGCGACTGGCCTCTTCAAATTTCTATTCAAGATCATTCATTGTCAGATTTTTTCAGCTCAACAATATGTACTTTTTCAATCTTATGCCCATCCATGGTCACGACTTCAAACAGATAACCATCTGCTTTTAACCGCTGACCATTTTCAGGCAAACGACCTAAATGAGATAAGATATAACCCGAAAGGGTTGAATACTGTTCCGACTCATCGACTAAATCACGTCCCAGAAGCAACGACACATAACGAATATCGGTTGAACCTTCCAAAATTAATGAGCCATCTTCCAAACTTTCAGCAGTGGTCTCTAATTCATCTTCATCTGGAAACTCACCTGCAATCGCTTCCAATACATCGATCGGTGTTGCAATCCCTTCAATAGAACCGTACTCATTCAGTACAATGGCCATTTGTAAGGGCGCTTGACGTAATTGCTCCATCACCATTAAGACTTGCGCATTTTCATGCACAATGACTGGCTCACGTAAATGTTTTTCAAAACTTAAGATGCCCGTTTCAATATAGTCATTCAATACTTTATGGGTCAGCACAATCCCGGCAATATTATCCAACTCGCCATGTGCCACAATTAAACGTGAATGCGTCATCGACATTAAACGTTCTTTCACCGTGGCATGGTCATCATTTAAATCAATCCATTCCAATTCGGGACGTGGTGTCATCACCGATTTAACCGGACGCTCAGATAAGCTTAAAACCCCTTGAACCATCACACTATGGTATGCCCCATTTTCAGGGTCAAACATTTCATTGGCAATCGCTTGCGTGGCTAAAACATCTTCAACATGATTATTGAGATTATCGGAACCATTGGCACTTTTGCCCCCCAACATACGCATCACTGCAGATGCGGTACGGAAACGTAAATCATTCGTGGTGACTAATTTTTCTTGGTTCTTACGCATGGTTTGGTTCATAAATTCAATCAGAACAGAGAAACCAATGGCCGCGTATAAATAACCTTTAGGAATATGGTAGCCAAAGCCTTCCACAATCAGCGAAAAACCGATCATCATCAGGAAGCCAAGGCATAGAATCACCACTGTTGGATGTTTATTTACAAATGTCATGAGTGGTTTAGAAGCCCACAACATAATACCGACCGCAATCACCACGGCGATCATCATCACAGAGAGTTCTTTAACCATTCCCACCGCAGTAATGACGCTATCGAGCGAGAATACCGCATCCAATACCACAATTTGCGCAATCACGATCCAAAAAGCGGCATGAACTGGATTTTCATCTTTGAGTTGCTGACCACCTTCAAGGCGTTCATGTAGTTCCATGGTGCCTTTAAACAACAGGAATACACCACCAAACAATAAAATCAGATCACGACCCGAAAATGGATGCTCTAAAATATGGAATAAAGGTTCGGTAAGCGTGATGACCCATGCAATGGATGCAAGTAAGACCATCCGCATACATAGTGCCAATAATAGCCCCACGATTCGGGCCGTATTGCGCTGTTCTGGAGGAAGTTTTTCCGCCAAAATGGCGATAAAGACAAGGTTATCAATCCCTAAAACAATTTCTAATACAACTAAAGTTGCTAAGCCGACCCATGCAGAAGGATCTGACATCCATTCTAATATCATTGAGCTTGCTCCAAAAATATTTCAGCATTTTGATGTTCTAAAATGAGAAACTTGAAGATTTTCTTCAATTTATATTGATCTTTTATTGATTCAAAAAACGGTGTAATTTTGGAGCGACGACAACCACTACCCATGATGATTCATTTGTTGAGAAACTTAACTTTAGTATAGGTAAAATCGCTAAAAATTTCATCTTTTTTGTCATTCAAACACGGGCATTACTGTTCTTTACAACAACGGAACAGTTTATTACTTAGTATATTAATCTAGTCAGTAAGTAAGTCATTTATGTGACTTAAACTAGAGAGATAAAACAGAACATGCTAAGTTAAGGTGAAAAAATAATTGAAGAATAGCGTATTGCAACACATGAAAAATGAATTTACCGATATTAAAATTAAAACCTCTCAACATCTGATTGCACTTTATTGTGGTTCACGCTCTGGGAATAATCCTATTTACCGAGAAAAAGCCATTGCCTTAGCCACAGGTATTGCAGAACTTGGTTTCGGCATTGTCTATGGTGGTGCGAGCATTGGTTTAATGGGACAAGTTGCAGATACTGTCACCGAGCATGGTGGTGAAGTCGTCGGTGTGATTCCTGAATTTATGCTTGATTATGAAATTGCGCATCATCATTTGACTGAATTACACATTGTCCAAACCATGCATGAACGCAAAGCGATGATGGCAGATCGTGCAGCTGCATTTGTGGCACTTCCAGGTGGCTTAGGCACATTTGAAGAAATTCTAGAAGTGGCAACTTGGAGTCAGCTCAATCAACACCAAAAACCCATGATGCTATATAACGTGAACGGTTTCTATGACCACCTGATTGCGCAACTCGATCATGCAGTAGAAGAAGGTTTTTTACCGCCGCAACATCGCGCTAAATTAATTGTATGTAACCATGCAGATCAAATTTTCAATGCGATTAAAAGTTTAGACAGTCCAGAACATTTTGTAGTTTAAGCATCATTTGAAATTTAAACAGCGAGTTCAATACTCGCTGTTTTTATACAGCTATGTATCAACCTTCAATCCAATGATAAAACCACGGCAACGTCGTTGCCAGTAAAATACTCATTAGCAACCCAACCATGAGTTTCATAGCATCTTTACTGACATTGCGAGAAGTTCGATACTTATTCACTTCATGTAAATGCAGTGACATGGCAAATTCACGCCCTGCTAACAATCCAAGGAAAACCCAAGTGGTACTCATTGGAATATTACTTAACTCTTTAAATACCAATAAAATAATTGCATACATAAAGTCGATGATGGTCGCAGAACGAATATCTGCCACACCAGTTTTAGTATCAATAATCTGCTGAATTGCTCCACCACGTTGATAAAAAACCACGCCAAGTAAAACAATAAAAACAGAAATCGCAAACAGCATAAATTCCAGTGGCACAACTCGCGGCACATACACAAAAATATTGGCGAGATCTTGAATCAGCCACTGACTCCACAAAAAAGCGGTTGAAATCCATTGAATCGCAACCCAAGTTTTTGGTGTCGGTAGATGCCGCGTTTTTGTAAAATATACAGTAACGCTTTTAATCACCACTCGATAAACAATAATCGCAACGACAAAGGCTACGGCATAACCCAGCATGGATTTAGTCAGCATCGCGCCCAAACTACTCGGTGAAAAAATCGTTAGCACTAAGAATGTCGTACTGACTGGAATACCATATTTGGTGAGTAGAATAAGTAGTACAGGCGGCACGATATACAGCCAAGTAATACCCCCTTGAGGGAATGGAATAGTTTCCAATCGCCCATAAGATGCATCTCCAACGCCTGAAGTCCACCAGCCATACATCAATACCACTGCTAAAATACTGCTAGTGTATAACCACAGCATCCACCATGGTCGATGTGCATTGGAAGAGATAAATGTACCCAAGGTTTGTGGCACATCATTTCCTACGATTGAATAGGCAGCTAAACAGAAGCCTACAATCATTAAAAGTTCAATCCCCATTAATCTGTAACCCTTTTTACGAACACCAGACACCTCAGTACAAATTTACTAAGTGCAGATTATGACACTTTTGCATAGCTTTGCTCAGGTCTATTTTTCCATGTCATCCAAAACCAACGGCATACTTACTCAACATTTAAATTATTTTCAAACAGAGCATCATCAATTTTTTGTGGTATTGCAGTGGCTTGACTACAGTTTCATACACTATGTCGAATGTCTTTACATTAGACTAAACAAAACAATCACCTTGCAATGGTCATGACTGCTACGCCAACGCACCAACGTCTACAGCCCGAATTTCGTTTATTGGTTTTTCTCGTCTCCATCGGCTTTTTTATGCAAGGTTTGGACACAACCATTATTAATACGGCGCTGCCTGCTATGGCGCAAAGCTTGAATGAAAATCCGTTGCGAATGCATGGTGTGATCATTAGTTACGTACTGTCAGTAGCCGCCTGTATTCCCTTAAGTGGTTGGCTGGCAGATCGTTTTGGTGTCCGGAATACATTTTTTGCTGCGATTGTCATTTTTACGCTCGCATCATTAGGTTGTGGTTTATCTCACAATTTTTATCAATTGATTTTCTTTCGGGTCATCCAAGGTTTGGGTGGTGCATTACTCTTGCCTGTCGGCCGTTTAGCGATGCTGAAAATCATTCCACGAGTACAGTTCCTATCTGCCATGAGTATGATGAGCCTCGCGGGTTTACTCGGTCCACTGATGGGACCCACTTTAGGCGGGTATTTAGTTGAGTACGCAACTTGGCATTGGATTTTTCTGATTAATCTCCCCATTGGTCTGTTGGGTATGTTCGTCACCTTTAAAGCTATGCCAAATAAAACCGAGCCCTCGGTACAAAAATTCGATTTGAGTGGTTTTATCTTATTAATCATTGCCATGGTCGGTATGGCTTTAGGCATTGAAAGTCTTGCAAGCCGAGAAATATCTCGTAACTTTAGTTATATTTTATTGATTGCCGGTTTTGTTGCGACTGGGCTCTATGCTTATCATGCACATACACATCAAAATGCTTTGTTCCGTAGTCAATTATTTAAAAATAAAGTCTACACCATTGGCATCATAGGCAATTTTTTTGCTCGTTTTGGTGGGAATGCGATTCCATTTATTTTACCGCTAATGTTGCAAGTGGCGTTTAAAGTCGAACCCTTTATGGCAGGTATTATGGTGACCCCTGTGGTGCTCGGTTCATTATTCTCTAAACCGATTATCCGCCCCATTATTCAACGGGTCGGATATCGGCACTTTTTACTTATCAATACCGTTCTCGTCGGTGCATGTATTGCCAGTTTTTCACTCACCACCGCCGATACGCCGATGTGGCTACGTGCGCTCCATTTCTTTATTTTTGGAGCATTGAATTCATTGCAATTTGTCAGTATGAATACCCTGACTTTAAAAGATTTACCTCAACAAGATGCCAGTAGTGGCAATAGCTTTTTATCGATGATTATGATGTTATCGATGAGTATTGGGGTCGCACTCGCTGGAACCTTACTCAATATTTTTACAACTTACTATGGTACAGATCAAATCACCCATGCCTTTCACACCACATTGATTTGTTTGGGTGCAATCAACATCATCACAGCGTATATTTTTTCTCAAATTCCCAAAGATATGCCAATATAGTTTTTAAATACAAAGGACAGGCTGTTGCACGTTATGATAATGAGCTCTGCAAATAGATCACTTAGCTCATGAAAAAAAGAGCGTTAAAACCCTACTCTATTGGGCGATATTCATCCTCTATTGGAATAGCCTTATTATGCTGTATCACATTCGTTTTGCTTGTATCATTTCATCAAAATACTGCGGCAGAATCTTATCCCGTGCAAGGTTTTGATGTTTCTCATCATCAAGGCGACATTGATTGGAAAATCATCTCGCCCAAGCAGTATCAATTCGTCTACCTAAAAGCCACTGAAGGTGGTGATTATCAGGATGATAAATTTCAGGACTATTGGCTCAGTGCACATGAACAAGGTCTACGTATTGGCGCTTATCACTTTTATCGCCTCTGTCGTGATGGTGATATTCAAGCACAGAATTTTATTCAAACTGTCCCGAATAAAGCGTATGCTCTCCCCCCAGTCATTGATTTGGAATATGACAGCAACTGTATTAATCATTTCAGTAAAGAACAGTTATTAAAACAAATTAAAATTATGCATGACCGGTTACAGCAGCATTATGGTAAACAACCAATTTTTTATACCTCAAAAAACTTTTATAATATTATTTTACTGAATCAATTCAAACAACCCCCCATTTGGATTCGTGAATACAAAGGCTCACCCGAATTAAAAGACCAACGCCCTTGGACTTTTTGGCAAAAAACCAATCAAGGTCAGATTAAAGGGATTAACACAGTGGTTGACCTCAATATATTCCATGGTTCACAACAGGACTGGAATCTATTTTTAGAAAAGAACCAAATCAGCAATTTTCCCAAGCAGAATTGAATGCTAACGATGACAGTAATTGACGCTTTAAATTGATGAACAAATAAAATTTAACTCACATCGGTTAGAATACAGCATTCACTTTTATCATGTCGCACATGAGAAAAATCATACATATCGATATGGATGCCTTTTATGCATCTGTCGAATTAAAAGACCAACCTGAGTTAAAACACTTACCTGTGGTGATTGCCTCACATCATCCACGGGCCGTCATTGCTGCAGCATCCTATCCGGCACGAACTTTCGGACTCCGTTCTGCCATGTCGATGTCACAGGCAAGAAAGCTATGCCCTCAAGTGGTTGTGATTGAACCTAATTTTGAAAAATATCGAACAGCATCCGATAAAATTCATACCATTTTTCAACAATATACTTCTCTCATTGAACCTCTATCTTTAGATGAAGCCTATTTAGATGTGACTGAGAATTTAAAAAAGATTCCAAGTGCCACCGAAGTGGCTGAACAAATTCGAGCCGATATTTTCACCCGTACAGGCCTAACTGCATCAGCAGGCGTTGCACCGAATAAATTCTTAGCCAAAATTGCATCCGATTGGCATAAGCCCAATGGAATCTGCATTATTAAGCCACATCAGGTACAACATTTTATTCAAGATCTGCCACTCAAAAAAATCCCTGGGGTCGGTAAAGTTACTCAGGAAAAATTAAAATTATTACAATTAGAAACGTTGGGAGATTTACAAAAAATAGAAGAAGCTATGCTTATCCAACACTTTGGTAAATATGGCAAACAGTTGTTCTTATATGCACAAGGCATTGATGATCGCCCTGTACAAACCGAACGCCAAAGACAACAAATTTCTAAAGAAATCACCTTTGATTCAGATTTCACCCTAATACAATGCCTGCCCTATTGGAACAATTTAATTGAACGAGTGTGGAACAATTTAGAAAAAAAACAATTTCAAGCACGTGGTGTCACGGTAAAATTAAAACTCAAAAATTTTCAGGTTTTACAACACAGTAAAAGCTTTAAACAGCCTTTAAACTCCCAACAAGAAATGATTTTGGTGATCCAACAACTGATACAAGAAATGTTAATTCCAGAGCACTTTCAATTTCGTTTAGCTGGTGTCGGTGTTTACCAACTCTCAGAGAAGCAAGAACAATCTCAATTATCCCTTTGGTGATGTAATAAAATAGAATATTTTTTAATCGAATGAGTAAAAATAAAACAATTATTCCCCCATTTCACTTATTTTTAGAGTAATCTTATCTGCGCTATACATTACCCATGTATATGCCGAGAGGCTAGAAATCACCTTTACTTTTAGCCTATTGTCCTGTGATTGGTGTGACGATCAAATCCAAAGATTACAGGGCTCTCAGCCATCATCTGGGTGCGATTAATTGCAATGCTATGACTACACTTTCCATCAAAACTACAATAAAAAACATCCTCGCTCAGATTTCCAAGCACAAAGCTCACAATATTTTTCCAATCAAATTTTTATTTCAGCTTTTATACATTAAAAATACAGTGTGATTTGCAGAATAAATTGGATCACGTACAATTTATCAGATCATCATCAACTTTTGGATCGAGCATGACTGTACAGCGTTTACACGTAGAAAAACGTTTTTCTGAAATTGCAATTTCAGGTAACTTAGTCCATTTAGCAGGACAACTTGCATCGGATTTAAGCCTTGATATCCAAGGTCAAACGCAACAAACTTTAGACATCATTGATCGTTTTCTAGCAGATGCAGGCACAGATAAAAGTCATATTATGTCTGTGACTATTTTCCTCAAAGACATTGAACATGATTATGCCGGCATGAATGAAATTTGGGATGCATGGTGTTCTGATATACAAGCCTTACCTCGAACTTGCGTAGAAGCCAAAATGTATAGACCTGAGGTTTTAGTCGAAATGACGGTGGTTGCGGTTAAACCTGAATAAACCTTATTAGATTTAACCACAACAGCAGATATATACGTCACCGAATAACAATTCCATGACCATAAAAATGCATGACAAACATGCATTTTTATTTAGCCAAAAACACGAGTTTTAGCCACACCATCATGGTATAGATCTAACTTCCCAAAGATAGGTGGATATTCAGCATCAGTACTTTGTAGCTGAGAGGATTCCATTAAAAAGTCATCTCGTAATTGTTGATATTCGGGTACCCCTATATAACGAACAACCCGATAGGTGGCCATTTCCAATAATGCATATTGATACGTTGCAGCACTAGAACGTTTCACTAAGTTTGGATCATCTAAAGCAACCACGGCAATTACACGGTAATCCTTATCCAAAATCACAAAGTTGGCAAACATCTTTTGATATTTACGACGTGTATGTGAATATTTTGTTGTTAGCAATGCATCAAATGATACATGTGCCAATACATTTGCTTCTGGTAAAAGCTCTTTAAGACGAGTAAAAGTAATCTGCTCACTCGAATTAAGAACAGCTCTTTGTCTTAAAATGCTATCATTTTTTTGCTTATTTTTCAGTCCGTTATAAGCAAAGACAATCACGATAGCAAGTATGACTAAACTTGCAAAAACCATCATGTCCATTTTTTCCATTCCTTCTTTTTTTATAATTCGGCTAAATCACCGTTTTTTGTTCATCCAATTATATAATTAACCCATGGAATTAAAACTTTCTGTTAAGAAATTCTATCGAATCACAACAAAACTATTATAAACCTTGAAAATCATTCCAATTTATTATTTTCAACCCTATGACTTATTACATTGTTTTTTAATTATAAATTGAATCATTTAAATTACTTTCATCTATGCGTTAACATAAATAAATAACTTATCTTCATTGTTATAATGATTTTTTTATGGAAATACAAATCTATCCGATGGAAATACAAACTCATTGTCTAACAATATAACCTCAAATGTTCATTGTTAAGCACAATCTAGTCCACATTTTTACTCTTCAATTTTTAAAAAATAGCAAAAGCTATGCACGCCTCTGTATCGAGCTAAATCTTCTCAACGATCATGTCATGTCGGAAAATTAAATCAATAAAAAAAGATGCCTGAGCATCCTTCTTTATTCACTGATCAAAATTAGGCTTTCGATTTTGGCTTAGACTTGCCCTTCGGCTTTGTGCCACCAAACGGTTTTTTCGCATCACCTGTTTCACGTGGAGGCAAACCTGTATGCTGAGTCAAAATCTGCCCTCTTTCAGGACGTTTTTTGGTATTTGACGGACGCGCTTGAGTCGTTGCTTGAGCACTACGTGCAGTATTATCGCCACTACGTTTTTGTGAATCACCGGCAACCGTTGAATTCTTTTTACGTGCCGATTGATACTGCCCTTCAGTTCCCACCGGTTGATAGGTCGGAATTAAATGTTGTTTCGAGTTACCAATTAAATCCGCACGGCCCATTTCCTTCAATGCTTCACGCAGTAATGGCCAGTTATTTGAATCATGATAACGTAAGAAGGCTTTATGAATACGACGACGTCTATCACCTTTCACAATGTCAACATTTTCGGTATAACGCGCCACTTTTGCTAGTGGGTTTTTACCGGTGTGATACATGGTGGTCGCTGTTGCCATTGGTGATGGATAGAAAGTCTGTACTTGGTCAGCACGGAAACCATTCTTTTTCAACCAAATCGCCAAATTCATCATATCGTAATCCGTTGTTCCCGGATGCGCGGCAATAAAGTAAGGAATGAGGTATTGTTCCTTACCTGCTTCCTTGCTAAAACGATCAAACATTTGTTTAAAGCGATCATAAGCCCCAATACCCGGCTTCATCATCTTATTTAATGGGCCTTTTTCGGTATGTTCAGGGGCAATTTTTAAATAACCACCAACGTGATGCTGTACCAGTTCTTTGACATATTCAGGGTTTAACACAGCCAAGTCATAACGTAAACCTGAACCAATCAAAATCTTTTTAATGCCTTTTAAAGCACGTGCTTTACGATATAACTGGGTTAACGGTGCATGATCAGTATGTAAGTTCTGACACACACCTGGGAATACACAGGATGGTTTACGACAATTCTTCTCAATTTCAGGATCTTTACACTGCAAACGGTACATGTTTGCTGTTGGTCCACCCAAATCTGAAATGATGCCGGTAAAACCCGGTGCGGTATCACGAATTTTTTCCACTTCGCGCAGAATCGATTCTTCAGAACGGTTCTGGATAATACGGCCTTCATGTTCGGTAATAGAACAGAACGTACAGCCACCGAAACAACCACGCATGATGTTGACAGAGAATTTAATCATGTCGAATGCAGGAAAACGTGCTTCAGCATAGGCTGGATGTGGCAGACGTGCATACGGCAAGTCAAACACGTAATCCATTTCTTCCGTGGTTAACGGAATTGGTGGTGCATTGAGCCATACATCACGTTCACCATGTTTTTGTACCATGGCACGTGCATTGCCCGGATTGGTTTCCAAATGCAAAATACGATTGGCATGTGCATACAGAACAGGATCTTCCGACACTTCTTCAAAGGCAGGTAAACGAATCACAGCCAACTCACGTGGCGGTAATTTATGTTTAATCGCTCTCGATGAAGGTTGCATTTGCACAATTTGTGTATCAGGATCGAGTTGATCCCCTTCACGAACAATTTGATTCGTTACAATTTCTTTTTGGAAATTTTGGTATTGGGTTAAAGAATTACCCTTATCTTTTTCAATTTCACAGCCATCTAAATCTTCAGTCATCACATAAGGATTGATGATCGGATCAACACGGCCAATGGCATCCACATCATTCGATGCGATTTCCACAAATTTAGCTTTAGATGGACGGTTTAATTTATTCACGATAAATGCCGTGCCACGAACATCGGTAATTTCGTGAATTTTTTCGCCGCGTGCTAAACGATGCATGACTTCAGTAATTGAACGCTCACCGTTACCGTACATCAATAAATCTGCTTTTGAGTCCATCAATACTGAACGACGGACTTTGTCTGACCAATAATCATAGTGTGCGATACGACGTAATGAAGCTTCAATTCCGCCCAATAAAACTGGCACATCTGGATAAGCTTCACGCACACGTTGGCAATACACTGTTGCTGCGCGGTCTGGACGTTTATTCGGTTGATTATCTGGTGAATAGGCATCATCTGAACGAATTTTACGGTCAGCCGTATAACGGTTGATCATCGAATCCATATTCCCTGCTGTGACACCCCATGCGATATTGGGCTTACCCAAAACGCGGAATGCTTCAGCATTGGTCCAATCAGGTTGTGCAATAATTCCGACGCGGAAACCTTGTGCTTCTAAAGTACGGCCAATAATGCCCGAACAAAAGGATGGATGATCGATATAAGCATCACCACAGACCAAAATAAAGTCACAGGAATCCCAACCGAGTTGATCCATCTCCTCGCGTGACATCGGCAAAAATGGTGCGGGTTCAAAACACGACGCCCAATATTTGTCGTAATCAAACAACGCAGTAGGCGCTGTTTGAGCAGTATAAGCAGTAGACATGGTTATTTATCTCGATTGGCAGATGGCGATCGGGAGAGATCTAAGATGAAAGCCGATCATTTTAGCATGAATTACATTCATGTTGCTTGATTAAAAAACATACACAAACAACAATTTATCATTTTATTGCTTTTTTCACGGATAAAGTCTAATAATCTAGTGACATCATGCTATGAATCAAAAAGGTCTCAGCAGTTTTTGTAAAATCAAATTTTAAAAATGAAATATATATTTATGTTTTAACAGCACGCTCTTATACATCTTAGCGTATAAAATTTTATCTAAGATAATCTTTAAAAAATTTAAACCATCTTATTTTCAAGCATACCATTTAACTTCCAAGCCAAAAATAAGCCAATAAGTAAAACACAGGTAATGCTTATTGTTAGACCAAACCATCCATAATTTTCCCAGATTAAACCACCACTACTACCTAAAAAGCTGGATCCTAAATAATAGAAAAAGAGATATAAGGATGAACCAACGGCTCGATACTGTAATGACTGCACTGAAACCCAACTACTTGAAGTTGAATGTGCTGCAAAAAATGAAAAGGTAAAAATCAGTAACCCCAGTAAAATTACCCAAATAGATGGAATTAGCATAATCCACAAACCTAAAATCATACTGCTGAACATACAGGTCAATACCGTGCCCCGACCATACTTTTTACTCCAACTTGCAGCACGAGGTGAACTATATATACCTGATAAATAAGCGATTGAAATTAAACCAATCCATGTTTGTGAAAGTTCAAAAGGCTTTTCTAAAAGATGATAACTTATGTAATTAAACACAGTCACAAAACACCCCATGAGAATAAAACCCTCAGCAAACAATAAGCGAAGCTTTACATCTGAAAAATTCTTTTTAAATGAGTCTTTAAAACGTGACCATTGAATCGGATAAGCTTTAAAATGTTGCGATGCAGGTAGCGCAAGATAAAAAGTAATTGCAATAAGCAGATTGAGTAAGCCAATGATTAGGGTTGCTGCTTGCCACGAAATATAGTCTAGTAACACCCCAGCAATTAGACGACCACCCATCCCTCCAATTGCCGTACCTGAAATATAAAGCCCCATGGCAAAACCAACATCTTTCTGTGCAATTTCTTCACCAATATAGGTCATGGCAACTGAAGCTACACCGCTCACAGCCAACCCAAGCATCATTCGAGTGGCTAAAAAAATTCCCCAATAAGGTAAAAAAGAACTGATCAATAATAAGGTTGCAGTCGAAAATAAAGAAATGGCCATAATTTTCTTACGACCATAACGATCAGAAATTAAACCTGCAAAAAGAAGTCCGAGTGCTAAAGCAATCGTTGAAAAAGATAAAGGAAAACTACTTTGCGTTGCAGTGGCCTGAAAGAACTTAGCCAAAAAAGGCATCATCGGTTGAACACAATATAATGATGAAAATATGGCAAAACCAGCCAAGAATAAGGAGAGTAAAATCGCGGCAAAAGGTTTAGTGCCATACTCGATATAGCGTGCGGACTCAACTGATTCAGACATAAGCTCTCCTTATACCCACTCAGTATACGCCTGTCCAAGCAACACAAAAAATGAAATCCTAGTCATTATCCATTTAAATTTACTGAGATTTTGTTAAGTTTCCGTATATTCAACTAAAGATAAAAATCCCCACCCAAAGGCGAAGATTTTTAATTTAAATTATTTCTTAGACGTTGATAAATCAATAATTAATCGTGTTGCTAAATATAAACGTGGAACAATAGTATCCATCTGAATATATTCGGCATTGTTAGAATGTGCACCATCACCAGAAAGCCCCATCCCTTCTAGTACTGCAGCTTTTGAATTTAATCCAGCAAATGCTGCATCTGTACCGCCACCTGTAGCTTCAGACATAATTTTCAAAGGTAAATTGAATTCATCTTTATAAATTGTTTGTGCTTTTTCAGCCAACTGTTTCGCCTGAGCACTAGCAACCAAAGGTGGTCGTCGTACTTCAAATTTTATATTCACCTGACTCTCAGATAATTTTTTTACTTTAATTTTCTCATTTAAAATTTTTTCCACTTGTTGAAAATCTGCTACCTGCAATGCACGAACATCAGCTTGTGCAGTTGCAGAATCTGGTATTACATTTCGAGTTTTACCCGAACTTGCGACCGTCCAGTTTAATTTCAACCCTGTTTTAGGGTTTGATAAATCCTGCAATTGTAGAATCTGATAGGATAATTCAGTCAGTGCATTTACGCCATCTTCTGGCTTTACACCCGCATGTGCAGATTTACCCTTAATATTCAAATACGCAGCACCAATACCACTAGTCGCTAAACGTAAACTACCATCCTTACCACCACCTTCAAAAGACAGAATAACATCTTGATTTTGCGCTGTTTCAGTAATTAATTTACGCGAGCCTGGTGAACTAATTTCTTCATCAGAATTCATCAAAACGGTGATTGTGCCATAATCTTTATAATTTAATTTTTTCAATGTTTCTAATGTATGAATGATTGCTGCAACACCCTGTTTATCATCAAGAATGCCTAAACCATACGCTTTATCACCCTCAACTTTAAAAGGTTGATCCTTTAACATCCCTTTTAAATATACTGTATCCATATGTGCAATAAGCATAATCTTACTGCTACCTTTACCTTTAAGCACAGCTTTAACGACAGGGCCTGTCTGTTCAGGTGTATCATCCATACGATAAATATCATCAGTAGGAAGAATACTTACCTCAGCACCGGATTCTTTTAATCTCGCAGCAACTAATTTGGCAATGTGATTTACACCTTCGAGATCTTTACTTCCAGATTCAATATTTACTAAATCTTTTAAGGTATTTACGTAGACACTTTTTTCAGCTTCAATCGTTTGTTTTAATAAATTTTCAGGTATAGCCTGTGCATAACTCGTTGCCAAACAACTCGCTAACCCGATAAGCCCTAAAATATGCTGTTTTTTCCCTTTCGTATAAACCGTTTTTAACATTTAAAACTCCATCTTTATCTATTAATGGTTAAATTAATTATTATAAATCAACTATTTTTTAATTAAATCAGACAATAGTAAATATAATTTAAACAACTTTCTTCTTTTTATTTTATTCCCCTTTATTCCATACATATTTCCCATAAAAAAACACCCCAACTGTTAAGTTGGGGTGTTTTTAGAATTAATGAGCTGGCGATGACTTACTCTCACATGGGTAACCCCACACTACCATCAGCGCTAAGAGGTTTCACTTCTGAGTTCGGGAAGGGATCAGGTGGTTCACTCTTGCTATTGTCGCCAGCACAACTGTTTATGCTTACTCGCCAAGGTCTTATTGAATGCCTAGCTTTCGTCAAATGAGTTATTAACAGAAATATTTGAGTTGAAGTTTAAGTATTAGCGTTAACTAAATCAAGCATTTTGCATGAATTAATATGAAGTATACAACTGTTTGGGTGTTGTATAGTCAAGCCTCACGAGCAATTAGTATTGGTCAGCTTCATGCGTCACCGCACTTCCACATCCAACCTATCAACGTCGTAGTCTTCAACGGCTCTTTAGAGGACATAAAGTCCTTGGGAAATCTTATCTTGAGGTAGGCTTCCCGCTTAGATGCTTTCAGCGGTTATCCCTTCCGAACATAGCTACCCGGCGATGCAACTGGCGTTACAACCGGTACACCAGAGGTTCGTCCACTCTGGTCCTCTCGTACTAGGAGCAGATCCTCTCAAATTTCCAACGCCCACGGTAGATAGGGACCGAACTGTCTCACGACGTTCTAAACCCAGCTCGCGTACCTCTTTAAATGGCGAACAGCCATACCCTTGGGACCTGCTTCAGCCCCAGGATGAGATGAGCCGACATCGAGGTGCCAAACACCGCCGTCGATATGAACTCTTGGGCGGTATCAGCCTGTTATCCCCAGAGTACCTTTTATCCGTTGAGCGATGGCCCTTCCATACAGAACCACCGGATCACTAAGACCTACTTTCGTACCTGCTCGACTTGTGGGTCTCGCAGTTAAGCGCGCTTTTGCCTTTATACTCTACGCGTGATTTCCGACCACGCTGAGCGCACCTTCGTACTCCTCCGTTACTCTTTAGGAGGAGACCGCCCCAGTCAAACTACCCACCAGACATGGTCCTCGCTCCAGATAATGGAGCAGAGTTAGAACCTCAATATTACCAGGGTGGTATTTCAAGATTGGCTCCACCGAAACTAGCGTCTCGGTTTCAAAGCCTCCCACCTATCCTACACAAGTAAGATCAAAGTTCAATGTCAAGCTGCAGTAAAGGTTCACGGGGTCTTTCCGTCTAGCCGCGGGTACACCGCATCTTCACGGCGAATTCGATTTCACTGAGTCTCTGCTGGAGACAGCGCCCCCATCATTATGCCATTCGTGCAGGTCGGAACTTACCCGACAAGGAATTTCGCTACCTTAGGACCGTTATAGTTACGGCCGCCGTTTACTGGGGCTTCGATCAAGAGCTTCGCTTACGCTAACCCCATCAATTAACCTTCCAGCACCGGGCAGGCATCACACCCTATACGTCCACTTTCGTGTTTGCAGAGTGCTATGTTTTTAATAAACAGTTGCAGGGGCCTGGTTTCTGTGGCTGTCAACCGCTCATCCCGCAAGGGGAATCACCGTCGACAGCGTACCTTCTCCCGAAGTTACGGTACCATTTTGCCTAGTTCCTTCAGCAGAGTTCTCTCAAGCGCTTTGGTCTACTCGACCTGACCACCTGTGTCGGTTTCGGGTACGATTCCTGTGTAACTGAAGCTTAGAGACTTTTCCTGGAAGCATGGTATCAGCCACTTCGCTAGTAAACTAGCTTGCTATCAGTTCTCAGCATAGAGTACCCCGGATTTGCCTAAGATACATGCCTACAACCTTTCACCTGGACAACCAACGCCAGGCTGACTTAACCTTCTCCGTCCTCTCATCGCATTACACAGAAGTATTGGAATATTAACCAATTTCCCATCGACTACGCCTCTCGGCCTCGCCTTAGGGGTCGACTCACCCAGCCCCGATTAACGTTGGACTGGAACCCTTGGTCTTTCAGCGTGCGAGTTTTTCACTCGCATTGTCGTTACTCACGTCAGCATTCGCACTTCTGATACCTCCAGCATACTTCTCAATACACCTTCATCGGCTTACAGAACGCTCCCCTACCACTTGCAATAAATTGCAAATCCGCAGCTTCGGCATATAGTTTTAGCCCCGTTACATCTTCCGCGCAGGCCGACTCGACTAGTGAGCTATTACGCTTTCTTTAAAGGATGGCTGCTTCTAAGCCAACCTCCTAGCTGTCTATGCCTTCCCACATCGTTTCCCACTTAACTATAATTTTGGGGCCTTAGCTGGCGGTCTGGATTGTTTTCCTCTTGACTACGGACGTTAGCACCCGCAGTCTGTCTCCCGGATAGTACTCATTGGTATTCGGAGTTTGCATCGGTTTGGTAAGTCGGGATGACCCCCTAGCCGAAACAGTGCTCTACCCCCAATGGTATTCGTCCGAGGCGCTACCTAAATAGCTTTCGGGGAGAACCAGCTATCACCGAGTTTGATTAGCCTTTCACCCCTATCCACAAGTCATCCCCCGGCTTTTCAACGACGGTGGGTTCGGTCCTCCAGTTAGTGTTACCCAACCTTCAACCTGCTCATGGATAGATCACCCGGTTTCGGGTCTACACCCAGCAACTAAACGCCCTATTAAGACTCGATTTCTCTACGGCTCCCCTATACGGTTAACCTTGCTACTGAATGTAAGTCGCTGACCCATTATACAAAAGGTACGCAGTCACCGGACACAATGCCGGCTCCCACTGCTTGTATGCATGCGGTTTCAGGATCTATTTCACTCCCCTCACAGGGGTTCTTTTCGCCTTTCCCTCACGGTACTGGTTCACTATCGGTCAGTCAGGAGTATTTAGCCTTGGAGGATGGTCCCCCCATATTCAGACAAGGTTTCACGTGCCCCGCCCTACTCGTCATCATTATGTGTGCCCTTTCGTGTACGGGACTATCACCCTCTACGGTAGCACTTCCCAGAGCTTTCCGCTAAAACACACATAACTTAATGGGCTGGTCCCCGTTCGCTCGCCGCTACTAAGGGAATCTCAATTGATTTCTTTTCCTAAGGGTACTGAGATGTTTCACTTCCCCTCGTTCGCCTCGCATGACTATGTATTCATCATGCGATACCTACCTTATGGTAAGTGGGTTTCCCCATTCAGAAATCTCCGGATCACAGGATATTTGCCGCCTCCCCGGAGCTTATCGCAGGCTATTACGTCTTTCATCGCCTCTGACTGCCTAGGCATCCACCACATGCACTTAATTACTTGACTATACAACCCCAAACAGTCGTTAGCACCTACAAGGGATGCAACAACAGGCTTTCGCCATACAGTTCGAAGTATTGTGAATTTAATCACCATACAGCTTCAATCTAATTCATATACCAAAACGCTTGATTCAGTTAATCGCTAGTTCTCAGTTCGTCATATCCAATCAATCATTTCACTTGCGTGTAACAATTAAATGTTTAATTCGTTCTGAGCCTTAAACAATTTATTTCAACTCAAATATAATCTGTTAATGATTTATCTTGCCTTCGTCAGGTCAAGATACTGTGATAAATCACAGAATTTAATAAACATTTATATAAACACCTAAGCATCTATCTTATTCATTAAATTCTGTAATCACCTAGCTATATATATGGTGGAGACTAACGGAGTCGAACCGTTGACCTCCTGCGTGCAAAGCAGGCGCTCTACCAACTAAGCTAAGTCCCCAGCTATCGTAAGAATGATCTATCTGTTTGTCTAGTGACTCAAGTTCAATGAATTCCTCCATCAACCTTGTGTTCGTTAGATTGGTGGGTCTGACAAGATTTGAACTTGTGACCCCACGCTTATCAAGCGTGTGCTCTAACCAACTGAGCTACAGACCCTCAGATACATCTTTATGAAGAACAACTTGTTGTGGATTCTTACCGATCGTCAATCTTTCGTTAAGGAGGTGATCCAGCCGCAGGTTCCCCTACGGCTACCTTGTTACGACTTCACCCCAGTCATCGGCCACACCGTGGTAAGCGTCCTCCTTGCGGTTAGACTACCTACTTCTGGTGCAACAAATTCCCATGGTGTGACGGGCGGTGTGTACAAGGCCCGGGAACGTATTCACCGCGGCATTCTGATCCGCGATTACTAGCGATTCCGACTTCATGGAGTCGAGTTGCAGACTCCAATCCGGACTACGATCGGCTTTTTGAGATTAGCATCCTATCGCTAGGTAGCAACCCTTTGTACCGACCATTGTAGCACGTGTGTAGCCCTGGTCGTAAGGGCCATGATGACTTGACGTCGTCCCCGCCTTCCTCCAGTTTGTCACTGGCAGTATCCTTAAAGTTCCCGACATTACTCGCTGGCAAATAAGGAAAAGGGTTGCGCTCGTTGCGGGACTTAACCCAACATCTCACGACACGAGCTGACGACAGCCATGCAGCACCTGTATGTAAGCTCCCGAAGGCACCAATCCATCTCTGGAAAGTTCTTACTATGTCAAGACCAGGTAAGGTTCTTCGCGTTGCATCGAATTAAACCACATGCTCCACCGCTTGTGCGGGCCCCCGTCAATTCATTTGAGTTTTAGTCTTGCGACCGTACTCCCCAGGCGGTCTACTTATCGCGTTAGCTGCGCCACTAAAGTCTCAAAGACCCCAACGGCTAGTAGACATCGTTTACGGCATGGACTACCAGGGTATCTAATCCTGTTTGCTCCCCATGCTTTCGTACCTCAGTGTCAGTATTAGGCCAGATGGCTGCCTTCGCCATCGGTATTCCTCCAGATCTCTACGCATTTCACCGCTACACCTGGAATTCTACCATCCTCTCCCATACTCTAGTCTCTCAGTATCGAATGCAATTCCTAAGTTAAGCTCAGGGATTTCACATCCGACTTAAAAGACCACCTACGTACCCTTTACGCCCAGTAAATCCGATTAACGCTTGCACCCTCTGTATTACCGCGGCTGCTGGCACAGAGTTAGCCGGTGCTTATTCTGCGAGTAACGTCCACTCACTTTAGGTATTAACTAAAGGAGCCTCCTCCTCGCTTAAAGTGCTTTACAACCAAAAGGCCTTCTTCACACACGCGGCATGGCTGGATCAGGGTTCCCCCCATTGTCCAATATTCCCCACTGCTGCCTCCCGTAGGAGTCTGGGCCGTGTCTCAGTCCCAGTGTGACGGATCATCCTCTCAGACCCGTTACAGATCGTCGCCTTGGTAGGCCTTTACCCCACCAACTAGCTAATCTGACTTAGGCTCATCTATTAGCGCAAGGTCCGAAGATCCCCTGCTTTCCCCCGTAGGGCGTATGCGGTATTAGCATTCCTTTCGAAATGTTGTCCCCCACTAATAGGCAGATTCCTAAGTATTACTCACCCGTCCGCCGCTAAATTCAGTAGCAAGCTACTTTCATCCGCTCGACTTGCATGTGTTAAGCCTGCCGCCAGCGTTCAATCTGAGCCATGATCAAACTCTTCAGTTTAAAATCAGTAGTAGCTTAAAGGCTACCAATCTTGGCTCATCAATTTTCTGACAAATATTTCTCAAATAAACTTCGAGTAATTTCTACCATCAATCAATGAAAATAATTTCGATTAATCAACCAGTAAAAATCCACACAAGTTGTTCTTCATAAGCTCTTAATGATCTTCTTGCTGATTCGTCATCAGCAAGCTAGGTCGGCTATACTACCCTCTTTCGAGAGAAAGTCAACTGGTTTTGCTTAACTTATTTTCTAATAAATCATTTTTTAATCAAACCCTAAAATCTCTTTCGAAAATCTTAATAACTCAATCAACTTATTGATTTATCAGAGGTTTTGTTTAACATCACCGCCGATGGATGTGCATTCTACAGTATTTCAGAACCAGTACAACCCCCTTTCTCAATTAATTTATTCGAGTGGGTGTTTATTAATCAATAAATGCTTTTTATCACATTTTTTGATCAAATTTGCGTTAATACGTTCTTTTTAATGGCTGCTAGAATATACTGAGTACTGTATTGCTAGATTTAGCTTTTGTTTATCATCTTTTAGGATTTTTTATGCATCGTCTTAATATCTTATGGGCAACTCTGCTTACTCTTGGCTTAACATCTCAAGTTTCTGCTCAAGATGCATTATCATCCGAAGATAATTCAGTGCAGCCCGCTGACAACGCTCTTTTAGAGCGTCAATCATTAGAATCAGTAAAACATCCACGCCTAGAGGCGTTAAAAGAACTTAAGAATATTAAGAGCGTTGATTTAAAAGTAAATGCCAATGCAGCACAATCAGATCAAATGAAAGATCCGCTGCAACCACTCAACCGTGAAATCTTTCAATTTAATGATAAGTTAGATCAATACATCGCTCGCCCTCTTGCTGTGCAATATAAAGAAAAAGTGCCTGATGATGTTCGTAGCTCTTATACATTGTTTCGTAAAAACCTGAGCGAACCTTGGAATGCTGCAAACCAATTGGTTCAAGGCCGCCCAGTCCGTGCATTAAAGTCGGTCGGTCGTTTTACCATTAATACATTAACTTCGTTAGGCATGGCCGATCCTGCGCGTCACTTAGGTTTAAATACTGAAGAAGAGAGTCTAGGAATAACACTAGGCTATTATGGTATTCCAAGTGGTCCTTATCTCATGTTACCTATACTTGGCCCAAGCACTCTGCGTAATTCTATCGACTATATTGCTGAAGGTTATGCAAATCCTTTATGGCAGATACGAAGTGCCCGTGATCAAACTGGACTCATTTGGGGAAATCGTATCTTGGGTGGGATTAATGCTCGTTCACGCTTATTAGATTTTGAAGATGTTTTACAAGGTGATAAATATGCAGCAATTCGTGATATTTATTTACAACGTTTGAATTATAACATTGCCCAGAAAAAGGGTTTAGATGCAGCTGCTATTTCATTTATAGATGACGATTCTGAGACAGACTCTACGCCATAATTTTAATGTTTTATTCAATGTCTTTGCTAGTAAGTAATTTTATCTTACTAGCAAAATTTGATTATCTATAGTACATCTACTCATCTTAGTACGATAATCAGTCATGAACTTAGGATCATCTATCAACTCTATGTATTTCATTCAGCCTACTCGAAACATTCCCAATTTAGACCAAGTGCTAAATGCGCTTCCGAGTCTGCAGATGATTCAAATAGAAGACATTCATCTCTATGATCCGACTATTATCGCAATTGCCGATGTACAAGATTTTTTACATCATCAATGGTCTTTGCCAACCATTGTAATAGCCAATGAAAATGAAGGGACCGCACTTTCTCAAGCCTGGGAATTAGGTGCTTTAGCGGGTTGGGTCTGGAATAGACTGCCTGCTCATCCTGAACATTCATTATCTAAGATTGATGCACAATATAAACGTAATCAAGACAGCCGTGATCTTCCCTCTGCCGCTGAATTACAAAGAAAATTACTGCCTAACCCCATAGAACTACAAAATTATCAAGTTGAAACCTTATTTCAACCTTCAGCGTACTTATCTGGAGATTGGTATGATTATTGGAAAATTAGCGATAAAGAAATCATATTCTATTTAGCTGACGTTTCTGGACATGGTGTCACCAGTAGTTTACTGACATCTTGGATGGCTGCCTTTCATGGTCGCTCAAAAACACCCAGAGAATTGATTAAGAAACTCAATGGTATGCTGGTCCAAGAAAATATTGAAAAGCACATTACCATGATTGCTGGAACGCTGAATTTAGAAACCCATACGTTAAAATGGTCAAGTGCTGGACATTATCCACCTGCCATTATTTTTGAACCCAATCAAGCCCCACGTGTCTTAAACACCAGTAGCTTTCCCTTAGGGCTCACTGAAGACTTAGAAGTTGAAGAGTTCGAATGCACTTTAACGCGTCATGCACGGTTTATTATTTGTTCAGATGGTGCACTTGAGCCATTTGATGGTGGTTTGAATGAACAATTTGCACAATTGGTCTATCATTTGCAGAATCAATCATTCAAAGCACCGGATCATGTTGCTGATGATATTGCTATCCTCAGTTTACGCAGAATGAATTAACTTTATAATCAGTAGTATACCTTCATATAGACTATTCTCTGCTACTCAACCACTTGAGTATAGAGTTGCGCTATGTGATAATTTTCCTATCCTTTTCTGCAAATGGCATTTATATGTCAACAGGTCATGTTGAATATGCAAGCTTAAATGGAACGCATATTTTTAAGCTTATTGGCGAAGTGCGTGCCCAATCTTGTATAAGTCTAGACAAACTTTTGGCAAGGATTGAACAACAAAAAAACGTCATTGGCGCAATTGTTGATTTAACCGAAACCACATTTATCGATAGTACTGTTTTAGGTATCTTGGCAAAGTTAGGCTTAAAGCTGAAACAAGTTCATCATATTCAAGCGGTCATGTTATCTACCAATCCTGATATTAGCACTCTAGCCAATAGCATGGGCTTAGGGCAGGTTTTTGTCATCTTGAATTATTGCGGTGATCCGAATGTTTGCACCAAAGCCTTAATGGATGACAACATTAATCACAATACTATGCTGTGCACCGTTCTTGATGCACACAGAACACTCATGAAACTTAATGCAAACAATCAAAACATGTTTGAGCCATTAGTTAAGCAGCTGGAAAAACAGCAAAATACCATGGATTGCGCATCTCCTAATAAGCAAAACGCTTAATTTTCAATTCAGACATTGACCATGACTTTACTTTCTGTTGTCCAAATGAATTCCCAAAATGACATTGAAGCAAACTTCAGTGTGATTGAGTCATTGATACAACAAAGTAAAGCAGATGGTGCCTCATTGATTGTATTTCCTGAAAACTTTGTCTGTTTTGCTGCTGGAATGCAACGTGAAACTGCGGCACAGTTTGAATCGATTCAACACCGCTTAGAACAACTCGCCCATCACTATCAGATTTGGATTGTTGCAGGTACGCTGCCTTGCCCTTTCCGTCCAGATGGTTCTGTTATTCGAGATGGTCGTGTACGCACAGTCAGTTTATGTATTAGCCCAGAAAAGACCGAAGCTCGTTACGACAAAATTCATTTATTTGATGTACAAGTCAGTGATGCTGTGGGTGGTTATCAGGAATCTAAGTTTTTTGAGCCTGGTACCGATGTTGTTGTTGCTAGAACACCATTTGGTGATATTGGCTTAATGGTCTGTTATGACTTACGCTTTCCAGAGCTATCATTAACTCTACGCTCACAAGGTGCTCGTATTTTAACTGCACCTGCTGCATTTACTTATATAACAGGTCAAATGCACTGGCAATTACTGTTACAAGCACGTGCTATGGACAGCCAATGTCAGGTTTTAGGTGCGGCTCAACAGGGCTGGCATGGAGAAAAACGTCAGACGTGGGGGCATGCCGGTGCAACCAATAGTCGTGGTCAATTACTCAATATTATTGAAAATGAAGGCTCTCAACTGATTACTGTTCCTTTTGATATGGAAGAACAAAATATAATTCGAGCCTCTATGCCCTTGATGCTACATCGTAAACTGATTTCATTCTAATCCCCCTGACTTTGCATTCTCCTCAATAATTTTACAAAATCACCGCTTATTTATTTCATAAAATCCTACAGGATAAAGACTCATCAAAATTTCTTCAGGAAAATAGAAATGTCTTTAGAAAAAGTTGTATATACAGCAAAAGCCAAAGCAACCGGTGGTCGTGATGGACGTGCGACATCATCAGATGAAATTTTAGATGTAAAATTAGCTGTACCGAAAGAAATGGGTGGCGCAGGTGGTGGAACTAATCCTGAACAACTTTTTGCAGCGGGTTATTCTGCATGTTTCCTTGGTGCAATGAAATTTGTTGCAGGTAGAGATAAGCTCAACATTTCAAAAGATGCTTTTATTGAAGGCGAAGTGGGTATTGGCCCCATTCCGACAGGTTTTGGTATTGAAGTGAAATTAAATATTCACTTGGAAGGAATGGATCAAGCTGAAGCGCAGAAATTGGTGGATGCAGCACATATCGTTTGCCCATATTCAAATGCAACCCGTGGCAATATTGATGTGACGCTAAATGTGATTGTTTGATTTTAAAAGTGTAATTATCTAATTCGAAAAGGCACTCTAACTAATTTAGAGTGCCTTTTTTCTTGAGGGCTTACATGTATCTTTAGAGTTTACATGGGTTCAAATACGTCTTTTTAAACTGTGATTTACCTTGTATTGGTTCTATATAATCAGCAATTAACACTAAATTTCCATGTCCATCAAAATGTGACTGACTCTGAAAAGGCATATATTTACCATAATCAGGAATCCAGACTTCATTAAATAACTTTTGATTCAGCTTCACCAGTTCAATTTTTTTATCTGAATTTAGTCGTCGTGCGGTAATTCGATTCTTTTTATCATCACTTTCAATTAAACACTGCGTTTTAGGATCTACCGTAACGAAACCATCTGTTCTGTCATCATGCTTTTTATCACGTCCAATAAAAGCATGGACTTGGCAAGGATTTCCACAAGATGCCATAATATGATAATAATCTGCGTTGAGCCGTTCCACATTCGGTGATTTAATGTCCTTAAAATATATCTCTTTTTTAGCATTTACCTCGCGTATCACATCACAAGACCATTCCATCTCATCGGTACATTGCTTATAAACTTTAAAGTTATTTACTTGGGCAACACCGAGATTACTAAAACTCAGGCTAACACTGGAACATAGCACTAAAATTTTTATTTTCACTCTTATAATCTACATTTTAATATGAATAAAAATGAATCAGCCTAATCAGCAGATTCATTGGTTACACGCAATACTTCTTCTAAAGTTGTTTTACCTTTGAGCACTTTTCTTAAACCATCATCACGAATAGAACCAGATTGTTGGCGAACATAACTTTCCAACTCATATTCTGCTGCATTACCATGAATCAAACGGCGCATTTGATCATCAATCGGGGCAATTTCATAAATGGCGGTACGCCCTGTAAAACCAGTATGAGAACAATGATCACAACCTTGTGGAATAGGCAATTTCAAATGCTGTTCCACACTTAAATTTTGAAAAATAGCCTGCTCAAAATCATCAGCTTCACGCCAACCATGACAATGCGTACACAGTGTTCTCACCAATCGCTGTGCAATTACTCCAATAAGAGAACTAGCCAATAAGAAGGGTTCAATCCCCATATCTTTTAACCGTGTCACAGCACCAATGGCAGTATTGGTGTGCAGCGTTGAGAGTACTAGATGACCTGTAAGCGATGCCTGCACAGCAATTTCCGCAGTTTCTAAATCACGAATCTCACCGACCATTACCACATCTGGATCTTGACGTAACATAGCTTTTAAAGCACGCGCAAAAGTCATATCCACTTTGGTGTTAACTTGGGTTTGCCCAATACCTTCCAATTGATATTCGATTGGATCTTCAGCCGTTAGAATATTTTTAGATCCATCATTTAGATCTGATAATGCAGCATAAAGTGTGGTGGTCTTACCTGAACCTGTTGGCCCCGTCACTAAAATAATGCCATGTGGGCGATGCACCAATTGTGTTAAACGCTCATAATCTCTCGGCATCAAACCTAAATGGGTCATGTTTAAACGACCTGCTTGCTTATCCAACAATCGCATCACCACACGTTCACCATGTGAAGATGGCAATGTTGATACACGGACATCCACTTCACGACCTGCAAGTCTTAAAGAAATACGACCATCTTGAGGAATACGCTTTTCTGCAATATCCAACTTTGCCATGACTTTAATACGTGAAACCAATAATGGTGCAAGTTCACGGCGGGGTTGTACAATTTCACGTAGTTGCCCATCTACGCGTAAACGGACTGATAGTTTTTTCTCAAAAGCTTCAATATGAATATCAGAAGCACCCACACGAATTGCTTCAGAAAGTAAGGCATTGATTAAACGGACAATCGGGGCATCATCTTCCTGATCCATCAAATCTTCTGTTTCAGGAACTTGATCTGCTAAACTGAGTAAATCGGGATGATCTTCTAAACCTGCTGCGACTTGTTGAGATTCACCGGTTTCACCCGCATAACTTGAACTGAGCATGTGATTAAAATCAGTATCAGCACAAAGTTGATATTGTGCTACACGGCCTAAATAACGGCGAGCTTCTTGAATAGCAATTGGTGCAGTATCGTGGCGACGAACAATAAAAGCTTGATCACCTTCGTAACGTAACAGCACTCCATGCTTTTTCGCAAAACTATAGGGTATTTGTAATTGTTTAAGTACTTGCATTACAACTTATAATGATGATTAGAATTGTTTTGAGTGTACTCTAAGCAAATGACAGCGTGAAGTCTGTTTTTTCAAAGAATTCAATATAGGGAAAACGCTGGTGTCTAAAATAAATGAGCATCTAGAACCTGAACTCCGCAATCTCAAATGGTGGGGAGAACAACATTTTGAATTGAATCAATCTAAAGCATGGCAGTTTGGTTCGACTTTATTACGTCTAACCCGTGGTTTACAAGAATGGCGATTGGAATATTACCGCCCTCGATATCAATATGACTACGAACAACAATGGCATTGCATTCAGGATGTTAATTTTGCTTTCCCACAACCTGTACATGTTGAACGTTACATGTTTAAAGAAACACATAATACCTTTCAGCTCATGCCACGTTTGGCCGATCGTTCAGTCGTAATTCGTCCTGTTGACCCAATTTATATTCCTGCAGGTCAACGTGGAACGTTATATATCAGTACCCCACTTTGGGTTTCTGGCTTATTTCAAGCTCAAAAAGAACCCTTGTTTGATATTCCAGTTATTTTACCCAAAGATACTTGGTTTGGCCCTGATCATCGTAGCGGTGAAATGTGTTATGCCACGGCTGTGGATGGGCGGACTGAACTCAATTTATTAAAACCCAGAGCATTCCGTGCTGTTACGCCCATCGACTTTCATAATGTCAGCAATCATCAGTTGCGCTTTGATCGTATGAATGTCCCTGTTCCTGCACTGCCATTATATTATAGTGAAAGCACTGGACGACTGTGGACCTCTCAAATTAAAGTCATTTATGAAGGCAATGATCGTCCCGCACGTATCAAAATTGAAAATAGAACCCCACCACTCGCTGGTGAAGTCGCTTATGTACATCCACCTCGTTCACCAGGTGGCGCTTTATTTAATATGTTTGACTCAATTTTTTAAGAGATCCGCATGCTCAGTTCAAGTATTCCTAAAGATATTGCTGATAGCCTGAAAGGGATTTTTACCAATATCAACACTGAACGCTTAAGCGAATTACTGGTCGCTTTATCTTTGTGCTTAGTCGGTTTTGTATTGGCTCGTATTATTTCCAATACCTTTATTCGTACGATCGGTTCAAGGTTTAATGCACATCAACGATTGGTTTGGCGCCGAGGAATTTTTTATTTTATTTTTATGTTGTTTGTTGTTACAGGCCTAAAAGAAGCCGGTTTTAAGCTGAGTGTTTTCTTAGGTGCTGCGGGTATTTTAACCGTGGCTTTAGGTTTTGCCTCACAAACTTCTGCGACCAACTTAATCAGTGGTTTATTTCTAATTGGTGAAGGTTCTTTTGAAATTGGCGATACCATTCAAATTACGCTGATTCGTGGACATACCATTGAAGGCGAGGTTATTTCCATTGATTTACTCTCAGTCAAATTACTGACTTGGGACAATGTCTACGTGCGTTTGCCGAATGAGCAGTTAATTCGGGCACCAGTACATAACCTTTCCAAATTCCCTATACGGCGAATTCCGATTACCTTAGCCATCAACTTTAATGAAGATATCAATAAAGTTCGAGCGGTATTATTGGAAGTAGCCAATGACTATCCATTGGTCTTAGCAGATCCTAAACCGCGTGTGAGTGTGACCGCCTTTGGTGAATCATCCATTGAACTATTGTTTGCGCTTTGGTGTCAGCAAAAAAACTTCATGCAAGTCAAAGATGAAATTCACGAAAGGATTCGCAATCGTTTTGTAGAAAATCAAATTGAGATTCCAGTCCCTAAAATTGGTTTTGTAGATCGAGGAACTACTCCCAACAGTGCTGTAGAGCAAGACAACCTTGATCACTATGCAAATGCTCAAGATTTAAAACAAGAAAAATAACAAAATAAGCAACTTTGATTCTCTCAATTTAGGCGCACGATCGTTATATCAACTTGAATGACAATCGTGCCAGCTAATCCCAGTATTATTATCTGTACTCTCTAAGGTTATTCTTTAAATAAGGTCGGTGTGATCAAGATTAAATTGCACAACATACTGTCGAATATCAATATAGTACTACTAGCTATCTCTAGATTCTAATCCATTCTTCTGTTCTGGAATCGGAGCAACATAAGCAATAATTAACATTACCAAACCTGCGCCTAAAAAGGAAATCACTCGGGTTAATGTACCGATATGTGATAAATCAAATAAGACCAATTTTAGCGTCACAATTACTAAAATACTTCCACCCAAAATCCACATTGGACGCAGTTGTTTATGGCTAGCCCAACTCATGCTAATAAATGCCAAACTGACCCAAAGTAAAGTAAAACTCAATTGAACCAGTGAATCTTGCCACAATGCTACTTGGTTATAAGGGGTCGCAAAATAATAATGCAAAGCACGTAACAGCACATAGCTACTCAACCAAAGTAGACTTAGAACAGATAACACAGCAATAATCCCTTTATCCATGCCTACTTTCAGTTGCAAACTCAGCATCCAACCAAAGCCTACGAACGTTATAATCGTGACTACATCAAAAGGATTTAAAATAGGGAAAAGATACGCCTGAAATGCATGTTGTGAAAAAAGTTGTGAACAAATGATCCAGAGCATTACTAAAGCTAAGCCTGTACGAGTTTGCCAGAAACTGCTCCAATCTTGGCTGTTCTTTTGCAGAAAACACCATCCACAAAATAGCAAGGGTAAAACCACCACACTAATATACGGCATAGATGGAATCAAACTCAGACTCATGAAACCTAAACTGATTAATCCCCCCAAGCTCACCCATTCTTTTTCTAAACGTAGCGCTGCCATGGGTCTTAACCAAAGTACCATGAGTAATAACCCTGAGCCTGCAACACCCCAACGTTCAAATGTAGATTGCCAAACGATTGCACCATTCTGACTACGATCAAACAATAAAATAAGGACAAAAATATAAAGAGGAATCAGCCCTACCCACTTCGGAATCACCCATGACCACAATGCTTTATTGAATAACAGCCATTCATTCATGATCACATAGGTAATCGTGATGATGAGCAAAGTGCCAATATACTGATTTGGGCCATGAAAATGATCGAGTAGTAAAATCAACAACATGCAGGTTGCAGACAACATCAAAGCACTAAAGAAAATAACAATGGATGTCGTTAATTGTTTTTGAAAATCTTTATAACTATTACTCAGGATGACCACAGCAAAATAGCTCAAACTGAGAATCCAATACATTGTCCTTGGAAATTCAGGTAGCTCGACTAAATAATATAGACTGAACAATCCAGCGACCAGCAACAGTGCCATAGCCAAATAACGACTAATCGCCGAGTCGTAATATAAGGCATAAATAAAAATGATTAAGCCCTCAATCACCCACCCCACGACACTCCATTGCTCATGTAATAAAATCGGTGGAATCAGTACCATAAAAATCAGCATCAAACTTAAATAACTGTTTGAAATGAATTGAATCGACTGATTCCGTTTTACAAATTGATATAACACTGCATAGAGCAGCGCAAAAGCACAGCTCAAACCCGCTTGCCACACCTTTTCATTAAAATACATCAAATATAAAAAAATATAGCCGATAATTGGTGCGCCAAAAATTAAGGCAATATCTAAAGCTGGTTTTAACTTAAATTGCTCTAAATCTTGCTTTGCAAGCAGTTGACTAAAACGCAGACTAAGCCAAATAAAAATTGCAGTATGTGCTAAAACCAATACAGTGAGTACAGCCCGCTCATCGCGATACCCATGTATAAAGGCATAACTTCCAGCAACAGCCACTGTCATTAAAAAAGCAATTTGATTCAGAATTTTCCATGGTCGTAATGTGGTTAATATAGCTATTGCGATATTAATCACCAAATAATAGCCCACTAACTCACTTGTGGTGATTGCCCGAATCGGTACAGTAAATGGTGCAATCGCTGCAATCACCATCGCCATTAAAGCCAGCTCAATACTTTGCTGTTTTAAGCTAAGCCACAGCGTGATGCCTATAATGACGATAAAGCATAAACTCGCGATTAAAAAAGAAGAAATGACATCATTATAAAAAGCAAAAAATAACGTCAAAAATAATCCAGCTAAGCCCAATCCTTGCAAAGCTAAAGCAAAACTCCGATTTTTTTGTCGTAGCAGATAACCCAATATCGTTACCACAACACTAACCGTTGCGACGATAGTGAGTTTTAACGCTAAGCTAAATTGCCAATGCTCAGTCACGAAACGTAATAATAAAATAATACCAATCACTAACACCAAAACCGCAGCTTTTAATACAGGATTACCTTGCAATAGCCACTGTTTCAATTGATCTATAAAACCCAATGAACCACTTGATGTTTGAGCAGCTACGGATGAGTCCAATGTGCTTCTCATCATTGTATTTTGTGGCGTCAAACTCGATTGAGCAGAGACTGAATATTGATTTTGTTGTAATTGAAATTTGATATTCAGTAAATAACGCTCTAAACGCCTGAGCCAACGCAGAAAAAAGAATACCCAAGATGTTAAGCCTAACCCAACCAACCATCGCCAATGCATACTAAGACCAACAACGGCGATAATAGATGAAATATATAGAGGAACCTTTGAACTCAACTGAAATTTGACTTGCACTTGTTGTGTCATGTCTTGCATCGATGTTTGAATCGCATCGACATAGTGCATCACACTCACCACAAATGCTAAACCACAGATGTAGGTCAGTACTTTTAGCTCTAGAAACCATGCACCAACAGCGATGATGATCAACACCATCAACCAAATCATTCGGATTTCGCTCTGCCCTTTCAGCATCTTGTCAATTTCTCTTTCCTGAGTCATTTGATCATACAACAGTACAGCAAGCACAATTCAGCTATTCATTAGGTATTCGGTAAAGCCTCTAATATCATGACTCTGCGTAAGAGCAAAAAATCACGTACAATAAACTGGTTATTTGGACTAGGATTTTTTTAATGCCACCATTTGTATTGGTCGATGGGTCATATTTTTTATTTCGTGCTTACCATGCACTACCACCATTAACTACATCTACCGGCTTGCAAACCAACGCAATTCGTGGGGCGATTTCTGCCATCCAAAAACTCATGCGTCGTATTCAACCGACACATATGGCGGTGATTTTCGATACACCTGAACCGACCTTTAGGCATGAACTTTCACCGATTTATAAAGGTGATCGTCCAAGTATGCCCGATGAGCTTGCTCAACAAATTCCATACCTGCATGCCCTGATTCGTGCTTTGGGGATTCCGTTATATACACTTCCCGGTGCAGAAGCTGATGATGTGATTGGCACATTAGCAAAACGAGCTGAAAAAGAAGGATACCAAGTCCTCATTTCAACTGGCGATAAAGATATGGCGCAGTTGGTCACCGATAAAGTCACGCTTGAAGACAGTTTTAAAGACAAACCTATGGATGTGAATGGGGTTTTTGAAAAATTTGGGGTGTGGCCTAACCAAATTATCGATTATTTAACATTAATGGGTGATGCTTCGGACGGTATTCGTGGCGTACCCGGTGTCGGTGCCAAAACTGCAGCAAAACTACTGACTGAATACGGTTCAATTGGTGGCATTTTAGAAAATGTTGATCACATCAAAGGGAAAGTTGGACAAAATATTAAAGACAATGTTGAAGGCATTGCACTTGATCATCAACTCGCCAGTATTGTGATTGATTTAGATTTAAACTTGACCTATGAAGATCTCAAATTATGCGATCCCAATGTATCCGCATTGAGAAATTTATATACTGAACTCGAGTTCCGTAACCAATTACAATCGTTAGATCACCCCAACAATCCCAATAGCTCAACCTATAAACAAACTTCTAAAGTCATTGCAACCGCTGAACCAAGCCAAGAAATTACTGCAAAGGAAGATCATGCCACCAGTAGTAGTGTCGATGATCAACTGGGGCAAGCAACTTATCATACCGTGCTTAGCCAAGCGGACTGGGACACATTATTTCAACGTTTAAGTAGCGAAAAACGCTTTGCCATTGATACCGAAACCACCAGTTTGGATTATCGTATTGCAGAAATGGTCGGTTTTTCAGTTGCCTTTGATGCAAAAGATGCCTACTACATTCCACTGGCACACGATTATGAAGACGCACCTGAACAACTAAATCGTGAAGTAGTATTGACACAAATTAAACCTATTTTAGAAGATGCTTCGATTGAAAAAATTGGCCATCATTTAAAATATGATGCACATATTTTTGAAAATCACGGAATTCATCTGCAAGGCTGGTATTTCGATACTATGCTGGCTTCATATGTTTTAAATTCTGTAGCAACCCGTCACGGCATGGATGATGTTGCACGTTTATACCTGAGCCATCTCAGCACCACCTATGAACAAGTTGCTGGCAAAGGGGTTAAACAGAAAACCTTTAATCAAATTGAGCTAGCAACAGCTGCACATTATGCTGCGGAAGATGCACATGTAACCTATCGCTTATACGAAGTTTTAGATCGTAAACTTCGGGAAATTCCACCACTAATCGATATTTTACATAACATTGAAATGCCTGTAGCCAGTGTACTCACCAGCATGGAAGAAAATGGCGTACAACTGGATTTAAGTTTCTTAGGTGAATTAGGCATAGATTTTTCAAATACCATTCAAAACTTGGAAAATCAAATCACTGAAATAGCGGGTGAAAAGTTCAATGTTGCTTCACCGAAACAAGTCGGTGAAGTCCTGTTTGACAAGCTCGGTCTAAAAGGTGGCAAAAAAACCGCAACTGGACAATACAGTACCAGTGAAAGTATTTTAGAAAAACTTGAACATCCCATTGCGGCACTGATTCTGGAATATCGTGGTTTATCAAAACTCAAAAGTACTTATACCGATGGCTTACTCAAACAAGCCAACCCTGAAACACATCGAGTACATACCAGTTATCATCAGGCCTTAACTGCGACAGGTCGTTTATCTTCTACCGATCCAAACTTACAGAATATTCCGATTCGTGAAGAAATTGGTCGTCAAATTCGTAAAGCCTTTGTTGCTCCTCAAGGTCGAGTACTTCTTGCAGCCGATTACTCGCAAATTGAATTACGTTTAATGGCACATTTCTCTCAAGATGAAGCATTGGTACATGCTTTTAATCATGGACAAGATGTGCATCGTCGTACAGCGGCTGAAGTTTTGGGCGTAGCACTAGATGATGTCACCCATGATCAACGTCGTCAGGCCAAAGCCGTCAATTTCGGTTTATTATATGGAATGTCTGAATTTGGTTTAATTCGTCAGTTGGGCTTTACCCGTGAAGAATCACAAAACTATATCAAACAATATTTCCATCGTTATCCAGGCATTTATGAATATATGCAACGGACGCGTCAAGTGGCTTCAGAACAAGGTTTTGTCGAAACTATTTTAGGTCGTCGTTTATATACACCTGATATAGATGCACGCAATATGATGATTCGTAAAGCGGCGGAACGTGCTGCAATTAATGCGCCTCTGCAAGGTAGCGCAGCAGAAATCATTAAATTGGCCATGATTGCAGTCGATAAAATCTTGCCGAAAAATCAGGCCAAATTATTACTCCAAGTTCACGATGAATTAGTATTTGAGGTAGATGAAGCCATTGCAGATCAGCTAGCAGTTAAAATTGCCGAAGCGATGCAAAATGTGGTGCAAATTTCAGTTCCATTACTGGTTGAAGTCGGTAAAGGTCATAATTGGGATGAGGCGCATTAATATCTTTGGGAATCTTCTCTCCTTGTGAGAGAGGATTAGAGGGATGTCTTGAAAACTAAAATTTTTCTTTAATCTAAGATAATCCCCCTAATAAAAAAGGACTCCTCGGAGTCCTTTTTACATTCAAAATCAGTCGATTAAAGACCAGTCAACAATGCAATCGCTGCTGCATCCATCATCTTTTCAGCAATTAATAATGCCAAGAACGCTAAAATTGGAGATAAATCAATCATGCCCATATTCGGTAAAATTTTACGGAATGGTGCCAATAATGGTTCTGCAAGTTCTTGAATCACTTCAATATAGGGTGATCTAGACTGGGTAAACATCACTACCCAACTCAGAATAATCGTCGCAAAAATTAAATAACGACAGAAACGAATCAGATCCTGAATCATGGTAACAAAAGTCAAAATGAGCAAATGCACAGGACTATTCGGCATTGCCCCTGATAAATACATCACCCCAAAAATTTTCAGTAAATACAATACGACGAGTAATGCCAAGGCAGCAGTATTTACTCGCCCTTTCGCTAAAGTCGGAAAAATACGACTAAATACATCGACAATTTTAGTGGCTTTCACAGTCGACAAGACCACTGGATTGTATGGACTAACCATCGCCAATTGCATTAAAAAACGGAAGAATACGAGCAAAATTGCTACGTTAATGATAATGCCAAAAATTTGCGCAGAATTTGCACCCATATTGGATCGTTCCTAAAGTAAGTCTATTTATTTCGTGCTATCACTTAATTCTTGAGCTAATTCTTGACTGCGTTTTTGAGCTGCAGCAAGAGCCGTTTGAATATTTTGTGAAATTTGAGCGCGGTCAAACACTTCTAAAGCGGCTTGAGTTGTGCCATTCGGTGAAGTTACATTTTTACGTAATTCAGCAGGTGAATTTGCACTGGTAATTGCCATTTGTGCAGCACCAAGTGCTGTTTGCAAGGTTAACGCTGTCGCCACCTTTTCATCTAAGCCCATGTTCTTACCTGCGCGAATCATACTTTCCATCATATAGAAAAAGTATGCAGGCCCTGAACCCGATACAGCAGTGACTGCATCAATTTGCGCTTCTGAATCCACCCAAAGGGTTAAACCTGTTGCGGCCAACACTTGCGTTGCGAGTTCACGGTCTTTCGCATCTACAGCGGCAGTCGCATACATTCCATGCGCACCAGTTTGCACCAGTGCTGGTGTATTCGGCATCACCCGAACAACGCGTTCTGTACCGATTAATGCTGAGATTGTACTAATTTCAGCACCTGCAACAATGGAAATAATTAATTTTTCATCACACAGGCCCTTAAGTGACTTTAAAATATTCCCTAACACCTGTGGTTTCACTGCCAAGACAACAATATTGGCATCTTGAATGGCCGCAATATTATCATCCATGACCTGTACATCTTTTTCTTGCAATAATTGTCTTACTTTTTCTACGGGGTCAGAAACCGTTATGCGTGTTGCAGGCAATCCTCGACTAATCAAGCCACCAATTAAGGCTTGAGCCATATTCCCGCCACCAATAAAACAAATATTACAATTTAAAGCTGTACCCATGAATCACGCTCGATCTGAACTTTGCAACTAAGAAATTAAATTTGGTCGCCATCCACCGACTTCACAGTATTTTGACTGTGCCAACCAAAAACCTTTCGGTGTAAAAACACCAAGCATAACATTATCTATGCTTAATATTTGAATTGTATGACGCATCCAAGGAAAAATATGCGCTTCTTGAATCGCTTTTTTCAAAGGCCAATTTCCAACTCTGCCATAAAGATGGATTCGCTCACCACCGACACGTTGTTTTAACGTTAAATCGTGTTCCAATAAATCCCAAGACAAACCTATAGATGTTGTCTGAATTTCAAAATGGCCTGAAGCTAATTTGAGTAATTGATTGAGTTTAAACCCAAGCTGCTGATCGGTAAGTAGGCTTTTCTTTTCTGCCAGATAAACGGCTTTTTCTAAACGATATAAAACTTTTTGATAGCGCACATAATAATAACCATTCCAATGCAATGCCGCTTGTGCATCTGATTTAGAGTCAATTACTTCTGCTTGTAAACGCTGTACCATTTCAAAAGATGGACGATATGTATCCTGACCTTTCATCCAAGCAGACAGCAGTTGTCGTTGTCGTGCAGCGGATAGTTGTTGAAATTTCAACAAATCAAGCTGATTTTGATTACCACATAGTGCTAAATCTTGTATTAAAACTTGTTTCAAAATTTCATCAGCGTCTTGCATTAAATAACTCGTTCGTGCCACCGCTTGCTGCATTTTAGGATAGCGACTTTGCAAAATATGCCAAAGTTCTTGTCTACACCACGCACGATCATAATGGGTATCTAAATTAGTTGGGTCATCCACATAAGCGATATTCAGTTGTGCCGTCCATTGGCAAATTTGCTCACGGGAGATATCTAACAAGGGGCGCCAAATCGTGAAATGATCACGAATATCGACTTGGCGCATCGCAGCTAAACCTTGTACACCTGCACCTGAAAGCAGCCGCAACATTAAAGTTTCTGCTTGGTCTTGCTGATGATGAGCAAGAATAAGGATTTCGTTGCTTTGTAGATGATCTAGATATGCTTGATAGCGGGCTTCGCGTGCCTGATTTTCGAGGTTACCGTCTAATACAGTCACAGATTGAAGAATAGAGGGAAGATTTAGATAATCGCATTGATCTGCAACAAATTGTGCCCAGTCAGTACTTTGTTGTTGTAATTGATGATTAACGTAAATTGCACGAACTTTTCTAGGAAATATTTCAGCCATTAGATGCAAAAGCAGCATGGAATCCATGCCGCCACTACATCCAATCAGAAAAGAACTATTTTCTGGAAATGCCTCAAATTGTGTTAAGACACTAAGCCTAAATTGTTGCTGCCAAACTTCATTAAACGTTGATAACGTGCTTCGCATCGTTCTTCAGCACTCATTGGTTGTAGTTCATTTAAAGCTTGTTTGAGTACTACTTTCAACTTGTCCATGATTTGTTCAGGCTGCAAATGTGCACCTTCACCTTCATCAACAACATACTCAACAATACCCATTTTTTGCAATTTATCTGCAGTTAAAGCCAAAGCTTCACTGGCTTGTTCAGCTTTTTCAGCTGTTTTCCATAAAATAGAAGCACAACCTTCTGGTGAAATCACAGAGTAAATACTGTGTGACAACATAATCACACGGTCAGCAACGCCAATACCCAGTGCACCACCTGAACCACCTTCACCTAAAACTGTTGCAATAACAGGAACTTTTAAGCTAGAAAGTTGCGCCAAACTGGTAGCAATCGCTTCTGCCTGACCACGTTCTTCTGCGCCTACGCCCGGATATGCACCCATGGTATCAATAAACGTAAATACAGGTAAATTGAAACGTTCAGCCATATCTAGCAAACGTTGAGATTTACGATAGCCTTCAGGATTACTCATCCCAAAATTATGCTGCAATTTTTCACGCGTACTACGCCCACGATGTTGACCGACCACCATCACAGCTTGGCCATCTAAACGTGCAAGACCACCAATCATTGCACCATCATCACCAAAAACACGGTCACCATGTAAAGCATCAAACTCTGTGAAAATATCTCCCACATAGTCCAAGAATTGCGGACGGTCAGGATGACGGGCAATTTGGACTGTTTTCCATGCTTGAGATGGAGTAGCTTTATTTTTCATAAGTCGAGCATTATCCCTAATAAACCGATAGATCACTCATCGATAGGTTGTTAATCGATAAATTGTTCTGACTGAATATTCAACTCAATATCCCAATGCTTAAATTGCGCTTGCTCATCATGCAAATCTGCAACCAGTAATGGCCATTGTTTGGCATCGCCAGAAACGCTGAGCTGCCATTGTTGCGCATCAAGCACACTTAATTCAATGGCAGGAAGCATCTCATCACTACGACTATGATTCAGTAAAACTGCGAGACGAAGTAATAAAGAGAGATAAACAAGCTTATTACCACCAGCTCTGAGCACCTCAATTTTAGCATCATTGCGTAGTTTACGACGATGATGAGCGACCAAATGTGACAAATAGTTTTGATCGATTTGTGAAAAACCAGCAATATCGGAGTGCTGTAATAAATATGCTCCATGACGGTGATAACCACCATGACTAATCGCCAAACCTATTTCATGCAAATAAGCCGCTCGACGGAGTAAATCACTATCGTCACTATTCAAGTTTAATTTTTCAGCCACAGCATCAAATAAATGTTGCGCTGTATCGACCACACGCTGCGCTTGCTTAAGATCCGCGCCATAACGCCCCATCATCGCTTGTACACTACGATCACGAATATCTTCATGCTTGAAACGACCCAGTAAATCGTACATTACACCTTCGCGTAATGCGCCATCTGAATAGACCAATTTGTCAATATTCAATACTTCAAATACCGCATAAAGAATGGCTAAACCCGCAGGTAAAACTGCTCGACGGTCTTCTTTTAAACCGTCAAATTCCATTTCTGAAACATGCTTATATTTAAGCAACTTATCTTTCAGTTTTTCTAAGCCTTCGCGAGTTAGATTCTCTTTATCATCGCTCCAGCCCATGTTCACAATAATCTGACGGCAGGCCTTAATGGTACCACTCGAACCCACTGCAGTATCCCAGCCTTCGGCTTTATAAGTATTCGCAATACCAGAAAGTTCTTTACGTGCAGCAACAACGGCTTTTTCAAAATCTTTTTGATTAATTTCACCATCAGTAAAATAAGTTTTGCTATACGCCACACAACCCATCTGTAGTGATTCTGTATGAATAGGTTCAAACTCTTCACCAATAATGAGTTCAGTAGAACCACCACCAATATCGATGACCAAACGACGGCCACTATTCGCCATCGTATGTGACACACCCAAATAAATCAGACGGGCTTCTTCGCGTCCTGCAATGATTTCAATAGGTTTTGGTAAAATTTCAGCGGCTCTTTGAATAAATTCATGCCCATTTTTAGCTTGACGCAACGCATTGGTCGCAACAATTCTTAAACGATTCGGTTGCACTGAGCTTAAACGACCCACAAAGCGGGCCAAACATGCCAAACCACGCTGTTGCGCAGCTTCAGTTAAATTTTTATTTTCATCTAATCCAGCAGCAAGCTGAACTTTTTCTGACATTGATGCGACTTTTTTAACTTCGCCATGATCCACACGAGCAATCGCTAAATGGAAACTGTTTGACCCCATATCGATAGCTGCAAGTAATTCTTCATCAATTAAAAAATCAGACATTATTGATACAAACTCTTTTAGAATTATGCCTAGATTAATTCACATACACGTAATTTAAAAGCCATTTATTTATCCGAATGAATGAGTCATTATTTTTTCAACATATATGACAATTGTATGACAACGCGATTAGACCGATTAACAATATCGTGATCATCAATTGGACAAATCCACAATTAAGAATGAAAATTTATGTATTCCCCTACATTGTTAAAGATGACTATGTAATACTTATATCCATAGCTATATTCATCTTTAAAATATTTTGGAGCAAGACTATGTCTGGCAATCTTATTAATACCACTGATGCAAACTTTGAAGCTGATGTCTTAAAATCGGATATCCCTGTTATTGTCGATTTTTGGGCAGGTTGGTGTGCACCATGTAAAGCCATTGCACCTGTGCTTGAAGTACTTTCAGCTGAATACGAAGGCAAAGTCAAAATCGTTAAAGTTGATGTAACTGCATGTGAAGCAACTGCTGTAAATTACAACATCCGTAATATTCCAGCTTTACTCATGTTCAAAAATGGTGAAGTAGTTGCACAACAGATTGGTGCAGTACCTAAATCTAAATTAGTCAGCTTCATTGATGAAAACATCTAATTTAGTGTTCTAAATCGAGATGCAAAATGCGTTATATTTTTTATAACGCATTTTTTTCGCTTGTAAATTGACAAATCCATTGATCTCACTTATATTTCTTATGCAAGGAACGCTGGAGTTTCCTTTTCCAGTTTCTTAAAACACAACACATAAGATCGCCGCTCGGCAATAGAAATTGTTTTACACATTTCTCCTCGAAAGAACAAATCAGATTCTGAGTTTGTTATTGTGCAAAACAATTCCATCTCAATTCTTGTACTGCGGACGACTTTTGCTGCTTTTTCCTTTATCTGTGTGCCACACACATCCTAATTTTAATCTGATCATATATGAATTTAACTGAACTCAAGAAAAAACCGATTGGCGAACTCATTAAGATTGCTGAATTTATGGGCCTTGAAGGAATGGCGCGTAATCGTAAGCAAGACATTATCTTCGCGATCCTTAAACGCCATGCAATGAATGGTGAAGAAATTTTCGGAGATGGTGTTCTTGAAATTCTCTCTGATGGTTTCGGCTTCTTACGTTCTGCTTCTGGTTCGTACCTCGCAGGTCCAGATGACATTTACGTAAGTCCTTCACAAATTCGTCGTTTCAATTTACGCACTGGCGATACCATTACCGGTACTATTCGCCCACCTAAAGAAGGTGAACGTTATTTTGCACTGTTAAAAGTGAATCAAATTAACTATGACACCCCAGAAAACTCACGCAATAAAATTCTTTTTGAAAACTTAACACCATTATTCCCGACAGAACAACTGATCATGGAATTAGGTAATGGTTCAAGCGAAGACTTAACCGCACGTGTAGTTGACTTGATTGCACCAATCGGTAAAGGTCAACGTTCAATTATTGTTGCACCGCCAAAAGCCGGTAAAACCATGTTGTTACAAACAATTGCACAGTCGATCGTTCGTAATAATCCAGAAGTTTTCCTGATTGTACTGCTGATTGACGAACGTCCTGAAGAAGTTACAGAAATGGAACGTACTGTCCGTGGTGAAGTTGTTGCATCAACCTTTGATGAAGCACCTGCACGTCACGTCCAAGTTGCTGAAATGGTAATTGAAAAAGCAAAACGTCTGGTTGAACATCGTAAAGACGTGGTTATTCTGCTTGACTCGATTACTCGTTTAGCCCGTGCCTATAACACTGTTATTCCTTCATCTGGCAAAGTACTAACAGGTGGTTTGGATGCACATGCGCTTGAACGTCCAAAACGCTTCTTTGGTGCTGCACGTAATATTGAAGAAGGTGGCTCATTAACCATCATTTCTACTGCCTTGATTGAGACAGGTAGTAAAATGGATGATGTGATCTACGAAGAATTTAAAGGTACAGGTAACCAAGAAATTACCCTTGATCGCCGTATTTCTGAAAAACGCGTATTCCCTGCAATGAATATTAAAAAATCAGGAACACGTCGTGAAGAGCGCCTCATGAGTGAAGAAAATTTACGTAAAGTATGGATTTTGCGTAAACTCCTCCATCCTATGGATGAACTTGCAGCAATGGAGTTCTTATTGGATCGTATGAAAGAAACCAAAACCAATGATGATTTCTTTGATCAAATGAAACGTAAAGCGGCAAACTAATTTCATTATTGCAGTCTAAAAAAGCTATCCTCTATGGATAGCTTTTTTATTGGTTGACATTGCTTACATAAACATACAATCAATGTTATTTTTTGTAAAAACAACCATAAACAATTGAATTTTAAAATATTAATAAAAATATCATCTTATTCTTCAAGCAGTTATCTCTAACTTTCCTATGCATATTGAATTTTCAATTGTAAATACCTGTTAAAAAAGAGTCTTTTTTTCATCAGTTTTGTCAATTTTTTTCACGCAGCTAGTAGTAATTCGAAATGCGCAGTGATAGCATGTCCGCATACCGATTAGACTGCTCATGCAAAAAGCAAAAAACAGGCTAATTTGGTTTTTTAAATCTCAATTATAATTTATGAGAGTGATGCCATGTTATTCAAAAAAATCGCTATTGCTGCTGCAGTTGCTACTACTTTAGCTTTCGTTGGTTGTGCTAAAAAAACTGAAGAAGCTGCTCCAAATACAGAAGCTGCTGCTTCTCAAGTAGAAGCTGCTGCTTCTGCTGTTGAAGCTACTGCTTCTGAAGCTGCTTCTACTGTTGAAGCTGCTGCTTCTACTGTTGAAGCTACTGCTGATGCTGCTGCTTCTACTGTTGATGCTGCTGCTGCTTCAGTTGCAAAATAATAATCGCTTAGATTGTTATTAAAAAAAAGAGAACCTTTGGTTCTCTTTTTTTATACCTATACTTTTACAAATTCCATTATTACCAAACAATCAATGCAACACTCAATAATCACGATAAGCATATTAAAATATACTGTTACTCAATAAAAATAAATTAGCCACAAAAAAGCCCTAAGTAAGAACTTAAGGCTTTCTCATAACAAAATATCAACTATTCATCAATTTGTTCAGTACCTACACGCTGTCTAAACTTCTGACCAGCACGGAACGTTACAACACGACGAGCAGAAATCGGAATTTCTTCACCCGTTTTTGGATTACGACCTGGACGCTGACGTTTATCACGTAGCTCAAAGTTACCAAATCCTGACAATTTGACTTGTTCACCAGCAATTAATGCTTGGCTAATTTCATCAAAAAACAATTCGACCATTTGTTTTGCTTCGCGGCGATTTAAACTCGTAAGCTCACTTAAATGATCAGCCATTTCTGCTTTTGTTAATGCTGTCATGAGGCCCTCAATGTCGCTTGATAGGTATTTCCTAACACTTGAATAATGTTATCCATACCCGATTTAATTTCAGCATCTTCAAGTGTACGTGATGGATGCTGCCATAATACTGCAAATGCTAGAGAGCGTTTGCCTTGTTCAACACCTTGACCAGTATACACATCGAATAACCAAACTGAGTCTAACAGCTCCCCACCCGTTTTTTCGATAAGTTGCTGAATTTCACTAACATTAATATTATCACTAATTAAAAGCGCAATATCACGTCTTACTGACGGAAATCGTGATAATTCTGTAAAATTAGATACATAAGTTTGCAAAACAGCCAATTGATCCAGTTCAGCAACCCAAGTAATGCCCAAATCTAGTGCATCTTCTAATGAAGGGTGTAAACGCCCCAAATAACCAATCGATTTTCCTGCAACCAAGATCTCTGCAGATTGTCCTGGATGCAACCATTCACGCTCAGAACGTACATACTCAACCTTCACACGTCCTGCAGCCAATATCTCTTCTACATCACCTTTAAGGTCAAAAAAATCCATAGGCTGTGCTTTGCCATGCCATGATTCAGCCTGCTTAGAACCGACAGCAATCATCGCCAAAGTTGGAATTTGTTTCAGATCATGAATACTTTGCGCATTTTGATAATCAAAGCGCAAACCTAACTCAAAGAAACGTACACGATTCTGTTGACGATTCAGGTTGTGCTGTACACATGGAATCAAACTAGACAACAATGTTGAACGCATCACGGCTAAATCACTTGAAATCGGATTGGCTAAAGCCAATGGATTTACATTCGGATTAAGCTGTTTTTCAAGTTTTAAATCTGCAAAGCTAAAGCTAATCGCTTCTTGATAACCTAAAGTCACCAAAGTTTGACGCAATTGTACAAGATCAAACTGATCTTGATGCTTTGCGAGCTTGACATCCATCACAGGCAGACTCATCTGAATATTGTCATAGCCGTGAATACGCGCAACCTCTTCAATCAAGTCTTGATAAATTGCCATATCATAACGATGTGATGGCGGAACAACGCTCCACTGACCTTCTGCTTTCGCTGTTACGTTACAACCTAAGCGTTGTAATGCGTCAGCAATAAATGCAGATTCAATTGAATAACCTAGCAATTGATCAACTTGAGTCTGATGTAATTCAATTGCTTCACGCGTTGGTAATAACTCCACTTTCTCAGCAATCGTAATTGGGCCAAACTCACCACCTGCCAAATCTTGAATCAACTGAGAAGCACGATGCATCGCGATCATTGGTAATTCAAAATCGACACCACGCTCATAGCGTTGCGATGCATCGGTATGCAAACCATAACGGCGTGCACGCCCTGCAATGTGTAACGGTGCAAAGAATGCTGACTCTAAGAAAATTTCTGTGGTTTGGTCTGTCACTGATGAAGACAAGCCACCCATGATGCCTGCAATTGCCAATGCTTTCACGTCATCCGCAATCACCATTACATTTTCTGATAGTTCAACTTCTTGCTCATTTAACAACACTAATGTCTCATTAGTTGTTGCTTGACGTACATGTACTGCACCTTGAACAGCGGCAGCATCAAAAGCATGTAAAGGCTGACCTAGCTCCATCAATACATAATTGGTAATATCCACCAAAATACTATGTTGACGGATACCAGAACGGGCTAAAGCTTGTTCCATCCAAGCAGGCGTTGCTGCTTTAGTATTTACATTTTTGATCACACGACCTAAGTAACGTGGGCAACCTTCAGTATCAACCACAACCTGTTTCACATCTGCGATGGTTGCAGCAACTTCTTTAATCTCTGGAGCGATCACAGGTAATTGATTAATCACCCCAATTTCACGTGCAATACCACGGACACTGAAGCAATCACCACGGTTCGGGGTAATACTGATATCAATAACATGATCATCAAGATTCAGATACTCACGGATATTGATTCCTACGGGTGCATCAATTGGTAGCTCTAACAAACCATCAATTTTGTCTTCAAGATCAATTTCTGAAGCACCACACAGCATTCCTTGTGATTCAACACCACGAAGTTTGCCTTTCTTAATTTTAAAATCACCCGGTAATACCGCACCAATTGTCGCAACCGGCACTTTCATACCTACACGCACGTTAGGCGCACCACATACAATTTGTAATGGCTCACCTGAACCGATATTAACTGTAGTTACACGTAAACGATCTGCATCAGGATGTTGTTCTACTGTTAAGACTTCACCAATTACCACACCACTAAACGGTTTCGCTGCGGGTGTTATTTCATCAACTTCTAGACCCAACATAGTCAATTGATCAGATAACGTTGCACTATCAATTGCAGGGTTGACCCACGTGCGTAGCCAATTTTCGCTAATTTTCATATCTATAAAACCTTAAAAATTTTGAATTTTGTCTTAAGCAAATTGGCGTAAAAAACGCACATCATTTTGGTAGAACATACGTAAGTCATTAATGCCATAACGCAACATTGCAAAACGCTCTACGCCTAAACCAAATGCAAAACCTGTATATTTTTCAGGATCAATACCCGCAGCTTGTAGCACATTTGGATGCACCATACCGCAGCCTAACACTTCCAACCAACGACCACGTTCATCCATAATATCCACTTCAGCACTTGGTTCTGTGAATGGAAAATAAGACGGACGGAAACGTACTGTTAAATCTTTCTCAAAAAACTCATTCAGTAAATTAACCAATAAGCCTTTCAACTCTGCAAAGCTGGTTCTCTCGGCAACATACAAACCTTCGATTTGATGAAACATCGGTGAATGGGTTTGATCTGAGTCACAACGATAAACACGACCTGGGCATACAATACGAATTGGCGGTTGTTGTGTTTCCATGGTACGTATTTGCACACCAGAAGTATGGGTACGCAATAAATGATTCACATCAAAATAAAAAGTATCGTGCATTGCACGCGCAGGATGATGCCCTGGAATATTCAATGCTTCAAAGTTATGATAATCATCTTCAACTTCTGGACCAGTCGCAACCACAAAGCCTGCTTTGGTAAAGAACTGGCAGATACGCTCTTGAACTTGGGTAACAGGATGAATACTGCCCACAGTTTGTCCGCGACCTGGCAAGCTAATATCAATAGTTTCACTTGCAAGTTTTTGTTCTAATGCAGCTTTATGCAATTCAGTTTGACGCTCAGTCAGTGCAGATGTAATTGCCTCACGTACCGCATGAATAGCAGCCCCTTGAACTTTACGTTCTTCAGGATCCATTTTACCGAGTGCCTTAGATTGTTCCGCGAGCTGGCTTTTTTTCCCTGTAAATTGCACTCGTACTTGATCGAGTGTAGCAAGGTCTTGAGCTGCTGCAATCGCAGCGAGCGCTTCAGTGGTCAGGGCTTCCAGTGACATAGTAACTCTCAAAGCAACAATTTAAAAAATAATATAACCCATTATTCTAACAGTTTTTATGCAGATGGATGAAGCCTACTAGACAGGAAAATTAGATTAGTATTTTCCATCAGAAAAAGGATAAGATAATCAGACTTTCACAGAGATAATGTCACTGAGATCTATAACAAATGGCACTCGATCAAATTTGGAAACAGCAACTGACACTGGTTACCTATGGCAATGAATATCTAACCCAAAATTTAAGTTTTAATCACTGGGTACAACATTCTATATTTAATCAACATTCACTTCTTTTTAGAGACTTATTGTCGCAGCATTTACTCGCACAACATTTTCAGATTTGGTTAGAAGGTCTGAAGAAACAAGGCGTAGACAAAATCAGCCTACACAGTTCAAGTGTGCTCAATGATGAACAAAATCCCAATGCAAATGTAGAATTATTACCAATTACCCATTTTATTGTCAGCCATGAAAAGACAAAAAAAACCGCATGGATTTTTGGTAAAGAACTGGCTGAATGGTATACCGCAGACAATGATTATGAAATTCCAACTGAACAGTGTTCGAATATCAGAAATGAAACTTTTTGGCGTTTTGAGCTAAATCCAAAATTAATCAAACGTATTGATCAAGATTTGGCTCAACCCAATTGGGATGATATTCAGGTCTATACCAACAATGAGTTATTTGATACTCAATATGCACAAGGTTTTACAGAACCAGCGAATATCGATTTACCTTATGATGGTCGGATTTTCACCCAACTCAATGATGTAGAAGAAGCACCTCTAAAAAATAATTTTTTATCTTTATTCCCTACGGATTATCCAGCGACCTATGCGCATGAAACTTTACATCGCCTAGATGCATTATCGAATTTTATCCAAGCGAAAATTCAACAGCCATACCATCCAGATGGTGTGATTTTCACGCCTGACGAGCAATTAAATTTACGTCATTTTGCGCAAAAACTGGATGATTTAACTGCAAAATTTGTCGTAAAAGTTGCCAATCACTACAAATCAGCACGTTTAACCCAAAAAGAAATTACTTCACCTTTTGATAATATAACTACAGAGAGCAGACAAGCTTTTCGACCTAAACCGAATCATTCTGATCATAAGGTTGGGAAATTTAGTGTTCTGACCTTAATTGTCATTACCGTGATTATTTGTATTTGTGCATATTATTTTGGTCTTTAAGATCTAAAATACAAACTTAATAAAAAAGCAGCTTATTTTAGCTGCTTTATATTCTCTATAAAATCGATTAATTAATGGGTTTTAAAGCAATTGATATTTTATGTTCATCTGCATGCTGATTAATATAATGACTCACTGAAGTTACTTCACCATGTACCTCAGCATCCGCGCCATACATGATCTTTAACATTTCTCCCACTCTAGGTAAAATTTCCAATTTAACTTCTATCGAGCCTTGTTTTAAACCTTCTATTTCGACCAACATGGAAAACTCCTGTTTTATTATCTCTCTAATGTATTGGAGTCAGTTCCTAACAAACACTACTTTCCTGTTGAAATTATGTAATACCTTTTCAAAACTTTAATCATTATATTCAAGCTCATCTTCATCGATATTGATAAAATCAGGCTGAGGCGTTATTTCAAATTTCACTGCTTTGATTATAGATAAATTCTGTAATTTGGCTTTTGCAACGCGGTGCATGCCATCCATTACTCGCCCTTCTGCACATAAAATAATGGGATAAGTTAAATCTGCATCATTGATCAATCGGATATGCTCAATAATTTGCTGTGTCGTCGGATGTGTGTTTGGAAACCAATAGGCTTCATTGAGTTCTTTAATCTCAAATAAAAGCACTTCCTTGGTTTTACAATTCTGACTTAATTGCACTAAATGATGTACATCCCAAATATAAGTATCCACGCCAACTTGGCGGAAGTGGTATTGTTTACGCATAAAAGCCTCAGGTGACAAACTTTAAAAAATGAAATATTTTGGTTGACGTTTATTGAATTATGAAATAAATTAAAGACTCGCTAATCTTAGGTTAAATTCCAAACAAAGGAACCGTTATATGGCAGATTACCCCCACCCCTCGACTTTTGACAATGAGCTAACTGATGAAAAATTAACATACATTGCTAAACTAATGCTTCAATCTTTTGATAAAAGCTTTAGAGATACACGTGATCAAGATGATGATAATTATACCTTTGGCACTGTATTTTTCAAACGAACACACAATTGTTTTTTAAGAGAATTTCGAAGTAATTTATGTCCATTCAGAATTCAAATATTAGATAAAACTAATAAATTTATTTTCAAAGTCGGTCAAACGCCATGTCGCTTTTTTGAAGAAAAAAATTATTATTACCCAACTAAAAAGGGTGCTTTTGTTTTAAATGATCAATTAAGTTTGTTTAGCGATATTGGTTTACCATATTATTCCAACTTTCTCTTAATGTATTCTCTCGATGAGGATGGCTTTCCACTAGCAACTGTTCGTTTTGTCAGTTATGACATTAATGAAAATATTGTTTCATATTGGGAATATAATTCTTCAAGTTTCACCCCTTCAATTTCTACTAATGATTTGTATACGCCTGATAGCAATAATCAAAAGCGTGCTCGCAATCTATCAAGTAAACGTAAAACTGCTGACAAATCAAATGAAAATTGAATCTGCAATTAGGTTTCAAAATGTTTAATTCTTTTAACGGACTAGAGCTAAAACTACTTAGACTTTTTAATGAATTTTCCCTTGAAGATGTAGCTGATAAACTTGGCAAGTCAAAACAATATGTTCATAAACTTGAAACAGGACTTAGTTATCCAACTGAAGAGCTTTTAGCAAGCTTATGTAACATATTTAATGTCAAAGAAGATTTTTTTTATCAAGTTCATTCACCACTACAAGAGGATCAAATTCATTTTAGAAGTCTAAAAACATCCAGACAATTTGCCAAACAAGTTGTTATTGCAAGAGCTGAACAATTAAATCGTCTTTTACGCTTTATTGAAAAACATGTCAATTTACCTGAATACTTGATCAATTCTATAGACACAGACCATACAATACTAACTGGTGATCAAATCGAAAAAATTGCTGATGATTTTAGAGTTCAATTTGAACTTGGTTTAGCACCTATTCAAAACTTAACTGAATTTTGTGAAGATATTGGAATACTTATCACTGATTTTGATTCTATTTCAAATGAAGTCGATGCTCTGTCCTTGATTTGCCAAAAGCCAATTATTGTCAGAAACACAAGTAAAAAAAGTGTTTGTCGACAACGTTTTGATATAGCACACGAAGTTGGACATATGGTTTTACACAATGGTGTAATTACAGGTGATACGTTAACTGAATCACAAGCTCATAGATTTGCCAGTTCTCTCTTATTGCCACAATCTATGCTTAGAACGAATTTCCCAATTTTATTTAAAGGCGGACGATTTGATTGGGCTAAAATGAGTGAGTTCAAAAAAATTTGGGGGATTAGCAAAGCTGCTATTTTATATCGAGCTAAACAACTTAATTTAATTGATGACAATCAATACAAAACGGGAGTAATTCATTTAAGAGTTCATGGTGAATCAAAACAAGAAGTTGAAGACCCTATAATGTTAGAAGAAACTCCTTCTCTACTTCAAGATGCTATTAATGTCATATTGGAAGATAATATATCTGCTGAAAAAATCTCTGAAGAACTAAATATTTCTATACCAATATTAGAAAAACTAACAAGAATGAAATTCCCTATAAAGAAAAGCAAACTACAAATTATCTAATACAAATAAAAAAGACCGCTAAAAGCGGTCTTTTTTGAACCATCTACGATGATTAAGCAGCTAATCCGCTTTTAGCTTTTTCAGCTAAAGCAGTAAATGCAACTGCATCATGCATAGCGATGTCAGCAAGTACGCGACGATCGATAATAACTTGAGCTTTTTTCAAGCCATCGATCATACGGCTGTAAGACAAACCGTTTAAACGAGCACCAGCATTGATACGAGCAATCCACAAAGCGCGGAATTGACGTTTCTTTTGACGACGGTCACGGTAAGCGTATTGACCTGCTTTGATTACCGCTTGGAACGCTACACGATAAACACGTGAACGCGCGCCATAGTAACCTTTAGCACGAGCAAGAATTTTTTTATGACGACGATGCGCCTGTACACCACGTTTTACACGAGCCATTTATAATCTCCTTAGATGTATGGGCACATACGACGAACTGAAGCAACATCACTTACGTGAACCATTACACAGCCGCGCAATTGACGGATACGTTTAGCAGATTTTTTGGTCAAAATGTGGCGTTTGAACGCTTGTTTACGCTTGAAACCGTTAGCAGTCGCTTTGAAACGCTTAGCTGCACCACGGCGAGTTTTCATCTTAGGCATAACAACCTCTTTTGAACACCTGTTCGGAACGTCTGCACCATTGCAAAAACGACCTGCAGGTAAGGGAGCCAATATTCTAAAGCAAAATCGTATAAAACAAAAGCGCCTATTCTGAAATTTAATGCGCATGTGCTTTGTTTGAAGCACAGTATTTCAAAAACCACCCGACATATTCTACTTACAGCCTAAACACTTCACGCCTATATTTTGCACAGCATGACAAAACGGCATTCCCATCCTCCACACGAAATACTTTGGCTCTACTGCAATATTGAAACTAGCCGTGATAACACTGAATTAATTTTGCTTAATACTTATTATTTAAATTCAGAAAACCCTGATAGCCTTTAATTAAATGAATAAATTCCGGTTTTCTTAAATTAAAACCAATCAACTCAAGCATAGACATTGCTCAAAATAATTTTCAAGATAAACCCTATTCTCTTCTTTTTTCTATTGCGAGTTATGCAAAATCAGGAAATACTCTGCTCATTTTAAATTACACACTTTATACATCCTTCAATGTGTGGTGGAACAGAATATGAATAGAACGCTTTATCTTGCTGTATTGATGTGTTTACCGATCACTGCCCTACAGAGTGCTCCGCAGCAACTCCCCACCATTAATGTTCAAGCGGAAAATGAAACACCTCATCTTACGACACGTATTCAATGGATTAAATTTCCACAATTACAATATCAAAGTGCTGATTTAGCCAATCAAGATCGATCTGCCATTGTTCGTGTTTACGCCGATAAAACAGGTAACGTCATTAAATCTGATATTCAAGAAAGTACTGGCTTAAAAGCGTTGGATCAAAAATTAGTAAGCGCTGTACGTAATGCAAAAGTAAAACCTCATATTAAAGATGGTGCAGCTTTAGACATTATTGGCTTTCAAACATTTACCTTAAAAGTAGATGATTCTGAAGATAAACGATCGAACAAAAATAACTGTACTTATACCTTTGCCTCAAAGAACTGGTTAAAGCAGGAAAATAATAAATCCGTTCCATTCAAATATACTCAACAACCATCGCTCCAACTAGATGAAAGCCTTTTAAAAGGTCAAGATCGCCTTATCAAGTTTAAATTCAAAGTGAATAAACACGGCGAAGTTAGTCGTGTGAAATTGAAAAAGCGTTCAGGCATTAACGCTCTAGACCAGCACGTTATTGATGCTATTTCGAATGTGAAGATCATAACGAATAGAAGCTACAAAACTTTGTGGATTTATAAAAAATCAACATTAAACGATGAAATCCAATTTAAACTGGATGAGTGCCGCTAGATCTTTTATTCTGAATCAAGGCTCACTTTGAGCCTTTATTTTTTATAAGCTTATTTATACAATTCCGATAAAAACCCAATAAATAAAAAGATACCGACCTGTTTTTGCAATGGAAACGATCAGTAAAAATCGCCAAAAATTTTCTTTCATCAATCCAGCAATTAACGTAATAGGATCACCAATAATGGGCATCCAACTCAGTAATAAAGACCAAAATCCATATTTTTGGTAAATTTTTTCGGCTTTTAGCATTTTAGTTTCAGAAAGAGGAAACCATTTTTTATCTTTAAACTGTTCTATTTTCAGTCCCAAATACCAATTTACACATGAACCTAAAACATTGCCGAAAGACGCAACTAAAATCAGCCAAAAAACAGAATATTTAACTTAAACCAACAAACCAATCAATACCGCTTCTGATTGTAAAGGCAGTAAAGTTGCTGCACCAAATGCAGAAATAAATAATAAAAAATAAGCCATTACATGGATGCACATATAGATTTAATTCTAAATCTATTCGTCAAAAAAGAAATCAGCAATGGAAATAGAAAAGCACACCAATAAGATAATTTAGATAGGGTAAATTTTTGAAATACCGTTAACTCCAACTTACCTTCAGAAATAGCATTCCAATCAACATTCAAATGCGTATAAGCAAAGAAATAAAATAATAAATAGATAGAAAGTAAAATCACTAAAATCATTGTATTGAGTAAAGGTTACTTTAACTTCGCTTGTACGCATGCAAAGATCAATGAAAATACAGTACCTGAAATGAATGTCAGCGTAAAAACTACCAACCAAAACTCTTCAAGTGCAAAAAAATATTGCATCGAACTACACAATATTGCAGTAATGACTAAAAGCCCAATGGAAATCATAACATGCTGAAGATACGTCTCTTTCATGCTCATTCTCAAGCCCATAATTCATTAAATTAAGAACTCTACTTAAGATTCAAAGCCTTTTTAGTCTTAAAGTATTCCCAATTTGCCCAAATCATTGCCAGACAGATGACTAAAATCCGTGCCCATTGATAACGCTGTGCAATAGGTTCTAAAACTGCTCGCTGCATGACCTTATCGGCTGAGTCTAAGTGCGTTAATAAATTCTGAATATGAATAATTTCAGCAAAATATAAAATTAAGCATCCCGCAATACCGGCTATCACACTCCAATAGAGTTTCGGATTGACCTCTAGGATACGAGTAAAATTTATAAAAAATGCTTTCATTATCCTAATCTCATATTAAAAAACCACCTGCAGCGGTGGTTTAAGTTTAGCATAAAAGAATTTTAAACTTTAATCGACAAAGCTCTTTGTATTGCAGGTCTTGCAGTCATACGCTCGATATACTCTTTCACGTAAGGATAGTCTTCTATCTGAATCTGTTGCCATTCATATCGAAGGATCCACGGCAGAATCGCCATATCTGCAATCGAATACTCTCCTGCAACAAACTTCTGTCCAATCAATTGTTTATTGAGAACACCATATAACCGTTTTGTTTCTGTGACATAGCGTTCAATCGCATAAGGAATCTGTTCTTTGGCAAATTTACTAAAGTGATGATTTTGCCCCAACATAGGACCTAAACCTCCCATTTGCCACATCAACCATTGCTCTACCTCAACACGCTCTTGTTCATCCGTTGGATAATATAAACCTGTTTTACGTCCTAAATATTGTAATATTGCACCTGACTCAAACACAGAAATCGACTGTCCATTGGGACCATCCTGATCAACAATCGCAGGAATTTTATTATTTGGAGAAATTCGAAGAAAGTCTGCTTGGAATTGGTCATTTTCCAAAATATTGATTGGGAATATTTGATAATCCAGACCCATTTCTTCTAATGCTATTGTAATTTTATGACCATTGGGTGTGCCCCAATAATATAGATCAATCATGTTGTTTACCTTTTGCCCTTCTCGTTTTTACATCACATTATTGAGCTTTATCGCTAGTTATAGCATGTTTTATGACAATAAACAGTAGAATTTAATCGATGTAATCACGCTATTTAACGAACTATTCTCAAAAAAATTTAATTATTTTTGAGTTTTTTTCTTGAAATCTAAAAAAGCAATCCTATATTTAAGGTACGGCAATAATTGCTGTAGGATCTGCAAATACAGAGATAAAAACTTGTTTATATAACTTTGCTAATTTCAGGAGGTTCTATCAATGAGCAATTTAAGTCTTAGTCCATTATTCCGTCGTAGCATTGGTTTTGACCGACTCAATGACTTGTTGAATCATGCAATGCAAAGTGATACACCAAATTACCCATTGTATAATATTGAAAAAACAGGTGACCATAACTATCGCATAGTTGTTGCAACGGCGGGGTTTAATGAAGATCAACTTGAGATTCATCTTGAAAATCAAGTACTCACAATCACAGGTAAATCAGTTGAAGAAAAATCTGATACAAGCGTTGAATTTCTGCATAAAGGCATTGCCGATCGTTCATTTAAATTATCTTTACGTTTAGATGAACATATTGAAGTTCAGCGTGCAGACTATGAAAATGGCCTATTAAAAATAGAATTGCAGCGTGTTATTCCTGAAGAAAAATTAGCACGGCAAATTCCAATTGGTCAAAAAGTAACACAACAACTGACGTCACCCGAAGTGAAATAAATCATCAAGAAAAAGACCAGCCAGTGCTAGTCTTTTTCTTTCCCCCAATATTTTACATTCGGAATAGTAGCCATAAAAAAGCACTGCTTATGCAGTGCTTTTTTGACAATCAAGCTGCTTACTTTTTCTTTTTCGGTCCAAGTAGCATACCCATTTGACGACCTTCCATTTTCGGTGCTTGCTCAACAATACCGTGTTCAGCTACATCAGCTTCAATTTTTTGCAATTGAGCCAAACCGATCTGTTGGTGAGCCATTTCACGGCCACGGAAACGTAAAGTAATTTTGACCTTGTTACCTTCTTCCAAGAATCGAAGAATAGCACGCAGCTTGATGTTGTAATCACCAATGTCTGTACCAGGACGTAGCTTAATTTCTTTGACCTGAACTTGATGCTGCTTTTTCTTCGCATCTTTTTGCTTTTGCTTCAGATCAAATAAATGTTTGTTGAAATCCATAATTTTACAAACAGGCGGCTCTGCATTCGCAACGATCTCAACGAGGTCAAGATCAACTTCTTCAGCAGCGCGCAACGCTTCAGCAAGTGAAACGATGCCTCTTTGTTCCCCATCTGCAGCAACAAGACGTACTTCTTTTGCCTTAATCTCATCGTTTAGTGCAGGACGATTGCTTTTAGCACCTTGTTGTTGGTTACGGTCAGGCTGTTTAATCTTTCTTACTCCACAATATACCGGCCGCGTTCGGCTACGGCTACTTTCACTAAGTCAACAAATGCATCAATTGACATAGTACCTAAATTTGTTCCAGAACGAGTACGAACATTGACTGTACCTTCCTCTACTTCACGGTCACCAAGAACCAATAAATAAGGAATACGTTCTAAAGTACGTTCACGAATCTTAAAGCCGATTTTCTCATTTCTCAAGTCTGAAATTGCTCGAATTCCATTTTCTTTGAGTTTTGCGACGACTTGCTCACATGCAACCGCCTGAGAATCGGTAATATTCATTACACATGCTTGAACTGGAGCCAACCATGGTGGCATAAAGCCCGCGTAGTGTTCAATTAGTATACCAATAAAACGTTCAAAACTACCAAGAATTGCACGATGTAACATAACAGGATGATCACGATCATTATCTTCTGTTACATATGAAGCTTCTAAACGTAACGGCATGTTCGGATCATACTGGATTGTACCGCATTGCCAGATCCGACCTAAACAATCTTTTAAAGAGAATTCAATTTTCGGACCATAGAATGCGCCTTCACCTGGTTGTAAATCCCAAGGTAATCCTGCTGCATCTAAAGCATCAGACAATGCTTTTTCTGCACTATCCCACATTTCTTCTGTACCTACACGATTTTCAGGACGTGTAGACAGTTTCATTTGTACTTCTTCGAAGCCAAAGTCTTTATAAACGTCCAAAGTCAGTTTAATAAAATCTTCTACTTCTTTAGCGACTTGATCTGCGGTACAGAAGATATGTGCATCATCTTGAGTAAAACCACGGACACGCATAATGCCGTGTAACGAACCTGATGGTTCATTACGATGACATGAACCAAACTCAGCTAAACGGATTGGAAGATCACGATAAGACTTTAAACCTTGGTTGAAGACTTGTACATGACAAGGACAATTCATTGGCTTCACAGCATAGTTACGGCTCTCAGAATGAGTCGTGAACATATTCTCTGCATAATTCGCTGCGTGCCCTGATTTTTCCCACAAAGAAATATCAACCACTTGTGGTGTTTTAATTTCTTGATAACCATTTTCTTCCTGAACTTTACGCATATATTGTTCAAGAACTTGGTAAATCGTCCAACCATTCGGATGCCAGAACACCATACCTGGTGCTTCTTCTTGCATATGGAATAAGTCTAAAGCTTTACCAATTTTACGATGGTCACGTTTTTCTGCTTCTTCAATACGTTTTACATAAGCAGCCAGTTCTTTTTTATCTGCCCAAGCGGTACCGTAGATACGCTGTAACTGTTCATTCTTGGCATCACCGCGCCAGTAAGCACCAGAGATTTTAGTTAGCTTGAATGATTTTAAGAATTTAGTATTTGGTACGTGCGGACCACGGCACATATCCAAATAATCTTGATGATAGTACAAGCCCATTTGTGTTTCTTCAGGCATGTCTGCAATCAAGCGTAATTTATAGTCTTCGCCACGGGCTGTGAACTCTTCGATCACTTCATCACGCGGTGTCATTTTTTTCACGACGTCATAGTCTTGATCGATGAGCTTTTTCATACGCGCTTCGACCGCAGCCATATCATCTAAAGTAAATGGACGTGGCATCCAGATGTCATAGTAGAAACCTTCTTCAATGACTGGACCAATCACCATTTTCGCTTCAGGGAATAATTGCTTAACAGCATGACCAACTAAATGCGCACAAGAATGGCGAATAATTTCAACACCTTCTTGATTTTTAGGTGTGATAATTTCTAATGTTGCATCTTCGGTAATTAAATCACTTGCATCAACTAAGCGACCATTTACACGTCCTGCTACTGTGTTTTTCGCAAGACCGGGTCCAATACTGAGTGCAACTTCCATAACAGAAACTGCTTGATCAAAAGTTTTTTGATCGCCATTTGGCAATGTGATAATCGGCATAAGAAAAATCCTTAAGGAGTGATGCCCCGTACAATGGAGCATATCACCGCGAGATTATGATCGAGACTAAGCTCAAAAGATAAAATCGGTGGAACGAAAATGAAAGTATGCAAAATTTTACACCTTTGCTGAGTATTTATAAACCTTAGACTGACATTAATCTTAAATTAGCTGGTTTTAAGTGCGATTTTTAAATTTAATTGTAATTATTTTTTAAATATCACTATAAATCTCTCACAAAATGGTTGGATTATCCGTCATCCAATCACAGCGTTCATTGCTCCATTTTAAAACCTTCTCAAAGCTATTTTTTATTCTCTAAAGGTTTCCCAAGCTTCAAAAGCTCGATCTTTATAACAATACAATTTTGAAAATTGCGGAATAATGGCTTCGCTTTGGGTCGGTCTTAAAAATACATAATCATCGACCGAAATTTTAGCGTTTTTCGGAACATTAACCAATTCCTGATTGGCACTTCGCCCATACAATCTATGCGGATGACTTCCCTGAGGATAAACGTAATTTGCCATCCAATATCCGCCATAAACAAACAATGCTTTGGATGAATGTGGAAGCTTATTCAATACCGGCATTCCCGGCAGTTGCGTATAAGGCAGGACTTTTAATACGGGCGTAGCAATCCATAACACTGTTTGTAAAACAGCTAATGATGCTAAATCAAAATCACTTGGTTTGAGTAACATCGAACCAAAAGATAAATCATTACAAATACTCTGTTGAACATGCAAATGAAAACTTGGACTGCCACCACCATTAAAACAAAGATCATCACGGTATAAATGAGGAAATCGTTGGCGTATCAACTCTTTATAATTTAAATAAATGGCTTGAGATTCCCGATAAGCTATAGCTGGTTTTTTAATGAACTTCGGTATTTTAGTAACATGGGCATCGTAGCCCATCAATCCACTTAAGCTTAAATATTGCGGATGGTTTTGAATAAGATTCAAAATTCGAATCAGCTCTTGCTCAGATTGAATACCACCACGGTGCAACCCAACATCAATCTCAAGATTAATCTGTAACTGTAGCGAAAACTGCTGTGCAACCGCTAAATATTGTAATATACGCTGCTCAGTGTCCACTAACCATTGAATTTTTACAGCAGCCCATTCTGGATACTGTTGATAAAAGTTTGAGACTGCGCTCACTGGCATTGGCTTTCCAAAAAGCACATCCGCAGCGATAAAGTTTTCTAAAATAGAGTGCAATTGCGGTAAATGGAAAAGCATAAAACGTTGTGTGTGCAACTGCTCACTGAGTAATTTTAATAAATTCAGGCACGCCAAGGACTTAACCACCAAACGTGGCTGTAAATGCTGTGCCTGCAATAATTTTACTTTTACATATTGAATATTTTGTTCGAGTGCCTGTTGATCCACAATCAACTGAGGTAAACCGACTGCAACCTGTTTAAGATCATAATTTAATTGTTCAAAAAAAATATCCGACATCATTAAGCCCTATTCTTTCTATTTTTTTGATAAAAATAACTGTTCTAAATATGGATTTAAAAATTTTCGTTCAGGATCTAATTGTTCACGTAAACGCATAAAATCATCCCACTTTGGATAGCACTTTCGCAACTGTGCAGTCGTCATACTATGCATTTTCCCCCAGTGTGGACGTCCTTGATATTTCTGGAAAATTGGCTCCACCACATTAAAGATTAGGTATGGATCCTGCTTATGATATTGATGTACAGAAATGGAGATCGAATCTTGCTGATAGAAAGGGCTAAGCCAAATATCATCTCCTTTCACAAAACGGAACTCTAAGGGGAAAAAAGTTGACACTTTATTTTTTCGTAAGGCCGCTAAGACTTCTTGTAAACACGTTAAGCCCTGTGCTACTGGAATTTGATACTCCATTTCGTTAAATTTAGTCGTCCGCGGGGTCGGAAAAATCTGACTCGACCAATCGACATAGGTCGTTGGTTTAACAAAAATACTGAGCATTTTTTGCAAATACGGATTCAGCGTAGGAAATGTTTTGGTCAACTCAGAACACAGCGTCAATAAGCTATCTTCAGATGGCCAAGATGCTTTACGTGGTTGTAAATCTTCCGCTGTATCATCTAATGTTTTTAACATGACTTGATCAGAGTAAGGAAAAATAAAACATTCAATATGCCGATGTTCGATTTTCCATTGCTGTATATTTTGCAGCATGTCCGCTAATGGACAAAGTTGAATACATTCTTTTAATTTATAATGAGGACGATTCTGCATCCTGATTTTCGTCAAAATACCCAAACTTCCCAAAGCTACACGCCCTGCTGCAAAGATTTCGGGATGCTCTGTACGACTACATTGCAATAACTCTCCAGAGGCAGTGAGTAATTCAAAATCCTCAACATATCCTGAAATACAATACAGCCCCTCACCTGTGCCATGTGTGCCTGTAGACACAGCACCAGCTAGACTTTGCTGATCAATATCACCTTGTTGCATTAACGTTTGATTGAACGGCTGTAAATATTGATCTAGATGGTACAAACGTGTGCCTGCCCAAATTTCCCCAATACAACGCTCTTCATCGATAACATCAACACCAACGAGATGATCTAAAGACACTAACGTTGCATCGGTACAGACCAGTGGTGAAAAAGAATGCCCTGCTCCTACCACCCGAATTTTAGTATGACTAGCAACTACAACCTCTAATTCGGTCAAACTCTGAGGTTTTAAAATAAGTTGCGGGTGTGCCTGTTGATAGCCTGACCAATTCGACCATGTAACCTGATGTGCTTCACTCATCCTGCAACCCCTTGGCTAACTGCAGTTTTTATATTGCCCTGATTGGTTCTTTTTGCTAATTCTTGTTTCGGGATAGGTTTAGGTCGGGTACTTTGATCGTACACACGCTGATCTTTAGCAAGACTCAGTTGTTGCGCCAATTGCTGAAATTTAAATTGAACCGCACTTAACGTCCATTGTCCAAATAAAGTATGTCCTCCTTCATAGGCTTGCTGCTGATATTCCTCAAAGGTTGTGATATAGCCCATATAGTCATTGCAATAAGAGCATAACCAGACATTTTTAATACTCGAATTTGCAGAGATGGCTTGTTGTACGGTTTGCATCACCCGTTGCCCTGCTGTGGTGGTGATTTCACCTGGACAACAAACCAAAACCAAAGGCCCCAATTGAATCAGTTGCAAAGGCACAACACTTGGTACTAAAGGACTTTCCTGAATTGCTCCAGCTTTAACCTGTTTATTCATTTCACTAATGAGTGGATCAAAAATTCCTGGTACAGCATCAATATTTTGTCCCAGTATTTTTTTATCTCCTGCCTCAATCACAATATTCTTCACACCTTGCGAAGCATATAAGGCTTGGTATTTGGCATACTCTGGCGATTCTGGATTGGCCAAGCGTTTCTTTCTCACCCATTGCGCCAAAACAGACATTCCATGCGTGATCACTTTCGGTGCACCATGACCATCAACAGGTGTTCCTGCAAAAAAAGCCTGACCGTGACAGGGCTGACTGGTTCGAGCACTCACAAAACCTTTTGAAAATTCAACTGGAATTTCGACCTGACTTAAATCGACATAAGTACATAGCGCATCAATTTCAACTTCAATTCTATTTAACGGTTGAGATAATGCCTTTAAAGCCAATTCACTTTGATAACGCCCATTCTGTTGAGCATATTGATATTCTTGTTCGCCTTGAATTTGATCACGTATTTTTTGTTGTTTCTGCCCATGAAAATGTGGCGATACATCACCGGCAGTGGCTTGAGCAAAAATCGTAACAGGATTAACAATACCTTTTTGTTTTAAAAACTCTTCACTTAAGCTGGCTGCATAGCCCTTATTATCGCCATCGTAGGCATTTAAGCTATTGCCTAAACAGGTGGCATGCACACCAAATAATGAAATAAAAGACTGCAACTGATTCTGACGATAAAAACCAATCAACTGCATTTCACGACTTAACGCTAAATGAGTTTCTTGCTCCGTTCTCGATATAACATCAGGATTACGATTATAAGCTTTGATAGACCGATTCCATGCAATCGGGGTAGCATCATCAAATTGAATTGTGGTTAAAGCAATTTCTGTATCTTCTACCTGCTGCAAAGCATTACAAACACTCTCGACAATGGCTTGAACCACTGCATCTAAATGTTGAGGAACAAAACCTGGCGTCGGCATATTATATAGCGCTTCATGACCACAACCACCAGGTCCAGAATGGGTATGCGTTGCCATTAAAACTAGATTTTGCTCTTGAAAGCCTACACCTAAGCGTTGTTGTAATTGCTCAATTGCTCCACTACGCATGGCATGTGTAATACAGCCAAAATCTAGGCAACAAAATATGAGTGGCGCAGATAAACCGTATTGGATAGAAATACTGCGTGCATATAAAGCGGTTCGTTTTTCATCTGCACGATGTCCCCACATGCCATATCCAAACATGGCATAGCCTTTCGGGCTAATCTGTATTTCTTGTTTATTCCAGCCTACTTTATATAACATGACATAATCCTTGTCGTAAAGTTGATTGAATCTAATCACATTTTAGATCAAAAGTTAATCAATTTTGTGCAATAAAAAATGGGCTGGAAATTAAATTTTACTGGAGGGCTCAACAATAAAATATTCACTTCGCCAGTATCTTGGTTTTTTATGATTTACCAGACTTTCACTCAGCCTGTAAATGCGAGATAACAGATAGCACCTTCTTTCTCAAAAAATACAGATGTATACGTCCAGTTTTTTTATAACGACTTTTATTCAGTAATCAATTGATTATAAAAATATTAAACATCAATATTATAAAAAAACAAAGGTATTAAAAATTTCACCACTATTTCTATCATCATGAAATAGACTAAAGAATAAATGTATCTTTCTCTATTTATGCATATATTTTAAGCATAGCGATTAAAAAATATTACATGGAGTTTTTAATGATCAGTGCTTATGATGAATTACCACGCACCCCTGCCAACTTTGTAGCGTTATCACCTTTACGCTACCTTGAACGTGCCGCTTATATTTATCCGCATCAAGATGCCATTATTCATGGTTCACGCCGTATTTCATGGCGTGAAACGTATCAGCGTTGTCGTCAATTTGCCCATCAACTACAAAATTTAGGCATTAAAAAAAATGATACCGTTTCAGTATTATTGCCCAATATTCCTGCCATGCTCGAAGCACATTTTGCCGTTCCTATGGCAGGTGCTGTACTCAATACCTTAAATACGCGTTTAGATGCCAAAACTTTAGCATTTATGTTAGAACATGCCGAATCAAAAATTTTATTGGTCGATCCTGAGTTTTCCGAATTAGCGCAAGAAGCGGTCTCACTCACAGCTCAAGATATCTATATTATTGATGTGGCCGATACTGAATATGATAAAAATGATTTAACCGCACGTATTGGTCAAATTGAATATGAAGATTTCATTAATGCTGGTGACCCAAATTTCGAGTGGCATTTACCTCATGATGAATGGGATGCAATTAGCTTAAACTATACATCTGGTACAACTGGTAATCCAAAAGGTGTGGTTTATCACCATCGTGGAGCGTACATCAATGCAGCCAGTAATATTATTGCCTGTGGTATGACACCGCGCGCAACTTATCTCTGGACGCTTCCTTTATTTCATTGCAATGGTTGGTGTTTTGCTTGGACGATCGCTGCAAACGGAGGAACGAACATCTGCCTGCGTAAAACGGATCCTGAATTAATTTATAAACTCATTGATCAACATAAAATCGATTATTTCTGTGGTGCACCCATTGTCCTATCCATGTTGATTAATACACCGGAAGACAAGCAAATTAAGTTCAATCATCAGGTTGAAGTCATGGTGGCCGGTGCGGCACCTCCAGCGGCAATTATTGAGGGAATGCATCATATTGGTGTTCAGGTCAATCATGTCTACGGACTCACTGAGACTTATGGACCATCTGCATTATGTGCCTCGCAAGCAGGTTGGAGTGAGCTTTCGATTCAAGAACAAGCACAATTACATTCACGCCAAGGGGTTCCTTATCCCCTGCAAGATGGTATGCGTGTCCTTGATCCTGAAACGATGCAACCGGTTCCAAATGATGGAAGCACCATGGGAGAAATTATGTTCCGTGGTAATATCGTGATGAAAGGTTATCTAAAAAATAGCAAAGCAACCGAAGAAGCCTTTAAAGGAGGATGGTTCCACACCGGAGATCTCGCCGTATGCCAACCTGATGGCTATGCAAAAATCATGGATCGCTCGAAAGATATTATTATTTCAGGTGGTGAAAATATTTCGTCCTTGGAAGTAGAAGAAGTACTGTATACCCATCCTGCAATTATGACAGCCGCTGTAGTCGCAAAGCCCGATTCGCGCTGGCAAGAAGTCCCTTGTGCCTTTATTGAGCTCAAACTAGGGGCTGAAACAACACCAGAAGAAATTATCGAATTCTGTAAGCAACATTTAGCTCGCTTTAAAGTCCCTAAAGATGTCGTGATTACTGAAATCCCAAAAACATCGACAGGAAAATTACAAAAATTTATCCTCCGTGAATGGGCCAAAGAGCGCTCTATAGCTGAGTTTAGTTAAACTTATTTTTTAATATCATATTTGATTTAAGCCAGTTCTTTCGATAACTGGCTTTTTTCTTTAAATATTTTCAATAATTTAATGTAGACAGCTTGTAATATTACTTTTTTTATCGAATTTTAGATTAAAATCACTGTAGGGATAAACAATCTAATTCAGTATATTTCATATTTATCTTTTAATTTCTATTACCTCACCCACTTAATGTCAGCATATAGATTAAAATCATAAGCAATAAAAAAAAAGCGACCCAATGAATTGAGTCGCTTTTTGGATAAAACTCAGATTACTGAGTTAAATCTTATTGAGCAGTTACAGTACGGCTACCAGTAATCGTCGCAAATACACGACGGTTCATAGCACGACCTTCTTTAGTGTTGTTGTCTGCGATCGGTTGATCCCATGCAAAACCTTGAGTCGTTAAACGAGAACCATCAATATTATATTCACTTACAAGTGCTGATTTAACAGAGTTAGCACGAGCAAGAGATAGACGTTCATTTAACTTACGTGGACCAGTATTATCTGTATGACCATCAATACGAGCAGTCGCATTCGGGTATTCAGTTAATTTTTCAGCTACTTTAGCGATTTCTGGTTTGTATTGCTCTTTGATGTTTGATTTATTTGTATCAAAGAACACACGGAGTTCCATGTTCAAGTCTTCAGTCAACTGTTGTGGAACTGGTTTAACTGGAACAACTGGTTCTACAACAACAACATCTACTACAGGCGCAGCAGGTTTCAAGTGACCACCAAGAACTACATTAAGACCAGCAAGTGCTGTGTAGTTCCAGAATTTTTCGTCAAAGTTATAAGTACTACGAGCTTCTGTACGAAGTGATAAAACATCGTTCAAACGCCAGAAAGCACCGATACCTGCATTACCTAAAGTACCTTTTTCATTAGAATGATAAGACATATCATCAAGTTTATACTTGTAATGACCAGCACCTAACAATACATAAGGTTTAATTTTGCTGTCATAGTCTTTAGTGATCAAATCAGAAGTAGCATAGAAGTTACCATTGATTTGAGTTTGTTTATATTCAGAACCAGCAACGCCAGTACCGTCAAGATCACCTTTAACTTGGTTATATTCAGCTTCAAAACCTAACCATGGAGTCAATTCGATACCAAGTGCTGCACCAACGAATAAATCGTCTTGCAATTCAGGGCTGTTAGTTAACTCGCCTTTATGACCACCGTTGTTGTGTTGAGTATCCTGCCATGTGTAGCCAAGCATTAAAGGTGTAACAGTTACACCAGCGTTAGCAGCGACTAATGGTGCAGCAACAAGCATAGCAAGTGCGATACGGCTCAATTTCATGGATATCCTCCAGAGATAACAAATTGTTGTTCAAGCTCAGCCTAAAATTTACTGGCTTCCTGAGATAAGCTTTTATATACCCCAGTATTATTTTTAAGCTACTCACGTTGAATCATACAAACACTTGAATACTTTTCCAAGTACTTGATAACTTTAATCAAGTAAATTATTGACAAAATTACTTACAATTTCCGTTGTAATTCGGTAACTTTCTACTCAATTTTCTTTTGTGAATACCTTAATCTTTTACGGCTGTCATTTTAGCAGCAATCGAAAGCGATAGTAATACATATTTTACTCCGTTTCGATATTAGCTAATGAATTGAAAATTAAAATAAATCCTTATTTAAAAGAAGACTAGTTTATGTTTTTTTCTTATAAAGAAAGTGCTTTCACACTTTTTGAATTTATGATTTGTATCGCTGTTTTAGCCATTATCGTAACTATTGCGATTCCCTCTTATCATAATTTAAATGAAAAACGAGAAGTCAATCATGTCTATCCATTATTAAAACAGCATGTTGATTTTGCTAAGAATACAGCTTTAACTTATCACTCAGACATTGTCATTTGTGCTTCTGAAGATTTAAATACCTGCCAAAATAATATGTGGCACAAAGGTATCATTATATTTTCCGATACAAATAAAAATAAAAGGCTAGATTTAAATGAAACTGTATTTTCAAAAATTTTTACCGATATTAAATATGGCCAATTGAAATGGAACGGCAGCGCATCTAACACGAATACGCTGACCTTTCAAGGTGATACTGGTTTAACACGCGGTTCAATGGGTGCATTTCATTATTGTAATTTTAAACACTCTGAATATAACAAGCATTTCCCTATTGGTATGATGGGGAATTTAAAGAAAGAACCTAATGCTGTATGTTAAAAATTGAGTACTCATGCGTCTAAGGTTATGGCGTAATCTCACTTTATTCTTTTCGGTTTTTTTATATACTGCTTAAGTTTAGGATAGAAACTAGAAATAATTTTGGAGATTAAAACAATGACAGATATCGTAATCGTGAATGGTGCTCGTACAGCAATGGGCGGTTTCCAAGGTAGCCTTGCAAGTGTAACAGCACCTGAGTTGGGAGCAGCCGCTATACAAGCAGCAATTTCTCGTTCAGGATTACAGCCAACTGATGTCGAAGAAGTCATTATGGGTTGTGTACTCCCTGCTGGATTAAAACAAGGGCCTGCCCGTCAAGCGATGCGCCAAGCAGGTCTTCCAGACTCAACCGGTGCGGTAACAATCAATAAACTTTGTGGTTCTGGCATGAAAGCTGTGATGCAAGCAGCGGATATGATTAAAGCGGGTTCTGCTGAAATTGTGGTTGCGGGCGGCATGGAATCGATGACTAATGCACCTTATGTGTTGCCAAAAGCACGTGGTGGTTATCGCATGGGTCATGGTGAAATCAAAGATCATATGTTCCTTGATGGCTTAGAAGATGCTGAAACAGGTCGTTTAATGGGTTCTTTTGCTCAAGATATGGCCAATACTCGTGGCTATACTCGTGAACAAATGGATGATTTCGCTATTCGTTCACTTAAACGTGCACAAACTGCCATTACCGAAGGCTATTTTGCCGATGAAATCGTACCTGTTACGGTTTCATCACGTAAAGGCGACGTTGTCATTGATAAAGATGAACAACCATTTAATGCCAATATTGATAAAATTCCAACATTGCGCCCTGCTTTTGCCAAAGATGGGACGATTACCGCTGCCAATGCCAGTTCAATTTCTGATGGTGCATCTGCATTAGTATTAACCTCAGCAGAAAATGCAATAGCAAAAGGTTTACACCCGCTTGCGAAAATTGTGGCTTACGCATCAAACTCTCAGCACCCTTCAGAATTTACCATTGCACCAGTGGGTGCCATTCAAAAAGCCTTGGATAAAGCGGGCTGGACGGCTTCTGATGTCGATCTTTGGGAAATTAACGAAGCTTTCGCCATGGTCACCATGTGTCCGATTGATGATTTCAAATTAGATGCTGAAAAAGTCAATATCAATGGCGGTGCTTGTGCACTCGGTCATCCTGTCGGTTCTACAGGTTCACGTATTATTTTGACTTTAATCCACGCATTAAAACGTACTGGTGGTAAAAAAGGTATTGCTGCACTTTGTATCGGTGGTGGTGAAGCGACTGCTGTAGCGATTGAAATACTTTAAGTAACACTCTATTTTATAAATAGATAATAAAAAGCCTTCTATGTAGAAGGCTTTTTTAATGTTTACACTTTTTCATCTCTTCTTAATAAGAAAACTGTTAAATTATTTTTTTAAAACAAAAAATGGATCACCACAATGCAACTCAATCATTACCTCAATTTCCAAGGCGAAACTGAAGCTGCTTTTAACTTTTATAAATCGGTTTTTGGTGGTGAGTTTGCCTTGATGAAGCGTTACTCAGAACTTCCTGATGCTCAAGTTTCAGGTAAAGAAAAAGATTATATTTTACATGTATCACTACCAATCAATGGTTTCACTGTTTTAATGGGCTCTGATACAACAGATCAATTTTGCGCACAAACTCAAATCCCATTTACCAAAGGTAATAATCACTATATCTCGATTAATTTAGATGCCAGTGAGCAAGCCGAAGCAAAACGCTTATTTGATGCATTATCTGTCAATGGTCAAATTGAAATGCCTTTAGAAAAGACCTTTTGGGGCGCATTGTATGGCGCTTTTACCGATCAATTTGGGGTGAAATGGATGGTCAATTGCCAACTAGAAGCAATGTAATATTTTCCTTAAACATAAAAAAGCCGACATTCTGCCGGCTTTTTTATTGATGACTTAATTGAAATTAAGCACCAGTTTGATAACTTGCCTGTGCAACTGCTGTTGATGCCTGATACGGATGTTTAAAATCATTGAGACCGACCGCTGCTTCAAGAATATCTTTACCTTCTTTCACCACGAAAGTATCGAAACCCGAACGCTTTAAATAGTTCAACACATCTTTAAAGATATCACCTATCGCACGAAGTTCGCCTTGATAACCTTGACGGCGTAGCAATGCAGCAAATGAATAACCACGACCATCGTTAAAGCCTGCAAACTCAATAAAGATTGCATCGAGTTGATCCAGTGGAAATTCGTTCACTTCAGGAGAAGTATCCACAGTAATGTATAGCGCTTTTTTGCCGGATACATTTGCAATTTGCTCTAACTGTTCAACGGTTAGAACCACATCGCCTTGTGGCAATACGCCATCTTCGCCAATCACTTGATAAGTATTGTCTGCAATCGTGCCATCTTTAGAGAGCACTTGAAGTGCGGTATTAAGCATATGCACGCTCCTTAAAGGGTTGAATGCCAACACGGCGATAAGTTTCTACAAATTCTTCACCTTCAGTACGAAGATCAAGATAGGTATTTAAAATTTCTTCAACCACGTCAGGAACACGATCTGCTGCAAATGATGGCCCTAAGATATCACCAATTGAAGCATCATGATCCGCGTTACCACCTAAGGTAATTTGGTAGAATTCAGCGCCTTTTTTGTCGACCCCTAAAATACCAATATTCCCCACATGGTGATGACCGCAAGCATTCATACAACCAGAAATATTGAGATCCAATTTACCTAAGTTATAAATCGTATCTAGATCATCAAAACGACGAGAAATCGCTTCTGAAATTGGAATGGATTTCGCATTTGCCAATGAACAAAAATCACCGCCCGGACAGCAGATAATATCGGTAATGAAACCAATATGCGCACGTGCTAAGTTGTTCGCTTCAAGTGCTTGCCATACTGCAAATAAATCTTTTTGTGGTACATCAACCAGTGAAATATTTTGCTCATGTGTGGTACGAAGTTCACCGAACGTATATTGATCTGCTAAATCAGCAATCAAGTTCATTTCTTCAGTGCTCATATCACCCGGCGCAATACCCGCACGTTTCAATGAAATCGTAACAATACGATAACCTTTTACTTTATGTGCATTGGTATTGATATTGAACCATTGTTTGAATTTTGGATGCACTGCAAACAATTCAGTAAAATCTTCATCTGCATAATCTTGATAATCAAATGGGGTAAATTCTTCATCTAATTTTGTCAAAATTTCAGGCTGAATTTTCAAAGTCTGAATGGTATGCGCAAATTCAGCTTCAACTTTTTCTGCAAATACCGCAGGCGTTAAAGCTTTAACCAAAATTTTAATCCGTGCTTTATATTTGTTGTCACGGCGGCCATGCAAGTTATAGACACGTAAAACTGCTTCTAAATAGGCAATTAAATCTTCACGTGGTAAGAAGTCACGAATAAAGCTACCAATGACAGGTGTACGACCTAAACCACCACCGACTTTAATTTTATAGCCTATTTCGCCTGCTTCATTTTTCACGATATAGACACCAATATCATGGAATGAAACTGCTGCACGATCTGTTTCCGCCAATGCAGACACAGCAATTTTAAATTTACGTGGCAAAAATGCAAATTCAGGATGGAATGTTGACCATTGACGAATCAATTCACACGTTGGACGTGGATCGGCAATCTCACCCTCAACCACACCGGCATATTGGTCAGTCGTGGTATTACGAATACAGTTACCAGAAGTTTGAATGGCGTGCATTTGAACTGTTGCCAGTTCTGCCAACATATCAGGTATATTTTCGAGTGCAGGCCAGTTAAACTGAATATTTTGACGTGTTGATACATGTGCATAACCACGATCATATTCTTTTGCCAATTGCGCAATTTTACGTAATTGATTCGAGTTCATTAAACCATAAGGTACAGCTACACGTAACATCGGTGCATAGCGCTGTACGTATAAACCATTTTGCAGACGAAGCGGACGATACTCATCTTCAGTGAGTTTTCCGGCTAAATAACGTTCCGTCTGATCACGGAATTGTGCAACACGTTCATTGATCAGTTGTTGATCGAAATCAGTATATAAATACATGGCGTACAGCTAGTAATATCATTATAACGGCGGATAGCATAACGAGATTTCAACTATCAACTAAATGTGTTTTTTACATATTTCATAGCGGTTTTATTGATAAGTAATCCTTCACATCTTATTTTACTGCGTTTACTGGTTAAATTCCTGTTTATCTACATACATTAAATTTATTTTCAATTAGTTATCTCTTTTTATGATAATTAAAAAGGGCATACTAGAATATGCCCTTTTCGTTTTATAACGCATTATTTTAAATCTAAATCAGCTGCTTAATTTCTTTGGATCTCAACATTATTAGCCCTCATGATAATCTGCAACATTTATATGATTTGACTAGATTTCTATCAATACATCTTCAATCGTTCATCTTAATTTTGCTTAAGACTGATCATCCTGAGGCTGTTCTTCATCCTCATGATTTTCGAATTTATTTTCACCAATTTTTGCAGCTTCAAAACCCGCCAATGCACCAGCCGCTTTTTCCAATAAATTAGCATCTGGATCTAATTTATCTACACCTTGTTCAGCAATAACCGCACCTGCAATTTTACCAAGTTCGTCAAGTAAGCCACTCATATCGAACACTCCAAAGAATTAAGTTAAGTTATTAGTCTAGGCTCATGTTATGTAAATAGTGCTGTTAAGTTGTAGTGTTTCAATAAAGTTAAACGATGAAATTATAAAAAATGATGCTCTTTTTTTATAATTAAGTTAGTTTTAATGTTTTAAAAATGATGACCTAAATTCTAAGATAGGTATTTTCCCAAGTATTGCCTTCAAACTCACCTTGAAGCAATTGTACATATCTGCCATGTACATGATCAATGGCGATACAATCATCGACATCTAAAACTCGGTCTGTATGTTGCTTTTGCCAATGTTGTGCAAAATACTGTTTCCCTTTTTCTTTCGCCACCATCGAATTTTGTGCCACCACTAAAACATAGCGATGCAATTCACCAAATTCACGTGCGTCATAACCGCCTAAATTAATTAGATAAAGCTTTTGTTCCGATGGATTCGGCTGGGTATCAGTGAAATGTATCTGATATTTTGTATCCTCGAATTCCACCCCATTGATTTGTGCCCAAGCATCAATATGTAAGCCATCTTGTTCAGCAAACCATGCCTGTCTAAGTTGAGGATAGATATCTTCAAGCGAATCCCCTATTGCTAAAACCACATCATGTACTTCTGTATTGGCTCGAACATGGCGACCACCCAACATCACAATAAAAAGGCTCACCCTTATTACTCCTTAATATTAATCTTTTCATGCTTCCTTTAAAAAGGATGGACAAATATTTATTCATAAAAAATCGCGCTTAGCTTTCACTAAACACGATTTTTTTAATGCTTAAAGATGCATTACATCTCAACCATTTCCACACCATCAATACGTGCAACCGTCATTAAATCTTTATCACCACGACCTGAAACCGTCGCAATAATAATTTGATCTTTCAACATGGTCGGAGCAAGTTTAGTCACATATGCCATCGCATGAGAACTCTCAAGCGCAGGAATAATTCCCTCAATATGGGTTAAATCACGAAAACCTTGCAAAGCCTCATTATCCGTGATTGGAACATAATCGACACGGTGCATATCTTTTAAGAAACTATGTTCAGGACCAACACCTGGGTAATCTAACCCTGCTGAAATTGAATGTGTCTCACTAATTTGCCCTTGCTCATCCGACATTAAATACGTCCGATTGCCATGTAATACACCAACATGACCTGCATTTAAAGGCGCAGAGTGTTTACCTGTTTCAATGCCGTAGCCTGCCGCTTCAACACCATACATTTTTACATCAGCATCATTTAAGAATGGGTAGAATAAGCCCATGGCATTGGAACCACCGCCGACACAAGCAACTAAAGCATCGGGTAAACGGCCTGCTTGTTCTTGAATTTGCTTCCGCGCTTCACGACCAATAATCGATTGGAAATCACGCACCAATTGTGGATATGGGTGTGGGCCAGCCACAGTACCGATGACATAATAGGTTGAATCTACATTGGTGACCCAATCACGCATTGCTTCATTCATGGCATCTTTTAAGGTTTTAGAGCCACTTTGTACAGGAACTACCGTTGCACCCAACAAGCGCATACGATAAACATTCATGGCTTGGCGCTTAACATCTTCAGCCCCCATGAATACCACACATTCCAACCCTAAACGTGCAGCGATCGTTGCCGTTGCTACACCATGTTGACCTGCACCCGTTTCAGCAATAATACGTTTTTTACCTGACAATTTGGCAAGTAAGGCCTGACCAATGGTGTTGTTAACTTTATGTGAACCAGTATGATTTAAATCTTCACGTTTCAAATAAATTTGTGCGCCACCTAACTCTTTTGACCATCGTTCAGCATGATAAAGCGGACTAGGACGACCGACATAGTAGGCGAGATCACGGTCGAATTCTGCCAGAAACTGTGCATCATCTTTCATACGAAAATAGAGTTTTTCTAAATCCTCTAAAGCCGCCATAAGCGTTTCTGACACAAAACGTCCGCCATGGATACCGAAGTGCCCATTTGCATCTGGGAACTGAGTATAGTCAGTCACCTGATCTTGTTGATTAACAGTTTGCTGATCCACGCTGGACTCCTTGCATAAAGTGTTCAATGAGTTGTTGGTCTTTTATACCTTTTGCGGATTCTACGCCTCCGCTGACATCTACTGCAAATGCTTGAGTGGTCTTTATAGCGTCTTCAACATTGTCAGGCTTTAAACCACCTGCCAATATTAATGGAATATCTAATTTTGGAAACTGTGACCAATCGAATTGATGTCCAGTCCCGCCTTTCAGTTCAGGATGCCATGCATCCAATAATACTGCGCTAGCACCAGCGTCTTGATAACTTTTTATCGTTTTTATCACATCAAGCTCAGGTTTTACCTGAATCGCTTTATACCAGCGACGCTTATTCTGCTGGGCTATTGCTTGGCACTGTTCAGGTGTTTCATCACCATGGAACTGCAAAATATCGAGTGGCACTTGATCTAAAACTTGAGCAATCTCTGCACTTGTCGCATTTACAAACAAGCCAACGATACTGACATAAGCAGGCACATGTTGTGCCAACACTTTAGCTAACTGAATAGATACATGACGTGGACTCGGTTCAAAAAACACCAATCCAATTGCATCTGCTCCTAAATCAACAGCAGATTTGACATCTTCAGGTCGTGTTATTCCGCAAATTTTGGCACGGGTACGCATACACAAGGCTCTAATCTATTTGAGTTTATAGCTAATCTATAAAGCTTAAGGCAAATCATTGTAATGCAATTTGACTCGGTTGCGTTAAAGTTCAATATGAATATCTGTTAAGCATTGTTTAAACATCGCACTGACTTTATACTGCGCGAAAATGCGATGAGTCTAGCTTTAAGCTTAGGGAAGTTGGTGTAAATCCAACACTGCCCCCGCAACGGTAAAAATGAAACATTGTTCTCAATAAATCGAAAGATTTACACCACTGCAATTTTTTGTGGGAAGGTGGAACAAGCTGAATCCTTTTTGATTCTATATTTAAGTCCGGATACCTGCTCATTGTACCCTCAACTCAAGCATTCACGGGGAGTGAATGTATGGAGCATGTCATGTCTATTATTTTCAAACCTACCACACTTGTAGGGGCTATCGCTATTGCGATGGGGTTATCTACTACTGCTGTTGCTCAAGGCCTATCAGTACAGCCAAGTGCTCAATCCTCAAATACACTAGATACTATTGTGGTTACGGCAACACGCTCAGCAGAAAAAATTGAGAACATTCCTGCGCGTATTTCAATTATAGAACCTCAAATTGTGGAACAATCTCCAATTGCTGAATTACCACATCTATTAATGAGCGATGCCGCCATCAATATGGTACAAAATGGTGGCTTTGGACAAATCGCTTCCATTTTCACCCGTGGTACAAACTCAGCACACACTCTTATTTTAAGAGATGGTGTTCGTTTAAATAGTGCAACAACAGGTGCGGCATCTTTAGCATTCTTAGATACAACCGATATTAAACAAATAGAAGTTCTCAAAGGCCCTGCATCTGTACTTTATGGTACAGATGCCATTGGTGGTGTCGTTCAGCTCATCTCACAAACTCCTGAAAAAAATGCTGCATTTGTAACAGGTGAAATCGGCGAGCATAAAACCTATAAATCAGTGATTGGAGCTGATTTAGTCGAAAATGGTGTCTATGCACAAATTCGTGGACAACGTTTAGAAACTGCTGGTACTCCAGTTACAAATCGTTCAAACAGTGAAAATGCAAGTTATGATCAAAAAGGTTATAGCGCTAAACTAGGCGTGGATCAGGAACGTTTTGCTGCATCGCTTGATTATAGTGAAAATCAAGGCTATAGCGATTATGACAACTACGGCACCCCGCTTTCTCAAGATTTCAAGAATGAGATCATTAATCTTAAAAGTCGGGTAAATATCACACCTAATATTGTGGTGAATGCACGTTTATCTCAGTTTAAAGAAGAACTTCAGCAAAATAATTCACCTGATTTTGTGCATAGTAAAACACAAGAAGCTGAAATTTATTCCAAGTGGCAATTTACGCCAGCGCAAAACCTTTTAGCCGGTGTATCACATAAAAATATTGAAGGTGACGTACTGTCTATCAGTGAATGGAGTACAGTTAAATATAATGAAGATGTTGCGACAACGGGTTATTTTGTCCAGCATCAATATCAAGACCATGGACTCAATACTCAAGTGGGGATCCGTGTTGAAGATAATAAAAAATTTGGAACTAAAACTGTAGGTCAAGCTGCGGCTCGTTACCAAATTTTTCCTTTAACCAGTATTTATACCAATATCGGCACTGCTTTTAGAGCACCCACTACAAATGATCTGTATGCAATTAGCTGGGGTGGCAATCCTAATCTAAAACCTGAAGAAAGTTTTTCTTATGAAATTGGTTTAGATCAAAAACTCGCTCACAATTTATCTCTAGGTTTTTCTGCTTATCGCAATCAAGTTACCGATTTAATTACTTATTCTGGTATGCACCTAATTAACCTGAATAAAGCGACATTTACTGGTGGTGAACTAGGGCTAAAATGGCAACAAGATGAATTGTTTTTAAATCTTTCTTATGCTTATGTACAAGCTAAAAATGATGAAACTAAAGATGATTTAACGCGTCGCCCGCGTCAAAGTGCAACCCTGACCACAGGTTGGCAAGATGAACAATTTGGTATCAGTGCTTCAGTCTCTGCTAAATCAAAATCTAAAGATTTTGCAGATTATCCATCGACAACACCAACTACAACCCCAGGCTATGTGACTACCGATGTCAATGCATACTGGAATGTTAATCCAAATGTTAAACTATTTACCAATATTCAAAATATTGGTGATGTAAATTATAAAACGGCATATAACGGTTCAAATATTTATTATATCAATGGTGGGCGTTTAGCTTCCGTTGGTGTGACACTTAAATACTAATTATCCCAAAATTGTAAGTTTCAGGATAATGTCATACATGTGGCATTATCCTTTTTTAATGCATTTAAATATTTAACCAAATTTAAGGAGTAATGATGGGACATCGTTTAAGTAAAATTTATACGCGTACAGGTGATTCAGGAACAACGGGGCTAGGTGATGGCTCACGTGTTGCAAAGGATGATTTACGCATTGCAGCATTGGGTGATGTGGATGAACTCAACTCAGCAATCGGTATTCTACGCTCACAAATTACTGCCAGTCATATTGCAGACAAAGCGCCCTGGGATAAATCTTTAAGCCTGATTCAACACTGGTTATTTGATCTCGGTGGTGAAGTATGTATTCCGAACTACAATCTTCTACAACCTATTTGCATTGAATTTCTTGAAAAAGAAATTGACCGTATGAATGAATCTTTACCGATGCTGAAAGAATTCATTTTACCTGCGGGAACCTTAGCTTGCAGCTATGCACATCTGGCTCGCTCTATCTGCCGTCGTGCAGAACGTAGCTTAATGACCGTACAGAGCCGTGACCAAAATATTCAAGCTACAGCTTTACAATTACTCAATCGTTTATCCGATTGGTTATTTGTCGCTTCACGCGCATTACAACGTGCTGAAGGTGGTAGCGAAGTGCTTTGGCAAAAAAATATTAATGAAACCATCTAATCATTTTTCACGTTAAAGCAGCATAAAAATGTGATCTCTTAGATCATGAGCAAAATAGCGGCCACCCTTTACCATTTTCAGATGCTATAAAGTGTAGTGTCTGAAAATATAAATACCATGTGATCAAAAGACTAAAACTGAATTAAGACAATCTAAATTTATCTCAGAAATAAACATTCAAATAAAATATCTTGAATAGTATTCATTTTTATCTTGTGCTTAACTATAAATAATTTAATTGCAAAATATTTAGAATAATTATGCGAATTATCGGCCATCGCGGCGCACGCGGGGAAGCTCCAGAGAATACATTAGCGGGTTTTCAATATATTCATGATTTGGGTATTCGTGCCGTCGAATTTGATGTACGCCAACTGAAAGATGATGAACTGATTATTATGCACGATGACAATTTCATTCGAACCACAGGCATCGACCAAAATATTTATGCATGCTCAAGCCAAGATTTAGCCAACTATAATCAAGCCTTTATTTGGATGGATTGGGACAAACAAATCACGCCAACATTACGACAAGCTTTAGCCATTATGCACAATTTTGAGCATCTTGAAGTTGAAGTAAAAGCTGTCAATAGCATGGCAGAAGCAGAGAAACTGACCATCGAATTACAAAAACAGTTACACGGTTTTAAACAGTCCGCGGTGATTACTAGTTTTGATCTCAAAATCCATCAGACTTTACAACAACAAAAATCTACTTTTAAACGTGGTTTACTCATTGAAGATGACATTCAAGAGAAAGCCATTGAACAAGCAATAGAATTAGGATGTTGCCAAATCGGTTGGATGAATCAACTTGCATCCGATGCAATGATTCAAGCGACGCAAAATGCACAGTTAAATGTGAGTGTATGGACCGTCAACAGTATTGAACGTGCAAAACAGCTTCGTGATTTAGGCATTCAAGGTTTAATTACAGATTTTCCAAAACTCATGCAACAAGAATTACAGCAAATCAAATAAAAGCTATCAAAATTCAACTTACATATAACAAATATGTATTTTTAAAATACATATAAAAAATTAACATGATCAATAGGTAAAATAGACAGTATTGAGTCAGAAAGACCTACTTAAAACGTACATTTTTACATCTAGGATCGTCGCTCTGACTCAATATCTTCTCTTCCGATAAAAGCCATTAAAAGCACAATTTATTCTGTTACTGTTTTAATCAATACAGATGTACAATAATACTGGTGAACAGATGTTCGCTCATGCTAATATCATCGAACGTATAGCCTAGAAAAAACACTTAAGCTATGCTTTCGTTTTTACCTTTTTAAGGTTTTTTAGGAGTGCTGTTGGAGATGAATCCTCCCCTACCCAAAGCCCCCATTAATTGGATCGGAGTTTTTGCGCTTGTCTTTTTGCCAATCGTCGCAATTATTGCAATTCCATTGTATGCCTACCACCATGACTTTAGCACCAGTGCTTGGGTCAGCTTAATTGCTTTACTTGGTCTGAGTAGTTTAGGTATTACTGCGGGTTATCATCGTTTATGGGCACACCGTGCTTATGAAGCGACTCTCCCTCTCAAGATTATTTTAATGATCATGGGTACTTTTGCAGTGCAAAATAGTATTTTATTTTGGGCTTCTGGACATCGTACCCATCATCGTCATGTCGATGATGTTGAACACGATCCATATTCAATTAACAATGGCTTTTGGTATGCACATATTGGTTGGATGCTGCGCAATTATCCTGCAGCAGAATCAAACTATAAAAATGCACCTGATTTACTCAATGACAAAGTCGTCATGTTTCAGGACAAATACTATATTCCCTTGGTGATTGTTGTTCATGCTGCCATTCTACTGCCTATCGGTTGGGCTGTTGGTGATATGTGGGGCGTGTTACTACTTGGTGGTTTATTACGTTTGATCTTTAGCCATCATGTGACTTTCTTTATTAACTCACTCTGTCATATGTGGGGAAAACGCCCATATACAGATGAAAATACTGCACGTGATAATTTCTGGTTAGCCATTGCAACTTGGGGTGAGGGTTATCATAACTATCACCACATCTTCCAATACGATTATCGTAATGGTGTGAAATGGTGGCAATATGATCCGACAAAATGGTTAATTTGGTCGTGTTCTAAACTTGGTTTAGCTAAAAACTTACGTCGTATTCCAAGCTTTAATATCAAAAAAGCTGAGTTAGCGATGAAATTTAAATATGCTGAACAAGATTTGGCAGTTTATGGTCATGATGTGAATGCAGATATTTTGGCAATGAAACAACGTATTTCTCAAGAGTACGAAGCATTTAGTCATACCCTAAATGATTGGGCTAAGCTGAAAGAACAAGAAATTCAAGCCAAGAAAGCTTCTGTTGCAGAAAAAATCCATCAGATAGATGACAAGCTGAAAGTTGACTTCCAACTGGTTGAACAAAAGCTGAGTTATCATCGTGCACGTTTAGAAACATTAATGCGTAATGTAAAAAAGAACATTGTGACTGATTAATCGACCAACCTCATTGAAAAGCTCCAAAAGGGAGCTTTTCTTTTATCTGTACTTTGAACTCAATTTCGATTTCGTAAAATGGACAATCTATGCAACTTAATAATATCCCTTTTGGTACTACCAACTGGAACGAAATAGAACCCATAAAACACAATGGTGAACAAGGTTATGCACTTTGGCGTACACAACAATTTGATCATATTCGCGTTCGAATTGTTGAATATTCTAAAGATTATTTAGCAGATCATTGGTGCTCAAAAGGACATATTTTATTTTGTTTAGAAGGACAATTAGAAACAGAACTGGAAGATGGTCGAACATTTACACTCACTGCAGGAATGAGCTATCAAGTGGCTGATCAGGCAGAAGCACACCGCTCATCAACATCCATCGGAGCGAAGCTTTTTATTGTCGATTAATAGTATTTTGATCATGCCACGATATCCAGTATAGTCAATTAAACTATTCAGTATGCCGTGCTATGCAATTTAATCCCCGCTATCCTTCTCTAAATCCGAAGCTCTATCATCAGCAAATGCCCATTCCTTTAAAAGGTGCAAAAGCTGGACATTTCAATGAGGCATTGGCGGATCAATTACAGTGGTCTCAACAAGAAAAAACCGAGTGGGTTGAAATTTGTAGCGGACAGAAAACTTTTGCTGAATTTCATCCTCTAGCCATGGTCTATGCAGGACACCAATTTGGACAATGGGCAGGACAACTCGGTGATGGCCGTGGTTTACTCATCGCCCAAGTTTTAGATAAAAATAACCAAACCATCGATCTACATTTAAAAGGTGCTGGCTCTACCCCCTACTCACGTATGGGCGATGGACGCGCTGTTTTACGCTCAGTCATTCGTGAATATTTAGCGGGTCATGCCCTGACTCATTTAGGCATACCATCCAGTAATTCAGTGGGTTTTACCTCATCAACCCAAGGTGTACAACGCGAAAAATTAGAATTAGGTGCGATGATGTTACGCACCTCAGATTGTCATATTCGTTTAGGGCATTTTGAGTGGATTAACCAATATCAACCCGAATTATTGCCAGAGTTCACTCAAAAATGTATGGAATGGCATTACCCTGAGTGCTTAGATGCAGAACAACCGCTTTTAGCTTTTGCCAGTAAAGTGATTCAGCGCACTGCTGTCATGATTTCAAAATGGCAATTGATCGGTTTCGCGCATGGGGTGATGAATACCGATAACTTAAATATTACTGGTTCAACTTTAGATTTTGGCCCTTATGGTTTTATGGAACGCTTCCGCCCCAATTGGATCAATAATCACAGTGACTATAATAGTCGTTATACCTATCAAAACCAGCCAAGTATCGCTCATTGGAACCTCTGGAACTGGTTAAATAATTTAATTCCTTTAGCTAAACCAGAAGAAAAAGAAAAATTTAAACAAGATTTAGCACACTGTTTAGAGCACTTTGAAACAACCTTTTTGGAACACTACAAACAGGGTCTATGCCAAAAGATGGGACTGCCTAATTTTCATAAAGACAGTTTTGATTGCGGCATGGCTTTTTTAAATATTTTACAATCTGAGCAATTAGATTACACCGCGAGTTTTATTCGCTTGCAAAATCAAGAATATGAAGCCCTTAAAGATGATTGTCTCGATCGTCGTCAGTTTGAAGCCTTTTTAACACAGTATGAGACGATTCGAACAAATCAGGATATTGATGCTTTAGATGCAGCAATGTTTGAAGCCAATCCCATTTATATTTTAAGAAATCACATGGCGCAAAAAGCCATTGAATTGGCTGAACGAAATGATTTTTCAGAAGTAGATCGATTATTTAAACTACTCAGCCAACCGTTTACCCAACAAACTGATTTGGAAAAAGCTGAAGATTTAGCGCCACTTCCAAGTGATGTGCCAGAAGTCATGGTGAGTTGTTCATCATGATCTATTCTCGCATAGAATAATTATACCCCTCATTTCTGTGGATAAACGTCTATTTATCCACAGTATAAAATAAGCACAACAGACAGCAGATACAATAAACGTTAACCTACGGATAAAACTACCTCATTACAGCTCTAATGAAACAACAAAAATTAGTGTTTATTCTTCTCTTGTGCAGCATTGCGACTGTTCTAAGTTACACCTATTATAAATATGAAAAGTATTTACCAACGCTACATCTTGCTGCTCCGACCCAAACCTTAACTGAGCATAATATTCATAAAATTCGTACTGAAACGCCCATTACCGAAGTCAAAGTTTATAAAGCTGAACGTAAAGTTCAACTTTTACATAATGAACAAATTATTCGCAGTTATGTAATGCGACTCGGTTTTGATCCTTTAGGGCATAAAATTAAAGAAGGTGATGGCAAAACACCTGAAGGGCGTTACTGGATTGACTGGCGAAATTCCCAAAGTGCTTTTTATAAGTCTTTACATATTTCTTATCCCAATACTCAAGATATTGCCAAAGCCAAAGAATTGGGTGTTTCTACTGGCGGTGATATCATGATTCATGGTTCGGCCAGCAACAAACAACTACAAAAACTGCCAATGCTTATGCAATATATGCCACGGAATGATTGGACTTGGGGCTGCATTGCAGTTAGAAATATAGATATGGATGAAATTTGGAAATTAGTGGATAACCATACACCTATAGAAATTTATCCATAATAGTTAAACTAGAGAATTCAAATGACTGCTGATGAAATACAAAAACTGGCTTCAGAAGTCGCGAAAAAACTCCCGCTCACAGAGGTAAGCTATCCGTTTGGTGACGACATTCCTGTATTTAAAGTCATGGACAAAATGTTCATGCTCAGCTCAAGCCTACAAGGTAAAAAGTTTATTAATTTAAAATGTGAACCACAGCACTCCGAAATGCTGCGAGATATTTATGAATCGATTCATACTGGCTACCATATGAATAAACGTCATTGGATTTCAATTTATGAAGGTGATCAAATTAATCAAGACTTGCTTACAGATTTGGTCCAATCCTCTTATGAACTGGTCACTCAGAAATTAACTAAGGCTCAAAAAAATACTTTGAAGATCGCTACTGCATTAGAATAAATGTATTAATAAGGCTGTTTAATTAATCAATTAAAATCCGAAAATTTGTATTTATACACAATTTCTGTGGATAACCTTGTGTTTATCCACAAAAGTGCACTTATTTCGCTGAAAACTTAATCTTCTGGATATTCAAAACGATAGCCTATACCATAAACGGCTTGTATCCATTCATGACGATTCCCCGTTTCTGCGGCATCTGAAATTTTACGACGTAAGTTTTTGATATGACTATCAATAACACGATCCGCAACATCAAAACTATCAGGGTTAATATGGTCTAGAAGTTGTGCACGAGAATACACTTGTCCAACATGCTCTAAGAACAATTCAAGTAAGCGAAATTCAGTTGGTGTTAAATTCAACGACTTTTGTTGATACCAAATACGTTGTTGTGCTTTATCCATACGGAATAAGTTGTTATCTTCAGGCTCAGCTTTACGTTCTAAACGGCGTAATACGGCTTGCACCCGCGCAACCAACTCTTTGGGACTAAATGGTTTACAGACATAATCATCTGCCCCCATATTCAAACCTAGGACACGATCAATTTCATCTGTTCGTGCTGTTACCATAATAATCGGTAAATCAGACTGCTCACGGACTTTACGACACATGGTGAGACCATCCATGCGTGGCACCATCAAATCGAGCACCATCAAGCTTGGTTTTCGTTGTTGAAAACTCTCATAAGCTTCTTGACCGTCATGAAACATACTGACTTCAAAGCCTGCTGCTTCAAGATAATCTCGCACCAATTGAGCAAGTTCCACTTCATCTTCTACAAGCATAATATGTTTCATACAATATTTCCCTTTTAAACCTTTGTGTATTTTGGAAAAGTTAGTTTGCAGCGCAAACCACCCAATGGTGAATGTTCAAAACTAAGCGTTCCACCCAAAGCTTGAGCAATTTTACCAGATAATGCCAACCCTAGACCGGTACCACCTGTACTACGGGTACGTGAATCATCTACTCGATAAAAGCGTTCGCCAAGACATGCCAATTGCTCATCATTCAGTCCCAGCGGGCTATCATCCACATATACTGTCCAAGAATCGGCATCCTGTACTGTATGTACACGAACCTCTCCTCCAGCTTCGGTATAGCGAATACTATTACCTAACAAGTTGACCATAATTTGCTTAAAGCGATCTATATCTAATTGTAATTTCACACCCTCTCCTTGCGTCGAGATGGATAACTGCGCTTGTTCAAATTTTGGTTTAAAGTTTTCAACTTCCTGTAAAATAACTGTCCAAGGATCAATTTCGGCAAAGTAACATTTTAATTGCTGCGCTTCAGCTTGTGCCAAGTCTGCTAAGTCTTGGGTGAGTTTTTTCAAACTGGTGACTTGTCGAAGCATCGACTCAAAATGTTCTGGAGTTGGCTTTCGAATTCCGTCTTGCATGGCTTCAATCTGTGCTTGCAATACCGCCAAAGGGGTTTTTAACTCATGCGAAGTATCGGCCACCCATTGACGGCGCGAATTTTCATGCTGTTCTAAAATAACCGCCAATTGATTAATTTCAGTCGAAAGATCACCCAGCTCATCATTCCGATTAATCTTGACTTGATACTGATAATTACCTTTGGTGAGCTCGCGTGTGGCATTTAAAAGACGCTGAATCGGCTGTTTAAAATATGTAGCCAATAGTAAGGATGCAACCAAACTGGCCAAAATCGTCAAGATATAAATCAATAATAAATAACGTTTTTGATTACTGAAGAAGTTAATACTCAGTGCATCATCCTGATCCAATACTGGTTTTAAGCCCAAATATCCCACGACTTTATCATTCACCATAATCGGGCGATATGCCACCTGATCATTGGATGCTTCACCTAATATAAATTGATGTTTTTCATTATATAGAGATAAACGTGAACTTAATCCCAACCGATCGGGCATAGAAATAAAGCGTTTTTTTCCGTTTTGTTGTTCTGGAGAAATTAAGGCTGAATTTTTATTATTTTTATCCGAAGGCTTAAATAAATTTTGATTAGCACTTAATGGAAACTTCAAGCCTTCAAAAGGTTGATATTCTGAAGGTAGGTTTTCTTCTAAAATTTTAAGTTCTTCTTGATCAATCCGTTGCTTACTTTGGGAGTTTTCCTGTGCCAACTGATTCATCAAGGTATGTTCTTTGAAATAACGCTGTTGCAGCGCAATATCGTATGCCGTCTTAACCACCAACGCGAGAGCCGATCATAATCATCTGGAGCAGCTTGCCCTTCTATTTGAAAAATCTGTGCTTGAACGGCATTCCCCCAATCATGATAAACCCCATACACCTCTGCCAAGTTTTCAATCAGATGATCGAGTTTCTGCATCTCCACATCTGCCACATATTTGGCAAAGTTTTTTTGCATCGTCCAATGCAATACCCCCAAACTCACCGTTGTAATGACCAGTGTGGTTAAAAGTACAGTTAGGAATAAGCGTAATGCGATGGGAACTCGACGTATCTTCAAAACAGGACTCACCTTTTTGTTCTATAACTAACATTGTATCTAACAGTCATAAGGAAAACTCTCCATTGTTTCTACATCATTATTATTTAATCTTTAACTGATCAATAAACATAAAACATTCATTGGAGTATCCTCAATGAAAGCAATGACAAAAATAGCACTCCTCACCGTAAGTTTCATCAGTGTAGGTGCATTGAGTGCATGTCAATCGACCACTGCCCCTAAAGACAATTATGGCTCACATATGATGGGACAGCATAAAGGCGAGCGCCATATGACTCCTGAACAACGTGAGCAAGTACAACAACTGCGTGCTCAGCATAAAGTGATACGTGAACAAGGTAAAAAAGCCTGTGATGGAAAAGTAGTTGGAGAAACTGTCCAAATTAATACAGGTGATAAAACCATTATAGGGTCCTGTAATATGGTCTTTAAGGTAGATCATAAATATATGCGTGAAATGCGACATGAGTTACGTCATGACAACAATCGAATGATGTACGGTCATCATGATAAACAACGTATGCAGGAAATGACGGCAGAACAGCGTGCCCAAATGAAACAACAATTCGAGCAAAAACGTACTGAACGTCAAGCCAAATGGGAAGCAATTCAACAGGCTTGTGTAGGTCAACCGAATGGCCAAGCGATCCGTGTAAAAATGGGTGATAAAAGCATAAATGGTACTTGTCGAGTCCAATTTAAAGTGCCAAGACCAATGGAAAATTTACAAGCTCAGTAAATACCCATGATGGATATTTATAAAGCATGTTCATTTAATCTCTGGTGATTTTTCATTATAAAAAAGGTACTCTTCAAGAGTACCTTTTTTATTTGACATATCTTTTTACGATTTTGACCATTTGTTTCGTCATATCAACCATAAAAACTCATATACTTCCTTCACTTAGACAATTATTAAAAAAAATCTTTGACTTTACAGTCACAGAGAAACAACGCAGTTATCTTGTGCCTCGCTATAAGATGTTGCACGATGTACTAGAACAAATATGTGATGTGTCATGTCGTTAATGACGGACATCTTTTATTAAGATTATAAATCTGGTTTAACCAGTATTGAGGAAAACCGTTATGCCACAATACAAAGCGCCCTTACGTGATATGCAATTCGTTTTACATGAATTATTAAATGCTGAAGAACACTATGCAAAACTTCCAGCGTATCAAGACACCGTAAGCCGTGAGTTGGTTGATCAGTATTTAGAAGCTGCTGCTGACTTCTGTGAAAATGAACTTTCCCCTCTTAACCAAGTCGGCGACCGTGAAGGTTGTACTTGGAATGATGGCGTTGTTACAACTCCAACAGGTTTTAAAGAAGCATATCAAAAATATATCGAACTTGGCTTCCCATCGCTTTCCGTACCAGAAGAACATGGCGGTCAAGGTCTACCTGGTTCATTAGGCACCACCATTTCAGAAATGGTCGGTACTGCAAACTGGTCTTGGGGTATGTACCCAGGTCTTTCTCACGGTGCAGTACGTACGATTGAGCATCATGGTTCTGACGAACAAAAATCGCTTTATTTACCTAAACTTGTAACAGGTGAATGGACAGGTACCATGTGTTTAACAGAATCTCATGCAGGTTCTGACCTTGGTATTATCCGTTCTAAAGCTGAACCAAATGCGGACGGTAGCTTTGCAATCTCTGGCGAGAAAATCTTTATCTCTGCTGGTGAACACGACATGGCTGAGAACATTATTCATATCGTTCTTGCTCGTCTACCAGGCGCACCTAAAGGCACTAAAGGTATTTCGTTATTCATCGTACCTAAATTCAACGTAAATGCTGACGGTTCAATGGCTGACCGCAATGCAGTGCGTTGTGGCTCAATCGAACACAAAATGGGTATTCATGGTAACTCGACGTGTGTTATCAACTTTGATAACGCAAAAGGTTTCTTGATTGGCCCTGAAAATCGTGGTCTAAACTGCATGTTCACCTTTATGAACACTGCTCGTATTGGTACTGCTGTACAAGGTCTTGCAGCATCTGAAGGTTCATTCCAAGGTGCGCTTGCATATGCGAAAGATCGTTTAGCAATGCGTTCACTTTCAGGTGTTAAAGCGCCAGAAAAAGAAGCAGATCCGATTATTGTTCACCCTGCTGTACGTAATATGCTTTTAACTCAAAAAGCATTTGCTGAAGGTGGTCGTGCATTGGTTTACCTACTATCTCAATATGCAGATACTGTTGAACAAGGTACAACTGAAGAAGAACGTAAATTTGCTGACAACATGTTGTCACTGCTTACTCCGATCGCAAAAGCATTCTTAACTGAAACAGGTTCAGAATCTGCGAAACACGGTGTGCAAGTGTTCGGTGGTCATGGCTTTATTTCTGAACATGGCATGGAACAAATTGTACGTGATACACGTATTGCTTGCTTGTACGAAGGTACAACTGAAATTCAAGCACTGGATTTGTTAGGTCGTAAAGTTTTGGGTACTCAAGGTGCAATGTTGAAAGACTTCACTAAGATTATTCACAAATTCGCTGAAGCCAACAAAGACAACGCTGCAATGAGCGAATTTGTTGAATCACTTGCTGCTCTCAATAAAGAGTGGGGTGATTTAACTATGCAAATTGGTATGCGTGCGATGCAAAACCCTGATGAAGTCGGTGCTGCTGCGGTAGACTTCCTGTACTTCTCTGGCTACGTAACTCTTGCTTACCTGTGGGCTCGTATGGCACTTGTAGCGCAAGAAACATTAGCGACAGGCACAACTGAAGTTGATTTCTACAACGCAAAAGTAACCACTGCTCGTTTCTACTTTAAGAAAATTTTACCACGCGTTCGCTCTCATGTAGATGTGATTGCAGGTGGCTTAGAGCCATTGATGTCTTTAGATGCGGAACACTTCGCATTCTAAAAAAACTGTACGCTTGAGTACAGAAAAAGCAAAAGGACAGTCATAGCTTTGGCTGTCCTTTTTCTTTATAAATACACAAATATTAACCCTTCGTCGTCTAACCTGCCCATTAAGCATAGCTTAGACTGACGAATATGATCTAATTTAAACAAAATCAGGTGTAAGAATCATGCCAATTTATAATGCGCCACTTGCGGATATGAAATTCATCCTTAATGATGTATTTAAAGCAGAACAATTCTGGCAATCCAATGAAAATCTTGCTCATGTTGATGCTGCAACTGCCGAAGCCATTCTAGAAGAAATGGCAAAATTCGCTCAAAATGTCACCCTACCACTCAATCGTACTGGTGATGAACAAGGCGCACATTATGAAAATGGTGCAGTAACCACACCTGCTGGTTTTAAAGAAGCATTTCAACAATATGCTGAAGGCGGTTGGATCGGATTAGCCGCTGATGAAGAATGGGGCGGTCAAGCAATGCCAAAAATGCTGACTGTACTTGCAGATGAAATGCTTTTCGCAACCAATCCATCTTTTATGCTCTACCCACTTCTTTCAGTTGGTGCAGGTATGGCCTTAAATAGCTATGCATCGCAAGAACAAAAAGAAACCTATTTACCTAAAATCTATTCGGGTGAATGGTCAGGTACTATGTGTTTAACAGAACCACATGCTGGGACTGATTTGGGTATTATTAAAACCAAAGCTGAACCAAATACAGATGGAACGTATAACATCACCGGAACCAAGATCTTCATTACTGGTGGTGATCACGACCTTGCTGAAAACATCATTCACCTCGTTTTAGCAAAAACACCTGATGCACCTGCGGGTTCACGTGGTATTTCATTGTTCATTGTACCTAAATTCCTAGTTAATGCTGATGGCTCTTTAGGTGAGCGCAATACTGCTGGCCCTGGTTCGATTGAACATAAAATGGGTATTAAAGCCTCTGCGACTTGTGTCATGAACTTTGATGCGGCGAAAGGCTACCTCGTTGGTAAAGAAAATGAAGGTTTAGCAGCAATGTTCGTGATGATGAATTACGAACGTTTATCTATGGGTATTCAAGGCTTAGGCGCTTCTGAATATGCCTATCAAAATGCTGCACAATATGCGACAGACCGCGTACAAGGCCGTAGTGTGACTGGTGTGAAATCACCAAACAAACCAGCTGACAGCATTCTAGTACATGGCGATGTACGTCGTATGTTACTCAATGCACGTGCCAATAACGAAGCATCTCGTGCATTTGCAGTTTACGTGGGTCAGCAACTCGACATCACTAAATTCTCAACCGATCCTGAAGCAATTGCTGCGGCAAATAACCGCGTTGCATTATTGACTCCAATTGCAAAAGCCTATTTAACCGATACTGCTTTTGATGCAGTTATCGATGCACAAATGGTATTTGGCGGTCATGGTTATATCCGTGAATGGGGTATGGAACAATGCGTTCGTGACCTGCGTATTGCTCAAATTTATGAAGGTACCAACGGCGTTCAGTCTCAAGATTTAATTGGTCGTAAAACCATTAAATGTAATGGTAAATTCATTGCTGAATATATTGCTGAAATTCGTGATTTTGCCAATGACTTAGACACTGATCTAAACTTTATTAAAGATGCGACTTTAGACGTTGCAACAGAAATAGAAATGATTACCCAGCATATTTTAGAACGTGCACAAGAAAATGCAGAGTTCCCGAATGCAGCTGCGGTTGATTATTTACATGCTGTTGGCCTATTAAGCTTTAGCTACATGTTCGCAAAAATTGCTAAGGCAGCATATGCTAAAGAGGGTGAGTTCTATCAAAATAAACTTGCACTGACTCATTACTTTATTCAACGCATCTTGCCAGATTTAAGTTCACGTATTATGAAGATCAAAGCGGGTTCAGAAGTCATTATGGACTTCAGTGAAGATTACTTCATTAACCAAGCTTAAATTTTAGTGATGTAAAAACGCCTGTCATTTCAGGCGTTTTTTTATGGTTATGGATAATATTTCCTCATTGCCTTACTCATTTGAGGATTCGTATTTTCTAAGGCATTTGAAATGTTCTTAACATCGGCTTCAGAACGATTTTGACTCACTTTAAATTTACCTACCATTGAGGAAATCACAATTTCAAGCGCCACAATTTTTTCTAATTGTTCCTCAATAAAATCATCTGGTGCATCCGTCATTCGCCATGGTTTTTCTTGTACAGACTCATGATTACGAGTTAATCCTGCCAAGACACCACGTAAATACTTTGCATCATCTATACACCTAACACGACCTTTCACATGTACAACACGATAATTCCACGTCGGAACCACCCGATGATGTTCTTGTTTTCCTTCATACCAATTGGGTGAAATATAATTTTGTTCCGCTTGAAAAATAATATAGGCAGGTTTTTCTTGTTCTAATAGGCTAAACAATGGATTCGCTTTTGCAATGTGCCCTCTTAATACGCCAAACTCCCCCATCGAAGTATCTAATTCAAAAAGAATATGATTGGCTTCAATCTCCCCATCATTCATCATGATCAGACTACCTAATGGATAATGCCGTATAAGTCCAAATAATTCGTCTACGTTTTCTGCTAAAAAGTGGGTGGGTAAATACATGAGAAACGCTCTCTGTCATCATTATTGTTTGGGCTTGCTTAGGAAGAACTTAACATTTTTTGTGCTGCATATACATTTGCATCCATTTTAATATTTGTTTCATGTGCATGAAATTTGCATAGTGTTAACTCAATTAAGTTACAGTCATCAAATAACAAGGAGGCAAATATGAGCAATAAAGATCCTAGAATTGAAAAGATAGAAAGTTTACTGGATCGCTTTGGTAATCTTGCGGTGGAAGCATTTCACTATATCGCCTTATTTATTATTGGTTGTATGATCGCATGGTCAGCCATCCATACGATTATTGAAATTTTAACGGTTAAACAATACGCAAGCATTGATGATATCTTATTAATTTTCATTTATTTAGAACTTGGTGCAATGGTTGGAATTTATTTTAAAACCAATCATATGCCTGTTCGCTTTCTGATTTATGTCGCGATTACAGCACTGACTCGATTACTGATTTCCAATATTCAACATGAACATAAAGCCAGTATGGATTTAATCCTGATCACTGGTTCTATTCTTATTTTAGCCATCGCGATTTTAATTGTAAGATACGCTTCATGGAATTATCCGTCTGTGGTTCGAGATAAACATACAACAAAACCATTAGCATATGGAAAAACGCCTCGCCCTGAGGATGATGAACTCGCATAAAAAAGCACATGTTTAGCGCATTAAATTCGCTTCAGCATTTTACCAAACTTTCCGATTCATCCTGCTATTCCCTCTACAATAGAGGGAATGCTACATAATAAATTAACAGTTCATTGGATTAATACTTCCAAATTTTATTCATAAGTACCGAACAAAAAGCTGAAATTCCGCTAATATCCACCATTCAATAAAACCTGAGCGATGATTCCACTCGCAAGAGCAACTAATACAAAGTTACCATCGATATTCGCCCATCCATAACCCCGTGGTGGCTCATACAAGTGATAGCCACGCCAATCATTCACAGAGTAATATGAATTTCGATAATAATCGGGTAAACGATCACCTACACGATATCTCCAATGCTGATTATATCGATGACCATAATAGACATTTTCTCGATCATGATGCGCACCATAATTTCTATAACGATAATACCCTTGATCATCACGACGATCAAAATCATTGCGATGCGACTCAAAAGATCGCTCTCGCGACATATGTTGATGACTGTAAGGATTGGAACCCCGATAATTGCCCCAGCCATGATCATCGGCCTGTGTGATCATTGATGACCCCAACAGAGCAATGCTGACGACACTCACAATAAGAGACTTGTTCATATCTGTCCCCTCGTTACTTTATCGTTTTAGAATAGGCGTGCAGCGAGTAGAAATAATGGATAAAAATATGCAATCTGAAAAAAAATGTAATGATTAAATAGAAACTATGAACAAAAATACACCCCGTATCCTTAGACCCTTAGTTTAAAAAATATAAAAAATCCTCAAAGATCAACGATCATTGGCTATCTGTACATAACGACCATTCTGGAAAATCCAGTGCATCCCGACTTGTGGATCGGGTAAACCATAACGTCGCCAATCGCTAATTAGGGTGTACCTTGAACTTTCAATTTTAGAATCGGCATCCCCATTCACAAAGCCATAGCTTTCAGTCCGAGATTCTGTGCGTGTTGGCAACTGCTGCTTGTAAATAATCGTGACACCATTTTGCTGTGGATATTCTGGATCGCTTGGATAACTCGGGCTCGGATGCTGAGGATAGCCCCAATGCGGTGGTCTTTGATTTTGTGGCGGTCGAATCGGGTACTCCTGCGTAAATGGATGTCCATAAGGATCCGCATAGCCCTGATAGCTTGAAGTATATGGATATTTATGCGGTTGCTTCCGTTCAACGCCACGATAATTACTCCAATCCTTTGCATCTGCCAAAACTGAAGCAGATCCACCTGAAATCATCAAAGTAAGAACCGTCAAAATGAATATTTTTTTCATGTCATTGCCTATATACGCCATTCACATGTTGAGCATCATCTTAAATTTAAGATAAATATTGAATAAATAATACACAAATTATGTTTTCAATGCTTAGCAAAGAATGCTGTACTACAGTTTAAGTAAACATATCTGTTAATATGCGATTTTAACCTCATGGATGCTGTACCGTGGCTGAACTCAGTTTTGACCGTCTACATCGATTTTTTTGCAAAGTTCCAAGTATTCAAGAAGCGTTGATTGATAGTTATGGTTCAGATGGAAAACATACATGGTGGTTTAAATTTCAAATTAATGTTGAGCATCCATTGGCTTGGCAAACGGTACAAGAGCTAGGTCACGTACTCAATTATATTTCGAAAAATGAGCGATTACCGACCCAATTCCTACCTGTCTCACCGCCACCCTATATGAATGGTGAGGCCAAGTATTTTTTAGCTTGGGTCATCCAATGTAATCATGCAGATTTTAGTCCAGATGTTATTTGTGACTGGTTAGAAGCTCGATTACCTAACCCTGTTGAAGATGAAACGCAGTGGAAAATCAAAACGGATTTAAAAGAACTGGATCAAATCGCTGATAAAGATTTAGATCAATTAATCCCACCAAATCCGCAATAAATATACTATAAAAAAGTCCCTCATTTTGAGGGACTTGTATTAAAAATTTCATCTTTTCATAATGATGCCAACTTAAAAAGTTGACAAACCACTCCATTCCATAAAGCGATACAGCCCATACTTTAATTTTGAATCATCGGCATAGGTTGCATAATTAACACTAATTTCCCGACCATTTAAGTTCGACCATGCAGTATTGAAATACTGGTTTGCATCTTTAAATACCTGTTGTTGTGGCATTCCTACTACACGTAAATCAGTTTCCAGATTATAATTTTTCAAATTACGTGCTGTGAAATTTGCAGAACCTAAGATCATTTCAGCAGACTGAGCATTGTGTTTTACCATCATTTTACTATGACACTGCTCACCTTGAGTATTACACCAACGAACTTCAATTCCAGCATCATTCAATTCTGAAGCCACTTGGCGGTTTGGAATACCATTTTTCTGGCGTCCAAATGCATCTTTATTCGGATCAAGTAAAATACGTAGTTTAACACCACGCTGTTTCGCGGAAATTAATTCTTGAACAACTTTCCGTTCCGATAAATAGAACATTGCTAAATCAATTTGATCATTGGCTTTAGCGGTTGCTAATAAGTTTAGAACAGCCTTGTAAATCGCAGCTTCTGTTAATACTTGAACTTGTGGCTCAGTCGTTTTTCCCTCAAAGTTCCCCATCACGACAAAAGGTGTGTCGCCCCCTGACATATGAGCTACAGGTTGCTCAGACTTTAAAACGTCAATTGCAGTAGGACCTGAAACTAAAAGTGCAACATTAGAATGGCGAGAACTGCCATCATGCGGATTTGCCGAAGTGACAATGGTTTGCCATCCATCCGCAGTATCGACCACAATGGTCTTACGATGATTCGCCTTAAAATTAAATAAATTTAAATAGCTACGAATAGTAATTTTTTCTGAGCCAAATGGGTTCTGCAACCAACCTTTCTCTGGATTATTGCCCACATCCTGACAGCACAAATACCAAAAACCAGACCATGCTGGATTTGATGCACGTAGCGGGATGAGATTGGTCTCAATCACATCAATGCCGCCCTGACGTAATTGACGATATTGCTCAGATAAAATGCCGCCATATACGGTATTAATTGGGTCAGTGATAAATTTAATTTCGAGGGTGGGTTTCACAATTTTTTGATTCACCAAAGCATCTATCAGTTGTTTGGATAAGGCTCGTTGCTGAACTTGAGAACCACCAACCTCCTGATTAAATAAAAACATATCAATCACAATGGTACTTTGAGCTTCACCAATCAACTTTAGAATCTGATTAAAAATTTGATGATCGACGTGTTGCTTACCTTGAGCATCAAGATAGGTTTGATCTGCAATAAATTTCACATTTGCGTGACGTAATGGACCGGTATAATTTAAACCGTCAGGTAATGGTTTATAAACCTGATAAAGAGCAGATGCAAAATAGCCTAGAGCTAAAACTCCTAAAATTGCACCGAAATAACGGCGGCGTGACCAATTCAGTTTATTGTGAATTTTATTAAAGATACGCATAAAATAAGACCTAATCTGATCTGTTCAGACTAGGTCTTATCTCTTTATTTTTCAATCATGATTTGGTGAAAAAATGAAAATGCTTAAAATTTAAAATCAACACCCATAACAAAGTTACGCCCAATTTGTGGAATATTGGCTAGGAACGAACTATGTTCATAGACAGTTTCATCGAGCAAATTATTGGCATTTAAAAATACACGAGCTTCTTGTTTACCTGACATTGGATACTTATACGCCACTCCAATATTAACCATGTTATAACCCTGTGTATCCGTTTCATATGACGCACTATCATTTTGCTTAAACACATGTGCATACTCAGCTGAACCTGACCAATGATCATCAAAGTCAGCATTAACACGTGTTCCTAAACGACCAGCTGGTATCCGTGGGGCATTCTCAGCATCAATTTTTCCACGGACATAATCCCCCAATAAACTCACTTTATAAATTGGGCTGAATTGATAGGCGACTTCAGCTTCAGTACCGTAAAATTTAGCTTCATTTTGAGTGTAATTAATTAAACGAAAATTTTTATATTGATCTAAGGTTTTGGCGTAAATATAGTTATCAAACCAATTGTGATATAGATGCACGTGATAACTGAGTTTTTCATCATCATAATGCAGCCCCAACTCCACATTATTTGATTTTTCCTTCGTTAGATCTTCATTACCTAGTTCATAGGTATTGGTCGCGAAATGTCCACCCTCAGAATATAACTCCTGAGCCGAAGGTAAACGTTCCTGATGAGAACCCAGCAATGAAAGTTTATAATTAGGTCTAAATTCCCAATTCACAGCACCTGAATAAGAAAAAGCATTACCAGCAAAGTCTTTTTGAGTTGAATCTATATTAATGTGCTGATGATCGAAACGTGCACCCAATTCAAAGTGTAAATCATTCCATTGTTTATGCTCTAAACCAAACAGACTATATTTTTGGGTTTTATTGGGTGAAAGAATGGCTTCTTCACCTGAAATATCCAGTTTTTGTTGACTTGCTTGAACTCCAACCACCCCCTCCCAATTGGCAATAGGGTTATGTACCAGTTCAATCCGTCCTTCATAGCCTTTGCTCTTAAATATGGTCATTGCCGAACCATCTTCAATTTCATCATGTTGGTAGTCGGTATAACTGGCTTGAGCACGTAATTTGTTAAATCCTGCAAAAGGGTCATTCAATTCGGAACGGAAATCATAACGTTGCGTTTTTAAATCTATCCACGGCCCTGTTTCTGCATGCTCATGATTTTCTGTTGGATTTACACCACAGCCCACTAAAGTTGAGCTGCTCGCGCTCAGCGTACAACTTTCATATTCATGGCTATGTCCAGGTAAACCATATTGATCTTGTCGGTTGCTATAAGCCACACCTGCAAAACCACGCTCACCAACCCATGATAATCCAACATTCACATTATCTGATGTTGAAAAAGTATTATCTACACGACGCTCTTGAGTCGTGTGTGAATGGTCACCATGCTCTTCTATGACACTGTAGTTTGGCGCAATATAATTATTGGTATCTCTTGTTAAACCTTCAACCCGTAAGGCTAAATTTGAACCCAAAGCTACTGTCGCGCCTACATGTGCAAGTTTTTCATCATTACCCGTGTTATAGCGAACACCAATATCACCTTCGTAGCCATTTTCGGGCATTTGAGTGGCAATTTTACTGTCTATAACATTGACCAAACCGCCGACTGAGCCTGCACCATACAATAAGGTTGATGGCCCACGAATAACTTCAATCTTGGTTGCCAGTTGGGGATCAATAGTAATCGCATGATCAGGTGAAAGGCTCGAAACATCCATGCTTTCAGTCGCATTCTGCGTGACTTTAACACGTGCACCTTCTTGCCCTCGGATGACAGGTCGGCTTGAACCTGCTCCAAAACTATTGGAACGTACCCCTAATTCATTTTTAAGTGCTTCACCAAGCGTTGTTCCGCCTTGTTGTAGCTGTAGTTGCTGCACAGTTTGATCTGCAACCCCAAAATCAGCATCAGATTGATCCAAAGGATGTGCTGATAATGTAATGGTTGCTAATTGTTGTACTGAATCACTTGAATCTTCCGCCCATACAATAGTTGAAACAATGGCGGATATTGAAAGTGTTAGAACACTTTTAGAAAATGACATAAATTGCTCTCAAAGCTCAATGTTTTTAATAAATGTAACACTATAACATTTCACTTAAATTACAATAGCTAACTTATCCATTTAAGTGCTTCAGCTGAGAAGAGAATCCTTTTCTTATGTTAAAATCTTGATCTTGTTTTCAATTTTTATATGCATTTTGAAAATACGAAATTCAGATTTTTTGTAGAGTCCAATTGAATGATTTCATTACAAAACAGTGTACTAAAACCTTTTATTCTTTTTGGACTGATCATTTTTTATTTTAACTTTTTTATCAATCTCATTACTGATGATAGAAGCAGTTGGTCTTTAGCTTATATTCCATTGGCTTTATTTATCCTATATTTGATAAAAAATAGACGCTTATATATTTCCCCTTTGGTCTTCGTCATTGCTATTTCTTCAGTTTTAGCAATTACTTTAAATGAATATATTTTTCATGATCACCAAACATCATTAGATTCCGATTTTAATCAACAAGCTGATCAATTTATTCATCAATTTCTCTATGTTATTCCACTGATCTTCTTAGGCACATTGTTTAAATTTTCAAATTTCACATCGAGCACTTTTAAAAAAATTATCTTCGCTAGTATTGTTTTTTCACTGATTTTTAATACTTATTTGAATTTTAGATTTGATTTTGAGCGAGGTTTATTGATTCCTCAATTTAAATCCATCATTCTTTACGATTATTGCATCATTGCACTCAGTCTAATTGGGCTTGTTCTCAGTTTTAAATTAAAAAGTAAATCTGCTTTTCTCTTTATCACAATTTGCTTAATCAATATTTCAATGATTACATTACATGGCAGTCGTGGTGCATGGTTAGGTATCCCAATCGCTTTTTTAATGATAGTTGCCTACTTCTATAAAACCCATTTTAAGCACACTATTTTTATGCTTCTTGCTTCAGGCATTCTCACATTGGGTATGATTTTCATGCCTAATTCACCTATTTTAGAACGTGTTGATCATTTAAAAAGTGATGCATCATTAATGGAAAAAAATAATTATAATTCCAGTATAGGTACACGATTTGCACTCTGGGCATTTGCACTTGATCAATTCAAACAATCACCCTATGTTGGTCAAGGCTTTATAAATTTTAGAAACAATATCTGCCAACCGCATGCAAAAAATAAAATCCCCAACTGCCAACCGCATGCACATAATATTATTTTCCAAGAACTTGCAGCACATGGCATCTTAGGGCTCATCAACATTCTCATCTTGGCCTCTTTTAGCCTTTATTTTTTCATTAAAAATATGATTAAGAATTCGAATCAACACACTCAACTGTTAGCTTTCTCCGGTTTAATCAGTACAATTTATCTCATCATCTGTAGCATGAGTGATTATGTATTCTATTTTTCTTTTCCAACTATGTTTTTATTTTTAATCATTTTAACTTTAATGAACATTATTTATATTGAAAATTTAAATAAGGACGACAATAATGCCATTCAACTTACATAATTGTTTCACCTAAAGAAAATTCAAGAATGCCCTTCACCGTTTCACATACCGTACTTGCCCCACCTATTGCTAAATTAACTGGCTATCGCTTACCGATCGCTGGTTTAGCAATAGGCACCATGACTCCTGATTTATATCGCTTATTTACTACAGTAGATTATGATTTCACACATCAATGGCAAAGCTTAATTTTTCCAAATTTATTCATTTCCCTCAGCTTTTGCCTACTCTGGTATGGTCTGTATAGATCGGTTATTTTCCGATTCATTGGATTAGAAAAACCGCTCAATTTAGTCAGCCTAAGTAAGGTGATCGGATTTCTACTTAGCCTCATCTTTGCATCAATTATAGGGATCGTAACCCACCTGATTTGGGATGGTTTAACCCATTCCGACTTTAGAACTTTTGCCTTTGAGCATTTTTTAAATAGCCCCGTAAAGCTTTTTGAATATACCTACCCGATGCATCGCATACTACAAATCGGCAGCTCTATTCTCGCTTTACCCTTTTTAGGTTGGATGAGTGTACATTACTATTTTAAATACAAACAAAATAAGCCCATCCATAGCAAAATTAAAATTTATGCAGCTCTGCTATTATTCCTCACCTTATTGAGTGGGGGTATTTCTTATATTCATTTCGTACAACTGGCTCAATCTAATCCAATGGTAACCGACCTATATTGGTATATCGGAAAATCCATCAACCAATTTGCTCAAGCTGCACTAATCACCTTTAGCTTAGGCTGCATCCTTTTCTTATTTTTAGACCGAAAGCATCAATTCGACTAATTTTTAACACCTTGCCAAGATTGTAGACATAGCTAATCCGCCTGAAATTGATTGAAATTTCGTGGTTTTTTGATCTGCTCCTTGTGACAAAATACTCAAAGAGGCATAATCCAACATTCAAAGGCGGTACGCTGTTTACGTATTCGCTTCCTTTACCCATATAGTTGGATGTTTTACGCTATGATGCGCACTCATTACTGCGGTTCTTTAACCGAAGCTCAAATTGACCAAACCGTTACATTATGCGGTTGGGTACACCGTCGCCGTGACCACGGTGGTGTGATTTTCCTCGATATGCGTGACCGTGATGGTGTTGTGCAAGTGGTTATCGACCCAGATACCCCAGAAGCATTTGCAACTGCAGACAAATCACGTTCAGAATTCGTATTAAAAATTACAGGCCGCGTACGTCGTCGTTACGAAGGTACTGAAAACGCAAATATCGTGAGTGGTCAAATTGAAGTATTGGGCAAAGACATTGAAGTTCTTGCTGCTTCTGAAACACCGCCATTCCCTTTGAATGATGAAAACACCAATATTTCTGAAGAAATTCGTTTGAAATATCGCTTCCTTGATATTCGTCGTCCTGAAATGTTAGATCGTTTACGTTTCCGTTCTAAACTTACCAATCTTATTCGTAACTATTTCGAAGACAATGGTTTCTTAGACGTTGAAACACCTATTTTGACCCGTGCAACTCCTGAAGGTGCACGTGACTATTTAGTGCCAAGTCGTGTTTCTAACGGTAGCTTCTATGCCCTTCCACAATCACCACAGTTGTTTAAACAATTGTTGATGGTCGGTGGTATTGATCGTTATTACCAAATTGCAAAATGTTTCCGTGATGAAGACTTACGTGCGGATCGTCAACCAGAATTCACCCAGATCGACGTTGAAACATCGTTCATGAGTGACGATGACATTATGGATTTGATGGAAACGTTAACAATTAAAATGTTTAAAGAACTTTTAAACGTGAATTTCGACAAATTCCCACGTATGACTTACGCAGATGCAATGCGTGACTATGCTTCTGACAAACCAGATATGCGTATTCCTTTGAAACTGGTTGACGTTGCAGACATGATGCAAGACGTTGAGTTCAAAGTATTCGCAGGCCCTGCTAAAGATCCGAAAGGTCGTATTGTTGCACTTCGTGTACCAGGTGCAGGCGCATTACCACGTAGCCAAATTGACGAATACACGAAATTCGTTGGCATCTACGGTGCGAAAGGCTTGGCTTATATCAAAGTCAACGAACTTGAAAAAGGCATTGAAGGTCTTCAGTCTCCAATCGTTAAATTCATCGAGCCAATCGTGCTTGATTTATTGAAACGTGTTGGCGCTGAAAATGGCGACATCGTGTTCTTTGGTGCGGATAAAGCCAAAGTTGTAAACGATGCAATGGGCGCTTTACGTATTAAAGTCGGCCATGACATGAAGCTTGCAACATGTGAGTGGGCGCCACTTTGGGTCGTAGACTTCCCAATGTTTGAAGAAACTGATGATGGCAAATGGACATCTGTGCATCACCCATTCACACTTCCAAAATCTAGCGTTGAAGAAGTGAAATCAAACCCAGGTGCTGCGCTGTCAGTTGCATACGACATGGTATTGAACGGTACTGAAGTTGGTGGTGGCTCACTCCGTATCTTTAACTTAGAAATGCAAAAAGCCATTTTTGAAGCCTTGGGTATTAATGAAGAAGAAGCCGAAGAGAAATTCAGCTTCTTATTAAACGCACTTAAATTCGGTGCACCTCCGCATGGTGGTTTAGCATTCGGTTTAGACCGTCTAGTAATGTTGATGACAGGTGCATCTTCTATTCGTGACGTGATTGCATTCCCGAAAACTAAGACAGCTGAATGTCCATTGACTCAAGCCCCAGCACCAGTTGAAGCAAACCAATTGCGTGACTTGGGTATTCGTTTACGTGAAAAACCTAAAGCAGAAGAAAAACAAGCTTAAGGCTTAATTTTCTATTCAAAAAACCCTGCCATGCGCAGGGTTTTTTATGGCATTGAGATCAACTCTCAACAATGGCATAATAACTGTCTACTGGTTTTATTCTGTTGTGAGTATTATTAAATGGCTATGCGTCCAGAAGTCCGTCGTCGTGCATTTGTCCTAATGGCTTTTGCCGTGATTCAATGGGGTTTTGTACTTTATATTCTGAACAATCAGCTGTTTGGTTTAGTAACAACACAACGTATTTTACTCTTTTGTCTTAGCTGTTTTGGCGGTGGCTTTTTACTTTTTGGTGCCTTACTTTATATGGTATTGAAAGGAAATAATGATAATGTCAATTAATTAGTTTTGTGAAATATCAAATTTATGTATGCAGCTCTCAAAAAATTTGCACTTTTGCCATTAGGAATCATTCAATCTATTGCCAAAGCTGTAGGTACAATCCTATTTATCACACATTCATCTGCCAGAAAAACCACCGAAATCAACTTAAAATCAGCTTACCCTGAATTATCGACCTTAGAATTAAAACAATTATCAAAGCGCAGCTTAAAAAGCCAATGTATGACTTATGCAGAATCAGTCAAAGTTTGGGGCTCACCACCTGAGTATGCACTTTCCTTAATTAAGGACATACATGGTGCCGAAATATTCCAAAAAGCCCTTGGGGATAACAAGGGGGTACTTGCTGCAGTGCCACATTTTGGTACGTGGGAAATTATAAATGCATGGTTAAATTTACAAACCTCTCCCACCATTATGTATAAACCCAATAAAAATAAAGATATAGATCGTTTTATGTTGGAAGCACGCCAACGCTTAAATACCACCTTAGTACCCACAGATGAAACAGGTGTTAGAGCCATTTTCAAGTATCTGAAGCAAGGTGGTTGTAGCGTTATTTTACCGGATCATGTACCTAAACCATCAGGTGGTATTTACTCGCCTTTTTTTGGACAAAATACTTTATCTTCAACATTGCTCTCCAAACTGGCCAGTAAAACCCAATGCACAGTTATTGGTTTGAGTTGTATTCGAAGAGATGATTTATCTGGTTTTGATCTTCATGTCTATGAGCTTTCAAAAGATATTTTATCTAAAGACCTGCAGGTTTCTGTCGATACATTAAATAAAGAAATGGAGCGTATGATTAATGCCGCTCCAGAACAATATTTATGGAGTTACAAAAGATTTAGAAGATTGGCTGATAAAAAGAATCTATACACGAATTAATACATCATCTTTTTTCAATTCAACTTCAGCCTTTAGATTAAATCCTCTAAAGTTAGTCGAATATTGATGCCAAGCTGTTCAGTCCTAACATTTACTACATTGTGTCTATGCACAATTTTACGTGTACTTCTCAACAAATAAGGGATTCGCATTAACCATTGATGAAGTCGATTTCTTCGTTGATATTTCTGTATCCAACGCATATCTCGACTGGCTTGTAGCTGCTCAATGCTTGGTTCAACACTATCACCATATAACTTTCTCGATGTATCAAAAATAAAAGTATAATTAGGTGGTAATTTTTTTAATGTAATGCGTCCTTCAGCAACCCATTCATCGACCAATTCTTGCAAAACAACTTGATCCCAACGCTCTGGCTGAGACAACATTCGCTTTTCCCACTCCGCCATTAATAAATGTGCATTTGGTGTCTCATTTATAAAAAGGGTACTGCTAATCAATCGTTTTTCGTCTATATAATGCACAGCAATATCTTCTGTTATTGCATTAAAATAAGGGCGGATATCTTCTAAAACTATAGCATCTGCATCTATATATAAAATTGGACCCTGAATTTCTCGACGTATTTTTGCAATAAAGGCCGGTTTAAATGCAATAATTTTTTGCCAATCATCTTTTGAAAATGATTCCAAATAAATATTAATATCAAAATTCTCAGCTGAAGCACGCAATATTTGGGCATGCTTGGTATAGAGTGGATCATCTGTATGAAATCCAAAAATAGTTAACATAAAAAACCTATACTTTTTCTATTAGAAGCACCAGTTAAGCTCAATTGCTCAACCACTCGCTGAAGTTTCTTAAATTTAACTCACCCCTTAATCATATTCAATACACGGCTCTAATAATAATTTAAATAAAATTATGATTATTCAACAAAACACTACCTAAACCCAACTGAATTATTATTTTTTCCGAAATTTAAATGATGAAATTAGCTATAGAATATTCTATCTAAAACATACTCATATAATCTCGTTCAACTTAGTAATAAATATATTAAAAACTCACACAAAATATTTATATTTTTAAATAAAATCATTTTAATTCAATAAAATATATTTCAAATACAAACCATATCGATACAAAAACAAAAGCTTAAGCTCTTTTAAAAACCCTAATTATAGGATTGAATTATTATTTCAAGCTCTATAAAAATAAAGATTAAATCAAAAGTACAAAACTAAAATGTACTCCCTCTGAAAACACAATAAAAACATAAATAAAATTAGTTAAATTTAGCATTTTTAACTGGCCTTATGCATTTTTTTTATACTATAATTTATTCTAAAGTAATAACCGTGCCTCCCAAATGAACCAAGAAGAAGTCATCAAAATATTTATTGGATGTGATCCAAACAATTGTGATCTCGAACAAATGATGGTATTGGATTATAGTATCCACAAACACACTCAACACCCTATTGAAATTGTATGGATGCAGCTCAGCCATGATCCAGCAAGTCCTTGGTACACCAATCAAGAAACTGGACAAGGATGGCACACAACCAAATGGGCAACGCCTTTCTCTGGTTTCCGTTGGGCAATACCTGAACATTGCAACTTCAAAGGTCGTGCTATCTATATGGATGCAGATGTTGTTATATTGAGTGATATTGCTGAATTATGGAGCCACCCTATAGATGATCAAGCAATTGTCATTGCCAAAGGCGGCAAAAACTCTGCTCGCTTATGCACTTGTCTATGGGATTGTGAAAAAGCAAAACAATATTTGCTTCAACTGAATGAGTTGCAATCGAATCCAGATAGTCATAAAAATATGATGCAACTCCTAAAAGATCAGCCCCACCTAGTACAACCTTATCAAGATAGTTATAATTGTATAGATGGTGAAGGCCTAGCTGCTGACCAAATTAAAATTTTGCATTACTCTGATATGGGTACACAATTTAGCCATAAATATTCGTTCTCTCGTTTAGAAGCAGCAGGGCAAAAGCATTGGTTTGATGGTCAAACTTTCCCACATCCAAGAGCGGATCTCTCCGTATTATTTGATCAATATTATAATGAAGCTTTAGCAGCTGGCTATAAACCTGAAAATTATGAAATCACGCCTTATGGTCATTTTGCTAAAGCTAGTCAAATGAATTATCACGGCAACAAATTCACTCGCTCACCTTCAGAAAAAAATTGGTTTTCACGGATTTTATCCAACATTAAATCCAGCTTTAAAACAAAGCGATTTTCTTTAGATGATTAATCTATATGGAATGATATGGCGAGTCAATTTATGTAAAAAACTCAGAAAAGACTGAATAAAAAAGATGTAAAAAGAATCAGCTTCTTGCATTTATGCTTTAGTTCCTTTACGGAAAAAATCAAAAGAGTGCTCAAAATAATGTAAGAAGTTAGATCTTTCAATAATATTATATTTTTATCAAAGGTAATCCTGCAATGCACCACACTAATACACTGTTTTAAATTAATAAAAAAATTATTAGAATTTTATAATTTTTTAAATAAATTAATTATTTCAAACCAACTTACTTTTATCATTTATAATATTACGATTCAACAATTTACTATTGAAACAATCATTCATTTTTAGAAAACCCTGTATTACCCTTCCATTTCATGTAGAGTAATTCTAACTTTATAAAATGATGCATTATTTTAACAAATTGATTTATATTAAAAGGAATTTACCTTATGTATCAGTTTTTTTCTAATAAATTTATTAGAAATATTTATAAATTTTTATATAAAACATTTTCCCCAAAAAGCTTTAAACATAATCGACGTTATTGGCCCTACTATCAATTACAACGTAGTAAACAAGGGCATTTGCAACAAGTCTATTTTCAAAAAAAACTAGTCTCCGATAATATGTGCCCCCTCCCTACAAACCAGAAAAAATGCATGCTTGTTGCAACAGGGCCATCGATTAAAGAGCTCGATCCTCAATTGTTTACACAACTAGATTTTGATTATATTGGGGTCAATGGCGCAATTAGCTTAACTCCAATTAAATTTAAACATTACATAATTATTGATCATAATTTCATAGTCAATCGCTTCGATTTAGTCCTACAAGTTTTGAACTGCGATTGTACTTTTTTCACAACCCCACGATGTTTAGATCTGATTTTAAGAAGAGTTCAGATCAGCAACATTAAATGTTCAATAAAAGTAATTGAGACCATAAGCCATAACGTTATTGATGTTTTCTTAGGTCAATCCACCACTGTGGATAAACACAAGCCCAATTATTATTTTCATCATGATTTTGGATTTTCTGAAGATATATTTGATGCCGTTTTTGACTATTACACCGTTGCCTACGTTGCCTTACAGGTCATCTACGCTTTGAACTATAAAGAAATTCATATTGCAGGTCTCGATATGAATAATTTCAGTCAGCCACGGTTTTATGAGCAGCATCACAACAAGCAAGCAACATGTCTCGACTTAAATATAGCAGCTGTTGTACAAGCATTTGACACAGCCGCAGAGTTTTTTAAACTCAAACAGATTAAGGTCTATAATCTTTCAAAAAACAGCTTAATTGAATCTTTTGAAAAAAAATAGCTACTCCATCTAACTCGTTTATAATTCACATTATTGGATAGGAAAACCTTGTATTTACTCATTTAAGCAACGTTTAGGTTTTCCCTTCATAGAAAATGTCTATCAAAATAATTTTTTATTTAGAAAGCTATAATCCATATGTTAAATATCTAATAATGAACCTTTAAAATACATTCCTTTTTCATAGTAAATTTTAAGATGATTCCGTTCTTTTCCTGCCAATTTGATTAACTTAGGATAAACGTCAGGCGGATAATTTACAGCCATATTAATCAACGTTTTTTCTTTGACCCAGCTATTGTTGACCTGATAAAAAAATGCATTTTCATCACAGTTAATCAGGGTAATACTTAGAAAACTCGTTCTCATTACTTTTTGGCATGCAACATAAGCAACCAAATATTCTAAACGCCCAATCTGCTGAAAAATATCAGCATGATTAACATCTGTTTGTTTAATGGTATTAATATATTTTTTGGGACCTTGCTCTATTGCTCGATACAATTCTTCAAACCATGCTTTAAAAAATGGATTATTTGCCACGCTCGCCAACAACCAATTTTCCAATACAGGATACTGCGTATTCGTCGTATTTTTTTTGCGGTAAAAAGCAAAGCTATCCGTCTTTTTTTCACTCAGCAGGGTTTGAATCCAGTCTAAATTTTCATAAACGATAATACTTGCGTCTAACCATATTCCGCCATGAAGATAAATTAGATTAAACCTCAGCAAATCTGCCTTCTGTTGTGGCGTCGCGGATTTTAGTGCTGCAAAATTGATATCACTATACTGATTTACATTCTGCGGATTAAGAATATTAACCTCATAATTTGAGTTTATTCTTTTAATATTTTCAATACACTTTTCTACAAATACAGGGAAATCACCTTCCCAATAGATCCAAATTTTTTTAGGAATCTCAATTGGTTTTTCTAACGGATTAAGCACCAAAATATCTGCATAATTATCTATGGCTGGATTTTTCTCTCTCATTTTATAAAAGTACATGACATAAAATTTTGTCAGGTAAAATATTTTTTTAAATATTTTCATCAATAAGACCTATATGAACTTAATCTAACCGAATAATTTCATTATTAAAATATGGAGTAACATTAAATAAATGTAATAGTCTCATCAAAGAATCATATTTTTCACAGCATTAAAACGATCACGCCACATCCGCTTTTGTTTTTTTAAACCATATGAAAGTTGGCGGCCAGATTTATCATTACGTCGAATACTATCCGTTGCAGCAGCACCATCAATATCACTATCCAAACCATTGGGCTTCACCACAGCAGGCCATACAGATAAACCTTTACCATTTTGTGAAAGCCATGATTGGGCTAAATTATCCACCGGCATGTACATTTCTTTAGCATGATCTAAGAATGCTTCAGCACCCTTTCTTGACCAAATCATCCCAATAAAACGTATAGGATAATAATAAGCACGAACTAAATCGCGTCCTTCAAAAGTAAATAATTTTTTAGACATCTTATTTTTCTTGGCACCTAAATTCATCGCATACCAATCAACATCAGGATTTTGATGTAGCCATTCAAGCATGGCATCTACCGTTACTTTAAATCCATCTAAAAGACGAATATCATCTTCAACGACAATTAGATAATCTGAATCTGTCATTAAAAATTTTTCCAAACAACCTATGTGACTTAAATAACAGCCGAGCTCAGAACTAATTAAACTACGCCCCATTACCTCTACCGCTTTTTGGTCATTGTAATTTTTGAAACTTGATAATGGTTTACCACGACCATCAACGGCAGCAAAACGAGTAAAACTCACCTGTTCAGAATTTAATTGTTCAGTCGCACTTTTTAAGCGTTCATCACTACCATCTAAATTAATTAGATATGTTTCTACTTTCATCATACTACTTGACCCTTCAATTCTTTCGGTAAAAAATCACCAAACTTTTCTATCATTGCAGTGCGAACCAATACTTGTTTCGATTCAGCCATCAAATCCAAACTCTGAATACAACCATACTTAATTTCATCATTCTGTAATGCATTCAAAAATCTAGAAATATCATCATCAGGCTTTAAATATGCAACTTTTTCATCAGGCTTAAGTATGGCTAGATCCTGTTGGATACTCAGATGATTGGCTAAACCTATAGGCAAAAACTGCTCAAAATATCTAAACTTAAAACTAATTTGCTGCTTCAAAATTTCAGGATGCTGCATAAAATAATCTTGCAGCACTTCAGTTTTAATAAAATGTGGACGATGATGCAATTCGTAATAACGCTGAAGCCCAACCATATCCGCACTTAACATTTGTGCAGTGGTAAATTTAGGTTGTAATTTTTTACCCATGGTTTGATGTAAAAATTTTCTAAAAAGATATTTCATCTTAATCAGAAAATTACTTTTCCATTGACCATAAATGACAACTTTTTCATCCACAAAACAGTCTGAAAGCTCAGAAGGAGCATTCATAAAAACATCATCATTTAAATAAATAAACCGACTTGATAATCCCGGAATATTCCACAACATCGTCTCTATCGTCAACGAGTTGAATGTAGGCAGACTACTTTCATAACCTGAGAATAGGATTCGATGATCAATGACTTTTATTTTATCTGTTGCACAAATATTCTGTACGGCAAACTGTTCTAACCATTCTGGCTTTTGATTGTCCGTAACAACATAAATTGTTCCACAATAAGGCACATACTTTAAAATAGAAGCAATACAGAAATAAATTTCTTCATTATTTGCAAAGCGTGTTGTACTGGCAGCATCACGTGCAACCGTTTCTGTCATATATCCCTGACGCTTATTACTCAGTTCAATATCATTTCCATCTACCCATGTAATCACGATATCGACAGGCTGAAGTACATCACTCATAACAACACACTCTAAATCTGAAAAAAATTATTGCCAAGCGTCTTTAATCCACTTCGATGGCAAGACATAGCGATACCACTTACCGCCGCCACCATTAATTGCATCAGGTGGATTAATTTCACCATGGAAAATAATAATTTTAACGTCTTGAGGTTTTACTGGTGGCTTAAAATATGCCAATGGAATTTTCTGCAAGCAATGATATTTATAACTCTTACACCAACTGTCAGGCCAGTAGCTGAGTTTCTTTTCTTGATCGACATACCATGATAAATAAGCTTGCTCATTGCGAAATTTCTCACGAATTTCATCAAAATGCTCACGAAAATAAGGCATTAACCCTGGAAATGCACCGAGTTTAAAACGATAAACCGAACTATTCCCTGTAATGCGCCAAGGTCTCTTCCAGTCATGAATAATGAGGAAGTCACCTGGGTAGGTAAAGAAGTCATCAATATTATCAACAATAACAACATCAAGATCTAAAAATAGCGCATTACCTTTTAAACCATATAAGTCTGGTTCAAAAGTTGAAAGCTTATTCCAACCACGCTCAGGACTCCCTTCAGGAAGAGCTAAAGAGGGAATTGGAAAACACTGTACTTCTGGAGTAATGCCTTCGGTACGATCAGTTAAACATACCATCTGAAAATCAACGGTTGTATGTCGTTTTACCATATTGTACAAACGATTTACATACTCAGAACCGTATTTGGTTCCCCATTTCATGCACAAGATGACATTTTTTTGCTCAGTATCCGATAAACTTTGTGGAATAACATCGTGAGTCATAGTCAGACCTTAACATTTCTTTTATACGCCAATTTAAAACATTATATATTAAGAATAAAATGCTTGCTGACGTTTACTGTATGAATAAATACATGCTTATACAGTACTTATTTACATATACTTTGAATATCAAGTAGCTATCACATATAACATCGTTTTTATCTGTTTCGACAATGTCCAACCAATGCTTAAATACCATCTCTTTCAATACAGCAGTCGTTAACCTGCTTTTCTGTTATAGCGCTTAAGCGCAATGTTTGTTGCAATAAAACTACCTATAAAAGCGAAAATTCGATACTATTTGCCTCAATTTCGCTGTAACTCAAATGTTTTTTACATACAATAAAAAACTTAGGTGTATTCAAATGAAAAACTTCTTTCTTTTTCTCTTTCGTTTCATCATAACGTTTGGTTACCGCATAAAATCTCCTCATGCCATTCCCAAAACCACTACTCTTGACTTAGCAGCTATTCAGAATACCGCAAAAATTTCTTTTTTTACGGTGGCACATCCAGATGATATTGAACTGTTTATGGGCTGTGAAGCTCGTCATCAAATTATTGATAATCCAGATGATAAGAAAGTTTTTATTGTTCTAACGGGTGGTGATGCAAACCGAAAAAATAGAAAAAAAGTATTCCGCGCAATTTCTTGGTGGCATGCTCGTGAAAAAGCCCATACCGCAGCCATTTCCTTTTGGAACAATAACAAAGATCAGGTTGTTGAAAATGAAGTATTAATCAATCAACGCTATGTGACTCGAATTTCTATCGGCTCAAGTATTGTCCTGTATAATTTAAGATTAACAGATGCAGATAAAACCACTTCATTAGATGAACTTGTTGAGCATAAAAGCCAATATATCTATGATGTTGTTCACCAGCAGCAATATTCACTTGAAGATATTAAAGAATCTTTAATTAACATTATTAATCTAGAAATGGCAAACGCTCAAGAAGCCGCTTTCTATATTACAGATGAAGATTCAGAGAGAAATCCTGGTGATCATCTAGATCATCGTGCAACATCGCTTATTTTATTAGACATCTACCCAAAAATTTCAGTGCCTAAAAAATCTCTATTTGCTTATTTAACCTATTTTATTAAAACCAAACCGATCAACTTACAAGGTGAAGATAAAGACAAAAGTTTTGAAACTTGGAAAATAATGGGTGATGAATTAGATACTCATGGTTATAAAAAAAATGATGATCCCTATCATATGCAATGGGTGGGTAAAGAATATAAAAGCTACACTATACCCGCATCACAGGAAAATATCTCCCAATCTTAGAATAGCTACTTAATCCTTTTGCACAAAAAAGGCATTGTTCTCATGTGAGAGAACAATGCCTTTTTCTATAACACTAGACTTATTTGATGTAAGTCAACCAGTGTGCATATTTTGGATCTTTACCTTGAACAGCATCAAAGTAAGCTTTTTGAATTTTTTCAGTAATTGGACCACGTGTACCATTGCCAATTTCACGATCATCATATTCACGAATAGGAGTAACTTCTGCTGCAGTACCCGTGAAGAATGCTTCATCACCAATATAAAATTCATCACGAGTGATACGACGTTCAATCACTTCATAACCCAAATCTTTAGCAATCGTAATAATGGTTTGACGAGTAATACCGTCTAAAGCGCCGCCCGAAATATCTGGGGTATGGATTACGCCATCTCGGACTAAGAAAACGTTTTCGCCAGAACCTTGGCACACATAACCCTGAGGATCCATCAACATTGCTTCATCATAGCCTGAATGTGCAACTTCTTGATGTGCCAAAATAGACAAGGTGTAGTTACCTGATGCTTTCGCTTTACACATAGTCACATTGGGATGATGGTGTGTGAATGAAGAGGTTTTTACACGAATGCCTTTGGTCATCGCTTCTTCACCAAGATAAGCACCCCAGCTCCATGCAGCGACAGTCGCATGAATGGTATTGTCTGTTGCTGCAATACCGAGTTTTTCCGAACCAATAAAAATAATTGGACGTAAATAGCATGATGCTAATTTATTTTCACGTACCACATCAATTTGAGCTTGTTCTAAAGTCTTTTGATCAAATGGTACTTTCATTTGATAAATTTTTGCAGAGTTTAGCAAACGTTTCGTATGATCTTGGAGACGGAAAATCGCAGTACCATTAGGCGTTTCATAAGCACGGACACCCTCAAAGACCCCCATACTATAATGTAATGTATGAGTTAAGACGTGGATTTTCGCTTCACGCCAGTCAACCAATTGTCCATCTTGCCAAATAAAACCATCACGATCAGCCAAGTTCATGGCACACACTCCAAATTTTTATACAATTATTCACTTTCCAACGCGAAAACCGCAGCTGGATCAATTAATCTTTGCCATAACTTGCAAACGACCTCTCGGGTATCGCGCCAATCTGCTGCACTAACTTGCATACTGTGGTTTGCAAGGGCTAAGCGATGGCTCTCGGCTCGTTCACTGAGATAGGCTTGAATCAGAGCAGATACATCGTTACTGGATAAGTAACCGGCTTTTGCAGCATCTTCTAAAATTCGTACATTGTCGGAATAATGGGCGAGATCTTTATTCGTCCCACTCCAGGCTAACACGGCATACTGTGCCATAAATTCTATGTCAACGATACCTCCTGCATCCTGTTTTAAATGAAAAATTCCATCTTTTTTCTGTTCTTTAGATGACCCAAGATGATCCTTCATTTTTTGACGCATTTTCAATACTTCTGCACGAACCGTCTGCTCATCTCTCGGTAAAGTTAGAATGCGACAGCGCAATTGTTCAAATTTATCTCGTAAAGTTTGCTCACCTGCAATTGAGCGTGCACGCACTAAAGCTTGATGCTCCCACACCCAAGCACGTTTTATTTGATATTGTTCAAATGCTTTCAAACTGGTGACTAATAACCCCGCTTCACCGGATGGTCGTAAACGCGTATCAATTTCATACACACGCCCATCTAAAGTTTGGGTCGTCATTAAGGACATAAATTTTTGTGCAACACGCATAGCGAATTCAAAACCGCTGATAACTTTATGACCATCCGTGTCTGCCTGTTCATCCATATAATGAATGAAGACTAGATCTAAATCTGACCCATATCCCAGTTCAATTCCACCGACTTTTCCATACCCCACCACCACAAATGCTAAATGACTCAATGAGCATCTGTTCCCTTCCACATCCAATGGATAGCCGTGTTTTTTAGCCACCGTTTGATAGGCCAAATTGAGAGTGGCACTGACGGACACTTCAGCAATATCGGTTAAGGCATCAGACACCTTCATTAACGGACTTTCAGCCAATACGTCACTGGCAGCCACAGTCAGGACATTGGATTTTTTAAACAATCTTAACACCCGCATCTGATCTTCAACTTGATCTATTTCAATGCGTAATAATTGTTGGCGTAATGAATCTTCTAAATCTTGGCGCTTCGGCAATTCAAAATCCATGGATAAAAATTCATCAAGCAATACAGGGTAATGCGTGAGCTCTTCACAAATCCACGGGCTGACCGTTGCCATTTTCACCAAGCGTTGTAAGGCACCTTTACTTTCAATCAGCATCACCAAATACACAGTCCGACGCATGACAGATTCAATTAAAGGCATTAAGCGCAGCAATGCAATTTGTGGTTTATCTGACTGTAAAACAACTTCAATTAAATGTGGCCAAAACTCTTTTAAACGCTGTACCGCTTTAGCAGGTAATTTCTTAATCGCATGACCAAACCAAAACTCATGAATTAAGTTTTTAGTTTTTTCATCAAGAACCACATCCAATTGCTTTTCCAATTGACCAAAGTTTTCAACTGTAGCATCCAAACCTTTTTCTTTAATAAGATGCTCAAATTGGTAAATCACTTTGCTACGCTTTTGATTCAAACACGCAATGAATGCTTCCCAACTCTCAAAACCCAATGTTTCACTCATTCTATGGCGTAAATCTGGCTCTGTAGGAAGTGACTGTGTTTGTTGGTCATTTAATGCCTGAATCGCATGTTCAACACGGCGCAAAAATAAATAAGCATCCTCTAAGTCTGAGACAGCATTTTGTTCTAAAAGCCCCACCTGACCCAAATGCTGCAAACTGACTAAACATTGCCGATCTTGTAATTCTAGTTTTGAACCACCGTAAATTAACTGGAAAACTTGGACAATAAATTCAACTTCTCGAATACCACCGGCACCTAATTTAATATCATCTTCAATATTACGGCGTGTAACTTCACGCTCAATCATGGCTTTCATTTCGCGCATCGCTTCGAATGCAGTGTAATCGACATATTTACGAAACACGAAAGGACGAGTCATCTCGAGTAAATCATCGCCCTCCTTACCCCCCGAAACAATGCGGGCTTTAATCCATGCATAACGCTCCCATTCACGCCCATGCTGGCTCAAATATTTTTCCAGCGCGACATGACTGATGGCTAAGGCAGAACCATCACCCCAAGGGCGCAAACGCATATCGACCCGAAAAACAAAACCATCTGCCGTGATGTGGTCAAGCAGATAAATCAACTTTTGCCCCCAAAGAATACAAAACTGTTGCACATCAATCGACTTGCGCCCATTGCATTCACCTTGTTCATCAAAGGCAAAAATTAAATCAATATCACTGGATAAATTCAGCTCTTGTGCACCCAATTTCCCCATGGCGATCACAATCAGATCTTGCACCTTACCGGAATAACCGATCGGCTCTCCATGTTTCGCCACCAACGGAGCACGTGCAAAAGCTTTTGCAGCAATAATACTGGCATCGGCAAAATCGGAAAGCTCACGCGTTAATGTCACGACCTCAGTCATTTGATTGGCATCTTGCCAAATCCAACGAAACATTAGACGAGCACGCAATACACGAATTGTATGCATCCACGTCATTTCATCATGAATGGAGACTAAAGCGTCTTGTACTAGATGCTGAATCTTTTCCGTTGAGAAGGAACTACTAAATTGATCAACTGCATAATCTTGTTCTAAAACAGCTTGATGTAAATTTAATACTTGTTCTGCATACTGACTTGCACGTAAAGTTTTTTGCAATTGTTCAGCGTTCATCGGAAAAGCCTGTACGTCTTAATTATGTTTTATTTATAGCAGGTGAAAACTAATTTGAGAAAAATTAATTTACTTTTATTTGAATTTTAAATGCTTATTGATGTAAATACTCTTGCACCTGCAAAACAGAACTCGTCTTTGCCGCTGTTGGTAATAATACTTTAAATGTGGTTCCTTCACCCTCTTTCGATTGCACGGTAATTTTCCCGTAATTTAAATCGATAAATCGTTTACACAGCACCAATCCTAAACCCGTCCCTTTTTCGCCCGATGTCCCCTTTAGACTCACTTGAATATGCGGATCAAAGATCGTTTCGATTTGCGTTTTTGTCATACCTAAACCCGAATCTTGAATCTCAACCTCTACACCCTGTGCGGATGATCTGGCGCGAATCGAAACTTTGCCCGAGCCATCAACATGGGTAAATTTTAAAGCATTTGACACCAAGTTCTGAATCACCGATGTCATCATATTGATATCTGCAAACACCTTAATGTCCTCAGAAACATCTTCGATCAGTTCAATATTTTTTTTAACTGCAAGCGTATTGAGTACTGCATAAACAATTTGCGTCACTTGCTTTAAATTAAAATGGATTGGGTGATAGACAAAACGACCACCTTCAGCCATGGCCCAATTCAACAAATTTTCTAACAAGTTATAGGTCGACTGAGTCGTATCATGCAAATATTCAGCAATATTTTGAATTTCAGGCTCAGCTAAAGTATCGCGCTCTTCTGCCAAGACCTCAGAGAAGCCAATTAAACCATGAAATGGCGCGCGTAAATCATGCGCAATAATTTGGAAAAATTTTGTCTTACTTGAATTTAATGCAGATTGTTGTTCGTATAATTCTTTTAACTCATCATATTCTAAACGCAACTCAATAATATCCATGATACTCATGGCAAACTCTTGTACCAGTTCTAAATTTTGCGCACTGTAGGATTCTTTTTTTTGATCAAATAAAATGACTTGACCAATAGATTCCGTCGTATTGATTTTTAAATCAAAAGCGACAATTCGATGATGCTTAACCCCAAGATCTTGAATATGTTGTGAAAAAGCCGGAAAGTTCTCATGATGCAAATCAAGCACCCAATCACCTGCAAAATAAGGCGTTAAATTGGCTTCTTTTTTTGCCTGTAATGCTTTAAAGCCATCCTGAGATGAATACCAAATATATGGCTCATGATGAAAAGCTAAAATTGCACAATCTGCTTGTAAAATCCCTCGTGCACATTTTAAAAACCCATCAATACGATTATCTGCGGTAAAAACGCCTAATAACAAAGATAATTTGCATGCACTGAGTTGATCAGCCTGACCAAGTTCTAAAAATTCTAGCCTCATACCCCGCCTCTCTAGCAATGATGAGTATTTTATTTATATTTTTACAAAACTTACACAATCCAATATATCAATAATATTTTTAAATTCATACTGTTTCGTTAAGAAGAAACACTGAATAGATTTCTTTATCGAAAGCAAAACGTTATTTATTTCACTTCACGCTTCACTTTAAAGTTATTTTTAAAATACAAACAATAACTTATTATAATAAAAAATAAATACCATGCAATCTAATCACATTTTATTGAGACAATAAAAAACCCCAAGCCTTTAGTACAAGCTTGGGGTTTTTAGAATCTCATGATTCTGAATTTGGTCCCGAGGGTCGGACTCGAACCGACACGTCATCTCTGACAGCGGATTTTGAATCCGCCGCGTCTACCAATTTCACCACCTCGGGAGAGGTTGTGTGCGTATAATAGCGTGTTTGATTTTGTTGTCAACGACAACTTTTTACAATTGGTTATTTTTAAATCACAATTGGTTATTTTGATGTATAAATCAGCAATTTTAGCCATCAAATCGAAAAAAGACTATACTAGCTCCAGTTTTTACTTCGCAGTTTTTATCGTATTCCATGATGCAACTTTCTGACTTTAATTTTGACCTCCCCGATGAACTTATTGCCCGTTATCCTTTAGAAACTCGCAGTGCTTCTCGCCTCCTTCATTTAAATACCAGTGGCAGTTATCAAGATCTTCACTTCACAGATATTTTAGATCTGTTCGAAGAAGGTGATTTAATGGTGCTGAATGATACTAAAGTGATGAAAGCTCGCCTTAAAGGTAAGCGCGCTACTGGTGGTGCCGTTGAAGTTTTGGTTGAACGTATTTTTAATCAAACAATTGCGCATTGTCATATTAAAGCCAGTAATTCACCCAAAGCGGGAGCTGAACTCTTTATTGGTGAAGATGCAATTAAAGTCACAGTCATTGGTCGTCATGAAAATTTGTTTGAAGTTGAATTTTCACAACCTATTTTGCAAGTTTTAGATCGTTATGGCCAACTACCAATCCCGCCTTATTTCAATCGTGAAGCAGAAGAAATTGATACCGTTCGTTATCAAACCGTATTTAATGATCCCACCAAACTAGCCAGTGTTGCTGCACCGACAGCAAGCCTACATTTTGACCAAAACTTATTAGATCAATTGGAACAAAAAGGCATCCATAAAGCTTTCGTGACATTGCATGTGGGCGCAGGCACATTTTTACCTGTACGCACTACAGATATTGCAAATCATGTGATGCATAGTGAATGGTGCGATGTGCCAGAAGCAACTGCCAAACTCATTCAAGAGACCCAAGCACGTGGTAATAAAGTCATTGCCGTTGGGACCACTGCGACTCGTGCATTGGAAAGTGCAGCTCAAGCCTGCGGTGGCAAAATTGGTGCGTGGATGGGTGATACACAAATTTTTATTTATCCAGGTTATCAATTCTGCGTGGTAGATCGATTAATCACGAACTTCCACCTACCTGAATCAACACTATTAATGCTCGTTTCAGCATTATCCAATCAAGAAAATATTTTAAATGCTTATCAGCATGCAATTGCTCAACAATACCGTTTCTTTAGTTATGGTGATGCTATGTTGGTTGATCGAATCTAAAGCTGAAATAAAAGAGCTGGCAACAACCAGCTCTTTTATCAATAAAAATACTCAAAAATTTAAAGAGATAGAATTTCAAATAGATTGTTTTTAGCGCATAATCCAGCACATTACGATTTAATACTTGTGCTTAAATCCCCTTAACTGCCACTTAAGCTCATACAGATTTCATGCCTCTAGATACCGTACAGTACATTCTTCATCTTAGAACTAAAAAAAATAAACAAGTCATGGAAAATATCGCGCGTCTTTGGGATATCGGCAGACAAGCAACGTCTGCACAAGATATTTTAGATGCCTTACATCCTTGGGGTACAAGCAAAGATTTATCCTTTTATAATACCATTCCACGCTTACTCATTATTATTGCTGTTCTAACCATCCTTATTGGCTGGTTTATTCATCCTTATTTCCCCTATCCTTTAAGTTTGCTGGCAAGTTTCCTCTGTGGTTTCCTTGCTTATCTTATCTATGAAAGTGAGGATCCTATTGTGGAGATCACTCAATATTTAGAACAACGAATATTATTACTTCGCTACGATTTACACTTTAATAAGATGCCAAGCTATATTTCAGCCACCAGTAATCCATTATTGGTCCTGAGCAAGTTGAAACAAACTTTTCCTTTGTTTTCTCAAGGCAATGTTTCTAATGAAATTATCCAGTTTGCATCTACAACTTGGCATGATGGAGAAATTGAGCACCAAGTGATGCTGTTTCAATATCACTATGCCAATGAACTCTCTATACGTGGTTTAGATACTGAAAAACAAAAAATAAAGGAAATCCATAAAGATCAATGGGGGGCTTTTATCTTTCAAATGCCAGCTTTAGGTTTTGCTGCCAGCAATCAACATGATGAGTTTATTTATCCGTATACCCAAACTTGGTTAACCAGTGATATCTTAGTCAATCAAAACCTACATATCTTTGGCTATGATCAGCATCAACTTGCACGAACCATTAGCCCCAGTTTAACCTTAAAGTTAAGTGATTTTTTTGAGCATTATTCAGGTGATGTGGTCTATCATTTTCAAGAGAATATACTCTGCTATATTGGTGAGCAAAACTTATTACGTGTATCTCGAAAGAAACAAGACATCACCGATATTTCTGTATTAAGAGGCCATTTGCGTACATTGACCTTACCTGAATATGAAAATTTCAAACAGAGCATGCTAAACTTAATTGCATAACAAATAAACAAGGAATAACGACTATGGGTTTATTGATTTTTATTGGTATTTTTGTTATCGCTGCAATTTGGGCGATTTCAATTCGTAATAACATTGTTCGTTATTTTAATGCAACCAAACGAGCGTGGGCTGAAGTGGCCAATTTTGAACGCCAAAAAGTTAAAACTTTGGAGGCTTTAGAGCAAACGCTAGCGCAATACACTCACTTTGAAAAATCGACTTTAGAAAAAGTGACAGAATTACGCCAACAAATTTTGAATTTAAATCTCGATCATGCCGATGTCTCACATTTACAACATATTGAAAAGCTCAACCAAGATGTGATGCGTAGCTTAAATGTCGTGATTGAAAACTATCCAGAATTAAAAGCAGATACTTTGTATGCAAAGATGATGGATGATATTCAAGAACAAAATGAAAATGTCGGTGCTGCGATTACCATCTTTAACCGAAATGTCGAAGAGTTTAATAACACCATTCAAATCTTTCCCAACAACCTCATTAACAGTGTAACTTTGGCAAAGAAGTCGATTCGTCCATTTTCAGATTCAATTACGTTACAAAATTTTGACTATCGACCTAATTTTTAACCCGTTCACGATACACATAAGCTCATAACTGCATAAGCAATCATTAAAAAAATCCTTATTGACTGATCTCATGAAAGAGAAATATCCTGAATTGTGCTATTTCTCTTTCAATCATTCTATAAGATCAATATGAATTAAAAGTAATGCCGTTCAACAACTCAGATCTAGATTAAAACCTTACAAAACACTTGTTCTTACTCATCCATGCACTCATGTTGAATCAAATAGAAATGATGAATTGCATAAAATCATTTCGCACTGCATCAATCTTTTAAGTACATCAAAATACTCTAAATACTTCATCATAATAATATTGTAAATTTTGTGGCATCCAATCTCAGAATCTAGGAAAATAACCCCCTTTTGCAACACCATCAGCGAACTGTTTTTTCGCTAGATCTGGATATTTTATGAAGTTTGAAAAATTAGGTCAGTCGGGTCGTGCCCGTCGTGGTCGTTTAACGCTTGAACATGGCGTAATTGAAACGCCTGTATTCATGCCTGTCGGTACTTACGGCACGGTTAAAGGTATGTTGCCACGTGATATTGAGGATATCAAAGCTCAAATTATTTTAGGTAACACATTCCATCTTTATTTACGTCCTGGTTTAGATGTCATTCGTGAACATGGTGGCTTACACGGTTTCATGAAATGGAACAAACCCATTTTGACCGATTCAGGCGGCTTCCAAGTGTTCAGCTTGGGTGCTATGCGTAAAATTAAAGAAGATGGTGTGACTTTCCGTTCACCGATTGATGGTTCAAAAGTCTTTTTATCGCCTGAAATTTCAATGGATATTCAACATACTTTGAATTCCGACATCGTCATGATTTTTGACGAATGTACACCTTACCCAGCAACACATGAAGAGGCGCAAAAATCATTACAGCTTTCTTTACGTTGGGCGAAGCGTTGTAAAACTCAACATCATGATGTGTTAAAAAATAAAAATGCCTTGTTCGGTATCATCCAAGGTGGCATGTATGAAGATCTTCGTGAAGAATCACTTAATGGTTTAAAAGAAATTGACTTTGATGGCTTTGCGATTGGTGGTCTTTCTGTGGGCGAGCCCAAAGAGGAAATGATCAAGGTCTTGGATTATCTTCCAGTAAAAATGCCGGCAGATAAACCACGCTACTTGATGGGTGTAGGCAAACCTGAAGATATTGTTGAAGCCATTCGTCGTGGTGTCGATATGTTTGACTGTGTCATGCCAACACGTAATGCACGCAATGGTCATTATTTTGTCACCGATGGTTTAGTCCGAATTCGTAATGCACAATATCGTCACGATCAACGTCCACTAGATCAACACTGCGATTGCTATACCTGTAGCAACTTTTCTCGAGCTTACTTATTCCATTTAGAAAAATGTGGTGAAATGCTCGGTTCAATGCTGGGAACCATTCATAATTTACGTTATTACCAACGTTTTACTCAAGATATCCGTGATGCATTAGATAACGGTACTTTTGATGACTATGTAACTGATTTTTATCAGCGTCGTGGTTTAGACGTTCCGCCTTGCCCTGAAGACTAATATTCAAATATAAAACAGCATTGAATATTCCGTCATCAGTATTTGCGCTCAAACTCAAGACAATGTAAATTGCAGAACAAGTCAATTTAAATGTCATGTGGTTTTTGTTATTTCAAAATATATAACGTTATTAACTAGAAATTTTTTCAGTTGTAACCATATTGAAGTCTCAACGACCACAAAAAGACACCCGTTATTTAACTTTAGGAAACTAAAATGAGCTTTTTTATTTCTTCTGCTCACGCTGCACCAGCAGCTGCACAAGGTCCAAGCATGATGGCAAACATATTAATGATTGCTGTATTTGTAGCAATCTTCTATTTCCTCATTTGGCGTCCTCAAGCAAAACGCGCAAAAGAACATCGCAACTTAGTTGAAAGCTTAGGCGTAGGCAGTGAAGTTGTATTTGCGGGTGGTTTAATGGGACGTATCACCAAGATCGAAGGTGATTTTGCAGTCGTTGAGCTAAACCGTGGTAATGAAGTTAAAATCCAACGTGCGAGTGTCATTTCAGTATTGCCTGAAGGCACACTAAATAACCTTTAATCATAAAACAGTCGTGCTACTAGCACGACTTTTTCATTTTAAGAAGAAAGCAAATGCGTTACCCTGCATGGAAATATATACTGATTTTGGTTGTTTTAATCATCAGTACATTATACGCACTGCCAAGTTTGTATCCTGATGAACCTGCTGTTCAAATTTCTGGTGCCAAGGCAGGTACCGTCATTGACCAGACCGTTATACAAAAAGCAGAGCAAATTTTAAAAAACGAAAATATTAGCAGTCATGATAATACTTTCACCAAAAATGCCGCACTCCTACGTTTAAGCACATCAGAGGCTCAATTAAAAGCCAAAGCAGCTTTAGCCAATGGACTCGGTGAAAATTATACAGTTGCATTAAACCTTGCACCAACCACACCTGAATGGTTGCAAAAAATTGGTGCTAAACCAATGAAGCTGGGTTTGGACTTACGCGGTGGTGTTCACTTCTTACTTGAAGTAGATATGGACAAAGCTGTTGCACAACGTATGGAAACATCAGAAACAGATTTACGTCGTGAGTTCCGTGACAATAAAATTAAATTTAATAATTTGTCATTAAATAACAATGTCATCACTATACAATTTGCAAATAATGATGACCGTACCAATGCGATGGATTTTTTACGCCGCAATGGGAATAAATATACGCAGCAAGCGATTGCAACCGATACAGGTTCTACACTGAAGTTGACCTATAACGATGCGACGAAGCAAGAAATTCAATCCTATGCATTAAACCAAAACTTAACCACGTTACGAAATCGTATTAATGAGCTAGGTGTTGCCGAAGCATTGGTGCAAACGCAAGGTAGCAACCGCATTGTGGTTGAACTCCCGGGTGTACAAGATACAGCCGAAGCAAAACGTGTTTTGGGTCGTACTGCAAACTTAGAATTCCGTTTAGTTTCCGATTTAAATGATCAATATGTCGATCGTTATACGGGTAAGTTAAATGGGCAACCTTTACCTCCTGGTACAGAAGCTTTCGCTTATCAATCACTGGATAGTGGTCGAGAAATACTGCTCAATCGTAGCCGGATCTTAACTGGCGAACGCGTTCAAAATGCAGCGAGTGGATTTAGTCAAGATTCTGGTGGTGCTGAAGTTAATATTACTTTGGACAGTGCTGGTGGAAAACTTATGGCAGATGCAACACGCAATGCTGTAGGTAAACGTATGGCCATTTTGTTTATTGAAAATAAACAAAAAGTAAGTACTGTGACCGATCCTGTAACAGGTGCACAAACTGAAGTGCGTACCCCTTATGCAGAATCAGTTGTGCTCAGCGCACCAAACATTCAAGCTGTACTCGGTGCACAATTCCGTATTACTGGAATGAGTTCACCTCAAGAAGCGGCTGAACTTGCGTTAATGCTTCGTTCTGGTGCTTTAGCTGCACCAATGTACTTTGTTGAAGAACGTGTCGTGGGGCCAAGCCTAGGACAAGAAAACATTGATAAAGGCGTACTTTCAACGCAAGTCGGTTTTATTCTTGTCGCTTTGTGGATGGTTGCCTTCTTCCGTCTATTTGGTCTGATTGCAGATTTTGCCTTAGTCATTAACTTGGCGATGATTCTGACGATCATGTCTTGGATTGGTGCATCACTCACCTTACCGGGTATTGCGGGTATCGTGATTACCATCGGTATGGCTGTTGACGCCAATGTCTTGATTTGTGAGCGAATACGAGAAGAAATACGTTGGGGCGCATCACCTAAGCAAGCCATTATTGCGGGTTATGATCGAGCCTATAATACTATTTTAGACTCGAATTTAACCACCTTCCTCGTGGCATTCATTTTATTTGCGATTGGTACTGGTCCAATCAAAGGCTTTGCCGTAACACTCATGATTGGTATTGTATGCTCGATGTTTACAGCGATTACTGTAACGCGTGCTATCATCCAACTCATTTACGGTAAAAAACGTAATTTGAAAAAGTTGAGCATTTAGGAGATCGATGATGACTGAAGTGACTCAACCTAAAAAATACGGTCGTCCAGATGATGAACGCATAATTAATTTTATGAAGATTGCCAAACCTGCGGCAATCATTTCCATCATTTTGACCATTGCCAGCTTGTTCTTCATTACCACCAAAGGTCTCAACCTCGGGTTAGACTTTACGGGTGGTATTTCGGCTGAACTTAATTACAGCAAGCCAGTAAAATCGGCTGAAGTTGTGGCAGCTTTAGATAAAGCAGGCTTTCATGATCCTGTCGTGCAAACGATTGGTACTAATCGCGATCTTATCGTTCGTATGCCTGCACAAGATGATGTTAAGGTCGATGATTTAAGCAATGCCATTACCAAAGCAATCCAATTACCAGACAACACGGCAATTGTGCATAAAGTAGATGTTGTCGGTGGACAAGTCGGGAATGAACTTTACATTCGTTCAGCGGGTGCTGTAGCACTTGCTATGCTACTGATGCTGGTTTACGTCACCATTCGCTTTGAGTTTAAATTGGCTGTCGGTGCGGTACTTTCGCTACTGCATGACGTGATTGTGACTTTAGGTATTTTTGCCATGATGCAATGGCCATTTGACTTAACTGTTCTTGCAGCGGTCTTGGCTTTAATCGGTTTCTCACTCAATGATAACATTGTCGTATCAGATCGTATTCGTGAGAATTTCCGAAAAATTCGTGGTGCAACACCTTTAGAGATTGTCAATATTGCATTGACTGAAACCCTAAAGCGTACCTTTCATACCTCTATGACCTTATTGCTGGTTGTTCTAGCCATGATGTTCTTGGGTGGGGATGGCTTACATTGGTTCTCAGTCGCGATGTTTGTTGGTGTATTTGTAGGTACATATTCATCAATCTATATTGGTACAGCTTTTGCGTTATGGCGTGGTCTAAACCGTCAGGACTTTATCGTACAAGTTAAACCTGAGTTTGATGAACAAGAAATTCCTTAATCGTTCAAAACAAAAAAAGCTCATCATATGATGGGCTTTTTTTGTTTACGATGCTCATATTCAGGGCTAATAATTAACTTGTTAATGCTGGATCACTTGAATCTGTGGAAAAGAGAATCCTTTACAGGACTGCTCTGCTCTCCAAGCAACGGTAAGCATGCAATGTGCAAGCTGATAATTTTGATAAGCAAATATACCAATCTGAGGGTGCTGACATATTCCCCCATCGCTTAAAGCATGGGCTTGAGTATCTAACTCATTCAAACTTAAACGAATACCTAAACCTGATGCTTTAAGTACAGCTTCCTTTGTCGTCCATACTTTAAACCAGTACACAGGATCAAAATCCAAAGCTTCCCATGTCTGATATTCATTAGGATGAAACGCATGTTTCGCCAAAGCCTCAAAACGTACTTTACGATCTAAGTCTTCAATATCAACACCCAGATCTTGGACATGTTGTGACAATGCAAGCGTATAATTTTTTTGACTATGCGAATGATTGAATGAATATTTTGGAAAATTGAATAAATATGGTTTTCCATGTTCAGTTTTAGCAAAGTCTTCAGTTGAAATTTTTTGAAGAAAAAACGTCGTTAAATACTGATTACGTTGTTGAGCAATACATCGTTTTTTATAGCTATTAAATGTAGAAAAATCAACAAAGTTAGATCGATCTAAAGGTATAAATTGAGTTAATATTTGAACATGAATTTGAATCGTGCGCTGTGTCATTAACCCAATGTATCCTACTTATGCATCAAAACTTAACAATATCGCCTTTCAATGCGACACCAGCAATCGCTGCCCCTTTGTGGCATTCATACGTTGTGGTACTTTGAGTTTCCTTAGATTTGTAATAACTGACTAAATTAGTGACCGCATTAGCACCTTTCGCTTTCGCTGTATTTTGAAATTGAATCAATGCAGAACGAAGTACATGGTCACATGCATTTTCAGCCGTTTTAGCAAATCCATTGGTTTTTTTATTAGTGACTAAACCCTTTGCAATGATGTGCCCCCCAGATTTTGTTCCCGCTAAATAAAACTTAACTGAACCATCTAAAGTTCCATCTGCGACAGCTCGCTCTACCGCTTCTTTAAAATTAAAATGATGCGTCTCATCAGCAGCTTGAGCGGAAATAATTCCCCCACAACATAATATGATCGCTGCACAAACTTTCTTTATTAGCATTGTAATATCCTATTTTCTATTATTAGATACGTTTAAAAATAATGGAGGTATTAATTCCTCCGAATGCAAAATTATTACTCATGAGTATTTCAGCATTTATATAGCGAATCTGACCAACAATATAATCTAAATCTCCACATTGTGGATCGATATTATTGAGATTTAAGGTTGGAATAAAACTATTCCGATGCATCATTTCCAAACACAGCCAAGCTTCAATTGCGCCACAAGCACCTAAAGTATGTCCAAAATAGCTTTTCAATGAGCTAATCGGCTTTTTACCTAATACCCTTGCCGTTGCTTGCGTTTCTGCAATATCACCCTGATCCGTTGAAGTACCATGTGCATTGACATAATCAATTGCATCAGCCGAAATATCGGCATCTTTAAGTGCCAATTGCATACAGCGCCCCATCATTTCAGAATCTGGTCGTGTTACATGTTGACCATCGGTATTGCTGCCATAACCAATAATTTCAGCATACATTTTTGCGCCACGGGCTTTTGCATGTTCATATTCTTCTAGGATTAAACAACCCGCACCTTCACCAACAACCAATCCATCACGATCAGTATCAAAAGGACGCGGAGATTTTTCAGGTTGATGATTCATACCACTTGTAGCCAGTAGCACATCAAAGACAGCCGTACCTGCTGCACTCAACTCTTCTGCACCACCCGCAAGCATCACCGTCTGTTTACCATATTTAATGGCTTCATAGGCTTGACCAATCGCCATTGATCCTGAGGTACAAGCGCTTGAGGTCGGTAAAGTCAGCCCTTTTAAACCAAAATACACAGTCATATTCACAGCACTGGTATGTGACATCATTCGAATATAAGTGGTCGCATTCATTTTCCCCATATTTTGGTCTAAGAGCATACTGCCAAATTCAGCCACCGCATCGACACTACCGGCAGATGAACCAAAAGCCACCCCAGTTTCACCATTAGCTAAAATAGGATCATTCAGTAATCCAGCATCGGTTAATGCTTTTTCTGCACTAATCACAGACATCAATGCGACGCGCCCCATTCCACGAGTCACTTTACGATTAAAATGCTTAGGCACTTGAAAAGATTCGACTGGCCCTGCAATTTTACATCTTAAGTCAGTGAATATCTCCCATTCTGGCATATAACGTATGCCACTTTTTGCTTGTGCAAATTGGGTAAAAATAGCATCGGCCGTTTCTCCCAAAGAGGTAATACCCGCCATTCCAGTAATAACAACACGTTTCATTAAATCAGCCCTCCATTGACTGAAATAACCTGACGGGTGATATAGCTCGCTTCATCGCTACACAAAAATCTTACAACACTCGCGACTTCATCAACATGCCCCATCCGTTGCATTGGAATCATATTCAGTGCATGTTGCTTCACCTCATCGGTGACCATTTCTGTTTCGATCAACCCTGGTGCAACGCAATTTACGGTGATTTTGCGTTTTGCCAATTCTAAAGAAAGTGCTTTGGTCGCACCAATCAATCCAGATTTCGCTGCACTATAATTGACTTGTCCACGATTTCCCATAATTCCTGATACTGAAGACATGGTCACGATTCGACCACCCTTTTTTAAACGAATCATCGGCATCACTAGCGGTTTTAAAATATTATAAAAACCATCTAAAGACGTACTAATGACGTCATCCCAATCTTGATCGGTTAATGCAGGAAAAGCGGCATCATGGGTCAGACCCGCATTCAAAACGACGCCATAAAATGCACCATGCTCAGCAATATCCTGCTCAAGCAACTGGCTCGTTATAGTACGCTCTGTCACATCACATAATAAATAATGACTATTTCGACCGAGAGCTTGAATCTGCTCCACCACAGCTTGCGCTTCTGCTTGTCTTGACCGTGCATGTATAGTCACGTCAAACCCTGCTTGCGCCAATTGTAAAGCAATCGCTTTACCAATTCCTCGGCTTGAACCGGTTACTAAAATTCTTCTCGTCACAGTATTACCCTAATTATTTTATATATTGCCAAATTTTGATTCAGATGCTTCTACAGGTTCATACACACTGAGCATGGCTTGGATAGTATGTGCCTCATACAGTATTTCACAGGAAAACTGGCCTAAACCTTCATGTAAGTATTGTCTTTCTACTTTAATTTTAACTATTTTTCCAAGTTCAAAATATGCCACAGGCAAAATCAACTTACGTGTACCGAGCAAAAAACCAATTTTAGGTGTTTGTCCTAATTTTTGACCTTGCGAACCCGCATATAAACTGACTGTTTGTGCCATAAGTTCAATACTGGTCCACGTTGGCAGCCCATACTCTTCACAAAACATTAATTCAGGTGTGATGAATAATTCAACAATTGCGAAGTTATCCCCAACTTCAAGGATATGATCAATAAAAACCATGGGCTTTTCATGAGGAATAAAATCAATTGCATTCACTGGAGTCATTATGGTCATTTCATTTTTGTTCCAAAGATTAGGCTGATATTACTGCCACCAAAAGCAAACGAGTTTGACATTACATAGTCGATTGACTGATCCAATTGAGCTATTTCAACATAATTCAGATCATCCAATTCCGCATCCAACACACCTTGATGATGCAACGGCAACCAACTTTGATCCCTTAAAACTTGCATGCAAATAAAAGCCTCTATTGCACCTGCCGCACCTAAGCAATGTCCAGTCTGATGTTTGGTACTGCTTAATGGCACATTGAAATCTTGAAATACTTGGCGTACCGCTTTAACTTCCATTGCATCATTTTGCAGTGTTGCCGTGCCATGCATATTTAAATAGCCAATTTCACTCGAATGAACCTCCGCCATCATGAGTGCTTTTCGCATAGCCTCAGCCGCCCCTTGACCCTCAGGGTGAGGTGCTGAAATATGCCATGCATCCATTGATTCACCTGTTGCAAGTAACATAACATCAGCATTTTCTTTGGATAATAAAAACAACGCAGCGGCTTCTCCAATATTAATACCATCACGCTGCTGACCACATGGTCGGCAAATATCATTAGATAAACTTTCTAAACTATTAAACCCATTTAAAGTGAGTTTACATAAAGTATCTACACCACCCACTAATACTGCATCAGCTAGTCCTGCATTAATTAAACGTTGCCCTGCTGCAAATGTTTTAGCCCCAGATGAACATGCAGTCGAAATGGTATATGCCAAGCCCTCCCAACCTAAATACTGTTGTACAGCTTTGGAAAGACATCCCATTTCTTGCTTATGCTGATACACCTGTACCTCAGGATTCCCTTTAAAATATTCAGCGAGAACCGGCTCATTGTCAGCAATGCCTGAGGTCGATGTTCCCAAGACAATGGCTAGACGAGATCTCTCAAAATTTTGCACATATTGCTGGATCTCTGGCTCGATCTTTTGCAAAGCAGTCAATGCAAAACGTAAATTACGGCTATCTACAGATTGTAATACTTCAGGCACTTGCTCAATTAAGTCAGCTTGAAATGCCCCAACCCATACACTCTTTTCAGGAATCAAACCACTCGTGAACGTTAAACTCGTTTTTTGTTGGATAAGATGCTGTTGCAATTGTTCTACTGTTGAACCTAACGCAGACAACCCCACTGAAAATTGAATTCCAACTGCAGAATTTTGTCGCTTCATGATACTTTCATCTATTTTTTTAATCATGATGATACTCTATTCATTATTTTCTAAAGTATTAGGTACTGTACTAAACACCATTTGATAAGGCACTTGTACATTATCAAGTTCGATATAATCTGTAAGATCATGAATGTGCAAAACAGGCTGTTGATTTATCAAAATACTTTGATTTTTTTCACCATCGTATTGAACGGCGACCCGATCATGCTGTAGTTGAGCAAAATTTGGATACGTTGCAAATAAAATATCACGTACCACAAAATTGAAAGGCAATAACTTCATTTGCTCAATCCGTTGTTCTACGTAAACCTGTTGACCATCAAATTTCAGTTTAAACAACTGTTGCCCTGTTAAACTTAACGCAACTAAATCCAAACTTAGCCCATGCTGCTGCTGATATAACAAAAAACTAAAACTTTGCTGTTTCCATTGCACTTCAACCTGATCTTGTCGTTGGTAGGATTGAACTGCCCATTGCGCCGATGCCAGACCTTGGGCTTTCGGTATCCATGCCTGGCATCCACTTAAATTTAATCCAAGCATAATCCCAAACAATCCGCCAATCCATTTCAATTGCATCACTCCATCTCTACCACTTTTTCCTGAGAAACTTCTTCACGGCAATATTCTGCCAAAGTACTTAAACGCTGTCGTGCATTTCGATGGATTGGATTTGCATCATCCCATGCATAACCTGCTAGAAGTGATGCAATCATTCTGCGTATTTTATCATTTTGATTATTGGAAAATACCACATCTTGGAATTCACCGTCATACCATGCCTCCACATACGCACGGAAGACTTTAATTCCCTTACGTAATGGTTTTTCATATTCATCCATCCAATTCACGGCTTCACCACGAATAGTACGATCGACCAAAGGTACAGCTAAACTCGAAGATTTTAACGCAATGGTTACGCCTGACGAAAACACTGGGTCTAGAAACTCCCCCGCATTCCCCAATAGGGCAAAATTCTGACCTGCAAGCTGTTTTACATTGGCTGAATAACCAACCAAAGTCCGTACTGGAGTATCAAACTTCATCTGGCGTAATACATGCGATAAACTCGGTTCATCCGCAAGAATCCGTTTAAATGTCGCTAATAATGTTTCTGAAGTTGTATCATCAAACTGATACTGATCAAAGAAATCCTGTTCAGCAACAATACCAAAAGAAGATCGGCCATCTGCAAATGGAATTAACCAATACCAAGCTCGATGATCTTTTTCATGTACAGAGATCAGAATTTTTTCACGATCAAATTCGGGATCATCTAGAATTCCATCTTCAATATGGGTAAAAATAGCGCGCCGTACAGGAAAATCGGAGGGGCTTTCTAAGTCCAAAAATTTTGGCAAAATACGCCCAAAACCACTAGCATCCAGTAAAAATTTAGCTTGGATCTGATACTGTTCACCAGCTTCATTACTCACCGTTAAAACGGGCTGAGTGACTGCAACATTTACGGCAACAACTTCATGTCCAAAACGAATATCAGTGCCTTTATTTGCAGCCTCTGATGCTAACAAATGATCAAAATGAGCACGGCGAACTTGCCACGTTGTTCCTGGGCCATCGGTAAATTTTTCTGTGAAATTATAAAAACTGCGTTGCTTTCCTCTTAAAAAGGCAGCGCCATTTTTAAATTGAAACGCATATTCCTCTACATGATCACGTACCGTTTCGAGTAAACCCGCTTCTTCTAAAAACACCATGGATTGTGGTAATAATGACTCCCCAATTGAAAATCGGGGAAAATGTTGTTTTTCAATAATCATAACCGCATAGCCTTTTTGTCGTAACAAGGCCGCTGCTGAACTTCCCGATGGCCCTGCTCCAATAATCACCACATCGGTATATTGTAATAAATCCATTCTATTCCCCTATTTTTCAGCTCTTTGGCTGATTATTTAAAATGACACGATGCTGTTGATCTGCTTGAGTAAACAATGTCGCATATATAAATGAAAAAATGACTCCCAACAGGACGGTTAATCCAAAACAATGAATCGCATAAGTATGACTAAATGACAATAAACCAAAGCCAAGCAAGGTCGACATCATACATAAAAATAATGCCATTCCAACCACCTGCGGATGATCATGTCCATGCCGATAAAAAATCGCATAGTCCACACCAATCCCAATAATCAAAAATGTGCCCATAATACTGAATAAATTAATTTCTATTCCTAGCCATGCCTGCACGGCAAAGGTACTTAACAGGGCTAAGCTCACTGGTAATATCAACGGAATAATCGCATTGAGTCCATAAATAAAAGCCAAACCAAGCGTTAATGCAATCAAAGCATAAGCCAATAAATATTGTGCTTGTATGCGATGCTCTTTAAACAAATGGGATAAATTTTTGACGGGCTGCAAAAGTTTAATGTAGCCATTTTGCAAGTCTTGCAGTGCTTGCTCATTTTGAATACCTTGCAATAAAATCAGACGTTCTGTTGCATTTGGCTGTAAAAAAGCAAAAGGATGTTGGCTAAATTTCGACAAATTCAAAATTGGTTGTGTAGACAAATGCACCTGCCAATTGAATACGTCTTGCGGATTCAATTGCAGCGCTTGTGCATAGAGTATCAAGTCTGACTTTGGAATACTTTGGAGTAGCTGAATATTTTGCTTTTGCTGAAGTTCCGAAGGTATAGATTGACCAATTGCTTGAAAACTATGTACAACGCCCTGCATTTTTAAATCTGATAACTGCTGAATTAGTTGCTGCTCAAGCGCTTCAACCTCAGCAGAAGTTTTCGCTCGAATCACAAAATAATCACTGCCTTGTTCCTGACCAAAACGTTCGCGCACATAATGATCTTCCTGTTTGAGTTGTTGATCCATACTTTGTAAATTACGAATATCATCATTACTTTTTAAAAAATAAACACTCCCAAGTCCAATCAATACAATCAGTGCAATACTCGAATAACGTAATTTTTGATGTTGTAAAAAATAACATCGGGCATCGCCAATAAACTTTAACGTTTGAATAGCTGGTTCAGCATTTAATGCTTTTAAACGAGGTAACAATAAGATACTGGTCAGCCATGCCGAACTTAAACCCACCATTGAAAAAACGGCGATTTGTTTAAAACCAGGAAAAGGAGTAAAGGTTAGAAATAGGTAAGCCACCAATGTAGTCATTAATCCCATGAATAAACTGGGTAAGACTGGTTTTAAAATTGAAAATCCATCGATCTTGCGATGCTGTGATTGCAAGGCCATAAAGTAGAACGAAAAATCGACACACACCCCAACTAAACTTGCGCCAAAAACCAAGGTCATTAAATGAATTTCACCAAATAACCAATGTGTGACAGCAAAAGCCAATAAACACCCACTACTTACGGCAATGAATTCAGTCAACATCGGGCGTAATGATCTAAAACCAAACCAAACCAGTAGCAAAACGCCAATACTAGAACCTAAGCCAATACTAGAAATCTCTTTTTCAGCCGACTGCGTACCAAAATTGGAGAACAATAACGTACCCGTCCAATGGGTTTTCACATTAAATTGTGCTAACTGTTGATTGAACTGCTTCATCCAAACTTCAGTATCTTTTTGATAATCAATATTGTATGGACTTTGCGTTAGCTCTAAAGTAAAAAACCGTGAAATCGTATTTACATCTTTTAAGGTGGCGAAGCCTTGCTCCATTTCTATTGCAGGATTACTTTGTTGATGTGCAAGCCCCATTGCAAAACGAGGGAATAATAACAAGGGATCATTTTTGAATAATTCAGCGGTGATTGGCATCCCCGGACTCATTACTTGTAATAAACTCTGCTCGGTCAATGCCGAATAATCTTGTCGTTTTAAATGTTCAACATCTTCAGCTGCAAGCAAGCCAGCATGGTGCTGAAATAGGGTTTGTACAAATTGATCGGTATCTAATTGTGGCTTTAATGGTTGCCACAAAGTACTGGCTTGAACCTGCTGCTTGAGTAACTCCGTTGCATGCACTAAGGCTTTTTCATCAGGTGTATCAATGACTAAAAAAACTTTATTGTTCAACTGTTGATTAACATATTGCTGGGTATTTTCCAGTGCCTTATCTTGATTTTTTTTGGGTAGTAACGCAAAAATATTGGTTTGAATATGAATATCATTGTGTAGCCAAGCCCAGACTAAATTACTGGCCACAATCAATAAAACAACTAACCAAAGCGCTGAAAGCTTATTTTGCCAATTGGAAAAGTGCATGTTCCGCAGCCGTTAAATTTTGTGGTTGAGCGCTGTGTTGACTAAACTGAATCACAGTTGAATTATTGGCTTGTTCCGTAATCACGATTTGATCAACAAAATTTTGACCTTGGGCTTCAATACGCACGAATAGTTTTTTAAATAAACTGCTTTTAGGCGTTAAGATCATATTCCATTGATTTGTAGCATAGCGAGCAGAAACAATATTAAAATTTTTCGCCAAGGCTGTTTCATCACCTGACATCAATTGTAAAAACATAGTCGCCACTGAGCCATATGGTGTTTTATTCATCTCAATCTGACTAAATGTGCGTTGCGTTTTCTGTACTAATTTTTGTGGTGTGACAATTAAACTGGCTTGCACAGGCCGTTGAATTTGCCAGAGTACACCTTGTTGTTTTGAAAATAAAACACTGCCATTTGATACAAAAGTTTTATTTAAAGATGCCAATTTCTTTTGCTGCTGAAACTGCGCACGAACGAGAGCTGTACTAGATAATTGCTTAAATATTTGAGCAACTTCTGTATTTTGCGCACGTGCAAAATTTGAAAAGGAGAAGCAAAGTACCAAACATAGCAGCAGTCCTAGCAATTTTAGTAATAACTGGATGTGCTGTAACACATCAACTCTATCTCGCAATAGGATTGTGGAATGATTCATCTCTGTTCTTCTCTATAACTTAATGTGATTCAGCTAAAAATGCTGACCAAGCGTTTAAACGTTCAAATAACACGGGCGGTGACTGAAAGCACATTTCACGGCTTTGCATCTGTACTGCAACTTGCGTGGTATAACCTTTGGTTAAACGCCGACCTGATTCTGCATCAAAAATAAGATATTCAATTTTTAAACGGTTTTCCCATTCTTTTAATTGCGCGCGTATACGAATTTTTTGCTGGAATTCGATACCTTGTACATAACGAACATGGCTTTCAATGACTGGCCATGCATAGCCTGAATCTTTCATTTGCACATAGTTATAATTAAATTCATTTAACAATTTACAACGAGCAATTTCAAAGTATTTTAAATAATGCCCATGCCAAACAATATTCATACTATCCACATCATGGAAAGGAATTTCAATAATCACATCAGCATGCATAATCATTTTCCATATTCAGTGCATTGAATGCATCACAGTGTAAAAACTGCAATTGCTCAAAGCGATCAACCAAGGTTTGTAAATCATTTTGCAATGGTCGATCTTCCTCTACAAAGGTGAAGCTTTCATGCACCCAGTTTTGGAATTGTGTTAATACTTGAGTTAAGTTTTTCGATAGACCTTTAAGCTGAATGGCTTGCACACTGGCACAACACAGTGCCGCGAGCACTTGTTCCGTCAGTAAAATAACGCGACTCGCATCCCGCGCTGCAATGGTTCCCATACTGACTTTATCTTGATTATGACATTCTGTAGAACGTGAGAAAATTGAAGCAGCCAGCGTCTGCTTTAAAGCTTCAGCAGTCCAAGCAGATACCCCAATTTGCACGGCTTTAAAACCGTGGTTTAGCGCTAAACGTTCTGGACTCGAACCTGTTAAATTTCGAGGCAAACCATGATTCATTTTATGGTCCACCAATTGTGCCAATTGCCGATCAAGTAGATCTGCAATATTGGCAATCATAATTTTCAAACTGTCCATGGCTTGCGCGATATGACCACCATAGAAATGACCACCATGTAGGACACGCAAGTTCACTGGATCAATGAGAGGATTATCATTACTCGAGTTTAATTCATTTTCAATAAACTGACGTAACCAGACTTTTGAATCTTCAAATACACCAATAATATGTGGCGCACAACGTAATGAATAGCGATCTTGTAACCTTGGGCTTTGATGTGCTGTTTGGACTTCACTATTCAGCCATGTCCGTAGTTGTGAAGCGATACGCTGTTGTCCTTGATGTGGTTTTTGTGCAAAAAGTACTTCATCAAAATGACTAGGGTTACCTTCTAAAGCTAAAACATTCATCGCAGTAATGAGCGTGCTAACCAAAGCGATTTGTTCTGATTTTTTATAGTTTAAGCAGGCAATTGCAGTCATAACTGCCGTACCATTCATTAATGCTAAGCCTTCTTTAGGGCGTAACACCAATGCAGACATCTTTTTTTCTGCATAGACTTGTGAGATTGGAACGATATGTTGTTGATCATGCAAGTACACATCCCGCTCACCAACTAAAGCACCTGCAATATAGGACAATGGTGTTAAGTCACCACTCGCACCTACAGATCCCTCCGAAGGAATAACGGGAATAATCTTTTCATTTAACATCCAGACCAATCGTTCTAATAATGCAAATGATACTCCAGAGTAACCACGGGCTAATGAGCACAAACGTGTGACCACGACAGCACGTGCTGTTACTAAATCAAGATTTTGACCTAAACCACAGCCATGAAAACGAGATAAATGTAATGGAAGCTCATGCACTTGATGTGGTGGAATTTCGACTAAACATGAATCACCATAACCTGTAGTAACCCCATAGATGACCCCTTCTTCTTCAAGCAGCTGATCTAAAAAATCTGCCCCACGTTGAATCAAGGTTCGCCATTCACTTGACTCAGGCAATGCCACTTTCACCTGTTGATGTGCTACACGAATCACATCTTCAATCGTTAATAGGTTTTCCCCTACCACTAAAACTTGCATATTATTTTTGTCCAATTACTTCTTCCAAAAATGATAAAAATTAAACCATTGATAAGGTGCACGAATACAATGCTGTTCCAGTAAAGAGACATATTGACGCGTGAAATTTTGCATTGCGTGTAACCGCGTAGCTCTTGGTAATTCAATCTGATCAGCCAATTTATGGATATGCACATCAAAACTATTTTTAATTCGGTAACAAAATACAGCGAGCACGGGTACTTTCAGTAAATTTGCAAGAATCCAAGCCCCTTGTGGCCATTCAGCATCTTCGGCTAAGAAACTCACTGTTTGTACTCGAGCTGACTGCACTGGAACTCGATCGGCAGCCACAATAATCCATTCACCTTGTTCTAATTTATCATGTAACTGAAATGCTGTTTCTAGTCCCAATTCATCGACAGAAATCAAATGTACGTCCGCTTTGGTATTGAGCTTTTTTAAAAATTGATTAAATTGTGTCGCATGCTTTTGATAAACCAAAATATTAATTTTCTGCTTCTGTTCTGACTTAATGGCACGCAATAATTCGATATTGCCAAAATGTGAAACGACAATAATCGCCCCCTTTTGATAATGTGCCCGAAAATGTTCATGACCACGTAAATTCAGTTTCTTTTCATCAATATGACCGAGCCATCCCTCAATTTTATCGAGGATACATTCACCAAATTGCATCAAATGTGTATAAGTATTCGTTATGGATGGTTGATCAATAAAAGGAGTTTGGTTACCTGCAAAAGTATGTACTTTTTTTAAATAGCATAATGATGCCTGTCTTGCCATTTTAGAAAACAGCCAATACCACATAATCACAAAATATAAGACAAGACGACATAAAAAGCGCCCACCCAAACGGTAAAACCCAAGCATAAGCATTAAAGGGAGCATGCCCCCCTTTTCTTTGAGTTCGCTCCATTGCGAGGAATGATTAGAGTTAACCATGAGTTTAAGCTTTAATTTTTTGACGAATCAATTTCGGTAAACGCAGCAACATGCCTGCAAACAATCTGGAATGTACCTTAGATATCCCCCAATTATCACGCCACACATTAAAGTGGGAAATGCCATTTTCAGGATAAATCACTTTGGTCGGAATATTCATTAAGGGTACATTGTCCCATTTTAAACGGACCAAAATTTCACTATCAAAACCCATATCCGGTTGGAATTTTCCTCTATTTAAAACAGCTAAAGTCGATTTCAGTGGATATACTCGAAAACCACACATACTGTCTTTAATGTCAAAGGAAAGACTATTAATCCACACCCAAATATGAGTCGCATAACGACCATATAAACGCCCTTTTGGTACAGTATCATCGAAAATAGGCTGCCCAATGATCATCGTATTCAGGTTGTTCTGAGAAACCTCAAGAAACTTTGCAATATCATTCCAATCATGTTGACCATCACAATCCAACTGTAATGCATGACTCAAACCCATACTTTCTGCTTTACGCAAGCCTGTCACAACCGCTTGCCCTTTACCCTGATTTTGTACATGCTCAACCAAAATCATCTTCGAATATTGTTCAGCTAATTCACGTAAAATTTGCGTACACTGTGCTTCACTACCATCATTGACAATGACAATGGGTAGGTCAAATTGATCGAGATATTGTAATAAGGGTGCCAGATAATGCGGATGATTATAAACTGGAATAACAAAACTATATTGAGTCATTGAGTTCATTCTTCTGCCCTCAAATCTGATGTTATCGAAAATAATAAGCGTCCAGACGCCAATATCTTGTCAGAAGTACTCATTTCAAAATGTACTTTATGTAATTTACGTTGTAATTTGAGTTGCAGCACCGTATACGGTCGAATTAAATCCTGAAATTTAAGCTGTTCATAACCATTACACCAATCCAAATCTGCCCAGATTTGTTTCGCAAAATGCTGAATAAAACCGATTTGGCCAACCCCTGGATAAATCGGATAGTTAGGGAAATGCCCCTTAAAACATGCAAGTTCAGCAGGAAATTCTAATTTAAATTGCACTTCTTCAGCATGCTGCTGTTGCTCTAAAACAACAGGGAATAACATGGTTTGAAACAGTGCTTGCAGCGCATTTTTATTCAATTTGGATTGACTGTTTTGTGGTAATTGATGCAAGAAACGCCATTGCCGAGGAATCGCAATACTTTCCAACTTATCTTTTAACTGTATTTTTAAGGCAGCCACAAAATTTGCTTTCGAGGTTTCTTCAAATTGCTGTTGAGCTGCTTGCTGTAGTACCACAACGCAAGCCAATATTTGTCGATGTTCGTGCTCTAAAACCAAGACATGACATTGTTCAACTTCTTGAAGAGATAAAATTTTCTGTTCAATTGTATCTAGACTTAAGCGTTTTTCTTCAAGCTTAATGATGCGATCTAAACGCCCCAATAACCTAAAAGGACTTTTAGGCTGATTTTCCTCAACAACCTGTACCTGATCTCCAGTAAAAATCCAATCCTCACGAAACGCATGATTTGTCTTCACTGCAAGTTCTTGTTGTTCAGTCATTTGAATATCAACATTGGCAAAAGGCATCCAGAACGCATCATCCTGATGACGATGTGCTATTCCGCCTGTTTCTGAGCTTCCTAATACTTCAACAATCGGACGATTGAATACAGGACGAATGCCACTATCCAACTTCCCCCCCGAAGAGTAAATCTGCATACAATCTTCTAACTGGACTTCAGCTGTCCAACGCTTTAATAATGCGGGGCTTGAAATAATATAGTTTTCAATCTGTAAAAATCGTAACTTACGCTGTGCTTCTACGACATCTTCAGGAAAAGCCAGCTGGGTAAGATAAAAGCGACGTCCACTCGCCAATGGCCAAAGTAATTTAAACAATAAACCATAAATATGTTGATGGCTGACTGTGGCAATCGCAATCACAGTTTCAGGTAAAGTAAAACTCTGCTCTAACCCTTGTACTTCGTTCAAGAGTTGTCTCAACGTTCGTGGAATCTTCTTCGGTTGTCCCGTTGAGCCTGATGTATAAAAATAGACTTGCGCCTGATTTAAAAAATCATCATCTAATAATAGTTTTTGTGGCTGCAATATTTGTTGTTGTGTTCCAATACTATTGTGTCGTTCTAGAAAATAAATCTCTTGCTCAGCCAATTCAAGTTCTAAATCTTTTATTCGATTGGGTGCAATTAAAATCTCTTTATCTGCCAATAATCCCGAAAATAAAAGTACTAAAAATTCATAACTGTCAGATTCCCAAAGTGCCCAAGTCTTGTGACTTAATAACTTCATACTTACAGCTTGTTGGCAAACATCTTGCCAAAAATCAACAAAACGAACAGTGCTTAAATCATCACGAATACATAGCATTTGTCTGGAATGTAGATAGTTTTGGAAATGACATGGCATGATGAATTCTTAACTCTGATGATGATTAAACTGACTATCCTTTGAGGAGTCAGAATTTTGTTCTTGATTGAAACCTTGATGGTGCTTCCGTAAGATAAACTCACCTAAAAGTAAAATTCCCATCAAGACATATGAAATAAAACCATTATAAATAACCCAAACATGCATCGGTGCAAATAACACCGTCGCAAGCGCGACTAAAGCATTCATCACAAAGAAAAAACACCAAACAATGGTGACTTTTCTCGTCCAAATAACACCTGATTCAGGTAAATTAGGTTCAGCCAAGCGAGCAAATCGCTCAATCATCGATGGGGGCTTAATCAATGTACTAGCAAAAATCAGGAATGCTCCAACACTCATACATACTGGATACATTTTTAGCCAAGCCTGATTATTTAAAAGCAAACTCAAACCACCACACAAAATGGCAAACCAAGTCAAAGGCCACATCAGGTTGTGGCTTTTACTACATAAACGCAATATACCTAACACCAACAGCAGCACGCTGACCCATACAAACTGCCCATGCGATAAACTCCAGCCCACTAAAAAGGGATAGAGAATCAATAAAATCACTACACCCCCTCTAATGAAATGTTTCATTCAGCCAACATATTTTGGATAACAATTACAACATCTTGAACTGTTCTCACATTTTTAAAGTCTTCTGGCTGAACTTGCTTACCGGTCAATTCTTTAATTTTAACAACCAAATCAATGGCATCAATACTATCTACATCTAGATCAGAATATAAGTTTGAATCAAACTGAATCGTCTCAGCTTCAATTTCAAACAATTCTTCCATCCATTCACGTAATTTTTCTAAAATTTGTTCTTGCGTTAACATCATAACCTCTTAAGCTTTTGGTTGAGCTTCAACCAAAGCCACTAAACTTTGAATTGATTTAAAAAACTGTTTTGTCTCTGCTGATTCTGCATTTAAATGGATGTTATAACGTTTTTTTAACGCCAAACCCAACTCTAAAGCATCAATTGAATCCAAGCCTAAACCATCACCAAACAATGGTGCGTCAGTATCAATATCCTCTATACCAATGTCCTCAAGAGCAAGTACATCAATAATCATTTGTTTTAATTCATCAGCAAGATTGCTCATTTTTCAATAACTCTTGGTTAAAAAACTGTTGAAGTTTTTGGTTTAGCCGACGGACTTGCTTAGGAGAAATATCATTATCCTCCAAAACATCATCAACATGAATTGCATCTAAAACTTTAATTTGAATATGAAAAGGTTCAGATGGTATGTGATACCACTTCTCATTCTTGGTTAATGTCGAAGGGGTACATTTTATTAAAATTGGTCGTATAGGCACATTGGCACGAATTGCAATATTTGCAGCACCACGTTGGAATTCATTTAAGTACTCACCTTTTGCTGTGCGCGTACCTTCTGGAAAAATAAGTAATGAAGCTGCTTGCTGTTGTTTTAAATGTGCCACACAATCATGTATAAATTGTTCTGAACCTGCATTTAAAATATAACCAGCACTCCGTACTGGGCCTTTGGTAAATGGATTTGACCATAATGCCTCTTTCACCACACAATTGGCTTTTTCCATAAGCCCAATTAACACGACCACATCAATCAAAGTCGGATGATTGGCAATCACAAGTTCTTGTTGGCTACTGACTAATTTTTCTAAGCCTTCGACTTCATAAGTCATAATCCCCAGCTTTACCATCATTTCAGTAAAACCATTAAAACTATGCTTAATAACCTGTTGTGCCCGTTGCTTTCTAAGTTGTTGATCTCGAGTGGTTAAATTAACCAAAGGTGCAATAACACCGCCAATTGCAACCCCACCCAAACCAAAACTTGCAAAACTAAAGCCAGTTACACCGACTCGCCAGACATAATTAGCCTTATTTTTTAAGGTATTGAACAACCGCATTATCGCCACACACGCATCTTGGAATCCGAACCTTCAGTCCAGAATTGATGAAATTTTAAAGCATCTACATATTTATAGGTATGATTTTGAATATTCGATAGCGTCACAGTTAAATTTGGATGTTGTAACTCAACCAAAGCTGCCATTGCAAAGAATTGAAATTCTTTATATTCCACATATACAGTAGGCAGAGGGGCATCGTAATACACTACTAAAACTCGAGCTGGATATTCACTGGTTTTCAAATAAGCATAGGCTTCAAATAACGCTTCAGACCAATTTGCACACAAACTGGTTGATGGTGTCTTATCTTGGCAAAGAATAGAATATAAACCGGCAATCGCATTATGTACTGACGTAGAAAACTGTGTCGGCGATGGCGTCAAACCTTGCAACACATCTTCTAAAATTTTATAGGTTTTGCTTTCATCACCATATTGTGATGCCCAAACGATATAATCCACTTTATTTTGCGCAAGTGTTTCAATCGCACAACTCAATGCTAATTTTGCAATTGAAGATAAGCGCCGACGTTGCATAGCAGGGATCTGCTCAAGCGCAGGATAAGTTTCCCCTGCACAACTCATTTGTAGTTGTGATAAATTGATATGAATCATGCTTAATTGTCTTTAGCCAATATTTTACTTATTGCACAGAATACTGTGTGGTCTGAATTATATCATTTGCAATAAAAAACATCACAAAATACTCTTGAATTTTTTCAACCACTTAGTTTTATGAAAAAAGAAAACCCAAAGTTAACTTTGGGTTTTCTTAATTTAATGACAGAAAATTAACTATTAAATTTCTTTGCTGCCTTTTTAAATTTCTGAACATAACGACGTTTACGTGCTGCAACACGCTCATCTATTTGAGATTTACGCCCTTCAAATGGATTCTCTGACATTTTAAATTCGATTCGAACAGGTGTACCTTCAAGCTTATACACTTTACGGAACACATTTTCCAAATAACGACGATAATCAGCAGGAGTTTTATCCACCTTGTTACCATGTACTACAATCGTCGGTGGATTTTGGCCACCCATATGGGCATAACGCATTTTAATACGTTTCCCACTGATCATTGGCGGTTGATGTGCTTCTGTTGCATCACCCAAAATTTGCGTCAATTTTGCAGGTGTAACTTTTAAATGTGAAGACTCATAAGCACGGTGAATAGATGGGTACATTTCCCCAACACCAGTACCATGCAATGCAGAAATCAAATGTACTTTTGCCCATGGAATAAAATCAAAGCGGCGATCAACATCAAGTTTACATTGCTTACGATCATATTCAGTCATGTTGTCCCATTTATTAATGGCAATCACCATGGCACGACCAGCTTCTAAAGCATAACCAATTAAGTGTAAGTCTTGCTCAACCACACCTTCACGGGCATCTAATACAACCACAATTACATGTGCATCTTTAATCGCTTGTAAAGTCTTCACAATTGAGAATTTCTCAATCATTTCATCGACTCGGCCTTTACGACGCACACCCGCAGTATCAATCAATGTATATTGACGACCATCACGCTCAAACGGGATATAAATCGAGTCACGTGTCGTTCCTGGTTCATCAAATGCAACTACACGTTCTTCACCCAACAAGCGATTTACGAGCGTTGATTTACCGACATTCGGACGACCAATAATTGCTAAGCGTAAACCTGTCGCTTTATCGTGTTCAGCACCATCTTCATCTTCAGGAACTTCTTCAAGTACTTCCTCAAGCATTTGCGCCACACCACGACCATGGCTGGCTGCAACATGAATAGGCTCACCAAAACCGAGTTGATAAAACTCAACTACAGCCGCTTCAGCATGTACACCATCAACTTTATTCGCAACTAAATATACTTTTTTACCTAAAGTACGAATTTCACGTGCAATTTGTTCATCAGACGAGAGCAAACCAGCGCGCGCATCAACTACAAAAATAATAATATCTGCTTCATTAATGGCTGTTTTTGACTGTTCCGCCATATAAGCGTCAATACCAGCTTCACTTTCGCCAATACCACCAGTATCGACGACAATGAATGATTTATTTTGATACGTTGCATCACCATATTTACGGTCGCGAGTAAGACCAGCAAAATCTGCAACGAGAGCATCACGACTCTTGGTAATCTGGTTAAATAGCGTTGATTTTCCGACGTTCGGACGACCAATGAGCGCAATTACGGGTTTCATAGATTAACCTTTATTCAAGTCAGCCATTTGAACGGCCTGAACATCAGAAAGTATAGGAAGAAAATAGGTGAATCACCTAAATAAAAACACGGGGTATTGAACTTTCAATCACCCCGAGCATTAAAAAATATAACTATGTCTTAGTTTAACACAAGACAGAACAAAATTAACGATTCTGCATTAACGATTCTGCCAAACGCTCACTGCACCCTTTCGTGTTGAAACATAAAGTTGCCCATCAATCACACGTAACGAACGAACTTCACCACTGGTTTTATTACGCCCAATTAGATCACCTGTGGTTGGATCGATAAGGTGTAGATAACCATCTAAATCACCAACAACCAGATTTTTTCCAAGCATCACAGGATTACTTAAATTACGATTTAACAGTTTTTCATTTTGCCAAAGCTGCTGCCCCGTCGTTAAATCGTAAGCGGTTAACTTACCATCCACCTGTGCAACGAATACTTTATTATCTGAAACTTCTGGACGCGTAATACTGCTTGCATCCTCACTCCAAATCACACGCTGTGAGGCCAAATCTGTCACAGTAACTTGACCTTGATAACTAGTGGTCACCAAAAATTGCCCCGAAACCACTGGATCACCATCAACATCAATTAAACGTTGAATATCCGAGCGACCTTCACTCACAGCAACACGTTGTTGCATACGAGGTACGCCAGTTAAGCTATCTATCGCATAAACATAACCATTTGAGGTTGCAACCACAATTGTGCGAGGATCAATGCTCACTGGCGCAGCCTGACCACGCAAACTAAATTGAGCATTCGGTAATTTATAAGTCCACGCTTGTTGGCCTGAGGTTGCATCAAATGCAAATACTGTTCCATCATTGGCAACTGCAATTACACGGCCAGATTGAATTAAAGCAGGACTAATAATTGCACCAGACAATTGAGCCGTCCATTGTTGTGCACCTGTCGTTTGATCCAAGGCAAAAATTTGACCTTTTTTATTACCGACAACCACTAGCCCATCAGCGGCTTCTACACCTGAGCTTAACTCTTGCTGAGTTACTTTCACTTCCCAAAGGCGTTGCTTACCTTTATAAGCAGCGACTTCCCCTTTCGGATTAACAATAAAAATCACACCATTACTGGCATCTAATCTTAGACGCAAAGGATCTTCTTCTGGTGTTGAAGAAACACTTTGAGAAAATATAGATACCAAACTTGTAGCCTGAACAATTTTTGGAAGTGGACTCGGCTTAATTTTTTCCTCTTTAACTTTATTACTTGAGCAGCCAACCAATGCAACTGTCAAAACCGCTAAAGCGAACGGTATTTTATATTTTATATTCATTAAGACTCATCCACATGCGTTTCTAAAATTGGGCGTTCAAGTTCAGGATCATCTACCAATACGCCAACACTTTCGAGTTTAATTTGTAAAATTTGGCGCTCTTTCTTCTGTTCTACTAAGGTATTCCATGCAGCTTGATACGCTTTTTTAGCATTTTCAGTATCATTTTTCGCTACATAAACATCACCTTTGGCCTCTTCTGCAGTGGCCTTAAATGCAGGCTCTGTAACAGCAGCTAAGGTTTTTAAAGCTTCATCATATTTTTTTTGCGCAAGCTGAGCATCGGCTAAACGAATTTTTACAACCTGTAACAAGCCAGCATCTTTAATCTGAGCGTTTTCAACTTTTTTTAACTCACGCTCTGCTGTTGCATAATCTGCTTTATCATATGCCAAACGCGCCATTACCAATTGCGCTTGTAATGCTTGTACTGAATTTGGATCTTCTTTTACAATTTTATCAGCCGCTATCGCTAACGCAGCAAAGGCTTTTTCATTACCACTGGCTGCTTTAGCTTCATCCATTAACTGTTGAACTTTTGCAGTTTGGATTTGGTTTGTTGCTAATGTTTTTTTCTGCCAATATTCCCAACCAAAAAAGGCAATCAGTGCAATTAACACACCCGAAAGCATGGCAGAACCATACTTTTGAATAAATGATTTCAAACCATCAAGTTGTTCTTCACCGGTCATCGCACTCATTGTTTTACCCTTTTCCTTATGTTTTATCGCTTATTTTACAGAAAATTTTTCAATAAAGAACGGCACAATATTAGATATGGCCACTTCACATTGCTCAGCAGTTGCAAGCTCTTTCACTAAAAGATGCTGTGCTTCCCACTCTCTTTCACCCAAAATTAAAGCATAGATCGCACCAGATTGATCGGCCTTTTTCATTTGGCTTTTCATTGAACCAAGCGAACCCATTTTAAATCGAATTGAACTATTTATAACTTCCAATTGATTACGAACCGCTTCAACAAGTACCAATGCCTTACTTTGATAAGCAGGATCTGCAACCAAGAATACTTCACAATCACGTACAGGCGTATTGTCTTCTACCTGTTCAAGTAGCAGCAATAAACGTTCCATACCCATCGCAAAACCAACAGCTGGAACAGTTTGATCAACCTTACCTTTCAGTTGTCCAACCAAACCATCATAACGCCCACCTGCACATACAGTGCCTTGTGAACCCAAATGTGTAGTTGTCCATTCAAATACAGTTTTATTGTAATAATCTAAACCACGTACCAATTTCTGGTTAATCACAAACTCAATACCAGCATCCGTGAGATACTGTTGCAATTGTGCAAAATGGTTCATCGTATCTTCTTGCATAAAGTCATGCAATTTTGGCGCATTTTCCAAAATTTGTTGAGTTCGTGCATCTTTTGAATCAAGAATACGCAATGGGTTGGTCGTTAAACGACGTTGAGAATCTTCGTCTAATTCAGCTTTATGTGCAGTTAAAAATTCGACTAAGGCAGCACGATATTCAGCACGCTCATCCGATTCCCCCAGAGTATTTAACTCAAGTTGAACCTTATCCGCCACGCCCATACGCTTCCACAGACGTGCGGTCATCAAAATCAATTCAGCATCCATATCTGGTGTTGCCACACCAAACGTTTCCACACCAAACTGATGAAATTGACGATAGCGTCCTTTCTGTGGCTTTTCATAACGAAACATTGGACCAACATACCAAACACGTGGAGTTGCTCCGCGTAGTAAGTTATGTTCAAGCATGGCACGTACACAACCTGCTGTCCCTTCAGGACGCAAAGTGAGTGACTCAGGTGGATTACCTTTGTCAAAAAATGTGTACATTTCTTTTTCAACGATATCAGTAGCGTCGCCAATAGAACGCTTGAACAAACTGGTTTGTTCAACGATAGGTAAACGAATTTGTTGATAACCATAAGCATCCATTAATGATGCTAAGTGTTGCTCAAGACGTCTCCAAGCAGCTGTTTGGCTTGGAAGTACGTCATTAAAACCTTTAATTGCGACAATTGAACTCATGATCTACTCAGAAAAACTGGTGCGAATAATCTCTTTAGATTTAGCTTCTTCAAGCTCTATAACACGTTGACGAACCATGCTTTCGATTTCATCAACCAACTGATTTGTGTCAACCAAATGGCTTTTTTCACCATTTCGATACACCAGTGAACGTGGTGCAGCACCAACCACACCGATATCCGCCTCTTTGGCTTCACCCGGTCCATTCACCTTACACCCAATTACGGAAACATCCATTGGGGTACGAATATCTTCCAACCTTTCTTCCAAAGCTTGCATCACTTGAATCACGTTAAATTCTTGACGTGAACAGCTCGGGCAAGCAATGAAATTAATCCCATTTGAACGTAAGCTCAGTGATTTTAAAATATCAAAACCAATCTTAATTTCTTCTTCAGGGTCGGCAGCCAATGAAATACGCATCGTGTCACCGATGCCTTCCATCAATAAACCACCTAATGCAATCGCAGATTTCACTGAACCGGTACGATAAATTCCCGCCTCAGTTACACCCAAATGCAATGGATTATCAATTTGTTTAGACAGCAAACGATAAGCATCCATGGTTAAAAACACATTCGATGCTTTAACCGATACTTTAAATTCTTGGAAATTTAAACGATCCAAAATATCAATGTGACGCATCGCCGACTCAAGCAAAGCTTGACCAGTAGGTTCACCATATTTTTTTTGAATATCTTTTTCTAAAGAACCGGCATTGACACCAATCCGCATGGAAATATCATGATGTTTTGCTGCGGCAACCACTTCACGAATTTTTGCTTCAGAACCAATATTACCGGGATTAATCCGCAAGCAATCCGCCCCCATTTCAGCAACTTTCAATGCAATTTTATAATCAAAATGAATATCAGCAACTAAAGGCACAGAAACACGTTTACGAATTTCACCAAATGCGATTGCAGCTTCCATCGATGGAACTGAAACACGCATGATGTCTGCACCGATATCAGCGCAACGCTCAATCTGAGCAACGGTCTCATCAATGTCACAGGTTTCTGTGTTCGTCATACTCTGGATGCTGATTGGCGCATCACCACCAACATACACCGAACCAACACGAATTTTTCGTGTTGGGCGGCGTTTAATCGGATTTGCAATCATTGTACTGCTCGACTCAATGTGATTAACGAGATAAACGGAATTCTGCTTTTCCGTTCACAGTATATGGTGACAATGAAATATGTTCATTATTCAAACTTAAAGTTACCGCAGTGGCATCATCCAGTCGAATTTGAAATGGCGATTGACCATTAATCGTTAATGTCGCAGATTGACGACCTGTCGCTAAGACTTTACCGGTACTGTCAACAATATGCACAGCCGTTGGATGACTAAAATTAAGCACCATTTCATCACCAGATGTGGCTGAACTATTGTTTAATGACAATACTTCCACTTCTGAAGCCTGAGCTTTGGTTTCTGGAGTTTCATCACCTTTGTTCAACGACCAGTTTTGAACTCCAATAATAACTGCACAGATGACCGCAATCACTACTAAAATTAATATGCTGCGTTTCAACCATTTTCTATTGCGGTCACTTTTAGAACTTGGCAATTTTCCCATAATTTTAATAGGAGAATTATTTAGAGCATGATTCGGCAACAAACCCGTATCATTTTCATAAATTTCATCAAAACGCTGGATAATTGCTGTCGCATCGACATTTAAATACTTTGCATAAGAACGATAATATCCTTTGATAAAAGTCGCCTCTGGCAATGCTTTATAGTCATCCTGCTCCAATGCCTGTAAGGTTTTTATCGGCATATTCAAGTCTGCAGCAACATCCTGAATATCACGAATCTGCGAAACTCGGACTTGACGCAAATATTCACCTGGACGTTGAATATTTCCTAAAGCATTAGGTACTGCATTTGAAGCAGCAGGTTGCTGTGAATTAGGATTTACTTCCATACGGCCTCAGTATTGTACTGTAATTGCAAATAACGTTGATATTCTTGACTTTCTGGGAACTGTGCACGCAACTGATTCACCAGCACCTGCATTCCCATATTATCACCATTGGCACGCGCAATACGTAAACCAATCCAAAGCGCTCGTGCCCCTTGGTTATTCTGACCCACTAAACGAACATATTGCTCATAAAGTTGACTTGCAGCGGGTATATTTTGCTGCAAATAAAACAACTCAGATAACTCTATCATTGAAATAATAGAATCTCGATTGGCTTGCAAAGCTTGTTTAAAGGTTTTTTCAGCATTGGCAGCATCACCAAGCTTTAAATAAATTCGCCCTAGATTTTCCAATGCACGAAAACGCTGATCATAACCTAATGTTGCACCCGCAATTGAGAACTGCTCAATTGCGTCATTATAACGCTCAACTTGATACAAATACGTACCATAATTATTACGCGCTTGTGCATTTTTAGAATCTATAGAAATTGATCGCTTAAAATAGCTTTCTGCTTTTTCCATATTGGGCTTACTACCTTCACGCTGTAGTAACACGCCCATCATCATATTCGCATTTGAATCACGCGGTTCTGCTTCAAGCGCCTGATCTAATGCACGTTTCGCAGCATCTAAATCACCAGAACGGATATATTCAGCTGCTAATTGAGCACGTACTTTTGCCGCTTTTTCAGGGTCTTTTTTAGTAATCATACCATTCGGAATGGTCTGACACCCTTGTACAACCAATGCAGTGCAACATATCGCTATATATACGATTGTTTTTTGATACAGAGGTTTTCTCAAAGCATGCTCCTAAATAAGTTCTACCAATGGCTTTAGCCTTGTGATCGCAGAATCACATTACCTTCTTCAACTTTCTTTTTCCATTGTTCTGCACGGCGTGTGCGGTCAGCAACCTGCCCCACCAATTGACCACAAGCTGCATCAATATCATCACCACGTGTCTGACGAATCGTACACACAAATCCTGCATCAGACAAAGTTTTTTGAAAAGAAATAATACGATTTCGGCTAGAACGCTCATAAGGCGCATGAGGGAATGGATTAAACGGAATTAAATTAATTTTACTTGGTAGATTTTTAAGAAGTTTAATCATTTGTTGCGCATGTTCTGGATGATCATTCACACCATCCAACATCACATATTCAATGGTTACATGTCTACGTGAGCTTTCATTGCCATTTTTTGCAATATAACGCTGACAAGCAGCAATCAATTGCTCTAATGGGTATTTTTTATTAATTGGCACCAGCTCATTACGCAATGCATCATTCGGTGCATGTAAAGAGATTGCCAAAGCAACATCGATATCTTTACCCAACTGATCAATTTTAGGCACCACACCAGAAGTTGACAAAGTCACACGACGTTTAGACATACCATAAGCAAAATCATCAAGCATGATATACATTGAACTCAGTACTGCATCATAATTCAGTAAAGGCTCACCCATGCCCATCATCACTACATTGGTCACTGAACGTTCACGCTCAGCCACAGGCACGTCTTCCATATAAGAATGATTCGCAACCCATAACTGCCCAATGATCTCATCCGGCGTCAAGTCACGTTGGAAACCTTGTTTCCCTGTCGAGCAAAATGAACAATCCAGTGCACAACCGACTTGTGAGGAAATACATAACGTTCTACTCAATCCTGTTTTATGCTCAGCAGGAATCAATACCGTTTCAACTAAAGAGCCCGCACCTTCTCCAACACGAAAGACCCATTTACGAGTGCCATCTTTGGAATAGTTACGATGTACCACTTCAGGCGCTTTAATTTCACAAACTTGTTCTAATTTTTCACGTAACTTACCTGAAATATTACTCATTTCGGCAAAATCAGTCACGAAGAATTGATGAATCCACTTCATCACCTGTCCCGCACGAAACTTCTTTTCCCCGAGGGTTTCAAAGAATGCTTCTAATTGTGGACGTGACATGCCGAGTAAATTCACCTTCGGTACAGTTTCAACTTGTACTGGAGTCGATAGAGACTGAGGCCCATCTTGTTTTACGGATGAAGCGACAACTTCAGAATTCATGAGATTACCTAACCATGTCTTGGGATGAAAAAATTCGCTCAATAATCAAGCAAAAAAATATATTAAGAAAAAAAAACCAGACAAGCAGTATATCACTTATCTGGTTTCGGGTCTGTTAACAATTGATAAATAGCTAAGTCTCTCAGCTAAAATCGGGCGACCCTATGTACTACAAATTAACGAGTACGTGGGCAGATTTCAGTTTGAGCGAAGAAGTAGTTAACTTCACGATCAGCAGATGCAACTGAGTCAGAACCGTGAGCAGCGTTTTCGTCGATGCTTACAGCGAAATCTGCACGGATTGTACCAGGAGCAGCTTCTTTAGGATTCGTTGCGCCAAGGATTTCACGGTGAGCAAGAACTGCGTTTTCGCCTTCAAGAACAGAAACAACAACAGGACCAGAAGTCATAAATGCAACTAGATCAGCAAAGAAACCGCGTTCTTTGTGCTCAGCATAGAAGCCTTCAGCTTCAGCTTGAGTCAAATGTTTCATTTTAGTTGCAACGATTTTAAGACCCGCTTTTTCAAAACGAGCAAAAATTTCGCCAACATTGTTTTTAGCAACAGCATCAGGTTTTACGATAGATAAAGCACGTTCAATAGCCATGATTGGCTCCTTAGGTCAATTTGACGTTAAAATTTTGCGCATTATACCGAATAATGGGCAATTTTCTGCTTTTGATATGTAAAAAAAATGGTTTTTTCAACATACAGAAAGCTGAGGATTAGTTTGCTTCGTCAATCCATGCCATTTGAATCCCTTCCAACAGACCTTCTGTCGATTTGGTCGGATCATCACTAAAATTGGGCAAGGCACACACCCATGCATGTAAGTCGGTAAAGCGAATCCATTGTGGATCTACATCTGGATGTGCTTCTAAAAGTTCAATGGCGAGATCAATGCTGTCAGTCCAACGTAAACCCATGGATATTCCTAAACGCTAAATGAATACTGTTACTTTAACAAATTCCCAAAATTGAAAAACGATTTTTCGATTTTTAACAGCACATTTTTACAAGATAATATGTAAAAGTGGTGCAGTACAAATAATCCCACTGGCGATGACCACACCAATCAACGCCCCCACCAATACATCACTTGGATAATGCAAGCCGAGTACCATCCGTGATATTGCAACTAAAATGGTAAAGGGCAACATCAAAAATAACATAAGCGGCTGAATGTACCCCAAGACGATTGTCACCATTACAGCATGTAAGGTATGACCTGAAGGAAAGCTAAAGTGATCAAGTGGTCTTTCACCAAGCACGATGACTTGATGTACTTGATACGGTCTGGGGCGTGTGGTTTTATGCTTGAGTAATTTATAAACTCCTGTTCCGAACAATCCACTAAGTACTACATAAAAAAGTTGTAAACCATAAGCTAAATTCTTTTGTACCCATATCAAGATCAACATGGCATACCAAAATGTACCATCACCTAATCGACTAATGATTTTAAAAAAAATTGCAATATTTTGCGTATGTGACAAATGATTAAGATAAATGCAGCCTTTTAGATCCAAATCGAGTATTTTTATTTTAGTATTTTTAAAATTCACTTTAATACTCCTCTCCTCACTATGAGATATCCGAAATCACAAAAATAAATTCTGTGTTAACTAATAAAGGACTTGTTCAAATTACTGAATAGAATATTTCCATCCTATATTTGGTACACTAGCCTGCGCCCCATCTGCTGCAAAGTTTTATTATTTGGTAGTTGCAGCATATATTGAATAAATGGATTGAGAAACGTTCAAATATTACGACCATCCGAATTGCATATTAGAATACTTAGAGATTAATTTGGTTTAACTAAACACTCTTTATTCAGTTTAAAATTATTAAATTAATATTTCTGCTCAGACCGATTAATAAAATTTATCTCTTTGCTGCTGTAAACCTTTACAGCACTCTAACAAAGCCAATACCATGCCGTTACGCTTCAGTTACGATAGTTACTTTAAGTCGTAACCATACTAAATTATGAAGTAAACCCATATTTCCACAAATCAAATTATGTTTGTTCTTCTTAAAATAAAACTTAATTTTTTTCCAGACTATCTTGTTATTTGTATAACAAAGGTTTGTGCGTATAGACTTATTATACAATTGCCTAATCTCCTCCTCCTGAGTAGATTAGGCAATATTTCTTACACTTTGATGATAATTAGATGACTGTTTTTTGAAACAGCGCAAATCCAGTGCATTAAATTTCATTTTAGAACATAAGACTGACATATAAGTTATCTTTGTAGCTGCCAGCAGGTGTAAGCACATTTGGCCGCTCCAGCAATTGAACAAGAACTACAAATTTATCATTCGTACCCGCTGGTTGTGACAAAGGAACATTCCAACGAGAGCCTGAAGCGCCTGAAATATTCATTTGTGTTCTTAATTTATGGTTAGTCTCATTAACCAAATAACTACTTCCACTTGAATTAGTCAGATTCCTTGAACTAAATTGAATCGCGTAACGGGTATCACACGATACCATAAACGATGTTGCGGCCTGACTCAGATAAGATGAGCTTAGTTTTAATTGTGAAGATGTGACTCTGTCAATTTGACAAGATTTTGCATGACCGAGTGGAATACAAAACAATAATAATACACATATACTTAATTTAAGTTTCATGTCTTACTCCATTTATTTACAACTGAGATCAACGGGTGGTGCACCCGCTACAGTCGGAGCATTGGTAACGTTCAATTCAGCTGAGCATGCTTCTCCCTCCTTAGATTGGGCTTTCAATTGATAAGTTTTTGGAATTAAGCCATACAAGGTGACTGTTCCATCAGATGAAACTGGATAAACATCGCCATCTTCATTATTAATAGAAACCTCAGTACCTGGTGCAAAATTTTGACCATTCATATTCAACAGGCGAACAGTCACCTGTTTTGCATGATACACAGGAAAATCAATTACATAACCCCGTTGGTTTAGTGCTGTAATTTGCTTATTTGAATAGATAATTTTATCTTCTATCGGCAACTGGTTTTCATCAAACGCAATATCATATTTCACATATGGAATAATATCGTGAACAAATGCATACCCATTTTTATTGGTTTTATCCACCTCATTTAATGAGCGAAGAATATTAATATTCGGATAAGAACCTACTTTGACCAAGGCAAAAGCATTATCTACCGACTTGGTAAAACTGAGCTGATTTTCGAGTAAAACGATTGCGCCGCGATAATGTAACTGTGATTCTCTATACTGATTACTTTGCTGATGACTAAAACTTAAGTCACCAACATTAGTTTTAAATGTCCCATCGACATTGTATAAAGTTTCATTATCTCTTCTATTCACGCCCACGGCATAATCAAATCCAACTTGATTCGCATCACTTTTGACGAACTGTAAATTGGTATTATTATCCGCTGATTGATTAAAATACAGCGATCTCTTGATGTCAAAATTGTAACTTAAAGATAAAATGCCACCCGAATCTTTTCGATCACCCATTTCGTTAAAATAACTCAGACCCAATAAAGCCTTAGGACCAATTTGTCGACTAAAACCTACACGGAGTATTTTTTGATTATCTCGAGCAAAAGTCGCGCTATCATAATATTTCTGCTCTGCATAATTTATATTCACATTCTGAAAGAATGGAATATCACTTACGCCAAAATAAACTAAACTTTCAAATTTCGGATAAAAATTTTCCCCGCCGAGATCATCCCCTAAAAACTTAAAATCTCTCTCGGTATATTTGGTACTCGCTCCTAAAGAATAGCGCCCCAAATCTTTACTTGCAGACAATCCATATGAAAATTTAAATCCATTTTGATCTTCATGCGACCCTTGTATAGTACTATCTAAAAGAAATAGATTACTGACAGCCTGTGTCCACATTAAACCGATATTTTGAATATCTTTACTATATAAAAGATTTGTGCCTAATGAGGTCGAATTAGATATCCCTTTGCGATAAAACGTATTTGCAAAGAAATCGCGATAATCACTACTATCCGAATTATAGTTATAGCGAAGCTTTCCTAAGGAAACATTATATTCGCTTAACCCCTTACGTAACAATTGGCTTGTGACGATGATCGGGAAACTCTGAACACTTCGATTCCCTAAAATATCCTCAACCACAATTTGTGCATTGCCAGACTGTTGTATTTGCGAACCCGTTTGCAGATTATAATCACCTGGCGTGACTTTTTGGTTATAAATATTCACACCATTGATATACAGCTCAACCGTAGATGGAATTCGAGCACTACCCTGTAAGCTAGGTACATTCCAATAAATAAAACCTGGTCGTTCTGTATAGTTCGTTCCCCAACTTAGCCCGCCAAATCGAAGCGAGTTAATTAAAGGATTATAAACTGTCGTAGTATCACCAATCGTTAGGCGTGTCATTTGATCCGTAAAGTCGTAATCTACACTACTAGCCAATCTGACTAACTTATCTTCTTTCGCTAAATTCTGATAAAACATAGAATTTTTAAAAATCCAATAATCTTTAAAAACTCCCAACTCAACCAAGCCATTATAAATATTATCCGATGCATTATTCGCATAATACATTTCATAATTCAAAAACCCACCAAAACTGGCTTTTTCTGGCTTCTGAATATCCGTACCATACGTATTCGTGGCAAAAAGATCAGCAGGTACGGTTAAGCGAATAGACTGTGATTCTTGATCAAAAGTTGACTGAACAGCCCCCCCCGAAACCAAACAGTAATCGGGTTGCGATTGTAGTATTTGAAGGCGACTGGTATCAATTTTTCCTTGCGTTAATACATCACACTTTATATAAAACCGATCCTGATCTTTTAATAAAGTAGTATCTGTATGCATATCCAGCCCATTGATCCATAAATCAGCCAGAATATTTTCTAGATTATTATTGCTTGCCTGTGCACTAAATGCCCAGAAAACATTAATTAATATTAATACTTTATTATTTATAGGCATACCACCCTCTTTGCATAGGCTTTAGTCTGATAGCTTAAATTCCACTACCTTGTCATTTTTATCGGTGCTTAACTGGATAGTATAGTTTTGTGAAGCACTTAATTTAGTATTATTTAAATCATATATCATGCTTTTTTTTGCAAGTAAATAGCTCATGGTCTCGTTTTTAAATACTTCTTTTTTATTCGCATCGACAATTTTTAAAGCCGTAATTTGAACATGTGAATTTGCATTATTGATGGCCTTTAGCTGACCATTTTCAAGTTTAAATTTCATATCTAGAGCTTCTTGCTTCCCCACAAATAATGGCAAGCTAAAGTTGAGTAAAAAATTAACTGAAGTATCTTTGGTCGCTTGTGGAATCTCATCAACAATAATCCGCCATGCCCCTTCTTGATTATTGGTCAATACCGATGCAATTGGTCGCCCAAATCCTATACGAATGGTTTGCTGTTTTTGCGGTTGTAAGATGAAATTTCTAGGATTAACAATAATAGTATCATCTGCTGTCAGTACATTTTTCCCAGTTTCATCCTGAGTCCATACAAATGCCTTAACTTCAAATATTCTTTTATCAGTCTCATCTACAGATTCAAGCGTCAAAGTAGTTGACTTTTGTCGTGCTGTATCAAGCATATAAAGTTGAACTGGACTGACTGAAACTCCAGCATGTGCCATCGTACCGAATAACATCGAAGCGACTAACAAAGGTCTTATTTTTTTCATATCATCACCTTATTATTATTAACAATAAAAACCTAACTTAACACAACATTAAGTTAGGTTCGTTTTATTATAAACAGGAAATATCAATAAGAAACCCTAATTCGATATGTGTCACTATAAGTGCCTGCTGCATTGGATGCTGTAGTTGCTGCATTAGTCACAGAAACAACATAGTTATCTGTGCCCAAGCCTGTATGGTTCGTAGTACCCATACCTGCATTTACCAATCCACCACCATTTGTTTTTATGGTTGTGCTTATATGATTTGTTCCATTTTTCACATAGGTAGAATTAGAAAATCCAGTATTCGCTGTGCTGAGTTCCAATACATAATGTGTATTACTTTCTACTGCATAATTTGAGGTTTTGGTACCACCAGCTGAACTTAAAATAATTGGACTACCGCCACTTACAGTACATTTTTTCGGTACTTCTAATGTAATTGGAATATCTTTACTACAGCCTAGCTCCGTACATCTTGAAAAGTCTGGGCCATTATCACCTGGTTTTGCTGCATCATCTGCAAAAACTGCCGTTGAACAAGCACCCAATACCACTGCTGCTAACGCAGCCTGCGTCATTTTATTCATCTTTTATCTCCCATTTCTTTTTTTAAAAAGAATGTGCACTTAATAGATAACAATAAGAAACAACAACAATTACGCTGGTTACTCTTCATTATTGAGTAGGCTTCGTAACCGTAAATACATAATAATGCTTTTTGCAAAAAAACAGATATATGTGACATATTTCACATTATATATAAAGTTTGTTTATTTTTATTACATAATATATTGTTTTTTATTTAGCTTTTATTAATAAAAAAAATAAACTCTTGAAATTATTCTAGGTAAACATGAACCAGAAAAATAAAAAACTCATTAATATCTTAATTAAAAAATATAACCATATAATTTTATTATATTTATTAAAAAATACCATTTTACATAAACATCTATTAAAGTTACTTAACTTACAAAATAAACCCTAATATTGCCCTATATTTCATAAATTAATCTTTTTTTGTTTGCATTTATGATAAAAATATATGAAATACATCACACTTTATTATGTTTACCTATCTAAAATCACAATCCAAAGCCACTTAAGGTCACTAAAACTTATTTTCTTAGGATATTCATAAAAATTGAATAACATAAAAGCCTCTAGACCCGACTACCAGCTCAACTGATATAAGCAAAACACAGCTTCTTTAAAAAAAGTATTAAAATACAAGGCTTAACAATCTCTCCTGAATATTATAATAACAACCCAAAATATCTAAGAAAAAAACAAGTAAATCAAAATCCTAAACATATATCTCACCAAACTATAAAATATTTGAGAGTGACCAGTACTGACTTATAAAGTGATTGCAAATCCATGCATGTAGAAAGTACATCTAAATACCAGCAATACTTTTCCTATCTCAAATTATGAATAAAAAAGTCAGCTATTTACATAGCTGACTTTTCCTTAACACTGCCACCCTATTTCAAGGGTAGACAGAAATATTAGTTCTTTTCTTTATCTACGATTTTGTTGGCTTGAATCCACGGCATCATTGCGCGTAGCTTGTTACCCGTTACTTCAATACCATGCTCAGCATTTTGACGACGGCGAGCAGTCATCGATGGGTAATTCAACGCACCTTCTTGGATGAACATTTTTGCATATTCACCAGACTGAATACGTTTCAATGCATTACGCATTGCTTCACGAGACTGCTCATTGATGACTTCAGTACCCGTTACATATTCACCATATTCAGCATTGTTTGATACTGAATAGTTCATGTCTGCAATACCGCCTTCAAACATTAAATCAACAATCAATTTAAGTTCGTGCAAGCATTCGAAATAAGCCATTTCAGGTGCATAACCCGCTTCAACTAGCGTTTCATAACCCATTTTAACCAACTCAACCGCACCACCACAAAGTACCGCTTGCTCACCGAACAAATCAGTTTCTGTTTCTTCACGGAATGAAGTTTCGATAATACCAGTACGACCACCACCTACGCCTGAAGCATAAGAAAGCGCAACGTTACGTGCATTACCAGAAGCATCTTGGTGAATTGCGATTAAGTCAGGTACACCTGAACCACGTTGGAATTCAGAACGAACGGTATGACCCGGTGCTTTTGGTGCAACCATAATCACGTCTAAATCAGCACGTGGAACAACTTGGTTATAAAGAATAGAGAAACCATGTGCAAATGCTAAAGTTGCACCTTGCTTAATGTTCGGCTCGATCACATCACGATAAAGTTGTGATTGAAATTCATCTGGCGTCAAAATCATGACTAAGTCAGCTTGTACAACTGCAGCAGGCACTTCAGCAACTTTAAGGCCAGAATTTTCAGCTTTTTTCCAAGAAGTAGAGTTAGCACGTAAACCTACAGTTACGTCAACACCAGAATCTTTAAGGTTAAGCGCATGCGCATGCCCTTGTGAACCGTACCCAATAATTGCTACTTTTTTACCTTGGATGATAGATAAGTCACAGTCTTTATCATAAAAAATTTGCATTGTTGTCTCCGCTAAAATGCGTTGTTGCCTCTTCTTATCCTGAAGAATTTATTCAAAATCTTCTTGATTAAGCCCTCTCCTTACAAAGAGAGGTATCTTTGAGGTATTAATAAAATAGAGTTAAATTGATAAAACTTTTTCGCCACGTGCGATACCAGATACACCTGAACGTACCACTTCAAGGATGGTATTTTCAGCCAAAGCATCAATAAAGCCATCAATCTTTTCAGTCGTTCCCGCAATTTGAATGGTATACGTCGTCGGTGTCACATCTACAACTTGAGCACGAAATATGTCTGCTGTGCGTTTGATTTCAGCACGAGCTGCACCCAATGCTTTGACTTTAATCAACATCAGTTCACGTTCAATATGTGAACCTTCAGATAAATCAACCACTTTCACCACTTCAACCAACTTATTCAGTTGCTTGGTGATTTGTTCAATTTTATGGTCATCACCATAAGTCGTCAGGGTCAAGCGTGACATAGTCGGATCTTCAGTCGGCGCAACATTTAAAGTTTCAATGTTATAACCACGTTGTGAGAACAACCCCACTAAGCGAGAAAGCGCACCAGCTTCATTTTCAACGAGTACAGAAATTATATGTCTCATTTCGTACGCTCCCCTTTAGATAACCACATATCTTGTAATGACTGACCTGCAATTAACATTGGGTAAACATGCTCAGTCCGATCAACCATCACGTTAATGAACACACATTTATCATTAATCGCCATCGCTTCTGCGAGCTTCGCATCCAGTTCATCCGCATGATCAATTTGGATACCCACGTGCCCATAAGCTTCCATGAGTTTGGCAAAGTCAGGCAATGAATCGATATAAGAACTTGAGTGACGGCCTTCATAATTCATATCTTGCCATTGCTTAACCATACCCAAAGCTTGGTTATTTAAGCACAGAATTTTTACATTTAAGCCATACTGCTTACAGGTCGACAACTCTTGAATACACATCTGAATCGATGCTTCACCCGTGATACACACCACTTGCTGATCTGGGAAAGCTAGCTTTGCCGCCATTGCGTAAGGCAAACCTACACCCATGGTGCCCAAACCACCTGAATTGATCCATTGACGTGGACGTTTATAGGTATAGTAATTTGCACCAAACATCTGATGTTGACCGACATCTGAAGTGATAATGGCTTCGCTATTGGTAATTCGATCTAAAGCTTGAACCACTTGTTGCGGCTTCATTACCCCATCTTTACCAGCTTCATAACGTAAACCATGAACTTTGCGCCATTCATTAATTTGCGACCACCAAGCTGCAATCGCTTCAGGATTGGGCTTAGAAACATTCATTTGTTTCAATTGAACCAACATCTCTTGAAGTACAGGTTCTACTGCACCCACGATTGGAATATGCGCCATAATAGTTTTTGAAATCGTCGCTGGGTCGATATCAATATGAATCACTTTGGCATTTGGACAGAATTTTGCAGGATTATTGGTAACACGATCATCAAAACGCGCACCAATACATAAAATCAGATCTGCATTATGCATAGTCATGTTGGCTTCATAGGTACCATGCATACCCAACATACCAACAAACTGCTCATCATCACCTGGAAAACCACCTAAACCCATTAAGGTATTGGTCACAGGGTAATTCAAAAGATGCGCTAGTTCAGTCAATAACGCAGATGCATTGCCCTGAACAACACCACCACCCGCATAAATAACTGGACGTTTAGCATTCACCAATTCATCAATGGCTTTACGAATTTGACCTGAATGACCACGATGCGGTGGCTGATACGAACGCATCTTCACTTTTTCAGGATATTCGTAGGCAAACTTATCTGTTGGATTGGTCACATCTTTAGGAATATCAACAACGACTGGACCTGGACGACCAGATGCTGCGATATAGAATGCTTTTTTAATAATGGCAGGAATTTCACTGGCATGACGCACTTGGAAACTATGTTTTACGATTGGACGAGACACGCCAACCATGTCCGTTTCTTGGAAAGCATCTTCACCGATTAAATGTGATGCAACTTGACCAGACAAAATCACCATTGGGATTGAGTCCATATAAGCCGTTGCAATTGGCGTTACCGTATTCGTCGCACCAGGACCTGATGTCACGAGAACTACACCCGTTTTACCTGTAACCCGCGAGTAAGCATCTGCCATATGACCAGCAGCTTGTTCATGACGAACAAGGTAATGATTGATTTTATCTTGTTTAAATAGCGCGTCATAAATATGTAAAACTGCGCCGCCTGGATATCCAAAAACATGTTCAACGCCTTCGTCCGCTAATGCACGAACAAGCATTTCTCCACCAGATAAAAGTTCCAACGTAATTCACCCTAATATTTTATTTCACGATGTTATGGGAGACATAAATCGTGTTTCATTCATTGACTTGTGCTCTGTTATAGCACACATATTTCTTCGTTTTCGCAGCAATAATAATTTTTTTCTGACTGCACAGCCCTTTAAGCAGTGTAGACATTTTAAAAAATATGTTGGGATAAACATATTTTTAACTAGATTCATTTCCTCGGCTTAGAGGAAAAGTTATTGCTTGCTATGTATTTCATTCGAAGGGTGATCGAATAAAAACATATAAAACTAGTGTTGCATTTTTGTTGTTTCAGCAATCAAAGTCAAGGCTTCAATCATGCTTTTTATTGTTTATTTACCATCCGCACATATTTTAAACTATTCCTTTTTTTTTAATCATTTATAAAAAAAAATTCAATAACTTATAAACTTATAAATTTACGAAAGAAATATTTCTTCCTACATAAAACCGGTTAAAATAGCGACACTCACAAGCTAAATCACGACATTGATTTTGATCGCTTGTATATTTAGATTATCTTAAAAACTGACTGAATAATTTTATTCATTGGGGATATTTTATGTACAAAATACACCGTTCTAAATTTACACTCTTCTCTGTTGCCATGCTTTGCATTGCGACTTTAAGTTCATCTCAAAGTTTTGCAAAACAATATTACAAGTGGACGGATAGCAAAGGTTCAACACATTATACCAACACGCCACCACCGAAAAATGCGAAAAGCAAAAGTAAAATAGATACCTATGGTGCACATTCCACCGTGACCAACACCCCTCCAGTAACACCAGCACCAAGCAATTCATCGACAGCAAAACCTCAAGCTGAGCAACAACCTCATCAAGGTCATGAACCCGTACAAAAAGCACAAGCTGAATCGAGCAATGCTTCTCAAGCACAATAATTAGATAGATTGCGATTCGAAAAATTCTTGATCCATTTTTTTCAATTTTAAATAGCATGCAAAATTCACTTTTAGGTGCATTTTGCGCTATGCTGTGCAACAAACTTTTTAACCATTGTTCTTAATATACGTATATGACTACTCATCACATTGACCCTGAATATCAAGCAAGTGCGATTGAGCCAACAGTCCAACAAGACTGGGAATCTCGCAAAGCCTTTAAAGTTGCCGACACTGTAGAAGGTAAACATCGTTATATCCTGTCGATGTTCCCCTACCCAAGTGGCAAGCTGCATATGGGTCATGTGCGTAACTATACGATTGGCGACGTGATTAGCCGTTTCCACCGTCTCAAAGGCGAAACTGTCCTGCAACCGATGGGTTGGGATGCTTTTGGTCTGCCTGCTGAAAATGCTGCGATTGCACATCAAGTTGCACCAGCAAAATGGACCTTTGAAAACATCGCATATATGCGTGACCAATTGAAGAAGCTTGGCCTTTCAGTCGATTGGGATCGTGAATTTGCGACCTGTACGCCAGAGTATTATCACTGGGAACAATGGTTATTTGTACAGCTATATAAGAAAGGTTTGATTTATCGCAAACTTTCAACGGTGAACTGGGATCCTGTCGATCAGACTGTACTTGCCAATGAGCAAGTTGAAAATGGTCGTGGTTGGCGTTCGGGTGCATTGGTTGAAAAACGTGATATTCCAATGTACTACTTCCGCATTACTGATTATGCACAAGAATTATTAGACGATTTAGATACATTAAAAGATGGTTGGCCGCAGCAAGTCTTGACCATGCAGCGTAACTGGATTGGTCGTTCACAAGGGATGGAAATTACTTTCCCATCAGCAAGTCCTGAAGTCTATGCAAATGATTTAACTGTTTACACCACACGCGGTGACACCTTAATGGGTGTAACTTATGTCGCTGTTGCGGCTGAACATCCAATGGCGCTGAAAGCGGCTGAAAATAATCCTGAACTGGCTGCATTTATTGAAGAATGCCGTATGGGTTCAGTGGCTGAAGCAGACCTTGCCACTGCCGAGAAAAAAGGTATGGCAACAGGTTTATCTGTGAAGCACCCGATTACGGGTGAAGCAGTACCTGTTTGGATTGCCAACTATGTATTGATGTCATACGGCTCAGGTGCAGTCATGGCCGTTCCTGCGCATGATGAACGTGATTTTGAGTTTGCCAATAAATTTGGTCTCAACATCAAACAAGTAATTGATGCCAAAGGTGCAGACGATCAAGATTTCTCTGCAACTGAATGGCAAGAATGGTACGGTTCGAAAGACGGTACCTTGGTAAATTCTGATGAATTTGACGGTTTAGCCTTCCAAGCTGCATTTGATGCATTCATTGCTAAATTAGAGCCACAACAATTAGCCAATACCAAAGTTCAATTCCGTTTACGTGACTGGGGTGTTTCTCGTCAGCGTTATTGGGGTTGCCCAATTCCAATGATCAACTGCAACACCTGTGGTCAAGTTCCTGTACCTGAAGAACAGCTTCCTGTCATTTTACCAACGGACGTTGTGCCAGATGGTTCAGGCAATCCATTGAATAAAATGCCTGAATTTTATGAAACTAAATGTCCATGCTGTGGTAGCGACGCACGTCGTGAAACAGATACATTGGATACGTTCGTAGAGTCATCTTGGTATTATGCACGCTATGCATCACCAGATTTTACTGGTGGTCTGGTGAAACCAGAAGCTGCGAAAACTTGGCTTCCAGTCAACCAATATATTGGTGGTGTAGAACACGCCATCCTACATTTATTATATGCCCGTTTCTTCCATAAATTGATGCGTGATGAAGGCGTCGTTGAAGGGAACGAACCTTTTGCTAACTTGCTGACTCAGGGTATGGTTTTAGCTGATACTTTCTACCGTGAAGCCGAATCAGGTAAGAAAACGTGGTTTAATCCTGCGGACGTTGAGTTAGAAAAAGACGACAAAGGTCGTGTTCTTTCTGCAAAATATACAGGTGATGGCGAGCCAGTTGTGGTTGGTGGTCAAGAAAAAATGTCGAAATCGAAAAATAACGGCATCGACCCACAATCCATTATTGAGCAATACGGTGCAGATACTGCCCGTGTCTTTATGATGTTTGCAGCCCCACCCGATCAATCACTTGAATGGTCTGATGCAGGTGTTGAAGGTTCAAATCGTTTCTTGAAACGTGTTTGGCGTTTGACTTCAAGTTTCCTTGAAAAAGGCAATAATGCAACGGCAATTGATGTGGCAAATTTATCATCTGCAGCACAAGACTTACGTCGTAAAACGCATGAAACCATCCAAAAAGTGGGTGATGACATCGAACGTCGTCATGCCTTTAATACTGCAATTGCTGCGATGATGGAATTGTTAAACGCAAACAATAAGTTTGAAGCCAAAGATGACAACGACATTGCTGTCGCACGCGAATCGATCACTGCACTTCTTACTTTACTTGCACCATTTGCACCACATTTAAGCCAAACCTTATTGGCTGAATTTGGGGTTGAATTAACCACAACGCTATTCCCACAAGTGGATGAGTCTGCGTTAACACGCAATACACAAACCATTGTGGTTCAGGTGAATGGTAAACTTCGTGGCAAATTAGAAGTTGCGGTTGATATTTCTAAAGATGATATCTTGGCTTTGGCAAAAGCATTACCAGAAGTACAACAATTCTTAACCGGTCCAACCAAGAAAGAAATTGTAGTGCCGAATAAATTAGTGAATTTGGTGGTTTAATTTATTCCCTCCTCTAGATTCCCTATATTGAAAAGCAACTTTCTAATATGACATTGTTGGAAAGTTGCTTGAAGAATTACAAAAGCCCGTTGTTATTCAACGGGCTTTGACTCTAAAATCATTAAGATTTTTAAAATTATGATTCACGCCCTATAAATGAAGAATTTCTACAGAGGACAAAGCATGCACTTAGCTCAACGTATTGCAGCAGTTGTATTAACTCTAGGCTTAACTGCAAGCTTGGTCGGTTGTGGATTTCATCTCAAAGGAACAAACCCACAAGCAACGCCACTGGTTTACACCAAGCTACAATTGGTTATTCCTGAAAAGGCTGAAGACCTTGAGAAAAAACTCAGTGTTTATTTAGCCGCTTCGGGTATACAACTCAGTAATGCCAATGATGCTTATGTCTTACGTATCTTGGATTATAAACCTACGCGTCATGAGTTAAATGGTAAGCTGGTTGAAACACTATTACGTTTATCTGTGACTTTCCAGATTGAAGATAAACAAGGTCATCCAGTCACCGAACCCCGTACCGTAACGGCTTCACGTAGTTATCAATATGATGTCGCAACCGTTAATACTGATGATCAACAAAATACCTATTTAAGCAAAATTTTAATTGATGATATTGCTCGCCAAATAACTCGCCAAATTTCGGCTAATCGTTTACCGAAAGCAAAAGTTAACGCAACGTTGCCCGTTCATCCAACTACACCATAATTTAGACGCGCTACATACATGAAAATTGATTATCTCCAAGCCTTAAAACGTGCCCATGAAGCACGTGGTGCTTGGATTTTACATGGTCAAGAACCTTTACTTGAACAAAACCTACTGGATACTTTTCGTAAAAGTTGGAATGTTCAAGAGGTTGAACGACAACGTTTTGATATTAGTAGTGTCAGTGACTGGAAAAATGTCTTTAACGCGTTAAATAGTTTATCTTTATTTTCACAACATCTTGCGATTGAAGTGCATGGCAATATTAAGCCTGATGCCAATGCCCTCAAATTATTAAAAAACTATATTCAGCATAATGAACATAATTTGCTGATGATCATTATGCCAAAGCAAGATAGCAGCAGTTTAAAGTCAGCTTTCTTTCAGGTGGTGGAAGCCAATGGTGTCGTGGTCGCTTTAACAGCCAACTATCCACAAGATCGTCAGCGTATTTTAACCGTCGAAGCAGATAAACTTGGCATTCAACTCGAACAAGATGCTTGGTTATGGCTAGAGCAACATCATGAGCATAATCTGCTTGCTGCAAAAAATAGCTTAATGCGTGTACACGACACCTTTCCAGATAATCCAATCATTAAAATTGAACATCTATACGAATGTTTACAAGATCAATCTCGCTATACAACTTTTGATTTAAGTGATGCTTTGATTGCTGGAAATCTAGTTCAAGCCACTAAGATTTTTCAATATTTAATCGCTTCGGGTGAACCAAATAGTTTAATTTTATGGACGCTCAGCAAAGAAATGCGGTTACTAATGCAACTGTATGAACAACCCCAAAATGCTTTACAACTTGGCATCTGGAAAACTAAAATTTCCAATTATCAACAAGCCTTAAGGCGTTTACATCCCCAACATTTTTTAACTTGGCCACAACTTCTTTTACGTATAGACGCCGCAATTAAAGGCATGAGTCAAGAAAATGCCGAGCACTTGATTCTTCAATGTGTGGCTGAAATGTGTGGCAAAACCCTCTTTCCAGTATAACTACACTACCGCTTATTTAGAATAATTATCATTTCTATTTATTTAAAAAAATTCACGCTTTATCCTTAATTCACTCTTATAATTTGAACAATTTTTAATTCTGACTCGAACCACTTCGCTATGCCAAAAATAAAACCAGCCAAAGTCATTCTAATCGTGGTCTGTATTGCCATTCTCGCCGCGCTTGCGTGGACATTCTTAAAACCTAAAAACGAAAAACCACAATACATTACTGCTGAAGTAACCCGTAACGATCTAGAAGACTCAGTCTTAGCCACAGGTAATTTAGAAGCCACCAAAATGGTCAGTGTCGGCGCACAGGTTTCCGGTCAAGTCAAAAAAATGTATGTCAAATTAGGCGATCAAGTGAAACAAGGTCAGCTGATTGCACAAATTGACTCAGTTCGTCAGCACAATGATTTAAAAACGGCTGAAGCTAGCATTAAAAACCAACAAGCACAATTGGCAGTCAAACAAGCCAATTTAGCCAAATTTGAAGCAGAATATACACGCCAACAAGCCATGTATGCTCAAGATGCAACTTCTAGAGCTGAACTAGAATCTGCCTTAGCAAGTTATAAAACAGCACAGGCTGATATTGCTGCGATTAACGCACAAATTGAACAATCTCGGTTAACCTTAGCCACCTCACAAGAAAATTTGGGTTATACCCAAATTATGGCACCAATTGATGGAACTGTGGTTGCGATTGTGACTGAAGAAGGTCAAACCGTGAATGCCAATCAAAGTGCACCAACCATCGTAAAATTAGCCAAATTAGACACCATGACCATCAAAGCTCAGATTTCCGAAGCGGATGTCATGAAAGTTCAGGAAGGACAAAAGGTTTATTTCACAACTTTAGGCGATAGTGAGAAAAAACGTTATGCGACTTTACGTCAAGTTGAGCCTGCACCCGATTCCATTAATAATGAAACCAATAACAACTCCTCATCATCAAATACCGCTATTTACTACAATGCTTTATTTGATATACCGAATGAAGATGGCAAGTTACGTATCGATATGACAGCTCAGGTTTATATTATTTTAGCTGAAGCTAAAAATGTGCTGACCATTCCTTCCTCAGCCTTACAGAAATCGAATCGTCCAAAACGTGGCAACAGTAATACCGCATCGGCTGCTGGTCAAAATTCAGGAAAAAATCAATCTGCCGGAAGTCACTCACAGCAAAAAGACAACAAAGATATGGCTCAAAATAGTGATCGTCCACAACGCCTAGAACTGAATGCGGATGAAAAAGCCTTAATTGATCAAGGCAAGGCTTCTCTAGCCATTGTGCGAGTACTACCAGAAGATGCTACACCACTGCGCAAACAAGTCCTCATTGGACTCAACAATCGTGTCACAGCACAAGTACTCCGTGGTTTAGCCCAAGGTGAACAAGTCATTATTGCTGATGCTTCAGATACATCGAATGATTCTGCAAAACGTAGCAATAAAAATAGCGCAATGAGATTTTAAGCATGGATCAGAACAAACAACCTCTGCTCGAGGTCAGCAATCTGATTCGTGAATTCCCTGCGGGCGAATCGACGATTCAGATTCTAAAGAGCATTGATTTAAAAATTTATGCAGGCGAGCTGGTGGCGATTGTCGGTCAATCTGGTTCAGGTAAATCAACCTTAATGAATATTTTAGGTTGTTTAGATAAACCAACGTCTGGCAGCTATAAAGTGAATGGTCGGGAGACAGGAAAACTTGAACCCGATGAACTCGCACATTTACGTCGTGAATATTTTGGCTTTATCTTTCAACGTTATCATTTATTAGGCGATTTAACGGCAGCAGGCAACGTCGAAGTGCCTGCAATTTATGCAGGTGTAGATCCCAATGCACGTCACAAGCGCTCGCATGAAATTCTGACCGATCTTGGTTTAGCTGAAAAAACCCAAAATCGTCCCAATCAGCTTTCTGGTGGTCAGCAACAACGTGTCTCCATTGCTCGTGCACTGATGAATGGCGGTGACGTCATTCTCGCCGATGAGCCAACAGGTGCATTAGATAAAAATAGTGGCGTAGAAGTGATCCGTATTTTACGTGAGCTGAATGCCAAAGGTCATACCATCATTTTGGTTACACATGATATGAATGTCGCCAAAAATGCGACGCGTATTATTGAAATCAGTGATGGGAATATTATTGCGGATAAGCCGAATACGCCAGAAACCAATGACATTATTGATATTGGTACTGATCTAGACAATGCCAAAAAGCAGAAAAAATCTTCTGCGTGGCGTTCGGCACTGGATCGTTTTGGTGAAGCATTTAACATGGCTTTACTTGCGATGAATGCACACCGCATGCGTACATTTTTAACCATGTTGGGGATTATTATTGGGATTGCCTCAGTGGTATCCGTTGTCGCTCTCGGCAATGGTTCACAGAAACAAATTTTAGAAAATATTAGCAGCTTAGGCACCAACACCATTACTGTATTTCAAGGTCGAGGTTTTGGTGATAACTCAAAAACGGCACAGGCCAAAACACTCATACCCGCTGATGCTGAGGCTTTAGCAGAACAACCCTACGTAGAAAGTGTCAGCCCTTCAGTCAACACCAATGTCACAGCACGTTATAAAGATACCGAAGCAGCGACCACAGTGAATGGAGTCGGCGCTGACTTTTTTAATGTGCGTGGTCTGACTTTTGAGTCTGGACAAGCTTTTGATAAACAAAGTGTCTTGCAACGCGCTCAAGATGTCGTGATTGATTCCAATACCAAAAGGACCCTTTTTGCGGATGGCACAGATCCTTTAGGCAAAGTCATTTTATTAGGTAATGTCCCAAGTCGTATTATTGGTGTAACCGATGTGCAGAAAGGCATGATGGGCAACTCGGATAGCCTCAACGTATATTTGCCCTACTCCACCGTCATGAGCCGTATGTTAGGCCAAGCGAATGTCCGAAATATCATTGTGCGAATCAAAGATGAATATCCCAGTGCTGCAGCTGAAAATGCAATTTTAGCCTTGCTCGAACAACGGCATGGTGCACAGGATGTCTTTACCCAAAATTCGGACAGTATTCGTGAAACCATTGAACAAACCACAGCAACCATGACGTTATTGGTTTCAGCGATTGCGGTGATTTCTCTCGTTGTCGGGGGTATTGGCGTGATGAACATCATGCTGGTTTCGGTGACTGAACGAACGCAAGAGATTGGGGTTCGTATGGCAGTTGGTGCACGTCAAAGTGATATCCTGCAACAGTTTCTCATTGAAGCGATTTTGGTCTGTATTTTGGGCGGCATTCTCGGAGTTTTACTCTCTTTAGGCATTGGGCAAATTATCGGTCACTTTGCCAAAGGTACTTTCCAAATGGCCTATTCCAGTACCTCAATTATTGCTGCTTTTGTATGCTCAACCTTAATTGGTGTCATCTTTGGTTTTATCCCAGCGCGCAATGCAGCACAACTCGACCCTGTCGATGCGTTATCACGAGAATAAGGAATGGATATGCAATTACATTTAAGCAAGCTTGCAAGTGCCTTGATTCTCAGTAGCGCATTGGTTGGATGTGCAGCTGTCGTCAAAACTCCCTACCAAGCACCGAGTATAGAAATCCCCAACAATTTCGCCTATCAAAAAGCGAACACTAAACAAGTCCAAGTCGATATCTATGCTGATCAATGGTGGTCATTATTTGATGATGTGCAACTGAATCAATTAGTGAATCAAGTTATTGAAAAAAATACGGATCTTGCTATCGCAGGCATTAATTTACAACAAGCCCGCTTAAGAGCTGGCTTAGCACAAAATCAACAAGGTATTCGGATCAACTCGAACGTTTCAACTGGGCACAATGTTGACTTACATTCAGGTGACAATTCATCTAAAGGCGTCTCACTCAATGCTGGTGTCAGTTATGAAGTGGATTTGTTTGGCAAACTAGCTCGACAGACTGAAGCCAGTAAATGGGAGGCTTTAGCGACTGAACAAGATTTACAAGCCACGGGGCAAAGCCTGATCGCGACAACTGCAAATTTGTATTGGCAATTGGGTTATTTAAATGAACGCTACAGTACTGCTCAGCAAAGTTTAACAACCACACAAAAACTGTATGAATTGATTCGCATACAATATCGTGCAGGAGCAGTTTCAGGTTTAGATTTAACTCAAGCTGAACAATCGGTACAAAGTCAAAAAGCCAGTTTAAGTCAAATTGATCAACAACGTATTGAAGCACGTACTGCCTTAGCCGTTTTATTACAGCTTCCAGTACAGCAGCTAAATATTCAAGAACCGCAAGTTCTACCGCGTATTCATCTACCGAATATTGCAGCAGGTTTACCCGCAGAATTACTGTCCCGTCGTCCTGATTTACGTGCAGCGGAATTACGGTTACGTAAATCACTGGCCAATAAAGATGCCACCAAAGCCAGTTATTATCCTTCAATTAACTTAACTGGCAATTTAGGTTCGAGCAGTACCTCTTTAACTCAGTTATTACAAAATCCAGCCCTTTCTTTGGGTGCAAGTCTAAGTCTGCCTTTTCTACAATATAATGATATGAAAAAAGATATTCAGATTAGTGACTTGGACTATGCAAAAAGCATTATTCAATATCGTCAAACGCTCTATCAGGCTTTTGCAGACACTGAAAATGCACTGTCAAATAGAACTGCACTAGATAAGCAAGTGACATTACAACAACGTAATTTAGAGCTAGCTGAAAAGACTGAGCAGCTCACTCAAGTTCGTTATAAAAATGGAGCTATTGCTTTGAAAAACCTCTTAGATGCGCAAGAAACCACGCGGAATGCACGTTTAAGTTTAGTACAAACCAAGCAAAACCAATACAATGCCTATGTGACATTGATGCAAGCCTTAGGCGGTAGCCCAATCAAGCAACTGCCATAAAGCTTGAATAAATTTAAGTGAACATTGTTAAATTTATTCTATAAAAAAAGAGCCTTTTAATCGGCTCTTTTTTTTTATTATTTCGCTTCAGGTTTATCTTCTACAGCTTTAACACGAATACCATGTCCATGTAAGCGCAATGTATTTAAGCCTTTAATCGCTTTCACTGCTTCACGACCATTTGGCATGTCTACAAATGCAAACCCTTTCGATTTACCTGTTGCAGCATCTAAAACCACGGTACATGATTTCACTGTACCGTATGCTTTAAACAATTCCAGTAGCTCTGCTTCAGTGACTGTACGCTCTAAACTGCGAACTAAAATTTTCATTTTACAACCTTAAAAATATAAAATAGACAATAAACATCAAAAAGCACTCGCCTACTCTACTTTTTGAATGAAAACACAAGATAGCTCTAGTTTAATCGAGATCGATACCAAAATCTAAATTAATCGACTGACGCTCAATTAAAGCGCTTTTGACGGTCTGTTGACGTGGTTTGTAATGCGTTTCAGAGGTACATAAATTTCGAGCTAAACCATTCAAAAAATAACTTTCAATCGTTCGACCTTGTTCATCCACTTGATCTTTAGCCCACAAATTTAAATTTTGTTTCGTCAAAATCAACTCATTTTGCGCACGGGTTAAAGCGACATACAACACCCGACGCTCTTCTTCGACTTCATCAAAATTGCCTTGTGCACGTGCATGTGGATATTGACCAGCCGAGACATTGGCGACATAACAAACTTTTTGCTCCGTGCCTTTAGCCGAGTGAATGGTGATAAGCGTGACCACATCATCTTGAGCTTGACGCTCAATTTCACTGATTGAGACAGGATCAAGTACATACTCTTCTAAAAACTCACCAAGTTGTTGATGCTTAGCCGCTAACTGTTTGACTAAATCAAAATCACTGACCCGTTTTGACCATTCTTTTTTGGCATAATTCTCTTCAAGCTGTGTCAATAATGCTTCAACACCCAATTTCACACACGCTGCTACTTCATGCTTGAGTACACTCATTTGCTTCATGATCAACAGCGTATTTTCAGGAATTCGACCAAATTTCTCCAGCTTTTCCAGCATTCGCTCTAAATCAGGTTCACCTAACAATTGATGTGATAACTTACTAGCACTGACATCACCGACACCATTCCAGAGCGTTAAAAAACGCATCCAAGCAATATCATCCAATGGATTGGCAATCACACGCAGTAAACTGAGTAAATCTTTCACATGCGCGGTTTCAAGTAACTTCATACCACCAATGAAACGATATGGCACATTGGCTTGAATAAATGCTGCCTCGATATGTCGTGCGGCAAAACTGGAACGTACCAACACCATATGTTCATGCCATGCAGAACCTTGCAGAAAATGACGTTCTTTAATATCGATAGCAATCCATTTGGCTTCATCAAACTCATTCGGGAAAATATGCAAGCGTGGTTTGATGCCCTCTCCACGATAAGCTTCTAAATGCTTATCGTAAGTAATTTCACTTTGATCAAGCAGCCAATTGGATAGATCTAAAATTTCTTGGGTTGAACGATAATTTTTTTCCAATTTAAAAATCTGTGCCTCAGGCACACGCTCTTTAAAATGATGAATATTTTCAAAATCTGCGCCACGGAAACCATAAATCGATTGCGCATCATCGCCCACACAAAATAAATGGGTTTTATCTTTTAAAGGGTCTAACAATGCCCATTGCAAGGGATTGGTATCCTGCATTTCATCCACCAGCATATGCTGACACAATGATGCGACATAATCGACCAATCCATCCGATTGTGCTAAAGCTGAGGCAACCACAGCTAAAATATCATCATAATCTAAGAAGCAACGTGCTTGTTTACGTGCCTCGTACTCTTTCATGATTTCTGCAATTTGATCTTTATGATCCAAAAATTCAGGGAGTTGTTTTTCTAAAGCAAGGCTCAATTTTTGATGGGTATTTCGTGCAAAAGAATAAAGATCACACAGTTCTTTCGGCTTGGGTAAAGCATTTGGATTATTTTTATCATCTTTACCGCGAATTAGGCGGAACATCATCAACTGATCATCACGATCAATAATCGAGAATTGCTCTAAACCAAATGCTTTCGGCACACGGCGTAGTAAATACATACAAAAAGTATGAAACGTCGATGCGCGTAAACCTTTAGCTTGATCACCTAAAGCCAATTCTACTCGTGCCACAATTTCGCTGGCTGAACGACGGGTAAAAGTCAGAATTTGGATCTGGTTGGCTGGAACGCCTTGATCAATCAGATAGGCAGCACGGGCGACGATGGTTTTGGTCTTGCCACAGCCTGCACCTGCAAGGACCAAGCTATGTTTTGCTTGCGTGATTGCGGCTTGCTTTTGTTGAGGGTTTAATTCATCAATTAGGCTGGCTAAACTCATTTTCACTCATCATTTTGTGGATGAGGCGTAGTTTAACAAAACTCTCCCATCAAAACTGAGTTTATCCACCAGTAGAATTAATTATCCGCAATGAGTACCATTATCTAATGGAGCAAATGACCGATATAACCCTGTTGAACCGAAATTACAAAAACCAATTACTTAGCAACAAAAGCTTTTTATTACTTTTAACTTTAAAAAGTAAAACCATTATCTAAGACTGATTATTCTAATTCTAAAATTATAAAAGCCGCGCAATATTCTCACAGGTTCTTTCCAAATTTCTCTCGCCATTTTTTAATACAGTTTGCAAATCACATGCACCATCGACTATACCAAAGATTGCAGTAAAACCTTCGTCATATAATTCCTCAACACCTTCACCAATATAACCGGCACAAGCAATTACAGGTTTATTCAATCGCTTTGCAACTTGTGCAACACCAAATGGTGTTTTGCCAAACTTGGTCTGAAAGTCGATACCGCCCTCACCCGTAAAAACATAATCAGCTTGTGCAATTTTTTCAGCAAGCCTAATTTCTTCAATGACAATTTCCACACCCGAACGAATCTTTGCACCTGCAAACGCCATTAAGCCAAAGCCTAATCCACCTGCTGCACCAGCCCCAGCTACATTTTGAATATTCAATCCCAATTGTTGTTCAACCACATTCGCAAAATGTGCGAGATTTTGATCCAATTGCAACACCATTTCAATTGTTGCACCTTTTTGTGGCCCAAAGACATAAGAAGCCCCATTCTCTCCACATAAGGGATTATTCACATCACTGGCAATGATGATCTCCGTCTGCTTTAACTGAGGGTCTAATCCTGAAGTATCCATGGTTTTTATGTGATGCAGTTGCCCACCACCTACAGCAACCTCACCACCATTCGCATCATAAAACTTTGCACCTAAAGCCTGTGCCATACCTGCACCTGCATCATTGGTGACACTACCGCCTAAACCTATAATAATTTTAGCTACACCATAATCCAAAGCAGCCTTAATCATTTCGCCCGTACCAAAAGTGCTGGTGAACAACGGATTCCGCTGTGAATTTTCTAACAAATGAATACCATTGGCTTTAGCCATTTCAATTACGGCTGTTCGACCATCATCCATGAGCCCAAAATAGGTTTGGACTTTTTGAGTTCGCACTGGGCCTGTGACTTCAATATCAATTTTATGACCATGCTTTGCAGCCACTAATGTATCAACCGTTCCCTCACCACCATCCGCCATAGGTACGTGAATAAACTGAGCATCCTTAAACACTTTTTGAATGCCACGCTGCATCGCTAGACAGGCCTGTTCAGCACTCATACTTTCTTTAAAGGAATCTGGTGCAAGGACAAAAACTTTAGACATAAGACTTTCAACTTCTCCCATAAAAGAACAAAAACAGAAAATTAAATAATATTTATACAAATATACAAAAAGGAGCGCAATCAATGCACTCCTTCGCTTTATAACAGCATTAAACACTTACGCGTCTGCTGAACTCGGTGGAATTTTTTTAATGGCAGCCGCGAAAGTAAGATAATTCACGCCTTGAAATAAAATATCCACTGCTAAAAACAAACCCAGTACCCAAAATGGTGAATCAGGTGAAGCCAAAATAATCGCACCGGTTGCCAAGGTTAATAGCCCTGAAAATAAGGTCCACCCCCAACCAGAAATCGGTTTTAACATAAATGCATTAATAATCCGAATAAACCCAGCGATGAGTAAGGCTATCGCCAACAAACTGGTTAAAACAATCGCAGTTTTAATCGGTGAGGTAAAGGCATAATAACCTGCGACCCAATATAAAATCCCAAAAAGTGCCCAAAACCAGCGATACCCACCGTCAAAAATTTTAAATGCAGCAATTAAGTGTAGTGCGCCACCGATCATCATTAGCACACCAAATAACACCACTGCGGTTAGTGTAGCCACGCTTAGTGAAGCCAATAAAATAATACCAAAAACCACCAATATTATTCCAATTAACAAATACCACTTACGATTCTCATGTAATTGATGACGAACTAAATCATTTCCCACGGTGCGCATATTCTTCTCTTCATTGTTATTCAATATATTTTTATTGTTATTTGAATATAAAAGTTTGTCTGTATAAGAACTGCATCAAAAGTTATGTGGATAAGTATCAAATTATCCACATGCAGCCAAATTACTTAACCCAGTCTATCTCCTGAGCCGTAGCTCGACTGATCATAGTATCGCTTAAACTATCGGGAGTCTGGCTCTGCTTAGCATTTAAAGGGATATAGCCTCCCATAATTTCAGCTCGGTGCTGAGGATAAAGTGGATTTTGTTCAGGATCTGCATAACCGAGAGGATAAATTGGTTGACCCGTTTGTAAATCATATTTATCTTTTGCACCAAAGGCATGCAGTAATTCATGTACTAAAACTACTTTATTCGAACCACTTTGTTTCGTAGATGCAAATAGGTTTACAGACCCAATTCGCCCACGTTCTAAAGCAACGGAATGTTTAAGTTGTTTAATATACTGTGGATCATAATAATTCAAATACAAAGTAACACTGGGAGAACCATCTCCACGCTCATGCTGCTGCCAAGCATAGTAACGAAATTTCAAACTCCACCAAATATTACTGAGAATGCTATTACTTTCAGGAACTTTAGGTGGAATTTTTTTTAACTCTCGCCCCAATTGAAAATAAAATTGAGTCGGCTGCCCTCGAAATTCTTTAGATTGAGTTTGAAGATAGCGCTGCATTTCCTCTAGATCATCTATGGAAAGCTGTTGAATATAGTGTGCAGTAGCAGGTCGAGCATCTGCATTAATTGGATGTAATAAGACCGTAATAGGTTTATTCCAATCCTGATTCATATCTCGCCATGCATTAACAGCAACAATGACCAAAATGATGAGTAAACATGCCACTCGAATATTTTTCCACATCAAGATCAGCCCCTATCATTATTGTTTTAAAATAATACATATAAAAAATGCTAACCGAAGTTAGCATTTTTGACAGAATAAAGCATTAAGCTTCAATCCATTTGCCATCTTGATACACAAGACTCCACTTAGTTTGTTTACCTTCAGCATTCTCAGAACCAATATATTGCACTTGGTTTTTACGGCTGAACTTCACTAAAGTAGGATTTCCTTCAGGATCAGTGTCAGGTGCTTGCAAAATAAATTGGTATTTCGGATCAAGCTGCTCTGCAACTGAACGCAGCTCAGCCACTTTCGGTGCTCGAGTTTCACGCACTTTCGGAAACTTACTCGCTGCTAAGAATAAACCTGCCGCCCCATCACGAAGAACAAAGTAATCATCGTGCTTAGTTGAACGTAAGTGTTCCATTTTAATTGGATCAACACGCGGAGGCGCTGGCTGACCACTCTTCAAAACTTTACGAGTATTGTCACAACTGGTACAGGCAAAATATGGACCAAAACGCCCTGTTTTAAGCTGCATTTCGCCATCACATTTATCACATGGAATACTTGGGCCATCATAACCTTTTATTTTGAACTCACCTTCTTCAAGTTCAAAACCAGCACAATCGGGGTTATTACCACAAACATGCAATTTACGACCGCCATCAATGACATAACTGTCCATTGCCGTTTCACAAATAGGGCAACGTTTTTTCGACATTAAGTCAGCAGTTTCCGCACTATCATCATCAGATAATGCTGCAAGTGATTCGACTGGGGTTAAGTTAAATGTACCTTTGCAACGTTCTTTAGGTGGCAAGTTATAGCCTGAACATCCCAAAAATACACCAGTGGTACCAGTACGAATTTGCATTGGACGATCGCATTCTTTGCAATGTACCGAGGCCACTTCTACAGGTTGATTACGGCGCATGCCATTTTCACCCTGAGCCGTGGTTAAACGTTTTTTAAAATCACCGTAGAAGTTATCTAACAGCTCTTTCCAATTCCGTTCACCATCAGCAACTTTGTCCAGCTGACCTTCAAGATCTGCGGTAAAAGCATAATTCATCAAATTATTGAAATTTTCATCGAGACGATCAGTCACGATTTCGCCCATCTTCTCTGCAAAGAGACGACGATTATCCAATTTCACATAGCCACGATCTTGAATGGTAGAAATAATAGCCGCATACGTTGAAGGACGACCAATGCCTTTTTTCTCAAGCTCTTTGACCAATGATGCTTCAGTAAAGCGTGCCGGTGGCTTGGTAAAGTGTTGTGATGGATCTAATTTCTCAAGTTTGAGCACTTCACCCACTTTAACCGCAGGTAAGAGTACATCATCTTCCGCTTTATTGGCGCCACGTACTTTAGTGAAACCATCAAAAACCAAAGTACGACCTTTAGCTTTGAGTTCGACGCCATTGGCATCCACCAAAATAGTTGATGACAAATATTCAGCAGGCGTCATTTGACAGGCGACAAACTGACGCCAAATCAAGTCATAAAGACGCTGCGCATCACGATCTACACCGACAAGCTGATCACCCTTGAGTGCAACATTAGATGGACGAATCGCTTCATGCGCTTCTTGTGCACCCGCTTTATTACCATAGCGAATTGCTTGAACTGGCAAATATTTTTTACCAAATTCAGATTCAATATGGCCACGTACCATACTGACGGCATCGTCACTTAAGAACGTTGAGTCAGTACGCATATAAGTAATAAAACCAGCTTCATACAGTCGCTGTGCCATGGTCATGGTTTTCTTAACAGAAAAACCTAAACGAGTACTGGCTGCTTGTTGCAACGTTGAAGTAATGTACGGTGCACTTGGATTAACTTTGGTCGGTTTATCTTCACGAACAGATACTTTGTATTCAGCATCTTTTAACGTTTTTAATAATGCATCAGTTTGTGCTTTATTTTGCAATTTTAAGGTTTTACCACCTTGTTTCACTGCTTCTAAACGAATCTCATCACGTGATGATTTGGTATCTGCAAAAACTTGCCAATATTCTTCTGGAATAAAAGCACGAATTTCACGCTCACGCTCTACCACAAGTTTGGTTGCAACCGATTGCACCCGACCTGCCGATAAACCACGGGCAATTTTTTCCCACAATAAAGGAGAAATCATAAAGCCAACGATACGATCAAGGAAGCGACGTGCCTGCTGAGCATTCACTTTATCGGTATCTAAACGTGAGGGATGCTTAAACGCTTCCTGAATGGCATTTTTAGTAATTTCGTTAAAGACCACCCGCTGATAACGCGATTCATCCCCACCAATCACTTCTTTTAAATGCCAAGCAATCGCTTCCCCTTCACGGTCCATATCCGTTGCGAGATAGATTTCATCGACTTGTGAGGCAAGTTTTTTCAGTTCAGCAACCACATGCTCTTTGCCTGGCAACACTTCATAATGTGCTTTCCAGTCATGCTCTGGGTCTACCCCCATGCGATTGACTAACGCGGACTGAGCTTTTTCAGCTTTTTGTTCATCCGTCAATTTGGTTCGCGTGGCAGGTTTTTTTTCTGTACTTTTGCTTGAACCACCCGTTGGCAAGTCACGAACATGACCAACCGATGACTTTACAATGTAATTCGAACCTAAGTATTTATTAATGGTTTTCGCTTTTGCAGGCGACTCCACAATCACTAAGGCACGTTTCTTCCCAGCATCAGGAGATTGTGCTGTGGAGGTGCTTTTGGATGTGGACCGAGGAGCATTCGCCATAATGAACCGTTTTTCCTAATATGATAAAAATTAAATTTCAGCTAAAGAATGTAAATAGGCTTTCATATCTTCAAGCTGTGTTGCTCTGAGGTCTGACTCTTCATCCCAATAGAGTCCTACACAGTTAGCTTGCATATCAATAGCATAAATACCTTTTAATGCAATGGGAAAATCTTTAAATTTCTCATCACCCTGAATAATTTGTAGTGTTTGATTTTCAACTCTGGCACGCATTAATGGAAGACGAGCCGTTGGAAGTAACACACTATAATACGCAACCATACTGGCACGTTTTTCTGTTGCCAATGGTACGCCTGTCCAATCAGGTGCAACCACCAATCTTGGATGCAACCCCATTTTCCGTGCTTTTTCTCGCATTAAGCCTAAAGCTTTTTCTCTAGGACTGACCCTTAAGCCAAAAATTGAGCCCAACACAAAAACAATGATGATTACCGCAACCCAAGTACCTGTGTGTTCCATAGTTCACCTTTATATTCCTATATTAGAGTTGCATAAGCTGAATATAAAACGCAAGATTAAAATGCAGATTGATGCTGAATAAGCTTTTTCAAACTGATTTTTATGCTGAATTTCCCTTAAACTCAGTTTTATTTTATGCTTTCCTCTTCATAAAACATGATCCAATCGCCGAATAAACGAGTCGAGGATTTAGGATTTAGCCTAGTTTTGTGACTGAATATTTACTTTAGGGAATCCTTCAGGATAAAATTTTTGGATCATTCAGACATGCTCTTCCAGCAATCTTCACTGCTTAGACAACACGGGATTTGAAATAGATTCTAAGGTTTTTACCACTGACTAAAACGCACAACTGATTTGCTGTAATCCAATGATCAATAAGAAGTAAAACCTACTTCCCAGAAATATAGCCACAAAATAGTGTTCTACACCATCTCAAATTGCTCTGCATTTTATTCAAAACACTGTTCTGTGAATAATTCGCTCAACACAAGCACCTTGGTTTATTACACATCCAATCAATCTAAATTTTTATTGAAGCTGACGTTACAACTCTATCAATAAAAAAAGTCTCAACATGCAAAACACATCGAGACTTTTAAATAAGCTGATTCAATCAATTCAAGAACATTTCATGACTATAAATCACCGCACGACCATTCCACGAAATATAACCTTTTTCAACCAAATCTTTAAGCAATAAACGGACATCCGATTTTGGAAACATTTGTTCTAATAAGTCACGCAATGCATAAATATCTTTAGGTTTTTCAGATTTTAACGTATGTAATTTATGCATCACTTTAATTTGCATTGGATCGATTTTTTCAAAATTTTTAAACAATCCCTGTTGAATACTCTGTACAGAATTTGCTTGCTCATCGTCCTGTACAATGGTGTGTGTATTCGATTGTAATTTTTCTAGAAGTTTATCAATGCTCTCGACTTTAGACTCAGGCGCCTCCTCATCTAAATTCAATTGTGTCCATTGTCTTAACACTTTTTTACGTACAGAGACTTGTTCTTCATCACGTTTAATAATTTTTAAATTAATCAGCATTCCAACCAAATGTTGAGCATTTTCAGGGACAACTTGCAGAATATTACCCACAGAATTTCTTAACTTTTCAACCGTATTCGGTTTACCTGTCATTTTTCCCAAAGCATCACAATATCTTTTCACCATTTGCAAATATGGTTTTTCATTGATCGTTGCAATGCTTGGAATTTTATACTTGGATGCTTGCTCAATATTTTCTGGTTTAATTCGGCTCAAACTACAGCTCAAATCAGATGCCGACATCATTTGAACCAATATTTCACTACTTGGCATGGCCGAAATTATTTCAACATGTGTGTCAGGCTCAAGCAAAGCGATTAACTGACCGACAACAACCGCATATTCAAACTCTTTTTCTTGTGCCTTCAATGTTTCCAAAATCACGATCTGACCACTGCTAATCCAGCTTGCCAATTCAGTTAAATCTTCAAGTGTGTATTCAAACCGTCCTTGGCAATTAAATAAATAGAGCGTTGAATAATGCTGAATAATATCCCGCAACATCTTTGCTGTCGGCATATTATTTTCAAGATCGAGCAGAACGACTTTATTGAGCATGGCTAAACAATTGACAGTGTGTCGAAAAGTACACATTACAACGAGCTTTATAAAAAAGGTCAAATAAAATCATCACTTTAATGTAAGCATTCCTTTTATGACAATGAACACCATAATGAATCAAAAATTCAATATGACTACATATTTCTCCCTCCCCGAAGAAAAGGTGATGCAGTCAGAAATCAATAATGTGGCGGACGGTTACTCAATGGGTCAAAAGCGGCAATTCCATCGGATAAATCAGTAGACTCAAGACGTTGATACAAAAACTTAATTTGTTTTTTTAAATCAATTAGTTCGACATTTTGTCGAGCCACTTGCTCATTTAAATGTTCAACTAAATCATCTAAAAATGCAATTCGGACTTGCAAATCTTCTATGGGTGCGGAAAATGACGCCTGATCATTAAGATTTTTTTGTTTAGTCATTTTAAGTCCTCATTTTGGATTTCAGGAAACAGTATGGCCTATATTACGTTAAGGGATGTCCAACTCGCATTTGGCGGACCCTCCCTGCTCGACGGCGCGAACTTCAATTTAGAGCGCGGTGAACGAGTTTGTTTGATTGGCCGTAACGGTGAAGGTAAGTCTACTTTACTCAAGCTGATTGAGGGAAGCTTACTGCCAGATCGTGGTGAAGTTTCTATACAAAATGGTATTACCATTTCAATGTTGGCACAAGACGTGCCAATGGACTCTGGTAAAGTCGCTGATATTGTCGCCGATGGTGCAGGTGAAGCCGCAACAATACTCCGAGCTTACCACGAAGCTAGCGATGCGTGTGTACTGGGTGATATGGATGCCTGTGATCGCATGGGTGAGCTTCAGCATAAACTCGATCAAGTCGATGGTTGGGCTTTAGAAACTAAAGTTAACTCTATCTTAAGCAAAATGGGATTAGATCCTGATGCTGATCTAGCAGATTTATCGGGTGGTCGTAAACGTCGCGTACTATTGGCACGTGCATTACTGACTCAACCTGATGTTTTGTTACTCGACGAACCAACCAACCATTTGGACGTTGAAAGTATTGAATGGTTAGAGAAATTCCTCCTCGACCAAAATAACTTAACACTGCTATTTATTTCGCATGACCGTTCATTTGTCGACAGCATTGCGACACGTATTGTTGAACTGGATCGTGGTACTTTGCGCAGCTATGAAGGTAACTATTCACGTTACCTTGAATTAAAAGCCATGCAAATGGAAGCTGAAGAAAAGCAAAATGCGTTGTTTGATAAACGTTTAGCTGAAGAAGAAGTTTGGATTCGCCAAGGTATTAAAGCACGTCGTACCCGTAACGAAGGGCGTGTTCGCGCGTTGAAAGATTTACGTGAAGAATCGAAAGCACGTCGCTCACAGCAAGGCAAAGTGAGCATGGCAACGCAAGATGCCAATCGTTCGGGTAAATTGGTCTTCGATATCGAACATCTTAGTGTTGCTTTTGGCGACCAAGAACCAATTATCAAAGACTTCTCTGCACTGGTGCTGCGTGGCGACCGTATTGGTTTAGTCGGTGACAATGGTGTGGGTAAAACCACATTGATCAAAGCCATTTTAGGTGAGCTTGAACATGGCGGTACTGTGAAAACAGGTACACAGCTTGAAGTGGCTTATTTTGACCAACTCCGCAATGCACTGGATCTAGAGAAATCGGTTAAAGATAACATTTCAGAAGGTTCGGATTTTGTAGATGTAAATGGCGGTCGTCGTCATATTTACAGTTATCTTCAAGATTTCTTGTTCTCACCTGAACGCGCGCGTACTCCTGTCAAAGCATTGTCTGGTGGTGAACGTAACCGTATTCTGTTAGCTAAACTGCTCCTTAAGCCATCGAATTTAATCGTTATGGATGAGCCAACCAATGACTTGGATATGGTGACTTTAGAGCTATTAGAAGAAATGCTCGGTGGTTATAAAGGCACATTACTGCTGATCTCGCATGACCGTGCATTCATGGACAATGTCGTGACTTCGACTTGGGTCTTTGATGGTAAAGGTCATATCGATGAATACATCGGTGGTTATCAGGACTATTTAGAACAACGTCCTGATCAAACTGCGGTTGATCAAAAAAGTGATGTAAAAAAAGCCCTTGCAAAAGCCGAAGCAACTGCTGCCGCGACTGCACCGAAAAAAGTGAAGCTCAGCTATAAAGATCAGCGTGCATTAGAACAATTGCCTGCTGAAATGGAAGCACTTGAAAAAGAGCAAGCTGAAATCAATGCGAAACTTGCAGATGGTTCATTGTTTGTATCTGATGCAGATGCAGCCATGAAACTTTCCGCTCGTTTGACTGAAATTGATGATCTTCTACTGGAAAAATTGGAACGCTGGGAAACTTTAGAAGAAATGACTAAAGGCTAATTGCTACACATTTTTCTGTTTTGACATTAAAACTCCGTATCCGTACGGAGTTTTTTTGGGGGAGAAATAAAAAACTATTAAGATGATTTTGTTCAAATGATTGGCTCTTATTTCTGAGCACGCTCACTATTCTTTTCAATATAAACTCTATAATTTTTCATCGAAATCATAACCATAAAACCATTACAGCCTATCAACTTAAATGAATCATCTTCAGCATATTTTCGCCCCAAATCTGGTTGTCTATTTGGAGTACTCTCGCTTACTTATGCCATAATTTTTCGGTAGGTTTCATTAACCAGAGTGATAACTTTCGCAGTAACTGATCAAAAATATTTTGCTGTAAGATCCAGCAGGTTATCGTGGAAAAAATTAAACAAATCAATATTTCGATACTGATATGAAAATCTAATTTCCAAGATCTGGCAATCAAAATCACGACAAAACCATGTAATAAATAGACGGCTAAGGTATTTCGACCGAACAGAATAAAGCGTTGCCCCATAAAATAAACCAGTACAAAAATTGCAAAAATGCCCAAACTAGAAACCAACAAACAGCCCGCACGAATCAGGATTCCATCCATGCTACTAACTTGCAATTGTTGATAACTCAAACTGCCATAGAGCCAAAATGGGTTGATTTTTGTTAGGTCAACCAAAGTCATTATTCCAAGAGCAACGCATAAACCAATTACAGCGGTAAATTTCCGTTGTTGGATAAATTGAATGATGTGTTTACCGTAACAACATCCCATCATAAAGAATGGAAAAAACACAAAAATTCGCCCAATCGAGTATTGATAATTATTCCAAGGACTTAACCCAACACACAAGGCCATTGCGACCGCAATGATGACGGGGAATTTAGTTTTAATGAGAAAATGGGTCAATAATGTCCACACCATCATTGCCATTAAATACCATAAAACCCAATAAGGTCGGACGAATACATTCCAATTGAATTGCAATGTTCCCGTCCACAACACCTCAAATACTGGAAATAAAATTTGAAAAGGCAAATATAACGCAACAAAGCAAAGAATGTTTTTAAACCAATTTTTGTCTTTATATAACGATCCTGAAATAAAAATAAAGGCTGGCATATGCACAAAATAAATCGTTGCTAACAGCGTATAATTAACAGGATTTCCCCACCCAATCATTCGTTCTAAAAAATGCCCAAAGACCACCAAAAAAATTAATACTGCTTTACTGGTGTCTAGATATGTATCTCGCATTCCCTATTACTCTTGGATGATCGGATCCCAGTTTAATTTTGTTCTTATAAAATAAATAGCAAATTCACTTCAGAATATCCCAGTGCTACTTTGTGCAATTTATACATCATTTTATCTTCGTGTTACACTTCACCCAGTTTTCAATGAAATTATGATCTCTAGTCCCTATGAGTAAAAAGCATCAATACAAACCCGGTGAATTTCAGTGGGCATTTCTACTTCCTCAATATTGGGGACTTTGGATTGCCATTGTTTCTTTGATGCTTCTCGCAATTTTACCGTGGGCGATTCAATACCGTTTAGCGAAATTATTAGGTCATCTTGCATTTAAAAGACTTGAGTCACGCCGTAAAACAACGGTACGCAATCTAGAAGTATGTTTTCCAGAATGGTCACCTGAACAAGTTCAAGAACATGCACGTCAAGTGTTTATTGACATGATGTTGGGGGTTTTTGAAACACTGAATGCGTGGTATTCACCACAATGGTTTAACAATCGCGTGAGCATTGAAGGTTTAGAACATATTACCCATGCACAGGCAGCAGGTCATGGCGTATTACTGCTTGGAACACACAGCACTTTATTAGATGCTGGCGGCTATATTTGTTCACAATATTTTGAACCGGATGTGGTTTACCGTCCACAGAATAATCCATTATTAGACATGTTAATTTATCGTTGCCGCGCCACAATCTACGCCAATCAAATTGACCATGACGATATGCGCGGATTAATTCGACATCTTAAAGATGGGCATGCTATTTGGTACAGTCCAGATCAGGACTTTGGCTTAAAACAAGGGGTCATGGCACCATTTTTCGGTACACCGGCTGCGACTGTGACAGCACATCGTCGTTTATTAAAAATATCGAAAGCTGTGGCTATACCTCTATATTTTTATCGCCATGGTGATATTAACAACCCTCAATATCGGATTTTAATTGAACCTGCGGTCGCCAACTTACCTAGCGATGATGAACTTGATGATGCTATTCGAGTCAATCAAATCATAGAGCAACAGCTACGTATCGCACCGACACAATATATGTGGTTTCATCGTCGCTTTAAAACGCGCCCTAAAGGTTACGAAAAAATTTATTAATTTTTATGATCAAACTGCTTTTCAAGAAACGTTATTCTTGCACCGCTGCAACATATAAATCGCTGATGATCTCCAATTTCAAAGCGGTGCATAATTAGATACTGAGTTTTTATAAAAACTGTTGCTCAGCAATAATTCCTGCTGTCAAAGTTAAAAAAACTGTTTCACGATAGCTACGCAAAGGGTTAATTTTTTACTTAACCCTTTTTTATTTACCACTTAAAGTCAAATTTTTAAGCAATTTGTAATTTATCTGCATCTAGATGCAATTGTTGATTTAGTTCATCAATCCAAATAGCCCAATCATCATCCTGTACCAAATGACTGATTAAAAAATCACGTTGTGACTTATTCCAAAAAGGTGCTTCATGTAATGATAAATGCCGAGGCAATTGATGTGTGCGTACATACAGTTCAATTGCCGCAAGACTAGAGGGTAATCCAAGTTGAGCAAACAACAGTTCTAAGGATGGTGTATTGTTCCCGAGCATTGCGCTCTCCTTATAATTTAAATTGTCATTGTTTATTTAATTAACTTATAAGAAGTACAAATTTAAAGATAGTGCTCTACCGCATTTTGTTGTTTCAATTTGTATTTTGGCTTTATTCAAAAAATTGAGAATCACTCAAATGCATAATTTATTTTTTAAAATATAAAAAAGCACTCCAAAATGGAGTGCTTTTTAGAAACTTAATCTTTAAAGATTAGTTGAACAAGTGAGCAATTGCCGCACGTTCGCCTTCTAACTCTTCAAGAGTAACATCCATACGTTCACGACTGAATGCATCAATTTCTAAGCCTTCAACACGCGTGTATTGACCATTTTCACAAGTCACTGGAACACCGTACATAACGCTTTCTGGAATACCATAAGAACCGTCAGAAGGAATACCCATTGTTACCCATTCGCCGTTTGTGCCAAGAGCCCAATCGCGCATATGGTCGATTGCAGCATTCGCAGCAGAAGCAGCAGAAGAAAGACCACGCGCTTCAATGATTGCCGCGCCACGCTTACCAACTGTAGGAAGGAATACGTTAGCGTTCCATTCTTGGTCGTTAATCATGTCTTTTACGCTTTCGCCATTGATCGTTGCAAAACGGTAGTCAGCATACATTGTTGGAGAGTGGTTACCCCAAACTGTAAGTTTTTTAATGTCTTTAACTGCTTTACCTGTTTTAGCCGCAATTTGGCTAAGCGCACGGTTGTGGTCAAGACGTAACATAGCAGTGAACTGACCAGGGTTTAAATCTGGAGCAGATTTCATCGCGATGTAAGCATTCGTGTTCGCAGGGTTACCTACAACAAGAACTTTAACGTCACGGCTTGCGTGGTCGTTAATTGATTTACCTTGAACAGTAAAAATCTTCGCATTTTCTTGTAAAAGTTCAGCACGTTCCATACCAGGACCACGTGGACGAGAACCTACAAGTAAGCAATAGTCAGCATCTTTAAATGCAACATCTGGATTATCAGTACCGATCATGCCTTCTAAAAGAGGGAATGCACAGTCTTCAAGTTCCATCATTACGCCTTTAAGCGCAGCTTGTGGCTTCTCAAAAGGAACTTCTAACAACTGCAAAATAACTGGTTGGTCTTTACCTAGCATTTCGCCACTTGCGATACGAAATAGTAAGCTATAACCAATTTGACCTGCAGCGCCAGTAACGGCAACACGAACGGCTTGCTTCATCTAATTATCTCCAATTGAGGATATTCAATGCGATTAAATAGTTAGTCCATTTAATCTAATAATCATAAACGCCAAAGATTGTACTCCAATCATTCGCGCGATGCATGTAAAAGAGCGGGTATTTCCACAAAAGTATGATAGGAAATATAAATGAATTGTGTCGAATTGACTCAATATGTACCTTTGATTAAGAAACTACTCGGGCAATTTGAAACAATATGATTTGAGCATTGTTTATACTGACCATTGACCGTGTAGCACACTTGAATTTCAGTCAAAATAGGATTCGATTTTGAGCTTTGGCAACTGAAACGAATACTGTTACTCGGCATACTCGGATTTAATTTTAAAAATTGAGCTTTTAATGCCGTGTGCTGCACACTTTTATTTTCAGAACTGGTTAAATCTGTTGGAATTTTAAGTTTCTCTGCCAGATTAATCACCATACGAAAATACTGACTGGAACTCATCGGAATACATCCCCCGATACTACGCCAGAGTCGAACTCGAGAGCTTTCATCAGGCATGACTCGCGCGACAACTTTCGCTTGTATAGGAGATAAAGTAGCCGATGTATTGGTAGTACATTCATTCCTATTAGTTTCTGGCAAGAGTCCTGTAATCGTGAGTGAGTATCCCTCTAAACATTGTCTTTGTTTTTGTTTACTCATATCCAATGCACAAATCGCAGGGGCCATCTGCACTTGCATCACATAACCTTGTAGTTGAGATGTCGTTGCATTTGCCTGAACAGAAAAAAAACAACTAGCCGCACAGATTAAAATCCACGCTAATACTTGTTTTTTTAGTCTTCGGAAAATTTTGTACATCATCAATTCAACACTAATTAAATTAAAACAAATTATTGAATATTCCGAGTTGGAATCGTTGGCATACGACTTTCAATCGCTTGCGGCCCTTGTCCCAATAAAATTCCATAATGCGCTGCATTGGTCATGACATTTTTGACATAATCACGTGTTTCACTCAAAGGAATAGATTCCGTATATTGGTCTGCTGAAAGGACTTGATAATCTGGCTGCCAACGTTTTGCACGATTAGGACCCGCATTATAGCCTGCGGTTGCCAATACAGGATTACTACTGAGCTGCCCCTGAATCATCGACAAATAATAAGTTCCATAACGGATATTGGTATTGGGGTCACTGAGTGCAGCAGGATTATAAGTTTCACCCATTTGTTTTGCGACTTGTTTTGCTGTATCTGGCATGATTTGCATTAAACCACCTGCACCCACATGTGAGCGTGCTGCCGTAACAAAACGACTTTCCTGTCGCATTAAACCATAGGCCCAAGCAGGGTCAACCCCCACATTTCGACTATGATTGACTACAGTGCCCTGATGTGGCATTGCATATCGATAGGCATAATTATGCTTAGTCATCGTACGATCCGCCGCATAAATAGCACGGTCATACCAGCCCAAGTCAGTTGCACGTTTTGCAGCTGCCAACAATAAACCATCATCATGTTTTAAGTAAGCTTGGCGTACGGCCCAATTCCACTCTCTATTGGTATATGCAGCTGGTGCATTGATATCTCGTAAAGCAAATGCACGGCGGAAATGAATATCCTGAGCTAATTTTTGCAAATCCCGCTCTGAAGGCTGTTCACGATCCAAAGCCGCGTTATAACGTTGTCCGAGATGATCTCTGGCCAATAAATTATGGTAATCATCACCTGACATCGCTAAGCGTTTGAAAATATCTTGCGCAGCTTGTTTGGATTGACGATCACTACGCTGCTCCGAAGCACGCGCTAGCCAATACTGCCAACGATCTTCCTGCTTTTGCGTCACACTCATGCTGTCTATGGCACGAATAATACTTTCCCAAGCACCAAAACGAATCGCTTGGCGTGCATAAACTTCAGCTTCTTCTGCACTAAAAGGTATGCCATAACTGGCATCGAAATTATTCAGAACTTCACGATTGAAATTATTTTTCATGACCGTCGTACCGCCAATATAGGCAACAGTACGATACATATATTTTTGAACATCCACAGGAGCATCTTGGACTAATCGAGGAATCGATTGTAGTGCTGTATTTAAATCAGTATCTGCTGCACGCCCCAAAGCAAATACGATATATGCATAATCTTGAACATTATTTTTGGGTGCTGACCATAAATAACTCACTGGATTGGCTTGAATTTGATTTAACTGCGCCAGTGATAACGTTATTCCTAGGCTTTGTGCAGTTGCAAGTGCTTGACCCGATTGTCCCGCTCGCAATTGTGCATAGAGTCTTTGCTGACGATCTTGGGTCGTCAGCAGTGGACTCGATAACATTAAACGTCCCAAACCATTACATGATTCAGGTTGGCTATTGGTGGCTAACCAAACGTCTTTAAATTCAGCATAAACCAATGAATCACCCGATTTAGCGCGCACTTGTGCCACAGCACAACTTTCAGCTTGATCGGGATTCGTTACATAAGCCAAAACGGATTGAGCACCACTAAAATCTGCAATTTTAACTTTTTCTTCGACATAATCTGCCGCTAATTTTTCAGCCATAGCAGACTGTGGATAGCGTTGCGCGAAACTGGTAATTGCACTTGCAGACTGAAAAGCTAAATTATTATTTAATTTCCAATATTCAGGATAATAACCCAAAGCATCATTTTGCATAGCAACCTGATATTCATCCAATAAGGCTGTATTTCCAGAATTTGCAGCACGTAGAGCATCATTAAACTGCTCTTCAGCAGCTTGAGTAAATGGAGAACACCCGAAAAGTAAGAAACTACTCAAACAAGTGATCGTTTTTTTATATTGATGAAGTTGCTGCTTTAACACTTTTTACTCTCAACTCGCCATGCTGATGGTGGCAATCTTTTCCTGTAGTTTAAGTATTTTAACTCAATTCTACTGTTGTGTTATGTAACCTTATGATTCAATTCTATTAATCAAATCCTTTTTTCACTACATTTCCGTATAAAAATGAAGCAATATATTTATTATTCCTTTCACGTTAAATACTGTAAAATACGGGGCTTTTATTGGGTCAATCCAATTGGTTGATTCAATCATATAAATAGATTTTCCCTTAATATAGGATAAATGCCTCCATGACGGTTCAAACCTTCATTCCCAATGATGCCAAAGCTGCCTCAGAAAACACTGTTATCCAGCCACAGCACATCCCAGCCGACGGTGCAGTCAAAAAACTGTATATCGAAACGCAAGGATGTCAGATGAATGAGTATGACAGTCATCGTATGGCCGATCTATTAGGTGATTCTCACGGTTACGTCTTAACCACCAATGCCAGTGAAGCCGATATTCTATTGATGAATACCTGTTCCATTCGGGAAAAAGCCCAAGAAAAAGTATTTTCTGAATTAGGCCGTTGGCGCAAACTCAAAGAAAAGAATCCCGACCTAGTGATTGGGGTGGGTGGATGTGTTGCCTCTCAAGAGGGTGACAATATTCAAAAACGTGCCCCTTATGTCGATATGGTCTTTGGCCCACAGACATTGCACCGCTTGCCACAAATGCTTGATCAGCATAGTGAACAGATTGAAAAACCGAAAAAAGATAAAATCCGCTTAGTGGATATTTCATTCCCAGATATTGAAAAATTTGACTTCCTACCTGAACCACGTGTTGAAGGCCACAAAGCTTTTGTTTCGATTATGGAAGGCTGCTCTAAATACTGCTCATTCTGTGTCGTACCTTATACTCGTGGTGAAGAAGTGTCTCGCCCACTAGATGATGTTCTGGCTGAAATTGCAGTCTTAGCTGAAAAAGGCGTGCGTGAAATTTCCCTGCTTGGTCAAAACGTCAATGGCTACCGTGGCGAAACTTTTGAAGGTGAAATCTGCACCTTTGCCGACCTACTACGTCTTGTGGCTGAAATCCCAGGGATTGGTCGTTTACGTTACACGACATCGCACCCACTTGAATTTAATGATGATCTGATTCAATGCTACCGTGACTTACCGCAAATGGTTTCACATCTACATTTACCCGTTCAAAGCGGTTCGAATGATGTGTTACAAGCCATGAAACGTAATCACACCATTGATGTCTATATCGAAAAAATTGCAAAATTACGTAAAGTTCGTCCTGATATGCATTTATCGAGTGACTTCATTATTGGCTTCCCTGGGGAAACCGATGCGCACTTTGCGGAAACCTATCAATTTATTCAAGATTTAGATTTTGATCATTCATATAGTTTTATCTACTCGAAACGTCCAGGTACGCCTGCATCAGAACTTCCGGATGACACGCCTGAACTTGTGAAAAAAGAACGGTTGTCTAAAGTTCAACAATGGATTAAGCGTTCAAGCATTGATAAAACAGATGCTATGCTCGGTACCATTCAGCGTGTACTCATTGAAAATGTTTCTAACAAAGATCCTAATTTATTGGTCGGAACAGCAGACAATACACGTTTAGTTACCTTTATTGGTGATGCCAATTGGGTTGGACGCTTTGCCGAAATTGAGATTACCGAAATTAAGACCCTCAATTTAGTTTATGGTGAACTCTTGAATCTAGAGCCTGACGTGACGTAATGTAAGGACATAGACTTTATTTAAAAAAGGATATCTCTTGACTGCAACGATTCAACGTACAGTAGCTTTTCCAGGTATTTCAGTTGACCGTTTAAAAAACATGCTTGGTGCATATAACGGTCATCTGAAACAAATTGAACAACGCTTGGCTGTGAAAATTGCACAGCGTAGTGATCAGTTTGTGATTGATGGTGAAATAGATGCCGTTGAGCGAGCTGAAAGTTTATTACATCATTTATATGAAGAAACTGAAGTCTCGCTACCAATAAGTGCAGATACCCTACATTTGTTGATTCAAGGCAGTCAAACGGATCGTGAACTAGAGTCCGACTCTAATCAAAATGGTCTAGAGCATGTGTGGCTACAAACGCGCAAAGGCCGAATTCATCCGCGTGGCGCGAATCAACAACGCTATGTACAGCGTATTTTACACAGTGATATTTCTTTTGGTATTGGCCCAGCTGGAACAGGTAAAACCTATTTGGCTGTTGCTGCTGCCGTAGATTTATTAGAACGTAATGAAATTCAGCGGATTCTTTTGGTTCGCCCTGCTGTTGAGGCGGGAGAAAAACTGGGGTTTTTACCGGGTGATTTAAGTCAGAAAATTGATCCCTATTTACGCCCACTCTACGATGCCTTATATGAAATGCTCGGCTTCGAAAAAGTCGCTAAACTCATTGAGCGCCAAGTCATTGAAGTGGCTCCCCTCGCTTATATGCGTGGTCGTACCCTTAATCATGCTTTCGTTATATTAGATGAAGCACAAAATACCACACCTGAACAAATGAAGATGTTTCTGACTCGTTTAGGCTTTGGCTCACGTGCAGTGATCACCGGCGATATTACTCAAGTTGACTTACCTCGTGGTCAACAATCTGGATTAGCACACTGCCTGCGTGTTCTGGAAAACGTCAAAGAAATTCACATTACTCACTTCCACTCTCGTGACGTGGTTCGCCATCAATTGGTACAGAAAATTGTAGAAGCCTACGAAGGTTGGGATAGTGAACAACACCGCTTAACTGCTGAAGCACGCGCAGCGCGTAAAGCACGGCAAGACGCTTTAATTTCTGAAAATGATTCTGCTGCAGATGCTCAACATCATGAGTAACCACAGCACAGTCAGGACAATACTTAAGGACTATTTTTGAAACTTAGCCTATCGTTACAACAGTCGTTTGAAGCACCCGAATTGGTGCTCAAACGGGCGTATTTAAAGAAAGTCATTGAAACGACACTACGTTATATCGATACACAAAGTGATTGTGAAATGGGTATTGCCTGTGTCGACAATGACGAAAGCCATAAACTAAATCTTCAATATCGTGGTAAAGACAAACCAACCAATGTGTTGTCTTTCCCAAGTGACTTGCCTGATGAAATGGCACAAATTTTAGATACATTTCCCATTGGTGATTTGGTCATTTCAATTCCTGTGGTTTTACAAGAAGCAATTGAGCAGAACAAAACACCGATTGAGCACTTCACGCACATGCTCGTACATGGCACATTACACTTAATGGGCTATGATCATGAAACATCAAAAGAAGATGCGGAAGAAATGGAGGCATTAGAAATTCAGATTTTAGCTAAATTAGGATTTCAGAATCCTTATCAAATACAAGACTGCTAAATCCATCCCTTCTAGTTAGTTCAAAGCGATCTCGACTTGATGTGAGATCGCTTTATATATGAAGAGCATTAAAAACCATCAATCTAGAGATAAAATATCTAGCCAAAAATAATGCTATACAACGTTCAACCATCAATTAACGTACTTCAAACTCTGCATCTGCAGGATTAAAACGCCAAGTTCGAACAATCCGTAATTCAGAAATATCTTTCATCGCAGTATCAAATGCTCCAAATGGTGCCCCTTTACGCACCGATGCTTTAGCAGCTTCATCCAAAACAGGATGTCCTGAGCTTTCAATGAGTCGTATCGCACGAATACCGCCAGATGCATTCAAGATCACCATTAAACGCACCTCACCCGCTAAGCGTTGAGATTTTGCCTCATCTGGATAATAGCGGTTCCCATATAATTCGACTTTTGCACGAAATTTTTCTAAATAGCTCGCAGATGCATCCTGTTTGGCTTGAACACCATCCACGGTTTTAATTTTTTGCTGACGACTAAAGTTTTGCTGATTTTGTAAATATTGTGCCTCTAAACTCGCAACCATGGCAGCTTTGGCTTGGAATTGGCTTTGCAATTCCTCCATGGCTTTTTTACGCTCATTTTGTGCCGCCTGCTTTTGCCAGCTCAGTACAGTCATTAAGACTTTTTCATCAAACTTCAACTCACGTTGTTGTTGAACTTTTTCTAAACTCTGAAGTTGTTGCGCTCCTGCACTCTGGTCTTGCGACTGTGCGGGCATATCACTCGACATCCGATGTGCTTCGTGGAATCGCCCAGAACCTTGTTGATCGGCTTGTGCTAAAAAGTCTGCATCTTTGACTTTTTCAGCGCTTGGTCGGATTGATATGGTTACTTCACGACTTGCCGCATCATTTTCTTGTGGCATAGCAAACTGTAATGATAAAAAAATCACATGCAGTATGACTGCCGCAGATACAGCTCCTATAAAAAGCGAATCTTGCCACCAATATTCAAATGGTTTGAGTTGAACAACACTATTTTTTATCATGACATTAAACCGACAAGATGCCCTACTTTAAACATTCCAAATCACTTAAAACACGTATATTCTTACATATTCACAGCTTATTGAGCTGTATCTCAAAAATAATCAACAGATATTTTAAATCATTAAAAATGGTGCATTGATTTTTGCTAAACTGCAATTGCTGATCTTGGAAATTTCAAACAAATCGACAAGATGACCGCCTCATAGAATGACGATGATCTGAGTAAATACTTATGCCGACGCTGCTTACCAATATTGCTAAACGTATTCGACAAGTATACCAAAAGGCTGAAGATTTCATAGAAGAAGAGCGTGAGTTCCCAGTCTCTCAAGTCTTTCTAAATGCCACACTGAAGCGGTTTGTGACTGACAATGTCTACTTGTTAAAAGATTTACATGCAGATTTACATGACGATTGGTTACGTTTATACGCCACAATTAGCATTAAAGGTATTTATACAGTTCTATCGGTTGATTTAAAACTGATTCAAATGGAAATGAACAAAGATATTCAATTGATTGTCTTTGAACAAATTGGTAATACTGAGGTGATTGAAGCGACTTTCCCCAAACGCTGGATGAAAATTGCAGCGAATTGTGGTCTATTCTTTTATCAAAAAGTATTAAAAAAAGACCCTTTAGGGCCTATTTTAGAAAAATATAATATTGTCAAAGTTCAAGATGAGCTATTACATTTATCCTTAAATCGCTGGTTAGGCAAAAACCGTTCTGTTATTGATGCTTTAACTAAAGTACATATCAATCATGCGGAACTGAGAGAAACTGAACTTATCCTGCTGGGTAATCTTAATTTAGCTGCCGTATTGAGCAAACTTTCGACCTCAAAATCATTTGACGATGAAGATATTGACGATGACTTTAGTGATAGTCGTGTCACGCCTATCCAACAGAAATAAAACATATTTTAGGTCAGAAAAAGCGATATTGACTTAAATAACATAAATATACAGTTTTGATTCAAAACCTGAATATTTCTACTCAATTGAGTTGCATAATATATTCATTGTATTCAGCATAAATTAAATGCATAGGACACTCCTCCAATGGCAAAACCTATTTTTAAAACATTGAGTTTAGCAACCAGCCTATCAACTGCACTTTTAATGGTTGGTTTTTCCAACACTGCACTTGCCATGAGCCCTTTTCAAGCCAATTACCAATTTTCATACAATGGTAAAAATATGGGTACCGCAACACGTGTCTTAAGTAAAACAGGCAATAATTGGACCTATGTTTTTAGTGCTACGGCAGCGGCAATTGCTTCAGCTAGCGAAACCAGCCGTTTTAGTTTTAACAATGGTCAAATTGCATCCAATAGTTTTAGTCGTACCAGTAAAATTTTAATTCACAATGACACGATGACCATTAATTTTAATCCAAGTACCAAAACCATTAATACCAAGAAAAAAGACAAGGTTCGTTCTTTTGAATGGAAAGCGGGGGCTTTAGATGAACTCAATGCAGAATTACAAGTCCGTGAAGATTTAAAAGGTAGCGGCTTAAAATCAACCTATCTTATTGCAGATGCCAAGGGTTTAGATGCTCGTCGCTTTGTCAAACAAGGGACTGAATCAATCAAAACGCCATTTGGAACATACAACACAGTTAAAGTGGTTTTATCACATGATAACAAGGCGAAAAGCTCAACTTTTTGGTTAGCACCGCAACTCGACTATCTTCCAGTGAAGATGGCACACCAAGATGATAAAACTTCTTATAGTTTATTACTCACAGGGTACAAAAAATAAGCAAATTTTCACTTTTTGGTCAATTTGAGCTTGCATTTTTTGCGGTGCTTTTTAAAATACGCCTTTGCTTGAAAAAGCACCTTGCCCCTAGAGGATTCTCCCCGTGCATACACTAGAACAGAAAATCTTAGCTGAAGGTATCGTTCTATCTGATCAAGTTTTGAAAGTTGACTCTTTCCTAAACCACCAAATTGATCCCGTAATGATGCAACAAATTGGTCAAGAATTTGCGCGTCTCTTTAAAGATGCCGGTATTACCAAAATTATTACCATTGAAGCTTCTGGTATTGCGCCTGCTGTGATGGCGGGTTTAGAGCTTGGTGTATCAGTAATTTTTGCACGTAAATACCAATCTTTAACTTTAAAAGACGATTTATATCGCTCTAAAGTATTCTCTTTCACGAAACAAACTGAAAGTACCATTGCAATTTCTAAAAAACATATCTCTGCGGATGATAAAGTTTTAGTGATTGATGACTTTCTTGCAAATGGTCAAGCTGCTTTAGGTCTTGCCGATTTAATCCATCAAGCCGATGCAAAAGTTGTCGGTATTGGGATTGTGATCGAAAAATCATTCCAACCAGGCCGTGATTTGTTGCTTGAAAAAGGCTACCGTGTTGAGTCTTTGGCTCGTGTTGAATCACTTGCTAATGGTACAGTTACTTTTGTTCAAGAATAAAGTAACTCAATAAAATCGAGCGCATTAGGCGCTCTTTTTTATACTTTTTTTTGATCATGAGCATATCTGATTAATCTTTCATTTTAATAAAACCCTCAGCTATATTGTTCAAATAAAGATATAACTCAGGTAAATAATAAATGAGATCAATCACTCAAAAATTAGTTGATCTACTCAATGTACAACAGTTGGATGACTATCTTTTTCAAGGACAAAATACACGGCTGTTTGGAAGCCACTTAATGGGTGGACAACTAGTTGGGCAAGCTTTAATTGCAGCCTCAAAAACAACTGATCGCCCTGCCCATTCTTTACATGCTTATTTTATTCGTAGTGGTCGAACCGATTTACCGATTTTATTTCAGGTAGAAAATTTAAGAGACGGCAAAAGTTTTGCTACTCGCCAAGTGCATGCCTTACAAGACGGTCAAATTATATTTTCGGCGATGGTTTCCTTTGCATATCTTGAAGAAGGCTTAAATTATCAAGTTGAACAACCTCATTATCCTTCGCCAGATGAACTCGAATCAGAACAACAACTTAAACAAATGATTTTTGACGATGCTCCAGAATCCATGCATTCAATCTTCATGCGGCAATTTCATGTAAAAATACATCCCGTACAACCCTTTAATCCATTCAAACCTATTCCATCAGAAACAAATTATGCGGAATACTTTCAAACTTTTGAAACGATCCCCGATGAATTAAATTCCAGCATGATGCACCAAGCCATTGCGGCCTATTATTCTGACTATAATCTTCTTACCGCATCCCTGAGACCACATGGTGTAAGTTATGCAACAGGTGATGTCAGGAGTGCCAGCCTAGATCATACTATTTATTTTCATCATGAATTTAAAGTAGATGAATGGCTACTTTATGATATGAATGCCACTATTTCTAGCCAATCTAGAGGACTCAATTTCGGTCGTATGTGGCAAGATGGCAAACTGGTTTGTAGCGTCATTCAAGAAAGTCTAATGCGCGATTTACGTTCACTACCCTAAAATAGAATGTTATGCATGCAGCAAAATCTAATTAGAGCTTTTACCACTGACCTGATAACAACCATGATTTAATTTTAATCATTACAAGCCAGTTAAATACTTTTGACTCGAATCAGCTAAAATCAGCATCAGTTGTGATATTTTCAACACAATAAATCTGACGAAGCACAAAAGGACTTTGTCTTGCATGAGTAAAGATCAATGACGGATGAAATAACAGTAGCATGCCCCAAATGCGGTTCTACTCATGTTGCAAAACGTGACCATGAACAATTGCTACAGAAAACGGGTGGGGTTTTACTTTCAGCAGCCGGTACAACAGCGGGAACTGTGGGCGGAGCGGCAACTGGTGCATCTATTGGTGCTGCCATTGGAACAATAGCTGGCCCTTTAGGTGTGATTATGGGCGGCACAGTAGGCACTTTTATTGGTGCAATTAGTGTCGGAATTACAGGTGGCTTTTTAGGACATCGCTTTGGTAAAAAAGCGGGTGAAGTCGTAGATAAAAATATCTTCTTGGACTATCAGTGCCTAAAATGTAAGTATCGGTTTAAAGAAAAAATCTAATGCTTTGAATAAATTGACAAATAGCATCAAGAAAGTTAGTCATCTTCACTAACTTTCTTACATGAAGGCTTATCTGCTGCTTGTCAGCATTTTCACCATATCGCCTAATCGTTTGCCTTGTTCGACACAAAGCGCCTTCTCATCCTGACTTAAGCCCAAATCATGCCGTGGACCACTCACATGACTGACACCATACGGCGTACCACCTGACTTGGTATTCGATAAGGCAGGATGGGCATTGGTTAGCCCCATAATCAACATGCCATGATGAAATAATGGTGGAAGCATACTTAATAATGTACTTTCTTGCCCACCATGCATAGAACCAGAAGCAGTAAAGACACAAGCAGGTTTATTATGTAAAGCCCCATTTAACCAAAGGCTCGTGGTCTGATCCAAAAAATATTTCATTTCAGACGCCATATTGCCAAAACGTGTAGGTGAACCTAAGGCTAAACCTGAACAATGTGCTAAATCATCCAAACTACAATAAATATCACCATCCTCAGGAATACTCGCTTCGGCTTGCCTCACCACCGTTGTAATATTAGGCACAGTACGTATTTTAACCATGACTCCAGCGGCTTCAATACCATTTGCAATGAGGTGTGCCATCTCTTTCGTAGAACCATATTTACTGTAATATAAGACCAGAACGTAAGGCTGCATTTTCTTTATAATCAAACTTTAAAAACAAAACTATACGTTATTTTTCTAATTTTTTGGTTATGCTGTTACTATAAAATTGAATAAAAATGCTGAAAATAAATTGAGACTCATGATTTATGGTAGATCTACTTCGAAAACTTCCTTTTTATAGTAAAACTTGGTTTCAATTCATTCTTTATGTCATCCGTCGTTTTGAGGCAGATCGGTGTCGCGAACAAGCTGGCTCACTGACCTACACCACTCTATTTGCAGTGGTACCGATGTTAACGGTTTTCTTGGTCATTATCTCTTCGATAAAAGCCTTAGAGCCCGCACGACAACAATTACAACAATTGATTTATAGTAATTTTTTACCAAAAACGACTATTGCCTTTGATAAAGCGTTTAATGCCTTTACCGAAAAATCGAGCAATTTAACCATCATTGGGGTGCTATTTTTATTCGTCACTACCGTCATGATGCTGACCAGCATTGAAACCGTGTTTAATCGAATCTGGCGTGTACAAGAAACCCGCAATGGCATTCTCGGTTTTATGCGCTATTGGACGATTATTTCCTTAGGCCCCATTCTACTGGGCAGTGCTTTTGTCATTTCATCAACACTTGCTTCAATGAACATCTTAAGTAATAATTTTTCAGGTTATCAAGTAGATGGCACTTTTATCTTTTGGATTCTTTCTTTTGCCCTAACAGTACTGGGTTTCTTTATTTTATATTGGACCATTCCGAATCGCAGTATTCCCGTTCAAGCTGCTGCTATTGCAGGTTTGTTTAGTGCAATTGTGTTCGAATTATTAAAAAATCTTTTTGGTTTTGTCATGACCAACTTCACCAGTTATACCATTATATACGGTGCATTTGCAGCAATCCCAATTTTTCTGCTTTGGATTTTCATGTCATGGAATGTGGTGCTACTTGGCGTTGAAATCAGTTATGCACTGACTGCATTTCATACAGGTAAAGCACAAGCTCGACATCCCGTATTGATGCTGTTAGCTATTTTAGAGTTATTTTATCAAAAACAAAAAACTGGAAAAACCATTACCGACGCTGAAGCTTTAAATATTTTAGGACGTGCCGAAATTGGTCGCTGGCCGACTTATGTCTTATTACTTGAACAACAAAATTTAGTCAGACGTACCGATAATAATGAATATGTTTTAGTCCGCAACCTGAATCAAGTGGATTTTTGGTCGTTCTATAAATCTCTGCCTTATACCTTGCCACGTCATGAAGATATTCAAAACATTCATAATGAGGATATCTGGATGCAACGCTTAGGCCCTTTATTTATTGAATCTGATCAATATTTAGCAGCAAAGCTTTCTATTCCACTGGCGACAATTTTAGAAGATCAATAAGAATTTGTACTCAATTCGAGCCGATATAAAATGTTTAAATTGAGTACTAACTTTTTACACCAACCATTCAAGCACACTCTTAACAGTCTTTCCCAACCAATCATCACAACAGCTATTATCTAATACAGTTGCAGGCTCAAAAATTAAAATAATTATCAACATTCATGATAAAAAACAGCAATACAATACGTCGACTATTGCAATACATCTACTGTTTTATAAAGATCTTTAAACTTTAGATAGCCTGAACGCTGAATCAGTTTCAAAAACGATATAAATATAAATTTGCTATACTCCAGAGCAAGATTCATTTCATTGAGAAAATGATGAACAAAAAACAACAAGATATGCCAACCATTATTATTGATGAGCATAACCCTGATCAAAACAAATACGAGCAATTAAAAGAAAAGCTGCGATACAAGCAAGCTTTACGCGAAAACTCAAGAAAAATAGACCACAAACAAGTTCGCTTAAATATTCAAGCGGATGCACTGCCAAGTAAAACATTTTTTATTATGAATGCCTTGGCCGCAGTTATTGCTGGATATGGCTTACTCGGTGACTCGACTGCCGTAGTTATTGGTGCAATGCTCGTTGCCATGATGTTAGGCCCCATTTCGGGAATCGCACTCGCCCTCATTGATGCTCGTTGGTTATTATTAAAAACATCTTTAAGCACCTTAGCTTTAGGTGTAATAATGATTTATAGCATTGGTATTATTATGGGGCTCATCCATTTTGATCTCCCTATCACCAATGAAATTTTAGCACGTACGAAACCGACAACTATTGACTTAATGATTGCCTTAGCAGGTGGAGCAGCAGGTGCTTTTGCGGCTATTTCACCTCGCCTATCTGTTGCCGTAGTAGGTGTTGCAGTGGCAACGGCATTGGTTCCACCATTAGTTGCAAGTGGTATTTTATTGGCACATGCTCAACTGCCAAATTCAGCCAATGCCTTTTTACTGGCATTTACCAATATGGTTGCCATTCAAGTCAGTTCTTCTTTAGTTTTATGGATCGCAGGCTTTAGACGTGGCTCAGATGATGACATCAATAGCATCTGGGGATTTATTAAACGAAATAGTCTTAGTTTGATTATCCTGTTTATTCTGGCAATTTATTTAAGCTTTAATCTCATTCAATCTGTTCATAAACAACTCTATGAAACTCAGATCAAACAACAAATTTATCAAAATTTAAATGTAAATAATAATGTGATCGATATCATTCAATTTGATCAGCAAGAAGATTTCACCTTAGTTCGCGCCAGTATTCGTGGTGATACAGCACCAACAGCTACTGAAATTGAAAAGATCAATACTCAACTCGCCAAAGATCGTAAAGGTCATCCATCTTATCTACAAATTCGATTTATTCCTGTACATATTATACAAACACGCCCGATCAATACCGTCAATCTGAATGCTCAAGACGCACAAGAACTCTCAGTAGATAGAGTCAATTAATATATGAAAAAAGTACAAGCAAGACCCAATAAATGAGGTCTTGCTAATTAGTTCAAGGATTAATATTTATTACATTGCTTTTGGCTCATGATTATCATTGTCTAAATAACTTTCCAGAGAGTCATCCAATGCATATAACCAAGACGTATGATGTGGTTTCGCCATTTTACCAGTCATGACTGAACGATAAACCTTGTCCCTAAACCCCATAATATTTTCTTTTTTATGTTTTTTCCATTGCATAAAAATGTCATTAACCGCATCAATATTGAAACTTGGATAATCCGTTTCAGCAATTAATTTTTTAATATAATCACCTTGAAACTTAATCATTTGCTCTGCATTTTTTAGCTTTTGTTCTTTCTGAACCCATTGCTGTGTATGTTGTTGCATTTCTGCTTGGGTAGGCAGTGTCTGCTGTTGCAATATAAGATCGCGGACATACCATGCCTGAGCATCAAACATATTGAAGGTATACCATTGATCTTGCATCCCTAAATAAAAGAGACGTGGATTTTTCTCCCACACTACACCTTGATATAAACCTTCAGGATATAAACAGTTATGCGTTTTTAAGCACAAATCTTCAGCCATATAAGGGAAATGGTGTAAATAACCTGTACATAAAATAATGGCATCAACTTGGGCACAAGTGCCATCAGCAAAATAAGCTGTATTTTCATCTACATGTAGTAATTTTTGTTTTTCCGACCAATTTTTCGGCCATTTATAGCCCATAGGCTGACTACGATAACAACTATAAATATGCTTTGCCCCATATTTATAGCACTGGGAACCTACATCTTCAGCAGAATAACTACTCCCGACAATCAGAATGTTTTTATCCTTAAATTGCACCGCATCGCGGAAATCATGGGCATGTAAAATTCGACCATTAAAGATATTAAACCCCTTAAATTCAGGGACGTTTGGTGTAGAGAAATGTCCAGAAGCAACAATTACATAATCAAACTGCTCTGCATAAGTCTGGTTCTGATAATGATCATGTACAGCCACAGTAAATTGTTGGTTATCAGAATTAAATTCAACATTATTCACCGTCGTATTAAAGCGTACTTGATCTTTAACACCCACCTTTTCCACACGACCTTTAATATAATCCCAAAGTACTGCGCGAGGTGGATAAGAGGCGATGGCCTTTTTAAAATGCTCATCAAATGTGTAATCAGCAAATTCTAGCGCTTCTTTCGGCCCATTCGACCATAAGTAACGATACATACTGCCATGTACTGGATTTCCGTGTTGGTCTACACCTGTACGCCAAGTGTAATTCCATAAACCGCCCCAATCGTTTTGTTTTTCGAAACATACAATTTCTGGAACTTGTTGACCTTTGGCTTTTGCTGATTGAAATGCCCTTAGTTGAGCCATGCCACTCGGGCCTGCTCCGATAATTGCAATTCGAGTCATTGCGATCTCCATTAGTTTTGAGTTCTGTGAAAAAGCTCCTGCTTTTGATAGGTCTAATAAATATTATGATTCTATAAAGAACCATTTATAACTTTAAAATAATAATGTAGAACCATAATTTCAGCGATAAACGCTATCATTTAGATTAGGATACTTTAAGAATGTGAGATGAAGAGACAAGAAAATGAATAATTTATAATACTCAAATAGCTCTTCAGAGAAGAAAAAATACTCACAAGGAAATCACACAATATCATAAATATTGATTTATTTCACACAAATCAATCAATTTTATAAATAACAATTGGTTACATTTTAGAATAACGTCTTGCATTTTTAATTTTCAATAAAAAATATGCATAAAAAATGGACTAAATTATAGAATTTAATCCATCGCTTTAATTTTATTTAAATTTTCTTAAAAATTATTTTACAAATGTTTCCCAAATAAAATCTTGAGTTTGACCATTTAAAGTCATCGTCAGTTGATCACCTGCAGCCAATGCAGCTACACCTGCTGGTGTACCCGTCATCACTACATCGCCAACCTCTAAAGTAAACACTTGGCTAATCTCTGCTAGAAGATGACCAATATTAAAAATGAGCAATGCTGTATCGCCTTTTTGACGCACCTCATCATTTACTTTTAAATCAAACGTCACCTGATCCCAAGCTTTAACTTGTTTTAAATCCACCCAATCAGCCAAAATACAAGAACCATCAAAAGCTTTAGCACGCTCCCAAGGTTGACCTTTTGTCTTTAAGTCATCTTGTAGATCGCGTAGTGTTAAGTCCAAACCTAAAGTCACTGCACCCACTGCCTCAAGTGCCTTCTGTGGATCAGTTTCACCTTTTAAAGTTTGATCAATCCGCAAGGTAAACTCACATTCATAATGACAATCCCCCCAAGCTGGATTCCATGAAATTCCATCTTCCAATGAAACTAAGCTACTCGGTGGTTTAATGAATAAAACTGGATGATCAGGAATGGCATTGCCTAATTCTTTGGCGTGATCTGCATAGCTGCGACCAACACAGACAATTTTAGATGGACTTGTACTCATAATCTTCCCTTCTGATTTCATTTGGACACAATTAAAACGCGATGATTATTTTTTAAATGTATTTTCAAATACCGTTTGATCTGTCGTCGATGCAAAAGCACGCTTAGGTACAATAACTACGGTACGATTTTTTAATTCGATCATATAGGTCAATTTACCCACCACAAAGCTTTGTACTTCCGAATAATTAAACTTTTGTTTGGGACGGCCACTACTAAAAAGCTCAGCATAATCCTGGAACAGTTCGATACCTTGTTCACTTTTACCAAACTGATATTTTATAAATTGACGCTTAAACATCATTGGTAAAAACCAATAACGCATCACCGCTTGCAAGACCAAGAAAAAACTACCCAACGCAATATAGTATCGCCCTACTCCATTCATCCCCAAATAGAAACCCCACAGTAAGATTGCCAAACTCACCAATGGTGTTAAAAATCGTGTGAATTGTTTTTTACCAAAAGTGGCCAATTTAAAGCCATCTTGTGATTCTTCTAAATTTAGGTAATAACGTATCGCTAATGCAGGCGTATTGTCTGACATAGTTTCTTCAGCACATTTCATATTCAAGATGCCAAGATATTACACCAAATTTATGACTTTCTTCATAATGGATGCAAAGTTTTCAAGGTAGTTTGCTAGACACACTTTGGAATGAATAATGTGAGGTTATCGAGATGATTCGAAATATTCTTGTAGTTAAAAAAAGTATTTACAGAAATGCATAAATTTAAAATATACGGATACCACAGGCACAAAAAAACCGCATTTAATGCGGTTTTTCAGTCTTGATCAAGTTGGTGCGCTCAGAGAGATTCGAACTCCCGACCCCTTAGTTCGTAGCCAAGTGCTCTATCCAGCTGAGCTATGAGCGCGACGTCTTGATGGAACGCATTATACGCCTTTTTATGTTTTTAGTAAGGCTTTTTTTACATTCAGCAGACCAAGTGCTTAGTATTTGGACGCCCAGCAAGTTTTTGACTAACTATTCAGCACAAATCAATCGCACTTTATGCACTATTGAATAAGTTTGATCTTTTCAGACAACCCAACACAGAAAATGACTGGCTCACTTTCCACTCTAGTTCAATATTTAAGTCATCACACAAGCATGATCTGCCTGTATATTGCATAACCTGAGTCAGTAATATTGGTTTTACAGCTGAATATTAAAAAATTTGGCTCAGCCAATATGAACATGGCTCATTTATCGAAAACTTCAAAAAACAAGAATACGTTAATTTTTTAGACACAAAAAAACCGCTAAAAAGCGGTTGATTGTTCAAGTTGGTGCGCTCAGAGAGATTCGAACTCCCGACCCCTTAGTTCGTAGCCAAGTGCTCTATCCAGCTGAGCTATGAGCGCAAACTTGTGTTGCCTTTAACGGCGTTCGTTACATACATGAATAATTGATTGGTGCGCTCAGAGAGATTCGAACTCCCGACCCCTTAGTTCGTAGCCAAGTGCTCTATCCAGCTGAGCTATGAGCGCATTTCAAATTATTCGTGGCGGTGAGGGAGGGATTCGAACCCTCGGTGGGCTTTAAGACCCACGCTCCCTTAGCAGGGGAGTACCTTCAGCCACTCGGCCACCTCACCGTAACGAGCCGCCATAATACAAACTAAACACCCATTCTTCAAGTCACATTTGCAAAAAATCTGCTTTTTTTAATCAATCATCTATTTTTTAAACGATTTTCGGCTTTTCTCAATGTTTTTGTACATAAAACTATGCTGCACGCCCCTGCTTAACTCTAAAATTCGAACAGAAAACACAATATTGCAATCATTTACGTGCAGTCTCACTCTGCATGACTTATGCTAAACATAATCTTCTGACATGAAGCCAAAGACATTATGAAAAATTGGATCGATCCTGAAGCCAAAGCGGAAGCTGAACGTTACGATAATCCTATTCCGAGTCGTACTCTTATTTTAGAGACGATCGAACAACAGAAAACACCACTCTCTCATACAGACTTGGTGGAACACTTTAATATTGCAGATGAAAGAAGTATAGAAGCACTCAGTCATCGTTTAAGTGCCATGGTCCGTGATGGTCAGCTGATGAAAGATGGATTCAAATTCCAGCTGATGGCAGACCAACCCACTGTAGATGCAACTGTATATGTCAACAACAAAGGTTTTGGTGTTGCCAGTTTAGATGGCAAAAAAGATGAAATGTTATTACCTGAACGTGAATTACGCCAAGTTTTTCATGGTGATCGCATTAAGGTCTGCCAAACTTCAGTGGATCGCAAAGGTAAAGCTTGGGGCTATATTAACGAGATTACACAACGTCGGGTCAAACAACTGATCGGTAAACTTGCAATTCATGACGGTGAATATTTTATTCAACCGAGTCATCCCAATGCACACCAACCGATTACTTTAGAAAAAGAACTGATCGAACATGCCAAAGCCAATATAGGCGATGCATTGCGTGTTGAAATTGATGACTATCCGACGCGTGAAGAGTTTGCGACAGGTCATATTATTCAATCCATGGCGGACAAAGCAGATACCGAAATCATTATTCCACAAACGATTTTGGAATTTGGCTTACCGTATGAATTCCCTGAAGAAGTGCTTAAAGAAGCAGAAAGTTTTAAAGAACCGAATGCAAAAGACCGTGAAGGTCGTATCGATCTGCGTGATTTAGCCCTCGTTACCATTGATGGCGAAGATGCACGTGACTTTGACGATGCTGTATATGCAGAAAAACGTGCCGGTGGTGGCTATCGTGTGGTCGTCGCTATTGCCGACGTTAGCCATTATGTTCGCGTTGGCAAACCTCTAGATGATGAGGCTCAAGAACGCGGTACATCAGTATACTTCCCGCACTTTGTATTACCCATGTTGCCAGAAGCATTATCTAATGGATTATGCTCTTTAAATCCGCATGTTGATCGTTTATGTATGGTCTGTGATTTGACCTTGTCTCGCGCAGGAAAAGTAACTGGATTCCAGTTCTATCCTTCCGTGATGCATTCAAAAGCGCGTCTAACCTATACACAAGTGGCGAACTATTTTGAGGGTGATAGTACCGCTATTCCTGAAGATCGCGATGTGCGTAAATCATTAAATACACTGTTCCAACTTTATCAAACCCTAAAAGGTTTACGTGCCGAACGCCATGCCATGGAATTCGAAACCGTTGAAACCTATATGACCTTTGATGAATTAGGTGGAATTAAAGAAATTTTGCCACGCACGCGTAATGAAGCACATAAATTAATTGAAGAATGCATGTTGTTGGCAAACGTTGCGGCTGCGGAATATTCATTAGAACATGAAATTCCAATGCTCTACCGTGTGCATGAGCCACCCGAATTTGCACGTATTCAAAAAGTGCGTGAATTTGTGAAATTACTCGGTTTGCCCTTCCCAGAACAGCCAACTCAACAAGATTATCAACGTGTGATTGCTGCGACCAAAGATCGTATTGATGCACCGAGTATTCATGCGGTATTGCTACGCTCAATGATGCAGGCCTATTACGGCGCAAATAATGCAGGCCATTTTGGTTTGGCTTATGAAGCCTATACCCACTTTACCTCACCAATTCGTCGTTACCCAGACTTGTTATTACATCGCGCAATTAAAGCGCATTTAAAACAAAAGCCTTATCCACTTTCTGGTGCTGCTTTAGACAATGCTGGTGAGCATTTTTCACAGACTGAACGTCGTGCAGATGAAGCTTCACGCTCTGTCACAACTTGGTTGAAATGCCACTATATGCAACAGCATTTAGGCGAAGAGTTTGTCGGTGTAATTAGTGCCACGGCTGAATTTGGCTTATTCGTGACCCTCAAAGATCTCTATGTTGATGGTATGGTTCACGTCAGCCAATTGGGTGATGATTATTTTGTTTATGATCAAGCCAGTCAAAGTTTAGTCGGCCAGAATCGTGGTCAGACTTTCAGTCTTGGCGATGAAGTGAAGATTAAAGTGGCTGCCGTTAACCTTGGCGATCGTAAGATTGACTTTGAATTGATTCAGCAGTTAACACATGCTGGTCGTGCAATTCGCAGTCGCGCACCACGTGTGGCGAAATCTACAGCTCAAGAAGAAGTTTTTTCACCATCTGCTCCTTCAAAAACTAGAGCGGATAAACCAGCATTATCGAATGCAAGTGACAGTGGCGAAAAACCTATTCGTAAAAAGAAAGCATCAGATAAACCGCGTTCTGCAACGAAGAAACCAAGTAAAAAAGCTTCTGCTAAATCTGAAACGAAAGTAAAAGATAAAGAGAAGAAAAAAATCAAAAAGAAAAAATCTAATGCGAAAGCTAAATTAGATTAAAAATTAAAGAGAGCTTCGGCTCTCTTTTTATTTATAATCCATAAAATATAATAATGTGTGCCCATGATTCAAATAACGAAATATTACTATCATAATTATCTAATACTGATCATGTTGATTTTAATAATCAGTGGAACGACTACTCTATTATTCAGTAATTTTTCGCCAACAAAAACCATCGAAATTTATACCTTATCAATCTCAGTCGTGCTTTATATAGGCATATTGCTCTATTTCATCCATTTAAATCAAAAACAACAATGGTTTATTCCGCATCATTGGAAAAATTTCCGTAAAAGACCAAAACTCTACTGCTTACTGATTCTTCCGGCAATTTTCATTTTTATCTTTTGGATGAATCTTTCTCACATCATCCCGATGACCTATACCGCCATGTTTGGTGAAAATCAGGTCGTCGTTCAGCAAGCAAACGTGACAAAAAGTTCTTTTAAAGGTGATACCCATTATTTTTTTCGGACATCGTATAGATACTTACCCATTTTCAACATCAAGCCCAAGGAATTTCAGCAGTATCAAAATCAGCAGATCACGTTACATCTCACCATTATACAAAGTTCAATGGGGACTATTGTTAAATCAATCGATCATGTTCAACTCAATTCAAAAACCACAAACAAAACATAATAAATCTGAATCTTAACTTGATTTCCTTTACCGCAAGCCCTACATCTATCTATAACTTAGAAAATCATTTGGCATATCGACATGACATTAGAAAAGGCAACCTTGCCTGTACCACAATTTGATCAAATCACTTTAGATACCTTAAAACAAAATATCGAAAATTCAATTCAAAATGGTCAGAACTTCTTAACCGAATTGGCTCAAGTGCCAGATAGCATCCAAGCACAACTGAATATTTTAGAAAAAATTGATACGCTTGAAAATAACATGAGTGAAGCATGGGGCATTTTGTCACATCTCAATGCGGTAATGAATAATCCAGAAACCCGTGAAGTATACCAATCACTTTTACCCACACTCAGTGAATACTACACCGCACTTGGTCAACATGTTCCCCTTTATCAAACCTATCAACATGTTTATGATGCCTCCCTCTTTGACACTTTACCCACTGCACAACAAAGTGCAATTAAACTGGCTTTACGCGACTTTAAACTTTCTGGGGTTGCATTAGAAGGTGAGGAAAAAACGCGTTATGCTGAAATTTCAGCACGCTTATCGCAACTTTCTTCTGACTTTTCCAATCATGTATTAGATGCGACTCAAGCTTTTAGTAAACCACTGAATGAAAATCAGCTCAAAGGTTTACCACAAAGCAGCGTTGAGCTATTAAAACAATATGGTCAACAACGAGAATTAGATCAAGCTGTTGCAACTCTAGATATTCCATCTTATTTAGCAATTATGACGTATGCCGATGATCGTGAACTGAGAGAAGAACTTTACAAAGAATATGTAACACGTGCTTCAGAACAATCTGCCTATCCAAGTTTTGACAATACACCAGTCATGGAAGAAATTCTTCGCTTACGTCAGGAAATGGCCAAGCTGTTAGGTTTTAATAATTACGCAGAATATTCGCTGGCCAGTAAAATGGCACCTGATGTTGAAACGGTGCATCAATTCTTGGTCGAACTTGCGGAACACGCCCGCGTCCCTGCATTAAACGAAATTGCTGAACTGAAACAAATTGCACAGCAAGATGGTATTGATGATTTAAAACCGTGGGATAGCACCTACTATTCTGAAAAGCTGAAACAACAGCAATTTAATCTGTCCCAAGAATCACTTAAGCCCTATTTCCCTGCGCAAAGAGTGATCCAAGGTCTATTCAATGTCGTCAATCGTTTATATGGCATTAATATCATTGAACGTGATGCCCCAGTATGGCACCCAGATGCACATTATTATGAACTCGAAGACCAAGGCACCGTCATTGGAGGATTCTATTTCGATTTGTATGCACGCAGTGGAAAACGCGGCGGCGCATGGATGAGTGGTTTCCGTTCTCGCATGCAAACTGAACATGGTTTACAAAAACCAATTTGCTACATGGTGGGTAACTTTACTCCCCCTGTTGGTGGGCAATCTGCGCTATTAACGCATGATGAAGTGAACACGCTTTTTCATGAGTTTGGACACGGCCTACACCATATGTTAACTGAAGTAGATAATATTTCGGTTGCAGGCACACACGGCGTGGCATGGGATGCTGTTGAACTACCAAGCCAATTTATGGAATTTTGGACTTGGGATAAAGACAGTCTAGATTGTTTAAGTGAACATATCGAAACCAAAGAAACTTTACCCAAAGAATTACTCAAAGCATTATTAGATGCACGCTTCTTCCAATCTGGTATGCAAACCCTGCGTCAAATCGAATTTGCCCTGTTCGATTTAACGATTCATAAACTTAGCCCTGCTTTAAATGCACAGCAAATCCAAGCAACTTTAGATGATATCCGCGATAAATTCGCGGTATTACCGACCGTCAGTTATAACCGTTTCCAAAATAGTTTTAGTCATATTTTCGCGGGTGGTTATGCAGCTGGTTACTATTCCTATAAATGGGCTGAAGTTTTAGCCAGTGATGCCTTTGATCGTTTCGAACAAGAAGGGGTTTTTAATACACACACCGGAAATGAGTTTAGACAGTTTATTCTAGCAGTTGGCGGAAAAGATACAGCACTTGATGCATTTATCAATTTCCGCGGACGCGAACCAAAAATAGATGCTTTGCTACGTCATCAAGGTTGGACGAAAGCCTCTAAAAACGCTTAAACTAGGCGCCATCATTATTTTTGAATGGTTAGTATAATGAATATTAAACGTCGCTTCATTGCCGGTGCAAAATGTCCAAAATGTGAAGCTGCAGATCGTATCGTTATGCTTTCCACTCAAACAGATGAATGGATTGAATGTATTGAATGTGGATATTCTGAAAATCGCCCTACACATGTAGATGCACCGGAAGAGCCAGCCACACCCGATGAAGTTGGGGTAATTCAATTTAAGCCTCGTCAAACAAAATAAATAGGTTCATCAATGCCATTTGATCATAGAGAAAACTCTAAATTAATCTGGATGATTGCTGGGGGACTTGTTGCAATTATCCTATTAGTCATTACTTATCTGTGGATGAGTAATACAACTGAACAAAAAACACAGTCCGTGCCAAATAAGGTACCAGCAGCTCAAGTGCAAAATTCAGCACCGCCTTTAGCACAATCTGCTGAACAAACCATATCTGAACCGAGTACGTCTACTTTGGTTGATGAGAAAATCTTAAAAGATGAAGTGCCTAAAAATGACACTGCAGCCAAAGAAGAAGTGGCAAAACTGGAAGATATTCAAAAGCAATTAGACGAACAAGAACAAACGCTCAAAGCACAACATACTGATGCGGATCAACTGATTAAATTGAAAGAAGAGCAAATCAAGCTTTTAGAGCAACAGCTGTCTCAAGCCCATAAATAAACACCTTTTAGCTAGAGCAATGGAGCCTTAACATCATGTTAGGGCTTTTTTTGTCTAAGACATACATTTGTTTCAGAGCATTTATACAGGAACAATAATAACGGTAAAATCTCCCTATTTTTATTGTCTTAGTCTGAGCACCCAATATCAGTTAAGTGCTGATATCCTCCCTCATAATTTGCCGCAATAGAACAAACATGCTTATATAGACTATGGGCGTTATTTATGTAGTTAAAAATATTTATTTTAATTTAAAACTTAACAGCATTATTTTCACGGATTCCTCATTATCCAGTTCATAAAAAAGCACCCGAAGGTGCTTTTTTAAATTTTCAATTTTATTTATTGGCGTACCAATCGAACATGTTCATAAAATAAGGTACGAAGGTGACCAATAACAATGAAGAGAACAACACGATAATCGGTAACAACCAACGTTCATAACGATAATAGAAATTGGTGTACTTGGCTTTCGCTTCAGCATCTGCCTCGGCGACCTCTTCATCTCCTACCGACAGTCGCGTCAGCAAGTGATTCAGTGCCACAGGTGGTGTCACATAACCAAATTCAAATGCAACCAGTACAATCATCCAGAAATGAATTGGATGAATACCATTCTCATAAGCTACGGGTGCAACGGTTGCAGCAACCAAAATCACCGCACCAAATGGATCGGTACACATGCCAATAATTGCAAGCAGTAATGCCATGAAACCAAGTGTAATCACGATACTGCCCAGATGAGTTGGAACCATCGTAACAATTTCACTACGCTCAATTAAGCCACCCATACTTGCAGACAAGGCCATTAACAAAATCAATGCACCAATGTGCCCGACACTTTCAGAGGTTGCAAAACGAATCGCACCACCAAAACCACGTTTATGATCTGCAGTATCACCATGCTCTTTTAAATAGGCTGACTCTTTTTCATGCTGTAAAGCCAACGTATTATTTTCAGGAATCGGTAAACGATCACCAAACATTTTGTCAAATAAGATAAAGCCTAATAGCATAATTGGTAAAATAACCGGCGCAGTAAATTCGTCCATTTGTGTATCAAGACCAAATTTATATAAGCCGACAATTGCAAAAACAATCGCGATATAGGGAATCACAGGAACAAATGCGCGCATCATCCCAGGTAATGCAACTTTCGGTGAATTAATACGGAATTTGTCTTCTGCAAGGAATAATGAAACCCCCAAGAAGATCAAAGCAGTTAACCAGAATACATAAATACCATGGTCAAATAATTCATCTGAAGTTACATGACGACTATCCAGCATTGAAATCAAAATCACCAATAGACATGGACGTAACACCACACCTAAAGAACCAGACATTGCCGATACTGCAAGTGCGTATTGACGGCGAGCACCTGAGTTCCAAACTTCTTTATAAATAATTGCACCCGCCGCGATTACGAAAATACCCGAAGCACCGGTATAGGCAGTTGGAATGGCCGCACCAATTAAGATTAACCAAGTTAAAGTTTCAGGTGCTAAATTCCATGGTCGCAGAACGGCAAGGAATAAATCCATTACACGTGTTTGGGTCAACAACATCCCGGCCCAAATAAATAGTGCAAGATTAAGGAAGATGCCTGAGAACTCAACCAATTGCCCCAAATAAATCCCTTGCCCCATTGGATAATCCATGAAGAAGGTAAATGCAATTCCTGTTAACACAGCCATAAACGCATATAACGGCGTGCTGAGTAAGGCTAAACCAATTTTCCCACCATCGGTGGCTGTGGCTGGAATTCTAAAAAATTGAAATATACTAATGATGGTTAAACTGATGAATAAAATCATCCATAACCAATACACAGCCAGCGTTTCAAAGGTAGAAACCACACCAGAGTTGAGTACAGATTGATATTGACTAATGACGGAGTAACTGAGTAAACCATTACCCAACACCATCATGAAACTATAAACACGGAAATCAAGTTTGGTCTTGGCTGGACGTAAACCAATATGGTGCATTTTTAGTGATGCAGTAATGGATGAAATCACCACCATCAATAATAAAATAATGACCTTGTTTTCAGTACCATGTTTGAAAATCCAAAAGAAACCCGTTTCGAAATTGCGATACGGACGAATCATCGTATGTTCATTGAGATAATTCATGGATTTTTCATAAAATGCATATTTTTCTTCACACTGTTGCTGTGCTGCCAAAATCGATTGACGGACATCAGCTTCAGAAGACGTTCCAAAAATATCTGAAAACTCATCTTTTGAATTGGCGTGCATTTGTTGCTGTACAAGTGCCTCAGTATTTGGATGGCGATCACAGCTTGGCTTCTCTGGTTCAGCCCTTAAAAAGGAATATTGCATTCCTATTTTTTCATTACCGTATAGGCTTTCCCCGATACGTAACAATTGGCCATGAATCATATCTCCTGTCCCAATAATCAGGGTCAGCAGTAGAAGAATAAGGATAGAAAAGGTTGAGAACCACTCATTCCAGAGATAACTGAGTAGACCTAATCCCGATCTTTTATTTACAGGTTCTTGCATTGTTATTCCAGTTTTTATATGTTGCCACCATACAAGATCTTGTACAGCTCATCTTTTATTTTGGTCTCGGGTAAAATCCATTACCCAATATCCATTCCTGATATTACATTTTGAATGTGACTTAAATTACAGAACATTGACATGACTATGTGCGATTTTTTTTCGACACTTTATGCCAACTTATTCAATATCATCAAAGTTTCAGATACTTACTCACAATTAGAATGAGAGTTTGTATGTGTAGTAAGATACCTTGATTTAGCCATGAATCAAATTAAAATACAGATTTTTATCACTTTTTATAGATTTTAAAGCATTCGATGTGATTTTTATAAAATAGACTGCAATGCTTTCTAAGACAATGGTGTGAATTAGCTCAAAGCACTTGATTTAGACTCACCTATTCCACCCTTCTTCTAGCTTTAAACTATATTCAAAAATTCTTTTTACTTGCTTGATGCTCTTTGAACATAACGTATCGAAAAATAAATGACTGCTACACATAAACCACCGATTGCACCCAAAAAATGGGCTTCAACAAGTATTGGACTGCCAATTAATTCAGCCGTTTGTAAGGAACCAAAGGTATTTTCCCAAATAATTTTTGCCAATACTAAACATAAAACAATGGTTGAGAATTTTCGTTCTTTTTTGAATTGTAAATAATACATCGCACAAGCCACATACAAGCCATGTAATACCCCAGAAAGTCCAGCATAAGCTTCAACATTTGGATAAAAATAATAAAAACAAAAGCTGATAAATAACGGTAAAATTAACAGCAAACCAATCAAATGCCGATTTTTAACTTGTGGAAAAATAAAAGGCAAACAGGCAAAAGCCAACATGTTTAAAAAATAATGTGTCCAGCCAACATGCACCCAATGTGCCGTCCACCAACGCCACGGTTCATTAAAAAAAGAAAATCGCCAATAAATAAAAAATTGATGAAATACCTGTAAACAAGCAGAAAAACTCATCGCAATCGCTAGAAATAGGATTCTTTTAATCAACGCTTTATCATTCATAAACTGTACTCATGAATTAAAAAAGAGAAATTATCTAAACGACAACTTCTCTTTTTATTCTTATTACATCGAAATACATACCTGATTCAGGTCATGAATGCGGTGCAGCATCAGCAGATTCCCCATCCGTTGCTGGAGCTTCAAAAAGCTCATCATCCCCTGCAGAAACTTGATCATCCCAGAATGTGGTCATGCCATCATCAGCAGCCCGTACTCCAGTATGTTCTGTCCAGTATCGATCCGCAACACCTTGAATCATTTGTCCAGCCATTGCATCAACTAAACGGAATTCAGGATTAACCGGCTTATCATCCTCTCTAGATGCTGCATATTTTCGTAGTGCATCACGAATCTTAACATCATCACCACTGGCTTGTGCAGCAACAGCATTCAATGCATGCGCTAAGCGAACACCTTTTTGCTCGCCAATCTGCATCGATTGTTGCAACGTAAGATATGGATCTGGCTTACCTGCATCTGCACCTGGCAATAATATCCAAACCACCGCACGTGTCGCCATTGGCGCACCCCAGTATTTATTATTATCTAGACATGCTAAACCACGCTCAACAATAGCAGCAATGTCTTTAGGTACATTGGCCTGACCACCCGAGTTAATATCATTGGTCATGGACTGTAGGCCACTCAACATCCCCAATAAATACACCGTCTGATCTATGTCTTTACGCATCGTTGGGCAAGAATCACCCAATTTGTATTTATATTTTGCCTGCCAACGCTCTGCAAATAATTGATAGCCTGTATATTGTCTTTCTGCTGCAAGACGTGCCCAACGCTTTTGTTCTACTCGTGCATCTTGTGCCTCTGAAACCTTACCTTCTTTCGATGCACGCATATAACGCAGTTCGGCATCTAAGGCACGATTTTCAGCACACATACCAGCAGCAGAATATAATAAAACAGCCATACGGGTGGGGTCTGCCCCCATATCTTTGGTTGCCATAATTGCAGGTGTTAAGGCATTACCCGAATTACACGCCATATCGACATCACCACCAGCTAAAATAGGTGGCACAATATGTTGTTCACTAAAACCTAAAGCGACATTTGCACCCGTTTTAACCACGTACGAACAACCGGATAAAATAGATGAAGCAACAACCGCTGTAACGAGCAATTGGCTAAATTTATGGACTTTAGACATACTTCCTGTCCTCTATATAATTGTGTTTATTCCCTTTTTGATTAAAATATCAGATGCACAATCCGAATTAAAGAGTATTTACTCTAATTTTAATTTTATAGTCTGTCATTTATCGTTTTATAAAAAATTGACCCAAATTGAGTTTAATGCAAATTTTAGGCAAAAAAAAGTAGCACTGCGACGGTTCTGCACATGCTACTTATTAAACGGTAAACTCCCAAAAGAGTTTATTTGTTTCGAGTTTTCTCAATCTGTTCCCTCAGCATAGTTCCTAGTCTTCCTACTACAATCGCTAAAACAATAGCGACCACTAGAAACCAATAGGTATGAATTTCGCTCATCTGAAATTCCTCATTCGCTGTTGGTCTGTTTAATGTACAGGTTTAATTGAAAATATGACCGTATAATTGTCGGACAAAAGAATACAAGTTAATTATTTCCATTAACCAGTTAGACAATTTAGATTAATTTACTTTATTAAAGTATAACTCATTGAATAATATTACTTTTAAAAATTAAAAAATCTTTCTATTGTTAGACAATTAAGTTAATTCAACCCGCATTTTTAAGCTTTTCCAAGATAATTGGCTTAATTGATCATACCAAATGATCATCGGTTTAAGATTTTTGGATTGAAAATAAATCACAATATAAATGTGATGATCAATCATTTTATCGATGTATACGGTTTGCTTCGCTTGTGATTTCTGAAAAGATATTGTCCATTCAGAATGATCGAGTTGTTCCAGTTGCTCAATCTGATCTCGCTGTATAAATACAAAATAAGCCACCACAGCAATAACCAAAGCACAGACTAAAACCATGCCTGTCACCACCTGATACAGACCAATCAAAATAATCATCAATAAAAAAAACTGAAACAAAACCGATAATCGGCTAGGTTTCAGCTTATAACATCGATGAATATCAGCTAAATCCATATTAACCATGCACATAATGTTTGAGTTTAACAATAAAATCTTTCAGTTCCGGACGTGGTGGCTCAGTCACTTCCATAAACCAGTCTAATAAATCTGGGTCTTCTTGTTCAATCAACTCAGCAAACATTGCTTTTTCAGCAGCATCTGCTTGTAAATAATGTTGTTTAACATAGGGATCAAAATATACATCTATTTCTTTTAAACCGCGACGTGCACGATAAATAACTTTACGTTCTTCTAAAGTGAGTTGTTCAAACATACCTTTAACCCCATTGATAAAAACTAAACTTAGTGTACCCGATAGGCTCAGTAGAATTAAACTAAATCCAATGAATGACCAAATTATTCATTTATTCTGGATAAATGAGCATTCATCTCATTGTACCTTTTCTGTACTTATCATAGTTTTAGCCTAACTCTATAACAATGCATATGGAAACAATAACAATGCAATCAGGCTTAGTTCGTCCATTACCGAATATGTTACCACGCACTTTATTTAATGCTGAACATGAAGCATTCCGTGAAACTGTGCGTAAATTTTATGAAAAAGAAGTGGTTCCAAATATTGCAAAATATGAAACACAACAACATGTAGACCGTGATTTATGGAATAAAGCCGGTGCAATGGGCTTACTCTGTGCGACCATGCCTGAAGAATATGGCGGTTATGGTGTAGATCGTCTTTACAGCATGATTTTAATTGAAGAACAAGCCTACGCCATGGACTCATCTACCGGTTTTTCTTTACATTCCGACATTGTTGCCAACTATGTCAACAACTTTGGTAATGAGGATCAAAAGAAAAAATGGTTACCTAAAATGGCATCAGGGGAGGTCATTACAGCAATCGCGATGACTGAGCCAGGTACAGGTTCAGACTTACAAGGTGTACGTACTACCGCTGTTCTAGAGGGTGATGATTACGTTATTAATGGCTCTAAAATTTTTATTACCAATGGTTATTTATGCGATATGGCCATTGTCGTGTGTAAAACGGGAAGTAATGAGAAAGGCTCTGCCAATTTATCACTGATTATGGTTGAAGCAGACCGTGTTGGTTTCTCTAAGGGTAAACCCTTGAATAAAATTGGGATGAAGGGACAAGATACCTGTGAATTGTTCTTTGATAACGTCCGTGTTCCTAAAGAAAATTTATTAGGTATGGAAGGCATGGGCTTTATCATGCTAATGAAAGAGCTCGCTTGGGAACGTATGTTGGTGGCCATTATTTGTCAGGCAGGCTCTGAAGCCGCTTTTGCCCATACGGTACAATACACTAAAGACCGTAAAGCTTTCGGCAAGCCAATTGGCACCTTCCAAAACTCACGCTTTAAATTGGCAGAATTACGCACAGAAATTGATTTTAGCCGTGCCTATTTAGACCGCTGCATGGAACTACAACTTGATGAGCAACTCGGTGTAGATGCTGCTGCGGCAGCAAAATATAAAATTTCCGATATGTTTTCAACTGTAGTTGATGAATGCCTACAGTTACATGGCGGTTATGGTTACATGCTTGAATACCCAATTGCACGTGCTTATATTGATAACCGTGCTAACCGAATTTATGCAGGAACCAATGAAATCATGAAAGAATTGATTTCACGCTCACTCTAAATTGCACAATTTAAATGGGGCTTTAGCCCCATTTTTTAATCTATTTTTTCTAAAAAATTTTGAATACTACGCAATACCGGTTCTGACTTTTCCTGATGTGGAAAATGCCCACATTCCTCAATTAAACACAACGTTGTTTCACCTTGAGCCAAATCAACAAAACGCTTCGGCTGTGCTAGGCTTGCATATTCATCAGCCACACCATGTATGACTAACAATGGGCAATGCACTTGAGTTAAATAAGCTTCCAAATCCCATGTTACAAATTCAGGTGATAGCCAAGTTTCAGTCCATGCATCCAAGACCCATTGTGTTTTATCACCATGATACTTCGCTAAGCGATTCAGAAACTTCTCATCTGCAAAAGCAACTTTGGCACGACGAATACCATCCAAAGTCAGCTCCTCAACCATAGATTGAGCCGATTCAGCAATCAAAGCTTTACACTGTAAAGGATATAAAGCTGCACAGATGGTCGCCATTCCGCCACCCACACTATGCCCCATCACCATAAAATCCTTTAAACCTAAAAACGGCAATAATGCAGGTAAAACATCCTTGGCTTCTTGTCTCACAAAGTCAAAATCCAGTGCTTCATGCCGAGCTGTAGATTTTCCAAACCCTAAGCGATCATACGCAATTACCTCTCGTTGTGTTGCGATTGCTAATTTTTCAGGAAAATTACGCCATAAATCTACACTACCTAATGACTCATGAAATAAAATGATAGGGGCTTTATTCATATCTATAGCTTGTTGAGATTTCCATTGTTTAATAAAAATCTGTCCCTGCTCTAACTGCAAAAAATTTTCATTTATTTCTAAGCGATCCAATGCCCTTCCTCCTTATTCTTTAGTTTATTTTTATCATAGATCTTCAAGTAAAAACGAAACCCTTCAGTCTGTATTTTATTTCTATATTCTCACCATTAAAAAAAGGAGCCGAAGCCCCTTTTAGAATAAATGAATGTTATGACACTAATTTCGGTTTACGCGAAGTATCTGATGACTGCTTGTGAAATTTCAGTACATCATCTTCAAACGAAGCATGCTTTAATTCTTTCCGGTCCGCCAAATAATTATTGGTCACTTTCCATGGTGCATGTTTACCTTGCTTAGGCATCACATCAATAGCACGAGCAATATAGCCCGAACTCAAACTTCCCATGACTGTGTCTTCTAACAACTCAGTGGCATCACCTTGTGGAATAACTACATCGTAGCCTTTTTTATCCATATAGTTAATTAAACGACAGATATAATCCGCAGCAATATCAACTTTCAACGTCCATGATGCATTAATATAACCAATAATCATGGCCATATTTGGTACATCACTCACCATAACACCCTGATACAACATATGTTTTGAGGTGTTTAAAGGCTTCCCATCGATGGTTGCTTTAATCCCACCCAGAATTTGAATTTCTAAGCCTGTAGCAGACACAATAATATCAGCATCTAAATGTTTTCCTGATTTAAGTTGAATACCTGTCTCAGTAAACTGCTCAATTTGATCCGTTTCAACACTCGCTTTACCTGAACGCAACGTTTTAAATAAATCACCATCAGGCACAACACATAAACGTTGATCCCAAGGATTATACGTTGGGGTAAAGTGCTTCATATCCACCTTACCTTTCAACTGCATCTCCATCGACTTTAATAACAATTTACGCAACAGCCTAGGCTGTTTTTGTGCAAGTGCATAAATACCTCGTTGCATGCCAATATTACGTGCCCGAGTCAATTTGTAAGCTACATCTTCCGGTAGGATTTTACGCATTTTGTCATAGACAAAATCGACCGATGGAATGGAAGCAATATACGTCGGTGAACGTTGTAGCATGGTGACATGTTCAGCACCGCCTTTTGCCATAGCCGGTACCAAGGTAATCGCAGTTGCACCACTACCAATAATCACCACTTTTTTACCCGCATAATCTAAATTTTCAGGCCAATGCTGAGGATGAATCATCTGCCCCTTAAATGCTTCTTGGTTTGGAAAATCGGGTTGGAACCCTTGATCATAGTTGTAATAACCAGTACAGCCTAAGACAAAATTGGCAATCCAAGTCTGCTGCTTTTGGTTGTTATCTTCAATTTGTACCACCCATTTACTAATGGAAGAATCATAATTTGCAGACAAAACTCGATGTTTAAAATGAATTTTTTGTTTAAGTTTAAATTCATCGACCACTTCCGATAAATAACCTTTAATGGATGCTCCATCAGCCAGCACATTAGATTTCTGCCACGGTTTAAAATTAAAACCAAAAGTTGACATATCTGAATCGGAACGAATACCCGGATATTTAAATAAATCCCAAGTACCACCAAAGCTTTCACGTCGCTCAATAATTTCAAACTGGCGTTGTGGGCAATTTTTTGTGAGATGTGCAGCTGTTCCTAAACCAGAAATACCCGCACCAACAATGAGAATATCAACTTGCTTTTCCATGTTCTTTTTATAACCTTTTCATAGTTTCATTTTTATTAAAGCATAATTCTGACAATACACAATGTCAAGTTTGTATTTTTCTGACAGAATTCATATCAAATCAGGACAGATGAGAAAAATTGTCTAACAATAGATGTAAAAAAGGCCGGTTAATTAACCGGCCTTTTTTAAGAATAACCAAAGTTATTCAGTAACGCATTATTTTACTTCGCGATCTACAAGCTCAACGTAAGCCATCGGTGCAGCATCACCTGCACGGAAGCCCGCTTTAAGCACACGTAGATAACCGCCGTTACGTTCTTTGTAACGAGGGCCAAGAACGGTAAATAATTTACCAACAGTTGCTGCTGAACGAGTACGAGCAAACGCCAAACGACGGTTTGCAACAGTATCGTTTTTAGCTAAAGTGATTAAAGGCTCAGCAACACGACGTAATTCTTTTGCTTTAGGCACAGTTGTTTTAATCAACTCATGCTCGAACAAAGAATTAGCCATGTTTTGGAACATCGCTTTACGATGACTGCTTGTACGGCCTAATTTCACACCACTATTACGATGACGCATGGTGATAGTCCTACTTAATTAACGGCTACGATAGGCAAAACGATCGTCCATACGTAAACTAGCTGGTGGCCAGTTTTCTAAACGCATGCCGAGTTGTAAGCCTTTTGAAGCCAGAACATCTTTGATTTCAGTTAACGATTTTTTACCTAAGTTAGGAGTTTTTAACAACTCTACTTCAGTACGTTGAACCAAATCACCGATGTAGTAAATATTTTCTGCTTTCAAACAGTTAGCAGAACGAACAGTTAGCTCTAGATCATCCACTGGACGAAGCAAGATTGGGTCAACCTCTTCACGAGGTTCCTGAGCAACAGGAGCTTGATCTTTCTGAAGATCAACAAAAATTGCAATTTGTTGTTGCAAAATTGTTGCCGCTTTGCGGATCGCTTCTTCTGGATCAACTGTACCGTTAGTCTCAAGATCAATGACCAATTTATCAAGATCCGTACGTTGTTCAACACGCGCATTTTCTACGGTGTAAGAAACACGTTGGATTGGACTATAAGAAGCATCTAACTGTAAACGACCTACAGGGCGAGTCTCGCCTTCTGGGAAACGTGAGTCAGAAGTTTCATAGCCACGGCCTTGACAAACTTTCAGGCGCATTTTTAATGAGCCTGAAGCACTCAATGTGCCGATCAAATGATCAGGGTTAACCACTTCAACATTATGCGGTAAACGAAGATCTGCGGCAGTTACATCACCAGGACCTTGTTTTTCCAATGTTAAATATGCTTCGTTCTGATCGAACAGCTTAATAGACAATCCTTTAAGGTTCAGCAAGAGCTCGACGATGTCCTGCTGCAAGCCTTCTAAAGTACTGTACTCGTGCTCGACACCTTCTATTTCAACTTCTACCACAGCTGCGCCAGGTAAAGAAGATAATAGAATGCGACGTAAAGCATTACCCAGAGTATGACCAAAGCCACGCTCTAACGGTTCCAGAATCACTTTTGCCGAGGTCCCGCTTGCCGCTTCGACCTTGATCGCTTGCGGAGTTAGAAACTCGTTTGCAGTACGCGTCATTATTGCTACCTCAAGGATTATTTAGAATACAATTCTACAATCAAGCTTTCGTTGATTTCAGCAGGTAAATCTGAACGATCTGGTGCAGCTTTGAACGTACCTTCTAATTTAGAATGGTCAATTTCCATCCAAGAAGGCGTTCCACGTTGAGTAGCTAATTCAATTGCGTTTTTAATACGTAATTGTTGTTTAGCACCTTCGTGAACTGCAATCACATCACCAGCTTTAACTTGAATTGACGCAATGTTAACACGACGACCATTCAAAGTAATACTGCGATGAGATACAAGCTGACGAGCTTCTGCACGTGTAGAACCAAAACCCATGCGATAAACAACGTTATCTAGGCGGCTTTCAAGCAATTTCAACAAGTTTTCACCTGTTGCGCCTTTAACACGAGCAGCTTCTTTATAGTAATTACTAAATTGACGCTCTAACACACCGTACATACGACGTACTTTTTGTTTTTCACGTAATTGTAGTGAGTACTCAGATTGTTTGCTACCACGAGCTCCACCGTGTTGGCCAGGAGCTTTAGCATGTTTTTTAGTCTTAACGTCAAACGGTTTAACGCCTGATTTAAGTTGCAGGTCTGTCCCTTCGCGGCGAGAGAGTTTGCATTTTGGACCAATATAACGAGCCATGAATGATTCTCCTTAGACGCGACGTTTTTTAGGTGGACGACAACCGTTGTGCGGGATAGGCGTCACATCGGTAATGCTGTTAATTTTATAACCCACTGCACCTAAAGCACGAACCGCAGATTCACGACCAGGACCAGGACCTTTTACAAGGACGTCCAAGTTTTTCAAACCGTAGTCTAAAGCAGCTTTACCAGCAACTTCAGCAGCTACCTGAGCAGCAAACGGAGTTGATTTACGTGATCCACGGAAGCCTTGTCCACCAGAGGTAGCCCAAGCCAGTGCATTACCTTGACGATCGGTAATAGTCACAATGGTGTTATTAAAAGAAGCGTGAATGTGTGCAACACCTTCAGAGACGGTACGAGTGACCTTCTTGCGTGCGCGAGTATCTTTAGCCATCTTTTAGCTTCCAGAAATCTTATTTCTTAATAGGTTTGCGCGGACCTTTACGGGTACGAGCGTTAGTTTTGGTGCGTTGTCCACGGACAGGCAAGCTGCGACGATGACGAAGACCGCGGTAGCAGCCTAAATCCATTAAACGTTTAATGTTCATGGAAATTTCGCGACGTAAATCACCTTCGGTCGGAACCTTAGCAATTTCTGTACGAATCGCATCAAGCTGAGCATCATCTAATTCACGGATCTTAGTAGTAGTAGCAATACCAACAGCAGCTAAGATGTTCTTAGCAGTATGGCGGCCAATACCAAAGATATACGTAAGAGAGATAACAGCATGCTTGTTATCCGGAATGTTTACACCGGCAATACGAGCCATTCATTTTCTCCAAAAAGGCAGCAAAGATAATCAACCGCCCCGCAAAAATCTTGAGGGGCGGATAATAACCTAATTTGCCTACTGAAATCAACAGGTCTAAATTAAATTAACCTTGACGCTGTTTATGACGAGGTTCTGCGCTGCAAATTACGCGAATAACCCCATTACGACGGATAACTTTACAGCTACCACAAATTTTCTTTACAGAAGCTTGAACTTTCATAATGAAACCTCTAAGTGCGCTTATCCCTTAGGATGAGCAGTCGTTTTTCTCATTAACGTTTGATCATCATACTGGTGAGAAGTAAGATGGGCTTGTAGCTGAGCCATAAAGTCCATCACAACGACAACCACAATTAGCAAAGAGGTACCACCCAAATGGAATGGAATACCAAAAGAACTCTGCAAAATCATTGGCATTAAGCAAATGATTGTAATGTAGATTGCACCAATAAACGTCAAACGATTAAGAATATGATCTAAGTAACGAGCAGTTTGCTCACCTGGGCGAATACCAGGTACATAAGCTCCGCTGCGTTTCAAGTTTTCTGCTACTTCTTTCGGACTAAATACTAGTGCCGTATAAAAATAACAGAAAAAGATAATTAACGCACCGAAGAGCACCAAATACAAAGGTTGTCCAGGCGATAACACTAATGCCAAATCTTGTAGCGAACGCTTCACGATTCCTGCATTTGGATCAGCACTACCTAACCATTGACCTAAACTAGCAGGGAACAACAATAACGAACTTGCGAAAATTGCTGGAATTACCCCTGCCATATTAATTTTCAATGGCAAATGTGTTTGCTGTGCAGTAAATACGCGACGCCCTTGCTGCTTTTGAGCATAGTTTACAGGTATACGACGTTGAGCTTTCTCAATAAAAATAATAGCCGCAAGAACCGCCAAAGAGAGTAAACCAAAAACAGCTAAACCGATTAAGCTTGACTGACCATTTTCAACTGAAGAAAATGATTGGATCACTAAGTTTGGAAGCCCTGCCACAATCCCTGCAAAAATGATCATAGAGATACCATTACCAACACCACGTTCGGTAATTTGTTCCCCTAACCACATTAAGAACATGGTACCTGCAACTAACGAAGTTAGCGCTGGAATATAAAATGCAAGACCTGAAGTCAAAGTAATTCCTTGACTAATCAGCCCTGCACACATTCCGATACCTTGCACCAATGCAAGTAATAGTGTGCCATAACGCGTATATTGATTAATCTTACGCTTACCCTGCTCGCCCTCTTTCTTTAATGCTTCCAGCGAAGGAACAACAGTCGACATCAGCTGCACAATAATTGATGCAGAAATGTACGGCATAATTCCTAACGCCAGAATAGACATTCGCTCCAATGCCCCGCCCGAGAACATATTAAACAAACCTAAAAAAGTACCTTCATTAGCTTTGAAAAAATGTGCTAGAGCGACATTATCGATACCTGGTAGAGGAATATGCGTTCCTAGTCGAAAGACCACTAATGCGCCAACTAAGAACATTAATCGACGAATGATTTCACGGTATTTCACATGAAATGGTTGGCCTTTCATCATGTTAACATGACCTGTAGAACTAGGAGACATAGTCACTCGCGATTACTCCTCGACTTTACCGCCAGCAGCTTCAACAGCAGCTTTAGCGCCTTTAGTCAATGCAACACCTTGGATAGTGAATGCACGAGTGATTTCACCAGAAAGAACGATACGAGCACGAATCATATCTTTACGTACTACGTTCGCAGCTTTTAAAGTTTCAAGAGAAACGATATCACCTTCAACTTTAGTCAGTTCAGACAAACGTACTTCAGCAGTTTTCAAAGCCAATTGGCTAGTGAAACCGAATTTAGGCAAACGACGATATAACGCAGTTTGACCGCCTTCGAAACCTGGACGTGTACCACCACTTTTACGTGAGTTTTGACCTTTGACACCACGGCCACCGGTCTTACCAACGCCAGAACCGATACCACGGCCTAAACGACGGCTGTCACGTTTTGCACCTTCAGCAGGTGCAAGCTCATTTAAACGCAGAGTCATGGCTTATTCCTCTACACTAACCATATAGTAAACTTTGTTGACCATACCACGATTAGAAGGTGTATCTAGAACTTCTACAGTATGACCAATACGACGCAGACCTAAACCTTGTAGGCAAAGTTTGTGATTTTTCAAACGATGCGAAGCAGATTTAGTCTGGGTAACTTTAATCGTTTTCATGATTGATTACCCTTGAATTTGTGCTACTGAAAGACCACGTTTCGCAGCGACTTTCTCAGGAGAAGTCATATCACGCAAACCTTTAAAAGTTGCGTTAACTACGTTAGCAGCATTAGTAGAACCGTAACATTTAGCAAGTACGTTATGTACACCAGCAGCCTCTAGAACAGCGCGCATAGCGCCACCAGCAATTACGCCAGTACCTTCAGAAGCAGGTTGCATATACACACGGCTTGCACCATGACGAGCATTCACAGGGTGTTGCAGAGTAGTACCTGCAAGATCAACTGTAATCATGTTGCGACGAGCAGCTTCAAGTGCTTTAGAAATAGCAGCTGGAACTTCACGTGCTTTACCACGACCAAAACCTACACGACCATTACCATCACCAACCACAGTCAATGCTGTGAAAGAGAAGATACGACCACCCTTAACAACTTTGGCTACACGATCAACGGCAACCAGTTTCTCAACGAAACCTTCGTTTTGTTCAACTTTAGCCATGATTAGAACTCCAAGCCGTTTTCACGAGCAGCATCAGCCAAGGCTTTGATACGACCATGATATTTGAAACCAGAACGGTCAAATGCAACTTTAGTAACACCAGCTGCTTTCGCACGCTCTGCGACTAATGCACCAACTTTAGTTGCTGCATCAACGTTACCTGTAGTACCACTACGCAAAGATGCATCTAAAGTAGAAGCTTGCGCTAATACTTTGCCACCATCGGCTGAAATAACTTGCGCATAGATGTGACGCGGCGTGCGGTTTACACACAAACGAGTCGCACCCAATGCACGGATGTGCAAGCGTGTGCTTTTCGCACGACGCAAACGGGTTTGTTTCTTTTCGTTCATAAGAACCTCGCGCCTTATTTCTTCTTAGCTTCTTTACGAAGAACAACTTCATCCGAATAACGAACACCTTTACCTTTATAAGGCTCAGGTTTACGATATGAACGGATATCTGCAGCTACTTGACCCAACACATGTTTGCTTGCTGATTTCAAAATGATTTCAGTAGCAGTTGGAGTTTCAGCAGTTACGCCTTCAGGAAGTTTGTATTCGATTGGGTGTGAAAAACCAAGGTTAAGGTTGACAGTATCACCTTTAACCGCAGCTTTATAACCGACACCAATAAGTTGTAACTTACGTTCGAAACCTTCGCTAACACCTTTTACAAGGTTATTTAAAACAGCGCGAGCAGTACCAGCTTGCATCCAAGCGTCTTTCGACTCTTTAACTGGAGCAAGTTGAAGTGTACCTTCTTCCTGTTTAAGCTCGACCAGCGCATGCAGGTTGAAAGACAATGTACCTTTGCTGCCTTTCACTTCGACCTGCCGGCCGTTCTGAGTAACTGTTACACCATTAGGTACAGTTACTGGGGCTTTAGCCACACGAGACATGAGGAATCACCTATTAAGAAACAAAAGCAATAACTTCACCACCGATGCCTGCAGCACGTGCAGCGCGATCAGTCATGATGCCTTTGCTTGTAGAAACAATTGCAACACCTAAACCTTGCTTAACGCTCGGTAGCTTATCTTTACCGCGATACTGACGTAGACCTGGACGGCTTACGCGTTTCACAGTTTCAATAACTGGTTTGCCTTCAAAATATTTTAAAGTAATCGTTAATGTAGGTTTGCCTTCATTAGCAGCCACTTCTACACTAGAGATATAACCTTCTTGTTGAAGTACGTTTGCAATTGCAACTTTCAACTTAGAATTCGGCATAGAAACTGTTTGTTTTTTAGCCGTTTGTGCGTTACGAACACGTGTTAGCATGTCGGCAACGGTATCTTGCATACTCATTATAGTCGCTCCTTACCAGCTTGCCTTAACAACGCCAGGTACATCACCTTGCATTACTGTTTCACGTAATTTGTTACGGCTTAGACCGAACTTACGGAAATAACCGTGAGGACGACCAGTTAAACCACAACGGTTACGAAGACGTACCGGTGATGCATTACGCGGCAATGCTTGAAACTTCATCATCGCTTCAAAACGCTCTTCTTCGCTAGCATTTACATTTGCAATCGTTGCTTTTAATTCAGCACGTTTTGCAGCAAATTTAGCAACAGTAGCTTCGCGTTTTAACTCGCGATTAATCATACTTTTCTTAGCCATATCGACCTCTTATTTGAACGGGAAGCCGAATGCACGCATAAGCGCACGGCCTTCGTCATCGGTGCGAGCAGTCGTAGTAATGGTAATATCCATACCACGAATACGATCAATCTTATCGAAATCGATTTCAGGGAACATGATTTGTTCCTTTAAACCCATCGAATAGTTACCACGACCATCAAATGATTTCGATGAGAAACCACGGAAGTCACGGATACGAGGGATTGCGATCGCGATCAAACGGTCTAAGAATTCGTACATTTGGTCGCCACGTAAAGTAACTTTACAACCAATTGGCCAACCATCACGGATTTTAAAACCAGCGATTGATTTGCGCGCAAGTGTAAGTACTGGTTTTTGACCAGCAATTGCTTGCATGTCCGATAATGCGCCGTCTAATAATTTCTTATCAGCAGAAGCCGCACCAACACCCATATTAATGGTGATTTTAGTAATGCGTGGAATTTGCATTACATTCTCAAGAGCTAAAGTTTCTTTCAACTGAGCTTTGAGTTCTTCGTTATAACGTGTTCTAAGTCTGGCCATCGCCGTTTCAACCTATTACTTCGCTACCGCCACTGATTCACCATTTGACTTAAGAACGCGAGTTTTCACGCCTTCAATCACTTGGTAACCAACACGGTCAGCCTTTTGGGTTGTAGCATTAAAAATCGCCACATTCGAGATATGAAGCGAAGCTTCCTGAGTAACAATACCGCCTTCAGCGCCAGTTACTTTATTCGGCTTTTGATGCTTCTTCACTAAATTAAGGCCTTCAACCTTAACTCGGTCATTAGAAACCGACAGAACAGTACCCTGTTTGCCTTTTTCTTTACCTGCGATCACAATTACTTGATCGCCTTTTCTAATCTTAGCCATGATTGCCTCTATTATAGAACTTCAGGAGCCAATGAAATGATTTTCATGAACTGTTCAGTACGAAGTTCACGAGTCACTGGTCCAAAAATACGAGTTGCAATCGGCGCTTTGTTCGTGTTCAAAATAACTGCAGCATTATCATCGAAACGGATCACTGAACCGTCCGGACGACGAATACCGAATTTAGTGCGAACTACAACTGCATTCATCACGTCACCTTTTTTAACACGGCCACGTGGGATTGCTTCTTTTACAGTAACTTTAATAATATCGCCAACAGAAGCATAACGACGGTGCGATCCACCAAGTACTTTAATACATTGTACGCGGCGAGCACCACTGTTGTCTGCTACGTCGAGCATACTTTCGGTTTGAATCATTGCCCTACTCCAAAACCGAGCAACACCGGTCGCAATTTCAAGGGCTCAAAGAGTACTCGAAATTGACCGATGATGCAACAAGAACGTCTAATTACTCAGCAGCTGCTTCAATAACTTCAACCAAAGTCCATGCTTTAGTTTTAGAAATTGGGCGGCTTTCTTTAATGGTTACAACATCGCCAGTTTTAGCGGTGTTATTCTCATCATGAGCGTGTAATTTTGTTGAACGGCGGATTGATTTGCCATACAACGGGTGTTGAACGCGGCGTTCAATAAGAACAACAATAGACTTGTCCATTTTGTCACTTACGACTTTGCCAGTTAACGTGCGAACTGTTTGCTCACTCATTGTCCGTTCCCCTGTTTTTCGGTAAGGAGGGTCTTAATACGAGCAATAGTCTTACGAGTAAGTGCAACTTCGTGCGATTTACCCAATTGACCAGTTGATTTTGCCATACGAAGACGGAATTGGTTTAACTGTTGCTCATCAAGCAAAGTTGTCAACTCTTCTACCGATTTTTCACGTAGATCTTTAGTATTCATTACATTACCGTCCGAGTCACGATAGTGGTTTTAAACGGAAGTTTAGCAGCCGCTAGCGCAAACGCTTCACGTGCTAATTCTTCGCTCACACCTTCCATTTCGTACAGGATCTTACCTGGTTTGATTTCACAAACCCAATATTCCACAGAACCTTTACCTTTACCCATACGCACTTCAAGAGGCTTTTGAGTAATTGGCTTGTCTGGGAATACACGGATAAAGATTTTACCACCACGTTTAACACGACGGCTAATAGTACGACGCGCAGCCTCAATTTGACGCGCAGTCATACGACCACGTTCAAGTGATTTAAGTGCGATGGTACCAAAAGATACTGTGCTACCGCGATGTGCTAGACCAGTGTTACGGCCTTTCTGCATCTTACGGAATTTAGTACGTTTAGGTTGCAACATGGATTATTCTCCTTTTTCAGCAGAACGATCATTGCGACGACCACGACGCTCCTGACCTTCACCACGACCGCGACCGCGTTTAGCTGGACGTTCTTCAGCAGGAGCAGGGTTCATGACTTGTTTCATGCCACCTAAGATCTCACCACGGAATACCCAAACTTTAACACCAATCGTACCGTAAGTTGTTTCAGCACGTACAGATGAGTAGTCGATGTCTGCACGAAGTGTATGCAAAGGTACACGACCTTCACGATACCACTCAGTACGAGCAATCTCAGCACCACCTAAACGACCAGAAACTTCAACTTTGATACCTTTAGCACCAGAGCGCATCGAGTTTTGTACCGCACGCTTCATAGCACGACGGAACATTACACGTTTCTCTAATTGAGAAGCAATTGCTTCAGCAACTAAACGAGCGTCTAAATCTGGGCGATCGATTTCGCTGATACTTACTTGCGCTGGAATACCCATAATTTGAGTAAGTTCACGCTGTAATTTCTCAATATCTTCGCCTTTTTTACCGATTACGATACCTGGACGAGCAGTGCTAATAGTTACTTTAGCAGCACCTGTAGGACGTTCGATAAGAATATTGCTGATCATCGCATTTTTAAGTTTTTTATTCAAAAACTCACGAACTTGAAGATCTTTAAGCAAATATTCAGCGTATTGTTTCGGACTCGCATACCAGTTAGCGTTATGACGTTTCACAACACCTAGGCGGATACCGATTGGATGAACCTTCTGACCCATATCAAACCCCTACCTTAACGGTGATGTGACAAGTACGCTTAGTAATACGATCTGCACGGCCTTTAGCACGTGGCATAATACGCTTAAGGCTAGTGCCTTCATCAACGTAAATCGTAGAAACTTTAAGGTCGTCTACATCTAAACTGTTATTATGTTCAGCGTTTGCAATAGCAGATTCCAAAGCTTTTTTCACTATCGCCGCAGCTTTTTTATTGCTGAAGTTTAAGATATTAAGCGCGTGAGCAATAGACTTGCCACGGATTAGATCTGCAACCAAACGTGCTTTTTGTGCCGAGATAGCGGCACCGCGTAATTTAGCAGTAACTTCCATCATAGCACCTTAACGTTTAGATTTCTTGTCAACACCGTGACCACGATAGGTACGAGTTGGCGCGAATTCACCGAGTTTATGACCAACCATATGTTCAGATACAATTACCGGAACATGGTTACGACCATTATGGACAGAAATTGTTAAACCAACAAAATCCGGGAGGATCATCGAACGACGCGACCAAGTTTTGATCGGCTTACGGTTATTAGCCGCGATAGCCGCTTCAACCTTAGCGAACAAGTGCGCATCGACGAATGGGCCTTTTTTCAGAGAACGAGGCATTGTCAGATTCCTTTACTTGTTACTTAACGCGACGGTCGCGAATAATCATCTTAGTCGTACGCTTATTGGTACGTGTCTTGTACCCTTTAGCTTTTTGACCCCATGGGCTTACAGGTTGAATACCTTTATTACGCCCTTCACCACCACCATGTGGATGGTCAACTGGGTTCATTGCCATACCACGTACGGTAGGACGAATGCCACGCCAGCGAGATGCACCTGCTTTACCAAGTGAACGAAGGTTGCTTTCTTGGTTAGAAACTTCACCAAGAACTGCACGGCATTCAACGTGAATTTTACGCATTTCGCCAGAACGTAGACGAACAATAGCGTAAGAACCGTCACGACCCAACAACTGAACCGAAGTACCAGCTGAACGAGCTAACTGCGCGCCTTTACCGATTTTAAGTTCGATGTTGTGAAGAGTAGAACCAATAGGCATGTTACGAAGTGGTAAGCAGTTACCTGGACGAATTGGAGCATCGTTACCAGATTGTACTTTATCACCAGCACGCAAGCCTTTAGCTGCAATGATATAACGACGCTCACCATCAGCATACAAAACTAAAGCAATGTGTGCAGTACGGTTAGGATCGTATTCAATACGCTCTACAGTGGCTGGAATGCCATCTTTATTACGCTTGAAGTCAATAAGACGGTAGTTTTGTTTATGACCACCACCAACATGACGAGTTGTAATGTGACCGTTATTGTTACGACCACCAGTACGTTTTTTAGCTTCAACCAACGGAGAGTACGGTGCGCCTTTGTGAAGATGGTCGTGAACGACTTTCTCTACAAAGCGACGTCCTGGAGACGTTGGCTTACATTTTTGAATAGGCATAAATTTCGTCCTTATTCCGCTGCGCTTTCAGCGGTATCGCCCAAGTCAGCCATTTCAACATCTTGGCCAGCTTTCAGGGTGACGTATGCTTTTTTAACATCAGAACGACGTCCTAATGTTTTACCAAAGCGTTTAGTCTTACCTTTAGTGATCGTTGTGTTAACTTTAACAACTTCCACACCAAAGAGTTGCTCAACTGCTTTTTTGATTTCAAGTTTGTTTGCATCAAGTGCAACTTTAAAAACTTGAACACCAGCAGCCTCACCTAAAGCTTGAGCTTTTTCTGAAAATACAGGCCCTTTTAGGATTTGATAGATACGTTCGTTGTTCATCCGAGTTCTACCTCAATTTTCTTAGCAGCAGCAACTGACATAACAACTTTATCGAACGCAATCAAACCTACTGGATCAATTGCAGCAGCATCAACCACATTTACATGCGGAAGGTTGCGAGCAGCAAGATACAGATTTTCATCTACAGCTTCTGTAACGATTAATGCGCGAGTAGCGTTCAAGTCGTTAAGCTTAGCAAGCAATTCTTTAGTTTTTGGCGCTGTAACAGCAAAATCTTCAACTAAAATAAGGCGATCTTGGCGAACAAGTTCAGCTAAGATACATTGCATTGCACCGCGGTACATTTTACGGTTAACTTTTTGAGACCAATCTTGTGGACGAGCAGCAAAAGTCTTACCACCACCAACCCAGATTGGGCTACGAATAGAGCCAGCACGTGCACGGCCAGTACCTTTTTGACGGAATGGTTTACGACCACCGCCAGATACATCACCACGTGATTTTTGAGCTTTAGAACCTTGACGACCACCAGCTAAATAAGCTGTAACAACTTGGTGTACAAGAGCTTCATTAAACTCACGCCCGAAAGCAACTTCAGACAATTCAACAGCAGAGCCGGAAACAGTATTTAAATTCACGTTATTTCCCCTCAGGCCTTGATCGTAGGACGAACGATAACGTCGCCACCAGTAGCACCAGGAATCGCACCCTTAACAACTAGAATCGAACGCTCTAGGTCAATAGATACAACTTCAAGACCTTGTACTGTTACGCGTTCAGCACCTAAATGGCCAGCCATTTTTTTGCCTTTGAACACGCGACCAGGAGTCTGGTTTTGACCTGTAGAACCTAAAGAACGGTGAGATAGTGAGTTACCGTGTGTTGCATCTTGCGTACGGAAATTCCAACGCTTAACACCACCTTGAAAACCTTTACCTTTTGATTGACCAGTTACGTCAACAACTTGACCAACTGTGAACAAATCAACACCGATAGTTCCACCAACTTCACGACCTTCAAGATCAGCTTCTGTTGCACGAAATTCACTAACTAGACGACCAGCAGCAACACCCGCTTTAGCGAAATGACCTTTCTGAGCGTTAGTTACGCGAGATTCGCGACGTTCACCAGTAGTGATTTGAAGCGCTTGATAACCATCAGTTTCAAGCGTTTTGATTTGAGTGATGCGGTTAGGGTCAACCTCAATCACTGTAACAGGCACAGAGACACCAGCATCTGTAAAGATACGTGTCATACCGCACTTGCGACCGACTAAACCAATAGCCATGTGCATAAACCTCTAAAAAAGCGGCTTAATTAACTTAAGAGCGTTAATTAACCGAAAGCCTTAACCCAATGCGATCTGAACATCAACACCAGCTGCAAGATCTAACTTCATCAACGCATCAACAGTTTTGTCTGTTGGTTGAACGATATCAATCAAGCGCTTATAAGTGCGGATTTCATACTGATCACGCGCATCTTTGTTTACATGCGGTGAAGTAAGAACGTTGAAGCGTTCGATGCGAGTAGGCATCGGGATTGGACCACACACTTGTGCTCCAGTACGCTTAGCGGTTTCTACGATCTCTTGAGAAGATTGATCAATCAGACGATGATCAAAAGACTTAAGACGGATACGAATTCTCTGGTTAGACATACCAGTTAACTCCAAGCCAAATATATAAAGAATCACCTCTGACGCATCTCACCCTATAAAAAGTAAGTGTCAAAGGCAGTGAAAATCACTAAGGTCATGATCGATGCCACGACTGTCACGATATCTAAATGACTTTCTTCGCCATTTAGACCCTCCTATTGAAGGGTCGCTCATTATAACAATCGTTTAACTGTTAAGCAAACTTATTTCTACCTTTTTACATTATTTCTTAATCTTTACTGTTATCAATATACTCAGCAAACACCTCATATATTAAGCCCTTAATACATAGTCAATCGCTCGATGAAGCATCTGATTTCCAGCAGTGAATCGTTGCTTTTGAGTCTGCCTCAATAAAGGAAGCTGTTGGGCAGCACACTCATGAAAACTATTCAGCTCCTCTTCATGCTTTATAAACAAACTTAATCCTTCGGGGGTAATTTCTGGATGAAATTGAAAGCCTAAAACATTTTTTCCAATCTGATAGATTTGATTCAGACACGCTTTACTTTCCGCAAGCCTGATTGCCCCCTTAGGTAGCTCCAAGGTTTCATGATGCCATTGCATGACCTCTAAATCATTCGGCAACGGAAAAGTCGTATCATCGATATGTACAGTTTTATGGACAGCACTCCATCCCAATTCTGGAATAGGATTTTTAGTAATACGCGCCCCCAAAGCATTCGCAATTAACTGAGCCCCCAAACATAGCCCTATGGCAGGCTTTTGTGACGCAAGATAACGGCGAATCCATCTTTTTTCTATTTTTAACCACGGAAAGTTAGCTTCATCATTCACACTCATGGCTCCCCCCATAATAATCAGCAAGTCCACGTCCGCGATATTTGGCAATGCATCTATATCAATATTCAACTCTTTGGGCAGTGCAAAAAATTCCGTGGCGCTTATTTCTCCCCCCATCGCCTTTAAGTAGGGATAACAACTTCCAAATCCTTCTCCAGCGATATGTTGAAAATAATGCACCTTTAATTTTTTCATTATTTAGACCTTGTTTTATTGATATAGGTAAAACTTTGCAAAAATAAAGCCAACATTGGTTTGATTGATAAATATTCACAATTTTATGCTTTGCCTTCACCTAAGATTATGCTTAGTTTATAAAATTACTCCCTACTGAATATTTTGAGTTATTTTGTGAAAAAACATCCGCAAACCAATCTAGTCCACGCACCACGCAAAGCACCACAATATATTTCAACTGTTCAACCTCCAGTATTTCGCGCCTCTACCATTATTTTTAAAAATACCGATGCGCTCTTTAATCGACACTGGACAGATGCTTATGATTATAGTTACGGCACCCATGGCACACCAACCACATTTACGTTAGCTGACAATATTGCTCAAATTGAAGGTGGTGATTATTGCCTACTTTGTCCAAGTGGATTGTCTGCCATCAACTTAGTTAATTCTTGCTTTTTAAGTCATGGTGATGAGGTTTGGGTCGCTGATAATACTTATGGTCCCAATATGGAGCATTTACGTAACTTAGAAACGCGCTATGGGATTGTCGTTAAAGTATACAACCCCATAGATGCGAATACATTTCAACCTTCAGCGCAAACTAAACTTATTTGGTTAGAAGCTGCTGGATCAGTCACTTTAGAATTTCCTGATTTAATCAATTTAGTTAAAAAAGCTAAACAAGCCAATGTTTTAACAGCCTTAGACAATACTTGGGGTGCAGGCTTAGCTTTTAATGCTTTTGATTTCAGCTCTGAACATTTAAGCGTTGATTTAACAATCCATGCACTGACTAAATATCCAAGTGGTGGTGGTGATATTTTAATGGGTTCTGTCGTCACCCAAGACAAAAAACTCCAGCAACAACTGTTTCGTATGCATGCGATCCAAGGCATTGCGATTTCTGGCGATGATGCCGCACAAATCCAGCGCAGTTTGGCATCTATGCACATTCGTTATACCCAACAATCCAACAGTGCTTTAACCCTATTACATTGGTTAAACAAACAAGTAGAATTTGCACAAGTCTTACACCCTGCCAATGAATTATCTGCGGGGCATCATTACTGGAACGATGTTTGCAAAGAGAACCTGAGCGCAGGCCTAGTCAGCGTTATTTTTAAACCTAAATATACCATGCAAGACATCAGGAAATTTTGTGATGCATTGCAATTGTTTAAATTGGGTTTTAGCTGGGGAGGACCCATCAGCTTAGTCATGCTTTATGATTTAACCACTATGCGTGCATTAGAACATACACATTTACAACAAGGTTTATTGGTTCGCTTTTGTATAGGGCTAGAACATCCGGCAGATTTAATTCAAGATATAGAAAACGCATTAAAACAACTGCAAATAAAAATACCAAACTAAGAATAGGAAATGATATGGGCTCACCAATTATTATTGCTAAAAAAACCTCAGACCGAACTCAAGATATCGTTTTGTACCCACAGTTTGCCAATCGTCACGGTTTAATTGCAGGTGCAACAGGTACAGGTAAAACCATTACCTTAAAAGTACTGGCCGAAAGTTTTTCTCGAATTGGTGTACCGGTATTTTTAGCCGATGCGAAAGGTGATGTTTCCAGCATCGCCAAAGCAGGTTCAAGCAATCCTAAATTTGACGAGCGCATTCAAAGTTTAGGAATTGATCACATTCCTTTTGCCGCTGCACCCACCATTTTTTGGGATTTATTTGGTCAGCAAGGACACCCCATCCGAACCACTATTTCAGAAATTGGCCCATTGCTTTTAGCGCAAATGCTGAATTTAAATGATACCCAAGAAGGCGTACTGTCTGCCGTCTTTCGTGTAGCAGATGATCAGGGGTTATTACTCATTGATTTTAAGGACTTAAAAGCCATGCTCACCTATGTGAGTGAGCATACATCGGAGTTAAAGGCAGAATATGGCAACCTATCCCCTGCAAGTTTAGGTGCGATTCAACGTAATTTATTGGCTTTAGGTGACCAAGGTGCTGATCAATTTTTTGGTGAACCGAGTTTAAATATTCTAGATTTTATTCAGACAGATACTCAAGGGCATGGCTATATCAACTTACTTGCAGCCGATAAACTCATGAATACCCCTAAACTCTATGCAACTTTTTTACTCTGGATGCTTTCTGAATTATTTGAAAAATTACCAGAAGTTGGGGACTTAGATAAACCTAAATTAGTATTCTTCTTTGATGAAGCTCATTTACTGTTTGATAATGCTAGCCCCGCTCTGCAAGAAAAAATCCAACAAGTAGTGCGCTTAATTCGCTCTAAAGGTGTTGGCATTTATTTTATTACACAAAGCCCACTGGATATTCCTGAAAACGTTTTAGGACAATTAGGAAATCGAATACAACATGCTTTACGCGCTTTCACCCCTAAAGATCAAAAAGCAGTAAAAACGGCAGCCGATACATTTCGTAGCAATCCTGAATTGAAAGTAGATCAGGCAATTACTGAGCTGGCGGTTGGAGAAGCCCTGATTAGTTGCTTAGATGAACAAGGTACGCCACAAATTGTAGAGCGTGGCTGGGTAATGCCACCCTATTCATCATTCAATCCGATTAGCTCTGAAGAACGCCACACTATAATGGCACAAAGTATCTTAGCAGGTGCCTACGAACAGGCCGTTGATCGAGAAAGTGCATATGAAATGCTGCAACGTAAAATAACTGAAAGCGAACAACAGCAGAATACTGCGCAAATAGCTTTAGAACAAAGCAAAGAACAAGAACGCCAATTAAGAGCTCAACAAAAAGAAGAAGAACGTACAGCACGTGAAAGAGCCAAACTAACACAAGATATCGTAGGAACATTTGCAAAAAGTGCAGCACGTAGCTTAGGTGGACCTACGGGACAAAAACTTATCCGTGGGCTACTCGGCTCTCTTTTTGGAGGAAAATAACCCCCTCTTCCCTATCAAGATTTTTAAAATTATGAGATATTGAATTATTCCATAATTTTTTTATGGTTTTTTATAAAGTGTATTTACAACGCACCCTATAAAATGTATTGTAAATACACCTTATAAATAACAGCCATGAGAGATCTGCCATGACTCCACAGCAAATTGACCTTGTAAAAGCAACAGTTCCTGTTCTTCGCGAAAATGGTGTAGCACTTACCGGTTATTTTTATAACCGCATGCTCGGCAATAATCCTGAATTAAAAGAAACCTTTAATATGGGGCATCAACGTAGTGGTGCACAGGCTCAAGCCTTGGCTGGTGCTGTTTTAGCATATGCTGAAAATATTGAAGACCCTTCTGTACTTTTGCCTGTGGTTGAACTGATTGCCCATAAACATGTCAGTCTGAATATTCAAGCACCTGATTACAACATTGTCGGTGAAAACCTATTACATTCAATTAGTGAAGTATTAACTATTTCGATGGAAGATCCATTAATTGACGCATGGGCTGCAGCTTATGGGCAACTGGCCGATCTATTTATCAGTACTGAAAAAGCGATTTATGAACAGCACCAACAAACTCAAGGCAGCTGGTTAGGCTGGCGTAAATTTAAAATCGCTAAAAAAGTGAATGAAAGCGAAGAAATTACCTCTTTCTATCTTGCACCAGTCGATGGTGGTGCATTACCTAAATATGAAGCGGGTCAATATATTTCAGTGCGCGTATTTGTTGAAGCATTAGGCTTAAAACAACCACGTCAATACACGCTATCGACAAGTCCACAAGCAGACTATTTACGTATTTCAGTTAAACGTGAAGATGAAAAAGGTGATTTGGCAAGTGGTTGGGTATCAAATACTTTACATGGCTTAGCTGAAGGTTCAGAAATTGAAGTGTCTGCTCCAACAGGTAACTTCTACCTGATTGATAGTAGCAAACGTAATGTCTTCATTAGTGCGGGTGTAGGTTTAACCCCAATGATTGCAATGCTTAACCAATTGGTGACTTTAGACATGCCTCAACCGGCTAGCTTTATTCATGCATGTCGCAGTAGCCAAGTACATGCGATGAAACAACATATTCTAGAGCAAAAAACTAAATTCCCACGTCTCAGCACATTTACAGCTTATGAGTTCCCACATAGCGGTGATGTTATAGGTGAGGACTATGATGTGGCTGGTCGTTTAGACTTAGCAACAATGGATGCTGCTTTACTTCCTGTAAATGCAGATTACTACTTATGTGGTCCAATGCCATTCATGGCAGAACAGCAAAAAGCTTTGGTCGAGCGTGGTATTCCTGCTGAAAACATTCACAGTGAAGCGTTTGGCACAGGTGGCGTTCATCACTAATCTGCTCCACCCACATTAAATAAAGAGAGGGTTAGTCTTGTTATGCTAGACTAACCCTAATTTTTTACCTTAAACACCCGTATTATCATGCAGCTAAATAAATTTACTGATTATGCTCTGCGTATTTTAATGTATATCTCACAACCCAAAGACACCCCTTATACCATTGCAGAAATTGCGAAAGACTTGCATGTTTCGCAAAATCACTTAGTCAAAATTGTCCATTTCATGGCAAAACAAAACTGGCTGATTACCTCGCGTGGTAAAGGTGGCGGTATTCGCTTGAATCCTGAAACTGCAAATATTGGGCTTGGACTCCTCGTCCGAACACTGCAAGGGGATGCTCCCATTGTTGAATGTAATACCCCACCCTGCGTATTTAGACGTGATTGTGGCTTAAAAAGTATTCTCGATGATGCAATGACTCAGTTTTACCAACATCTAGATCATTATACCGTTGCCAATGTAATCCAAAACTCTTCGTCTCAAGACCACAATCCAACATTCATTGAGCTAATTAATCTTTAAACTTTACAGAGCTTTTTTGCACAAAGTTCGCTTGAATAACCGACTTCCTTTATAATGTATTTCGTAGATCATTTTATTGAAGTTGAATTATGCATCGCAGCAGTGGTAAGTCAAAAAATACCAAGGTGGCTCACGCCCCAAAGCAAAAAATTAGTTATGTGAAAAAAGTTGACTCTGCGATTACAGAATATTCAGTTTCATCTTTAAATTGGTTACACAGCGCTGAATTTCTGATGAGTGCGCCAAAGCTTGATCTTTGTGTTGAAGATACTGGTTATGAAATTGCATTTGCTGGACGTTCAAACGCAGGTAAATCAAGTGCAATTAACACTATGACCAATCAAAAACAATTGGCACGTGCTTCAAAAAGACCTGGTCGTACCCAAATGATCAACTTTTTTAGCTTAGGCAATCCTGATCAACGCCTAGTCGATTTACCCGGTTATGGTTATGCAGCCGTACCTGAAGCGATGAAACTGGTTTGGCAGAAAGAACTCGAAAGCTATCTAATTCACCGCCAAAGCTTACAAGGCTTAGTGTTATTGATGGACATTCGCCATCCTTTACAACATTTCGATGTCATGATGTTGCAATGGGCATATTCGCGCCAACTCTTTGTTCATGTACTTTTAACCAAAGCAGATAAGCTCAATCGCGGTCCTGCCAGTAAAGTTCTTTTAGACGTCCAAAACCAATTGAAGCAAATGAAGCTCAACTTCTCTATTCAATTGTTTTCTTCTTTAAACAAAATCGGCTTAGAAGAGTTAGCAAGTGTGATGGCGGGGCGTTTAAATTACACCCTCGAACAACCTTCTGCTTTTGACTTAGATGCTATTCCTGAAGCATCTGAACATCATGAATTTGAAACAGATGATTTAGAGATTGATATTCAAGATCAGGATGCATCACCAAAATCTGAGTAATTTTACCTACTTCACAGATTGTCCGACCAAAATCATCACCAATTGATATTCGAATGTCCTAAATTGCTAATAGTAATTTAGGACATTTTTTTATACTAAAAATATAACGCTCAAAATGATATCAAAACAATTAGGATACTGTGATGAAATTACTTTCTCGATTAAAAAACAGTAAGATTGGATCGTCTATTCAATATCATATTCAACCACGTAAAGTTAAATTTGATTGGAAAGAAACGCCTGTAGACTGGATTCCAAACCAACCCTTTATTAGCTATTTTATTAATGAAATTAATATGATTTTGCCAGCCGGCGAATTTTGGTTTTGCCGTTTATACAATAAGGTTTTACCGCAAATTACGGATGAAAAATTAAAAGAAGACGTGCGTGCTTTCATTCGCCAAGAAGCCATGCATGCTCAAGCACATAGCTCTGCCAATAAAGAATATTTAACCGTTCGCCATATTGATATCCAGCGTAATCTGGATGTCATGGATTTCTTATTTGGTAAAGTTTTGGCCGACCAACCTCTCGGTCTAACTGTGCCAAAAGTTTTAGATCATCAGTGGGATTTGTTCCGCTTAGGCATTGTCGCAACTGTTGAACATATGACCTGCGTACTGGGTAAATATGTACTTTACAATAAATACTGGGAAGAACTGGGGGCTGATATCAACATGTTGGACTTGGTCAAATGGCATGGTGCTGAAGAAATAGAACATCGCTCTGTGGCATTCGATTTATACCGCCATTTAGGTGGTGGCTATATCTCACGCTACTATCAAAGTGTCATTGTGATTGCCGCAGTACTCGGTTTATGGGTGGATGGTGCAGCACATATTATGAAACAAGACCCACGCTTCAAAGCACAAAAACCAGCGGTATATAAACCATGGATCTGGCGCGAATGGTATGATATTTCTCAAAAAGACAATCGTTTAATGCCAAATCCATTTTGGATAGTTTCACAACAATTGGGTTATTTAATGCCATGGTATGATCCTGTGCATGAAGCAAAAACTGAAGATGCCATTGCTTACTTAGATCAATCGCCAGCAGCCAAACGTGCGACATTAAAAGTAGCATAATAATTCAAGACCAAAAAAAAAGCGGAATATTCCGCTTTTTTTCTTATCTGTAGACTACCGCTTGAAAACAAAGAGACTCATAAACTCTGCATTTTAAGTTTCAGCACTTGCACCCATCTCTCGGGTATGTCGATCAACCACCACGCTAATCATCATATCCCCCTGCACATTCACGACAGTTCGCACAGTATCTAATAAGCGATCGATTGGTAACAGAATTGCAATCGCTTCAGCAGGTAAACCTACCGATTGCAAGACCATAATCATAGTCACCATACCCGCACTTGGAATACCCGGTGCACCAAGCGAAGCAATCATCGCTGTTAAGCAAACAATAATTTGCTGAGTGAATGAAAGTTCCAAGCCAATTAAATTCGCAATAAATAAAGCAGCAGCAGCTTCATAAAGTGCGGTTCCATCCATATTTAACTGTGAACCAAATGGCACCACAAAACCTGCAATTTGTGGCCTCACGCCAAGGTTTTCTTGTGCACATTTCAAACTTAAAGGTAAAGTTGCAGAACTCGAACTGGTCGCAAATGCCGTAATCAATGCTGCACGTGTCCCTTTAAAGAAAGTGATTGGATTCATTTTTCCAAAAATCCACAATAATAAAGGCAATACAACTGCACCATGAAAAATAGTGGTTCCCGTCACCACCACAGCAAACTCAGCCAAACGGCTTAATATAGAAAGATCTTCGGTTGCAATCAGTTTAGCCAATAATGCACAAATACCGAGTGGTGCCAGTTTCATCACCCAAGAAACCAGCATCATCATAATCTCAAAAAACTGACGAGAAATATTTCGAACCGTTTTAAAGCGCTCCCCCCCATGCACTAAAGTCAAACCTAAAAATAAAGCAAAAACCACGACAGCCAATACATTACCGTCACTAAAGGCCTTAAAGGGATTGATTAAGGTATTCTGAATAAAATTGGTTAAAAATGAACTTGGGGTTAAAGTTGCTGGACTCTGATGTTGCGCCATAGCTTCTTTAAATAAGCCAATATCCACGCCCTGCCCGACATGAAAAATATGGGCACATGCTAAACCCAATATTAACGCGAGTGTTGTGGTAGTCACGCAACATGCCAATGTTATTTTCCAGACACGACTTAATTGCCCGCCCGCTTCTAAGTTTGAAACCCCAACTACAATTGAACTAAAAATGAGTGGCACCAACAGCATTTTTAATAAACCAATAAAAATACTACTGGCAATCCCTAAAGCATAAAGACTCACCGTAAAAAATGGAGTCTCTGGAAATAAATTTAAAAGAAAACCAAATGCGACACCAATCACGGCTGCAATAAAAATTTGGGTATTTAAGCTCATCTTGACTTGCTTTTTCTAGTGTCCTATTTAGGCAACTATGACAGTTAGTTATTGAAGAATCGATCATTATTTTGTGACCAACGGAAAAAAGCCATCATTCATGATGGCTTTTTTCAATGCACAAATAAGAATAATTACTGGGTTTCTATTTCACGTAAACGCATCAAACCTTCTTGGGTGGTGCTACAGACCAACTCACCATTTTGCCACATGCGTCCGTAATTCAAGCCTCGTGAGCTGGCACTGACCGTTGCATCCATGTCATACAACATCCACTCATCGGCACGTACTGGTTTATGGAAATAAATGGCATGATCAATACTGGCGCACTGTAAACTTGGTGATAAATAGTTGACGCCATGTGGACGAAGCGCCGTCATCATCAAGGTGTAATCTGAATAAAATGCAATAATGGCTTGATGCAAAGAAACGTCATCTGCCAGTGCTTTCGGTAATTTCTCATGCGTCCGTAAATAATGCGCATAAGATGGTGCTTCAGGCTGCGGCTGGAATGGATTGGTCACATTAATAGGACGAATCTCAACCTGACGAGGTCGCATAAATGCAGTACGAATATTTTCCGGAACAAAGCTCACAAAATTCTCTTTCAGCTCTTGTTCCGCGACTAAATCCTCAACAGCTGGATATTCCGGTTCAGCAATTTGATAATTTAAGCCTTCCTCATAGCTTGCAAAAGATACCATCGCAGAGAAAATTGTTCGTCCATGCTGAATTGCACGAACTTGACGGCTCAGAAAACTTTTCCCATCGCGCAATTTTTCTACTTCATAAATGATTGGTGCATTAATATCACCTCCATACAAGAAGTATGCATGTAATGAATTTACTGGACGATCTGCAGTATATGATGCTGCTCGCAATGCTTGGCCTAGCACTTGCCCACCAAAAACACGCTTACCGACTAAATTGCGGCTTTGCCCACGAAAGATATGCTCTTCTAACTTTTCCAACGTTAAAAGTTCAACCAATTCTTTTGTTAAGTCATTCATATACAATCTATGCTCTTATATCTGCCCATGAGTAATATTCTAAATCCATATTTACATACAGATGTATACTTATTGAGATTTTTTCGCTCTTGATCAACATTCTGCCATAGAACCTTGAGTAAAAACTAAAATTTGATTGACTATAATGTCACTTCGCTTATTTGATATAATCAGTAAAAATACGATTTTTAACGATAAAATCTAACAATATCGATGCAATTTGTCAGAAAATGACATATTGTTCCGTGCTTATATAAAGGGCTGTAGACAAGAGTTCTCCCATTCACTGAAATGCGAGATTTGTCATTTGCTAGGAGTGTGTATGTCCAAGAGTGGCTTTGGTCAAATGTATCGTCGGTTTTCCAGTAAGCTACTTGACCTTGTGGTAACACCACATGTGCTCGGAGAGGTTCCGGCTGAAACCCAACTTTCAGAAAATCAAAATATAGATCAATCAAATAAGAAAGTGGTCTGCTACGTTTTACAAAACTATTCACGCAGCAACGCACTGGTGGTTGATGGTGAAACACGCCGCTTAAAGCTACCAGCAGCCTTAGACCCAATTCTGCTTGCTGAGCAAAAAGAAAAAGCCGCGGTACTCTTTTTACAGCATCAAGATGACACTCATTTACTTAGCCAAACTCCAAATGTACTTCCTCCACGTCTACTGCGTCTCATCGAATTTTTAGAGCAACATTCTGAATACGATATTGAATTGGTTCCAGTCACCGTGCTTTGGGGACGTTCTCCCGATAAAGAAGACTCTTGGTTTAAACTTCTATTTACCGATACTTGGGCAACACCAAGTAAAGTTAAACAGCTCATGAACATTGGCTTACATGGCCGGGAATCTTATTTAGAGTTTCATGAAGCACAATCTCTGCGAGCGCTCGTCAACTACGCCAAAGAACATCATCCTAATCTTTCCCCCGCAACCTATATTATTAGCGAACTGAATGAATATTTAGATCGCCAACGTGAAATTGTGCTAGGTCCTGACTTATCAGATCGCCGTAATGTGATGCAATCTTTAATTAAATCACAAGAAGTGCAAGATGCGATTCGCAAAGAAAGTATCCGCTCTAAAGTCAGCATGATTGAAGCCGAACGTCGAGCAATCGGCTTCGTGAATGAAATTGCATCTGATTATTCTGCTTCAGCCGTGCATTTTGCAGATAAAGCACTCACGCGCCTATGGACACAGCTCTATGATGGTGTAGAAGTTCATAATTTCAGTACTGTGCGTGAACTGGCCAAAGACTATGAAATTATCTATACCCCCTGTCATCGTAGTCATATCGATTATTTATTATTATCCTATGTCATTTATAAGCGTGGCTTAATGGTACCGTACATTGCAGCAGGTGATAACCTGAATATGCCATTTGTCGGTCAATTATTACGTGGCGGTGGGGCATTCTTTATTCGCCGCTCATTCCGCGGAAATGCACTATATACCTCTGTATTTAAAGAATATTTATATAGCATCTTATCTCGAAATACACCTTTAGAATACTTTATTGAAGGTGGCCGCTCACGTACAGGTCGCTTACTACCGCCGAAAACTGGCATGCTAGCAATGACCGTACATAGTCATTTACGTGACCGTGCTAAACCCATCGTTTTTATTCCAACCTATATTGGTTATGAACGCCTGATGGAAGGTGCAACCTACGTTGGCGAAATGAATGGTAAGCCGAAAGAAACTGAATCTATTTTTGGGATTTTACAAACCTTAAGAAAAATTGAGCGTATTTTTGGTAAAGTGCATGTCAATTTTGGTCAACCGGTATTCTTGGATGATGTGCTGAAAGAGCACAATGCAGACCAAATCAAAATTGAACGGAATGATGACCCAATTCCTCCTGAAGTGTCTAATACGGTTAACAGTGCAGCTAATACAATTTTAGAAAATATTAACCGCGCAGTAGTGATTAACCCTGTTTCTCTACTTTCGTTAATTTTACTGGCTACACCTAAACACACCTTAGACGAAAAAATTTGCATTAAGCAGCTAGATACCTATCGTAAGCTGGCTTCGGCACTTCCTTACGATGAGCGTAGTCAAATCACCCCGCTGTCAGGTAAAGAAATCATTGCTTATGGCATGAAATTAAAACTGATTAAACGGGTTCAACATGTACTCGGTGACATTATTGCGATTGAAGACAACCAAGCGATCTTACTCACTTACTTCCGCAACAACATTTTACATACCTTTGTTTTACCTTCTTTAATTGCTGCACTGGTAGAACATAATGGCAAAATTAAACATGCTGATTTAATCAACGTTATTCAGACCCTTTATCCATTCTTAAAAGCAGAATTGTTCTTAAAATGGAAAGAAGACGAACTAAAAGTGCAAATCTGCAAATATATTGAAGCCTTGGTTCAAGCCAAGTTAATTTCAATTGATGAAGATAATTTCTTACATAGCCCTGCACCCAATAGTGAAGAGCACAATCAACTTGTGGTTCTTGCCGCACCAGTCATGCAAAGTCTTGAGCGTTATTACATGACTTTGGCACTGATTACCCAACGCGGTTCTGGCAATATTTCAACCCATCAAGTTGAAATTCTGAGTCATTTACTGGGTCAGCGCTTGTCGGTGTTGTATGAGTTTAATTCACCTGAATTTTTTGATAAATCCTTATTCCAGAGCTTTATTAAAGTCCTGACCCAACAAGGCTATATCGATAAAAATGAAGAAGGTGCGATTATCTTTGATGAGAACTTCCGTAATGTCGCACAATATGCCAATTTAGTCTTGGATGATGTCACCTTGCAAATGCTGCAACACATTACTTCATTTACCGATGAAGAATTAAAAGAAGCACTCGATGCCGTGGCTGCACAACAAGCTAAAAAACGCTTAAAACGCAAGAAAAAATAATAGATCCAAACTCCCTTTTATCTAAAGGAAAGGGAGTTTTGGCTTAAATAGCTTCATCAAAAAATCACTGCAATAATGCTGCATAATCTTTAAAATAATCTTGATGTTGCAACTCAAATCCGCTCTCCAACATTCTTTTCGCAAAAATTTGTTTCCCCGACTCACGCTCACTTTGCACAACTAATTCAGGTAAATTTAGGTATCGCTGGAACCATTGAATCGTTTCATGTAATGCTGTTGGCCGATTATTGCTACAGATATAGGATTTTTCAAAATGTTCCACGTGAATCAAATAAGCTAAAAATCGTGCTAAATCCTCAATATGAATTCGATTTGACCAATGAATATTCGGGTACGTTTTTGTGGTTTCCGCAAGCTTAACCATTCGCGCCACAGAAGTGCCATAAATTCCTGTCGGTCTAACAATCACACATTCACATGGATAAGCCTGTTGCCATAACTGCTCCATTTTCAATAACAACTGCCCTTGCTCATCACTAGGAATAATTTCTGAATCATCATCGATGCATTCACCGTGATTTCTCCCATACACACGTGTTGAGGAAACGATAATAATGCGTTGTACAGGATGCTGCTGCAAAGCATTCACAATCGGTTGCACTGAATCCACATAAGTTTGCTGATAAGCATCTACTGAGCTTTGTGCCGTATCGCGTGATGGCGTAAGCAATACATAAACCACATCTATTGCTTGAGTTTTCGATAAATCAAGCTGATGAATATCCTGAATTAGATGCTGTGCAAAATCATCATCTTTAGAACTACGGCTGACTGTGGTAATTTGGTGGCCTTGCTGAAATAATTGTTTTGCAATACGCGCAGATGTTTTACCATAACCTATAAATAAAATATGCATTGTTACACCTGATGAATCAACCAGTTGAGGGCACATGGCATCCGTCCAGCAATTGCACGGGCTTGGAAATGCCGCTGCAACACTACTTGAAAAGTTAAACATTTTCACGACTGACGATTTACTGTTCCATTTACCACGGGACTATGAAGATCGTAGCACGCTTATTCCTATGCACCAATTGGTCGTAGGACGCAGCTATTTGCTTGAAGGAATTGTGAAAGGCGTCGATTTTCCACCGGGAAAACGTAAATCCATGGCTGTACTATTGCAGGATGATTTTGGCAAAGTCACCTTACGTTTTTATCACGTTTATAAAGCACTGACGGATCGCGCCAAGCTTGATCATCGCTTACGTATTTTTGGTGAAGTGCGAGTCGGTGCACGTGGACTAGAATTGTATCATCCTGAAATCCAATTGATTACAACCCACACACCATTGCCTAAAACCCAACTGACGGCTATTTACCCCAGTACTGATGGCTTAACCCAGCCTAAATTACGTGAGTATGTGAAACAGGCACTCAAAACACATAGCGATGATTTACCCGAATTACTACCTGAAAAATTCACCAATGGTTATGCTTTGAAACAAGCATTGGAATATATCCATGAGCCGCCTGTTGATGCGAATATGCTGCAACTCACACAAGGTTCACACCCTGCCCAACAACGATTAATTTTTGAAGAATTAGTCGCACATCAAATCAGTTTACTCACGCGCCGCGCCTTTATTCAGCAAATTGCCGCACCTTCATTCTCACCCAGCCGTGATTTTTCTAAACAACTGTTAGCAGCACTACCGTTTAGTATGACCAATGCACAAAAAAGAGTATCCAAAGAAATCATACAAGATTTAAAGCAGAACAAACCCATGCTGCGTTTAATTCAAGGTGATGTTGGGGCAGGTAAAACCTTAGTTGCAGCTCTTGCTGCGTGTCATGCTTTAGAAGAAGGCTGGCAAGTTGCCATGATGGCACCTACTGAAATCTTAGCAGAACAACATTATCTCAATTTCAAAAAATGGTTTGAACCTTTGGGCGTTCACGTGTCTTGGCTGTCTGGCAAACAAAAAGGTAAAGCCCGTGCCACTGCCGAACAAAGCATTAAAGATGGCACAGCCAAGCTAATTATCGGCACACATGCATTGTTTCAAGACAAAATTGAATTTTCCAAACTTGGCTTAGTGATTATTGATGAACAACATCGTTTTGGGGTTGATCAACGCTTAGCCTTACGCAATAAAGGTATGAATAACACGACCCCACATCAATTGGTTATGACTGCAACACCTATTCCACGAACTTTAGCGATGTCGGCGTATGGTGATTTAGATACCTCCGTGATTGATGAATTACCGCCGGGACGTACGCCAATTCAAACCGTAACCATTCCATTAGATCGTCGTGAAGAAGTGCTCAACCGTATAACTAGCAATTGTGCTGAAGGTAAACAAGCCTATTGGGTTTGTACCTTAGTGGAACAATCGGAAACTTTAGATGCTCAGGCGGCTGAAGCAACCTATCAAGAGATTAGAGAGCGATTTCCACAACTGAATATTGGCTTAGTGCATGGCAAGATGAAAGCTGATGAGAAGCAGGCCGTCATGCAACAATTTAAAGCAAATGAATTACAATTATTAATTGCCACAACGGTGATTGAAGTCGGGGTCGATGTGCCCAATGCATCCATCATGGTGATTGAAAATGCAGAACGCTTAGGGCTTTCCCAGCTACACCAATTACGTGGTCGTGTCGGTCGTGGCGCTAAAGCCAGTTTTTGTGCCTTACTCTATAAAAATCCACTGTCACAAAATGGGCAGGAACGTTTACGTATCATGCGTGAAACCAATGACGGTTTTATCATTGCTGAAAAAGATTTAGAAATTCGTGGCCCAGGGGAGTTACTGGGCACCAAACAAACTGGGGATTTGGGCTTTCGTGTGGCAAAGTTAGAACGCGATGATCACCTCTTAGCACAAGCTCACTATGTTGCAGCACAAGTTTTGCAAGATACGCCTGAAAATGCAGAAGCCTTGCTCAAACGCTGGTTGCCTGAGGCACCGAGATATGCGTATGTTTAAATAATAAGGAAAATGAAGTGATACAAGATATTCCTGTTCCATATGATTCAGCGCTTCAATCTCCAATTCCAACCATTTGGCGAGACACGATTGTTTTAATTGTTGAAGCGTTTAAAGATAAAGATTTTGCTCGTTTGAATACTATTCCTGATGTCCAGTTTATTGACCTAGAATATGCTTTAGAGCTTGCAGAATCTATTGTGAACTATGGCGCTCATCTTATAAGCTTATCTAAAGACGCTTGGGATACATCAGTCTGTCTATATATGCAAAATGATTTTTGGATTGCTATCATTGATCTATTCACTGTCGAAGAAGGTCGCAGTGACTTAATCCTTGATCTTCGTATTTTTAAAAAAGAAAATCAGTTTGAGTTTCAAATTAATGGTATCTATGTACCATAATTTAACCCTTATAAAATCAAAAGAAAAAGAAAACTCTATGCTCCAATTTATTCACCAACTGCTCCACAAAAGCATACAAAGCATTTCCCCTTGCCTACTTTGTAGCATTGATTTACAACAGCAGCACTCCCTCTGCAAGGACTGCTGGAATCAACTTCCTTGGTACAAACAGTCTATTGAACGGCATGAACAACAAATTTTAGTCGCGCATCGCTATACGTTTCCGATGGATCGTATCATTCTAAAATATAAATATGAACAACAACTTCACTATCAAAACGTATTAGCACAAAGTTTATTAAGTCTGAAACTGCCTAAAGTCCAAGCCATCGTTGCGATGCCCATTTCCACTGAACGGCTTCAACAGCGTGGCTATAACCAAATGTTAATCATCGCCAAACTCATGGCAAAACAACTTAATATTCCTGTTTGGCAGCCTGTAGTTCGAACCGCTCAACATTCACAAAAGGGCCTAACCCGACTTGAGCGACTCGAAAATATTGAACATCAATTTCGGCCGATAATCACAGAACAACGTAAATATAGGAAAGTGTTGATTATTGATGACGTCATTACAACTGGAAGCTCCATTCATGCTTTAGCCCAAGCATTGGAAAACTTGGGTTGCCAGCATGTTTATGCAGCATGCATTGCCGCTGCAGAGTAATTCAATACGATAAATTTTGCTTACACCAAGGAATCACAATCTCCTTGGTCAAAGGCGCCAATAAAGTCTGCTGATCATCCAAATCAATCCACTTCATTTCTGCAATTTCAGCATTAATTTGAGGATATTGCGCCAACTCAACCTGATAAACATAACTAATCAATTGATGATTCACTTCATTGGCAGCCAGTGTTTCAAAACGACCAATAAATTGCTGGATTGTCGCCTGACCACCAATCTCCTCATCAATTTCACGCAGCATAGTGTGCTCAGGCAACTCATTTGGCTCTAACTTGCCGCCCACTTGCATAAAGTATTCGGTATTTTGCTTTCTCACCAACAACAATTGATTCTGTTTATTCAAAATCACTGCTGCTGCAACGGTAATAATCTTCATTTACTTTACTATCTTACTCAAAATTAATTTGAACGAAATTTATCTATCCAACTTCACCAAGTCTTCAGGATCTTTCACACCCCATTTCGGTTCAGGCGCTTGATAAACTTCAAATCTCGATAAAATCTCATCGATAGAATCTAAATTCATTAAGACATCGGTAAAACGTGCTTTAGAAAAACCTTTCTGAGTGGTCAATTGAATGAATTTAATCAAATCATCATAAAAACCTTCAATATTTAAAAATGCACATGGTTTTAAATGAATACCCAACTGTGCCCAAGTCCATTGTTCAAAGATTTCCTCTATCGTTCCAGCACCACCCGGCAAAGCAATAAACCCATCCGATAACTCAGACATAATGGTTTTACGTTCATGCATATTTTTAACGATATGCAGTTCAGTCAAATCTGGATGTGCCAATTCACGATCTACCAAACCTTGTGGAATCACCCCAATGACCTGACCACCAGCCTCTAACGCACTGTCCGCAACAATTCCCATTAGGCCAGAACGACCACCACCATAGACTAATGTTTTACCTTGCTTGGCTAAAGTTTCACCCGTTAAGCGTGCTGTTTGTGCAAAGATTGTATCTGTGCCTAAAGCTGAGCCACAAAAAATAGCAATAGATTTCATATACCTTCGACCTTGTTGTGATTCTGTCATGCTGTAAAAGTAAACTATATGAGAGAAATTTAAAAAAATAAGCAATGCAAACAGTGTTTTTCATTGCATCCTTGTCTAAAATACACCCATCAATTGAACACAGACTGCGTAAAGGAGAAAAGACACAATGCTTGAAGCCTTTTACGCCACAGAGCGCGGCAGTTTAGAAGATGCCACTATTAATGGAGGATTTGATCTACATCCAGAGTTGGTGTGGGTCGATCTCATTGCTCCATCACAAGAAGAACAAGAATGGGTACTCGATGCCTATGAGCAAAACCTCCCTACACTCAAATCACTAGAAGACATCTCCTCATCTGCGCGATTTTATCGTGATGATGATGGTATTTTACATATCAGCACGTATTTTTTAACTAAAAATAAAAATTATCAAGTCGAAGATGATCCTGAAGACTCTTCCAATATGCTTGCTACAGTACAGACTGTGGCCTTTATTTTACATAAAGATCGTCTATTTACCTTACGTGGTGAAAAGCTCGTTGCATTCCGCGCATTTCGCGCACGTGCCCGTCGCAATGACTATGAAATCGATTACAAAGACCCCACTTGGATTTTATTGGGTCTGCTTGAAGCAAAGTTAGATGAGCTTGCGGATATCTTAGAAGATATCCACAAAGACTTAGAAAGTTATTCAACTGAAGTACTGAATGTACGTCATCGGGAACAGATTCTTGATCTAGATGATATGATTACTCGCCTTGCTCAAAAAGAAGATATGCTCGGAAAAGCACAGCTCTGTTTAATTGATTTACGTCGTGTGCTGACCTTTTTATCACGACCACGCGCCTTAGGCAGTCATATCTATGATGCTGATATTCGAGAACTGAGTGAGGATGTACGCTCTCTGGTCGAACATGATGCCTTTTTATTCCAAAAAGTGAGATTCTTACTCGATACCACCTCAGGCTTCATTAATACTGAACAGAACGATACGATTCGTCGCTTCTCGATTTTACCCAGTATGCTTGCTCCCCCAATGCTGATTGCCAGTATTTATGGAATGAATACCGAAGTCCTACCTTTTGCCCATGGCCCTAAGAGTTTTATAGCAGTGATTGCCATTCTAATTTTATTCTTTGTCGGACCACTCATCTACTTTAGATGGAAAAAATGGATTTAAGTGTGGTGATGTTTTAACACGCATAAAAAAAGCACCAATAGGTGCTTTTTTTATGTTCTTGAGATTAAATCAGTTGTAAATCATTTTCTAGGTGACAAGATTGAATGATTTTCATCATTTTCTCAGGTACAGCCTTAAACTGTAACCCTTGTGCATCAGGTGTTTGACGCAGCCATTGCACCAATACAGCCAACGTAAGAGTACTGCCTTGTTCTAGCTTAGATAAATTTACAGTTAAAGGAAAAGCTTGTTCATTCTGAATAACTTTCAAACCATTTAAATAATAGTTTTCAGCATTATCAAAAGTGATTTTCCCAATCACATGCAACTCCTGATTTTTAAATTCAATCACTTACAGATTCCTATCTCAATGATCCAAACTTACTTTTTATTTACAGCAGCATCTGCATCTGGTTTGAAAGTCGCGATTGCTTTATCAATATCACCACCATTACGCTGTACATTGGCTGCAAACTGATTACGGAATTGCAAACCTAAATCAATACCAGAAACATTAATGTTGCGAATTTTCCACTGCGTACCATGGTCAGCCAACTGGAAAGACACCGGTATTTTGTCACCTTTATTATTAAAATCGAGTGACACGACTGGATTCTTACTCGTCGTCGCTTTATAAGGACGCATGGTATATGACTGATTGCTATATTTTGCGAAAGCCGTCCCATAATTTTCAATCAAAGTATTACGGAAATTTTGTTCAAACTGAGCACGTTGTGCAGCTGTACTATTTTGATTCGTTGCATAAGTGCCCATCACAATACGCGTAAATGCTTGACCATCGACAAATGGGTCAAGATTTTGACGAATAATGGCTTTCACAGCAGCAGGATTATTTTGTAACTTACCCTGATCGGCTTTTAAACGCGTAATCAAACCATCAGCAACACGCTTTACAAAAACAGGTGGTGCTTCAGCTGGTACTGCAAATGCAGTTCCTGTCAACATTGTTGCCAATACACTTGCTGTTAGGGTTTGTTTTAATAACATATTCACTTTTCAACATCTCCTCTAATACTTATTCGACAAATGACGTTTGGGCATCGCTAACTTCTGTAGAAGCTGCGGCATCTTTAGGTGCTGATGCACCAGCAGCTGATTTTCCAGTACCACCCGTAATAAATTTCGAAATCAAATCTTCAAGATCCATTGTACCTTGGGTATTGGTAATGCTTTCACCACGTTTGACATAATTGAGTCCACCACCTGGCACGACTTTCAAATATTTTTCGCCCAAAAGACCATTTGTTGCTACCATTATGTAAGCATCTTCATCAATACTCGTAATGGATTTCATGTTGCTAATTAGTTTCTGTTCCATTGCTTTTTGTTCAGCAGGTGCCGCGGCTTGGTAATCTGCACTATAGCGCAACTCTTCCAAAGCATTACGTTCCACTTCTTGTAACTGTTTGGCATTAAAGCTAGTCAATTGACCATCTAAATCAAATTTTACAGTCGCAAGACGTGACACAGGGTCTAATGTAATAGAATCCACTCGACCAATGGTGACACCACTCATGGTAACCTTCGCACGAGGCTTTAAACCATTCACATTGTCAAATGATGCCGTCATGCTATAACTATCTTTTAAATTTGTGCCTACTAAACCACTCACCTTCATTGCCAAGAAAAACAAAGCAACACCAAAGATAATGACAAAAATACCAACGGCCAGCTCACTAGTACGTGATTTCATTAAACCCCTCCGAACATGACCGCAGTCAACACAAAATCAAAACCTAAAACACAAAGTGATGAATATACAACGGTACGCGTAGTAGACGTTGCGATACCTTCAGATGTTGGCTCACAAGCATAACCTTGATAGACCGCAATCCAAGTACAAACTACAGCAAAAACAACACTTTTAATAATTGTGCCATTCACGATATCTTTTCCAAACTGTACGCTACTTTGCATACCACTCCAAAAAGATCCCTCATCCACACCTAAGAAATCAACGCCCACCATTTTACCGCCCATAATTCCGACAGCAGCAAAAATGACAGATAACATGGGTAAACTGACGATACCCGCCCATAAGCGCGGTGAAACAATACGTTTCAAGGGGTCAACACCAATCATTTCCATACTTGATAATTGCTCAGTCGCTTTCATCAAACCAATTTCAGCAGTTAATGCAGACCCTGCACGACCTGCAAAAAGCAATGCAGCAACTACAGGTGCGAGTTCACGAACCAAAGTCAGTGAAACCATGGTCCCTAACATCGACTCCGAACCAACATTGATCAAGATCGAATAACCTTGTAATCCAATGACGAGACCTATAAACAATCCAGAAACAGCAATAATCAATAGTGATAAAACACCAACACGATACATCTGATAAATGAAAAGTCTTACACCTAACAACGTCGGCAGAGATAAAATAATTTGTAGCAACATCATTGTTGCAACACCAATGCCTTGAACACGCTCAATGACACGTCTACCTAATAAGGCAATTGCATTCATGAACGCACCTCATTATTCAAATAGGCTTGATGGCTAAATTGATAATCAACCGGTCCTTCAATCGAACCGGTTAAAAATTGTCTGACAAAGGGTGATGTATGCGCACGAAGTTCATCGGGCGTACCTTCGCCTTGCACTTTTCCTTCCGCAACCACGTAAATATAATCTGCAATCGAGAGCGTTTCAGAAACATCGTGCGAAACAATAATAGACGTTAGATCCAATGCATCACGCAATGATCGAATCAAACGTGTCAACACTCCCATTACAATGGGATCCTGTCCTGCAAAAGGCTCATCGTACATAATTAATTCGGGGTCAAGTGCAATCGCACGTGCCAATGCAACGCGGCGGTTCATCCCCCCCGACAACTCAGCAGGCATTAATTGCTCTGCACCACGCAAACCCACAGATTCTAATTTTAAGGCAACTAACTCTGAGATCAAATTCTCGGTTAGTTTGGTATGTGCACGAATCGGAAATGCGACATTTTCATATACTGTCATATCCGTGAATAATGCACCACTTTGAAATAACATTCCCATACGCGCACGCGCAGAAAATAACTCTGCCCGCGACATATTCGCAATATTAATACCATCCAGTAAAATTTGCCCTTGATCAGGGAGCAATTGCCCTCCGATTAACCGCAGCAAGGTAGTTTTGCCTGTCCCTGAAGGACCCATGATTGCGGTAATTTGGCCACGACGTATTTTTAGATTTACATTATCATAAATGACACGTTCACCACGGTTAAAGCTTAAATTTTTGACTTCAATTAAAGCCTGACCTTCGGGAAGCGTTTGATTACTCATAACTGAACAGTTCCTGCATTTTACAGCCCGCTTACTATACTCTCAACAGACGGCAATTTGTTGTTATCAATTGATAATAAGGTTTTAAGCTATTGTATCATTTCTAGGCAGAAATCTGATTCTATTGTTTTTATAATTATATAATTTTTATACAAATATTTGTAGGGTATTAAGAAAGAACGCTATAGATAAAATAAAATATATTCGATAAAAGCAAAAAGGAAAAAATATAGAACATAACAACTCCAGCACTGGCATCACCATATATTTGTGGCATTTTTATTGTCCATATTGTCTGTTTGTTAAAAAAATTTGACCAACTTCTCATTTTTTTATTCTATCAGATTTTTTTGACCTTGCAATAAAAAACCAGTCCTAAGACTGGTTTTTTATGGGATGAAGCAAATACTTAGTCGTTAAATTTACGACGTGGGCGATCTTCACCACCGAAAGCTGGACGCTCGCCACGTGGTTTATCATCAAAACTACGACGTGGGCGATCTTCACTGAAGCTACGTTGTGGACGATCACCGAAACCGCCTTCACGACGTGGAGCTGGACGATCACCAAAATCACGACGTGGAGCTGGACGATCACCACTTGCTTTATAGTCTACACGGTTACCACGGTTATCATCTGCAGAACGCGGTTTGTCACCAAAGCTACGTTGTGGACGATCACCGAAACCACCTTCACGACGTGGCGCTGGACGATCACCGAAATCACGTTTAGGACGGTCATCAAACGAACGTTGTGGACGGTCACCAAAACCACCTTCACGACGTGGCGCTGGACGATCACCGAAGTCACGTTTAGGACGATCATCAAACGAACGTTGTGGACGGTCACCAAAACCACCTTCACGACGTGGCGCTGGACGATCACCAAAATCACGCTTAGGACGATCATCACCGCCAGCATAAGCTGGACGCTCAGTACGAGGCTTGTCATCATAGCTACGACGTGGACGATCTTCACCACCTTCACGACGTTTGAAGCTACTTTCGCCTTCAAAACGACTACGACCACCGCTATCACGACCACCAAAACCGCCACGACCGCCATCACGACCACGACCGCCGCCATCACGACCGCCACGACCACCATCACGACCACGACCGCCGCCATCACGACTACCGCGTGCAGGAGGTGGAGATGGCTCAAGACCTTCAATTTCAGAAACGTTCAAACGCGCTTCTAAATAATCTTCTAATGCACGAATCTTGCCGCGTTCACGGTAAGTTGCAAGTGTAATAGCTTTACCAGTACGACCTGCACGACCTGTACGACCAATACGGTGTACATAATCTTCGTGTTTCATTGGTAAACCGAAGTTAATTACGTGTGAAATTGTTGGTACGTCAAGACCACGAGCAGCAACGTCTGTTGCAACTAGGATTTTTGCACGACCTTCACGAATACTACGTAAACGACGGTTACGAACAGTCTGTGGCATAGCACCATGAAGTGCTACAACTGAAAGACCTGCTTCTGCAAGTTCTTCAGCAAGCATATCTGTATCTTCTTGAGTAGAAGCAAAGACAACTGCTTGATCTACATCATCAGCACTTAACCAATGTGTAAGCAATTTTTTCTTATGCTCAAAACCATCAGTCCAATGAAGCGTCTGGGTAATATCAGTATTAGTCGAATGACCTGTTTCAATTGCAATACGCACTGGATCATTCATCATGCGTGAAGCAAGACTAATAATACGTGGAGCAAATGTTGCAGAGAACATTAATGTTTGTTTACGATTTAAAGCTAATTCACTAATTGCTTCTAGGTCATCTGAGAAACCTAGATCAAGCATACGGTCAGCTTCATCGACAATTAACGCATCAACTAAATCTAATTTAATTTGACGACGGTTTACAAGATCAAGTAAACGACCTGGAGTCGCCACAACAACTTGTGCACCTTTTAACTGTTGGATTTGTTTACCAAAAGGCATACCACCCATGATCGCAGCAACACGAACGCCTTTCATATGACGTACTAATGCGATTGCATCTTGACATACTTGTTGCGCAAGTTCACGAGTCGGTGAAATTACTAAAATATTTGGCTGTGTAACAGCTTTCATACGGTCTTTAAATGGTACTAGACCATCTTCACCAGCTGCAGCTAAAGCATTTAACGTTGGGAGTAAGAACGCAGCAGTTTTACCAGAACCTGTTTGGCTTGAAACTAGAAGGTCTTTACCTTCTAAAGCAGCAGGAATTGCTTGTTCTTGTACTGCTGTAGGTGCAGTAAAACCTAGGCTTTCAAGGGCCTTTTGAAGAGATTCGTCTAATGAAAAGTCAGCAAAAGTTTTGCTCATAGAGGCATTCACCCTAATGTGGGTGCTCCATTTAATAATATAGTCTAATGGACATCGGCAAAAAGCGGCACAGCAATAATCGCTGAAGAAATAAAGATCAGCGGCGATCCGAGTAACGACGATGTGGATTTAACGCACACATGATTACAGCCGCAACCTGAAAGAATCGTTTAAACGATTGAGTGGGGCGCGAAATATCGTCCTCTCTTTGGACCGGACGCGCATACACAATGATAAGAAGAGATGTTCAGGTAATGAACGGAATTTAAGTGCGTGAGCAAAGTATAGCAGATTTTTTAATAATGTCACCAAGTTTTATTGTTTTTTCCTGTGTTGTGGCTTATTTTTTATACAATGACATGTTTTTAAAGCATTTAAAATTTAAATTTTCGAATACTTTTTTATACGTTGTTCCATCCACGATGGCATAATCAAGAATAGTTGCAACTGACTGGCTCTATACACAAATCACCATTCATTTACTCAACAAGTTCGATATCCTCATATTCAGAAAGAATAATCACCCCTCCCTCCTAAGCTTCTAAATAAAATTTCTACATATGACATCTTTTATAGAATTGCTTAAGTCCTATCTACGTTAATGAACTCTTAATTTAATAAAATCCTAGTCCATATCTATTTTATGCTAAATCAAAAAATGAATTACCGCCCGCAAACTAAAATATATTTTAAAAATATTATAAATGAAGTTTTTTTCTTATTTTTAAATTTCGGGTATAAAAAAGCTCTCACAATTTGGAGAGCTTTTTTAATTGCGAGCTACTTATTTAGCAGCATCACCCCATGCAGGAACAACAGCTTGCATAAGTGGTTTAAGCAATTTCATTGAACATGCAATGACTTGGCCATTTTCCATAGAATCTGAACCACCACGTGCGTCCACAACAGTACCGCCTGCTTCTTTCACGATTAACTCACCCGCAGCGATATCCCACGGCTTTAAGCCTAATTCGAAATAACCATCAAATCGACCTGCAGCTACATAAGCTAAATCTAATGCAGCAGAACCCGTACGACGGTATTGAGCACCGGCTTCAGTGACTTTTAACAATGATTCAAAATGATTTTTTGCATAAGAAACAATTTCACCGTTACGTTTCACACGGTAAGCATGACCCACAGAAAGGAAGGTGTTTTCTAAGCTATCTTTTGCATTTACGCGAATACGGCGTTGGTTCAACATAGCACCACGACCACGACTTGCTGAGAACAGTTCATCTTTTACTGGGTCATAAATGACACCGTGTTGCGTGATACCTTTATGTTTCACTGCAATAGAAATACAGAAATGTGGAACACCGTTAATAAAGTTTAACGTTCCATCTAGCGGATCAATCACCCAACACCAATCAGCATCATGGCCTTGACCTTCTTGTAAACCAAACTCTTCGCCAAGAAAGCTGTGGTTTTTATAACTTTTGCGTAATGTCGCAATCGTTAATTCTTCTAAATAACGATCAACACGCGTAACAGGACCATCAATACCTTTTTCTTCGACTTGTAGATCGAGTTTATGACGATTTTGATGTGCCTTTAAAAGCTCTTGACCAACTAACTGAGCCGCACGCGCAGCCATCACCACCATAGGTTCCATTGAACACCCACTACAAATTTGAAAGAAACTGATAAAGAATAATGCATAAAAGCGCCCGCATTTTAACAAATGTAAGCGCTTTTAGGGGAAAAAATGTTGCTAAAGTTTTAAGAGACTGTATTTATGCAGTTTGCAGCAGCTTTAACCAGACTTTTTCGATTGAATGTTGGATACCTTCAGCATCTAATCCACTCTCTTGCAGCATTTGTTCATGACTCGCCTGCGCCATAAAATTATCAGCAAGACCTAGATTTAAGATTGGTTTTAAAATTTGGGCATGTGCCAGATATTCATTTACTGCACTACCAGCACCTGCCATGACCGCATGTTCTTCTACCGTTACAAATAAGCTTGTATGTTCCGCCAATTCAGAAAGTATTTTTTCATCTAATGGTTTAACAAAACGCATATTCACAACTTTTACTGCAACATCATGCTTCTGGGCCAGATTTTCAGCAGCAACAATAGCAACACCAACGCGACTACCAAAAGCCAGAAGGCTAATATGCTCTTCATACTGCTCGTTAAAACTTGCCACAATTTCAGCTTTACCCATTGGTATTTCGGTTAATTGCGCTTGAATCTCAACACCCAAACCCACACCACGTGGATAACGTACAGCAGCAGGCCCATTGTATAAATATGCAGTATGCAACATTTGACGACATTCATTTTCGTCTTTCGGTGCCATAATCACCATATTTGGTACAGTACGCATATAAGCATAGTCATAAGCGCCTGCATGCGTTGGGCCATCCTCACCCACTAAGCCGGCACGATCAATACCAAAAGTTACATCTAAATTCTGTAAAGCCACATCATGAATCAGCTGATCATAGCCACGCTGTAAAAAGGTTGAATAAATAGCAACCACGGGTTTTAAACCTTCACATGCCATACCTGCTGCCAAAGTCACCGCATGTTGCTCGGCAATGGCGACATCAAAATAACGCTCAGGATAGTCTTGAGCAAACTCAACCATACCAGAGCCTTCACACATTGCAGGTGTAATGGCCACTAAACGTGAATCTTGCGCAGCTTCATCACACAACCATTGTCCAAATACATCTGAGTATTTAGGTGCTTTGGCACTTGAAGCCTTTGCGCTGATTTTACTTATAGCATGGTATTTAATCTGCTCAGCTTCTGCTGGTGCAAACCCTTTACCTTTTTTCGTATAAATATGGATTAAACGTGGCCCTTTACGTTTTTTTAAGGCATTAAATACTTGCACTAATTGTTCAACATCATGACCATCAAACGGCCCAAAATAATCAAAACCAATGGCTTTAAACAAATTATCAGCAGCATCTGTAGCCGATGCATGTAAACGAGAGTTATAACCCCATTCTGGATGATCTTGAATAAAGGCCTCACCCTGCTCGTCAATATTGACGAACTGCCCTTGCTCCCAAATGGCAGCCAAGTGTTTGGCAAAACCCCCAGTACTACATGAAATTGACATATCATTGTCATTTAATACCACAATTAAATCTGCATCATGGGCAACGGCATCATTCATCGCTTCAAACGCCATACCTGCCGTCATCGCACCATCACCGACAATGGCGACAACATCTCGGTCTTGCTTTTGGTAACGACTCGCAAGTGCCATTCCTAAGCCGGCAGAAATAGCCGTAGATGAATGACCTACCCCAAAGGTATCAAATTCAGATTCTTCACGTGTAGGAAAGGCAGCCAAACCATCTTTAGCCCGAATCGTGGTCAGTTGTTCACGGCGACCTGTCAGAACTTTATGGGGATAAGCTTGATGGCCCACATCCCAAACCAAACGATCCTGTGGGGTATTAAAACTAAAATGTAGTGCAACGGTGAGTTCAATCACTCCCAAGTTAGCACCAAAATGCCCGCCACTTTGGCCAGCAGCATACAAAATATATTGACGTAACTCATCTGCCACTTGTGCCAATTGGCTTTGCTCGAGCTGACGCAAATGTTGTGGAGCATTAATCTCGTCTAACAATGGCGTAACAGGGCGTAGAGTGGGTATTTCTGTATACAACATACGTGGCAGAGCCTTTTTAAGCCTGGCAAATCCGAAGCTGGGTTAATATAGGGGCAATCATACAATTAAATATGATTTACCTTCAAATCAGCCGCATATGCGAATTGTGCTGAATCTTCGTGAGTAAGGGAGATTATCCTGAATTATCTTACTGTTTATCAACTATTATTGTGTTGTTTCTATAAAAAAGAAAAAGTTCCTATATAAAAATAAATCTATATTGCGTAAAAAGCGATGTTTTCCAGATTATTTTTGCATGTCTGAAAAACAAAATCGGCACACTGGGTCGCCTTTTTGCATACACTTTTCATGCGTCACTTTACTTTCGGTTAACTCTGAAAGTAAAGCCAAATCAAATTGGCAGACTTGCGGATACTCACGCGCTAAGTCATGGTATACACAATTGTTCGCTTCAATGGCAGGCAGAGCCTCTGTTTCGACCAGGGCAGCATCATAAGCTAAAGTGTTCATAATATTGACCGTTTTAATTAAACGAATCGGTAATCGTTCATTGAGCATTTGAGCTTTAAAATCCTGCGCTACATACATACCCAGTTGATTCAACCATGTTGATAAACCATGTTCACCCTTTTCAGCCAAGGCGGCACTCAATAAAAACTTTGAAAATAATGCATATTGTTTTGGAAATAGATCAAAACCTTTACTTGAAAGTTGATAAAACTGACTAGGACGCCCCCCAGATGCTTGTATTTGCCCTTTTTGTATAAAACCTTGGGTTTCCAATGCAAAAATATGCTGCCGAATAGCTGTTCGGGTAATTTCCAATAACTCCACCAATAACCCCATACTTAAACCAGAAGGATGTACATGCAAAGCGTGTAAAAGGTTTTGCTGAGTTTGCCCAAGTGTTTTGATCATGCCGAACTTATTCCTATCAACAACAACATTTATTTTTTATTTAAAATTCAGACACACTAAAAACAATGCCTATCAATGAGAGTATGCCCTTCATAATACAAAAGCAACTTATACAAGTTTTAACATATAAATATTTCATAAGGTCTACAATAAAAGCAGAATATCAAAAAGGAGAATAACAATGATCACAACACATGATTCGACTTGGACAATATCATCTCGAAAAAATATTGTTGCAGTACTGGTGACCAGTCAAATCGCAGGCTTAATTATGGCGGTGGTTGTGATGTTGGTGTTTACCTTATTTTTAGGTAAAGGACCTCTGTATCCAGTACAGGTGATTGGTTCGACCATCTTTGGTGAAAGTGCTTTACACGGTTTCAATTTAGCTGCTTTTATCGCAGGATTATTACTCCATCAATCAGTTGCACTGGTTTGGGGAGGTGTTTTTGCACTAGCAGCCAACACATTAAAAGTCACAACAGTACAAGCTTCCATTGGACTAGGATTAATTGTTGCTATATTCAGTATGATTGATTCTTATGTATTCGTTCCTGCTGTGATGAATGCCTTACATGGCGTTGATATTTGGCATCGAGAAGTGCCTATGTTCTGGAATTGGGCAGCCCACATGGTGTTTGGCTTGTCTTTTGGACTATATCCAAAACTCAAAGCTATGTTGACGTCAGTCAATTAACTTTTATCTCTCATCCACTTATTTAGATTTTAATCAAGTATGTGTAGAATCCATATAGGTTCAGTCAAATGAGGATGCTGCTGATATGGCATCCTCGAATCCATTGCTTTTAGCGATTCACTCATTTTTCAATGGAGTCAGCCAGCGTGCCCATCCAGTTTGTAGCCACTTCAAAATTACCAACCGCACATGGTGAATTCGATATTTCCGTGTTTCAAGATCCGCAAACAGGTGAAGAGCATGTTGCGTTATCAAAAGGACTCAGTAGTGCTCCAACGGGTCCTGTGTTGATTCGCATCCATTCAGAATGTTTGACGGGTGATGCCTTTGGTTCATTAAAATGTGATTGCGGTCCACAACTACATAACACTATGCAAATGATTAATACTGCTGGACAAGGCGTTATTTTATATTTACGTCAAGAAGGTCGTGGCATTGGCTTAACCAATAAAATTCGCGCCTATGCGCTACAAGATCAAGGGCATGATACTGTGGATGCCAATTTACTGCTGAACTTACCTGCTGATGCTCGAAAATACGACATGTGTAACATCATGCTCGATCAGCTTCAAATTAAACAGGTCAAGCTGATTACCAATAATCCGCTAAAACTTAAAGCCCTCACCGATCAAGGGATTGAGGTAGTTGAGCGTATTGCACTTACCGTCGGTTTAAATAAATTTAATGAAGACTATTTAAAGACCAAACATGACCGAATGTCACATATGTATAATAAAGATGACTTTTAAGACTTGCTTTTAAAAATTAAATATTACGCCTATATGAGGGATTTTGAATAAAAAACTCAAAAATCCCTTATTTTTTTTATGGTTTTGTGTTTTGATGTAATGAGTCCTTGAATTTTCACCTTTAAACCTTTCATATGAGGGTCATCATGCAGAATCCAACTTCAGCTGATATTCAACGCGTTCGTGAATTTCTCCTCGATTTACAAGCTCGTATTTGTGCCAGTTTAGAACAACAAGAACATGCAGGCGGTGGAACTGCAACATTCGAAATTGATGATTGGCAACGCCCTGAAGGTGGTGGTGGTCGTTCAAGAGTTTTGCAGAATGGTCAGGTCATTGAAAAAGGTGGTGTGATGTTCTCGCACATCAATATTTCAAAATTACCTGCTTCTGCCACTGAGCGTCATCCACAAATTGCAGGTGCCAAAGCACAAGCTCTTGGCGTATCTTTAGTGATTCATCCTAAAAATCCGAATGTACCAACATCGCATGCCAATGTGCGTTTATTTGTCGCAGAACCTGAAGGACAAGATCCAATTTGGTGGTTTGGTGGTGGTTTTGACCTCACTCCATTTTATCCAAATGATGAAGATATTTTATCATGGCATCAAAAAGCCCATGATTTGTGCGCACCCTTTGGTGACACCGTTTATAGCGAACATAAGCAATGGTGTGATGATTATTTCTACCTAAAACATCGTGATGAACAACGTGGTGTGGGTGGTTTGTTTTTTGATGATTTAAATCAATGGGATTTTGAAACCTGCTTTAAATATATCCAAGCTGTCGCTAATGGCTATCTAGAGGCAATCTTACCGATCTTTCAAAACAACCAAGATAAACCATATACCGAAGCGCAACGAGATTTCCAAATTTATCGCCGTGGTCGCTATGTAGAATATAATTTAGTCTATGACCGCGGTACTTTATTTGGTTTGCAAACAGGTGGACGAATTGAATCCATTTTGGTGAGTTTACCCAATTTAGCTGGTTGGTTGTATCGTCCTGAATGGGATGAGCATAGCCCTGAAAAACGCCTTGCAGATTATTACTTAAAACCACGTGACTGGTTAAAAGAACTTAAATAACCTTTAAAGCATCGCTCTAATTGTATTGAATAAATCAAAATTAGAGCGATTTTATTATTTGATACGCTCATTCTTTTTTATTGAACAAAAAACTGACTAAGCTACCTTTTAATTATGGCATGCCCTTCAAACTTAGAAATGATTACTCACAATTCAACGACCAACTTTCTGCAATTAAATATCTTTATTATTTAGACCTGTTTAAACTGCAATCACACATCGCATTTAAGATTAATATTTCGTGATAGGGCGTACTCCGCACTATCATTAAACTATGCTCAGTTCAATCAGCGATCGGGATTAGTTATGTTTAGCCTTATGATGAATCACAAAATTAAATTATCCTTTACAATGTTACTACTCATTGTATGTTCGATTGCTGTCACCATTTTTTCCAACAACACCCTCTCAGACAGCGTATCAATTATATCAGGCGTACTCCTTAGTCTAGGTCTTGTGGTCATGATGGCATTTATTACACTTGAAGCACTTGAAGCAATCTGTAATCCATAAGTTTTAACTCTATTTAGTTCCAAAGTTTTTTCTGCTTCCCTCCTTTCTATTCTACAGTTTCAATCTGAATCTTTTGCACCCAATCCTTTTGACGTATATTGTTGCTCATTCAAATTCAATATACGGACATTTTGACATGAGCAAGCAATTTGCTGTGATTGGTAACCCCATTGAGCACTCACGTTCTCCTGAATTACATCAAGCTTTTGCCAAAAAGATGGGTATTGAGCTAAATTATGTCAAACGCTTAGCACCACTGGATGGTTTTGAAGCAAGTGTGCAGGATTTTTTTGCTCAAAATGGTACTGGGATGAATGTCACTGTTCCTTTTAAAGAGCAAGCTTTCACCTTGTGTACGGAACTAAGTGAACGTGCGAAAATTGCAAAAGCTGTTAATACACTATGGATGCAAAATGGCAAATTACATGGTGACAATACCGATGGACAAGGCTTAGTCGAAGCGATTCAAGCTTTGGATTGGAATTTATCCAACGCGACCTTATTGATTATTGGTGCTGGCGGTGCAACCCGTGGAGTAATTTACCCCTTAGTCAAAGCGGGAGTAAAAAAAATTGTCATTGCTAATCGCACCTTAATCCGTGCAGAACAATTAGTTGCTGACTTACAGAATTCTGTTCCTGAAGCTGAGCTTTCCGCATGTAGCTTAGAACAATTGCAAGGTAATTTTGACATTGTCATCAATGCGACCTCGGCGAGTCTTTCTGGCGATGCATTGGTTTTGCCCGAAGCATTACAATTTAACCATGCCTATGAAATGGCCTATGACAAACCCTCTAGTTTCTTAGATCAAGCCAAAGCACGCCACGTTCCAACTTCTGAAGGTTTCGGTATGTTGGTTGGGCAAGCCATTGAAGCTTTTTATCTTTGGAATGGTGTTAAGCCCAATTTAAAAGATTTTATCTAAAAATAAAAAAACCTCATTTGAGGTTTTTTTATTTAAGACAGATATATTTTCATATCTTATTTTTTAAAGGATTTTTGTACTTTTTCGTAAGTTGTTCGATATAAATCATAATCAATATATTCCAAACTATCTTGATCGAGCTTCTCTACAGATTTTTGCGAAAGTTTGTTATTTCTAGAGTCATCAAAGGCCTGTGCCAAAATTTTCGCAGTCGCTGTTAAGCATGCCTTTTCTTGGGCATCTAGGTCTTCAGCTTTCTGAAATTGCTCAGCATAATAATGTTCAAAAATAGTTTTGGGCGTTTTATATTGCTGAATAAATTTATTCCACGCTTGGCGATCTTGGGTTGCATTCATCACTTTTAAAACAACGCTATAAACATCATCGCCCACGCGATCATCAAATTGTTCACTCAACTCAAGATGATGTTTTTTCGCCAATTGCTCCAATTCAACCAATTCTTTGCCTTGTGGATTAAATATACTTTCACCCGCATAACCATACGCATACACACGGGCAATTTCATTCAATTCTGCAACTGAATAAGACTTCACAATTTCAGGTTGTTCAGCAGTGAGTTTCATAATAAAAACCGCTTGATAGGTTTTCATATATGATTTTGATGTGTCATAAACCTGTACCCCCAATTGTTCTAATTGATCCTCTAAAGACAATTGCTGAGATACTTGCGTAGATTTTGATAAGTCTTGATCTGAAACACCAAATGACTTACTCATACCTTTAATCATATTTTCGAACATCGAGCCTTTGCTGATCTCTTCAATCGACTTCGCATTTTTTAACTCACTCGGATTAATCGGCATCGCACTGCCATAATTGAACGCATTAAGATCCGCTTTAAATTTAAAGCGGCCAAAGCCATCAACCCAATAAGCTAAATCATAATCTACTTTTACCGCCCGACCTTTTTGATCTAAGCCAACATCGACCACAAACGGATTCTGTTGTTGAGGCTTTTTCAATACTTTACGAATCTCAGTCTGATGTTTTGCCCAAAGTAGTTTGAATGCTTGTGCATCTTTAAATTCTGGAGTCGCATATTGTTCGAAAAGACGATCTAACTCAGACGCTTCAGCAGAAAAAATCGCTGGTTTTTCGAATGACTTCGCTTTGGGATTTAACCTATTCAATAAATCAACATCATATTCAGCCTGACAATAGGTAATATCACCCATCATGGCTTTCGTACCTTGCTCCATTAGAGTTTCACATTGTGCACGACTAAGATAATTCTCTTCGGAAGCTTTGCTTACCTCTGCGACAGACTCCACATCTCCTTGTGAAACCTCAGCAGCATCTACAGCTTCAGCTGATGCAACTGCATAATCTGTTTCATCAGATGCCTCTGTTGTTGAACGTGATACTTGCGCATTGACCAACTTATAAAGTTTTTGGCTGGAACGATAGGCATCTGCTGCTTCTGCACTCATCTTAGAAGTCGCGTAATCATCTTCCCCGTCATTTTGAATAACACTGCGCTCTACCTGTGCATCAACAGTTTTAGCATCCACTTTTGCCATATCTGTTGTGGTGAGACCTAAAACAGATTGGGTAAAATAGCTGCGGTTAACTTTGTCAAATAAGCGCATTTGCATAATCATTTCTTCTAAAGACATATTTAGACGAATTTTTTCAACTACACCTTGAGCCTTATCTTGTGATGTTAATGCAATCGTTTCAACATCTTTCGGATTCGCCAGTGAATATTGTAATTTGGTGGTTTGTTTTAAATAATCTGCCAATTTTTTTACATCGACACGATTAATTTCAGCTTTATATTTTGAAAAATCAATAAAGGAAAAATTACTTTGATTCTCTGAATTGACCAAATATGGCATTAAGGCAAAATAATTGGTGTAAAACTTATAATTTTGAAAATCAACAATCATCGGTACTTTGGCTTGCACCAATAAAGTCGGCTTTTCGTATTTAGCCGTTAAATTTAAAGCCGCCATCTTTTGCTTATAATGCACGGAACCATCATAACTAAACTGCAAAGAATCGAATAAATTAATGGCAAAATCTGCAAAAGCCTTGGATTTATTTGAACGATAAGCAGTATCTTCTTTATGCGCGATTGCATGATACAAATCTTGTTTTTGCTGTGCTGTTAGGTGAATTTTTTGTGCGCGCAAATAGTCATTTACTTGTTTTTCTAAACGCGCATCAAGGGATTGATTTTGAGCTTTCGGCTGGTCTTTTTCAAATCCAAGTTTAAAATGACCATTAAAATTATAACTTGGATAGTCATACATCGCATTTAAGCCTTTTGCAGCGCGCTGATCGAGGCTCACAGTACTATTTTGATTGGATTTTATGACATGAGTTGAACATGCTGAAAGACTCAGCCCGAATAGACATAAACTTAAATATTTTAAATGCATAATATTCTGATAACACCTTATTTATTTATAATTTCAAATGAAAGTAAAAATTTACTCAATACAAAAAATCTTTTAAATACTATCAAAAAACAACCAATACAGCTTATATTTTTTCTTTAAAATTCGCCTTTCTGACATTTTTTTCAGTTGCTGTTATCAATGTATTTATATCTCTAAAAATGAATAATTCAGACATAGATTGAAAATCAAAAATTATTTTTAAATTAGGATGACACATGCCTGCATATAAAGCCCCATTACGTGATATTCGTTTCTTAATGAACGAAGTTTTAGACTATCCTGCACACTATAAGACGTTATCCATTGGTGAAAATGCAGATGCAGATACAGTTGATATGATCTTAGAAGGTGCAGCAGATTTTTGTGAAAATGTGCTTTCACCTTTAAACCAATCGGGTGATGAAGAAGGCTGTCACTTTGATAACGGTGAAGTGACTACACCAAAAGGTTTTAAAGCAGCCTATGACCAGTTTGTACAAGGTGGCTGGCAAGGTCTGTCTTATCCAGAAGAGTTCGGTGGTCAAGGCTTACCAATGTCTTTAAATCTGGTTAAATCTGAAATGATGGGTACGGCTAACTGGTCGTTCACCATGTACCCAGGTTTAAGCATGGGTTGCATGAATACCATTATGCAATTTGGTACAGAAGAGCAAAAAAATACCTATATGCCACACCTCGTTGCGGGTACTTGGTCGGGCACCATGTGTTTAACTGAACCACAATGTGGTACCGACTTAGGTCAAGTGAAGTCAAAAGCTGAACCTCAAGCGGATGGTACTTATAAAATTACGGGTACCAAAATTTTCATCTCTGCAGGTGAACATGACTTAACCGAAAATATCATTCATATCGTCCTTGCTCGCCTTCCAGATGCACCTGCAGGTACTCGCGGTATTTCATTGTTTATTGTACCAAAGTTCCTTCCAACTGCGGACGGCGGTGTCGGTGAACGTAATCCTGTAAGCTGTGGTTCAATTGAACACAAAATGGGAATTCGTGCGTCAGCAACTGCTGTTTTAAACTTTGATGAAGCAACAGGTTACCTGATTGGTGAAGTAAACAAAGGCTTACATGCGATGTTTACTTTCATGAATACCGCACGTATTGGTACGGCGGTTCAAGGTTTGGCACATGCAGAATTGTCATTCCAAGGTGCATTACCGTATGCCAAAGACCGTATGTCTATGCGTGCCCTTTCTGGTAAAAAAGATACCGATAAAGTTGCCGATGCAATTATTCATCATGCTGATGTACGTCGTATGCTCTTAACCCAAAAAGCGATTGCTGAAGGTGGTCGTTCAATGATTTATCATGCAGCACAGCTTGCAGATAAAATGACCGATGCTTTGGCTCAAGGTAACCAAGCAAAGTTTGATGAATATGATGACAAACTTGGTTTCTATACCCCAATTTTAAAAGGTTTCTTAACTGAATTAGGTTTAGAAGCATCTAATTTAGGTATGCAAGTATTTGGCGGTCATGGCTATATTAAAGAACATGGCATGGAACAAATTGCACGTGATGCACGTATTTCGACGCTTTATGAAGGAACCACGGGCATTCAAGCACTCGATTTAATTGGTCGTAAAGTTTTATTATCTTCTAAAGGTAAAGTGATTCGTGACTATACTGCTGAAATCTTAAAATTCTGTGCCCAACATGCGACCAATAAATATATGCGTCGTTTTGCATGGGACTTAACCAAGATCTGTGCACAGTGGAATGCTTTAACTGTACGTATTATGTTGGCTGCACGTAAAGACCGCGACATCGTTTCTTCTGCTTCTGTCGATTTCTTGATGTTCTCGGGTTATGCCATGATGGCATTTTATTGGGCGCAACAAGCAGCTGTCGCATCTGAAAAATTAGCATCAGGTACTGGTGCTGAAGTTCCTGAGTTCTATAAAGCAAAAATTAAACTTGCTGATTTCTACTTTGAACAATTGTTACCACGTACTCAAGGTCATGCCGAGTCAATGGTGAATCCATCGAAAACAATGATGTCTTTAGATGCTGAACATTTTAGTTTTGATTACTAATCCTTAAAATTTTAAATATATAAAAAAGAGTGCTAAGACGCTCTTTTTTATTCTTTGAATAAAATCAACCCAAAGTGGTCTGTTATGAAATTGGATTATTCAGACCACTTCATATTTAAATATATAGTACTTTTTTAGTGAAGTAAGATAATATCTTATTACTTAGATTCGATAAGGAATACTGAAATGATGAAGTTTTTAAAACAGAAGAACAAAACAAGTTTTGTATTCTTCATCATGATATTTTATTCAATTATCGGAATCGGTTTAGGCTATCTTATTGCTGAGTATGTTTTATAAAAACTCAGGTTGAGTAACTCTATTTTAGCTTTCATTGCAAAGTAGAACAGAGCGCTGAGGCGCTCTTTGGTTTATTTCTATAAATACTTTTACCTAATCAAAGAAATATAAAAACTAGATGTAGGAAACCCCGTATTCACATTAGAACCAAACTTATTTTTCTTGAGCCGCAGCCTGTTTTACGGTTTTAATTAACGTCAACTTGCCCTTTTCCAATACATAAAAACGAACAGTTAAGCTGTCCACCTCATAATTATAGTTCGTGTGTTCTTCCTGAGTCACCAGCAATCGACTGCGGGGATTTGTTGCGACAACATCTTCTGCATTTCCCTCACCACCAAAACCACCCTGTAGCAACTTCCCTGTGCGCTTACTCACAAAAGAATACATACGACAACTCGCACCACACCCCCACATGGTTGTGACATACTCACCTGCGAAATCAGCTTTTTGTTGTAATGCTTCATTTAAGCGGGTGCGAAACATTCGAGCACTGGAATCTGAAATATCTAATTTCGCTGTTATACCCGCATAAACAGATTTGACTGGATAATCGCTAAATTGAGGTACTATATTTTTCGCATTAGTGAGAGGTATTATTGTTGTCGTCATTATTACAAATAAGATCTTAATAAGTAGTTTATTCATGATGATATCCAAACATTTTTATTCATAATTTATCTAAATATCATCATAGCAAAAGCACATATTACTCACATCATACTTACAGAAACTCTTCCAACACCGAATTTAAAAACACATGCCCTTGCTCGGTACATGCAATTCGAGTTTTATCGTCAACCATCAGCTTTCGTGCACGTAAAGAACTTAAAAGTTCGTCCAAGCCAGCTAAACTCAAACCTGTCCGTTCTGCATACAGTTTCGCGTCAACGCCTTGGTTTAAACGTAGTGCATTCATCATAAACTCAAATGGCATCTCGTCATCTTCAATGCGCTTAAACTGTAAATTTCCCGCAGGAACTTTGGCTAAATAGTCTTTCGGTAAACGGGTTTTTTGAAAACGATACACGCCATCAGGCTGCGTTACTTTACCGTGTGCACCCGCTCCAATCGCTAAATAATCGCCAAACTGCCAGTAATTCAAATTATGTGTGGATGGTTTTTCTTTACGCCATGCCGACACTTCATAATTGACAAAACCATGGGCTGTTAAATAGGCTTCACCCTGTGCTTGAATCTCTTCCAACACATCATCCACAGGTAAAACAGGCTGAGTTCTAAAGAACACCGTATTTGGTTCTATGGTCAATTGATACCACGACACATGCGTTGCACCATTTTCCACAGCCAGTTTTAAATCATACAGCGCTTGCTCTAAAGTCTGCTCAGGTAAGCCATGCATCAAATCAACATTCACCCGTTCAAAGCCAGCCTCTTTAGCTAAATGAATGGCATTAACGGCATCATCATTACTATGGATACGCCCTAATTTTTTTAGATGATCAGTATTAAAGCTTTGCACCCCAATGGATAGACGATTAATCCCTGCATCCAAATAACCTGCAAAAGGGTCGTGTTCAACCGTTCCAGGATTGGCTTCTAAAGTGATTTCACAACCGGCTTCAAAAGGAATAATCTGCTTAAGTTGTGCAAACAACCACACATAACCTTTGGCCGAAATAAGCGATGGCGTCCCTCCTCCAATGAAGACACTGTGAATGTGACGACCTTGAGCAAAATCAATCTGCGTTTTAAAGTCTTCTACCAAAGCCTGCAAATACTCCTGCTCTAAGTCAAGCGACAACTTTCCATCGGGCACAGCGTGTGAATTAAAATCACAATAAGGACACTTACGCACACACCACGGCATATGAATATATAAAGACAATGGAATATTTTGAGGATTTAAATCAGCCAAGGAACAAGCTCGAACAAAGGAATAGCTTATTTTAACATGACTTAAAGAGTACAATTCATTCATCTCATGCAATTGCATTGGACTATTTTCATTCAAAAAAGGTAAAGTTGAATTTCACATGATCAAAATATCCAGTCATTTACTGCTTTTACTGACCCTAGCCATGGGGATTGGCATTGTGATGACTTTTCAAACCGCTCTCAATTCGCAGTTACGTGAATATTTGCATTCTCCAATGCAAGCGGCTCTCATCTCTTTTTTTGTTGGTACAATGACACTTGCGATTGTGGTGTTCTTTCATCCCGCACCTAAACCTACTTTACATAGCCTCACCCTCATCCCTTGGTATCTGTGGATCGGTGGATGCTTAGGTGTATATGCCATTAGCGTGAGTATTTTTACTGCACCTAAACTCGGTTTTCTGACCTTCTCTGGATTGATCATTTTTGGACAAATTATTATGTCGATGATTTTAGATCAGTTCGGCTGGCTTGGCGTTGAAAAAACCGCGATTTCATGGCAACGCCTTATAGGTGCGATGGTTATTTTTTCAGGGGTTCTGTTAACCCTGCAACGCTAAATTCATATTTATACATTCCCAAACGAGTACTTTTGTGTCCAATGTTACGACGATCACCACTCGCTTTGAGCTAAAGCGGCTTTTCCATCTCATGATTCCCATCCTCATCACGCAGTTTGCCCAAGCAGGTTTTGGTCTGATTGATACCATTATGGCGGGGCATTTATCTGCACAAGATCTTGCTGCTATTGCGGTCGGTGTCGGTTTATGGATTCCCATCATGTTGCTGTTTAGTGGCATCATGATTGCAACCACACCCTTAGTTGCCGAAGCCAATGGTGCACGTACCCCTGAAAAAATTCCATCGATTGTGCGTCAATCACTTTGGGTCGCCTTGGTACTGGGAATCATCGCAATGCTGCTTTTACAGACCATGCCTTTGCTACTGCCGATTTTAGGTGTTCCTGAAAACTTATTGCCTAAAGCCAGTTTATTCCTACATGCAATCGGTTTTGGCATGCCAGCAGTCACCATGTATGCAGCATTAAGAGGCTATTCCGAAGCCTTAGGTCATCCACGTCCGGTGACTGCAATCAGCTTGATCGCTCTAGTGGTGTTAATTCCGTTAAACTTTACTTTTATGTATGGTATTGGCCCAATACCGCATTTAGGCAGTGCAGGCTCTGGTTTTGCCACTGCTATTTTACAATGGTTAATGTTCATCACCCTCGCCACCTATATTCTAAAAGCACCGCGCTATCAAAAAACCCAACCGTTTGTGGTTTGGGAAAAACTCAATGCCTATTGGATTAAACGTATTTTAAAACTCGGTCTGCCTATTGGCTTGGCTATTTTCTTTGAAGTCAGTATTTTCAGTACCGCAGCAATTGTTTTAAGCCCTTTGGGTGACACCATTATCGCAGCGCATCAAATTGCGATTTCAGTCACTTCGCAATTATTTATGATTCCGATGTCACTGGCGATTGCGCTTACCATTCGGGTTGGAACCTATTATGGTGAAAATAATTGGCTGGCCATGCGCAAAGTACAGCATATCGGTTTAGCCACTGGAACCGTGTTTGCGTTCATCACTATGGCATTAATGTGGTTGTTCCGCGCTGAAATTGTCGCCATTTATACTTCAGATTATGAAGTGGCCAAAGTGGCGATGTATCTCATTTTATTTGCGATTGCTTACCAACTCATGGATGCATGGCAAGTCAGTGCTGCGGGCTGTTTACGCGGCATGCAAGATACTAAAGGTCCAATGTGGATTACCATGATTGCGTATTGGATCATTGCTTTTCCAGTCGGGATTTATCTGGCACGTTTTACCGAAATGGGTGCAGCAGGGGTTTGGGTTGGTTTAATTGTCGGTCTAAGTGTGGCATGTGTCTTATTACTAACACGTTTATATATGAATAATAAAAGATTAAGCCTGAATATTTAGTTCCTCTTCCTCTCTCTTTATAACCCTCCTTTTCGAAGGAGGGTTTTTCAACTTAGGTGATAATTATTGTTGAACAATAGCATCTCTCAATCGCTGCGGTATTTCTGACTCATCTTGAATATCTTTTATCACAGCCTGTCCAACAATGACATCTACCCCATTAAAGGTCATCGTCGGTGAACCATACAACTCATAACCCTCATTCAGTGCCTTGGTCACGCGCGCACAAAATTGCACATCATCTTGACCAGTTAAATAGCGATATACTTTCATAACAACTTTCTGCATCACAAATTTAGACAGCAATTTTACTTGTTTTAAACGTCAATGGGTTTTATCCCGCATGAACAATCCGATTTAATTATTAAACATTTTAAAATATTCAATGATAAACAATATCTTAACAAATTAAAGTAGGCAACGTGTAGATTGTCGCCTATGATCGAAATAGAAAAACTTTAGCCAAGTTTAAGGATCAATACGAATGTCAAAAAATGCGAGTACACCGGGGCGACGTTTTATGAAGCTTGCCAGCATGACGGCCAGTATCGCAACGAAAACGGTATCGAATTCCATTCGTAATTTTAATGCAGATGAAGAACAAAAAAATGATGCACGCAGTAAACTCTTTCAAGATATTGGTATACAAATTGCCAATACTTTAGGGGAGATGAAAGGTGCGGTAATGAAGGTGGGGCAAATTGCTTCACAATACAAAGACATCTTCCCCCCTGAAGTCGCTCGAGCCATTGCCAAACTGCAACGTCAAGCTCCGGCTATGCCCTTCGCGGAAATTAAACATCAAGTCGAAAAAGAACTGGGGAAGCCTTTAACTCAAGCCTTTAAACACTTTGATGAGCAGCCTTTTGCAGCAGCATCCATCGGACAGGTCCATCTGGCGACACTGCCCGATGACACCCAAGTTGTGGTCAAAGTACAATATCCAGGGGTGGATACCGCCTGTGAAAGTGACTTAAAACAAGTCCGTTTAGCACTGCGCTTAATGGGTGTATTAAAAGTTGATAAGAAACTACAAGACCGTTTATTTAAAGAAATTCAAGACAGCTTACACGAAGAACTTAATTACGAAATTGAAGCACAAAATTTGCAAGTGTTTCGCACTTTCCACCACACCCTAGACAGTAAAATTATTATTCCTCAGGTATATAGTGAATATTCGACCCGTCGTGTTTTAACTTTAAGTCTTGAAAAAGGTGAAAGTATCGAAACAGCCAGCACTTGGGATTTAAAGATTCGCAATGATATCGGTCGTCGTCTCATTCAAGCGCTAGGACAGCAAATGTTCTTTCTAAAACGTTTTCATTGTGATCCACACCCCGGCAACTTTGCCTTTAGAGAAGATGGTAGTGTGATTATTTATGATTTTGGTGGCGTGAAAACCTTATCTAATGACATCATTACTCATTTTAAAGCTCTCGTTCGGGCAGCACGCAAACAAGATATTGTAAGCATTGAAGAACACCTAACCACTTTGGATGCACTGGCTGAAAAAGGTAAATTCCCAGATGAACTTTATCATGCATGGTTAGAGGTATTGTTACGTCCACTGACCACAGATTATGATTTTGCTGAAAACTCTGCACATCATGATGGCATGAAGTTAGTCAAAAAATCTTTAAAATATTGGGATGTATTTAAACCATCACCCGACACATTAATGGTTAATCGTACTATTTCAGGGCAATATTGGAATTTAATTCACTTAAAAGTACATGATAATTTAACGGATGTATTTGAAAGTTTGGTCTCTGTTCAAGATTAAAAAATTTAGCCAGCATTCAGATCAATATGACTTAATCTATTTCGTTAATTTTATTTTAAGTTTCGCGCTATACATTAAAATTACATTTGAAGTCTAAGCGCTTTCCTCCTGCTTAGGCTTCTTTTTTTATGTGCGGATTGAAGCTTTATTTTGTATTTAAAATAAATTGAAAAAGATAAAAACCCATCGCTAAACACACCACCCCCACAATGACACTCGACGCGGTATATGCTAGCGCAATGGGTAACTGCCCTTGGCGAATCAACTGAAAAGTCTCTAATCCAAAACTTGAAAATGTGGTAAAGCCGCCTAAAACCCCCACCATAAAAAATAAACGTGTTTCATTCAGCAAAATAGAATAGCATTGGGTCAATGCAAAAAACACTCCTGCTAAGAAACAACCGAGTAAATTGACTGACCAGGTTGTCCATGGAAATAGGCTCAGTGGTTGAGTAACGACTAGACCTGCACCGTAACGTAAACACGCACCAATTGCACCGCCACAAGCGATCAAAAGCCAATTCATAACCCATTACTCTCCTTGTGTATAAGACTCATCTTATCCACAGTTTATTTATGATGATCTGCACCAAGTTTAATCGATATACAATGAATTACTGAGTAAATGCAGTTATACACTCAATAAAAATCTATCCGACTATTTCTAATTTCTGTTCCAAGCATTTTTGGTTATGATGTTTAGCTAAAATAAACAGGAATTAAACTCATGGTTCAAGAATTATTGAAACAACTTCAATCTGGCACAGCAAAATTTTCAGATGTCATTGCATTCATTGAAGCACGTTATCAGCACACACCGACAGCTTTTGCGAACGGTCAGCAACACAATACTGCCACTGAAAATCAAGGTAGTGCTAAAGTTTTTTCTTTTGCTCAATTAAATCATTTAGACCAACAACAAACTTTAAACTTATTTGCAGAACATTATGCATCTGTACTTGCGACACCTGAAGCAGTCGATCATCAAAACATTCACCAATTTATACAAAATGGATGGGATGGAATCAAGTTTGAAGGCTCAGCTTTAACAGCGAAGTAACACTTCACGAATCATAAAAAAGGGATCAAACATGATTCCTTTTTTATTTAAGAAGCATTTATTTAAGATTACGAACGCTCAGCATATTGTGGCAAACCATCACAAATCGTATCCCATTCTGCTTTATAAGCGGTAAAAATATGCTGTGTCGGTTTCTGTTGTAAAGGGGTATCTAATGTTCCGATTCTGAGGCGATATGTATCGGGCGTTTCCGTTTTAATACTGATAATCGGTGATGCACACTCACTACAGAAACAACGTTGAGTTGTTGCCGTTGAATGATATTTTTTCAGTAAGTGCTCACCTTGTAGCAATTTAAAATCGGCTTTTTGAATCGGGGCATTGGTCGCAAAAGCAGACCCATTGGCTTTACGGCAACGTTGACAATGGCATTCCACAATATCACCGATTTCGCCATGAATTTCATAACGAATACCACCGCACAAGCAACTTCCTGTATAAAATTTTTCTTGAGCCATCACCGTATCTCTTTTATGCGTAGGCCATAAAATTAGCACAATTCAGCTCATTGAATAAAAATTAAACTGGCTTTTTTAACTTTTATTGACCAAATATTGATGTACGCCCTCACCTGCAGCACGCCCCGTCGCAAAACATGCTGTCAGTAAATATCCACCTGTGGGCGCATCCCAATCCAACATTTCACCACAACAGAAAATGAATGGATTAGACTTCAATTGCAACTGCTCTGTGAGTACTTCCGACTTTACTCCACCTGCACAACTAATCGCCTCTTCAATCGGGCGAAAACCATCTAAAGTTATCCTGAGATTCTTAATCTGTTGGGCTAAACGTTCAGATAGATTCCAAATCGACTTATCGACCAACTCACGGACTAAATTGGCTTTCACATGATCCAGCCCAGCTTTACGCCAGACATTACTCAATGATTGTTTTTTTGAAGGTTGTAATTTTTTCGCCAGTTGTTCAATACTTTGATCTGGCAACAAGTCTAAATATAATTGCATCGGTTGTTGATTTTTAATTTGTTCCCGCAATGCTCGACCTTGTTTATAAATTAGACCACTTTCCAAACCATAATGGCTAATCACAATATCGCCCGCAGTTTTATGCAAGGGATTCACCCAAGCTTCGACTCGTTTTAACGGCTCACCAAAGAGTGGCTGCATAAATTGAGACCAAGCTCGTTCAACACCCGCATTACTGGCTTGAAATGGTTCAATTTCAGTCTGACTAAGCCAGCGCTGCCATGCGCCATCACTGCCTAATTTTGACCAAGATACTGCGCCACAAGCTAAAATGATGGCATCAAAATTTTGCTCATATTCTAAACTTTGGGCTAAATCTTTAATCTTCAAGGTTTGATTGTTTAAATCTAAAATTTGATGCCGATAATGAAATTGAACGTGTTGTTCCAAAAGACGTTTTAACCAAGCTCGAAGTAATGGGGCTGCTTTCATTTCAACTGGAAAAATACGACCAGAACTGCCTACATAAGAGTTAATACCTAAACCCTGCATCCAATTTTGAACCCAGTGAGCATCCCATTTTTTAATCCACGGTGCTAACCATTCCACTTGATCATAACGTTGTATAAATTGCTGAATCGGCTCTGCATGTGAAATATTTAAGCCTGTTTTCCCTGCCATTAAAAATTTACGTGCTGCTGATGGCTTCTGCTCAAACACATGTACGTCATAATTCAACTGACTGAGTACTTCTGCTGCCATCAATCCCGCAGGGCCAGCACCAATAATGGCAATGCTTTTATTCGGCATTCACATTCTCTACCATTTTTTCAACACTCAAGTTTTGCCCCTGTAATGGCTGAAACTCATCAAACCGAGTCTTATAATATTCAGGCTTAGTAATGATTAATTGCTGGCACAACTCACCGCGCTCTAAATATTTAATTTCAAAATGGGTTCGTGCTGAATCTTGCTCAATCACTTGTTTTTCGAAAGGTAAATTCCAAACTTCTTTCAGTTGTTGTTCTGCTTCAGTAATATATTCAGGGATGTTACTCGCTAAAGTAATGCTGCCATTGACCTGTAATCGTGAGACTAAAAATTCAAAAAAAGGCATATTCAACCAACGTTGCGCTGAATTATGCGGTTCAGGATTTGGGTATAAAATAAAAAATTGTTGTACCTGATGCGGATATAACGCATGTACGACCCACGGTAAAGCATCAACATGCAATGTGGTTAAATTCTGTTGCCCTTCAATTTGATGTTGTTTTTGCATAGCCAAAAACTTTTCACGGGTTCGCTCAACCGCAATCAAATTAAATTGCGGGTTTTGCCCTGAAAATAATAACGCGTGTTTCCCTTTTCCTGCGCCTATTTCAACACATACTGGCTTATTCTCAATCGGTTGGAAATCACGGGGAGCATGCATACGCTGTGCTTGAAATTGACGAATTGGCATAATCAGATCAAACTAGTAAAAATCTACACAAGTCTATCAACTCTTGACGGGCTTTCCTATTTTTTGAATTCTATTTTGAGGATATTCCGCATGCCACGTACTTTTCCATGTCCAAGATGTGGGCAACCAACCACATGGGAAAATAATGAATTTCGACCATTTTGTTCAGAACGTTGTAAATTGATCGATTTAGGCGCTTGGGCAAATGACGACTATAAACTCCCGACACAAGATGCTCCACAAGCGGATACCAGTGAATATGATGATTAAACTTCAATGATGATTTAAAAAAAATTACCTAATGAAAACAACAGACCATAAAGCATTACATTGCCACCATATTATGGAATTAATCTGCCCATCATACTGAGTTCAGTTCAACCACTCATAAAATGATGAGGCAGTTATGCTAAATTTAACTGTTATGCTCTTTAAGCTTAATATTTCTCTATTTAGATTTTAAAACTTTTTACTCAAAACCTTATTCTCATTACAGTGATCGAATAACTTTATCTCTTAAATTAATAATATTTATCGTAGTTTTTGGAAATAATCCAACGTCATTCATCATTTTTTAGGAAAAGGCTCATTATTATTTGGATAGAAAAAAGTTTCATCCTTCATTCATTCTCTTGTAAAAGAACCGACATTAATAAGAAGATCATGACTATGATTAGCTACAAAACACTCATTTTAATCACCGCAATTTTTTTCTACTGAGCCTGAGTTTTGCTGGATTCGGTTTCTATACTGCGGACTATTCACTACTGAGCATTGCAATTTTATTTGCAATCGCTGGATTGCTTTTCAAATCAGAAATGAAAGGGCGATTACACAACCCTTTCCTTAGAAAATAAATTGATCATCGACCTACTTTCAACTAACCCGCTTTACCCGCAACAAATGGATTAAATTGCTTTTCATAACCAATGGTGCTCATCGGGCCATGTCCAGAAATAAATTGCGTTTCATCCGGTAAACTGAAGCATTCTCGTCGAATGGACTCGATAAGTTGCTCATGATTTCCTCTTGGAAAATCCGTTCGCCCAATTGACCCTTTAAACAGTACATCTCCCGTCCAAAGTACGCCATATTTTTGATTATAAAAAATGACATGACCAGGTGTATGACCGGGTGCAAAACGTACTTCAAATTCCTCTTCGCCTAATTTCAAGACTTCCCCACCTTCTAACCATTGATCAACTTTGACCTGTTCAGGAATTGGAAATCCATAACGCGCAGAAACTTCTTGAATCATCTCCAACCAGAATTGATCTTCTTTATGCGGTCCAATGACTGGAACTTTCAACTCTCTCGCTAAAGCACCAACCGCCCCTGCATGATCTAAATGTCCATGGGTCAGCCAGAGTGCTTTTACAGTTAAACCAAGTTCTTCAACTTCTTTCTTTAACTTTTCAGGTTCACCACCTGCATCAATTAAAACTGCCTCTTTGCTTTCCGAATCCCAAACAATCGAACAGTTTTGAGCAAATGCGGTCACGGGAACAATTTTTACTTGTAACATGTTATTTCCTCAAACTTACGCTTCGTTTGCTAGCGTAATTTTCAATGCATCTAATTGTGATTGCACCAATTTAGCCAAGAGTTGAATGTGATCATCTCGATTATTCAAAGCCGGAATATAGGCATAACTTTGCCCACCTGCATTTAAAAATAATGCTGAATTCTGGATCGCCAATTCTTCTAAAGTTTCCAAACAATCTGCTGAAAAAGCAGGACTCATAATTTGTACAGAGCGCACACCTTGCTCAGCCCAATCTTTCAAAATTTGGTCGGTATAAGGTTTAACCCATTCTTGCTTTCCAAAGCGCGATTGAAAGCTTATCGCCCATTGGTCTTCTTTTAATTGTAAGGCTGTTGCCACTTTTTGTGCCGTGATATGACAACGATCAGCATAAGGATCACCTTTATCTGCATAAGGTTGTGGAATACCATGAAAAGACATCAGTAATTTTTCAGCTTGACCATGGACTAATTGATATTCTTTGACACTATTCACCAAAGCCTGAATAAATAATGGGTGTTGATAATAATCTCGAATGATACTTAGACCTGGTAAATTACGCTGTTGCAGCGTCCATTTTGCTAAAGCATCATAAAGTGGTGCGGTAGACGTGGCTGAAAATTGCGGAAATAATGGCAATAAGATAACATGATCATAATGTATCTGTTGTGCTTGTTCTAAAACCTGATCAATCCCTGGATTGCCATACGTCATCGCCGGAACAATATGAAGATCAAATTCAGCATTTTTAGACTTCAGCTGGAAAGCAATCTGCTGCACCTGTTGCTTTAAAATTTGTCGCATGGGTGAATCTTCTGACCAAATTTGGGCATACGCTTTCGTCACATGCTGAGGTCGAAAAGGTAAGACAAACCCATACAGAATAATTTTCCAAAGCAATTTTGGAATTTCAATAACGCGCTGATCAGATAAAAATTGGGCTAAAAAACGGCGTACCGCTGTAACAGTTGGTTCATCTGGCGTACCTAAGTTCGCAACAATCACCAAGACTTTGGGTTTGGAGCAAGACATGAATTCACAGCAACCTTAATACATCTCATGTAGTGATAGTACTTTATCTCAACAGTGAAACAAAATATCTGCATGAAATTTTATGTTTAGATGCTTATGTTACGTCTTCCAATCAACTGAGTTACTTCAATCGATTTTAAGCCTTTTTCGGTCATTTTCCACATCATACGCTGCCGATCATCTCGTCCAACGGGAAGGATCCATTCATTATTACGCATTTGTTGCTTAATGGTATGGAGTGCACGAATATTAATCTGTGCTCGTGCAACCGCATGTGCTCTCGGCATGAGCAATTGCACATCGGCTAATCCCTTGGCATTTAAATAGTCATTCAATACTTTAGAAAAAAACTCTTCGGGTAATGGCTCTTTAAAATCTTGAGATAAAATACTCACCAACTCAAGCCATGTTGTCTCTCGGATAGGATTCAGCTCTTTAAAATTCCCATCCTGATAAACATGTATTCGATAATCAAAATTAAATACTTCATTAATCGACACCTTAGGCAAAGTTAAAAAAGGATCTGCTTCTTTCTTGCCTTGCTCAATTTTACTACGTACCAACTGAGACTTTAAGTTGTCAATTTCATCTTGTAAAACTTGGATATTCTGCGGTCGCACCCAGCCTACGACAGGATTACGCTCCAACATTTGTGGCATATAGGAACGAACTGCAAGTTCTAAATCTCTCAAGGTGCGATAACACACCACTTGTTCAACTTCTTTCTGTAATTGATGCCTAAATTCTTCAAATTTTTCTTTTAGCTCAGGACGCTGTTCTTGTAATTCTAAACTTCTCGCTTCAGGGTTTTCATGCATAAAGACAATAATTGGCTTTTGTTTAGTGACTGCATAAATATACTCCAAATGCATATAACCCACGCCCGAAACCGATTGCTCTCCATACTGACTGCCTAAAAGCAACAATACATAATCACAATCATCAATTTGACGACGGGCAAAAGCCGTACTCAATGGAGTTCTTTGTTCAAGCCCCCACGAAAAAAAACCCATACCAATTAATGTCTGGGAAACCACCATTCTTTCAGGCTGCATTTCTTTGCCTGAAGTCGTAATAAATACTTGATATCGCTTATCGAGCATAGGCAAACCTATTCCATACATATAATTAAAACCATCCCCGAATGGATTTGAGAATTATATGCCCTACACTAATCTTAAAAAAATAATATGAAACAATTGTATGCTGCAGCATTTAGCTCAGTTTATCAACAATATTTTCAATTGACCATGAAATATCTGAATGAATCAAATGCGATAGAATCGGCTTCAACTCATCGGCATTGTTTCCACTCACAAAGCATTTTAACGTTGTTCTGGATCTTTGAACCGACTCTGATATTAACTCATTTTTAATTAAAATGCGTGCCGTTTGTCTTGCAACTGCAGCGCCAGAATCGATTAAAGTTAAATCATCCTGATAGAGCGCCTGAATTGTTTCTTTTAAATAAGGATAATGAGTACAACCGAGTACCAAATAATCTGCACCTTGCTCGACAATTGGATCTAATACTGTTTTCAAGCTAGCAATACATTCAGGACTTTTTTGCAGTCCAGCCTCGACATAAGGAACTAAGTCTAAGCAAGTCACCGTTAAAACCTTAACGCCTGCAGGTTCTGCAAAATGCAGTATCACATCGTTAATCAACTTGCCCCGAAATGTCGCTGGGGTTGCCAAAACGGAAACAACTTTAGACTGTGTTTGCAACACTGCCGGCTTCAATGCTGGTACTAAACCAATAATGGGAAAATCATTACCATAATGCTGGCGTAAATAATCCAAACTAAATGCTGACGCAGTATTACAGGCGACTACGGCAACTTTACAACCTTGGCGATATAACCATTCAATTGCCTGTGCAGTTAATTCACGAATTTCCTGATCATCACGTGGACCATAGGGGACATGTGCGGTATCGGCATAATACAGAATATGTTCATTGGGTAAATATCTAACGATATCTTGCGCAACAGATAAGCCACCTATGCCTGAATCAAAAATTCCAATAGGCGCATCTGCCGATGCTTTAGACATAGGCTCATTCAGCGGATATAGAGGAAGAATAGCGGTCATAGTCAATCAATCTACGCGTCAAATTACCTTGTAAAGCTTAAACCTCAAGCACTCAATTGCAAGTAAAAATCACCACTTTGCAAAGATAAAATGGCATCCCCACGTGCATTTTCAAGCAATTCGCCATATTCAATTAAATGAAAAAATGTAGATCTTTGAATTAATGCATTTATTCCAAAACGGACATGAACATAAGGACGCATATTGCCAGCGTATTCACGCATAAAAATAGGATGCTGCTCATCAACAATAATCACATCTTGGTGACTCGTTGTCAGCTGTAAATATTTTTTACCATTATGATAAATTTGATCCGCTTGGTTGACCAATAAAGGCTCATCCTCTACATCAATTTCAATTTGTTCAACAGGTGTTTTTAGATAGAATTTTCCATCTTCTTTCCAAAGCACTTTACTAAACAAATCTAAAAGTGCTTCCCGCTTGATCAATTGACCTTGGTGCCACCATTCCCCATTGGCTTTTACCGTTAAATCCATTTTGCCACAATGCTTTGGCTGCCACTGTGCTAAAGGGGGAATTGACCTTTTGTGACCCAGCTGTGCATCTTTTAAGTATTGTGCAATACTCATTAAGTTTTTATCATCACCCTTCGGCTGCTCTTGAGCCGCTGATGTTGAATTATTTTGATTTACCATGGTTTATACCTTGCTGACGAAAAAATAAAACGACTCAGCCAATTGGCTAGATCAAGGTTTAAACCTATACTAGCGCAACACTATAAAAGGTACGATATCAGAATTGTACCTATGAATTAAGCATACTCATGGCAGCACCGATTTTTTTATTTTTGAAATAATGAAATGAATACGGTTGCCACCTTTAGCTAATATGAGGAGTCCTACATGGAACACATCGAACGTGAATCGATGGAGTTTGACGTAGTTATCGTCGGCGCTGGCCCTGCTGGTCTTTCTGCTGCGATCAAAATTCGTCAACTTGCAATTGAAAACAACCTCCCAGATTTATCTGTATGTGTGGTTGAAAAAGGCTCTGAAGTTGGTGCGCATATCCTTTCTGGTGCTGTACTTGAACCACGTGCAATCAATGAACTTTTCCCAAATTGGAAAGAAGAAGGCGCGCCTTTAAATGTTCCTGTAACGGAAGATAAAACATACTTCTTAATGTCTGCTGAAAAGTCGCAAGAAGCACCGCATTGGATGGTTCCAAAAACCATGCACAATGATGGCAACTACGTTATTTCATTGGGTAATGTGGTTCGTTGGTTAGGTACAAAAGCTGAAGAATTAGAAGTTTCGATCTTTCCAGGTTTTGCTGCTTCAGAAATCCTTTATCATGAAGATGGTTCTGTAAAAGGCATCCAAACAGGTGATATGGGCATTGGTAAAGATGGTGAGCCGACTCACAACTTTACCCCTGGTTATGAACTACATGCAAAATATACCATTTTTGCAGAAGGCTGCCGTGGTCATTTAGGTAAGCGTTTACTTGCTAAATTTAACCTAGACCAAGATGCAGATCCACAACACTACGGTATCGGCATTAAAGAGCTTTGGGAAATTGATCCTGCTAAGCACAAGCCCGGTCTTGTAATGCACGGTTCAGGCTGGCCTTTGACTGAAACTGGTTCTACTGGTGGTTGGTGGTTATATCATGCTGAAAATAACCAAGTTACTTTAGGTGTGATCGTAGATTTATCTTACGAAAATCCGAACATGTATCCATTTGCAGAAATGCAGCGTTGGAAAACGCATCCATTGATCAAGCAATATCTTGAAGGTGGAAAACGTATTTCTTATGGCGCACGTGCTGTGGTCAAAGGTGGTTTAAACTCTCTACCTAAATTGACCTTCCCAGGCGGTTGCTTAATTGGTGATGATGCAGGTTTCTTAAACTTCGCCAAAATCAAAGGCTCTCACACTGCCATGAAGTCTGGCATGTTATGTGGTGAAGCTGTATTTGAAGCCATTCAAGCCGGTGTGGAAAAAGGTGGTGATCTTGCTGTTGCACGTGTGACTGAAGGCGAAGATTTCTTTACTAAAGAATTGACGGCATATACCGACAAATTCAACAACAGCTGGTTAAAAGAAGAGTTACATCGTTCTCGTAACTTCGGCCCAGCAATGCACAAATTCGGTTTATGGATGGGTGGTGCATTTAACTTTATCGATCAAAATATCTTTAAAGTCCCATTCACATTGCATGACTTAGTTCCTGATTTCAGTACGTTAAAAACTGTTGATGCAGCAACATTTAAACCGAACTATCCAAAACCAGATGGTAAACTAACCTTTGACCGTTTGTCTTCTGTGTTTGTTTCGAATACGGTACATGAAGAAAATCAACCCGCACATTTGAAATTAACCGATGCATCAATTCCTGTAAATGTAAACTTACCAAAATGGGATGAGCCTGCTCAGCGTTACTGCCCGGCTGGTGTTTACGAAATCATGGAAAATGATGATGGTTCGAAGCGTTTTCAAATTAACGCCGCCAACTGCGTACATTGCAAAACTTGTGATATTAAAGACCCTTCGCAAAACATTACTTGGGTAACCCCTGAGGGTGGCGGTGGTCCTAATTACCCGAACATGTAATGTTAGGATAATTCTTGCGAAGCAGTGCTTCTCATATCCAAATATGTAAGATGCAATAAAAAATCCCCTTCCGAGGGGATTTTTTATTATCAATATTTTATTCTTGCTCAGCCTTTCTTCACTAAATAATGAAACTCTTTATTGCCTGCATCATCCAACAGTTCTTCTTGTAATAATAATTCATGTCCTAAATGCATACAAAACTTAGGAATATCCCAAGACGTTGAATTATCGGTGGCAAAGACCTCAACGATATCTCCCGACTTTGATTTACGAACCGCTTGATGCAACATCATCACAGGTTCTGGACAACGTAAGCCACGCGTATTGAGTTGAATCGTAGCGGTGATAGCCTGATCAGACATAGTCTATTCTCGAATAAAGTTCATTTGGATTTTAACATATTCTAAATTTGTCTGAATCCCATCTAAAAGCACAATCAAAATGACATCTACATTCATCTAATTACCGCATTTTAGCGATAGACTTCTGTGGTTTCTTCGGTATGATAAATTTACTTTTTTGAAATAAGAGTCTTTAGGAAAGATCATGCACGAGGAATCAGGCCCATCGTGGGGAATGCGCGGCTTACGCAAATGGTTAGGTACCGCACCAGAAACCCGCGATGAACTACTAAAACTAGTACAAGATTCACGTCGTTTTTTAGAACCCGATACAGTTGCAATGTTAGAAGGCGTGTTAGACCTTCCTGCAACCAAAGTCCGTGAAGTCATGACGCCACGGACAGCAATGGTCAGCTTACAAGAAGATGATCAACTGTTCGATATTTTACATGTCTTGATTGAATCAGCACATTCACGCTTTCCTGTGTTTTCAGCCAATCAACCCGATAATGTCGTCGGAATTTTACTGGCGAAAGACTTATTGCCTTTTCTATCCGATCGATCATCTGTCGTAGATATTCGAGCATTAATGCGTCAGCCACAATTTGTGCCTGAAAGTGCGCGCTCAGATCAAGTTTTGCGGATGTTGAAAAATACCCAAACCCACATCGCAGTGGTGATTGATGAATATGGCTCAACGTCAGGTTTAGTCACTCTAGAAGATATTCTAGAAGAAATTGTTGGTGAAATTGAAGATGAACATGACAATGTCGATGAAGAAGCTCAATTTATAACGCCTGACACAACCGATAATACATGGATCGTGCAAGCACTTACACCAATTGAACATTTCAACACTGTTTTAGATGCTGACTTTTCTGATGATGAAGTCGAAACTGTCGGTGGATTATTGCTTCAAGAAATTGGCTTAGTGAGTGATTTAAAAGGTCAAATTATTGAACTTGGCGATTGGGAATTTACAATTATTGAAGCAGATGCCCGCACTATTCATCTGATTCGAGCTGTACATAAATGAGAGCCTACTTTGACAAACTGTTAAATTCTTCACCTCAAAATAAACCACTCCCCTTGATTTATCCTTTAATTATTTCACTGAGCTCAGGTGCAGTGTTTAGTTTAGCGCTAGCACCTTTTTACTGGTGGTGGCTAGCCATTCTTTCTCCAGCCTTGCTTTATGCATGTTTACATCAACGCACTCCCAAGCAAGCTTTTGCAATTGGCTTAAGTTACGGTTTTGGGCTGTGGTTTGTTGGTGCATTCTGGTTATATACCTCTATCCATGTGTATGGTGATACCAATGCTGTTTTAAGCGTCCTCATGATTGCCCTAATGGCATTATTAATGGGCTTATTTACCGCAGTCCAAACTTGGGTATATCGACGGTTTTTCCCAGAGACTCCCCTCACATTTGCACCGCTTTGGGTACTGTTTGAATGGTCTAAAACATGGGTGTTTACTGGTTTTCCATGGTTGTTTGCAGGCTATGCCTTCACTGAACGTTTCTTAGATGGCTATGCACCTCTCTTTGGGGTTTTTGCCGTTTCCTTTGTGGCCATTCTATTGGCCTGCGCTTTAGTGGAAATATTAAGAAAACGTATATTTTGGCTTATTCCATCTGCATTATTATTGTTGGGTGCTTGGGCCGTAGCACAAATTCAATTTGTCCACCCCAAAGCAGAAAAGCCACTGAGCGTTTCTTTAATTCAAGGCAACATTCCACAAGATTTAAAATGGTTAACAGAATACCAAATTAAAACCTTACAAATTTATGCAAATTTGAGTCGTACCGAATGGGGCCGAGATGTCATCGTTTGGCCAGAATCATCCATTCCCTTATTCCAAACCGATATTCAAGAATTTTTGGATATGATGGATCAACAAGGCAAAAAGACTGGCACAGCTTGGGTTACAGGTATTCCATATTGGGATTTAAAAGAATCACAACAACAAGGCCATCCGATGTTCTACAACAGTATGATGGCTTTAGGTAGTGATGCTTCTGGACTCTATAAAAAGCAACGCTTAGTGCCATTTGGTGAATATATTCCACTGTCTGGCTTACTCGGTTGGGTACTGCCTGCATTACAAAATGATCCATCCATGAGCGGATTTTCTCGTGGTGCAAGTGATCAAAAACCTTTTCAAATTAAAGGTCGTAAACTTTCCGCAGCAATTTGCTATGAAGTCGCCTATCCAAATCTTACTCGTCGCAATGCCTTAAATAGTGATTTTTTGGTGACCGTTTCTAATGATGCTTGGTTTACTGGAACAGCAGGACCATTACAACACTTACAAATGGTTCAGATGCGAGCGAAAGAAAATGGCCGTTGGTTTATACGTGCCACCAATACTGGTGTCACCGCATTTATTGATCATAATGGTCATATTGTAAAGCAAGCACCTATAGATCAAGAAGCTGTACTGCGTGGTGATCTACCCGCAATGCAAGGTCAAACTTGGTATACCCGTTTTAGTGACTGGCCTATTTTAGGGTTTTCATTATTTTTATTGATTTTAGGCTGGATATATCGACCGAAACTCGTCGATGTGAGTTTTAAGTCACGACGCTAATTTCTATTGATCTTGCTTTAAGCAGATAGAAAAATCGCTCTTATACAGCATAATTTAAAAAATTAATGACCAATAAAAAAACCGAGGCTAAGTCCTCGGTTTTTTTATTTATGGCAATTAATATTATCTAAATCTGAGTGGCTAAGTAGGACACCATCACCGTAAGACAAAGCATTGGAAGATAGCGATAAATCCTCATAATCTGCTGTTCGAATACGGATGCGGATGGTTGATTTATTTGTATGATAGTTGCACTTAACGCACTATAAAAACTAATAATCGTGAATGCAGTAAATATACTAATCGCTAAAAAGCCCAATATAATTTGGCTACTGGCATCAATGCCTTGTAATAAGTTGAGAAAGAACTGACTCAAAGGTAATAAGCTCAGAACCAATAGAACAGATTTGAGCATAGCCCAATGAAATTGGTTTATTTCATCGGATAACAATAATGCTTTCATCTTATCTCCCTCGCAAACAGACTCTCTAAGACCTATTATGCAAGCTTTGATTTAAATAAAAAGTCTATTGCTATGCATTATTTACCTTTCTTGTAACTATTAAATATGAAAACAATTCTTATTATAACTCTCAAATAGAAAAAATATAAATTTACATTTTAATTCATGACCTTAGGTTAATATTTATAACTAAGAAAGATTATCACTTCACTCTCGATTTATTTGATTTGAATCAGTGAAGTGATGCTTTCAATTGATTTTATTTAGAATGATTCTTGATTAAGGCTGGTAATAAATATCAGCATCATTTCCTTCACCGCCTTGTTTGCCATCAGCACCAAAAGAATATAAATCAAAAGAACGCCCTTCTGAACCTGGGATTACATATTGCATATCATTATCCCAACTGTCTTTTGGATAGCCACCTTTAACATACCCACCTGGTAACCAATTTTTCGCCGTCGCAGGTTGATTAACCAATGCATCTAAACCGCCTTCTTGTGCGCTTGGAAAATGACCATTATCTAATTTATATTGATCCAGTGCGCCTGCAACACCTTTAAGGGCAATTTTTGTTGTATCTACTTTTGCTTTTTCACCACGCCCCATTACATTGGGAACAATTAGAGCGGCAAGTACCCCTAAAATTACAATCACCACCATGACTTCAATTAAAGTAAAACCCGATTGTTTGGCTTGATACATTTTCCGTTGCATTAAAGTTCTCTCTTACAAATTCGTCATAAAATAATCGTGATGATTTGACTTAAATCATATTGTTCATATTCACAATGGGCAACATCACCGCAATAACAATCACCAGTACAATACCCGCCATAAAAACTAACATTAATGGCTCAAGCAGTGCCAATAGCGTTGAAATGAATGTCGTTACTTCACGATCTTGCATATTAGAAGCACGTTCTAACATACGATCTAGTTCACCTGATGCTTCACCACTTTTAATCATTTGTACCATCATCGGTGGGAAATAACCACAACGCTCCAGTTGAGTTGCCAAGTTTCCACCTTCAGTTACTTTCTCTGCAGCCAGATTCACTGCATCTCGAATTACCCAATTACTACTGACCGCTGCCCCTATTTTTAAAGCATCGACAAGCGGTACACCCGATTGGGTCAAAATAGATAAGGTACTGGCAAAGCGTGCGGCATTTATACCACGGGATAATTTACCAAATAATGGCAATTTGAGTGTTAAGCGATCAAAAGCATAATGACCTGCTGATGTTCTGAGGAAACGTACCAATAAGAACATTCCGACTATGGTCGCCACAATCATAAAGGGCCAAGCGGTACGAATAATCTCACTGGCTTTCATCAGTGCCATGGTAATCCATGGCAAGGCTTGTTTGCTTTGATCAAAGGTTTTAACAATGTCTGGCACGACATACGTCATCAATCCCATAACAATGCCAAACGACATCAGCATTAATATTATGGGATAAATCATGGCACCCTGAACTTTCTTTTGCATCGCAAAACGGTTTTCAGTGTAATCGGCCAATTGATCTAAAATTAAATCCAAATGTCCTGAGCGCTCTCCAGCGGCAATCGTTGCAATATATAAATCTGGAAAGCGGCCAATTTGTTGCATTGCTTGCGCCAGTGAATGACCTTCCAAAACTTTCGAACGCACAGACAATAATAAATTTTGCACATGCGTTTTTTCGCTTTGCTTGGCCACAGCACGCAAGGCTTCTTCCAAAGGAATTGACGCAGCGACCAATACCGCAAGCTGGCGAGTCATTAAAGCTAAATCATAAGCTGAAAATTTCTTTTGAAACCAAGCCGATGTTTTATTTTTATCTTTTTGCTCCACAGCATCTACTGCAACAGGAATCCACTCTTTGTCGCGTAGTTGTTGTCGAATCTGGCGTGCTGAATCTCCTTCTAGCACGCCTTTTTGCTGCTTCCCAGAAGCATCAATGGCAATAAATTGATATGCAGGCATTATAATGCTCTAGTTTTCCTAAATTTTTAGTCTAAGCAGTTGCGTCCGACCCTAAAAATCATTCATATTCATGTCTATAAATGACGATCACACTCTAACATAAGCCCAAACCGTACACGATACTATTTCATCTTTGAGTAACTGATAATTGCATATGCCGAAACCTACAGATTCAAGCCTCGCTATTTACCGTATACGGGTTGCCGTGCCTGTGTATCTGTACGATTGTTTCGACTACAAACTCAGTGCTGAGCAATATCAACAAGCTGAAGTTGGCGCTCGTGTGGCGGTCTCCTTTGGTCGACAAAATATCACAGGGGTCATCATTGAAAAACTAGCCCCTGATGCGCCTATTGACCCACGCTTTCAACTTAAATTTATTACCGAACTACTTGATGAAACAGCCATCATAAATAATAAAGTTTTAAGTTTATTGACATGGTCTGCGCAGTATTATCAATTTCCAATTGGTGAAGTCATACACACTGCATTACCGACCTTCTTACGGCAAGGTAAACCTTATAATTTGTTAGCACGAAATTGGAAAGTTTTAGATTTAGCCGCAGAAGACAAAGTGAAACGTTCGGAGAAACAACAAGCGGCCTATAAAATTTTAAAACTACATCCTCAAGGAACGCAGGAAAATATTCTAAATTTAAGCGGCATTGAAACAGCAACGCTAAAAGCAATTGAAAAAAAAGGGATTATCCGCTGCGAATTAGAGCAACAAAACTTCACACCTGAACCCGTACAGTTGGCTCAAATGCCGCTAACAGCCAATGATGAGCAAAAAAAAGCAATTCAAACGATTTTAAAAGCGCAAAACAAATATCAGGCTTTTTTATTGGATGGTTTAACGGGAAGTGGTAAAACTGAAGTGTATTTGCAAGTCATGCAGGAGGTTTTAAAACAAGGTAAACAAGTGCTGGTTTTAGTGCCTGAAATTGGCCTAACACCGCAAACTATCAGCCGTTTTCAATCTCGCTTCCACTGTAATATTGTGCTGCTACATTCAGGCCTGAATGACACCAAACGCCTGCAAGCATGGCAATCGGCACAAACAGGAAAAGCCTCGATTATTCTAGGTACGCGTTCAGCGATTTATACACCACTCCCCAATCTTGGATTAATTATTTTAGATGAAGAGCATGATCTGTCATTTAAACAACAAGAAGGCTTTCGTTACCATGCCCGTGATGTTGCTTTATATCGTGCCCATTTAGAAAACTGCCCGATTATTTTAGGATCAGCCACCCCCAGTATTGAATGCTACTATTTAGCGCAACAAGATAAATTAACGCGACTCGAATTAAATCAACGTGCTGGTGCTGCGGTCATGCCAAAAATGCATTTAATTGATTTGAAAATAGCACAAAAAAAACAGGGAATGAGTACCCAATTGATTGATGAAATTAAAAAGCGCTTAGATAAAAAAGAACAAGTGTTAATTTTCTTAAATCGACGGGGCTATGCACCTGTTTTAATTTGTGAAAGTTGTGCATGGCAAGCCAACTGTCCACATTGTGATGCACATTTCACCTTACACATGAAGCCATATTCACATTTGCATTGTCATCATTGTGGCACGATTAATCGTTTGCCCGATTCCTGTCCTCAATGTAACCAACAGACCTTGAAACCAATTGGTATGGGCACCGCCAAAGTTGAAGAAAGTTTAAATGAGCTCTTTCCAGATTTCCCAGTGCTGCGAGTCGATCGCGACTCGACCAGTCGTGTCGGGAGTTGGCAGAAAATTTATGATCAAATCCAAAAAAGCCAACCCACGATTCTATTAGGTACGCAAATGCTAGCCAAAGGACATCACTTTCCTTATGTGACTTTGGTGGCCATATTGGATATTGATGGGGGTTTATTGAGTGTTGATTTCCGTGCACCCGAACGCACGGCGCAGCTTATTATTCAAGTGGCTGGTCGCTCTGGACGTGGTGAGAAAAAAGGCGATGTTTATCTACAAACGCTGCGACCCGATCATCCGATGTTCGAAATTATCATGCAGCAGGATTACCAAACTTTTGCCAAGCAAACCTTAGCAGATCGTCAACTGGCGTTACTTCCACCTTGCCGTTATGCGGTATTAATTCGTTGTGAATCGCGTAGTCAGGATGAAAATCAAAAGTTCCTCAGTGAAATGACACAACAACTCCGACAAAATACTGAAGCCAATCTCATTGATATTTGGGGGCCTATTCCTGCACCGATGGAGCGCAAAGCTGGACGTTATCAAGCCCATGTTGCCTTACTTTCACAAGATCGTGCCAAAATGCATTTCTATATTCGGCATTGGTGGCAACAGCTATTGCAGAATAAACCGTCCTCGATGAAGCTTACCATCGATGTTGACCCTCAAGAATTAAATTAGCCTGCTCAAGCAGCATAAAGCTTGTGCTGCTTACGACTTACTGCTGACACCCGAATTATTGGGTAGGCTAATCCTTACAATGAGGTCATATGATGTGCCTGAAATAAATAAAATGCTCCATGCAACCTAATTAATGCGTAGAGTTTGTAAATTTCACGCTACAATTTTACGAGAACAGATGCAATAACTTAGGACGAGTGAATGTCACTATTACTGGAAATGACGATTATTTTAGGGGCAGCATTACTCTTCGTTCCCCTCGGTAAAAAGTTGGGAATTGCAACGGTTTTAGGTTATCTGTTTACGGGAATGTTACTCGGTCCCAATATGCTCAATATTGCCAGTAATCCGACTGACATGATGCATTTAGCTGAATTTGGGGTAATTCTACTGATGTTTCTCATTGGGCTTGAACTGCGACCACAGCGACTTTGGGAACTGCGTCAATCCATTTTTGTGCTGGGCAGTTTACAGGTCATCACCACGGGCGTGGTGCTGATGGGCACGGTTTTCCTGCTGTTACAGCAATCTTTATCTGCAAGCTTCGTCATCGGTTTTGCATTGGCACTTTCATCCACGGCATTTGTCTTGCAACTTCTGAATGAAAAACAACAACTCAATACCACACATGGTCAACAATCCTTTTCGATTTTACTTTTTCAAGATATTGCTGCCGTTCCATTAATTGCAGTCATTCCTGTATTAGCCGGTGGATCATCTACCCACCATGGTATTGCCTATTTTGCAGCCATTATTGCAACATTCACAGGCTTATTCTTATTTAGTCGCTATGTGATGCGCCCTTTCTTCCGATTTATTGCTAAAAGTGGTGCAACGGAACTTCTTACTGCCGTTGGCTTATTTATTGTTTTGGGTGTCGTTCTACTCATGGATACACTCGGTATCAGTACGACACTCGGGGCATTTTTAACCGGCGTATTACTTGCCGACTCAGAATTCCGACATGAACTCGAAGCGAGTATTGCGCCTTTTAAAGGCTTACTACTGGGTCTATTCTTCATGACCGTCGGCATGAGTATGCAACTGTCTTTGCTTGCCGATATGCCAGTCATGATTATCGGTGGTGCATTACTTTTAATGTTGCTTAAAACCTGCACGATGCTAGCAATTGCACGTTTTAAAAAATACAGTTGGAGCAATAGCTTACTCATTGCGACCTGTCTTGCACAGGGTGGTGAATTTGCCTTTGTGGTATTAAACGTCGCAAAAAGTGAAAAAGTCGTTACTGCCGCAATTTTAGAGCCGATTACCCTGATTGTGACATTATCCATGGTACTTACGCCCATTCTATTTTGGCTGGTCTCAAGGTGGATTGTTCCACTCTTCAATAAAAATATAGAACCTGAATACGATGAAATTCCAGATCAACATCCAGCTTTAATTATTGCTGGCTTTGGCCGATTTGGGCAAATTATTGCGCGCTTAGCACATCTGCAACACTTCCCTTTTACGGCAATTGATAACAACTTACAACGCATTGATTTCGTTCGCCGCTATGGTGGCACACTGTATTATGGCGATGTAACGCATCCAGACTTGCTCAGATCGGCAGGTATTGAAACAGCTCAAGTGTTTGTCCTTGCAATTGATGATGTAGAAGCATCGATGAATGTGGCACGGCATATACGACTCAATTATCCCAACCTCAGTGTATTGGTTCGTGCCCGTGATCGCTATCATATGCACTTATTAAGGGATTTAGGTATCCAACATATTTGGCGTGAAACATACTTATCATCACTCGGAATGGCCTATCAGACCCTCTGTGAATTGGGGGTTGATCAAGATAAAGCACAGCATAGCATTGAGTTATTTCGTGATTACGATGAACAATTACTCGCAAAGCAACAACGTATCTACACAGACGAACAAAAAGTGTTTGAAAGTTATCGTAACTTCTTAGGTGAACTCGAACATTTATTTGAAAGTGATGCACAAGCGTCTGATCAGAGCAATACGTCAACAGAAGTTGATCCCTCATCGACAAGTGATGAAGCTTGTGAGCGCTCTAGCATGCAGAAACATAACCCAAACCGCATAAATGTCACACGCGATAAAGAAAATTAAGCCATGATTTATAATCACTCTCGCTTGTGTTTTTTGATTTAGCCACCATCTATATAAGGATTTGGAGAATTTTTATGTCTGATTTACGTCAACGTTTTTATATTGAAGAGAGTCCTGTGCGTGGTGAAGTCGTGCACTTAGAACAAGCATTGCAAACGATTCTTGCGCAAAGAAGCTATGCCCCGGCAGTGCAAGTGTTATTAGGTGAAATGCTCAGTGCAACCGCCTTACTTGCCAGTACTTTAAAGATTCAAGGACGTATCAGCTTACAAATTCAAGCTCAAGGTACATTTAAATGGGCAATGGCCGAGTGTAATCACTTAGGTGAAGTTCGTGCACTTGCAGATTATGAAGAAGACCCCCGTTTTGCGACAGCAGAGAGCAGTCAAACGGTATTATCTGCTTTACTCAAACCTGTACTATTTATCAATATTGAACCTGATTTTGGTGAACGTTATCAAGGTATTGTGGCTTTAGACAAACCGACACTGGCGGGTTGTTTAATGCAATATTATGATTTATCAGCGCAAATTCCTACACGGATTGCACTCGCCAGTACGGCACAATCTGCTGGAGGTTTACTCATTCAATTATTACCGCGTAATAATGAAGAAGAACAGCAAAGAATTGATGAAGATATTTGGCCACGTTTAACCGTACTCACGGAAACCTTAAAAGCAGATGAGTTAATTCAATTAGATGCTCAAGAAATTCTTTACCGTTTATATAATGAAGAAGAAGTACGCTTACCTGAGATTGAAAAACTACAATTTGCATGTACTTGCTCTAAAGATAAATGTGCCACTGCCTTACAGCAAATTGGGATAGATGCCGTTCTTGAAACATTGGAAGTACAGAATCCGATTACCATGGATTGTCAATTCTGCAATACACGATATAGCTTCACTGCCGAACAAGCCTTAAGCCTATTTGGCAGCCATTTAAGTTAACTCATCACTAACTTTTAAAAAATATTGTATTATTCCCTAAAAGAGTGAAGCTAATTTCACTCTTTTTTTATTGCCCATTTAAAAGTACCTCATGTAAATAACCTTACAAATATTCTGATTATCCGCATTATTAACAATGATCATGACCTTAGACGGAGTTACTCATTGAGCAAAATGTATAGCTCAATGTTGTACTGGAATTAATGCGTAAAATAAAAGTATAAATAAAGTGGAATTTGTAAATTTGGATTTGAAACAAAAACAACACCAAGAAGTACTATTCATCCCAACAAAACTAGAATAATAATGAGGTAAATCAATATACATAATGATTGTCAATATGACCAAAAATTACTACGAAGAACTGGGATTGACCCGTGCTGCAACTGCTGCAGAAATTAAAAAAGCCTATCGTAAATTAGCGCGAAAATATCATCCGGATATTAGTAAAGAAGCTGATGCAGAAGAACGCATGCAAGCCATTAATGTTGCTTATGACACATTAAGTAATGCTGAAAAGAAAAAAGAATATGATTTTGAATTAGACCATCCTCAAGGATTTTCTGGCTTTGGACAACAAGCAGGACACGGCGGATTTGATGATGCTAAGTATTATCGGCATAGTTCTGGACAAGAGCATAGTTCCGATTTTAGTGGCTTTGAAGACTTATTTGGTCGCTTTGGCGGAGGTTTTGGCGGAGGACACCAACAAGATTTCGGACAAAGAGGTTCAGGACAACAACGCAGCTATAGAGGTGAAGATCAACATGCCAGTATAGAAGTTGATGCTGCAATCGCCTATGAGGGTTCAACCCAAAATATTACCCTACAAATTCCAAGTTACAATGCTTATGGAGAACCTGAAGTTCAACGTAAAACCTTACAGGTCAAAATTCCAAAAGGCATGAAAGAAGGTCAACAAATTCGCCTAGCTAAACAAGGTCAAGCAGGAATTAATGGCGGCGAAAATGGTGATCTGTATATTGAAATTCGCTATAGAGATACCGACAAGATTCGAGTCGAAGGCGCTGATGTTTACTTCACGCTCAATATTGCCCCATGGGAAGCTGCTTTAGGTCAAAGTATTAAAGTAGAGACACCCGCAGGTAAAATCAAAGTCACCATTCCTAAAAATGCAAAAAATGGACAACAACTTCGCTTAAAAGATAAAGGTATTCCCAATAAAACGCCTGGGCATCTTTACTTAGTCCTTAATATTGTATTTCCAAGTGCACACTCTGAAGCAGAACAACAAGCTTATCAAAATTTTGCAGATAGCTTTACGGACTTTAATCCTCGTACATCTTAAGGGAGCATTCTTATGACCACTATTCAGTATCGTGAAATTATTTGTAATGGATATCATGAAGTTGAAATTGTTGATGAAAACAACAGTTTTGACCTTAAAAATTTTGCCCAAGCATGTGGTCAAAGCCCTGACTGGGTCTTACAACTCCTGGAGTATGAGATTTTACCCGCACGACCAGAGGAGCGAATTCATCAATTTTTTGGTGATGACATTGCTCGTGCTCGTAGAGCGTATCGATTACAACGTGACTTTGAAGCCAGTCTTGCAGCAGTCGCCATGATGATGGATTTAATTGATGAAGTTCAGCAATTACGCAAACAAGTGCGACATATTCAGCATCAATCAAATTAATTCGAAACTTTTTGTTAAATGAGCTGACAGGTAAATCACTTACCTGTCATTATGATCACTTTCTATTCAACCTCAACATTGTCAAAGGTGTCGAAAAGATATGAATATTAAGGTCATGAACAAAAAGATTAAAACTATGTTTCCAGAATATACTGAATTAATGACTATTCTGAAACAAGAAAACCCGCATTTTGCAAAAATTCTAGAAGAGCATGACGTGCTCGATAAAAGAATTACCCATTTAGAACTAAATCCTGTCCATGTCATTAATGATGATATCGAAATACTAAAACGCAAAAAGTTAAAGTATAAAGATGAGATTTATTTATTGTTAAAAAAGGCAGAACAAGACAGTCCTCAATACTGATTTTGAATAGAATCCCCAAAATTTTCTAGATGAAAATACAGGAGATTCATTCATCCACGATGAAAGATGCTCGTCAAAAATTTATTTGAATTTAGCCATTTTTTCGACTTCTTTCATGGTTTGTTTAATCGGTTCATAATCTAAGAACCAAAATAAATTAACGTGCTGATCTTTATGTTGCTGTGCCAACATATCGATCACACTGCGCTCCCCTCGTCCAACTAAGTGTCGACGATAGAAGTAAACCATGAGTAGAACTGTACAAACAACCATGACAAAAAGCATGATCCAAAAACCAATCGGGTTTTTTAAACCAGGAATAAACTCAAAATTCATGCCATAAACCCCTGTTAATAGAGTCAATGGGGCAAATACTGCAGTCAGTATGGCTAAAATTCGCATATTTTCATTGGTTTGATTGGCGACAGCAGAAAAATGTAAATCAATGGCAGATTGAATGGCACTGCCCAATCGTATGATATATTTTTGAATACGCCCCACATGACTGACCAAATCATCCACGCGAACCAATATTATATCTTGCCTTTCGGTGCGTTTTTTACCTTTAATATGTGCATAATTTTCTACAATTTCATTTCTTAATTCTTGGAGTGCATCAATTTGTTCTTCACACAGATTCTCAATTTGTTGAAATGTCATATTTTCTTGAAAAAGTTGCTGCCATTTCTGAAATCGGCGATTACCTTGTAATAATTCTTGCTGCCAAAACTCAACCCGTCGACTCAATGGATTACGTATATCCAAATAGCCATCAATCATGGCATTTAATAATCTTAAAGCCAGATCTAAAGGCGTCGAGGGTAATTTCCGCGGTCGGTTTTGCTCATCTATTCCTTTGTTCAGTGTCTGCATAATTCGTTCGAGATAATGTTCTACAGCATGATTACCTTTCTCACGAATTGTAATTAATACTTGAGAAGTAAAAATAAAACTGATCGGCGATGTCGCTAATCCAAACAAATTTTCGTGGCGTTCAACTGCTTTTTCACCACTAGACACAGTATCATCAGGGGTAATTAACTTTCTGAAAATCAGTAAATCATATTCATCCATCGTATCGAAAGTACATGGATGTTCTAAATTTAAAATATCTTTAATATGATATTCATTCAGTAATATTTGGCTTTGATTTAGGATCTCTTGCTGCCATTGCTCAGTACGATTGACAAGATCCTCACGTACACAATCAACCCAGATAAACTGTTGTTCTTGATCCTGCACAGGCACTTGCTGAACACAACTAAACGGTTCTTCTGGATGTTGAAAAAAATAGAAAGTCTGCATATTTACAATTATTGTTGGTATTCCTGCTCAACATCATGCCATAAAAAAAGCCCGCATCAAGCGGACTTTTTTAGACTTCGAAACAATTATACTTGTTCGATATCTTTCATGGTTAATTTAATACGGCCACGGTTATCAACATCGGCAACCTGTACTTTAATTTCCTGACCTTCTTTCAATACGTCTGCAACATTGGCAATACGTTCGTTAGAAATTTGAGAAATATGAAGTAAACCATCTGTACCTGGCATGATGTTTACAAACGCACCGAATTCAACGATACGAATGACTTTACCTGTGTAAATCGTACCTGGTTCAATTTCGGCAGTCAGTGCTTGAATTTTGGCAACAGCAGCGGCAGCAGCAGCTTTCGTTTCACCAAATACACGCACTGTACCGTTATCTTCGATATCAATCGCTGCTTTAGTTTCTTCAGTAATAGCACGGATGGTCGCGCCACCTTTACCAATCACATCACGAATCTTGTCAGGGTTGATGTTGATCACTTGGAACGTCGGTGCATGCATCGAAATTTCAGGGCGAGCACGTGAAATCACTTGATTCATTTCATTGAGGATGTGCATACGACCAGCATAAGCTTGGTTCAATGCAGCTTCCATGATTTCTTCAGTGATACCTTCAATCTTGATATCCATTTGAAGCGCAGTAATACCGTTTGCAGAACCCGCTACTTTAAAGTCCATGTCACCTAAGTGGTCTTCATCACCCAAGATGTCAGAAAGAACTGCGAAACGCTCGCCTTCTTTCACTAGACCCATTGCAATACCTGCAACTGGTGCTTTCAATGGAACACCTGCATCCATAAGTGATAATGAAGCACCACATACAGAAGCCATTGAAGATGAACCGTTAGATTCAGTAATATCAGATACGATACGAATCACGTATGGGAAGCGATCAGCCGGTGGAAGTACCGCTTGAACACCACGACGCGCTAAACGACCATGACCAATTTCACGACGTTTAGGGCCAGATTCACGACCTGTTTCACCTACAGAGTATGCAGGGAAATTGTAATGCAACATGAAGTTATCAGTTTTAGTACCTGACAAAGTATCAACCATCAATGCATCACGTGTATTACCCAAAGTCGTTGTAACCAACGCCTGAGTTTCACCACGTGTGAACAATGCTGAACCGTGTGCACGGCCTAATACACCAACTTGAACATCAATAGCGCGAACAGTTTTGGTGTCACGACCATCAATACGTGGTTTACCTGACAAAATGTTGTCACGAACTGTACGGTATTTTAAATCTTCGAATAATTCGTCAACTTCATTTGCAATACCCGTTTCATCATTTTCTGGAACGAACTGAGCAACGGCTTCAGCAGAAAGTGCATCAAGTGCCGCATAACGGTCTTGTTTAACTGCAATCGTATATGCTTCAGAAATTTTCGCTTCGAATGCATCTTTTAATTGACCTAAAAGTGCTTCGTTTTTGCTTGGAGCAACCCAAGTCGATTCAACTGCACCAGCAGCTGCAGCAAATTCTTTAATTGCTTGAACAGCAATTTGCATTTCGTCATGACCGAACAATACAGCGCCTAACATTTGGTCTTCTGAAAGTTCTTTCGCTTCAGATTCAACCATAAGTACTGCAGATTCAGTACCCGCAACCACAAGATCAAGATCACTCTCTTTCAATTGTTCATAGTTCGGGTTAAGAATGTATTCGCCGTTGATTAAACCAACACGTGCACCTGCGATTGGACCACGGAATGGAACACCCGCAATTGACATTGCAGCTGAAGCACCCAACATTGCAGCAATGTCAGCATCCATAGTCTTGTCAGAAGAAATAACAGTCGCTGTGACTTGGATTTCGTTATAGAAACCTTCTGGGAACAACGGACGAATTGGACGGTCAATCAGACGTGAAATTAAAGTTTCAGATTCAGTCTGACGGCCTTCACGTTTACCATAACCACCCGGAATACGACCCGCAGCATATTGTTTTTCTTGGTAGTTAACCGTTAAAGGGAAAAAGTCTTGACCTGCTTTTGCTTTCGGTTGAGCAACGATAGCAACAAGTACGGTTACACCGCCCATTGTAATGACTACAGTGTTTGCTTGACGCGCAACACGACCTGTTTCTAAAACAACTTGGTGTTGACCAAATTGGAATTCTTTACGAACGATATTAAACATCGACATATATTTTTCTTTCCTGATTTTATTCTAGTGGAGACCCCTAAGCTTTGGCATTTTAAAGGTTTATGAATAAATGGCAAAGCTTAGAAGCCGACCTCACTAGAGAATAAACATCTATGAATACACTATTTTTAAACACAAAGAAGGAGCGAAACATTCGCCCCTTCCAGTTATCTAGTCAAAGCTAGATAGACTTTAGTTTTCATCAGTACAGCATTGAACATGCAATCATCCGAAAATAAAAGTTTAAATCGAATTAACGACGTAAACCTAAAGCAGCAATCACGTCAGTATAACGAGTCGTGTCTTTACCTTTAAGGTAATCAAGAAGCTTACGACGTTGGTTAACCATACGAATCAAACCACGACGGCTATGATGATCGTGTTTGTGTGCTTTAAAGTGACTTTGTAAATCATTGATTTGTGCAGTCAATAAAGCAACTTGAACTTCTGGTGAACCCGTGTCGTTTTCTACACGAGCAAATTTAGCCATGATCTCTGCGCGATCTGCGTTTGTTAAAGCCATTCGATTTCTCCGAGATGCTTATATAAGTATTTGATACAAATCATATTAATTCTTCAAAACTAAGATGACTGCCGTGCATCACTACAGCAGCCATCTATTTTAAAGGAACTACCCGTAGATTGCAAAGTTATCCGCTTTAAATCATTTGTAAGTCAGTTGGGACACTGACAAGTATCTTGAGTAAAGGCACACTACGGTTTATAAAAACAAAGGATATAAAGAGAACACCGTGAAAATATTTTCAACCAATACCTGTTATGTGCCTCATGATTTAAGTTCTGTTATGCATCAGCAACATGAAGTTGCAGCTGAACTCGGGGGGATGACCGAACAACAACTACAAAAAATTTGGGCGAGCATCGAAAGCCTTTATAAAACTGGAAATTATCCACTCATTAATTTTTGTTTAAGACGTAAGGGACATATTTTACTGAATCGCAGTCTTGGTTATGCACAGGGAAACTCTACGCAAGGACTTGCTAAAGATGCGCTAATTGGCAATACAGATACACCCGTATGTCTATTTTCAGCATCCAAAATGATTACCGCTATACTGGTGCATATATTGAATGAAATGGGGGAAATAAATTTACTTGATCCCATTAGTTATTATTTACCTGAATATGCTCAAAATGGTAAACAAGATGCCACGATTTTCCACTTACTCTCGCATCGTGGTGGTATCCCTCGAGTTGAAATGGAAGTTACACCTGAACTTTTATTTGATAAAGATCAAATTTTAAAACATCTCTATGCAGCAAAACCCATTTCAGCAGCTGGATCGCATCTTGCCTATCATGCAGTCACAGCAGGTTATATTCTCGGTGAGCTTATTGAGCGTGTAACAGGACAGGATATTCGCCAGTTCTTACATGAACAGATTGAAAAGCCCATGGATCTGCCTTATTTCAATTATGGTTTAAAGCCAGAACTCCGTGATCAAGTCGCTTTAAACTACCCAACTGGCATCCATCCGAAACTAGGTACAGATCATTATTTAAATCGTGTACTCGGTGGTGGTTTAAAATTGGCTGTTGATGTGACCAATGATCATCGTTTTATGGATACCGTTTGCCCAGCAGGAAATATCTATACCAGTGCTGAGCAAGCCAATCGTTTCTTAGAAATGTTGCTCAATGGCGGTGAGTACAATGGCAAACGAATTATGAGTGCACAAACTATTTTCCGTGCAACTTTACCCACCTCAAATGTCTCCATTGACCGTACGCTACTCGCCCCAATGCGTTATGCACTTGGCCCAATGCTGGGGAGCAATCCTGTGGGGATTTTTGGCCCAATGTCAGGACAGGCTTTTGGTCATTTAGGTTTTTCCAATATTCTATGTTGGGCTGATCCTGAACGCGATATCAGTGTTTCCTTGTTAAATACTGGAAAATCAGTGGTAGGGACTCACCTTCCAGCTTTAGCCAATGTTTTATATCAAATTTCCAATCACTGTCCTAAAATTCCCAAAGCACAACGCCGCTCAGTCTTTGGAACACATCCAACTGAAACACATTTGGTCTAGATGCCAAAGCAACTCAAATAAAAAGCCCAAGAATTTCTCCTTGGGCTTTTTATTGCGCTGTAGTTTCTTATCTTTTAATTATGATTATTTTATTTATTGTCTGCTTTTATAAGTGAATCGTTCACTTTTTATTATGTAGACATTCCTTGTACTTACTTCAACATATCCTTATAAGTGGATTATGTCATGTTCAAAAAAAGGCAAAAGTCGTATTTCACGTATCTTTATGTAAGTCATTTCTCACAAAATGTAACTGATGTAAATTCAACCGAATCCTAAGGACATAAAAAAGCCCTGTAGTCTCTCCCAAAACTACAAGGCTTAGCGGCTGTAAGTTTCCTCTTTTATGTCTTACATTCCTGTAAGTTCGCAGTCTCTCGACTTTAAGTCATTATTATTGTGCGATTTTACTCGGCAATCCTTGCTGAGTTCTTTATGGGATTCATCTTCTCAAAAATGACTCAGTTGCACTATGCGCAAATTTCTCGAATTCATGTAAGCATTTTCGTACACCGTTAACATTGTTAATTTTTACTTCACCGCACTTGATATTTGTTAATTTTTTTAATCAATCCGCTTTGTCGAGTCGTTGCAATACTCAGTGACTGCGCAAAAGCATCAGGGTGAACCAAAAGACTCACCACCGACTTCGCTCGGGTAATTGCAGTATAAATGAGCTCCTGACTGAGTAACTTGGTCGCCGCAGCATCTAGAACGACTGCTGTATGGGTAAACTCAGAACCTTGAGATTTGTGAATGGTTAATACAAATGCCGTTTGAATCGATTTAGGTAACCGTGTTGCAGGAATCCATTGATCTAAACTTGGGAAATACACTTCAAATTGATTCGGTTGTTGACGGTGTTTAAAACAAATTCCAATATCACCATTTGAAACACCCAATTGATAGTCGTTATAACTCATCATCACTGGGCGACCCACATACCAATCTCCCTGTTTAGTTAATGCAGGTAAATATTCAAACAATGCTTGTTCCATCGCTCTATTTAAGGCTTCTAATCCAAAAGAGCTATGATGAATAGCGGTTAAAATTCGATAATGATCAAAAGCTCGAATAACCAGTGCAATGTTACTTTGTGCTTCAGCATGACTTAAATATTGTTGAATACTGGCAAAGTAGTCCTGATAACCGCAACTTAATTTTTGGTAATAATGGCTGAGATCATTCTGCGCAATCACTTCAGGTAAATATTCCAGTTGAATCACATCAGCCATGTCTGGATGTAACGGGATCGATTTCAATTCATTGGCAGGAACAATGTTTTGTTCAAAATTGTTCAATAGCTGTATTGAATTAGATACTTCATTTTTTTGAATTGAACTATTTTTCTGCGCCTGAATAAATGCAGCCATCTTCCCAATGAGCGCTCCTTCTTTAAAGCGGCGACTGGTTACTAAATTAACGCGATTTTCTTTCAGTAATTCGGCTTGCTGTAAATCCGCCAATACCGAACCAACATCAACAGAAGCCAATTGATTGGCATCACCTAATAAAATCAAACGACAATGATCTGGTACAGCCTCTAAAAGTAAAGTTGCCAAATTGAGATCCAACATCGATGCTTCATCAATGACGATAACATCGTAAGGCAAAGGTTGTTTTTGATTAAAACGTACCTTGTATTGTGTACCCAACCCCAAAAGTCGGTGAATCGTTAAAGTATCTTGCTGTTTTAAAGTATCTGAAATTAAGCCTAATGCATTTAATTTTTCATCGCTTAATGAGTTCTGTAAAGCTTCTTTCATCCGTTGTGCGGCTTTACCTGTTGGTGCCGCCATCGCAATACGAATATCAGGAATGGCCTGACTCAACACTGCAATAATCCGTGCCAAAGTGTAGGTTTTACCTGTACCTGGACCACCGGTAATCATATTAAAGGCATTTTCAGCCACCATATTTAAAGCATTTTTTTGATGTTGATCTGGCAATAAATGCTCAAATGGCTGTACATCAATTGCCTGTATCTGTTGTTGTTTTAAACGCATGATTTGCGTTGCTAAGCGTTGCTCTAAACTCCAATAGCGATACAAATATAGGTATTGATCATCTACAACAAAAGGTGCGACTTGCGTTTTTGCAACCTGCTCATCAATCACAAGCTGATGTAAGGGTTGAATATTCCGACCCTCTCGGTGGATACAACTATCTCCACGCGTTATCGCAAACAATATATCTTGAACCAACTCAAGTGAGCTCTGATTTAACTTTCCATTTAAATCTAAGCCTGTGGATGACTGCTGTAAAATGTATTTACTCCAAGTCGCTATCCATTGTGGGATCTGATCTTCTAAATACTGTTTATTTTCCACACAGTTATCCTCAGAGTTATATACAGGGTTTTCAACATAGTTATCCACATGGTAACTTTTTGTTTATACAGTCATTAAAATCATTCATCAGGCAATATCGCTGAGTTTATCCTCAGTAAAATAGCCCAATATTGCGTCAAGTCTCAGTATAAATTCTGCGCTTGGTTTCCAGTGATAATAGCCTTGCTCCACCTGTCCATTCATACCGCGCAAATACAGATAAGTTGCACCACCTAAGTCTCGCTCCATTCGATAATCCAGCAATTGCACCTTTAAATAACGATGCAAAGCGACCAAATAGAGTGCAGCCTGCAACCAATAACTGGCATGTGACATGCTTTCTTGAATAGCGGCAGCACTATAATGTTGCTGATCATTGCCTAAAAAATTACTTTTATAATCGGCAATGTGATACTGCTGACCATCAAAAAACACTAAATCGATTGAACCATTCAAATAACGAGCCGAATTGGCTTCCTTAAAATCAGGCATAGCAATTCCGTATTCATTAAATAGTTGATGAATGCGTTGCATTGCTAATATGTGATCAGATAAAGCCAAATAGAATGGAAATTCTGCAAGATGTTGATCTAATGTCAAATGCTTAAGTTTAAAATTTTCTTGAACGGGTGTATCCAAAACCTGCTGTAACCATTCTGATACCCACGCAAGTAAAGTGTCTTCTATCTGTTCTTCACTTGGAAATGCTTTTCGGAACTTTTCAATCAATTCATTCCATAGTGTTGCATAATCATTTTTAAAACGACGACGAATTTCTAAATGCCAATATTGCGAATTTTGGAAATCAATATGTTCAAAAATTTCATGTAAGAAATTTCCCGCAACGGTTCCCATCGGAAAATTGGCTTTGATCCATGCAATCGGTTGGCTCACCTGATCAAAAAAAGCTGGAGTGATCGGTTGATTCACCTCATCTTCTGCACTTTCTATCTCGGCATTGGCAACCGCTAAAGCATCTTGAATTTGCCGACGCGTTAAATGTTGTGCCAAATAACTAAAACTGGTTTTCCCTCGAGGATAAAAACGTTGTTGCGGAAATTGATGGGCTTGAATCGGTACCATCTCATCTGAAGTTTTAGCTTCGAGTTTAATCGGTCTTTCTGTAAGTAAAGGCTCAACCGCACTATTGGCATGTTGGAATATATTGACACCATGACCACGCCAAAACGCTAAGCCCGTGGTCGATTTACCTTCATTGTCCTGCATCATGGCATACACACGATAACTGGCACGGGTCAATGCCACGTACCATAAACGATGATGTTCTGCCAAAGCGCGTTCATCATGCTGATCGATATCGGCTTGTGCTAAAATATTTTTAGCATTGACGGCAACAATACGTTGCTTTTCCATCAGCCCAGTTTGCGCATTTATTTTCTCAGATGTCGAAAAATTTAAGGTCTTATTCATTTCCTTAATGCCTTTATCGGCACCTAACAAAAAAACAAATTTAAACTCTAAACCCTTAGATTGATGAATAGTCATCAACTGTACGCCGGCTTGATTCGATAGTTTACGCTCTAACTCCCATTCTCGTTGCATAGGTGAGGTTAGCTGTTTTAAATACCAATACAGTAAATTCTGCGCACCTTGATAATCTTCACTATATTGACTCAATACTTCAGTGACATGGCGTAAATTCACCACCACACGTTCATTGTCACGACTTTGCTTGGCAACCAGTGTTTTCCATACACCAAACTGATTTAAGCAAAATTGCCAAGCCGTTAAAAAGCCTTGATTCAGCCACATTTCACGAATCTGGTCGAACTGCTCAATATAAGTACTTAAACCATCAGCTTGTTGTTCCAATTGCATCAACTTTTGTAGATTAAATCCGAGCAAGCGACTGAGTAAAGCACGTTTGATTTTACCTTCATCATAAGGATGCATAATTGCATTCAGTACAGCACCAACATCCTTCGCAACATTACTTTCAAAGACACTTTTTTTCGATGGACGACTGACTCGAATACCTAAATATTCCAACATAGATTGTGCTTTATCCAAACCATCATGATTCTTGGATAAAATCGCAATATCATTTTCATCAACGGCTCGATTTCCTGATTTTTCAGCAAAATATAATGAACCTTGAATCCCTTGATTGAGTAAGTCTCTAATTTTCCATGCCACTTGTTCAGCTTCTGTCGCTTTATCTTCAAGTTGCAACCAACGCAGTGGCACAGGATTCATGTGTTGTTGATCTATTAAATCTGGATGTGGCCGACTCCCCGCCTGTACGGGCGTATAAACAACCTGTTCACCAAAATCAATTTGTCGCTGAAATAAGGCATCTACAGCTTCCACCAAAGCTTGAACTGAACGATGATTTTGCACCAAATTATAAGCATGTCCTTCTTTACCAAACACATCCTGATGTGCTTTTAAAAAGGTCAGCATATCTCCACCACGGAAACCGTAAATCGCCTGTTTACGGTCACCCACCATAATCATACAACCATTTTTCACGCGTTTGGGATGACGCCAAATTTGCGCCAACATATCGTCCTGATCTTGGTTGGTGTCTTGGAATTCATCGACCAAAATTAGTGGATAACGTGCATGTACAAAACTGGCAAAGCGCTGTCCCTGCTCACCTTGCAAAGCTTCAGCCAAAGTTCTAATTTGCTGTGCAAACGTTGTTTCACCTTTTTGCTGTAAGACTTGCGGTAAACGTTTCTTCACTTCACTGGCAAGATGAAACTGTAAATAGCTGTCTAAGACATCCAAATCCACAGTGAGTTTTTGTAGCCCCTCAACAAACTGCTTGAGAGAATTAATGATGGAATGATTTTCAAAATTCTGTAAAACATCGTCAGGACATTTATTTAATGGTTTTTTCGTGGTTAATTCTGTGAGTTGTTTGATGGTATTTGCGTACTGTGGTGCAAATAACGCATAGACACCTTGTTGTTGCAAAGCCAATAAGAAAGCAGGCAAAACGTCAGTGAAAAGTGTCTGCATCTTGGCATGATCACGCCATTTTTTAGCCAGGATTTTATGATATTGCCCTTCAGCTAAATAATACTCAGATAACGTTTCCAGCTGAGTTAAATCCAGTTGCTGAAGGTTTTTAATTTCTACTGTGAATTGTTCTAAATCTATTTCAGGTTGTGGCACAGCCTGAAACTGTGCGGAAGCAAAATTCAGACTATTTTCGACCACAGAGACATAACTATCTTGGGACTTTAGTTTTTTATTCAGCAGTAGATAATCAATAATATTTTGCGGTTGGTGCTGAATCCATTCCCGTAAAACATCGTGAATCAGTTGATAGGTATAACTTTTCGCATCATCGGTAATTTCAGCACGTTCAATTTTGCCACTTTCAAACGCAAATTCACGTAATAACTTTTGGCTAAAACTATCTAAAGTCCCCACAAAAAGTTCATCTAATTGATCGATGACCAGTTTCAAGCGTTCACAGGCATAACCAATTTGAGTGGCAAAAGTCTGTAAAACTTTGGCAAATAAAGGATCCGTTTCTTGTTGTGCTTTAGCTAAAACTTGTTGTTCGGTTAAATCTCGACAGCTTTCAAAATAACGATGTGTTTCCACGAGTCGCGTCCGAATTCGACTCTTTAGTTCGGCAGATGCTTTACGGGTAAAAGTCGTTGCAATGACCTGACTGGGTAAATACTTTTCTAAAAAAATCCGAACCATCAAACTGGAAAGTGTATAGGTTTTGCCTGTACCAGCAGATGCCTCAATCCAATGCAATCCTGAAAACTGCATATCTGCAATCGGTTGAATAGACACTTTTTGCTGAGTCATGTGTTATTCCTCCGCCACACATTGATACTGATAGATGGGTTGATACAAGTCATAAGCAAAAGTATCGCAAGCATGTTTCAGCAAAGCGGCGGCATCCTGTTCTTGTAAAATGAATTGCCAATCTCGATGGTATTTGGTCGCTTCATTATCCTCTACAGAAAAAGCAGTCATGAATCGAGCTGAATCGGCATTCCACTCCTTGAGAATATCGCCAAAATTATTCAGTGTAACTTGATCCAATTCATCATCGCTCCAATCTAACGCTTTGCCTTTTTCAGCGCGTAGCAACAGCAATGCTGATGGTAAAACTAAAGGTTGAGTTTGTGCATACTGATAGGCTTTAAACCAAGACCATAAATAATTTTGAGCTTGCGTCGAGCTCAGCCCTGTATTAATCAGTGTGACATCACTAAAAATGGCAATGCGTTTTAAAGGAATCGATTGTTCATCACTTAAATTGCTAAAACTCAGCCAGAGCAAATATTCTAGCCACACTTTGGCACGGCGTTTCGCTCTTGCACTAGACGCATCCAAACTGACCCAATTCTGATTTTCATTAGTGCCTGCATGTTTAGGAACAGTCAAAATCATGGTTAAATCAGGCTGAATTCTCCATTGGCGTTGTGTGGTTTGTGTCACCTCAGCGGCATAACGAGATAAGCGAGTTTTTAAATTTTCTTGCTCTGCCAAACTCATTTGCCATGCACTGTGCTGAACTTTTCCGACAGGCAGTTGATCCTGCAACAGTTCTGGCTTAAAACATTCAATACTGTTTAATGACTGACCTTGTTGTTTTTGTAAAAAATCTCGGATTGCGTAACGACCCAATCCATCTAAAACCAAAGGTTCATCTTGTGCGGGAATATCTTCAGGTTTTAAGTTTTCTACCCCTAAAGTCTTGAGATATAGTCGTGCAGGAAAAGTGATATCTTGAATCCACTGCCCTGCATCCAAAACCGTCATGGCATCCTGTTCACGTTGGTATTCCACATTTGTCCAAGCCTCACGTTTAGATTGTGCATCGGCACGACGAATCTGTTGCGCCACTTGAAACCATTGATCTTGATAACGAATAATTTCAGACTTTTCAAAACCGCTTGGATCAAAGGGCTGTAATTGATGCACATGATAAAGTTGCTGAATTTGTTCAGGTACTTCAATACATTCAATTGAAACTAAAGTATCAACTTGGCTAACTACATCAGATGAGGAAGATGCTAATGCATCATTTTTTTGCGTCAAATATGTAATAAAGGCAAGATGGCTAATCAGTTCTTGCAAAACACTGGAAGGCTCACGGACTTCACCATCACTGACATCAAAGCCATTATAAAATAGCCACAGGTTTTCCTGTGCCAAAAGCAAAGCATCTAAGAATGCCCCTTGATCATCTTCTAAACGGGAACGATCACCCAATTGTGGGCGTAATAACTGCATCAAATCAAAAGGCAAATGATTATTCCGTGTTGGGAATTTTCCACCATCTAAATTCAACATCACCATCAATTTGTACGGCAAAGGACGAATCTGACCAATTTGGCTAAAGGTAATTTGACCTGTAGGTACGGCCTGATCCAGTTGACTGTCTAAGGTGTTTTGAATTTCATTGAGTAAATAAGGTAGAGGTAAATTGATATTCCGAAGAATGGAATCATCTTGCTCATCGTAAAAACTTGCCAAAGTTAGCATCCGTTCTTGTTTTTTGACAATCTCACGGACTTTTTTCAGTGATTCCACACCTGCTTGCTCAAACTCACTAATATCCTGCATTAGTAATTTAAGCCAAGCTTCAACATTTAATGTTAATCCTGTCGCTGACTTCAGTTCATGTGCAATCATCCAATGACGGCGCTGGGCAAAGTCCTGATAAATGTTAATTAAGCTACTGATCAATTCAAAATCGCTGGGTAAAACTTGCGCATAACTTAATGTATCTGCAAAAATTGCATGTTCAGGAATGGCAACGCCCAAAGCAAGCCGATCTAAAGCAAATTTAAAACTAAAGCGATAATCATCATCACCTTGACTTAAACTGCGCTGCAAATGTTCAGCATCCAGACCACGCTTAAAACCAGCATGCACCAAGAGCTCAATCATGCGTTCGGTATTGTTAATATCCAGTTCATAACGTAATTGTGTCGCATTTAAACTGAGCCAATCAGCAAAATCTTCAATGCTAAAACGCCCTTGAACCAGTTCAATGCGACCTAAAACAGCACGCCATGCATTATTGGCATCCAACTGTGTCACACCTGCTATTTTTACAGGTAAAAATACACCTTCATGATTGGGCGCCTGTGGAAATACACTGCGAATTAAAGGTTCAATTTGCTTTAAATCAGGCACTAGAACCAAAATATCACTGGGACGATGTGGATTTTCAGGCGTGCCTTGCACTAACCAATGTGTGAATTGATCTCTTAAAACTTCTAATTGCCTTAAAGTTGAATGACAGACATGAATTTGAATTGAATCATCCTGCGGATTAAGTGGATAAGCATGTTGCTCAGGTTCCACCAAGTACAAAATATCAGACTGTAATTTACCTAATAAATGCTGTGGAAACTCATCAACAAAAGCATCAATCCATTGTCCTTCTTCACCTGAGGAAAGGTTAGATAAAATAGAAAAATGATCACGTGCCTGTTTGCCCAAACGCGTCAGTAATGGATGCCTAGACTCACGTACTTCGGCATTAAAATTTAAGGTGAATTCTTGAAAGAATTTATCAATGTCTTCATCATTTACTTTGGGATTTTTAGCAATAAACCGCTCTTTCACGCGTAAATCGTATTGTTTTTTCCAATTTGGATCGACACTGTCTGCCCAATATTCTTGTGATGGGTTGTAATGTAAAATCAGTACATCTAAATACTGCCCCAAGCGACGTAAAAATTGCAATTGGCTTGGTGGTAAATCTAAAAGTGTAAATACAATGAGTTGTGATGGGAGTTTTTTTAAAGCATCCTGACGTTTTTCAGCATCATCCATGATCTGCCAAAAATCAGCATCAATACTTTGCATTTCAACAAAGTCATCATGGAATGTATGTTGCCATAACCAACGTTGCCAGCTTTCTAATTCTTGTGCTTGATTTAAGCTGAATGCAGAAACTTCGGCATTGGTTTTAAAGAATTGCTGTTCAACATTCAGTTCCTGATTCCGCCCCCACATCTGCAACCAGTTGCTTGAACAACTACAAAGATCTCCACAGCCTTGGACACAATAACCACGATACAGCATGTAATTACTAAACAGCTTCGAGACTTGTTCTGATACCCAATACAACATGCTTTGTTTTTTAAGTTTTTTTTCTAGCCCATCTTCAAGCTGAGCAGCGCTCTCATAAATTCGTTGAATAATTGAATATAAAGGATGTTCGCTATTGATAGCGATTTCATCACTTGCAATAAAACTTTTCAGTGCCTGATAAATCCGCCATTTCATAATCAAACGTGGAATATTGGCTTTACGAACCTTATCTTTATCTTCTAATACTTGTTGATAAGCAAACCATTGAAAACCACGAATACGTTGATGAAATTGAGCATTGGCGCTAATGCCCTGCTGTTCTGCAATTTTTTGCGTGAGCCATTCTTCGACAGCAGGCGTAGGCACAATAAAATGCTGAGTTTTTAAAACGGCGAATGGATTCTTAGATGCTTTGGTTGTACTTTGCAACACGCCTTGTACCAACACCTCAATGCGTTGGCTCTGAATCACATGAATCGCCATATTTCCTCAATTTTTGACTCTTCAATGTTTTGTGATAATGCACAAAACATCAACATTCGGTACTATACATCTTAATCTGACTGTGTCATTTTTACAGCACTGTTTCGCTAAAAACTTTGAAAAATCCAAGCTTAAAGATGCTTCTATAGAAATATTATAATCAGCTTGTAGATAGGTAATCCTTTATGAAAATAGATAAAATTCCAGATTCGATTGATCCAAATTTAAGCTTAGAGCAAGTTCAAGAAGAATGCTTGGAGATGGTTAAGAAACGGGCTTATGTCTCAGCTGGCGCTGCAGTTGTGCCTGTGCCTTTTTTTGATGTCGTGATTGATGTTGGAATGTTATCTTGTTTAATTCCTGAAATTAATGCACGTTTTGGATTAGCACCTGATCAAATTAGCGTTTACGATCCAGAAACCAAAAAAATTCATTGGAATGAATTACGTAAGCGTGGTTTTGAATTTTCAGGTTTAGTCGTGGCCCGAACTGCGGTTAAATCATCTTTGAATAATGTCGCAGCAAAAGTCATTACCAAACAAGTCATTAAATTTATTCCGCTTGGTGGTTCAATCATTGCAGCAAGTTTAGGTTATATCGTGATGAAAAAAGTTGCCGAAGCGCATGTCGAAGAATGCTACAAATTAGCGAAAAGTATTCAACAAAAGCAAAAAACTCAAACGCTCAGTTATTCCTAAAAGCCAAACAAGCGGATTTTAAATCCGCTTGTTTTCCTAAATCACTCAAGTACATCTAAAAATAATCAAACCAATATTAGTCAACTTTTAATTGTTTTAAAATCGCTTGTAATACCTGAATCCGTGCTGAATATTTATCATTGTTTGCAATCACATACCACGGTGCATATTCAGTATTGGTGCGTGCCAACATATCGGCAGCGGCATTTAAATAATCATCCCAACGCTTACGATTACGCCAATCATCCGCCGTAATCTTAAAGCGTTTATGAGGTACTGCTTCACGTGCCTTAAAACGAGTTTCTTGTTCATCCTTGGAAATGGCCAGCCAAAACTTAATCAAAATAGTCTGATTGTCGGTTAAATCTTTTTCAAAACGATTTATTTCTTCGTAAGCACGTTGCCACTCGATCTGTTTAGCAAAGCCTTCTACTCGCTCGACTAAAACCCGCCCATACCAGGTGCGATCAAAAATCGTAATTTCATGCGTTTCAGTTAATTTTGTCCAAAACCGCCACATATAGGGTCTACGTAATTCAAACTTTTCAGGTGCCGCAATGGTATGAATTTCATATTCACGTGGATCAAGTTTCTTCACAATGCGCTTGATCGCTCCCCCTTTACCCGCGGCATCCATACCTTCAAAAGTAATAATGACATTGCGACTATCGGTGCGCAAAGCATCAGAAACCTTGCGCGTCAGCTTTTTCAATTCAGCCTTGTAAGCTGCTGCATCCATCATCTCTATCGATGGGTTGAATAATGCTTCAGGAATAGCCGCTTGTTTCCACTTGGTGCGAACCGTAGTTTTATGTTTGGGTAATTGTTTTAAGGCATGCAGAATATATTGTGCAAATTGTTGATTCCGTAAAACTTCATTTTCTCCATCAATCACCAACCAATCATCGGTAAATTTTTGCCGCAGTTTTTGTAAAGTATCGTATTGTTTTTTATTTCGCCAATCTAAACCATGTAATTTATGCCATCTTTGTTCAGAAACATCCATATCATCTAAACGCTTTTGTAAGGCTTTCCAAGGTAGATCAAACCACACCTTAATCACATCAACATGGTTGTTTTTTAAATCTTGTTCATAAGCACGCATACATTCAATATAACTTTCAAACATGGTTTCATCTAAAGGTTTTGAAACATGCATGGCCGTGGTTAATAAATCACTATACCAGTTACCAAACATCACCTGTATTTGACCTTCAGCAGGAATAAACCGTGTATAGGGTTGCCAGAAAGTCTGCTTTTCTGTAAATAAACGCGGAATATCGGCTTTAACGTGTAAATATCGTGGATCAACCCATTCACGTAATTGCTTAACAGCTTCACCTTTACCTGCCAGTTCAATCCCACTGACTAAGATCACTAAACTCTTTGCATTATTGCGATCACGGGTATTTTTTAACGTGTATTGAGCTTCGATTAAATCCAGTGACAGTTGGTCTTCATCTCGCAAAGAAAATTGTAATTGTTGTTCAAGCATATTATTCACACTTTTATCTGTTTTAAATTGAGTATATCTATTTCATTTATTTCGACTATAACTTTTCTGTTATAGATGAAGATGATAAAAGCATAACGACTGACCTAAATTGATGATTCTTTTTATTCTATTGTCATAGAGATCCACGTAAACTCTCCGTATGCTTTTTTAAAAATTTAAATTTAGAGTTTTTATATGTCTAAACTTGCCGCACTAGATCAACTTTTAGAACAATATAATGCATTGAACTATCATCAAGATCCTATTCTAAAAAAACGCCTACATGAAGCGCAAGCTTGGTTAAAAGAACGCATTCAAGAGACGCATCATGTGCTCTTTAGCACCCCTGAAAACCAGTTAATGGCTCAATATTTTATCAACCGTTTATATGGCGGGCCTGAGTTTGATGATCTTGCTATACAAATTGAACGCTTACTCAAATACGCACATAAAGCAGAAAAAATACTACCTGAAAATGCCATAAAAACGGGCATGAAATCGGTTGGATTAGCAGTATTGGCCATGCAACTAGATGAACAGGTTGCGGCACAACTATTACAAGATTATCCAGCAGAACAACCTATTGATGATGAAATGATGCGCTTAAGCTTAATTAAGCTCGATCAGGAGCAAGCACGTTATCAACAATTAGATATGTTAGATGAACTCGGTGCAGCACTGGATAAATATATGCGTTCATTCATTATGCATACTGCTTTTAAAATGTGTAAGGGAACTGCCAGTAAATATCACTTTGAATTAATGTATGACTTTATTGGAGAAGGCTTTATTGCTATGAAACCAATGAAATCTGCAACCACATTTATTCACAGCTTTACGGCACAAGAACGTCAAATTGTTGCAGATGTACATGCAGGCAAACCCAATCCTTTTAGAATATGATAAGGTTCAAACCAATCATATGAATGATTGAGCAACAGATTTTCTGTAGATTATTCATAACAATTGCATGATCAACGCTGTAAAAAGCGTAAGAATCTGTCATCATGCGAACCACTACAAGATTTCTTATTTTTGTGTTCAGGAGTGACTCGAATGTCTAACGAAAATCAAAAGCCTAACGCTCAAGCTGAGTCGGCAAAAAACACAGACAACGTGAGTCCATTTTTAACTGAGCCATTACCGCAAGGTACCCCGCAAGGTCAGCAACAATCTTTACAACAACAATTGACAGATACGCCTGTGTCTGGAACCGTACCCAAGTACAACCTACCCCGCGGTGCGAATACTGGTAATGTCGGTGCAACCACGCACTTTGGTTATCAAACGGTAAGCAGTGAAGATAAAGCACAAAAAGTTGCTGAGGTATTCCATTCAGTTGCAAGCAAATACGACATTATGAATGACCTTATGTCATTTGGTATTCATCGTATTTGGAAACGTTTTGCGATTAATATGTCTGGTGTCCGCCGTGGTCAACATGTACTTGATATTGCTGGCGGTACTGGTGACTTAGCCAAAGTCTTTAGCCGTGAAGTTGGCCCAACAGGCCATGTGGTTTTATCTGATATTAACGAATCTATGCTCAATGTCGGACGTGACCGTTTAATCGATGCAGGTTGTACCAATGTTGATTTTGTTCTTGCGAATGCTGAAACCTTAGAGCCATTTGCAGACAATAGTTTTGATCTTTTGACCATTAGTTTTGGCCTACGGAATGTCACTGATAAAGACGCCGCACTTGCTGCAATGTACCGTGTGCTTAAGCCAGGTGGTCGTTTACTCATTTTAGAGTTCTCTAAACCTGTCTTTGAACCATTCTCTAAACTTTATGATCTTTACTCTTTTACCGCTTTACCGATTATGGGTAAATTGATTGCAAATGATGCTGAAAGTTATAAATATTTAGCTGAATCAATTCGTATGCATCCAGACCAGCGTACCTTAAAAGGGATGATGGAAAATGCCGGTTTTCAAAACTGTGATTATCACAATTTAACGGGTGGTATTGTTGCCGTGCATCGTGGTTTTAAACTCTAAGAATTTGGTTAAAAAGGTTTAGCTATGTGGTCGATTCTGGCACTCGGAGCAGTGGAGCGATTAATTAACCAAGGTATCAACTTGGATGCGATTACCCGCATCCAACTGAATAATCTACAAGGCAAAATATTGCGGGTAGTAATCGACTCTCCGCAGCTCTCTGTCGATGTTTTTTTTGATCATAATAAAGTCCGCTTAGAACCGACAGCAATGGGTCATAGTGACGTTTCTTCCATTTTCGAACAACGTCCTTTTGATCAGAATCAGACCATGACAGCATCAACGGCAACGTTGCATGTCGAGTCGTTCGTTGCATTAATTAAGCTTTTTCTAGCGGATGAGATTGGCAATATTCCATTGCAAGGTGATTATCACCTCTTACAAGATATCCAACGAATTATCCAACAAACTGAACCAGATTTAGCCTCTAAGCTTAGTCCTTGGATCAGTCCAGCTTTAGCACATGAAATTGCTAAAATTCAGCTGGCCCCGAAATACCTCAAACGCTCATTGCAAAGTCATTGGTTTTTCGCAGAAGATTTTCTAAAGGAAGACAGTGGTTTGTTTGCACCACGTTGGCAAATGGATGATTTAAACCAGTCGACCCGCCAACTCAATCAAAACTTAGATCGTCTTGAAGCCAAAATTCAACAACTTCAAACTCAAATTCACTCGACCCCAGACTAGGTATTCGCAATATGATTCCGCACATTAACCGTTTACTCGAACTTTGGCGCATTGCCGCGCATTATAGACTCGACACACTGGTTCCTGCGGAAGAATTACCGGAAAAAGCACGGCATACTTTAGCCCTAATCCGCCTACACCCTGCTGCATGGTCCAGTAAGGAACGTAAAAATCCTTTGAAGCTCAAACAAGCTTTGGAAGATATGGGACCACTGGCGATTAAACTCGGACAATTGTTATCTACGCGTCGCGATTTAATGCCACCCGAACTTTTACAACAATTGGTTTTATTACAAGATAAAGTCAAACCTTTTGATTCTAATGTCGCTAAAGTTCGCATTCAGCAATCCTTAAAAGCAGATGTAGATACCTTATTTTCTCGTTTTGATGAACAACCGCTGGCTGCTGCATCGATTGCACAAGTCCATACCGCTGCTTTACATGATGGTCGTGAAGTGGTGGTAAAAGTCACTCGCCCCGATATTCGCAAACAAATTCTACAAGATTTTGAAATTTTAACGTGGCTCGGTACTAATCTTGAAAAACGCTTAGAAGCGGCACGTGCATTTCATCTCTCTGAAATTATTCAAGACTACCGTCAAGTTATTTTAAATGAATTAGATCTAAGCTTAGAAGCGGATAATACCCGCCGTATGCGCCATTATTTTACTGGCTCAAGCATGATGTATGTCCCTGACGTGTATATGGACAGTACCGATGTCATGGTCGCTGAGCGCATTACTGGCGTGCCTATTTCAGATATTGCAACTTTTGATAAACTCGGTATGGATCGGGCACAACTTGCAGAAAGAGGACTCACCATCTTCTTCACTCAAGTATTTCGTGACAACTTTTTCCATGCCGATATGCATCCAGGTAATGTTTTTGTCGAAACCATTAATCCAAGTAACCCCCGTTTTATCGCGCTTGATTGTGCGATTATGGGTGAATTGTCTAAACATGACCAAATGACTGTTGCCCGCATGCTCCTTGCGGTCATGAACAGCGACTTCATGCAATTAATTCTAGTTGTGCATCAAGCAGGATGGATTCCACCCGGAACAGATCAAGATGCTTTAGCTCGTGAGATGCGCCGTACAGTCGGGCCAATGGTTTCAAAACCGATGCATGAATTGGACTTCGCTGGCATTCTCATTCAAGTGATGGATATTGCACGTCGCTTCCATTTAGAAATTCCACCACAACTCATGTTATTGCTGAAAACCTTAGTCCATGTCGAAGGTTTAGGAACAGACCTTTATCCTGAACTCGATATTTGGAAATTGGCAAAACCCATTCTGACTGAATGGATCAAAGCACAAATGAATCCGCAAAAGAATTTAAAAGAATTAGGACAAAAAATTCCTGATTTACTTTTAGGTGCTCAGGATTTTCCAACCTTACTCATCGACAGTTTAAATGGCTTAAAAAATCAATCTGCTTGGCATGCAAAACAATTACATGAACTACAAATGATGCGTTTAGAGGTTGAGCAGCAACAAAAACGGAGTTGGATTTTCGGCAGTAGTATGGCTATTTTCTTATCCATTGCAATTATTGCACCGTGGTATATTTCAATTATTCTGATGATATTAGTGAGTTTTTTAGCCGTTTGGCGCATCGCCAAATAATTTTTACTTTCTAATTTTAAAAGCCAATTATTCCTAAATTGGCTTTTTTAATGCTGGAATCAACGAAAGATTATTCACACAAAATGCTATTGATCACCTAAACTATAATCTTACGCTGTTATCCGTTTAAACAACAATTTTTGGTGAAATCCTCATGAACAATGCGCAATGGCTCGATGAAGTAAAATTTAACGAACAAGGACTTATTCCTGCTATTGCACAACATCATCAAACTGGACGGGTGTTGATGGTGGCATGGATGAACCGTGAGGCTCTGGCTTTAACTGCCGAAAAAAATCAAGCCGTGTATTTTTCACGTTCACGTCAAAAATTATGGCACAAAGGTGAAGAATCAGGACATTTTCAAACAGTGCATGAAATTCGTTTAGATTGTGATGCTGATGTAATCGTATTGCAAATTGAACAACACGGCGGTATTGCATGCCATACGGGTCGTGAATCTTGTTTCTATCGCAAACTCACACCAAATGGCTGGGAAATCGTCGATACACAGCTGAAAGATCCAACGCAAATTTATGGCGAAAAATCTGTAAACCCACATACCCTTGCGATGAATGCTTCCAATGTACAATCAGAACAGGTCGAGGTTCTGAGCTATTTAGGTCAAATGATGGCGGAGCGTAAAACTGCCGACCCAGATTCTTCTTATGTGGCAAAGCTTTACCATAAAGGTCTGAATAAAATTTTAGAAAAAATTGGTGAAGAAAGTTTTGAAATGGTCATTGCAGCAAAAGATTTTAAAACCGCAGCGCATGAAGATAACAAAAATGATTTGATCTATGAAGTTGCTGACCTGTGGTTCCATACTATTGTAATGTTGGGCTATTTTGATCTCGATATTCAACTCATTTTGAATGAACTAGCGCGTCGCCAAGGATTATCAGGTTTAGTTGAAAAAGCCAAGCGTAGTCATTAATCTTCATTTAAATAATAAAAAGCCTCTAATTTGCTAGAGGCTTTTTTATTACATCATCCAATTAAGATGATTTTTTCTCAACCGATGGTGCGATTGGATCAGCAGTCAAATAACCAACTGCAGCGGCAAAACGATCATTATAATTGGCACGAATTAAAGGATCTAAAGTTGCTTCAACTTGCTTATGCAATGAACTCCAATCACCAGGATGCTGGAAGTTACTCATAATATAAGTCCAACCATTAATTGAATCGACCGCATGTAAACCCGTAGATTCCGCACCTGCTGGACAAGATAAAATTCGATCTAAGCTTTTGCTATCAACATTATAAGCCCATAAATAGTTATTGACGTGGTTACCACTATCTTCACCGATAAACAAAGTACGGAACGTTTCAGAAAATTTCAGATTATCTGCACTGGCGATTGTTCTTGGGTCACAGGTATTCCCTATTGCGAGTGGATCAGATGCCGCATCAATATCTTTACCAATTAAAAGCATATGGCTTTGGTAAGGCACCCAATCACTTTTGATTGCAGTACCCAATGTATCGCTCATAGCGACTTTCATATCATGTGCCATAATCCCGCCCGCCGAAATTTTCTTGGCAAAAGACACATTATGTTCCGGCAACCATGCTGCATTGCCCTTAATCATTGAATCTTGAATATTCGCCAAGGCTGAATAAGCAACTTTATCTTTCGCATTGACGGTCGTCCCTTCCATCTTGGTGAAAGCCATACTACCGCCCTTGAGTGCTGCATAACGATGCGTTTCAAGGAAAGCTGCTGCTTTCTCCATACCCGGTTTAACTTTGACCCAAATGGTTTTTTTCGCAAGAATTACCTTGGTATAACTGGCATCTTGTGGATCTTTGTCCAAACTTTCCATGATTTCGTTCGGTTGAATATTTTTTATATTCACCAAATCATCAATTTCTTGGCTGGTTGCATGACCTAAATTAATCCATTGAATTTGCGCCGTTGATGTTTCATTCAATTCATTCAGATATTTAGCAACATAGAGTGTTCCAGCCGATAAGTCTTTTTCCTTATCTGCAACAAACATAAATAAACCACCATTGGTATAATCATCCCCCATCAAAGCGGTCCGATTATCTGGCATCATCTGAATCAGCTCATGCGAAATACGACCTAGGCAATAATGCTTTTTCGCAGTTCCAGTTCCGTCTTTATTCACGGTAATTTCAGGTAAGTGCCCATAGTTATAAGGTCTTGCAGAGGTCTCATCACCATAAACATTTTTACTATAAGCTTTCATTGTAGTCATGTCGGTACCTAAACCTTGACCAAATGCATCTGGTTCATATTCCTCACTGGAAAGATGCGTACCCCAAGGAGATAGACTTGCACCACACGTGATCCATAAACCATGGGCTTTAGACATATCAACATTATGATATTTCACTAAAGATAAATGCCCTGTTTTTTGATCCTGATCCAATGTTAATACTGCAATTGGAGAAGGTAATTTTCCATACATATCGTTCCCTGCTTGGTCACGAGTGGTATATTCAAATTGCACAACTGCAAATACAGGTTTACCTTTGACACCATCTACTTTGGCATCAGCCACCGTTAATAAAGATGTACCATCGGGGCAATCTGAGAAAAACTGACGTGCTTTTGCGATAACAGAGTTATCCATAATAGGTTGGTTATTAATATCATAGTAACCACCCGCTAAAACTTTTCCGCCCTTGCCATCGCTGACCATGTCACCAGTTTGGAAGAAGGTTTTATATGCCAACTTATAGTCGGTCTTCGTATTATCATCCCAAGTCACAGCTAAACCTGAAGCCACCGTAGTGGTCGCCATTGCTGCTGCATTGGCTAAAGTCGGTGCATCCATTGGGGTAAAGGTGGCAGTTTTTAATTTCGCCGCTTTGACGGGTGGTGCGACGACAACATCTTTATCATCATTACAACCGACCAGTGCCGCAGAAGTTGCCATTGCCCCGAGTGGTAAAAAAGGAATGCTGGCTAACCATTTTAGAACTTCACGACGCGTGGGTTGGTTGGCTGAATTTGTCATAGTTTTATCCAAGAATGAATTTAGAATTTTTCCCCAAATCAGTGTAAAAAATGGATATGACAGCTTGGTTGCAGTTTTAAGTCAGTTTTAAGACAAAAACTTGTATAAATTCATACAATAAATTTATCTCATCTAAATCAAAAACCAATAACTCTTTCAGATGAACAATCTGTCTCCATAGAATTAAGCCACATGCCACTGGCTATTTTTTGCTATACTTGCCAACCAAAATATATATTTTAATTGAAAGATTATTGAGCGCTGTGCCTTATTCCTTTACCCCAACACCAGAACAAAACTTTGCCATTGCTGAAGCAGAAAAAGGCCAATCCTTTAAAGTGATTGCCTATGCTGGCACCGGTAAAACCACCACATTGCAATTAATTAGTGATGCAATGTCACATCGTCGTGGGATGTATTTGGCGTTTAATAAGGCCATTGCGACTGAGGCTCAAAATAAATTTCATCAAAATGTAGATTGTCGTACTTTTCACTCGCTCGCTTTTCGTAGCGTTCCACGTGGAGTCACCGATAAACTACGGTTCCCACGGTTAAGTCCGAGTTTTATTGCGAAAGAATATCGCTTAGAACCGATTACCCTTCGACGGTTAATGGGTGGGCGTTATGAAAAATATGTAATGATGCCTAGTCGCTTAGCCAGTTTGGTTGCCAATGCGGTAAGTTATTTCTGTTCCACCAGTTCACAATACCCTGCACCGCGCCATATTCAAGTGCCCAGTTGGTTGCATACAGATGATATTGAAGCATTACAAAAACATCTTTACCCTGCGGTTGAAAAACGCTGGTTAGAATCGATAGATCAAAACCATCAAGCTGGAATTGGGCATGATATTTACCTGAAACTTTGGGCTTTATCTGACCCATTCATTCCAGCAGATTATGTCCTGTTTGATGAAGCGCAAGATGCCGACCCATTGATGTTGGGGATTTTATTAAAACAACGGCATACCCAAGTCATTTATGTCGGTGATGCACATCAACAGATTTACGCATGGCGTGGTGCAGTAAATGCCATGCAACAAATGCCTCTTCCAGAGTCACGCCTAACTACATCTTTTCGTTTTGGTCATGAAATTGCCGATGTTGCCAATCATCTATTAGGCGCATTGAAGGAAACCGTCCCTTTACTGGGTAATCCTGATCAAAAATCCAGTGTTGTAAATAAACCGCATACCAAAATGCGCGACGCAATTTTATGTCGTACTAATGCACGCGCTATGGAATTGCTACTTTCTGGATTGGTGCAGGGTGATAAAGTCGGACTACAAGCCGATCAGGCTAAATTGAATCGTTTTGTCGATGCCGCCAGTCTACTTAAACAAGGCAAACGCGTCGTAGATGTGCCTGAACTTGCATGGTTTAATTCATGGCACGATGTACATGAATATTGTGAAACCAATGATGGTAGTGATATCAAACCATTAGTAAAACTGGTGGATGATCATGGTACAGATCCACTGAAAAAAGCACTCGCTAAAATCACACCAATTGAGCAAGCAGATTATGTCATTTCTACAGCACATAAGGCCAAAGGTTTAGAATGGAATCGTGTGCATATTGAAGATGACTATCAATTTAAAATTAATGGTCTAGAACATAAAATCAGTGATGAAGAATTACGATTATTGTACGTCGCTTGTACGCGTGCTAAAGTAAGCTTAAATATTCATCATATTTATGATTTAGTCCAACAACTCAAATTAAAGACATCATTCAAACATAAAGTGACAGCATAAATTTATAATTTTTATATGCAGGTGAACAGTGAAACTTCAGTCTATTCATTTGAAACACACTTATCATTTCTCAGACTTAAAAATTAACTTTGATTATTCGAATAAACCCATCACTCTGATCTTAGGCGATCAAGCTTCAGGTAAAACCGCAATACTTAAAAATATTTATCAAGCCCTGACTTGGCTGCCAGCTCGCTTTAAAGATATCCGTACCGCTGGTGTGGTCATGCTTGATCAAGACATTATGCTGAATCGCGTGCAGTCTAAAATTGATGTTAGCATTGCTTTTCCCGCTGAAATTGGCATGTTAGCTGAGAGTCAGAATAACCAAGCAGTTGATGTTTCAAGCTGCTCATGGCAATTGTATAAAACACTGAATTCTAGCGGCATCGGTTTAAGTCAAGTTGAATTACGACAGTTGGAATCGTTGGTTGGACTGTACAGCCAAGCCAGTAAAAAAGATCCTTTACAAGGTTTTCCAATGTTGGCGTACTATCCTTCAGATCGTTTTCTAAATGAAATTAATTTACTCAGTAAAAATAATCCGTCAGTATTACAAGCACATGCAGCTTTTGAATTAAGCGCGATCACCTATACCACCTATGCGCGTTTTTTTGAATGGTTTAGAGAAATTTGTGATATTGAAAATGCGCAAACGGCACAATTATTTCAAAAAATTATGCAAGAAAATCTACCTGATGACCAAAATCGTTCTCATGAAGATTCTGCACAAATTTATTATGAGCTTGATCTCAAAAAATCACTGCTGCAAGCAACGACACAACATCGTAGCCCTTGTTTAAAGGCATTAAAAAATAGTCTACAAATTGTTATCCCAGAATTATCAGACCTATATTTAGAATATGCACCTAAACTTCAGCTCATGGTGACGTATAACAATGAAACTCTGCTGTATCAGCAACTTTCCCATACGCTAAAAAGCTGGATTGGCTTAGTCGGTGATATTGTCCGCCGCTTATGTTTATTAAACCCCAATACCCTCTTTCCTTGCACCGAAGGTGAAGGTATTTTACTGATTGATAATATTGATGCGCATTTAGATGCTGAACATACCACACATATTTTAGAGCGCTTACATCTAGCATTTCCTAAAATACAAATCATTGCTTCTGGCACGCAAACTGAACTTCTTGAACATGCTGCAGATTATCAATATTTTAAACTTGAGCACAAAACCCTGCTCGATATCTCCCTCAATCAGCAGCAAAACAACTTTGATTTAATTTATCAACAACTGCAACACATCAATAAAGCTGTGGCATCAGAGCCACTGCCTGTCATTGAAACAAATGAATTAACGGCACAACAAATCTACCAACAGATTCAAACTTTAAATTTTGAGCAACAACAAGAATTACAACAGTTACTGATTGAAAAGGATAATCAGTCTTCGCACGAGCCCTTGCTTTAATTTAATATCGGCTGAATCAGGTTCAATAAATTCCATTCAGTTCCGTTTTATTGGCTGGGAAAATGCTCATCAATCGATTTTAAAAAAAAATTGCTCATCTCTAATCTAAAGATAAAATCATGGGTCGAAATTAAACTCCATGATTAAAACCCTGCATTAGATGTTGATTGCTATATTTACATAATCTGTATAAATATCAGACCATTTTATTTTAAGATGAAGCGTATAATTAAAATTGTTTGCGTAAAGTCGACAAAATAAATTGATGTTAACCTAGTCATGTAATAAGATAAAATCTCATTTAGGTTTGAATTTCAATCTAATTTATTTTGCAATCGCTTTCTCAAGTTGCGCAACACAACTTGTTTTCTAAATTTTCAACTCAGTTTCGGCTTTCAAAATTTAAGCAGTTGGATAATTCTTTGTTATCCTCAAATATTTGAAAGATAAGATTCATCTTAGGTCTCGACCTATTCACGACAATGGATACGAGTGTGCTTCCGATTATTATATTGTTACCGTTAATACTTGGCACAACCCTTGTCTCATGGCTGAAAAAATTCTCTCGTGGGGTTACGGCTTTAGGGGCAATCGGGGTCAGTTTAACCAGTTTTATCTTGTTACTGACTCAAGCAAAACCTGTATTAAATGGTTCAGCTTTAGTACAGCATTGGCAATGGCTTCCTCAAGTCGGAATCGACTTCAGTTTTCGCCTTGACGCTTTAGGTTTGATCTTCGCATTGCTGATCACAGGGATCGGCACACTCATTTATATTTACGCTTATTATTATCTCAACCCTAAAAACTCTTTAAGCAAACTGTATGCTTTGCTGATGCTCTTTATGGCAGCAATGTTGGGAATTTCACTCTCCAATAACCTCATCATTTTATTGGTGTTCTGGGAACTTACCAGTATTTCTTCATTTTTATTGGTGGGATACTGGAGTAACTACGATGCAGCACAACGTGGCGCACGTATGGCACTCACCATTACCGGTATGGGTGGACTGGCCATGCTGGGTGGATTTATCCTGATTGGACAAATCACTGGCACCTATCAAATTGACCAAATTTCGGGTATGGCGCAAACCATTCAAAGTAGTCCTTTATTTACCCCTGCTCTGTTACTGATTTTATTAGGTGCATTCACCAAAAGTGCACAATTTCCGTTCCACTTTTGGCTACCCAATGCCATGGCAGCACCCACCCCTGTGTCTGCCTATTTACACTCTGCCACTATGGTAAAAGCGGGAATATTCCTACTTGCACGACTCTTACCCATCTTTGTCGGTTCAGCGCTGTATCATAATCTAGTCACCACAATAGGCTTATTCACTTTATGTATGGCTGCATTCTTTGCCATCTTTAAAGAGGATTTAAAAGGTTTACTGGCTTATTCCACCATTAGCCATCTAGGTTTAATTGTCTGTCTATTGGGAATAGGCTCGCCACTGGCCGTAGCTGCTGCAATTTTCCATATTATTAATCATGCTACCTTTAAAGCGGCATTATTCATGATCGCAGGGATTATTGATCATGAAACAGGGACCCGTGATTTAAGAAAACTCAGTGGTATTTGGCAACTTCTTCCATTTACTGCAACCTTAACCATGATTACTGCTGCCTCAATGGCTGGGGTCCCGCTTACCAACGGCTTCTTATCCAAAGAGATGTTCTTTACCGAATTACTGGCGAATTTATCTGGTGGAGCCGTGATTCTTGCGGCGATCATTGCGACTTTAGCAGGACTTTTTGCAGTCGCATATTCGACTCGTTTAGTACATGGGGTATTCTTCGATGGTGATATCGGCAAAAAGGTTCCGAATAAGAATGCACATGAACCTCCGATTGGAATGCGTGCACCCGCAATTTTATTAGCCACACTCTGTATTTTAGTCGGACTTCTCCCTGCATTACTGGTTGAAAATATCGTAAATGCAGGTACACGAGCAAGCACGCAACTCCCACAATTTGAAGGAGTTCATTTAGCCATTTGGCATGGTTTTAATTTACCCTTATTGATGAGTGCGATTGCACTGGTCGGTGGTGTGATCTTCTACTTTGCACTTGCTAAAAATGACCGTATTCGTGAGATCGACCTTGATCCGATTTTAGGTCAATTCCAAGGTAAATTGCTTTTTGAACGTTTCCTCAAAAATCTATTAAGACTTTCTAGAAAAATAAAAGCCAAAACTGAAACTGGCTCTTTGCAAAACTATCTATTGTGGATAGTCATTTTCAGTATCGTGATGGTCACCACACCCCTGCTCAATCAAGGCTTAACCACAGGTACACGTGAACTCACCTATGCACCGCTCATCGCAATTGTATTATGGCTGCTTTTATTCTCCGCTTGTTGGATGATGTTATGGTTCCATCATGAGCGCATTAAAGCGGTACTGATTAGTGGTGCAATTGGACTTGTTGTCACGATGGTATTTGTGACCTTATCTGCCCCTGATTTAGCCCTTACTCAAATTACTGTAGATGTCGTCACTACGGTTTTATTACTCATGAGTTTATCTTTATTACCGCAACTGACCCCGTATGAATCCAGTCGTACACGGCGTTGGCGCGATGCGATAATTGCCATTTCAGCAGGTTTAGGCATTGGCTGGATCGTATGGTTGATGCTGACTCGTGACCACAATTCCATTTCGTGGTTCTTTGTACAGCAATCCCTACCGCTCGGTGGTGGCTCAAATATCGTTAATGTGATTTTGGTCGATTTCCGTGGCTTCGATACTTTTGGAGAAATTACCGTTCTCGGTATTGCCGCGATTGGTGCGCTGTGTCTTATGGATGGAATGCGTATTCATGGTACCAGTATCACTCAAGGTTTAACCTATCGCTTCAATCCTTCTCCACTGATGTTCCGTATGGCGGCATCATGGATTCTACCAATTGCCTTGGTAGTCAGCTTATATATTTTCCTGCGTGGACATAACTATCCGGGTGGTGGATTTATTGCAGGTTTAATTACCGCAATGGCACTCATCATTCAGTATATGGCATTGGGCCAAGATCAGGCTGAGCATATGCTTAAAGCAAAATCCGGGCGCCTGTATGAAATATGGATTGGATTAGGTTTACTGATTGCAGGTCTGACTGGAGTCGCTGCGTGGTTCTGGGGACGTCCATTCCTAACCAGTGCACATATTTATGTCGATACAGCTATATTTGGCAAAATGCATTTAGCCTCTGCGGCCGCTTTTGACTTAGGTGTCTATGCAACTGTAGTGGGTGCAACCATGTTGCTCATTTCTGTACTTGGCGATTCTCGACATTCAAGCATGTCGGGTCCACTACCTAAGGAGTAAGTCATGATCAGCTTAGAATTTTTAATGGCTTCTGCAATTGGATTACTGATTGCAACAGGAATTTATTTAATCCTGCGTGCACGTACTTTTCCTGTGGTTCTAGGACTCGCAATGATTGGTTATGCCGTGAACTTATTTCTCTTCGCAATGGGGCGAATTCAAATGAGTGCACCAGCGATTTTAACCGAAGCCAATAATGTGACCGATCCATTACCGCAAGCTTTAGTTTTAACTGCAATTGTGATTGGTTTTGCAACCACTGCATTTATTGTGCAGCTGGCATTACGCAGTCGCTATGAATCTGGAAATGACCACGTCGACTCAAAAGAGGAACTAAGTACTTATGACCCACGTGAGGATGAGCCTTAATCATGAATTTATTTGACTTTTGGCTGGCTCATACGCCTATTTTAGGTATCCTCATTCCTGCATTTACAGCCTTTCTCTTAGTTTTATTGGGCAATCCAGGTTCAGGATCGCTCGCTCATGATTGGCGACAACCTTGGCGTCGTGGGATCAGTCTCATTTCAGTACTCCTTGGCTTAATCACCGCAATCACATATCTGATTCAAGCCAGTTCGGGACAAATATTTGTCTATCAACTGAGTGAGTGGTCTGCCCCATTCGGAATTGTTTTAGTGCTTGATCGTTTATCAGCACTGATGTTAGTGCTCACCTATGCACTTGCGGCACCTGTACTTTGGTTTGCCAGTAAAGAGTGGGATGAACGCGGTCGCTATTTTCATGCCATGTTTCATTTTTTACTGATGGGACTTTCTGGTGCATTTTTAACGGGTGACTTATTTAATTTATTTGTATTCTTTGAAATTCTGCTTATTGCCTCTTATGTCCTGCTCTTGCATGGACAAGGCAAAGCACGTTTTCAGTTGGGAATCCATTATGTAACTATTAACCTACTCGCTTCTGCACTATTTCTGATTGGTTTAGGAATGATTTATGGTAGTGTCGGTAGTTTAAATATGGCAGATGTCACACGCCTTATACCGACTTTAGCACAGGATCAACACAAATTAGCCGTGGCTGGTGGACTCCTCCTCTTTGTCGTCTTTGGAATTAAAGCGGCCATGCTCCCTGTGGGTTTTTGGCTACCCAAAACCTATGCCGTCGCAGCAACCCCTGTAGCTGCTATTTTTACGATTATGACCAAAGTCGGAATTTATGCGATTTTAAGAGTCAATGGCACCGTTTTTCAGGATGCGCTCAGCCAAAAAATTCTGATGACATGGCTGCTACCCATTGGGCTCCTCACCTCTTTATATGGTGTGATAGGCGCACTTGGGGCGGACCGTTTACGTAGATTTGTTGGCTTTATGATTTTGTCTTCTATTGGCACAATCTTAATTGCACTTTCCATGTCCAACACTATGGCATGGTCTGCAGCGCTGTATTATCTGGTTCACAGTACCCTTATTGCAGCAGCATTTTATTTACTCTGTGGGTGGATCACCTCACAGCGTGGCGAATTTAAAGATCATTTTAAAATTGCACCTAAAATGAAACAAGATAAAGCCATTGCTGCGACATTCTTTTTGATTGCCTTAATCATGGCTGGATTACCACCATTTAGTGGTTTCTTAGGCAAAATATTATTATTACAAGCGACTGCGGATGTAGCTTACCAAGGCTGGATTATTGCAACGGTTCTGATTGTAAGTTTACTGAGTATTATTGCCTTCACTCGTGTCGGTTTTATTCTATTTTGGCGTGCCACAGCCCCAGAAAATGATCAGAAAGAAATTGCTTACACTGCTTACCAAATATTACCGAATCAAGCACCTGCACGTAATGATAAAAGCATTTATCTACTCCTGACGGGTTTAATTGTATACGTGGTGGCTGCTGCACCAATTTTAAAATATATTGATCAAACTGCCTTACAAATTGGTGATGCCAAATTATATGAGCGCGCTATTTTAAAAACGGATGTAAACGGTGAAGTAATTAGCATACAGCCATTTGATCCTGATTATTTACCAGAAACTAAGTATTCGGGTGAAAATGAAGATCCTAATGCACACTATATTCCCTATGTTATTTCAGAAAAAACCTTAAAAGGTGAACATATTTCTGAGTACAAACAGCGACAAATTAAACAACAAGAAATTCATCAAAACCATGTGAATGGTGAAACTGAACTTAAACCAATGGAGCAATAAATGAAGCAGAATTCTTCTTTACTTGATCGTTGCTTACCCCATCCATTTGTTTCCGTCATGGTTGCAGTCACGTGGTTGATGCTCGGTCATAGCGCAGAACTCTTTGATTTTACTGTGGCCATTCTTCTTGGTTTAATTATTCCGAAACTCATCCAACCTTTTATTGTTCGGACACCCAATATTCACTGGAAGCATGCAGTCAAATTGTTCTTCGTGGTACTTTGGGACATTATTATTTCTAATATTCGGGTCGCCACACAGGTCTTGGGTCCTACTCAAAATTTACATCCCAAATGGTACCGTGTGCCCTTAGATACCGACCATGAGCATGTTAATACTTTACTGGCAATGATCATCACCACCACACCAGGTACAGTCAGTGCGGGTATCGATCAAGAACGCGGTGATATTTTAGTTCATGCTTTGCACTCAGATGATCCTGAAAACGAAATTCAAGACATTAAAGCCCGTTATGAAGCGCCACTCATGATGATCTTTAATGTACAGCAAGGAGAAAGTGCATGACCATTTTACCCTATGCCTTAGGGATTTGCGTAATAGCAGTGACGATCTCGATGTTACTGTGTTTATTTAGATTAGTGATTGGGCCCTCTATTGTAGATCGTCTTTTAGCCCTTGATACCTTGTTTTTAAATGCCACCTGCTTAATTGTTATTCTGGGTATTTATTGGTCAATCACCACGATGTTCGAAGGGGCTTTACTGGTTGCTATGCTTGGCTTTGTTTCAACCGCTGCTTTAGCACGATACTTCACCACTGGTCATGTGGTTGATTAGGAGCGAATATGGAAAATAATATGCAGCTTGTTATGGAAATTATCGTTTCTTTCTTCTTAATCATCGGTGGATTTTTCACTTTAGTGGGCGGAATCGGTATGGTTAAACTTCCCGATTTATTCATGCGTCTACATGCCCCAACGAAATCAAGTACCTTAGGTTTAGGCAGCTTTTTAATTGCAGCCATGATTTATGCGGCTTTTCATCATCGTTTTGGTTTCGCAGAACTACTGATTACCCTACTCGCATTTATTACTGCTCCAGTCTCTGCCAATTTAATTGCACAAGCAGCTATTCATTTACGCCTACGTTCTACCGGTGGAGATGTTCCTGAAGCTTTAGATCGACCATTGCCTTGGCAAAGACATCGTCGTATGAAATAGTTTAAAAATAAGAAACTCATTTTACTCAACAACGCATGAAATATAAAAACCCAATCACTTTTGATTGGGTTTTTAATTAATATTGAAATAAATTAACTATACAAAGGATGACGAATCTCTTCTTGGAAACTTTCCATAGCATACTCATCCGCCAAACGCTCTTTCCAATATTCCACAATTTTTGAATAATCAATTTCAGAGGGGTGAAAGTCCACTTTAAAATAAGAGATATATTCTGGAATTAGTGAAATCAGCATCTTCGAAATCATGTAGGTTCCATATAAATTCCCCGTGACCTTAGGCAAACTTTTACGCCAATCTTGCATCAATAAACGTGATGCAGAATAAAAGGTTAAACTGGCAAAACCTGTCGTGACATTGCGCATCACACTACGACGAACTTTATCATCTTTATACACCGCCTGATAAACATCAAAAGCAACTGCACGATGCTCAATTTCTTCAATCGCATGCCAAACCCAAAGCTTAATGGCATCATCATCCAGCGTACTCAATATTTCTGGATGGCGTAAAATATAACCCCCTAATAATGCAGTAAAATGCTCAAAAGCACAGGTGATCGCCAATTGAAGTTTGGGATGCACACTCTGAATAAACTTCTCACGACGTGCTAACCAATCTTGGAAATTATCCAAATTATAGTCATCACGACGCCAAGCATCATTAAAATCAGCATGGGCTTTTGAGTGCATTGCTTCTTGGCCAATAAAAGCGGCAATTTCTGCTTGTAACTTTTCATCTTTCACTTTATCGCGCACATTACGCACACTATGCACAAAGAACTGCTCACCAATTGGAAAAGTTGAAGATAATGCCGTTAACAAATGTGACATAATCGGCGAGTTCGCAAAAAAATGTCTGCGAATGGCTTTGGGATTAAAACTGGGTTTACGAACTTTAATACCCATAGCTTTTGGGCGATTTAAATATGATTTTTCTGTCGCCACTTGAATGAATGTCATAGGTTTCATCCTACTTCTAAATGAATCAAATCTATACTGACAGATACAACGCATTTGTATATTGCAAAAAAAATCGCCAAATGACAAAAATGCTCAGGCTGTCAAAACCATCAAAACACCACCTCATTTAAAATTATTTTTATCTATATTTTTTTGTTTAATATCATGCAATTAAATTAATTTATAAAAACACCCTATGTGAGATTTTTTGTCACATAAATCAATACTATTCCGATAAAACAAAGCCTGCATGTTTGCAGGCTTTGAAAGTAAGTCTTTAAATTTTTAACGTATCACTTTCTATTACACGTCAAGATAATCCAAAATCCCTGCTGCTGCTTCACGACCTTCCCAAATTGCAGTCACAACAAGGTCTGATCCGCGTACCATATCACCGCCTGCAAATATTTTTGGATTTGAGGTTTGAAATTTATAATCTTGTTTTTCAGCTGCAACTACTCGACCTGAACCATCAAGACCAATATTCACATCTGCAAACCAATCTGCTGGACTAGCACGGAAACCAAATGCTAAAAGTACTGCATCAGTAGCTAAAATTTCTTCTGAACCTGGCACAGGTTCTGGGCTACGGCGACCACGACTATCAGGATCACCCAATCGCGTAGTAACCACTTTCACACCTGTAACTTTGCCATTTTCACCAATAATCTCAACAGGCTGACGATTAAATTGAAAATCTACACCTTCTTCACGTGCATTTTTTACTTCACGACGTGAACCTGGCATATTTTCTTCATCTCGACGGTAGGCACAAGTTACTGCTTCTGCCCCTTGACGAATTGAAGTTCGGTTACAGTCCATCGCGGTATCACCACCACCCAGAACGATAACTTTTTTACCTTCAACGCTGATATATTCTGCAGCATCTTTTTCCCAACCTTGCGTACGGTTGACATTGGCAATCAGGAAATCCAGCGCATCATAAACACCATCCAGCTCTTCCCCTGCAAAACCGCCTTTCATATAGGTATAGGTTCCCATCCCCATGAACACAGCGTCGTAGTCAGTTAGAAGTTGCTCAATCGTAACATCTGTACCAATTTCAGTATTTAAACGGAATTCAACACCCATACCAGTGAAAATTTCACGGCGGCGTTTCATCACATCTTTTTCCATTTTAAATTCTGGAATACCGAATGTTAACAGACCACCAATTTCAGGACGTTTGTCAAATACAACGGGTTTAACCCCATTACGGACTAAAATATCCGCACAACCCAATCCTGCTGGCCCTGCACCAATAATAGCAACTTTTTTATCTGTCCATTTTACATTGGACATATCTGGACGCCAGCCCAAAGCAAAGGCAGTATCGTTAATATATTTTTCTGCATTACCAATGGTCACTGCACCAAAACCGTCATTTAAGGTACACGCACCTTCGCATAAACGATCTTGCGGACAAACACGACCACACACTTCTGGCAATGTATTGGTTTGGTGACAGAGTTCAGCCGCTTGGAAGATACGACCTTCTGCTATTAACTTTAACCAGTTTGGAATGTAGTTATGTACTGGACATTTCCATTCACAGTAAGGGTTACCACAACCTAAACAGCGATGCGTTTGATTCGCTGCAATTTCTGCCGTAAAAGGTTTATAAATTTCCACAAACTCTGCTTTGCGGACAGTGAGATCTTTTTTCTCTGGGTCTTGGCGTGCGACATCCAAAAATTGAAAGTCATTGTTTAGGCGTTCTGCCATGTCTCTCTCCGTGGGTCAGTGGGGATTATCTTTTGCATATACATTCTGTGTATAAATCAAAAGTTATCCACACCTGCCTAAAATTTGCGTCGTGGAATTATTGTGGATCTGCTTGAGTTGTTTTCAAAAGCGTCTGCAAATTCGCAGCTTTTGGTTTTACCAACCAGAATTTACGGCTGTAATAATCAAACTCATTGCGGATCTTATACGCCCAAGCACTACCAGTTTCTTGAATATGTTCATCTAAGATACGAAGTAAGAAGGTTTGATGTTCTTCCATCGCCTCGGTCGAAATACGGTTTAACTCAATTAATTCATGGTTGTAGTGATCGACAAAGTCATTTTCTAGGTCAAGCACATAGGCAAAACCACCGGTCATTCCTGCACCAAAGTTGTGTCCAACTTTACCTAAGACCGTCACAATACCACCGGTCATATATTCACAACAGTGGTCACCCGCACCTTCAATCACGGCGAAAGCACCTGAGTTACGCACCGCAAAACGCTCACCCGCAGTTCCTGCAGCGAACACTTTACCGCCCGTTGCACCATATAAACAAGTGTTACCAATAATGGCTGTATTTTGGGTTTGGAACGGTGAACCTTTTGGTGGGAAAATAGAAAGCCGTCCACCCGCCATGCCTTTACCGACATAATCATTAGCATCACCTTCAAGTTTAATATGTAAACCACCCGCGTTCCAAACACCCAATGACTGACCAGCAGTACCTGTTAAGTTCATCACAACTGGATGAGCTTCCATACTGAGGTTGCCATAGCGTTTCGCAATTTCACCTGAAATACGTGCACCAATGGAGCGGTCACAGTTGCCTACTTTAAAGTGATATTCACCACCAGTACCCGCTTCAATCGCTGGTAACATTTGGCTGACCATTTTTTCAGCCAGTATGCCTTTATCAAATGGTGCATTGCCTTGAACTTGGCAATACTGCGCCTTACCTTCCGCAGAAGGATGTGAAGTTAATAAAGCACTTAAATCTAAATGTGCATGTTTATCTGTTTCACCTGGTAAAACTTCTAGTAAATCGGTACGACCGATCAAATCTTTCAATGATGCAATGCCTAAAGCCGCTAACCATTCACGGGTTTCTTCTGCAATAAAGTGGAAGAAATTAATCAGCATTTCTGGCTCGCCAATATAATGCTCTTGACGTAAATGGTCTTGTTGCGTTGCAACACCGGTTGCACAGTTATTTAAGTGGCAAATACGTAGGTATTTACAACCCAATGCGATCATCGGAGTAGAACCAAAACCGAAGCTTTCTGCCCCTAGAATTGCTGCTTTCACCACATCAAGACCGGTTTTTAAACCACCGTCGGTTTGAACACGAACTTTGCCACGTAAGTCATTCACGCGAAGGGCTTGATGCGCTTCAGCAAGACCGAGTTCCCAAGGTGAACCTGCGTGATGGATTGAAGACAATGGCGATGCCGCCGTACCGCCGTCATAACCAGAAATGGTAATGAAATCGGCATACGCTTTTGCTACACCCGCGGCAATGGTTCCAACACCCGGCTCTGATACCAGTTTCACCGAAACCATCGCTTGAGGATTGACTTGTTTTAAGTCAAAAATCAATTGTGATAAATCTTCAATAGAATAAATATCATGATGTGGTGGTGGTGAAATCAGCGTCACACCTGGTACTGAATAACGCAAACGTGCAATTAAGCCATTCACTTTACCACCCGGTAACTGACCGCCCTCACCTGGTTTTGCACCTTGCGCAACTTTAATCTGTAAAACTTCAGCCGACATTAAATAGGCTGGTGTTACCCCAAAACGACCTGAAGCAATTTGTTTGATTTTTGAGTTACGAATGGTGCCATAACGCGCTGGATCTTCACCGCCCTCACCGGAGTTTGAACGACCACCAATGGTGTTCATAGCGATTGCAATCGCCTCATGTGCCTCTGGAGAAAGCGCACCTAAAGACATGCCCGCTGAGTCAAAACGTGGCAGAATTTCTTCAACTGATTCAACTGCTTCGATTGGTGTTGGATGATCGGTTTTTAATTTGAATAAATCACGGATCGTTGCAATAGGGCGATTATTAACCAATTCAGCGTATTCTTTAAAGTCAGCATAATTACCCGAACGTACCGCTTTGTGCAGTGCATTAATCACATCTGGGTTAAATGCATGATATTCCTTATCGAATACAAATTTCAGTAAACCACCTTGATCAATCGGTTTACGTGCTTTCCATGCATTTTCAGCCAATTTTTTCAAATCATTTTCAAGGTCAACAAAAGTTGCACCTTGAATACGACTTGGCACACCTAAGAAACATTGATTTACCACTTCATTGGATAAACCCACTGCTTCAAACAACTGGCCACCACGATAAGAAGCAACCGTTGAAATGCCCATTTTAGACAGAACTTTGAGTAAGCCTTTTTCAATGCCTTTACGGAAGTTGGCTTGGGCATGAATTGGATCACCCAACAATTCACCCTTCGCAATCAAATCATTGATCACATCATAAGCAAGGTATGGATAAATGGCTGTAGCACCAAAACCTAAAATTACGGCAAACTGATGTGCATCACGTGCTAGACCTGTTTCGACAATAATATTGGCATCGGTACGTAAACCCACTTGGATTAAATAATGGTGAATTGCACCGGTTGCCATCAATGCATTGGCTGGTAAATAGCCTTGGCGAATTTTCTTATCTGAAAGCACCAATAACGTTTTACCATCGCGAATCGCTTGCGCAGCTTCTTCACAAATACGCGTAATCGCCGCTTGTAAACCTTCAGTTTCGACGTAGTTTAAATCGATATCGGCAATTTCATAACCTTTACGACCCAAAGTACGGATTTGATGCATTTTAGAATTTGACAATACTGGACTTGAAATAATCAAACGATCAGCATGTTCTGCACTTTGTTCAAAGACATTTTGTTCACGTCCCAAACAGGTTTCCAAAGACATCACAATCGATTCACGTAATGGATCAATCGGTGGATTAGTCACTTGAGCAAACTGTTGACGGAAGAAATCGGATACATGACGAACTTGGCGAGATAATACTGCCATCGGCGTATCATCACCCATCGAACCAACGGCTTCCTGACCGCTTTCTGCAATTGGACGCAGCAACTGATCACGCTCTTCAAAGGTCACCAAGAACATTTTCTGTGCTGCTTTGAGGTCATCACCTTTTAAGCCTTGGTCACATAAATATTCTTCAAGTTCTGGGCTACCTTGTACGCGAATTGAATTTTCACGTAACCATTCACGGTAAGGACGCATTTTTTTCAAATGGTTACTAACATCTTTAGTATCGAGCAACTTACCCGTTAAGGTATCAATCACCAAAATTTGACCTGGACCGACACGGCCTTTAGAAATCACATCTTCAGGTTCATAGCCCCACACACCAATTTCAGAAGCCAGTGTAATGTAGCCATTTTTAGTAATCACCCAACGGGCTGGACGTAAGCCATTACGATCCAACATACAAATGGCATGACGACCATCTTGGATCACTAAGCCCGCAGGACCATCCCATGCTTCCATATGTTTTGAGTTAAATTCATAGAATGCACGTAAATCAGCATCTATCGTTTCAACGTTTTGCCAAGCAGGCGGAACCAACATCCGCAACGCACGGAAGAGATCCATACCCCCACCGACCAAGATTTCAAGCATATTATCTAAACTTGAAGAATCTGAACCGGTGCGGTTCACAATTGGTTTTAAATCGGCTAAGCCAGGCAAGAGTGGATTTTCGAATTTTGGTGCACGTGCCATAGCCCAGTTACGATTCGCAGTAATGGTATTAATCTCACCATTATGTGCAAGATAACGGAAGGGTTGCGCCAAAGGCCAACGTGGTAAAGTATTGGTTGAAAAGCGCTGATGGAAGACCACAATATGTGACTCTAAACGTGGATCAGCAAGATCGGTGTAGAAGTCTGCAATCGCCTCAGGCATCATCAAGCCTTTATAGGTAATCACAGTAGAACACAGCGTGGTTACGTAAAAAGATGAGTCATTGATTAAAAGCTGCTCAGCACGACGACGTGCTAAAAATAACTTACGATTAAATTCAACTTCTGTGACACCCATTGGGCAATTTACAATGACTTGTTCAAAAGCTGGCATAGATTGCAGTGCAATCTCACCTAAGGCTTCAACATTGGTTGGAACCACACGCCAAGCGAGAACTTTTAAACCGTCCGCTTCAATTTCTTTCGTTAAAATTTGTTTTGCATGCGCAGCAATGGCAGGGTCTAAGTTTAAAAATACTGTACCTACTGCAAAAATTTCGCTCAATGTAATGTCACTGAGTTTCTTCGCTTCTTCACGGAAGAATTTTTTTGGCATTGCTAAAAGTAAGCCACAGCCATCTCCAGTCTTACCATCTGCCGCAATACCACCACGGTGTGTCATGCAACTTAAACTGTGCATGGCCGTCTTGACTAAGTCATGACTGGCATCACCCTGCATATGGGCAATTAAACCGAAACCACAGTTATCTTTAAACTCATCAGGTTGATATAAACCTTGAGTGGGAGCTACAGTATTAGGCGATGGCATGTGCATAGCGTACCCTTCTTTCTACAAAGGCCCTTATGGGCAAAATACATTCGAAATCTAAATTACAACTTAATAAGATCCTCAGACAATCGCTTTAGAATTATTAAGCTCTAGCGCTCAATCTAATTGCAAAAAGCATTTGGATATTTCGCACTTATTTAAAGCAAATTGATTCATTAAAATCGCACCAATTAAATCCGCCGCTCCAAAATAGGACAACACATTCAATTAGCACATGATTAAAGCAAAAAATATGCCATCTTTTATTTTTATCACCAAATGATTCAAATATAGTTATTTCGATCGTTCAACAAAATTTAATCAAAACTTCACAACCGATTAATCGCACCATTATTGTGCGATATTTTATTTTTATAACCTAAATCGCTCTATTTTAGAACCATTATTTAGTTAAATGGATCACTTATTTCACGCTGTGGAGATTTCTTTTCAGGACTTGCATTATTTTCTTTCACTTTATCAGGTACGCTCAGTGTTGAGTGTGATTTTTGTACATCAACCACATTACCTTGCTGATCTTTACGTGTAATTGTAGTGTTCGTCGTCGCATTTATTGCATGATTATTTGTTGCTGTTTTAGCAGTAGGTTTGGCCTGAGCAATTGGCATTTCATCAATAATCGGTAATGCAGCAGCTTTCAACTTTACCTCATAAAGCTTATTACTGCCTTGCAATTCCTCCGAACCCAAATCATTAATCGAATCACTATATTGACCAAATTGTATCGCTTTCGGTTGAATAGATGCTGGCAGTATAATTTTGAACTGGGTTAATTGTGCTTTCGCAACATCTTCATTTTTAAAAACACCGTACACAACCACATACTGTTCAGATTTATTCTCGCCACTTAAACGAAAATAAATCAAATTTTTTTGATCTGGCTGCTTCAATAAAAATGCTTTAATCACATCTTCTTTATTGGCTCGGAACAATTCAAGTGTCCAATTTTTCTGATTTTCTTGAATAAACTTCGTGCCTCGAAATTCAGCTTCGTGGTTTCCGGAAGTAACCACTCGCGTGGTTAACTCTAAAGGACGAACCTCATCCATCAAACTACCTAAATGTATAGTTGCTGCCACTTTTTCAGGTTGAATCTGTACTTGATTTTCTTCAATCGGATTTTCAACACTCACCAAATCTTTCGTATCAGTTATTGCCCAAAAAATTAAGGCAATAAATAGGCATAGCAGACCACCAATCAACCAAATATATTGTCGAATTTTTTGCCAATTTACTTGAGTTGCTGTCATACCTATACCCATTTCAATTAATTTTGATTCGCAAGAATCGTCTGCGTCATCAATTCCACATCAAAGTCTTTAGTAAGAATGGCCTGACCTAACTGCTTCATCAATACCAAGCGTAATTGACCATTCAGTACTTTTTTATCATGCGACATGTATGCCAAAAATTCTTCCAACGGAATTTTTGGACATGCTACAGGCAAATTTGCTCGTTGAATAATTTTTTTTGTACGCTCCAAATCTGCTGCACTAATCCACCCCATACGTTGCGATAAATCTGCGGCCATCACCATACCTGTTGCAACGGCTTCACCGTGTAGCCACACGCCATATCCCATATAGGATTCAATGGCATGGCCAAAGGTATGGCCTAAATTCAGTAAGGCACGCTCGCCTTGCTCTTTTTCATCATTCGCTACAATACGCGCTTTATGCGCACAAGAACGATAGACAGCCTCAGCCAATAATGCTGAATCACCGGCAACCAGACCCTCCATATGTTCTTCTAGCCAAACCAAAAACTCTATGTCAGCCAATAGCGCATATTTAATTACCTCAGCTAGACCTGCAGAAAGTTCACGAGCTGGCAGGCTTTTTAATTGTGCCATATCCGCTAAAACCACTTGAGGTTGCTGGAATGCACCAATCATATTTTTACCCAACGGATGATTAATTCCCGTTTTTCCACCAACACTGGAGTCTACTTGAGATAACAGTGTAGTCGGTACCTGAATAAAATAGACCCCACGTTGAAAACATGCTGCTGCGAAACCAGCCATATCACCAATCACGCCACCACCGAGTGCTAAAACGGTACAATCTCGGTTAAAGCCTGCTTCAAGTAATGCATCAAAAATTAAAGTTAAATGCTCAATATTTTTATATTGTTCACCATCTGGTAAAACGCATACTGCAACTTTTTTACCGAGCTTTTCAAGCGCAGCAACATAATGATCTAAATACAAAGGTTGAACTGTTGTATTGGTTACAATCATCACTTGTTGACCATGAATATAAGGTTCGAGTAATTGTTGTGGATTTAAATGACTACCAATAAAAATTGGATAACGGCGATCACCCAGTTCAACATATAATGTTTGCATTTGATTAACTATCCATAAAACCTTTATTCAACATCACGTTTTGACACGATAAGTTGTAAAATATGTTGTGCTAAATCCCGTGCAGCACCTTGATTTGTTTCAATCACATAATGTGCAACTTCACGATAAAAAGGATCTCTCACTTGCAATAAGTCTCTCAACTTTTGCTCTGGATTTGCAACTTGCAATAGTGGACGATTCTTATCACGATAGGTACGTTGCAATTGAATTTCGACAGGGGTATACAAATAAACAACGATACCACGTTGTTTTAAATATTCTCGATTTAAAGCTTGGGTAACAGCACCACCACCCGTGGCGATGACTAAATTTTTTTTTGTTGTTAATTCATTGATAACCATAGATTCACGACTGCGAAAACCTTGCTCACCTTCCTTCTCAAATATCCAAGGAATCGTGGCCCCAGTTTTTCGCTCAATCTCATGATCGCTGTCTAAAAATTCACGCCCCAAAAGATCAGCAAGATGCCGACCAACAGTAGTTTTCCCCGCTCCCATGGGCCCTACCAAATATATATTTGGTAGGGTATTAAACTCTTTGCTTGGCAAGGAGTCACCTATTGAATTGCTTTCATTGCACCTATATTAATGATTTCTCGATTGTGTGTCATTAACAATTCTAGGTGTAACAAAGATTAATAGTTCACGCTTGTTTTCCAATTTAGTATCTTTGCGGAATAAACGCCCTAAGTAAGGAAGATCGCCAAAGAATGGCACTTTAGTCTGTTTATTTGCAGTTTCCTGCTCAAAAATTCCGCCAAGTACTACAGTTTCTCCATTATCAACCAATACATTGGTATTAATTTCATTTTTATTTAAAATGATTTCACCATTTGGTGCAACTCCACCACGGGAGTCGCTGGTAATATTTAACTGCATTTGTACTTTGCCATCTGGCGTAATACTTGGTGTCACATCCAAACTCAATAATGCTTGTTTAAATGAAGTCGTTGCTGTTGAGCCTGCAGCAGAATTGGTCGTACTCTGGTAAGGAATTTCTTGACCTGATGCCACTTTTGCTTGCTGTTTATCCGCCGTCATCACTTTTGGTGTCGAAATCACTTCACCATAGCCATCGGCTTGTAATGCTGAAAGTTCTAAATCCAGCATGAAATCAGAAAGACTAATAAGACCAAAGGCAATTTTACTTGCACCTGCACCTGTCACGCCTAAATCTACATTCAGATTATCTGGACGATTAATAGTATATTTACCTTTATCATCAGGTTCTCTTAAATCCCATAAAGTGGTCTCACTACCACCGACTAACAAATCATTATTACGAGTAATTCCTTGCGATAAAATACCCCACTTCACCCCCATCTCTTTGGTAAAGTCCGTGGTTGCACGAACAATTCGAGCTTCAATCATCACTTGTTTAACAGACACATCTAATAAATCAATCATCTTACGAATTTGATCAATTTTTTGGGCTGTATCATTAATAATCAAAGTATTGGTTCGTGGATCAACTGAAATCGTGCCTCGAGGACTCAACAAACTTCCAACACTATCGCCTAATGGATCTGATGAGTTACTACTACTAGCACTTGATGATGAACTACCCGAATTTCTTCCCTGAGTAATTAATTTCTCAATATCAATAGCTTTGGCATAATTCAGTTGAATATATTCCGTTTGTAGCGGTGCGAGCTTAACGCTTTGTGCAATGGCTTTAGCTGCGTCTTCTTCTGATTTAATCAATTCAGAAACCGGTGCAATCCAAATCACACTCCCATTACGACGTTTATCTAGGTTTTTGGTTTTTAATATAATATCTAAAGCTTGATCCCAAGGCACATCTTTCAAGCGCAATGTAATATTGCCTTGTACAGTGTCTGCAGCAACCATATTAATACCGGTAAAATCAGCCAGTAATTGCAACACGCGGCGCACTTCAATATCTTGGAAATCTAATGAGATTTTTTTACCGACATACGCATTTGCAGACAGTGGATTTTTTAAACCTTTTTTCTCTTCTGGCTTTTTCAAACTTACAGTCAATTTATTTTCAGCCTGATACGCCATATATTCATAACTACCAGCCGACTGAATGGTAATAACACCATTCTGGCCATCATTATATGCATCAACACTTGCAACAGGCGTCGCAAAATCATTGACATTTAAACGGCGTGCTAGATGTGCCGGAATCTTGGTTCCCAACATACGAATAACAACTTTACTGCCTTGCTGTTGTACATCGACAGGGGTATTGGTTCCAAGTAAATCTACAATGATTTGCCCTTCACCGGCTTTGCCACGTTGAAAGCCAATATTCGAAACTCCTTGGCTCTGCTGATTTACCGCAGGAGCCAAATGAGGTAATGCGCTCGCTTGACTCGCATTGTTTATTTTCAAAATAAACGTGTTTCCTTCAACACGTGTTGTAAAAGCACCACTATTCTTTAAATTGACTGTTAATCGTGCACGTTGATCATCTGAAGCAACATCTATACTGGATGCTTCTTCACTTGCAACTGGAATGATTTTTTGACTTAAAGACTGGCTTGCCTTATCAAAATCCAGAATTAAACGTGCCGGATTGTCGAGTTGATAGGCCTGTGGCTGCGGAGGTAAACCATTAAACATGACCCGAACTTCTGTTCCTTGCCCAGGGATTTGCATAGGAACGACATTGGTCATTTGTGTCTGAGCCGCTGTAACTTGCATTATTGCAATAGATACTGCTGCCATCGAAAATTGACGCATATTGGTATTCATAAACTTGCCATCCCCACCAAAGATATTTTTCAAACTATTTTTCATTGTTATTCCTTAATTTAATCAGTCCACTGGCCCAATAAGAATTAAACTTCTCGGTCTCTCGATATAACCATCTCGACCATCAGGCACAATTTCAATTAGATCAATTTGAGTCGGTGTAATATTAACAATCCGTCCTTGGTTTATCCCCAAATAACTACCACGTTGTACCCGCTCTATTTCACCATCAGGCGTGAGGATCAATGCCATAATTTGTCCAGCACCGTCTTTTATACTGCCTTTAAAAGTTAAAGTTTCTAATGCATAACTTTCTAAAGGTTGCGCTTGTCTAGAAAAATTAGGATAGACCCGTTTTCCAGACATAATTTTTAACTCTTGTGCAATAGAGCCGGGTAAAAATGGACTACGCAGTTGTTGTGCCGAATAATTAAAATTGGGCACTGGGGGAAACACTGGTGCTGGCTCAATAGGTAATGGTGGCTGATTTCGGATATTTGCCATTTCTTGATTCACAGCATCAATCCGTGAATCACATCCGATTAATACAAACCCCAGAGCAATTACACTCGCAATTTTTAATCCTTTCATTATTTGTGCCCCCCTGACTGACTCGCAGCGGCTTGTGCATCTGGGTTATTCGTTTCATCAGCCCCAATATAACGATAAGTTTTCGCATTTAACTTATAGTCAATCACAGGAATATCTGTTTTTTTATCTTTATTAACCGTTCCGATGATGTCAAAATCATGGAGCGTTACAATACGCGGTAAAGCAGCAATATTACTGACGAATATACCAAAAGAATGATAATCACCCGTTGCTTCAATTGAGATCGGTTGCTCTACAAAAAACTCTTGTTTCACTTCTTCTTCTAAACGAATATTTTTGAACTTTAAACCTGAACTCACACCTGTAACGTTAATATCTTCAACCAAACTTGGAATTTCAGTTTCTTTTGGCAATTGCTCTAATTGCTGCGTGAAATTTGCTTCCATTTGCTGTAGTTGCGCTTGATATTGCTGTAGGTTACGTAGTTTTGAGTCTTTTTCTTTAAACTCATTTAATAAGTTCTGTTCCTGTGCTTGTGCCGAATCAATACTATCTAGCTTAGGTTTTATCGCTAAAAAATAACCAATTGCGCATACGACAAAGAATGCAAATAACCAACAGGTAATTTTGACCGAAACCGGCCAACTACCAAAATTGTTCATATCCAAGGTATTAAACTGTTGGAAAAACTTTTCAACGGTCATTTTAGGTTTCTTTGCAGCGACTTGTTCTGAATCAAGTTGATCTAATTCTTCACGGCTCATTTTGCAACCTCCGTCTTCGTTTTAGGCGCACTATCATCTGCTGCAGGTATTGCAACTTCACCAAGATCTACACTGACGACAAAGCTTCCATAGGTTTCTTCAACTCTTGGAACAACCGAGCTATTGCCTTTATTTTTATTTTCTTCTGCAGCAATGAAAGAATTCATAAATGCATTTCTATACCATTCAGAAGCTTCTAAACCTCTCAATAGCTCAGCAACGGTATTTGGGCTTTCTGCTTTACCTTCAATCGTAAACTTATTGCCCACACGACTAAACTTAGTGATGTACATTGTTGTTGGCACAACACGCACCAATTCATCCACTAAACGGACGGTTACAGGTCGTTGACCTTGTAAGCCTTGAATTAATTTCATTCTTTCAATGACTGCATTTCTGCGTTCTTGCAAGCCATCTAAAGTTTTTAATTGCACATCTAAGTTTTGATTCGTACTCACAATTAATTGATTGGCCTGTTCTTGATCTTCTAATTGATGATCATAATAAAACCAAGCCAACACAACAGCGACTAAGCCCAATAATGCCACTGCAATACACATTGCAATAAACTGTTTCTTTTTCTGTTCTCTTAGCTCATCACGCCAAGGGAGTAAGTTAATCTTTGCCATTAATCAAAACTCCTTAACGCTAAGCCACACGCAACCATTAAAGATGGTGCATCATTTTCAATCTTCTTCAGATCAATTTGCAGTGAAAAACCCATTTGTAAAAATGGATTAGCAACAGTTACTCGATAACCTAATTTTTGTTGTAATAATTTAGCTAGACCTGGAATGTTGGCGTTACCACCCGCAAGTAAAATATGATCTACTTCATTAAACTGGGAGGAAGAAAAGAAAAATTGTAACGATCGAGCGGCTTGTTGAACGACAGCTTCTAAGAAGGGCATTAATACTTCTGTTTCAAAATCATCGGGTAATGTACGATCTTTTTTAGCTCGGCCAGCTTCGTCATAGGATAAACCATAACGATTTTGTACATCTTGGGTGAGTTGTTTTCCACCAAAAACCTGTTCCCGCGTATAGATAATTTTACCCTTCTGCATCACAGACAAGGTCGTCATCGTATGACCGATATCCAGAATACCAACTAAATTTACACCAATAGGTAAGGTATCTGAAAAAACTTCAAATGCACGCTCTAAAGCATAACTTTCAACATCAGCAACTTTTGGTGTTAAGCCTGCAATCTCTAAGACTTCTACTCTAGAATCAACATTTTCTGTTTTAGTCGCAACCAAAAGCACATTGACTCGATTTGAGTTTGCCAATCGATCTGGCAAAACCTCAAAATCAAGACTCACTTCATCCAAAGGAAAAGGAATGTACTGTTCTGCATCCATACGAATTTGAACTTCACGTTCTTCATCGCTCATATCAGCATCCATCTCGATCACTTTATGAATGACCATCGATGTTGGTACCGCCAAAGCAACATTCTGCGATTGAGGATTAGCAAGATTGAGCGCGCGCTCTAAAGCATCCGCAACGGGTTCAGGATTCAAAATGTTTTTTTCGACTACACTTCCTTCTAGTAATGGGCTCAAGCCATAACTTTCCACCCAATAGCGACCGTTTTTAACAGAGAGTTCTAACAACTTTACAGAAGTAGAACTAATATCTACTCCTATCAACCCCTTATTTGGCTTACGATATAGTCTAAGCACCATACAATTCCTATTATTTTTTTATCCCCAATAACAATACAAACTAAATAGGATAAGTCTTAATTTTTTCACAGATACAATATCCCATCTAACAATCCGTCAAATGAAAAGCTATACTGACCATTAATTAGTTTGCCATTAGCTCTTATTAAAACTTACTTGTTATGAAAAAGCTATCTCGTTTAGGTTATATTCATCCCTTTTTTTTGCTGATTATTATTACCTTAATCGCAATACCTATGGGCTTTTATGGCATGTATCTCTATATTGCCCCATCATTGCCAGAAATGAGCGCTTTGAAAAAAGCGCCATTACTAAAACCGTTGCAAGTTTATACTGCCGATAACCAACTGATTGCAGAATATGGTGGCAAACTTTCTGTGCCTGTCGAATATAAGCAAATTCCGCCAACGTTTATTCATGCTTTTTTAGCGGCCGAAGATTCTTCATTTTTTGAGCATAGTGGTATTAGTTTTAAAGGTCTAGGACGAGCAGTCAGTGAAAGTGTTACTGGCTCTAATGTGCAAACGGGTGGCTCAACCATCACCATGCAGGTCGCGAAAAACTATTATTTATCTTCAGAGCGAACTCTAAAACGCAAATTAACAGAAGTCTTTCTAGCACGTAAAATCGAACAAAACTTATCAAAAGAAGACATTTTAACGTTATACGTCAATAAAATTTTCTTAGGTAAAAATGCCTATGGCATCGCAGCAGCTGCAAAAATTTATTATGACCGCAATTTAGACCAACTCAGTACAGCGCAAATGGCGATGATTGCGGGTCTACCAAAAGCACCCTCAAAATATAACCCTGTCGTGAACCCTGAGCGTGCTTTAGAGCGTCGCAACTGGATTCTAGGTCGCATGTTACAACTCGGCTACATCAATCAACCAGAGTACCAAAAAGCTGTTGCTGAACCTGTTAGTTTAAATATGCCAGACAGAGGTATCAGCAATAAATACCCCTATGTCGGCGAAATGGTTCGCTCTGAACTGGTCGAAAAATTTGGTGAGCTTGCCGTTGATTCTGGATACAAAGTCTACACCACCATTGATAGCAAACGCCAAGCTTATGCCGAAGACTCTGTACAAAAAGGCTTAGAAGAATATGATCGTCGTCATGGTTGGCGTGGTGCTGAGGCGCATGATAAACCATTAAACCAGTTTATTGCCTATGCCAACACTTATCCAGCTGAAGTGATTAAAGTCAATAGCGACAGCTTTGACGCTTTAATGCAAGACGGCTCTAAAATAACAGTACCTTGGTCAGGAATGTCATGGGCTCGGCCTTATCGTAATGCCAATAGTGTCGGTGAAACACCCAAAAATGCTGCACAAATTGTAAAAGTGAAAGATATTGTCCGTCTGCGCCCAAATCCTGAAAAAACGGCATGGGCATTAGTGCAAATTCCTAAAGTCCAAGGTCAATTAATTGCAATGAATCCGAATGACGGCGCAATCATTGCTGTGGTCGGTGGATATAATTTTTACCAATCTAAATTTAACCGAGCACTACAAGGCTGGCGTCAACCTGGTTCAACCATTAAACCTTTCATTTACGCATTAGCGCTTGAAAGAGGTCTAACCCCTTATTCAATGGTAAATGATAGCCCTATCACGATTGGGAAATGGACACCAAAAAATTCAGATGGCCGCTATCTCGGCATGATTCCTCTGCGTCGCGCTTTATATTTATCTCGCAATACAGTTTCGGTGCGCTTATTACAAAGTGTCGGTATCGAACGTGCCCGTCAATTACTGATGGATTTCGGCCTGCAAGAAGACCAAATACCACGCAATTTCACCATTGCCTTAGGTACACCACAAGTTTTACCGGTACAAATGGCGACGGGTTATTCAACCATTGCCAATGGTGGTTATCGTATTCAACCGCATTTTATTACTCGTATTGAAGATGCCTATGGCAAAGTGATTTACGAAGCCAATCCTGAATATGCCTGTATCCCTTGTATTAATCAGAAAGATGATGCCATTGAACCTAAAAATGAAACGACGACACCTGATGATGAAGTCATTCAGCTAACCAATCAAACTGTTACAGATACAAAGTCTGCCCTGCTCTCTAAAGAAGAACAAAGTAAATACCGTCAAGCACAGCGTATTTTAAAATCACAATCGGCATTTGATATGGCCAATATTTTGCATGATGTTATTGTGCATGGTACTGGACGTGCAGCACTTAAAATCGGGCGTGATGATCTCGCGGGTAAAACAGGAACCACCAATGATGCCAAAGATGCTTGGTTTGCAGGTTTCAATGGCAAACTGGTTGCCATTACTTGGGTAGGGTTTGATCAGCCAACTACTTTAGGTCGTCGTGAATATGGTGGTATTGCAGCTTTACCTGTTTGGGTAAACTTCATGAGTAAATCACTTGAAGGCATGCCAGAAGCTTGGGTGCGTTTTGATGAAAATGCCAAAGCACCTATTTCCAGAGAACAACGAGGTCAACTTCAAGCCGAGTCTCAAAAAGATGATTATCGTGCTTCACCACCTTTAGCACGACCAATTTATCGCCCGGCACCTCTTACAGCACCTCGTAATACATCTAGTAATGATTTTGATGATTTACCTGATACTGAAAAAACCTTATCTCCATCCAATGGTGCACCACCAACGATGAATCAGAACAACTCAGCCTCTCACAAAGAGGCCAGAGATAGCTTAGAAAGCTTGATTAATCAAGTGGAATAAAAAGCTCACACAATAAGAAAGCCATCTTCTGATGGCTTTCTTATTGTGTCTTTATACATTGCAATTATTTTTTCTGAAAAATATAAATCTGAAAACTCGCCATTAAATTAAAGTGTGCTTGTTGCTCCAAAAGCAGACGTTTCTCAGGTTTAGCTTTATAAGCATAAGGCGTCATTGCAATTAAATTCTTTAATTGGATCTGATTCAGAATAAATTCGGAATCAACAACATCCTGATCAACCAACTCAAAATCATCTTGTAATTGCTCCACAAATTTATGTGGGGTATGCGGCTTAACTTCATCAAACAAAGCTTCACGCATTGCATACAGATGTTGTGGTGCAGGTGTGGCCACCAGTAAGTGCGCCTTAGACTTTAACACCCTTAGAATCTCTTGTTGCGGGATAGGACTAAATAAGCTACTGCAAAGATCAATAGAGTTATCCAGAACGGGTAAAATTGCACCCGTACCGACCACCCATGTCACAGCTTTATTCAGCTTGGCAGCTATTTGTACTGCATTTTTAGCAATATCGACACCAACACATTGTAAGACTTCTTGTTGCATCGCATTGGTGTAATACCCTTCACCACAACCAATGTCCAATAAATTTTCGATGCGTAAATCACGTATTTTTTGTATCACCGCCTGTTGTAATGGCGCATAAAAACCAGCACTTAAAAATTGACGGCGTGCCTCTACAGATTCCAGTGTATCACCTGGATTTTTACTGTGTTTATGCTGCACCACATGCAAATTCACATAACCTTGCTTTGCCACATCATAACTATGATTGTTTACGCAGCGCCACGTTCGATCCGTTAAGCTCAATGCCTCACGACATACCGGACACATCAACAAATTCATAGTATTCTCCAAGACCTATTGATTCGCTATAAAAAAAGCCGACACATGTCGACTTTTTTACATCACATTTTCTTAACGCAATTTTAAAGTCATTAGACCTAAAACTACCAGCATAATTGTAATAATCCAAAAACGAATCACCACTTGAGTTTCACGCCAGCCTTTTTTCTCGTAATGATGATGAAGCGGTGCCATTAAGAAGACACGCTTATTACGCATACGCAGTGAACCAATTTGTAGGAATACTGAAATAGCTTCCACTACAAAAACGCCACCCATAATCGCAAACACAATTTCTTGACGTACCATGACTGCAATTGTACCGAGCATCGCACCCAAAGATAATGCACCAACATCACCCATAAACACTTGAGCAGGATGCGCATTATACCAAAGGAATGCCAGACCAGCGCCAATCATGGCAGCACAAACAATCACCAACTCAGAGGTATATTTGACATAAGGAATATGCAAATACGTTGCAAAACGAATATCGCCCGCCAAATAAGCAAAGACACCTAAACCCGCAGCAACTAAGACGATTGGCATAATGGCTAAACCATCTAAACCATCCGTCAAGTTAACAGCATTGGATGCTCCGTTAATCACCAAATAGGTAAAGCAAATAAAACCAATACCTAAAGGAATCGCGGACAAAGGAATACTTAAATTTTTAAAGACCGGAATCAGTAAATCAAGCATATTCGCCGTATGCTCAGGATTTGGCTGTTGTGTTGCGATGATATATAACGCAATACCTGCACCTAAAGAACCGACTGAAGTCCAAAAAAATTTTTTGCGTGCGGGTAACCCTGCATTGTCTTTATAACGAACTTTAATCCAGTCATCTGCCCAGCCAACCGCACCAAAAATCACCATTACAGCAAGCACAATCCATACATAAGGATTAGATAAATCTGCCCATAATAGCGTACTCACCCCAATTGAAAGCAGGATTAAGATCCCCCCCATGGTCGGCGTACCCATTTTTTTAGCATGACTTTCTGGGGCAAATGAACTCACGGCCTGTCCATATTTCAAAGTCTGTAATTTACGAATCATGACTGGACCTAAAGCCCATCCAATTGCCAGAGCAGTTAAAACACTCAACAATGCACGTAAAGACAAGTATCGAACCACCTGAAAGGTGTTGTTATACCCTGCCAAATGTTCAAACAACCATAACAGCATTAAACTTTCTCCATCAAATCAGCCATCAACGTTTCCATATGGGTATAACGAGAACCTTTAAATAAGAAACTCATGGACTGTGGTTGATGTGTTGCAATTAAACTCATTAAAAGAGGCAAAGCTTGTTCTTGCGTGAGAAAAGCTTGTAATTTTTTCCCATATTGGGTGCTTCTAGCACCTTCTTGAATTGCAGGAGAAAACTCCCCCACCGCAACAACAAAATTAATGCCTTGAACAGAAACTAAATCTCGACCCAGCATATAATGCTGTTGTGCCGCCGTATGACCAAGTTCACCAATATCACCAATAACCATAACCTTAACCCCCGTTTGCTGAGCGAGAACTTCCGCAGCAGCACGCATTGAAGTCGGGTTGGCATTATAAGTATCATCAATAAAGACGTAATTGCCTTTTTGAATAAAGTTCAATCGACCTTTAGCACCTTGTGCATTTTCCAGCCCTTGCACAATATCATTCAAAGAGATACCAAGTGCTAAAGCAAATGCCGTTGCCGCCTCAGCATTCTGAACATTATGCAAACCGGCAAAAGGTAAATTGACGAAATGAGAGGCTTCAGGTGTATGTAAATTAAATCGCGTTGATTGAGCCAACAACTCAATATCTGTCACATAAACACCCCCCCCCCCTCCAAAGCTTAAAACTTTTTCGGTTTGAATGGCTTGTCGAATAGCATCGCTAAAATCATCCTGTGCAGGAATAATTGAAGTTCCCGTGGAGTCAACATGGGCATAAATTTCTGATTTAGCGCGACAAATGCCATCACGCCCACCAAACTCACCTAAATGTGCTGTGCCAATATTTAAAATGCCAGCGACATGTGGTTGCACTAAGTTTGAGGTATAGTCAATTTCACCTTGATGACTTGCTCCCAACTCCATGACAGCAAATCGATGCTCAGCACGAAGCTCGAGCAACATCATTGGAACACCTAAATCATTATTTAAATTACCACGTGTGATTAGAGTGGGAGCTAATCGAGAAAGAATACTTCCCAGCATTTCTTTGGTAGTGGTTTTGCCACTACTCCCCGTTAAAGCAATCACTTTCAATTGTGTGTTCTGTGCACGACGATAAGCACCTAAATAACCCAATGCTAAACGCGTATCGGCAACCACGAGTTGGCAAATATCGACATCAATAGGTCGACTGACAATCGCAATTTGACAGCCTTGACTCGCAACCTGCTGAATAAAATCATGTGCATCAAAGCGCTCACCTTTGAGTGCTAAAAATGCATCACCAAACTCAGCTTGGCGCGAGTCGGTCAAAATACGTTTAATTTCACCTTGTGGTGCTTGATCTAAATACCAATGACCTTGAGTCGCCTCAGCAAGTTGCTCTGCTGACCATGGCTCCAAAGGCACAGTACTGGTGGTCGAGGTATGCATCTCTTGTTCCTACTGCACGGGATAAGCTGAATGAGGTTGATGGTGCTGTGCATCTATGGCAGCTTGTACCTCAACCACATCGTCAAACCAATGGCGTACGCCATCAATTTCTTGATAGTTTTCATGCCCTTTACCAGCAATTACAACGATATCGCCAGATTGTGCATATTGGACTGCATATTTAATCGCTTCACGACGATCATGTATTTCATGCACATCGTGCTGACTAAAATCGATATCCCGCTTCATATCGTCAAAAATCTGTTTTGGATCTTCTGTACGTGGATTATCTGAAGTAATGATTATGGGATTAGCCTGCTCTAAAGCAGCTTTTGTCATCAGTGGTCGCTTGCCACGATCACGATTACCACCGCAACCAAATACTGCCCAAAGTTGATTTTCAACATGGCGTTTTAGCGTTTTTAGCACTTGCGTCAATGCATCTGGCGTATGTGCGTAATCGATAACAAATAAACGCTCCTGATCACGAATCACCTGCATCCGTCCTGGTGCACCTTGTAACTGAGGCACAGTTGCAATCAATTGCTCTAAGTCAAAGCCTGCTTGCTCCGCCACAATTAAACTCGCGACTAGATTTTCAATATTAAAATGACCCAGTAACGGACTTTGAACTTCAAATTCACCCTGAGCTGTTTTTAATCTAAATGTTGCACCATTTAAACTATATTGAATGCCAAAGACTTGATAATCGGCTGTCTGAGCAGTTGAATAGGTCAAAATCTTAGGATGGGCTGAATTACTGCTGGCCGCATCTAACATCACATGCGCATGTTCATCATCAATATTAATCACAGCGACTTTTAGAGATGGAAATTTAAATAAGCGAGACTTTGCCTCAGCATATACTTCAAGCGTCCCATGATAATCCAGATGATCACGGCTGAGATTACTGTAAGCTGCAATTTCAATGTCACAACCCTGTAATCGACCTTGCTCCAAACCATGTGAACTGGCTTCCAGTGCAGTAAATTCAGCACCTTTTTTAGCAAAATCATGTAATAAGTTTTGTAAATGTAAAGCATCCAATGTGGTATGTGACGATGCTTCTAAATGAGGTAAAATTCCATTACCCGTCGTCCCCATCACTGCACATTTTCGATCTCGCAAAGTAAGTAATTCAGCTACTAAACGAGTAATCGTAGTTTTACCATTAGTACCTGTCACCGCCAGCATTCGAGTCGCTGGTACCAGATCGGTCGCTTGTAAATAATGCTTTTGCCATTCACCCATCCGCTGACGAACGTCGGGACAGACTAAAACATGATTCAATGCTAACTCGGTTTCACTAACAATCCCCAAAGCACCTTGTTCTAGTGCAGACTGAGCAAATTGCAGTATTTTTTCTGGTTGAGAATAACTATTTAAAGCAATAAAAATTTGTCCTGCTTGGATATATCGACTATCTAAGCAAAAGCCCTGAAATGATTCAAACATCCAAGGCAGTGGGTTTTCTAGGTGAAAAATATCTTGAAAATGAATCACTACAATCTTCCTACTTGGATACATTTACCGTTTCGAGCGGTTTGTCTAAAGGAACGTTCATTAAACGCAATGATTCTTGCATAATTTTTGCAAATACGGGTGCGGCGACCAAACCACCATAGTATTGGCCACGCGGATTTTCCACTACCACAATAATGGCTAAACGCGGATCGCTAATCGGTGCAACACCTGCAAATAAAGCACGATATTCTGTATTCGAATAACCACGATGATCAGGCCGTAATTTATGGGCGGTACCGGTTTTACCACCGACACGATAACCTGGAATATTGGCTTGTTTCGCAGTACCACCTGGCATGGTCACTTGCTCTAACATCAACAAAACTTCATCTGCAATTTTAGGCGAAAGAACTTGTTCGCCTTTCGGTTGTTCTTGCAACTTATACAGACTGAGTGGATTCTTTACCCCATGATTCGCTAACATGGCATAACCTTGTGCCAGCTGTAGCATGGTGGCATTAATCCCATAACCATACGCCATGGTACCGACTTCGGAAACGTTCCATTTACTTGGGGGTAAAACCAGACCACCACTCTCACCGGGGAATTTCACCGCCGAGCGTTGCCCAAAACCAATACGCTTAAAGAAGGTTGGCAAGGTTGAATATGGCATCGATAAAGCTATTTTCGCAGAACCGACGTTAGAAGATTTAATGATGACACCCGTGACAGTCAGTGAGCCATAATTATGGGTATCTCGAATGGTATGATTACCAATACGCATTGACCCAGGACTGGTATTCACGATTGTATTTGGTGTGTATTTACCACTTTCCAGACCAGCGGAGATGGTGAACGGTTTCATGGTCGAACCAGGTTCAAACATATCAATCGCACCACGATTTCGCATAGCATCTTTATTTTGCAACCCATTCTTATCATTTGGATTGTAGGATGGCCAACTCGCCATCGCTAAGATTTCACCGGTTTTTACGTCAACGGCAATCGAAGAGGCAGAGCGTGCATTATTCGCCACACCAACCGCGGTTAATTCACGATACATAATATATTGCAAACGTGAATCTATACTGAGGGTGATATTCTCCCCCGTAGTCACTTCCTTCACCACTTCAGGAACTTTTACGCGGTTACCATGTTTATCACGAGAAATTTTTTGCTCACCATCCTCGCCTGCCAGTTGTTTGTTGAGCTGCATTTCCAGCCCTTCAATACCTGAGCCTTCACTATTGGTTAAACCAATAATTTGCGCATTCGGTTGCGGCTGCGGGTAATAACGCTTATAGGTTTTTTCAGCATATACGCCTGCAAACTTACGTTTGACAATTAAATCAGACTGCGGTGGTGGCACTTCTTTTTTCAAGACTAAATAACGTGAACGCGGACGATCATTTAATTTCTTTTTCAAATCAGCACGATCAATACCGACAGCATCTGCCAGTTCATCCAGATTTAAATTTTCATCGGGTAATTGACGTTTTAATTTACGGCTATGCGGTTCTTTTTTTAATGCTGCTGTTATTTTTTCAAATTCATGTTGGGTTTCAAAATATTCACGTGGATCAATCACCACTTTCATAATCGGTGTACTAATCGCCAAAGGTACGCCATGACGATCACTAATCACCCCACGCATTGCTTTAATTTTTTCACTTCTTAAAATATTGGCATTGGCTTTATTTTGCAGAAAGTCTTTATTTACAACCTGCACATAGAATGCACGCGCCACCAGTAGGACAAAGCACAGTAGCACTAGGCCCCACATCAAATAAAAACGCCACATCTCTACAGCAATAGTCGATTTTTCTGTAATTGACTGCTGTTTTTTTCGGGGTTGTCGTGTTGGTTTGGTTTGCTTATCTGCCATACAGCATGCCTTATTTCTTTTGCTCTGGTTCAGTGGGTAATGAAATGACAACTGTTTGTGCAGCTGGCGGGGAATACATTCTTAATTGCGTCACTGCACGTGTTCCAATTTGTGCAGTTGCACCAAAGGTTTGCTGTTCAATCAGCAGCCGCCCCCATTCCGCATTAATATCCTCACGTTCACGCATATAAGAATTTAAATCACGAAAATCATGGCGATATGCAAAAACTTGTAATACCACCATGAAGGCGCTGACCAAAGCGATCCCGACCAAAAAAGAATAAACTAGTGCTTTTTTGACCACTAATTTATTCTTTTTCTTTTCTATATTTTCTTCTTTCATTCTTCGCCTTTAGGTTCTAAGCGTTCAGCAACTCTCAACCACGCACTCCGTGAACGTGGATTTTCTTTAACCTCTGCCTCACTAGCACGAATACGATCCACTTTTTTCAGTCGACGCGTATCTTCTCTTTGTTGTGGCATTCCCCAACTGATATCTTCACCCAACGTTGACTCTTTTTGAATAAATTGCTTAATAATCCGATCTTCCAGCGAATGGAAACTAATCACAGCCAAACGTGCATTCGGCTTGAGCAAACCCACAGCTTGCGGTAAAAAAACATGCACATCATCCAGCTCTTTATTGATTTCAATGCGAATCGCTTGGAAAGTACGAGTCGCTGCATGTTTATTTTTTTCCCACTTCGGATGGGCAACTTTTACAATTTCAGCCAATTGCGCAGTGGTTTCTATATAACCTGCTTTTTTAATGGCTTTAGCAATACGACGACTATAACGCTCTTCGCCATATTGAAAAATCACATTAGCCAAATGCTCTTCATCCACATTCACCAACCATTCAGCTGCGGTCTGTCCTTGTGAATTGTCCATACGCATATCTAATGGCCCATCTTTCATAAAGCTAAAGCCACGTTCAGCCTGATCCAATTGTGGTGAGGAAACACCTAAATCTGCCATAACCCCATCAACTTGATAAATACCCAATTGATTCATTTCTTGTTGTAAATCTGCAAAACTGGCATGAATAATTTTAAATCTTGGATCTTCTTGTTCTAATTCCGCCGCAACTTCCAAGGCTTGAGGATCTTTATCAAATGCATAAACACGTGCATTTTCATCTAATTTTGAAAGCAATAAACGCGTATGTCCACCACGTCCAAATGTCCCATCAATATAAATTCCTGTATCGCGATCTGCAAGTAGCGCAGCAACAGTTTCATGTAGTAATACAGAAATATGAGACATAAGTTAAAATTCAGTTCAATCAAAAAATGTAACTGAGCATTATCACCCTGTTTGAGCAAAGCTCCAAATGACTTTTTGTAGGGAAATATTACTTTTCATAGAGAAAACCGTTTTATAGGTTTAAAAATTACTAAAAAAGCCTCTAAATAGAGGCTTTCTTAGTAATCAAATTCAAATTAACGCTTATCGTTATAAATTTGATCAAAAACACCACCATTCACAAAGTGTGTTTGTTGTGCCTTTGACCAACCACCAAACACTTCATCAATGGTAAAGGTTTTTAACTTGGGAAATTGTGCAGAATACTTTGCTAAAACTTGCGGATTACGCGGACGATAAAAATGTTTTGCCGCCATATCCTGACCTAAAGGCGAATATAGATAATTAATATAGCCTTTCGCTAACCACTGATTACCATTTTTATCTACTGTTTTATCGACAATAGCAACCGATGGTTCAGTTAAAATCGACATTGAAGGATAAACAATATCAAACTTATTACCTAAACTCTTCTTGCTAATCATCGCTTCATTTTCCCACGTCAACAACACATCACCAATGTCTCGTTCAGCAAAAGTAGTCATTGATGCACGAGCAGCTGGATCCATCACTTTAACGTTATGGTACATTTTAGATACGAACTCACGTGCTTTCGCATCATTTCCACCCGGCTGTTGTAGTGCATAGCCCCAAGCAGACAAATAAATCCAACGTGGCAAACCACCCGTTTTTGGATTTGGCGTAATAATTTGTACACCTGGTTTGGTTAAATCAGTCCAATCTTTAATTTGTTTAGGATTACCTTTACGAACCATAAACACAATCGTTGAGGTATAAGGTGCAGAGTTATAAGGAAATTCTTTTTGCCAACCTGGATTAATTTGACCTGATTTCGCAATTTCATCAATATCATTGGCTAAAGCTAAAGTGACCACATCAGCTTTTAGGCCATCGACAACAGCACGTGCTTGTTTACCTGAACCACCATGTGATTGTTTAAATTTAACATCAATTCCAGTACGCTGTTTCCAATAACTCCCAAATGACTTATTAAATTCGTCATAAAATTCACGTGTCGCATCATAAGATACGTTTAAAAATTCACGATCAGCCGCTTGCACAGAGCTTGTACTTAACACAAACCCTGAAACAAGCACTGCCGTACTTAATATTGCTTTAAAATTGATTTTCATTTCAGCACAAATATATGATTTTAATTGTGTTAAATATATGAAATCCATTCTCAAACATCAATTCAATAATTTTTATGCATGTCCTCTACTTGTCAGTAAAAACACCATAGTTCTTTGTTTAATTTACAAAAACGCAACCAATCCAGCTTATTTTCAATTTATACATTTTTATGCTTTATTTATGAAAAAAATGAATAATGAACCCTGTCTATTCTCGTCTTTGAACAGCCATAAAACTCATTTTTCAGCAGAAATTTGATCGTAAATTGCACCATCCACAAAATGGTTTTTTTGTGCTTTTGCCCAGCCACCAAAAACATCATTAATGGTAAAAAGCTTTATTTTCGGAAATTTAGCCGTATATTTAGCTGCAACTTGTGGGTTTCGCGGCCTAAAATTATACTTCGCTGCCAATTCTTGACCTACAGGTGAATATAAATAATTCAAATATCCTTTAGCCAGATTCCGATTGCCATCTTTATCTACCGTCTTATCTACAATTGCGACGGATGGCTCTGCAAGAATTGAAATCGAAGGATAAATGATTTGATATTTATCTTTGTCGGGGCCTTGAGTGGCCAATAATGCTTCATTTTCCCAAGACAATAAAACATCGCCAATATTACGCTCTGCAAATGTGGTTAAAGAACCGCGAGCACCTGAATCTAAAACTTTGACATTTTTATATAACTTTTTGACTAATTCTCGTGCCTTAGCATCCGTACCGCCATTTTGCTTTAATGCATATCCCCACGCAGAGAGATAAATCCAACGCGGAGCACCTCCTGTTTTAGGATTGGGCGTAATAATTTCTACCCCATTTTTAGTCAAATCATTCCAATCTTTAATATTTTTAGGATTTCCCTTACGAACAAGAAAAACGATCGTCGATGTATAAGGAGCTGAATGATTTAGAAACTCTTTTTGCCAATTTGGATTAATTAAGCCAGCACTGACGATTTCATCGATATCATTGGCCAATGCCAATGTCACAACATCGGCCTGTAAACCATCGATGACAGAACGAGCTTGCTTACCTGAACCACCATGCGATTGCTTAAACTCAATCTCTTGCCCCGTTCGCTTTTTCCAAAACTCACCAAAGCTTTTATTATATTCTTGATAAAACTCACGGGTTGGATCATAGGAAACGTTTAAAAACTCTTTTGCAGCATAACTATTTACGCTTCCAAACCCCACCAGACCAATAAGAGCAACTAAAATATTTTTGTTCATTATCATTCACTATTCTTTAATAACTGAAATGCACTTTAATTTTATTTTTTTAAATACTCAATCTTATCGATATAACAATAAAATGTTATAAAATCATTGTTTTAGATATTCATATATCGTCAATATTTAGCAATAAATTGACTAAAAAAAAGAGTAAATAATGCTTTATTAGGAACCTTCTTCACTATATCTTCACACTTATTTGCTACAACTGTAAAAATCATAAAGTTGATTACAAATTATCAACTTTTCTTCTCGAGTTTTTATTGAATTGTAAAAAAGTGTGATGAAGTTGTGGTTTATATTATTATTTAAGGTTATTATGTAGCCAAGAATTTAATAAAACAAAAATGACTAGCCTTAAGGTATTTGAACATGAAGATACAAATTCATAAAGTGATTGGATTAAGTCTGTGCTTAGGTTGTTTTGCGCAAATGAGTCAAGCCGCAGCAATTAAAGATAGTCATAAACAAGTGATTTCATCTGTAGTATCAGAAAAGCAATCACCGATTGAAAAGGCACTTGCGCAACAAAAACGCGGTGATAACAAACTCGTTTCAGACAATGATCAACTTAAAGTACTCACAGCAATCAATAATGCACCTACACAAAATTTCTTAGCAGCACAACATCAACGTTTTTCTCGTTTTGTACAAGCACTGTTTCAGCCACATAGCTCATAAAATTATTTTATAAATTCGCTCCCTCAAGAGAATTTAGCAGCTCAAACGTTTATTGGTCAATTAACCCTTAAGCGTTTGGGCTTTTTCGTTATAATAGATCAAATTTATATTTTGAATAATATCTGACTATGACTGTCCGTACTCGTATTGCTCCTTCTCCTACTGGCTTTCCTCACGTAGGTACTGCGTATATCGCACTGTTCAACTTATGTTTTGCGAAACAGCATGGCGGGGAATTTATTCTTCGTATTGAAGATACCGACCAGCTTCGTTCAACCCCTGAATCTGAAAAAATGATCTTAGATTCATTGCGTTGGTTAGGCCTAAACTGGTCTGAAGGTCCAGATATTGGCGGGCCATATGCACCTTACCGTCAATCTGAACGTATGGGCATTTATAAGCAATACGCACTTGAGTTGGTTGAAAAAGGGCATGCTTTCTACTGCTTCGCAACCAGCGATGAACTGGATCAAATGCGTATCGAGCAGCAAGCTCGTGGTGAAAGCCCGCGTTATGATGGTCGTGGTTTATTGCTTTCTGAAGCAGAAGTACAAACTCGCCTTGCTGCGGGTGAAGCACATGTCATTCGTATGAAAATTCCTGCGGAAGGTACATGTAAATTCGATGACATGTTGCGTGGTGAAGTAGAAATTCCATGGGCGCAAGTCGACATGCAAATTTTACTGAAAACAGATGGTTTACCAACCTATCATTTAGCCAATGTGGTCGATGACCATTTAATGCAAATCACGCACGTGATTCGTGGTGAAGAATGGATTCCTTCTGCACCTAAACACCAGTTGCTGTATCAATATTTTGGTTGGGATATGCCTGTGCTTTGCCACATGCCATTGCTGCGTAACCCTGACAAATCTAAATTATCAAAACGCAAAAACCCAACTTCAATTAATTACTACAAAGACATTGGCGTACTTCCAGAAGCTTTGTTGAACTATTTAGGCCGTATGGGTTGGTCAATGCCGGATGAAAGTGAAAAATTTGCTTTGTCGGAAATGATTGAACATTTCGATATCAAACGTGTCTCTCTCGGTGGCCCAATCTTTGATGTGGAAAAACTCAACTGGCTGAATGGTCAGTGGATTAAAGCCTTATCTCCAGCTGAATTGTTAAATACACTTTTAGCGTGGAAAGCCGACCGTAAAATGTTGGAAGACATTGCGGCTGCAATTCAACCGCGTATCAATTTATTGTCTGAAGCAGTCAATTGGGCCGGCTTCTACTTTAATCAATTCCCACAATTGTCTAAAGAGCAGTTTGAAAGCAAAAAAATGTCTGAAGAACAAGTTCGTCAAAGCTTACAATTCGCAATTTGGCGCTTAGAAAGCTTATTCACTTGGAATAATGACACTGTTAGCCAAACTCTGATGGATTTGGCAACGCAAATGGAAGTCAAGTTACGTGACTTTATGCCAACGTTCTTTATTGCGATCGCAGGCTCGACCAGTTCAACCCCTGTGATGCAGTCAATGGTGACGATTGGACCTGATTTAACCTTTGCTCGTTTACGCCATGCACTGGAAATTGTCGGCGGTCCGAGTAAAAAAGAAACGAAAGTGTGGGAAAAACTCAATGAAAGCTTAAAATTGCCGAAAAATGATGCAGTTGATAACGCTTAATTAATTTTTTTATTGACGTATGAGCGGAATATCCCTAATATGGCGCTCACACAGACTGGGGTTATAGCTCAGTTGGTAGAGCGCTACAATGGCATTGTAGAGGTCAGGAGTTCGATCCTCCTTGACTCCACCAAGTTATTTTGTTTTACCTGTGTTGCCTCGATCTGTCCCTATCGTCTAGAGGCCTAGGACATCGCCCTTTCACGGCGGTAACCGGGGTTCGAATCCCCGTAGGGACGCCAAATTCAAAAAAGCCACTGACATATTCAGTGGCTTTTTTATTGCTTTAAATTTTAGATTTAGACCACATTGTTATAGAATTAAATCGAAATGATCTGTGGAGTTGTCATGCAATACCAATGTCCAAAATGCCAAAGTCGTAAAATTCTACCTGTTGCAAGTGCGAGTGAACCGGCTGTACGCCCTGTGGTACCGAAAAGTCTGGTTTTTTTAATCCCTTCACTTTTTATACTTTTACTCCTCGTCATCATTAGCATAGCGATGTGGATTTTTGGTAATGGTGCAGGTCAAACTTTGCAAATCGCCACAGTCATCATTTTTATTATTAGTGCCATTGCGGGTGTCTTGTTTTGGCGTGATCTACCTGATTTTAAAATTTCCATGCAATCCTTCATGCAAGCCAACAAAGAATGGAAATGCCGCGATTGTAATCACCAATGGAAAATTTAAACTAAAATTATTCTAAGCTCGAAATTTGCATCAACTTAGTGTTGATGCAAAGACTGATCCTCTTGAGCATGCTGATGGGGCATACATCGATCATCTTCAATTTGTAAGGTAATTTCGGCAATACCATGCTGATGTATTAACATTTCCATCGCATTCTTATATAAAACTTTTCGGTCTGCACAGGGTGCCAGTAAATGTACCGTCAAATGCACATTTTTTGAGGTGATTGCCCACACTTTAAGTTGATGAATATCCTCTACCCCCTCTAATGCCAACAAATCATCACGTAATTTTTCAATATCAATTTCTTCAGGCACACCTTCCAATAAAATATTAATACTTTGCTTGAGTAGCACCCATGTTCTAGGCAGCACCCAAAAACCAATTAAGACTGCAATAACAGTATCGACCCACATCCAACCCGTAAAATAAATCACTGCTGCACCAAGAATGACGCCGACTGAACCCACTGCATCACTGAGCACTTCAAGATATGCGCCTTTTACATTCAAACTATCTTGTGAACTTGAAAATAAAATTTTCATCGAAATAAGATTAATGATTAGACCAATGATTGCAACAATCATCATGCCGATACTTTGAATTTCAGGGGGATGACTAAAACGCTGATAGGCTTCATATAAAATATACATTGCAACAATAAACAGCATCATCGCATTAAACAACGCGGCCAAAATTTCAAAGCGTTGATAGCCAAAATTGCGCTTATTGTCCGCAGGTAATTTACCAATTTTAATTGCAACTAAAGCAATCGCCAATGCTGCTGCATCAGTAAACATGTGCGCTGCATCTGAAAGTAAAGCCAAACTCTGTGTCAGAAAACCTGCAATAACCTCAACGACTAAAAATATACTGGTGAGTGCTAACGCAAAACTTAATTTTTTTACATTAGCTTCAGTCACCACAGCATGACTGTGATCATGACCTGCATGCCCACTCATAATAAACTCCTTTATTTTTATTAGAGATGAATCGGTGATTTTTCACCGATTCATCCTTTGCACACCTGAATAATAATCTACTCAATCAAACCATCAATATAAGTATTGATCTTGAATTATTTATAGATGATTTATGTGATTTTTTTCATTCATCCAACGGTAAACAATCGGCAATAAAACCAGCGTCAATAATGTAGATGAAATAATGCCTCCAATCACCACCGTCGCCAACGGTCGTTGCACCTCTGCACCAGTACCGGTTGCTAAAGCCATTGGAATAAAGCCCAATGAGGCGACACAAGCTGTCATCAATACAGGTCTTAAACGCAAAATCGCACCTTGCCAAGTCGCATGATAAACATCGAGTGTTTGCCGTAACTCTTTAATAAAGGTGAGCATCACCAAACCATTCAATACCGCTACACCGGACAATGCAATAAAACCGACCCCTGCTGACATAGATAATGGAATATCACGCAACCACAAGGCAATTAAGCCACCACATAACGCCAAAGGCACACCACTAAATACCAATAAGCTTTCTTTAAAATTATGAAAAACTGCCATCAACAGAATAAAAATCGTGATCAATGCCAAAGGCACAACCAACTGCATCCGAGCTTTGGCTGAAGCTAGGTTTTCAAATTGACCACCGTAATCTAGCCAATAACCTGCGGGCAATGCCTGCTTGGCTAAAGTCGTTTGTAACTCAGTCACAAATGATCCTAAATCACGCCCTTCAACATTGGCTGTGATCACCATACGACGCTTACCATCTTCACGGCTAACTTGGTTGATTCCCAATACATTTTCAACTTTAGCGACATCCTGAAGATGGATTAATCCACCGTTCGGCAGTTGTACTGGTAAGGTTGCTAAATGTTGTGCGGTACGTTGTGTATCATCCAGACGAATGACGAAATCAAAACGACGGTCACCCTGCAAAATCTGTCCGACATTTTGCCCACCAACACTGCTTGCAACTAAATCCTGAATAGATTTTACCGATAAACCGTACTGTGCAGCCAATGCCTTATTCACTTCAACATTTAATAGCGGCAAGCCATTGGTTTGCTCTACGTTGACTGCAGTTGCCCCTGAAATCATCTTAATCTGTTGTGCAATGCGCTGTGCTTCACGATTCAGCACCTCCATATCATCCCCAAAGATTTTTACACCAACATCACTGCGCACACCTGAAATCAATTCATTAAAACGCAATTCAATCGGTTGAGAGAATTCACTATTATTCCCAGGTAAAGTCGCCAAAAAGCTGATCATACGCTGACGTAGCTCATCAATACTTTCTTTCGGATTTTTCCACTGCTCTTGAGCTTTTAATAGAATCACCGCATCCGAGATATTCGGCGGCATCACATCAGTTGCAACTTCGGCTGTGCCTGTACGTGCAAAAATGGCTTTAATTTCAGGAAATTCTTTGAGCAACAACTTTTCAGTATTTTCCTGCATCCTTAAAGATTGTTCTAAACCCGTACTTGGCGAACGCATTTGCTGTACTGCAAAATCCCCTTCACTCAGTTGTGGCGCAAATTCACTACCGATCTGTGTGGCTAAAACAGCAGTTAAAAATAGAATACTACCGGCTATAGTCAAAACTACAGCTTTAAACTGATACGCTAAATTAAGTATCGCTTCATATTTATTTTTCAGCCATAGCATCCAGCGGCTTTCAGTTTCCTTGACCTCACCCTTAACAAACAAGGCAACAGCAGCAGGAACAAAAGTCACCGATAAAATCATCGCACCCACTAGCGCCAATACCACGGTCATTGCCATCGGATGAAATAACTTTGCCTCTACACCCGATAAAGCAAAAATCGGCAGATAAACCACCAAAATAATCAGTTGACCAAAAATCAAGGGACGACGCGCTTGTTTCGCTGCTAGAAACACTTCCTTAAAACGTTCGGATTTGCTCAGCAAGCGACCTTTCGCATGCTGTGCTTCCGCTAAACGACGAATACAGTTTTCGACAATGACCACCGCACCATCCACGATGATTCCGAAGTCAAGCGCACCTAAACTCATTAAATTGGCACTGATTTTTTGCTCAGCCATACCTGCCAAAGTAAACAGCATAGACAATGGAATAACACAGGCTGTAATCAATGCTGCACGCAAATTCCCCAAGAATAGCAGCAGAATAACGATAACCAGAATTGCCCCTTCAATCAGGTTTTTCTGTACCGTCTGGATTGCTTTTTCAACCAAATTGGTGCGGTCATAGACCGTTTCAATCACAATGCCTTGGGGTAAAGATTGTTGAATGGTTTTAATTTTGGCATCTACCGCTTTCGCCACAGTTCGACTATTTTCACCCATCATCATCATGGCAATACCTAAAACGGTTTCCTCTCCGTTATAGGTTGCACCACCAGTACGTAAATCATGTCCGATGGACACGGTGGCAACATCTGCAACGCGTACTGGAAAACCATTTTTATTGGCAATGGTAATATTTTGAATATCTTCGATACTATTCAGCGTTCCAGGCACACGGACAGTCAGTTGCTGACCGTTTTCTTCAATAAAACCTGCACCACGGTTTTCATTATTTTCAGTTAAGGCTTTTTGCAAATCATTCAATGGAATTTGTAATTGCTGCAAACGCTTTAAATCAGGTGCAACAACATAGGTTTTGTTATAGCCACCTATACTGTTAATTTCTGCCACACCTTGCACACGCTGTAACTGCGGACGCACAATCCAATCTTGAATTTCACGTAAATCCATGGCGGTATACGGTGTACCATCCGATTTTTTTGCATTCGGTTCAGCTTTAACCACCCATTGATAAATTTCACCTAAACCTGTGGAAACAGGTGACATGGTCGGTACAATTTGCTCAGGTAATTCAGCTTGAGCTTCTTGTAAGCGCTGATTAATCTGTTGCCTAGCCCAATAAATATCGGTGCCATCTTTAAAAATAATAGTAACTTGCGATAAACCATAACGTGAAATAGAACGGGTTTGCTCTAAATCAGGCATTCCAGCCATTGCGGTTTCAATCGGATAAGTAATTCGTTGCTCAACTTCTAAAGCGGTAAAACCATTGGCTTGGCTATTAATCTGTACTTGGGTATTGGTAATATCAGGCACGGCATCAATGGGAAGTTTTTGATAGCTCCATATCCCGACACCGATCCACGTAACAATGAACAGCATGACCCAAATCGCATTCTGAATTGAAAACTGGATGATCCGATCAAATAAACCTTCCGGTGCAGGTAACGGATCATCTATAACAGGATAAGAAGATGGCTCAAGATCATTAATGCTCATGACTTGCCTCTCCCTTTTCCAGTTCAGATTTCAATAGAAAGCTCCCTTGCGCAACATATTGCTGTGCTTGCTTTAAGCCGGATTGAACTTCAATCCACTGACCATCACCAGACACTTGCCCAAGAACAACGGGCTGAACTTTAAATTCAATTTTTTGATCATGTTCAGCTGTAACAAAAACAGCATCCTGACCTTCAATTTTCTGTACAGCACTTTTTAAAATTCTTAATGCTTGGGTTGAACTATTTTGCTGCAACTGTACATTCACCATTAAATTGGGACGTAATTCAGCAGCATTTGAGAGCACTTGAGCACGAACTTGTAAACGACCTGTTTGAGCATCTGCCTCGCTGTTCAAACTTTGAATTTGTGCTTTAAAAATATTGCCTGTTTGCAGTGATTTAAATTCAATCTGTTGATTCGGCGCAATCGAAGCAAAATTCGTATTCGGTACAATAAATTCAAGCCAGAGCTGATCCAACTGATCAATAATAAATAATTGATTGGCAAGCTGAACATTCTCACCAACCACTAAATCCTTTTTACTAATGATGCCTGAGATGGGAGCTTTCAGTACATAACGTCCATTTGAACTGGAACTTGCACCAAATGCAGATAACCGCGATTTAATTGCCTGTACTTGAATCTGGGCTTGCTGATAAGCGTTGTAAGCACGTTGATAATCCTGTTTCGCAGAAATGCCTTGCGACCACAGTTGACGTTCACGCTCATAATCCTGCCGAGCAAGTACTAAATTGGCTTGCGCAATGTGTAAATTAGACTGCTGATCCACTAAATCGGGCACCAATAACGTGGCAAGTGCCTGTCCTTTTTTGACCTGTTGTCCCAATTCCACATTAACCGATTCCACGTGACCACTAAAACTCGGAGAAACATGTGCTTGTCGATCAGTATTGACCACTAATTTTGCAGGATAGGCCGATACTTGAACCACCTCACCTAGCTCCACTTGAGCCAACTGAATACCCTGCTCAGTCATTTGCTTGGCTGTTAATGCAATTGCTTCACTATGAGGCTCTTCAGCTAGTTGATGCGCTTGCTCACCTTCTGCATGTGCATGATCTTCAGACTTTTCATGCTCAGTATGAGCTTGCTCATCCACTTTAGGCGACGACTTATATTGACCCAAAAAGTAAACTGCAACAGCAAGTAGAACTGTAGCAATAAGGACAATGATGATGAGTAATTTTTGCGAAATTTTGCCAGATTGATTCTTAAATGATTTTTGTAGACTTAGCATCTTAATTTCTCCCACCAATCACAGGTAAAGCCTGTGTGTCCATCCATAAATTTTGATTCATTTGTGCAATCGCATCTTTTGCCATAACGACACTCGGTTCGATACCCAAACTCAAACTTTCAGCTTCTATCGCACGCTGCCATGCGTCTTTTAATAACTGTACTTTACGCATGCGGACATCCTGCAATTGCAAGGTTGCTTGCTGCACATCTGAAACAGCAAATTTTCCAGCACTAAAACCCACTAAAGTTTTATGTTGCACCTGTGTGGCAAGTGGAATTTGTACTTGATTTACCTGTTTAAATTGGACTTCTAAGCCCTGCAATTCCGTCAATAATGTTCCCACTTGCAATGCATTTTGCTTTACATAAAACGCTTGCTGTTTTAACAATAAGTCCTGCTTGGCTTCTGCAATCTGAACCCCATATTGCTGACGATTAAACAGATTTAACGGGAAAGACACGCCAAGCACCCATTCATTTTCAGTAGATACATTGGGTGACTTGGTCCGATTGACTCCAACATTTAAAGTCGGGTTGGGTCGTGCCTGCGCTTGTAAATAATCCACATTTGCTTTTGCTTCGATAAGTTGTAATTGACGTGATTTTTCATACAGATTTTCAGCTAGATAGCCTTGTACTTGCTGAGGGGTTGAGTTTGGCCAAAGTAAACTTGGGGATAACGCAATTTTGATACTGTTATCCTGCTGCCCCCATAGATTACTCAGCTGCTGTGTTGCAACTTGCAACTGTAAATCGGCCTGATGATACAAACGCTGATTTTCAGAATAGCTAAGCTTTGTCCGATCAACATCCACCTGAGCCACGCTACCTGCCTGATAGCGTTTTTCTATGGCATTTAAATTTTCTTGGCTAACGTGCAATTGCTCTTTAACAACGTCCCGTTCCAATTCAAAAATTGCCAATTGCGACCATAAAAATTTAACAGCTAACTGCAACTGAGCCTGATATATTTTCTGTTTTAAATCGATCTGTGATTTTGCAATTTGAGCTAAATGCTGCTGTGCTTTACGCTCGCCGAAAACATCCAAAGGCTGAGATATTCCGATAGAAAGCTCTTGATCCTGATTTGAACCAAAACCAGATTGCTGTATGGATAAGTTCGGATTTGTCCACAATCTAGATTGTTGTATATTCGCTTCCGAGATCTGTTGCTGTGTTTGCCAAACACTCTGAGAAGCCTGATAAGTCTCTGTCCGATGAACAGCCTCATTTAAAGCTAAGCTTTGAAGCTGCTCAGCCTGAAGATAAGTCAAGGGATTAAATAGTACGATAGCTATCATTCCACATTTAATGCGCTGGGAAATAGAGTCTCGTGCTAGATTCGACTGAAGTTGAGTACGTTTACTCTGAATAAATTTTGACACAATAATGCCCCACTAAGTTTGTGATAAAACCAAGCGGTGGGCTTATTTTTGGCTACCCCACCTTATAGCGGGGAAAATACGGGTGGGGGATTGGGTCGATATAAATGTGGTGATTGGTACAAATTTTTCCAATCAATAAATTGCATACTCATATAAGCGGATATATTCAATTTATTCGTTTTTTGCTGGACATCTGTAATAATAAAATGAGCTAAGGAAGGTAAATGATCACTGTGATCATCCTGTAAATTTTGCGCCTCATTGATCGACTCATTGAATTCAGTACTTTGATGTTTATGAACAACATTCGCATGCGCATCTTTTTGACAATTTAATGCAACATGATGTCCAAAATGCTGCTGCTCAATATGTGAAGAACTATTGTTCGGTATCATTTCATGACCGCAAAAAGCCGCTGCCACATTCCAAATACTTTGGAACATGAACAAACTTAATAAAACGGTAATCGAAATACCAAAACGTTGCACACGTTAAGCCTGAATATAAATTGGAGGCACTATAACAGCTAGATACAGTGTAATAAAATTACACTCACATTGAGTTACTATTTTAATTCAAGAGTATTCATCATAATACTCAATTTACCTTCTATCAGATCATCCATCTTCTTTTACAAATTACTATTTGAAAACTATAAAATTTAAGCTAAATTAAATAAGCAAGTTTGAGCTTTTTGTTCATGGAATAACAAGGAGATTTATATGTTTGCACATCTGTTTAAATGTTTTCAAACTTATGCCAAAAAAAATAGCATTCAGCCTCAGAATGATTCTACCAATTTATTAAAAATTCAAAAAAATGATCCGCGTAATATAATGTGGGGTTATTTACGTGCCGCATTAAGAGGTGATAAAGAAGCACAATATAAAATGGGCATGAGTTATTTAAATGGGCAGCTTGGTTTAGATCGTAGTTATTCACATGCAGAAAAATGGCTCGAACAAGCGGCACATCAGGGACATCAACATGCAAAAAAAGAACTACAAGATGCCTATAACAAGCTCGCATTTTCTTAATTTCTTAGCGTTTATAAAAACTTCAGCTTCAGACTGAAGTTTTTATTGATGTTTTAATAACACTAGTTACTTTATTCAAAATCAATAAATTAGAATGAAAATAAAACATACACCGTTCATTATTAATTAGAAGACTAGATTATGGACATAACAAAAATCATTGATTTGCTTAAAAATACTTTGCTGACTTATTTCAAACATAAGGACATACACCATCCTCTCTATATTTCAGAAGCCTATTTATATTATCAGCGTGCTCGATATTATGAATTTTTAATCATCCCAAACCATTTTCATACTGATCAAAATAAGACTCTCTTTTCCGATTCAAATGAACGCAATGCAATGTGGTGCTTTTTACGCTCAGCAACCAAGGGGCATAGTTCAGCACAATTCAAATTAGGACAATGCTATTTAAACGGTCAATTAGGTTTAGTTTCAAATACATTGAAAGCCAAAGAATGGTTAAAGCTGGCTGCCAATCAGGGACATATTGAAGCACAAAGTGAATTAAATAAAATTAGTACACCACAACGCCTATGTTAATTTTATGCTTATTAAAAAACCAGCCCGCAGGCTGGTTTTTTAATTTAAAATTGGAGATTAACCGCCAATTTTTTTGTATTTAGAACGCTTTTGTACACCAGCATCACCTAAACGTGACTGACGGTATGCTTCATATTCAGCATAGTTACCCGCGTAAAATTCAGGTTGTTCGTTTTCAAATGATAAAATATGCGTTGCAATACGGTCTAGGAACCAACGGTCATGCGATACCACCATCACTGTACCCGGAAAGACAAGAATTGCATCCTCAAGTGCACGTAAAGTCTCGATATCCAAGTCATTCGATGGCTCATCCAGTAAGATCACGTTTGCGCCCATTTGTAGGATTTTCGCAAGTTGTAAACGGTTACGCTCACCACCTGACAATTCACCTACGCGTTTTTGCTGATCTTGACCTTTGAAGTTAAAACGACCGATATAGGCACGCGATGGGATTTCATAATCACCAATACGTAAGATATCTAAACCGCCAGAAATTTCTTCCCAAACCGTTTTCTTATCATCTAAGGTGTCACGCAACTGCCCAACATAAGCGACTTTAACCGATTCGCCCAGTGTTACTGTACCGGTATCTGGTTGCTGCTCGCCTGTCATCATACGGAATAGTGTGGTTTTACCCGCACCATTCGGCCCCACAATACCCACAATCGCCGTTGGTGGAACAGAGAAGGTTAAGTTCTCATACAACAAGCGACCATCAAACGATTTACTGATGCCTTCAACATCGACAACCTTATTCCCTAAGCGTGGGCCAGGCGGAATATAGATTTCTGAAGTTTCATTACGTTGTTGGAATTCTTTAGAGTTAAGCTCTTCAAAACGTTCCATACGCGCTTTGTTTTTCTTTTGCTGACCTTTAGCATTTGAACGAACCCATTCAAGTTCTTTCTTCAATGCTTTAGCAAAAGATTCTTCCTGTTTATTTTCTTGCTCTAAACGGGCATTTTTCTGTTCCAACCAATTGGTATAGTTACCTTGGTAAGGAATACCCATGCCACGGTCAAGCTCAAGAATCCACTCAGCCACGTTATCCAAGAAATAACGGTCATGCGTAATTGCCACGATGGTGCCGGCAAAGTCTTTCAAGAAACGTTCTAACCAAGTGACAGATTCTGCATCCAAATGGTTGGTCGGTTCATCAAGAAGCAACATGTCTGGTTTAGAAAGCAATAAACGACACAATGCCACACGGCGACGTTCACCACCTGAAAGCAAGTTTACGTCCGCATCCCAAGCAGGCAAGTTCAATGCTGCAGCAGCTTGATCCATTTGGTTGCTTAAGTTATGTGCATCCCAAGCATGAATGATCGACTCTAATTTTTCTTGCTCTTTTGCAAGCGCATCAAAATCAGCATCTTCAGCAGCATATTCAGCAAATACTTCGTCTAAACGTGCCAAAGCATCCAGTGGTTCACGTAGACCATCTTCAACGTTACCACGAACGTCTTTATTTGGATCTAATGGTGGTTCTTGCTCAAGATAACCGATTTTAATACCCGGTTGCGCACGCGCCTCACCTGAGAAATCTTTATCTACGCCAGCCATAATACGAAGCAAGGTAGATTTACCTGCACCGTTTAAACCAAGCACACCAATTTTTGCGCCTGGGAAAAATGATAAAGAGATGTCTTTTAAGATTTCGCGTTTAGGCGGAACCATTTTCGACACACGGTTCATCGTGTAAATATATTGGGCCACGTAGGACTCCTCTATAAAAAAACCAAAAATTCGCAAAAAGCGAAAAAATCATGCCGCATTATACGATGAAAGCACCAAAATAATAAGGTATGCCATCATTATAAAACTGCTTTTCTCAAGTCTATATACGTTTAAAAAATAAACATAACAATCCATCAAAATGAATATTCCATCCGACTGAAATAATACCCATACTTATGAAATAAAAAGATTAATTAAACATTTTTTTGTAGTTTTAATTCATATAGTTAATGCTACACTCGAATAAAAATTAATGGAATAAGATGAAAACATCATGACCTATAAAGACGAAACCCTTGCCATTCATGCAGGTTATAGCCCAGAAGCCACCACCAAAGCAGTGGCGGTGCCTATTTATCAAACCACATCTTATGCCTTTGATGATACTCAACATGGGGCCGATTTATTTGATTTAAAGGTTCAAGGCAATATCTATACCCGTATTATGAACCCTACCACCGCTGTTTTAGAGCAACGTTTGGCTGCGCTTGAGGGCGGTATTGGAGCTTTGGCTTTAGCCTCAGGCATGGCAGCAATTACTTATTCGATTCAGACCATTGCTGAGGCGGGTGACAATATTGCCTCTGTTTCCACTCTATATGGCGGGACATACAACTTATTTGCGCATACTTTACCGAAACAAGGCATTGAAGTTCGTTTCTTTGATTATCAAGATCCAGAAGCACTGCGTGGCTTAATTGATGATAAAACCAAACTGGTCTTTGTCGAATCGATTGGTAATCCACTGGGCAATATTATTGATTTAGAAGCCATTGCAAAAATTGCCCATGAATATGGTGTACCGGTGATTGTCGATAATACCGTGGCAACACCTGCCCTACTCAAACCTTTTGAACATGGGGCAGACATTGTGGTACATTCACTGACCAAATATATTGGCGGTCATGGCAACTCCATTGGCGGTGCCATCGTGGATAGCGGCAAATTCCCATGGGGCAAATATCCTGAGCGTTTCAAAGTTTTAAATACCCCCGATCCAAGTTATCACGGCGTGAACTACGTTGAAGCCTTAGGTGAAGCCGCATACATTGCACGCGCACGTGTGGTGCCGTTACGTAATACCGGTGCTGCGATTAGCCCACTGAGCGTATTTCTGATTCTGCAAGGTTTAGAAACTTTGAATTTGCGCATGGAACGTCATACCGAAAATGCACTCAAAGTAGCTGAATATTTACAGCAGCATCCAAAAGTACAATGGGTCAACTATGCTGGGCTAAAAGACCACCCACAGCATGCCTTGGCGCAGAAATACGTCAAAGGTAAACCTTCTGCGATTTTATCTTTTGGTGTGCAAGATGGCTTAGAAGGCGGAACTCGCTTTATTGATGCTCTGCAATTGTTTACCCGCTTAGTGAATATTGGTGATGCCAAAAGTCTAGCTTGCCACCCAGCCACCACCACCCATCGTCAATTGAATGAAGCAGAACTTAAAGCTGCAGGCGTGAGTATAGACATGGTTCGCCTTTCGGTCGGTATTGAACATATTGATGATTTGATTGCCGATTTAGCACAAGCTTTGCAAGCGGTTTAAACTGTACTGAAATCAGGCCTTTCTACGGAAAGGTCTGATTTTTAATTTAATCTTAGAATAAAAACAAAGACAAGTGCTTATTTATTAAACTATAATTATCACTTTATTGAACAAATAAAAAATTAAAAACGTTGATAAAAAGAGAAAATATATGCAACAACCTAATAAACCATTGAAACTAAAAAAATTAGTTCAAGCCATTAGCTTTGCCTTCAGTTTAACCAGTATCACAGCGCTGCCTACTTCGGTTTTTGCCTCTGAATCTGCACCAACAGAAGCAACCCAAGCGAATGGAACTCAAAACAATCCTTTGACAAAATTGGATTGGCATATGGGCCCAACTGCTGAAAACATTGCGAATGTTGCTCAACTCAAGACTTCAAAAGGTGAAGGCTTTTTAGACACCAAAAACTCGGATCAATTTTTAGAGCTAACCAACAATCTACCTTCTGGAAGTACCAATATTTTGGTTGCCGATAATGACTCTTGGTGGGCAACCTTTGATTTTGAGCCATCAGGCTATATCAAAGATGATGAAAAAATTGATGCTAATGCCTTACTAAAAGAACTAAAAGATTCAGATGAAGCGAGTAATGACGAACGTACTCGTCTGGGTATGAGTAAACTCTATACTGCGGGTTGGGCAATTCCTCCTCATTATGATCCAACAACCAAACAACTTGAATGGGCATTGAAAGTTCGTTCTGAAGATCAGCATGAAAACATTAACTATACTGTTCGTCTTTTAGGGCGTACTGGTGTGATGAGTGCAACCCTTGTTTCTAATGAAGAAAATTTGAATAAAAATATTCAAGCATTTAAGCATTCCTTAGAAGGCTTTAACTTCAACTCAGGACAACGCTATTCAGAATATAAAAATGGCGACAAAGTTGCAGAATATGGACTTGCCGCACTTGTTACCGGTGGTGCTGTCGCGGTTGCTGCGAAAAAAGGTTTATTTGCAACCTTACTCATATTATTAGCAAAAGCATGGAAACTGGTCATCGTTGCTGTAATCGCGGTCTTTGGTGGCTTTACTTCAATTTTTAAACGCAAAAAAGATTAATGAATATTGCTTTTGAATATTGGGTTATTTTAGGTTTAGTCGGATTATATTTATATGATTCGGCTAAACTCATTCGCTACAACCAAGTGTTCCTTTATACAGGCTTACGCTCAAAGTTTTCTATTCATGTTCCATCTAAAAATATGAATGTTCTTAAAAAATATCTATTTCTCACACATCCTTTTCACAACAGTCATCTGCTCTTTATTTTACAATGGAATTTAAATGCACAAAAAAAGTGCGATGAAGTTCAATTAGCCGATGAAATTCAAACTATTAAAAACCAAGTCGATTCTTTACGAAAACTACAATTAAGCAATATTCTGGTTTGGATACTCACGCTCATTGCGTTTCCTCTCTTATTTTTAACACAACAAAGTTATTTACTGATTTTATCGACCCTACTTTTGATTTATGTAATCAATCTTGCTCAAGCGAGCTATGTCATTCTTAAAAGAAAACCTCTTACATTAAATAAAAAACAATGTGTATCCTTCTTCATTGATGCTTTATTTTGCCCCCCTTTTGCACTCAATTTACTGAAAAAAATTACCTTAAATATAGAAATACAGCATGATGCGATCCACATCGCCCAACTTTTGCTTAACCCCAAAGCATTCAGCTCTGGCTTAGAGCAGATTATTCAAGATATTGATGCTTTAAAACAAAGTGAGCCAAATACTGAAACAGCTCAATATATACAACTCGGAAAATTACATTCCTACTTAATTACGCTACAACACTCTCACAATATTTGACTGGTTAGTTTTAAATTTAAAGTTTACTTTTTAATTATTAACTTAATTTAAGCGAATATTGTTTATACAATTTTAACTTTATTAAGCAATAACTCTGAATTTACTCACTTTTAGACTAGTCATGCTTGTTTTTATATGTTAAAAATCACTTAATAAAGAAAAAAATAATAGAGCAATTACTCTAAAAATAATTTTAAAATTCATGTACTTACACCTAGTATTTTTTTTATTTTTCGCTATGATTTCCAACCAATAACCACTGATCATCTTTTATTCAAAACATGATCCTTTGCAAAACAAATACAACGTATAAATTCATTTCGGTAAAATCAGGAATAACGTATATGAATCAAAAACTAGAGCAACTTTTTCAAAAAAAGGTTCATGGTAAAGTCGCACTAATCACCGGTGCATCCAGTGGTATTGGCTTAACCGTAGCAAAAAAATTAGCTTCAGCAGGTGCACATGTACTTTTAGTGTCGCGTACCGAAGAAACACTCAAACAAGTTCAAGCCGAGATTGAAGCTGCAGGTGGTCAAGCCACTATTTTTCCATGTGATTTAAACGACATGAATGCAATTGATGAAGTTTCTCAGAAAATTCTTGCAACTGTCGATCATATTGATTTTCTGATTAACAATGCAGGACGTTCAATTCGTCGTGCAGTACATGAATCGGTAGATCGTTTTCATGACTTTGAACGTACGATGCAACTCAATTACTTTGGTGCAGTGCGTTTAGTCTTAAATCTGCTACCACAGATGATGGTGCGTAAAGATGGTCATATCATCAATATCAGCTCCATTGGCGTGTTGGCTAATGCCACTCGCTTCTCTGCCTATGTCGCATCAAAAGCAGCCCTAGATGCCTTTAGTCGCTGTCTCTCTGCGGAAGTGCATGCGCATAAGATTGCAATTACTTCAGTGTATATGCCTTTGGTTCGCACACCGATGATTGCACCCACTAAAATTTATAAATATGTTCCGACGCTTTCTCCTGAACAAGCTGCCGATTTGATTGCCTATGCGATTGTGAAACGTCCGAAAAAAGTAGCAACACATTTAGGTCGTTTGGCTTCAATCACCTATTCAATTGCACCAGAAATTAACAACAAACTCATGTCGATTGGTTTTAATTTATTTCCAAGCTCAACAGCATCTGTCGGTGAACAAGAAAAATTAAACTTATTGCAACGTGCTTATGCCCGTTTATTCCCTGGTGAACATTGGTAATACAAAAAAAGCCTCCATACGGGGGCTTTTTTATTTACATTGCTGCTTTTTTATCCTATCGTATTTTCCTTATTGAAAAATATGAGAACAGCCATGAAACTGATCTCCACCATCAAAACCATATGCTTTTTAGGTGCTGGACTCTATTTATTTGGTTTAACAGAAGATGTCTATGTCGATGATATCGATCCCATTGATCTCTTGGGTAATCTTGGAATAATTTTTGTTTTAATCGAAATTGGAATTGCTCTGTATCAGGATCAGGAGACTCATAAACTCAGCTTTAAAAGTCTTTTTTCTAAAGATACTCTCACCTTATCCCCGATTGAGCAAATGGCAAATTTACTGGGTCGTGTTGGAATGGTCATGATTATGCTGAGTTTTATTTATAATTTCATAGACGCTTAAATTCACACAGCAACATAAATACAGATTTTATGGGTAGTGAATCTTCTTTTTTAAGAAGTTTATTCATCTGCCTTAAAATAAAAAACCTCCCATCTGGGAGGTTTTTTATGAGTCTTAAAGATGACTAAATATTATTTAGAACCTTTAATCCCGGCTTGTAATAATAAAGCACCTAAACCACCAATTTTTTGCTCTTGTGGTTTAGCCGATTGAGGTTTCTTCGCTTGTGGACGCTCACCTTGAGGGCGCGCATTCTGCGGACGTTTCGCTTGAGGTTTACGCTCACCACGTTGTTCCTGATTTTGATTCGTATTTTCACGACGTGGCTGACGAGGTGCTTTAGCAGGCGCTTCAGAACCTTCTGGACGCATACTCAAATTCACACGATTACGCTCAGCATCCACTTGTAATACACGTACTTGCACGATTTGACCTGGTTTCACCACTTTATGCGGATCAGCAACAAATTCATTGGCTAGTTCAGAAATATGCACAAGGCCATCTTGATGAACACCGACATCTACGAATGCACCAAAGTTAGTGACATTGGTGATCACACCTTCAAGCTGTAAGCCTTCAGTCAATTGTGACACTTCAGTAATATCTTCACGGAACTTAGCTGTACGGAATTCTGGACGTGGATCACGACCTGGTTTTTCCAGTTCGCTTAAAACATCTTGAATGGTCGGTAAACCAAATTTATCATCTGCAAATTCATCCGCTTTAATTTGACGAATGATTTCCGTATTACCAATGATATCTTTCACAGATGTTGCTTTCGCAGCAACAATTTTTTCAACCAAACCATAACTTTCTGGGTGAACTGCTGAAGCATCTAAAGGCTCAGAACCCTCTTGAATGCGTAAGAAACCTGCAGCTTGTTCAAAAGTACGCTCACCTAAACGAGGTACATTTTTCAAGGCTTGGCGATTATCAAAACGACCATGCTCTTTACGGTATTCAAAAATTTGTTGTGCGATTGATTTATTCAAACCTGCAATATAAGACAGAATTGCTGGAGATGCTGTATTTACATCCACACCAACTGAGTTCACGCAGTCTTCAACCACAGCTTCAAGGGTTTTTGCCAAACCCGTTTGGTTCACGTCATGTTGATACTGACCTACACCAATTGATTTAGGATCAATTTTGACCAACTCAGCCAATGGGTCTTGTAAACGACGTGCAATAGATACTGCACCACGAATCGAAACATCCAAATCTGGCAATTCAGCAGAAGCCAGTTCAGAAGCTGAATATACCGATGCACCCGCTTCACTGACTGAAACACGAGTCAATTTCAAATCAGGATTTTGCGTCATCATTTCAGCAACAACGGCTTCGGTTTCACGGCTCGCCGTACCATTGCCAATCGCAATTAAGTCGACATTGAATTCACGACACAAACGCGCAAGTTCAGCAATTGAACCGGTTTTATCTTCTTTTGGTGCAAATGGATAAATGGTGCTATGTGCAACCACATCACCCGAAGCATTCACAACAGCCAATTTCACGCCAGTACGGATACCAGGATCGACACCTAAAGTGCAACGTGAACCCGCTGGTGCAGAAAGCAATAAATGACGTAAATTTTCAGCAAATACGTCCATGGCTTCAGTTTCAGCCGTCAGACGTTTTTCAGTCAACAATGAATGTTCAATTTGAGGACGAATCTTACCCAACCAAAACAGTTTTGCGGTTTGCTTTAAGAAGTCTTGACGTGCTTGTGGTTGAACTTGATCAAGATTGTATTCAGTTTCAATACGAGCCAGTGGTTGATCATCTTGACCTTCTACTTTTAAGCCCAATACATTTTCTTGACGACCACGCAACATTGCCAATAAGCGATGTGAAGGCACTTTGTTTAAATTTTCAGAGAAATCGAAATAATCACGGAATTTCTTACCAACTTCTTTTTTCTCATCTGAAGCAACCAAGCTTTTTAGCATTGCTGTTTTCGCAAATGTAGTTTTAAGCTCAGTCGTCAGCGCAATATTCTGTGCCCACTCATCAATAATGATATGTTGAATCGCATCAAGTTGGCTTTCTACCGTCGCATAGTCTGCATGACTAAAACCTGCCAAAGCTTCAGTTGGTTCAACTTGCTCAGTTAAGATTTTTTCAGCAATTGGACCTAAACCCGCTTCCTTCGCTTTAAATGATTTACTGGTACGTTTTGGACGGTAGGGTGCATAAATTTCTTCTAATGCATTTTTGGTTTCTGCTGCATTTACACGCGCCAATAGATCATCAGATAATTTATTTTGTTCTTTTAACGATTCTATTACTTTTTCACGGCGTTCATACAAATCACGTAAATAAACAAGGCGTGTATCAAGTTGACGTAATTGCGCATCGTCTAAACCTTGCGTTACTTCTTTACGGTAACGTGCGATAAATGGAACACTAGAACCTTCATCTATCAGTTTAATGGCAGCTTCTACTTGGTTTGGACGTACGGCAAGTTCACTTGCCAACTGCTGAACTAAGTCAGTCATCGTGTTTAATTCCACAAGGATAAGGACTAAAAGTTAGTGATTATAAAGACCAAGACCATAAAATCCACAATTGTTTTACAAATTACTAATGAAAAAAGTGATAAAAGATCAATTTTCTTTAATTTTATAGTTTAATCAACCACTTCCTTCATCATCTTCCAGCTTAAATATGTCTATAAAATAATAGTTTCATGCTCCCACTTTTAGCCTTTTTACGCTTTATTAAGCCAAGAACAAAAATATACTCAGGCAAGCAATCGAGCATTCAACTTGATTTTTTACTAAAACCATAGTTTGAATCACGTGTAACCTATGGTTTTTTCAATCCAACAATACATTTTATGAGTGTTCTTCACTCAGTTTTTAAGTAATCTGCTCTGCTTTTATGCAGCACAATGCTTAAAATAAGTACTGTTTTTAGATGTATTATTTTCTTAGCCCACGCGGGGTTGAAACAATCGATAAATCTATCGACTTAAAAGCATGCATATTCTTAAAATACTTAAAAATTTCATTTGCATATACAACAATTTTTTATTTATAAACAAAGTTAGATTCTCAATCCTAAAAGATGTTGTCTTTTGGTTTCAAAACCAGCTTAAAATTGTAATTTTGAGCAAATTGATACATAGTCTAAACAACAGCTTAGGCATTATACTGAGATGAACAAATATTTATAATTTACAATATTAAGGGAGTGCATCATGAGTTTAGTTGTACCTGCTGAAAATACAGACGTTGTACACCATGAAACTGACCGAGTCGAACGCATTTTAGTGGTCGATGATGATGTACGTTTACGTACCCTTTTACAGCGATTTTTAGAAGATAAAGGCTTTGTGGTGAAAACAGCGCACGATGCCACACAAATGGATCGTCTGTTACAACGTGAATTATTTTCACTGATTGTGCTCGACTTTATGCTACCAGTCGAAGATGGCTTAAGTATTTGCCGACGCTTACGCCAATCCAATATTGACACCCCAATTATCATGCTGACTGCACGTGGTAGTGATTCTGACCGAATTGCTGGTTTAGAAGCTGGTGCTGATGATTACCTGCCTAAACCATTTAATCCCAATGAATTACTTGCGCGGATTCGCGCCGTGCTACGTCGCCAAGTGCGTGAAGTGCCTGGAGCACCGAGCCAAAATGTTGAAGTGGTTTCATTTGGCCCTTGGTCACTGGATCTATCCACACGCACCTTAACCCGTGAAGGTCAGGTCGTGACTTTAACCACAGGCGAATTTGCGGTATTGAAAGCTTTGGTACAACACCCACGTGAACCACTGACACGTGACAAATTGATGAATTTGGCACGGGGTCGTGAATGGGGTGCGATGGAACGCTCAATTGATGTTCAGGTTTCTCGCCTACGCCGTTTAATTGAAGAAAATCCAGCGCGTGCACGCTATATCCAAACCGTTTGGGGCGTGGGTTATGTCTTCGTTCCAGATGGTGCTGAATAATCTTAAACTCAACAAAAATAAGCCCTTTAAAGGCTTATTTTTGTTTTAATCTCCATTATTCAAAATGCTGTTATCAAAAAGACCATCACAACAAAAATGAAGATTCATTTTGTATCAAATTGCTGTGCTAAATAAACCACGAAAGCCTTTTAAATCAGGATGTGTTTGTGAAACTAAACCCGATTGATCCACAAGAATTTACAGACTTCGCAGCCTATTCAGAAAAGAAGCGCACTCGTTCCGAGCGTTTTTTAGATAAAATCAAACCTCGTTCTGCGGCTATGCGCACCACGATTTTGGTGTTATTTACGGTATTTTTCAGTTTATTTATGTCCTTATGGTTTTTTTGGAAAACGCTTTATTTACCTGAAATTCAACAACATGCACGCTATCTTGCGGTAGAACTAGAAATTATAAACAATCCAAAATTAAAAATTTTCCATGATAATACCGAACTCGATATTGATCAGTGGCTTAAGCAACGCGTTGGGGTGGAATATGTCACGAATCCAAGAGAATATCCGAATGTCAAAGATAAACTCATTGCAGATTTTATTACCAACCACATCGAACGCCAGCTTGCTAAAGAGATCAAAGTTAAAAATGTGACTGTTTATTTCCAATTTAAACCCAGTCCTCGTATTTGGATTCAAACACCAGAAATGAATGGTAATTGGGTTCGAGAACCCCTCAAAACCTACGCCAACTATAGTCCTGAACTCATTTTAGGCTGGCTCTTGGGCATTCCGCTCATTGCGGCAGCGATTATTTTAACTTTAGTCAGACAGCTCAACCGCCCATTACGCCGCTTACAAAATGCCGCCAATAATTACAGTAAAACCGGTAAAGCGCCCTATCTCGAAACCAATCATGGCCCTCAAGAAATACGAGAGGTCAATCAAGCATTTAATCACATGGTGTATACGCTGGAACAAATTGAGCGAGATCGACAAATTATGTTAGCGGGTATTTCGCATGATTTGCGTACTCCACTCACGCGCATTCGCCTAAGTGCTGAAATGATGCCAGATGATGACTTTTTAAAAGAAGGTCTCATTTATGATGTAGAAGACATGGATGCAATTTTGAATCAGTTTATTTCCTACATGCGTGATGGTTCCGATGAGGAATTACAAGAAACCAATCTCAATACACTCCTACAAGAACTGGTCATTCAATTTAAACCTTTAGATATCCGTTTTGAACCACAGCAATTACCAACCATTACGGCGCGTTCTTTGTCGTTAAAGCGCCTAATAGGCAATCTGATTAACAACTCAAAACGTTATGGTGCTGAACCCATTGAATTGGCTGCATCTGTAGAAAATGACCATATTAAAATTAGTGTATCTGATCATGGTGAAGGAATTCCAGAAGATCAAATTGATGAGTTGATGCAACCTTTTGTTCGAGGTAATGCAGCAAGAACTGTTCAAGGCAGTGGGCTAGGTCTTGCAATTGTAAAAAGAATTGTAGATATCCATCAAGGTGAATTATTAATCCATAACCGTGCAGAAGGCGGACTAGAAGCCATCATTTCTTTACCCTTAGTCTCAGAAAAACAAGAAGAAAACCAGCCAACCAATCCCATTCAGAAAATCAAAAAAACTTTGAGTGATCACTTTTAATGATCACTCAATGGAATCAGATACTCTTTAATTATTTTAAAATAGCACTATTATTTCATTAAAAAATAATAACTTAAAAACCATCAATAAAATCTATACCAGTATTTAATGAAAAAATTAGACCTTAGCATTAGAGGCATGCACAATCCTTGTATAGGGCGGTACAATCCGCCTAGTCTTGAACAAGAATTGAGCGTAACCCATGTCTTTAGATCGTATTCGTTTAGCATCACTTCATGACAAAGTCATGAGCGCAGAACAAGCTGCTACTTTTATCCAAGATGGTATGACTGTAGGTATGAGTGGCTTTACTCGTGCAGGTGAAGCAAAAGCTGTACCTTTAGCCTTAGTGAAACAAGCAAAGGAAAATCCTTTAAAAATCACTTTAATTACGGGTGCAAGTTTGGGTAACGACCTAGACAAACAATTGACTGAAGCGGGTGTGCTTGCTCGTCGTTTACCGTTCCAAGTCGACAATACTTTACGTAAAGCCATCAACAACGGTGAAGTGATGTTCATCGATCAGCATTTGTCTGAAACAGTTGAGCAAATGCGTAACCTTCAGCTTAAAAAACCTGATGTTGCCATCATTGAAGCCGTAGCGATTACTGAAGATGGTGGTATTATTCCAAGTACATCGGTTGGTAACTCTGCAAGTTTTGCCATTTTTGCTGAAAAAGTCATTATTGAAATTAACACCAATTTAAGCCCAGCTTTTGAAGGCTTACACGATATTTATATCCCAACGTATCGTCCAACGCGTCAAGCGATTCCATTAACTCAAGTGGATGAGCGTATTGGTACGACTGCAATCAATATTGATCCTGCAAAAATTGTCGGTATTGTGATTAATAGTGAATATCATGACTCTCCATCAACTGTGACTGAACCAGACGATGAAACTCAAGGTATTGCTAACCACTTGATTAATTTCTTCGAACAAGAAGTTGCTGAAGGTCGTTTACCGAAAAATTTAGGTCCATTACAAGCAGGGATTGGTTCTATTGCCAATGCTGTTTTAACCGGTCTGAAAGATTCAAACTTTGAAGATTTAGTGATGTATTCTGAAGTACTTCAAGACTGTACTTTCGAATTGATCGATGCCGGTAAAATGAAATTTGCTTCAGGCAGCTCAATTACACTTTCGGCTAAATATGGCGAAAAAGTATTTAACAATCTTGAAGCATACAAAGACAAATTGGTTCTTCGCCCACAAGAAATTTCGAACCACCCTGAATTGGTGCGTCGTTTAGGCATCATCGGTATTAACACTGCGCTTGAGTTTGATATTTACGGCAACGTAAACTCTACTCACGTGTGCGGTACTAAAATGATGAACGGTATTGGCGGTTCAGGTGACTTCGCACGTAATGCACACTTGGCGATTTTTGTGACCAAGTCGATTGCAAAAGGTGGCGACATCTCTTCAATCGTACCGATGGCTTCGCATATCGATCACTCTGAACATGATGTTGATATTCTTGTGACTGAGCAAGGTCTTGCCGATTTACGCGGTTTAGCGCCACGCGAACGTGCACGTGCGATTATCGATAACTGTGCACACCCAATGTACCGTGATGCGCTGAATGACTACTTTGATCGCTCTTGTGCAAAAGGCGGACATACTCCTCACCTTCTTCGTGAAGCATTGTCATGGCATGTCAACTTTGAAGAACAAGGTCAAATGCTGGTTGCTCAAGAACCTGCTAAAAAAACTGCATAAAACTGAGTACTTAAAAAAAACGCCTAATTGGGCGTTTTTTTATTCTCTAAAACAATCATATCCAGCCAGTCAAACAACTCAATCGTCAGTCGTTAACCCACAACAACTTCTTCCTTATTCTTCTTCTGGATAAAAGCCACACTCGCCTGATCCTTACGAATCAAATCTACTGCTTTTTCAGCAATCATCATGACTGGTGCATTGGTATTCCCATTCACCACAGTCGGCATAATAGACGCATCCACCACACGCAAATTCTGGATACCATAAACACGTAATTGCGGGTCGACCACAGCCAGATGATCCACTCCCATCTTACAACTTCCTACAGGATGATAAACCGTATCTGATCGATCCCGCAGAACCTGACGAATTTCTTCATCTGTTGCAACATTTGCAGTAAATAGGTCTTCTTTCACAATCTGTTTAAATGCATCTGACTCCATCAGCTTCTTCGTCAATTTAAAGCCCATCAGCATCTCTTCAAGATCCCGCTCATCATCATAAAAATTAGGATCAATCAACAAAGGATCATCAATACTTGGACCACTGATTTTAATCGTGCCACGACTTTTTGGATTTAACAAACACACATGACATGAAATCCCGTGCCCAGTATGCATCGTCCGTGCATGGTTATCGACCAAAGCCACAACAAAGTGTAACTGCAAGTTAGGCAAGATTTGTTCAGGTGAACTCTTAATAAAACCACCACATTCAGCAAAATTAGTGGTGATTAAGCCACGTCGTTGTTTACGATAACGCCCAATTTGTTTAACCAGATCAATAGAACCTGCGATGGATACACCAAAAGTTCCTCGAATATCACTCACTTTATAGCCAAAAATAAAATCAGGATGATCATGAAAATTTTTACCGACACCGGGTAAATGCTTTTTCACAACAATGCCATGTTCAGCCAATTCTTGCTGATCCCCCACACCCGATAACATCAAAATTTGCGGTGATTGCATTGCCCCAGCACTCAATAAAACCTCACGCTGTGCATGAATGTGTTTGACCAGCCCCGCGCATTTATATTCCACCCCAACAGCAACATCATTTTCAATGAGTATGCGTTGCGTCAGCGCCTGCGTAATCACCGTTAAATTAGAACGGTGGAGATGTGGGAAAAGATAAGCTCGTGCAGCACTGCAACGCTCACCATTGATATGTGTGACTTGATAAACTCCGAGCCCTTCCTGCTCTGCACCGTTAAAGTCGTCTCGAATTGTAAAGCCTTGCTCGCGAGCAGCGGTCAAATAACGTTGTTGTAAGGGATTATCACTATGTAAATCAATCACGGATAACGGCCCAGAATTACCATGATATTGATCATGAATTCGCTCATTATTTTCTGATTTGATAAAATAAGGCAATACGTCATTATATGACCAGCCCGTATTCCCAAGTTCAGCCCAATCATCATAATCTTTACGATTGCCACGAATATAAATCATGGCATTAATTGCAGATGAACCGCCTAAACATTTACCTCGCGGTTGATAACCTTTACGACCATTCAGTCCTTTCTGTGGCACGGTTTCAAATGCCCAATTATTAATTTTAGTTGGAATACTCACGACTGCCGCACATGGAACATTTACCGTCCAGCCATCACCACCACCACCTGCTTCCAATAAGCATACTGAAACATTGGGATCCTCAGATAGTCGCCCTGCAAGCACACAACCTGCACTACCACCGCCAATGACAATATAATCAAATTCCCGAGCTTCCATACAAAATCTCCTTGTTTTATCGTTGTTTTATCATTTGTTTTTTTATGATTATGCCTATTTAATATACAAAAAGAATGGCTGCATAGGTCATTTAAAGTTTAATTTGCAATAAAAATTTAAAAACACCCACTGAATAACAAAGCGTATCACTACCCCAAACTCAACTTGCTCAAACCTATTTTATAACTGACCTAATCGTAATAACACAGGAAATTCAACCACAAAATCACATTGTTCCTTTTTAAAATAATCCTCGAGCGCCTGTAGCGGATTGAGCTGATTTTGCTTTTTATAATGCTTAAGTGCTGACCAAGTCTGAATATAATTTAATAATTGTGCAGATGACCATTGATACTGCATTTTGAACTTCGGGACTTCCAACTCTTTCAAAGGAAATGGAATGGTTGTATAGTTTTCATCGATATAACGACGCTCGGGATCCCAGTAGCCCTTGAGCGTATTAAAATATAAATCTTGAATCAGAGCATTAATCATTTTATGCTCCACCTGAATCAAGCCATAACCAATCACTGCAAGAATGCCATCCTGTTTCAAAGTCCTGCGGACTTCTTTATAAAATACATCAAAATCAAACCAATGAATTGCTTGTGCTACAGTAATTAAATTAAAGCTATGCGCTGCAAATGTGGTGTGTTCTGCTGATTGGACTTGATAGCTGATATTCTCAAAATAAGGCGCATGTTGTAGCTGATCCTCACTTACATCAGTAGCAACAACATAGTCAAAATACGGTGCCAATAATTGGGTAAACTGACCTGAGCCTGCACCACAATCCCATGCAAAATGACGCTCAGGCACATATTTAAGAATTTCTTGAATCACAGATACAGGATAACTAGGCCGTGCTTGCTGATAAAGTTGGCTATTTTCTGAGAATAAATCTTTCATTCTAATTTTAAAATATTTATTAATTTACAGATTAATATAACTTAATCACACAAGCCTAGGGTATTTTTTGTCCAACAAAATGTAAGTTACTATGCCCTCAATCACAACCACGATTGACCATAAATTTTACATTTTGATATTAAGCCCAATAAAAAAGCCCCAAACAGAAGTTTGAGGCTTTTTTGAATATGGTGGCGAGACCCAGGTTCGAACTGGGGACACACGGATTTTCAATCCGTTGCTCTACCGACTGAGCTATCACGCCAATGCGATGTATTAAGCCGTATCTCAGGATATTAGTCAATATAAATCATGACTTTTTTATTCAACCGAATAAATTTTACCCAAAAAAAAATCTCTGATTGGATCAGAGATTGAAATCTTAAATAAGATTTTGAATATGGTGGCGAGACCCAGGTTCGAACTGGGGACACACGGATTTTCAATCCGTTGCTCTACCGACTGAGCTATCACGCCGTTGGGGCGTATTAAACAATTTAAACGTTTTTGCGTCAAGCATTGAATGCAATATTCTCTATCAATAGTTTATTTTTACAGCAAAAAATGCTCATTTTCCCCAAATATACTGGTTGGTCGCGGAAAAACCAGCATAAATAGAGCATTTCACACTATAAAAGTATACGTTTAAATTTTACCAATATGTGCCAAACAGCGATGAATTGCACCGCAACCCGGTTCAAAAGCTTTCACTCCTTTATCTTCTTCCATACGGCACACTTCTTCGACCAGACGTTCTGCAACACCTCGACCACGATTTGCAGGATGAACCACAATATTTTCTAAGGTTTTACTCTCACCTTGCCCTGTACACCAAAGCGCTCCAATAATTTTGGTATTAAATTCTGCGGTATAAAGTAAGGTATACTGAGCCAAATTTTGCTCAAGTTGTTCGATGGCATCTTTGCCATCACCAAATTCTGGACTCGTGTCATACAATCGCTCAAGCTGATCGCGAACTTCTTCCGTTTCAAGTGAAGTTTTAGCATGTACAGTAATAGGCATTGATTAACCCTCCAGAGCAATCTAATATGCGGTGAATTCGTCACCGCGAAAAACATTTTTTACATCAATCATTTTTGACGTTTTTGAGGAACGTGTCTATGACGCAACGTATCAGTGAAGTGGTAAGAAACACCAACGAAACCAAAATTCGAGTTCGTGTGAATCTTGATGGTACGGGTCAAGGCACCCTCAATACAGGTATTCCATTTTTAGACCATATGATTGATCAAATCAAGCGACATGGCTTATTTGATATTGATATTCATTGTGATGGCGACTTGGAAATTGATGATCATCATACTGTAGAAGACTGTGGGATCACACTTGGTCAAGCATTTGCACAAGCTTTAGGTGATAAAAAAGGCTTACGACGCTATGGTCATTTTTATGCACCACTTGATGAAGCCCTGAGCCGTGTAGTCGTTGATCTATCAGGTCGTCCAGGTTTATGGATGGATATTCCATTCACACGCTCCCTAATTGGTACCTTTGATGTGGATTTATTCTCTGAATTTTTCCAAGGCTTTGTCAATCATGCCTTAATGACGCTGCACATTGACAATTTGAAAGGCAAAAATAGCCATCATCAAATTGAATGTACGTTCAAAGCTTTTGCTCGCGCACTCCGTATGGCTTGTGAAGTAGACCCTCGTGCAGCAGGAACCATTGCCTCAACCAAAGGGAGCTTGTAATGACCCGTATCGCCCTTCTTGATTATGGTATGGGGAACTTACACTCTGCGGCGAAAGCCTTAGAATACGTTGGTGCAACAGTGGATGTCACCAATGATCCTAAATTGATTGCCCAAGCTGATAAAATCGTATTTCCTGGTGTTGGTGCAATGCGTGACTGTATGCAAGGCATGCATGAAGCCGGTATTGATGAAGTAGTACGTAACGCTGCGTTCAACAAGCCTGTTTTAGCGATTTGTGTGGGGATGCAAGCTTTGCTTGAATCATCTGAAGAAAATGGCGGGACAGATGCACTGGGTATTTTTAAAGGTGTGGTAAAACGTTTCCCAAATATGGAGAGTTTAAAAGTCCCACATATGGGTTGGAACCAAGTACATCAAGCAGATCCGAGCCACCCAATGTGGAAAGACATTGAGCAGGATGCACGGTTCTATTTCGTGCACAGCTATTATGTACAGCCTGAAGATTCAAGCTTAGTGGCTGCAACCTGCGATTATGGTTTGGAGTTTTGTACGGCTATTCATCAAGAAAATTTGTTTGCAACGCAATTCCATCCTGAAAAAAGTCATACCGCAGGTTTACAGTTGCTCAAAAACTTTGTGGAATGGGATATCTAATTCTCTGATTTTAAATTTAAAAGCTCATCAAAAGATGGGCTTTTTTTATAAAAATATAACTCACTTTCTTTTGCCCAATATTTTTATTATTATCTGCTTAAATTTAAAACAAAATCTAAAATTTAATCTTTCTTACTACCGCTCTAAAAATTAAACTTCAAATGAGTAAATAACATGAATTCATCGATACAGAATCAAGATTCATCCTTAAGTGCAAATGGTCGTTTCGGTCGCTTATCTTATCTCGGCTGGAATATGCTACTTGGATTCCTAGTGCTTTTACTGGGTATAATCGCTGCCATTCTCGTGCCTGCTGTGACCAATTCAGCTTCAACTGTTATCCTTTTTGGGACGGTTATATTCGCTATAATTGTATATATCACTTTGATTTATTTTACTTTCATCTTCACCATTCGCCGCTTACATGATAAGAATCAAAGTGGTTGGCTTTCACTTCTCATGCTTATACCGCTGATTAACTTATTCTTTTTTATTTACCTATCATGTGTAAAAGGTGATGAGAGTACAAATAATTACGGATCTCCTCGTACGACGCAAACTTGGGAAAAAGTACTCGCATGGATATATATTATTGTATTCCCTATCAGTATCTTACTTATGGCAATTACAGCAATTCCAGCTTATCAAAGCTATATAGAACGTGCTCAGCAAATACAATTAGAACAAAATATGAATTATTCTGAATAATCTCAAAATAAAAGCCTTCTCACTTGAAGGCTTTTATTAATCCCTAGTCACAAAACCACCTTCCAATGGTTCTACACTAATTTTAATTTCAGCCTTTAAATTCAAAGCCGCATAACGCGCCTTAATTTCCATCATCAATTGATCAACCGAAGCAGTTTTTAAATCAAGTTCAGATTGTTCATATGCCTTGGTTACTAAATCTATTTTTTCTTCATTTCTTGCTTCAGACTTCCAACGCTCACTCACACCCACTAAACGTGCTAATTCAATTAAACTCTGTGCTGTGCTTGGTGTTGAGTTTTGGAACCATTTACTCATGGTTCCTTTGGAAAGCTCAAGAATATGCGCAATATCTGCCGGTTTTATTTGCTTGTCCTGAATGAGTTGTTTAATTTTTTTTGTCCCTTCAATGAACAGATCATCTTCCTTATCACTCATCTTCGATTGTCCTCAATAACTGATCCACGATTATTACTTAAACTAGCATTTCTTGCTCATTTTTTGTGATAACATTTTTAATATATAAGCCTGTTGCGATTTATTTTGAGTACTTCCGAAACCATACTTCCAAGCAAAGAACACATCGCGCTATTCCCCCGCTTTCAAAATCTAACCTCTGAACATATTGTCGTGGTCAAAACCATTGAACAATGCCATACCCTTGCAGACGAATTAACAACAGCCCCTTTTTTTGGTTTTGATTCTGAATCTCGACCTACTTTTACCAAAGGTGAAATTGCCACTGGACCACATTTAATCCAATTGGCCACTTTTGAAAAAGCCTATTTATTTCAAATTAATCATTCTATTCTTGAATTTCTTAAACCTATTTTTGAAAACCGTCATCAAATTAAAGTAGGCTTCGGCTTAAAAAATGACGCACATTTATTTCGTAAAAAAGGCATTGAACTCAACAATATCATCGAACTATCAAAATGTTTTTCCAGTTTCGGTTTCCATAATGCTATGGGACTGAAAAATGCCATGGCACTTTTATTTCAAGTGAATTTTCCAAAAAGTAAAAGCATCAGCACCTCTAACTGGGCACGTAAAACGCTAACACCCCAACAAATTGACTATGCCGCAGCGGATGCCTTTGCCGCTGTTTTAGTCTTTGAAGAATTGCAACGCTTAGGTTTAACGCCCAACATCTCACGTAAATGATCAGTTACGCCGAATAAAAACTGCGCTTGATGCTTAGATATTTAGCAATACTTTGCTAAGATTGCGCACAATACATTCTTTATAAGATTTGGCTAGGAGCGCAAGCATGCTGATCATCCCTGCAATTGACCTGAAAGATGGTAAATGTGTCCGTTTAAAACAAGGTCGTATGGAAGACGATACTGTATTTTCTGATGATCCAGTTGCAACCGCACAACATTGGGTGAATGAAGGCGCACGTCGTTTGCATTTGGTCGATTTAAATGGTGCTTTTGCAGGTACACCAATTCACAAACCTGTGGTTGAAGCCATTGCACGCGCACAGCCAGAGCTTCCTATCCAAATTGGTGGTGGTATCCGTTCACTTGAAACCATTGAGCACTATTTAGATGCTGGCGTTTCTTTTGTAATTATTGGGACTAAAGCAGTTCAAGACCCTGCATTCGTTGAAGAAGCCTGCCGAAAATTTGCTGGACATATCATTGTAGGTATTGATGCGATCAATGGCATGGTCGCAACCGATGGTTGGGCCAATGTGACGGATGTTAAAGCCACTGATTTAGCAAAACGTTTTGCTGATGCTGGCGTATCAAGCATTGTATATACTGACATTGCACGCGATGGCATGATGCAAGGTGTGAACATTGAACAAACCGTGAATTTAGCGACTTATTCAGGCTTACCTGTAATTGCCTCTGGTGGCGTAACTAATCTTGATGATGTGCGTAATTTAAAAGGCCAACCGGGTATTTTAGGTGCGATTACCGGTCGTGCAATCTACGAAGGGACATTAAATCTTCGTGAAGCGCAGTCATTGTGGGATGATCAATCTCTTTAATATGATCATGCTTTAAAATAATTTAAAAGAGGTCAAAATGGCCTCTTTTTATTGAGCGCTCAATATCTTTCTTAAGTTTTATATTTCAATGTCTAGTTCAATGCCCCTATTTTCAAAAAATAAAGCCCCTCAAATTGCTTTAATCTTCATCACGATTATTTGGGGTGGTACTTTTTTAACCGTGCAATATGCGCTCAATTTTAGTTCCCCAATGTTCTTTGTCGGCTGTCGTTTTGCTGCTGCAAGCCTAGCAGTTGGATTAATTTCCTTTAAAGCCATGTCAGGTATCAATCTTAAAGAGGTTTTAGCTGGCAGTTTAATTGGGCTAACGATTGCAATAGGTTATGGCACACAAACCGTGGGTTTACAAACCATTAGCAGCAGTGAATCTGCATTTTTAACAGCATTATATGTGCCTTTAGTTCCTATTTTCTTATGGTTTATTTTCCGGAAAGCGCCCCATGTAATGACATGGATCGGTGCTTTATGTGCATTTATTGGACTGATCTTGCTTACTGGCAATGGGATGAATCAATTTAATTTTAATTTTGGTCAAACCCTCACCCTACTCGGTTCTATCGCCATTGCACTCGAAATTATTCTGATCGGTTACTTTGCAGGAAAAGTCGATGTTCAACGCGTGACTGTGATTCAACTCATTACCGCATCACTTTTGGCTTTCGCGTCAATGCCTTTGGTTGGTGAACATGATTTGCCTAATTTTTCGTGGACTTTGTTAAGCATTGCAATAGGATTAGGGCTCGCCAGTGCACTCATTCAATTGGTGATGAACTGGGCACAACGCGCTGTTGATCCTTCACAAGCGGCTATTATTTATGCCGGTGAGCCTGTTTGGGCTGCATTATTTGGACGAATAGCAGGCGAACGCTTACCAGTGCTGGCATTATTGGGGGGGTGTATGGTGGTTTTAGGGATCATCATCAGTGAATGGAAACCCAAGTTTCTCAGGAAAAAGTAAACCGCATACCTCACAATAAAAAAGAGAATTTCAAGCAATTCTCTTTTTTATCCACGACTCTTAATAAATTTAAACCAAGATCATCAATTATTGATACATAGCTCGATCATCATTTAAATTAATAATGCCTCGAATTGCACGATACACAATCCACACCCACGATAAAAAAATCACAGCAATACAAAAGGTACTCGCGCCGAAAGCAATACCAGCAAAGAGATTAATATTTTCACCGGTAAACAACAAAAAGAAGAACGGAATGAAAGCGACGATATTCCAAATTAAATACCACCAAAAAGTCCGAATCTGCCATTTAAAATGGCTCTCAAAAATAGTGCCTCGGACTGAATCCATTTTCACATAATTAATAATCAGCGCGATCACCGCTAAAATACCAGCGGAAGCAATTGCAACAATATAAAGTGCATAAAGAATAAAAGTTAAGGTTTTATTGGAACTTTGATCTATAGATGTCTGCATCTTTATCCTCTACTTATATTTCTCTTTAGAACTTAATGACATTCAAAGGAGAAATGAGCCATAAAATCAATAAAATATTTAGACCTATAGTACAAAAATAGATTTTCCTAAACGGTTGTTTTTGTGTTTTATGACGTAACTTTTGTTGTGCGAGCCAAGCCGTTGGCCAACCACCCAAAAATGATAAGATATGCAAGGTATTTTCAGGTACACGTCTATCCCCATTCTGGGCCGCTTCTTTATCTTGAGAATAGAACCAATACGTCATCATATTCATCAGCATAATGAAGAGCAGTACCATACCGCTCAGCAAACTCGTTACTGCAAATATGCCCAGAAAAATAATATAAAGTCCGGAGAAAATTTGCATGGGTTGTAGTGTTGCAGAGTTTTGCTGCTGAGACGACTGTTGCTGTGCGGCTTGACCAGTTTTTTGCGTCTGTGATGCTTTTAAATAGGTGACTTGTTTGGCGTTAAAACGCCCCTGACCATCCAATTGCACCACATATTCCAAGGCACATCCCACAATCGGTCTGGGCCCTTGTCGTGCAAAATCCTTAATATGTAAAAATACACGATCTTTCGATGCATCATTAGGTTGAATAAAGCCGTAACCTTTATCATCAAACCATTCAATTAAACGTCCCTGATCGCGCATTTATGATCCCCTGAAACTTTTAAAGCAAACTGCTTAGATTTAAGCTGTAACAAATTTGAGCCGTTCGATCAACATATTACGCATTTCCTGCGGATTTTTTTGCAAAATATCCTCGCCAGTACGTCCATCCTCACTATTTTTTTGCGCAATCTGCAAGCGCATCATCCAAAAACGTCCTGCTGCCATTGCCAAATATAGCTCTAAACATGCTTTTTCATCCATGGTTAAAGGACGAATCGTTTCATAGGCTTCGATAAAACGCTGGGCTTTCTCTTCATTCAATGTCACTTGTGGATATTCGGTACAAAAATCATTTAAAGTGATCGCGATATCAAACAATAATTCATCTTTATTTAATTCATAAAAATCAAGAATTCCGTTCAATTGATTACCATCAAATAGTGTATTGTCACGGAATAAATCGGAATGGATAAAACCTTTAGGACGATTAGGATACATTGCCGTTAAAGCATCATATAAGCCCAATAAATTATTCAGAATAGTTTGATCGGCTTGATCCAATGTCGGTTTGATCTCTCTGGCTACATTACGCCAATAGCGATGGTCACGATATTCAGCACGTTCTAAAGGGAAATCTTGAAGTGCTACATGCATTTGGGCTTGTGCAATCGCAATGGCTTGCACTTGTTCAATATTTGCAGGCATCGGATGATCGCCCATTAAACGGGGAGCAATTTGAGCAGGCTTCTCTTTTAAAATATGAATTGCTTTGCCACTATGCTTTAAAGGAACAGGTACAGCCAAACCATGTTTCCCCAAATGTTCCAATACGGGAACCAGCTCCCCCGCCCCTTGTTCATCGATATTTTCAAACAATGTCAGTACAAACTGAGTGCCATTTTCGCACACAATAAAGTAGTTGGTATTTTGTACGCCTCCTTGAATGGGAATCAGGTCAATCACCTCTAATCCATAAGGTGCTGCAAAAGCCTGAACTTCCTGTAAACTCAAAGTGGTATAAACCGACATAGAAAACCTGCAAAAAAACTTACATAAGTTTGATAGAATAACCGCTTCGACTATCGAGGTGTAGCACCTGAGTCGCTAAGTTTCATAATCGACTGTTATTTTTGGAAAAAATTATGCTTGCTAAACGTATTATTCCTTGCCTAGACGTAGATAATGGTCGTGTGGTGAAAGGTGTACAGTTTCTTGATATTCGTGATGCAGGTGATCCTGTTGAGGTAGCACGTCGTTATAATGAACAAGGTGCTGACGAAATCACCTTCTTAGACATTACTGCGACCTCGAATGGTCGTGACACAACTTATCGTACCGTTGAACGTATGGCCGAAACCGTCTTTGTTCCTTTAACTGTCGGCGGTGGTGTTCGTAAAGTCGAAGACATTCGTCTGCTATTAAATGCCGGTGCTGATAAAGTCAGTATTAACTCGGCAGCAGTATTTAACCCAGAATTTGTACAAGAAGCTTCACAGCGTTTTGGTGCACAATGTATTGTGGTTGCCATTGATGCGAAAAAAACTGGCGACAATAAATGGGAAATTTTCACCCATGGCGGTCGTAAAGCAACAGGGATTGATGCGATTGATTGGGCAGTCAAAATGGCTGAGTTTGGTGCGGGTGAGTTACTCATTACCTCGATGGATGCTGATGGTACCAAAGCAGGTTATGATCTTAAATTAATGCGTCAAATCAATGACCGTGTCACGATTCCAACCATTGCCTCAGGTGGTGTCGGATGTTTACAACATTTGGCCGATGGTATTTTACAAGGTGGCGCAGATGCCGTTCTTGCAGCATCCATTTTCCATTTTGGTCAACATACCATTCCTGAAGCGAAACAGTATCTTGCAGCACAAGGCATTGAGATGCGTCTTTAATTCATATATTGATCATCAGACTAAAAAAGAGTGTTTAAATAACACTCTTTTTTGATTCAGCATAATTTTAGATAAAAAAAAGGAGTCTTGACGACTCCCTATAAACCAAAAAACTACAGCGTATGGCTTATCAAATATATATGCTTCTTCAGCACAGAGACTATAACCAAAGCACTTGACTAAATATTGACAAAAAAAACTTATTTTTTGACCAATTACGACATGAGCCAATTAAAACAAAATCATCGTAGGATTATTCAAACCATCAACAAACACGTTTTCAATGTCATCAAGCATAATTTCAGGCTATACCTTTTAGAAATCAAGCAACTGAATCAATTGAACTTTCTTGTTCTCGATGAACTAATTTTGGTGTTTTCTCGACCCACTTCGCTGGAAAATATTTTTCAACCTGACTTGAAAGCCAATTTGATACTGGAGTTGGTAATTGGACTCCAAGTGGATTCTGTTCTTTTAAGTCGATAGATGAAATCACTCGCGTACCCAAAATATAGTCAAACCATGGTTTAGTCACACACCAATTGGCATCTTGGTTTGAATTCATATGATGATCATAATGCCAAGGAATTTTTTTCATGGCCCAATCTGGTTCTAAATGTGCACGACGATGAATATAGTAATAATTACATGCGCTATACAGTGATGCTGCAACCATACCTTTGGAAATAGGATAAAAAATAAGACTCGCAGCACCAGCAACAACGGCTAAAGAAACAATCTCATTTTTAGTACGCCAGTTGGAAATTCCCTGTACATAGCCATCATCATGAAAATCTTGTTTACGAACTTCACGATGGTGTTCCCAATGTGATTTCATACTATCTGGCACTGGGCTATAACGTGGCTGACCAGTTCGATGTGTGCCATGTAAAATAAACTTATGCGCAACCCATTCGAAGCCATTGGCGACGACTAAACCGAATAAAAAGCCTTTTAACATCGTAGTATCTCCATATTCTTTAAACTCAATATAATGGAGTCCAAGACGAAAATATTGACCGCCTTACGATCTTGCATTGACAAATTACGACATAATTTTTATGGTATTCATCCATTCATTTCAGCATAACACTATGCCTATTTAAATTTTTGAACTCATTCAATGCCATCAATTACACTGAAATATCTCGATTCAGATGCAATACTATTTACTGTATTCTGCTGTTTTTAATGTCGATCATCAGCAAAATATGTTAAAAATATAGAAGGAATTAAACATTTTAAGACAATAAAAAAGATGACTTAACATGCAGCAACTAAAAGACTATACGGGAACCGTCTACGGAGGACTTGGGCATCTACTCTATGCTTACAGCCAGACCAAAGGCTTGCTCATTTCAGAACGCTTAAAACAAGTACAAAACTTAGAACGTTTTGATTTTAGTATTTGGCGAGAACTCTTAAATGAGATTGCCCTGCAAGTCTCCAGCCCAGCGCTCGGTTTAGAAATTGCTGAATTTGTGCAACCTAAACATTTAGGGATTATTGCCTATATTGCACAATCTTGTGACACCCTCGGTGAAGCTTTAGCCCGTTATTATGATTTCCATCGTCTCATTTATGATGGTAGCCCACTGAAAGTGGAACTCAGTGAAAAATATTTAGCCATTCGCTGGGATGAATTACCTGCACATTTGACCACACAAGTCACCGATGAAATTGCTTTGGCGTTAATGGTGCAATTCCTCAAACAATTTTTAGAGTTTGAGCATATTGTGATTCATGAAGTCAATTTCACCCATGCTTTAGCCAAAAATTTGAATTTTTATGAACGCTATTTTCAGTGTAAAGTTAGATTTAAACAGCCCAAAGTTGAACTAATTTTTCCAATTAATTTTTTATCGACTCCCATCAAACATGCTGATCAAACCCTACAAAGCTTATTAAAACAACAGGCCCAAGCACTACTAGAAAAACTACCTCACTCAACGCAATTAGATGAACGCTTACAACAAAGTATTCTCAAAGGGTTACAAAGAAATAATTATCAAATTGAAGATATTGCCACTCAACTGAATATGTCGGTGCGCCAACTACAACGGCATTTACAGAGCCAAAATACGACCTATCAACAACGAATACAACAAGTTCGACAAATTCTAGCAACTCAATATTTACAAGATCCGCATTTAAGCTTACATGAAATTGCCCTACTCCTCAGTTATTCGGAACAAAGTGCTTTTCAACGGGCATTCAAAAACTGGATGGGCATCACGCCACAGCAATGGCGACAAAAAACAAACAAATAGGGATTAAAATATCTTGTCTTCCAATACAATAAAAATAAAATGAGATTAAAATTTAAGCTAAATATAAATAATATTCCTCATCATCTCGCTTAAAAACAACAACAGGAAATCAATATGAATAAATATTTTGCAGAATTGATCGGTACTTTTTGGCTGGTTTTCGGAGGTTGCGGCAGTGCAGTTCTTGCAGCAGCATATCCAGAACTGGGTATTGGCTTTGCAGGTGTTGCACTTGCATTCGGTTTAACGGTTCTCACCGGCGCTTATGCTTTAGGACACATTTCAGGTGGGCATTTCAATCCAGCAATTAGCATTGGCTTATGGGCAGGTGGTCGTTTTGAGGCAAAAAATGTAGCTCCTTATATTGTGGCCCAAGTCATTGGCGGTACTTTTGCAGCTTTCATTTTATATATGATTGTACAAGGTCAAGCTGGCTTCATGGGTGTCGGTAGCTTTGCAACCAATGGTTTTGGTGACCTGTCTCCAGGTAAATACTCTATGACCTCTGCATTAATCATTGAAATCGTGCTATCTGCAGGATTCCTCATTGTGATTATGGGTGCAACAGATCAACGTGCACCCGCAGGTTTTGCCCCGATTGCCATTGGTCTTGCCTTAACGCTCATTCACTTAATCAGTATTCCTGTCACCAATACCTCAGTTAATCCTGCTCGAAGCACGGCAGTGGCTCTATTTGCTGAAACGGCAGCTTTAAGCCAACTCTGGTTATTCTGGGTTGCACCCATTGTTGGTGCAATTCTTGGTGCACTCATTTATAAAGGCGTTGCGGGTGAGCAACCCACTAAATAAGCATTGAATATTGAACCCTCAGTCTGCATAAACAAACTAAGGGTTCTGTTCATTTTGAGCACTCAATTAAAGAAAAGGATTTTCTATTTCACCTTCATTTTTTCTTTCAATTTTTTCAGGCAAATTTTGCTCTTTTTCTAAACTTGCAACAATTTCATTAATATAGCCTTGCAAGGCTTGCGCTGCTTTTAAACCATGTTGATCCTTAGTAATTTGTAAATTTCCATAGATACTCACACAGTCTTCCTGATTTTCTAAAGTTAAATCATGAATTGCATGCGACTCAACCCCATTTTCAAACGCTTTAAACATGACGATTATTCTCTCTGTTTTAGTCATATTCTATAAATAACGCGTATTCACGCCTTATCGCAACATTATTTCAATAATTGCATTAAATATTGCAATAAAGCATCGGTTAATTGCTTCACCAATGCATGCTGTGTGTGCTGATCAATATTCGGTAAAGTCACATCCGCATTTAAACTACTCTTCTCAGCTTGGAATTGCTTCTGTACAGCCAATAACTGCTCAGCAGAAATAGCTTCGGCACACTGACTTTCAGCATCCCAATGTGAATATTCAATTTCTTGATTGGCTTTAACCTGAGTCGCTTTCAAAGGTAATTTATAGGTATTACGCTTTTGCTCTTCAGTCAATTGCGGGAAAATATTGATTCCTACCAGCTCTTCAAGTTGGCACACGCTGATCACTTTGACTTGTAAAGAATTATTATTCGGTGCGAGATAGGCACCAATTTTTCCAGATTTAGGCATATAAATGGCTTTAAACACCGCAGTCGGTACAATCACACCATTACCAATCGTTTTAAGCTTTTGCCCAGAAAAAACTGGACCTGTAACAACATACACATCTTGTTTTTGTTTGGTCACGATAGCACGCGTTGCCTCTTCTAATTCACGCCAAACTTGCTGATTATTTTTGGGTGCTTGCGGAACCATATTGGCCAAAGAGAAACTGTCTGCTTGTGATTGTTTATCTGGCATATCAGCATTGGGTGACATATGTCCACGATCATACCCTGAACCTTTATAATCAGATAATGAAGCACGATGACTCGCACTTAAACGTGTTTCTTCATGAAAACTATCTTCACGCTTAATTTTCTGACTTAAGCGAGTAGGCGATAAATACTCTGCCGACCATAAAGGTGTTTTTGAAATACCTGAATACATCACATTAAAACCATTAAAACACAATGCAGAACTATTTTTTTGTAGGCTGGCTTTGGTTAGAAATGGCGGTTCACTTCGGTAAAATTGATTTAAACAGGATGAGTTTGCCGTCTTGGTAAATGGCATATATTGAGCAATTTTTTCCTGCCCAAACGCAATTGCAAAACTTCCAGTGGCAATAACACCCAAAACAATTTTGACCAATGAATTTTTCAATACATTTTTCCCTAACTTAAGTCCACTATTCGCACTACTTTTTTGCGCCATTTCATCTACAGATATTTGAATTTAAATCCACTGGGCAAGCCACCGCATAGATAAACCGTCTATAACTTCTACTTAATGCAACAATACAATCTATAAAATTGTTGTGTTACAGAAAAGTCCTGTCTAAAAGCAATCAAATTACTTTCATTTAAAATATCCGCTCTATTATGATACTTTCACTACCCTTAAGCGATCATTCAACGACATAATTTGTCGTAGTATTGAACACATGAACATAAAAAAGCCAAGTTTATACTTGGCTTTTATTTCATTTTATTCTATTGATTTCAATTAAATCTCAATTTGACTGCCCATTTCCACAACTCGGTTCGGTGGGATTTGATAAAAATCACTCACTGGACTGGTATTACGTTGCATGGAAATAAACAGTTTTTCACGCCATGGCGCCATACCATCACCGACAGTATGAATTAAACGATCACGTGAAATAAAGAAACTCACTTGCATCAGATCCAGTTCAAAGCCGACTTGGTCATAAGCCAATTGTAACGCTTCTGGAATATTAGGTTGGTCTTTAAAACCATAATAGACAAAAATTCGGTAAAAACGTTCATCCAACTTTTCAACACAGACACGTTCAATTTCTGGTACATAAGGTACATCACGAATCATAACCGTCACCATGATATTGCGTTCATGTAGGACTTTATTGTGCTTGATGTTATGCAACAGCGCATGTGGAACAATATTCGGTGTTCCTGTTAAAAACACCGCTTGACCAGGCACAATTAATGACTCATTACTCATATTGATGCTTTTAATAAATAAATCTATCGGTAAAGCATCTCTTTCTAAGCGATTAAGGACAATGCTACGCCCTTCTTTCCAAGTCATTAAAATCGTACATACAATTGCACCAATGAGAATTGGCACCCAGCCACCAGCCATAATTTTCAATGAGGTTGATGCGACAAAGAAAAAATCGATGAATAAAAAAGGAATTGCAAAAAGAGCAATTTTCCACAGCGGCCAGCGCCATAAACCATAGGCTAAAAAGGAGATTAAAATCGTGCTACAGAGCATGGTCATGGTCACTGCAACCCCATAAGCACTGGCTAAGTTGGCACTATTTTGGAACAATAAAATCAAGATTAAGACCGAGACAAAGAGTACCCAATTAATAAAAGGTAAATAAATTTGGCCTTGTTCAACATCAGAAGTATGGTTGACCGTTAAGCGAGGTAAATAGCGTAATTGAATCGCTTGATTAACCATCGAAAAAACGCCAGTAATAACGGCTTGTGACGCAATGACTGCTGCTGCGGTTGCCAATCCAATCATGGGATAGAGCCCCCAATCTGGAACCAACAAATAAAATGGATTTTCAATGGCATTTGGATTACGTAGTAATAATGCTCCTTGGCCGGCATAGTTCAGTAATAAACAAGGTAAAACCACAAAAAACCAAGCCAGCTTAATCGGCATGCGTCCAAAATGCCCCATATCGGCATACAGCGCTTCACCACCTGTTAACGTTAGCACCACAGCACCCATGGTTAAAAAGGCAACATAAGGTTGATGAGCGATAAAATTAATGGCCCAATGCGGACTAACCATGGCTAGAATAAAGGGCGTTTGCACAATACTGAGAATACCCACAGCACCAATGGCTAAAAACCAGGTCAAAGTAATCGGACCAAAGAATTTCCCCATGGTTCCTGTACCATGCCGCTGTACCAGAAATAATCCTGCCAAAATACCAATAGATAAAGGCATCAACCATTTATTAAACATCGGCGTTGCAATACTCAAACCTTCAATTGCAGACAGTACTGAAATTGCAGGCGTAATAATGCCATCACCAAAAAATAATGAAGCACCGATAAAACCAAGTGCAATCAGATATATTTTTTTGTCCTCGGCAATACGACTTGAGCGCAGGTTTAATGCCAGTAAAGACATAATCCCACCTTCACCATTGTTATCTGCTTTCATAATAATGGTGACGTATTTGAAGCTGATGGTGAGCATCATGCACCAAAAAATCAGTGATAGGATACCAAGTACAGTTGCTTCTGTAATTGCGATATGTGCAGTAAGAAAACATTGTCTGAGTGCGTATAGCGGGCTGGTTCCAATATCCCCAAATACAACACCTAATGCCGCTAAGGTGATTGCAGGCAATGCCGCTTTTTTTGCAGTACTTTGCATATATTCGTCTTCTAATGTAGACATCATTTTTCCGAATAATATCACTGAGCAAAAAAATTTGCTCTAAATCAATTGTTGCTTGGCATAAATCTTTTTTTTGGTTATTATCACTCGCCTTGGTGAAGTGTCCGAGTGGCTTAAGGAGCACGCCTGGAAAGTGTGTATACGTTTATAGCGTATCGAGGGTTCGAATCCCTCTTTCACCGCCAAGATTATTTCCAATAGCATCTCATGATGTCCTAAAAAGCTTAAACTCAAAGGGTTTAAGCTTTTTTTGTGTCTAATACTATCTACCCTATCTATTGCAATCTCGATATAGCTGGGGGTATAACTGGGGGTATAATAAATTACCCCCATTTTTATACCCCCAAATATCTACGGGAAACGTTGCAATGCTTACAGATGCCAAGGTCAGAAAGATCAAACCACTAGAAAAGAAAACTAAATATTCTGATGAGAAAGGTATGTATCTGGAAGTTACACCTTCTGGTGGTATGCATTGGCGTATGAAATTTCGCTTCAATGGCAAAGAAAATATTTTCAGTATTGGTACGTATCCAGAAACCTCACTTGCTCAAACAACCTGCTTTGTATAAAGATCCTTTGAAGCAGCCAGATATAGCCATCCTTCGTTTGTCCAAATGTAGGTAATGTCACTTACCCACGCGTGGTTTGGAGTGCTCACGTTAAATTTTTGCTCTAATAAGTTTTTGTAGACGGGACGGTTGTGATCACTGTTTGTTGTTCTTTTAAAGCGCTTATGGCGCTTGCAAAAGAGTTTATTGACCTTCTTTATTGTACGTACTGCATATTGGCTAATTTGAACACCTTGAGCGTGTAAATGCTTACTCAGGCGAATATAGCCATAGCTTTCATTGGTCTCCTGATGTGCTATTTTCACCATGATAGTCTGCTGATTTCTTCGAATTTGTTTTTGGCTTAAGCCACTTTTCAACCACTCATAAAATCTTGATACTGAAACTTTTAACAGCTTCGCCATCATGGTGATTGGGTATATATCTTTATACTGTTTCATGCAGGCGTACCTCACTGACTTTCTTTGGCAAAGTACGCTACTGCTTTTTTTAAGAATTCTCTTTCCAATTCCGCAGTTTTAAGTTGCTGTTTCAGCTTCTTATTTTCTTCGAGCAGAGCAGCAAGTTCAGGGGAATATTGTTGTGTTCCAACTAATGTTCCAGATTTAGCTTTGCTGTACCAATTGGAAAGCGTTTGCATGGATATGCCAAGCTGTCTTGCTGTTTCCGAAACATTGCCTTTATTTTCTTCAATCTGTTTTATAGCTTCAGCTTTGAATTCCGCTGTATAAAACTTTGGTTTTTTGCTCATGGTAAACTCCTGATGAGTACGTTTAGTTTACCAAGTGAAAGCTTCCGTTTTTATCAGCACACATCAACTGATTGTTATGCTAAAAACTCATACGGTGACATCATTGAAATGCCTCAAGATCGTTGCCGTTATTTATCTAAGAATAGTAATCGTATACCGCTTTCAAAAATGGATAAAACACTTGTTCACTCTCATTCAGCTCAACCCAATCAATTGAACGATTTAGAGCAATCTGCTAGTAACAATACTGCACCAGTAAATAATTACATTAATCCAGCTTTTACCAAATTAACCAATTAGATCAACCAGAAGGAAATATCATCAATGACTAAACAATTTAATCCAGTATCAGACCATGCTGAATTCCATAAATTAGTGCATGATTTAGAACCAATTAAGAGTGAATTTAAGCAATTAATTGATGATTACAAGCATCTTAATGATAGATTTAATGACTCTGAAAACCCTATAACTGATGGTGAGTTGGATTGGTGGGGCATTACCCATTTCAAATTAGAAGGCATATATAAGTTTATTAATACAGAATTCCTAAATGAATTTGGTTCAAGTAATGCCGCTAAAATTCAACTGAGTGTTGCTGGTGATAAACTTATTTCTGATCTCTATGAAAAAATTTATGATCGTAGACAACTTGAAATTGAAAATGATCCTGTAGTTGCTGATTTATATGATGAAGTTAGAAAAGCTAAGTTAATCATTGGTCGAGAATAAGCTCTTATTAAATCGCTTTATTAAGGTCAATCTCGAAGAGTTGACGTTAATAAAGTGAAACTTGCGAACAAACATAATGTATTCAAATGTATATATTTACAGAGCAAGAACGACCCCATTATTTATTTAAAAACAGTGGTTTATTCATAAAATGAACTTAGAACTCAAATTAGATGAATTTAGGCTATATATCAAACTTAACGAAGATAAGCCGTTAAGTCTTAATGCAGTGAAGTCTGGATCAGGTTGGATCGTTGTCGCTTTTATCTTTGGAAATTCTGCTGTGACGCTTTTATGTGCAAGAGGTCACAAGCGAACCTTTAAATCCCTAGATTCTTTAAATGGATTCCTTAATAGTAAATTAGGCATTCAAGAGTTTAATGTTGTGGTTCTTGATCAACCGTCATAGCCACGCAGACTTGCGTAGGCTCGACTAATACGCAAGTCGAGTAGCAATCTGATTTCGGCATAACTTATATTATGTTACTTGAGATACACTTGACGGTAAGATGATTTATTATCGAAACCGTCAAGTGATGCGCCAACAATTGAATTGTATGGGGCGCAGTCTTGGATATCTTATTTAACATAATATACATTATGCGAAATCACATGTTTTTGACATAATATACTGATATATAATAATTTATGTGGTTTACCTTTAAAAACTATCTATTGAACACCATGAAGAACTTAAACTTTTGATAATAAAAAACCAGATAAAAATTATCTGGTTTTAAAATGTAATATAGGTCTAAATTTATTAATTTAACGAACTTCAGCAGGAAAACCATCTTCAGTTAAGGCATCTAAAATAGCTTGAATTGGCTCCACCGTCTTAAGATCTACAATTTTATGCTCCACATCAATATTTACATTTGCATTAGCATCAATTGATTTAATAGTTGCAGTGACTCCTCGTGCACAACCACCGCAAGTCATATTTGCTATATATAGTTTCATTATTAAATCTCTAAATAAGGAATATATAAAGACTTTAAACCTTAACATCATGGTAAGGTCAAGCGATTCAATACAAATAATTTAAAAATATAAACAATATAATTTTTAATATGTAGATAGCTTATAAACGTATTAAATATCTATGCCATGTTCAATATGATTCAGAATCGTGCAATCTGAATTCAGATCACCTGAACAACGTACAACTGAATCTTGTAGTGCATTAACCATCTCTTGTAAAGATTTGATTTTATTATTCAAATCCTCAATATGTTTAGAAGCTAACTCTTTGACTTCTGCACTGCTTCGTCCAGTATTTTTCCATAATGAAATTAACTCTTTCATCTGTTCGGAAGAAAAGCCTAGTCCACGTGCATGCTTAATAAAATTCAGTGTTTTTAGGTCAGAATCTGTATAGATTCTATAACCTACATTGGATCTTTTTGCAGCATCAATTAGCCCTATTTCCTCATAATAACGAATCATTTTTGAAGAAATTCCGGATTGTTTAGCAACTTGTCCAATATTCATAATTCACCTTAATCAAACACACTATAGATGAGCTATGACTCATCTATAGTGTTCTATTTTTTAATAAACTGAAAATCAGATTAATAACCTGTTATTGCAATCGGGGAAAATGCTCTTAAACGTAAAGCATTTCCTAGCACAAAAACAGAAGACAATGCCATTGCACCCGCTGCAAAAACTGGTGAAAGCAAAATACCAAAATGAGGATACAATATTCCAGCTGCCACGGGGATTAATGCAGCGTTGTAAATAAATGCCCAAAATAAGTTTTGGCGAATATTGTCAATTGTTGCCTTACTTAAGGCAATTGCATTCGGTACACCTAATAAACTTCCAGACATCAATACAACATCTGCTGCCTCAATTGCAACATCAGTCCCCGTTCCTATTGCTAATCCTACTTCCGCCTCAGCAAGTGCTGGAGCATCATTAATTCCATCACCGACATAAGCGACTCGACCATAAAGCTGTTTTAATTGACGTACAGCCTCAACTTTTCCATCTGGCAATACTTCTGCAATCACTTTATCAATGTTTAATTGCTTCGCAATAGCTTCAGCAGTATGTCTGTTATCTCCAGTGATCATCGCAACAGTTAAACCAAGTTGATGCAATGCTTGAATTGCGCTGAACGTTGTTACTTTTATTGGATCGGCTACGGCGATAATAGCGGCAAGTTGATGATCAATAGCAACATATAAGGGGGTTTTACCTTCTAGACCTAAGCGTTGAGCAGTTTGGTTGAAAATAGTCACATCCAAGCCCATTTTTTGCATAAAACGATCTGCGCCAATATGTATTTCACTATTTTCAACTGTTGCTTCTATGCCATAACCTGTAACAGAATTAAAATTTTGTACATCCTTTAAAATTAAATTTCGAGCTTTTGCGGCAGTCACAATAGCCTGTGCAATTGGATGTTCTGATTTATCTTCTACTGAGGCAACTTTAAGCAATACATCATTTTCATTAAATCCAGTGATGACTTCAAAATCAGTTAAGGTTGGCTTTCCTTCAGTTAATGTCCCTGTTTTATCAACAGCAACAACTCTCGCTTCTTTTAAAAGTTGTAGTGCTTCACCTTTGCGGAATAAAATCCCCATTTCAGCACCACGACCTGTACCCACCATAATCGATGTCGGTGTTGCTAATCCCATCGCGCATGGGCATGCAATAATCAGAACTGCAACCGCATTGACAAGGCCAAAAGTAAGTGCTGGCTCAGGACCAAACACAAACCAAGCTAAAAATGTGAGTAATGCCAATAACATTACGATTGGTACAAACCACATTGTAATTTTATCAACTAAAGCTTGAATTGGCAGTTTTGAGCCTTGGGCCTGTTCAACCATGTGAATAATTTGTGCTAATACAGAATCACTCCCCACAGCAGTTGCTTTAATCTGAATATTACCCTTCTGATTAACCGTACCGCCTACTACACTTGAACCTATACTTTTCTCAACAGGAATAGGTTCACCAGTAATCATTGACTCATCAATATAACTTTGCCCGAATACCACAGAGCCATCTACTGGTACGCGTTCCCCCGGACGAATTTCAACAATCATGCCCGAAAGAACTTCTGCAATTGGAATCTCAATGAGCTGCCCAGATTGTTCGACTCGTGCCGTTTTGGGCTGCATACCGACTAAGTGTTGAATCGCCTGGGAGGTCTTACCCTTAGCTTTAGCTTCAAAAAAACGTCCAAGTAATATAAGAGCAACAATTACTGCTGCAGCTTCATAGTAGACATTGACCGTACCCTGAGGTAGCACGGTTGGTATAAATGTTGCAACCACAGAAAAGCTATATGCAGCTAACGTTCCAACTGAAACGAGCGAGTTCATATCTGGTGCTAAACGAAATAACGCTGGAATCCCTTTCTGATAAAAACGTCGTCCAGGAAACAATAAAATTAATGTAGTCAATATAAACTGAATATACCAACTATTGAGTGTGCCAATTTGAGTTGCAATAAAATGGTGAAATGCTGGAATCATATGTGATCCCATTTCTAGTATAAAAACAGGCACTGCAAGCACAGTTGCAATGATTAAATCCCGTTTTAATATTTGCTGTTCATTGGCCTTACGATCAAGCTGTTCCGTCTGATTTTGCTCAGCGGATTTCGCGTTATAACCAGCTCTTTCAATTGCGGCGATTAATGTATTTATACTGACATCAGTATAAGTTTGAATCACTGCTTTCTCAGTGGTTAAATTAACATTTGCACGACTAACACCATCGACTTTCTTTAAGGCTTTTTCAACTCGACCTACACATGAAGCACAGGTCATTCCCTCAATTATGAGTTCAATCGATGGTTTTTGAGCAACGCTGTAACCTGATCTTTCAATCGCTTTAAAAACTTCGGCATAATTTATAGGTTGATTACTGTGAATAGTCGCCTTTTCAGTCGCTAAATTTACAGAAACAGACTCTACACTATCAATCTTATTGAGAGCTTTTTCAACTCGGCCTACACATGAAGCACAGGTCATCCCCTCTATGGAAACACTGCCAGTGTAGGCTGATGTATTATTTTGAACATTCATCACAACACCTCTCATGATTTAATTTCAACTTATAAGCTCAGCATATAGATTCCAACCATTGGAAGGTCAAGCAATATTTTTAATAGATTTTATTCAACAATCTGCCACTTAATGGTTAAAAGCATCAGCTTAATGAAAGCTTTAGTAGCCTTTATGAATCAATAATATAAATGTTTTAAGTTTTTGAATGACCATTCAAATCTTTCTTTAACTTTTTATTTTCCAAACCAGAAATATGATCAAGATTGATATCGTGACCACGGGTAAATCGAGTCATAAATTTTAATCCTGGAATATAATCTTTTAAATTATAGTCATAGCGGACTGTATAAGCCTTTTCATTTTTATTTAAAAAATCAGTTGACCAAGAATCCATATAAGTAGCCGTTTCTCCACCGCTTAAATATGGCATTTCCGTATCCCCAGAATTGTGAATATAACCTGCACTCAACTTATGATTATTCTTAGATACGCCAAATATTAAATTGCCATGATGATTATCAATCTCTCCTGCAGCTTTTTGCCCTGAATCCACCGTCCTAAAATAGCGAAAATCGGTATAGAAATTCATATCTTCTGTGAGTATGTGAGTATGTGAGTATGTGAGTATGTGAGTATGTGAGTATGTGAGTATCATTCAAACCTAAATAATATTGATCATAAATATCATGCAAATTTGCATGAAATACGGCAATTTCTGATTGCTTAGCCAGAGAGTAATTTAGTCCTAAATAATATATACCTGAGCTTTCTACAGGTTTAAAGCGTCCATTGGCAGGGATAAGTCTAATACTTTCAAAATCGGTTGAATCTCGATGATTTACTTTATCCAAATAAGCCATTTCTAATTTTATATTTTTAAGGTCTTTAGAAACTAACTGAACGCCTCGATAAGTTTGAGGCAATACTCGACTAAAAGAGCTTATTACCACAGGTGTTTTAGGAAATAATGTCCCATATTTTAATTCAGTTTCTGCATACTTAAATTTTGCAGTTGCTCCAATTTCTGCAAATGTATCTATTGGCTCCCCTGTTTTTGAATTATAAGGTAAAATTCCCGCGCCACGATGTTCCGCATCTCCCCATAACTTAACACCTGTCCCTGCATAAATATCTAAGCCAGCACCAATCAAACCCTCTGTATAGCCAGAGTTTATGTTGAGCATTAAACTTTGTGCCCATTCTTTTGCTGCTGGTTGAGCTACTTTTTCACCAATATAGTTGCGATCAATATAAACATTCTTCGCTGTTACACTGACCGTTGATTGATCAATTAATGCAGAATATTCAGATGGTATTGTGAGCATACTTATGCAAAGTGTCGTTAAGATTGAATTTTTCATGTCACCAATGTCCTTTTAAAGCCTAAATGCAACGATCCTGTTGCGGTAAAACGGTTCAATTTTTTGGATTATTCAAATTTTTCAGTCAGTTTTTCACTAAAAAAATTGCAGAATTCCCTAATGAATTTTCAATGATTGAAAATTCATATTTAAGTGTGTAATGAACAAATAGAATGGATGATCTAAATAATATTTTTTAATTAGATCATCAACTTGGAATTTAAACAGATGATTTTTAATCAAGCTTCAAATGAAGCAAAAAGATTAGTCTGTGTATTTCACATTAAAGTTTTTAATCACTCCATTATAGGCAAATGGCGCTTGGTCATAATATGCTTGCGAAACAGGTGAGCCAACATCAGAGCCAATATCGAAAGTTTCATTTACAGTAAAGCCAAAAGAAACTAATTTTGGAATGGTATCTCGTGCAAACTCCTCACCATTGACTAAAATCACGAGATCACCCGATGACAAATGTTTTATACCTTCAACAGATGGTTTCTTTTTCAAAATCACTTCAACTTTCACATCGCCAACAGGCAGTTTTTTGCTGCTTTTGATTTTGGTTCTTTCAATTTCAAATGAATTATATTCATACTGAAGTACCCCATCTTTAATAAACAAGCTAACTCCACCACCAAAGCCACCGATGGCAAAAAGTACGCCTTGTGCATTTGCTGGATTTTTCAAATCAATGGTCAGATGATTATTTCGGCTCGCCAGTCGTGGCGCGGTAAATTCAGGAATCCGCGTAATAACTGATTTATAATTATATTCAGTTGCTGGATTCACCTTTAATTTATCTGGATGGATCATGGTATAAAGTGCTCCACCAATCGGTAGATTTTTATTTTTACGTGATTCTTCCATGAAGTTTTTCTTCATTTCTTCCAGCCTTTCTGGATATTTTTTTGCCAAATCATTTGCTTGGGTAAAATCTTCTTTTAAATTATAAAGTTCCCAAACATCTTTACTTGGTGTCCATGTTGCAAGTCCAGGGTTAGTTGCACTCCATGGGATACGTGGCCCAAATGTACCTGCCATCCAACCATCTTTATAAATTGCGCGGCTTCCCATAATGTCAAAAAACTGCACATGCTTATGGTCTTTCGCTTTTTGTATACGCCATACTCACACCATCTAGAGTGTCTTGAGTAAAGCCATTCACGACTTTCGGCGGCGTGATATTTAAGATTTCATAAATGGTCGGGGTAATATCATTCACATGATGAAATTGAGACCGCATATGTTTATCTGCTTTGATTTTTTTCGGCCAAGCAACAGCCAATGGTTGACGTGTTCCACCTAGGGTCGAAGCAACCAATTTGGTTCCTTTAAACGGCGCAGAACCTGCCCATGCCCATCCAGCATGATACATGCTACTGGTTTTAGGCGTACCTAAGGCATCTAGACCACCTAGCTCATCATTTAAAACACGGATATGATCATCTATTTTACTTGGTATACGATTCAGCACGAGCATTTCACTGATCGTACCTTGTAAGCCTTCAGCACTAGAACCATTATCGCCCCAAATATAATAGACCAAAGTATTGTCGGCAATTCCCATATCATCAAGGCTATCCAAGATTCGACCTACGTTATAATCGGTATGTTCAACGAAACCCGCAAAAACTTCCATTAATCGCGTTTGGAAGGCACGCTCTTTTTCAGGAATGCTATTCCATGCAGGTAATGAATCTGGTCGAGGCGTTAATTGAGCATTTTTCGGAATAAAACCCAGTTTTTTCTGTCTTTCAAATGCAATTTTACGATATTCATCCCAACCCGCATCAAACTTGCCCTTATATTTATCTGCCCATTTTCGATCCACCTGATGTGGTCCGTGCACGGCGCCCGGTGCCCAGTACATAAATAAAGGCTTATTCGGACTTAAGGCTTTTTGTGTTTTCATCCAACCAATGACATTGTCGGTCAAATCATCGGTGAGATGATAATCACCTTGGGATGTCTTTGCAGGTTTATCAATATAGCTCGTATCTAAAATAAGTGATGGATCATACTGCGATGCTTCACCGCCAAAAAAACCCTAGAAATGTTCAAAACCATAGCCCGTCGGCCAAAAGTCGAAAGGACCTGCTTGAGTCGTATCTGCAGTTGGTGTGTTATGCCATTTTCCAAAAGCAGCAGTGCTGTAACCATAGTTTTTAACAACCTCTGCCAATGTTGCAGATGTTTTAGGAATGACACCACTAAAGCCATCCCAATCGTTAGCTAATTCTGTAATTTGACCATTACCTACACGTGTATGATTACGTCCAGTCAGTAATGCTGCTCGTGTTGGCGAACACATGGCTGTGGAATGGAATTGGTTATATGAAATCCCTTTATTTGCAACACGGCTTAAATTAGGCGTGTGCACTAAACCACCATAGGTATCTGGAATACCTGGTCCCACATCATCTAATAAAATAATTAAAATATTAGGTGCATCCGCAGGAAGCTTTTGCTGTTCTACACGGCGGATATGTGTGGATTCTTCCATCGTGTCTTTGGCAATACTTGCTGAAGGTGTCGGCGGAAATGGCAACACATCTTGCGCCAAAATAACAGTTGGTACGCCTAGCAATCCACTCAGAGGTAAGAGCATTATGCTTAATGTTTTTATTTTAAATTTGGTAAAAACTTTCATAATGTATGTCCTTTACATTAGGTATGAACTGACAAATAAAGTGAACGTTATTGAAGAACGATACGTTTATTTCTCTTGTAAATTCGTTAATATTAGGACGTATAAAGCATTTAACGCGCCAACCATATAAAGTAAATAAAATCAGTAATATAGGGTTAAAAATAAAATGTAAGTGTATTTTTATTTAACGCTTTAAAAATTAGAGTGTCCAAATATAAAACACATTTAATAAGAGATACTTTCTGAAATTATGACTTTTTACGCAAAGATTTAATTGCAAGTCATCTAATACAATACTAGGTAACATAAATAGCTAACTCTAGCTAAATTTGGTTATGAACGTGTTTGCCTATGGTAGGTTTGTGCAACAAAGCCCTCAGAAACTGAACAGTAAATAAAAAAATCCAAAATCATTTCCACCATGCGTATGATATTAAGCATAATTTTAGTAATTTTTTATATTCCATATATTTGGCTTGTTATCCCCCCTTCTCATTTGTATTTTTAGAGCAAGGATATGGATAAGACACTGAATTAATCTAGTACTGATGATGAGAATGAATTTGAATGAAAAAAATTAAATATTCTTTAGTATTTTCTATACTTTTAGGGCTTACGGCATGTGGTGGAGGAAGTGACGAGGTTTCAAAAGAAATACCGCCAAACGAAGCTAACAATATGGCGCCTGTTGCAATCATTCAATCAAAGAATAACCCTGTACCTATAGTCGTAGGATCTACAATTGTACTGGATGGTTCAGAAAGTACTGATGATCATTCGAGTACGCTCACCTATCAATGGTCAGTCAAGTTAAAGCCTGAAAACAGTTCCCCTTCTATTGGATCAACCAATACTAAAAAATTTAATTTTATTCCTGACACCATTGGTAATTATGAAGTCAGCTTGATCGTCAATGATGGTGAACTAGATAGTCTAATCAGTGTGGTATCGATACAAGTTGTTGAAAAACAAATCACTCAACCACCAAATGAATTGGGCAAGGTCGTATTCCGTGATGGTTTCTGGACAGGGAAAATCAATGTCGATAAGCAAAATGTGAACGCGAATGACTACACATGGAGTGAAATGGCACTCGAAATGGAAAATAGTAGTTCCGCAGAGATTGTAAAAGATCCTGCGGGTAGTAGTCAAAATGTGGCAAAATTCACTGTGCCTGATGATGGTCAATCATTTAGAGCAGAAATCCAGAGAAAGCAGTTCAAATGGGGGCATTATAATTATTCAGTTTCCCACTACATTCCCTCGACTTGGCCAATATTTAAATATGGAACCATTTTAGCCCAATGGCATGGGTATAGTTTAAATAATAAAAATCTAAACCCACCAATTGCACTCGTCCTGAATGGGGAAAAACCTGAATGGCAGCTCCATGTATATCATTTAAAGCCACTATCTTCGCCTTTAGATGCACCAGAAACAGTGTTAAATCGTTATATCCTTGATGTGCCCGTAACTTATAATCAATGGAATAATTGGAATTTTGATATTCAATGGTCTCAGCTCGATGCTAATAATCAATTGATTCCAGGTTTAATTGTGGTGAAACATAATGATAAAGAAGTCGCTAGAGTTTCTGGAGAGAACAACTATCATCAAGCATGGCCGCCCTATTTCCAAATGGGAATATATAGATCAAGCTGGAGAGAAGGTGCTCTTCTGAACCGTCCCATAGGAGGACAACCTATTGAGGTCTTTCATAAAGATGTGGTAATCAAGGATCTTAATTAGTTTCATTAATTTTGTTGCATAAACATTTAAAAATTATAAATAATTGAGCATAGATATACTTTCAATTAAAAATGGAGCTTTTAAGCTCCATTTTCTTTGTCAGCAGTTTACGAAACAAATCGCTCAACAATAACAGTACAGCGAGTTATTAATGCATTCGACCGATAAACCTTAATCCTACCCCTGATTCCGTCATAATATATTTAGGATGAATTGCATCATCACTTAACTTATTGCGTAATTTTGCCACTAAAATACGTAAATAATGCGTATCTTCCTGATGCGTTGGTCCCCATAACTCTTTTAAAATTTGTGGTTGAGTAATAAGTTGACCACTGTGCTGAGCAAGTAACATCAATAATTGAAACTCTTTACGGGTTAAAGCAATGAGTTGATTTTCTATAAAAACTTGACGTTGAGCGAAATTAATTTTCAGAAAACCATCATCAAAAATAGCGGATTCAACTTGGATGGGTATGTTTCTTAACATGACTCGAATACGGGCCATGAGTTCTTGCACATTAAACGGCTTTGTCACATAGTCATTTGCATCCGCATCTAACAATGCCACTTTTTCTTCTTCACTCGAACGAACAGACAGTATAATTACGGGAACTTGCGACCAGACACGTAGCTCTTTTAATACCTCTTGCCCATCTAAATCGGGTAAACCTAAATCCAAAATGACCAAGTCTGCACCTTGTAAAGCAAGAACTTCTAAACCCTGCTGTCCAGTTTCTGCTAGAAGTGTCTTATATCCTTGAGCACGTAAAGCAATATCTAAAAATTTACGAATTTGAGTTTCATCATCAATAATTAATATATTAACGGCGTTACTGGGCATATCAGGATTGTTCATCATGCTTTATTTCTCTTTTATGCCATCATTTGCTGTATAGGAAGTAAAATCCGAATACATGTGCCACGATTATGCTTTGCAGCAGTTGCTGATATTTGTCCCATATGTGCCCCAATAATGGCTTTAACAATTGTTAAGCCCAAACCGGTACCATATTGCCCACGATCACCACGTTGCATCGTGTAGAACATATCAAAGATTCGATTTCGCTCATCTTCTGGTATGCCTAAGCCTTGATCACTGATAGAAATTTGAACCTGTGTATCATCAATTTTTTTTACTTCAATTTCAACTGCTTCATCTTCAGGTGAAAACTTTGCCGCATTTTCCAAAACATTAAAAATGGCTTGTTCAATTAATGCTGCATGTACAAATAAGCTGATTGCAGCTTCAGGCATCGCAATATGGATATGCACTTTAGGTAAATATCTTTTTAACCGCCGTACAGCAGATCCAACCAATTCATCCATCCCAACCCAATCGCGTTTTAAACTTAAACCTTCATGACCTAAACGGGTCATATCCAATAGATTTTGAATATAACGATCTAAACGCTCTCCTTCTAAATGAATTGCCTCAAGTAAACTATTTTGATCGGCTTCATCCATAGAATGCCGATAATTACTCAAGGTCTCCGCAGCACCAATAATTGATGCTAAAGGTGAACGTAAGTCGTGTGACACTGATGATAATAAAGCTGAACGTAATTTTTCTGTTTCAGAGGTGACATTGGCAACTTCTAATTCTTTGGTCAGCTTAGCCCTTGAAATGGCTTGGGCAGTATATTCAATCATGGTTTCAGCTAAACGTTTTTGTTCAACACTGAGCGTTTTTATTTCATGACTAAATTTTACACCAATGACACCTAAACATAATTTAGATGCCAAAAGCGGTAAAAACCACCATTCATTTTCAGTCAACGTTTGTGTAAAACGACCTGAAGGTTGATGATTAGAGATCGTCCATTCGGCTGATATTTTTTCTTTTTCTGAAAGTTGCAAATGGTTCGAATCATTGGCAAGAACATCTTGATTTGGAATATAGAATAAAATTTCTGCCTTTAAATTTTGCTCTAAACTTTGCTTTGCAATTACATGCATTTGTTCTAAATTTGCGGCAATAGAGAGTTTTTGCCCTAAATCTTGCATAATACTATTATAACTATTCGCGGCTTTTAACGCCGTGACTTGTTCTCGTAACCGTGAGGCCAAACGACTGGCAATCAGTGCTGCAGCTAAAAATGCGACAACCGTAATCACTCCCTGATGCGCTGAAATTTGTAAAGTATATTTGGGCATAATAAAGAAGAAATTATAAGCCAGAAAAAAAATGATCGCGGAACATACAGCTGCGATCATCCGCGTTCTGGATGCAACAAAAACCACTGCTGTGATAAAAACCACCGAAAGCTCTTCAATGCCAAGAAGTTTTTCTCCAAGACTTGCAATTACAATACTAATAATTGTCGTCAGTAAAACAAAAATAGATTCTTTGAGGCTCAAAAATAGGCTTTTGGGGAAGCTCTGTTGAACGTGCCTTAGTTCTGCTTGAATCGGAACAATACTGAGTTCAAAATTTGGATGATGCAGTAATATCTGCTGAATCACATTGGGTTTAAAGCTAAACCAATGTCTTTTCTGTTGATTTTGTGCAACAACTAAAGTTGAAATACCGCGCTCCAAGGCAAATTCAGATAAAATTTTGGTGTGTTGTTGACCATATAAAATTTCGGTCATTCCACCCAGTTGGCGGCTGAGATTGAGTGCCCGTTCGATTTCTCGACTTTGAGCATCTAATTTTCTGTGCTGGTTTTGATGTTCATCCATAAACACCACGACCGTCCAAGCAGCTAATCGATGTTCGGCAATCCGGCAGCCTGCCCGAACTAAGGCCTCAGATTGCCCTAACCCGTCCAGCATAATCAAAATATGATTTTTGAGTGGAATCGGTATTAGCCCATGTAAAGCAAAGTTTTCACGGACATCACTATCAACATGACTGGCAACTGTTTGCATTGCTAGCTCACGTAAAGCCGTCAAATTGGAAGCGTTGAAAAATCCTTGCAGCGCATGTTGTATTTGTTCAGGAATATAAACTTTACCCTGATTTAAGCGCTCCAAAAGTTCATTCACAGGCAAGTCAATTAAACGAATATCACGGATTCGATCAAAGACCCGATCTGGTACAGTTTCTTTAACTCGAATCCCTGTAATCTGATAAATCACATCATTTAAACTTTCTAAATGTTGAATATTCATGGTGGTAAAAACATCAATACCGGCATCAAGTAATTCATTGATATCTTGCCAGCGTTTTTCATGCCGACTTCCAGGCATATTGCTATGCGCAAATTCATCTACCAATACAATGTCAGGTTTCTGGTAAAGAACTGCATCCAAATCCATTTCTTCAAGAGCATGCCCTTGGTATTGCATTATTTTTCGTGGAATTAAAGGTAATCCTTCAATTAATTTTTCAGTTTCTAAGCGGCCATGTGTTTCAATATAAGCAATAACAATATTTTGCCCTTGTTGAAATAAATCACGAGCGCGCACTAACATTGCATAGGTTTTTCCTACACCTGGTGCAGCACCTAAGAAAATAGTTAAACGCCCTGACTGATAGCGTTGTGCGTGTTGCAGTAAAACATCTACTTTATTATTTCGATTTTCAGTCATAAAGATAATCTTTCATATGAAATAAACTCTTTAATTTTATTCAATGTCATGTTTTCTTAGATCATTATAAGCTTGCTGGCATTTAGCAGTTAAGATTTAATAGATTCTACGCGAAGGCTAATTTTAGTAATAATCAGCAACGAATGACTTTTACATCTAACAAAATGAAGGAAGAAGTCCTTCATTTTGTTTTACGATTATCTCATTTGATCCAAAGCCAAATTCAACTCTAAAACATTGATACGTTCTTGCCCTAAAAACCCCAAAGTTGGTTTTAAGGTTTGCTCTTGAATCAGGTCAGTTACTTGTTGATCCGTTAAATTTCTTTGCAAGGCAATACGTTTTACTTGAATCATCGCAGCTTGCACACTAATCTCAGGGTCTATACCACTGCCTGAAGCAGTTACCAAATCACTTGGAATTTGGTTAGGACGAACATGATCCTTAACTTCAATATCTGCAATGCGTTGCGCAATAATTTTAGTCAATTCAGGATTAGTTATTGCCATGTTACTTCCGGCCATCATCATCAGATCATAATGGGCTGCCGAAGGCCGAGCTTGGAAATATTGAGGATCTTGAAAGGGTTGAGCCACTAAACTTGAACCTAAAATTTTTCCATCTAATTCAATCATGCTGCCATTGGCTTGGTGTGGAAATATCAATTGTCCCAAACCTGTAGCGACTGAACTATATAAAAAACCACATAAGCCTAAACTTATCACGCTTAATCCAATGGACGCGCGAATGAGTAACGTATATGAAGGCTGTACTAACTGTTCTGCATTTATTATATTCATGTTCATCACCTTACAAGACTAAAACTTGATTAATAACAAGATCAATGGCTTTAATTGCAAAAAATGGCAATAACACTCCTCCCACACCATAAATCATCATGTTACGACGTAATAATTGTGTCGATGTTGAAGGTTTAAATTTCACGCCACGTAAAGCAATTGGTATGAGCAGCGGAATAATGATTGCGTTAAAAATGAGTGCCGAAAGAATCGCAGTTTCAGGACTGCCTAACTGCATGATATTTAACACATGCATTTGTGGAATGGCAGCAACAAAAAGTGCCGGTAATATCGCAAAATATTTTGAAATATCATTGGCTAAAGAGAAAGTAGTTAATGCACCACGAGTAATCAATTGCTGTTTACCAATTTCAACCACAGCCAATAATTTAGTCGGATCTGAATCTAAATCCACCATATTGCCGGCTTCTTTGGCTGCTTGTGTACCTGAATTCATGGCCAAACCAATATCAGCCTGTGCAAGAGCTGGTGCATCATTGGTACCATCACCAACCATTGCCACCAAATGACCTTTATTTTGCTCAGTACGAATACAATTGAGTTTGTCTTCAGGTCTAGCTTCGGCAATATAATCATCCACACCCGCTTCAGCAGCAATGGTAGCAGCGGTCAGTGGATTGTCCCCTGTCACCATTACGGTTTTAATCCCCATTTCACGTAAACGAGCAAACTTTTCTTTAATCCCAGATTTAATGACATCTGAAAGTTCAATTACCCCCAACAGGTTTTGTCCACGCGCAACGACAAGTGGTGTCGCACCTTTCGATGCAACTTGTTCAACCCGAGTTTTGAGTTCACTGTGGTGAGAAATATCTTGTGATGTAAATTTTAAAATTGCATCCAATGCACCTTTACGAATTTGCTGCCCATCTGCCAAATTTACCCCAGAAATACGTGTCGAAGCATTAAAAGGAATGAATTCGGCCTGTTCCGGATCAATAATTTTTTCACCCTGTTCTTTCGCCAAAGCAACGACTGATTTTCCTTCTGGCGTAGGATCTGCCAGCGATGTTAAGACTGCTGCTTGACGCAGTTCAGATTCAGAAACCCCAGTGAGTGGATAAAATACGGTTGCTTGACGATCACCATAAGTAATCGTTCCAGTTTTATCGAGTAAAAGGACGTCAATATCACCGGCTATTTCGACAGCTTTACCTGATTTTGCGATCACATTGGCTTTTAAGGCGCGGTTCATCCCTGCGATCCCGATCGCGGGTAATAAGCCACCGATCGTAGTTGGAATCAGGCACACCAATAAAGCCACCAAGAGAATGGGGTTGATGGAAATATTGAGAAAGTGACCAATAATCGGCAAACTACATACCACAATAATAAAAGTCACGGTCATTACCGTCAGCAATATACCCAGTGCAATTTCATTTGGGGTTTTTTGACGATTTGAACCTTCAACTAAAGCAATCATTCGGTCTAAAAAGCTATGCCCAGATTCTGCGGTCACCTGAACAATAATTCGATCCGTTAAAACCTTCGTCCCAGCAATGACTCCTGAACGATCTGTTCCAGCCTCACGGAGTACAGGTGCAGACTCCCCTGTTACGGCCGCTTCATTAATGGTTGCAAAGCCGTGAATAATTTCACCATCTGCTGGAATTAACTCACCGGCTCGCACCTCAATTAAATCATCGAGATTCAAAAGTGTCGCAGCAACTTGAGAGCCGTCTTTATCGTCCAAAGATCTTAAACGACGGGCTGTTAAGTTTTGGCGTGCTTGTCTGAGCGATGAAGCCTGACCACGCCCTTTGGCCTCTGCAATGGCTTCTGCGTAATTGGCAAACAATACGGTGATAAATAAAATTAGGGTAACCAGCGAACTGAAAACAAAACTGGCTTTGCCAAATACTGTACTAATTAAAGTAATAATCGTCCCTAACCAAACAATGGCCATAACCGGATTTTTAATCGCATGTTGGGGCAAAAGTTTAATAAAAGCATCTTTCCATGCTTCAGCTTGAAACAGTGTTGAAGTATTTTTTTGGGAATTTTTGGAATTATTCATGAATATTACTCCACCTGAACCAATAAGAGATGATCAGCGATTGGCCCTAACACCAAGACAGGCATAAACTGCAATAAGGTCAACATCACTACGATGGCAATCAGTGTTAAAGCAAAAGTTGGGGTTTCAACTTTTAAACTACCGTTGCTTTCAGGTGCTTGGCGTTTTGCAGCCAAACGTGTCGCAATAATGAGAGGAATAATGAGCGTTGGGAATCGTCCTAAAAGGAGAGCAATACTACAGGTGACATTCCACCAAACGGTATTATCTGCTAGACCTTCAAAACCTGAGCCATTATTGGCAAATGCGGATACATACTCATATAAAACTTGGGAAACCCCATGATACGCAGGATTACTATTCCCCGTTAAACTTGGGAAAAATAAGGTAATTGAGGTTAATCCTAAAATTACAATTGGCTGAATCAAAATCACAACGGCAAGTAACTTAATTTCTCCAGCTTCAATTTTTCGACCAAAAAGTTCAGGCGTACGTCCAGTCATTAATCCTGCAATAAACACAGCTAAGAATAAATAAATGATAAATTGTTGCAAACCACAACCAATACCGCCCCAAATGGCATTAATCAGCATATTCGACAGTGCAATTAATCCTGTTAATGGTGTAGCAGAATCGTGCATCATATTGACTGAACCATTATTGACCTGCGTGGTAAGTGCTAACCACAGTGCCGAAGATGCTTCACCAAAACGCATTTCTTTGCCTTCCATCACTGAAACTTGCGATGCGGTTTGCGAAAGACTTTCAGACCAAATTGCACTGGAAGTTGAAATAACAGACATTAAAAGCATTGAACCAAAAACGAAGGCTGCAAATTTTGGGCGTTTTGTAAAAAATCCCAACATAAAGATGACAGAAAAAGGAATGAGTAAAATCGCCAACATTTCCATAAAATTAGACAGTGGCGTTGGATTTTCTAAAGGTACGGCACTATTCGGCCCATACCATCCACCACCATTACTGCCCAATTGCTTAATGGCAACCATTGGTGCAATCGGGCCAAGAGGGATTTTTTGAGTTTTTAATTCGGTGGTTTGATCGATAACTTGGACTTCAGGTCCACCTTGGAATGTTGAAGGTACACCTTGGCTATTTAAAAATAATGCCCAAATTAGACAGAGTGGTAATAAAAAACGGAAGGTTGGACGAATCACATCTGCCCAATAATTTCCGACATTGATCATTTTAATTTTTTCAGAAAAACTATGTTCAAGCGTGTTTGACTCAATCGCGGATTGCGTATTGGATTGATCAAAAAACAAAGCACGAATAGTTGCAACGACCATTGCTAAACCCATCATTGGGGCGATGACTTGTAAACCAACGATACCGACCATTTGAGATAAGTAAGACAGCTGTGCCTGACCTGAATAATGCTGCTGATTGGTATTGGTCAAGAATGAAATCGTGGTATGTAAAGCCAGATCCCACGACATATTTGGGGCATTATTTGGATTGAAAGGCAACCCAGCTTGCACCATAAAGAGTACCCAGACCACTAGACCGATGACTATGCAACTGAATATGAAACTCAGAATATAGGTTTTAACATTCATCCCCTGTTTCGAATGTGTACCTAAAACTGCATAAATCGGTTTCTCAAGCCAATTAAATAGAGGGTCAATTTTCATCTCACGATTTTGCATAATTGCCGCAAGATATTTTCCAAGTGGAAAAGCTAAAAGAGTAACAATCAGCAAAAGGAGGATCATCTCTAACATGTCATTTCTCCTGTTACAGAAATGACAATGTTCATCTGTATTATATTTTTAACTATATTCTGTTGTAAGCATGATAAATGATGCTTTACTTGTTGATGAGCTATGAATTTAGCAGCCATCTTTTTCGTCCTAAACATCGGGGATATTCCACAACCTAGTATGAAAAATAACGGCGTAAACTCTCTATTTCAGGACAAATATTTGCCGTAAAAATTACGTAAATTTTTGCTAAATATTGCTAAAAATTAAGCCTTCAAATCAAAAATCTGTATTTAAAAAAATGACTCAATAACCTAAAGTCTTTTTCTTATCCTTTAAGTTATTGAGTCTTTGATTAAAATTTAAAATTCCAGCATTAATATTTACAGAATACGTATACGTAAAAAAATTAGATTTTATTTAATAAAAAGTTTTTTCAAAATTTGATAGAAAAAAGTATTTTGACTATAAGGTGGATATAAAAACTTCATTAAATTAATAAATGATTTTTTATACACGGACTTTATTTTCGAAAATGTTATAAAACCTTCATAACCATGATAATGCCCCATACCTGAACCACCAATCCCACCGAATGGTAACGAGTCAACTCCAACATGAAGAACGGTTTCGTTGATACACATTCCTCCGCTGTGCGTCTCATGTATGACTTTATTTTGCTCATTGGCGTTATTACTAAACAAGTATAGTGCTAATGGTCGTGGCCTATTATTTATATATTCAATGACTTCATCCAAATCATCAAATGCAATAATTGGTAAAATGGGTCCAAATATTTCATTTTGCATAATTAACATTGAATCATCGACATTTTGTATTAATGTTGGTTCTATATAAATTTTGGCTCCTTCAGGAAGGATTGAAGTAACGGTAGCACCTTTAGATTTTGCATCTTCTATATAATGACGTAAGCGGTTATTTTGAACCTGATTGATAATTGCCGTGTAATCAGAATTATCAACGGTATTCGAATAAAAGGCTTGGATCGTGTTTATATAATGCGTGACAAATTCAGTAACTTTATCTTTATGAATAAAGACGTAGTCTGGTGCAACACAAGTTTGCCCTGCATTGACCTGCTTGCCATAAGCAATTTTTTCTGCTGCATCTTTAATATTACTATGAGCACAAACAATTGCAGGTGATTTTCCACCCAGTTCTAATGTGACTGGTGTTAAATTATTTGCAGCAGCAGCCATCACTTTTTTACCAACATTCGTCGACCCAGTATATAAAAGGTGATCGAATGGTAGTTGTGTGAATTCACTGGCAATCATTGCATCACCTAAGATCACACTAATCTGATCTTTATCAAAATATTGTGCTATTAATGACTTCAGTAACAAGGAAAAATGAGGTGTAAATTCACTCATCTTAATCATCACTTTATTACCTGCGGCGATTGCTTGTATAAGCGGCCCCATCGCCAAAAAGAGTGGATAATTCCATGGGACAATAACACCCACTACGCCAAGTGGCTGATAATAAATTGATGCTGAACCTGGTTGAAACAATAAATGCACATGTCTTTTCTGTGGTGCCATCCATTTTTTTAGATGTTTAAGCGTATAGTTTATGGTTAATACTGAAGGCAAAATTTCAAAGGTAATCGTTTCTTGTCGCGCTCTGTTTTTAAAATCTTGATTAATTGCATCAATAATTGAATCCTGATTATCAATAATCATTTTTTTGAGGGTATTTAGATTTTCTTTCCTTGATTTTAAGGAAGGATATTTATCTTTTTCAAAACTTATTTTTTGCTCTCGAAATATTTCTTTAAAAAATTCAACTTCTTCAGTTTGCTCATGATTTAAATTGGTACTATCCATTATTCAATCCCTAAAAATTTAAGATAAATTATTTAAATTCTAAAACTAATTCTTTTGATTAAATCAATCATCATATCTAAAAACAACTTAGTCCTGATCGAATACATGTATATCCAGATCATATGGTACAGCAGCACTTTGTCGCACAAACCGATCTTTGAAGACTCATTCCCTAAGAGTTATCGTACCACTTATGTGTATAGATGCTCAAATACTGTAAATATGGGCTATTCAGCTCACATCGGTGAAGTTTAATTGGAACAAAATGCTGTATTAAATTAACAATGAAATTAATAAACAGATTTGAGCATGAACCTCTTCGTGACAAAACATGAACTGAACATAGTGGCTTAAATTGCTAAAACAATAACAGTGGATGTTTTTTATTCATTTAAATATTTTATCAACGATCATCTAAAAATAAATAGAAATTATTTAAAGTCTGACAACTAATTTCTATTTTATCTTCTCGTGCTGAACTCAGATTAAAGCCCATCAAGGAGTAAGATTGTGATTACATTCATAGGGTTTTTAGCCACAGTATTAATTCAATTTTTAATTTTATGGGCAGTTTTCTTTTTTTCTTTGTCACGAATGATAGGTGCATTCACCATTCTTGTCACTGCCGTTTTGTTAGCATTGATTACACCATGGTCACTCATTATAGGATTCCCACTCATCCTAATCTGTTTAATATTGATGATTAATTCTTTCAGAATGTTAGTTATTACCAAACCTGCTTACAAAATATTAGCGAATGCAATGCCGAGCATGAGTACGACTGAACGTGAAGCCTTAGATGCTGGTACAAGTTGGTGGGAAAAAGAATTATTCATGGGGATACCTGATTGGGAAAAATTTAATGCTTATCCATATCCTGAATTATCACAACAAGAACAATCTTTTATTGATAATGAAGTTGAACAGCTCTGTGTGCTATTAGATGAATGGGAAATTCATACACATAAAGATCTATCACCTGAAGCATGGAAATTCATCAAAAATAATGGCTTTTTAGGTTTAATTATTCCTAAATCTTATGGCGGTCGTGAATTTAGTGCTTTTGCACAAAGTCGAATTATGAGCAAAATCGCATCTCGCTCCCTCACCGCTGCCGTAAGTTGTATGGTTCCAAATTCACTTGGACCCGGTGAGCTATTACTCCATTACGGAACTGATGAACAAAAAGATCGTTATCTTCCAAGCTTAGCTAAAGGTACTGAAATTCCCTGTTTTGGCTTAACTGGTCCTGAAGCAGGTTCTGATGCAGGTGCAATTCCAGATACAGGAATTGTCTGCTACGGAGAGTTTGAAGGAAAGAATGTACTTGGTTTGAACATGAATTTTTCTAAGCGTTGGATTACTCTTGCTCCAATCGCAACAGTCATAGGACTTGCTTTTAAACTTTATGATCCAGATGCTCTATTGGGTGATCCTAATAAAAGTGATTATGGTATTACCTGTGTATTGATTCCAGCATCGCATATAGGTGTTATTGTTGGCCCGCGCCATGATCCGGGTGGTTCTCCATTCATGAATGGTACCGTTGAAGGAAAAGATGTCTTTATTCCAGTTGATTGGATTATTGGTGGTCCAGAGAATGCAGGTAAGGGATGGCGCATGCTCATGGAGTGCTTGGCTGTAGGTCGTGGTATTTCACTCCCTGCACTTGCCACAGCAGCAGGAGAAATGACCTATTTAACTGTAGGTGCATTTGCCAAAATTCGCCAACAATTTGGAATATCAATAGGCAAATTCGCAGGCGTGCAAGAAGCAACCAGCGATATTGCTAGTGATACCTATATGTTAGAAGCTTTTCGCTACTTGGTTACATGTGGATTAAACCAAGGTGGTAAACCTGCTGTAATGACTGCTATGGCAAAATACTATGCCACTGAAACGATGCGTAAGTTGCTTAATCACGGTATGGATGTTGTTGGAGGACGTGCAATTCAACAAGGCCCGCGAAACTTCCTAGCGTTAATGTATCAAGCTATTCCAATCTCTATTACGGTTGAAGGTGCCAATATTCTGAGTCGTTCTTTAATGATATTTGGTCAAGGCTCAATGCGCTGCCATCCCTACCTATTTGAAGAGCTTCAACTGTTACAAATGGAGGATAAAAGTACTGCATTAGAAAAAATGAATACTATTTTTTATCAACATTTAGGTTATACCTTGAACCGAACTGCCCTTGCCTTCACCTATGGTTTTACCGGTGGCTCAAATCATGCCCCAAACAGTGCAGATGCTTTTACTGCACAGTACTATAAAATCATCAATCGTTTTAGTACAGATTTCGCCCTTACTGCGGATATGTGTTTAGGTTTATTAGCCGGTGAGATCAAACGAAAAGAAATGTTATCAGGTCGATTAGCAGACATACATGCATTTATGTTTATTGCAACCGCGATTCTGAAGTTTTATGAACATGGGCAACGTACACAGGCAGAGCAACTTCACGCTCAGCTTGCAATAGAAAAAGTCTTATTTCAAGCTCAAGAAGCTTTTATGGGATTATTTGATAATTTTCCACATGCAATGGCTGCCCATTTAGTAAAATTCATCTGTTTCCCATTTGGTCGACCGCTAGTACAACCAAATGATAAATTAAAGCAACAAGTTGGTGATTTAATCATGGAAGACAATGCCTTTCGTAACTTATTGAAGCAACATGTCTATTACAAGACCGATCCTCAAGATGTGACAGGTCGAATGGAATCTACATTCCAAAGCCTACTTAAAATTCAAGACCTTTGGAATAAATTCAAAAAGGCAGAATCAAAGGATCAATTTAAAGGCTTAACTTTTAAAGAACATATCCGCGATGCTGTTCAAATCAATTTTCTCACCCAAGATGAAGCCAATCTACTGCTTGAATACAATGCAATACGTTATGACAGCATGTTGACTGATATTTTTAATACAGATTTAAACAGCGTTTTACCTTTAGAAAACCCACACCTACCTTCACAAAAATAACCCTTGATACTTACTATGAATGACCTAGATTTCTTAATTTCGGAAATTGTATAAATCCTAAGGCTTTTAATATAATTTATTTCCCAAACTGAGTTCCTGACTTCAAGTCGAGTCGGGTTGTTGATAAAGATGCCAACACATATTCTTTACCGATTGCATCAGTGAGGTATTCTGACCGTCCCAATGTGCCAACATGCAATATGTGATATGAATCCCTTTGGGATGAAACTCTCTTGCCAAAGATTGAGCTAATGCACGAATACTGGCAAACATACTTAGGATTGATCAAATTCAAGCAAAGCGTAGTAAACCCTGAATATTTAAACCATCAGTACCACGTAGCAGTCTTGCCAAACGTCCCAAACCCCAATACAACCTTATTCAATTTATATTCTCATCTATTATTTAATTTATCTGTGCAACAACATATCAGCCTAGGACTAATCAAAATCATCGTACAAATATTTAATGATTCAGCGATGGATAATCATATTGGTTGCCGTTGCATGAGCATACAGTTTCCCATTTTCATCGCGAAGATAGCCTTCTGAAATCACCAAATTTTTACCAACATTAATGACCTTACCTTCTGCAATGAGCTTTTTATTAAATGGCATAGGACGGCACATTTTAATTGCAAGGTCAGTTGTCCCATAGCCTTCACCGGCTGCCAACACCGTATGTGTAGCACAACCGGTTACTGAATCAAGTAAAGTTGCAGCGAAACCACCATGCACACCGCCCAACGGATTAGTATGACGCTCATCCGCAGTCGCTATAAATACAATACGACCATATTCCACATCACCAACCTCATCCATCCCCATTGTTTTTGCAATTCCAGGTGCAGGTACCAGTCCTTTTTGAAAGGCTTGCATCATTTCTAAACCAGTCATGTTTAATGGATTCATATTTATTTCCTATCTATTGCTTAATGAATAAAGTTTTAATCTTTTTAATGCATAAAAGTTGACTGTTCAGTGGACAAACCAATTTTTATTTTAGTTTTTGTTACAATTTCAGATTCATCTGTATCATTCGGATGAAAATCAAAATGGTAGTAAGAGAAAAATTGTGGTACGAGCTTGCGATATACATGCACTGTAAACCCAGCAAATTTTGCCCAAGATTTTAGGTTCAATAATTGCTTATCTCTCGACATCAACACGACTTGATAAACATTAGACAATAAAGTGATTAAAACGAGGTTAAAAGTAAAAATCGCTACACGAGGGATATAAGCATCCAATCCTTTTCCATATAGAGATTCATACATATCATAGGCAACCGCCTTATGTTCGGTTTCTTCAATACTGTGCCATAACCATAAATTACGAATATTTGTATCTGTCATTAACTCATTGACATTTTTCATCATTTCTACCACAAGAACTGCCGTATAATGTTCTAAGCCCACAGTAACAAGTAAATTCCACTTCTTTGGAAAAGTTTTTTCAATTGCTTTTAATATAATCCCTGTTGCCTTTTCTAACGACTCAGGGGCTAAACCATATTGCTGAGCACTGACATGAAAAGCGTGGTGCTCCTTAGAATGCATGGCTTCTTGTCCAATAAAGGCGCCAATATCACGATCTAATTGTGGGTTATTTTTAATTTTCTCTCGCAAAGCACGCACTGAACGTACAAAGTAAGATTCACCTTCAGGAAATAAAGTTGATAGACCAGTGAAGTAATGCGTAAATGTTGGTTCATTATTACACCAATACTTTGGTACTTCCTGAAATTGATAATCCATACGACGTACTGGAAATGATGCAGGCATTTTTTGCTTTAATTTTTCTTTTACTACTAACATAGACATGTCTCACCTCAAAGATTTCACTTTAAAATACTAAGTTCTAAAAAAGAACCTATAAAGTTAAAATAGAGATGCTTCAATAAGTTGTCAATGAAGTTACTGATGAAACCGCCAAGATTGTCCTAAAATGACAGCCTTCTTCCTATAAAGATAAATTGGCGGTATATGTGATGAAATGCTATAAATTAGATGGAATGAATGATCCCATTACACAAAGTTTATATGTAAATTTCAGTTTAAAAACCAGTGAAAAATCACTGGTTTTTAAATCATTGCTCTATCTATTTTACAAAGTTGAATTTAATCTGCTGAAATATCATCAAATAAAACTGAAGATAAATAACGTTCACCGGCATCAGGTAAAATGACGACAATGGTCTTGCCTGCATTTTCAGGACGTTTAGCAAGTATTGCGGCTGCGGCCATTGCTGCACCACTTGAAATCCCAACAAAAATACCTTCTTGAGTTGCTATTTGACGTGCAAATGTAATTGCTTCCGCACTTGGAATTGCAATCACTTCATCCACTAAATCTAAATCTAAATTTTTAGGGATGAAATTTGCACCAATGCCTTGAATTTTATGTGGCCCAGGGGTAAGTGCTTCACGACGCTTGGCCTGACCAATAATTGCTGATTCAGCAGGTTCCACTGCAACAGAATAAATCGCTTGATTTTTAACAGTTTCAAAATAACGTGAAATACCTGTAATGGTTCCACCAGTCCCCACACCTGCAACTAAAATATCGACTTTACCACCTGTCGCTGCCCAAATTTCAGGGCCTGTCGTTTCTTCATGGATTTTTGGATTTGCTGGGTTTTCAAATTGTTGTGGTAAAAAATAAACCGCTGGCTGAGCATCACGAAGACGTTCTGCTTCTTCTATTGCACCCTTCATCCCTTTGGCTGGATCTGTTAAAACCAAATTTGCACCTAAAGCTTTCAGTACTTTACGACGCTCAATGCTCATACTTGAGGGCATGGTTAATGTAATCTTGTAACCTTTGGCTGCCGCAACAAAAGCGAGAGCAATACCGGTATTACCACTTGTCGGTTCTACAATATGCATGCCTTGTTTTAAGGCACCACTTTGTTCAGCATCTGAAATTAAAGCTGCACCAATACGATCTTTGACTGAAAAAGCAGGATTACGGCTTTCAATTTTTGCAAGAACAGTTGCACCCGTTTGAATCACACGATTAATACGGACTAAAGGCGTATTTCCAATTGCCTCGGCATTATTAGAATATACTGCAATACCTAAATTTTCAGTTTTTGGGAAATTTGGATCTGTAGCCATGATCTTTCCTTGATTATAAATAAAGTGATATTTATCTATCATATCGCTTTTTGGTTAAATATTGATATTCACTATTAATATTTAATTATATGAAAAAGTGAATTGTTTATTTTTATAAATCATAATCTTAGTTTTTAACTAAGTTTATATCGCTGAAGATTCATCAAATCCAATTGCACATTTTTGTAATATTTCGAGCATAATATCTTTCTAGAAAGGATTTTGAGAACCCCATGGCGAACAGTGCTTATCAAAAAATTTATCGACAATTTACCAAAAAGATTTTAGATAAAATTGTCAGTCCTCAAGTTTTAGGTGATACGCAAGCGCTTGAAAATACAATACATGATAATAAATCAAATGCGCTACCCATTTGCTATGTCATTCAAGATGATTCAACCTCAAATAAAGTTCTGATTGATAATGAAACTGAAAAAAGACAATTAAGCCCTGCATTTTCACCTTTAGTACTTGGTCATTATCAAGAAGATGATTCTTTTCTTACACTTGAAGCGACGAAATCCAATGCATCAGCTTATTATCCAGATAAGTTAATTCGCCTCGTTGAATATTTACTTAAACATCCTGAAAGTGATGTATTACTGGTTCCAGTGACAATTTTGTGGGGCCGTGCACCTAAAAATGAAGATAGCTGGTATAAAGCATTAATGGCTGATGCATGGACCAAACCAACTGGTATTAAACAAGCACTGAACATCACTTTATATGGTCGTGAAAATTATATTGAATTCCATCGCGCTGTTTCTTTGCGTGAACTCATTCAAGCTGCCACAGAAGTTGCACCAAATTTTGCACCGGCTCATTATGTGGTCACTGAGCTCAATAAATCCTTTGATCAATACAAAGAAGCTATTTTAGGCCCAGATTTATCAGATCGACGTAATGTAATTAACAAATTAATGATTACGGATACAATTAAAGAAGCCATTCTAAAAGAAAGTATTCATAAAAAAATTAGTGTTAATGAAGCGGAGAGTTTGGCGCATCATTACTTAGATGAAATTGTTTCAGACTTTTCTTATTCAACGTTACGCTTTGCTGAAATTGCACTAACCAAACTTTGGACCCAGTTATATGATGGGATTGAAGTACATAATTTTGATACCGTTCGGACACTCACCAAAGATTACGAAATTGTTTATACCCCTTGCCACCGTAGCCATATTGACTATCTATTATTGTCTTATGTGATTTATAACCGCGGATTAATGGTGCCGCACATTGCTGCTGGTATTAACTTAAATATGCCTGTGATTGGGCAATTAATGCGTGGTGCAGGTGCATATTTTATCCGCCGTAGTTTTAATGGTAATGCTTTATATGCCGCTGTATTTAAAGAATATATTTACAGTATGTTAAACCGTAATACTCCGCTTGAATATTTCATTGAAGGTGGGCGTTCACGGACGGGTTTATTACTCCCTGCAAAAAAAGGGATGTTAGCTATTACCATTCAAAGTTATTTACGGGGTAACAGTAAACCAATTGCTTTTATTCCGACGTATTTTGGTTATGAGAAGCTATTAGAAGGTTCATCCTATATCAAAGAATTAGGTGGGCAAAAGAAACAAGCTGAATCGTTATTTGGTCTTTTAAAATCATTACAAAAAATTGAAAAGGTTTTTGGTGTTGTACACGTTAATTTCGGTGAACCTGTCTTTTTAGATGATCTACTGCATAAAAATGCAGCACCGAAAAAAGTAAGTCTACAAGATGAAATGCCAACATCCGTTAAGGCGACTGTAAATGATGTTGCTGATGATATTCTTGAGAATATTAATAAAGCGGTGGTCATTAATCCTGTGAGTTTAATTTCGTTGGTTCTATTAAATGCACCCACTTATTCCTTGGCTGAGCGTGATGTATTACAACGCTTAATGCAATTCCGTCATTTACTACAACAGCATCACTATGATGATCGTATGCAGATTACGGAGTTATCGGATCAAGAAATTATTCAATACGCAATTAAACTTAAACAAATTGAGTTTATTGAACATGATAATGAACGCTGGATTAAAGTTGTAGATAAGCAAGAAGCATTACTCAAGTACTTCAGTAATAACATTCTACATACGTTTATGCTTCCAGCACTTATGTCAGATATTCTTAAAGAGCAGCTTGAACAAAGCACAACCATGCATAAAGAAGATTTTATGAGTACTATTGTTGAGCGCTATCCTGATATTCAGAATATGTTCTATTTAAAATGGTCAGCAGAAGAAATTTTGCCAGAAATTGATTTGATCTTGGCTTATTTTATTTCTGAAAAGTTAATTCAAATCAAAGAAGATCAGATGCATATTACTGAGACAGATGACGCTTTACGTTTATTATCCTCTTTGGCACATTTATATAAAGTAAATGCTCCGAAACAAGCCTAATTTTAGTTATGAATAAAAACTGAAATTAAACGATGAGTTATCTTTTTACGAGATAATCCTTAAAATAAAAAGGCGCTTCATTTAAATGGAGCGCCTTTTTAATAATGAAAACGACATTATCCTGAAAATTTGTATGGAATTCTTTTTCCGATAGTCATCTAAACATTTAATGGGTTAATTTTTAAATGCAATAAAACCATAATAATTCAATATTTGAGTAAATGTCGTGACAGATTTAAAGCCTGCTTGCTGATATATATTGCACATTTGTGGAATATCAATTAAGAAAAAGTCTTGTCCTAAACGATCCAGCATCGCTTGACTTTGCTTTTCACTAAGACCGATTGATTGTGTTAATCGTTTTAAGGCGAGCAGTTGTTGATGATTTGAAATTTGCATTAAATCATAACTTAAACATATTGCATTTTTGTTTAATGATTGTGCAATATCTTGAAAATATTGTTGTTTATATTCAAATGGAACAAAATGTGAAACTAAAATAGAAAGAGCAGCATCAAACGGTTGATCCAATGAATTTAAAATCGAGGTATCACCATGAATAAAAGTAATTCTCTGTTCTAAACCTAAATCTTCAATATGGCTTTTAGCCTTTTCCAACATGACCACGGCTGGATCAATCGCCGTAAATGTCCAATATGGAAATTGATCAGCTAAATACTGCAATTCATAACCAGTACCGCAACCTACGACCAGAATATGTGCCTGTTCTGAAACATAAGTTTTTAATAGGGCATGTACTTGTAGATGAATCAGCTCATAACCTGGAATGAGTTTACGGATATGTTCATCATAACCATCCACAATTTGTGGATTATTAAAATCTTTTGCCATAGGAACTCCTTTCCATATTATAAAATAAGTTACTAGCTAACTTATAGTAAGCTAGTAACTTTAATCATTGTCTTAAAGTTAAGCATGCATTTCGTTTGATAAATTTAATTCATCACGCATAAACTCTTGTAGCTTGAACTTTTGTGCTTTGCCTGATGCCGTCATAGGAAATTCATTAAAAAAACGCACATAGCGTGGAACTTTGTTATGTGAAATATGTTCTTTACAATACTGGCGAATATGTTCTTCTGTAACATCATGATGATCATGTAAAATAATACAAGCACATAGCTCCTCACCATAACGTGGATCAGGTAAACCGATTACTTGGACATCACTCACATCTGGATGAGTATATAAGAAGTCTTCAATTTCTTTTGGAAATAAATTTTCACCACCACGAATCACAACATCTTTCATACGACCTTTAATTTTAACAAAGTCATCATTGTCCATTTCTGCAATATCGCCAGTATGTATCCAATTTGCAATATCAATAGCCTCTTTCGTTTTTGCCTCATCTTCCCAATAGCCCAGCATCACTGAATAACCGCGCACACATAATTCACCTAATTTTCCACGTGGCACCACCTTGCCTTGTTCATCAATAATTTTCACTTCAAGATGTGGAAGTACGCGGCCGACCGTTCCCACGCGGCGTTCAATTGAATCTGTTGTTGAACTTTGTAGGCTGACTGGAGCGGTTTCTGTCATACCATAACAAATGATGATTTCATCCATGTGCATACGTTCAATCACACGCTGCATAATTTCACGTGGGCACGGGCTACCTGCCATAATGCCTGTGCGTAAGCTGCTTAAATCAAATTGCTCAAATTGATCATGCTCCAACATGGCAATAAACATGGTGGGCACACCATAAGCAGCCGTACATTTTTCTTGTTCAATGGCTTTTAAACTATCTAAAGGATTAAATACCCCCGAAGGATAAACCATAGTTGAACCATGAGTAATACAGGCTAGATTCCCCATTACCATGCCAAAACAATGAAATAAAGGTACTGAGATACACACTCGATCTTGTGGGGTTAAATGGATACCCTCACCAACAAAATAACCATTATTTAAAAGATTATTGTGGGTCAACATTGTGCCTTTGGGATTGCCCGTTGTGCCCGAGGTAAATTGAATATTAATGGGTTCGTCAAATTGTAATTCACTGGCAATCGCGTTTAATTGTTCCAGCTCTTTTGTCGTAGGTACAGAAAATAGATCTGCGAAACGATGCATACCCGCTTGTTCGACATCATCAATTTTAATGACATGTTTTAAATGCGGTACTTTTTCTGAATGTAAAACATAATCTGTTGTAAATGCCAATTCCGGTGCAATACGCATTAAAACGTCTTGATAATCTGAAGTTTTAAATTGGGATGCTATAATCAATCCCTTACAAGAGACTTTATTTAATACATATTCGAGTTCATTTTTTTTGTATGCTGGATTCAAATTCACCAAAATAATGCCGGCTTTAGAAGCAGCAAATTGTGCAATAGTCCATTCCACACAGTTGGGTGACCAAATGGCTAAACGATCCGCTTTTTGTAAACCCAAACGCAGTAAACTACAAGCAAAGGAATCTACTTTTGCATGTAGTTCTCGATAAGTTAGTCGCACATTTTGATGTACGCTGATGACTGCATCATGCTCAGCGTATTGCTGACATGCTTCATCAAACTTATCACCTATCGTCATACCGATTAGAGGTTTTTGACTTGTTCCACAGGCATAACTTAACCGTATTTGCGACATTGAATCATACTCCTTGATTCTTTTTAATTCTGATTTTCACATTTAATTTAATTGTTTTACCGCAACTATTTTTCCTAAATAGCCAATTTTTGTGTGTTTTTTATTTTTAACAAACCCTTATACTCCCTCCTGTCGTTTTACTGCATTGACACAAAAATCAGCAATTTGTTTAACAAAATAGTCTTTATATGACTCATCAAATATCACATTTCGAGATGGATTTAAAGGTTCAACCACCGCAAATGTCATAGCACCAACAACGCACAATGCAGCGGTATTTAAATCTTCAAAACTAAACTCACCGCTTGTTTTTCCTATGGCAAGAATTTCTGTCATGCTTTGTTTAATCAGTTGTTTACTATGAAACCGCTCATGTTCTAGTTCAGGATCAACTGGCTCAAACATAAGTGAATATGCAAGTTGCGAGCTATTCATAGCACGCCGTACAAACGTAGTTACCGCTTTATGCAATTTTTGGGTTGGGCTGAATTGTCCTTGGGCAATGTGATTCAAAATCTCCACTTCAAAAGTAATAGCCTCATTTAACACTTCAATAAGAACTTGGCTTTTGTTGTCGAAATAACGATAAACCAAACCACTCGAAACACCAGCTCGGTCTGCAATCGCTTGTATTTGCGCGTCTTTAAAACCACCCTGCGCAATGAGCTCACGTGCAGACTGTAAAATCATTTTACGATTTTTTTCCATTCTCTCCTGCATCAGAGAGGATCGTTTATAGCTCATATTTTGTATTCTCGAATAATTAAAATGAATTGTAAATCAATTTTTGAATTTTTATTCACTTTTATAAAAAAAAATTGTATGTTAGGGTCTAAGCACAACAAAAATGTTTTTGGTACAACAAATATAACTGACAGGATGACAGGAAAATGCACCTACAAAGTATTGATTTTGGTCTAGATGAAACATTAATTGCACTTCGTGATTCCGTTGCCGCATTTTGTGCAAAGGAAATTACTCCTATTGCAAAACAAGTCGATCAAGACAACTTGTTCCCACATCATCTATGGAAAAAATTTGGTGACATGGGTCTATTGGGCTTAACCGTAGGTGAAGAATATGGTGGAACCAATTTAGGCTACTTAGCACATATCATTACTATGCAGGAAATTTCGAGAGCATCTGCATCTATCGGCTTATCTTATGGTGCACATTCTAATCTCTGTGTTAATCAGATTAACCGTAATGGAAGTGAAGAGCAAAAACAGCGTTTCCTTCCAAAATTATTATCGGGTGATTTTGTCGGTGCTTTAGCGATGTCAGAACCGAATGCGGGTTCGGATGTGGTCAGCATGAAACTTAAAGCTGAAGAGAAAGGTGATCACTTTGTTTTAAATGGTTCAAAAATGTGGATCACCAATGGCGGTGATGCGGATGTTTTAGTGGTTTATGCCAAAACTGATCTGAATGCGGGTGCCAAAGGCATGACAGCTTTCATTGTTGAAAAAGGTATGAAAGGCTTCAGTCATGGCACCCACTTAGATAAACTCGGTATGCGCGGTTCAAATACTTATCCCCTATTCTTTGATAATGTTGAAGTGCCCAAAGAAAATGTTTTAGGTGGCGTAGGTAATGGCACTAAAGTGCTGATGAGTGGTTTAGATTATGAGCGTGCTGTGCTCAGTGCTGGTCCTCTTGGCATCATGGATGCTTGCTTAGATGTCGTCATTCCTTATATTCATGATCGTAAACAGTTTGGGCAAGCTTTAGGTGAGTTCCAATTGATGCAAGGCAAAATTGCCGATATGTATTCCACTTGGCTGGCTTGTAAAGCGCTGGTTTATGCTGTTGGTGCTGCATGTGATAAAGCAGATCAGCATGATCGTAGTCTACGTAAAGATGCCGCGAGTGCGATTTTGTATGCTGCTGAAAAAGCAACGTGGATGGCTGGAGAAGCTATTCAAACCCTGGGTGGTAATGGTTATATCAATGACTATGACACCGGTCGTCTATGGCGAGATGCAAAACTTTATGAAATTGGTGCAGGCACATCTGAAATTCGCCGTATGTTAATTGGTCGCGAATTATTTAATGAAACCAAATAATTAGCCTAATTTAAAATTGCATGACAATAATTATGAGCATCGCAATTGAATATAGCAGTCCAATACAAGGATGTTCTAAATGAATCAGTTACACAGTAAAATCAATATTCGAAGTGATGATTTTAAAAACAACCAAGCGGCAATGCAAAATTTAGTCAATGATTTAAAACAGATGACGACAAAAATTGCTCTTGGTGGTGATGAAAAAGCCCGTGAAAAACATTTAGCGCGTGGCAAACTTTTACCGCGTGAACGTATTGATCAACTGATTGATACAGGCACTGCATTTCTAGAAATTGGGCAAATTGCGGCTTATAAAGTCTATGCAGACGATGTACCTGCTGCGGGTGTAGTCGCTGGTGTCGGTCAAGTACAAGGCGTGACTTGTATGATTGTCGCTAACGATGCCACAGTTAAAGGTGGAACGTATTATCCATTGACGGTTAAAAAGCATTTACGTGCCCAAGAAATTGCGGAACAAAATCATTTACCGTGTATTTATTTGGTCGATTCAGGTGGCGCTTTCTTGCCGATGCAAGATGAAGTTTTTCCAGATCGAGAGCATTTTGGTCGTATTTTTTACAACCAAGCGCGGATGTCGAGCATGGGAATTGCTCAAATTGCCGTTGTAATGGGAAGTTGTACCGCTGGCGGTGCTTATGTTCCAGCAATGTCTGATGAAACGATTATCGTTCGAAATCAAGGTACGATTTTCCTTGGTGGCCCACCGTTGGTGAAAGCCGCAACGGGTGAAATTGTTTCATCTGAAGACTTAGGTGGCGGTGATGTGCATACTCGCCTATCTGGCGTTGCTGATCATTTGGCGGTAAATGATGAACATGCGATTTTAATCGCCCGTAATATCGTTAAAAATTTAAATAAGAAACCGAATCAGTCTTATTGTGAAATTGAAGCCCCATTATTCGATGCTAAAGAGCTGTATGGCATTATCCCGAGTGATGCACGTCAACCTTTCGATATTCGTGAAGTCATTGCTCGTGTTGTAGATGGTTCACGCTTAGATGAATTTAAAGCCCGTTTTGGTACGACTTTAATTACTGGTTTTGCATCGATTTATGGTATGCCAGTCGGCATTATTGCCAATAATGGCATTCTATTCTCAGAATCTGCGCAGAAAGGTGCACATTTTATTGAACTGTGTACGCAACGAAATATTCCGTTGTTGTTCTTACAGAACATCACTGGTTTTATGGTTGGTCGTCAGTATGAGAATGAAGGTATTGCCAAAAACGGTGCAAAATTGGTTATGGCAGTTGCAACAGCTAATGTTCCCAAAATCACCATGGTCATTGGCGGATCATTTGGTGCAGGAAATTATGGGATGTGTGGACGTGCCTACTCGCCTCGTTTCCTGTGGACTTGGCCAAATTCACGTATTTCAGTGATGGGCGGTGAACAAGCAGCCAGTGTACTTTCCACGCTAAAACGTGACCAAATTGAAAGCCAAGGTGCTGAATGGTCTGCACAAGAAGAGGATCAATTTAAACAGCCTATTCGTGATCAGTACGAACTTCAAGGACATCCATATTATGCTTCGGCACGTTTATGGGATGATGGTGTGATTGATCCTGCACAATCACGTCATGTTTTAGGACTAAGCCTCGCTGCGGCTATGAATGCACCAATTATTCCCACTAAATTTGGCGTATTTCGCATGTAAGAGGTATGCAATGGATTTTCAATTTTTACAACTAGAACAGAACCAACAAGTCGCAACGGTTTGGTTAAATCGTCCTGAATTACATAATGCCTTTAATCCCCAAGTGATTGAAGAACTACACCAATGCTTTCAATATCTCAATACACGTGAAGATATTCGTGTAGTCATACTTGCAGGTCGTGGTAAAAGTTTTTCTGCAGGTGCAGACCTGAATTGGATGAAATTTGCTGGACAAGCTTCCAAAGCAGAAAATGAAGCGGATGCCCTAAAATTGGCAAAAATGTTACAAAGCTTAGCAATGTTAAAACAACCGACCATTGCACGTGTACAAGGCATTGCCTTTGGTGGCGGAATGGGCTTGGCCTCAGCGTGTGATATGTGTGTAGCAAGTACTGATGCCAAATTTGCAACCTCAGAAGTCCGTTTAGGTCTCGCACCATCGACCATTAGTCCGTATGTGATTCGTGCCATTGGTGCACGTCAGGCTTCACGTTATTTCTTAACCGCAGAACGCATTTCAGCCGAGAAAGCCCAAGCCATCAGTTTGGTTCATGAAATTGCACCACCCGATCAACTTGATCAAAAAGTTGATGAAATTATTCAAGCTTTATTACTTGGTGGTCCCGAAGCTCAGGCAGCATCAAAACAGCTGATTCAGATGGTCAATCAATCTGTTTTAACTGAAGAATTACTGGTTCAAACTGCACAACACATCGCACATGTCCGCCAAGGAACCGAGGCGAAAAATGGCTTAACTGCTTTTTTAACGAAGCAAAGCCCAGCATGGATTAAAACAGTAGAATAACGATAAGGAATGAGACAATGTTTGAAAAGATTTTAATTGCAAACCGAGGTGAAATTGCTTGTCGTGTAATTCGTACTGCAAAAAAACTAGGCATTGCCACCGTTGCTGTTTATTCTGATGCAGATGTAAATTCACAGCATGTCAAGCAAGCGGATGAAGCCATCTATATTGGTGAATCCCCAGCCTCACAAAGTTATTTACAGATAGACCGTATTATTCAAGCTGCGTTAGATACGGGTGCACAAGCAATTCATCCAGGTTATGGTTTTTTGTCTGAAAATGATCAATTTGCATTAGCTTGTCAAAAAAATAATATTGTCTTTATTGGTCCTCCAGTTGCTGCCATTTTAGCAATGGGATTGAAAGCGACATCGAAGGCACTGATGGAAAAAGCAGGTGTACCGCTTACTCCTGGTTATCATGGTCACAATCAGAATGCGGATTTTCTAAAACAACAAGCGGATGCTATCGGTTATCCAGTTCTGATCAAAGCCAGTGCTGGTGGTGGTGGTAAAGGCATGCGCTTGGTTGAATGTGAAACTGAGTTTTTAACTGCACTTTCTTCATGTAAAAATGAAGCAAAATCGAGTTTTGGCAATGATGAAGTTTTAGTTGAACGCTATGTCATCAATCCTCGACATATTGAAGTGCAAGTCTTTGGTGATACACATGGCAATTATGTGCATTTATTTGAGCGTGATTGTTCAGTACAACGCCGTCATCAGAAAGTACTTGAAGAAGCTCCTGCTCCACTCATGTTAGAAACCAAATTGGCGGCTATGCGCCAAGCAGCACTTGATGCTGCTCGTGCGGTTAATTATGTTGGTGCGGGTACAGTTGAATTTATTGTCGAGCAAGATGGGACTGCTTATTTCATGGAAATGAATACCCGTCTGCAAGTTGAACATCCAGTGACTGAAATGATTACTGGGCAAGACTTGGTTGAATGGCAACTGCGTGTGGCATTTGGTGAGCCATTACCGAAATTACAACATGAATTACACATTCATGGCCATGCGATTGAAGCCCGTATTTATGCTGAGGAACCTGAGAAAGGATTTATGCCTGCAATTGGTCAAATCAGTTATTTACATTACCCTACGCAAAATCAAAATGTTCGTGTTGATAGTGGAATTGTACAAGGTGATGAAATTAGCACCTATTATGATCCAATGATCGCTAAGCTCATTGTTTGGGGTGAAAATCGTGAAGCTGCGTTGGTACAAATGCATCATGCACTTGAACATTTTCATGTGGAAGGTGTAGGTAATAATATTGCCTTTCTAGACCGTATTATTCGCTGTGATTCATTTAAAAAGGCACAACTAGATACCAATCTCATTCAACGTGAAGATGAATTTTTATTTAAAAACATTCAAAAGGCTGACACCAATTTAATTCTTGCTGCGGCATTGACTGAACTACTGATTCGTTTTAACCAGAATAAAATGGCGAATAATCCAGTTTGGCAAGCTGAAGTATTATGGCGTTTGAATATTCAAACCAATTACCCAGTTAAGTTTAAATTGAATAATCAAGACATTCAGGTCAACTTGAGTGCCAATGGCAATACTTTTATCGCTGAATACCAAGGACAGCAATATTCCATTTCAGGCCAGTTAGTTGATCAAAACACCATAAAAATGGATATTGTAGGGACAAAGCAAAAGCTGACTTTTAGCCAAAGTGAAAATGCGCTTACTTTATTTTCAAATGCTCAGAATTTTAAATTTGAATATATACATGCAAATTTTAAGACTGATGATACGGATTTAAATGAAAGTAATTTAAAAGCACCTATGCCGGGCGTAATTACTAAAATCCTGATTTCTGCCAATGAAAAAGTTAAAAAAGATGATGTTTTACTCACACTTGAAGCAATGAAAATGGAGTATTCAATCCGTGCCCCACGTGATGGTTTCATTACCTCATCTTATTTTCAAGTAGGTGATCAAGTGAAAGCTGGTGATGAATTAGTGGAATTTCAAGCTTTAACGGAAGAAGTTGCATGAATGAATTCGTCAAAATTGTGGAGGTCGGCCCACGGGATGGCTTGCAAAATGAAAAGACCCCTTTAAATTTAGAACAGCGTAAAGCGCTTATTTTAGATTTAATGCGTACAGGTTTAAAGAGTATAGAGGTTGGTTCTTGTGTATCAGCCAAATGGGTTCCGCAAATGGCGCAGAGTGATGAGCTTTATGCGCAATTACCCAAAATGGATGGCATTGGGTTAAGCCTACTGACTCCTAACATCAAAGGCTTTGAAGCGGCGCTCGCCGTTGGCTGTAAAGAAGTCGCCGTATTTACCGCAGCTTCTGAGAGTTTTACACGTAAAAATATCAATTGTTCTATTGATGAGAGCTTTGAAAAGTTTGCGGATGTAATTGCTGCTGCTCAAGCACATGATATCAAAGTACGTGGCTATGTCTCCTGTATCGTTGATTGTCCTTATGAAGGTGCCATTGATCCTCAGCAAGTGGCCAAAGTCAGCAAGCGTTTATATGACATGGGCTGTTATGAAATTTCTTTGGGTGAAACCATTGGTACGGCAACCCCTGATCGCGTTAAAAATGTTTGGAATGCATGTCTAGCTGAATTAGACAGTAAAGTGCTTGCTGGACATTTTCATAATACCTTTGGCATGGCGATCGCCAATATTTATCAATCATTAGAACAAGGCATTCGTGTATTTGATTCATCCATTTCTGGTCTCGGCGGCTGTCCTTACGCTAAAGGCGCTTCGGGCAATATTTCTACTGAAGATTTATATTATCTACTGTCTAAAATGGGTTTTGAGACTGGGATAGATTTAGATGCGCTCATGCAGGCCAGTCACAATATTAGTCAGGTTTTAAATCGTCAAAATCCATCCAATTTCGCCACTGCTTATTGGCAAAACCAACGTGATTAATCATCAAAACTGATATTTAGATAACTTGACAGATTAAACACTTTTCAAGTAATTTTAAAATAAGCTAAAAATACAGCATACGATAAACACAAGATATTTAATAAAAACACGGAGGTCTAAAATGCCAAATAAGGTTTATGAGAGCGCGCAAGCCGCATTAAAAGATATTGTCAAAGATGGACAAATACTTGCGGTGGGTGGCTTTGGTTTATGTGGCATTCCAGAACAGTTGATTAGTGCATTAAAAAACACTGGTGTAAAAAATTTAACCTGTATTTCAAATAATGCAGGGGTTGATGGCTTAGGTTTAGGCCAATTACTCGTCACTAAACAAATTAAAAAAATGATTTCATCCTATGTCGGTGAAAACAAAGAATTTGAACGGCAATATCTGAGTGGTGAACTTGAAGTTGAACTTACTCCCCAAGGTACTTTAGCTGAAAAATTACGTTCAGGTGGTGCAGGTATTCCCGCTTTTTATACTCAAGCCGGTGTCGGAACACTGATTGCTGAAGGTAAAGAGGTTCGTGTTTTCAATGGTAAAGAATACATTTTAGAAGAAACCTTAGTTTCAGATATTTCTTTAGTGAAGGCCTACAAAGCGGATAAAGCAGGAAATTTATTTTTTAGAAAAACTGCTCGTAACTTTAACCCTGATTGTGCAATGGCGGGTCGAATTACCATTGCTGAAGTGGAGCAGCTGGTCGAAATTGGTGAATTAGAACCCGATGATATTCATTTATCTGGCATCTATATTGATCGTATTGTTCTCAATCCAAATCCAGAAAAACATATTGAACATATGACACTGAAAACTGAGGGATAAATCATGGCTTGGACGCGTAATCAAATGGCACAACGTGCCGCACAAGAACTTCAAGATGGTTTTTATGTCAATTTAGGCATTGGGTTACCAACATTGGTTGCCAATTATATTCCAGAAGATATCGATGTCTGGTTACAGTCTGAAAATGGCCTATTAGGCATTGGTGAATTTCCAACGGAACACACGGTTGATGCCGATTTAATTAATGCAGGAAAACAAACAGTTACAGCACGTAAAGGAGCTTCATTTTTTTCAAGCTCTGAATCGTTCGCCATGATCCGTGGTGGCAAAGTCAACATTGCCATTTTAGGTGCAATGGAAGTTTCTGAAACAGGTGACTTAGCCAACTGGATGATTCCAGGCAAAAAAGTCAAAGGTATGGGCGGTGCAATGGATTTAGTTGCGGGTGTGAAACATGTGGTTGTACTGATGGAACATTGCGCTAAAGACGGTTCACCCAAAATTCTAAAACACTGTGAATTACCACTCACTGGAAAAGCCGTCGTGAATCGAATCATTTCTGATTTAGGCGTATTGGATATCACTCCAGAAGGGATCAAACTAGTACAACTCGCTGATGGTGTTTCTTTTGAAGAAATACAACAAGCGACGGGCGTCAATATCATTCAATAATAAAATAAGTAATCCAAGGGCATAATCATGCATTGTGCCCTTGGATACGCACGTCAAAATTCAGCAGGATGTTGAATATTAATAAATTAATTTATAAATAAAATGGAATCTTATATATGGATAATTCTCAAAATATCTTACAAAAATTCGCAATCAAAGTCAGTGACTGGTCTGAAAAATGGTTTCCTGATTCTTATATTTTTGCGCTCTTGGGCGTTGTCATAGTTGCGATTGCGGCATTAAGTATCGGTGCACCAGTAAAAGATGTTGCTATTTCTTTTGGGGATGGCTTCTGGAGTCTCATCCCTTTTACATTACAGATGTGTATGCTCATTATTGTGGGCTATGTTGTTTCAGTGTCTAAACCCGTTGAAATACTCATTCAAAAAATGGCGACAATTCCAAATTCTGGACGCAGTGCAATTGTTTTAGTCACCACGGTCAGCCTCTGTTTTTCTTTAATTAATTGGGCCATCAGTACCGTGTTAACTGCTTTGTTAGTTCTCGCATTAGCTAAACGCAAAGAACTTAATATGGATTATCGTGCTGCGGCAGCCGCGAGTATTATTGGAATGGGCGCAACCTGGGCATTAGGAATTAGCTCTTCGGCTGCACAATTACAGGCAAATAAGGCCAGCTTACCTGAACCAATTTATAAATTAACCGGTGTTATTCCTTTTACTGAAACCATTTTTTTACCACAATCCATGATTATGACAGCGGTGCTCATTGTTGTCTCGATTACGATTGCATTTTTATCAGCGCCTAAAGGGAATAGTATTAAAACTATTGATGATTTTGCATTACATTTTGAAGAAGAAAAAAAGGAACTGCAAAGCAGTAAACGGCCTGGTGATTGGTTAGAAAACTCCCCTATTTTGAGTATCTTAATCGTCCTTTTAGGTGGGTTTTGGATGATGAATGAATTTACCAAAAGTAATCCAATTCTCGCAATTTCAAGTCTTAATACTTATAACTTTATTTTCTTAATGCTAGGTATTGCGTTACATGGCACCCCACGTAACTTTCTGAATGCTGTATCTAAAGCCGTTCCTGCAATTTCTGGTGTACTGATTCAATTCCCATTGTATGGCAGTATCGCCTTCATGATGACGCATGCTATGAATAGTCAGGATTTATCACTTTCGCACTATATTGCAGAATTTTTTGTGTCGATTGCTTCTAAAGAAACTTTTGCGATTGTCATGGGAATCTATTCAGCAATTTTAGGATTTTTTATTCCTTCTGGTGGTGGAAAATGGATTATTGAAGCACCTTATGTTATTCAAGCAGCACATGATTTGAAAGTCCATTTAGGATGGTCCGTTCAAATTTATAATGCGGCAGAAGCTTTACCGAATTTGATTAATCCATTTTTTATGTTACCGATGCTTGGAATTTTAAAATTAAAAGCAAAAGATGTCATTGGATTTACAGTGACTCAATTGGTTGTTCATTTTCCCTTAGTTTTATTCTTATTGTGGTTTTTAGGACGATCGCTTTCTTATACTGCTCCTGTTTTTTAAAATTTAGATTAATTTAAGGGGAAGTTTTGTTTTTGTGGAAATAAAATCTATTTTTGCTTAGGCTATTTTAAAGGCGCATTTTTGAATGATATACTTAATGTAGATGTTTCCACTTCAAAACTTCTTTCGAACATTACTTATGCATAGTATTTTTGATCATGAGATAATTTATTCTAGCCAAGCTTGATCTATGCTTTTTAATAAACGTTGATTGAGCTGTTGCTGAACCAGTTGCCAAGCCGTCATATCATGTTGATTTGGCTCACTTTACCCATCAGAAGCGCTTAAAAAGCGTTTAAAATTGTTTTGATAATGATAAACTGAGATATCCCCTGTAATATCCGCACCGACTAATTTACCTTTGCAAGCTTGAATTAAGTTATGTAAATGACCTTCTAAAAAATGCCCTTGATCCCAATTGGTCATTACCACTTGTTTCGACAAAACATCTTTATCAATTGATAAATAGATTGGAAATTGAGATTTAGATATTTCTGCTAAAAATGCCGTCATGAGTTTATTTGCGGTGTCAAAACCATGCCACATCGATTTAGCTCCAATATAACGAGTCCAAGTCGCACTCTGTTTTACACTCCAATAATGCACTTTGCCCTTTATTAATGGCGACCAATGATTTTCCCAAGCATGCTTAAAGCTAATATCAGTCGAACTTATGCCAATGACATCAATCCGTGCAATATGGGCTAACCGACTCGCCCAATAGACCCACGATCCACAATGAATCCCAAAGGGATAACGCATATTATCTGGATGGTTATCACAGACAATTAAATGAATTGGCTGATCTTGAGGCTGTCGTAATAAAAGCAATTGGGTAATATGATGATAATCCCCACTTCCCATACATACCGTACCTAAATTTTTACTTTCAGGTAATTGGTCAGTCAGATAATTTTCAAGCTGTTTAAACTGTTTCCAATTACAACCAAAACGAATGCTTTCCTGCCATGTTGATAGATCAATATCTAAAGCATTTTCAGACTTTTCTATAGAATCATCAAAGTTTAAAATGACATGACGACGTTTGGATTGTATCTTTATGATTTTATTTCCTGCATCTGCATCTGCATCTGCATCTGCATCTGCATGTGCCAATGCGTATCCGATTCAAAAAAATGCCGTAATTTACCCAGAACAAAACGTAAAATAGGTTGCCGAATCCAAACTAAATGCCGTGTAAATGTAAATTTAGCGCCCAATTGTGCTTTTACTTCAGGATCTGTCCAACCTGCAACATAAAACTTTAAGCCTTGTTGCTTGGCATAATCTAAATTGATAAACCAACTAATAAAATACAGATTATATTCAATTGCTAAGGGGTAATTTAAACCAATATATTTATCGATGAGTTTATCTTTATATTCATAGCAAATATTAAATCCAATGAGATTGTTTGCTTGCCAATATAAAAAAACGTGACTATTGCTTAGGCTATTTTGTAAGATATCATCAAAAAATGCGACCGTTAATAAGTCAAAATGAATATCGCTTTGCTGATAGACCGCTAAATAAAGTTGATAGAGTTGTTGCCTAAATACGGCATCTAAAAAACGTTGATGCCCTGTTGCGATTACCTCTATATGTAATTCAGCTAAACTTTTGAGTTTACGCTTTAAATTTTTACGGCGGCTTTTCGAGAGACGAGATAAATAATCTTCACGGTTTTCAAAATCAATAGGTACATATGCTAAGGCTTGCCCTTCTACAGATAAAAATCCCTGTCGTTCTGCTTTTTCGATCAGTTGTTGGCTATATATATTTTCTGATTTAGTTAATAACGGTGAGTTTAATGGCAAATCTTTAATAATCATTAAAGTCTGATTATGAGCCTGTTTCTTTAATTTTGTCGTGAGTTCAGTAACATTCATGTCGCTGGATAACGGTGTATATTCCGTGACGGTTGTACCAATAAAACAGGTCGATAAATGCAGCAATCTTCCCCAATATTGATAACCTAACGTCGACTCAATTTTTTGACGCAGTTCGCTATCTAAAGTCGTTAATAAATTAAAGTTGGTGATAAATGAAGGTAAAAAATCCGCAGTATTATTCACCTTAAACGTCACTGGTGAATGCTTTAAAAAAGCATCCACCAGTGATTGAGGTTCCAATTGATTAAAGTCAGTTTGCATACTTATTTATATCATTCAAAACTTACATTTCTCTTTTAGCACGATTTAGAACTTGATCTAAAAGCACCATAGCTTGATCTATTTCCGATCTCGAAATCTCCAATGATGGCGCAAATGTAATGACGTTTTTATAATAGCCACCAACATCCAAGACCAAACCACATCTTTGACCTTGATATTCCAAAGTACCCGACAAACCAATATCGACCATTTTGTCTAAAAGTTCTTTATTCGGCGTAAAACCATCCGTTTGACAAATTTCTGCACGTAATGCCAAACCTAAACCATCCACATCACCAATTTCAGGATGTCGTTTTTGTAACTCTTTCAATCCATCTAAGAAATAGGCACCACTTTCCATGATTTGCGTTTCATAATCTTTTTCAGCCAGCATTCTCATCACTTCTAAGCCTACTGCTGTTCCTAATGGATTTGAGGCAAAGGTAGAATGGGTTGACCCAACTGGGAATGTGACTGGGTTAATCATTTCTTCTTTTGCCCAAATACCAGCAAGTGGGTTTAAACCATTGGTGAGTGCTTTACCAAAGACCAGAACATCAGGAGTAATACTAAAATGCTCAAATGACCAGAGTTTACCCGTTCGGTAAAAGCCCATTTGGATTTCATCTACTACCAAAAGAATACCGTGTTCATCCAGCACTTTTTTCAATTCAGGATAAAAATTCATCGGTGGAATAACGTAACCACCTGTTCCTTGAATGGTTTCAATATAAAATGCAGCAAACTCACTTTCACGAACTTTCGGATCCCAAACACCGTGATATTCATTTTCAAATAAACGCTTGAATTCTGCTACCAATTTCACAGCATATTCTTCAGGTGTCATACCTTTAGGACGGCGGAATGGATATGGGAATGGAATGAACTGTGCACGCTCACCAAAGTGGCCATAACGACGGCGATAACGATAGCTCGAAGTAATTGAAGAAGCACCTAAGGTACGACCATGATAGCCACCTTCAAATGCAAACATTCGGCTTTTACCATGGGTGAAATTACGTACCAATTTTAAGGAATCTTCAATTGATTGTGAACCACCGACATTAAAATGGATACGTCCTTGTACCCCTGTTTTTTTCAACATATCTTCAGCAATGACTTTACTGAGTTCAATTTTCGTCGGATGTAAATATTGGCTTGCCACTTGTGGCAGTGTATTAATTTGTTCAATTAATTTTTGATCTAAACGTGGGTTTTTATACCCAAAGTTCACTGCTGAATACCACATTTGTAAATCTAGATATGGCGTATCTTGATCATCATAAAGATAACTACCTTGGCAATTGGTAAAAATATTCGGTGGATTTACATAATGTACCGTATCACCATAAGAACAGTATTTAGCCTCATCTGCTAAAAGTTGAGCTTCATCGAGTTTGCCTGGTTTAGCAAAATTCAGTAACACAGATTGATCTTCTGCAAGTTGATAATTTCGATTCATGTAAGAGCCTTTTGATTTATTTCAGTTTTTTCATTTTTATGACAAATACTGAGTTGGAGTAAATTAAATAAAATCGTGTTTGGTACTGCTAAAACTTGTAATTAAAACCAATCGCTGGTGATATCTCCACTTTGGTCAAAAATACTGGCGCCAGTTGCCTTGCCCACTGTTTCATTTTTAAATATCTGTAAAAAGAATACATTTAATGAAGCAGAACCTTATGGCATAAAAAATAAGACCTTACGTGCTCGTATTATCACAGCCATGAACAGCGGTGATAGTACCGAAGCAGGCTTACCTGGAAATCCATGGCATTCTTTGTATCAACTACAACGTCTTTCCCGTAACGTCAGGAAGAATTTATATAAAATCACAGTTCCAAGTGTGTCATTTCATGCCTTTGAGGATGATATCGCACACCGTCGTAATAGCCAGTTGGTTTATGATCGGGTCTCTGGAGCTAAACAATTAATTTGGCTATACAACAGTTATCACATGATCACAATTGATAATGATCGAAAGCAAGTTATTGATACATCTTTAAACTTTATTCGACAGGCTCAGCAAAGCTCTTGCGGAACAAAAAGCATTGAGAATTTAATTGAGCAAATTTTAGAACATGAAATAGGTCATTTAGTATGAGCCCGATTGTCATTGGTATCTGGCTGCTGACCATTTGTATTGATACCTTTGGACAATTAGCATTTAAAGCTGCCGCCTCAGAAAATACAGAACATGATGGCTGGGCTCATTGGAGAAAAATGGCAAGCCGTCCTTGGCTATGGCTTGGAATTTGCTGCTATATTTTTGAATTTGTAGTGTGGCTCGCATTCTTGTCACTGGTTCCACTGTCAGATGGTGTGATGTTAGGTAGTATTAATATCGTTGTTATTATGCTTGCAGGTCGTTTATTTTTTAAAGAAAAGTTAACTAAAAACCGTCTGATTGGCGTTGTTCTCATTACCCTAGGCGTCACCATTGTCGGAATTGGCACATGAAATATTTCTATATCATCGGCTTTGGTCTATTGATGTGCTTTGATACGTTGGCGCAGATCAGTTTTAAATATGCATCTATCCATGCATTACCCCTGACGTTTGATTTGTCATGGTTAACACGCATATTTAGTCATCCTTGGATTTACGGCGCATTTATTGGCTATATTGGTGCATTCTTTACATGGATGAGTCTACTCAAGCATGCACCTGTAGGCCCTGCTTTTGCAGCATCTCATTTAGAGTTGGTCAGTGTTACATTACTGTCAGTTTGGTTGTTTAACGAACCACTCACTTTCATCAAAATAATTGGTGCTCTTTTTATTTTAATTGGTGTCCTATTTTTAGCAAAAGATGAGTCTGAACATGAGCTCTCATTTAGCATAGACCAAAAGCTATGAGTATGCGTACAGAGTTACCACCAACGGATGGATTGCCTCTCTATTTCAAAGACCTGATTCCATTTAGAAAAAGACTGGATTTATCCCAATCCCTTGCAAAACTATTGCAAATCCCTCCACCAATATTAACTTGTTCTGGTACTGTGGCTTTAATCATCGCGTTAAAAACCTTACACAGTCAACAACTTAACCGTACACAAATCATTCTTCCAGCATGGACCTGTCCATTGGTTGCCTTGGCTGTTGAGAAAATAGGATTCGTTCCTGTTTTATGTGATTTAGCCCCGCATAGCCTTGACCTTGATTTACAACACCTCAAACAAATCGCCAATTCATCCACACTCGCTATTATTGCTACGCACTATGCAGGCTTAGTCTGTGATGTAACTGCAATCCAATATATCGCTAAGCAATACGATATCTATATTATTGAAGATGCAGCCCAAGCCATGGGCAGTAAAAATGGAGCAGAAAGTGTTGGTTTAGTCGGTGATATTGGCTTTTTTAGTCTGGCATTTGGCAAAGGCCTTACCAGTGCAGAAGGTGGTGTGCTATTTAGTCACAATGCCGAATTACATCGACAATTGCAGGAGCATACACAGATACTTCCCACCTTATATACGTTAGAAATAAAACGCTGTTTGGAGCTGATTGGATATTATCTCTTCTATAAACCATCAACCCTAAATTTAATTTACGGTAACGCCTTACGTAAAGCCTTAGAACAACAAGATGAAATTGTAGCTGTCGGAGATGACTTTGATCAAAACAGTATTCCAATGCACCAATTCGGTCAATGGCGCAGTCATGTTGCTGCATCTGCCACTACACGCTTAGCCTTACATTGGCAGGCTGCACATCAACAGGCTATGCAAAGAATCCAGCGTTTAAAACAGCTTCCTCATCTATATATTTTTGAAGAAAAATCTAAAACCACAGCCACGTATCCTTTTCTAATCTTATTGGTTGATGAGGCTCAACTGTGCCAAAATATTTTAAATGAATTATGGTCAAGTGGCTTAGGCGTGAATAAGCTTTTTGTCCGAGCAATTAATCAATATCCAACTTTACAGCATATTTCAGCAAATACTCCTCATGCAATCGACTTTGCGGCTCGAAGCTTTACCATTAGTAATTCAGCATGGTTAAATGATCAATATTTTGAAAAAATTTATTGTATTTTAGAGCGACATTTAACTCAAAGCTAAAGATCTTTAAGCGGATCATGCCTTACGATTGAAATCGATAATGACAGTCAGGCCATGGCCATTTTTAGATTCTAAGTTAAATTGATATCCATATTGTTGTAATAAGATTTGGCATAAAGCAAGCCCTAAACCATGACCATTTTCTAAAGCAGTTTTACGCCAAAAACGCTTACCGGCAAGTTCTAACTCAGTTGGACTCAATCCAACGCCAAAATCTTGAATGAATAATTGATTATTTTGCATATAAATCGCAATTTTTAGATCAGTTTGAGCGTGCTTCAAACTATTTTCAATAATATTGGTCAGCACCATAGCTAAAGCATAATACGACATTCTAATCGCTGTAAATGAATTCCAATCTATATCTAAGCGTCTTTCAATATCAGGCTCAATAGACTTGAGTTGATCAATCACATCATTTAAAAGTACCTTTAAATCAATTATTTCAGCACTTATACGCTGTTGTTGTTCGGATTGACTCAAAATTAAGAGTTGTTCTAATAAATTCTGATAACGACTAATGCTTTGCTCCGCATCGAATAATATATCCACCAGATCAGAATGCTCACTTTGCTCTGCAATCATTTTACTAAGTTGTACATTGGTTTTAATGGCAGTTAATGGACTACGTAACTCATGTGCTGCATATGCACTAAAGCTCTTTTCATTTTCTAAACTTTCATATAAACGTGACACCAATTCCAATATATTTTCAATAAAAGGTTGAATTTCTTTGGGAATCGTATCTAAATCAAATTCTGATAAATTTTCTAAAATATTATTGGGCTGATTCTTATCATGGATTAATAAACCTGTAATTTTTTCAATCGGACGAAATTCCACTTTAATGATCCATAAAATTAAAGTGATACATAAAATAAGAGTTAAAAGTAATGGATATAAAATTGATTTTAAAATTTCAGTGAGTAAGGAATCTCGAAGCTGTACCTTTTCTGCAGAAACAACTTGAAGTTGCCCTTTCTTGAATACATAACTACGCCATTCAACGCCATGTTCTTTCCACGTACTAAATCCAACTTCACGATTCACCAACCCTATAGGTGCGCCATTGGTTCGAGCAACAACTTTTTGATTAATGACAACATCTGAACTAAAAAAAGAAACTTCACATGCAATTAAATTTTGTTGATTCAACTCATCAACCAATGGCTTAGCCGTTTGAATTAATTGCTGTGCAGGAAATTGGCTTAAAAGACGAGCGACTGTATGTGCAGAAGCGGAAAGCCGTTCATCTAAGGTTTCATTCATCTTTTTTTCTAAATTTAAATATAACCATGCAAATGCCACAATCCATACTGCAACAAAAGTACATGCAATGCTTAAAACAAGCCGTGATTTCAAACTATAATTTTTCATGAATAATATTTAATTTATTGTGTTTAAAACAGATGCTTCGACATGAAATAGATAGCCAATCCCTCGTACTGTACGAATATACTCTGCTCCAATTTTCTGACGTAAATGAAAGATATGTACATTGAGTGCATTACTTTCAATATTGTCCTGAAAACCATAAACTTTATCGAGTAATACTTCATTACGAAGTACTTGATTGGGTTGCAGCATAAAAATTTCTAATATTGCAAATTCACGGCGTGATACGACCAATTCAAGACCTTTAAAGATGACCTTTTGAGTAGCTTTATCTAAAACTAAATCGCCAATAATGATTAAATTAGAAGCATAACCACGATGCCGCCGTCCTAATGCATGAATACGTGCAATTAACTCATCTAATTCAAAAGGCTTAGCAAGGTAGTCATCCGCACCTAAATTTAAAGCTTCCACACAGTGCTGTGTTTGATTCCGTGCAGTCAAAACCAATACAGGAACACCAATGTTTTGTTCACGCCAACTCTTGAGTAGATCTAAACCATCTTGGTCAGGCAAACCTAAATCGAGCAAGCATAAATCTACGGCTGAATTTTTAACAAAATAATCAGCATCTTTTGCAGAACTCACATGCTCTATAGAAAAGTTAAGATGCTGCAATGCTAAGCGAATACTTTTCGCAATATATGGATCATCTTCAACCAATAAAACAAACATAAGATTTTCCTCTTAGCCAATTATCTTACAAAGAAAAACAACAGTTAATGTTTTCTTAATCTATTTCTATGGATAATAATAGGTAATAAAATATTTATTTGGGATGATAAAGTTGCGAGCCTTTTTAAGCTTATGCTTTTTTTCACTATTCACCTTAAGTTCGCTCACTTTTGCGAATGAGGATTTCTTACCCCCAGATCAAGCATTTAAATTTTCTGCTGAATCCATTTCAGAAAAACAAGCACAATTAAAATGGACAATTGCACCACACTATTATTTATATCATGACCAATTCAAAGTCAGTGTAAATAATACTCCTCTAAAATTATCCTTACCCAAAGGGCATCAAAAGAATGATCCAACTTTTGGTCTAACTGAAGTACATTACAATCAAGTTTTAACTCAAATTAATGTTCAACCCAACACAAATTATCAAGTCGTGTGGCAAGGGTGCGCGGAAGATGGTTTGTGTTACCCTTTACAGCGTAAAACAATTCAAACTGATGCCAATGGTTTATTGCCGCAAAGCTCTCTTTCAAGCACAAACTTATTAGAAAATAACAATAAAAATCAATTCAACACGGATTCATCGCAACAAAATTTAATAAATCCAAAACCTCAAACCACATTAACACCACAACCTAAAGATAAAATTGCTTCTATAGATAAGGAAAATACCGAAAAATTAGTACCATCCAATACACAATCTACAGCGCAAAATGACTCGAAAGATGAAATCGCTAGTTCCGAAGTTACAACAGTAGGAAGTAATGACAAAGCAATTGATTCAAATACTCTACTAGAAAGAAACACACAAAATAGCACTACAACGTCATTACAATGGAATGATGATCAATCTTTTTTCAAACTTTTATCCAAAGATTCGATCTTTCTTAATCTCATCGTTTTCTTCGGATTAGGCATTCTTTTGGCCTTTTTACCTTGCTCGTTACCTCTAATCCCTATTCTTTCAGGCATTATTATTCAGCGTACAAAAGGTTATAAAGCGGTCATCATTGCACTCAGTTTTGTGATCAGTATGGCGTTGGTTTATAGCCTAATGGGAATAGTCGTTGCTGAAATTGGTTATAGTTTCCAGCGTTGGTTCCAAAATCCAATTGTGATTTCGTTATTTGCCCTTTTATTTATTGTATTTGCACTCAATCTTTTTGGATTATTTCAACTTTCAATGCCACAAGCGTTAATGCAAAAATTAAACCACCTGCAAGACAAACAAAAAGGTGGAACACTGTTGGGTGCGATTATTATGGGTGCTTTATCTGCCCTTATTGTCGGGCCCTGCATGAGTGCACCACTCGCAGGTGCATTACTTTTTGTATCTCAATCACATAATGCTGTATTGGGCGGTTTATACCTATTTGTCCTTGGTTTAGGTATAGGCTTACCCTTATTTATGACCAGTGTATTTGGTTCAAAATTCTTACCTAAACCTGGTATTTGGATGGATCGTCTTAAAGTTTGCTTTGGCTTTATGATGCTGATGATGGCAGTCTACTTTATTAGACCCATGATTCCATCCATGCTCTATTCAATATTATTAGCCATTCTCAGTATTGCTCTTGCAATTTATCTCTTCAAAATACGTCGAGATACGATTAAAACAGCGCATAAATGGATAATTACTTTAGTTAGCCTTGTATTCTTATTCGCAGGATTCTGGAATATTCAACAAAACATTACGGCTTATCAAGTACAGCACTCTCAAACTGAACATCTAAGCTGGACTAACGTCAGTACCGCGGAACAATTAAATCAAGCGCTAGTACAAGCTAAACAACTGAACCAACCGATTATCATTGATGTTTATGCGGACTGGTGTGTCGCATGTCAGCCCTTGGAAAAAGAAGTCTTTCCTCGAACGGATGTTCAAAATGCGTTACAGGGTTTCACTTTAATCAAATTAAATTTAACTGAATATCATCCTTCACAAGATATTATTTTAAAAGAACGTGAAATTTTAGGCCCGCCAACCATGCTGTTCCTAAACTCCAATGCACAAGAAATACGTCCGCTTCGTTTTACGGGTACGTTCTCTGCCACACAGCTTATTCAACAATTGAATAAAGTAGCACCGTGAAATGTTGACTCCACAAGCGATTCATTTAGGACCAATCATGCTGCCGTGGGAATTCATCATTCCCATCTGTAGTTTGCTAATAACGCTACTCGTTGCAAATCAATTCAAACAAAAGTATCAAGTGACGACTGAACAATGGAACCTATTTAAAGATTTTATTTGGACAGCGATATTCATAGGACTCATTTTTGCAAGAATTGGCTTTGTATTGCTTAATTATGAAGCCTATTTCCAACATCCGATTGATATACTTAAAATTCAAGATAAAGGTTTCAATCTTTATATTGCTCTAGTTGTAGGCTCGCTTTGGATTATTTTAAAAAATAAAAGACTGCGAAAGCTGTTTTTAACACTCATTTTTAGTTTATTGATAATCTTGAATAGCATTGGATTCGGTCTCTTAGATCGGGTTCAACAGCAATATCAACAATTCCCTCAAATTGAATTACTCGATTTACAACACAATTCAGTCAACCTAAAGCAATATTCCGGAAAACTGACCGTCATTAATTTATGGGCAAGTTGGTGTCCGCCTTGCCATCGTGAAATGCCAGTTTTGAATCAAGCTCAAAAACAATATTCAGATGTGCAATTTGTCTTTGTCAATCAAGGTGAAGATACTGAAACCATTCAGAATTATTTGAAAAAAAACCAGCTTCAATTGCAACATGTTCTGCTTGATCCACAAGGCTTAACCGCACAATCTACAGGCATGTATGGTCTGCCGAGTACTTTATTTTTTGATGCACAAGGCAAATTAATAGAAACTCATATGGGTGAAATTAGTCATGCAGTTCTAGCGCAAAAAATTCAGAAATTAGTTTCACAATAAGGAGTAACAATCATGTTCACTTTGAAATCACTTAGCATTTGTACATTCGGTTTATTATTTAGTAGTGCTATTTTAGCCAATACAAACACCATTCAAACCAAGCTCGAAAAAGAAGGCTATACTTTTGTAAAACAAATTCCAGCACCAACGGGTTTAATCGGTTGGACTGGATATAAAGATGAATATCCATCAACTGTATTTATTTCCCAAGATCAAAAATATTATATTGTTGGCGATTTAATGGATCAAAATGGTAAAAACCTCACTGAAGAAGCAATTAACACACATGCTAAAGGTGCGGTTTTAGATGAAATTTGGAAAAGTTTAGAAAAATCGACATGGATTCAAGATGGTTCACCACAGGCACCTAAAATTATCTATGTATTTAATGATGCCAACTGTCCTTATTGTCATACCTTTTGGAAACAAGCTCGTCCATGGGTAGACTCGGGTAAAGTGCAATTACGTCATATTATGGTGGGAGTGATTCGTCCGAGCAGTAAAGGACAAGCTGCGACTATTTTAAGTACTACAAATCCAGCGGAAACTTTCAAAAAGTATAATTTAGCGGAAGGTAAATCTAAAATTCAGGACATGCCCAATATACCTAAAGCGATATCTGACAAGTTAGATGAAAATGCCAAAATGATGGATAAATATGGCTTCTATGCAACACCTGCTCTTGTTTGGAAAAATGCAAAAGGTGAAATTGAAAGCCAACAAGGTGCACCAAAGGATTTGAAGAAAATCTTTGATTAATGGGTGTCAATTTATAATATGGTGAGCTGATAGCTCACCATATTTTTTATAGTTTATTTTATATTTCAAGATCATATTATTTACATCATAATCATTAGAAATAATTCAAAGGTAACTTTAAATACCGAATACCATTTACTTCAGCTTCAGGTAATTTTCCAGCATTCATGTTAATTTGAATTGCAGGTAAAATCAGTTTCGGCATAGACAATGTCGCATCACGTTGCTCACGCATTTTAATAAATTCTGCTTTTTCTATACCTACATGTACATGAATATTCAATTCTTTTTGTGATTTTATATCTGTTTGATATGTATATTCATGCCGTGATATCGGCAAATAGTCATGGCATAAAAACATACGCATATGATCAGAAAGCTCATATAAACGCTGAATAGAATCAAATAATTGCGATGCGCTTCCTTTTGGAAAATCACAACGCGCTGTCCCATAATCTGGCATAAATAAAGTATCGCCTACAAATACAGCATCACCAATGACATAACTTAAACAGGCTGGAGTATGTCCTGGTGTGGGAATGTTGTAGGCATCTAATTCACCAATCATAAAATGCTCATGATCTTGAAACAGATAATCGAAGGGTTGCTGTGAATTAAAATACTTTATATCTAAATTATAGATGGTACTAAAAATCTCTTGTACAGCAGCAATTTTTGCACTGATGGCAATTGTGCCACCTAACTGCAATTTTAAATATTGAGAAGCCGTGAGATGATCTGCATGCACATGTGTTTCAAGAATCCATTGCACAGATAATTGATGAGCTTTTACATATTCAATGATCCGATCAGCATGGATGGTAGTCATCTTCGCTGACGCAGCATCATAATTGAGTACACTATCAATAATCGCACACTGCTGAGTTGTTGTATCTGTTACTACATAGCTAAATGTATTGCTATTTTCATCAAAAAATTCTTTGACTAATGGATAGTTATTACCAACTGTAGTATTCATATTATGCCCCAATGAATTTACGATGGATCAATACACCCGCCAACATTGCAACAATAAAATAGACAGCATCATAATGCCCTAAACCAATCAGTGTAAAACTAGGCGCTGGACAAATACCAGCAATGCCCCAACCAATTCCAAAAATAAAAGCACCTGAAAGTAAAGTTTTATCCCATTGATGATTCTGAGGCAGCTCAATTACTTCATTAAATAGTGTAACTGGTCTTCTCTTGGCCAATTGGAAAGGAATAAATGCCACCATAATTGCACCGACCATAACAAATGCAAGACTAGGATCCCAATGACCAAAAATATCTAAAAAGCCAATTACTTTTGCAGGATTAGCCATTCCAGAAAGCATGAGCCCAACTGAAAATATTGCGCCAAAAATAAATGCGAATATATTTTTCATTAGAAAGCTCCAATAATATGACGCATGATAAATACGGTAATAAAGCCCGCTAACATAAATATACTGGTTGCAATCATTGAACGTTTAGAGAGACGGCTTATGCCACAAATTCCATGTCCACTGGTACAGCCCGAACCTAAACGTGTACCAAATCCAACCAATAAGCCTGAAACAATCAGCATAAATGGACTTGAAGTCATGGCAATATCTGGTTTTATAAATATCCCATATATAAATGGCATAATGAATAAACCCAACAAAAACCAAAATGCTGGCGCTTTAAAAATATTATGAGGACTTAATACTTGTGCAATTAACCCACTCACCCCTGCAATACGTCCATTCACAAATAAGTATCCAACGACTGCACTGCCTAAAAGTAATCCACCTAAGAATGCTATTAGAAAATCGTGCATATTTCCAGCCTCAATCAATATATGTTTTTATAATATATTATTATATTAATTATTTAAACTAAAGCTTTGTAAGTAATTATTGCTTGAATTCATGCACTAGCTTTAATGGACTAAGTAATTGTTTTTAATATTTATATAATTTATTCATAATTATTAACGCTTCAAAATTTTCATAAGATGATCATAATAGCGATGATTCTGCTCGTTCTACGGTTCAATTTCACTTTATCAAGAATGTAAAACATAGACTTGTATTGGTTAAACCTTTATGCATAATAAATTAGAGCAATCACTCTAATTATAAAAATATAGGAACACATACCATGATAGGATCTCGAGAATGGATGAATAGCAGTCACGGATCATTAACCATCAAAGAAAAAATCAAACTCATCAATAAAGTATTCATACCTGCAAGTCTTGCTTTTAGTAAAACATTTTTTCCACAAACACCATCAGATACCTCTTTAGAATTAAGTGAGTTCATTATTCCAGATACCACTATTGTTAAAGACGCAATTTTAGAATTAGACAATTGTGGTTCACCCAGCATTATTCATCATTCATGGCGCAGCTATTTTTGGGGTGCAGCTATAGCCAAATGTAAAACATGGCATATAGATCATGAAAGCTTGCTCATCGCCAGTCTTATTCATGATTTAGCTTTAGTTGATGATAATCTGAATCGTCAGCAACAATGTAAATGCTTTACTTATGCCAGTGCCTTACACGCTGAAGCTTTATGTAAAAAACATAATTATCCTCAAGATAAAACGGAGAATATTTCCAATGCCATTTGCTTACATATGAATGGTTATCTGGATGAAAGTGATCCAAATTTGAGTAAAGAAGTTCTCATCTTACAAAAAGCCACGGCGTGTGATGTTATTGGAACAGATCTAGCTCTGTTAAGAACACGTTATCGTAATGAAGTCTTGACAAAATATCCGAGAGAAGATTTTAATGCTGAAATGCAGAAACTGATAAAAAAAGAAGCACAGCATAATCCTAAGTCACGTACTGCACTGATGTATTCATCTGGCTTATCCATGATGATTCAAATGAATGTATTTAAAGAATAAAATGGAAATAATTCATGAACGAAAACTTTTTTCAAAGAAACCTTCATTTTTATCAAAGTGATGCCATTGCTGTCGATATTTATCATCAGCCTGATAATAAAACCAATATTATTCTTCTACCTGCTTTAGGGGTTGCCATTGATAAATATGACGCACTAATTCAAGCACTCATTCAGCAAAATTTCAATGTTATCACCGCAGATTACCCTGGTTGTGGGCGTAATACCCCCACTGTTTCAGCTGAATTTGATTATGGTTATGCAGATTTACTGGGTTATTTCATTCCACAACTCGTTCAAATATCTAAAGATCTAATAAATCAAAAACCCATCATTTTAGGGCATAGTTTAGGTGGGCATTTGGCGACATTGTATGCGCAATATGAAGATGTTGATGTCATTGGCATAGCGACAGGAAATATTGGATTTCTAAATTGGAATTTAAAAGGTAAGTTTAATATATTAAAAGCGGTGATTACCTTTAATGCCATGATTTTAAAAGATGGTTTTTTAGCAGGCTATAAAATTGGCTTTGGCAATAAAGAAGCCAAAACTTTAATGCAGGATTGGTCTAAAACAGTGCTAACTGGGCACTATAGACACATCATTGCAGATGAAACGATCTCTGAAAATTCAGCTTTATTTATTCAATTCAAAAATGATGATTTTGCTCCATTCACCTCTACCCTTGCTTTAAGCCGTTATTTTAAACATCCTCAAATTGAAATTTTAGATTTAACAGCACTAACCAAAGGCAATCAGCATAGTGCATGGATTAAACAACCTAAACAAGTCGTTGCACGCATACAAGAATGGATTACTAACCAATCGCAGTAGAGATTTTTACTAAGATAAACTCATTAAATTTAAGGATCATAATCGATCAATGATTTCTTCAAGCACTTCGCCGTCCTTAAAATACCATCGTTTCTGATGGGTTGAAATAAAACTGCCTATAAATATAGGTGCACGATCAATAGGCGATTTGACTTTAAAATAGCCTTGTTCTATTGCCCAGTCATAACTCCCTTGATTTAATGGATATTCCGTTAAAACACCACTGAGATAATTTTTTTGAATCCAAGTATTTGCTAAGCTAAATGAAGAAAATACGGCTGAAGAAAAGCATGACCGATCAAAGTTAAAAATAAAAACCTTCTCTGAAGAATGATGCATGCTGATCACCATAGCTTTTCATTATTTTTATTAAATTTTACCCCATCTCAATATTACATCAACTTAATTATTGTGTGACTTTGGTCACATTTTTTAATTTAAGTAGCGCATAGTTTTTGCCATTCCAATTTGTAGAGATCATCAGATTAATAGTTCATATTCTTGAATAAGAATTGGAATATTGACCGTTATAGAATGATTATGATGAATGCCTAATTCAAAGAGAAATAAAAATACAAAAAATCGAAATCGCCCAATTATTCTCTTTAGGGAAGTTTCAGAATATTCTTCGATATTTTGCATCCATAGAATGTACTTTTTCTATACATGGCATTAATAAAACATCGGATACGGTGATTATTCAAGGACACGCTATTTTTCGATCCAATAACACTGAAAATCATATATCCGTGTGTGATATTTATCAATTTAATAGATATGGAAAAATCTCACAAATTACATCGTATTGCATCCCAATTAAAACTGCATAATAATTGGACTTGACTGTATACAGATTACTTTCGACATGATCTATATCGCCTTAGCAATTATTAGCATTATTTCAGGCATGATTAGCGGTGTCGTCGGAACAGGATCATCTATAATTTTATTACCCATTTTAGCGTATATTTTTGGAGCGAAACTAGCAGTACCGATTATGGCGATTGCAGCAATTATGAGTAATATTTCAAGAGTGATACTCTGGCATAAAGAATTAAATATAAAAGCTTTTTTACTCTTTATTAGTTTAGGTTTACCTGCCACAGTTTTAGGCGCAAACACCTTGTGGCGAATGCCAGTCACATTAACCAATATTTGTATTGGTCTATTTTTCCTATGTTTAATTCCAATTCGACATTGGGCTAAAAACAAACAATTAAAATTAACAGCATGGCAAATGGTTTATTCAGGGGCATTTTTAGGATTTTTAACAGGCGTCGTCTTTTCCACTGGTCCACTTTTACTACCCGTTTTTAGTGGTTTTGGCTTAACCAAAGGTGCTTTACTTGCCACAGAAGCCGCAGCTTCATTTTTAATCTACCTCACGAAAAGTGCGACCTTTGGAGCATTAGGTGTATTACAACCAGCCATATTAATAGCAGGTTTTTTAGTCGGAAGTGGTTTGATGCTTGGAAATTATATAGGCAAAGTTTTTGTCTTAAAGATGTCCGATCAGACTTTTAATATTTTACTCGATACCATGTTATTCATTGCAGGGCTTTCTATGCTCTGGGAAGCATATATTCGATAATCACAATTAAATAGAGGAAATAGTCGCTATATAAAAACGTCAAAAAAAACATATAAATGATTTTATTTTAACACTTTAAATTATTTTATAATGCTTAGCTTTACAAGAGTTATCAAATCACCACATAAAAACTTAATATCACAAAACTCCACAAACTCACAGCTTCTGTAATTTCAATACTTGCACCTATGGTATCCCCAGTAATTCCACCGATTCTTTGAATAAATTTATGCCGTAAATACATCAAAGTCATTATAAAGGTCAAAGCTGTCAATATTCCGACCCAACTAAAATATGCAGTCATAATCAAACACAGTGCCAAAATGAATATTGACCATTGTTTAGAAATAAATTCTGCTATGGAAGAACCTAAGCCATTTCCGCGAATATACGGTGTTGTAAGGAATAAGAATAACGGCGATAAACGACCTAAAACGGGAAATAATAATAAAGCTGCATAGAGTTGTTTTTCTAATAACACATAAATGGCAGACCATTTCATCAGACAAAGAATAATTAAACTTAAAACCCCAATTGGACCACATGCAGGGTCTTTCATAATGGTTAAAGTACGTTCTTTATCACCAAAACCACCGACCCATGCATCTGCAGTATCAGCTAAGCCATCTAAATGTAAACCACCAGTCAGCCAGATCCAAAGTATCAGAATAATACTCGACAATAAAACAACAGGTAAAATCTGTAGTAATGTTGCTACAGTACATAGGATCAAACCAATCATTAATCCAACCACTGGATAAAACAATAATGACTGTCCATTCTGCTGTTTACTTGGCATAGCCTTAAGCTGGATGGGAAATGTCGTGAGAAATTGTAAGGCAATCAAAAATGGAGTCATATTTTACTCTCACCACTATTATCCATGAGTAACAGAATGGAAGAGTTTTTATCTATTTCAAATGAATTCAATTGTCCTAACTCAGCAGACATTTTTAAGAGATCATCCAAAGGCTGATTCAGCGCCAAACATTTTAAGAGTTTGATCACACCACCGTGTGTAACCACTAGAGCATGTTGCCAATTATTTTTGAGCATAAGCCTTTGAATATTTTGTGAAGCTTGTAAAACTCGATCATGAAAAACGAGCATTGTTTCAGCATTGGGTGGGCTAAATTGAGTAGGTTGTTGCCAAAACTGAGCCAATACTTCAGGTTCTTTCGCATAAATTTCCTGAATCGAAATCCCTTCCCAATCACCAAAATGCATTTCTTGTAAATTCTGATCTTGAAATAAAGGGCGTTGTAATTGCTCCGCTATATTTTCAGCAAACAACCGACAACGTTTTAACGGCGAGCTAAAAATTACGTCCCAGTGTTGCGCATGGCTTAAGGATTGATCTATGGTCAAATCAATGGTCTGGCACATTTGAGACCAACCCCGTTCAGTTAACTCATCATCAGTTGAACCTCGTAAGGTATGCCCTAGCGTTGTTTCACCATGACGTAATACATCAATCCTAAGCACAATATGTCCCTAATTTTTATGAGTTCAAAATTACACTTTTTCGCCAATCACAGCTGCTTCAGCAAATGTTGCCATATTATTGTGTAAGCTGCATGCCAGTTTAATCAAACCTAAAGATGCACCTGCACCACTACCTTCACCTAAACGTAAATTGAGTTTTAGTAATGGAGTAGCATGCAGTTCAGCTAATATCCGTTGATGTCCATATTCAGCAGATTGATGTCCAAATAGCATCCATTGACGTACTTCAGGGTTTAAACGTACAGCGACTAAAGCCGATACTGAACTGATAAATCCATCGATCACCATCGCTAAACCAAGTTGAGCACAGCGGATATAAGCCCCTGTCATTGCCGCAATTTCCAAGCCACCTACGGCACAAAGCGCTTTAAAAGCATCATTTTCAACATAGTTTTTATGCAATGCTAAAGCTTGATCAATGATATTTTTTTTATGAATCAATTGTTCTTCACGAATACCTGTACCGATGCCTGTTAATTTTTCAGCAGGTTCATTTAATAAGAAGCATGCAATTGCGGAAGCTGAGCAAGTATTGCCAATGCCCATTTCACCAGCGACATAAATCGATGCGCCATTTTCCAGAGCTTTTTCTACACTCTCACACCCCAAATTCATGGCTTGAATACATTGTTCTTCAGTCATCGCGACTTGTTTAGAAAAGTTTGCAGTCCCTTGTGCGATACAATGCTGCTCTACGCCAGCATAGTCATACACATCACCAACCGAGCCGCAATCAATAACTTGTAAAGTCGCATGATATTCTTTAGCAATGACTGCAATACAAGCGCCACCTGAAGCAAAGTTTTGCAACATCTGACGAGTAACTGCCTGAGGATATGCAGAAATATTTTCATCCATCACGCCATGATCACCTGCAAAAATGGTAATCCATGGTTTATCAATATTAGGACGAGGGTTATCTTGTAAACTTGCCAACAAAATAGCGATATTTTCTAATTCAGATAATGATCCTGTCGGCTTAGTCAGTTGTAATTGACGCTCAGTAGCCAACTGTCTGGCAGACTCACTCGGTTGTTTACATGTATCTAACCACCAATTCATCATTTATCTCCTTTTAAAATCATTGGAAATCCTGCAACACAAAACATAACTTTATCGGCAATCTGGCCAAGCTGTTGATGTAATCGCCCTGCTTCATCTACAAATTTTCGGCTAATTTCACCCATTGGCACAACACCTAAACCTGTTTCATTACTCACCAGAATAACCTGAGACTGAAGTTGAGCTAATGTTTGTAATAACTTTTGACATTCTTGCATCTGTAATTCTGCATTTTCATGCATGAGTAAATTACTCATCCATAAGGTTAAACAATCAATTAAAATACATTGATTCGTTTGATCAATTTGTAATAATCGATCTGCCAGATATATAGGTTCTTCCAACACATGCCAATGACTCGGTCTTTGTTGTTGATGCTGAGCAATACGATTCTGCATTTCCTCATCCCAAGCCTGTGCCGTGGCAATATAGATCACATTCAATGCAGAATCTTGAGCGATTTGTTCTGCTAAACGGCTTTTGCCTGAACGTGCTCCACCTAGAATTAATTGCAACATGACGTTATATAACTCACCTGAATTTTACGAATTAAAATTTTGATAAATAAAATTGTTGATGGGGATAAAGTGGCCCTTGCAACTCCTTCGCTTTATAACAGCCAAAACTTAAATGGTCGACTGAAATATCAAAACTTTGCTGTTGAAGTGATGCAATTTTTGCAAAAATTGCATCACTGTTGAATGCTGAATGATAAAGTCCAAGAGTGATGTGAGGAGAATAGTTTAATGGTGCAATTTCATTTTGGGATTTTGATAATAAATTTCTAATTTTACTTAGGCTATTATGATGATCCAAAACTTCTACAAATAATGCACTATCAAAACTATTGATCTTGCCTACTGTTAATTGAAAAGATTGAATATTTTCTTGAACTAATAGCTGTAATTGTTGTTTAAATTGTTCATTTGAAAAATCATCATTCAGTATGGGAGCCTGATCAGTTAAAAAACCACAAATAAACAATGTGATATGAAATTGTCGTGTATTCGGTTGAAATAAAAACGCTGAAAAGTCTACTCTCAGTTGATTGAGATAAATTAATAATTCAGGTTGATGAATTTCTAAATACCAGACCGCATAGTCCTGTCGTCCACGATGCCATTCAGGATAATCATGTCTTTGCGTGGGAATAACACATTGTGAGGATTTTAGAAACACATCAAAGTCACAGAAAATAGATTAGAATATTTAAACATGGATTCTTATATTTTGTTGAACTGATTGAATTAGAACGACTCATATCAAGCTGAATTTAATTCATCTTTTCTAAATATACATTTAACTCAGTTATATCATTATCATAAAGCCAAGTTATGCAGTCATATTTGCTAGAATTTCATAATTTTTGAGTAATTATTCTGCCAACACATTATTCCATTACATAACCCTACAAAGTATATGTAACAGCGTATAGATATATTACACGTATGTACTAGAATATAGATCGTTGAGATAATAATGAATGGAAATATTTAGTATATGTTATTTATAGCAAAGAGTAAGAGACAAGCAAAATTCAGTATTTTTATTTTAGCTATGGCGTTAACTAGCTATTCGAGTGCGAATGAAATAAGTGAGAATAAGAAAAATATTGAGACTACGATTAATCAGTCATTTAAACCACTTATGAAAAAATATGGTGTGTTAGGAATGGCAGTAGGTGTTATTTATAATGGGGAAAATCACGAACAATACTACGGTATTCAATCTAATATCGACAGTAAAGCAGTTGATAAACAGACTATCTTTGAATTAGGTTCTGTCAGTAAACTTTTTACTGCAACAGCAGGTGCTTATGCCGAAAGCAAAGGTAAACTCTCATTCCAAGATCATCCAGGTCAATATTGGCCTGCGTTACAAAAATCAGAAATTAACAAGATCAGTTTGCTGGAATTAGCAACTTATACTAGCGGTAACTTACCATTACAATTTCCAGATAATGTAAAGACAGATCAGCAAATTTTACAATATTTCCAAAATTGGCATATCAAAAATCCCCCTGGTCAATATCGTCAATATTCAAATCCAAGTATAGGTCTCTTTGGTGAGCTTACCGCCAGATCGATGAAAGTCCCTTTTACTTCATTATTAGAACAGGTGATTTTTCCGAAATTTAACTTGAAACAGACGTATGTCAATATTCCTAAACAACAACAGAAACATTATGCTTTTGGTTACGATCAGATGAATAATCCTATTCGAGTGACCCCTGGCCCTTTAGATGCTCAAGCATATGGTGTTAAATCTACACTTCCAGATATGCTGACGTTTTTAAATGCCAATTTAAATCCAGAAAAAGCTAATTCTGATCTTAAAAAAGCGATTTTAGCAACACATAAGGGGTATTATAAGCTTGGAAACATGACACAAGCACTGGGCTGGGAGGTTTTTTCTTATCCGACAAGCTTAGAGATTTTACAAGAAAGTAATTCTGAAAAAATTGTTATGCAATCCAATTATGTTGAAAGAAATACCACTCAAATTAAGTCGAAAGTATTTCATAAAACGGGTTCTACTAATGGCTTCGGCAGCTATGTGATCTTTATTCCTGAAGCAAAATTCGGATTGGTCATGTTGATGAATAAAAAAATACCAAATCAAGAGCGAATAAAGGCAGCGTATGAAGTCTTTAATCAACTAAATAATAAGTGATTTTTTAAATTTAATTGATACAGTTTGTACGCTATAAATCATGCTGTATCTACAAATTTAATCAAAACTTAGGTCAAGTTTTGATTAGAACTCTAACTATCCATTAAGTAACTTATTTTAAGGAAATCATTTGAAAACTTTATTCAGCCTATCATTCATGGCTTTTGTATTGATGGGATGCCAATCCTACGCTTTGAAACAACCAACTACATCGGCAGCACTAGATTTAAAAAATCCTGAAAAAAGGGTTTTATGCGATCAATATATTTGCGCAAACTCAGCAGGTGTTTCTAAAGAGTTGACTATAAAATATTTAGGCCAAAAGCAGGCCGATCGCATTTTTTCTCAAGGTGAGTTTGATCATACTCAGTTTACATTTGAAAATGGTATTTTTTGCGATACCAATACCAAGACATGCCATATTGACCGCTACTACAATGCCTCAGGTAAACACAGTGCTATCGCACCAAAGTATACCTCTGCATTATTTGGTCAATAATCACTGAATATTTTGATCAGCAATTGATTTGATATAAATGACCTTTTAAATGATTCAAAGCAAATCAATGCCAAAATACCGTAAAATTCCAGCCCAAAGTAAGAAAATCAAGACCGTAAGCACACAACAAATGCTGAGTGATATCCAAAAACCATAACGCTGATAAAGTATAGGAAATCCTAAAAACATCGGCAAAGTGGGTATCACATACCAGAAAGTGTACCAAGCATGATTTGAAATTTTCTGCGGATTTTGATTTTCAAGTTTCATCCAGATGAGAACCAATACCGTTACAATAGGCAATGCTGCGATTAGCCCTCCTAGGCGATCGCTACGCCTTGCAACTTCCGAGATAAGTACGACCATAGCTGCCGTTATAGCGTACTTCGTAATCAGCCAGATCATTTATATCTCCTATAAATCTATAAAGTCTTTTTTATAGACAACTAAAATAAGCTATTTAAGCCATCCTAGATTTTTTAAATCTTAGAACTACGACTATATTCCCTTCATTCAATATAATAGTGCTGATATGAAATGTACTATAAAATAAATAGACCATTACACGAGTTAAAATTATTAAAGAAAACCGAATATATAAGACTTTTTAAAAAGTGAGCTAAGATCATATAACTTAGATTAAATAAGCAATCTCAATATGATGAATTTTTTAAAAAGAAAGAATTACTGAGCCGTTTAATACGACTTTTGTCATTTTAACGATTCATATCAGTACTAATAATTTGAATAATACTTTTAATTAAGCCTATTTTTCCGATGCTTGAACATGGATTATTCATCAATAATATCAGCAAAATTTGCCCTTAAAACCTGACTTAAATCTAAAGGATTTAGTTCAATATCCAATCCTCTCTTACCACCACTTACATACATTTTATTAAGGCTTTTTACACTTTCACAAATGACGGTTCTCAGACGTTTTTTTTGTCCTATTGGGCTAATTCCACCGACCAAATAACCGGTTAAACGCTCTGCAACTTTTGGATCAGCCATATGCAATTTTTTGCAACCAAAAGCACTAGAGACTTTTTTTAAATTAAGTTGATAATTGACAGGTAAAATAGCAATAAAGAAGTTTTTATCATCCATAAACAACATTATCAAAATCTTTACAAATTAAGAAAAACCAAAAACAAAATATAATTTATAAAAATCAAACATTTACAAAATTAAAACAAACCTAACCAAAGTATACAAAATCATATTTTGTGAGTATCTATATTTTTTTCAAAACTTTTATGAGTTACTCACTATGCTACAGACACTAAAATAAAAAGCCTTAAACCACATGATAAGACCTATAGAATAGCTGATCATAATGAACTTTGCATTGAAGTCAGCCCTAGCGGCACAAAGCTTTGGCGTTATCGATATAGATATGATGGAAAAGTTTAATGTTAAGCCTTGGAGAATACCCTCTCATTGGCTTAGCTGATGCACGTAAGGCTAGAGATCAAGCCAAATACTCCTTGAAGATGGTATAAATCCTTCACAGAATCGTAAGCAACAAAAAATTGAAGCCCAAATAATTAGCGTAAATACTTTTAAATTAATTGCTAATGAGTATATAAACGAAATGTTAGCTAGTCGCTCTGATGGCTACATTAGCAAATTTAAAAAATCATTAGAACTTGATATTCTACCCGTAATAGGCGAAAAAAATGTAAAAGATATTACCTCAGCAGATGTCTTATACATTATTAAATCAACCGTTAATCGTGTAAGAACTACAGGAAAGCGTGGTACTGGTGAAGTTACGGCAATGAATAATCAAAAGATCATTGGATCTGTGATGCGATATTCTATTGCAACATTGAGAGCTGAAAATGATCCAACATACGCAGTCCGTGGTGCGGTATCACGCCCTGAAATTGAACATGCACGACCACTCACTGGAGTGGAGCAAAAACATTTTAGAAGTGGATTAGATAATTTCAAAGGTTCCATTACTGTCAGAAATGCTCTCCTTACCATGGCATATACAATGCTTCGCTCAATTGAAATTTAACGCATGAAATGGAGTTATGTTGATTTTGATGCAAAAACTATTACTTTTCCAATCTCAACACGAAGTAATAATCAAGAGCGAACTACGAAGAAAAATAGAATTCATTTAGTTCCTATGTCCAATCAATTATTTAACCTATTAAATGCACAATATTTAGAGTCTGGTAACAAAGAGTTTGTTTTCCCTACTGTATATGGCGGTAATTCCGATGTCATTGGTAGCACCACACCCAATATTGCGCTAAAAAATATGGGGCTCAAAACAGTTACTGCACATGACTTTAGAGCAACAGCATCAACAATTCTTAATGAATATAATTTTGATGAAAATTGGATAGAAAAACAATTAGCACATGCAGATCAAAACAAAACACGAGCATCTTACAATCATGTTAAATATTTAGAGCAACGCAGAGATATGCTTCAACAATGGGCTGATATCATTGATGGTTGGAAGGAATAAAATAAAAACATGGCTCTACTTTTACATACAATTTACGATTAAAAATGGTGAGCCTTTTTACAAAGAAACTGGTTGGTCTATAAATAAAAAAATGGATTAAACAGTGATATATAAACTAACCACTATCTGAGCGGTTAGTTTAATTGAGATAATACTAATTATTGCAAATATCCTTAGTCCCTACGGGATAAATAAAAGAGAACTTACTCTTGTCTGTAATTAGATCAACTGATAAATCTTTACCTATATTAGGTGAAGTAGCCTCAACACCATAAGATGACATATTCATTTCAAAAGACAAGTTTGCTATTTTTTGAGGGTGGGTCGATATATACCCCTTATTAACCCCATTATAGATAACCCCCATTTGCTTGGTATTTTGATTTATATAAATACCAATTTGTTGATAACCATCACTCGTTGATGTAACTGGTACTTTAATTAAATTTAGAGCATCCAACATACCTTTATTAATTGCTTCTTCACCTTTGACTCATCTGAATAACAAGCAGTCAGCAGTAAAAAACTAATAAATAATATTTTTTTCATCTGATTTCTTTTTTTATAAAAGTTGATTATAAAAAGACAAAAAAGCACAAGCAAGAAGACTCTAGCTTGTGCTTATAATATTATGTTTTAAAACTACATAGGTAGTTACTCTTTTAAAGGTTTAGAATAAAAAGAGATTTTTCCAATAGTTATTCCAGCATCATTTTGTTGTGTGAATACTGGTTTTGTTGTTAAATCTGTAGGCTTAAAAATAAGTTGGAGTTGATCAAAATTAGTAGCTCCAATTTCTTTCAAATTATCTGAAATATTTAATTGAACATCATTAAGTTTTGCCCCTGAATGATGACCATGACCTCCTTCATCAACTCCAAAATATGAGAATGTCATTAAATAACTCTTTTTAGAGTTCTCTTTATTAACCAAATAAACACCATAGGTTAATAGAGGATTATTCTTTAACTCTATATTTTCAAGCTTTAAAAAACTTTCAGCAGGTTTATTATTAAGATTAAATTTTAAGTTTTTTGCAGGTGCCGCAAGATTAATTTTTTCCGGCATTTGACCCAATATCGCTGTTGATTTTAAATCAAAACTCTCATGACTACCCAATGGACTTGAAATTGCTTTAAGCGCACCTAATGAGTGTTCTGTGTTTTTCAAATCAAGATCATCATATTTAGGCATATATTCAGGGCTAAATGCATCAGCTACTTTTACAGTGACTTTATTGCCATTTTCATCGACAAAAATCATTTCTTTTTCAAACCATGCAGGATCCATTCCTAGGTTATTTTTTACCCATTCAAGTGTAATTTCTTCTCCATTACTTTTTGTTTCCATCCATTTTTGCCATAATCGGTCAATATTCCGATGATGTAAATAAAAGATTGGATCATTCCCTGCTGCAGGAACAAGTCCTATGTATGGAGCAATACAATTAGCACCAACTCCACAATGCATCATTCCATGTGGATTTCCTTCAATTTCGTTTGAAAAACCTTTTATACCTTTTTCATTTTTTTCTTTTGAAAAGAAATCTACTGCTTCAAATGCATTTGAAGCCAATATATCAACACCATCCCCTTTTCCATTCATGTAAGCAGTAATTCTTTGCTGTCCTGTATTTAAACCCTTGGTGCGATATTGGCTATATACTGAACTGGCCGGCTTGGTAAATTGTGTTGGTAAAGCTACAGAAAAAGTTTCTCCATCGTAATTGTCTTCATATTTCCAATATGGCAATTGGAACTCAGTACTGCCACTCGCTTTTTTCAGTGTTTTATTAAAGAAATGTAAATAGAGTCGATGCCAAGGTAGAAACATATCACTACCATGTGGGCAGCTTCCCCAAACATCTTGTGCAATTTTATCATCTGAGACGGTTTGATTACGAATAGCCGTATAGTATTTTGTATACGTTATACAAAGTTCTATTTCTTCTTTCGATTTATTTTCGAAAGCTTCACTAAAACAATCCCCTACTTTATTTTTAATAGTATCTTTTAATACTTTTGCATTTGGATCAGTTGATAGGTCTTTAGCAAAATAACCATGTATATTTGCCCAATACTGTAAACTAGTCCTAAAATCCTTTGAATCATGAGCAGCATTATTACGCTTTTTCATCTCGTCAAAAGCTTTATCTAAGCTCTGTATATTTTTTGGATTTTTTGCAAAATTTTCATAACTTTGAATATCAGCGAAAGCTACGCCTTGCATTAAAAAAAGAAGGCTTCCAGCACCAAATCCCATAATATTTTTTTTCATTTTTATTTTCCCCATAAAAATTGAACAATAATTAAAACACAGATATGATAAATTTTATATTTATTTCAAATATTTAAGTCAAATTAGAGTTTTCATGAAGCCAAAATTAACAATCTTGCTTTTTAACATGCTAGCACTTTCAATAAGTATTTCACCCACGGTTTATGCAAAGTCAGTGGTTATTATTAACCCAAATGAGTTCCAATTGAGTCCCAATGGAAAGCCACTAGAACTAAATGTTCAAATGAAAAAAGGCGAAATTTTCAATCCAAATCTTGGAAAATTTGATGAAGTTGAGCTTCGACAGTATCTCGATGGAAATAGTCAAAATACAGAAAATAATTCTCTAGTTGCTCCTACTATTCGAACTCAACCAGAAGCATATTTAAAAGTTCAACTAAATAATAAATTAGATAATGACGAATGCAAAAAACAAGATGATCACAATACTCCTCATTGTTTTAATAATACAAACTTACATACTCACGGTTTAGCTGTAAATCCAGGTTATTTTAAAAAACCTGACTCCAAAGATACCGGTATTGCAAGTGATAATGTTTTTATTAATATAAAGCCTAATACATCACAACCATTTCAATTTGAAATTCCCAAAAATCATCCTGCAGGTACATTTTGGTATCATCCGCATCTACATGGCTCAACAGCACTACAAGTATCTAGTGGCATGGTTGGTGCACTTATAGTTGAAGGCAATAGATTTCCAAAAATCGATAATAATAATGTTGTCCAAGTCGGTGATATTGATATTCTCTTAAAAGATACAGATGAAAAAATTCTGATGTTTCAACAAATTCAATATAATAAGAATGGAAAAATTGATGATTATAGTGAATTAGAAAATCCAACATCTTGGGCTAAATCATCACGTTATACATCAATTAATGGCTTAGTCTTGGGTAAATTAGAAATGACCCAAAATAAATTTTCTCGGTGGAGAATGATTCATGGAGGAGTTAGAGATACTCTCGGTTTAATCATCAAAGAGCTACCAAATTCAGCCGATTTTAGTGATGATAAAGTTATTCAACAATGCCGTGAATATGGTGAATTTATTGATAACAAAGAAAATAAGGACATTGAAAAAATAACGAGATTTAACCAACTCAAATCTATCAATTTTAACACCTTTGCCCATGACGGAATTACTATGGCAGAGACTCAACCAACTAAGCTATCAGTATTACAACCAGGTTATCGCCAAGATGCTTTAATCTCTTTCCCAACAGTAAATAAATATTGTGTTTTTGATACAAAACTAAATGATAAAAATGAAATTAATAAAAACATTTCTAACAAGTTGACAGCACAACTATCTGAAAATCATGATCTATATGCAAAACTTATTAATTGGGTTGATGTTAAAAAATCCACAGAACGAGAAATAAATATTCAAACTTATTTAGCGAATCAAGCAAAACAGAAGGAATTACCTACTCAAATCATAAATCAAATTGCAAAAAATGACCTATCAGCTTTTGCACCATACAAATCGCTAGAAAACGAGCAAGTAAAAAATAATAAGCAAGAATTGAATTTCCATATCGGAAATGGTTTTAAAATTAGTAATAAAATCAATGATATGGATGAAAGTAAAGCATACACAGGTAAACAAGAAGATGTACGTTATCTAAATTTTAAAACTACTGATGATAGTAGTTACATCGACGAGTGGAATTTAACATCTACTCTAGGTGGACACCCTTTTCATATTCATGTAAATCCATTCCAAATCCAAGAAATATTAAATGAGAAGGATGAAGATGTTTCCGGCAATCCCTCTAATGGAGGTCAATATGATGTTCAATTTAATAACCTGAAACATGTATGGAAAGACACTATTTTTGTCCCTAAAGGATATACCGTCATAACACGTACCCAATATGACAATAATCTTCTTGGCGATTTTGTTCTGCATTGTCACATTCTTGATCATGAAGACCAAGGAATGATGCAAGATGTACGTATTTGTGATCCAAATGAAAGCTTAGAGATCTGTAAAGCTAGACCTTTCGCAGGAGACACACCCAAAATTCAGCATTCTCATCATTAAAAAATGAGCCCTCAACTGAGGGCTTTCTCAAACAACTCTCTTTCCACAGCGCGTCGATTCACAAGCCCTGCATCGTCTTATCGCCAGCCTTGACCCAAACATCAAATTGATTTGCTGCAGCTTGATAATCGCCTGCATTGAGTCTTTATGGGTATTACCAGTATTGCTGTTGTAACTCATCTATTAATACATTATTTCGGATAACTAACCTGATTTACTGTTTCCAATATTGAAAAAAATTATAACTTTAATTTAAAATATATAACTTAAACCCTATCTGTATTTAAATAATATATTTTACAAGGAGATACATATGGGCATTAAAATAACAAATAGCTCAGATTTAGCCATACAAGTATGTATAAATAAATGGAGTAATGAAGGGGATACAATGTGGTTTATTGTTCGATCTGGAGCCTCTGAATCTTGGATTAGAGATACCGATAAGCCAATGATTATGCTTGTAGAAAAAGATCAACAAGTCCTTGCTTATTGCGTATATTCAGATAGTCAAGTCATTATAACAAATACAAAAATAACCGATCGAGGTTTAGCAGAACACCCTCTTTCTTAATATAGCCCTAGTATTTTACTTTCTCTTGATATAAAAGCGCCCCTCCAACCAGACTATATGTCCAACTTTTCGGAGGTGCGGTTCACCTGAGGGCTTTCCCAATCTCAATCCATGCATCAACCTGAGCTGAACACTGATTGTATTTAGCCACAGTATCCACTGCCCAAGGTAATACAGATTTACCCTGCCCTGATTCCAGTATTTGAAGATCAGGGCAAGGCTGCATTAAATTAGCTGGAATCACGGGTGATAAGTGAGTTGTCGAGTTGCACCCCGTCAGAATCAATACACGCGTTGTTAAAAACAGGATGCTCAATGATCTTTTGCACTTCACGTGTAACTGTTTCGACTTTGACTCGTTGTTCTGATTTAACTTGCTTATAGTCTGCACTCACTTGGTTAATTTCATTTTGTTTGGCGGCCAATGCCTTTAATTACTTTTGTTCCATTGCTTGAATGGTGGCTTTGCACTTGGCATCAGCTGCTTTGAGCGTTCCGCTTAAATGGTTGGTGTAGGCAAGTTGCGATACCCATAAAATAAAAAAGACCGCTATTGCGATCCATGTTTTAAATTTCCATAAGATTTGAATGATTGGCATTAGAATTCCTCAACTTTAGGAAGATCAACTGTTTGACCTGCTAATCCATGATGACAATCAGATAAAAACTGTATTTTTCCATCAGTGACAAATGAAGGACATTGACTAGGATGCCCCGGCCACTGTGTGCCGATCTCGTGCGCGGGTGCCTGAATATTCAAAGTGACCATCAATGACATTGGCAGAGGTATAGGTGAAATAGGTATCTTGTGGAATATCAGCATCACAGACAATCTGCTGACCATTCCAGTACACAAAGGCGCGAAACACTCCTGCCATTTTGGTCAATACCGTCCAAGCATCCTCCTGACCTTGTTCATATACATTCAAGGTAAAACGGGGTTCTGTTTCACCATGGCCATCTGGTACCGGTTGATCACAGTATTGTGCTAAACGATAGATCGACCATTTATCAATCATGCTTGAATTGATTCGATCACCCAATGCATAGCGCTTGCTGATACAGGCATCATAAAAATGCCATGCTGGATTGTTGGTATATGCGCGTTTAAAGGTACCATCCCATAAACCGCTATAGGTCCGAGCAACAGCGTCATAATTAGAGGGAACGAGGATTTCTACCCCATCACATTCAGCCGCCATTTTCGCTACATTGGAAAATGTTTCTGCATCGTATTGCAAACCCAACAATGCGGTATTCGGATAACGTAACTTGGCATCCATGACTTCAGTGATAGCCTGCACATACATCTTGTCAGAGATAAATTCTGAGCTTGCATTTGGAGTGGTACTTCGAACGCGGATCTGCCAACCAATATTGGCTTTAGGTAAATCAATACGATGTGAACGCTCATAGTTGGCAGCGGTTTTATCTGAAATTTGGGTATTTAACACTTCAACCCATGCAGCACCGTCGGTTTGCACATCCATGACATATTGAATGGTATAACCCTTCACATCGCCATTGTCCTGATTTTGTTCACGCAAGGGTGCCCAGCGTCAGGACAATAAAAAAGCCAACTTGTTTAAGGTCGGCTTCGCTTGGTTAAAACTTGCAAAACGTACCATTTTTGGTACAATTAAATAAAGAGGAGCATGTGATGCCTGTAATACCAATGACCGTGCTGTTCTTTAAGACAGATAGTGGTAGTGAGCCAGTGAAAGAATGGCTAAAAGAATTTCAGCCAATTGACAAAAAAGCCTTAGGTGAAGATATTCGAACCGTTCAAATTGGTTGGCCATTAGGTATGCCACTCGTTAGGAAGATGGATACCAACCTATGGGAAATCAGGATCAATATCTCTTCTGGAATTGCACGCATATTCTTTACTGTTGATGACAACACCATGCTTTTGCTTCATGGATTTGTTAAAAAGTCGCAAAGTACACCAAAGCCCAATTTAGCCTTAGCTAAACAAAGACTTAAACAGTCACGGAGATCATGATGAATAACTTCAACGACCAACATGTTGGCAGTAGTTTCGATGACTTCTTACAAGAAGAAGGCTTGCTTGAAGAAGCTACCGCTGTTGCGATAAAACGTGTTCTTGCATGGCAAATAGCCGAAGCAATGAAAGCTCAAAAGTTAACTAAAACTGCCATGGCTGCAAAAATGCATACCAGTCGAGCATCTCTAAACCGCCTGCTTGATGAAGATGACACCAGTCTTACGCTGACCACACTTGCAAGTGCTGCAAACGCTTTGGGCCAGAAAATTCATGTTGGACTTGTTCCCGCATAGAATATTTTTAAGTTTTAGGCATTAAAAAACCCCGACAGTTAGCGCTATCGGGGTTTTTCTTTGGGTGTAAAAAACCACCTTGTCGATGGTTAATTAATTCTCTCTTATACGTGCATCATTAAATAGCTACCTTGAGTTTGGTTTCCTAATTACTAATATTCCATAAAGGTATATGAAGTGGTTTTTCACATAAATCAGTTTTATAATATGAAAGATACACTTTTAATTTTTTGCTATTTAGGCACTTTTATGAAAAAAAACTCCTCATCAGATGATTTAAAATCAACTACTTTAGGTTGGAAATTTATTGCCATTGTTGCTGTTTTAACTTCCATCTTTTTTACTTTTCTATACTTGGCTATGTCGAGTGAACCAGACTATATGCCTAACCAAAAACGGAAAGCAGCCGCCCTACAAGACACACCTACTAGCACATCACAATTAGTAGAAAAAACATCATCCGAGTGATTATCAAGACAACAAAAATAGGTTGATTTTTAGGCAGCACTTTATTTTCATAATTTGATTAAACAATTAAAGCGTGTTGAGCTACCTGAAGACCTTTGTTGGTGGTTTCATCCAGACTTCAACTCCATTGATCCGATGCTTGACAATAATGAAGAGCGTGGCTATACACCCGAAGAATGGGAACAGCTTCAAGTGAACGGCAATATCGATATTTCAATCGATACATCTGTTGATTTAGAAGAAATTGATTCGAATGCCAATGGTGAGTGGAAGGGATACACACCCACTCCACCAATACCAGAACATTTTTTAATTGCTTCGTTTGATACAGAGCGTTGGGACTATGCGGTTCTTTGGTGGGCTAAGGAGCGTTTACCTGTCTCTGTGCAACAAAGTTTGAAGGAGGTGTCTTGAATGAAATCCGAAAAAGACCACAATCTAATTCAGGCCATTTTTGATGAAATGCAAATTTTAAAAAAGACTTTCACTCAACAAAATGAAAGACGTATAGGTCGTGCAGAGTTTGCGAAATTATTAAATATTGAACCAGAAACATTAGATGCTAGAATTAGAGTTGGTCGTTATACAAAACCACATAAGGATGGTCGAAAGAGTTATTGGCTCAACTCTTATGTTCAGTCTGTAATTTTAGATATTTGATCTAGCGATAAAGCCACCGTTTAGGTGGCTTTTTTATGAGTAACACTTTTGTGAGTAACTTTGTGAGTAACATAACTTTATACAACCAATATTGATCAATAATAATACAGATTATTCATCAATAATATCAGCAAAATTTGCCCCTAAAACCTGACTTAAATCTAAAGGATTTAGTCCAATATCCAATCCTCTCTTACCACCACTTATATACATTTTATTAAGGCTTTTTGCACTTTCACAAATGACTGTTCTTAGACGTTTTTTTTGTCCTATTGGGCTAATTCCACCGACCAAATAACCAGTTAAACGCTCTGCAACTTTTGGATCAGCCATATGCAATTTTTTGCAACCAAAAGCACTAGAGACTTTTTTTAAATTAAGTTGATAATTGACAGGTAAAATAGCAATAAAGAAGTTTTTATCATCCGTAACCATTAATGTTTTAAACACTTCGTTAACATTAAGCCCTAATTTTTCAGCTGCTTCTAAACCAAAACTTTTTGCATTTGCACCATGTACATATTCGTGGATACTAAATTCTATCTTATTTGATTTTAAAATGTTACAAGCAGGAGTCATAAATTTATTGTGAATTGCTATAAGATAAATAATTATATGACTTTTGACAGTATATGTTAAATATACTTAGGCTATTTAATGCTTATTTAGATGAAGTTTTAAACTTTATGATTTACAAGATGATCTTGTAAATCATCCATAAATTAAAAAACCTTTACTCACTCCTCTAAAAATTGTTTTAATACGTTTACTTTTAAAACAATTTACACAATAAAAATTTGGTCGTCCTAATGAATCAAAAATCACTTATTCCACCCGACCCAAATCATCATCAAAGCAATCTAACGACCCTTTCACTTGCGCGTTGCATTGCTTTTTTGACACGTCGTGGTGCCCGACTCCTAACTGGAGCACGTAGTTTATGGATAGGCTGTCAACCCGAATTAAAACAACGCATTTATTATGCCAATCATAATAGTCATATTGACTTCATTCTGTTGTGGTCATCTTTACCAAAATCGATACGACGCCAAACACGTCCTGTGGCAGCTTCGGACTATTGGATGAAAGATGGCTTACGTCGCTTCCTTATCCAAGACACCTTTAATGGTGTCACTATCCAGCGACATAAAGAACAGAATCAAGATCCACTACAACCCATTCATGATGTTTTAGCTCAAGGTTCTTCAATTATCTTCTTTCCTGAAGGAACTCGAAACTTAAATGATGATATCGATTTACTTGATTTCAAAAGTGGCTTGTATAATCTACACCGTCAATTTCCAGAGGTCGAAATTGTTCCTGTATGGATTTCAAACTTAAAACGCGTGATGCCTAAAGGTGCCTTAATCCCCCTTCCTTTATTATCGACTGTATGTTTTGGTCGTCCTCTAGACCAACATTTAGAGATGAATAAAACAGAATTTCTAGCCTATGCCCAACAACAATTACTCAAATTAAAACAGGTTGAGAATCAATGACTCTTGATAATTTAAACCAAACCTATCTTTTATTTGGCATATTTGCAGCAATTTTAATTTTTGCCTCATCAGTGGGCTTTATCTTAAAGAAAAAAACGGGAAATAAACCTTCAAGTGTAATCGACAATTTAAATGCACGTATCAATGCATGGTGGGTCATGCTAATTGTCATTGGTACTGCCATTTTATTGGGCAAGGTTGCCTTTATCGTATTGTTTGGTTTAATTTCACTCTTTGCTTTACGAGAATTTATTAGCTTATTGCCGACTCGACGAGGTGATTATTTCCCCTTACTGATCGCATTTTATTTCGTCATTCCTTACCAATATTATTTAATTTATACAGACTGGTACGGCCTATATTCTATTTTTATTCCGCTGTATGTATTTTTATTAATTCCAATCGCCAGTTTAAAACAAGAAGATACCACTCATTTTTTAGAACGTAGCGCTAAAATTCAATGGGGACTAATGGTCAGTGTATTCTGTATTTCACATGTTCCTGCACTGTTAAATTTAAGACTCCCTGACTTCGATGGAGAAAAAATTTGGTTAGCGATTTGGCTCATTATGGTAGTTCAAGCTTCAGATGTGCTGCAATATGTTTGCGGAAAATTATTTGGAAAACATAAAGTTGCCCCTGTACTTTCTCCATCTAAAACCGTTGAGGGCCTACTTGGTGGCATTGTTTTAGCTACCGCATTGGGTGTCACAATGTCTTGGTTGACGCCATTTAATTATTGGCAAGCAGCGCTTATCGGTTTTATTGTCTGTATTTTTGGATTCTTTGGTGGATTAGTCATGTCCGCAATTAAACGTGATCGTGGCGTTAAAGATTGGGGACAACTGATTCATGGTCATGGTGGGATGTTAGACCGTATTGATTCTATTTGCTTTTCCGCACCAATTTTCTTTCATATTCTAAGATACTGGTGGAGTTAAAACTTTAAAAACGGTGCTGATTATTGATCTGAATAGAAATGAAGACATTTTTTGCACCGCAGACCGTGCTTATAAAAAAACAAAGGAAAACCCAAGAATATAAAAACAAGAAATGCTGATCTTTTCCCTTGTGTATAAGGTTCAATTTCGGGACTTCCACAGGCTGGACAGTGCTCTACTGGTATTTCGAAGTGTTGTACCACCTCGTGACTAAAATCCTGATGGATAAGTGAATATGCTTCTTCTTTAAAGCTTTCAGGAACAGCAAGTCTAACGCCTCCTATCGCATTGGAATATAACCAATTCATATTAATAGTATGTTCATTTTCAATATATGAGGGAATATCGCATGAATCTAGCTTTGCTTTTGCAATTTGTGCCTCATATGGAAATGAATAGCTTTCGATCACAACCCAGCCCATTTTTTCTCCTTTAAATTAAATTCAAACGATAATTTTATAGGTCATCACTTGAATAGATTATTAAAAACAACACAATAAAAAAAGAGAGTTGTGTAAAAACGTGACCACACCTTGACTCTATATATTTAGCCCATTACCATGATTTTTCTTAGAATCTTGCTATTTCGGTTTTTATTTTGCTTACAGCTAATCAACTTACTCAATCAAAATCATCAAACCAATTATACTTTTTAAAAGCAATGATTATTGCAGTGAGTATCTTCAGTATTGCAGGATGCTCATCTTTAGGGGGGGTTCAGTTGAAAAACGGGCAAAAAAACTATCCAAAGGGATTCAAAGTGCCTATTCAGTTACTCCCAATACGGCTAATCGTATCTCACCGATGATTGTTCAAAGTGCAGATCAATACCATGTGGATCCTCTTCTCATAGCAGCAACGATTCGACAAGAATCCAGTTATAGAAGTAATGTTATGTCATCTGCTGGAGCTGTAGGTTTAACGCAAATCATTCCTCGATATTGGCAACAATCTTGTCCAGGAGATTTATTTGAGGAATCAAATAATATTAATTGTGGTGCTTCTATTTTAGCAAAATATAATCAGTCTGCAGGTAGTTGGGAAAAAGCATTAGCTTATTACAATGTTGGACCGACGGCTTATAATACCAATCACAAAATGAAAAAACAGGGTAAAAAGTACGCGAAGCAAGTCAAGAAACATGAAAAAGTCTTAAAAAAAGCACTGTAATGCCTATTTAATATTACTAATATTTAAACTAAAAAGCCTTGGGTAAACCAAAGCCTTTAGTGAAAATCATGTATTCAAGCGTTAAGGTTTAACTTGTTTGGACTACAGTTGTTTCAATTTTAACTGTACTTTTAGCAGGCGCAACACGAATTAAAGAAATTGCAAATGCAGCGATAACTAAAGGAATAGCCACTGCAATAAAGTTCCATTTATGTGGAAGCTCCATGCCTAAAATCATGCCAATCACAATCGGACCAACGATTGCACCAATACGACCCACAGCAGATGCCCAACCTATCCCCGTTGAGCGTACTGCTACTGGATAATACTGTGCAACATAACTATAAAGTAAAATACTACCCCCTATCGCGGAAGCACCAGCAAATGCAACCAAGATATATAAAATTGCTGGTGGAGAATTGAACCCTAAACCGAATAAAGCCAATGCGCCTATTAAAGTCATGCTAATCAGTACAGGTTTCAAATGGAATTTATCAGCTAATATTCCGCCACCAATAGTTCCAATGACAGCCCCTACATTCATAGAAAGTAAAAACAATAAACTACTGCCCAAAGAATAACCTGCTGCCATCATCAATTTTGGTAACCAGCTACCTAATGCATAAAGCACAAGGAGGCACATAAAAAATATTAACCAAAACAAGAAAGTTCCTGCAGCACGTTTTTCTGTAAATAATGCTTTCACTGAAGAACTTTGTGATTGATCAGTATCCGCTAAAACCAATTTAGCATTGGGCGATAAAGCCGTTGAAGGTTCAATTTTTTCTAAGAATTTTCTTGCTTGCTCATGATGATTTTCTTTTACCAAGTAAGTTAAAGATTCAGGTAAAAATTTCCAAAATAAAGGTGTGAATAATAATGGAATACCTGCAATATAAAACATGATTTCCCAGCCATATGATGATGTAAACCATGTCCCACATAATGCAGCCATAATTCCACCTACGGCATAACCACTAAACATGGTGGTTACCAAAGTGCTTCGTAAACGCTGTGGTGCATACTCATTGGTTAATGCCACTAAGTTCGGTAACACACCACCAATGCCTAAGCCTGCAATAAAGCGTAATATTCCAAACTCTGTTGGATTTGAAGCAAAACCACCCAAAAATGTAAACCCACTAAATAATGTGACACAAATTAACACAACTTTTTTGCGACCAATTTTATCTGCTAACATTCCGAAGAGCATTGCACCAAACATCATACCTGCAAGTGCAGTACTGGCAAGCATTCCAGCTTGTACAGCTGTCATTCCCCATTCCTTCATCAGCAAGGGTAAAACCACACCATTAATCGCCAAATCATAACCATCAAATAAAACTATAAATAAACACCAAAGAATTAATTTTGTATGAAATAGCTTAAATTTTGAATTATCAATTATCGTATTTACATTTATTGCCGTCATTGACATTTTCCTCACCTCCAGTTGTGAGACTTAATATCAACATACAATGAATCCAGATTCATTTTTTGTCTAAAACCCATAAGGTATGGATTTATACTAAATAAGTATTTAAATGAATTATTGGCGTAAAATATCACCAAATATTTGATTAAATTAGTAGAACAAAGAGTTTATTATATGAAAAGTGTAACAAAGCATAAATTAATATCAATATTAATCAATTGATTATCTTTTAAACACCCAGCAATTAGACCATAGATATATAAAATTGAAGAATGATGTTTCTAAATTCTAATGTTGATCTATTTTTTATTTTATTCCCCTTTATTCCGTACATATTTCCCATAAAAAAACACCCCAACTGTTAAGTTGGGGTGTTTTTAGAATTAATGAGCTGGCGATGACTTACTCTCACATGGGTAACCCCACACTACCATCAGCGCTAAGAGGTTTCACTTCTGAGTTCGGGAAGGGATCAGGTGGTTCACTCTTGCTATTGTCGCCAGCACAACTGTTTATGCTTACTCGCCAAGGTCTTATTGAATGCCTAGCTTTCGTCAAATGAGTTATTAACAGAAATATTTGAGTTGAAGTTTAAGTATT
>NZ_NEGB01000010.1 GCF_002135235.1 Acinetobacter silvestris
ATTTATCAGAGGTTTTGTTTAACATCACCGCCGATGGATGTGCATTCTACAGTATTTCAGAACCAACACAACCCCCTTTCTTAATTAATTTATTCAGGTGGGTGTTTATTAATCAAAATAACGTAAAAACTATTACATTTATCTAAAATTTAACCTATTTATCTTTATCTTTATTCTTTAAAATGGTTTTATTCTTTTTTAAACACAATAAATATTGAAATGGCATATTTAATAAATAGAAAGTTTTTCTGTTTAGGGGTCTTACTTTGTATAAGTAATCTATCTCTTGCCAATTCTTCACACAATTTTTACAGCATTACCCTTTCAATTTTAAGTTATGCGAAGTTTTCCAACCCCAACATTTCTTTCTGTGTCGTCAACAATTTAAGTATCGCCAATCAGTTTAGTTTTTTCGCACAACAAAACAACCACAAGCTAACTATTCATGCAATTAGTGCAGATGAATTACGATCTACATATTGTGACGCTATCTTTTTTAGCAACACCTCTCCCAACACTCAGCAACAGTTGTTAAATAAATCTTTAAATCAATCGATATTGTCATTCAGCACCAATAATAATGAATGTGAAATCGGAAGTTCTTTTTGTTTATTTACCTCCAAAAATGGCAACCCCCTTTTTAAAGTCAACTTAGACAGTCTAGCCCACTCTAAAATTCATGTTGATCCTCGTGTTTTACTTTTAGCGAAAAACTCGGAGTAATACATGATTAGTACTCTCTATAAGTCAACCTCACTGCAAGCCCTCTTTCGCAAGTCTCAATTTACGATTTTTGCCATTACATTTTTAATCTGTACTTTTACTTTTGCAACCATTTCTGTATTTACAGTAGAGTCTTATGCAAAACAAAATTTACTTTTAATAAGTCGAACTATATCTGAGCGAATCCAGCCCGCTCTTGTGTTTAAAGATCAAATTGCGATATCTCAAATTATTAATGAATATACCCATCAGCATTCAATTCGACTGATTAAAGTGTATGATGATCAAGGCAAACAAATTACCGAAAGTATTAAAAACATTGAGCAATACTCAACTTTACAGAATATCTTTGACCATATTTTCTTACAACAAGCAATCAAGCTTCCCGTTCAACATAATGGACGTGTTGTTGGTGAGGTTGTGTTATATGGTAGCTCCAATGAAATTATGATGTTTATCATCAAAATTTTTGCTGGACTAATTGTCGGAATGCTATTTATGATTTTGGCACTTTGGTGGTCTGTTAATTCAACTTATCGCCACATCATGCAATCTATTTCACCCATCATTCAGATTGCACAATTGCTCAGCAGCCAAAAAGCCTACAATTTACGCTTTCCAAACAATGACATTAAAGAGTTTAACCACCTCAATACCGTATTTAATCAGTTACTCGATGAAATCCAGTCTTGGCATATTCACCTACAGAATGAAAACAACCAACTTTCTTATCAAGTTCAACACGATCATTTAACTGGTCTAGCTAATCGTAATTATTTTTATCAAAAAATATGTCATCTATTTGAAGACCCAAAGCAACGAAATCAATCAGCCTTACTCTTTATAGATAACAATAATTTTAAAGCCATCAATGATCAATATGGTCATCTCGTTGGGGATGAGGTTTTAAAAGAAATGGCTGATCGTCTCAAAAACAATATTCGCCAAGAAGATTTTGTGGCCCGCTTAGGCGGTGATGAATTTGCCATTATTCTTAATTCAGTCGCCAAAATTGAACATGTCATTATCACTGCTGAAAAGCTACTTCAATGTTGCGAAACACCATTAATCTATAAAGACCAAAAAATTCATTTCAGTTTTAGCTTGGGCATTGCGCTGTCTTCAAAAGCATCCAATCCCGAAGATTTTATTTCTCAAGCCGACCAAGCCATGTATAAAGCCAAATCATTAAAACACCATTGGTTTATATTTCACTCTTAACCCTTAGGAATTTATTATGATTTTGAGTAAAAGCCTCAAAATATCCATTCTTGCAATTTTTTGTTTTGCATTATCAGGATGCTTAAGTTTTGGCTCTTTAAGCCATAAACAAGTTCGTATCTTGAAAAAGGAAGGTTTCGTACTCACAGATGAAGGCTGGAGCCTAGGATTACCCGAACGATTACTTTTTGCTTTTAATGCAACTGAAATTAAGCCATTACATGAATCTGAGCTTATCCGACTCGCAGAACAACTCAAAAAATATAATTTAAATAAAGTTAAAATTGTAGGCCATACCGATAATGTCGGCAATCCAGAATATAATTTAAAACTTTCAGAACAACGCGCACAAACAGTTGCGACAATATTCTTAAAGCATGACTTTGCCCCTCAAAATGTATTTGCTTTTGGAAAAGGCTCAACTCAACCTGTTGAAATAAATGACAGTGAAGAACATCGTGCTGCAAATAGACGCGTTACCGTTATTATCATTCCCTAATTTTTATGATTATTTATAAATAAAAAAGATCTCTTAAGAGATCTTTTTTATTGGCGCTGTATTTTATAGTCAAATTTCAGACATAAAAAAACCGCATCTAAGCGGATTATTTATATTTAAGTTATAAACTTAAATTGGTCGGAGCAGTAGGATTCGAACCTACGACCCCCTGGTCCCAAACCAGGTGCGCTACCAAACTGCGCCATGCTCCGATAATATGTGAAATTGGGGTGGATGAAGGGGCTCGAACCCTCGACAACCGGAATCACAATCCGGGGCTCTACCAACTGAGCTACAACCACCATCACATCTTTGGCTCTAAATATCAAGCTACCATAAGTGGTGCGCCTGACAGGATTCGAACCTGTGACCATCCGCTTAGAAGGCGGATGCTCTATCCAACTGAGCTACAGGCGCATAACCGACGATACCAAATATCACGATCCTCGCCTTGAAGAATTGGTCGGAGCAGTAGGATTCGAACCTACGACCCCCTGGTCCCAAACCAGGTGCGCTACCAAACTGCGCCATGCTCCGATTCATCTCAGCTTCTCGTATCACACATCGTGTGGTACGGTGTGCATTCTAGGCGTGACGCCCGAAGACGTCAACACCTATCTTAAAAAAAAACTAAAAAAACTCACCAACCGTATATTTATCAAGCATATCAGATATTTTTTATACAATTTTTAACGTTTTAAGCTCGCACTAAAGTTCAACATACGATCCAATGGTAATTTAGCTCGTGCAGCAAGTACCGGATCAACAAATATTTCCTGATCCGATTTTTGTAAAACCTCTAAAATACCATCCAATTCATTCATTGCCATCCATGGACAATGTGCACATGAACGACAAGTTGCCCCCTCACCCGCAGTTGGCGCTTCAATTAACGTCTTATGTGGTACAGCCTGTTGCATTTTGTAGAAGATGCCACGATCTGTCGCCACAATCAGCGTGTCATGCGGTAAAGTTTGTGCGGCTTTGATTAATTGCGAGGTACTTCCTACCGCATCCGCAACATCAATCACAGCTTCAGGTGATTCAGGATGTACCAATACTGCTGCGTTTGGATAAAGTGCTTTCATATTGGTAATGCCACGCGCACGAAATTCTTCATGCACAATACAGGCACCATCCCACAATAACATTTCAGCACCTGTTTTCTTTTGAATATAGCGACCTAAATGCTGATCGGGCGCCCAAATAATTTTTTCACCTAAACTATCCAAATGCTCGATAATTTCGACTGCACAACTAGATGTCACTACCCAATCAGCACGTGCTTTGACTGCTGCTGAAGTATTGGCATAGACCACTACAGTATGGTCAGGATGTGCATCACAGAATGCAGTGAATTCATCTACAGGACAACCTAAATCTAAAGAACAAGTGGCTTCTAATGTAGGCATCAAGATCTTTTTTTCAGGAGAAAGTATTTTTGACGTTTCTCCCATAAATTTCACCCCAGCAACAACCAGTGTCGATGCTGCATGATCACGGCCAAAACGAGCCATTTCTAAAGAATCAGAGACACAACCACCTGTTGCTTCTGCAAGTTCTTGCACATCAGGATCACAATAATAATGTGCAACAAGCACAGCATTACGTTGCTCTAATTCTGCCTTGATTTGAGCAAATTTCTGTTTTTTAGCTTCAGGACTCAAACTCGTATCCTTAGGTTCGCCTAAACGATCTAAATGTGCTGTGACAATCGATTTTGCTTCATTGGCAATTAAATTGGTCGCATCATTCATAAAAAGCTCTTCTCTATCCATATCGCTTGCTATCTAGCTCGCTTGTGTACATTGTGAAGCTATTTTAGCATTCACCACTAAATTTCCATGACAAAAAAGCCTCTCAACGGAGGCTATTTTGAAACTCAATTATGATCGGTAATCTGCATTGATCTTGACATAATCATATGACAGATCACAGGTATAGACCGTATCTTTAGCCTGTCCGCGACCTAAATCGACACGAATGGTCATTTCAGCCTGAGACATAACGCGAGCGCCCGCTTCTTCCGTATAATCTGCGGCAGCTCCACCATCTTTACAGATTTGTACATCATCCAACCAAACCTGAATTTTTTCAACGTCTAAATTTTTAACTCCGGCATAACCAATCGCAGCGAGGATACGTCCCCAATTTGGATCAGATGCGAAAATAGCCGTTTTGACTAAAGGTGAGTGAGCAATACTATAAGCAATATCACAGCATTCCTGCGTATCATTTCCGCCTTCAACTGTAACCGTAATAAATTTAGTTGCACCCTCACCATCACGTACAATCAGTTGAGCAAGTCGCATCATCACACGCGTTAAAACCTCTAAGACCACAGCATAACCTGCATCTTCAGTCGATGTAATTTCAGCACCACCGGCTAAACCCGTAGCTGCAAAAATGCAAGAATCATTGGTCGATGTATCGCCATCAATCGTAATCCGGTTAAAAGATTGTTCCACTGTCGTTTTTAATAATTGTTGTACCACAGCTCGACTCAATGGTGCATCCGTAGCTACAAAGCTCAGCATCGTTGCCATATTGGGGCGAATCATGCCCGCACCTTTAGAAATACCCGTTAAACTATAAGTAATACCGTCTAATTCGAACTGTTCTGAAGCACCTTTGGGTGTGGTGTCTGTAGTCATAATACCTGTTGCAGCATCGATCCAGGCACTATCTTGCAAGCTATCTAAAGCCGGTTGTAATCCAGAGAGTAAGCGCTGCATAGGCAATTGCTCGCCAATCACCCCTGTTGAAAAAGGTAAAATTTCAAAGGCTTCAACTTGCGCAAGTTCAGCCATTTTTAAACAGGTTTGTTGAGCATTTTCCATACCTAACTTGCCTGTGCCTGCATTTGCATTCCCAGTATTAATCACCAAGTAGCGTGGATTACCTATCTCAAGATGCTTTTTCGAGACATGTACTGGTGCAGCACAGAATGCATTTTGAGTAAATACACCTGCAACATTGGTACCTTCGGAAAACTCAAAAACGACTAAATCACGTCGATTCGGATAACGTACATACGCCTCTGCTGAGCCAATTTTTACACCTTGCACCACATGCATATGTGGCATAGTCACGTCACCAACAGCCATTTTTAAGTATCCAGAATGATTAAAAATAAAAACACAGCTTATTAGAAATACTCATAAAAATCGAGTGCAATAAAAGACTCCTCTATTTTTATTATTTTTAAATAAAAAAAACCAGTTATCTGCATAACTGGTTTAGCACACATGAATTAGAGTGTTGTATTAAGGTGCCACTGCCGCAGTTGTATTTTCTAACAGCGCCAATTTAACTTTTTCTTGACTCGCTGCAGACAATGCCGGATTTACAGCAATAACACGATTTACTGTAGACGGTGTTACAGCAGCAATCGCTGTTGTTTTTAGAATAATCGGACGACCGCCAGTATTACCTAAAGTATAACGAATTCCGGTACGTGGACTAATCACGGTAGTTGAATCATTTTTAACTTCAGCTTGTGCCGTGGTAACACCTGCTGCAGCCTGAACATTTGCAACGGTTGTTGCTTGAGGAGCCGTATCTGCAAATGCCAATACTGGTAAAGTTACCGTTGCCATAAATAAAGCTTTTAATAATTTTTTCATTGTCTTTCCAAAGAACAGGACGCTTGTGCAAGTAAATACCATTTACCGACCATTTCTGCAATGCCTATTGCTCGCTTGGTACGCCTCATTAAATATTTTTTACAAAAAAAAGCAGAACTCACGTTCTGCCCTTTAAATCAGTAAATTTTAAATCTTACCGTGACATTGCTTATATTTTAAACCCGAGCCACATGGACAAGCTGCATTTCGACTTTCAGGCGGAGAAAATACTGTTTTTGAGAGATCTGGTTCAGCTTGGAGCTGATTTGGCATGACAACACCAGTCAAACCATCCACTTCATCATGTGCAAAAGACAAGTGCATCGCTTCAGCCTGTGCCTGCTGTTGTGCTTCCATTGCTGCTAATTCTTCAGCAGTTGGTACATGCACTCGAGAAAGATCTGTCACGACATCTGACTTAATCACACCCAACATACTCACAAACAAATTGAATGCTTCTTTCTTATATTCTTGCTCAGGATTTTTCTGTGCATAACCACGTAAATGAATCCCTTGGCGCAAATAATCCATAGCAGCCAAATGGTCTTTCCAATGACGATCCAACGCACCTAACATGAAGTGACGTTCTAAAGTCGCAGCAGACTCAGGTCCCATTTGCTCACGGCGACTACGGTAACGTGTAATGATTTCATCGCTAATACGCTCAACCAAGGCTTCTTCATCTAAACGACGATCTTCTTCCAACCACTGAGCAACCGGAAGATCGACTCCTAAATCAACACGTAATGCATTTTCTAGACCTTCAATATCCCATTGATCATGAATCGATTCAGGTGGAATATAGTTTTCGATTAAGCCTTTCATCACTTCGCGATGCATCTCTTCAATATAATCTTGAAGTGAGCTTTCTTCTAAAACTTCATCACGTTGTGAATAGATAATCTTACGCTGTTCATTATTGACATCATCGTATTTCAAAAGATTTTTACGAATATCAAAGTTGCGTGCTTCAACTTTACGTTGTGCATTTTCGATAGAACGTGACACCATTTTATGTTCAATAGCTTCATCTTCTTGTAAACCCATGGCACGCATCATTGCCACCACACGATCACCTGCGAAAATACGCATTAAATCATCTTCAAGTGACAAGAAGAAACGCGATACACCTGGATCACCTTGACGACCAGAACGACCACGTAACTGGTTATCAATACGACGTGATTCATGACGTTCAGAACCAATGATATGTAAACCACCAGAACTAAGTACCATTTCATTCTGTTTTTCCCATTCTGCTTTTAAACGTGCTTCGTCTTCAGCAGTATGGTTTTCAATTTTTGCAAGTTTTGCTTTCCAGTTACCACCGAGCAAAATATCAGTACCACGACCGGCCATATTGGTCGCAATGGTGACTGCATTTGGCGAACCCGCTTGCGCAATAATATCCGCTTCACGCTCATGCTGTTTTGCATTTAGAACTTCATGGGTAATACCCGCTTCACGAAGTTTATCCGACAAAATTTCACTGGCTTCAATGGTCGCTGTACCAATAAGAATTGGTGCAACACCGACTTCATGAATTTTTTGAATTTCTTGAATAATGGCATTGTATTTACCATTACGATTTAAATAAATTAAATCATTTTGGTCATTACGAATCATTGGACGATGTGTCGGAATCAATACGACATCCAAGCCATAAATTTCTTTCATTTCCGCAGCTTCAGTATCCGCTGTACCAGTCATACCTGACAGCTTTTTATACAAGCGGAAATAGTTCTGGAAAGTGGTAGTTGCAAGCGTTTGGTTCTCAGGTTGAATTTCTAAACCTTCTTTTGCTTCAACTGCTTGATGTAAACCTTCAGACCAACGACGACCTGGCATCGTACGACCTGTATTTTCATCAACAATAATGACTTCACCCTCATGGATGATGTACTGAACATTACGTTGATACAAATAATGAGCACGAATTGCTGCTGTTACATGATGAACCAAATTTAAGTTTGCCGCTGAATAAAGACTTTCGCCCTCAGCCAACAAACCCATTTGAATTAGTTCATTTTCTACAGTTTCAAAACCAACTTCAGTCATTTCAACAGAACGTTGTTTTTCATCAATCCAAAAGTGTCCACCATCGGCAACTTTTTCTTCTTTCTGTGCACGAAGTTTAGGTGGAATACTGTTAATAGCTGTATATAACTGTGATGAATCTTCGCTTTGGCCTGAAATAATCAACGGCGTACGTGCCTCATCAATCAAGATCGAATCGACCTCATCAATAATGGCATAACTTAAACCACGTTGCTTTTTCTCTGCCATAGAGAAAACCATGTTGTCACGCAAATAATCAAAACCAAATTCATTATTGGTTCCGTAAGTAATATCTGAACGATAAGCTTCGGCTTTCTCGTGCGGTGATTGCATTGAATAAATCACGCCAACGCTCAAGCCTAAAAACTCATACAGTGGACGGTTCAATTCAGCATCACGTTGTGCCAAATAATCGTTCACGGTAATTACGTGTACGCCTTGTTCACTGATCGCATTGAGATAGACGGCCAAAGTACCCATCAGGGTTTTACCTTCACCCGTACGCATTTCAGCAATTTTACCTTCGTGTAAGGTAATACCACCAATCAACTGGACGTCATAATGACGCATTCCCATAATACGCGCACCCGCTTCACGGCATACCGCAAATGCTTCAGGCATCAATTGATCAAGACTTTCGCCTTTTTTATATCGTTGTTTGAATTCTTCGGTCTTCGCAGATAATTCTGCATCGCTTAAGGCAGATATCGTCGGCTCGAGCGCATTGATCTTCTCGACAATTTTACGCATTCGCTTAAGTTCGCGATCGTTTTTAGTACCGAAGATTCCTCCGATCAGGCTTGCCAACATATAAACTCTCTAAATCTTACTTATCAAAATAAATTTTTTCTCAGACGTTATTATGGTGCTAGAAATTTGAAGTACAAGGGTTTTGCACAAAACCAAGTAAAAAATTCTGACTGTAGTATCTAGCACTTAGAGTCTAAGGCGCATTAATGTAGCAAATTTGATCTATCTATACATAGAAGATTTATCAGATTGCTAAAAATATTTTCAATATCGTATTTTTCTTATATCCAAATTTTGTATAAATAAATAGAAAAATACTATTTTTAACTCTAAAGAAAATCAGTGATAGTCATTCCAATAGGTTAAATACTAAAAATTGAACACAAAAACTTTAAGGGCTGCAATCATGACACTACGTTTAGGCGACACTGCACCAAATTTCGATCAAGAATCCAGTATTGGGCCGATTAATTTTTATGACTTCCTCGATGACAGTTGGGGTATTTTATTTTCTCATCCAGCGGACTATACCCCAGTATGCACCACTGAATTGGGCTATACCGCCAAGCTCAGCGATGAATTTAAACAACGCGGCGTGAAAGTCATTGCACTGTCGGTAGATGATGTGAAGTCACATTTAGGCTGGATTAATGATATTAATGAAACCCAAGCAACTCAAGTGGATTTTCCCATTCTTGCAGATCAAGATCGTAAAGTTTCAACGCTATATGATTTCATTCACCCCAACGCCAGTGCAACGGCGACAGTACGCTCTTTGGTGATTATTGATCCAGACAAAAAAATACGCCTCATCATTACTTATCCAGCTTCGACCGGACGTAATTTTAATGAAATTTTACGTGTAGTTGATTCCCTGCAACTCACGGATCAATATAAAGTTGCAACCCCTGCTAACTGGCAGCAAGGTCAAGATGTGATTATTGTGCCCTCTATTCAAGATGTGACTGAATTAGAAGAACGTTTCCCTAAAGGCTATACCGTGATCAAGCCTTATTTACGCTTAACACCGCAACCAAATCATCATTAAAATAAAGTCACTCACATTATAAAGTCAGAACTATTTTCCATAACGCCCCATCTTCGGATGGGCTTTTTATTTTAGCCACTTACATAAATTGTAAAAACAGGATTGGTCTTTCACTCAATCTAGGTTATAAATCCAACGATTACTTTTAAACTTAAAATAAACACAACATGATCTATAAAGTTCATCATTTGCACTGTGGCACCATGTGTCCAATCTGTGCGCCACTGTTTGGGCAAAAAGGTTTGAAAGCAGAAATTGTCTGCCATTGCCTACTCATTGAAACAGACCAAGGCTTAGTATTGGTCGATACTGGCTTAGGCATTCAAGATTATCTACATACCAAACAGCGCTTAGGTGCAATAGTTGCAAAAATTGGTGCAATCATTCCTGATCTGAATTTGACCGCTATCAGGCAAATTCAACAACTGGGTTTTAAGTCATCCGATGTCAAACATATTTTAGTCAGCCATCTAGATTTTGATCATGCCGGTGGAATTTCAGACTTCCCCAATGCAACGATTCATATTTTATCAACTGAATTTAATGCGGCTCGATCATTATCGTTTCAGAATAAACTGCGTTATCGTACCCAACAATTTAAAGATCATCGTTACTGGAATTTTATTGAACCTCAACAAGGTGAAACTTGGTTTAACTTTTCAAAAGTACAAGCCTTTAAATTATTTAATGATGAAATTCTCATGATTCCACTACTTGGACATACCGCAGGACATTGTGGAATAGCGATTAAACAACAGAATAATTGGATGCTGTTCTGTGGAGATGCCTATTATTCCCACCTTGAACTAGATCCAAAACATAAGTTACCGAGTTTAGAAATCACAGAGCGTCTTTTCGCCTTTGATAACCTACAACGTATTCAGACATTGCATCACATTCAACAGCTTGCTCAAACCGAGCCTCAAATTGACATCATCTGTGCACATGACCCTATTGAATTAAAACGATATCAATCATGAAAAAGAACCAATTTGCGATAATCCTTATCATAAGTAGTACGCTCCTGACTGGATGCATGACTACACCAGCGATTTCACCTGAAAATCGTCCACACAACTGGGGACATTTAATTGATCAAAAAAATAATTTTTATAAAATTAGTGAGAACGTTTTCCGTAGTGAACAACCTGATGCAGAGATGATTGCTGAACTGCAACAACAAAATATTAATATTGTGATTAATTTACGCAATCATAATCAAGATAAAAAGGTATTTCTCAATTACCCCATTCAACTTGTCCATATTCCAATCAACACATGGGCAATCAATCGACAAGATCTGCTTAAAGTCATGCAAACGATTCAATCAGCCCAAAAAAAGCAACAGAAAGTATTAATTCACTGTTACCACGGCTCAGATCGAACCGGTGCCAGTATTGCTATGTATCGAATTATTTTTGAAAACTGGACCACAGCTGATGCGTTAAATGAAATGAAACATGGCGGTTACGGCTTTCATCCTATTTGGGGCAATATTGAAAATTTATTTAGCCCTGAAAATATAAGATGGATTCGTGAGCAACTCACGAATCCATCTTATAAATCAGGTTTGAATGATTAACGCTGATCTAAAGGTACCCAATCCATCACCCAAGCAGACTTTAGCCCAAGGCTAACATCTGAGGTGATTTTTTTACGGGCAACATCTGCACTATCACGGTCTTTTGATGGACCAACCATAATACGAATCCCTTTAGATGTTTGGCTTCTTGTTACTTTGTAGCCTTTGGCACGTAATTTTGACGCCAGCGCATCAGCATTTGCTTCATTAGCAGCCAAAGCAACCTGAACCATCCATTGCTTATCACCATTTTCCAGTAATGTACGCGCTTTTTCAGCTTCAGCCTTTTTCTTCGCATCTTCTTGAGCTTTATGCTTTTTGTCCTCAGCCGCTTTTTTATCTAACTCCGCCTTTTTCTTTTCTACTTCAACCTGAACTTCAGCCTTCCTCTTTGCTTCTTCTTGAGCTTGCAGTCTTTTCTCTTGCTCTGCTTTTTTCTCGACTTCAGCCTCTTTACGCTTCTGTTCGGCTATTTTTTTTTCAGCATCAAGCTTTTGCTTCTGCTCAACTAACTTTTTTTCAGCTTCGGCCTTTTGCTTTTGCTGAACTTGTTGTTGCTCAAGCTTTTTCTGCTCTGTCTGTTGCTGCTCAACCTTCTTCTGATCTGCCGCGTTTAGTTTTGCTTTGGTTTTTTCATCTTGCACTAACTCAGGTGGTATATCCGACCCTTCTTGGGCCGTAGCACCTCGCCGTGCATTCATTGCTGCATATTCTTCAGCTGCTTTACGTGCAGCATCGGCTTCAGCTTGTTGTTGCATACGTAAAAAGTCAGCTGCTTTAGCTTCTTGCTCAGCAACTGCTTTTTCACGAGAACGCTTTTGTTCTTCGAGTAATCTTTTTTCAGTTGCAACATCGACTGTTAACGGCTGCAATTGAATTGCCTCACCCGCTGCCATCTGATTTCGTTGCTGTACCTGTTCAACAGGTGCTATCTGACTTTGCTTTTGATGTATTTCTTCTTTGCCCTTTAGAAGCAATGCTGCCAATAAAACACCACCCCCTAATAAAACAACTCCACCCATCCAACGTTGTTTGTTATTCATTGACATTCTTCTAAATACTCCCAGACCGCTTCTAAGGTATGAAACGAACCACACACCAAAATCAGCTGATTATTTTTTGTTTCTTGCAATGCTGATTGGAATGCAACCTGTACATTTTGAAATTGTTGAACTGATTGACCTTGTAATGCCACGTGTAATTGTTGCATTGGCGCTGCCCGTGGCACAGTTAATGGTGCAATTTTCCACAGAGTGACCGTATTTTTCAACAACTTAACGACTGTATTTATGTCTTTATCCACTAACATCGAAAATACTGCAACCACTTCCGTGTACTGTTTATTGTATTCTAAGAATTTTCGCAATTGCTTTAACAAAAAATCAACACCATGTGGATTATGTCCGGCATCAAAAATCACGGTTTGATTGGCAATGTGTCGAATTTCAAAACGCCCTGCTAATGTTGCAGATTGAATACCTTCAGCAATAGCCTCTTGAGAAACTGTTAAACCACTGACCAAAATAGCCGCAACCGCAGTCGAAATATTTTCTATCGCTAAAGTGCCTAACGGTAATTTCAAGGTAGTACCTGAAGTCGCAAAATTCCACGTCAGCCCATCTTGGGCATATTCATAAAAATAGTCACGATTGGCTATATATAACTGGGCATTAAATTGTTCAGCTTTGACTTGAATCGCTTGTGGTAAATCTTGTATACCCGCAAAAACAACAGGAATATCTGGACGAATGATTCCAGCTTTCTCAAAGGCAATTTTTTCAATACTATCGCCTAACCAATCAGTATGATCCAGTCCAATATTGGTGATCACCGCAACATCGGGATTAACCACATTGACCACATCTAGACGACCACCTAAGCCAACCTCAAGCACCCAAACATCACATTGTTGTTGTTTGAAGATGACCAAAGCTGCAAGTGTTGTAGCTTCAAAAAATGAAAGGGATAAGTCACAGGCACGGCGCGCTTGGTCAACTTGAACAAAAGCATCTACCAAACTTTGATCATCAACTTCTATGCCTGAAAGTTTGACCCGTTCATTGAATTTATAAATATGTGGAGATTGATATAAACCCACTTTATAACCTTGTGCATTTAAAATCGCAGCAAGTGTGGTTGTGGTTGAACCTTTACCATTGGTTCCTGCAACCGTTAGAACTTTGGCATTGGGTTGTGTGACACCTAATTTTTCAGCCACAGGAATAACTCGTTCTAAACCAAGATCAATCCCTGTAACGTGAACATGGCTCCAATAATTGAGCCATGTTTGTAAATCATCAGTGTCTAGTGGTGCAGTGTGGTTCAAGGCAAATTCATCAACTTAGCTACAATGCGATATACAGTATCACGTAATGCATGACGATGGACAATTTGGTCGATTACACCATGATCAAGCAAATACTCAGCACGTTGGAACGGTTCTTCCAGTTTTTCACGCACAGTTTGCTCAATGACACGTTTACCTGCAAATCCAATCATCGCTTTAGGCTCTGCAATATGAACATCACCTAACATTGCCAATGATGCAGTCACACCACCATAAACGGGATGAGTGAGAACCACAATATAAGGCAGATGAGCATCTTTCATTCTTTGAATTACAGCAGATGTACGTGCCATTTGCATTAAAGACAACATGCCTTCTTGCATACGTGCACCACCTGAAGCAGCAAAACAAATCAATGGTTGCTTGGTTGCAATGGCTTTTTCAGCGGCTTGTACAAAACGATCACCGACTACCGTGCCCATCGATCCGCCCATGAAATCAAATTCAAAGGCACAAGCGACTAAAGGAATGCCTTTGAGTACCCCTTGCATCACTACAAGCGCTTCAGTCTCACCCGTTTTTTCCTGCGCTTCTTTCATACGCTCAGGATATGGTCGACTGTCCACAAAATGCAGTGGATCTTTAGCCACAAATTCTTGACCGAGCTCATGTTGCACTTGATCTAAAAACCAATTCAAACGATCACGGGCTTTCATACGCAAATGTTCATCACATTGTGGACAGACATAAGCATTGAAAGACATTGCGGTACGAGTCACTAAAGCATGACATTCAGGGCACTCAATCGTTGGCTCAGTAAATGTTGCCTTAAGTGTTTGTTGTTGATCTGGCATATGAATGCCTGGAATCGAACGATCCGTCCACGGTGTGATAGGACTCAGAACTTTCCCTGATTTCACTTCTTGATTCATACTAACTCATCGAGCGCTGCTCGAAGCTCCTTGACTTTATTCACCGCAGATTCCACGGCCTGTTCTGGTGCTAAGTTTGCAAATGGTTTAACAAACGCACTTCCGACAATGACTGCATCGGCAACACGACCAACTGCTTTCGCAGAAGCTGCATCACTAATCCCAAAACCGACACCCACAGGAATATCAGTATACGATTTGATTTTTTCAATACGTGCTGCGACTTCATCAGTATCTAAAGTTGCAGCTCCCGTTACACCCTTAAGCGACACGTAATAAATAAAGCCACTGGCTTGCTTCACAACGTGCTGAATACGTTCATCGGTTGATGTCGGCGCAAGCAAAAAGATTTGATCCATATCATATTTTTTTAATACAACATCTAAATCCTTCGCTTCTTCTGGCGGTAAATCCACGAGAAGTAAACCATCGACACCACATTCATTGGCAAGCGATACAAACTTTTCATAACCAATTACTTCAACAGGGTTTAAATAGCCCATTAAAACAACGGGTGTCGTTGTATCTTTTTGACGAAATTCCTTAACCATATTCAACGCATCAAGCGTATTGGTTCCTGCAGCTAAAGCACGTTCTGCAGCAAGTGCAATTACTGGACCATCAGCCATTGGGTCAGAAAATGGCAATCCAAGTTCTAGTACATCTACACCGGCCTCAACCATTTGATGTAACAAAGGTACAGTGACCTGTGGTTGAGGATCACCCGCCATAACATAAGAAACCAAAGCCTTACGCTGTTGAGATTTAAGCTGTGCAAAACGAGTGGCTAAACGTGACATAGGGCTGTACATTCCTTGGATTGTTTAAACTTGAGGAGTTGGTTCTGTATAAATACAAGTCATGCATTGTAACGCTATTTTTTACCCATTGAATAGATATCTCAGTCGTACAATGTGATCTCATATTGATACACAATTGATAAAACAACCCAATGCCTATATTTAGCTATATTTTATTTTTTTGAACAATGATCAAAGCTTCCTATTTTTAGCTTTTTAAAATATTACAAGTATTTATAAAAACTTAAATTAAATTACAAAAAGCTTTTTAAAAAAACAATTTAGGCAATTACGTTTAACTTTCCTTAAATTGCAAAAGCTGTTCTATACTAGGCGGGTTTTTTCGTTTATTTCTTATTTTTATGACCTCCCACACCCACAGTAAAGTGCAAGCCCGAGCGCTTGCACTGGTACCGCTTATTGTTTTTTTAGCCCTCTTTTTAGGCAGTGGTATTTACCACTCAATGATCGGTACAGAGTTTGCATTTTACCAAATCAAAGCACCTGTGGCTGCAATCCCTGCCATCATTTTGGCAGTACTGATGTATCGCGGCAAATTAAATACGGCAATTGATGAGTTTCTAAAAGGTGCCAGCCATCCGAATCTCATCTTAATGTTCATGGTATTTATGCTTGCCGGTGCTTTTGCCAATGTCTCGAGTAGTATTGGTAGTGTCGATGCCACAGTGCAATTCGGACTATCTATTATTTCACCAGAACTGGTCTTACCCATGCTATTTATCATCTCGGCCTTTATTGCTACTGCAATGGGGACTTCGATGGGAACGATTGCAGCTTGCGCCCCGATCGCCTTTGGTTTCTCGGCATCTACAGATATTGCGGCGGTCTATACCATTGGTGCCGTCGTAGGCGGAGCAATGTTTGGTGATAATTTATCAATGATTTCTGATACCACCATTGCCGCAACGCGAAGTCTAAATGTCGAACTCCGAGATAAATTCAGAGTGAATGTTTGGATTGCAGTTCCAGCAGCAATTTTTACCTTATTGATTTACGTGTTGATGACACACAACTCACAAGCCCTGAGCTATAAAAGCTATGATGCTTGGCTTATTGTTCCCTATGTTGCCGTCTTTTTTTTAGCATTTACTCGCTTACATGTCTTAGCAGTTTTGACTCTAGGCATTGTTTTATCCAGTTTGATGGGCTTAATTGAAAAACCAGACTTTGATTTACTTGCACTAAATACTTCCATTTATAATGGTTTTGTCAGTATGTTTGAAGTGGCCTTATTGTCCATGTTTTTGGGTGGATTATCTGCCCTTTTACAAAAAGAAGGCGGTTTGGAATGGCTAATTCAACGCATCTATAGCATCACGCGACACTTAAGAGTTGGCACACAGCGGGCTGGTGAAATTGGGATTAGCTTTTTAGTCATTTTTTCAAATTTATTTGTGGCAAATAATACCGTTGCTATTATTTTAGCTGGCGATATGGCACGTGAAGTCGCGAAAGAATATGATATCGATCCCAAACGTGCTGCTGCACTTATGGATATCTTTTCTTGTGTGGTACAAGGTTTAATTCCGTATGGTGCACAATTACTTTTAGCCTGCTCAATTGCAAAAATATCACCAATAGAGTTGATTGGTACGATTTATTACTGCTGGATCTTAGCAATATGCGCAATTCTTACCATTGTGTTTCGCTATCCTCGACTCAAAACCTCTATTTAAAACCACTCCATTTTAATGATTTAAATAAAAATATGGCGAGTGCAATACTCGCTTTTTTTATGTTAAATGATTTTATTTGAGTTGCTGTTTTTTCTGCAATAAAGTTTGTCCGCGATATGCTTTATACGCTCTTGCCAAAGCAGATTGATCTGAATAGCCCAAATCCAAAGCAATATTGGTTAAACTCAGATTTTGCGTGAGTAAATATTCACAACGCTTCATCCGTTCTTCTTCTAAAATCAATTTAAATGAAGTCTGCAATTGACTCAGTTGCCGTTGCAATGTCCTGACTGACATATGCAACTCTTGTGCAATATCTTCAATTTTGGGTGCTTGTTGCTCTAGTTTTAAATACTCCGCAATAATAAATTGTAGATGTTGCGCAACTGTCGTCAGTTGCGCACGTTGTAATAACGACTCTTCAGCCTGTTTCACCAAGAGTTGAATTAAATTAGGATCGGCTTGTTCGGGTTTAAACGAGAGTATTTCCGTTGAAAAAACCACTTCATATAGCGGTTGCTCAAACTTGAGTTTGCATTGGTAAAAATCTTGATAATATTTTAATGGAAGTTGTGGCGCATGCACAAAGCTCATTTGCAATAATGGCAACTGCTTCAAAGGCACAAGTTGTTTCGCCAAATACAACATTGCCGCTAATGTAATTTCATGTAGAAAGATATAGTTTTCATCACTTAAGGGGAAGAACATACGAATCGTCTGTCCTTCATGCACATACTGCATTTGTTTCAAATGTGCGCCATCAATGACTAACCGACTAAATCGAATCACATACTCTAAAGCTTGCGCTAAATTTTCACTTCGAGATGCCATATAACCCAACAAACCAAAATGTGCCGGATTAATACATTTCGCCATCGCAAAGGCTAAATTATCGCAATCCAGATGCTGACGTGTCGCGCTAATCAACTCCATAAAAAAAGTATACGATGCTTGTTGATCAATCGGCTGATTGAAAATATCTTCCAACAGTGTTTGCTTTTCCGGCGTAAAACCAAATGTTTCCCAATCCATCTGATTTTGTTGTAGAAATGCTTTCCAAAGCTGAAAATAGCCATTTGATATTTTTATTTCATTCTGCATGGCCTTGCCTCTGCCCAATTCGATATTGAAATGGCACATTGTCATCTGTCATAAAATGTATAAAAAATGGCAACAACTGTCAAAACAAAGTTATAAAAGACCGACATACTGTAATCATCAAAGACGATACAAGTAAAATAAAATGAATGCTCTCGTGAAATATCATGCTGATCCTGTAGTTAGAACCAAATTGGATTTCAAATTAGATGAAGTACCTCGTTTTTGGTTTGCCAACGATCCATTTCGTACCCGCATATTTGATGCGTTAAGTTTGACCTTTCCAGATGGTGAACGTTATTTTATTGAAAGTGTCCGCTTATTTCGTGACAAAATCACCGAACCTGAATTAAAACAGCGGGTCTCAGACTTCATTCGACAAGAAGCTCAACATGGTATTGCACATGACAAAATGAATCAGATCATGAAAAATCAAGGTATGCCCGTTGATCAATTCATTACCACCCTAACTAAAATTTTTAAATTCGAACTTAAAAACCGCTCACCACAATACAATATTGCCATGACTGCAGCAGCAGAACATTTAACAGCACTTATGGCGGAAACCTTTTACAGTAAAAAAGCGACCCTGCAAGACGCACATCCTTATGTGCGTGCGTTATTGGCGTGGCATTCCATTGAAGAAATGGAACATCGTGATGTCGCATTCGATGTCATGCGGCAAGTTGCAGATGTACCTGAAACTACCCGTAAATTTGCTTTAGCGTTTACGACATTTATGATGATGAATTTCACCCTCTATCGTGCCAATGTCATGTTAGAACATGATGGTTTTAATCGACGAGAACGCATCAAATTTTTCTATAAAGGCTTGCCTTGGTTTTTTGGTAAAAAAGGGATTCTTTCAGCAATGCGCACCCAATATTTAGATTGGTTTCAGAAAGATTTTCACCCAAGCCAACATCCCGTGATTCATCAGTACCAAACATGGATTGATACATTGGCTGCAACCAATGATCCTATTGCTGCTGGCGAAGCATTTTGGCAAGCAGGATATTAGCTGTTAGAATAATCAAACTCGACGTTATCATTAGACTACGGAAACTTGAGTCATACAGGACATGATCTCCTCAAAAATGCCCTGCTGAGCGCAATAATAAATATTTGAACTGTACCTTGATACAGTTCAAATGACTAAAACAAAAGCATATGAGGTCAAAAATATGACTGCATTACTCAAATATCAGATCACTCCTGTCGTACGTCAAAAACCAGATTTCAAACTAGATCAAATCCCTCGTTTTTGGTTTGGTGGAGACCCCTTTCGCACCCGTATGTTTGATGCACTGAGTTTAACCTTCCCAATGGGTGAGCGCTATTTTATTGAAAGTATCCGAGCCTTACGGAACCAAGTCACTGATCCCAATTTACAACATCGCATTACTGATTTTATTCAACAAGAAGCGCAACATGGTCTAGCACATGACACCATGAATGCCATCATCAAACAACAAGGCATGCCCGTCGATCGTTTTCTCAAGGCCATCGCTACACATTTTAATTACATTTTGAAAAATCGGACCATACAATACAATATTGCAATGACTGCGGCGACTGAACACTTAACTGCTTTAATGGCTGAGACGTTTTACAGTAAAAAAAGTACCTTAAATGAGGTGCATCCTTACATTCGGGCTTTATTCGCATGGCATGCGATTGAAGAACTGGAACATCGTGATGTCGCCTTTGATGTTATGCAACAAGTAGGGAACGTCCCAGAAAACTTACGTAAATTTGCTTTAGCCTATACATCCATTTTGATCTTTGGCTTTAGCTTGTATCGTGCCAATATCATGCTCAAATATGATGGTTTTAATACCTTGCAACGTGTAAAAATGGTCATTAATGGCTTACCTTGGTTTTTTGGAAAAAATGGCTCATTCTCTGCAATGCGCACGCCATACCTAAATTGGTTTAAACGAGATTTCCACCCCAATCAACACGCAATTATTCACCAATATCAAACTTGGGTGGATACTCTAGAACAGACGGGTGATCCTATTGCTGCGGGTAATGCTTTTTGGCAAGCTGCACTTTAGACATCTATTTTCATGTTTCAAATACCGCTCATTCACATCAGCCAATTTATCGATATATATTTTAAATTTTGTTTAGACGTGTCATATCTAGCTTTAAATTGGCACGTCTAGATATAGAGAATGTGGCTGAATTTGTCATAATTCAAAAGCTAAACATGATGATTAAAATAAAATGAATGCACACATCCAATATCAAGTTGATCCTGTTGTTCGACGTCATCTAAATTTCAAACTTCAGGAAATCCCACGCTTCTGGTTTGGTGGTGATCCTTTTCGTACCCGTGTATTTGATGCACTCAGTCTCACCTTCCCTGATGGCGAACGTTACTTCATTCAATGTGTCCGTTTATATCGAGATCAAATTACAGACCCTCTTTTACAACAACGAGTTACTGATTTTATCCAACAAGAAGCACAACATGGCATTGCACATGACAAAATGAATCAAATTTTAATTGAGCAAGGTATGCCTGTAAAAAAATTTATTGGTCAGGTCAATCAACGCTTCGGGCATGCCCTAAAGCGCTATCCCAAACAATACAATATTGCGATTACCGCTGCTTGTGAGCATTTAACTGCGCTCATGGCTGAAACATTCTTTAATCAACAAGAAACTTTGGCAGAAGCTCATCCATTTGTCCGAGCTTTATTAGCATGGCATTCGATTGAAGAAATGGAACATCGTGATGTAGCTTATGATGTGATGGCTCAATTCGGACAGACACCTAATGCTGTTCGTTATGCAGCCTTAGCATTAGTGTCCCTATTGATGTTTTATTTCACACTACAACGCACCGACGGTTTATTACAACAAGATGGCTTTAGTCGTCTAGAACGTCTGCAACTCATGTATAAAGGCTTATCTTGGTTTATTGGCCAGACTGGTATTCTAACGAAAATGAAACATGCATATTTAGATTGGTATAAACCCAACTTTCACCCAAGCCAACATGCCATTATTCGTCAATATCAAACTTGGGTAGATACCTTAGCCGAAACGCATGATCCGATTCAGGCAGGTGATGCCTTTTGGAAAGCCGCTTTATAAAAGCTAAAAATTAGATACCAGCATTACCACTTCGCATAATGCTGTTCGAGTAAACCGTATTCCTGCGACAAGGTGATCATTTCTCCCTGTTCAGTTTGAATCGTTCCACTAATGCGAGACTGCCACTGACTAAATTGGCTCCCAACCAAGCGTAAATTTAAATTTTCATATCTACGCCAACCCGTTTCTACGGTGAGATTTAAACGCTCATCTAAAGAATGTATTCGCCAAAGATCATCATTTTGCTTTTCAAACAGCACATCTGCAATTGGATAAAGTACACCATTGATCCATAAACAATTTTCATTACCAAAACTTTCATTCACGCCTGAAGCTAAATTCAACCCGATTCGATTGCCTTGTTGATCCCAAAAATTACTGGACAACCAAAACCATGCAGTTTCAGGACGTAAAAAACCACAAGTATCATCCAAGGATGCTAATGTCCGATCATTAAAGTCTATTTTTTGTTTTTGCTTATTAATGAAAAAACCTTCAACTGCGAGCGTGGTTTTCTTTTGGGTATAAGTCCAGCCATTAATACCATTTGGACTACATAAACTTAATGGTTGTGTGCCTGCACAAAAAATACGAGCTGTGAGTTGTTCTTCACCATGTTTTGTCACACGAATATAACGCACGCCATTGGCATGTTGCATTTCAAACTCAAACGGTGCTTTTAAAAAACGACTTTGGCTATAGAGCGGTTGTTCATCAACATCCGTTCCACGACCCAATATGGTATTGGCATTCCATTCAAAAACCTCATGGGTTTGATGATTATAGATATACACAAAACCATGCCCTGCCCATGAAATATCAGCAATGGCTAAACCAATGCTATAGTGCTCATGCTGAATACAACAAAATTTAAATTTTTTATATTTTAATTGCTTACGCCAACCCTGTAGTGTTTTTCCGTAAGGTGTTTTATAAATATATTGATCGATATCAATCGATGCTGGTAATTCTTTAAAGCGCCCATAGCGCGGCTGCCCATTTTCTTGTATTAAATCCATTTCGACAATCCAATCCCATTTATAATTCTAAAGTTAGACTTTAGTCGGTGCTTAATTATTGCTTATTTTTTATATTAAACCAACAAATTCACCAAAAAAGTGATTGTTTTCCAGAAATATAAATCTAATGTTTGATCTTATATGTACCGATGATGACATCGAATGAATTTTAAATATTTACAGCGTGTTCTAAAACTGAAGGGGTGTTCAATTAACTGATGAAAATATCGAATAACCAATAAGCTTAAATCAAAAAACCAGCAATCTAAATTGCTGGTTTTTCTAAAGCCAAAAGTGATTATTTATCTGGTAAAGCGTACGCTACTAAAGAATCGCCCATTTTGGTACCAAAGGAACCATGCCCTCCAGCCATGATGACAACATACTGTTTACCATTCATTTCATAGGTCATTGGCGTTGCTTGACCACCTGCTGGTAAACGGCCTTTCCAAAGCTCATCACCATTGGTCACATTAATCGCACGGATATAATCATCTTGTGTTGCACCTACGAACATCAAGTTCCCTGCCGTAGAAATAGGCCCACCTAGCATAGGCACACCCATTTTAAATGGTGGTAAAGGGATTCCTGGCAAACTGTCACGAATCGTACCAATACGGCGTTTCCATGCAACGTTATGCGTTTTTAAATCTACTCCAGCTACATATCCCCAAGCTGGCTGTTTACATGGCAAGCCAAAAGGTGACAAGAACGGACTAATTTCAACACCATAAGGCACACCATACATGGGTTGTACACCTTGTTCTGTACCTGCACCTTTCGCAGTTTCCTTACGATTTGGATCTTCAGGAATCAGCCTAGACACAAAAGGTAAGCCAATTGGATTCATTAATGCGATTTGACGATCAGAATTGACTGACATACCGCCCCATTCAAACACACCTAAGTTACCCGGAAAAACTAAAGTGCCATTTTCAGAGGGTGGTGTATAGATGCCATCATAATTTAAGCGATGGAATGATACGCGACACATCAATTGATCAAACATAGTGGCACCCCACATATCTTTATCCGTTAATTTTTGCTTTGGTGCTAAATCAAAATCGGAAAAAGGTTGGGTAGGTGAATAAAATTCACCTTTAGTTTGAGGTCCTCGTTTAACGGTTTGAGGTACAGGTTTTTCTGTAATCGGAACAATGGCTTTACCATCACGGCGATCTAAGACAAACACATTTCCTGTTTTAGTGAGCACATAGATTGCAGGAACAGTTTGTCCTGATTTATCTTGTATATCCGTCAAAGTGGGTTGTGAAGGCACATCCATATCCCACAAATCATGGTGTGTGGTTTGGAAGTGCCAGATTAATTTACCCGTGGAAGCATTGATCGCGAGCATTGCATTCGCATAGCGCTCTTTCAACTCAGTACGATCACCGCCCCAAATATCAGGAGTACCTACTCCAGTCGGGACATAAACAACATCTAATTTCGCATCATAAGCCAATGGTGCCCATGCATTTGGAGAGTTATTTACAAAGGTCTGTCCGGGCGCAGGAATGGCATTGGGATCTTCTGCACCAGTATCAAATACCCAAAGTAAAGCCCCAGTATTGACATCATAGCCACGAATAACGCCTGATGGCTCTTTAGTGGAATAGTTATCGGTGGTTGAACCCGCAATAATAATCGTCGTTCCTGTCACGACTGGAGGAGATGTTGGGTTATAGCCCCCTGGATATGGGTATGGCATATCTTTCTGTAAATCGATTTCACCATTTTTACCAAAATCAGTACATCGCTGTCCATTCTCTGCGTTAATCGCGACAAGTCTCCCATCATTAACAGGTAGAATCACTTTACGCGGACATTGTTCAGAGGCTGATTTTTTGGCTTTTAAGCTTGTTTCAAAGCCCACCGTATTATTAGCATCAAAATAAGACACACCACGACAGGTCAAATGCTGAAAGGTTTTATCCGATTTTACTTTGGGATCAAACTTCCATTTTTCTTGACCTGTAGCTGGGTCAAGAGCAACCAGTTTTTGATGCGTGGTACAGATATACATGTTATTGCCAATTTTAATCGGCGTAACCTGATTGGTAGTTTCACCCGAATCATTTTCTGTTTTGAAATCTTTGGTGTGATAGGTCCAAGCAACTTTCAAATCTTTTACATTTTTGTCATTAATCTGAGTCAATGGCGAATATCGTACACCTGCTTGAGTACGACCATAAGCAGGCCAATCTGCATCGGCTACCCCAGCGATGGTTTCAGTCGTTGCGGGTTGCTGTGTGGTTAAAGTGCCACGAATTTCCTGAGGATCATTAAAAATAGCATAAACCATCACTGCAATAGTAATGGCTAAGGTTCCAGAAAGTGCCACCTTGGCAGTTTTAGAATTCATAATCCCACGAGTTACCGCTGGAATAAGTAACCACAGACCAAAGAGTCCTAAGATATCTAGGCGGGGTGCTAAAGCGAAGAAGTCTGAACCGACTTCCCATAATCCCCAGACAACAGTACCCAATACTAGAATCGCGTAAACAATCAATGCTGTACTTTTTAATTTATTTAATAAACATGCTGTTGCAATGAAGAAAAGACCTGCAATGATGTAGTACCAAGAACCACCTAACACTGCAAGCCATATTCCTCCAACCAACAGAATTAAACCGATTATTACTGCAACAATGACAGTAAAAGTTCGGAATCCTGAAGCCGAAGATGGAGAATTCATAAGAGCCACCTATATTTATAAATTTATTCATTTCACCCATTTTTATTAAAAAGAATGAGCACTTTTAATTTATTTTTAGATTTAAAGACTAAAGCGATACCATCAAGATGAATGAATTACATTACCACCTCTAAGTTTAGAAACTGACTTTAGCCATTGAATCTAAACCTAGAATACTGTTTGCAATTTAATACCACCAACCCATGCACTTTCACCATTTTTATAAGCACCAACATGGCGAATATATTGAATATTTGGACGGACGGTTAACCAATTTGTCGCATGGATTCCGTAATATATTTCGGCATCATATTCTTCATTTTGTTGATCTTCTCGCAATGCTATTTGCTGATCTCGCACATCATCACCAATACTAATTCGGGCTAAACCAATGGCTAACTCATCTTTAGGTCGGCTATCCAGTAAACCGGTATAAACCAAACCTAGGTTTTGCATATTGCCGACGGTATTGGTATCAGAATCATGCACCGTTAAATTCAAAAATCCTGCTAAACCTCGAGTTTGATCTCCGCCATGATTCATGAGCTGTTGTTTCACTACCACCCACATCCCTTGCTTATGAGATGTTTGCGTTGGATTTTGAATTTTTGCTGCATCTGCTGTGCTGTAGTAATACCCTAGACGGTATTCCCCCGTTAATTTTTCAGTCCCAACTTTCGGTTGCCAAACTACTTCCACAGGAATAATTGCACCCTGTGATCCATCCGTACTTAAATTAAATCCTTTGCTGCGCTTTAAATTTTCAGGGTTATATTCATAAACCCCAATCTGAGTATAGAGCTCGGGTTGAATGTTGTATTTCACACGTGCAGCCCATTGACTGACAGGCCAGTTATACCATTGGTCACCGACCCAATTTCCGACTTGTGAACCGCATAAAGCTAAATTTTGGAAATCACAATCAAAGGTATTAAAGTCTTCACCCTCACCAAAACGGCCGACTTTCACATCTAACTTTTGCTCTAAAAATTGCTTTTTAATCCAAAAATCAGTTAAACGCCAAGTTTGTCCACGCCCCCAAATTTCCTGAGTTGAACTTAAATGACCCGCAAGTGCATCCGAGGTTTGTGAGAGTGAACGCCCATTCCTTTCTGTAATCGTGATTTGTGCTTCGGTATCTTGCCAACCCACAATTTTATTTAAATCGAGATGTGCACCCAGTACAAACTGATCGGCATATTCAGTACCATGACTCGAGTGATATTTGGAATCCCACAAGTTGGCAAGCTCACCGGTATATCCAAAATTAAAATCATAACCTTTTTGTTGTAATGCAATTCTTTGCCCATTCCAGTCGCCCAGCATCCAAGAACTTTGGGGATCAAATGCCCCTGCCGCATAAATACTTTGTATGCCACAGCTCAAGGATAAAAGGCTCAGACCAAAATGAAATGTTCTACTTAATTTCTTCATTATTGGTAACCTTTATGTCTTTTTGTTAGTACATAAAGGGTACGCTGAATATTTGTGTAACAATTCATAAAAATTGTTACTTTGTTGGCAGTTTTGTAACTTTAAAACTTAATTTAAGCCAATTTGAATTACCATTTTCCTGCCCCCAAATGCTGGCCAATAAATTGATATTTTGCGACTGAACGTGAAAACTTAATTGGGCAAGCCAGTTGTGACTCAGTCTGTTCTGCCTCTAAATTTAAGGGAACCTCGACTACCCATTGTCTTTGTTCCGCCAATGCAGAATCTAAAGCCTCATCCAGTGCTAAGACTGGTTCTACACAAACATCTAAAGCTGAAAATACTTTTTTCCATGCTACAAAATTTTGAGTTTTTATTTTTTCAGCCAAGGCTTGTTTAACTTGTTGACGGTCTAGCGGATCAAAAGATGCACCTTTTTCCATTAAAATAGGCAGATCTAAAACAATCGCGAGACCAGACATAAACTGAGGCTCTAAACTACCAATCGATAAATAGCGACCATCTTGAGTTTGGTAATAATCATAAAAAGTGCCTCCATTTAAATGTTCACTTTCCACACTTGGTTTTTGCCCACCAGCAAGACTTGCAGACGCCGCCATATTATTTAACGCCACGGCACAGTCCGTCATTGAAATATCAATATATTGCCCTAGACCACTGCTTGCACGCTCAATCACGGCTGTCAAAATGCCAATCACAGCATGTAAAGAACCGCCAGCAACATCAGCCACCTGAATTCCCATAGGCGGTGGGCCACTATTTTGACGACCACTATGTCCAGCAATTCCCGATAACGCCATATAGTTAATATCGTGTCCGGCTTTATCTTTATAGCTCCCTGTCTGCCCATATCCAGTAATCGAACAATAAATTAATTTGGGGTTAATTTCGGCTAGCGTTTGATAGTCTAAACCTAAGCGTTGCATAACACCGGGACGGAATTGTTCTACAACAATGTCATACTCAGAAATCTTTTGTTTGATCAGTTCAATATTTTGTGGATCTTTTAAATCTAGCGCTACAGATTGTTTATTTCGATTCAGATAACTATGCGCAGTTGCCTGCCCATTAGCATACGGTGGCAGTAAACGTATCAGGTCGGGGCGTGTTGGAGATTCAACATGGATCACTTCTGCACCTAAATCTGCAAGATATAAGGTTGCAAATGGCCCAGGCAATAATGTGGAAAAGTCGAGTACTTTCAATCCTTTCAAAGCTACTGTCATGATAGTTTTTACCATTTTTATGTTGATTTTTGTCCCATAATAGAAATATAAAACAGTTATAACAATGTCATGTTCGGCCATTTACCTTGATCATTTCGGCAATCTACCATGTAGAAAGGTAATTTCCATTATTGTAAATCGCCAATTCAATATTTTTTAGCGTCATTTAGGTCAAGTACAGTGAACATCAAAGAAACCGAAGGATTTAACATGAGTCGTGATACGATTAGTATCCACTTCGTGAATGCGGCACTCACTGGGGTTAAACGCCTTGGCATGGATGTCGATACCTTACTTTCACATGTCGGAATTGAAGCCGAGTTACTGCGTCAACCGAAAGCACGTATTTCACCTGAACAGTACACACGCTTTGTTAAAATGTTGTGGATGGTAACTCAGGACGAACACGTTGGTTTTGATATTCAACCGCGTCGTTTAGGTTCTTTTGCGATCATGTGTCAATTGATTATTCACGCAAAAACGCTAGGCGAAGCTTTAGAATTATCATCGCAATTTTATAAATTGTTTGGTGATGAATGGTCTGTTTCGGTTGAAAGAGATAAGCACGAAGCGCGTTTGGTTCCATTAATTCCAAAAACAATGGATCCTGATCATTTTATTACTGAAAGTATGCTGATGATTTGGCATGGTTTAGCGTCATGGTTAATCGAACGACGTATTCCTTTAGAACGCGTTCATTTTGGTTATCCACGCCCAACGCATGCTGATGAATACGATGCATTATTCTTTGCACCCGTGATGCAGTTTGATATGCCACGCACAGAAATCACCTTTGCCGCAGATTATTTAGATTTACCCATTCGCCAAACACCAGAGTCCTTGGAAGAGTTTTTAAAAGCAGCACCAGCTCAACTCTTGGTTAAATTCAAAAACACCAACTCGCTGACTTCTCGTATTCGTGAAGTGCTCAAGAGCCAAATTGGTGAGGAAATGCCAACATTGAATGATGTGGCTTCGATGTTGTATTTATCACCTCAAACCTTACGCCGTCGCTTAGCTGCTGAAGGTAAGAGCTATCAAGGTGTCAAAGATGCTTTACGTCGTGATGCGGCCATTCATTTATTACTAAATCCAAATCTCACCCTTGAAGACGTTGCACAACAAGTCGGATTTAGTGAAACCAGTACCTTCCATCGTGCCTTCAAAAAATGGACTGGAGTAACGCCTGGACTCTATCGCCAACTACATGGGTATCATTAAAACCACTAAAAAAGATTATTTGCTAAAATGATCTAACTCCACGCTATGTTCTGCCCAAGTGCCACTTGGGCTTTTTTTCATCAAAATCTTAAGCGATTGAATTATTTTAACAATCAACATAGCTCTAATAAAACATAGCACTGCAGCATTGGCTAAAAACACCAATCATCTGATTCGTTATCGTCATTGCACTCTTGTATTTATTCATTACACTCAAATGCATAACAAATTTTAAAGTCATAAAAAAGGAACAGCTATGAGCGAGGCATATATCATTGACGCCATTCGCACACCCCGCGGAAAAGGAAAAAAAGATGGTTCACTGTATGAAGTCAAACCGATCACTTTACTCACAACACTACTCAATGAATTACAACAACGTCATCATTTAGACACCTCAAAAGTTGATGATATTGTTTTAGGTTGTGTGACTCCGATCGCTGACCAAGGTGGTGACATTGCCAAAACTGCAGCCATTGCTGCGGGTTGGAATGATGATGTTGCAGGCGTACAAATCAATCGTTTTTGTGCATCAGGTCTTGAAGCCGTCAATATGGCAGCACAAAAAGTTCGCTCAGGTTGGGAAGATTTAGTCGTTGCCGGTGGTGTAGAGTCAATGTCCCGTATTGCCATGGGTTCAGATGGCGGTCCTTGGGCACTCGATCCAGAAACCAATTTAAAATCACATTTTGTTCCACAAGGTATTGGTGCAGATTTAATTGCAACCTTAGATGGTTATAGCCGAGCTGATGTTGATGCCTTTGCTGCCGATTCACAAAAGAAAGCTGCAGCGGCACAAGCCAATGGTTATTTTGATCGATCAATCGTGACCATTAAAGATGGTGCTGGCGTTACCATTTTAGAAAAAGATGAGTTTATTAAACCCACCACAACCGCTAAAGGTTTAGCAAAATTAAACGCTAGCTTTGAAATGATGGGTGCTATGGGCTTTGATGCCATTGCACTACAAAAGTACCCTGAAGCACAAAAAATCAATCACGTTCATCATGCTGGCAATTCATCCGGTATTGTTGATGGTGCTGCAGTGGTTTTACTTGCATCTGAAAAGGCCGTTAAAGAACAAGGCTTAAAACCGCGTGCCAAAGTTTTAGCGACAGCACTGGTGGGTAGTGACCCGACGATTATGCTGACAGGCCCTGCCCCTGCTGCGCGTAAAGCCTTAGCAAAAGCAGGCTTAACCGTTGATGATATTGATTTGTTTGAAGTCAATGAAGCATTTGCATCAGTGGTAATGCGCTTTATGAAAGAGCTGAATGTGCCCGCTGAAAAAGTCAATGTCAATGGTGGTGCTATTGCCATGGGGCATCCATTGGGTGCTACAGGTGCCATGATTTTGGGGACTTTATTGGATGAATTAGAGCGTCAAGGTAAAAAACGTGGTTTAGCGACATTATGTGTCGGTGGTGGCATGGGTATTGCGACCATTATTGAGTTGGTATAAGGAGAAAAATAATGAGTGCAATTCAATACGAAAAAAATGCGGATAACATCATCATTCTGACCTTAGATTCTCCAAACCAATCTGCCAACACCATGAATGCTGATTTTCGTGTTGCTCTAGAAAATATTGTGTCTAAGTTGAAATCTGAAACAATAATCACAGGGATCATCTTACGTTCTGCAAAAAAAACTTTTTTTGCCGGCGGCGATTTAGATGAGTTGATCCAAGCTCGTCGTGAAGATGCCACTCCATTTTTCCAAATGATTGAAAAAATGAAGGCTGAGTTTCGTTATATTGAAACTTTAGGTGTGCCTGTGGTTGCTGCTTTAAACGGTACTGCGCTCGGTGGTGGTTGGGAAATTGCATTGGGTTGCCATTATCGAATTGCGTTGAATGACCCGAAAACCAAATTTGGTTTACCTGAAGTAACTTTAGGTCTACTGCCAGGTGGTGGCGGAATCGTACGCATGGTTCGCTTACTGGGACTACAAAATGCGTTTCCATTCCTGATGGAAGGGAAACAATTTGGTATTGATAAAGCCAAATCTTTAGGTCTGATTCAAGATACAGCTGACTCTGAACAAGAGTTAATGGATAAGGCGGTTGCTTGGGTCAAAGCCAACCCTAAATCGCAACAACCGTTTGATGTGAAGGGCTATAAAATTCCGGGTGGCGATCCGAGAACACCAGCAGTTGCTCAAGTTCTGGCAATTGCACCAGCAATGTTGCGTGATAAAACCAAGGGATGTTATCCAGCGCCTGAAGCGATCATGGCGGCGGCTGTTGAAGGTGCTCAGGTCGATGTCGATACGGCGTTACGTATTGAATCCCGTTACTTCACCAAACTTGCAACCGGCCAAGTGGCAAAGAACATGATAGGCACATTCTGGCATGGTCTAAACGCAATTAAATCCGGTGCGAGTCGCCCACAAAATGTTGCTAAGTGGCAAGCCACTAAAGTCGGTATTCTAGGTGCAGGCATGATGGGTGCAGGCATTGCCTACTCGACTGCCGCCAAAGGTATTGCTGTGGTACTGAAAGATGTTTCACTTGAAAATGCTGAAAAAGGCAAAGCCTATAGCCAAAAATTGCTAGATAAGAAAGTCTCTCAAGGGCGAATCAGTGCTGAAAAACGCGAACAAATTTTAAGTTTAATTACAGCCACTGCAAATGCGGCAGACTTACAAGGCTGTGACTTGATTATTGAGGCCGTTTTTGAAAATCCAGAACTAAAAGCCAAAGTGACACAAGAAGCCGAAGTCTACTTAGCTGAGAATGGTATTTTTGCTTCCAACACCTCAACCCTGCCGATTACAGGATTAGCAAAATCAAGTCGAAATGATAAAAATTTCATTGGCTTACACTTCTTTAGCCCAGTCGATAAAATGCCTTTAGTAGAAATTATTAAGGGGCAAAACACATCGGCTGAAACATTAGCCAAAGCCTATGACTATGTACAACAAATTGGTAAAACGCCAATTGTGGTTAATGATAGTCGTGGTTTCTTTACCAGTCGTGTCTTTGGTACTTTTGTTCAAGAAGGCTTACGCTTATTGGCAGAGGGTGTACATCCTGCAAAAATTGAAATGGCTGCATTAAAAGCAGGTATGCCAGTAGGTCCGCTTGCGATTCAAGATGAAGTCTCTTTAACGTTAACTGAACACGTTGCTAGTGAAACCCGTAAAGCACTCCAAGCTGAAGGTAAAGACCTCCCCCGCTCTAGTGCCGATGATGTCACTGAAACGATGATTCATCAATTTGACCGTAAAGGTAAAGCAGCAGGTGCTGGTTTCTATGAATATCCTGAGAATGGTAAAAAATTCCTTTGGGATGGTTTAAAGCATTGGCATAAAGACAATGATATTACTGAACCAGAAATGATTGACCGCTTCTTGTTCGTGCAATCACTCGATACTTTACGTTGCTACGAAGAAAATGTTTTGGAATCCGTTGTTGATGCCAATATTGGCTCAATCTTTGGGATTGGTTTTGCACCATGGACTGGTGGTGCATTGCAGTTCTTAAATCAATATGGCTTAGACAAAGCACTCGCACGAGCGAATGAACTTGAAGCAAAATATGGCGAGCGTTTTAAAGCCCCTCAAATGCTTAAAGAGAAAGCTGCATCAGGCGAAAAAATTCAATAAAAGTTAGTGATTTTTATCTATTAAGCAGCGAATTGAAGGGGCATGTATTGCCCCTTTTTTATTTCTATTGGAAACCTATACACCACCAATAACCTTAAATTTAATATGGATTTAATACGCTTTTTAGTCTGCTTTTAGATGCATTTGTGCTATAACATAATTAACTTATGATTCTCTTACATTGGAATCCGCTCATGAGCAATATGACTTCTCCTGAAAAATCTCCTTGGGGCTGGAAAGCCGTTATTATCTCAGTGATTCTGAGTTGTATCTTTCTAGGTTTTTTCTATCTTGCCGTAACCAATGAACCCGATTATATGCCAAGCCAAAAACGGGCTGAAGCTGTAAAGAATAAGACCGCAGCAAATACACATGACGGCATGCAAATGTCAGATGAAGAAATGCAGCATATGCAAAACCACACCTCTAACACTGAACATTCACATTAAAATCTAAATTTATTTTAAATGACCTCAATACCTCGTAATGCATTGGTAGTTGAAGGCGGTGGTATGCGTGGGGCGTTTACCTGCGGCGTGCTGGATGCTTTCCTACAACAAAACTTTAATCCTTTTGACTTATATGTTGGTGTTTCTTCGGGATCAACCAATATTGCTAATTATTTAGCAGGTCAAGTAGGTCGTAATATTGAACTCTATCTCGACCATTCTCTACGCCCTGAATTTATCCGTTATGGTCGCTTCCTTACAGGTGGTGATTTACTGGATATGAAATGGATGTGGGACGTAGTCGAGCGTGAAAATCCACTGGATCAACAGGTATTATTTGCACAAAACCCTGACTTTTATATGGTGCTTACCCATGCTCGCAGTGGTTATGCGGAATATTTACGTGCAGGTCGAGACACGATTATAGATGGCTTACGTGCCTCAAGTTCTATTCCTATATTGACCCGTCAAGCGGTTGAAATTATGGGTGAGCCCTATTTTGATGGTGGTGTTGCCGATGCTCTACCCGTGCAATGGGCGGCACAACAATATAATGTTAAAAATTTATTGGTCATCCGAACACGACCAAATCAGTACTTCAAAGCCAGTAGTAAAGGCGATGAGTTCTTAGCCAAATATGTAGTCAAGAGTAATCATGGTTTTGCATCCAGTCTTAAAAATCGCTGTGCTCGTTATAATCAAGCCGTCGAATTTTTAAGACAGAGTCAACAACATCGTATTTTAGAAGTTTGTCCACCTGCTGATAAAAACTTAGCGGGGCGTTTATGTAAAAATAAGCATAAGTTGCAATATACTTATGAAGTCGGATTGGAAACTGGTGCCAAAGCAATTGAAGATTGGAACAGTAGCATCGCTTAAAATATAAGGTCTTCAATATAAAGTTAAGGTTGAGTGGCTCCCTTAACTTCAACAAGACTAAAAACATTGCTGAAATGCATTATCTCAATGCCACAATCCAAGCCATAGGTAGATCAATACTGATATGAGATCATCTGTCATTCAAAAAATCATCTTCACTCTCTCAAGTTAAAAACGATTTATGCATGATTCATCCACATATCTACATGCGGAATGCCACAATCTAAATACTCATCACCTTGAACGGCAAAACCTAACCCTACATAAAATGGAATGGCATACACCTGTGCTGACAATTTTAAAAATTCCCTTTTTTCTTTTTGGGCATATTGAATAATTTCTTCCATCAACAATTTACCAATGCCCTTTCCACGATAGGATTTCAACACTGCAACACGCCCTATGCTATTGTTTTGTAATAACCGTGCAGTTGCAATTGGCTGATTTTCTGCATAAACCATAAAATGTAATGCAACAGCATCTTGTTCATCCCATTCATCTTGTGCAGCAATTTGCTGTTCTTGTATAAATACCTGCTCACGAATCAATTTTGCATGCGGATGTAAATCATCCCAACAACCAGAACGAATTGTATATTGAGTCATTCAAATTATTCCATCAAAGTATAAAGCAGTCTTTCAACTGCTTTAGGTCTTAAATTAACACTTACAGCCAATATCTTGCTGATCCCACTGATCATTCAACAATAATTCTAGTGAATGCTGTTGAATACCATACATATCTTTCAAAGCTTTCACTTGTGCCAAAATTTCAGCATCAGGCTGTGGAATGTCTTTTTTCTTGGTTGCCAAAATCATTTTGTTTTTACTGGTATGTTCCAATGCCACGAATTCAAATACTTTAGTTTCATAACCATAGGCTTTGAGCAACAGAGCACGAATCGTATCCGTCAACATTTCCGCTTGTTGCCCTGCATGAATACCAAATTGCAACATCGGTTTTAAAATATCAGGGCTCTGCATTTGTGGACGTAATTCTTTATGACAACACGGCGCGCACATAATCATCGAAGCATTTAAACGAATACCAGTATGAATCGCAAAATCCGTAGCAACATCACAAGCATGTAGCGCAATCATCACATCTAAATGTTCAGGTTGATAAGTACGAACATCGCCTTGAAAAAAATCCAGTTGAGTAAATTGTGACTTTTGTGCCACCTCTTGACAGAATTTGACCATTTTATCATTCAGCTCAACTCCTGTAACAAAAGGAAGCTGTGGTTGTTGTTTTGCCAAATAATCATATAAAGCAAACGTTAAATAGCCTTTACCTGAACCAAAATCAACCACTCTTAAGCTGTGATCTTTGACTTGGATCTGTGTCAATGCACCCGAAAAGATCTCTACAAATTTATTAATTTGTTTCCACTTTCGCGCCATGCTCGGAATAATTTGCGCTTTGGCATCAGTAATTCCAAGCGGTTGTAAAAAATAGCTGTCTTGATCGACATAACGATGTTTTTCACGGTCATGTGTTTTAAGTGTCGTTGCAGTTTTATGCTCCGATTTCACTTTACTACGAGTAAGCATGGCTTTCTTTTTATTTTTCTTCAGTTGAAATTCTTCTTCTACAGTAAACAAATTGGCTTGTTTACAATCATGCAATAAACCTTGAATATGGGGAAGAGCATCATCTAAAGGAAGATTTTTAGTGACATCCTGCGTCTTGTATTTATACAAACAATTTAAAACGGCTTGATCTTGCAGTGAAATGACTCTGCAGGTTATTTTCTCTAAAGCTTTTAGTTCACCCTTATATTGACTTAGAATCATTCGATCAAAACTTTTCATTTCAATGGCTTGCTGGAAAGCATCTAGAAGTTGTTGTTCCTGAATGGAAGGAGAAGCCACTTGAGACATAGTTAAAACTCGAATAATTTAAGGATTGATTCTAAAACGTCTTACCTTAAAGGTAAAACTCCATTACGATACAAGTGTATTTTAAGAATATAAATAACTATGCCTTCAAATGACCTGATCCAAACTTATGCACCCATAGAAGAACGTATTAATGCATTTAGTCATGCTCTGGGTGCCGTATTGGCTGCCATTGCCACAATCTTTATGCTCATAAAAGGAAGTCATCTGCCTTTTTGGCAGTTTTTCGGATTATGTGTTTATGGCCTGAGTATGGTACTGCTTTTTTCAAGTTCTGCGGTCTATCATTTTTCTGTAGATGAAAAAAAACGCTACTGGTATAAAAAACTTGATCATACCGCCATTTATTATTTAATTGCAGGAACCTATACCCCATTTCTGGCGATTGCAATTCCAACGGCAAAAGCGCATTACTTACTGATTGCACTATGGTCAATTGCTGCAATTGGTACATTATTCAAGTTAGTTTTCATTCATCGCTTTCAAAAAATTTCTCTAATTGCCTATCTGGTGATGGGATGGCTTGCCGTGCTTGTGATTGATGATATGCAACGTTACCTTAAGCCTGAATGTTTAAAACTTTTGATTATTGGCGGGTTGGCTTACACCATTGGCGCATTGTTTTATGCCCTAAAAAGAGTAAGATACACGCATGCTATATGGCATATTTTTGTATTGATCGGTGCAGGATCACAATTCTTTGCAATCTATCTTTATGTCATTTAATCCAAATCAGCTCAAAATTCAGTGACCCTGAATGAGTAAATTGGAATTAATCCCGTTGTTTTTTTAAAAAATTACGCCTTTTTTTAAAAAGATTACGCTTGAGAAACTAGTTTTTTACTTTTAAAAGTGTAAGGTCCATCATGGCGTCATCCAATATTGCTACACCTGAAGTTGCTACAAATTCTAAAACTCGTGTTCTGTTTGCGAGTCTGGTTGGTACAACGATCGAATTTTTTGATTTTTATATTTATGCCACTGCTGCAGTGCTGATTTTTCCGCATTTGTTCTTTCCAGCAAGTACAGATCCGACTACAGCCGTTATTCAATCTTTAGCGACATTTGCAATTGCCTTTATTGCCCGTCCAATTGGTGCTGCCCTGTTTGGACATTTAGGTGACCGAATTGGTCGTAAAGCCACGTTAGTCGCAGCCCTACTCACCATGGGGATTTCTACTGTCTGTATCGGTTTACTACCTACTTATCATCAAATTGGTCTTGCTGCACCATTATTACTGGCACTTTGCCGTTTAGGGCAAGGTCTTGGTTTAGGTGGTGAATGGAGTGGTGCCGTATTACTGGCCACAGAAAATGCACCTGAAGGCAAACGCGCTTGGTATGGCATGTTTCCTCAACTTGGTGCACCCATTGGCTTTATTCTTGCTACTGGCTCGTTCTTAACCCTTGGCGCATTTATGTCTGAAGCAGACTTTATGCAATGGGGCTGGCGTATTCCATTTATTGCAAGTGCAGTACTGGTGATTGTTGGTTTATGGATTCGCTTACAACTGCATGAAACACCTGCATTCCAAAAAGTGTTAGATAAACAAAAAGAAGTGAACATTCCATTTAAAGTGGTGATGACCCAACACTTTCCAATGCTCGTACTGGGTACGATTGCTGCAATCTGTACCTTTGTGGTGTTCTACCTCACCACAGTATTTGCACTGAACTGGGGAACCACCAAACTCGGTTATTCACGTACTGAATTCCTACAGATGCAATTGGTTGCAACCTTATGCTTCGCTGCATTTATTCCACTTTCTGCGGTTTTTGCAGAAAAATTTGGCCGTAAAGCCACTTCAATTGGCGTATGTATTGGCTGTGCACTTTTTGGTTTAGTCTTTGCAAATATGCTCGAGTCTGGCAGTACCCTGATGGTCTTCCTATTCCTGTGTACTGGTTTAGGCTTGATGGGGATGACTTATGGTCCAATTGGAACAGTATTATCAGAAATTTTTCCAACTTCTGTACGTTATACAGGTTCAGCATTAACCTTTAACCTTGCTGGTATTTTTGGCGCTTCATTTGCCCCATTAATAGCAACTAAACTTGCAACGACTTATGGTTTATATGCGGTCGGTTATTATCTATCTGCGGCATCTATTCTTTCACTTTTAGCGTTCTTAGCTATTCGTGAAACCAAAAATGATGATGTAAACAACCAAATCTAACATGCTTTTATTTATTAAAAAGCCAGCAGAATCTGCTGGCTTTTTAATTGAAAAAATATAGCGAAACCAAGCAATCACTTATTGTTCTAGCTGTAATTCCGCCATCATCAATTCATAAGTATCATTAAAAATTTCCCGATCACCACCTGCGGTGTAAAAACTCGGAATAATAAAGGTTACAATTTCTTGGGTAAAATATAAATGATTTACAAGTGCTTCTAAATCACTACCCTCAATTCCACAAGTTTTAATCAAGTCTTCAAATTGTTGATAGAATTTTTTGGCAAAACTCTCTGCATTGACATCATCAGCTGCATAGAACTCATTCTCAAGTGACTTTAAGCCATTTTCTAATTGTTCTGATTGTGTTTCTGACAGACCAAAAGGTATTCCAACTTCTTTATAAAATGTCATATTATCGCTCTCTATTGTTTTTTATTTGCCTACTTCAACACGCTTAAATACATATTTGTGAAGCATTGCACATTATATTTTTATAGAATATACACGGAAAAAAACAGATAGAGAACCCATTCACAAAAAATAATTACCATTAATTATTAAATATTTACACTAGATTTAGTAATATTTAACAATCACTCTAATCAAGTCTATTCGACACTTTATCTACCTGAGCTCAGTTTGATATATTTAGAGGGAAACTTTAACGCAGCTCAATAATATCAATGGTTGGTGGTACACGAAACCGAAATGGAACGCCGACCATACCTGTCCCTACACTGACAAAGACATCCGCATTTTCATGTTGATACAAACCACGTTTATGCCCAAGAATCGATACTTTTTTCATCAAATAATTAGTGACCCAAGGTAACTCAACTTGGCCACCATGCGTATGTCCTGAAAGCATTAAAGGTCTGGTCGGTAAATTTGGCACCATATCTACCGTATCAGGGTTATGTGATAAAATCAGCCACGGTTTATCCTGCGGTAAATCAGGCATATAACGCATGTCAGTTTTACCCGCCCATAAATCACCTACACCCAGTAAGCGAAATGCATCAAACTCAACAATTTTCCCTTCAATATCCATCACGTTATTTTGTTCAAGTGCCCGATGTAGTAAGGCTTGAATAGGTGGTCCGGGATACTGCTCATCATGATTACCATTCACCGAATAAACAGGTGCTTTAATTTCTTTTAAAATTGCCAGTTCTTCGACCAATGTATTTTCTGGCTCATACGTCCAATCCCCTGCGACAACCACACAATCTGGATTTTGTTGATTTATTTTTTTCACAATACTTTTAAGTTGACGCTCATGTCCTGAAAATAAACCAATATGTAAATCTGCAATCAGTGCGACCCGAACAGGTGTTTTAAATGCTTGCTCTGGGCTCAATTTATACTGAAGCGTACGGACCTGAACCATATGCGGTTCAATAAAACGTGCATAAATCAGTAAACCACTGAGTAAAAATACAAAAATACTTTGCTGTATTGAAAAAATATTCAGCCAACCTGCGTACACACTATAAAACAACAACGGAAATAATAAATAAGATAGGTAGAATGCCAGTAGGTGAACAAAAGATTTAAAAGGATGAATGGTTTCCGTTCTAGACTGACTAATCCAAGCTTGTGCAATCCCCCATACCAGTAAAATGATAAAACTGATATAAAAATAGAAGGTTATTGAATCAGTCGTCCACATATTGAATCTCTCGAGTTTAAAACACCCATCATCTCTTTATTTATCTTTTAGGTAATGACAACTATACTCTAGCCCAGTGGATTCTCTGAACGTATTATGGCACAAACGATCGAAACAACGATTCAATTACATCCAATGGGTAACAGCCCCATGTTATCTCCTAAGACAGCCATTCTTCTCAGTGCATGTTTAGTCTTCGGCTTGCCTGCATGTAGTACATTACCCAAACAAGATGTCATTAAACCACAGTTTGCTTATGATATTGACACTGACAATACACATTTAGCGCAAATCATTGCCCCATTAAAAAAACAGAATCCCGATTTAACCGGTTACCACATTTTATATGATCCCCTAGATGCGATTGCTGCGCGTATCCATCTGATTGATATGGCAGAAAAAACCCTAGACTTACAATATTATATTTGGGATAACGATAAAATTGGAGCCTTAGCACTGTATAAAATCATTCAAGCAGCAAATCGCGGTGTAAAAGTTCGCCTGCTCATTGATGATAATAATGCTAAATCCATGGAAGCTGTTTATTTAGCATTAGATCAACATCCAAATATTGAAGTGAAACTGTTTAATCCTTATCGTTTTAGGCGTATTCGCCCAATTGATATGGTTCTGGATTTAAAACGCATCAATCGACGGATGCATAACAAAACATTTACAGCGGATAATCAAGTTGCATTGATTGGCGGCCGTAATATGAGTAATCAATATTATAACGTCAGCGACAATTATCAATTTTCTGATGTCGATGTCATGTTAGTCGGGCAAGCCGTTGATGATATTACGCATTCTTTTGATGAGTATTGGAATCATAGCTATGCTTATCCCGTCAGAAAAATTGTTAATGCACAGCAATACAACTTGCGTTATGAAAGTCTAAAGCAACAACTCACCCAACATTATGAAGAAATTACCGTTCAAAATTATTTAAATTTCAGCAATCGTTCCAATGACTTTGACAACTGGTTAAACCAGCATATCCAACTCGATTGGGTCAAAGCTGAAGTGATCAAAGATGCCCCAGATAAAGTAAAAGCGAAAGCGAAAAAAGAAGAACATCTTAATTTCCAAATGGTGAAACATTTAGAAATTCCAGACCACAGTGTCGACTTAATTTCTGCATATTTTGTTCCACAGAAAAAAGGCGAAGAAAAACTCAGTGAACTTGCGAAAGATGGTGTCCAAGTTCGAGTCTTAACCAACTCATTTAAAGCCAACGATGTCTCACTGGTGCACGCTTTTTATACCAAATATCGAATAGACTTGCTTAAAAATGGGGTTGAACTATATGAGTTCTTACCTGCACTTCCCGATGTAGATAATGAATCCAATCGCGAGCTTTCTAAAAAAGCCAAAGTCAGCTTGAAAGGTCTCAGTCGTTCCAGTTTACATGCCAAATTGATGGCGATTGATGAAAAACAGGTCTTTATTGGTTCATTTAACTTTGACCCAAGATCAGCCAATTTAAATACTGAAATTGGCGTGATTATCAATAGCCCACCATTGGCTATTTCTGTGCATAAAACCATGGATGCGAATTTAAAAAAGTATGCTTATAAATTAGTACTCAGCCCTGAACAAAAAATAACTTGGCAACATCAAACCCCTAAAGGTATTGTCACTTTAACCCAAGAACCGAAAATGAAATGGTGGCAAAAGGCTGGAGTGAAATTTATTTCATGGTTACCGATTGAAGGCTTTATGTGAAAGTAAAAGAATCAGTGCAATAGCCGAGTCTATGATACGACCCGACTCTTGCTCAATTTATTTATTGATGAACTAACACTTCACGTTGTAGATCGGCTAAACCTTGTTGCATTATTTCTTGGACATGCTGAGTCAGCGTTTCAACCGTATGCCCTTCAACAGAAATTGCGGGGAAAGTTTTTAAATGCGCCGTAACTTTCGGCATTTCTAATACCGCTTGAACATGCTCAGCAAAAGATATTTCGCCAATAAACGGGGCCACTGTATCCAACTCACCATTTTTATTGACATAACAAATCAAACAAACTTGTACTGGTTTCTGCGCTTCAATCGCTGCACCTAAAATACGACCATGTACTTTTTTCACCCGTGTACCATCTGTCGTGGTCGCTTCAGGAAAAAATAGGACAGGAATATCTTTCATTAAAAATGCTGTAATTTGTTCACGAATCCGAGCGGAATCTCCGGAACCGCGGTTAATAAAAAGTGTTCCTCCACCCTTCGCCAGTTTCCCAAAAATTGGCCAACGTTCTATCTCTGCCTTGGCGAGAAAAAAAACCCGTGCACCTGAACCGAGCACAGCAACATCTAACCAAGAGACATGATTACTCACCCAAAGTGCAGGCTGTCGTGGAATATCACCATGCACCCGTAAATCAATATTAAATACATCACATAACCGACGACAAAAATACTGGACATAACGCGTATTCAGTGGATTATTCGGGTCTTTATAAAGTTGGTGACGGAAAACTAAATAAAAACCTTCTGAAATCACGGTTGTCCCCGTGACCAACTTTTTACTATATAAAAAAAGTTTAGATACCGCATTTAACTTAGATCGAGCTTTCGGCTTTTCTGCATATTGTTCTTGAGTCATAGATGCTCACTAAATAGAGAATACTTATTCAAATATCATTTCCAACATTGTATACATTTACACAAAAAGTTGCATTGCTCATAAAAACAGAACAAATTAGCTAAACAATGACCATTTTATTCTTGCCCTACATTCTTTAATCTAAATCTTAGCCAGTAATACTTGTTCGGGTTCGTTAAGTTATGCAAACGCTCAAAATATTTAAACATGCCTATAAAATGAATCGAAGGCTTAAGTTCAGCACCATACTTGGTTACATTATTTTATATTGTGGTAGCTTAATTCTGGTGTCGAAAATATTTATTGCAATTCTTTAGCCCTGCTTTCGCACTAAACTCTCCGTTTACTTTAGAATGAAGAGATCAAGCCAATTAATAGAGTCTAAATATCTGTGGAATATTCTGAGCAACATCAAGGTAGTGAACGAGCTGTTTTAGTCAGTGTCTCTGTACAAATGCTAGAAGACCTTGATGAAGAAGAGTTTCGCCTATTGGCCAAATCTGCAGGTGCAGAAATTTTAGAACATATTCATGCTCAACGTATAAAGCCCGATCCCAAGTACTTTATTGGTTCAGGAAAAGTGGAAGAAATTGCTGAACAAGTCAAAGCATTAGAAGCGGATTTGGTCATTTTCGATCATGCACTAACGCCCTCTCAAGAGCGAAACTTAGAAAGAGTGATTCAATGTCGTGTCATTGATCGAACTCGATTGATCCTTGATATTTTTGCACAACGGGCACGAACGCACGAAGGAAAACTACAAGTTGAATTGGCACAATTAAACCATTTATCCTCCCGTCTTGTCGGTGGTGGCATTAATTTAGACAGTCAAAAAGGTGGTATTGGTTTACGTGGTCCAGGTGAAACCCAACTAGAAACCGACCGCCGCCTACTTCGTCTACGTATTGGTCAACTTAAAGATAAATTAGAAAAAGTCCGTCAAACTCGTATCCAAGGACGTGCTGCACGCCAAAAAGCAGCCATTCCAACGGTTTCACTGGTTGGATATACCAATGCAGGGAAATCCACGCTGTTTAATATTTTAGCAAACTCTGATGTCTATGCCGCAGATCAACTCTTTGCAACACTTGATCCAACACTACGTCGTTTAAATTGGGATGGTATTGGCGCTTTAGTGTTGGCAGACACTGTAGGCTTCGTACGTAATCTTGCACATGCTTTGGTTGAATCCTTTAAAGCTACACTTGAAGAAACGCTCGAAGCAACGTTACTGTTACATGTAATTGACTCAAGTAGCCCAGATATGTTGGAACAAATTGAGGCGGTAGAAAAAGTACTTAAAGAAATTGGTACAGATGTTCCCATATTACGGGTCTACAATAAAATTGACCAATCTGGTGAAGAAGCTAAAATTATTTATGCTCAGCCGCATATGCCCGAACGTGTATATGTATCAGCGCATTCTGGCTTAGGTTTAGATTTATTACGCCAAGCTGTACAAGAATGTTTAATGGGGCAAATTCAAAAATTTGATGTTGTACTTAAACCAGCTTATGGCAAATTACGTACCCAACTCTATGCATTAAATGTCATTCAGTCTGAAAATTTTGATGATGCTGGAAATTTACATTTAACCGTGATGATGGCGCCGCACAAACTTGAGCAACTCATTAAACAAGCCCACTTACCGATTGATGAAATACTTGGAATTAAAGCGGAACAATTCAAAAGACCTTTAGAAGAGTTTGAAATTAAACCAAATATCGGTTAAAAGATGAAAGATATAGTTTATTTATAAATCAGCAGACATGCATTATTTCAAAAATATTGATTGGCCAGCTTGGATTTTCACACTCGGACTGATTATCTTCTTTCGCGAAGTCTCAGTCCTGATTATGTCGCAATTCAATCATCCTGAATTAGGTAATTTAACGGGTTTATTAAGCTTATTATTGCTTCTGGTTCTATTACGAAAATTTAAAAAAATTCCATCGCGTCTTGTTGATACCAATAACAAACTCATGAAAGAAAGTGGTTTTGCTTTCTTACCGATTTGTGCTGGCTCATTACTCATGCTTGTGAGTATGGGCAAAGAAATTCCATTATTTTTATTGGTGATGTGCATCAGTACACTGATCCCATTGTGGGTTTATGCCAAAATGGCAAAGAAATGGTTATAGGAGATCATCATGTTTAGTATTCTCATTGGTTTCCTCATTACGCTCATTGCTTACCTAGCAGCAAAGCCAGTAAATAGAAAATTTCCTCAAGTGCCATTATTGGTCATTGCCATGTTTTTTGTTATTGGTCTTTTATTATTATTCAGAATTCCATATGAACAATATAATACTCAAATGAATGGCATTTTCAGCCATCTATTGGGTTATGTTACTGTCGCTCTAGCGATCCCACTTGCTGCAATGCGTTTTGATGATCTACCGATCAAATCTATGATTGGAATTTTGGTTTTCGCCAGTATAAGTGCCGTTGCTTTACCCATGAGCTTGGCTTATTTACTGCATATGTCTGAACCGACCATCATGGCATTTGCTACACGTGCTGTGACCACACCAATTGCGATTAATATCGCGACCTTATTGCACTCTCCTGTCACACTTGTGATTTTAATCGTGATTTTATCTGGTGTGATTGGTGCAGCATTTTCATCGATTATTTTAAGAAATATTCATGATGAGCGTGCATCAGGTTTAGCCTTAGGTCTTGCGGCACATGCGATTGGCACTGCCCAAGCATGGCAACGCGGTACTGTTGCTGGTCGTTATGCTGCATTTGGCATGGCAGTAAATGCCGTATTCACCGCTATTTGGTTACCGATGTTTGTCTTATTTATTAAATAATGTGACTTATTTCACCCTCCATATGATTGCATCGCATTTTTATTCATCCTAATATAGAGCTAATACTCTATTTAATTTAATAACGGGCGTTTAAAGAATGGGATCAAATAAATTACTATTAGCATGTCTATTTTCTACATTAAGTTGTGGGGCATTGGCACAAGACATCACAGGGCTTTGGAAAAATATTGATGACAAAACAGGTTCATCTAAAGCAATTCTCGAAATTCGTAAAGAATCAAATGGCAGTTATACCGGCAAAGTGATTAAAATTACACCTCGACCGGGCTACACTCCGAAAGATACATGTGTAGATTGCCCTGCACCCTATACCAACAAACCTATCTTAGGCTTGGACATTCTAAAAGGTCTACAATTCGTTAAAGATGATGAATACTCTGGCGGACGAATTATTGATCCATTAACTGGAAAAATTTACTCCATGAAAGCAAAAATCTCTCCTAATGGTAAACGTTTACAATTACGCGGCTATGTCGGTGTTTCTGCACTTGGACGTAGTCAAACTTGGATTCGTGATTAATATAGAGAATTTAACTATTTTATGCTGTTGCCATGAGCAGCTCATTAAAGAAGCTCTATTATTTTTACTGTCAGTATCTTATTGATCGTAATTCAATCCAAATATTATACATATGTATCATTATTTTACTGAAGCTAGACCACTTAACATTGTTACAATATTTAACAAATTTTAACCAGTTAATGCAATCTAGCTTCATCAAAAGGCGATTTTTCGCATAAAACCCAGCGCAAAACTCAGATTTCCCTTAAAATAATAACTTAGAAATGGAAAGCAATAATACAAAATGGATTATCTATATTTCCTTTTGGCTTATTGTATATTTAAGGGGAGATGATGATGAAAATGAATCTAAAATTATTCAGTACGTGTTTATTATTGGGACTTAGTAATTCTATATTTGCCCAAGATTTATCAGGCCTTTGGCAACAAATCGATGATAAATCTGGAGCACCCAAAGCGATTATTGAAATTCGTAAAGAAGCGAATAATACCTATTCTGGGAAAATTATTAAAATTACACCACGTGTAGGTTATACACCACGTGAAACATGCAACAAGTGCCCAGCTCCTTATACGAACCAACCTATATTAGGCATGGAGGTCGTTAAAGGCTTAAGATATGTAGAAGAAACCAATAGCTATGAACATGGCCAAATCATCGACCCTTTAGCAGGTAAGGTCTATAATGCAAAAATGAAACTGAGTTCAACAAACAAACGTTTAACCATGAGAGCTTATATGGGCGTTTCAGTTTTGGGACGTAGCCAAACGTGGATTCGACTTTAATCAACATTTAGTCTTAAATGAATGTAGATTCCATCGAGATACTAGCTCAAGCAAATGCTTGGGCTTTTTTATAATTTAATTATTTTTATAAAGTACGGCTCAAAAAACATCAAAATTAATAATAAAACCGTTTTTTAAATTCAACTTAATATATGACTTATTATTCCTGAATCGATGTAATCTCTAAAAATAAAGTTATGATAAAAAATAAAACACATATGTACTTTATTTAAAAGAACAAGGTAGAATATGCTGCAAATTCAAACGATAAAACTTTATATATAAAGTATTTTCATAACAACCATGGACAGGGAAGCTATTAAAAATCATGCGTATTTTGTACAAATCAATGAGTATTATCACTGCTATTTTCATCAGTAATTTTGCCTTCGCACAAGATATTACTGGTGTTTGGCGCTATATTGACGACCAAACGGGGGAAAATAAAGGACAAGTGCGAATTGAACAATCCACAGATGGAACTTATATTGGTAAAGTTCATAAAATAACACCGCGACAAGGTTATACACCGAAAGAAATTTGTACCAATTGCCCTGCTCCTTTTACCAATAAACCGATTTTAGGTATGCAGGTCATTTCTGGGCTAAAAACACAAGATCAAACCAACTATACAGATGGTCGTATTTTAGACCCAGTAAGTGGCAAAATTTATCGCTTAAAAGGACGTATAAGTCCAAATGGTAAAAAACTATTTTTCCGTGGATACATGGGGGTATCTGCACTGGGTCGTAGCCAAACGTGGATTCGTATAGAGTAAAAGGCTGTTATATAAGTGAATAAGAATCCCTTAAAAACTTATCTTATTTCGAATTAAAAAAGCCAGTCTCTAAATAGACTGGCTTTTTGTTCAATAATATTTTTATATAACTGGATTATTCACCCGAAATGACAGCTGATCTTCCAAACGATAGGCGATAAGTTGATTACCCCAAACACAACCACCATCTACATTCTGGATCTGTGGATTGATGGTTTTCCCTTGTAATGCAGCCCAATGACCAAAAAATAGTTGATGCGTTTGAGCCGCATTTGATACATATTCAAACCACGGCTGAAAACCTTCAGGCATTGGATCATCTAAGCTATCTTTAAAACTAAATTCAAGACGCCCATACTGATCGGTTAAACGCATACGGGTTAAGTAATTGGTAATGGTTCTTAAACGCTGATGACCCGTTAAATCATCTGACCAAAGATCAGGCTCAGTCCCGTACATATCTTTTAAGAAACCATCTAAAACTGCAAAATCCTCTGCGGCCAAAACAGCTTCTACTTCTTTTGCGAAACCAGCAGTTTGTGATGCAGTCCAAATACATGGAATACCGGCATGTGTCAAAATTGTATGTTCATTCGGAAATAAGCATAAAGGTTGCTTGCGTAACCAATCAATTAAATCATCGCTATCAATCGCATCAATGACATCTTGCGTATGATCTCGCTCTTTAACTTTCTTAATCCCACGAGCACAAGCCAAAAGGTTTAAATCATGGTTACCCAGTACGGTTGCTGCAACGCCCCGATCCACTAATTTTTTAATAAAACGAAGTGCGCCAATCGAGTTTTCACCGCGTGCGACTAAGTCTCCTGCAAACCAAATAAAATCCTGATCAGGATCAAATTGAATCTCTTTGAGTAAGGCTTTTAACGCTTCAAAACAGCCCTGCACATCACCGATCACATAGTTATATCGAACGTTTTGATGCCCCATTTAGCCCACCATTTGATCTGACAATGCGACAAACTGAACCAATGATAGCGTTTCAGGGCGTGCCATTGGATCAACTCCAGCATTCTCAAAACCATTTTCAACAAGCATCCCTTTTAAGCTATTACGCAAAGTTTTACGACGTTGTGTGAAAACATGCCCAACTAAACGCGCCAAGGCTTTTTCATTTTTTGCAACAATCGGTTTTTCAGCATAAGGAACCAAACGGAATACCGCACTGGTTACTTTTGGCGGTGGATTGAATGATCCTGGTGGTACTTCAAACAAAAAGGTAGGTTTACAAAAATACTGAATCATTACAGACAAGCGTCCATATTCTTTCGTATTCGGCGAAGCCGTAATCCGATCAACTACTTCTTTTTGCAGCATAAAATGCATATCTTTCACATTTCCACCGAACTGTAAAAGATGAAACAGTAATGGCGTTGAAATGTTATATGGCAAATTCCCCACTACGCGTAAAGGGCGACCTTCTTCAAATAACTCAGTGTAATCAAATCTTAAGGCATCGGCTTCAATGATGGTTAAGCGCTCAGGATACGGTACTCGACCGGGTAAGCCTGCAGCTAAATCACGATCTAGCTCAATCACCGTTAAAGCATCACATTCGCCAATTAATGGTGATGTTAGTGCCGCTAAACCCGGACCAATTTCAACAATATTTTCACCTTTACGTGGTGCAACAGAACGTACAATTTTGGCAATTACACGTTGGTCATGTAAGAAGTTTTGTCCAAAACGCTTACGCGTTTGATGCCCTTCATCTTTTGGGTTTAAGGCATTAATTTGATACATAAATGATTTCCAACGTGAATTAGTTACGAGCCAGATCAAGTGCTAAATCAACAGCAACATGCAAACTTGAACTTTTTGCGAGTCCTGTGCCTGCAAGGGAGAGCGCTGTGCCATGATCGACAGAGGTACGGATAAACGGTAAGCCTAAAGTAATATTAATAGCTTCACCAAATCCTTGAGATTTTAACACAGGTAGACCTTGATCATGATACATCGCTAAAACAGCATCCGCATTTTTTAAATGTTCAGGAGTAAATAAAGTATCGGCGGGTAGACTTAAACTCATATCAATACCTTGCGCTCGATACGTTTCAAGCACAGGATTAATCACTTCAATTTCTTCACGACCTAAATAACCGTCTTCACCTGCATGTGGATTTAACCCACAGACTAAAATATGCGGTTGCGCTATTTTAAATTTGGTTTTTAAGTCATGAATCAAAATATCAATCACTTGATGCAAACGTTCTTGCGTAATTGCATCAGGAACATCACGTAACGCCAAATGTGTGGTTGCCAATGCGACCCGTAAAGTTTTGGTGGCTAACATCATTACTACACGCTCTACACCTGCAAATTCTTGGTAATATTCGGTATGTCCACTGAAATGAATGCCTGCATCATTTATAATTGATTTTTGTACGGGTGCCGTTGCAACGCCCACACTTTTACCCTGCATGGCATAATCGGCTGAACGACGTAATTGTTCGAGTACATACGCTGAATTTTCAGAATTTAATTTTCCTAGAACAACTTCTGTCTTTAATGCAACATGCTCTACATAAAGCTGCCCCTGTAAGGACGTAACAGCCTGTTGCTTATATTCAATCAATTCAATTGTTTTATTTAGAATGTCAGCACGTTGCTTTAATAAGTTAATATCAGCCAAAACCACGATCGGGCGCTCATCAACACGTTCTGCTAAACTTAAACAAATATCTGGGCCAATTCCTGCAGGTTCACCACTCGTCACATATAAAGGAAGCATAATCAACTCTTAAACATAGCCGTACTTTCCATTATACACGTGCTTTGATTATTCATTTCCAATCCTAACTAAGAATGTAACAACTCAGACTCTGACCAATTTCGAATAAATAAAAAATTCCGATCAAACCACACGACTCTATCTAAACCATTTCCAGTTTTTTAGTGTATATCGCATAAGTTTTGGTCAGGGATAAAAATAATATTTCCAAGAACGTAAACCCTAAATAGAATTGAGGTGAGCTATGCATCTATTAAATAATAGTAAAATTTAAAAAACCTAAAAATCAGTAAGATTTCGCACAACCGTAATAATTTAAAAAATAAGGTAATTTATTCATTTCATATTTATCTATGATTATTTTCAATTTGATAGTCTATGAATAAGTTAATTTAATACATTAAACCAACCACCGACCTCATAAAAAAGCTTTTCATTATTGATTAATTCACATAAAATATCTCGCTTGAAATTCTATATTTTCATTGTGATTCGCCTGTCTTTCAGGTAGAATTCGGTCTCCTTTTGTTTGGACAGATTCCATAGTCCAAACCAACTATAATAGGTAGTGGTTTAATGAAAACTCTCAGCGCTAAGCCTGCTGAAGTTCAACATGACTGGTATGTTGTTGATGCTTCTGGCAAAACTTTAGGTCGCCTTGCGACTGAAATCGCTCGTCGTTTACGCGGTAAGCACAAAACTTCTTATACTCCTCACGTTGATACTGGCGATTATATCGTTGTAATCAATGCTGAAGAAATTACTGTGACTGGTAAAAAAGCTCAGGATAAGAAATACTATCGCCATACTGGTTTCCCTGGTGGTATCCGTGAGACTAACTTCGAGAAGTTAATTGCTCACAAACCTGAATCAGTTTTAGAAAAAGCTGTTAAAGGTATGTTACCAAAAGGTCCTCTTGGTTATGCAATGATCAAAAAAATGAAAGTGTACGCTGGTTCTGAGCATCCTCATACTGCTCAACAGCCACAAGTTTTGGACATCTAAGGGATAACAGCACATGGCTACTAACTATGGTACAGGTCGCCGTAAGACCGCAACTGCACGTGTTTTCTTGTCAGCTGGTACAGGCAAACTCGTAATTAACAATCATAGCATTGAGCAATATTTCGGTCGTGAAACTGCTCGTATGATCGTTCGTCAACCTTTAGAGCTTTTAGACGCTACTGAAAAATTTGACCTTTACATCACTGTTGCTGGTGGTGGTATCAGTGGTCAAGCAGGCGCTATTCGTCACGGTATTACTCGTGCGTTAATCGCTGCTGACGAATCTGTTAAACCTGCTCTTCGTCAAGCTGGTTTCGTTACTCGTGATGCTCGTGAAGTTGAACGTAAGAAACTTGGTTTACGTAAAGCACGTAAACGTCCTCAGTTCTCTAAACGTTAATTCGTTTACCGAATCGGACAAAAAGCCTTGGATTTTCCAAGGCTTTTTTATACCTAATAAAAACAACAATATTTTAAATTATGATCACAATCTAAATTTTGCTATATAAAAGCACACAAAAGTGATAGTTCACCCCTTACTTTTAGTCTTTCTGTCTCTAACAACAATGTCATCGTGATTTTATAGCTATTTTTTAGTATCCTACTCTATTCACTCTGTTAAGTTTTTGGTCTATGTCTATTGAAAATGCTCCAGTTCAAGGAATTACGCTTTATAGCCATACCGATGACTTTAGATCGCATTGGGTTCGATTACTGCTTGCCGAAAAACAAATTAAGTATCATCTAATTTTAGTTGAGGATGAAGACGAAGATTTAGCAAGTTTAAATCCTTATAACCAATTGCCCATGCTCATCGAAAATGAATTAAAATTATTTAACACTGCCATTATTTCTGAATATATTGATGATCGTTATCGTCAAAATAAACTCTATGCAGATGCCCCAGCACCACGTGCCGAACAACGTCAATATATCTGGCGTCTCGAACAAGACTGGTTAAAACTTGCAGATATTATGTTATGTCATCCCGACACGCTGAATGAGCAAGACAGGAAAAAAGCACAAAAGCAACTAAAAGAAACCTTGATTTCTTTAACCCCACTATTTCAGCACTATCCTTATTTTATGTCTGAAAGTTTTACCATTTTAGATTGCATGTTAGCCCCCATTTTTATACGGCTAGAGCAGATGGGGATTAACCTTCCCAAGCAACAATGTCGCCCAATCTTGCTGTATTGCCAACGTATTTTTAGTCGCCCAGCCTTTTTGAAGGCGATGACTTTTCAAGAAAAGAGTCGATATAGTGCGCTTTTACCCCATCCATAACTCGCAAATTAATAGAGTAATTTCTGATGTCTGAACAAGAATTGAATTTAACCCCTACTCGTCCATATCTAACTCGTGCAATTTATGAATGGATTTGCGATAACCACTTAACACCGCATTTACTGGTCGATGCTACACGTCCACATACGGATGTACCGACACAATTTGTACAAGATGGTCAAATTGTGTTAAATATTGTCCCGCATGCGGTGCATAGACTCAACATCAATAATGAAGCCATTACTTTCTCAGCACGTTTTGGTGGCGTATCTAAAGATATTTATATCCCAATAGATGCTGTGTTAGGTATTTATGCACGTGAAAATAGTCAAGGTATGTTCTTTGACCCAGAAGAATATTCTCATGTTAAAATAACTGAAGATGCTTTAAAATCAAACACTACAGAAACACAAAAATCTGATATCCCTAAGAAAAAACCAAGTTTAAGAATTTTAGAGTAAAAATAAGGAGAGTTATATGGCTTTTGATTTAGTACAATATTTTGCAGAGCAGATAAAGAGTCAAAAGCCTCAGCTCTTGAGCCAGTATGAAACGCAAGAAAAAAATGAATATATCAATGAAATCAATACACTTACCTTAGGTAAACTTATCAGTCTTTGGCGCAATGATGATCTTAAAACCTATCAAGAAATCCTTACTCAAGATCCATTATATATTCAAGAAATTGCAAGGCATCTAACGACTTCTGAGCATAACCAATCAAAATTAGGCAAAAGTGATTTGGAAAAAGCGTGTACAGATTTTTTAACATTTCAATTCGCAGAACTAAAACAATTGGATGAAACGGGTCATTACGGCAAAAATGGCATCTGTGAATTACTTCTGGGTCAAGTTGAGCATCTGTCTGGTCAAGCTAAAGATTGGGTTTGGCTAACCAATGATCTAAATGAACTAATTGGCTCTAAACCTGTCTCTCCAGAAGAGCTATCATTAGATGAGACGATGAAGGAGTTTAATCAAATGGTAAATAGTCATACTGTCAATGAAAAGCTAGACGATCATGTCACAATGCATACACCCGTCACAACCGAACCCACTTGGGCAAAAATACTTGAACCTATTGTTGCCTTCTTGGTTCTAACCATTTTATATTATGCACTTAAAGCTATTTTTGCATAAAATAAGTTACGGAGCGATCTTAAAGATCGCTTTTTATTGATCTAAAATCAAGTCTATTTAACCTTTAAATAGATTAAATATTTTTTTATTACAATTACAAAAAACAATAAATTAAGATAAATTCATCACATTATATATATTTAATATGATGGATTATTAACAATTACTTGTCCTAATATTAGATATATTAAACAGTCTTACTTATTTTTTTAAATTGACAATTAATCATATTGCTTTCATACAAAGCTTTCATATAATAAGAGTCATTACTTTACTGGATACAATAATTAAACCCTAGAGTAATTCATTCAATAATTGTAAAATAACAGAAGAGAAAAAAATATGGCTAAAATATCCCTCAACTCATTAACAAACATCGATGGTTTCTGTGCAGCCGCATTAGTCGACAGTGAAAGTGGTCTTGCATTAGCAACTGAAGGTGGTAAAGACATTAATTTAGAACTTGCTGCTGCTGGTAATACCGAGGTTGTACGTGCTAAACGGAAAGTAGCAAATGCTTTAAAACTCAACGACACGATAGAAGATATTTTAATCACTTTAGGTAAACAGTATCATATTATCCGTCCACTTGAAAAAAACCAAAATGTTTTCTTATACTTAGTATTAGATCGTTCAAAGTCAAATCTGGCAATGGCTCGCCATGAGCTAAAAAGTTTTGAAAATGATTTAACTTTTTCTTAATTTACCCCCTCATTATATCAAAAGATATAATGGGGAATTTCACATATTTAATAAGTGATATTATGAATAATCCTTGTATCAATATTGCAATCTCAGGAATTGGTTCAACAACGACCGAGGACCTTAAAATCCAACTTCGCCACCTGTTACCCCATGAAATTGGAATTAATTGGACAAGCATTTCTGACCAAAATCTAGACTGTTTATTTATTAATGAAATTTTTTATGATAATGACAATGTCCAGAATATAATTAATACTAAAAATATTCCTTATTTGAAAGTTTCTAAAAAAACTATTCATGAGGAGGATATACATCCCAATACGCTTTATCTTCCAATTTTAAATAATCAATTTTTACAAGATTGGATTAAAATAAATTTTCAGTTTGAGACTTCAGAATCTATTCAATCCAATGAGTCAAAATTTGAAAAACATTCAATCAAAGATATTAAATACTTTCAAAACCTGTATCTGGAAGATAATAGAAAACTACACTTTTATGACCAATTTGGCACCATTGCTATTATCGACCACAATATGCATTTCGCTTGGTTAGAGCCGACACGAACAGACTTTAAAACAGATGCAAGCATCCAATTTGAAGGTGCATCTACGGCTGACTTCATTAAAGTGTCACGCAAGCGCCAATATAACTTAGAGGACTGGTTATTTAATCTGATTTGGAATTCACCACAACTCTGTACCTATCCCAATGAAAATAGCTATTTCCGTATTCAATTTTGGCCGCAACCCTTAACTCCAGATCAAAAAACTATATTACAACTCTCCGCTTGTTTTATCCAAGGTGCAGAAATCTTAGCGGTCGCTAAGAAACTGGATATTCCAATTACCACAGTACAACATTTTATTGCAGCCAATTTAGCAATTCAAAATGTGAAACAAATTTCAGCCAAAGAAAGTAAATTTGGTCAACACGTTTTAGAAAACCAAGAGCAAAGTGCGCTTAAAAGTTTTTTTGGCAAACTAAAAAGCAGATTCGGTTTTTAATAAGAGTAAAGTATGATTATTCAACAATTTAAAATAGTATTTGCGGGCTCGATGGGCTCTGGTAAAACGGAAGCAATTAAATCACTTTCTGAAATTCCAGTCTTAGCTACCGAAGCGCTCAATACAGATGAACAGAGTCATAAAAAATTACAAACCACTGTCGGCATTGATTATGGTGAAGTGACTTTAGACGATGGTAATAAAATTGGGTTATACGGAACACCTGGACAAGAGCGCTTTAGCTTTATGTGGAGTGTCATCTGTAAAGGTGCGATTGGTATTATTATTCTAATTGATCACACCTTAACTAAGCCACTGGATGAACTTCGTTATTACATTGATACTTTTAAGCAATATGGTGAAAATATCACCATTGCAATTACACATATTGACGAAGACTTAAATAAATCAACTCATCAATATCGAGATTGGTTATTAGAACAAAATTTAAATCATCCCCTCTATTTTGTCGATGCTAGAAAAAAAGAAGATATCCTTTTATTATTAAAAACATTAATTACATCTTTTGAAATTAAGCACTTATAGGACATCAATATGATTAACATGGCAGAACATAGAACAGCACCTGAAAGCTTAATTACATATGCCAAAGCTCAAATTCATGATGTGATGCAGAATGTTAAAGGCGTCGAATTTATTATGCTCTGTTCAACGGATGGTTTTGAACTTGGTAGTGTACATAAACGCGACATCTACAATGCCAGTAAACTTGCTGCTGTAAGCAGTTCAATTTTAGCCATGGTCAGTGCATTTCTAGGCGAGATTCAGCTCAATGGCTGTCAAAGCATTACCCTAGATGCTGAAAATGGTAAAGCTGTTCTGACGGCGATCCCTGCTGAAAAACACCCTATGGTGATTGTAACTCTGGTTGTAAAAGATGTTCTACTCGGACAATTATTGTATGCCTTAAAAAGTGCAAGTCATGCCATCACCCATCATGCTCATTAAAAAATTAAATTAAAATAGTGCTCATTCTGTTAAATAGCCATCTAACATTTCTGTAAATGGCTATCAGAATTTAAAGACTAATATGCATAAGTACTTGACGCTTTTTCACTTGCTGCCCAACCTGTCCAATAATTTCCTCAATCACGCCATCAACATCAGCCTTGATTTGTTGCTGAATTTTCATGGCTTCTAAAATGAGTAAGGTTTGCCCTTTTACAACCACATCACCTTGGTTGACAAAAATATTGATTACAGCTCCATCCATCGGAGCGCGCATTTTCCCATCACCTTCGGCTTCGACAAGCTCAGGTGCCGCATAAGTAATATTTTCAATGCAAACATTACCGTTGACTGCATCTAAATACAGTTGATTGTTTCTTAATACATAATCAACTTTACGGCGTACCCCATCCATCATATAGGTCAGTTGCATATTGTCTTGCTGAACCAGTTCAATAGTTTGAGACTGTCCACAGCTTTCCACGGTAAGGCTATGCTGTTGTTGCTTAACCCAAATATCAATCTTTTGATCATCAATTTTAAGTTTCAATGGCAATTGAGGTGCAACACCGGTATTCCAAGCGGTTTGTTGAGATGAAGAGGTCAAGATTGCAGCTGCAATAGCTAGATGTTCTAAATCCAAACTTTGCTTATGCAAACTCGGGTCGGAATGAAAATGTTGTTGAATAAATGCAGTATTGGTATCGCCAGCAACAATAATGGGATGTCGAAGTAAATTCACCAAAAATTGCTTATTGCTATCAATACCTAAAAGCACACAGTCATCGACTGCACGTGCCAATAAACGAATCGCATCTTCACGAGTTTTACCATATGCAATGATTTTCGCGACCATTGGATCGTAGAATGGACTAATTTCACCTTGAGGCATCAAACCATGATCAATCCGCACATGCAGTAACTCCGCAGGCTGCCAACGTAGAACTTGACCCGTTTGTGGCAAAAAGTTTTGACGGGGATCTTCTGCATATAAACGAACTTCGATGGCATGACCATTCAAAGTCAGTTCAGATTGTTTAAGTGGTAAAACTTCACCATTTGCAACACGCAACTGCCATTCCACTAAGTCTAATCCTGTTACCATTTCCGTCACAGGATGCTCAACTTGTAAACGAGTATTCATTTCTAAAAAATAAAACTCACCAAATTGATCCAATAAAAATTCAACCGTTCCTGCGCCAATATAATCACAGGATTTTGCGGCTGCAACAGCGGCTTCACCCATTTTTTGGCGTAATTCTGGGGTCATCACTGGACAAGGTGCTTCTTCAACCACTTTTTGATGACGGCGTTGAATTGAACAGTCACGTTCAAACAGATAAACATGATTACCATGTAGATCGCCAAAGACCTGAATTTCGACATGCCGCGGTGCAATCACTGCTTTTTCAAGAATGAGTTCACCAGAACCAAAGGCATTTTCAGCTTCCGAGCGTGCTGTTTTTAAAGATTCCAGCAGTTCTGATGATTGCTCAACCAAACGCATCCCTCGTCCACCACCACCAGCAGATGCTTTGACCATGATTGGATAACCGATTATTTCTGCTTGTTTGGCTAAATATTCAATATTTTGCTGCTCTCCTTCATAACCAGGCACACAGGGCACACCCGCTTGAATCATGGCTATTTTAGATAAACGTTTACTGCCCATCAGCTCAATGGATGCCGCACTTGGCCCAATAAAAGTAATCCCATTTGCATAACAAGCTGCTGCAAAATCTGTATTTTCAGATAAAAAACCATAACCCGGATGGACAGCATCCGCACCCGTTTTTTTACAGGCTTCAATAATCTGAACAATAGACAAATAGGATTCTGAGACTTTTGATGCCCCAATATATACCGCTTCATCTGCAATATTCACATGTCGTGCATGACGGTCAGCATCTGAATAAACGGCTACAGTTGCATAGCCCATTGCTTTCGCAGTTTGTATCACTCGAACAGCAATTTCACCACGATTCGCAACTAAAATTTTTGAAAATGCCATTCTACTTTTCCTCATCCATCCAATTTGGATCACGTTTTTGTACAAATGCCAATGTACCTTCGATACCTTCTGAACTACTCACTGCATCTGCAAAATGTTGTGCTGCATCATCCAGTAATGTCTTTAAAGGTTCTGTTAAAGTCTGGTGCAATAATGCTTTGGTCACACGAGAAGCATGCGGTGCGGTACGTTTAATCTGTTTAATGACCAAACTTAAAGACAACTCTAACGCTGCTTCATGCTCAACGACTTCATGTATAACGCCATATTGCAAAGCGGCATGCCCATCAAAACGATTACCGAGCAGTGCTAAACGCCGAGCTTGAGTTAAACCGATACGTTTAACCACGAATGGGGCAATTTGTGCAGGGATGATGCCTAATCCTGTTTCAGGTAAGCCCAATTTTGCATTAGCAAGACTCAGCGCAACATCGGATACACAAACTAGTCCAAAACCGCCACCTAAAACAACACCTTCCAATACAGCAACTACCGTTTGTGGTGCTTGATCGACTTGTTCAAGCATGGCACCAAATTGACGATTAAAATCTACATAAGGCTGATTTGAGCCTATATTCATCGCTTCACCGCACAATTGAGACATATCTTTAATGTCACCACCTGCACAGAAATGACCACCTTTGCCACGAATGACAACAGCACGAATCGATTGATCATCCTGAATAGCCGTAAAAACCTGCTGAATCGCTTTCACCATAGCTAAACTCATGGCATTACGACTTTCAGGGCGGTTTAACCACAATCTTAAAATGCCATTTGATAATTCGAGCTGAATACTGTCATCTAGGTGTAAATCAGCAAGAGAATTTGAAAGTGTCATTGAAATACTCCTGCTTATTTTTGTTTTCTCGGTAAAATATCCATGAGTTTACAAATAATACCTAGCATGATTTCATCTGCACCCCCACCAATTGAACCTAGACGACCATCCCGATAAAGCTGAGAAGCTGGGTTATCCCACATAAAGCCATTACCGCCCCAATACTGCAAACAGCTATCTGCAACTTCACGGGTTAATCGCCCTGCTTTTAGTTTCGCCATAGAGGCCAATTCCGTAACATTTTCACCTGTAATATGTAAGTCGCAAGCGCGATAAGTCAATGCACGTAAAGCCTCCACTTCAGTTTTTAATTCTGCAAAACGGAAATGAACATATTGGTTATTAATCAGTGGTTGACCGAATGTGCTACGTTCTTTGGTATAGGCAATCGTTTGATTAATCACATGCTCAAGCCCACCAATCGCATTCGCAGCGGCCCACATCCGTTCCTCTTGGAATTGCAGCATTTGCATCATAAAGCCCATGCCTTCCGCACCGACTAAATTACGCTGTGGCACACGCACATTGTCAAAATACACTTCTGCTGTGGTGGTTGAACGCATCCCTAATTTATTTAAAGGCGCTGAAAAACTAATGCCTTTGGTTTTGGCAGGTACAATAATCATCGATTTATTAGAATGTGGCTTATCATCAGAGGTATTGGCCAATAAGCAGAAAAAGTCGGCTTGAAGTGAGTTAGTAATCCACATCTTACTACCGTTGATGATGTAATCATCTCCGTCTTTTTTCGCTGTGGTTTTTACAGCAGCAACATCAGAGCCAGCATGTACTTCAGACACTGCAATTGATGCCACATATTCCCCCGCAATCGCTGGTGTTAAAAACTCATCACGAAGCTCTTTACTGCCAAAGCGAGCTAATGCAGGTGTTGCCATATCTGTTTGTACGCCAATGGCTAAGGGTACACCCCCACATGCTGCACGCCCCAATTCTTCTGCAACCACCAAATTATAAGAATAATCTAGTCCCAAGCCGCCATTTTCTTCAGGTTTACAAATACCGAGTAAACCTAAATCAGCCATTTTTTTAAAGACTTGATGAATAGGAAATTGTCCTTTAGCCTCCCACTCTGGAATAAAAGGATTGAGTTCAGCTTCTACGAATTGACGTGTAGTACGGCGTAGTGCTTCATGTTCAGAGGTAAATTTCATTATTTTTCCTTAAATTTAATTTTTTGTTTTTAAATCTATGTTTTCTTTCCCGACTTAAGGGAAAGCAATGAATTGCTAAAAGCGTGATACACCAAACTTGCTTGAATTTAGTTGACGATGTTCCGCTTCATAAACGGTTTGCAATAAGAAAATCAGCACTTTTCGCGTATCTCTTGGGTCAATAATTCCATCATCATGCAGCATGGCGGTATTGAATAAAGCAGTGGATTGCTGTTCCAGCTTCATTGCCGTACTTTGTTCCAAGAAATCTAGCATTTGCTCATTTGGCTCCATGCCTGATGCCTTTTGTTTTCCTTCAGCCACAATACGCAAAACCTTACCCGCCTGAGCTGAACCCATCACTGCAACATGTGAATTTGGCCAAGCAAAAATAAAATCAGGGGATAAACTCCGACCACACATGGCATAGTTTCCAGCGCCATAGGAACCTGCAACCACAATCGAAATTTTAGGTACAGTTGCATTGGCGACGGCTTGAATCAATTTTGAACCATGTTTGATAATGCCATTCTGCTCAGCATCCGTTCCGACCATAAAGCCAGTAGTGTTATGCAAAAATAATAACGGTCGATTCGTTTGTTCACAGAGATGAATAAATTGTGCTGTTTTTGCTGCACCTTGTGGGGTAATTGGGCCATTATTGGTAATAATACCAATGTTTAAACCACCGAGTTTTGCCCAACCACTGACGGTATGACTGTCATATTCTGGCTTAAATTCCAAAAAGTCAGAATCATCGACCAAACGAGCAACCACTTCTTTCATATTTAAAGGTTGTTTCGGATCCGCAGGAATAATTCCGAGGAGTTCTTCTGCTGAATAACGTGGCTCTTTATAGCGAATATCTATTGTTTTGGTCTGTTCTTTCCAGTTTAAATGTTCAAATACCTCACGGGCGATACGTATACCATCGGCATCATTTTCTGCTAAGTATTCAGCTGTTCCTGCAATTTGAGCATGCATTTCTGCACCACCCAATTCTTCAGCAGTTGCGATCTCACCAGTAGCAGCTAATAGTAATGGAGGACCCGCCAATAACATTTCCGTTTGTTTACGTACCGTAATTACATAATCGGAAAGACCAGGTTGGTATGCCCCCCCTGCCGTTGCATTACCATGTACCACAGAAAGCTGTGGAATACCGGCTGCTGACATCCGTGCTTGATTAGCAAATGTCGTTCCGCCACTGGTAAAAACTTCTGCTGCATAATTGAGATTAGCACCGCCACTTTCAGCGAGTGTGACCATCGGTAATTTTTGTTCTAAGGCTATTTTTTGCAGACGTAAGGTTTTTTGTACCCCCATTGGTGCAATTGTTCCGCCTTTAATAGCACTATTACTAGCAGAGACGAGGCAACGTACACCACTGACGAAACCAATTCCTGCAATAATCCCACCTCCTGCATCAGAACCATCTTTATCATCATGCATATTATAACCGACCAGACCACAGAGTTCGATAAAGGGAGAATCTGCATCTAAAACTAGACGTACCCGTTCATGTGGTAGAATTTTTCCTTTCTTATCAAACTTGGGCTTTGCAGCATAAGACTTTTCCAGTCCTTTATTTTGGATCACACGAACTTCTTCGAGTTGTACCAATAATGCCGCTTTATTGGCTTCATACTGCTCACTGCCCACAGCAATTTCAGATTGTAGAATAGTCATTATTCAGTTACCTCTTGCTGCTCTTTCTTTTTAAGAACATCAGGAATAAAGGCTCGATGAAAGCCATTGAATGATTCGCTATTGGTCGCATCGGCAAGTGGATACATACGCGTTCCCTGAGAGGCTGCACCATCAACTCTTAAGGTGACACCTGAAACAAATCCTGCGGCATCAGATAGAAAATAACAAATAGCCGATGAGATTTCTGATTCAGTTCCCATACGTTTTAATGGGACATTTCCAGCTAAACTTGGAATAATAAATTTAGCAAAATCACCACTATAGTTATCCATTCCTGAAGAAATAATCCAACCTGGTGCAACACAGTTAACACGTACCCCTGAACGGCCCCATTCCACAGCAGCCGTTTTAGTGAGGTTATCGACTCCTGAACGGGCAGCACCAGAATGTCCCATACCTGGCATCCCCCCCCACATATCAGCAGCCATGTTTACGATACTGCCGCCATATTTTTCCATCCATTGGTTATAGGCTTCACGCATGAGATAGAAAGTGGAATGTAGATTATTCCGAACTACAGCATCAAAGCCATTTGCAGAAATACTTTCTAAATTTGATGGAAATTGGCCTCCTGCGTTATTAACGAGACCATCGAGCTTGCCAAATTTTTCAATCACTTCAGCAATCATATCTTTTACTTGCTGTTCTTCTCGGTTATCACACACGATAAAATGAACTTTGCCGCCATCTTCAATAATTTCTTTGCTGACATTTTCCAGCTTTTCAATTTTTCGACCTGTAATGATCACCTGAGCACCCAGTGACGCCAGTTCATGTGCAGTACAACGGCCAATGCCTGAACCACCGCCAGTGATAATAATAACTTTATCTTGAAATGCATCTGGTCTAAATATTGAGTGATAACTCATCTTATTCGGCTTCCTTTTCTATTTCGATTATTTCTAAATACATTGTTTTAAATGCATAATTTTCTAAATACTTTCCTTTTCAAAGGATAGTTTTATCTTTCATCAAATAAATTTGCTGGGATTTTTACTGGCATATCCAAGAGCTGCTGTGCAAAAGCTTTTCCTTGTGGATCAATACGTAAGCTGGCTACGCCGCCCCCACCCAATGCATTTTCCAACATGAAATTTAAGGCATTCAATTCTGGCAATTCATAACGAATTACTTTGCTCTTTTCAGCATCTAAAACATGTTTCATATATTCGGCTACATGGGCTTCGGTCAGGCTTGCACGAATCCAAGGTAAATATTCTGCCTTGCGCGCAATCACACCAATATTGCTATGATTACCTTTATCTCCACTACGTGCATGTGCCAGTTCAATCAATGCAACTTCAATTTCATTGCCTTGTAATTGCGCTACTTCACCACATGGATGTGCATTAAATGTTTGATTTAAATTGCCTTGAGGAATAACTACTACATGGCGTTGCCCATCAAGATCAATCTCAACATTGATTTGATCTTTATCAATCAAGAAAGAAAAAAGTTTAATCACTGGGGATGCTTTTGGACGCCCTCCGACAATTCCAGTTAATGCGGGTGCCATACCTGTTGAAGCCTGAGCAATTTCTGAGGCAAAAAACATGCAAGCTTCTTTAAACAAATGTTTCACTGCGATTTTCACCACAACCTCACGACTAGCCGTGTGTTGAGCATGTGCGCCATAAGTACTTTCTATACCAAGTATTTCCACTGATTTTTCTAAAAATGGTGGTACTGAGCGAAGTGCTAAAACACGTTCACATTTAGTTAAAATCGCATCAGCAATCACTTGTGCTTTTTCTGGCGCTTCACGTCCAGCAATTAAAAAGCTCACCAAAACTCGATATCCATCGGGGTAAGTTGCGCTGACTTTATATTGAGATGAAGACTCTCGACCTTTTGCACCTGTAACTGCAACACGATGTTCAGCCACTTGTTCTAAGTGAATATGACTAAAATCACAGGTCACATCTGGTAAGTAATAAGCTTGTGGATCACCAATCTCATAAACAATTTGTTCCGCCACCGTTGCAGTAGACACTAAACCGCCCGTACCTTGTGGCTTGGTCACAATAAAAGATGCATCTTCACGAACTTCCACAATTGGAAAGCCCATATTGTCAATGCCTTGTACTAAGCGCCAATCGGTAAAATTACCACCTGTACATTGTGCACCACACTCAATAATATGCCCTGCCAGTGAGCCTTGCGCCAATTTGTCATAATCATCCAAAGACCATTTATACTCATGCAATAATGGTGCGAGTACTACAGCTGAATCCACCACTCGGCCAGTAATCACAATATCAGCCCCTAAATCCAAAGCATCACGAATGGCTACTGCACCTAAATAAGCATTACAGCTGGCAAGATGAGTTGGTAGCTCCTCATCACTAAACATTTCTTTAATGTTTTGAGTTTTTAAATCCGCTTGCTTGGATAAAAGATCATCCCCTAAAACCACTGCTATTTTTAAATTTAAACCTTGTGCCTCAATCACTTTTTGTAATGCATCACGACAAGCCAATGGATTGACTCCACCCGCATTACTAATCACTTTAATTTTCTTATCACTGATTTTTTTGAGTAAAGGTGTCATCACCCGACTGACAAAATCTAATGCATAACCATGATTTGGATCAGTCATCATCGCCTTAGCCATAATCGACATGGTAATTTCAGACAAATAATCAAAGACCAAATAATTAATATCGGATAAATGCACCAACTGAAATGCGGCCGTATTGGTGTCTCCCCAAAAACCTGAAGCACAACCAATTTTCACGATACGCTGATCATCCTGTAGAGCCTCTGTCATTGTCTTCTCATTATTTTGTTTGAAATTTATGCTTTTTAATTTACCAAGCAAGCGCTTGGTTTGTAAAGAGCAAAATGTTATGCTGAATTGACAAAAATGTTCGTTTAAATTCTAAATGAGCAATAAGATATTGTTTTAATAGGAAGTACGCACCAAATGATCGCACACTCAATTGATGATATTCAACCGATTGCTTGCTTTGAAGATAGTCCTCGCGGTCGTTTATTATCTGGTGCTGCCTATTTGTTTCACAAACAAGGTTATGCAAAAACGACTGTCAGAGAGTTGGCACAATTCATTGGTATTCAATCAGGTAGCCTATTTCATCACTTTAAAAGTAAGGATGATATTCTCGCCCATGTCATGGAACAGACCATTATTTATAATCATGCCCGTTTAGAAGAAGCAATTCAGTCATCCACTCATCCCGAACAACAACTGAAACAGCTGATTAAAGCTGAACTCATCTCTATTACTGGTGACACAGGTTCTGCAATGGCCGTTTTAGTCTATGAATGGTTTGCTTTATCTACAGAAAAACAAAATGAATTGTTAAAACGCCGCAATCATTACGAAGATATTTGGCTAAATGTAATTCAAAAGTTATGTGATGATGGCAAGATTCAGCATGATGCTTTCATTTGGCGTCGCTTAATTGGCGGAGCCATTGCTTGGACCGTGACTTGGTATAATCCCAATGGCAAAATATCGATGGATGAATTAACACAAACGGTTTGGGAAATGGCAATGAATAGTCACAATCAATCAAATTGAGGATAAGTCACTTTTTATCCACAATTTGATCATTGATCACTTAATAACCCAACTGGCGGCTGGCTAAATCTTTCATAATTTCTTCTGTTCCACCACCAATCATATTCACTTTAACTTCTCGATAAATACGTTCAGACTTGGTACCGCGCATAAAGCCCATACCCCCTAATGTTTGCACTGCGGCATCTGCACAAAACTGCATGGTTTGTGTTGCGACATTTTTTAGCATACAAATTTGTGCAACTAAATCATTACCTTGTAATTCAGGTCGCCCCAAACGATATGCCGTATCTTCCAATAATGCACGAGTTGTAGTCAGTCGAGTTGCCATATCCACCAGTTTATGTCGCATCACTTGATGATCAACCAAACGCTTACCAAACGTTTTACGTTGTTGTGCCCATTCCAAGGCCTCTTCATAACAAGTCAAAGCAAAACCATAACTGCTGGAAGCCAAAAAGAAACGTTCCATATTAAAGTTATTCATAATTACCAAAAAACCCATGTTTTCAGCACCTAAAAGATTTTTTGCAGGAACTCGGACTTGATCAAAATGAATGTGTGCAGTATCGGATGCCCACCAACCCATTTTATCTAATTTGGTTTTAGTGATCCCCGCGCTATGTGCATCAATCAATAGCATCGAAATTCCATTGGCACCTTTTGCATCAGGGCCAGTTCGAACGGCAACAGTATAATAATCTGCACGCATTCCAGAGGTAATAAAGGTTTTTTCACCCGTGATAATATAATCATCCCCCTCTCGAATCGCTTTGGTCTGTAATGCCGCCACATCAGATCCGCCACCGGGTTCAGTAATCGCAAGTGCAGAAATTTTTTCACCTGATAATATTTGAGTCAGTACACTTTCTTTTATTTCTGTACTGGCAAAATGGTTAATCGGAGGTGCACCGATTGAATGCGATAATAAGGATGCACATAACCCACCCGAAGCTGTTTTGGCCAATTCAATAGAAGATAGCAAAACATAAAATGCATCTGTGCCTGATATTCCACCATAATTTTCATCAAAGCCCAATCCAAGTAAGCCTATATCTGCAGCTTTTTTATAGAGTTCTCTTGGAAATGTTTCCGCCTCATCCCATTCATTAATATGTGGCATTAATTCTTTTTGTACAAATTTTCGTACTGAATCTGCAAATGCAATATGTTGATCTGTATAGTAAATTGGATTGAGTTGCATATTTTACGCATCCTACATTATTTTTAGGTACCGCTTTTATAGTGACAGGAATTTTAGTTTTTTAATTTGCAATAATGATCAAATCACATCCTATTATTTATCAATTCATCATTCATGTAAGCAATGACGTACAACAGTTGTGACGAATAACGACTATAACGGCTCACAGATTTTTATTATCCTAACTATATAAGGAAACAGGACGTTTCCCAAACTAAAAACAATAATCATAAGTTTGAGCATCGGGAAATGAGGTAGAACAGGAGTTTACCTAGCGAATCAATACGAAGAAGCCTCATCAGGATGATGAGGCTTCTTTTTATTCCCAAATTCTATTATCAGCTTATAAGCTTTTTAAATAGGCAACTATTTCTGTGTTTTCGGCCATTTCTGCAAGCTCTAAAGCAGTATGTGGTGCTTTGTGCTGTACATCTGCACCTTTGCTCACAAGTAACTTGACCACTTCTAAACTGTCATTTTCAGCTGCGGCGTGTAATGCGCTATAACCTTCATCATCAGTAGTATTTACATCAGAACCATTGGCTAAGCTTTTTTCCACTTCTGCCACATCTCCAAGTGATGCCCAGTAGACAAGCTCGGGAAGATGAAGTTCTTCATCATCTTCAGGAATTGGGGAGATCGAATTAAATTGCATGGCTTAAATTTACCTATTCAAATAGCTTTTTATATCTTGCCATAAGTTCTTCTTCTGAACGTCCTGAAATTTTCGAAATTTTTTTATAATCTGGTAAAGGAGATTCTTCCAATAAAGGCTGAATAGCTTTGTTTTTTTTCATATCAAAATATAGTATAAACCCATGATTTTTTGTCAATTTTAAATCTATTTTTTTACTTACCACTTTAGGAAATTCATCTAAAAAATTATAAAACTCTATAATTAAATCATCATTTAATCTTAAACATCGCTCCGTCAAATCTATTAAACAAGATAAGTCACTTTGGTTAATTTTCGACTCTATTTCTATATCATTTAAATCAATATAAGCTGTATTATTATCATCAGATTCAAAGAACTGTATGCGAACTTTTTCATTAAATTTATTTCTAATATTCCATAATGAAAGTAAAGTATCGTAATTGGCAAAGAGAGTTCTAAGATATCCGACATTCAACCACTTAACATTTTCATAATCAGTTATAAAAACTAATTCATAATAATCATACTGATATTTTTTTTCTGTACCTACAATTGATGGTATAGCAAGAAATCTTTGATATGGATCAGAAGTTAAGTTTCCATGATAATTGAATTTAATCGACAACAATGATTGATGAATCTCATCTGCAATTAAAATCCATTTATTAATAATATCTAACTTTCTTTTTTCGGCAGCCATTTTTTCCTGCCTCAAATAAACTAAATAACCTGCACACGCACCTATAAATGAAGAAAATAAAGCCATCGCTATAGGAAAGAGATAATCTTTGAGAATGCTTGATTCTTGTTTCAATTGCAAAATTGCTTCAGCTATTAATTGCTCTTCATTCATTATATTAAGGTTTATTATCGAAAAATACTTTCTTATAACATAAAATATTTCCTTTCGAAGATATTCTAAAAATTTGATATTTAAGTTTTGACTGACTAATCACTACTAACCCTTTACCCCCCTTTATTCCGTACATATTTCCCATAAAAAAACACCCCAACTGTTAAGTTGGGGTGTTTTTAGAATTAATGAGCTGGCGATGACTTACTCTCACATGGGTAACCCCACACTACCATCAGCGCTAAGAGGTTTCACTTCTGAGTTCGGGAAGGGATCAGGTGGTTCACTCTTGCTATTGTCGCCAGCACAACTGTTTATGCTTACTCGCCAAGGTCTTATTGAATGCCTAGCTTTCGTCAAATGAGTTATTAACAGAAAT
>NZ_NEGB01000011.1 GCF_002135235.1 Acinetobacter silvestris
ATTCAAGCAATTCTTCATCATCAACAAGGTCACACTTGTTAAGGAATACAAGAATGTAAGGTACACCAACCTGACGAGACAAAAGGATGTGTTCACGAGTCTGTGGCATAGGACCATCAGTCGCAGCACATACAAGGATTGCACCGTCCATCTGAGCAGCACCAGTGATCATGTTTTTAACATAATCGGCGTGACCTGGACAGTCTACGTGCGCGTAGTGACGAGCTGGAGAGTCGTATTCTACGTGCGAAGTATTAATGGTAATACCACGTGCTTTTTCTTCTGGTGCAGAGTCAATTGCAGCGTAGTCTTTCGCTTCGCCACCAAATTGTTTAGCACATACAGTTGCAATCGCAGCTGTTAAAGTTGTTTTACCATGGTCGACGTGACCAATTGTACCCACGTTTACGTGTGGCTTATTACGTTCAAACTTAGCCTTAGCCATGAGAGCTTCCTTTTTAAACTACTCATGGGTCTCCCCATGAGCATTTGGTTTTTAACTATAAATTAGTTTGGACTAATAGTAATCGAAAGATTACTCGTCGTCACCTCTTTTACCACCAGTTTGGAACTTAGAAATAATGCCTTCAGCCACGTTACGTGGAGTTTCAGCATATTTAGCAAATTCCATAGAATAAGTCGCACGACCTTGAGACATAGAACGCATTTGAGTCGCGTAACCAAACATCTCAGCCAATGGAACTTCAGCTTTAATCGCTTTAGTACCACCAGGTAAATCGTCCATACCTTGAACCATACCACGACGACGACTTAAGTCACCCATGATATCGCCCATGTAATCTTCTGGAGTTTCAACTTCAACTTTCATGATCGGTTCAAGCAAGATTGGATCTGCTTTCATGAAACCGTCACGGAATGCATATGAACCAGCCATTTTGAACGATAATTCGTCAGAATCGACATCATGGTAAGAACCATCAAATAATGTCGCTTTGATACCCACAACAGGGTAACCAGCCAATACACCATTTTTCATACGTTCTTGAATACCTTTATCAACCGCGCCGAAGAATTCTTTAGGTACAACACCACCTACAACTTCTTCAACGAATTGGTATTCTTTACCAGCTTCTTCTACATCCATAGGCTCTAAACGAACATATACATGACCGAATTTACCTTTACCACCCGTTTGACGTACGAATTTGCCTTCTTGCTCAACAGTCTTTTTGATTGTTTCGCGGTAAGCAACCATTGGTTTACCAATATTCGCTTCAACGCCAAACTCACGTTTCATACGGTCAACAAGGATGTCAAGGTGAAGCTCACCCATACCAGCAATAATCGTTTGGCCAGATTCTTCGTCTGTGCGAACACGGAACGATGGATCTTCTTTCGCCAAACGACCTAGAGCGATCGACATTTTTTCTTGGTCAGCTTTTGTCTTAGGCTCTACAGCTAAAGAAATTACTGGCTCTGGGAATTCCATACGCTCTAGAGTGATGATGTTTTTCTCATCACACAGTGTATCACCAGTTGAAACGTCTTTAAGACCTACACATGCAGCGATATCACCAGCGCGAATTTCTTCAACGTCTTGACGATCATTTGCGTGCATTTGTACGATACGGCCAATACGTTCACGCTTAGCTTTAACTGGGTTATAAACTGGGTCACCTTGTTTAAGTACACCAGAATATACACGTACGAAAGTTAAGTTACCTACGAATTTGTCATTCATAATTTTGAATGCAAGTGCAGAGAACGGAGCTTCGTCAGATGCTTCACGAATCGCTTTAGTTTCAGCTTTGTCGTCAAGAATACCTTCGATTGCTTTAACTTCAGTTGGTGATGGTAAGAATTCAATTACAGCATCCAACATACGTTGAACACCTTTATTTTTGAATGCAGTACCACAAAGCATAGGCTGAATTTCGCAAGCTAATGTACGCGCACGGATACCTGCAACGATTTGTTCTTTCGACAAGTCGCCATTGTTTAAGTATTCGTCCATCAACTCTTCAGAAGCTTCAGCCGCTGCTTCGATCATGTTAGTACGCCATTCTTCAGCAGTAGCAACTAGGTCAGCAGGGATATCGCCATATTCGAATTGCATACCTTGAGATGCTTCATCCCAAATGATTGCTTTCATTTCAACAAGATCAACAACACCTTGGAAATTATCTTCAGCACCAATTGGAATAACGATTGGCACAGGGCTTGCACCAAGACGTGTTTTCATTTGTTCAACAACACGGAAGAAGTTTGCACCAGTACGGTCCATCTTGTTCACGAATGCTAAACGAGGCACTTTATATTTATTTGCTTGACGCCATACAGTTTCAGACTGAGGTTGAACACCACCTACAGCACAGTAAACCATACACGCACCGTCAAGAACACGCATAGAACGCTCAACTTCAATTGTGAAGTCAACGTGTCCCGGGGTGTCAATTACGTTAATACGGTGTTCTGGGAATTGTTTCCCCATACCAGACCAGAAACAAGTGGTAGCAGCAGAAGTAATGGTAATACCACGCTCTTGCTCTTGTTCCATCCAGTCCATTGTTGCTGCACCATCATGTACTTCACCAATTTTGTGAGATACACCTGTGTAGAACAAAATACGTTCTGAAGTCGTGGTTTTACCAGCATCGATGTGAGCAGAAATACCAATGTTACGATAACGAGAAATTGGGGTTTTACGAGCCATGATTTCTTGCATTCCTAAATTTTGTTGTTTAAAACAGGACGCTTTAAGTTGCAATGCAACTTAAAGCGCTTTGATGACAAATCTGTGACAACTGATTTGTCACCCTCCTGATTAAGGCCTGTTTTAGCCGATTAGAAACGGTAGTGAGAGAAGGCTTTGTTGGCTTCAGCCATACGATGCACATCTTCACGTTTCTTGATCGCTGAACCTTTACCTTCAGCTGCATCAAGCAACTCACCAGCAAGACGTAAAGCCATAGTTTTTTCAGAACGCTTAGCAGCAGCATCTACTAACCAACGCATAGCTAGGGCAGTACGACGGGATGGGCGTACTTCCATAGGCACTTGATAAGTAGCACCACCAACACGGCGTGCTTTTACTTCGACCATAGGACGAACTTTTTCAAGAGTAGTCTCGAAAAACTCAACTGGGTCTACTTTGTTTTTTTCTTGAACGCGGTCTAAAGCACCGTAAACGATACTTTCAGCAATAGATTTTTTACCATCTTGCATTACGTGGTTCATGAATTTAGCGATTGTTTGGCTGCCGAACTTAGGATCCGGAAGGATTTCACGGGCAGCGACTACGCGACGTCTTGGCATTTTAATACACCTATAAATATGACACTTCAGGTTTATCCAGCATGAGTACAAAGTGTCATGTACCTTTCGCTGGCCTTACTACACGTCGCTTGAATTTCACAAAATTAAATGCAGAAATCAGACAAGCGAGACGATAAAGGATTGCGGTTCTACGTTCTCAAAATAATCTTAAAAGATTATTTTTTAGGACGTTTAGTACCGTATTTAGAACGAGACTGGTTACGATCTTTAACACCAGCACAGTCTAAAGAACCACGAACGGTATGGTAACGTACACCTGGTAAGTCTTTAACACGACCACCACGGATAAGAACAACACTGTGCTCTTGTAGGTTATGGCCTTCACCACCGATATAGCTTGATACTTCAAAACCTGAAGTTAAGCGAACACGGCAAACTTTACGCATTGCTGAGTTAGGTTTTTTAGGTGTAGTTGTGTAAACACGTGTACAAACACCACGACGTTGTGGACAAGCCTTCAACGCAGGAACTTTTGATTTTTCAACCAAAGTCGTACGACCCTTACGGATCAACTGATTTGTTGTTGCCATTTGGCAAATCTCCCGTTAATAAAAAGCCTCAAAAAATACCACTTTTTGAGGGCATGCAATTGTAAGCGAAGAAGCATAAATGGTCAACATTCGACATGTATCAAATATCAACCATTTCCCGAACTCTAAATCGCCTTACTTTAAAAGAAATTTGAAATTAGTTTTTACCTTTCTCTGACTCAATATCAGAGGAAGGAGTATTTACTTTACTCGCTGATTTACGTGGCGCTCTTTTCTTTTTCAACACTGGGTCTACAGCTTTTTCCTCAGCTACAACTGTTGATAATAGGGAATCTGATGCTACTTTTTGTTCTAACTGAGATATATCCGTTACTTGGGATTTATGTTCAGCAGCATCTACAGACTCCATAGCCAAGCGTTGTAAACCATCATGCACCTGTTGCTCTACATTATGTGTTTCGCTTTCAGTTATAGGCTTCTTTTCTATTTTAATATCGACTATGGCTTTATTTCCCTCAGAATCATTTAATTTAATACCTACATTTCTCCCCACAATATCCTGAAGTAACACAGGACTCGCTTGTGTGAACATGGATTCTGCTTGTTGATATGCAGATAACGTATCTATATCTTGATCTGGATGCTGTATTAAAAATTGACGAGCTTGTGAAAAAACGGTTTGAGCTTTATCCGTTGCATCATCCACCAGTTTCCAACTATATATGGCACTAATGCCCATACCAGCCAAAGGACTCAGTTTTGAAAAAATCTTAAATTGTGGCAAATGGTTTAACCAAGACCATTTAAATAGACCATCTTCATTCATGATCCATTTTTTTAATAACTCAACATCATTGCTTGAACCCAGCAAATTTTGCAGTTGATTTACTTCATGGCTTTGCAACATATTGGATAATGTACGCACCCCAGCCAGCAATGCTTGTTTTTCAGCCACCGACCCCATGTCGATTTGCTTAAAGATATATTCGACAACAGCATGATCTTCGGCTTTGAGTTCAAAACCATATGCACGACCAGTCTGATACACACTCCGTAATGCCAAAATTAAAGATGTCGGCACATCAATTGCTGCCCCAATTACCCCAGTCGCACCTGTAAGCACGCCCTGAATCGAAGCGATGATTTTGTTTTGATTGGCTAAAGCCATACTAATGCGTTGCGCTCGCGCTGGATCCTTGGCCAATTCGTCCAAGCTTTTTGCCCCAACTTCTTTAAGCACGGCCTCAACCGAGCTCAATTCAGCAACAAAGTCATTCAACTTTTCAAAGAAATATTCCGATAATTTGTCATTTAAATCTGGAGAAATAAAAGACACAATATGATTAAGCTTTTTATAATGACGACCTAGCAACTGACTCGACATTTGCGGCAAATGTTCGCGCATCATTTGTTGTGGATTATCATAAGTTTTTTTTTCAAAAGCCCCTTTTTCACGCGCTGTACCTTGAATAATCAGGTGATCGTTCAAACTACGCGATAAAGGACTGACACTGCCCGGTGTCACATGATTGATGACACTTATGCCTGTCTGACTGAGCTTTTTAGCCACTCCAAACACATTAGAAATTAATCCGTTGGATTGTTTATTATTAGAATTTGCCATTTATTGCCCTTGTTCTATGTCTTTGTCATTTATTATGAATACTAGGTGTAGTCACGATTTAAGACAACTTTAATATGTATCATTTAGTTTTAATCCCGTGAACAAATCTGCCAGCATTGCTTTTCAACAACAGGCATAGATTTGCCATAAGAATTCAAAATTCTTTCTGCTATGATGAACATCATTTCAAATTAAAGTTAGCTTGACCACAGCGGTCTCGATATTCGACACAATATCTTGACGATGAGGCTGAAGCAACTTAAACAACATCACCATATAAGGGATCTGTAGATGAAACGTGTTGTAATCACTGGTATGGGTATTAACTCATGTATTGGTAACTCACTTGAGACCGTTACTCATTCTTTACAAAACGGGATTTCAGGAACACACCACAACCCGACATATGCTGAACTGAATTTTAAAAGCCATGTAAGTGCTGCAGCAGAACAAGAATTTGACCATATTGATCGTAAACTAAAGCGCTTCATGGGCGTATGTGCTATGTATGCCTACAATGCGGCAGTTGCTGCAGTAGAACATGCAGGTTTAACAGCCGAGCAACTTGCGGGTAATCCACGTTACGGTATCGCTGGTGGTTCAGGCGGTGGTTCGACAGCTTCTGTCATTGAAATGAAAGAACTGTTAGACAACAAAGGGGCGCGTAAAGTCGGGCCATTCTTTGTGCCACGCAATATGTCTAACACCATTACTGCAAATGTGGGTGTTGCCTTTAAATTACAAGGTGTAGCACATTCTATTACCAGTGCTTGCGCGACCTCTGCAGATGCGATTGGCTATGCTTACAACCTGATTCAACTGGGTAAACAAGATTTAATGCTTGCCGGTGGCGGTGAAGAAGATCACTGGTCACAAAGCTTATTGTTTGATGCAATGGGCGCACTTTGTTCTAAATACAATGACACACCAGAAAAAGCATCTCGCCCTTATTCTTCTGACCGTGATGGTTTTGTCATTGCGGGTGGTGGTGGTTTCGTGGTGCTTGAATCACTGGAACATGCGCAAGCTCGTGGTGCAAACATCTTGGCCGAAGTCGTTGGCTATGCTGCAAATAGTGATGGTGCAGATATGGTTGCACCAAGTGGTGAAGGTGCAACACGTTGTATCCTGATGGCATTAGAAGAAGCCAAACAACATGGTGTAGATCACATTGACTATGTAAATACACATGGTACGTCTACCCCTGCAGGTGATATCACTGAACTTCAAGCCATGGGCCGTGCCTTTGGTGAAGGTCATGTACCACCACTCAGCTCAACTAAATCGATGACAGGTCATAGTTTAGGTGCTGCGGGTGTACAAGAAGCGATTTATTCTATTTTAATGATGCAGAACGACTTTATTGCACCCAACATCAATGTGACTGAACTTGATGAAGGTACCAAAGGTTATGACATCGTACTTGAAAAACGTGATGCAAAATTGAATACTGTCATGAGTAACAGTTTCGGTTTTGGCGGTGTCAATGCCTGCCTCATTTTCAAAAAATGGGAAGGCTAATTTAAGAAATCTTGGTCATTCATTATTGAAACAAATAGTGAATGATCAACTTCTAGCACACTGCCCTTAAAAGGGTAAATTGATGGATGCTCCTTCAGATGCTTTCCTTTGGGTAAAAGCATTACATATTATTGCTGTGGTGTGTTGGTTTGCGGCATTGTTCTACTTACCACGCTTATTTGTTTATCATGCAATGAGTGATGATAGTGTTAGTCATCAACGGTTCGAAGTCATGGAACGTAAGTTGTACCGAGGTATTATGTGGCCATCAATGGTTGCCACACTCATTACAGCGCACTTTTTGGTGGATTGGGGCGATGCAACACGGCATTATCATGAAGCGACATGGTTTTACCTCAAAGTTGGCTTGGTTGGTTTGTTGGTTATTTACCATTTTATCTGTGGCTATTATCGTAAAAAACTGATTGACAATGCCCATTACAAGTCACATAAGTTTTGGCGTTTCTTTAATGAAATGCCAACGCTCATTTTATTTGCCGTAGTGATTCTCGTGGTGGTAAAACCACAGTTTTGATGTATGCGTTTATTTTGAATAAAAGACCTCCCAAAAGGAGGTTTTTTATTGCCTTAACTAAAATTTTTTCACGGATAAATAAATTTAAGATGATTAATAAAAATATTTTCGTTTTATTTTACTTTCATCGCTCACGCTCCTAAATAAAAAAGAATACTCCACAAACTGACACGTGTTACTTAATAAACCGATGTCTAATCATCAAATTCAAAGGCCTTGAGTAATATTTTTCAATCAACCAACTCAATACAAAAGTAGTGATAAAAAATATCGGTAACAATATTAATTTTTCAGTCGGTAAAGTCTCTTTAGGAAAATAAAAAACTTTAATCAAACCCAAAACAATCAAATGAAATAAATACATTTCATAACTACGTTGTCCAATCCAGACCATAGCTTTAGACATTTTCGACTGAGCTTGTACTTGAGAATTTTGTGCAAAACAGAAAATCAAAACCGCAGCGAGCAATGCAAAAATACTGATACTCCACGTGCTCACTTCTTTAATCGGCGCATATACATAAAGGCCGATCATGAGTAACGAAATAAAAATAATAAGCGACTGCTTAAATTTTCCATTCCATTGAAACTTCTGTGCAATCAAGGCAGTTAAACAACCTATAGCGATCCCATCAAAGCTGGAAAAATAATGATACAGATATGCCCCGCTTTCCTCTGCAAAATGTAATGCACGGAAATATGGCGCATAACAAATTACGGCAAGTAATACAAAAATAAAGCCTTTACTACGTCCCAATAGCAAACATAGCAGTGGAAAAACTAAATAAAAAACCTCTTCTACCGATAATGACCACAATACCCCAAGCGCATAATTTACCCAACCATATTTAATAATCAAGATATTCATCCAAAAACTAAACGCGGAAAGAACCGTTAAAGCATAAGACACTTCAATCTCATTCGGCGCTTGGTTCATAAATGGCTTTAAACCCAAACCACTCAATAGCGTGACCATGAGCACCAGCAAAACCAAACATGGGATAATTCTAGCAATACGGCGAATATAGAAATTTTTTACATTAATCCTTGCTAACCTATGTTCTCTTTTTAGGGTATGTTGGGTAATCAAAAAACCTGAAATAACAAAGAACATGGTCACGCCATAATTACCATTGCGGGCAATTAAAGTGCTCAAGCTTTCTCCCCCAATATGTACACCTAAAAAAGTATCCTGCAATTTATATGGAATATTAAAATGGTGTAATAAAACTAAAAGTATCGAGATTCCACGTAGTACATCTATTTTATAATTTCGCATCCACACTGTTCTTATTTTCAAAGAGCTTTATTAAATGATAATAATCATACAATTGCATTTAATTTTTTTATTTTCATTAAAAAAATTTATGTTTATATTTTTACTCATTTCTACACAAAAAAAAGAGCTGGTGTATCAACATCAGCCCTTTTTGTCATTCAAATCAAATGCTCACTAAAGCATTTCGTTCAGATTTTTCATGCGTGGCTTATACATAATATGATACGTTACCGCCAAAATAACCAACCATAGTGGGCTAATAATTAATGCTTTCAGTGTATCTGGCTCTAAGCTTAAGATCACTAATGTAAACAAGAGGAATGCCAAAACAATGTAGGACATCCATATACCACCCGGCATTTTAAATGTTGATTTGGTATGGAGTTCTGGATTCAGCTTTCTATAGCGTAAATAACACACCATAATCAGACTCCAGATACTAATAAACAAAATCACACATAAAGAACTGGCCAAAGTAAAAGCTTCTATCGTGTTCGGCACAAAATACTGTAATGCCGCGCCACTCATAATAAAGCCACAAGAAAACAATAAGCCTTTTGCTGGTACTGCACGTTTAGAAAGCTCTGCTAACTTGGTTGGTGCTTGCCCTTCTTTGGCTAAACCAAACAACATACGACTAGTTGAAAACACACCGCTATTCATAGAAGAGAGTACTGAAGACAATACCACTAAGTTCATAATGATGGCTGAAATTGGAATACCTGCGTGTAAGAACAAGGATACAAATGGGCTTTTATCTGCAGGAATTTCCGTCCATGGCGTTACTGACATCACAATGAACAAGGCAAGAACATAAAATAAGATAATTCGTGTCGGAATTGCATTGACCGCTTTTGGGAGATTCTTTTCAGGATCTTTGGTTTCAGCAGCCATAGTCCCAATCAATTCAACCCCCACAAAGGCAAATAGCGCGATCTGGAAACCTGCTAAGAAGCCTTCTCCACCTTTCGGGAACATGCCACCATGAGACCAAACATTGCTAAAACTTGCGATTGAACCACCTGGCGATTGATAGTGAGCGAATACCATAAATCCACCAATCAAAATCAAACCAACGATGGCTAGAATTTTAATCAGTGCAAACCAAAATTCAATTTCACCAAATAGTTTAACGGTAAGTAGATTAATCCCTAAAACAAAGAGCACACAGCCTGCACTAATCAGTGCCTGCCCCATGGGGGTGAACGTCATGTCTGGAGGCAACCAAAAGCCTAAATAGTTGATAATAGCGGCTAAATCTGCGATACCCACCAAAATCCAGCCTAACCAATATGACCATCCAATATAGTAACCTGCCCCCGGCCCGATTAAATCATGGGCCATATCAATAAATGATTTATAGTGCAAATTCGATAATAAGATTTCACCCAAGGCACGCATCAGGAAAAAGAACATACCACCAATAATCATATAAATGATGAGAATTGAAGGTCCTGCTAGAGAAATGGTTTTTCCAGACCCCATAAAGAGTCCAGTTCCTATCGCACCACCAATGGCAATTAACTGTAAATGACGGTTTGATAATTTTCGCTGTAGCTCATGGGGCGACGATTGTGCGTCTTCGTGTTGGCTTGAAGTGGTCATAAAATATCCTTTTTGACATATCCCTCAACGGGTAAATCATGCTTTTGGCGTTTGAGCGTTCTACTCAATTTGATTTACCCATCCAAGAATGAAACGAAATGGATGACATTTCAGCTTCACTCTAAGTTTTCATTTGTTTCTCAACAACACCACATTACTTTTGTGCTGCTGTTACTGCGATTTCAATCAGCCAATTTGGATTTACTAGATCAGCTTGAATTGTTGCGCGCGAAGGTGCCACACAACCCTGTAGCCAGTCAATCCAAATTGCATTCACTGCTGAAAAATCAGGTAAATTTTTTAAATAAATCTGCGCAGACAATAATCGGGTCTTGTCTGTATTGGCCAATGCGAGCAATTCATCGATGGTCGCCAAGATCTCACGTGTTTGCCCAGCAACATCTGCATCGGTATTTTTAGGTACTTGACCTGACAAATACACCACTTGATTAAACACGGTTACAGCACTCATCACTTCGTTGCTGTTGATCTTTTGGATATCATTGTTTGACATGGTCATGTCCTTATTCTTGATTGATAAAATTGACACGCGCGGTAACCGCACACATCAGTTCATAGCCAATTGTTCCTGAACTTGCAGCGACTTCATCGATGGGAAGAATCGTTCCATTTGACGATTTCCCCCAAAGTACAACCTCGCTTCCAATTTCGGCATCTTTAATATTTGAAATATCGACTGCGAGCATATCCATACTGATACGCCCGATAATTTTAGTCCGAATTGAATTCACCAGCACAGGTGTTCCTGTCGGTGAAATACGTTGATAGCCATCGGCATAACCGCATGCCACAATACCGATTTTCATCGCTTGCTCGGCAATAAAAGCAGAACCATAGCCCACACTGTCCTGACTTTGGATATATTGAATGGCAATAATCTCACTACGCAAGCTCATGCTCGGCTGCAAATTCCAATCTTGAATGGTGTGTGTTGGATAATCTGGGGAGCTACCATAAAGCATAATGCCACTGCGTACAGTGTCTGAATGTAAGGCTGAATGTCTAAGAATCGCAGCACTATTACAAATCGTTCTTTCGCCGGGTAAATCGCGAATGGTTTCTTCAAAAATGCTGTATTGATAGTCAATACCAGACTCACCAAAACGATCACTGTCTGCATCCGAAAAATGCATCATATGGGTGATGGTTTGAATTTGATCAAGCTGCTTTAATCTTTGCCAAGCAGCTTGATAATGTTCTGGATGGAAGCCTAAACGGTTCATTCCACTATTCATTTTTAAATAAACATCAAACTGAGCAGCTTGATGAAATTGCTCAATCCAACCAATCTGATGTTCACTATGAATGGTAAAACTCAAATTTAAATCGAGGCAATCCTGTAAATCTTGCGCTGAGAAAATACCTTCCAATAATAAAATGGCACCCGTCCAACCAAGCTCACGTAGTCGTCTAGCTTCTGCAATATCCAACAATGCAAAACCATCTGCTGTTTTAAATGACGAATAGACATTGTCAATGCCGTGACCATAAGCATTGGCTTTGACTACAGCATAGACTTTGCTATTCGGCATATGTTGTTTTGCAATACTTAAATTGTGCTGCAAAGCTTCGCTATGAATGATGGCAGTAATTGGACGTGACATTTTATTCTTCCTTGAATAATCAAATCTAAATCATATTTAGGCAGCATGTGGATAGCGTTGAATCGACAAGCCATCGGTACTAATATCTGGCTTATGATTCATGACCAAATCACTAATCAACTTGCCTGAACCACAGGCCATGGTCCAACCTAAAGTGCCATGACCGGTATTCAGGAACAGATTTTTATACGCTGTTGCACCAATAATCGGTGTGCTATCAGGGGTCATTGGACGTAAACCTGTCCAGAAAGAGGCTTGAGCTAAATCACCACCTGGGAATAAATCTTGTGTCACCATTTCTAAGGTTGCACGGCGGTCTAGGTTCAAGCCATGATTAAAACCGCTCAATTCAGCCATACCACCGACACGAATACGTTGATCAAAACGCGTAATCGCAATTTTGTACGTTTCATCTAGCACGGTCGATTGCGGTGCAAAAGCAGGATCAACAATAGGAATCGTCAGTGAATAGCCTTTGACAGGATAAACCGGCAAATTCAAATTGAGGGGTTTAAGAAAATCACGTGAATAACTACCAAATGCCAACACATAACGATCCGCAGTCAGGACTTTACCATCAACCACGACACCTTTGATTTCATCGCCTTCAACCACAAGTCTTTCAACATTTTGGTTAAATTTGAAATCAACGCCTAAACCTTTGGCTAAATTTGCTAAGGCATTGGTGAACATATAGCAGTCACCCGTTTCATCATTCGGCAAATGCAAGCCACCAACCAATTTATCTTTAGCATACTCTAAAGCAGGTTCTACTTTGGCAAGTTCATCTTTAAGTAACAGTTCATAATCGACACCGCACTCTTTCAGCACTTGAATATCACGTTGTACCGCATCAAGTTGAGCTTCATTACGGAATACTTGTAGTGTACCTTTCGAGCGATGTTCGTAACTGATACCCGTTTCTTTTCTGAGCTCTCTTAAACAATCACGGCTATATTCTGCAACACGAGTCATACGCTCTTTATTAATGGCATAACTATTTGGATTGCAGTTTTTCAGCATTTGTGCCATCCAATTCAATTGCCAAATACTGCCATCAATATTAATCGCAAGTGGCGCATGATGTTGGAACATCCATTTTACCGCTTTAAAAGGAATCCCTGGTGCAGCCCAAGGTGTAGAATATCCTGGTGAGATTTGTCCTGCATTACCAAAACTGGTTTCTTCTGCTGGACCAGATTGGCGATCTAAAACAGTTACGGTTGCTCCCTGCTGCGCTAGGTAATACGCACTTGCAACACCAATAACACCACTACCTAAGACAATTACACGCATCGCTCTTCCTTTACGTATATTTAGTTTATTTAACTAGTATATTTCGCAATAAATAGTTTTTTTCACTGTTTTAAGCATTATAATGTAGTTAAATTAATAAATTTAGTATGAAAACCCCCTAAAAAAAGGAAAAAACTCATGCGTAAATTAGATCGAATTGATCATCAAATTTTAGAGATCTTGCAACGCGATGGGCGGATTGCCATTAGTGAGTTAGCATCTCGGATTAATTTATCAACCACACCCTGCTCTGAACGCGTGAAGCGTTTAGAACGGGATGGGATTATTATGGGCTACTATGCTCGGCTTAATCCTGAGCTGGTCAATCGTAGCTTATTGGTCTTTTTAGAAATTAAATTATCGGCTAAATCCGGTGATGTATTTGATCAAGTTGCTCGCGACCTGATCGAGATCCCTGAGGTATTAGAATGCCATCTAATTTCGGGCGAATTTGATTATCTAGTCAAAGCACGCCTAAAAGAAATGAGTGCTTATCGTCGCTTATTGGGTGATTTACTGAAGAAATTACCATCATCCGCATCCTCCCATAGCTATATTGTGATGGAAGAAGTGAAAGAAACTTTATATTTAGATTTGGGATAGAGTTTAAGAACATTCTACGATGCCCCTTAAACTCTAATAGTGCTTAAAACTTTTGTGTAAATAGAATTAACTTTTGAAAAAATTGTAGTCTTTCTATTCTCAGATTAATGTTGCAAGTAATTTAAAAGCTCTGAAAATTGTTGAATCCGAGCTTTGGGTTCGGCTGCATCTAATTCTACTTTTGAACCATAACCATATTCAACCGCAATAGTTTCAATTCCATGACGACGAGCACCAAAAATATCGTGCTCACGATCGCCAACCATTAAACATTCAGATGGATTTAACTGTTCCTTTTTAAGGATGTATTCAATCAAATCACCTTTATTGGTTCGCTCACCGTTTAATTCACTGCCGTATGGATAAATAAAATATTTCAATAAATCAAAATGATCTAAAATTTGTCGTGCGTAAACTTCAGGTTTAGCGGTTGCTAAAAATAAACGATAACCTTGGTTTTGTAAGGTGGCTAAAGTTTTTGCAACATCATCAAACACATGATTTTCAAACAAACCAGTGACTGCAAAACGTTCGCGATAGCCCAATAAGGCCTGTTCTGCCAAAACATCAGTGACATTGACCTGAAGTAATTTTGCTAAAGATGCTTTGAGTGGTGGACCAATGATCCAGTCAATATTTTCACTTTCAGGAATCGGATGACCAATTTTTGCTAATCCATAACGAGCTGAAGTCGTAATGCCTACTTTGGGATCTGTCAATGTTCCATCTAAATCAATCAAAATATTCTTAATCACAAACTGATCCTCACCCTCATCATTTACTTTAAAGAAATTACTATCGAGAGTTCTTTCAAAGTTGCCTATACTAACGCAAATTTTATGTAATAAGGACACCATTGTGCGCCCTACGGTACTTTGTTTTTCTGGTTTAGATCCTTCTGGTGGTGCAGGTTTACAAGCAGATATTGAAGCCATTGGTCAAAGTGGAGCACATGCAGCCATTGCTTGTACCGCACTCACCATTCAAAACTCGCAACAAGTGTTTGGCTTTGAAGCAACCTCTAAAGAATTGCTTTTGGCACAAGCCAATGCAGTGGTAAAGGACTTACCCATTAAATGTGTTAAATCGGGTATGTTAGGTACCACTGATAATATTGCAGCTCTGGCTGAATTTTTACGTGAGCATCCTGATTATCTATATGTCCTTGATCCGGTTCTGGTCGCGAACAGTGGTGGCTCACTCGGTAATCAGGAAACCTTAGTCAAAGCCTTTGTTGAACTCGTCCCTTTAGCAACGGTTATTACACCGAATACCGTTGAATTACGCGCGTTAACAGGCGAGCAAAATTTAGAAAAGGCAACAGCTAAACTATTTGAAATGGGTGCAAAAGCGGTTTTAGTCAAAGGTGGACATGAAGATACACCGGACTATATTCGCAACGCATTATATCTCGCAGGCGAATTGGTTTCTGAAACGAAGTGCCCTCGTCTAGCGGGTGAATATCACGGTTCAGGCTGTTCATTGGCAAGTTTTATCGCAGGTCGATTAGCACAAGGTGACGAACTAAAAGTTGCAGTTAATCATGCTGAAGCATGGTTGTTTGGCGTACTGAAAAAAGCTGAAAGCCCTATTCCAAATGGGCAAAAAATTCCAAAACGCTTTTAAAGTTTATTAGCCCCTTTCAACTTAAGTTTCATTAATATTTATATTGATGAAACTTAAACAAGAAAATAATTTAAATCGTGCTTCTCAAGATTTTTCTGCATGTTGCTCTTTTAAATTTTGCACATGTTGTCGATTTGTTTTCCATGATTTCTCTAGAATTTCTTTTTCAATACGAAGCTGAATTCGCTTTAACTTTAAAGGAGGAATCATTTCATCCTTAAAATTTTTCACATAATCCGTCCACCCAGCACCACGGAAAACATTTACAGGCATTTGTGTTTTAAATTCACAATCCGGCATAAATACAATTACAGAATGTATCAGTGCAGGATCAACAATATCACCCAAGACTGCTTCCAAAGCTTTCTGATGTTTATAATTTTGATGCAAAGGATTTTGAAACTTATATGATTTTTTATAGATTTTTTGTGTCCAGGTTTTCTGACGTTCACCACCAAAAATCCAACCTGTATAGTTTTTGGTTTCAATCACAAAAATACCATAAGGACTTAATAAAATATGATCAATCTGTGTCGTTTTATTTTGCTCATCGGGCAAAGTACAATCATTTAATAAAATATAGTCTTTATCGAGATAAAGCTTTACATGCGTACTTACCGCTAACTCGCCTATTTTACCTTTCAGGAACGGTTTAAATGCATTAAACACACCAATGGCAATGAATAATAAAATTACCCACCATAATTGAGAAAATAAAGGTTCAAAAATTTGTGAAATCATTTTTAAGTTTTAATATTATAAGTACTTACCTATAGTTTATTGTAATTGTTCAATTTTTAAAAGAATTTCCTTGTTATCTAAGCCACCGGCAAAACCCACCAACTTTCCATTTGCACCCACCACTCGATGACACGGCGCAATAATTGAAATCGGATTTTTACCATTGGCGGCACCCACAGCACGAACGGCTTTGACATTCCCTACTTGCTCTGCAATCTGCTTATAACTACGCGTTTCACCAAAAGGAATCGTCAGCAGAGCCTGCCAAATTTTCTTTTGAAAATCCGTGCCAGCAAAATCTAAAGGCAAATTAAATTGAGTGCGCTGACCAGCAAAATACTCATTCAACTGCTTTTCAGTTTCTAACAAAATCGGATGCATTTTATCTTCGACCAATTCAGCCAAACGTACTCGTTTAGGATTTTCATTTTCCCACAGTACCGCCACCAAAGCCTGATCTGTGGCAACCAATTTAAGCAAGCCCACAGGAGAAGCCATTTCAATAAATGCCAATTTCATCGACCTCTCCTATAGTTAAATAAAATTAAAATACTTTAATCAATATTACGTTGATGACAACTTCATCAATACTAAACCAGCAACAATTAATACAGCAGCTAACATTCGCATTGCTGTTGCAGGTTCACCTAATATCAAAATCCCAATTAGGAATGAACCGACGGCACCAATTCCCGTCCAAATGGTGTAGGCTGTTCCTAGTGGTAAACTTCGCATTGCATACGCAAGTAAAGCAAAACTCAGCACCATAAATACAAGGGTAACAATACTTGGGGTTAACTTACTAAAGCCCTCAGACATTTTCATTGAATATGCCCAAACCACTTCAAATAAACCCGCCAAAATAAGCATAAACCAAGCCATAAAGCCTGCCTCCAGTTGATTAGAGTCAGGTCGTCCTGACGAATTTTCTCGCAATTCTTGATTTAAAATATCGAGGGAGGTCGTTCCTCCAAGTCATATTAGAATTATATGAGCTTTTTTTTAGAATTGGCAGCAACACTTACAAATTTTGCTTACTCAAAGCAGGCCACACCTCCAATCAAGCAAGTTTTAAATAACCATAATGCGACTGAATCACTTCAATCGCATTTTTATACTCATATAAATTAAAATTTAAATCTTAGCCCAGCACCATAAACCCAACCGCTTTCAGAAAAGGATTCAGCCTGCCAATCCGTGTGTTGATTACCTTTATCATACGCATAGGCGACATCAAGATACGGGATGATCTTCTTACTGATTTCATAACGGGTTTCGAGCCCCGCTGTAGCGCCGCTTAAACCTGTTTTTTGTGCATACTTAGAGTCATCATTAAATACAACATCAAGCTCAAGATAAGGCTTTACAATCAATTTTTGGGTCAATAAAAGGTCACGTTCTGTTTCCAGACTAAATCCAGCAAAATGATCTTCACCTACATATAAATAAGCATCCGTTTCGAAAAAATACGGCGCCATGCCATGTAAACCAATTACCCCGTCCAGTTTTGCTGCAGAATCTTGACGATTATGATCTAGTTCAACTTTCTCATAACGATAACGCACACCAGCCTGAGCATCCCAAAAATCTAAAATCATTCGACTGTACAAAACTTTGGCATCAAATGCTGCATCTTGAGATTCATGCTTATCTACATGCAATTTAATGAAAATTTTATTTTCATCTGTCCCAATACGCGTTTCCAATTTAGATTTTAAAGCACCACCACCATCTTCATCGATCAACCATTTATTATCCACAGTTGCCACTGCATAAACTTGCGCACCATGTTCTGTACGATGATCATGAGCTTGATGTGATGATTCTGAATCAGACTGTACGGATGCTGGCACCATTTTACGCATCGAATGATCAGCAGAATCCATGTTGATTACCAACCTATCCGAACTTGCCGTTGTCGATGATGGTGAATCTAGCATCGGCATAGAATGTCCTTCATGTGCGGCAACCAAACCACTGATCATAAAAATTGAAACGGTCAAAACTGATTTTGAACAAAGATTAATGATGCGCATGTGAATCTCCCTTCATGTCAGTTGATGGGGCAATTTTTGCGTCCACCGTCTGACTAGGTTGTGAGGGTTGAATTCTCTGAGTAGAAACCTCTCCATCAGTCACATTGGCAACAATCAGCTTATTCATCATACCCGCGCTCATGTGATACAACAGATGGCAATGAATCGCCCATTCCCCTAACTCATCGGCAGTCAGCAAGGTAGTCACCGTTTTACCTGGTGGCACAATAACCGTATGTTTATTGGGCATATCTACAGATGCTTGGCCATTTTCAAATTGCATAAACATGCCATGTAAATGCATCGGATGCGCCATCATACTGTCGTTAATAAATTTCACTCGGATACGCTCACCATATTTCACTTTCAATGGTTCAGCATCACTGAATTTTTTACCATTAATGGTCCAAATATAGCGCTCCATCGTCCCACCTAAACGAATCACCAATTCACTCTCAGCTTCACGAGTGTCTAGCTGTGGATTTAATGACTTTAAATCACTATATTGCAAAGCTTTATCACCTTGCGGTGTAGAGGCATTTGCCCAGCCATAAACCACATTTTCATTTTTAGGCTTGGTTTTAGCTACAGCTTGATGTTCAGAGTGATCCATATCTGACATCAGAGCGTGATTCATCTTCGAATGATCCATGTCTGGCATAGACGCTTGACTCATTGCACTATGATCCATTTTAGAGTGGTCCATATCCATACCATCATGGCCCATATCTTCCATCGTTAATAATGAACGTGGGCGAGATTCAGGCATGTGAATAGCATGATGCATGGGTGTTAATTCATTATGCAAAGTCCCGATTGCAAAGCCAGAACGATCGATAGATTCAGCTTCAATCTGATAATGTCCGGTTTTCGGCTCGACAATGACATCATAGGTTTCTGCTGTCCCGATCCGAAACTCATCTACGGGCACAGGTTTGACTGGCTGACCATCCGCACTGACTACCGTCATTTTTAAGTTTGGAATACGCACATCAAAAAATGACATTGCTGAAGCATTGATAAAACGTAACCGTACTTTTTCATTTGGCTTAAACATGGCTGTCCAATTTTGTTCAGGTGTTTTGCCATTCACTAAAAAGGTATAACCTGTGACATCTGATAAATCGGTTTTTAACATCCGCATCTGATTCCACATTTTGCGGTCAGACCACGTTGCTTTTACGCCATCACGCTGTACTTGTTTCCAGACATCGCCCAGCGTTTCACGTTGGTTTTGATAGTACTCTGCTGAAATTTTTAGATTTTTTTGAATCTGATCACTGGTTTGCTCATGAAAATCTGACAACATCACCACATAATCACGATCCGTCTGTTCATGTTGAGCTAGTGGCTTTTTATCTTTCGGATAAATCACCAAGGAGCCATATAAACCATCCTGCTCCTGTCCTTTGGAATGTGCATGGTACCAATAGGTTCCACTTTGGCGAACTTTGAATTTATAGACAAAATCACCATTGGGCTTAATTGCATTAAAACCATTAAAACCTGGTACACCATCCATGAGACCAGGCAGTAATAAACCATGCCAATGAATAGAAGAATCTTGGTTTTTTAAATTATTATGTACATGAATGACCGCATCTTCACCCTCTTCAAATTCTAAAAGTGGCGCAGGGAATTGACCATTCACCGTAATGCGTTTGACTGACTTGCCCGTAATATTGACCGTACCTTCAGCAATATTTAGATGGTACTCTTTGACTTCTGCCAACACCCAAGTGGATGCAGATAGACATAGCCCTAAAAGCAGAGCTTGCTTGATATGAATAGACATAACTTAACCTTAATATTTAAAAATAAAATGAATTTTAAAAAAGTTAGGTTAAGTTTTTAGGAGGTCGTAGAATTTCTTGCCAATGCCCTGCAAGATGCCGAGCTTGATAAGCATGACCTGAAGATTGATTTTGATAGACCATCACAGGCGGAGAAAGCTCAACCGCAGCAACATTCAACCATACAATCATTGCCTGACATGCCATAAGACTACAATCCGGACACTGTTGATGCTGTATTTGTCCCGCATCTGATACAGAGATACAGCTGGCTTTTTGTGCCATATTTTTTAAATCGGCAAATGCTGCTGATGTTGTATCGTTATTGCTCTGCTCCAGCATCTGCTGACAATGACTGCTCATCTGTGCAGCTGACATGTCCGACATATCATGTTTAGCACTTGCATCACTGCTTGATAAATCACTGTTCGACATTTCTGAATGAGTCTGCATCATCTGTTCATGTTGAATCCGCATCTCGATATGCATGCTCTGAGTTGAAGCAACAGACACACCACTCCACCCTATGGCAAAAACCATAAGACAAACAAACCACATCTGTTTGCAGAGCTGTATGAACAAAATAGAACCTACGGTTATATTTATGATGAATAATCAGAGCATAGCCAATAAATTTCGGATTGGCAAATCCGTGACCTTATATTTTTAAAATAAAAAACCACTCGCTGATAAATATTTATCCAGAACAATTATTAATCACAGATAAAAAATACAGCACCTTTGTATATGACGTTATAAGATAAAAAAGAGCTCACTTGAGCCCTTTTTATACACTTTCTGTCTATAGTATAAACAATTGATCTCACTTTGTTTAATCTATGCTCAGCTTATCCATACTGTTATCAACATGGTTATCCATAGATTTATCTACAAACTTATCCACAATTTTACAATTAAACTGTGAGAATACTAAGCGTTTACAGAACCAACTTTCGCAAGCTCTAAACGCATTTCATCAATCACAGCTTTATAATCAGGTTTACCAAAAATTGCTGAACCTGCAACAAACATATCAGCGCCTGCTTCCGCAATTTCACGAATGTTTGCTGGTCCTACGCCACCATCGACTTCTAAACGAATATCACGACCAGAAGCATCAATAATTTGGCGTGCTTTACGTAATTTTTCCAAAGTCATCGGAATAAATTTTTGACCGCCAAAGCCTGGATTGACACTCATAATTAAAATTTGATCGACTTTATCTAAAACATAATCTAAATAATGTAATGGTGTACCTGGATTAAACACTAAACCAGCTTTGGCTCCGCCATCTTTGATCAACTGCAATGAACGGTCAATATGATGCGATGCCTCAGGATGGAAAGTGATGATATCCGCGCCTGCTTCTAAAAAGTCACCAATTAAGCGATCTACAGGTGAAACCATCAAATGCACATCAATTGGTGCTTGAATCCCATATTTTTTTAAAGCCTTACATATACCTGCACCAAACGTTAAATTCGGTACATAGTGGTTATCCATCACATCAAAATGAACAACATCTGCACCAGCTTCAAGTACATTATCGACTTCATCTCCTAAACGAGCAAAATCTGCAGATAAAATTGAAGGTGCGATTAAGTATGGCTTAGACATGGAATAACCTAGATGTGAGTTTTTGAATATCACAATTATAGCAAACTTGGCCCGTTTCAACTTTTCAAATCTAGATTCTTTTCTAGATTTAAATCATCGCGTGTTAATGCCTCTGGACGAATATTGCAAAAATGCAACGTATTGTTCTATTTCTACAGCAGGCTTATAGTCTCAACTTTGCTAAATTAGCCCTTAAAATTAAGAGTAAATCAGAATGAAAAGCCATACTTCAATTTCAACCCATGAAGCAAAGCGCATTGCAAAAAGACTTTTAAATCATTGGAAACATAAATTTGAAGTCTCTGAAACAGAAACGATGTTTAGTATTTTTATGCCTGAAACAACCGTTGTTTTAACTGCTGAAATCGATCAATTAATTGTTGATATCGACACGCAGCTTGAAGACTATACGCGAATAGAACAAGTAGTGGTTGACCATCTAAATCGAATGGCACAACAAGAATTTTTAGTAGCATGGCAACATACTGCTTAATTAAACATTAGCCATCTATTTAGATGGCTGTTGAATATTTGATTGTGAATGTTTTAGCTCAAAATCACGTACCATTTGAATCCGCTCTGCTGTAGCAGGGTGTGAAGATAAAACCTCCCAAATATCTAAATTTATCGAATTTTTACGATCTGTCTGTTTTTCATGTTGTTGCTGATCTTTTTCAGTATTAATCGATGCTTCATTTAAACGCTGTAAAAAATTTGCAAAATGAGCAACTTCAATATTTTGCTTGTACATTAAATTTAAAGCATATAAATCAGCTTCTTGTTCAAATTTACGCGAGTAGTTAGCGCCCAAAACGGCCACGGGAATAGAGCTAAGTAAATCTGAACTATCACCAGTCATCGCAATATATAAAATGCTAAATCCTAAACTTGATAAGGCTTGTTGTAAGCTATGCCGTTGTATTAAATGCCCTTGCTCATGTGCCAATACCGCTAAGATTTCTTGATCACTATGTGCCAACTCAACCAATTCATCTGTCACGACAATGGTATTATTGGGCAAAGCTAAAGCATTCGCACCTAAACGCTCTCCATTGCGGAATATAATTTTGGCAGGATGACCTTGTGCAATTTTACTCAAATATTCTGACTGAATTTGCGCTTGTTGCCCCTTGGCTAGCTGCGTCGGCTTGGTCCAATCCATCACATATTCTTGAGCTTGATTGCCCAATTTTTGTAATGTATTTTCGGGTAATTCATCGGCCACAATTTTTGCTGCCATGGGGATGCCCCATTTGAGTACGGCGAATCCTAAAGCAATTACAAAGACCATACTGAAAATAATGAGCGATGGGGTTTTTTCTAGTTTCCATATTTTTTGCTGAAAATTTTTATGGCCCAGTTCTAACCATTCTGGAATTTCATTGTTCAAAAATTCAATTCGCGCATCATGATCCAATTCAATGACGGGGTATTTTTTACCTAAAGCACCAATCAGTATCATCTGTGCTGTCTGCAATTTTTGGTTTTTCATCCCATGATCATGATATTTAACCAGAACAGAATACTGATCTAATGCCATTAACTCAGCCTGATGAGGTTTAGAGAGCACACCATCATAAAAAATAACGGAAACAGATTTCATCTTCGTCTATCCCCTCTTACTTATAATGAAATATCTAAATCAAAAATATCACTTATTTCTTCTGCTATCGCACTATGATCCGTCTGAATCATGTTCATCATCCGATCTGGATCATCTTGTAGATGTAAACTTAACGACTCAACTTGATATTTATATAAGCGAATGGCAGCCCAAGCAGACATCAAACCAATACTTAAAATTTTCACAATCCAATTACTCGCCACAATCCAAGCATAACGCCATTGATTACAATCTGTTTTAAATTGGCTTTGGCTAATGGTGGTATTATTCCAAGTTGTAATAAAAATTCGTGCTTGGATCAATGGTCTAACAAAAATTAAAGCGCAGATATAAATGACTAAAACGATCCCCGCACCTGATTGAGTTAAATTAATATTATGGGAAAAATTCATGCCTAAAATGATTAGTAAGATGATTAATATTATAAAAATCCCGACCAATAAAAAGATAGGAACATATACCGCAGACATATAATCTGCCCATGAATTATTTAATTTAAACTTCAATTGTCCCGCATAAAGATGATTCAGCACATAACGCTTATATAACCAGATGACGACAGGCGTAAATAAACCGAGTGTAAACACGATAATTAACAAGCTAAGAAAAAACTGTTTATAGGCTTCTTTATTTGTACCATCAAAATAAAAGCGACTATTGGCATATTTACTATTACGTGAAGTAAACCGAATGGTTGCGCGTAATAACCAAGGCAATGCCAAATAAATGAATAGACCACCAAATACAGCAATCCTCATTTCCAAGTATCCAGCTACTGCAAATGCAGCCCATATACTGATTGCAATTAAGCGACCAATTAAAATCTTAGTCGGTAAGCCGGTAAAATCAAAAAAACGTTGGAAAAACTCAGTATTACTATAAAAATATCTGAGTCGCCTTACTTTAGCCCATGGTGCATACAAGCTTAAAGTTGCAATGGTTAACAGAATATTCACGATCCATATACCAAAATATTCCATGGCCTCACCATGAAATTTAAAACGATATACCTTAGCTAAATCAGATCGTTGCGTCGGAGGCTCTGTAGGAATAGAAGAAGGAAATCTAGGATTATGCGATTCTGAAAAAATGTGCTCTTGTTGTTCTTGCATTATTTTCTCTTATTTTTAAGTATGAAAGAATTCATCACAAATTATTTTATGCTGTTAGTTTATATTCTTTTAAGTGGATAATAAATAGTCGTAAAATTAAATAACTTAGCTTAACTAGATATCTTATGTCTATTTTTTATTTTCTAAGTCAATCGCTTGCAATAAAAAATTAATTTAATATCAGATATCTAGCCTCAGCTCAAACCATTACTTTTGTAGTTGTAATGCATGGAATTGTAGATGATCATCCATAAAGCTTTGAATAAAATAATAACCGTGATCATAACCGTCGTGTAATCTTAAAGTCAGCTTTTGTCCGACTTTATTGCACGCTTGTTGAAATGTTTCAGGATGTAACTGGCTATAAAATTGATCATTTAAACCTTGATCAATTAAGACTTCAGTAAATTTTTGTCCCATAGTTAAGACTAATTGAGTTGCATCATGCTTTGCCCATTCAGCTTGATCATCGCCTAAATAATTTGAGAAGGCTTTTTCACCCCAAGGACATTCAGTTGGCGCACATATTGGTGCGAAAGCAGAAACAGACTTAAATTTTTCAGGATATTTCCACGCTAAGGTTAATGCACCATGCCCGCCCATGGAGTGCCCAAAAATCCCAATTGCATGATTTAAAATTGGAAAGGTTTGTACAATGGTAGGATAAATCTCATCGACAATATAACTTTCCATTTGATAATGCTCAGCCCACGGCTGTTGAGTCGCATTCAGATAAAAGCCTGCACCTTGCCCTAAATCCCAAGCATCTACATCTGCAACGCCTTCTCCACGGGGAGAAGTATCTGGTGCAATGAGAATTAAACCCAATTGTGCTGCCAATCGTTGTGCATGTGCCTTAATAACAAAAGTATCTTCAGTACAGGTTAAGCCTGCCAAGTAAAATAAAGCAGCACATTTCTGCCCTTGTAATGCTTGAGGTGGCAAATATATAGCTAGCTTACTCTTGCCACGAAGTGCTTGAGATGTCATTTGATAAATACGTTGCTCGCCATCGAAACAGCGATTCGTTTGAATAAGCTCCATCATATTTTCCTTGTTATTGGTGAGCAACGGTTAAATTCTGTGGCGTTATCTTTTGAGTAGGTATGACTACAGACTCGGTATGACTTGTGGTTTGTATATTGGCTTGAGGAAATAAATGTTGTTCTAATTGTGGCAACATTAATTCCATATTTTTACCAATTACCCACTGAGGTTCCGATGGTTCAAAACCTTGGGCACTTTCCCATTTTGCTACCGTTTCAGCTGCTTGATTAAATGCGGCTTTAATGGTTTTTTGTTCACGCATCGCTTGATCAAAAAAGGCGCGACCAAAATAAGTATAATCGGCTTCATTTGAACATCCAAATGATGCCCGATCAGCTGCGGATGCAGTGATAATTAAGGTATCAGGAGATTGTAAAGCAGGTACAAAACTACCTGAATAACATGCTGAAATCACAATGACTTTCCAACGAATGCCTGATTTATCTAAAGCCTCTCTCAACCATTTTGGATCGACATCATCTAAAGCGATTGGCTCATTTTCCATTTCAAACTGATTGGGCAAACCGTGTGATGTCATATATAAAAATAAGACATCACTTTCCTTATTCATTTGTTGTCCAATACGGCGTAAAGCTAAATCCATACTGGTTTTCGATGCAATGGGAATGTCAGTCAAAGTTTCAGGATTATTCACCAACTCCATCGAACGACCAAAAGTGCCAAACCGTGTATCAAACTGTTCTTTAATTCGCTCTATTTCAAATTTAAAAACATCTTGATAACTGGCGCCTGCAACACCTAAAAAATACCAATGTGTTTGAGCAAACTCACCAAATTGAATTTGCTCAATGGATTTATTTAATAGGCGACTTTGCGCATAGAAAGCAGTTTCAGATAATGTGGCTGGAGACTCTTCAACCTTCCAAATGGGTTGATCTTTAACTGACATTTGCCACACGATTAAAGTGAATAATGTTGCGAGCATAATTAATGCACGCTCCCACCATGGCCACTTCAGTTCACGTGCAAAAACCCAAACGACCGCTAAGCTCTGCCAGACAAATAACACCATAAAAATGATCGGTAGATAATCGTAGGTAAAGCTGGGAAGAATATCTAAACTACCCAAATATTGAATGAAACTTTGCAATAAGGCAATATGTGTATCTAGCACCAACCACAATAAAGCGGGCACTAACATCAAGCGTGAATTATTGGTTCGTTGTGAAAGAAAAATACCCACAATCAGGGCAATAAATGGCCACAATGCATAACTGACGAGGCCTTGCTTATTAAATACGCCACCATCACCTGCGACTAACCAACTAAATAAGGTATTCGCACTCCCACCTAAAATCCCCCAAAAAATCAGTTGGAGAATTGAGGGACGAACGATTTGTAACGATTTTCGAGACCCTAAAAATAACCACAAACCTGCACGTTGGTTACTTTTTAAATCATGCCAGAAATTAATCGAGGGTTTAAGGTCTATCATAGAAATTCTGTTCAGGCAGAAGGCTTTAATCAGCCCTTCCTAGTGTATGCTCGGCTAAATTTTTATCAATGCTACTTTTAACTATATCGCAATTTTTTGACTATTTTTAAGTCGCTTACCAAACTACTCAACAACTATTTAGAAAAATAGGCATCAAAACGACATGCATCACCTTGCCATTGATGATCTGGTATACGTTCAGCTAAATATACGGCAAGGCGTGGTCGTTTCACAATAACGCGTTTAGCGATTTGTATGGCCAATTCGAGTAAATTGTCACCCAAATCCATTTCACCATCTTCAGGTAAAAGTAGGTGTAAAAGCTGCATCTGTTTTTTGACTTGTGCCTGTTTTTTAATTGCCTGTTGATTTTGATCGCGCTGTGGAAACATTGGATCTAAATACACCACATCAACCTGATGATCTTGTCCGATCTGCTGTTGTAAATAAGCAGTAGAATCGGAAAACACCAAATCAATGCGTTCCACGACTTTGGCTAAGAATGGATCACCTGCGGCTTGTTTTTTTGAATCTTCTAGTAACGTAAATAAAATGGGATGACGTTCAATTAATATGACGTGCGCGCCCAAATGCGCCATCAGTAAACTGTCGTGACCCAAACCCGCCGTCGCATCGATCAAGTTTGGTTTCTCAGATAAATTACAGGCTCGCGCAATCATTTCAGATTTAAGGCTTGCTCTTTTTAATCTTGCGATTTCTGCTTTCCAATCAGGCTGCATTTTCATACCATTCGCACAAAGCCATAACCCTTGATCATCGACACATAACGCTAATTCAGGATTTAAACGTAGAAAACGAGCATTTAATTGATCAATAACGTCAATATTTACATTCACCAAACGTGAAGAAAGCACAGCCTGATATTGCTGTGCTTTCTGTAAATGTTCTGTTTCGGTAAATAAGCGAATTTCGCTTACCATAATTTCCAACCTGTTAAAGCAAACAATAAAATGATTAAACCAGATGCAATACGATACCAAGCAAATACCATAAAATCACGCTTAGCCACATACGCAACCAAAGCGCGAATCAGAATAAGCGCGGAAACAAATGAAACAATGAGCCCCACAAAAAATACAGTCCAATCTTGGGTAGTTTCATAGATATGATAATTTTTATATAAATCGAGTAAGCCTGCACCAACAATAACGGGAATACCCAAAAAGAATGAGAACTCTGTGGCTGCTTTACGTGAAATACCCAGCATCATGCCACCAATAATGGTCGCACCTGAACGCGAGGTTCCCGGAATTAAGGCTAAGACTTGAATTAAGCCAATATAAACTGCCTCTCTTAAAGAAATATTTTCAACTTCTGCTGCATTCACTTTTTGTGGATTTTTTTCGACCCACCAAATAATCAATCCGCCTACAATTAAGCCAATAGCTACAGAGATATCATTAAATAGCAGTGCCTTAACAGTTTCACCAAAGGTCAGGCCAACCAACATAATTGGAATAGAAGCGACAATAAGCGTAACCCCAAGATGTCGTCCCTTTTTTTCACCCGTCAATAAACCTGTAGCTGCACCCCAAAGTTTTGCCCAATACTCATAAACAACAGCAAGAATTGCCCCCATCTGAATTGCAACTACAAAAAGATCACTTTTCTCTTTGGTCCAGAAATTCATTAATTCAGCGGCAAGAATTAAATGCCCTGTACTCGAAATGGGTAAAAACTCAGTAATGCCTTCAACGATGCCCATGATGGCTGCTTTAAGGAGCAGTAAAAGATCCATGTATTTTCCTAAATTTTATGGTTTGCCTTGTTCTGGAATTTTTTTCCAAGCATTATCACGTAAATAAACAGGTAATGCATGTTCCGCACTCACCCATTGTTGTTGCTTTGCATTGTATCTTGCAATTTCGGCAATATCGTCTGCATTTGCATGAATATGTTGGTATTCTGTAGCTTCAGGCTTAATTAAAACTGAACCAGAACCAATTAAAATAAATTTTTGATATTCAGCGGCATGAGCATAATCGAGTAATTTTTCCTCATCGACCAATTGCATAATATTATTTTCATCGCATTGAAAACTGGCCAAATAAACTTCTTTCATTCGTGCATCTAAAACGGCGGTAACCGCCGTTAACTTCGCCTCACGATAAGCAGCTTGCGCCAAAGCTTGTAATGTTGACACAGGAATAACCGGTAAATCATTTGCCCATGCCAGTGCTTGAGTTACCGCCGCATTAATTCGAACCCCACTAAATGAACCAGGGCCACGACTAAATGCAATCGCAGTTAAGTCAGGCAATTCTACATTCGTCTGCGCCAGACCTTGTTCAATGAGTGGCAAAATAGTTTGCGTTTGTGCTTTTGCTCTTTCATCTAACTGAAAAAAAAGTGTTTGTGTTTCATCAACTATAGAAACAGAACACTGCTCATTGGCAGTTTCCAATGCCAGCAATTTCATGCACAATCCAACTATCTTAAAAAGTGCGAGTATTCTACTCTACTCATTTTAATAGCGCGAGAAATTCTAGATACAGAAACAAAAAAGCCAAGTCATTCACTTCAAGAAATGTTCTTGGCTATAACATTTAATCTACGTCTTGCTGGGTGATAGAAATATGAATTCTTAGAATTCAAATTTCTCTAAATGCATAAAATCTTTAAAGTGTTCTGCATAATGCATAGCACTCATTTTTAAACGTACTTCGGCATGTTCATCTAAAGTTTTTACCACTTTTCCAGGAGAGCCAACCACTAAGGAATTATCAGGGATCACTTTGCCTTCCGGAATCAAAGTATTTGCACCAATAATACAATTTTTTCCAATCACAGCATGATTTAAAATCACAGCATTAATGCCAATTAAACTATTATCACCAATAGTACAACCATGTAGCGTTGCTTGATGTCCAATCGTAACATAGGCACCAATATTCATTTCGATACCCGCATCGGTGTGTAATACGGCATTTTCTTGGACATTACTGAAGTCACCTAAACGAATTACACTATTATCACCACGAATAACTACACCAAACCAAATACTCACCTGCCGTCCTAACTCAACTTGTCCAATCACTGTGGCGGTGTCTGCCACCCAGCCATCCCAAGGTTGTTGTGTTGCTTTTGGCGAATACTGTTTAAACTTATACATCATAAATAAAATCCATTTACTGTCGTAAATTTTAATGATCGGTTATTTTATTAAAAATTTTTGACTTAAACGCAGGGGAATTCAGTAAAAAAGGCCATGACTTGTGATAGTTCAAGCCATATTGAAATAGTGAAATCAAAATTCGAGCGGTCAAGCCCCAAACAATCTCATTTTCGACACGCAAGCTTGGAAAATACAAAGATTGATGCGCCAATCGAACCTCATAAGGAATGGGTTTAGATTCCATTAATTTTCTTAAAGATACAAAAAATATTCTATCAATTTCTGAAGGTTGTGCAATTAAATTAATATCTGCAGGAATTAAACCAACGACAGGTTTGACCGTCATACCACTCTTTGCTCGTTCCATGGGTAAGTCGCCTAACAGCTGCACATCAAATGGATTAAGTGCTGTTTCTTCCCATGCTTCTCTGAGAGCAACCACAATATTACTGGTATCACTCGGATCTCGCTTTCCACCTGGAAAAGAAACTTCACCTGCATGGTTATTTAAATAAACAGAACGACGCGTCAATAAAACTTTAGGATCCGATTCATTCGTAATCGCTATTAACACAGCGGCATTTGCTGGCTTAATTATTTTGGAAAAGCGTAAGCGCTGCTGCAATTCTTGTGTTAATAAGTCATCCTGCATTTGCTCTCTTCCTGTTTTTGTTGTGACTTTATCATAGCCCAAATTTTATGGATTAGGCTATAAATGATGCGAAAGTAGAAAATATCGGTTATGCTGAGTTATCTTGAAAATTCAACGAAGCTTATGAGTTTTTGTACTGCCTGCGGACATAAAACAATAGACCAAATCCCTTTGGGAGACCATAAAGTTCGCCAAGTGTGTTCAAATTGTGGAACTATTCATTATATTAATCCAAAAGTCATTTGTGGTGCTTTGGCATTGTGGGACAACAAAGTTTTGCTGTGTAGACGTGCAATTGAGCCACGCTATGGCTTATGGACTTTACCTGCAGGATACATGGAACTTTTTGAAACCATGGAGCAAGGTGCAGCACGTGAAACTCGTGAAGAAGCTGAAGCTGATGTGGACATTGAACAGCTGTATTGCATGTATAACATCCCTCGCATTGGACAAATTTACGTGTTATTTAAAACTCAACTTGTCGATGGAAAATTTGGTGCCGGTGAAGAAACTATCGAAAGTCGCCTATTTTCAGAAGATGAAATTCCTTGGGATGAACTCGCATTTCCTAGTGTTGAACGTACCTTACGCCATTATTTTGAAGATCGTAAAAACAACCAATTCCCAATGCATTTAGAAACCTTGGGTAGTCGTTTAGATCAGACAGGTTAGCAAAATAAAAAATATTCCATAAAAAAACCATCCTCAAGGATGGTTTTTTATGTGCTTAATCTTTATTTAGTTTTTAAGGTATAGCAACTTGGTAATTCGATATTAATCGTACCACTTGCGCGTTTAGCTAAATCTAGTTGTGCCTGATTTGCTTTATCTTTATTTGCAGTATTAAAAATGGATTGAGAAATGGCTTGCATATTCCCCCATTCAGCCTCTGTCGCAAACTGTCCATTCCATCCGGTAATATTAATCCCATGTGCCGTCGATTTATCCACAATCAAATTCTGTAGATTCATACGCACACCACCTGAAGTAAAAGATGGCACTTCACCTGAACCAGTTTGTGGCAAGAACATCAAACTTTCATTTAGCCCAACTAAAACACCATCCAAATTACCAAAAACTGGATTGGATAAAATCATACGCAATGTTAAAGACTTATCACTATTATCGTAGTTTGCTGCACCCGTTGTTCCGATGCGGTATTGCTGAACCCCAGTGGCTGTATCTTTATATGTAATCGGATTTACATCAGAACACACCGTAGAACTTAAATCGGTACTGGTTGCATCCGCGCCAATATTGGTTCGAATATCACCATTCTCATCCACAACAATGCCCAGTTTCATCTTAGGAATAGTTTTATCTTCAAAACTAAACACGAGGTTTGCATATAGTGGAAATATATATTGCTGACCAGTCTTCACCGTATTGATCGTTTGAAACACTCGTTTATCTAAATACGTCGCTGGATTGGTCTTATAAACATCAATCGAACCTGTAAATTGCTCACCTGCAGATGTTTGTCGCCACTTTCCATAGACACTTGAATCTAATGGTGGCTTGGTATCACCCGTTATCCGTTTATACATAAATTCAGTGCCAGGAATAGTGGTTCCATTAAATAACGTTCCCTGAAAAATCTCTAAATTGTCCGAAAGATTATCGACTGAATGTAGCTTAAAAGGCTCTGTAACTCTTTTTGATAAAGGATTAATCCAATGTAACTGCGCATCTGCATTAAGTTTATTCGGCGACACTTGCGTCAATAAATTAATACGCGCGATTGAACTGATGACTTGCTCACCAGTGGTAATAGGTGTCCCCATCCACTGCACAGCATAACCCGTGGTATAACCTTGACGTGTGGTTAATAAATACAAATTTGCAATGGCTTCTTTGCCTGAAGGACTTGCACCAAAGAAACCACCTAAATCTACATTTGCGCCAGAAACAGCAAGGAAATTTGCTGTATAAACATTTACATTGGAAAGATTAATGAGTTGTACAGCCACTTGTTGTGCCGCAGTCTCATTCACTGGCGTGAGATCTAACCATGGTTTTAAAATATTGACATAACTTCCATCCAAGAAGTTTGCGACATCAATCGAAGTTTCAATTTTACTTAAATCATTTTTAAATTTTTTAGATAACTCGATAGGTTGAACATCGCCAACTAAATTTGTATCTTCTACTACTGCAATGGCTTGAAAAATTCGCGTCAAACCCACCATTACTTTAAAAGTATCATCATTCATAGACATTGATGCGGGTACTTTACCAGTCATGCCTGTTGCTATATCAATCAGGCCAATCTGTGTCGGCTGTCCTGTGACTTTTAGTGAATTTAATTTACTCAAATCAACTGAGCCTAAAGCTATTTTTTTACTTGTTTCAGATCCTTGAATATAAAAATTAACTTTATCCCCAACACCACAACCGCCAATCGCTACATTTTGCACCATTTCAGTAATAAAATGATTCTTTTGATCACTACTACAATCAAAATTTAACCCTTCAATTGGATAATCCACCACAAAAGATTGACACTTTTCTGCTGATGGCAAACAACCATTGGTTGATGTTGCAATCCCTTTATTTGGATCTTCATGAATTACGGCACTTTCACCACCACAGCCCGATAAAGCAGTTACTAAGCCTGTTAGGGCAAAAGGTAAAATAAATTTATTTTTCATAATCCTAATCTCTTTGCTTATCGAATAACACTAAGCTTGATCTGTCCTTCATTAGACAATTGTTTGTTTTCAACATCTACAGCAGATGATAATGGCGTCATAAACAGATAACTGGCAGACTGTGGTTTTTTTAAGACCCCTTCAATCGCGGCATGCTGAAAATCACTTTCAGCAAATTCTTGATTTTTAAAACCACTCACACCCTCAATCACACACCCACTTCCATCTAAAAATACGACCAAAGGCCAATAATAACTCGGTGTTTTTTGTGTCGATGCGAAAGAAGTAAGTAAAATATCTTGAACGCTTGGATCTATTTTTACGACTTCATAGACAAATTTTTCTTTAATGGGTGCTACAGGCCAAAATCCAACTTCACGATTATTCAGTGTTAAAGACTTTGCCTTAGCAATTTTTTTGCCAGTAAAACAGGTCTGCTCTAAAGTATTCACAACTTCATCTTTAGGTAAGCGATAATAAGTCGAGGCGAGAATCATCGGCGAATTTACAACAGGTTTTTCATTTTTCAATTTATCAATGAATGAACGACTTAGTCCTTTTTCTCGTTCCACTGTATCAAAACGACTGCTGCCCCCAACAACATTTGGCATGACATAAAAACGTTTTTTCCCTTCTAAATTAAATTCCCTATCTTCTAAAAATTCATTATTAACGTATTTTACGCCATCAATAATGGTGTATTGATGTTCAGATCCTGCTATCTTGGTATTATCGATGGGTTGAGTCTCATGTGTCGTTACTTTCGCAGACACTACAGACGTCACTTCTGAGGGAGTCACCTGAGCCAATGGCAATTTTTTAGATGATATTCCTTCCGATTTTTTTTGGTCACTTTGTTGTTGATCACTCACATCACCTATTAATGACACAACATTTTTTTTGGGGGTAATGCTTTGATGATCAAGATCAACTTTATCTTTTTTTCCCTCAATCTGATTTTTTAAGCTTACTTGATCATGCTTGACCACACTCTTATCAGAAGACAAACTCCCTGTTGAAACAATATTGCTGCGCTGATCGACATTCGGTCGAATTTTTGAAAGTTGACTCTCCTGCACAGCTATAATTGCTTTCGGTTCATCAACTTTTTGTACTGCCTTTTTTTGTTGGACCACCATTGGGTGTCCATCTGGCCCAATAATAGTATAAAAACCACCCGCAGACACCGTAGAAGCTATTCCAACAGAAAGAAATAAGGTGCACGATGTATACATGGAAGCTTTTAATTTTTTCAGAAACATTACCATCTCGTTCTATAATTTAAACCAAGAATTGTGACTTTGGTATTTGTTTTAATATTCAAACCCGCGTAAGGATTTAACAGTAAATTATCAACACCAGTTTTGTTGGCCATGCTACTGCTATTGGCTGGAATATTATCTCGACTACGTAAAAAACCAACGGATAAATCAATATCAGTATCTTCATCAAAACGATAACCCAGCCCTAAACCAAAGAGTTGAGCATTATTGATTGGCACTAATGTATTTCGTTTATCATCTGGAATCGAACTGGTCCGTGGCTCATAACCGGCACGAAGTTTTAAACGATCAGTCGCTGAATATTCAAAGCCAATCCCCCAGTTCCACGGCGATTGAAAACCTAAAGGCAAAGCTAAAGACTGGTCTGATACATTATTGGATAATAATTTTGCAATTTTTAAAGCCGAAATCTGTCGATCAAATTCAAATTTAAATTTTTCCCATGCTTTAAAATCAGTCCACCCCAAGTCAAAATTGACTTGTAAATCTGGTAAAATTTTATATTTAATCCCACCCTGAACGTGAGCTGGATATTCCAAATCCATCGCAATCAAACCAGACTCAGTTGGTGGAATATAACCAGGGAATCCTAAAATTGCAGCTAAAATTTGTCCAGTAGCAGAGGAGTTTAGACCTTTAATTAATTCTCGTGGCGCATTGGCGTTATCAATAAAGTATTTGCCTTTTAAACGCATTTTTGCAGCACTTTGATACACTATACCAAAGCCAAAGTCATCACTTGGATCCCACAAAACACCAACATTGAAACTTGGACTTAAACTTTGTTCCATTGAAACTTGCATTTGTCCAAATTTACCAAATGGATTCATACTCTCATTGGTATTACACATCCCAAATAAAAGAAGATCTGTAATAACGTTGGAATTTCCCCTAAATGGTGCACAGACAGCTTCATCCACCATCCGTAACACACCAATCATTTCATTCGGGAAACGCAGATCAGTTTTCAACGCTACTGCTTGATAAGACATTCCGACCGATGCACCGATCGAGAGTTCATCATTCACTTGATAAGCAATAGATGGTGACAAATACGTAATACGCTCAATTGCCACCTGTTGTCCCATAAAATTACCGGGATTTCCATCTTCTGAACCAAAACCAGCAACCATGGGTGCATATGCTGCTGTTGCATAAGTCAGTTTTGATCCCGGCGGATTATATGAAATTCCTGCTGTCGGTGCGACTACAGGCCAACCCGCACCTAAATCGACAATTTTTTTCAAGATAGGGACATACAAACTGGCATACTCCACATCCCCATTGGCTTTATCTTTATAATCTGTACATAAACTTGACGGATTATCGGGTGCATCATTACAAATCAATGGATCATCTGAATATCCAAAAACGTTATATCCTTGTGGAGCAGAAAACTCTTTCTGAATATTAAAGTTCGCAACAATACCCTGAACATCGGTTTGTAAGCCTTTCAATTTAGTCAATGCTGCTGGGTTAAAGTGAATTGCACTAATTCCCGGAGGGTCTGCCGTAACAGCATTTCCCATGGTTAATGAACGAACATCAACAGATAAGTTTAAACCCAACTGAGCAAATACTGGTGTCGAGCAACCCGTTAAGAAAATCGCAGCAACTAACGGGCGTAATTGTATGTTTTTCATACTTAAATCCCTTTAAATTGCTTTTTTCTTCTTACCAAAACCTAAAATATCAAGTGGGAAAGATAAACCTAATGAGACATCAGGAGAGTCTTCAGTTAAACCAATTCCCAATGTTCCATTAACAATCGTTTCTGGCGATACGCGAACACCTAATGCAATTGAGAACATTGCACTGGTTTGTCCCGCCGCTTTATAAGACTCACCATTGGTATAAGTAAAGGACGTATTACTATTAAATGATTGTTGATAAGACATAGTCATTGAGACATCGTAATTAAATGAGTACGCATATCCAAATGAAAAACCACCAGTAATTCCCGGCTCAAACGTATCTAGAACACGTCTAGTTGTGTCACCACCACCGCGCACTTGATTTAATCCAGTTTCTTTTAAGCCATAACTGGCAGAAAAAGAAGCAAACAATACAACAGGATCAATATATTTGCGGGTACTCGCCCCTACACCAACTGAATAATAGCCCTTACCTGTAGACAATTCTTTTTCCGGATTGATTTCATAAGGACTATCACCGGTTTTAGTTGAAAGGCTACCAAATAAAATAAGCGGTAAACGTCCTGCCTTCAATGGGAATGGTTCCCAACGTGCACCAAAACCGATATCACCTAAACCCGCAGTTGTCGTGTCTTTTAAGTTATCTGATTTAGCAATTAAAGGAATAGATGCACTTAAGGTTAAATTATCAGATAAACCATACTGCCCCGAAAAGGTATTGGTAATAGTATGACTGGCATCTTCATCAACACGCAGTTGATACAAACTCCCTTGATCCATAGCTGCATTAATTTGTGAATCACGATAATACGAATAATCTAAATCATAAAAAGTTGAAATTTCACCTTTTTTAATTAAAGAATATTGACGTTCATTCGATGTAAAAACTTCTTGTAAATTGGTTTCCTTTGTCGCATCACCTTCTTGTTGTTTCAAGGCTTGAGCGGCTTTACTGCCCTCTTTAGGAAGTAATGATGGTGTTTCATCTTTATTCATTATATTCGGTGCTGTAGTGTCCGTACCAACTTCACTTTGACTCTGATTTTCTTCAACACCATCTACATCTGATACGGCTTCCGCTGCATAAACCCCTCCAACTGCAACCTGAATACTGATAGCAAGTAAAGTTCTCTTCATCCATTGATTATTCATTTGATTCCTACCAAAAGTTTGATTATTTAATTTTTAAATCAATTCATTATTTACGTTTATAATAGAGGCGCATAAAGGTTGTAATTGGCTGATTGTATGTATCTGAGTTCTTGTTTTGGTCAATTACACGACGCATAGTAGAGGCTTTATCTGCAATTTTATTCATATAATCTGTTGAAAATTGGGCATCTACGAGCGCATAACGATTAATTGTTGCATCATCTACATGACGTAAATCTGCATCCTGCAATGCTAATAAATTTTTCTGTTGCGCTTTTGGTACACTAATTAAAAATAAAGTATTGTTTTCCCAAATCTGTTTAAATCGTTCTTGATCAAAACTAATGTTGCCCAAAGCTGGATCTGCAACATAGACTCGACCATTTTTATAGGCTTTATACACCACAAAATGCTTAAAACCAGCATAAGAAATAGGAACGATTGCGGGTTGATCTTGCTTAATCAGATCTGAAAATTCGCCTTTAAAGCCACCACTCTCAAATCCAATTGCAGTTACAAATCGTTTCATATCTAATAATGAAAAACTACGACGTTCTACAATACGATTATATTCTCCAAATCGGAGTAAACCTTCCATGGTTTGTTGTTCAGTTAACTGTGCCCCGACATGTCCATTTAACAATGTCGTGAGTGCAGCAGAACCACAACTGTAATCATAGGCTTGACGTACAATGCCTCTGAATTGATTTTCTAAGGCAGGCTTAATCTCTACAGTTTCACGATGGAATCTTGAAAAAGATTTATCACGAGGATCAGCAAGCTCTGTGTAATACACAGCATTGGCTGGTTTCGGCTTAATGTCTAATGCATGGCTGGCAAAATAATAGATCATTGCCGAACCTAAAGTAATTTCTAACATATTTTAACTATTCTAGTATCGGCAAAGTATGCCTTAAGTGCTGATATTATTTTTAGAGCAAACACTCTACTTCCCTGTAAATAGAAGATACCTTCTTTTGTAAAAAAATACAGTATTTTTTTTACTTTTTGATGTATTTCACAGTTTTCTTGTTAAAAAAAAACGCGTGTAAACACGCGTTTTTAGTTCATACTAAATTAGTGACCAGAAATAGTAATCACGGCGCCAGGAGTTGTTCCTGCTGCACCATTAAATACTTTCATACCACTTACAGCCACATCACCAATTGAACTCGCTGCTGAACCTAAACCAATCTTTTTGATATAAATATCTGTTGATGTAGTCATAGCAGTGATTACTAAACCTGTTGGTTTAACAGCAATCGCAGCATCAGTAGATAAGTCGGTTCCACCATTGTCATTTAAGTGAATTGAACCAAGTACGATATCACCACCACCATTTGTTGATGCATCATGTAGTGATACATTACCAATGGTTAAACCACCCGTCATACTACCAGCCAATTTAATCATCGCACCTTGTGGCGTATTACCCAGTTGAATATTTGCTGATGTAGCACCAGTGGTTAAATCCAAACTATTTAAAATAGTTGCAGTACTTGCACCAACTTTATATGGGGTTGCAGCATCACCTGACTTAACATCATTTACTTCAATTTTACCTAAATGAATACTTAAGCCTGAAACCGCAGCACCAATATTTAAGAATGGATTACCATTACCACCATCTGTATCAATTGTTACATCAGCAAGATTATGGCTTGGTAAAAGTGCAGCTACATTTGCGCCAATTACGATATTATTAACAGTAATTGCACCAGCATGACCATTAGCATATACAGTTGGATTACCACCTGTAAGATTAACAGTATCGGTATAACCAGCAGCTAAGCCATCTCCATCGAAAACGTGTACTTTATCAATCTCAATTTTTGAAATGCCAATCCCAATGGAAATACCATCTTGACCCGTTGTAGCACTTAGCGATGCATCATCCATTGCCTGCATTGCCATTGCATTTGCACTAATTGTCATTGCGGAAACTAAAGCAAGTTTAGTAAATAATTTCATGTGTACTCTCCCAAGAGCATTTTTTTTCATTTTTAACCACTCTCCGCAATCTCTATTGTTTTTTGCTTTTTTTACAACAGAAACATCAATCCTTGAGTAGTCCGTTTTGCCTTTTCAAATTAACTGCATGTTACTTTTTGTTCAACTACTGTTTATCAAAAAAGATAAATACCCGACAAACGGTATATATGTGAATCAGTGTGCAATTTGTAGTAAAATACAAGAAATTATTTTTTACGATTTAAGATGCTAAACACCTCATTTTTCAAGAAATCTTTAATATTTTCTGAATATAAAGTAGTAGATATTCTCAAAAAGCTAGATTCTTTATTTGGTTGCGTTTATCTTGAAAATAACCATGCCCCTATCGTTGCATTTTTGCCTTCAAAATACTGTATATATCAGCATGATAAAATTGAATTTTATACTCGAAACAATCTTATAGAATTTGCTTTAAGTACACTAGATCAATCTTTAAATCATTTCTTAAAATTCTCCAATCCCATAAATATAAGCACGAACAACCATTCTATTTCAGGTTTTTGTGGTGGTTATATCGGTTTTATTGATTATAATTTTTCCGCACATTCGCAAGCTACAACGTGCTTTAAAACACAACCCAATCTATTTTTAGGTGCATATCAAAGCTTTTTAAAATTTGAAGATCAGCAATGGTTTTTCTATAGTACAGAACCTGAAGCTGTAGAACTATATGCTCTAATCAATCAATTAATCTCGTCAGAATCAATCTCAGCACCCTTTAACATGCTGACCATTACTCAGGCGCGCTGGTCTAAAGATCAGTATCAACAAGCTTTTTTACAAGTACAAGAATATATTAAAGCAGGCGATTGCTATCAGATTAATTTAACACAAGAATTTACTGCAAAAGCGCAGGGTTCCCTTTTAAATACAGCTGAAAAGTTTTGGCAACTGACTGATGCACCTTATTCAGGCTATCTAAAAATAGGTGATTTTGAACTCTTAAGTTGCTCACCAGAATTATTTATTAATTTTGAAAAAAATCAAAAAATCGTCACGAAACCCATTAAAGGCACAATGCCTCGCTATGATGATCCAATATTAGATCAACAATCTAAATACACGCTAGCTCACTCAGAAAAAGATCAGGCTGAGAATGTCATGATTGTAGATTTATTACGCAATGATTTGAGTGTTTATGCTGAAACAGGTTCGGTAAAAACGCCGAAATTATTTGAAATAGAAAGCTTTAATCAAGTACATCACATGGTTAGTGAAGTCACTGCAACCTTAAAAAAAGACGTTAACCCATTTGAAGTACTCCTATCCGCCCTGCCTGGTGGTTCAATTACAGGCGCACCTAAAATTCGCGCGATGCAAATTATTGAAGAGCTAGAAGGTGCGCCACGTGGTGCGTACTGTGGCTCAATGGGTTATTTTAATTTTGATGGTACAGGCTCATGGAATATTTTAATTCGCTCAATACAAAAATATCAAGATGACATCTCATTATGGGCAGGTGGTGGAATTACCATCGCCTCAAACTGTGATGCAGAATATCAAGAATGTTTCGATAAAGTTTCTGCCATGCTTGATTTACTCAATACATGGCATAGTCCTGAATAATTCAACGCTATGATTAAGCTAAAATAGTGTTCTTTAAAGTATCGACTAAACGCTGATTTTGCTCATCTGTACCCACAGTAATACGTAAAAACTGGTTGATTCTAGGCTTATTAAAATAGCGCACAATAATACCTTGTTCACGTAATTGTGCTGCCAATTCACCTACATTTTTAGACGGCAGTGAAGCAAAGATAAAATTCGCCTTTGAAGGTAATACTGTAAAGCCCAACTCTTCCAGATTCGCCACTAATGTTTCGCGGCTTGCAATCACTTTTTGACATTGTGCTTCGAAGTAAGTTTGATCCTCAAATGACGCGACCGCTGCAGCGATTGCAAAACGATCCATCGGATAAGAATTAAAACTATTTTTGACTGCTTCTAAAGCGGCAATTAAATGTGGTTGTGCTATGGCAAAACCAACACGTAAACCCGCCAGTGAACGTGATTTAGATGTGGTTTGACAAACCACTAAATTTTCGTATTTTCCCACTAAATCAACCGCTGATTCAGCCCCAAAATCGACATAAGCCTCATCAATCACTACGACTGAATTTGGGTTCGCTTGTAAAACTTCTTCAATTGCAGATAAACCTAAGGCAATGCTGGTCGGTGCATTTGGATTGGTAATAATAATCCCGCCATTCGGCTGTTTATAATCCTCCACAATGATCTCAAAATGATCGTTCAGTGGAATTTCTTGAGTTTTCACCCCAAAAAATTGACTATAAACAGGATAAAAACTATAGGTAATATCCGCATATAGAATAGGCTGTTGTTGCACAAAAAATGCTTTAAAAATATGTGCTAAAACCTCATCCGAACCATTACCGACAAAAATATTGGATACTGCGACATTTTGTTGTTTGGCAATGGCTTGTTTTAATAACGTTGCATCAGGATCCGGATAAAGACGTAATACATCAGCAGAATCAGCTAAAATGGCCTGTACCGCTTCCACCACTTTTGGTGATGGTGGATATGGATTTTCATTGGTATTTAATTTAAGTAAATTTTGGATTTTCGGTTGCTCGCCCGGCACATAAGGTTTTAATTCACGTACTTCAGGACTCCAAAACCGCATTTTTTCTGTTGTAATGTTCATTTTTCAATATCTCAATCAAATCTGTTATAGGCTTAAAAAAAGGCTGATCAATCAGCCTTTTTTATTCATCAAAGCTTATTGATAACGATAACGTGCTGAACGTGCATGTGCATCCAAGTTTTCTTGTTGTGCCAAAATATCAGCTGTTTTCGCCAAAGGTTTTACCCCTTGTTCAGAACACATAATTAAGCTGGAACGTTTTTGGAAATCATAAACTCCCAATGGTGATGAAAAACGTGCTGTACCTGAAGTCGGTAAGACATGGTTTGGCCCAGCACAGTAATCACCTATCGCTTCAGGCGTATAACGTCCCATAAAAATCGCACCGGCATGACGAATATTTTCCGACATGGCTTGTGCATCATCCACACAAAGTTGGAGATGCTCAGGTGCAACTTGATTAATTAAATCAATCGCTTCTTGACGATCTTTGACTAAAATGAATGCACCACGATTAGCAATTGAAGTCCGTGCAATTTCAGCTTTGGGTAAAATTGCTAAATGTGCTTCAATGGCTTGTGCAACGTCATTTAAAAGTTGTTCATCTGGGGTAATGAAAATCGCTTGTGCAACGGTGTCATGTTCAGCTTGTGATAACAAATCCATAGCCAGCCATTGCGCGTTATTCTTACCTTCCGCATAGACCAAAATCTCAGATGGCCCTGCAATCATATCGATACCGACTTGACCGAATACCGCACGTTTTGCCGCAGCAACGAAGCGGTTTCCTGGCCCAGTAATTTTATCAACTGCTGGAATGGTTTCGGTACCATACGCCAAAGCCGCAACAGCTTGCGCACCACCAATGGTAAATACGCGACTTACACCTGCTAAATAGGCGGCTGCCAAGACCAATGAATTTAACTCCCCATTTGGCGCTGGTACCACCATAATAATTTCAGGTACACCTGCGACATGTGCAGGTACAGCATTCATCAACACGGATGATGGATAAGAAGCTAAACCACCGGGCACATAAATGCCCACCCGGTCGAGTGGTGTCACTTTTTGACCTAAAGTATTGCCCAACTCATCCACATAAGACCAACCATCTTGCTTCTGTGCTTGATGAAATGTTCGAATACGTTTGGCTGCGAATTCTAAAGCTTCGCGAACCTCTGCCGTTAACCCATCAAAGGCAACTTTTAATTGCTGTTGTGAAAGCTCTAAGCTTGAAAATTGATGCGCTGGATGTCGATCGAACTGCTGAGTGAGTTTAAGTACATGTGCATCACCATATTGGCGTACATCTGCAATAATTTGGTCTACTGTTTTTAAAAGCTCAGGGTCACTCACTGTCTCAAAAGCCAACAAATCTGCAAAAACTTGTTTGAAATTTTGATCTTGAGTCGATAAACGTCGCATCAATTTATCCACATCGTGAAAAAAGGAAGCATTAGTTTACCTTGTTTCATGATACTTGTGGACAGGATATCGCCATCTATACCTAAAGTTTGATGGAAAATAACTTTTAAAATCATTCATAAAATAATTTTATTTATATTTTTAATACTTAAATATTATCCATAAAAAAACCGTCGTGAATCACAACGGTTTTTTAGCAAAAATAAAATCGATTGTTATTTTTTGCTTTGACGCTCAGCAACTGCTTTTTCAAGCTGTGCAAGAATCGGGTTTAATAACGCTTGTTTGCGCTTAAAACTGGCTTTATTTACAATCAAACGTGAAGATACTTGGCAAATTTCTTCCAATGGCTCCAAACCATTGGCACGTAAAGTATTACCCGTATCGACCACATCAACAATGTAATCACCTAAACCCACAAGTGGTGCAAGCTCCATAGAACCATAGAGCTTAATCACATCGACTTGCTCACCTAAACTGGCATAATATTGACGGGTTAAATTGACATATTTAGTCGCAATTTTTAAACGACCTTTCGGACGAACCATGCCAACTTTACCCGCTGTCATCAGCTTACATACAGCAATTTTTAAGTCTAAAGGTTCATAAACATTTTGTGCACCATGTTCCATGAGTACATCTTTACCTGCAACCCCAATATCTGCCGCACCGTTTTCTACATAGGTGGGTACATCAGAGGCACGTAAAATTAAAATACGCACGTGTTTATGGGTGGTTGGAAAAATTAACTTACGTGATTTATCTGGATCTTCCAGTAAGTTAATTCCTGCTGTTTCAAGCAAGGGTAAAGTTTCTTTTAAGATACGTCCTTTGCTTAATGCTAAAGTTAAACCATGATCAAAATTGCCCATTACGTCAAAGTTTAGATCATCGTTTCTCATATCACTCATTAACTTACTCGCTTAATTTGGGCACCTAAACCCTGTAACTTCGCTTCAATCTCTTCATAACCGCGATCAATATGATAAATACGGTCAATCAATGTTTCCCCATCTGCGGCGAGAGCTGCTAGAACTAAAGAAAACGAAGCACGCAAATCAGTTGCCATTACAGGCGCAGCAGAAAGTTTTTCTACACCCGTTACCACAGCATCATTACCTTCAATCTGAATATTTGCACCCATACGTGACAACTCAGGCACATGCATGAAACGATTTTCAAAAATCGTTTCAGAAATCGTAGCAAAACCACGACCAATCGCATTCACCGCCATAATCTGTGCTTGCATATCTGTCGGAAATTCTGGATGTGGTAAAGTCTGGAAGCTGACGGCTTTTGGACGTTTGCCCATCATATCCAGCTCAATCCAATCGTCGCCACGCGTAACTTCTGCGCCCATTTCTTCGAATTTATCTAGGACAGCTTCAAGAAGATTTGGATCAGTATGGGTAGTTTTAACTTTACCGCCAGTAATTGCAGCGGCAGCAAGATATGAACCAGTTTCAATACGATCAGCAACCACTGCATATTCGCAACCATGTAAACTTTCCACACCCGTTACCACGAGAGTATCGGTATCTAGACCTTCAATTTTTGCGCCCATTTTAATCAGCATTTGCGCAAGATCAGTAATTTCAGGCTCACGTGCAGCATTACGAATGGTGGTTACACCCTCCGCCAATACCGCAGCAGTTAAGATATTTTCCGTACCGCCCACGGTCACCATATCAAAGACAACTTCGCCACCTTTTAAGCGACCATCGACTTTGGCATGTACATAACCATTTTCAACTTCAATATGCGCACCTAGAGCTTCTAATGCTTTTAAGTGTTGATCCACTGGACGTGACCCAATGGCACAACCACCTGGAAGTGACACTTGTGCACTACCATAACGCGCCAATAATGGACCAAGCACCAAAATAGATGCTCGCATAGTCTTCACAAGTTCATAGGGTGCAAATTGATTATCTAAAGTAGAAGTATCCGCAATGACGGTATCACCCTCATAACTGATTTTCACCCCTAAACCGCCAATCAACTCGACTAACGTATTGACATCTTTAAGATTTGGAACATTGGTTAAGGTAATTGGTGAATCTGCAAGAATCATTGCAGCAAGAAGTGGTAATGCCGCATTTTTGGCACCTGAAATACGCACTTCACCTTCGAGTTTCACACCACCTTGTATTAAAAATTTATCCATTAACGCTTAAGCTCCAAACAGACTAGCTTTACGCCATTCTTCTTTCGTCATTGCACGAATAGTCACAGCATGCACCTCACCACTGGCAATATATGAGTTTAATGGAGCATATACCGTTTGTTGACGGACAACTGGACGTTTACCTTCAAATTGATTATCCACAATACGAAGATCAAACTTACCTGCTTGCCCACTTACAGCGACTTCAGCATCAGGGAAAGCTGTTATTAAGATTTCAGTGAGCTGTTCACTATTCATTGCATCGACCTCATTATAGGACTGACAGTGTAAAAACCGTGTATTTTACTCTATTTAATAAAAATAATTCATTAACTCATACAAAAATTATCGATAAAAAAAAAGAGGTGTTTTTCAACCTCTTTTTTTAATTTTTTAAGTTTTACGTTATCTGTATTTCCAGCGGCTGAAAATTGGTTTGCATATCCCGATGGCGCTGTAATTGTTTTTTGATTTTTTCCATCATCTTTTTAATTGAAGCATACATATCATCCGCTGATGCTTGAGCAAAAAGCTCAATTCCTGGCAAACGAATGATGGCTTCTGCAATGTGATTTTCACTACCTTTTTTTGAACGCTTATCCACTTGATGATCTTTGGTCAGCTTCACTTGCATGCTACTCACTTGATCTAAGTGCTGAGTCATCAACTCAAATTTTTGACGGATATTTTCTTCTATTGCTGGCGTAACGGTTAAATGATGTCCACGAATTGTAATTTGCATATCTGATCCCTTTCCCTATACAGGATGTGACGAGCCATGTAATTCAAACAAATGTATGACTAAATTTTCACATTGAAAACTTCATGACAGAATACGGCTGGATCAATTCTGCAAGATACTCATACACGCATTTCAATCACTCCAAAAAACAAAAAAGATTCATTATTTCGTCATAATGAATCTCTAGAATAATCACACTTTAAAATTTAGATCAAGACTTTTCTATCTGATGAAGAAGCAATATGTAACGATTCACGATATTTCGCCACAGTCCTTCTCGCCACATCGATACCATCATCTTTTAAAAGATTCGCAATGCTATTATCGGACAATGGCTTTCTTGGATTTTCATCCGCAACAAGTTTTTTAATTTTAGCCCGAATTGCTGTAGATGATGCCTCTCCACCTGAGGTTGTTCCGACATGGCTCGAAAAGAAATATTTCAATTCAAATAGGCCTCGTGGAGTGAGTAAATATTTATTCGTTGTTACCCGAGAAACGGTCGACTCATGTAATTCCACCTCATCTGCAACCTCCCTCAACACGAGTGGTTTCATTCCCTCAACACCAATTTCTAAAAATTCACGTTGATGTTGCACAATGCAGCTTGCCACTTTAAGTAAGGTTTTATGACGTTCATCAATACTTTTAATAAAATTTTTAGCTTCAAGCATTTGATTGCGTAAATATTGATTATCATCACTTTGGTCTGCACGTTTAATCATGCCTGAATAAAAAGCATTAATACGCAATTTCGGGATCACATCTGGATTTAACTGAACATTCCAAGCACCATTTTTCTTGGATACCACGACATCTGGAATCTGATAATCTAAATCTTTATACTCAAACTCTGCTCCTGGATGCGCCTTTAGTGTTTTTAATAATTCTACAGCAGCCTTCAACTGTTCAAAATTCAATCCAGTTTGTTTAACTAATTTATTCAAATCATTACTAATTAATAACTCATAATGTTTTAACAACAATAACGCTTCTTGCCTGAATTCAGTTTGTATCGGTAAAGTATCTATTTGAACAAACAAACATTCAGCTAAATTACGTGCACCTATTCCAATAGGATCGAGACGCTGAATATGCTTCAGCACAGCCAAAACCTCATCTTCTTCGACATCAACCACATGATCCATTTGAGTTAATAAATGTTGAACCGATAAAATAATTTCCGCTAAATCAGCATCTAAAAAACCTTTTTCATCCAAAGCATCAACAATACAATAGGCAATCAATTTATCAACAGCTGAAAAATTTAAGAGATTAATTTGACCCAGCATGTGTTCTTTTAATGACGTATGTCCCTGACGGTTATCCTCTCGCTCATCAAATTCTGGACGTTCCATTGCTGTAGATTGATGTGTATAAACATCATCCCAATCCGTATCTACGGCAAGTTCATCTGGTAAATGATCGGCATTTAATGATTCAGATAATTCCTTTTCGTGCTGATCTGGTTGAGGATGATCTAAACTTTCATTTGAATCTTCATCCTCAATTTTTTCAAGTAAAGGATTACTGTCGAGCTGAATCTGAACTTCCTGCTCTAATTCAAGACTGGATAATTGCAGCAATCGAATGGCCTGTTGCAGTTGTGGTGTTAATGACAACGAATTTGCAACCTTTAATCCAAGCGATAACTTCATATAGATACATATCCTTAATACTACAAAAGCATAAGCAAAAATTATGCCTACTTATTTTTATAGCACATCATTTTATATTTTTGCAGTAATTTTTATATTTTTAAATAAACATTCAGCTATTCAACGTGCATTAGAGTTCATTAAATTTATTTAAAAATCAGGCCGTGAATCTTAAAAATTTGGAGCCAAAAAAACATAAAGATACTCATCATTTGCAAAAATATAAATTGAAAAGCTATATCTTGAAATAAATACTCAACCTAGGTCTTATTGTTTATTTTTCCAATAGAATATAAAAATGAAAAAGCGATGTAATTCACATATTAGCCATTCTAAATTTATTATTTTTATCCTTTACTTATTTTAAGTGAAGGTATAAAAATAAAGAGATAAATGATGTATGAAGGATCATACATTTTGGCTCGATATTTGCTTATTAACAAACTAGAGCCGATTTAATAACTATATACCTATCAAATAAATAGCAAATGGAGTCTTCATAATGAAGAAATTGTCTACCAAAGTTTTAACAACAACACTTGGCGTTCTCTTGGCTGGCGGTGCTTTTTCTCAGGTTCAAGCCGCAGATACGCTGGCTAAAATCAAACAGTCTGGAAAAATTATTATTGGCTATCGTGAATCTTCAGATCCTATTTCCTATATTGTAGGTGGCAAACCTATGGGTTATGCAGTTGATATTTGTAATAATTTTGCAAATGAACTGAAAAAAGACCTGAAAATGCCGAATCTCAAGGTGGAATACAAAGCAGTCACCTCTTCAACGCGTATTCCAGAAATGTTGGCTGGAAATATTGATATGGAATGTGGTACGACAACCAACTCTATTCAACGCCAACAACAAGTCAGTTTCTCGACCAATTACTATGCCACTGAAGTTCGTATGGCCGTTAAAGCCAATGCACCTATTAAAACGATTGCTGATTTAAATGGTAAAGCGGTTGTAACCACTCAAGGTACAACCTCTGATAAATACATTAAAATGGGTGAAAAAGGTGAACACATTAACGTAAATAATGTGTATGGCAAAGACCACTCAGATTCATTTGCGATGGTTGCTTCTGGTCGTGCAGCGGCATTTGTGATGGATGATAATATTCTAGCGGGCTTAATTGCTAAGTCATCAAATCCAAAAGATTTTAAAATTGTAGGTCCTATTTTATCTTCTGAGCCTTATGGCATTATGTTACCTAAAGATGATGCAGCCTATAAAGCCATTGCAGATAAAGTGGTCAACATGATGTGGAAAAATGGTCAAATGGCTGCCCTGTATAAAAAATGGTTCCAATCTCCAATTGCACCTAAGAACATCAACCTAAATATGCCAATGAGCCCTTCATATTTAAAACTTAAAGCCCATCCAACTGATGCTGGTATTAGCTAAAATTTAGACATAAATATACCCATTCATTATAGGTCAAGATATTCGCGTATTTTGATCTATAAAACATTTTAAAATTCGAAAATAAAAGGAGCACACATGTCCGTTGGCTCACTTAATTGGACCGCTTATTGTCTCCCCTCAAATGAATATAGCTTAGATAAAGCAGCATGGGCTGAAACGATATGTAAGGCGATTGGTGGTGAAAGTTATTCACCTGTCGCAGATGCTCCCACATGGTTACAACTTTTAGGGGCAGGTGTTTGGACCATGGTATGGACAGCACTTGCAGCCTTTGTGGTTGCTTTTGTGATTGGTTCTATCATCGGTATTCTACGCACAGTTCCCAATAAATCTTTAGCTTTCATTGGTACCTGCTATGTTGAGTTATTTCGCAATATCCCCCTTATCGTTCAATTATTTTTCTGGGCATTTGTCTTTCCAGAACTACTCCCTTTAAGTTTAAGTACAGGTAGTGGTGAAATGGTACATGGCGGATGGTGGCAAAACATTCTCAATGACAACCCGACCATTATTGGGGTATTTGCCTTAGGTTTATATACTGCTGCACGTATTGCTGAACAGGTTCGTGCCGGTATTATCACTGTGTCTACTGGTCAAAAAAATGCTGCGTTTGCAATTGGTCTGACCCAAGCACAAAGTTATCGCTATGTCATTTTACCGGTTGCATATCGAACAGTTTGGCCGACTCTAACCTCGGAAGCCATGAACGTATTTAAAAATGCTGCAGTTTTATATGCACTCAGTATTCTCAATTTTTTCGCCTACACCAAAACAATGCGCGAAGAAACCTCGCAAGATATTGTAATTCTTATTTTATCAACGCCTGTGTATTTGATTATTACCTATAGTATTAAACTCATGATGGCGTGGGTTGAGAAACGTATGGCTGTTCCTGGCCTTGGCTCAGGAGATCAGTAATTATGGATTTCAGCGTATTACAAAACCAAGATGTCATGACGACATTGCTGCATGGCTTTAAATTTACCGTTACCGTTACCATTTTGGCAGTTATTGGCGGAATTTTAATTGGTACGCCTTTAGCAATGATGCGACTTTCAAAAAACAAATTCGCCAGTAATTTTGCAAAAATTTATGTCGATTTTTTTCGTGGTGTACCGTTAATTCAAGTCATTTTCATTTTCTATTTTTTACTACCAAAGTTTTTTGAATTTCAATCAGATACTTACTATGGGCCACTTTTTTCAAGTGTGGTCACATTTGCAATTTTTGAAGCAGCATTTTTTTCAGAAATTGTTCGTTCAGGAATTCAATCTGTATCCAAAGGTCAAGTCAATGCAGGCTACGCACTTGGTTTTACCTATGGACAAACCATGTCAAATGTTGTTTTACCGCAAGCCTTCCGTAATATGCTGCCGGTATTACTGACACAGTCCATTGTATTGTTTCAAGACGTTTCATTGGTGTATGTCATCAGCGCGCCTGATTTTTTAGGCAATGCCAATACCCTTGCTAATACCTATGGTTCAGAAACCAAAGCTACATTCTATCTAGTTGTAGCGATTGTTTACTTCTGTATTTCCTTTGCGCTTTCACGCTTGGTTAAGCGTTTACATCAAAAAATAGCCATAATTCGTTAAGGAGAATCGATATGCCAATGATAGAAATACAACATATCTCAAAATGGTATGGAGATTTTCAAGTTTTAACTGACTGCTCAACAGCCATCGAAAAAGGTGAAGTTGTGGTGGTCTGTGGGCCTTCAGGTTCAGGTAAATCTACGCTCATTAAAACTGTAAATGCTTTAGAACCTTTCCAAGAAGGTAACATTATTGTAGATGGTACCGCACTGAAAGACCCTAAAACTGATTTAGCGAAATTCCGTTCTCGTGTCGGCATGGTATTCCAACACTTTGAATTATTTCCGCACATGACTGTACTTGATAATTTAATGATAGGGCAAATTAAAGTGCTGAATCGAACTAAAGATGAAGCAAAGAAAAAAGCTCTTCAATATTTAGATCGTGTTGGTTTAGCTGTACACAAAGATAAATTTCCAGGTCAACTTTCAGGTGGCCAGCAACAACGTGTCGCGATTGCGCGCGGCTTATGTATGGATCCAGTTTGTATGCTTTTTGATGAGCCAACCTCTGCACTTGACCCTGAAATGGTTGGCGAGGTTTTAGATGTCATGAGTCAACTGGCTAAAGAAGGTATGACTATGATGTGTGTCACCCACGAAATGGGCTTTGCGCGTAAAGTTTCAAGTCGTGTGATCTTTATGGATCAAGGGAAAATCATTGAAGACTGTTCAACATCTGACTTTTTTAATAAACCGGAAGAGCGACATGAGCGGACAAAACACTTCTTAGATAAAATTTCAATGGTGCATTAATTTAGGACTTTTTTATTTAATCAACTTAAAAGCAGATCACCTGATCTGCTTTATTGTAATGCTGCAACAAGCGACGATTCATACTTCGTTAAAATCATATTCTAACTACATAGGGAACAGGAAGTTTCCTAGACAAAAAACAACAATAATCGGTCTGAGTAATAGGAAGCCAGGTAGAACAGGAGTTTACCTAATGCACATATATGAAGCAACCCCCGTCAGAAATGTGTAATTAGCAGTTGAACAATGTTCAAATAACCATTTTCTGCTGTAGCTTGCAATGCAATATAACCCTCATCATCTCATCTTTTCTAATTTCATTACGAAAAATAGTATATATGTTGACATAACTTAGACCAGATCTAAACTTAAATTCTTTAAGTATATTCTCTAATTTATAAGAGTTTTATTTTATTTCAGAAGATGATAAATCCTCTAAACAATATATAAAAGAATAATTCTGAAAATATAATCTAGTAAAAACTGTAAACTTTTCTAAGCTCCAATCCTTATCTAATAAAATTTTATACGCAGGTTTAATCTTATTCATATTATTTTATTTTTTAACTTCGTATTATTTACTTCCTTATATTTCCCCCATAAAAAAACACCCCAACTGTTAAGTTGGGGTGTTTTTAGAATTAATGAGCTGGCGATGACTTACTCTCACATGGGTAACCCCACACTACCATCAGCGCTAAGAGGTTTCACTTCTGAGTTCGGGAAGGGATCAGGTGGTTCACTCTTGCTATTGTCGCCAGCACAACTGTTTATGCTTACTCGCCAAGGTCTTAT
>NZ_NEGB01000012.1 GCF_002135235.1 Acinetobacter silvestris
AAGCTACTTTCATCCGCTCGACTTGCATGTGTTAAGCCTGCCGCCAGCGTTCAATCTGAGCCATGATCAAACTCTTCAGTTTAAAATCAGTAGTAGCTTAAAGGCTACCAATCTTGGCTCATCAATTTTCTGACAAATATTTCTCAAATAAACTTCGAGTAATTTCTACCATCAATCAATGAAAATAATTTCGATTAATCAACCAGTAAAAATCCACACAAGTTGTTCTTCATAAGCTCTTAATGATCTTCTTGCTCTTCGTCAGAGCCAAGATATCAACGCAATCAACTCAACATCAGCACTTCGTGCTTCGTTTATTTCGCTGTATCGCGTCGGGATGAGCACAGTATAGGGGAATTTCCCACACGTGCAAGCTCTTTTAACTGATTGTTTTGTTGAGTGTTGTATTTTTATGCACTATTTTGGTTCATTTATGCACTATTTATCATTAAACCTTTAATTATAAAGCAGAAATATGAATAAATTATTTCTGCTTTAATTTTTCATTATTTCTGCGTGTTTATTGCCACAGTTTGAATACTGAGTATTTTTACAGCTTGTTTAGGTACATTTTCAAACACTCCATAATTTGAAGTAGGTACTTTTACAATTTTGTCGACAATATCCATGCCTTTTGTGACTTTACCAAATACAGCATAACCAGGATTCATCGGTGCTTGATTCAGAAAATCATTATTCGCTACATTAATGAAGAATTGGCTGGTGGCTGAATTGGGATCATTAGTCCGCGCCATGGCTAATGTGCCACGTGTATTTTTCAAGCCATTACTTGCTTCATTTTTAATTGCCGCTTGTGTTGGCTTTTCTTTCATATTGCTATCGAAGCCGCCCCCCTGAATCATAAACCCAGGAATGACACGATGAAAAATGGTGCCATTATAAAAATTGCTTTTCACATAGGATTTGAAGTTCTTAGCCGAGATTGGAGCTTTATCATCATAAAGCTCAATTTCAATATTGCCCATATTGGTTTTAATTTGCATCTTGGTATTTGCAAAGATGCTCGAACTCATCAAAATTAAAGACAATGCCATACATATTTTTTTCAAGATCTTTTCCTCTAAGAATGTGACGATCAAAAGTTATCTCTATTTATATTCGTGATTCTGCATAATTAAAACTGTTATCTTTAATATTACAAAACCTTTATTTGTTGAATAGCATTTAGACTCAAATAATGAAGAAACAGCTTTAACGACTATTCCAACTTAAATCAGATCATGTCTTTATTTGGAAGTAATCGATTTGATTCAATCGATAAGGCTGCAACTTTTATCCTAAAATGAAAAAGCTGAATTTCAATTAAATAAAATTCAGCTCGTATACTCGTCTTATATAAGTACTACTGCTTATCCCAAAATTTTCTAAAGTCCTTGCTCATTTCGATAAGGTATTTTTTAGCTTTTTTAGATACTGGGGTCAGATTAATAAAGCCATGGGTTTGATCCTCATAATCATGATAATGAACTTTCACACCATTTTGACGAAGCTTATATGCGTAAATTTTGCCTTCATCATGCAACACATCATGTCCAGCAGTAATGACATAAGCAGGTGCGAGCTTTCTTAAACTGCCATAAGTCGGTGAAATAATACTATCATCCATCGCCACCTTATAACGATCTGCATAATAGTCAGTTACAAAATCAATATCAGTTCCTGTAAGCACCAGACCATCTTTATAGGCATAGAAGGATGGATGGCGACTTTTAAAGTCGACTGCAGGATAAATTAAAAACTGTGCTTGTGGCGCATACGCTGCATTTACTGTGCGCTGAGCAACCACAGCACTAATGTTTCCACCTGCACTATCTCCAGCCACAGCAATTCTATTTTTTAAAATTTTAAAATGACGACGATTTTGATAGACCCATGCCAATGCATCCTCACAGGACTGAATCACATCACGCGGCCCAGCCTCTGGTGCCAATGGATATTCAATACTTAATACTTGTACTTTGGCATGAATGGCAATTAAACGACAAACCTCATCATGGGTCTCCACACTGCCTACCACAAACCCACCACCATGATAGAATACAATCATTGGCAACTTTTTATTCGGTGCAGGATGATAGTGACGCGCGTAAATACTGCCACTTTGCAAAGGTAGACGGATATCTTCCACGAATGCGATAGAGGTCGGCTTATGGATGATGGATTGCATTTGCACTTCAAACTGTTTGCGCGAATGAATAACATCGTCGCCAATAAAACCGACTTTACCTTGCTTAAGCTGTGCGGCCATCAAACATTTAGTGAAACTATCCAGCTGAGGATATTGATACGGATAGCCTAAAACTTTGACCAATGATTCTTGCGCAAACCGAGGCAATCGATCGAGTGAACGACCTGCTGTGCCCTGTGCTTTTTCTATTAATTCTTGGAGATTCTTATTAAAAGCAACCATTCAACATCCCTTCCCATTTTAATATCTTCATACTTTCTACATGATCAGGCTTTGATTGACTATATTCTTATACAAGTCTAGCAATCAATATACAAATACGAATCTTGAATACGCTAATCTGAGTTTATATCGATGTCATTGACTATTTATTTATAAATCAGGAATTTTTTTGCTATGTCTAAATAGATAAAACTGAGATTACAGCTATGACGATTAAATCATTTTTGCTTTCACTAGGCATCGCCTTTAGCGTAGTGGGATGTGTTGCTTTCCCAAATGATCGACCATATTACAATAGTGGTTATTCATCTGGTGTGTATCGTACTTATGATGATCGCTATGATCGTCATTATGACAACCGTAATGATCGCTATGAACGGGCTCGATGGGAAAGAGAAAGAGCTTATCGCTTAGAACAAACCCATATTGAACAAAAGCGTCATCAACAACAATTGAATAATCAACGATGGCAACTTGAGCAAACCCAACGTGAACAAGCCAAAAAACAACAATGGCAACACGCTATAGAACAAAATCAGGATCATTACTGGGATCAGAATAAACATCGTGATCAAAAATGGAAGCAACGGGATAACCGAAAAGATGCAAATCATGATAAAAAATATGATCAGCATAATCGGAACAATCAGGATGAATAATTTTTATAAATGAATAGCAGCTTTTAACTGATTTAAGAGCATCCTCATCTGTTGTTCAAATTAAATAAGCTCCCTCCATTTACACACTATTCCTTGTAAAGCTTCAATCAGCACTGAACTCAGATTTAGAAAATAAGCATCACAAAATTAAGCTCATAAATCAGAGCATACGCCCCTCTAATTTAGAAAAAACCTGTATTTTTCAGCTAAAAAGTCCTTAAAAGCTGAATTATTTTAAATTATGTCGCTGAAAGCTTGAATTTTTGTCGCTCGCCCACACTTTACTTCATAGTGAATAAACAATCATGGCAGTTCAGGATTAATCCAGTGATTACTGAAGCCAAAGGACTGTACATGTTTAAGAACCCATTTAAACGGAGATCATCAATGGCTAATGAGCAAAATGAACAAGCTCAAGACATTCAACAAGAGCAAGCTGAACAGCAAAATGATCAAACTCAAGCTGAAGTTAGTGTTGAAGATTTACAAACTCAAATTCAAAAACTTGAAGAAAGCTTAAAACTTGAAAAAGCACGTACTGCAAATGCAGTTTACGAAGCACAAAAAAGTGTTGAACGTATTCAACGTGAGTCTGAAAAACACAAAGAGACTGTGCTTGAAAAATTCTCTAAAGAATTGCTTGAATCAGTCGACAATTTAGAACGTGCTATTCAAGCTGCGGGTGATGAAGAAGACGCAGTCGTTGAAGGGATCAAACTCACCTTAAAATCTTTACTCACCACTTTGGAAAAATTTGGTGTAGAAGAAGCAAATACAGCAAATGGCTTTAATGCTGAGCTTCATCAGGCAGTAGGTATCGACCCAACTGCAAAAGCCAATGAAATTGGTACTGTATTGCAAAAAGGTTATACCTTAAACCATCGCTTACTCCGCCCAGCAATGGTCTTGGTCGGTCAATAAAGCAATAAATTCGAGAGTTTATTAAATATTTTCAGCAATTTTACTTGAAAAATTTTGAAAGGCTCTCATATCGGATAACAAGCATAAACAATTGCAAAAAATTAAGAGGAAAAATATCAATGGCTAAAATTATCGGTATTGATTTAGGTACAACAAACTCATGCGTTTCTGTACTTGAAGGCGACAAAGTTAAAGTAATTGAAAACGCAGAAGGTACACGTACTACACCATCAATTGTTGCATACAAAGATGGTGAAATTCTTGTTGGTCAATCTGCAAAACGCCAAGCAGTAACCAATCCAAAAAATACATTGTATGCAATCAAACGTTTAATTGGTCGTAAGTATCAAGACCAAGCGGTTCAAAAAGACATCGGTCTTGTACCATACAAAATCATCAAAGCAGACAATGGCGATGCTTGGGTTGAAGTAAACGATAAAAAATTAGCACCGCAACAAGTTTCAGCTGAAATCTTGAAAAAGATGAAAAAAACAGCTGAAGACTATTTAGGTGAAACCGTTACTGAAGCGGTAATTACTGTTCCTGCTTACTTTAATGATGCACAACGTCAAGCAACTAAAGATGCGGGTAAAATTGCTGGTTTAGAAGTTAAACGTATCATTAACGAACCAACGGCTGCTGCACTTGCGTTCGGTATGGACAAAAAAGAAGGCGACCGTAAAATCGCAGTTTATGACTTAGGTGGTGGTACTTTTGACGTATCAATCATTGAAATCGCTGACTTAGATGGCGACCAACAAATCGAAGTATTGTCGACTAACGGTGATACATTCCTTGGTGGTGAAGACTTCGATAACGCGTTAATCGAGTTCTTGGTTGAAGAGTTCAAAAAAGAACAAAACTTCAACTTGAAACAAGATCCACTTGCATTACAACGTTTGAAAGAAGCGGCTGAAAAAGCAAAAATTGAGCTTTCTTCTTCTAACGCAACTGAAATTAACCTTCCGTACATCACAGCTGATGCAACTGGTCCTAAACACTTAGTGATCAACGTAACACGTGCAAAACTTGAAGGCTTAGTTGCTGACCTTATTGCTCGTACGATTGAACCTTGCCGTATTGCGCTTAAAGATGCTGGTCTTTCAACAAGCGACATCTCTGACGTAATCTTGGTCGGTGGTCAATCACGTATGCCAATGGTTCAGCAGAAAGTTCAAGAATTCTTCGGTAAAGAGCCACGTAAAGACGTGAACCCTGACGAAGCAGTTGCGATGGGTGCTGCGATTCAAGGTGCAGTATTGTCTGGTGACAAAACTGACGTACTTTTACTTGACGTTACACCACTTACACTTGGTATCGAAACCATGGGTGGCGTGTTAACAGCGATCATTGAGAAAAACACCACGATTCCTGCGAAGAAATCTCAAGTGTTCTCAACTGCTGCTGACAACCAACCTGCTGTAGACATTTCTGTGTTCCAAGGTGAACGTAAAATGGCACAGCAAAACAAATTGTTAGGTAACTTCCAATTAGGCGATATCCCACCTGCTCCACGTGGTGTGCCACAAATTGAAGTATCTTTCGATATCAATGCTGATGGTATCTTGAAAGTATCTGCGAAAGACAAGAGCACAGGTAAAGAACAATCAATTCAAATTAAAGCAAACTCTGGTTTGAGCGATGCTGAAATTGAAGCGATGATTAAAGATGCTGAAGCGAATGCTGAAGAAGATCGTAAATTTGAAGAACTTGCGAAAGCACGTAACGAAGCCGATGCTTTAGTTTCTAGCTCGCAAAAAGCAGTGAAAGATTTGGGTGAGCAAGTCACAGCTGACGAAAAAACTGCAATTGAAACTGCAGTTGCTGAGCTTGAAGCTTCTACCAAAGAAAATGATGTTGAAGACATTAAAGCGAAAACTGAAGCTTTACAAAACATCATCATGCCAATTAGCCAACGTGCTTATGAAGCTGCACAAGGCCAAGGCGGCGCGGAAGGTTTTGATCCAAATGCATTCCAAGGTGGTGAGGCGGGTCAACAACAAAAAGCGGATGATGGCGTTGTAGATGCTGAGTTCACTGAAGTTAAAGATGACAAAAAATAATTTGTCGCTTTAATTCAGTTAATAAAAAACCGCGCGAAAGCGCGGTTTTTTTTATGTTTAACAATGCGTGATTCACTATACAGATAAAAGCTCGAGCGATATAAGGATTAAAAAAGTTAAGATAAAATATCCCCATCAAATCTCTACTTGCCAATAATTCAGTTTTGTATAAATTAATCCTATTCACACTAAATTAAAATATCAAAAATGCGTACTTGGATGATTCTCGCTTTAATTGTAGTGACGGCTTATTTTACGATTCAACGCAAAATCCACCCTCAATTAACACATAACTCCACCCTAGATCGGATTCAACATCCCTTCGATACTCGGTTGCGTTATCGCATTGGAAGTATTGATCCTCGCTTTAATCTATCTCCTGAACAAGTACAGCAGTCAACTCAACAAGCCGCTGCGATTTGGCAACAAGGCAACATACAAAAGCAGTTTGTCTATGATCCTCATGCAAAACTCAGCATTAATTTAATTTACGATGAGCGCCAAGCTGAGTCCATTCAACGTCAGCAAGCAATTCGCATCATTGAAAATACTCGACAATATACTGATTCAGAACATCAAAAATTGACTCACTTGGATGCTCAACTTGAGCAAACTAAACATGAATTAGATATTCATCAATCTAATTATCAAACTCAGCTTGCACAATACAATCAGAGGGTTCAAGACTTTAATCAGGCACAACACACTTTGAGCGATACTACTCGCCAGCAATTGAATCTGCAAAAACAGCAACTGCAACAAGAACAATTGGAATTACAACAGCAGATCAATGAGTTCAATCTTAAAGTGAGTCAGCTGAACCAGAAAGCCTATCATGTGAATGCAATGAATCAACAATTTAACCAGTCAGTTGATCAATTCAAGCATCGCTTCCAAGCCCGTCAATTTGATAAAGGACTGTTTAATGGCCAAGAAATTAATATTTATGAGTTTGAGTCGGAGGATGATTTACGCCTCACCATTGCCCATGAACTGGGTCATGCATTAGGCTTATCACATAACCAAGATCCCAAAGCCTTGATGTACCCCGTGATGAAAGAACAAGATTTGAAAAACTTTAAATTAACGAATTCGGACTTAGAACTGTTAAACTCAAGACATTAACAATGTTTAAAATAGACAATAAAAACGCATAATTTTTATATGGATTTGTATCTATTTAAATCATTTATCTACCACATCATGTTATTGTCGAATGATGAATTTTAAAGGAGATTGCCGTGAGTTATTATCATATTATTCTTGAAGTAAATGATCATATCAGCACTATTGAACAAACTCGCGATATTGAAATATTTGATATTACCGAGATTCAACCCTATCTCCATGCAATTCTATTGCCTTTTTATAATGAACAAACGCTTGAGTTTGAAGATGAAAATATCGAATTTAAAGATGTTTTACATCTCTCGATTAAACAAACCTTACTCCCGATTCAACACTTAATTGAAGAAGAACAAAAACAATTACCAAGTGATACTGATATCACGATTAGCGCCTATGAAATTTTTAATGATCGAGATTTAACTCAAGATGTAACTGCGGTGATTTTGGATATTTTAGAAGCGGTAAAATTAGACCCATCTGAAATAGAATAAATGAACATGGTATTTGGCTAAGACAAACATGGTCAAATACCTGACTCATTCCAGCCCAATCTACTTTATACAATGTATTGCTCCACTCTTCAATCACCCGACTGATCACTGAAATAGCACAATATCACCACGATGAGCATGAGATTACAACTTGCACCAATGCGATGATTGTTTCACGTGGAACACTTTTTATTGCGTTGTTAATTTTGTTTCACCGTACACTATAGTTTGAGGATTAAATTCTGTAGTCCCATTTTAATCTGCTTCAATCTTTTCTGATTATTTTAAATTAAATACAAAAACTAAGCTGCAATTGATTGCCGTTGATTCCTAAAATTTAATGATTCCTCTAAACTTCTTTCAGAAAATAGAGACAAATAAAAAGGAGAAAAGATTTCTCCCAAAATCTCTTCTCCTTGGAGTTAATACAGTCATAAGACCGATTATATTGTTTCGATTTTATAATTTTATTTCACTTATTATTTTCATCTCGCACATCTGAAATGTGACACACACTACAGCTTAGAAAATTCAATATAAGCATTCCTGTTGTTTAAATCAATATAAATAGGAAAAATTAATACATGTTTTTATAGAAGTTTTTTTAATTTATATATTATATTTAATGCTAAAGAAAATGCTATTACAAAAAAAGAGCCATCAATCATGATGGCTCTTTTTATATATCAATACGTTATCATTAATCAGTGAAAGTAACTCGCGCAATCGCTTTTTTACCCGCTTGGATAATGTATGTTTTATTTTCATTTACAGAGAAACTAGCATCCACCACTTCCCAATCCACTTTCACAGCACCACGTGCCACCGCATCTTTGGCTTGAGCTGCATTTTTAGTTAAACCAGCAGAACGTAAAATAGATGCAATAAACATCTCCCCACCAAACTCACCACGAGAAATCGTCACCTCTGGCGTACCCTCAGGTAACTCACCTTCAGTAATGATATTGCCAGCACCTTTATGTGCATTGGCTGCAGCATCACTTCCATGGAAGCGCTCAACTAATTCTAACGCTAAAATTTTCTTAATCTCTTGAGGATTACACCCTGCTTCAATTTCTTTAAGCAGACTTGAAATTTCATCCAAAGATTTAAAGCTAAGCAAATCAAAATAACGCTCAATCAAACTATCTGGCATGGATAATACTTTTTGATACATTGCACCTGGTGCATCAAATACGCCAATATAATTGCCTAAAGATTTAGACATTTTATTCACGCCATCTAAACCTTCAAGAATAGGTACGGTAATACAGACTTGCGCTTCTTGATCATAACGACCTTGCAGCGTACGCCCCATCAACAGGTTAAAAGTTTGATCTGTCCCACCTAATTCAACATCGGCTTCCAATGCAATTGAGTCATAGCCTTGTACCAATGGATATAAAAACTCATGAATTGCAATTGGTTGATGGTTGTTATAACGCTTAGTAAAGTCATCACGCTCTAACATACGTGCCACAGTTTGCTGTGATGCCAATTGAATTAAATCAGCTGCAGTTTTTTCTGCAAACCATTCTGAGTTAAAACGTACTTTCGTTTTATTCGGATCAAGAATTTTAAAGACTTGCTCTTGATAGGTTTTGGCATTTTCTAAAATTTGTTCACGTGACAATGGTGGACGTGTGGCACTTTTACCCGTTGGGTCACCAATCATAGCGGTGTAATCACCAATCAAGAAAGTCACCTCATGACCCAAATCTTGAAAGGTTTTTAGTTTATTAATCAGTACAGTATGACCTAAATGTAAATCAGGTGCAGTCGGATCGAAACCGGCCTTAACCTTTAAAGGTCTATTCTCTTTGAGTTTCTTAAGTAGATCCTCTTTAGAGATAATTTCATGAGTGCCTCGTTGAATGAGGGCAAGTTGTTCTTCAGCCGGCAGGAAATTTGACATCACAAAACCCAAATACATCAGTTGTTCAATTTGTGCGATATACTAACACTTTTTCAGCATAATGCAGGCGAAGTATCTTCATGACAACAATCTATATTGGCGTAATGACTGGAACCAGCATGGACGGCGTCGATTTTGTTGCCGCTTCATTTGATCCATTACAAGTTCATGCCACCTTAACTGTTGCATTTGATCCTCATTTACGTGATGAACTCATGGCTTTAACCTTACCTGACGATAATGAAATTGATCGTATGGGCAAAGCCGATGTTGCGTTAGCAACCATGATTGGTCAGGGCATTAATCAACTAATACAAGACCATCATTTAGATAGAACTCAAATTAAAGCGATTGGTTCACATGGCCAAACTATTCGTCACCGTCCTGAACATGGTTTTACATTACAGATTGGTGATCCAAATATTATTACCGAAATCACTCAAATTCCTGTGATTTCAGATTTCCGTCGCCGTGATATGGCTGCCGGTGGTCAGGGCGCTCCACTTGTGCCTGCATTTCATCAAGCACTGTTTCAACATTCAAGCATTCATCGTGTGATTTTAAATTTGGGAGGCATTGCCAATGTCAGCATGCTTCCCGCAGGAAATGCTGATGGCGTTTATGGTTTTGACACAGGCCCCGCCAATATTCTTATGGATGCTTGGTGCCATCGTTATACTGGCCTACCCTATGATGATAATGGCAATTGGGCTGCCTATGGACAACCGATTCGCGCTTTATTAGATCGTCTACAAGCTCATGAGTATTTTTCCAAGGAACCCCCAAAAAGTACAGGTCGCGAAGACTTTAATTTAGAGTGGTTAGATGAACAACTCGCAGATTGGCGCAATAATTTGGAATATAACGAATTAGAAGATACACCAGAAAATGTTCAAGCAACTTTGTTAAAACTCACAACACGTGCCATTAAAAAAGCCATTTATCGTTCGGAATTAGACACGGGCGAAGTTTATGTCTGTGGAGGCGGTGCTTATAATTCACACTTACTTGAGCAATTACGCTGGCGCTTACGCAAACATCACTGGACGATTCAAACTACGCAAGTTCTAGGTTTATCACCAACATGGGTCGAAGCAACTGCTTTCGCATGGTTAGCCATGCGCTTTATGCATCAACTCAGTGGTAATTTACCAGCTGTGACAGGTGCACAAGGCTTTAGAGTCTTAGGCACCATAACCGCCGTTTGATTTTGATTTTTGGTCGAATACTGTTCTACAATATTCGACCTTTTAATCCCTAAAAGTGTCCCATTTTGCTGTTAAAAAATCAGACTAAAAACCACAATATAAAGAAAAATAGTCACCGAAATAACAATGAATTTAACCATACAACGATTAGAATACTATCAACACGATGGCTTAACTTTTGAGGTCATTGATTCTGGGCCATTAGTAGGTCAACCCTTTGTACTATTACATGGCTTTCCTGAAACCAATAAAAGCTGGCAACAAACCAGTAAAATTTTAAATGCACAAGGCTTTCGAACATTTGCCGTAAATCAACGTGGCTATAGCCTAAAAGCTCAGCCTAAAGCACGATCTGCCTATCGAAGCGCTGCATTAGTTGCAGATATAAATATCCTACTAGAAATCATCCAACAACCTGTTTATTTGGTTGGTCATGATTGGGGAGCTGTCATTGCGTGGGATATTGCACAAAAATACCCCGAAAAGATTAAACATTTAATTACTATTTCTGTTCCACATCAAGCCGCTTTTATCCACTCGATGCTCAGTAGCAATCAATTGCTCAAATCTTATTATATCGGTTTATTTCAACTACCGATTATTCCTGAATTATTATTTGAAAAATTTCCAAAAATTGGAGAGGCACTTTTAAAAAATTCAGGTATGACGGCGCGCGCAACAATTACAAGATTTCCGCCAAGATATAGTGCAGGACAAACGTTTAAGGAATGCCTTAAATTGGTATAGAGGCATTCCATTTAGTTCAAACAAGCATTTAACTCAGCCAATACAAGTTCCAACCTTATTTATTTGGGGGAAACGCGATTCAGCCATTGGAATTAAAAGTGTGGAACTCAACAAACAATATGTAAATGCACCCTATAAAGAAGTCATTATGGATGCGATGCACTGGATTCCAGTCCAAAATGCTCAACAACTGAGTCAAGCAATCTTGGAAACCATCCAATCATAAACCAATAAAAAAAGCCCTCTTATTTAAAGAAGGCTTTTAAAATCGATACAGATTAAATCGAAAATGATGAACCACAGCCACAAGTTGTGGTTGCATTTGGATTATCAACAATAAAGCGTGAGCCTTCTAATCCTTCAAGATAATCTACTTTAGAACCCACTAAATACTGATAACTAAGCGAATCTACTAACATGGTGACATCACCATTTTCAAATTTAGCATCATCTTCATTTACGCTTTCAGCAAAATTAAAACCATAAGAAAAACCAGAACAACCACCACCCGTCACATATACACGTAACATCAGGTCTTGATTTCCTTCACTGTCACGAAGCTGACGAACTTTTTTAGCAGCATTATCAGTCATCTCAAGCACTTGAGCATTCATGGCGGATTTTTCCTCAAACAAATTTGGTCGATTTTGAACATAAAAACCATATATTCAGTATAGCATACTCAATATATGGTCAGTTTGAGAACTTTAAAGTTTATTCTGAGTAATTTTCTCGGAATTAATTCATATTATTTATAATTCTCATCTTGAAGTGCACATTCAAAGTTTTGCGGTTCGTTCTTACAACGGAACTGCCACAACAGTTTCATCATACGGCGATCATAAACCCCTTGCTTGGTTAAGCTAATACGAGATTCACGCATAAGTTTCTGATAACCTGGTTTATCTCCTGCTGGAACTTGCATCCAATATTTCGCAGGAATATCAGCCTTCATTTTACCCAAAATTGAATTTGCGCGAGGTAATTGGCTCTTGACCCAATCACGAGATTTTTGGCCAAAGCCTGCTGGAAAACTTTCTGGGCGAATAATCAAATTACCAGTTACTTGTAACAACGGATAATTCACAATTGCACCTTTTGCCCCCAAACCTTTGTGTAATTCTAGTGGTTTAAAAACTGCTGCCGGCGCACCAATAATATCAACTTGGCCATTATTAAATTTACTACCAAAATTAGTCACATCCGCACTGACAGCTTGAGCACCAATTTGCTGCACCATAATTTTTTGCGCTTGGTCATAATCTAAAACCGCTATTTTTTTACCTGCCGCTTTTGCCACAGTATTGATATTTCGATCATTCACCATTAAAAAAGCATCACCCACCGGAATAACCCCTACGACTTCATATTTACCATGTGTCATAAACTTTGCAAAAGTAGGATTGGCTAAGCCTTGCATAATTTTAACCGCGAGACTGACATCTGGTATTGCACCAATGGCATCCAATGAACCCGTAAAGTTATTGAATTGACGACCACGCATACCGGTAATACTCACCGCATCACATTTCCCTGCTTTGAAATCCTCTGCAATCACCCCTTCATTCTGACCAACTTTCAGCTCAATATCGGCGCCCCAGTTTTTAGCAGCAAGCTGGTAATCTCGCATTAACGTAAATACGTCACCATTCTTACCGACTAAATCAAATACACACATCACTTGTTTGGCTTGGGCCGTTGAAGCTGCAACAATTAAGCCTACAGATAATAAAAACGGTTTAGAGAATTCCATGTTAATTTTCCTTCCATATGCAGAAACTTTGATATTCCATTGTTAAACTTAATTTTTTGTGCACACTTTTTATTTTTAAATAAGGTCTCAAAACTTAATTGTATTTAAATTGGAGAGTGCTTCTTTGAACAAGGATACGTGATTGAGTTTGTGATGCAATGGCACAAATGACATAGCATAAAACTCAAAAAGCCCAGAATTAATTCTGGGCTTTTTGAAATTTTAAATTATTCGCCGCCGAGTGAACACTCAAAGTTGGCTTTCTCGACAGAGCAACGCGCCTTTTTCAGTACTGACATCATGCTCGCATCATAAATACCCATTTTAGTGAGTTCTAAACGACCATCACGCATAAGTTTTTGATATTTAAGCTTATCATCTGCCGTTAAATTCATTTTATAATTTGCTGGAATACCCGCTTCTAAGCGATTAATCATTGAGAAGCTTTTTGGTAAATTTTTCACAAAATAATCACGTGATTTCTGACCAAAACCTGCTGGGAATTTTTCTGGACGAATAACTAAATCTGCGGTCACTTGCAACACAGGGAAATTAAACATCGCACCATTTTTACCTAAACCTTTATAAATTTCTAAAGGTTTATAAGCATATGCTGGTGCACCCACCATATCGACCTGACCGTTATTGAATTTAGCCACAAAGTTAGTCACGTCAGATGGAACCGCCTGAGCACCAACACGTTGTACCATGATCTTTTGTGCATCGTCATAACTCAGTACAGCAAACTTTTTACCTGCTGCTTTTTCTATCGAGTTAATCCCTTTATCACGAACAAAAATAAATGCTGAGCCCAATGGAGCAACACCAGCTACTTCATATTTTTTACCACCAAGATTAGTGGTCATTTTTGCAGCATTACGACCATCTAATGCAAAAGTAATCGCTTTTTGTGCAATAGCATTGCTTGGTGCACCACCAAGTGAATCAATTGATCCTACGAATTTATTATATTGACGTGCGCGCATTGCAGTCATAAATACGCCGTCACACTTGCCTGCTTTAAAATCATTATCCGCAACTGATTCATCTTGCTTAGGCAGTAAATTGACATCTGCACCCCAGCCTTTAGATGCTAATGCCCATTCTTGTGCCATTTGGAATGATTCACCTGATTTTCCTAACAAATCAAACACGCAAATATTCACTGCTGCTTGTGCAGTAGAAGATAAACCCACAATTGAAGTTGCGGCAATCGCTAAAGCCATTTTTTTCATCATTACATCCTTATCGTTTTATGATTAATAATAGGTATTTTTCCATGTATGCAATATTAATCAGCTTAATTGAAAAAAAATAGAGCTTTTACTCCACTTTTTTAATAATTATTTTTAACTTTATTTATTTCAAATATTTATGTTTTGAACTATTTATTCAACTTTGCATTTTTATGTAATTTTATCTATAAAATCACACTAACATAGCATATCAATTAACGATTTAAACCATAAGATGTATATCAAAAGATTCTATATGACTGAAACAACCCATTATTCACCGCTGATAGAACATTCAAAATTGGTTCTTTCTATTGCACAACGGGCTTTTTTTAACACAGACATCATAGTTGCATCATAGACACCTTGTTTCGTTAAATCGATACGTCCCTCTCTTAATAATTTTTGATACTTTTCTTTTTCGTCTTTAGATAAATTCATTCGATATTTCGCAGGAATACTATCTTCTAAACGTTTGACCATGGCAAATTGGCGAGGTAATTGCTTGATAAACCAATCTCTCGATTGCATGCCAAAATTATTCGGAAATTTATCAGTATTAAAAATTAAATCCGCGGTGACATTGAGCACTGGAAAATTAAATAGCGCGCCATTTGCACCTAAACCTTTGTCCATTTCCAACGGTTTAAATGCATAAGCCGGTGCACCGACCATCTCGACTTGCCCTTTATTAAACTTGCCCACAAAATCGGAAACATCTGACAGAACGGGAATCGCACCAACACGTTTAACCATGGCAATTTGTGCTTTATCATATTCTAAAACAGCAAATTTTTTCCCTGTACCTTTCTCAATGGTATTTATATTTCGATCTTTAACAAAAATATAGGCTGGCCCAATTTGTCCAATACCGCCCACCTCATACTCCACATTATCAATCGTTGTTTTTAATCGTTTAATATTTCTTTTATCTAAAACATAAACAATGGCTTTGTTGGCAATGGCATTACTCGGAACACCGCCCAAAGCATCAATAGAACCTGCAAATTTATTATATGCGCGCGCGCGCATTGTGGTCATATAAATCGCAGCACATTTTCCACTTTTAAAATCATTATCTGCTTTTTCTTCATTTTGATAAGCGATTAATCGCACATCTGCATTCCACACTTTTGCAGCAAGTGCCCACTCCTCCATCATTTTATAAGATTCACCAGCTTTACCCAGTAAATCAAACACACAGATATCTTGCTTCGCTTGAACTGACCCTGAACAAATACATACTGTTAGTGCAAGTAACTTTTTCATCATCGTAAATCCTTATACTCACGTACAACTTTGTATAATCTAATATAATTTGCTTTACCGAACAAAAATAGAGCTAAAACTCTAAATTCCGATAAAAATCATATTTTTTAATAATGCATTATTTTGTGTTATGCGCGTGTTTATCCTTTAAAATACGCCATCCTGTATTTCATAGTTAGATCATCAATGATTCAGTTAGAACAACTTTCTATACGTCGCGGTGGACGTGTTTTATTTCAAAAAGCATCCATGCAACTCCATCCCGGTTGGAAAATTGGCTTAACTGGCGTAAACGGCGCAGGTAAATCAACCTTATTCAATGCACTCCTAGGTGGCATAGAGTCAGATAGTGGCTCATTAACTCGTCCGGCAGTCTGGACTGTTGCGCATATGGCACAAGAAATCAAAGCATTGGATATGAAAGCGATTGATTTCGTACTTTCAGGTGATGAAGAGTTTTGGGATATTCAACATAAATTAGATCAACCTGATGCATTAAGCGATGATGAACTTGCGCATCTATACGGTCGTTTTGATGAAATTAATGGCTATTCAGCACCTTCAAAAGCATCGCAATTGATGGCAGGTTTGGGTTTCTTTGAACATCAGTCTCAACTCGATGTATCCAGCTTTTCAGGCGGTTGGCGTATGCGTCTGAACCTTGCACGTACGTTGATGAGCCGTTCAGATCTATTACTTCTCGATGAGCCAACCAACCATTTAGACTTAGATGCTATTCTTTGGTTAGAAGATTGGTTAAAAGCGTATGAAGGTACGCTCATTCTAATTTCGCATGACCGTGATTTCTTAGATGCAATTACCGATCATATTCTACACATCGAAAATCAAGAATTGATCATGTATACCGGTAACTATTCGACCTTCGAACGTACCCGTAGTGAACGTTTAGCACAACAACAACAAGCCTATGAAAAACAACTAGAAACACGTGCACATCTACAAAAATATATCGACCGTTTTAAAGCACAAGCCACCAAAGCGAAACAAGCACAGAGTCGTATTAAACAATTGGAACGGATGCAAGAGCTTTCTGCTGCCCATGTAGATACCCCTTTTACCTTTAGTTTCCGTGAACCAAGCAAAATGAGTTCACCGTTACTTGAACTTGAAAATGCAGATATCGGCTATGGTGACAAAATTATTGTGACCAATGTGAATCTACAAATTACCCCAACCAGTCGTATTGGTTTACTCGGCATGAATGGTGCAGGTAAATCGACCGTGATTAAATCATTGGTTGGTGATTTACAATTGCTCCAAGGTGAACGTAAAGATTCTGAACTACTCAATGTCGGTTACTTTGCACAGCACCAAATGGATGCTTTGGATGGCAATGCTAGCCCAATGTTGCAATTGGCGCGTATTGCAGATAAAAAAGTCAGTGAAGCAAGCTTACGTTCATTCTTAGGTAGCTTTGGTTTTTCTGGCGAACGTATGGATACACCAAGTGAAAGCTTTTCAGGTGGTGAACGTGCACGTTTAGCTTTGGCGTTAATTGTATGGCAACGTCCAAACGTATTGATTCTAGACGAACCAACCAACCATTTAGACTTAGATATGCGTCATGCATTGACTATGGCTTTGACTGATTTTGAAGGAGCTGTGGTTCTTGTTTCACATGAACGTCAATTGGTTGCCAGTGTTTGTGATGAACTGATCCTCGTTCATGGTGGTGAAAGTCGCGAATTTGATGGGGACTTGGTTGCTTATGCAGATTGGTTACGCCAAGCACGTATCGATATGATCAAAAATGGTGGGAAGCAACCTGCTGCACCCGTAAAATCAAAAGTTGAAGTGAAACCAAGCATTTCAAAACTTGATAAAGAAGGACAGCGTAAAGAAGCGGCTCGTCAACGTGAATTGAGTCGCCCTATCCGTAAAAATATTGAAAAAAATGAAGCTCAAATTGCCAAAATTCAGCCTCGTGTAGCAGAAATTGAAGTCTTATTGGGAGAGACTGCCCTATATGAAGCCAATCGTAAGGATGATTTACTCAAACTGATGAATGAGCAAACGGAACTCAAAGCAAAGTTGGCACAAGCTGAAGAACAAATCCTTGAACTGATGCTGGAATTAGAAGAATTAGAGAGTTAATTTATTAATTCATTGTTTTAGATAAAAAACTGCCTTTTCGAAGGCAGTTTTTTATTTTCTACAAGCGTATCCTTTGCAAAAATTCATCATTTAAAACCTGACTTCATCCTTCATCCTATTACCCCATACATAAACGAGTGCTTATGCTCGACCATCAAATAAATACAATAAACAACTGAAAAACATAAATTTCAATATATAACTTTTAGTTATGATTTGAATTTAGACACCGTGGAACATATTAAGAAGTATTAAACAATCATCACATTTACAGAATCAAAGCAGTTTCAATAACTCACATTATTCAGGTCAATTTTCAGATCTAACACAAACACTTATCCACAAGTATAGAAAAATTATTTTTTAAATTTAAATAAGCAAAATGTATTTTTCAGAAATCAATATTGTGGATAAATTACATCTGACTCATAATTTTATGCACTTATTTTTGTTAAAGCGAATTTTTGAAAGCTTATTTTTATAAATCAGCCCATTCCAATTTAATCTTTTCGTTGGGTTAAATAAGTTATCCACAAAAATTTATAATAATTTTAGCTTTATTTTTGTACAACACATAGTGAATTCTGACGAATGAAAAATGAAGACAACACATTTTCATCTTACTGTTTAACCATCAAAAGCAGCAAAAATTTGATTGATACTGAGTTCTAAATCAATCTTTTAGGATCATTATTTTTTAATTGGATGAAATATTTTTGTGTTTGAGGAAAAGATTGAAGGGCTATCCACGACTCTTTAAGGCTTTATTCTTCTTACACCGATCCATCTACCAGGCCATATTTTTGATGAAATAAAATTTATAATGATCGACACCACACATACGAGTGACCATAAAAACACAGTGCTCTTTACCTTTTTCAACTTCAATTTAAGTCAATTAAACATACTGAATCAATTTTTAGAATAGATATTACTCATTATCATTGAAACTAAGCTCATAAAAACAACAAACTGAATCAATTTAATATCTTTTATGATTAGATTATTATCACTTTAATGCATTATTATTTAAGATACTGAATAGATATAAGGTTGAAACTTGAATAATAATGCACAAAATCAATTAAATAAAAATAGATTTAATCCATTCTGATTCTATCCATTACTTTGCAGAATCTAAGTTCTGTAATTTTCCACGCTTCTTGGTAAACCCATAACTCTTGAATAACAGTAGCTTCATCTTCTAACTCTAAAGTCACAATGCATTGCGTGAGTTCACGATTAAACTCTAATTCTTCACTCAATACATTCGGCTTTTGTGGTTTCCAAACTCCATTTTTAACTGCATGCGCAATTTTTTCATAGCGCATTAAATTACTTTCAGTCATTCCTTTTTTTTCATTAATCACTTTAAAATTTTGATCTTCATGTTCTGCTAAAACAACACAATTTCCAGTAAAAAAAGCATTTATCCAACTATCACGTGTTTGTTCTAATTGCTTATCCATAACACTATCCTGTTTTATATAAAATAAGTGAATTGACCTAATTTTGGCATAGAAATAAGACATTTTTATAAAAACAATCAAAATAGATGCAAAATGAATAAACAACGCATCATTTTAAACAAAATTTTACCAAATAAAAAAAGCATCCTTCAGGATGCTTTTTTTTATTCGCATTGCTTTAATTAAGCATCAATATCGGCATTGAGCGCATTCTCTTCAATAAAGGCACGACGTGGTTCTACATCATCCCCCATTAAGCATGAGAACATACGATCTGCTTCAATAGCATCATCAATTGTCACCTGAAGCATATTGCGGTTTTCAGGATCCATTGTGGTTTCCCAAAGTTGATCCGCATTCATCTCACCCAAACCTTTATAACGTTGGATCATCATGCCACGACGTGAATCTGCTAAAATTTGTTGCCAAACTTGATGGAAATTAGCTACTTGAATTGTACGATCACCCTTTTGCAAAAATGCGCCATCTTCAAGTAAAGTAAACCAACTTTTCGAGTTTTGCAGCAAACGTTTATATTCATTTGACGCTAACAGACCCGAATCAAGCAAATAATGATGCGGCAAGTTATGCACATAAATCGTCACACGTGGCCAAAAATGCGTAATTATCTCACCGTTAGCATGTTCTTTTGCAAACGATTCAAGCGTAATTTCAGGACGCAGACTTGGTTGGAATTCGGTAATTGCTAAACGTAATTGTTCCGCCCATTGTTGCACATAATTTTCATTATGATTTTGATCCAGTTTAAATGCTTCGAGACCCAATAAACCATCAAGCAGACTCGCAGGATAACGTACTGTTAAACGCTTTAAACTCTTTTGAGATGTTTGATAATCAGAAATTACACGCGCCAATGATTCGCCACGAATAGCAGGTGAATCAGCACTAATATGTAAATTAAGATCATCAATCGCATTCGAAATTAAGAATGTTTCTAATGCATCATTGTCTTTCATATATTGCTCATGCTTACCTTTCTTCAACTTATACAAAGGCGGTTGAGCAATATAAATATAACCACGTTCGACCAATTCAGGCATTTGACGGAAGAAGAAGGTCAACAACAAAGTACGAATATGTGAACCATCTACGTCAGCATCGGTCATGATGATAATTTTGTGATAGCGTAATTTATCTGGATTGTATTCTTCACGACCAATACCACAACCCAATGCAGTAATCAGCGTACCAACTTCTTGCGAAGATATCATCTTGTCAAAACGAGCACGCTCGACGTTTAGGATTTTACCTTTCAGTGGCAGAATCGCTTGCATCTTACGGTTACGTCCCTGCTTAGCAGAACCGCCCGCCGAGTCACCTTCAACTAAATACAGCTCAGAAAGTGCAGGATCTTTTTCTTGGCAATCTGCCAATTTACCAGGTAGCCCCGCAATATCTAATACACTTTTACGTCGTGTTAATTCACGCGCTTTACGTGCAGCATCGCGCGCACGTGCAGCATCAATAATTTTACCAGCAATAGATTTTGCAGCTTGTGGATTTTCCAATAAATATTCAGAGAATGATTTATTCATTGCCTGCTCTACAGCAGTTTTCACTTCACTCGATACCAATTTTTCTTTGGTTTGCGAAGAGAATTTTGGATCAGGAACTTTCACTGAAACAATCGCAGTTAAACCTTCACGAGCATCATCACCCGTCACAGCCACTTTCTCTTTTTTGAGAATGTTTTCACTATCAAGGTATTGATTTAAACCACGTGTTAATGCTGCACGAAAACCCGCTAAATGCGTACCACCATCTTTTTGTGGAATATTGTTGGTAAAACAGCGTACATTTTCCTGATAACTATCATTCCATTGCAATGCCACTTCTACCGTAATACCAGTTTCAACTGACTCTGACGTGAAATGGAAAATATCATTTAGGTGGGTTTTACCTTGGTTGATATATTTCACAAATTCAGACAAGCCACCTTCATAATCAAACACATGTTCCGCAGCAACTCGATCATCACGCAGAACAATACGAACACCCGCATTTAGGAATGAAAGCTCGCGTAAACGACGCGCTAAGACATCCACACTAAAAATTGTTTGCGAGAATGTTAACTCACTCGGGTAGAAACGAACGGTCGTCCCCGACTCTGTAGTCTCACCAATTTCACGTAATTTATAGACAGGATCGCCATGGCAATATTCTTGTTCAAAAACCTTACCCGCACGACGAATATTCAGCAGTAATTTACTCGACAAAGCATTTACAACTGAAACACCAACACCGTGCAAACCACCAGAAACCTTATAACTATTGTCATCGAATTTACCACCAGCATGTAGAATCGTTAAGATTACTTCTGCTGCTGACACACCTTCTTCAGGATGAATATCAGTAGGAATACCACGACCATTATCAGAAACGCTCACTGACTCATCCTCATGGATGGTCACAAGAATCTCATCACAGTGTCCGGCTAATGCTTCATCAATCGCATTATCGACCACTTCGAATACCATATGGTGCAAACCTGAACCATCGTCAGTATCACCAATATACATGCCTGGGCGTTTGCGAACCGCATCTAGACCACGTAATACTTTGATACTAGAGGAGTCATAAGCTTTTTCATTGGTTGGTTCTACTTGAGAAGCTGCTTGATCTTCTGAACTCATGGTTTCTCCCTAGTGAAAAATAGCTCTATCCAAAGATGGGTAAAATCTAAAATCATGTCACAATAACTTGAACTTGACCGTGATCAACATTAAATAATTGGTAAGAAATAGACAAATCATGTAAATGTTTTTTTACTGATTCATGGTCTAAAGTAGTCATAAAAACTTGGCTACCAAGTTGGCTTAATCGCGCAATTAAACGGCGCTGTGCAGTTAAATCTAATTCTGCTGTCACATCATCTAATAATACCACAGTTTCCCTATTACAAGCATGTAACATGGCGATTTGTGATAGCTTTAGCGCCATAATCAATAACTTTTTCTGTCCTCTTGAGAGTACCACATCGGCGTCTCCCATAGCGGTTCTTAAGCGTAAATCTGCACGGTGTGGACCATACTCAGTATAACGTCTGTCTAGATCTTTTTGATGATAATGAATCAGATCGTGAGCTAAGCCATGCTCCACATGAAACCCTGCACTGTATTCCAATTCAACACTTAAATCTGGTAGCAATTGAGCTAAATCATTCTGCAAATAGGTTTTCCATTGCTCTACAATTTCAACTCGCTGCGAATGTAAAATCTCACCATAATCGCTGAGCATTTTGTTCCATGGTTCTAAATCGAGTAGCCTTAAATTTCGTTGTGACTTAAGCAAACTATTACGCTGTTTCAATGCCCGAGAATAATATTGCCATGCATGATAAAACTCAGGTTCCACGTGAAACATCAACCAATCTAAAAGTTGTCTGCGCGGTTTAGCACCATGATCAATAATATCGGTACTCAACGGATCAATGAGCTGCAACGGTAAAATTTTAGCAAGCTGCCCTTGCGTCGCCACCGTATCACCATTGACCTTGATCAATTGCTCACCCGATAAAAGCTTCTGCATGCCTATTTTTTCAGTCGCCGATTGCGCAAATACAATCGCATCTGTCGTTTCATTTTGAATATAGTTTTTAGGCATATGCGTTCGAAACGAACGCCCCGTCGCTAATAAATGAATTGCTTCTAAAATTGATGTTTTCCCTGAACCATTTTGCCCATAAAAAACATTAAACGGTTGCAAGCCATGCAGTGCAACCGTTTTTAAATTCCGAACACGTTGTATATTTAAACGCGTAATATGCATAGTTGATCTAAATAGATAGTCAATTAAACACGCATTGGCATGACAACGTAGGTTTGATCCTGTTGTGTAAGATCTTGAACCAACACAGATTGATTTGCCTCAGTCATAGTTATTGCAACATCATCACCATCTAAAACACTTAATACTTCTAGAAGATATTGTGCATTAAATGACATTTCCATTGGTGTATTTGCATACTGAATAGCTAAATCTTCAATCGCCTCATCTTGCTCCGGATTATTGGCACGAAGTTGTAAAGAATCAGCATTAAAGTTCAAAAACACGCCACGTAATTTTTCATTACTTAAAATAGCCACACGCTGCAATGATTGTTTAAACACATCATGCGCAATCGTCACAACCTTATCACCACCACGTGGAATAACACGACGATAATCAGGGAACTTACCATCAATCAACTTCGTGGTGAAACGAACAGTAATATCACCTTGTTCTTTATCACGACTTGGCGTTTGAATGGTTACATTTAATAATTCACGACCAATCAATAATGTCAATTGATCATCTTCGATGCTCAATAAACGCTGTAATTCAGCAACCGCTTTACGTGGCACAATCGCTTGAATGGCTTGTGTCGCTGATGAAGAAGCCATAGTTTCACACAATGCTAAACGGTGACCATCGGTGGTCACTGCACGTAAGCGATTGTCATCAATTTCTAACAAGGTTCCAGTCAGATAAAAACGCACATCCTGCACCGCCATAGCAAATGCAGTTTTTTCAAATAAGCGTTTTAATTCACGTTCAGTCACCTGAACTTGCGTACCTTGACTATTTTCAGTGGTCAACAATGGATAATCTTCAGCAGGTAAAGTCCCCAAAACAAAGCGACTATTGCCTGACTTTAAGATACAACGTTGATCTTCAGTAATTTGTAGATCAATCAGTGCTGCTGCAGGTAAAGACTTACAGATATCCATCAATTTACGTGCTGGAACAGTGGTCTCGCCTGCTTGAATACACGCACCTTCATTTAATGTGGTACTCGCCACCAATTCAACTTCTAAGTCAGAACCTGTAATGGTTAAAGCTTGATTTGTCGCTTGAATTTTTACGTTTGAAAGAATGTTCAAAGTGTGGCGACGTTCAACTGCTCCAACCACATGGGATAAAACATTGACTAAGCTCTCTTTAGCGATTTTCAAACGCACGGTGGATTCCTCTAAAACTGGATAATTGGGGACAGATAAATTTATTTTTTAGCTGTGTACTATGCGGTAGATTATACCGCATTGCAAGAGCAGAATTTGATCAAAAATTAGCTTTGAAGTAAGCGTAATAAGTTCTTGTAATCTTCATTAAAAATTGGATCTTCACCACGTAAGCTTTGCACTTTTTCACATGCATGCATCACAGTACTGTGATCACGCCCACCAAATGCCATGCCAATTTCAGGGAAACTATCTCCCGTTAATTCACGTGCTAAACCCATCGCCAATTGGCGTGGTCGTGCAAAAATACGGGTCCGTTTGGGACCTACCAACTCTTTCAATGGAATACGGAAATATTCACTCACCACACGCTGAATGTTCTCAGTACTAATAGTTCGTGCGCGAATTGCCAATACATCTTTAAGTGATTCACGAACCACGTCTAAATCAATTGAAGTGCCTTTAAAACGTGAAATTGCGACCACTTTATTCAGTGCACCCTCAAGTTCACGAACATTGGCAACCACTTGTTGTGCAATAAATAAAGCACAATTTCGTGGTAAATCGATCCCACTACTTTCTGCTTTTTTCAGCAAAATTTCGATTCGTGTTTCAATATCTGGTGGTTCAACACCAACTGATAATCCCCAAGAAAAACGCGACACTAAACGCGGATCTAGCTCAGTCAATTCCTTAGGATAACGGTCAGAGGTTAAAATAATTTGCTTAGATTCATCGAGTAATGCATTAAACGTATAAAAGAACTCAACCAAACTTGCTTCTTTACCAGCCAGAAGATGAATATCATCCACCAACAATAAATCTAATGAGCGGCAATTCCTCTTAAATTCTTCAACTTTACCTTTTTGCAAAGAACTCACAAAATCCTGAACAAAACTTTCAGCAGTCATATACATCACACGCGCATTTGGTTTTGCTTGTAATAAAGCATTTCCAACTGCTTGCATTAAATGAGTTTTACCTAAGCCCGTAGGTCCGTATAAAAACAGCGGATTATGTTGAGATTCACCCAATTGGGTTAAAACTTTTCGGCAGGTTTCCGCGGCCATTTGGTTCGAACGACCTTCAACAAATAGAGCAAAGCTAAATAATGGATTTAGTAACCGTTTTTTTGAGTTTTTAGGCGATACCGTTTCATGTTCTTTATCTTTTTTCGGTTTCGCAATAATAATCTGAGATGATGACGAATCCAATGCAGCAGTAGTCGTTGCAGGTTGTTCAGCTGCAGATAAAATTGCACCAGGTCGAGAATCAACTGTAATTTCAACTTTACGAACACGGCCTTCTGATAATTGTTCTGCCAAAATAGAAATTAATTCTAAGTGATGCTCTTGAATATAGCGTGTCCAATATGGATTAGGTGCATAAAGTCGTAATGTATCTCCAACCTCTTCTGCAACCAAAGGACGAATCCACATCGCATAGACATTATCAGAGAGCTCTTGTCGCAAGCGAGTTAAGCAGTCCGTCCAAAGCATGTGAAACCCCTTATTCAATTCCGTTTTAAATTTAAAACCAATAACCACCCTATATGGGGGGTCGCCATTCTAACTAAGTTACCCACATCTGTCATGGCTAATTTCAGCTAAATTAGCTTAAAAAAGAAACTTACTGCTTTTAAATTTAAATTTAAAGCAGATGTGGATAAACTCAACCACAACCTGTGGATAAAATACACCCTAGACTTATCCACAATCCATCAAACCATTTAAACCATGTTTATCCACAATCTAAAATGTTGGTTTTTAAATTTAAAACAGTGATTTCCACAGAAAAATGCAGCCCTAATAATAATAAATATAAATTTTAAATTTGAATTTATTTATAAGGAACTAACCTTTTGTGGATAACTATTCAATCTTGAATTTAAATTCAAACAATGACTAATTTTAAATTTAAACCACAGTTGTAAATTTAATTTAAATCGTGTTTATGGATAACTTTGTTGATATCTGTGTGAGTAACTTATATTAACATTATAAAATAAAGAGTTAACATGTGAACATATGTTTTATCGATTTTTACAAGTTCGTTATTGGATTTTGCATTTTTGTCTAAAATTGGAACTTATATGTAACTAAAGCGAGTTATACATTGACAGAACAAACAATGCGCAATAAAATCGCGAACCTTTATACAAAGATCATTTTTGGAGTTTCGATATGAAACGTACTTTCCAACCTTCTGAATTAAAGCGTAAGCGTGTTCATGGTTTCCGCGCTCGTATGGCTACTAAAGCTGGTCGTCAAGTTTTAGCTCGTCGTCGTGCAAAAGGTCGTCATAGCTTAACTGTATAAGTAAAGTTAATGACCGACTTGGGTGTTATGTCACTTTATAGTTTCAGTCCAGAGGTGAGACTCCGCTGTGCTGCAGACTACAAAGGTGTATTTGATGATGCGCTTTTTAAAGTGCATCAACCCCACTTTTTATTTCTTGCAAAATTTACCGAACAACCGAAAAGTCGTTTGGGTTTAGTCGTTGCTAAGAAAAAAGTGCGCCGTGCGCATGAAAGAAATCGAATAAAACGTATTGCACGTGAAAGCTTTCGCTTACACCAACAACAAATTGAATTATTAGATATTGTAGTGATGCCTAAAATGGGTGCAGATACAGTTTCTAATGCTGAGTTACATCAGCAATTACAATTTGCGTGGCAAAAATTGCAGCGCCTTGTTAAAAAGCACCATAAAACAGCTACTCCTTCCTCTCAAAATTAGAGATAACCAATGGTTCGTTTACTGCATTGGTTGATTCGTTTTTATCAAATTGCGATTAGTCCTTTAATTGGTCCTCGTTGTCGTTATATTCCAACTTGTTCTCAATATTCATTGGAAGCAATTCATGCTTATGGCGCATTAAAAGGTGGTTGGTTGGCAACTAAGCGATTATGTCGTTGTCATCCTTGGGGTGGACATGGTTATGATCCTGTGCCGAAGAAAACAATTCGTTTTATTTCATTTCAGCAAATAGATTCTCAAACGCTTCATGTTGTTGTACCCTTGCGTGAACGTTTTTTGAACCAAAATCACTCTAACCATTTGGGGTAATTGATATGCAACAATGGGCCAGGTTTGCAATTCTCGGGGCCATGTTTGTCACTGCTTATTTATTAATTTTAGCTTGGCAAAAAGACTACGGTCACTCCAGTAATGCTGCGCAGCAACCAGCTGCAGTCGTTTCGCAAAATACCTCACAAGCACATATTGCTTCTGATCCTGCTAAGGCAGGTGTTGCAGCCCAAACGGCGAATACTGTTGCTCAACAAAAACTGATTACTGTTAAGACAGATCTTTACAATATTTCTATTAATCCCAAAGGCGGTGATATAGAGCGTGTTGAATTACTGAATCATGATCAAAGCAAAAATAGTAGTCAATCTTTTGTAATGCTCGAAAATGATGCGACACGTAAATATATCGCGCAGACTGGTTTTAAAGGTGTAAATGGTACGGATAATGATCCGAATGCCCGACCCTTATATGAAGTAGAAAAAACGGTATATAACTTAGCTGATGCTAAATCAGTTAAGAATAAAGATGGTCAAGAAGAGAAAGTCATTTCAGTGCCATTAGTATATAAAACTAATGATAATGTTGAAGTGATTAAAACGTTTACCTTTAAACAAGGTGCGTATCCAATTTCGGTAAACCATCAAGTGATTAACCGTAGTCCACAACTATGGCAAGGTCAGTTGTATGGCAATATTGTTCGTGATAACTCAGAAGATCCAGGTAAATCTGATCAAGGTATTTTCACTTTAGGCACTTATTTAGGTGGTGCTTGGGGTACGCCTGATGAGCATTACAATAAATTGAAATTTACCAATTTTAGTGATGAAAAATTGCATAAAGAAGCTCAAGGTGGTTGGGTTGCAATTGTTCAGCATTATTTTGTCAGTGCTTGGATTCCAGGAGACTTTAATGGTCAACCATTTAAAGCAACGCTTGAATCCAATAAAGATAATAATTTGAATGTGATTGGTTTCACCTCTCCTGCGATTAATGTACCTGCTGGTACGTCAATGGCAATTGATGCAACCTTCTATTCAGGTCCAAAAGTTCAGTCTGAATTAAAAGATTTGGCTGTAGGTTTAAACCAAACTGTTGATTATGGTTGGTTATGGCCGATTGCTAAATTATTGTTCATGGGCTTACAGTTCTTCCATAACATTGTAGGCAACTGGGGTTGGTCAATCATCTTATTGACTATTCTGGTGAAATTGATTCTTTGGCCATTATCGTCTAAGAGCTATCGCTCTATGGCAAAAATGCGTGTGATTGCACCTGAAATGCAACGCATGAAAGAAGAATTCGGTGAAGACCGCATGCGTTTCTCTCAAGAAATGATGGCGCTTTATAAGCGTGAACAAGTTAATCCGCTTTCAGGTTGCTTACCATTGCTGATTCAAATGCCAATTTTCTTAGCATTGTATTGGGTGTTGATGGAATCGGTAGAACTTCGTCATGCACCTTGGATGCTGTGGATTCAAGATTTGTCTGCAATGGATCCGTGGTTTATTTTGCCGTTGATCATGGGTTTAACCATGTTTATTCAGCAATCGTTGAATCCGCAACCTGCTGATCCAATGCAAGCCAAAGTTTTCAAAATTATGCCAATTATGTTTACAGTATTTATGCTGTTCTTCCCTGCTGGCCTAGTTTTATACTGGATTGTGAACAACTCGATCACGATTTTGCAACAAAGCTTTATTAACAAAAGTGTTGAGAAAGCACGTTTGAAGAAAGATGTAACTTCGGCTGATTAGTCTTAACTGAATAGCTGAATAAATCCGCTTAAGATGGTAATCTTAGGCGGATTTTTTATTGTTTTGAAATAGAGAAATTTGAATGACCCGTTTAGCGACTCAAACCACGATTGCTGCAATTGCGACTCCACCTGGTCGTGGAGGTGTGGGCGTGATTCGTCTATCTGGACCTAAGGCTTATGCAATTGCAGAGGCTTTAACACAAAAAACTTTACCCAAAGCGCGCTTTGCCGGTTTTCGTCAATTTTATGATGAACATGGTGAAGTGATGGATGAGGGGGTGGTGATTTGCTTTCCTAATCCGCATTCCTTTACTGGTGAAGATGTGGTGGAGCTGCAAGGGCATGGTGGGCCTGTAATTCAAAATGCATTGTTAGGACGTTTATTAGAACTCGGAGCAATTGCTGCAAAAGCGGGCGAGTTTTCTATGCGTGCCTTTGAAAATGGCAAGATGGATTTGGTCCAAGCAGAAGCCATTGCCGATTTGATTGATGCAACCTCTCAAGCAGCAGCGCGTTCTGCAGTACGCTCATTACAAGGTGCTTTTTCAACGCGGGTTAATACTGTTTTAGAGAAACTCATTCATCTACGTTTACATGTCGAAGCCGCAATTGATTTTCCAGAAGAAGAAATTGACTTTTTAGCGGACGGGAAAATTTTAGCATTACTTGAAGATGTACAATCTTCTGTGACTTCAGTCCAGCAATCTGCACGTCAGGGACAGTTATTGCGTGAAGGTTTACAGGTGGTAATTGCAGGTAAACCCAATGCTGGAAAATCGAGCTTACTGAATGCGTTAGCTGGGGTTGACCGTGCCATTGTGACTGATATTGCGGGTACGACGCGTGATGTTTTACATGAAAAAATAACCTTAAATGGCTTGCCGATTACTTTAACGGATACAGCTGGTTTACGTGAAACAGGTGATATTGTTGAAAAAGAAGGGATCCGCCGTGCTATTCAAGAAATTGAACAAGCCGATTTGTTACTCTTAGTTTATGACTTAAGCCAAGGTGAAGATCCATTACAATTGGCGCAAAACTATTTTTCTGAGCATATTGAACCAAAACGTTTAATGTTGATTGGGAATAAATGTGATTTAACTGAATTACACACTGAGCTGAGTGATTTTCAAGGTTTTCGTCACGTCACTGTTTCAGCAAAGCAAGAAATGGGCGTACAAGCACTCATTGAGGCAATTACAGCGCATGCAGGCTTCCAGCCTGAAGAAGATACCTTTATTGCACGAACCCGCCATTTAGATGCAATGAAGCGTACCCAGCAGTATCTAGCTGAAGCACATGAGCAACTGACTGTTTATCATGCCGGTGAATTAGTCGCGGAATCGCTTCGTTTAGCGCAAAATGCTTTGGCTGAAATTACTGGTGATTTTAGCGCGGACGATTTGTTGGGTGAGATTTTTGGTTCATTCTGTATCGGAAAGTAATCTCAATTTAAGCGTATATTTTAATGAGTTCCAATAAGTTTTACTGATAATTAAAAAGCATTAAGTGGTTATTACTTAATGCTTTTATATATATTCCCTTATCCCTAAATACTCTATGTGGACTTGAGACTACTTATGTTATGCAACAAGAAATAATATTCCAAAAAATTAGAAATAAGTCGGTCAAAATTTTCATTCAAGTTGTTCTTGTTTTAAGTGTTTTTCATAAATAGTCTAAAAATGCTGACAAAATTCATCAATTCAAGCAAATAGCTCTATAATATTCACCATCATTACTTGCGTCAGTCGTTAGGCATAATCACTGAACTTATGGCGCTAGTCACTTTTTTAAGTCAATTCCTTATCCGTGATTCGGCTTATGTTTCAATATTTGGAATCTTATGTGTCCGTGGTGATACATAGGATGAGTTAGGTGCCAGCATGGAAATTAAGGTCAATTATCTCGACAACCTTCGACTTGAAGCCAAGTTCGATGACTTTACGGTAATCGCTGATCAACCGATCCGCTATAAAGGCGATGGTTCAGCGCCAGGGCCATTCGACTATTTTCTAGCTTCATCGGCGTTATGTGCGGCTTACTTTGTCAAGGTATATTGCCAAAGTCGCGATATTCCAACCGATAACATTCGTCTGTCTCAGAATAATATTGTTGATCCAGAGAACCGTTACAAGCAAATTTTTAAGATTCAGGTCGAGTTACCTACTGACATTTCCGACAAAGATCGCCAAGGTATTTTACGTTCGATTGAGCGTTGTACCGTAAAGAAAGTGGTACAAACTGGCCCAGAATTTGTAATTGAACACGTTGAAAGTATCGATGCTGATGCACAAGCGTTGTTGATGCCGAGCTTGGCTTCAGAAAACAATACTTATATTCCTGGTAAAGACCTGCCTTTGGAAGAAACCATTGCCAACATGTCTGGTATTTTGGCTAACTTAGGTATGAAGATTGAAATCGCTTCATGGCGTAATATTGTGCCAAATGTGTGGTCTTTACACATTCGTGATGCGCAAGCGCCGATGTGTTTTACCAACGGCAAAGGTTCAACCAAAGAAAGTGCATTGGCTTCGGCGTTGGGTGAATTCATTGAGCGCTTAAACTGTAACTTCTTCTATAACGACCAATTTTGGGGTGAAGAGATTGCTAATGCTGAATTTGTACATTATCCAGAAGAAAAATGGTTTAAGCCAGGTCCGAATGATGCGCTACCAGAAGAAATTCTCGATGAATACTGCCTAGAGATTTACAATCCTGACGATGAGCTGCTTGGTTCACATTTGTACGATACCAACTCTGGTAATGTACAGCGTGGTATTTGCTCCCTACCCTTTGTACGTCATTCTGATAGTGAGGTGGTGTATTTCCCATCGAATCTAATCGAAAACTTGTATTTAAGTAACGGCATGAGTGCGGGTAATACCTTGGCCGAAGCACAGGTGCAGTGTTTATCCGAAATATTTGAACGTGCCGTGAAGCGTGAAATTATTGAAGGTGAAATGACACTGCCAGATGTACCGCAAGAGGTGTTGGCTAAATACCCGAGTATTCTAGCGGGTATCCAAGCGCTAGAGGAGCAAGGCTTTCCTGTATTGGTGAAGGATGCCTCGTTAGGTGGGAAGTATCCAGTCATGTGCGTGACCTTAATGAATCCACGTACGGGTGGTGTATTTGCATCTTTTGGGGCACATCCAAAATTGGAAGTGGCATTAGAGCGTAGCTTGACGGAGTTACTACAAGGTCGTAGTTTTGAAGGCTTAAATGATTTGCCTCAACCTACCTTTAGTCGTAATGCGGTGACTGAGCCGAATAATTTTGTTGAACATTTTATTGATTCTAGCGGTGTGGTGTCGTGGCACTTTTTCAGTGCTAAAGCCGATCATGAATTTGTCGAGTGGGATTTTACTGCTCAGGGTAAGAACTCAAATGCCGAAGAGGCTGCTGCATTGTTCAGTATTCTTGAGGATATGGGCAAAGAAGTCTATATGGCGGTGTATGAGCATTTAGGCGCAACAGCCTGCCGTATTTTGGTACCTGATTATTCAGAAATTTATCTAGTCGAGGATTTAATCGAGGATAACACCAATAAAGCGCTGCTGTTCCGTGAAGATATTTTGAACTTACATCGCTTGGATGATGAAAGTCTTGAAGCACTGCTTGAACGTTTAGAAGACAGTGATTCAGATGATTATACCGAGATCAAAACTTTGATTGGTATTGAATTTGACGACAATACGGCTTGGGGGCAGCTCACAGTTTTAGAGTTAAAACTGCTGATTTATCTTGCCTTGCAGCAATTTGAAGAAGCTAAAGATTTAGTGGAAGCCTTCTTGCAATATAACACCAATACGGTTGAGCGCGGATTATTCTATCAGTGTCTGAATGTGGTGCTTGAGGTAATGTTGGATGACGAGCTGGAGCTAGATGATTATGTCGCTAATTTCCGTCGCATGTTTGGCAATGAGCGTATGGATACAGCGTTAGGCTCTGTGAATGGTAGCGTACGCTTCTATGGTTTAACTCCGACGAGTATGAAACTCGAAGGTCTTGATCGTCATTTACGTCTCGTCGATAGCTATAAAAAATTGCATGCAGCCCGAGCTAAAGTGGCAGCTTTATCCAGTTAAGGTAACGAGTTTAGGCAGTATTAGATACCAGTGTTACTCGGCTGGTATTTGATCTGGTCATATTGCACACCCTAAAATAATCTCAATCCTGAATAGGCCTAATGTAAAGATTAGGCTTATTTTTTTGCATAGCTGATACGTATATAAAAAACAGCATGAGAATGTTTTATGTAAAACTTTGATTTTAAATTAATAAATTTTTATACAGATATTCCGTATTAGAAAGTGATTATTTTATTCAATTTTATCGATATGAAAAGCTGACAATTGTTCGCTTTTTTTATAAAGAGTTGTAATTGAGTAAGTTCATTTTACTTCATGATCTAAATTGTCTATTGTCAGATTAATTTTATAAAAAAGTGAGCAATACATAATGAAAAAATTACCTTTGATCCTTTCTACACTTTTACTGGCAGTGACCGCAAATGTATGGGCTGGTCATGAGGATGACCAAAAGATTATGACCGCTGCTGCTAAACATCCAGTGACAGTAGCACAGGCTAAAAAATTAGGCGATGAAACAGCGGTAAGTGTTACAGGAACTATTGTTCGCCAAATTAAACATGAACATTACGAGCTAAAAGATGCATCGGGTACGATTGTTGTTGATATTGACGAAAAGTTAGCGACAGCTGAGCAGTTAAAGGCGGGTACGAAAGTTAAGGTTTTAGGTGAGGTTGATACCCATAAGCACAGACCAACCGATATTGATGCGGTGAAAGTCGAATTTATGAAGTAATTTATTCAATCAAACAGGTCAGTATTTTCACTGACCTGTTTGATTTGTACGCTTGAGATGGTTCAAGAGCAGATAAATACACAATAACCCCATACCTATACAAAAACTGAGTACACCCACAATCAATCCAAAATGATCAGATAAGTAACCCACAGCGATAATTGGGATAATCGTGCCTAAATACGCTAAGAATAAATATGTAGAAACAATAGCCGCTCTATTCTCTATTTGAGTCATGTGATGAACCAGTGCAAAAGCCGCCAGTAAGCCTAAACCATGCCCAATTCCTACACAAATAACGCTGATAAAAAACAGCCAACTCCATTGCATACTCATGCATATTGTCAGTAGCACATAACTAGTAATTAGTAATATTAATCCAATATTTAAGCTTTTATGCATGGGCATAGATTTGGCAAGAAATTGAGCTAGTGCTGAAACGAATAGAATACAGGCAATGGTACTTCCACTGACCAAAGGCCCATGCCAAGGGATCACATCTTTAATAAATGAGGGGGCAAGTGAAGCAAATAAACTGAATGAGCCAAAGGCAGCAAAAGCAGTAAAGCTAGCAATATAAAAGAGTCGTTTATACTGTGCTGCAGGAAATTCTAAATGCGGTGCAATGGAAAAAGGTTGCTTTTCAAAAGCCAAAAATTTTAAGTAAAATAAACTAATTAGACTCAGTATTGCACCTAAAATCACAGGTAAATAGGGGGTAACAAGGGGCTGGGCTGAGAATTGGGCAATGCTACCGCCTATAAAAGGCCCTAAACCAAAACCAATCACGGTAATAATAGAGCTTAACTGTGCAGCATGCTGTTTATGTGAGTCTGGAATGGTATAAATTAAGCCTAACATTGCAGACGTGCTAATTAAACCAGAAGCAATGCCAATAATAAAACGACCAAAACCAAGCATATAGGTGTTTTCTGCAAAAACAGAAATAATTAAACCTATCACTGCAAAGCATAAGCCGATTTGTAAGGTACGAATAAAACCAATGCTATTACTGGTACGACCTAAAAATAGTAAGGTCGTCATACATCCGAACATGTATGACACAAATATATAAGTAATATGGCTTGGGAGAAGGTGCCAAAGTTGCTGGTAGATTGGATAGAGTGGGCTGGCTAAAGCCGTCCCAATGGTACCAATACACAAAGCTAGGCTAACCATAATAAATGGTCGCCATGATTGTTGAGTCATAATAAAGGCTTTATCTGAAAATAAAAAATACCAATCTGAGATGTTGAATGGATTGGTATAGAAGAAGTGAAATCTTAAAACAGCTTAAAACTTAATCAATGCTGGGTCAATCTTATTCTTGAATAATTACGGGATATATCATCTATATCTTTTTATATTTTAGAAAGGGTAAATGGAGATCTAGAGTTTGATAAATTTTTTGAATTATTCTTTAGTTATAAAATCAGATGATATTCAAAGTAAACCAGTAGAGTGAGAACATGATGTTTGTTCCACGTGAAACGCGTTAGATTTTTATTTTTAAACAAACTTAAAACATTGCATTTAATTTTTAAGTTTAGAATCTCTGACTAGAAAATAGCGATTAGAAAATGAGTATTCTATGTTGAAAAAAATGGCAGCTTTGATATTAAGTTTAGCAATGATGAGTTCTAGTTTTGCCAGTGTTGAAACTGTGAAAGCCAAATTAATGCAGCAATATCCAAATGTAAAAATAAATGATTTGAAAACCACTGAAATGCAAGGTTTGTATAGTGGTACTTTGGACAACCAAATTGTGTATGTTGATGAAGATGTTCAACACATTTTTGTCGGTTCGATGATCCGTCTTAAAGATCAGAGAAACTTGACTAAAGATTTAGCTATTCAAAAAAATAGTATTGATTTTAGCAAGCTACCGTTTAATGATGCGATTAAAACAGTACGGGGTAATGGCAAGCGACAGTTGGCCATTTTTTCTGACCCCAATTGCCCATACTGCAAGACGCTTGAAGGGAATTTAACTCAACTGAATGATGTCACGATTTATACTTTTATTTATCCGATCAAAACACAGTCTATTCTACCGTCTAAGCAAGTATGGTGTTCAGCCAATAAAGAATTTGCATGGAAAAATTTAATTCAAAATGGTGTGAAACCCAGTGCAGCAGTTACGTGTGAAACACCGATTGAACGTAATTTAGAACTCGGTAAACATTTGGGTTTGCAAGGAACCCCTGCGATAATCTTCTCAACTGGTTATACCGTTATGGGGGCCTACCCTGCTGATAAAATTGAGCAAATTTGGACGAAGCAGGGCCTTTAAATAAAAAAAGCACCTGAATAAGGTGCTTTTTTTATTTATTTGTTTTTAAGTACGTTTTGCAATGAAGTTATAAATAAACAAGACAAGAACGGCACCTACGACAGATGCGATAAAGCCAGCAGATGCACCTTTAGGATAAAGTCCAAGGAGTTGTCCTCCATAGGTTGCAACCAATGAACCCACAATACCTAAGGCAACGGTCACGAGAAAGCCTGCTTTATCATCTCCAGGGTGAATTGCACGGGCAATTAAACCTGCAAAAAAACCAATAATAATTGCACCAATTAATGCCATCATCGGAGTTCTCCTTTTTTTATCTTTTCTAATATTAAGGAATTGAATATACAATTTATTTTTGATTATTTTAGTGAATCTTAAAAGTACAGCTTTGCTACAATATGTTGCTTTTTTGTTCCTGTAGTTTGAGTTTATAGGTACCTAAAAAAAGCGGCTTACGCCGCTTCATTATTTTCATACTGCAACATTAAAGACCAATTTCACCAATAAATGGAAGATGACGATATTTTTGATCGTAATCTAAACCATAACCGACAATGAATTTATCTTCGACTTCAAAGCCAAGGAATTGAACATTGAGGTCAATTTCACGGCGTGAAGGTTTGCTGACTAAAGTGCAGAGTTCAATCGAATTGGGTTGACGCGTTTCTAAAATTTCTAATACTTTGCTGAGGGTATTTCCTGAGTCAATAATATCTTCAACAACAAGCACATCTTTACCTCGAATTTCGCCGTCTAAATCTTTTAAGATTTTGACATCACGAGATGATGATGTTCCACCGCCGTAGCTAGATACCGTCATAAAATCGAGTTCGTGTTCTTTGTTGATTGAACGGCATAAATCTGCCATAAAAATAACTGAACCACGCAATAAACCGATTAAAACCAGCTCTTTGTCGCTAGTAGCATAATGAGCATCAATTTGTTTTCCAAGTTCTTTGACTTTCGCTTGAATTTCTTCAGTTGAAATCATCACTTTCATTTGGATGGTCATGGAGATAAATACCTAAACAAAAAAATAAAAAAAGGTGTTGACCTGCAACACCTGAAATATGTCTTAATTTTAAAACATATCAACTCAATATGCATCACTTTTGCTAATTGAAAATGTAAATAGGCGATTTTTAGTGTGCATCACGTTTTAAAAGTAATGTACAAACCACAAAAACCGTGGCTATTAAAAATACCTTTTTCTTCGTCAATTTTAAGCTCTTTCTATGTTCAGTTTTTTTGCTCATACGCTTTTTCACCAAAAATATAAGTCGCTTGAATACTCCGGTCATCACCCATGGTAAACAGTGCAAATAAAGCATCTTCAATATTTTTAGCACGTTGTTGGCGCAGTTGCTGTAAAGCTGTGGCTTTTAGATTGAGCACGACAAAGTCGGCTTCTTTACCGATATTGAAATTACCTAACTTATCATCTAAATGTAGCGCTTTCGCGGCACCCAGCGTGGCATGATACAGAGATTCAAAAGCAGATAATTTATTGCCTTGTAATTGCTGCACTTTGTAGGCTTCATTGATGGTTTGTAGCTGACAAAAAGATGTGCCAGCGCCGATATCTGTGCCTAAACCCACTTTCACTTGTTTTTCCCAAGTTTTATTTAATGGAAATAAACCACTGCCGAGAAATAAGTTTGAGGTTGGGCAGAATGCAATTGCAGAGTCGGTATCATGCATACAGTCCCATTCCGCATCTTCTAAATGTACGCAATGCGCAAAGACAGAACGCTCACCTGTTAAACCATAATGGTGATAAACATCTAAATAGCCTTTTTGTTCAGGGAATAGATCTTTAACCCAAGCAATCTCATTTTTATTTTCACTTAAATGCGTGTGTAAATAGACATCAGGATATTCAGCTTTGAGCTGCCCTGCTCTTTCTAGTTGTTCGGGTGTAGAGGTTGGTGCAAAACGTGGTGTGATGGCATATAAATTACGTCCTTTGCCGTGCCATTTTTCAATCAGTGCTTTGGAGTCGTGATACGCACTTTCTGGGGTGTCGGTTAGTTCCTCAGGTGCATGACGATCCATCATCACTTTACCTGCAATCAAACGCATTTGATGTTGTTCTGCAGCTTCAAATAAAGCATCTACAGATTCAGAATGCACCGTACAAAATACCAATGCTGTGGTGGTACCATTTTTGAGTAATTCATTTACGAAAAATTGTGCGATTTTATCGGCATAATGTTTATCTTTAAACTGCATTTCAGTCGGGAATGTATACGTATTTAACCATTCTAAAAGTTGTTCGCCATAAGCACCCACCATTTCAGTTTGTGGGAAATGAATATGGGTATCAATTAAACCTGGAACAATCAATTGCTCAGGATAATGCTCGATTTGTACATTATTATTCAGTTGTTGTTGACCTTCAGCCCATGGTCCAAACCAGATGATTTTTCCGTGTTGGGTAATGAGTAAGCCATCTTCTAAATAGCGAACTTGTTCGGCAATATCGGATGCCTGTACAACGATACTTTGAATATCTAAAAAGCGACCACGAATAGCGCGCTGAGTTTGAGTAGGAGACATGGAAACCTGCAAATTTTATTTTTCGATTGATTGTACCTGAAAAGCGTAGTTCCAGATGGTGTCTGCTTTATTTAAATAGTTTGAGTTAGTATCAAAGGTTGTGTCATTTAGCTTAATTTGATGAGGTTAAGTTGGTGAGATAGTTTAAACGTTCAGTTTTCCATAGCTTTAAGTTTAGTGATTAAAATGATGAATGAGAGATTTAAGGTATGCATCAACCTCAAAAAATAAACGAAAATCTAGAGCGCATTATTCGGAGTCATACTGAGTTATTAGAAATTTTAGAGTATCTGTCTGAAATACAACCACAGGCTTATGTGTGTGCTGGCATCATTCGTAATCTGGTTTGGTCTTATTTACATGGGCAAAATTATGTTCTTAAGCGGACTGAAGTTGATGTCATTTTTTATGATGCTGACGATTTGAATCAAGTTCATGCTCAGTATTTAAGTCAGCAACTTTCACAGAGATTTCCAAAAATAGAATGGGATGTGACCAATCAAGCTTTTGTGCATCAGTGGTATCGCTTAGAAAGTGGCGAGTGTATTGAACCCTTGCATTCGATTGTTGAAGCTTTGTCTTTATGGCCAGAAACCGCAACGGCCATTGCTGTTCACTTACTCAAAAATGGTCATTTGGATGTGATTGCACCATTTGGTTTAACTGATTTATTTGGGCTGAAATTACGTTGGAATAATGCTTTGGTCAGTCATGAGATTTTTATGCAACGTGTAAATTCTAAAAAATTTTTAGAGCGATGGTCTAATTTGAAGCTTATTGTGGATGAGTGATCTTTAGTTATATTTGAGGCGTATTCTAAAAAATAAAGAGCCCTCCGATGAGGAAGGCTGTTGAAACAATTGGTGATTAAGACTGTAATTCTTGCTTTTTGTTATAACGAATCGATAACCATGCGGTAATGGCTAACGTCACAATAATAAAGCCAAGAGAAATCCAAATCGGCATATGGAATACATCAAGCATCAACATTTTAGCACCAATGAATACCAAGATAATGCCTAGACCATACGGTAGATAATGCATCTTTGATGCAGCACCTGACAATAAGAAGAACATGGCACGTAAACCTAAAATCGCCATTAAGTTTGCAGTTAAAACAATAAAAGGATCACTGGTGACTGCAAATATCGCAGGGATAGAATCCACGGCAAAAATTACGTCAGATGCTTCAACTAAGATTAAAACCAAAAATAGTGGCGTTGCCCATAACACACCATTTTGACGAACAAAGAATTTATCCCCTTCCATCTTTGGTGTAATACGCATGTGTTTACGTAACCATTTTAGAATCGGCATATCTTCAATATTTGGATTTTCTTCCTGTCCTTTTAAAAATTTAAAGCCGGTATAAACCAGGAATGCACCAAAAATATACAGAACCCATGAAAACTCTTGTACGAACCATGCACCAATAAAGATAAAGATGGTTCTAAGAATAATCGCGCCAAGTACACCATAAAGTAGAATTTGACGCTGTAATGCCGGTGGAATAGCAAAAGCCGCGAAAATCATTAACCAAACAAAGACATTATCAATCGCCAGTGATTTTTCTAATAAATAACCTGCAAAGTATTCCATGACCTTGGTATTTGCGATGGTTATACCCGCGGTTTGCTGTAGGTAAAGCCATAAACCACCGCCAAATAAAGCGGCCACTGAAACCCATGCCATACTCCAGTACGCTGCGGTTTTTAGTTTGACCTCTTGACCTTGTTTTTGTCTAAAGCCTAAAAAGTCGATAAGAAGCATTGCGGCAACTAAACCGAAGAATGCTAAATATAGCCATAAATTGCCAATCGTTTCCATGTGGATCCTCCACATCTGACAATCGGGCATAAAAAAACCTTGACCCGTTGTCAGATGAAATAAAACATCTGTAACAACATGATCAAGGTCTTGCCTACATCTGAATACCAATATTTGGTAATTTTAGATGCTCAGATACCGACTTTTTGCAAAGTGTAATGACGATATTCTGACACGTCAGTCATTTAAAAATATCAAATGACTGACGTTTGGAGGAGGCTACTCCCCTTGTTCAACTTAATTTAGTTTTGGATTAAATCCAAATATGGCTGAAGAATCGCATATTTATTGGCATTGTGCAAATTTTATCTACATTTTTATGCTTTGATAAAGTCTTTGCGTTGTACCAATACGAAAGCCAAAATTGTTCCAATCACGGCAACTAAACCACCGATAATTCCAATATGACTTAAACCATAATGTCCTGTAACCCATCCACCTAATAATGCCCCACCGCCAATACCGACATTATATAAGCCTGAATATATGGCCATAGCCACATCCGTTGCATCTGAGGCTAGGTTTAGTGTTTTGGTTTGCAGAGCTAAACTAAAACAGATAATTGCCATACCCCAGAACAAACTTAAGCTGCTGAAGCTGCTGAAGCTGATTAAGTCTTGAGAAAGTGGTAGTAATAACAACATCGAAGTTGCTAATAAGCCACAACTTAAAGGAATCGCAAGTTTAGGATATTTACTCCCAAATTTTCCAAATAAATACGAACCAATGAAACCTGCTCCGCCATAAATCAGCAATAAAGTTGTGGTTTGTGAGGAACTGAAATGAGCCATTGTTAACGCAAAAGGTTCAATATAGCTATAAGCAGTAAATTGTGCGGTGATGATGATCATGGTGAGTGCAAATACGATCATCAAGCTTGGGCGTTTAAAGAAGATTTTAATACTACCCAATGAGCCTGAATTGACACTCGGTAATAACGGTAATGTTTTGGCCAGTGTGATACAGATGACTGTTGCACAAATCGCAATCAGTGCAAAAGTATTGCGCCATCCATAAGCTTCACCAATCATGCGACCAAATGGAATTCCCAAGACCATTGCTAGGGCTGTTCCTGTTGCAAGTAATCCTAAGGCTTGAAACTCTTTGCCTTTTGGTGCGACACGAACTGCCAATGAAGCGGTAATAGACCAAAATAAAGCATGTGCAAAGGCAATCCCGATTCGGCTGGCAAGTAAGATTTCAAAACTCCAAGCAAAATAAGACAGCACATGACTGATGATAAAAACTAAGAATAACGCCACCAATAAAAAGCGCCGTTCAATGTTTTTAGTCAGGAGCATCATGGGTAATGATACAGGGGCTACCACCCAAGCATAGATTGTGATCATGATGCCAACATCAGTTGCAGGCATGCTAAAGCTTTGACCGATATCACTGAGTAAAGCCACGGGAATAAATTCCGTGGTATTAAAAATAAAAGCCGAAAATGCCAAAGTAATCACACTGATCCATTGGCGAGTTGGATGGGTAGAGGTTTTGGAAGATTTAGATGACATAGTCAGTAATTTAGAAAAATATTTTTAAATTTTAAGCGCAAAGTTGCGTGATGTTAAGTTTTTATCTTTTGTGAATACGAGTAGTGACTTTAAGATATGAATTACAAGGTTCTGTTTTAAGGTTGTCCGTTTAAAGATATATTTGAGCTTTATGATTCGAGTTTTTAGGATATTAACCAGTTGATTCAAACGCATCTATTTATGACTTTTGAAATCTGAGAGTGAGTTTGATACAGTGCAAGTTATTAAAAAATTAAAAAGAGATGAAAATGCAATTTCAACATACAGATAATAAGCAACAAGGTGAATTCTTTTTAGATGATGCTCAAGGCCAGCGTATTGCTGAAATTAGCTATGTGTGGCGGGCGGATGACCAAATTATTGCGGATCATACGTGGGTAGACGATTCTTTACGTGGACAAGGTGTTGCACGTCAATTATTAGATGTTTTAGTAGTGTTTGCACGTGAACATAATTTAAAAATTATTCCGACTTGTTCTTATGTTGATGTCATGTTTAAGCGTGATCAGAGTTTGGCAGATGTTGCAGCTTGATTTTGTATAATTTTAAAAAGCTGAACTGAAATCCTAAAAAGCCCACAGTCGTGGGCTTTTGCATTTTAAAAATAAATTATTTTGTTTTTAAAGCAGCAATTAATTTTTGGTGTAAACCACCAAAGCCACCATTCGACATAATCACCACAGCATCGCCCTCACCTGCTTCATTGACCACCGTTTGAATAATATCGTCCAGTGAGCGAGCAACCACGGCTTTATTGGGTGCAGCTTCAATTACCGGTTGTAAATCCCAGTCCAGACCTTCAGGTTGATACCAAATTACTTCATCGGCTAAACGCGCCGAATGGGCTAAACCGTCTTTATGACTGCCCATCCGCATGGTGTTTGAGCGAGGTTCAATAATCGCCCATAGCTTACGTTCAGCAAGGCGTTTACGCGCGCCGTCTAAAGTGGTTTCAATGGCTGTCGGATGATGGGCAAAATCGTCATACACTTCAATGCCACGCACTGTGCCCAATAATTCCATACGGCGTTTTACACCGCCAAAATTCGATAAGGCTTCACAAGCAGTTTCAATCGAAACACCGACATGCTCAGCAGCGGCAATGGTCGCCAAAGCATTGGCAACGCTGTGCTGCCCTGTCATATTCCATGTAACGATGCCTTTGACAACACCATTTTCTAGCACTTTAAAATGTGAACCATCCGCAGAGAGTTGTTCCGCAGAAAGTGCCGCTTGAGCATTGGCTTCTAAACTGGTTCGAACCACAGGCGTCCAACAGCCCATTTCCAAAACTTCATCAATATTGCTTTCAGTAATCGGGGCAATAATGCGACCTTCACTTGGAATAGTACGGACTAAATGATGGAATTGTTTTTGAATGGCAGCCAAGTCATCAAAAATGTCGGCATGGTCAAATTCAAGGTTATTTAAAATTGCCGTTTTAGGATGGTAATGTACAAACTTAGAGCGTTTGTCGAAGAATGCAGAATCGTATTCATCTGCTTCGACACAGAAATATTTACCACCACCCAAACGTGCACTTTCGCTAAAACCTAAAGGAACACCACCAATCAAGAATCCCGGATTTAAACCGGCTTGATCCAGTACCCAAGCCAGCATAGTCGTGGTTGTGGTTTTACCGTGAGTTCCTGAAACCCCGAGAACGTGTTTGCCTTGTAGAACGTGATCGGCAAGGAATTGAGGGCCTGAAATATACGGTAAACCTTCATTGAGCATATATTCAATCGCATCAATGCCGCGTTTCATCGCATTGCCAACAATCACCAAATCAGGATGGGGTTGTAAATGGCTGCGGTCATAGCCTTGCATTAACGTAATGCCTGCATTTTCAAGTTGGGTCGACATCGGTGGATAGACATTCGCATCTGAACCCGTCACTTTATGACCTAAGTCACGTGCTAATAGCGCCAGTGAACCCATAAATGTGCCACAGATACCCAAAATATGCAGATGCATACACTTAACTCCGCTGTGTTTTAGACACATCACTTTTTTATTGTGCTGTTGTCGTAATTAATTTGATTTGAAAGCAACGATAGCAAGGGTTTCACTGAAAAGATAGTTTTTCTTGTATCTATTCATGGGATTGTAGGATGTGTTTTATCGTGTGGTTCGCTGCATATTGCGGGGAATAAAAATTAGCACTTAAATGACATGATTTTTCACTTAAAAAACGTAAAATATTTGTGAATGTTCTAGATAAATTCAGCATGTTATTTCCCCTGTTACTTTTAATGGTTTCGAATTGTTTTATGACTTTGGCTTGGTATGGTCATCTGAAATTTTTACATGATGCACCACTGTGGCAGGCGATTTTATTTGGTTGGCTGATTGCCCTACTCGAATACAGTTTTATGATTCCTGCAACGCGATTGTTGGCGCAGCAAGGTTGGTCATTGGGTGAGATGAAAATTACGCAGGAAGTGGTGACTTTGCTGGTTTTTGTGCCTTTTATGATTTTTCTATTTAAACAGCCTTTTAAATTAGATTATCTGTGGGCAGGATTGTGTCTTTTGGGTTGTGTATATTTTGTTTTTAGAAGTCAGTAAATAGAACGCATAAAAGAATGAATCTAAAATTTTTAGAATTTTGCACAGCCACATTTCATATTGAGAACTTATATATATTGTGTAGGCATTGTCTTACTTTTGACGGATGAGGAATATATTTCCGCAAGGTAACAAAAATCCTTTATTGAGCTGATGATACTTCCTTGTATCACAGCTCAATGGCGACATTCATGTCGCCTTTACGCGATGGCATCGTTGGGAATAAAAATTTAATACTTTTTTATAATTGATGATGATTTCTTTAAAAAATAGTGAAAATATCGCACTACAATCTCTGTTAAATTTTGGTGAGACGAATTTTCAGTCTATAATAGCGAGCTTCTAATTCATTTAAAGCTTGGCTATCGTCAAGATTTATCCTTCCTCACATTCGTTTATGGAATATTTGCAATGAATGCGGCCGCTGAACAAGATGCTCCTTTAGTTGGAATTATCATGGGTTCTCAATCGGATTGGGCAACTTTAGAACACACTGCCAATATGCTGAAACAGCTTGGTGTCCCTTTTGAGGCTGAAGTCGTTTCTGCACATCGTACGCCTGACCGTTTATTTGAATATGCTGAAACAGCACGTGAACGTGGTATTCAGGTGATTATCGCAGGTGCAGGTGGCGCAGCGCATTTACCAGGTATGTGTGCAGCGAAAACTGATTTACCTGTACTGGGTGTTCCTGTGAAATCGTCTATTTTAAATGGCGTCGATTCATTGCTTTCTATCGTACAAATGCCTGCGGGTATTGCGGTCGGTACATTGGCGATTGGCCCTGCTGGTGCAACCAATGCGGCAATTATGGCAGCGCAAATTTTAGGTCTGACACGTCCTGAAATTGCAAAAAATGTTGCCCAGTTCCGTACCGCGCAAACTGAAAAAGTGGCAAGCAAAAATATTCCTGGTCAAATCTAAAGCCAAGCTTAAATGGGATAAAGATTATGGATAAAACCATCGGTATTTTTGGTGGTGGTCAACTCGGCCGTATGATGGCGCAAGCTGCCTTACCACTGAATATTCAATGTACTTTTTTTGAAGCAAGCACAGATTGTCCATCAGCTGTATTGGGTCAAGTGATTTCAAGCAAAGCTGAAAATGGTTTACAGGATTTCATCAACAGTGCGGATGTATTCAGCTTAGAGTTTGAAAATACCCCACTTACAGATGTAGATGTACTCACTAAACAAAAAGAGTTGCACCCTCCTCGTCAAGCTTTAGCCATTGCACAACGCCGTCTTTCAGAAAAAGCATTATTTGATGAATTGGGCATTCCTGTGGCGCCGTATAGAGCGGTTGATTCATTGGAAAGTCTAACTCAAGTTGTTGCTGAACTGGGTTTGCCAATCGTTTTAAAAACGGTGATGGGGGGTTATGATGGCAAAGGTCAATTTGTTTTGCGTTCTGAAGATCAAATTGAACAAGCTTGGGCGGAATTGGCTCCAGCAGGTTCATTGATTGCTGAAAGCTTTGTGACGTTCTCTCGTGAAGTGTCGATTATAGCAGTGCGTGGTCAGAACGGTGATGTGAAAACTTGGCCATTGGCTGAGAACCATCATCATCATGGTATTTTGTCACACTCGATTGTTCCTGCACCCAACAGTGCTGATTTACAGCCTGTGGCGCAAGACTACATCACTCGCCTGCTGAATCATTTGAATTATGTGGGTGTGTTGACGCTGGAACTATTTGTGACTGACAAGGGCTTATATGCCAATGAAATGGCACCTCGTGTCCATAACTCAGGTCACTGGTCAATTGAAGGTGCGATCTGCTCTCAATTTGAAAACCATATACGTGCGGTTGCTGGTCTGCCCCTTGGTTCAACGGATGTGGTTCGCCCAACGGTGATGGTCAACATCATTGGTAAGCATCCAAAGTCTGAAGATGTATTGGCGCTCAATGGCGCACATTTACACCTGTATAATAAGACTGAACGTGAAGGTCGTAAGATTGGTCACATCACCTTAATGCCAAATGACAGTGCTGAATTGACTACTTTATGTCGCCAATTGGCGAAAATTTTGCCAGAGCCATTGGCACTGACTCAAGATATGAACATTTAATCCTCCGATTGAATGGAAAAAAAGCGGTCATGCCAATGACCGCTTTTTTTATGCCTGAAGTTCGGGCATGATTGCGCCTCTTTTGAACTAGCGCCGTGTTTATTGGAACAAAATAAAAATAACAGCCTGCCATTGATACAATAGTTCAGCAATATTCTGCATAAAAAACCAACATATAAACAATATACGGTATTTAAGTTTTACTGTGGTAGAACAGCGCAAACTTTTTAAATTCAAAAGATAAAAATGAATTTAAAATGCTCTGAATTTAAATTCAAAAAATATGAATTCAAAGTGATATTTGCAGTATGACTTTAAAGTTTTATTTGTGTAAAAACTTATAAATTATAAATAAATCAACTTATCCACAATGTGTTTGAATTTAAAAATTATGTTTTAAATTTAAATGTGCAAATTTGAATTTATATTTTGGCTGATTTTGAATTTAAAATTTTAAAAAGTGGGTTTTATGGATAACTTTTTAAATTCAAAGTGGTAAATATGAATTTAAAATAAAAGAATGAATTTAAATTTACGATTTGATTCAGAAGTTATGGATTGATGATGGTATGGTAAAAACATAATTCAAATACTATTAGGGATACTATGCGTCGCTTAGCTTTCATTTTAGCTTCAGTTTTTTTAGCCATGACTCAAGCCAAGGCTGAGTTGATTATTAATGGTCAAAGTCTTTCTTCTTCGCCATCTAGTTTTAATATAGCATCTGCATCACAAAATAGTTTTCAGCAATGTCTTGCGAATTTACGTGCCCAAGCGATGAGTTCAGGTGTAACGGGCTCGACCTATGATCGTTATACGCAAAATTTAACCCCTGATTATTCAGTGATTGAAAAACTGAACTATCAACCTGAATTTTCTACCCCGATTTGGGACTATTTATCAGGTTTAGTCGATGAAGAGCGCGTGCAAAAAGGTCGTCAAATGTTGCTACAACATCGTGATGTACTTAATCGTGTGCAAGCTGCTTATGGTGTTCCTGCAGAAACTGTAGTTGCGGTTTGGGGCGTAGAAAGTAATTTCGGTGATATTTCAGGAAAATATCCTTTATTACAGGCTTTAGGAACACTGAGTTGTGAAGGTCGTCGTCAAAGTTTTTTCCGCGGTGAGTTTTTTACCACCATGCGAATTTTACAGCGGGGTGATTTAACTGAGCAGCAAATGAAAGGCTCATGGGCGGGTGCATTTGGTCATACTCAATTTATGCCTTCAACCTATGAAGAGTTAGCGGTTGATTTTGATGGTGATGGTCGTCGTGATTTGGTTTCGAGTACCGCTGATGCCTTGGCTTCTACAGCCAACTTTTTGAAAAAACGTGGTTGGCAGACAGGTATGCCTTGGGGCTTTGAAGTGAAGGTTCCAGAAGGTATGTCTATAAGTGGTGAAAGCCGTCGTAATAAAAAATCACTGGATAGTTGGGTTAATCGTGGGCTGACCCGCGCTGATGGCTCAGCGATTATTCAAGGTAATCTTTCAGAAAGTAGTCAGGCTGGTTTAATGTCACCCGCAGGAGCAAATGGTCCATTATTTCTCGTCTTTAAAAACTTTGATGCTATATATAGTTATAACGCAGCAGAAAGTTACGCGCTTGCGATTGCACATCTATCCGATCGATTACAAGGTAACGGAGCTTTTGTTCAGGCTTGGCCAACGGATGATGCTGGAACTTCTCGAGCGGAACGTCGCGAAATTCAAAACTTTTTGTTAAAACGAGGTTATGACATTGGTGATGCTGATGGTCTGATAGGTGATAAAACTCGTCAAGCGATTCGCCAAGAACAAATAAAATTAGGTTTAAGTCCAACGGGACGGGCGGGACAGCAAATTTTACGTACCTTTCGGGATGCAAATGCAAAGAAAATATTGCAATAGTCTTTGCTAGCATTTTAAAAGTCTGCTTCGGTAGGCTTTTTTGTATTTAAGGTATAAAAATTTGGATTGAAATGGATAGTAATATTTTCATTTGAGCTATGTCTAAAGTTGGGATAGTAAATTTCTATTTAAAGTCTAAGAAAGTGCATAAAGATGATGCCCAAAGAGATGCATGGGTAGAAATGATCTGTAACTATTGCCTTTATGGGATATTAATGTGATTACATAACTAGTAAGTTGAGCAATGAAAGTAAAACAACATTTAGGTAGTGTTGTAGAAATGGTTTGAGCTTTTTTACTTTCAAGCTTTGGCTAAATGTTATGTAGATGCCATTTTGATGGTCTAGAAAGCTTATTCAGTAGATGTAGAAATTATTGAGTGCAATAAGAATCAAGAAAATGAGGGGATTTTCGATAGAGAGGTACAGTAATTGGTCATTTATATAGATAAAGCAAAATAATAAAATCTTAAGAAATGCAAAAAACGTAGAAATTTTTATTAAAAATGCTCAAAAAATAGGTGAAAAATCCAGTTTTTTATCA
>NZ_NEGB01000013.1 GCF_002135235.1 Acinetobacter silvestris
ACAGACCTTCCACTTTTCAGTGACAGATCTTCCACTTTTAAAATTATAATTTATTGATTTTTATAAATAAAATAGTGTCTTAATTATAATTACTTAATTATATTAATTAATACTAATTATAAATTAGCTAGCTATATTTTAAAATAAAGATAAAATTTGTTTATAACCGACCTTTATATAGAAATTTAAATATAAATCAAATAAAGTGTAGCAACTTGCTACAAATTTCATTATATTAAAATAACTTGAACGAGATCTATTATGACAAGTAAATCAACTAAAATCATAGCTGTAGCAAATCACAAAGGTGGTTGTGGAAAAACAACAACCGTAGTTCATTTAGCATCAGAATTAGCAGATTTGGGTACTAATGTATTAGTAATTGATTTAGATCCTCAAGCAAATGCAAGCTTACATATTGGATCAAGACACCCAAGTGAAATAGAAATTACATCTGCTGAACTACTAGTCGGTGATTTAAATTTAATATCAGAAGCGATAGAAGACGAAACTAATTTTAAAAATGTTTCTTTAATTTATGGTTCTTTAAATTTAGGTAAGACTGAAGATCAACTTAAAGATGATGCTCCAAGACCATCAGAAGAGTTATCTAACAAATTAGAATTATTAAAAGGATTATATGACTTTATCCTTATTGATTGTCCACCAAGCTTAAAACTACTTACAAGTAATGCATTAGCCGCATCTACTCATGTCATTATTCCTATTGAATCAGGATCACAATATGGATTGTATGGTGTAACAGATTTAACAAACCATTTAAGTAAAATAAGACGAGTTAATCCTGAACTCAAACTTTTAGGTGCTTTATTAATTAAACATGATGAACGTCAAAATGTTTGTAAATTAATTAAAAATGAAGCTCTAAACCAAGTCGGGGAATTATTAAATACTACAATTCCAATAAGTACTAAAGTGAATCAAGCTGCTATTTTACAACAGTCTTTATTAAGGGTTGATAAAAACTCTAAAGTTCGTAAAGCTTTTCAAGATTTAGCGAAAGAAATTGTAAAACGTGTTAAATAAATACTATGAGAATACTATGGTAAGTACAAAAGAATTATTGGCTCAACGTCTTCAGCAAAACACTCAAAAACACAAACAAGCTCAAAAAGAGCATGTCAATGATGTAAAAGAACTACGACGTAATGTACAAATTATAGATATTCAGCCAAGTCCTAATCAGCCACGAAAAATATTTGATCAACAAGATATTGAAGATTTAGCTACATCAATTGAAGAAATTGGATTATTACAACCCATTGCAGTCCGCCGAGTACAAGATAAGTATGAATTGATTGCTGGTGAAAGAAGATTAAAAGCGCATCAATTTCTTAATAAAAATACAATTGAAGTAATTGTTATAGATGCTTCTGACGAAGATGTTGCATTATTAACATTAGCAGAAAACTTAAAGAGAGAAGATCTAACTGATTATGAAATATATGTTGGACTAAAATCATTAAATGATAAATTAAAAAAGAATAAACAAAAATTAGCAAAATCATTGGGTATGAATCGTGAAGATATGTATAAATATTTATCTTTTGAAAAATTGCCAATCGAGATTATTCAAGATTTAGAACAAAAGCCAAACCTTTTAGCACGTACTGCAGCTACAGCGATTAAAAAGTTTTTATCAGACAATGAAGACAATAATCAGAATGCAAAAAAAGCATTATTAGATGCATGGAAAAAGCTATTGACCAAAGACGTTGAACAAACGAAATTAGCCATGCTTGCAGACAAAATTCTAAAACAAAAAGATACAAAGGAAACCGTTCTAACTTCAATTGTACATAAAATTGAATATGATGGAAAAGTTGCTGGTAATATTAAATTTGATCAAAACACTTTGAAAATTTCATTAAAAATGAGTGAGTTTGCAGATGAAGATTTACAAGAACTAGAAAAATTATTAAAGAATATGCTAGTTAAATCAAAAAAAGAAGTGTAGCAATTTGCTACACTTCTTTTTTATTAGGGGACTCAAAACTATTTTTGGGTAGTATGAGGGCACTGTTGTAAATAGCCATTGATGATAAGCTAGATAGTTTTTTAGCTAAATGTTCATTATATATGAATCCCTTCCATGGTCGGCATTTTCAGAGAAAAACATTCTTTTGGTTTAACCATAGTAAATCGACAATCAAACAGATTCGGTACCATAACCTAATCATAAGGTTCAGCATATATTTGATCAGTGCATGTATAAATGGTCGCATCTAATTGAAAATTACTTTTGTAAATTGAAAAAATTCAAATGTATTGCCATACATAGCGACAAAATAGATTCAATTTTTGCCGTTATGATTTATCTTTTAGCGCAATTAACTCTCGGTAATTCTCAACAGGTCATCCGTGAAAGGATTATCCCTGTTGAAATGTTTTCATTTGTTGCCGGAATTAATGATCATCTTAAGGTCGAAGGTTTTTATCAATTTAAATTCAGACCTTCTGTTATTGATGGGTGCGGGACATTTTTGAAGTTTCTGATGTTATGCCTGCCAATTGTGGACCGATGCTACTAGCTGGTTTGAAAGACAAATTATCTGAGACAGCATTACAAGCACACAGTTATATTCCACGTACAGAGGATAGAAAACCTAAGGATAGTGGGCAATATGGTATAGCATTAAAGCAAACGATACCGAGCTTAAACAATACTGAACTTGGCATTTATTATGCCAACTACCATAATCGAATTGCGAACTTTGATGCAACCACTGTGAAAGCCATAGGTGCTGAAAATTTTAATACCGCAGCATTTTTTGCAGTTTATCCTGAAAATATTGAAATGTTTGGATTAAGTCTTGCAGGGAAATTAGGCACCACATCTATTTATAGTGAGTTAAACTTTAAACCCAACCAACCCTTGCAATTAAATGGTCCAGATTTGGTATATTACCAGATCTTAGACCCAGCCACACCATTTACCTCTTCTGGAGTCTCGCCTGAATTGGATGAGTATATTCAAGGCTATGTCCGATTACCAGTAACACAGTTTTCGATTGGAGCGACAAATAGTATTCCTAATATTTTAAGAGCGAATTCTTTGACATGGACTGCCGAATTTGCAGCAAATCATATAGCGGATATAGGTAATAATCGTATTGGTCGAAGCAGTGCTTTTAGTCGTAGTGAGCTTTCAACAGGCGCATACAATTCTGAAACTGGTGAATTTAAATGTACAGCATATGGTACCGCAAATTTATCTAATGAAGTTATAGATGATTTAAATAAGCGCTTTTGTAATAAGGATGGCTTTTTTAGCGAATGGTCGTTAGGTTATAGAATACGTGGTGCACTAAGTTATCATGATATTTTTCCTACAACTGTGATTACCCCAAGTTTGACTTTCCGACATGATGTACATGGTTTTAGTCAAAACTTTCAAGAAGGTCAAATGAGTGCCAGTATTGCACTATCGGCAACATATCAGAAAAAATATACAGCAAAAGTTGCTTATACTAACTTTTTTGGATCAAATGAATTTAGCGTTATTGATGATCGTGATTTTGCATCTTTAGTGTTTAAAGCTAATTTTTAATTCAAATAGACCTCTGTCATAAGATGTTTTTTACTTAACTTTAAAATTTTAGGAAGTTAAATTGGATCATTTTATTAATATTTAACTTCCCTAAGTTAACCCTAATCCTGCTTAAGGACGCGAGATTATTCATCTTGAGACTGATCTCTATTTTGATGAATATAACGGTAAAGCGAATGCACACTGAAAGTAACATGTGAAGTAATTTGCTCAGGGTTCCATTGCAGAGTCAGATAGTATTTTACCGTGAATCTTGGATAAAAAATTGACTTGAAAAATAGAAGAACGAGAGCCATCAGTTGAATTACCACCGCTTCCGCAAATATTGAATTAAGCCCTTGTTATTGCGGTCATTTCTCTTTACTTTGGTTTTACCCCTCATCAAATATTGATATTTTTGTCTTATTCAGTAAATTTTTTGTTGATTGGTCGAATTACAAGAGGATTATAAGGAGTGTTTAAATAACATGTCTTAACTCACGTGCTGTTTCTTGAAGTAAAGGCATAATTTGCTGGATTAAATATTCTTTTGTGGTTTTGGTCGTGGGCGAAACAATATTTAGCGCTGCAACGATATTGCCTTTAGGAGCATAAATAGGTACAGCAAGTGCATGCACACCGAGTTCATGTTCTTCTGACGAGTAGCACCAATCTTGTTCCTTAATTTCCTCAAGGATTTGAATAAAACCATTATTGTTTGTACAGCTATATTTAGTTAAACGCTTTAATGGATATTTTTCTAACCAGTGTTGTTGCTCAGTAAGATCCAAGTGTGCCAATAAAATTTTGCCTGCTGAAGTTACATGTGCAGGTAAACGATTGCCTAAATGTAAGCCATAAGGATGAATTCGATCCGTTGGATGATGTACTGTACTTCGAGCAATAGTAATGGCTTCGTAACCATCTAAAACCATGACGGAATAAACCAGAGAGGTTTGTGTGGTGAGTAGATTTAATAAGGGCTGACAAATTTTTGGAAGTTGTGCACCACTTAAATAAGCCCCTGAAAATTTTAATATTTTGGGAGCTAAATAATAATAATGTCCATCGAACTCTACATATCCAAGATATTCAAGCGTCAGTAAATGCCTACGTGCTGCTGCACGGGTCATCCCTGTTTTTTCTGCAGCGATGGTGATATTTAAGCGATGACGCTCAGGACCAAAACAGTCCAAAATAGACAAGCCTTTGCTGATACCTGCAATAAAGTCCTCATGTCGGATGATTTTCTGATTATCAGGATTTTGCAAAATTTTCTTATTTTCTAATTGAACATCATGCATTTTTGAACCTTTATTTCTATTTTTAGATATTCGATTACAATTTAGAGTAATTGAATCTTTGACTAATATAACCAAAAACCATAAAAAATGTTCGATTATTGAAATATAAAGACAATTATCGCGCAAAATAATTTTTTTATGCTAGCTGTGAGGCTCAAAAAAATTAAGAATAAATAATAGGAAATCTAATGAAAACACTCGGGATTGGGTAATTCTAGTTTGTCATCTTAAAACATATTCTCAGCATTTGTTTCCAACTTTATTTATGCATAGCACAGACGGAGTCATCTAATGATTGATAAAAGCACATCATCTTTAACAGAAGTACTCTCCCAAATTAAGGATGGCTCGACCATCATGATTGGTGGCTTCGGAACGGCTGGCCAATCCGCTGAACTCATTGACGGGTTAATTGAATTAGGCGTCAAAGACTTAGTCATCATTAACAATAACGCTGGTAATGGTGATTATGGTTTGGCCAAGCTACTTAAAACAGGTGCAGTACGTAAAATCATTTGCTCTTTCCCACGTCAATCCGACTCTTGGGTGTTTGATGAATTGTTCCGTGCTGGCAAAATTGAATTGGAATTAGTTCCACAAGGCAACTTGGCTTGTCGTATTCAAGCGGCAGGCATGGGTTTAGGTCCTATTTATACCCCAACAGGGTTTGGGACTTTACTGGCTGAAGGTAAACCGACTTTAAACTACGACGGCAAAGACTTTGTTTTGGAAAATCCAATCAAAGCGGATTTTGCTCTCATTAAAGCCCATCAAGGCGACCGTTGGGGTAACTTGGTTTATAACAAATCGGCCCGTAACTTTGGCCCGATCATGGCGATGGCTGCAGAGGTCACCATTGCGCAAGTGTCTGAAGTGGTTGAACTCGGTGCTTTAGATCCTGAGCACATCATCACTGCGGGTATTTTTGTCCAGCACGTGGTTGCTATTGGCAAAAAACAACTTGAACAATCGGCCTAGACCTGAGGATTAAACCATGAGCTATAGCAAACTCTCCCGCGATCAAATTGCAGAACGTGTGGCGCAAGATATTCCAGATGGTGCTTATGTCAATTTAGGCATTGGTTTACCGACCAAGATTTCCAATTATTTACCTTCCGACAAAGACGTTTTCTTACATTCTGAAAATGGTTTATTGGCTTTTGGCCCACCACCAGCCAAAGGTGAAGAAGACCCTGAGCTGATTAATGCCGGTAAAGAATTTGTGACTTTACTTGAAGGCGGTGCTTATTTTCATCATGGTGATTCTTTTGCCATGATGCGTGGTGGTCACCTTGATATTGCGGTGTTGGGTGCTTTCCAAGTGGCTGAAAATGGTGACTTGGCCAACTGGCATACCGGTGCACCCGATGCGATTCCTGCAGTCGGCGGTGCAATGGATTTGGCGGTCGGTGCGAAAAAAGTCTTTATCACCACCGATCATGTGACTAAAAAAGGCGAACCGAAGATTGTTGCTGAACTGTCTTATCCTGCGACAGGTTTAAAATGTGTCGATCGTATCTACACTGACCTGTGTGTGATTGATGTTACGGCTGAAGGCATGAAAGTCATTGAGAAAGTGGAAGGTCTAACCTTTGCTGAATTACAGGCAATGACCGGTGCCAAACTGATTGATGCAACTGTATAAATAAAAAAGAAAGTCCCCCTTTATAAAGGGGGATTTAGGGGGATTTTTGGAATAAATCAACTTTTTAGAATCCCTCCCAACCTCCCTTTAAGAAAGGGAGGAGCTTTCTCTAAATAAATTTTGAGCTAATTAAAAATGAAAAACGCTTATATTATCGATGCGATTCGTACTCCATTCGGTCGTTATGCAGGTGGTCTCGCTGCTATTCGTGCCGATGACTTGGGTGCTATTCCAATTCAAGCATTGATGCAACGTAATCCATCGGTGAATTGGGAATTGGTTGATGACGTGATTTATGGCTGTGCCAACCAAGCGGGTGAAGACAACCGTAATGTCGGTCGTATGTCAGCACTCCTTGCGGGTGTGCCTTATCAAGTCCCTGCAACGACCGTGAATCGTCTATGCGGTTCATCACTGGATGCAATCGCCATGGCAGCACGTGCCATTAAAGCTGGTGAAGCAGATTTGATTATTGCTGGCGGTGTAGAAAGCATGAGCCGTGCGCCTTTGGTGATGGGTAAATCTGACACTGCTTTTGGTCGTGCTCAAAAACTAGAAGACACCACCATGGGTTGGCGTTTTATCAACCCTAAATTGAAAGAGCTGTATGGCGTAGAAACCATGCCACAAACTGCTGAAAACGTGGCCACACAGTTCAATATTCACCGTGCCGATCAAGATCAGTTTGCGCTTATTAGCCAACAACGTACCGCAGATGCCCAAGCACGTGGTTTCTTCGAGCAAGAAATTGTACCTGTGAGCATTCCTCAGCGTAAAGGTGAGCCTGTAATCATCTCTCAAGATGAACATCCACGTGCCACCACCCTTGAAGTCTTAACCAAACTTAAACCTGTAGTGAAAGCCGAAGGTTCTGTAACGGCAGGCAACGCTTCAGGTATTAATGATGGTGCAGCAGCCCTGTTAATTGCTTCGGATGATGCCATTGCACAATACGGCTTGAAAGCGCGTGCCAAAATTATTGGCGCAACCACTGTGGGTGTAGAACCCCGCATCATGGGCTTTGCACCTGCACCTGCGATCAAAAAACTATTGGCTCAAACTGGTTTAACTTTAGAGCAAATGGACGTGATTGAACTGAATGAAGCCTTTGCAGCGCAAGCTTTAGCAGTGACACGTGACCTTGGTTTGGCGGATGGCGCTGAACATGTCAATCCAAATGGTGGCGCTATTGCCTTGGGTCATCCACTGGGTGCTTCGGGTGCGCGTTTGGTCACAACGGCCTTGAATCAGTTGGAAGCCACAGGTGGAACCTATGCCCTATGTTCAATGTGTATTGGCGTGGGTCAAGGGATCGCGCTGATTATTCAACGAATCTAATAAAGGAATAACGATAATGAGCCAACTATATGCCAGCCTGTTTTACCAAAAGGATGTGACTGAAATTTTTAGTGACCATGCTTTGGTCACTTATATGATTAAAGCCGAAGTGGCATTGGCAAAGGCTCAGGCTCAGGTTGATGTTATTCCTAAAGCTGCTGCAAGTAGTATTGAACAAGTAGCACAAACTGCTCTAAAGGATATTGATTTCAATAACCTTGCAATAGCGACAGGACTCTCTGGCAATATTGCGATTCCCTTTGTAAAGCAGTTTACCGCAGCGGTAAAAGCCGTGGATGAAGATGCTTCCCGCTATGTGCATTGGGGGGCAACCAGTCAAGATATTCTGGATACGGCATGTATTTTACAAGCTCGTGATGCTTTATACGTTGTGGAACGTCAACTACAACATGCATATGCAGCATCGCTTGAACTTGCAGAAAAATATCGTGCTGAAGTGATGATTGGACGAACTTGGTTACAACAAGCTTTACCGATTACTTTTGGGCATAAAGCTGCACGTTGGGCAAGTAGTTTTAAACGTGATTTAGACCGCTTAGAGCAAATGAAAGCGCGTGTACTGACAGCTCAACTTGGTGGTGCAGTGGGTTCATTGGCATCGTTACTGGATCAAGGTTCAACGGTGGTTGAAGCCTATGCAGCGCAACTTAATCTGAGTGTTCCAAGCTGTACTTGGCATGGTGAACGAGATCGTATTGTTGAAATGGCAGGGTTTTTAGCCATAGTGGTGGGGAATACGGGAAAAATGGCGCGTGATTGGTCATTGATGATGCAAACTGAAATTGCAGAAGTATTTGAACCTACAGCAAAAGGGCGTGGTGGTTCATCGACCATGCCACACAAGCGTAATCCTGTTGCCGCAGCATCCGTATTAGCTGCAGCCAATCGCGTACCTGCACTCATGTCGAGTATCTATCAAAGTATGGTGCAAGAACATGAACGTAGCTTAGGTTCTTGGCATGCAGAATGGTTGGCTTTACCTGAAATTTTTCAGCTTTGTGCGGGTGCATTAGAACGTACCGTTGAAGTGCTGCAAGGTTTAGAAGTCAATAGTAAAAATATGCAGCGCAATATAGAAACCACACATGGTTTGATTATGGCTGAAGCGGTCATGATGGCAATCGCACCGAAAATGGGGCGTTTAAATGCGCATTATTTAGTCGAAAAAGCTTGTCAGCAAGCCGTTGCTGAGCAAGGTCATTTGCAAGATATCGTGAGTTCATTTGCAGAAGTCAAACAGTATTTTAGCGCTGATGAATTAGCACTGATTTTTAAACCTGAATCGTATTTGGGCAATATTCAAGAACAAATAGATGCGGTATTGCAGGAAGCAAAAGGAGAGGTAAAGTGAATAACACCATCACCAATCGACAAGGAAAAACCTTATCTATTCAAATTGAAGGTTTAGATAATGCACCTGTACTGATTTTCTCGAATTCTTTAGGCACTGATAAAGGCATGTGGGATCCACAAGCCGTATATTTTAAAGATAAATATACAGTGGTGCGTTATGACACGCGTGGTCATGGCAAAAGCGATGTCATTGATGACACAACCTTAGCCAATTTAGGCGAAGATGTGATTGATATTATGGATGCCTTAAATATTCAACAAGCACATTTTTGTGGTATTTCCATGGGTGGTCTTACTGCACTGTGGCTTGGATTAAATGCACCTGATCGTTTCAAGACGATTACAGTTGCCAATTCCGCTGCAAAAATTGGTCAGCTAGATGCATGGATAAGCCGTGCGGATACCGTTGAAAAAAATGGTGTAGCTGATTTAGTTAACACCACACATAGCCGTTGGTTTAGCGATCAATTTGACTATCAGCACAATGCATTAGCACAGCAAACTATTCGCAGTTTAGCTTTGACACCTGCAAAGGGTTATGCAAATTCCTGTCGTGCTTTGGCTTATGCTGATGTTCGAGCTGAATTGCCTGAATTGAAAATTCCAACATTATTAATATGTGGAGCTCAAGATCCAGTGACTACGATTGAAGATGGTGAGTTTATTCGTGGTCAGCTACAAAATTCTGAGCTTGTCGTTATAGAAGCTTCGCACTTATCAAATATTGAATGTCCGGATATATTTAGTCAGGAATTAGAGATATTTGTTTATAAAAATCAGTAGATTAGTAAAAAATTAAATGGATTTGGCCTTAAGGAGGCAACAATGGCATCTCAGGATAGTTATACCTTAAAAAAAGGTATCGATGCCCAAGCATTAATTAATAACGCACCATTTTCAATGTATCAATGGATGATTGCAATTATCTGTTTTTTAATTGTTTTTGTGGATGGTATTGATACTGCGGCGATGGGTTTTATTGCGCCAGCATTGGCTCAAGATTGGGGTGTTGAAAAATCTCAATTAGGTCCAGTGATGAGTGCAGCACTCGGGGGCATGATTTTTGGTGCGTTATTTTCAGGGCCAATGGCTGACCGTTTTGGACGGAAAATCGTTTTAGCAATTTCGATGCTTGTTTTTGGTGGTTTTACATTGGCTTGCGCTTACGCTAGTTCACTCGATCATTTGGTTATTTTTAGACTTTTAACTGGTATTGGTCTGGGTGCAGCAATGCCCAATGCAGCGACGTTATTTTCAGAATATTGCCCTGCACGGAAACGTTCATTACTTGTGACCTGTATGTTCTGTGGCTATAACTTAGGAATGGCAATTGGTGGCTTTTTAAGTAGCTGGTTAATTCCAACTTTTGGTTGGCAAAGTTTATTTTTAGTGGGTGGTTGGGCACCATTAATTCTGATGTTGTTGGTCATTTTCTGTTTGCCTGAGTCGTATCGTTATTTGATTGTTAAAGGTCAGAGCAACGATAAAGTCAAAAAAATATTAACTCATATTGCACCATTGCAAGTTCAGCATATTACAGAATTTCATGTACCTGAAGAAAAAAATGAAACTGCAAATAAAAAATCAGTACTGAGCATATTGTTTTCAAAATCATATGTCAAAGGTACGGTTTTATTGTGGTTCACATACTTTATGGGTCTCATTATTATTTATTTGCTTACCAGTTGGTTACCAACGTTGATGCGTGAAAGTGGTGCCACGATGGAGCGTGCGGCATTTATTGGTGGCTTATTCCAGCTTGGTGGTGTCGTTAGTGCCTTATTTATTGGCTGGGCAATGGATCGATTTAATCCAAATCGTGTTATTGCCAGCTTCTATTTTTTAGCCGGTATTTTTGCTTGCATTGTTGGGCAAAGTTTAGGAAATTCAACATTGCTTGCCATTTTTGTTTTATGTGCAGGTATGGCAGCGAATGGTGCTCAGACTGCAATGCCAGTACTGAGTGCACGCTTCTATCCAACGCAATGTCGTGCAACAGGTGTGGCATGGATGTCGGGAATTGGTCGTTTCGGTGCTGTCTTTGGTGCGTGGATTGGTGCTGTATTGCTTGGCAACCATTGGTCGTTCAGTTCGATTTTAAGTTTATTACTGATTCCTGCAACGGCTGCTGCACTTGCCATTCTTATTAAATCATTCGTTGCTCATACAGATGCAACTTAAGGGGTATTCATTATGAATGACGAAGAACGTTATACACAAGGTATACAAGTTCGTACTGAAGTATTAGGCGAAAAGCATGTCGGGCGATCTTTAGAAAATTTAAATGATTTTAATGAAGATTTTCAAAATTTTATTAGTCGTTTTGCTTGGGGGGAAGTGTGGTCACGCCCAGGTATGCCACGTCATACCCGTAGTTTAGTGACGATTGCCATCCTATTGGCACTCGGCAGAAATGATGAATTACGTATGCATATTCGTGCGTGTTTCAACAATGGCGTGACCAAAGAAGATTTAAAAGAACTTTTTATGCATTCTTCTTTATATGCAGGTTTACCTGCTGCCAATGCAGCGATGCATATGGCTGAAGAAATTTTTGAAGAAATGGGTATTGCACCTAAGAAAATTGTGGAAGACCAATAAGATATTTAAGGGAGAAATCAAATGTCTCAAATTATTTGGGGAGCTTACGCACAGCGTAATAGCGAAGACCATCCGCCAGCGCATGCACCAGGCTATAAAACCAGTGTGATGCGTTCACCTAAATGTGCACTCATTTCGATTGGTGAAACCATTTCGGAAGTGACTGCACCACATTTTTCGGCAGATCAGTTTGGACCAAAAGACAATGACTTGATTTTAAACTGTGCCAAACAAGGCTTACCTGTTGGTGAGCGTGTGATCGTGCATGGCTATGTACGTGATCAATTTGGTCGACCAGTAAAAAATGCACTACTTGAAGTTTGGCAAGCCAATGCTTCAGGTCGTTATCGCCATCCCAATGATCAATATATTGGTTCTTTAGACCCTAACTTTGGTGGTTGTGGTCGTATGATGACCGATGAAAATGGCTTCTTTATTTTCCGTACCATTAAACCAGGTCCATATCCTTGGCGTAACCGCATTAATGAATGGCGTCCAGCACATATTCACTTTTCATTGATTGCGGATGGTTGGGCACAGCGCCTGATTTCACAATTCTATTTTGAAGGTGATACGCTGATCGATTCATGTCCAATTTTGAGAACTATTCCTTCAGAAGAACAACGACGTGCCTTAATTGCCCTTGAAGACAAGAGTAACTTTATTGAAGCAGATAGTCGTTGTTACCGTTTTGACATCACGCTACGCGGTCGTCGCGCGACTTACTTCGAAAACGAACTACATTAAGGGATGGAGTATAAAAAATGAAAGGTTGGAATTTTGAAGAATTACGTGAAACCCCATCTCAAACAGGTGGCCCATACGTCCATATTGGCTTATTGCCTAAACAGGCAGGCATTGAAGTATTTGATCATAACTTTAATAACGATCTGGTTGAAAATAATCCGCAAGGTCAGCGCATTCGTTTAGAAGGTCAAGTCTTTGATGGCATTGGCGTACCTTTACGTGATGTTTTGGTGGAAATTTGGCAGGCAGATGCCAATGGCGTTTATCCAAGCCAAGCAGATTTCCAAAACAAAGTAGCGGATGTTAATTTCCATGGTTGGGGGCGTGCGGGTGCAGACTTTAAAACCGGTATTTGGCATTTTGACACCATTAAACCAGGTAGTGTCCCAGGTCGTAATGCATCAGTTCAAGCACCGCATATTAATTTGATCATTTTTGCTCGCGGAATTAACACGGGTTTAAATACTCGTGTTTACTTTGAAGATGAAAGTGAGGCGAATGCTAAAGACCCAGTAATCAACAGCATTGAATGGGAACCACGTCGTCAAACCTTAATTGCCAAACGTGAAGAACGTGATGGTGAAGTGGTTTACCGTTTTGATATTTATATTCAAGGTGACAAAGAAACTGTTTTCTTAGACATCTGATTCAGAAAAATCAATTTAAGATATTCGGCAGTCGTGTTTTTAGCACTGCCGAATTACAGGGAAGAATAACGGTAAATCTCAATCAATTTACAAAAAAGGATGCTGAGTAGCATCTTTTTTAATTACTTTGGTTTTAGTAAATGCAGATATAGTTACATTTAGTATTTATTTATTCGATTTCACTGAAAATATAACGATCACAATATCATCTACTAATAACCTCCAGTTACCATGCTCAGACGAATATATTAATCAATCCGCAGGTGGGAAAGGTTTGATATGTATGGTTACTAGTTTTAGTTTGGGTAATGACATCGAAATATAAGAGCTTAAAAGCTCATTTAAACTATAACATCGCTCTCATTTCAGATGCTGTATTTTGTAATAAAGGTAAAATTTGGTTCGTTAAGTATTCGGTTGAAGCTTTATTTTTTTGAACAATACAATTTAATGCCGCAATATGTTCTCCTTTTGAATTTATAACAGGCACAGCAAGCGCCATAATTCCTAATTCATGTTCGTCACTCGAGAGGCAATAATCTTGTAGTGAAATCTGTTTTAAAAGATCTAAAAAAATAACTTTATCTGTCGTTGTATAAGAGGTGAGTCGTTTTAATCCGTATCGTTCTAACCAGTTGATTTGTTCCAGTTCACTTAATGATGCTAATAATACTTTTCCAGTCGACGTTGCATGTGCTGGAAGGCGATTGCCTAAATGCATGCCGTAAGGGCTGATTCGTAAGTTTTCTTGTTGCGGTAAATAACTTCGTGCAATAGGAACAACTTCGCTTTCATCCAATATCACTAATGAAAAAGTTAATGTGGTTTGTACACATAATAAATTTAAAATGGGTTGTGCAATTTTTGAAAGATGAGAGGAATTTAGAAAGGCACTTGAAAAGCGTAAAACCTTATGCGTAAGCCAATAAAAATGTTCATCACTATCAAGATAACCTAAAAATTTTAAAGTTCTTAGATACCTTCGAGCCGCGGTGCGACTTAATTGGGTTTTTTCTGCAATTTGAGTCACATTCAGTTTTTGGCGTTCAACTCCAAAAGCCTCTAATAAGCTTAATCCTTTGGCAAATGAAATGATGTAGTCATCTTCTTTAATCAATTCATTTGTATCCATACTTTTTAAATAGCTATTCATCAAAGACTTCCTGCTTGATATATTTTTGTCCGCTTTGCGGTCAAAAGTAACACATTTCGGTACATTTCACATCTGGCTTATAGCTTGGCATGAGTAAAAAAACTAACTTAACCATCAGTATATGGAGGTTAATTTATGGAAGTTTTAAATACGAAAGTTGTAATTGTTGGTTCTGGACCTGCAGGTTTATTACTTGGGCAACTTTTATATAAAGCAGGGATAGACCACATCATTATTGAACAGCGCAGTGCAGATTATGTAGCTGCACGCATTCGAGCAGGAATTCTAGAACAGGTTTCTGTTGATTTACTTGAAAAAGCTGGCGTAGATAAACAATTAAAAGAATTTGGCTTACCGCATACAGGCATTGAAATACTGGTTGATGGTTGTAAACACCGTATTGATTTATCGAGTTTAACGCAAGGTAAACAAGTCACAGTTTATGGACAAACTGAAGTGACAAAAGACTTGATGCAAGCCCGAGAAGAAGCTGAATTAACATCATTTTATGAAGCCAATGATGTAAAAGTACATGATTTTTATGAAAAGCCTTATGTTACTTTTAATAAAGATGGAAAGCTCTATCAGGTCAATTGCGACTTTATTGCTGGATGCGATGGCTATCATGGGATTTGTCGTGCAAGTATTCCAAAAGAAAATATTAAAACCTTTGAAAAAGTTTATCCGTTTGGATGGCTAGGTGTACTGGCAGATGTTCCACCTGTGTCTGATGAGTTGATCTATGTTCAGTCAGATCGAGGGTTTGCATTATGCAGTATGCGTTCAACGACGCGAAGCCGTTATTATCTTCAAGTTCCAGTCACTGACAAAGTTGAAGAATGGTCAGATGAAAAATTTTGGGATGAGTTAAAAAATCGTTTAGATGAAGAAAGTAAAAATAATTTAGTGACGGGTCCGTCAATTGAAAAAAGTATTGCACCACTTCGAAGTTTCGTCACTGAACCTATGAGATTCGGTAAGTTATTTTTAGCGGGTGATGCAGCACATATCGTTCCTCCAACTGGAGCTAAAGGTTTAAATCTAGCCGCTTCTGATATTGCCTATCTTTCAGAAGCCTTAATTGAATTCTACTTGAGCAATTCTGAAGAAGGCATTAATCAATATTCAGAGAAATGTTTAAAACGTGTATGGAAAGCAGAACGTTTCTCTTGGTGGATGACGCATTTATTACATCGCTTTGAATCTGACAGTGATTTTGATCTAAAAATTAAACAAGCAGAGCTTGCCTATGTATTAGGTTCAGAAGCTGGTCAAACGACGTTAGCAGAAAACTATGTCGGTCTACCTTATGAAATCAAGAGTTTAAAAGAAGCGAGTTAATACAAAAAAAGAAAGTAAATCATAGTTTTGATGTGTAGACGGGTTTTATTACAGCTATTTTGTCATAAAACCCAAGAAATTTAATTTATAAAACAAGGACGTTTAAAACATGGATGTAAAGTATTTAAAAACATTATCTAAGCTAGCACTATGTATAGTATCTATGAGTTGCTTTGCTAATGAGGAAGAAAATAATGGCTTTAAAGTTTCTGGAAATATATCAGCCGTATCCGCTTATATTAATCGAGGAGCGACCAGTGATCCAGAAAATGATAATGCAACTATTCAGACGACTTTAAAGTTTGATTATAAAAACTTTTACTTTGTATATTTTAATTCAAAACTTGGATATTCATTTAGTGAAATTCAAAATAATGAAAAATTATACTTATTGGCTGAAAGTAATATTAATAGCAATATCAATCCGAATATTTCTGAAGAAGAATATTTGAAAGCGCTGGAAAGTGAATATAAAAAATTGTCTTTAAACTCAAAAAAAGCATCTACATTTAGCTATTATGAGAATGATTTTATTTTTGGTTATGAAAATAATTATAAAAAACTGAATTATGATCTAAATTTAAAATACTTATATTATTCAGAAGCTGATCATACTGGTGGTGTGGAAGCTGGCTTATCGCTTAAATATCCAATTAGAGAAGATAAGGATAGGATGGGGATCAGCGTTGAGACCTATTTAAATGATGTTTATTATATGAATAAGGGTGATACATATATGGAGTTTAATTATGAAAATATTTTGGCGCCAAGTTATTATTTGAATTTATATGCTGGATTTTCATATTTTAAAGAAGATGGAAAATATGTAAAGGATTCAACAGAAGATTTTGTATTTAAACATGCGACTATAGAGATTGCTCACTCCTTAGATGAAAAAGAGCAGTTTTTTGGCTGGATGCAATATATTATTGGAGGGAAAGATCGTTTTAGCGACAGTCAAAAGAATATGGTAGTAGCAGGGTTAAGTTATAATTTTTAGTTCAAATTTATTTAATTTTTTGTGTATTTATAAGTAGATGATGAAGGAATTTGGTCATGATGTTGAATTTTAAAAGTGGTATTTTGGCACTCAGTATAAGTGCATTATTAACAAGCACAGCTTGGGCGAAAAATGGTATTGATAGTATTTATTTAAATGGAAAAATTTATACTGCAAAAGACAATGTGCCTTTACAGCAAGCGATTGCAATTTCTAGCGATGGAAAAATTGTCAGTGTAGGCAGTAATACAGAAATTAAAAAAATAGCTGATTCAGATACGAAAGTTTATGATCTAGGGAATAAAATATTAATGCCTGGACTCATTGATAGCCACATCCATGCTTTGGCTACAGGTGTAGAAATGGTATTGGCTACACTTGATGATGAAGGTGAAATAGATATAAAAGCTGTAGAAAAACAGCTTAGACAAGCTCAGCAAGATGGTACGGGTATGGCTGGGGATGTCTTAATTCTAAATGGTTTATCTTCTGAATACTGGAAATTAACGGATCAGTTATCTGAGGTGTTTAATCAAAATGAATGGAAGAATTTACCTATTGCATTGATTGGTAGTGATCATCATACGGCTTGGGCAAATCAAGCATTACTAAAAAAAGCTGGAGTTAATTCAAATTTTGTTAAAAGTCTTTCAGCAGAAAATATACAAAATATTACGCATAATAAGAAGTTCGAACCTACAGGCTTTTTAGTGGATTCAGGTTGGGATATTGTCAGTGAAAAGATCCCTCCGCTATCGCATGATTTAATGTATAAGGGGTCAAAAGAAGCTGTAAGCTATTATAATAGTCTAGGACTGACTGCTTGGTTAGATATTGCTGCAAATGCAAGTCCTCTTCAGGGTATTTTTAATATTAAAAATACCGAAAACACATTGGGGATGATTCCAATGTATAAAGAACTGTCTGAAAAAGGCAAGTTAAGCGCTCGTGTTTCAGGATTACACGTTATTAATTCAAAAAGTACCCCGAAGGTTTTTGATACGCTTGATGGCATTAATAGTAAGTATAAAAATATTAATAATTTTAATTTAATTGGTGTGAAAGTATTTGCGGACGGTGTGTTGGAATATCCTGCGCAATCTGCTGCATTATTGGGACAATATTCAAATACTAAAAAGAGTGGAAATTTGTTGTTTGATCCACAAATTTTTAAAACAGTTGTAGATGAAGCCGATCGTCGAAATATGTTGGTACATATCCATGCGATTGGAGATAAAGCTGTACGTGAATCTTTAAATGCTTTTGAATATGCAAGATCCAAACGTCAAAGTCATATACCGCACTCTATTACACATCTACAACTGGTAGATCCTTCAGACTATAGCCGCTTTAAGCAGAATAATATTATCGCATCTATGCAGTTGGCATGGGCGTATGAAGATGGTCTTAATAAAGAGCTTGTGAAACCTTATATTAGTGAGACAACTTATAAAGGTATGTATCCTGCGCATTCATTATTAAAAAATGGAGCAATTATTGCTGGAGCGAGCGATGCCCCTGTTTCAACAGCCAATCCTTTTATCGCAATGGCTACGGCAATTACACGAATTGGTGAGGATGGAGGATATTTAAATACAAACGAGGCAATAGATCGTGATTCAGTATTTAAAGCGTATACGATTAATGCTGCAAAAGCGCTTTCTTTAGATCAACAAATAGGGACGCTTGAAGCTGGGAAAAAAGCCGATATGATTTTAGTCGATCGAGATATTTTTACTGTTTCGCCAGAAAAATTGGCTGAAACAAAAGTGCTATGGACGATGTTTGATGGTAAAAAGGTATATCAGCAATAATTTTCCATTGTAACGATAATATTTCACCCATAAAAAAGCCCATTATTGAATTCAATAATGGGCTTTTAAAATTGTTAATATCGTGTTTATTGGCTCATTGTTTATGGGCTTGCTTCGATAAGGCCCAATAGATAAATAGAGACAGAATAAAGAACAGCCCACCAGCAATTCCAAGTACTTGGCTATGTGACTGTGTAAAAGCTTGGGCTGCTGCATTTTTTAAACTATGCATCAGAGATGGATCTAATTGCTGAGCAACTTGCATTGCTTCACCAATTGAAGCACTGGCAGCAACACTTATTTCGACTGGAAGTGTGGTGGGAAGGACTATCGCTTGTGTATAAAAGAAAGAAAGCATTAATCCGAAGATGGTGATTCCCAAACCAGCACCAAGTTCATAAGCCATACCTTCAATTGCACCAGCAGCTGTAGCTTTATTCGCTGGAACAGATGACATGATGGCAGCAGTTGAAGATAAGAGAGCAATTTCAACACTAATTCCCATAATAACCATCCATGCCCATGCTTGAATGTGCTGTGTATCAAAATTGGTCATGGCTAGCCCCCAGAAACTGGCTGCGCACATCAGCATTCCGACGGTTGCTACAGGACGCAACTGATATTTGTTCATCAATAAACTGGCAAATGGTCCACCTATACTGATGGCAATCATAAATGGCAGAATGAATAAACCTGCTTCAAGTGGCGAATACCCATATACAAATTGTAATTCCTGTGAGAGTAGAAGTTCAAAACCAACCAATGCAATCATCGCCACAATAGCCATGACGATACTGGTGGAAATGACAGGATGTTTTAATAAGGAAAAATCGATCATGGGTGTGCGTGAAGCCAATTGTTGACGAACAAAAAAGACCAATAAACTTAAACCAATAGCCAATATCAGCAATAACATGCTGTTAAATTGATGCATACTGGTTTTTACTGTATAGATAATCATTAAAATTGCAGTGACAAGAACCAATGCTTGCATAAGATTTAAAGGCTGTGTTTTTTCACCTTTTTGTTTAGGAACAACGAATGTGGTTAAGAGCAACACTAAAATAATAATAGGCACGTTAATTAGGAATATCATGCCCCATTGGAAGTGTTCAAGAATGAATCCTCCGAGAAGTGGACCAAAGGCTGCACCACCACCACCCACAGTTCCCCATACACCTAAAGCGTAATTTCGTTCTTTTTTATCCAGAAAAGTATTTCTGAGGCCAGCTAATGTTGCTGGCAAAATCATGGCAGCACCGACACCTAGAAATGCACGAGCAGCAATCAGCATTGCAGCAGATGAAGAAAATGCAGCTGCAAGAGAGGCTATACCGAAAATAGTCGCCCCTATGAGCATGAGTCGCTTAAAACCAATCCGATCACCCAAAGCACCCATAGGTAAAATTAAACCCGCCATAATCAGGGAATAAATATCCATGACCCACAGTAATTCATTGCCTGACAATGACAACGCATCATTCAACGAGGGAATGGCAACATGCAACACTGTGGCATCAATAGAGACGGGCAGATAAATCAATACGATGATTGCGAGAATCATCCATTTACGGTACATATTTCACCTGATTTTAAACTTGGACGGTTGTTCAATTTAGCGGGAGTATAACTTAACTTGAACGGATGTCCAAGTTTACATAGACTATGTCTTCGTAGAGTTTGGCAATAATGGTTTATGCACTATCTAAATCGGGAAGAGCGTCGAGAGATGATTTTAAATGTGGCGAAACAGCTCGCATTAAATGAAGGCTTTAATGCCATGACAGTTCGGCGTATTGCGACTGAAGCAAATGTATCGACAGGGCAAGTGCATCATCATTTTGCTTCATCATCACATCTAAAAGCAGAAGTATTTGTTCAGTTGATGGATCAATTGAATGCTATCGAAAATGAAGTCGTTACCACGACTTGGTATGAGCGAATTTCACTATTGCTAGGTTGTGAAAATATTGAGCAAGTACAACCCTATTTACGTTTATGGAACGAAGCAGAAGTCTTGATTCAGCAAGATGAAGAAATAAAAAAAGCCTATAACATCACGATGGAAAGATGGCATCAGATGATTGTGAGCTTGATTGAGAAAGGCCTTGCTCAAAATGAATTTAAAATTTTAACTACCACGAATTGTCAGGATGTTGCATGGCGTTTAATCGCCTTTGTATGTGGTTTGGAGGGGATTTTTCAGCTTGGTTCAAAAGGGCTTACTGAAGATATGTTTAAACAGCATACGGAAATGATGATTCGTTTGGAGTTATTTAATAATGTTTAATTTCTCATATTTTGGGAAACTGTGAGCACATTCTGCTTTAAGGTAGGGAATGGTCACTGTAGATGTATAGAGTGACCATTGTTTAGTGATGTAGCAGTACGCTGATCTGAAAATTTGATAGATGCGTAGATGATAAATTACTTATGCTAAATTTTTGAAAAATAATTATAAAACCATAAATGCAGCACAACTTTTAGCAACTAATTTATTGTTCTGCCACGCTTCACTTTCAATATTGAGGATTTTATTACCTTCTTTAATGAAATAGGCTTTTGTTTCAACAATACCAACATGACAAGGTCTGAAAAAATCCATGCTTAAATTAATCGTTGTTGAAGGTCGCCCAGATTGATTTAATGTGGCAAGTAGACCCATAGCATCATCCAGCATGGCACAAATCATTCCACCTTCAATTGTACCTCTGGGATTGGTAAAACTTTCTAAGGCAATATATTTCACATGTATTTGGGCTAAATCTTTATCCCAGTGTAGATCATGACCATTTAACAAATGATGAATCGGTGGTAAATTTTTTAAATCGAACATTTTGATTCCCTTAAAAATAATCAACCCGTCGTTAAAAAGGGCTGATTAAAATCATTACTTAAATTTCCATGTGTAATCGATATTAATACGTGTTTCATTGTTGGGTTTAATATTGGCTGTCGGTAGCATGTTGTTATCGTAAATCGCATAACGTGCACGTAAAGCTAAATTTTTAAGTAAACCCGTTTGGAGGGCATAACCTAGGTCGAAGTCTAGTTCATCTTCTTTTAAGTCTGTCCCACCTAAGTGTGGCGCATTAATATTATGGCCAGTTGTATAACGCATCATAAAACGAAGACCAGGAACTTGTTTTTTGAAATCATATTCGTAACGAAAGCTATAGACTCTTTCTTTGGCATTTAAAAAGTCGCCAGGCCATGTATCAATCAGCAAGCCTGTTTCACCGCCAGACAGATAAGGAAATGCCGTTTCACCATGATGTTGGAATGTACTGAACATCAATTTATGGCTGTCATGTTTTAATTCAAAATGTGCGTGGAATAAGTCATTATCGACTAAACCTGCTTCGGCTTTCCCTTCATCACGGCTGTTGTAGTAACGTAATTGTGAGGTCAAATTTGTTCTTTCATCAAATAAATACTTATGCTGTAATCCAAGCATAGTTTGATGATATAGATCATTTACATCCATATAAAAAGTAGTCAGTTTAAAAGATGGATTTAAATCATAATAACCACCTAGGTAATATAGACCATCCGTTTCTGCAGGATTAAAACGTTTATTCACCCCAGAAATTCTAATCTTTTCATAATTGGTCGAATCTCGATGATTGACTTCATTCAGATAAGCCGCCTGTAGATCTAAATGCTGAATGTCCTTTGACTGAATGGAAATACCCCGATAGGTTTGGGGTAATAAGCGTGCAGGGGAAGCCACTAAAACTGGATTCATTGGCATGAGTGTCCCAATTTTGATTTCGGTCTGACTCATTTTGGCTTTCGCTGTTACCCCAATTTCGCCATAGCTGCTAGTTGGTTCATTGGTTCGGGTATCACGAAGGAGGTTGCCAGTGCCAGCATGTTCAGCATCTGCATCGAGTTTGAATCCTGTCGTTGCTAAAATATCTAAACCAAGACCAACCATTCCTTCGGTATAGCCAGAATTTGCTTTAAAGATAAAACCTTGCGTCCAATCTTTTGCAGCAGGATAAGCGGATTGTTCTTGAAAATCTCGATCAAAATAAAAATTACGAGTAGTGAGTTCTACATTACTGTTGTCAATAAAATCACTTGCAAAGACGGGGGTAGATAAAAGTATTGATGACACGATCCAAATGTTACGCATAGCATTTTCTTCCTGAAATGATGTTCTTGTTTTAAAAGTAATACGACTTGAATTCGAATGTTTTATTGCTATTTTCCTAAGAGTTCACGAGCAACGATTTCTTTCATAATTTCGTTAGTTCCTCCGTAGATTTTTTGTACGCGTGCATCGACAAAAAAGCGTGAAATATGGTATTCCTGCATGTAGCCATACCCTCCGAATAACTGCAGTAATTGATCTATAATTTCGCATTGCGTATCAGTAATAAAGCATTTCAATGCGGCGACATCAGTCACAGTTAATTCATCACGACGATATGATTCAGCGCATTGATTAACAAAAGCCTGTGCCGCTTGTGCTTTGATTTGAGCCTGAGCAAGGACGAATCGGGTATTTTGAAATTGACTTAGCGCTTGACCAAAAGCTTTACGTTCTTGTACATAGCTTTTAGTCAGTTCAATTGCGCCTAAAATAGAACCCAGTGCCATCATGGAAATGCTTAATCTTTCACGTGGTAATTCTTGCATCAAGTAACTAAAACCTTTGCCTGTTTCACCTAGCAGCTGATGAGCTGGAACCTGAACTTGATCAAAAAAAAGTTCGGCAGTGTCTTGTGCATGTAAGCCAATTTTTTTAAGAGCACGCCCTTTTTTTACGCCTTCAAGATGGGCATCGACCAATAAAATTGAAATACCTTTCGCGCGAGCTTGAGGGTCGGTTTTTGCCACCAATACAATCAGATCGGCATGATGACCATTGGAGATAAATGTTTTAGAGCCATCGACTAAATAGTGATCTTCTTGAAAAATCGCTTGCGTTCGAATGGCTTGTAAATCTGAACCAGCATTGGCTTCGGTCATGGCAATCGCGCTCACGACTTCACCACTGACCATTTTAGGCAACCAATATTTTTTTTGTTGTTCAGAGCCTATATTTTGAATATAGGGTGAAACCAATTCACTTTGACCACCAATCGCGACAGCAAGGGAAGTAAAACCCGCTTGTGCCGTTTCCTGAACCAACATCAGTGAATAGGCAATGGGTGCACCATATCCGCCATACTGTTCAGGTACATCTACGCAAAGGAAGCCATTTTCACCAAGCTTATTCCAAATTTTGCGTGGCATTAAACCCTGTTCTTCCCATTGTTCGTAGTATGGAGCAACATATTCATTTAAAAAGCGTCGAAAATTATCTCTAAAAAGTTCAAATTCGCTATCGAATGGCATCGTTTTACCTTTGGAATAAAAATGGAGTCGAGAAAAAGGAACAACTCTAAAAAGAGTTGTTTAAATTTAAGATTTGGGGGTGTTAGCGTTTAGTTATTTAACGTTGGAACTCTAATCAGCAGGGGATGGTCGTTCACTTTGTTATATAAGGCATCGACTAAATCTGCACGATTTTTTAAAATACTGCTCTGATTCAAGTTGCCTTTATCTGTAATTTCACCGACATCTAATTGTGGAGCTTCCTGCATTAGATAGATCATCGACACTCGATTTGAACTTCCTGTCGAATCTTTATTAAATTCAATTAAAAATTGTTTAAACCATTGCTGAATTTTGGGATGTTGTAAAATATCTTGCGCAGAGTGTTGAGAAATGGATAAACCTGCATACGTTGCACAAGATTCTAATTTTGGGAAAATCAAAAAGCCAATGGCATTTAAATTTGAACCTGTGATGCAAACATCATGAATGAGTTGATTACCTTGAATGAGTACTTTATTGCGAAGTGTGCCTACATTGACAAAAGTTCCTGTATTTAATTTAAAATCTTCCGCAATTCGTCCGTCGTACATTAAGCCTTGGCTTGGATCAGAGACATCGACTAAACGAACGGCATCGCCTGTATGATAAAAACCTTCATCATCAAAAACTTCAGATTTTTGCTCTTCAGTTAAACGCCAATAACCTTGCATGACATGTGACCCACGAACACAGAACTCGAGTTTATCGTTGCTCGGTACAAGTTTAATTTCACAGCCAGGTGCAGGGAAACCGACAAAGCCTGCCATGACATGTGGGCCTGTAGAGAAGGTGCAAGAGGGTGCTGTTTCAGTCATACCTAAACCACACATGATACGAATCCGTTCGCCACAATGTTGTTGTGCAATATGGTCGAGTCGATTCCAGCCTGCTTCGGAAAGCGCCGCACCTGCAAAAAAGAGTATTTTGACGTTACTGAAAAATGAATCTCTGAGCACTTGATCATTTTCCAAAGCTTCGGTGAGTTCTTCCCAGCCTTTTGGCACATTTAAATATACCGTGGGTGAAATTTCTTTTAAGTTTCGGATGGTTTCATCGAACTTACCTGAAACAGGTTTGCCATCATCAATGTAAATTGTGCCACCGTTATATAAGGCAATTCCGACATTATGACTGCCCCCAAAAGTGTGGTGCCAAGATAACCAGTCTAATAAGATGGGTGGGGTTTCTTCAAATTCAGGGAAGGTTTGTAACAGCATTTGCTGATTTACACACAGCATTAAATGTGTCGTTGGCACTGCTTTCGGTAGTTTTGTTGAACCTGAGGTGAACAAAAACTTAGCAATTTGCTGTTCATCCAAGGTTGCATAATGCTGTTCTATATTCTGTTTGCTTGTCTCTAGTAAGCTTTGAAATGAAGTACAGTTTTGATCAGCCACTTTTCCAGAATAAGTCACAATTTCGACATCATCTTTCGCACAAGTTTGAATTGCTTGAGCAAAGGCATTGCCATCATGAGCAAAGACCATGCCTGGTGTTAATACGTCGAATATATGCTTAAGTTTGGCAAAGTCTTTTGAGATAAGTGAGTATGCAGGGGAAATCGCTGAAAAAGGCACACCTGCCAGCATTGCCGCCATAGAAAGTGTTAAATGCTCAAGATCATTGCCAGAAAGAATCACGAGAGGACGTTTAGCAGAAAGTTCTGGGCGATTATGTAGGGCTTGCGCAATATTCCATGCGCGTTTAACCGTTTCAGCATAACTGAGCTTGATCCATTCACCGTGTTGATCTCTTTTGGCGGCAAAAGTACGATCTGGATGAGACGCAGCATATTGTAATAATCGATCTGTCAGTTTTTGTGGATAGTTTTTCAATTGTTCTTTTGGAGAGATATAGAGCATTTCATTGTCATAATGAAAACTAATTTCATGCCCACCAAGTTTTACTAAACGCTCAGGATAGTTCCGTGGGGCAGCATTCATTTGCGCCATTGCCTTACTCCATGTAAATTTTTTATTGCTGTTTTTCATAATAGAAGGATAAAGAGCATTGCTATACTTTATCCTTCTATATATTTAAATAGGATAGTGTCGCGGTGTCATTTGAATGGTGATCCAGCGAAGTTCAGTAAATTCTGCAACTGATACTTTACTACCAAAATGACCATATCCACTTTGTTTTACACCACCAAATGGCATTTGCGCTTCATCATGCACGGTTGCACCGTTGATGTGGCAAATGCCTGATTCAATTTGTTTGGCTACAGCTAAGGCTTGTACAATGTCCTGACTAAAAACAGCTGAAGACAAACCAAATTCACTGTCATTTGCAAGTTGAATTGCTTCGGCTTCTGTTTTAAAGCGTTGAATAGTACAGACAGGAGCAAAAGATTCTTCACTATAAATCTTCATGTCTTTAGTCACATCAATAATGACTGTCGGTTGCATAATTGTTCCCTGAATATTGATTCCGAGAGGTAAACTTGCACCTTTGTCTTGCGCATCTTTTAGTAAGCCTTGCAGACGATTTGCAGCATGTTCGCTTTCTAAAACACCCAAGGGGTAGTTTTCATTCATCGGATTGCCAGCATGAATGGATTTGGTTTTTTCTACAAGTTTTTCAATAAATTGATCTGCAATTTTATCATCAACCAATACACGTTCGGTTGACATGCAAATTTGTCCCTGATTAAAGAAAGCACCAAAAGCAATGGCATTCACAGCATCTTCGATATTGGCTTTATCAAGTACTAGTACAGGTGCCTTACCACCAAGTTCAAGTAATACGGGTTTTAAATATTTTGCTGCAGTTTCTGCAATAATTTTTCCGACATGGGTTGAGCCGGTAAAGTTAATACGTTTTGTCAGTGGATGTGAAATGAGTCTTTCGACAATTTTAGGTGCATCTGCTGCAGCATGGGTAATGACATTGACAACGCCTTCACCAAGCCCTGCTTCAAGTAATACCTCAGCAATCAAGCGATGAGTTGCAGGGCAGGCTTCCGAAGCTTTTAATACCACAGTATTTCCACAGGCTAAAGGCATTGCGAGTGCACGTGTTGCCAGAATGACAGGGGCATTCCAAGGTGCCATGCCAACAATGACGCCACATGGGGTTCGAATACCCATTGCCATATTACCAGGCACGTCAGATGGAATAATACTGCCATCGATTTGCGTCGTCATGCCAGCAGCTTCTCGTAGCATATTGGCTGCAAGGTGAACATTAAACCCATACCATGTTGCAGTTGAACCTGTTTCGCGCATTCCAGTTTGTATAAACTGTTCAGTTTTTTGATCCATTAAATCCGCAGCTTTCAGTAGTCTTAAGCGACGTTCTGTTGGCGATAATGTAGACCAGATTGCAAATGCCTGATGTGCAGATTCAATAGCGTGATCTACATCTTCAATCGTTGCAGCCGCAGCTGTTGACGCGACACTTCCATCAATAGGACTAATACGTTCAAAAGTTTGTCCTGAACTTGAATTTACAGATTGTCCGTGAATAAGTAACTGTACATTTTTCATGGGGGATGTTTCCTTACATGTCCATTAATGAATAAATTAGCCTGTACGTTTGTAGCTTTGTAAACCTGGTTTAATGGCTTTTTCATCAAGGAATTGTTTTAAACCTTCTTGGCGACCACCTTCAGTATCACGGTGAAGACATTGATCTAATTTTGCGTATAAGTAATCTTCATTTTGATCCCAAGTGAGTTCACGGCAACGTTTAAAACCATTTTTTGCAGTACGCAGTACAACAGGATTTTTCTCAAGTAGCGTATTCGCCAGTTCGGTAACTTCAGCTTTTAATTGCTCAAGTGGAACGCTTTTATTCACTAAGCCCATTTTTTCAGCTTCTTGACCGCTAAAAGTTTTGCCCGTCATGATGTAGTAAAGTGAAGTACGATGACCAACAGTGTCTGCCATCGCTTTACTGACTAAATTGCCCGGTGGAATACCCCAGTTAATTTCAGATAAACCAAAGGTTGCTTCATCTGCAGCAATCGCTAAGTCGCAAGCCACTAAAGGTGAAAAACCGCCGCCAAAACACCAGCCATTGACCATCGCGATGGTTGGTTTTGAGTACATACGAAGCAATTGCCACTGCCAGCGACATGAATCACGACGAATACGTTCGTTATAAATTTCAGGTTGTGAATCGACCTCACGGAAGTATTCTTTTAAGTCCATTCCTGCAGTCCAAGAATCACCTGCACCAGTAAGTACGACTACACCTGCTTCTTGATCTAATTCTAAAGTTTCTAAAACATCGATCATTTCTTTATTGAGCGTAGGGCTCATTGCATTTTTCTTTTCTGGGCGGTTTAACGTTACCCAAGCAATACCAGATTCAACTTTTACATCCACTGTTTTCCAACGATTTTCATAAGTCATTATTGTTTCTCCGTGATGACTAGGTCTGCTTTATGGTTTTTAATTTAATATCAGTTAAACTTACATTCAAGTCTTTTTTGAATTATTTTGAATTTATTTTTCAAATATATGTATTTTATATATTAATTTTTATTTTTAATAAATTTTAAAAAATAATTGTTGTTTTTTATATAAGTTTAGGTGATATTTTAAGCGTTATTTTTAGCAAAAAAAATAACTATACAGGATGTTTATTAATTAAAATTGAAGACAAGGATAATACGAATGGAAAAAAGTGTAAGCCATTCAGGAAAGGCCACATTAACGCTTGCTTTGTGTTTTGCCATCGCAATTTTTGAAGGTTTTGACCTGCAATCAATGGGCGTAGCAGCACCGCGTATGCGAGCAGAATTTGGCTTAGATAATGCTCAGATGGCGTGGGCATTTAGTGCCGCAACTTTGGGGACATTACCCGGAGCTTTATTAGGTGGTCGTTTGGCAGATAAAATTGGACGAAAAAAAGTATTGATGTTTAGTATTTTACTTTTTGGCGTTATGTCGGTTTTAACTGCTTTTGCAAGTCAATATAGCTTACTCATTCTAATTCGTTTCTTAACTGGATTAGGTATGGGGGGAGCTTTACCAATTATGATTACTTTGGCTTCAGAAGCTGTGTCTGATAAATATAAAGGAACTGCTGTCAGTATTATGTATAGCGGTATTCCTTTTGGCGGTATGTTGACATCATTTGTTGCAATGGCCTTAGCTGGTGATAGTGAGTGGCGCCATATTTTCTATATTGGTGGTTTGGCACCGGTGTTGATGATTCCGTTATTACTTAAGTTTTTACCTGAATCGAATGCATATTTAGTGAAAAATACTCAATCTACTGTGCCTTTTATGCAAGTACTTTTTGCTAAAGAACGACGCTTCTCTACCATCCAACTCTGGATCAGTTTCTTTTGTACCTTGGTTGTTTTATATTTATTGTTGAATTGGTTGCCACTATTGATGGGCGCACAGGGGCTATCAAAAAATGAAGCCAACTATGTGCAAATTGGCTACAACATTGGTGGAATATTTGGGTCAATTCTCATGGGGTTCTTGTTAGATAAGCTACGTATGAGTTTTGTGATTAAACTGATTTACACTGGTATTTTGCTTGCATTATGCTGTCTCGCTATTTCTCCAACAGTTGCATTACTTTCACTATCAGCCATTGGTTGTGGATTATTTATTGTTGGCGGGCAATCTGCACTTTATGGTTTAGCTGCTAGATTTTATCCAACAGAAATGCGTGGAACTGGTGTTGGTGCTGCTGTAGCCGTGGGTCGCATTGGTTCATTTGCAGGGCCATTATTGGCAGGAATGCTATTGTCCTTTGGTTCAAGCGCTGGAATGGTGATTGGAGCGAGTATTCCAATGATTTTAATTGCTGCAATAGCTGCGTTAATGCTGGTAAGTAAACCTAAGCAACAAACGCAATTATTAAGCAGTTCCACTTAATTATTTGATTTGAAGTATGATCTATTAGATTATACTTCATCATATTTAGTCTAGAATAGATATGTCTAACAATTTAAACAAATTAATTGAAAATCAATCACCTAGGTTGAGCTATATGATTGCTCGGGTCGATAGGGTCATTAGTAAATTATTAATCGAACAGCTCAAACAGCTCAACATCACTTTACCTCAGTACACCGCTTTATCTGTACTTGCAGCAAAGAGGAGTTTGTCTAATGCTAAACTGGCGGAGCGTTCGTTTATTAAGCCTCAATCAGCCAATAAAATTTTGCAGGATTTATTAAATTTGGGTTGGATTGAAAAGCATTCTGACCCAACGCATGGTCGAAGAATTTTAATTCAGCTGACTGCAAGTGGACAGAGTAAAATTGCCGAATGTAATTTGGTTGTAGACCAATTGGAACAGCAGATGCTGAAGGGTATCGACATCAATTTAGCCTTATTGATGCGAAATAATTTAGAAATTATGGTTACCAATCTAAAGTAATCAGCACTAAAAGATTCTATAACTTTATTTTTTAAATTCCTCTAAATAAATCTAGTTCTGTCAGAATATGTAATGTTGGCGTCGATTGGCTTCAGGTGTAGTTTTGGGCATTGCAAAGTTATAAAGTTGGATATGCCCTTAGAAAAAATTTGGCAATAAAGCTGAACTTTCATAATCATGATTGTAAAACACAATGACTTATTAACTAAGGCTTATAGATTCAACGCAGTTAAAGTAAGTCTTATAGAGGTATTTAAAAATGGCATATTTAAGCAAAAGTGAAAGAAAACAACAAATTATTGATTCAGCAAAAAAATTTGTTTTATCTGAAGGTTTAAATACATTAACAGTAAGAAAACTAGCAGAAAAAGCAGAATTTTCGGTTGGTCAAGTACATCATCATTTTGATTCTATTCATGATTTAAAATCACAAGTTTTTTTAGCATTAGTCCATGAAAATTTAAATCTGAATCGATTGCCAGATAACGCCACTACCAAAGAAAAGTTAATCTATTTATTAGGTTCAGAAGCAACAACTTCCGAAACACCTTATATTCGAGTTTGGAATGATGCAGAAAGTAATGTGTACAGTCATCCTACATTTAAGCAAGTCTATGCACAGGCAATCAAAATTTGGCAAAATTCAATCATTGATGTACTACGTATAGGTTTGGAAAAAAAAGAATTTATTATTCAATTAGATCGAATAAATGAAATTGCTTTGAGATTGATTTCTTTAGCCGTAGGACTGGAATTCTTATCCAATCTTGAAGTGGAGGGTGTACAGTTTGAATTCTTTCATCATCAAATTATATTAGCAATTCAACAGGAATTAGGAATTTAATTTTTTTAGAATTAATTTGAACACATGTTCAAATTAAGGTATTCTTTTGATAAATGCCAACTTTATGAAATTGGGATTTAAGATTTTTCTGTCAAAAAACAGATAAAATCTGAATTTTAGTTAATTTATTCTCAATTATTATCTTTAAAAACTCATAGTTTATATTCGGAGAAAACAATGAAAAAAATAGCTTATTTATTGTTTATGCCCATATTTTTAATGGGTTGCCAAGCGACAGAGATAAGCTCAAAGCAACCTATACAAGGTATTGATTTGAAACAGCCAACACCACAGGTTCTTTGTGATCAGTATGTTTGTGCAAATGCTGAAGGAATTTCTAAAGAACTCACCCAAAAATATCTCGGGCAGGTTCAAGTAGATAAAGTGTTCTCACAAGGTGAGTTTGATCATACTCAATTTACCTTTGCCAATGGTATTTTTTGTGACACTCAAACTCGAAAATGCCATGTAGATCGTTATTTTAATGGTGATGGTAAACGTAGTGATGTTGCAGAAAACTATACAAAAGCATTATTTGGCCAGTAAAAAATCAATAGATCATTGCATTATTTATTCACCGATTTGTTGTGAAATTTTGTGATGTTGAATTAGTAAAGGATATTTAAGTTATGTTTAATTTTAAAAATACGCTTTTAGTAGCAAGTCTGTGCCCCTTTTTAGTTAGTACCTCTTGGGCAAAAAATGGAGTCGAAAGCATTTATGTAAATGGTAAAATTTATACGGCTAAAGATAATGCTTCTTTACAACAAGCAATTGCGGTTTCGGATGATGGTACGATCCTAAAAGTAGGAAATAATGCCGAAATCAGAAAACTCGCCGATGCAGATACACAGATAGTCGATCTACAACAAAAAGTGTTAATGCCGGGCTTAATTGATACGCATATTCATGCTTTGATTTCAGGTGTTGAGTCAGTAATGGCAACTATGGATGAAGGAGAAATCAGTGTTCCTGCTGTAGTAGAAAAATTAAAAGTCACACAAAAAGACGGCACTGCCGTATATGGCGATGTATTGGTTTTAAATGGTTTGTCTTCTGAGTATTGGGAACTAGAAGAGCAATTGTCAGCAGTTTTTAATCACAACGAATGGAAAAATCAGCCTGTAGCATTGGTTGGGAGTGATCACCATACAGCATGGGCAAATAAAGCCTTACTGAAGAAGGCTGGTGTAGACAAAAAATTTGTTCGTCAATTAACAGCAGAAGATCAACAAAATATTCGACATAATCAAAAATTTGAACCGACTGGATTTTTAGTTGACTCAGGCTGGGATATTGTCAGTGAAAAAATTCCTTCCGTACCACATGATTTAATGTATAAAGGATCTAAAAAAGCAGTACAGGAATTGAATCAGCTAGGTATTACAGGCTGGTTAGACATTGCTTCTAATGCAAGTCCTTTACAGGGTATTTTTAATATTAAAAATACTGAAAATACCGTTGGTGTTATTCCGATGTATAAAGAGCTTTCTGAAAAAGGAGAGTTGACTGCACGTGTTTCGGGGTTGCATATCATTAACTCAAAAAGTACTGCAAAAGTATTGGATACACTGCAAGTCATTAACCAGAAATATAATAATATTGAAAACTTTAAGTTAACTGGTATGAAAGTATTTGCAGATGGGATTTTGGAATATCCTGCACAATCAGCTGCTTTGATAGGACAGTATTCCAATAGTAAAAAAAGTGGTCAATTATTGTTTGACCCTCAAGTATTTAAAATATTAGTTGACGAAGCCGATCAACGAAATATGCTCGTTCATATTCATGCAATTGGCGATAAAGCAGTGAATGAGTCATTGAATGCTATTGAATATGCACGGTCTAAACGTCAGAGCCATGTTGCTCATACGATTACTCATCTTCAATTGGTCGACCCAAAGGATTATGGTCGATTTAAACAAAATGATGTGATTGCTTCTATGCAATTGGCATGGGCTTATGAAGATGGATTTAATAAAACTTTAGTTAAACCATATATCAGTCAAACTTCTTATGAGGGAATGTACCCAGCGGGCTCATTGGTCAAGCATGGAGCAATACTTGCAGGAGCGAGTGATGCTCCTGTATCAACGCCTAATCCATTTATTGCAATGGCTATTGGTATGACACGTACTGCTGAAGGTGGCAGTTATTTAAATCCAAGTGAAGCAATTGATCGTGAGACTGCTTTTAAAGCCTATACAATTAATGCAGCTAAGGCTTTAGGACGAGAAAAAGAGATTGGTACATTGGAAGCTGGTAAAAAAGCGGACATGATCGTACTTGATCGGGATATTTTTACCGTACCACCTGAGCAATTAGCAGAAACAAAAGTGGTATGGACAATCTTTAACGGTAAAAAAATATATCAACGTTAGATCATTCAATTTAAAACTGTATAAGCGCGGATGATTTTAAAATCCGCGTCTTAATTTAAATATTCTATTTTTACTTCTTATCTTTTAAATATCTATAAGTTATGACTATGAATCAAAATAAAGAAGCACCTATTGTTGTCATTGGCGCGGGTATAGCCGGTTTAGCTGCTGCTAGTGAATTACAAAAGGCAGGTAAAAAAGTTATTGTGCTTGAGGCACGAGACCGACTCGGTGGTCGTATTTTCAGTCAAAAAGTAGGACAACATGTTTATGATTTAGGGGCATCATGGATTCATGGGATTGAAAACAATCCGATCTGGTCAATTGTGCAGCACAATCAGATAGAAACCACTGTATTTAATTATAATGAAGCGATTTATTATCATGAAAATGGGCAACGATTTAGCTCAAAAGAACAGAATATTTTTGAACAAAGTTTAGATTACTTATTCACTCAATTTAAAACGATCAATCCGACTGAGCATTATTCGCATGCTTTAGCAGCCTTAGAAACATGGCTTCATGCGGCAGCGTTCCAAGAATTTATGCACAGCCAGTTGCAATTAAATCCAACTGAACAATTGAAGCTTAAAAAAATCCTATTCGATTTTTTCAAATTACTGGCTGAAGACCCCTGTGCGAGTGATTTAACAGATTTATCTGCTGAGTTTTGGAAAAATGAAGGATTTTTTGCTGGAGATGAAGTGGTCTTTCCACAAGGCTATGTTCAAGTGGTTGAAACCTTATCCCAAGATATCACTATCCTGACCAATCAAGTGGTGCAATCTATTGACTCTACTCAGGAACTGATCCAAGTTTTCACAGAAAAAGGTGAATGTTTTTTAGCCAGCCAAATCGTTATTGCGGTGCCATTGGGTGTGCTGAAAAAGCAGCATATTCAGTTTATCCCCGACTTACCTACCCAAAAAAAGCAGGCCATCCAAAAAATCGGTTATGGGGTGTTTAATAAATTATTTGTGCATTTTGATCATGCTTTCTGGCAATCAAAGCAGGAAAAATTTAACAATAATATCAATCTGCATAATGGTCAGCGTTGGTTGAACTTTTTGGATATGAGTCAGGTTTATCAACGCCCCACATTATTATTTTTATTTGGTGGAAAATCTGCAACATGGATGGAAGATTTGAGTTATCAGGAAATTTGGCAGCAGATTGAACCATCACTGAAACTTATTTTTGATGACATTCCCCAACCTAGTCAGATGTTGAAAACTGAATGGAGTAAGGATTGTTTTGCTGAAGGCTCATTTAGTTATCAAGCGATTGGACAAACTAATGATGATATTGAAATTTTAAAACAGCCTATCTTCGATCGGATCTTTTTTGCAGGTGAACATTTAGCGCAATTTGGTGCTGGTACTGTGCATGGCGCTTATACATCAGGTTTAGATGCTGTGAAACTTATGTTGTAATTTTATACCTTACTTATAGTTAAGATTTTCTAAAATTAACATAATACACCTTATATGAAATGCTTGAATTTATTCTTTTTAATTCATAGTGTTATCGTATCTGTAAAAGCCCAATCCACCCCGATTGGGCTTTTTACGTGAATAGTCGTGTTCCACGTTTAAAACTTAAACAATTTTTCACGATTTTGATAAGTTAAACTAAATATAGTCGCCAATTTTAATTGAGTTTTTCACCGGCTTTTAAATAACGGTATACCGCCTGACGACTAATTCCAAATGCCTTGCCTAATGCCATCTTTGAAGGATACGTCCCCTCTTTCCATGCTTGTCGTAAAGCTTCAGCCTGTTCAGGCTTCAATTTATGTACCCGACCTTTGTACTTCCCTTGAGCAGAGGCGAGTTTAATTCCTTCCTTTTGCCGCTCTAAAATAATCTCACGTTCGAATTGTGCAAAAGCACCCATCAATTGCAGCATCAAATTATCCATCGGGGTGGATTCGGCCGTAAAAGTAATATTTTCTTTTATAAACTGGATGGCGATCCCTCGTTTGACAAGTTTATCCACTTCAGTGACCAAATCTTTTAGGCTTCGTGCAAAACGATCCATGGAATGGACAATCACCCTGTCCCCTTCCCGGACATAGTTCAACATTTCCTGAAATTTCGGTCGGTCAGTATTTTTACCTGAAGCACGGTCAACAAAAATCCGGTCGACTTCAATTCCCTCAAGTTGACGTCCAGTGTTTTGCTCGACAGAACTGACTCGGACATACCCTACTTTTTGGCCTTTCACTTTTTCACGCCCCAATTGGATAAAAATGAACAATTTCGTAAATTATAAACCTTTAATACTAAAGTTACATGTTACTTATGATTAAAAACCATTTAAATGATACATAATTTCATGAGCTTTCAGAAGGTAACTTTAGGGTGTACTCTAAAATTACATAATTAGAGTCAAGGATTTTATTGATTACATTCGACATATTGTTTGTCGAAAAATAAGCATTTCAGCGTCACTGAAGATGTGCTTCAGCTTTTGCAAAAATTAGAATTAGAAAACAATCACTTCAAGTTAATGTATGCTGAGTAACAATTATTCAGGCGATTAAACCACTAATTAAATAAAGTTATGTGTCAAAATAAGAAGTAGCAACAGGAGATTCAACTTTTGTCTTCAATGAAACCTTTTGAAATTTCTCCTTTCGTTCTTCTTCTAATTTTTGAGATTTTAATTTGATTTCTTCAGACCAAAAGTTATCTCTATATGATTGCCAGAAAATAACAGCAGATAAACGTATATTTGGAGCTAAAAAATATAATGCTTAAATGTACTTTCAATATAGCTAAACAGCTCAGGATGAACACCAAAAAAGGAACTCGACTACAGGCGAAAAAGGGCAATAGACGAAGCCATAGCCAACAACCAGAAAATCACATTACAACTCCCCTAGCCATTCAATCGGAAAACTATGCTCACATTTCAGTATTTTGTCGAGATTCATAAAAAGGCCATAAAAAAACTGCTATTAATGTCGGTTTTTTATCTACAGATAAAATTTAAAAGATTTCTAAAGAATTAGTGACTATTCATCATGTGAATCTATTAAACGCTAGCCAATTTATCATTAAGGTGTATTATCTTTCTCTGGAAATAAAATTTCAAAGTTATTTATTTTGCAAGCTTCCGCTTTATAGTTAATTTCAAATTGCTGAAGATTTTCATAATCTGGGTAATTCTCCACCGCCATCTCAAGCAGTTGCAATACTTTAGCATTATCATTGGATTGACGATACAGTTCAGCCAACTGCAATATAATAAGCGACTCAATAGATTTAGGCGCACGGAAGTTTGTTTTGTGATCTCTTTCTTTAAAGTAATTCAGCAGACATTCATAATGTGTTGACAAGCTCCAATTTGGCGACATTATACATAAACAATGAATGACTAATGAAGCTGAACTTGGCTTTTCAATAATGCTAGAGTATTTATGTATAAAATCTTCGCGATTGACAGATTCTGGATCTATCGAAGTGTACATAATAAAAATAGCTAAATAAATTTCTCTGTCTTTCTTATTTAAATTATTAAAACCTTTCTGTAAATGCTCAATTATGTGACTCAAGTTAGAAATTTCTATATTAGGAGTTCGCATAAGACCTTGCTCAAATTGAAGAAGAAGGCCTTCAAATATTTTTCCTGCCATCCCATCACTTAAGTTAATAAGATGAAGAAAATATACTGGACTCATTGGTAGTGTTATCTTATTAGGTTGCTCATCTGTGTAATCGTATGGCTCATTTTCAACTGTATCCTGCTTCATTATAAATTGAATAATCACATGCCTTGCAAGTCTTGATAATCCTTGTAAGGTGAACCATGCTTTATTATCTATAAAACAAGTTTCGTTAGAAAACCCTCCGAAGGTTAGTCTTTTTGGTAATTTATTTAATTGATGAACATATTTGGATCTTGCTAAATATGCATTTTTAAGAGCTACATCCAAATCAAATCTTGATATTGGACTTTTAACGGATTTGGCTTCTTCCCTAAAATAAGAAGGTGCAATATTTTCAATTGTAAATCTTCTAAATCGGCTTCCTAATGCTGTATGTTCGCCTTCTAAAACTGCATTCTTAACCTTGTTTGATACTTCCTCATCTGCATCGCATAGAGCTTCATCAATAGCCTTTTTCTTTTTTGAATCATAGTGATCCCAAGTCGATTTATAGCCATCAAAATTTTGAGCAAGCGATTCGAGAGACGCAACTATTAGGGTATAAGATAATTCCAAATCATCCGCTACACGCTGCATGCCTGTAACATAAGTTTGAATAGCACGCATTACAGCCAAGAACGTTTTTCTTTTCAGTCCAATCAATTGCTTAACAAAAGCTTTAAAAAGCTCCTCGTCATTCTCTTGGCAGTAAATTGCTTGATCAAATACTCTGTTTATAACTTGTTTAGGTATTTTGTGAGTTGAAACTCCAATTTGATCACTAAGCAACCTCTCTGTAATAGAATGGCTGGGTGATGCAGTGCAATTCATGAAAAAAGATAAAATTGATGAAAAATCAAGTATCAGGTTATCAATTCCATGAGATATCATTTCACCAGAAAGTTTTTTATTAGGCTCACCATGTATGTCTTCAATTAGCTCTTCAAATTCAAATAAAATTGCATTCGAGTAGTTTGCGTTATTTGTCATCCATAAAGAACCTACAGCAGTATCTAGTCTTTTGTCTCTAGTTATTCTTAAATTTGTATAAATAACACCTTTAAGATTATTTCGATACTTCACGCCTTTACTGAATAATTTCCCAGAACAAATCTGTAACATTAAAAACCTTTTATACTAACTATCAGCTAAATATAACGACTTTAAGATACCACATAAATTTTTTCTTTAGCAGAACGAAATACAAGAACAGCTATCAATGCACAATATTAGAAATATAAGGATACTCTTGAAACCTCAAGTTAATTTAACCTCTAGTATATAAATATACTTGAAGTATCTTTTATCAAAATAACACGAGATGTGTCGTTTTTCTTTTAAAATGTCACTAGTTGTGTCGCGATACAATGTCATTATGTGTCGCAAAAATTGCTAAGCCTTTGAATTTATGAAAAGGTGCATGACAACTTATGTGTCGCGTGACGTTACTGCTCCAAAAGGAGCTTTAGAAAAGTGAAGGAAATTTATCAATAATGCTAAAAAATTTGTAGAGAAGTAATCAATAAATAAATGTGCTAAAGAAAAAGCTGAATGAACACGCATAAGACAAAGCTCAGGAATCCTGACTGAAAATTACTGGATAATTCCGCCACCTATTCGCAGCCTACCAGTCATTCCTGTTCCAAGTAGACCATCAAGAATAAATTACATAGCTAATGCTGATATTGTATGCTTGAAATATGGTTAAACTATATAGCAAATATATATTGTTCAATTCGATTCTAATTTTTCAATATTTAGTTTAATCATTTTTTCAGTTAATTTGAAATTACCTTCCTTCCATCCAGAAATAACGGCTTGATTCATAGCATCCGAACTAACAGTAGTCCAATCAATTCTATAACCTAACTTAAATAATATCTGACCTAACATGAAACGTTGTGAACGGCCATTACCTTCTCTAAATGAATGAATGTAGTTCAAAACGACAAAAAATCTGGCCAAAAAACTACAAATTAAATCTATATTTTCTTTATTATCAATTAAATATTCAAAATTATAATTTAAGCATGAAAATAGTAGCTCAGATAAAGGAGCTATATTGCTGTATCGGAGAAAGATACATTCACCTTTATAGGTATTCACGAGTCTTAATTGGCCTGCCCATGGATAAATATCTATAAATAATTGATGATGTATATTTTTTAAATGTTCTAAGTCAAAATCACCTAGAAAAATATGTATGTCTTCTTGTAACCTAGTATTTTGTAAGGCACTTAAAGCTTTCTCTGCCTCATTCAGATCTTTTGTATTGGAAATACCTAGATTGTTTATCAGTACTCCATTTTCATCACAAAATGGATCATCATAAAAATCTTCTTCTGTTAAATAATAATGCAGCTCATCATTAAAGAACATTTCTATCGGACACGGTACAGTTCAACTAATGTATTTCTAGCCTGTTCAAATGTCTTAGAACCATTAACATATTCTTTTATTGGTTGTAAGCCTTTATTTTCTACAACTAAATTATCCACTGCAAATGAAGCTTTTACGGTTTGAAAAGCTTGAGTACGGCTGTTTTGCATACCAATAACTTTTTTCATAAAACTCTCACTTCAGATAAATCAGGCTATCTTTAAGGATATAACATTTTTCTTTAAAAAAGAAAGTAGATACCTTTATTTAACATAAAATCTCTTATACCGAAATAGCTTTGTAAGCCCCAAATAGAAATGTCCGGTTTCTCCAAAGTAAAAGTGTCCTACTAGCAACAGGACTGGTAGGCCATAAACAAGGATTAGGGCCGACTTATCCGATAATCTACGGCTTGGAAAATAATTTCAAATAACATAAAAAGTTAAATCAATTGGTCCCTTTTTCATCCATTAATAATCGCACTAAACCTTGATATCCATGCTTGCGCATCATGAGAATTCGATGCAAAGAACTTAAACATTGGCTGATCAGCATTATTCGTATTCACTACGATAGAATAGTGATCACGTGAAATCTCACTACCATCAGAACGCCGAATTGTATTTTTTTGCGTTTCAATATTCCAGCTTCGGATATCGCTAAGATCAAAAATTATAATATCTGCTAAAGTTTGGGTTGTGAAAGCAATTTTTCGCTGTACGGTATCAATCACTACGCCTGTCGCTGAATAGCTTTCATTAAACCCTTCTGCCTGCAAATAGCTTAATTTTTGCTTGTGTAGTTTTTTAGGCAGTATATTACTGATATATATCCTTCGAAATGGATAATAAATTAAAAATGAAATGATTAAATAGAGGAAAGCCAAAAAATAAAATAAGATATCCGCCTTCATTCCAGTATAAATTTTGAAAGTAAATAACGTAATCAGAAAAAATATAAAATAGCCAAGTAAACACTGCATAGTAGACCAAGGCTGCTTTATTAAAACCGTTTTTTTTACACAAGACATAACATAAACTTTTAAAAAATTGTTAAAGTAGTAAAGAAATTTACGATTGATTGGCAAGGCCATCATAGCCTGAAAGATTTGGTATTTTGGTCACTAATTTACAACCCTTAAATGCTCCTCTATAATTTAAAATATGTAGATGAGCTAAGTCTAAACTTTGGTTTATTTTCTTCGTCGTATCTCCATACACACCATAACTGCATTTCTTATTACCAAGCCCTCTATCCATAATTATTACAGTAAGTTCATTATAGTAAGGAACGGCAAATACGAGTGCTTGTATATCCTTTTCTCTAGATACAGTTTCAAGTAGAACAGACCAAAGATCATCATTGTCGCCTGGTGGTTCAGAGATCTCAGCGGAAGATTCTATATCAAAGAAACGTCCATCAAATGGAGAAGCTTTAAATGCTTTGGCGACTCTATCCCTGAAGAGTTGGTCATGAGCATATAACTCACTGAACGAAAAATTGCACTCAGGAGGGAGGCTCATATTCCCATCATCACTGATCATTAGCTTATCTAAACACTTTTTAGACACCATTTTTTTCAAACTACTGTTCTTGTTTTTACTAGGCTTTACTTCAGGCGCTATTCCCGCATAAGCGATACCACTGAAATATAGCGCCATAGCTACACCAGGTATAAGTAATAAATTCTTAAACCCCATTTTTACCTCTACATAATTTGGTTAAGAGTAGACTTTGTTCTATTCCGTCATTTTTTATTAAAAATATATTCATCATTCTTTGATTTGGATGATTACTTAGAATGGATGGGTCTAAAATCAAAATTAGCCCACAATACTCCAATGTAATACTTTAGAAGATGATTGGTTGCCCTCAAAAGTAAGTGAACAAATCGCTTTAAATCTGGAATCAAAACCATAACGGCTAACTTGATCACTAATCTGAAAGTTATAAGTCACTGCAATTGAGTTAAGCATATCTGCCCGCGCATCTGTCAGTGTCTCATGAGCCATTTTTTCGATTTGAACTTTGGTCTTGCCTTTTGAATTTTGGCATTGTTCTTTGGTTAACATTGCTGACTGGCTTGCTGTTTTAGTTTGTCCTGTAGATGTGTTGCTTGTTGACCCTGTAGCGCCAAGCACTTCATTGATACTTTTAATACCATTATTCAGTGTTATACCCAATGTCTGCACATTATTTGGTATCGACTCACATGCAGATAGAATGAAAGGAACCGAAACCGCTAATATCAACTTATAAAATTTCATTAAAACCCTCTATTTTTTTAATTTTGAGTATCCCCTTGCCTTCAATCAACACGATTTAAATGTAAAAACATCAAATTATCAGTATATTATCAAGCACCGCACCCAAAACAGGTGCATGGTAGCATGCACCTATTATAGGTGCAATGAAAAACATTACTTTATCTATTCACTCTAATGAGTATGTGTGGCTACGCCAATTATTTATTCAGAAGAGGAACCAGCTTGGACTTTCTCAAAGGGCACTTGCAGAGCGCTTAGGGGTTATTTATTCTTTTATTGGAAAAGTTGAAACAGGGGATCGAAAATTAGATATTTTTGAATTTATACATTATTGTGAAGCTTTAGAACTGGATGTAAATCAAGTCGTCACCCAGCTAAGATCATTAAGAAATAAAATTTAAAATTCATTTATTAAACTTGTGGACGGCCCCTCTATAATTGATCATTGAGGGAACAATTCCTGTACTGATTTTAGCAACCTTTTGATATTGTCAGACACGAATACCATGCTCAAAGTCAGGTTCAGCACCATCAGTGCAAATGATATAAAGTAGAACCTAAAGCGCACTTTATAATTCGGACAATAGAACAAATGACTAAAACCGAAACTGTATTAACAAAAGCTGTTTTATCTGCAGCGGAGCATCTTGGTCTTACATCGGATCAACTTGCTGTGCTTCTTGATCTAGATTTGACGATAACCCATCTAGATGACTGTAAGTTTTCTTCACTACAAAAAGAAATTGCTCTAATGCTCATACGCATCACAGTTTCCCTAGATGCCCTTTCAGGTGGTGATACTTCAATGACGCAACATTTTATGAAATCGCCAAATAAAGTAACTGGTGGCATTCCGGTCGAACAGATTCAAAATATTCAGGGATTAGCCACTGTTTTACAATTTGTAGAAGGTCTTCAAACTAAACACTAATATGTATAAGGCTTTATTGCACAAAAAATTAAAAGTTATAGCTTCGTCAAATAATTCAAGATATAAAAATGCATCTTCTTAAAGTATATGGCCTACCTAATTCTGTAAATTTATTGAAAACAGCCATAGATATAAATTCTTTTAAGCTGGTTAGAGAAAAATTGAATGTTATAACTTCAATTGCTATTCAAGAATCATAATAAAAAGTTTGCTATATAGCTAACATTAGGTAAAATAAGCTAAATATTTGCTATATAGCTAACAAATTTTAGGAACTACAAACTCATATGGCTTCTAGAAGAGAAATAGGTATAGAGATACGTTTAGCAAGAAAATCTCTGGGCTATACACAGAAGACACTTTCAGAAAAGACAACTGTTAATAAAACGACAATCTCTGAGATGGAAAATGGTCGATTCACAGGCTCATTTGACATATTCGAACGTATTATTGATGGTGTTGGCTTACAATTCGAAGTTCATAAGAAAAGGCTTGTATTCCCACATTGGGATGAAATTAAAGCACTATTTGCAGAAGATGAAGAGTAAAAAACATGAGTTATATATTCACTTTTGCTATCGACCAACCCATAACGTATACATAATATAATCAGCCTCTCTACATCCGTGAGTGCTTCGCTCAGCTGATTCAAATTATGGTTCATAGCATGACTGGTTTGAAGCTAAAACCACCAAATACTACTACATTTCTAAGGATAGTAGGAATTACCCACCCTGACCATTGTCATGTTGATCTTAAGAAGAGGTCGGGCGACATAGCTTTGATATAAAATTTTAGTTTTGCAACGATAAGATAAATTTTTCAATCATCAGTCTTTCTGATTCAGGTAATGCTTGAATAGACCTCGTAATTGGATCACTTCCTGAATGAGTGTGTTGATCCATACATCCCAATAAATAATCAGCAGATATATTCAGTACAACAACTAACTTATAAAAATTTTCTAATGATGGTTTACGAGAACCTGCCTCAATATGTGCAATTGATGTAGATGGAATGCCTGATTTTTCAGCCACTTCTTGCTGTGTCATTTTTCTCATTTTTCGGATTTCTTTTAGTCTTAGACAAAACAAATCCGCATCCATTTCAAGCATCATAATAAAAAACCATAGTCGACAATAATAACTTGACCAAATAGACAAGTTTATGTATAAATATTGATAACATTTTATTGTCTATTTCGACAAAAAACATCTTTTAAAAACTCAGAAGGAAAATTAGATGATCAATATTGTATATGCATGAGTGACTTATCTAGACAATAGGCCACTCATGCTTTTCATTCCAAATCAAGGAAATGAAAGATTGTAAAATTTCGACGTTTTACCTTTGCATTCTTTCATAACAAATAATTTAAGTAAATTTTTCTTTTAAGAAAAATCTATTCACTTAAAGGCTTAACTATGAATAATTCCTCTCATGTCGTTCTTAAATCAATTAGATCTGAAATCCGTAATCTTAATGTACGTACCATCTCAAAAATAGTTGCTTCTAAAATTATCGAAACGACGGACCTACAATTACTATTTGAACCAGGCTTTTGCAAACAACTTAATGTTGCTCACCATCTCACGACACATGAAGCAGTAGCATATTTTGTTGATCATCAATTTTTTGAAGAATATGGGTTTCAACAAGTATCTTTAATTAGTTTACAGAATATATATGATCAACTTTTAACGAATTTCTATAAGAATCTGACGAACACGCCTTACTATCCTCCTATGTAACAGAAAGATCTTAATCATAATTAAGTCCTTACATCAAAATTAGTGCGGACTTAATTCATGGTTATAAATGATGTTCTATAGCAACGAAGGCTGCAAGAAAATGAGAAACTTAGCAAAAACCCAGACTCAGTCTTGCGGACATCTGCAAAAACCATCACTTTAATTATTTCTATTACTTGTATTCCAAGATAATTATCAGGAGAGCAACCATTGTATTTTTGATATTTTTTTTGATCAATTGCTTGTTTATCCATTATTAAGGGCATGCTTATGAGTCCACTTTCACAATCTATAAATCAATCTAGAGTTTTGGCCAAAGCTTCATGGAAAGCTGCTGAACATCTTGGACTAAAGCCAGAGCAATTTTTAAAAATTCTGCATCTTGAATGCGTTGATATGAATTTATCTGAAGCAACCCTAATTCTAGATCCTAATTCTAAACAAGGAGAAATAGCATTAATCATCATTCGGATTTACAAGGCTATCTATAATCTGAATGGTGGTGATATCGAGTGGATGCACCATTTTCTCAACTCTCCTAATCTATTAACAAGTGGAATTCCTATAGAACAACTGGAAAGTATGAGTGGGCTGCTTTCCGTACTCAAGACTGTAGAATCTCTAAATAGCCACCAAAATTCTAGAATAACCATCTTTTGATGGGCCTTTTCTAATCTAAAGGAGAACGCTGACCATTGGAACCATGTCTGCGTTTTGAATTATAGAACATCTCAATATATTCAAAGATATCAGACCTTGGCTTCAGTTCTTGATGTATATATTTTCTTCTTGATTCTTTCTCGCTTTAACAACTGAAAGAAGCTCTCAGCAACATCATTATCATGACAATTTCCTCTGCGACTCATCCAAAGTTGAACACAAACGATGGATCGGCCATATACGCTGATTGTCCTGAATAAAGGCATACCTCACCTGGACTGGCTTGCGAAGTACACCGCGGCTTTTTTTAATATGTCTCTTTCTCTTGGTTCGCACTTATATTTTAACTACTTTAGACTCAGGCTTTTTTTATTTAAATCAAACTATGGGACAGCAAGGTATTTGCCAGCTTGCCCGAGTAAAGTATCAGTATTATCCTTAAATACAGTCATCAATTTAAGATTAAAACGATGTGCAGGGTTTTAAAGATTACTCGTGCTGGTTATAGCGAGAAGTGAATTTGGTTTGGCGATTAAATTTTATTTTCTCGCTATTTTTTTGCACAGAAAATATCAACAGTTCCTAAGAACTTCACACCATAATTTATTTTTTCTTCTTTAAAAAAGCTGTTAAATTTTCTGCAGTAATTCCAGTAAAATTGTTTTCTTCTAGAAAATGCAATATTTCTTGTACCGTTGCACCAAGACCAAAAAGCTGGAGTAAAGTTTGCCTATGCTGAGTAAGTAATTGATTTCGCGTGATCGTTGTTTCATTCATTTTTTGAATATGACGAAGAAGAATGTCTTCAAATTTTTTAGAATCATTTTCGCTATATATTTTTTGATTTTTTTCAACAAACTTTGAGTCCTTAGAATCATTTTCTGGGGCAGCGTCAAAAGAATGATCTGTTGAGCTTTTAAGATTTTTATCATCAGACTTTTCAATATCAAGTGCTAAAACATTCTGATCTTGCATCATATACCTTCCTTAAAAATAAATTTACAAGATCATTATTCGAAATATCTATGCTGATAGAAATGGCAAAACATGACCCTTTTTTGATTTTTAAATGACTGAAAAATGTAATCTTTTGCGATAATAAAAAAGTGAAAAAAATAACATGATCTCTATCATATTTAGACAATTAGATCATTTTCAAAAAATACAGGATGGGACAAAAGATATCTTTTGTCCAAAGTACAAATATCGAGCTCGCTATGCTCGGTCTCAATTTGCATACAGTAGAAAAAAATGAATAAAAAAGATTCTCTTGATAAACAAATGCTGATTCATCTTACTAAGGATGAATTCAATCAAATTCAGACCGCTTGTAAACAGGCATCAATGAAGCAATCGGATTACCTCAGACATAAGCTTTTAAGTACATCAGCCTTAAGTTTTATACCGTCAAACGATATTCATAATGTTCGCCTCTTAGGATTCATGCTCACAAAAATCTTTGAACAACTGAAAGATACGCAAATTATTGATCATGACGTGAGAGAAATAAATCAGCTCATCACAGAGATCAAATTAACTGTGCGCAGACTCAATGATGAATTGGATAAATCATGATTATTAAAGTCATTCCCAACACGATCGGGTCTTCAGTAGAAGATCGCGTCACTGGACTATCTGATTATATTCACCATCCAAAGCAAACACGTTCTCAACATTTATCTGACTATATTCATCAGCTTCATCCTAGTTTTGATCAAGACTTACTCTCTGAAAAATGTGTCTATTCAAACTCTAGAAACTTTTTAGATGATGATCCGCATTATCAAAAAATTGAAATGTCACAAACGGCCAGTTTGAACTCTCGCGTGATTGACCCAATCGTACACATGGTCGGAAGTTTTAAAAAATTTGAAGTTCCAACCACTGAACAGCTTGAAGAACAAATTGATATTTTAGCAAAACATCTCGGTGCAGAAGAGTTGCAAATGCAATATGCAATGCACCTGGATACAGACAATGTGCACTTTCATTTGATCATCAATAAAGTTCATCCATTCAAAAAAAATAAGCACAATGAAAATAAGGTCATCGATCTAGGAGGTGGTTGGATTCTTAACGCAGTTCATCGGGCAGTAGCAGAAATTGAAGCGAAACAGAGATGGGTATCAGAGCCTAATCCACTGTTTATCTATAAGCATGAGACTGGACAGTGTGAAAAAAATCCAGATTATGTACCTCAGCCCGATGCTGAAAAAATTGATTCAAAAATTCGAGATCTAGAACATCGACATCAGCAAAAAAGTCGAATGAGTCATGAAATTTCAGAGGAAATAAACTATCAATACTATATTGAACGTGATATTCAGCAAGTAATGAGCAGTGCTGAAAATTGGGGAAGTTGGCACCAAGGATTAGCTCAACATGGCATTCTTTATGAGAAAAAACGCAGTGGTAGTATTTTTAAAATTCAGACAAGTGAAAAACAAACACTCACCTTTAAAGCCTCTTTATTTTGTAATAAACAAGTCACTCTGAAAAACTTAGAAAAACAATGGGGGGATTTTACTCATCATGATGTCGATCACAAAATAATTCCTCTGATCAAATTAAGCGACACTGTTCAGCACGCTCAATCAGCAGAAACCACTGTACATTCTTATCATTTATTTAAAAATGAAGATTTTTTAGTTAAAGATCTGCATGATATTTATCTAGAGATGAAATCAGAGAAGGACTCTATCAGTACAAAACGTAGAGATGAATACCTAGAAGTTTCTTTTGAAAATGAAATCTATAAACACAATAAACAGCATTTTTTAAAAAATTTACAACAACAATTTCCAGAACAATCATCTGATGTCATTTTCACCCTGCTGCATTACCAGCATCACGCTGATCAAATGAATTCCAGAGTATTGCAAAGAAAAAACTATAACGCTCAACATGCAAACTTAAGTCAAAAAACATCTCAAACACTGCAAAAAAACGTTCCATATTCTTCAAGCTTTGATTCATCGAAAATCACCTCTTATGCAGATTTTTTAAAGCATATTCCAGTGTTGAATCACTTACTGATGCAACAACAATTTTTATTTGATCAACGTCAATCTAAAAATTTTATTCGACAATATAACCCTAATATTAAAACAGCAAGAATCCTCTTCGATCAACATCAACCGAATGAGCCGATCGCAATACAGAATCAATATGGGGTCTTGGTCTTTAGCAATTATTCAATCAGTCGACTACAACAATGCATCAAAGTGCTCGGTGTGAGTGAAAAAGCATCTCTACGCGGCTCATCTGAATTTAAAGCATTATGCTACACCACTTTAAGTGATTTAAAAGAAAACAAAAACATTGTCGATACGAACCAAGAGAGAGTATTACCAAGTTTTACAAAGTTATCTCAACAAGAGATCGAATCTTGTTTTACATTTTTGTTTGAACAATTTAGATCGACAAGCAACGTGCAAAGTACTGCTCTAATAAAAACATGTTTGTTGCTCAATTGCTGTGGTGTACATATGAATCAACTGCAATCAATATTAAGAAATTGTGTTGATCAAAATGACATACTAGATTTAAGTGTAGAAAATCAGACTATTCTGCTACAAAGAGTTCGCAATCTTGTCTATATCCAGCCCATAAAATTGAATAAACAATATTTCAACTCAACTGAAATTGAACAGACCTGGCAATTGTATTTTAGTTTGCAGACAGCCCCGCCTATTCTTGATGAAAAGCAAAAATATCGTAGTGAAACGGTATCCTCCATTTCCTTATCGGAACTGACACTTATCCCCAAAAATGAAGCCAATAAAACTTTTCAACACGCTGAAAATTTAGCTGAACTTGATTTTTTACAAATGCAGCAATATTTTGAATATAGTCGAAGAATCCAGTTAAAAAAGAAACAAGAAGCAGAACTTTTAAATACTTTCAAATCTGAAAAACAAATTTCAATGCCCTCTCAACAAAATCGAAAAATGTGTTTCCCAAGAGAAAAATATACTGTCGAATATAAGTTTGGACAAAAATTTTATCTAGACCAGAAAAAAATTGCTTTTTTTGAAACGAAAAATACATCAGAAATTGTAGTTGTTAGTCATCAACATGAGCATATCCGTGATGCTTTATTGCTTGCGAGAGATAAATTTGGTGTTGTTTTAGTTGACGGAACAGATGAGTTTAAAAGACAAGTCCAAGAAATTGCTCATAAAGAAAATATCAAAATTATATTTGACACGCCCCTTCAACAAAGAGTGAATGATTCAATTGAAAATAATCCAGTGGGTGATTCGGCTACTAAAAATGACAGGGCTGAACCAAAATCGCCAACGAAAGAATTAAATTTGGAACCTAAGGATCCTAATATAGTAAATAATGAAGGAAAAGCTGATAATTTCTATAACAATCAATCTGTGACAGCAAGTAGCAGTCGTAAAGCGTCTACGCCAAAAAATAGTTACGATTACAGATCAGGTTTTTAAGAAATTTTCTTAATCAAATTTTTATGTAATTTGAATTATGGTTTATAAAAATAGCCTAAGAATTATGCTTAGGCTAACTCATAAAAATATTTAAGAAAAGGTTTCAGAAAATCAATTTTAAGTAGATCAACATTTTGTATTACTAGGGAGCATCTTCATTTGAGTAATTCGATTAAAATCCTCCTTCAAGCTATTTTCATTTCTATATTTTTCAATGACACGCACTCTTCTCACCAATGATATCTGGCAGTAAATTCAAGATACTATGCAGTTACACTGTTGTTACTGTTCAAAAAATAGTAGAAATATCATGGAAGCCATCTTATGGATACTACGCATAGGTGCAACATGGCGTGATATCTTCAATAACTGCCCCCTTGTAAACTGCTTACAATCGCTTGCAAGTAAGGGCTTATGGGATAATTTCTTTTAGATTACGAGGCGTTTTCTGGGTCAGGAATGGGTATTCATTGATTGAAGTACATACGCGCGTATCAGCATGCAAGTAGAGCTCGGCATGTTTTTGAACGAAAAATTGGACAATCACGCGATAGACGAACAACAAAAATACATCTTCAACCGACGCGAATGGATTATCGATTGATTTTAAAATCACTAGGGGTGACGTCCACGACAGTCAAGTTGCAAAACAACTAATTGATGCTGTAGGCGAGGCAACCTATCTTATTGCTGATAAGGGGTATGATGCTGAACATATCATAATGCCAAGAACAAGAATATGATCCCCATTATTCCAATGAGATCAAATAGTAAAAGGTCGAATAAGGAATTTGATAAATATCTATATAAATTAAGACATTTAGTTGAAAATTCCTTTGCGAGATTGAAACGTTTCCGTGCTATTGCAACTCGATTTAATAAACTAGCACGCAATTATCAGTCTATGATTCGTATAGCCTGCGTATTTATTTGGTGCAAAGCCAAATGAGGACACGCCCTAATTAAGGCATTTTATTTAAAATAATGTAGCAAGTTACTACACTTTTAAATAATCTCTTTGCCAAATATTTCATTCAACCGATCACGATTCTCTTGAACAAAACTGGCATTGCTTTTTAACTTGAACTTCATTTCCTTTTTGAAGTCATTCATAGAAGAACCCACTGTAGCAAAATCCATTTGGAACATAATATCGTTCACAATGACATTAGCTTGAGAGTCGGTCAAACAACCTTCTGGCTTTAACCATTTAGTTAATTGCTGATAATTCGGGTCAGTTGCATAGGTATACCAAGAACGTACGGTCATATCGAATTTTGCCCCCAGTTCCTTCACTATGGCATTATCATCAAAGTATACATCTAGATAAATTTGATCCCTTTCGTTAACAGCTAGGGAAACTGGCTCGATTTTCCCATTGGTTATTTTAAATCGGATACCTACAACAGGACGGCCTTTCTTAAGCGTTTCATATTCTAACTTTAGACTAGTTTTCCCATTAATTTCTTCAATAATTTTATCTAACACATACCGTCTAAAATCGACCCATCGATCATACTTTTTGTCACCTATGTCAATTAAAGCTTTTATATTTTCTAAAGACAGTTCGACTTCATATGAATCCTGATTCACATACTTAAACTCATTTTTAATAATGTAGGAATACAGACTCATACTGGTGACTGAGTCTAAAGCAAATAAATCCTTTAATTGATAAGTAGTAAAATTACCATTTGCTAGGCGTGTAAAATACGGAAGTACTTCACTAGTAAAACGGATCTGTAAAGCATTCTTCGCATCATCTTCCCAGCGCAGTTCGCGAATAATTGGAACTACTGAATGTACTTTCTTTACTTTTCGTTTTCCATCTTCTAAAGGCTCTTCAATCACAAAGTGAGCAACTCTAGACGATAATTCTTTATAAATACGATCAATCGCGACATTAATAGAATTTTTTTTATCTAAACCTAACAATTCGCCTAAATCATCTTTATGCAAATAAATATAAGTTTGCTCAGTTATTTCATGATCTTGGTTATTTTTTTCACCATAATTTGCAACTGCCATCGCATAGAGTAATGCTTTATATTCATTTGATGACAATTCAATTGGTCGAATTAAACGGTTACTTGTGCTAACCACTCCATTTTGTCGAATATTACCAATACAATATGGTAGATAATCGATCTCCTCTTTTTCGTTCAAACTATCCATAAGTGAAAAATAAAAGTGATTTTCTACATTTTATACACAAAAGTGGAATTTTTTTCAAGAACTACACTTTAACAATATCTAAATAGCATTAGCCCATGCGTGACTTAACTCAAAACTAAGAGTGGAAAGCATGTCATCATCTTTTCCATTTTAGTTTGTTATTCACCCAATAAGTGGAATTAAAAAATACTCCTCCACCTTTTGATGACAAACCTTCCACTTTTATGTGCTTTAGCTTGCGAAGCTTGAGCCCATTTTATTTTTTGTGGCCAAAAAACACTGTTATAAGTGAAAAATTTATCATTTTTTCCACTTTTCAGTGACAAATCTTCCACCTTTAATGATCATCAAGTGCAAAAAGAGACATTTTTTAGTAATTTATAATGAAAAGCTATGTATTATCCACAGTTAATAATTATATAGTGACAAAGCTTCCACCTTATTTCATTTAAACCAAGACTTACTAACAACATAAAATATTGTTATATATATATATTTATTGATTTATAAGAGTATATTTAAAACTGAATGACAAAGCTTCCACCATAGTGACAGACCTTCCACTTTTCAGTGACAGACCTTCCACTTTTCAGTGACAGACCCTCCACTTTTCAGTGACAGACCTTCCACTTTTCAGTGACAGACCTTCCACTTTTCAGTGACAGATCTTCCACTTTTAAAATTATAATTTATTGATTTTTATAAATAAAATAGTGTCTTAATTATAATTACTTAATTATATTAATTAATACTAATTATAAATTAGCTAGCTATATTTTAAAATAAAGATAAAATTTGTTTATAACCGACCTTTATATAGAAATTTAAATATAAATCAAATAAAGTGTAGCAACTT
>NZ_NEGB01000014.1 GCF_002135235.1 Acinetobacter silvestris
AATTGCCCCTTAGAACTGAGCGTAAGCGAAGTTCAATAGAGTTTGAGCGTAGCGAAAACATAGGGCAATTTTTCATTCCTTGGGCTTTTAATTGTTTTTAATGCTTTTAATGCTTTTAAGCAAGCTGAAAGCCTTTCTATATAAGGCTTTTAAAGCCTATAAGACTACAATCTCTTTGTCATAAGACTACAATCTCTTTGTCATAAGACTACAATCTCTTTGTCATAAGACTACAATCTCTTTGCATTTGACTACATATATTGATAATGTAGTCTCAACAACACTAATAATATGTAGTTCTATGAAAAGTGATTTGGTTGTCAAAGATAATATTCTTGTTAATGCTAGTTATAATCTAGAAGTTACAGAGCAACGGCTAATACTCTTATCTATCATAAGAGCTAGAGAAACAGAACAAGGGATTACTTCTGATAGTAAATTAGAGATACATGCTTCTGACTATGCAACACGCTTTGATGTAACTAAGGAAGCAGCTTACAGTGCATTAAAAAATGCTGTTCATAATCTTTTTGAAAGAAAATTTTCTTTTAAAGATAATCATAAAGATACTAACAAAGAAATTGTAGTCAAATCACGATGGGTTAGTAGAATCGCCTATATAGATGATCTTGCTATTCTAGAAGTTACATTTGCTCCCGATGTTGTTCCTCTCATCACTAGATTAGAGAAACACTTTACTAGTTACCAATTAAAACAAGTCGCTCAATTAACTAGTAAATATGCTATCCGCTTATACGAATTGTTAATCTCATGGAAAGAGGTTGGTAAAACTCCAGTCATTGATTTAGCAGACTTTCGAGAACAATTAGGTTTAGAAACCAATGAATATCAGAAAATGATTAACTTCAAAAATCGGGTATTAGAGCCAGCTATAAAACAAATTAATCATTTAACTGATATTACTGTTGAATATGAACAATTCAAAAAAGGAAGGTCTATTTCAGGCTTATCATTTACTTTTAAACCTAAAAAAGTTAATGCTCCAGTAACTGAAGTTAAGAGCGCTCATAATAATTTTGATCTGTTTTCTCGAATGACAGATTCGCAACGTCATTTGTTTGCTAATAAACTTTCAGAGTTACCTGATATGGGAAAATATTCACAAGGAACAGAGAGCTTTCAACAATTTGCTGTTCGTATTGCTGAAATGTTACAAGATCCTGAACGATTTAAAGAACTCTATCCATACCTAAAAAAAGTGGGATATATGCCATCTAATCAAAAGGATACTGTAAATGGCTAAGTTATCACTAAGTGAGGTTTCTAAACGCTTTAATGTTAGCCGTTCTACGCTATATAGAGCTATTAAAGAAGGTCGCTTGTCTCGAAGTTCTGATAATCTTTTTGATGTATCAGAAGTCATCCGTTGCTTTGGTGAACCAACTAAAAAAAATGAAACCAACCAAATCGTAAATCCCCCCAAAGATAATGCAGATTTACGTCAGTTAGTAGATTTCATGAAAAAAGAAATTGAAGCTTATAAAGATCGAGAGCAACGCTATTTAGATCAGATAGACCGCTTTCAATTACTTATAGGACATAAAGAAAATACTGAAGAATTGTCTCACGATACAACCATGAAACAACCTAATGATGCACCACAAGACAATACATATGAAACACCTATAATCCATACAAATAAGGCAATGGAGCAGAATGAAACGTCCTATGAAACAAACATAAGGCATCCCAATGATGCACCACAAGACAAGTCAATAACACACTATAAGGCATCCCAAAAAGAACCTAAAAAACGTGGCTTATTTGGACGAGTCCTGAATGCCGTCTTCAATGAGGATTAAACTCTTACAGGAGTTTTGAACATGAATAAACTAAAAGAAATCCTACAAGCGATTGCCTTTCTATTTATCTGCATTCCCATCATGATGATTGCCAGTGTCATGGATCAACGTGCCTTTAAAAAAGAGCGGGAACAGCTTCAAAAAGACCAAGAGCAAGATAAGTGATTGTACAGTCAGGATTATCAATACACACTCAAATTGCTGAGAAAATAGGCATATTGCATGAATGATCCATTAAAAAGCCCAGTTTGTTCAAACTGGGCTTTTTAATGGATCTCAATATATTGATTTAATTCAAGTTAATTGATGCATTTCGCATAAGGTGTATTATGTTAATTTTAGATTATCTACAATTTAGTCATTACAGACATTTACTAACTCTCTGCAACTTTTATCTTTTTATTGTTAATAACACCACCAAAATAAAATCCTAAAATTGTTAACATAGCCGCCTTAAAAAACTCTGGAACATCATGAGTTGGACTAGAAAGTGCAATAAATATAACTGTTATAACTATAGCCAAGGCTATCCAACCAGAAATATTAAACACTCTATCCCAAAAAGGAACTTTGTCTTGATTCTTAGAAATAGCAGTATTAACCACTTGAATTAGTTGACTTTCATTTTCAGCATAGGAGTTGTGATTCTTTGTCAGTATTACCCAAAATTTTGCTTCAGTTACTGAACCATCGTCAAAAGATAGTTTAGCAATAACCCCGTCAATGAATTCATCTTTACTTAAGACTTTATGCCCAGTACTTCTTGGTTTTTGGTCTTTTAAATATTTAATAATTTTTTTGTCATCAATCATTGCTATCTTCCACAAGACCAGCACGATTTAGATATTCATCAACATTTCCGCCAACATTAACAATTTTAGCGAAGTTAATATCCGATTTTTTGACATGTAAATCTGTAGCAGATTTAGGCATAGGTAATGTTGCTCTATGTCCATCAACTGAAACTAAAGTTTTTTTATCTACAAATGAAGAACCATATTTAACAGTATATTCCACAGCAACTGCTTTAGGATCTGGATGGGAAGTTGCCCAAGGTTCATTAAAATCTCGATAAGTTTCGTATTGTGCTCTTTCAATATGAAGATTTAAGTCATCTTTATATGTAAAAGACCCTGATTCATCATCAATAATCCAATCTTTTTGCTGTGATTCAGATAAGATTTTTTTTACTTCTTCAAGATTCATATAAGTATCTATAAAAATTAATAAATTTAGTTAATTATATATTACTTAATTAGAAACATATAAAAATAATACCCATTTAACATAATGGTTGTTATACGAACTATCCATGTAATGCAAATTGCATTACAATATCCATAGGCATTCAACAAATGGGAAAAGTAATGGCTACTGTTAACTTCAGGGTCGATGAAGCCCTAAAAGAAAAATCATTTTCTGTCCTAAAAGAACAAGGTATTGCACCAACTGAATTCTTCACCAACATCCTTGAGTATATTGCGACTACAGGAAAGCTACCTGTTCAAAAAGCATTGCTCTCAGAAGAAGATGCTGAATTATTAGCGACTGTACGCAAGCGAATTAATGACCCTAAAGAAATGTTCGAGGAAATTACTTTAGATGACTTATAAGCTTTTACGTCATAAGGACTTCACAGCTGAATGGGAAAAACTTCCCAGTGCTATCAGAGATCAATTTAAGAAGAAACTCGCCAAGGTCATAGAGCAGCCACATATTCCTAAGAATATGCTCAGAGGTGATCTTGCAGGCTGCTATAAAATTAAATTATTAAAGGCTGGAATCAGACTAGTTTATCAAGTCAAAGATGATCAAGTAGTCATCTTGCTCATCACCGTTGGGAAACGAGCTGACAGCATAGTTTATGACGAAGCGAAGAAACGCATTAAAGACTAAAAATGGGAGCTATAAGCTCCCATTTTTGACTTCGTATAACGGCCATTATGTTAATTTTAGGAAAACTAATATAATGAGTTTTGTATTATTTACCTGAAATAATAACTATCAGAAATAGCCAGCCATACAAGTACTTTGCTTCGTTAGCCTAGAAAATCAATATACTCATAAAGTTGTGTAACTTTGAAACATAGCTAAATCCACATCTCAAAGTATCAGCTAAAATTCAGTTTTTAAGTACTATAGGCATTTCTTACTTTAATAGCGGGTTTCTTAGAATCTGGTGGATAAGGTAAAATTTTAAGAATATCGCTATTGGTCAAACTTTTCCAATGACTAGGGCCACTAAATTGATTCTTATGTAAGAAGTAAGAGGTATCATTACAATCTAAAGCAAATAGAGTATATTCATTTTTTTGGGTAATTCTCACAAACTTATAGCTATTCTCTTGAATACCATCAAGAAACTTTTTGATTACCTCTGATTTCCTAGATTGCAAAGTATTTTCCTGATTGAAAGGATTATCTTTAAAATCTAAGTTTTTGAATTTTATTAATAAATCTGACCAATTATATGTAAGATGATTTTCAGAAACGGAAATAAAGTGTTTATAGATAATATCTAAAAACTCCTTAATTTTACTAGGATTTGAAAAATTATTATTGCAGTAAAAAACTACTTCCTCAAAGGTTTTTGTTGCTTGTTTACAGGCTTCATTAAAGTAACCATAATTCCTAAAGATATCATCAAAAATTTTTAAAGCACTGTTTAAAGAAGATTCTTTGTCATTAATTTGATCTGGAGCATAGGTTTCACTAATCCTTTTCCAAGCTGTCGCTCTATATACACCAATTAATGGAATAAATGGTCCCTGCTCTTTCCAGTCCTTAGTTTTTTCTAAAATAATATCACTTTTTTTGCCATAGATAAGACTTAAAAAATAGCCATTGTAAATTGTTTTAGAGAAACCAATATTTACTTCATCTGTTTTAATCCATCCCATATCTATTAATTTTTCATACTGCTGACTAGAATTTTCATAATCACCTTGATCTGCATAATACCTAGCAAGCATATATATGATGCTTGGATCTTCTGGTGAGATAGCTAATCCTCTTAAAATTGACGTTTCCTGCCCAGTATTGTCTTTTAATTTTCCTAGCATTTTTGCCATAGATTTATGATAGATAGAGTATTCTGAAAATACCATTTCTTGATCTTTAAGCTTTCGGAATATATCAGTAAGAATAGAATAATCTTGCAAATGCTTTTTATTTACTATTTTGTTGATTTCTTTAACTAATATTTTCAGGGCTTCTGGTGTATCTACTGAAATAAAGTCACGATGCCATATAGGATATTGGTTTTTTTCTTGATGAAAATCAATTTCCCTAACTTTTGTTTTTTGTTCTAATATTTTTCTTTGAACTTGGCCTCTAGTAAGCATATTGCGAGGTGAAACTAATAGTAATTCTTTAATAGAATCATTCAATGAGTATATTTCTACATCATCTTTAGAGCTTTTTATAATAAGGCTCGTCCTTGATAGTTCACCGATGCTATCTGAAATTTCATCTAGATTTTTTTCTAATAAATTACATAAACTAGCTCTTGTTGAATTTGTTTCAACAAATATTGCTTCTAATATTTGAATTGATACTTCATTCAAAGATTCTATAAGGTTGTTATAGGAAAATTCACCAATACTTTTCTGAGCGTTATTTAGAGAAGTTGGTATATCTTTCCCTAAATTAATTAAGTCTATTGTCAATCTAATAGCTAATGGATTACAGAAACATCTACTCGCAATTTCAGAATAAGTATGCTGATCTAATGCTACCATTCCTTTAGATTGTTGATATTTTCTTGCTAATATTTCTCCATTTTTATTATCTAATGGTTGTAAGCTCAGGGTCTTAGTATTTTCAACAGTAACTCTACTAGTAATAAGTACTTTCCAGTTTAGTGGTAAGGTGTTATTAAAATCCTCAAATATTTCTTGTTCATCACGTAAAATAGTCTCTAGGTTATCAATACATAATAAGATATGTTTTTCTTCATTATTTTTTAGACAATCAGTAAAATTAGTTTCTTCCTCATCAAATACTTCGTTAAAAGAATCTACTATTTTCCCCTTTAGTTCTTCCAAAGTTTGTATAGCCGACAGTGTCTGTATACCATTCGCAGTTAATTTTTCAGTTTTTAGGGTTATAAAAATTACACCATCTAAATGTTTAAGTGTATTTGGGCTATGCACCCAGTTTTGAAGTAGGTCTAATGCTAGAGCAGTTTTTCCTAATCCACCAGGAGCCACAAGTGCTACTGTATTTATTCTTGGATGCAAAATGAAACTTTCTAGTTGCTTACTTTCTTTCTGTCGACCAATGAGACCAGTAATAGCATGCTCAAAATTTTTGGGTAAATTATTAGGTGTTTGCCAAATTATTCTATTAATCCATTCCTCAGGAGGGTCTTCTAGAATTCCTTCTTGAGCAGATACAAATGCATTTTTAACTTTCTTAAGGTCTAAGAGATCAACAACAGGATCAGTTGCTAAAGCAGCTAAACGATACCAATAATAATCTAGAAATTTTCTATTAGGATGACTGACAGCATTTCTTATTAGATAAACTTCGAAATTATGGAATAAAGAATACAGATATTTTATAAGATTACACTTTGAATCATTTTTAGATGCATTTATTGCTATTCGAAATAATTCATCTAAGTAAGTTGCTTCTACTACGTCTTTAATTTGTGAAGGATCAAAACTTCGCCCTTTCAAGGTTTCTCTTTCAGATATTTCTTGAATAATTGAATCTGGTATATCAACAATTTCCTTATCTAAAACTAGTTCACCAATTGCCTGTTCTAAGGCGAATAGTACCATTGATGATTTTCTATGAAGTAAGCTCATGTATCTATCTATAAAATAATTAATTTTTTAGACTATATTCAAGCAACGGATGTTATGCAAGGAATCTATTTTCGATATTTCAGTGCTAATAAATAATGAAAATTGGAAGAACTAATAGATCTGGAAATGACAGTAACTTAGGAGATGAGATTACGCTTGTCCGTGGTTTGGGCTATTTAACATAAAATCTCTTATGCGAAGTAAGCTTTCATTCTATTTTAATCGTTAAAACAGATCATTTTTATCAAAACAATCTGTTTTATGTTTTAGTATAACTATCATATGATTGTTGTTATACCAGTTACCCTCTGGATGTATCTCCCAAGGAACATCCTTTTTCAGCCCAACTCCTTTATGGATTGGGCTTTTTTTTTGTAATAAAAAAGCCCAACATCCTAATCTGCACCCCGAAAGTTGGACGGTTTGATTAAGCAGCTTTTAAGGACTGAGTTCTGTATTCGACAGGGCTTAGTCCTTTTAATTTAAACTTGGATTTACATCACCTGAAAGTGCTTTATAAAAACTTTCTCTCTCTAAGCCTGTATCTTTTTGATAATTGAGCCATTCCTTTTCGTGGCGTAGGTTGTATGGTAACTCCCTAATAGCTTTCAGCCACTTTTTTTTCAAGTCAATTTTTTATCCGCGATTAAATACAATATTATTAAAGTCACTTATTTAATTATCCATGAAGATAGTTTTTCAATAGATATTTAAAAAAACATAACTATTTTGACTTATCTTTTCTAAAGATAAATTATTTTTTCCAACCAAATTTTTTAAAAATAGTATTACCTTGTTGGGATTTTAAAAACTCTATAAAACTTTTAGCTTCAGAGTTTTTTAAACTATGTTGTGTTAATGCAACACCTGTATCACGATAAATAACCAACTGTGGTTCTATAGGAATAATTTGACCGATATCTGGATTACTAACTCCCCAAATATTAAAAACTAACCAGGCATCATAGTTGCTGTTTTCTTCCCAATTTTTTTTGGCAACTCCTGTATTGGGTGCATACATGGCAATGTTTTGTCGAAAGGACTTAGTTAACTGAATATTCCCAGTTCTACCCGCAATATCCTCCCACATACCTACTTGTCCTGCACCATGTGTGACTAAAACTTTTGTATTAGGCTTAGCAAGATCCTTAAAACCTTTAATATTTTTTGGATTACCTTTTCTGACTAAAATAGCAGCAGGACGTAGATATATGGGTTCTATAGAATCCTTTACAATCTGCTCAGAAAATATTAACTCCAAATCAGACATCATGGCCTCAGAGCCACTATAGAATATATCTGCATCTAACTTAGCTTTTTCAGTCCATTGTGGCGCGGGTCCAGCAGTGACATTTACTTGAATTCCTGTCTTATTTTTGAATTGCTTTGCAGCTTCATGTATAGCTGGTGCTGGTCCACCAGGACCATATACATTAATAGTAGCCATGGCATCCGTAGAAAAATAACAGAATATTAATGGAAAGATATAGTGACTAAGTTTATATTTTTTTAACATTTTTCATATCTATAATTTATGTCTTAAATATTATAATATGTTTTTTACTGATGAATTCGTATCTTTTATATTAGTTTTTTTGTTATAAATTTTTTAGGTTAAATAACTCTAATTAAAGTGGTCAAAGCACTTAATTTACGTCTAGCAATTTAAAATGGAATATTTGATAAAAATGGGCGCTAGGTGATCTTCCCCCTGAAAGTTAGACGGTTTACCGAGCTTGAATTACCTGATATTAAAGAAGTCCGTGAAAAGACTGGGTTGAGCCAAGTTGAATTTGCATCACGCTTACATATCAGTGCGAGAACCTTACAGAACTGGGAACAAGGGGTAGATACCCGACTGGCCCAGTAGCGACTTTAATTCGCATTCTAGATGTACATCCAAGCCTGATCTAAAAGATACAGGCAATAAAAAAGCCCAACATCCTGTTGGGCTTTTTTACGTATTTGGTGCTTAGGTATAACTCCTGTCGTACCTCACTATCCGTATGTAGAAATTTTATTGTTATTGTCGGAGCATCCTGCTCTCTATGTCCTCATGATAAGATGTTAGAACGAAGTGGCATAGACGCAAAGGGCTTGAATTAATGTACGCCAGAGCGTACAAATTTGGCTGTTTTTCATCCCAAGAGTTGTCCGCAGAAATTGGGGATAATTTAAGCAGTGGATGAGTTGATAAATCACAACAATAAATCATTTTGATTGAATATTGAGCGTTCTTGTTGGCGGAATATATCAGAACTACACATAAAAAAGCCGACTTGTTTCCGAGTCGGTTGAACGAGAACGTTTCAGAGGGTATGAATAAAGATAAGATACTGATCTTAAAGTAATCTTAAAGATGCTGTTATTTCCCAATTAAAATGTCCTGTTTTTAACCACAAGAGTCAAGCACAGGATTTAATTTTCTTTGCTCAATGATGCTCTTTTGAGCTTTACGACTCGGCATACTTTTCTTGGATCTCAAATGGGAGCCTTAAGCCCCCATTTTTACTATATTTTTTGAAAATTTAACATAATGCCCATTATGTTAAATGATGAGTTATTTGACACACGCCACTAGTTGTATATACATTACATGACAAGTTGTAGCGTTTAAAATAAAAGAGTTAAGGAAGGTTCGTATGACAATAGAGTTAGGTACAAATAGCAACCTTACAATAGATGATCTAGTTGCTGTAGCTAGACAGCATGTACCAGTCATATTTTCAAAAAATTATATCGACAGAGTTAAAGCATCAAGAAAATTAGTCGATAAATGGGTTGATGAAGAACGAGTCATGTATGGCATTACAACTGGTTTTGGCGTGTTATGTACAGAAGTCATCTCAAAAGAAGATACTGCCATTCTACAAAGAAATATTGTCATCACTCATGCAACTTCGGTTGGTGAAAAAATGCCTGAAGAAGAAGTGAGAGCAATTATGCTCATGATGCTTCAAAACACAGGGTTAGGCTATAGTGGCATTAGATTTGAAACTGTTGAATTAATTAGACAATGTTTAAATCTTGGCTTAACTCCCTTTGTTCCTAGAGATGGTTCCGTGGGCTACTTATCTGTTGAAGGACATATTGTTGTAAGCCTCATTGGCGAAGAAAAAATGTTGTATCAAGGTGAATGGCTAAACTCAAAAGAAGCATTAGAAAAAGCCGGCTTGGAACCACTATCTTTAGCTACAAAAGAAGGATTAGCCCTGTTAAATGGAGCGACCAGCCCAACAGCATTAGCGGCCTTATCTTTATATGACATGTTACAAGCGTCTAAATCTGCTGATATTATTGCAGCAATGTCCTTAGAAGTATTGAAAGGAACATTAAGAGCCTTTGATGAAAAAGTAATGAACTTAAAGTTACATGTTCAGCAAAAAGAAACAGCAGAAAATATTCGTAAACTTTTGGCTGATTCAAATATTGCTCAATCTCACATCGACCATAGACTACAAGATGCTCTTTCTTTAAGAGCTATTGCTCAATTACATGGTGCTGTCAAAAAAACATTATCAGATGCCAGATTAACGATTGAAAATGAAATGAACTCTTGTTCTGATAACCCTGTCATTATGCCTGATGGTGATGATGGTTACGCAATGAGTAGTTGTAATTGCGATGCAGCTTATGTTGGTTTAGAAATTGATAGTGCTTCAATTGCGACGACGATGTTAGCCAAAATGTCTGAAAGACGAAATGTGCGTTTAATTGATGGGAATTTATCAGGCTATCCATGGTTTCTAGTTAAGAAACCCGGCTTAAACTCTGGCTTAATGATTCCACAATACACCCAAGCTGGGTTATTGAATGAGATGAAAATGCTATCTATGCCAGCAGTAGTAGATAATATTTCGACTTGTGGCGGGCAAGAAGATTACGTTTCTATGGGTTATAACGCAGCAAAGAAAGCAGCGAGTATTGTAAGTAAACTAGAATACATTCTTTCAATAGAATTACTCTCTGTTTATCAGGCACATCAATTTATGGAGAAAGAATTTACTCCAGGTAGTGCCACTCAAGCCGTATTGCAAGAAATTAGAAAAAGCGTGCCAGCCATGGAAAATGATATGTATTTATACCCTCATATCCTCACATTAAAAGACATGATTCATCAAGGAAGCTTAATTAAGGTAGTAGAAGAGAAAATTGGGTTATTAATTTAGTCAAAATACTATTTTTGATATGGATTTTTAAAATTTTCTAAAATTAACATAATACACCTTATGCGAAATGCCCATGAATCATGGGCGTTTTGCTATTAACCAATCTTCATTTAGGTAGAGATAAGCTCTCTAATAGTGCTTTGGCTTTATCACGAGATCGACTTACACCTGTGCTTATTTTTCGCTCTGAGTCATTCTTGTTTTTTTCGGCGTCTTGAAAACTAGATAAGAAACTAGAGGTAATTTCTTTTTTTGGCCTATCAAAAGAAGGTTTTTCTTGAATCTCTTTATCCTGTGAACGATATCGATATAAATAGCTTTTAAATGTATTCAGATTCAGATCTAACTCATGATCCATTTGAAGTTTTTCAACAATAGATTGTTGCGTATACCCCTCACTTATAAGTTGCTCAATGATTGGTAAAAGGAGAAAAAACCGTACACTTTTCTTCCGTTTCATATTCAATTTTTCTCAGATGGAATAAATCCAATATATAGATTAATTACATTCTTTTTACATAACTTTTGCAACTTTTTGCTAATTTATAAAAACTTTATACCTAATTTTTACAACTAAATACCTAACTTTTACATTACTTCTGCATTTTTTTATTAAACCATTAAACATAAACGCCCTAAAAAGCTCAAAATAGCGAAAAACCCACTTAATAATTTAAAATTTTTATTCCTAGAAACACCCTTTTTTGGGGATACACCATACGCACCTTGCAGGATGCCAAAAATCAACAACTTACAAACTATTAAAAAATATAAAGATCAAAAAATTCATACATAACTATCTTTAATCCATTGATTTATATAGGATAACAATGTATGAAAAATAAAATCTAAAAACATCTTATAGTGTCAATTTTATTGAATGCAATTCAGCCATATTCCTGCTCAACTCTTCAATTATGCAAACCTAAGTTTTAAAAATTTAAGATAGTCTTTCTTTTTCTGAATAGATAAATGGCTAAGTCTATTTTTCAATTGAATGAAGACAGCCATAAATTGCGTTTAAATGCGTTTTAACAGCACTTAAATAAAAAGATATAGAATCCATTGTCTTTTATTGAAAAGAAGCCTAAAAACGCAAATGAGAGTAAATGAAGCCTATTTTGATTTAAGAGATAAGAACAGAACGAGTGTCTACGAGTGACAAAGCCCAATTCAAATTTTTGCTGTTTTCCCTGATTACAATGCGGTATTTAATTATTCACAGTCATTTTAGAGCTTTGCGATTCGAGATCTTTGTTTCATGAACGAGCATAGCGAGTAAAAAAACTTTATGAGCGAAGCGAATCCATTTTTGTTTTTGACGTTGCTTTTTCAATATTTGATTCACATCTGTCATTTACTAAAAATTGCCCCTTAGAACTGAGCGTAAGCGAAGTTCAATAGAGTTTGAGCGTAGCGAAAACATAGGGCAATTTTTCATTCCTTGGGCTTTTAATTGTTTTTAATGCTTTTAATGCTTTTAAGCAAGCTGAAAGCCTTTCTATATAAGGCTTTTAAAGCCTATAAGACTACAATCTCTTTGTCATAAGACTACAATCTCTTTGTCATAAGACTACAATCTCTTTGTCATAAGACTACAATCTCTTTGCATTTGACTACATATATTGATAATGTAGTC
>NZ_NEGB01000015.1 GCF_002135235.1 Acinetobacter silvestris
GCTAAAAATTGCCCCTTAGAACTGAGCGAAAGCGAAGTTCAATAGAGTTTGAGCGTAGCGAAAACATAGGGCAATTTTTCATGCTTTGGGTTTTTAATAATCTTTTAAGCTTTTAAATCCTTTTAGGCAGCCTGAAAGCTATGTATAGCAGCACTTTCAAGCGTCATAAAACTAGGTTTAAGGGGTCATAAAACTAGGTTTAAGGGGTCATAAAACTAGGTTTAAGGGGTCATAAAACTAGGTTTAAGGGGTATTTGAATAGATTGTATATTGACTATTTTAAATAGTCAGTCTATAACCTAGTTAAATGAATTAAAAAGCTGATTAAATGAGCAATAATAAATTAGTTGTTAAAGATAATGCGTTAATAGATGCTTCTTTTAATCTCTCATTAATAGAACAGCGTCTTATGCTTTTAGCTATTGTTGAGGCTAGAGAAATCCATGATCTAACACCAAATACAGCAATAGAAATTGCTGTGAACGACTATGTACATCAATTTAAAGTCGAAAGTAATAATATCTATAGCTTAATAAAAGATGCAGCTAGAACATTAAAAAGACGAGAATTCAGCTATTTAGATAGATACAAAGGAAAAGAAGCATACACCACAGCAAACTGGGTGAATAAAGTCACTTATGTGGATTCAAGTGGTTTAATTGTTTTATATCTAAGTAATGAAGTTATAAGCTTAATTAGCCGCTTAAGCGAACAATTCACAAAATATCATTTAGAGCAAGTATCTGATTTTAAAAGTAAATATAGCATAAGGTTATATGAGTTATTAATCAAATGGTTAAGCACTGGGAAGACTGAAAAATATAATATTGATGATATTAGAGCTAAGTTAGGTGTAGGAGTAAATGAATACGCCACAATGTCTAATTTTAAAACCAACGTACTTGAAAAAGCCATTTTAGATATAAATAAAAATACAGATATAACAGTTAGTTATGATCAATTTAAAAAAGGTCGTATTATTACTGATCTTCAATTCAAACTTAAGCAGAAATCAACTTTAAAAGCTATTCCTGTCTTAAATAATAAAGTATCAAGTCAACAAAACTTCTATAAAATGAGCGATTCTCAAATCAATATGTTTGGCAATCAATTAGCAGAACTTCATGATTTAAGTCATTTGGCAGTAGGTAATGAAAACTATGAAGCCCTTGCATCTCGAATTAAAGAGATGTTGAGAGACCCAGAGAAGCAAAAACTGTTTTTACCTCATTTAAAAAATCTGGGATTTAATCCTAAAATAAATAATTCAAACTCAATTTAATGTCTTATTTGGCGTAATTATGGCAAAGCTAACGATTAGTAAAATGGCAAATCTTTATGGACTTTCTCGTGGTGCTTTATATGACAAGGTATCTAAAGGAATATTAACAGCCACACTCAATGAACAGGGGCAAAAAGTCATTGATATGGTTGATATGATTGTTCTATATGGTGAGGCTAAGACGGATAATGCTGTTCAAATTGAACAACAGCCGACAGTTCAAAACAGTTCAATTCAAACAGAATTAGACAGTATTGAACTATACAAAAAAATGTTAGAAATTTCTGAAAGTGCTCGACTTAAAGCAGAACAAAGAGAAGATAGACTTTTTAATGAAATTAGTAACTTAAGAGAAGAAATAAAAGAATTAAAACTTGTATTAGGTTATACCAACCCCATACACAAAGAAAATACTGAACAACAATCAATAGTTCAAAACAGCTCAATTGAACAACAAGACTATACAGACTTAAACAGTAAAAAAGACAGATCAAACAGTGTCAAAACACCAAATAAACAAAGTGATCTTCATATAAATAAAATAATAGAAGAAGAACCAGAAAAACGAGGATTCTGGAGTAGGTTCTTCTTACCAAACGGCTAATTTTTTAGGGTTTAGAACAGTTCGCTATGCGTTCCTGAACGAATAAAAACAATCATATCGAACTTAGATAGGGACTCAATACGATAGACCAATAGAAAATCTCCACCGACATGCAGTTCACGGCAATTTTTCCATTGATTACCATTTAAGGCATGATCTAACCATTCAGCCCCTAAAGGTTCATCATTAGCGATTAAAAGCATCATGACTTCCTTCAGTTTGCCCATGTCATAACGACCACTGCGAGAAAGCCGTTGCCAATCTGCTAAAAACTCTTTGGTGTAGTCCGATGATCGAGGTAAAACGGCACGTTTGGATTTAGCTGTTTTTTTCGAGGTCATTAAACAAGTCTTCTACAGTTTCAAAACGGGCTTTTTTAGCTTGGATAAGTTCATCTGCTTCAATCATAGCAGCAACAGTCTGTGCATTCGGTACGCGAACCTCAAAAGGAATTGCTTGTTCTGCAACAACACGAGTTAAAAAGATTCGTACAGCGTCAGAAACAGACATACCCATTGATTTTAAAGCTTGCTGCGCTTGAAGCTTAGTATCATCATCAATTCGAACGTGCAGCATTGAGGTTTGAGAAGTCATTTCTTCACCTTAATGTTATGTAACTCAATTGAGATACAGTTTAGCATATTTTTAACTTCAAAAAGCTATTGTATTGAATTTTCATTTTTAAAATGAGCTAATCAAAACCATGGGAAATTGCTCACGAAGTAAGCGTGGAACACGACTATTCACGTAAAAAGCCCAGTTTATTCAAACTAGGCTTTTTAGTGGATCTCAATATCTTGATTTAACTCAAATTATCAAGTGCATTTCGCATAAGGTGTATTATGTTAATTTTAGGAATTATTTAAAATATTCAGACATATATTTAAACGTTGTCGGATGCATACAACCTACATAGATATTGTCTTCATTAGTATTCCAAGCAATTAAATCAAAGGAAGGATCATTAGCCACAGCCGCATTTCTTGATCTCTTTGTGATTCCTGACCATACACCAGTAAGATTATCATCCTCCGTCATTCCTAAATTTTTTAGAAGATCCTTATAGTTAATATCATCATGACTAAAGTTTCTAACAATAGTTCTGAGAATATTTTTACTCTTATCGGACAACCCATTTATAAGATTACTAACCTGCCTTCTTGTTAATTCTCCATCTAAATCTTCACTATTTTCACAACTAATTTGAGGTTGAAAGATACTAAGAATCTCAGCTTGTGTTGCTAGTGATAATTTTTTAAACTCATCCAATGATATTGATATAAGTGTCATAATGAATCCTGTTGATAATTATGATTATGATATTGACTCATGTTGAATCAATATGAATTAAATAAAATTGCAACTTCAATTGAAATATAATCCAACATCGCACGACTTGTAAAGGACTTTATTTGACTTGCATTGTTATTTATTGAAAATAAATGATATGTATTGTATATAAAGGATAAATACCTATTAAACCTAATAGCAATTCTATTTTTAATTACTTATATTTAAATCCTCTATTTAACATAATGGTGCTTATGCGAAATCGATTTGTAATAAGCCTGTAATATCAATCAATTAGCCTCAATCAAAAATTAAAAAAACTAGCAAAAAGCCGATATAGAAACATATCGGCTTTTTTATGAACAAAACTGGTATATTTCGCCAATTAATTTGCTCGTTTTTTGATCAAATTTAGTGTTTCACCTGTGTTATCAATTCATCCAGTGCTTAAATTATCCCCAATTTCTGCGGACAAATCCTGGGATAATTTAAATGTGTTGTACGCCTAGGCGTACAGTGATTTAGGGATTTTGCCAATATACCCATGAAACACAATTTCTTATCATGGACACATAGAGAGCAGGATGCTCCAGACAATAAAAATAAACCAAAGAACAAGGAAATGTTAAAGGTACGACAGGAGTTATACCTAAAGCATCAAATATGTAAAAAAGCCCAACAGGATGTTGGGCTTTTTTATTATCAAATTTTAGTTTTTCATATGCTATCTTAACTAAGATCATTGAATAGAAAGAGAAAATAATGCTTCCAGGTAGTCTTTTAGCTGAAATAGATAAGCCTAATACTAAATTTTTCATATTTGATAGTAAAAGTGATCATCAAGTTTATGGCGATATAGACTTTCAAGAATATCATTGGGATAAATCTAAATTTAACAAAGTTAAAGTGGGTGACTTTTTTATTTATAGACGCCCACAAAAAGCATCTGAAGTAAGAAATCAATTTTATCTTTATGGTTTTGGGAAAATAGTAGAGATTAAAGATAGTGCTGGATCTAGTGAAAAAATTCGTAGTAAGCCTGCGATAGGAATCATTGATTTAGGATATCGCTTTGTAGATCCAATTTTACAAAGTGATTTAGAATTTTTTGAATGGAAATTTAAACAACGAGGATCTACTTGGGAACACTTTTTTCAGCAATATGGTATGAATGAGATTACAAGCACAGACTTTATTAATTTATTAAATATTGGTTTAAAAAGTGATGAAAGTTTCTGTACTGATTTCCAGTTAGACCTAGATGATCGGAATAAAGATTATAGTGCTGATAATAAAATAGCTTTACGTAAAATTCGTGGTAATGAGCATCGAAAATTTGCACAACAGGTTAAATTAAATTATCAACGTACTTGTGCTATTTCAGGCATTCGAGTCTCTGATTTTTTAGTAGCATCTCATATTATTCCTTGGTCCAAAGATGAAAATAATAGAAAAAATCCAGCGAATGGTATTTGTCTTTCAACTTTATTAGATAAGGCTTTTGATAAAGGGTATTTAACTATTAATTCGGATTATGAAGTAGTTGTATCAAATAGAACTAGTGTGGATCATGCATTATTCGAGTATTTAAAGCAGTATGAGGGAAAGAAAATACAACTTCCTAAAAACTCAAAGCCTGATTTAAGTTTTTTAGCCTGGCATGAAAGTAATGTATTTTTAACAGCTTAGATACTGTTAGCAGCGAGGAATATAATCCTCGCTTTTTTGACTTCGCATAAGAGATTTTATGTTAAATAGTAATTGTATTGTATAAAGTACCAAATTTAGATCTTTATAATTGAAAATTGTACATTAAGTACAGAAAATAGTACTTAATGTACAATTTTATAATTTTTTATATATAATCTTATTTAAAGTTCAATATTCTGTACCTAATAGTCTATTTAACACTATTGAGTACATATATTTGTACATTGTGAGGTTGGTTATGTTTAATAAATTTCAAGCAAGTACTCCCCATGCAATGGCTCAAGAAATGGGTAATCGTCTAAGACAAGTACGGTTAAATAAAAACCTTACTCAAGCCGAGATTGCTGAAAGAGCTGGTCTTGATAGACGTAGAGTAATAAAAGCAGAAAATGGTAATGCTTCATTAGAGGATTTTTTTGCCATTCTTGATGTATTAGAGAAAACAGATCAGTTAGTAAACTTCTTACCAGAGCAAAGAATCTCTCCTGTGCAATTATTAAAGCTAAGAGGTAAGTTAAGACAAAGAGCATCTTCTACTAATGAAAAAAACTCTAATAGTTATTCTGATGAGGTGCTTGAATGGTAATAGACGTAATTAAAGTCCAATACAAGGACTATGACGTTGGGGCATTAAGTTTTGATGAAGAACAAGGTATTGGAGCTTTTCAGTATACTGAAAGTTTTATAAAAACAGGGATACAGTTAGCTCCACTAACGATGCCTCTGAGTGACGAGATTTATATATTTCCTGAACTTAACCAAAAAACCTTTAAAGGTCTACCAGGAATGATTGCAGACTCTCTACCTGATGATTTTGGTAATCATTTATTAAACGCATGGGTAGCATCTCAGGGTCGAAGTTCAAGTGATATAACTCCGTTAGAGAGGCTGCAATATACTGGTACTAGAGGTATGGGGGCATTAGAATATTTACCAGCGCAAAATATAAAAGGATTTAATGCATCTCAGCAGATACAAGTATCTTCATTAGTACAAATTGCACAGGAGGTATTAGATAAATACAGTACTGTTGAAGTTAATTTACAGAGTGATGGCCGTGAAGATAGAGAAGCTATGCTTGCTTTATTATCTGTTGGTACGAGTGCTGGTGGGGCACGACCTAAAGCAGTTTTAGCATTTAATGACACCTTTACGGAGGTACGTTCAGGCCAGACATGTGTTCCTGAGGGGTTTAGTCACTATTTGATGAAATTTGACGGTGTAACTGAACATAATCGTACTAAAGAGACCTTTGGTGATCCGATGGGCTTTGGCGCTATGGAATACGTTTACTACTTAATGGCAATAAGCTGTGGAATATCTATGATGCCTTCTAGATTATTACATGAAGGTAATAGACGACACTTTATTACTAAGCGATTTGATCGAAATGGCAATCAAAAAGTTCATACAACAACTTTGAATGGTATTGCTCATGTTGATTATAAAAGTCCTGGATCTTTTTCTTATGAAGAATTAATCATGACCATTCGTAAGTTAAAGTTATCCGCAGTAGAAGCAGAACAGATTGTTAGAAGAATGATTTTTAATATCGTTGCAAGAAATCATGATGATCATGCAAAAAACTTTGCCTTTCTTCTTGATGATAATAACAAGTGGAATTTAACACCTGCCTATGATGTAGCTTATAGTTATAAGCCTGGTAGTGATTGGGTAAATCAACATTGGATGTCACTAAACGGGAAACGAGATAATTTCATCTTAGATGACTTATTATCTATTTCAAATTTAAGTCCCCTATTTACAAAAGAAAAAATTACTAAGATATTAAATGAGACAATCAAGGTAGTTTCTAATTGGCGTCAATTAGCACAACTCAATGATGTTCCAGATTCTTTGATAGATGAAGTTCAAGCTCATCTTAGACTCAATTGGTGATCAGACAAAAAAGCCTAGTTAGATTTGATCTGCCCCCCGAAAGTTGGACTGTTTGATTAATCATCTGTTCAACATAAAATGTCTTATGCGAAGTCAAAAAAACGAGGATCTATAGGCCCTCGCTGCGCATAAGGGCCATTATGTTAAATGGAGTGTCTTCTATGCGACAAATTTTGTCGCATACAGTGAATAAGTATTTGATTTTTACACAATATGTGATTACTGTCTTTATTTATAAATTTTATATATTTATTAACAACTAATAACATTGGGGTAGCTATGAATCAGCCACAAAATTTTGATAAAGATGAATCTCATTCTTTAAATTCAAATTCTTCAGCAGCAGAAATTCGTAGAAGAATCGAAGAGAAAGTAAAAGAAATTAGATCTTATACACCTAAAGTAGGTGTCTTTGGTGTCACAGGCGTTGGTAAGTCATCGCTATGTAATGCCCTTTTTGGTAAGGACGTTGCTGCAGTTAGTGATGTTGCTGCATGTACTCGTGAGCCGAAAGAAATATTTATTGGTTCTGAAGGGGTAGGCATTAAATTAGTTGATGTTCCTGGTGTCGGTGAAACTATTGAACGAGATAAAGAATATTTTGCTTTATATGAAAAGTTAGCACCTGAATTAGATTTAGTTATTTGGGTTATTAAAGCTGATGACCGAGCATATGCTCAGGCAGAAAAAGCATATAAGGAAATTCTTGAACCAAACTTAAAAAAGTGTCCTGTAGTTTTTGTTATTAACCAAGTTGATAAATTGAATCCTTTACGTGATTGGGATGATGCAAAGAATCAACCAGGAAGTGAAAAGCAGAAAAATATTGATGCTAAAATTTTTGAAGTTAGTAAAGCATTCGATGTATCTACAAAATATATTGAAACTGTCTCAGTAGCAGAGAAGTATAATTTAACAAAACTAATGGATACTTTAGTTGAGGTATTACCTAAGGAAAAAAAGTATTCAGTAGTAAGGGAAGCAGTAGAGGAAGTAAAAAGCGAGGAAGCAGAAGCAAAAGCAGAAAAAGGAATATGGGAGGCAGTAAAAGAGTTCGCCGGTGATGCTTGGGATACAGCAAAAGACTTTGCTGCTGAAGTTATTGTTGAAACAGCATCGAAGGTAATTAAAAAAGTATGGAAGAAAATTTTTAGTTGGTTTTAAGAAAATCTAAAATTAACATAATACACCTTATGCGAAATTCATCATGACTGAATTTCGCATAGACCCTAGTATTTCTTTGGATCAATCTCACACCAGTCATAAATCTTAGATTTATCGAAATCATAACAAGGCTTTTGGGTCATAATCCTCACCACAGTCTTACCCTCTTTTGTTTTTCTGATCTGTAACGGTGGATGCTCTTTGAGTTGTTTTAAATCAGCTCTACGCTGTTGGATCTCATCCAAACTCGGCACCATCAACGCCATTAGAACCATCAATCCTATGACAAGGGCAAAAATGCCACTGCCACACAGTACAATCAACTTCCAAGACAACTGATTGATATTTTTTTGAATTGAGTGATTCAACTGATTCAATTGCTTGGCTGTCCCGATCATCTTTTCAGAACCTTCTTTCAAGCCTTCTTTCACAGCATCCGATACGCTTGCTTGCGTCTGCTTTGCAATCACTTTTTGAATCTGCTCTTGGGTCAGATTAAGATTCTGAATCGCCTGATTAATCGCATTTTGCTGTTCTTCAGCAATCGCCATCAATGCATAGAGTTTTTTTTCTTCTGGGGTCATCGCTCCATTCCTCTAGAGGGTTTCAACTTGACTTGTTCCTGTTCTAACTTCTGCTGTTCTTTAAACTGTTGTAATGCCTGCGCCTTAAATTGCTCAAAATCAGCCTTAAACTCGGCTTTGCCTTGCTCAATATCCTGAACCAGACTTCTATGCTGTTGAATCTGTACCAGATCTTGACTTAAATCACCTAAGCCATGCTGTTTAAGTGTTTGATCTGCTTGTCTGGATCGAGTCAATGCTGCCCGAATCTCGGGATCTTTGGCTTGACTCGGTAGCAGTTTCTTTTCAGGGTCTTTGTCGATGCCCTGATCTTTGTAGCTGCGCATATCAATGCGGCTATCCAGTCCTGCACGTTCCAGATGCCGATTGCTGATTTCTTCCCAACGTTGCCTTAAATCCCTGATTTCATCTTTTCGGGTCTGATAGTCTTTGCCGGTATTGTCTTTCTTGGCGCCACCTTTTTCAGGCTCTTTACTGTTGTAGCGCTTAAAGTATTGCTGCGGATCTCGCTCGATCCCATCTTGCAGCCGTTCATTAAACATCAGGTGTGCATGCGGTTGTTCCAAGCCATCCATGGCTTTGGGATTATGGATCGCCAACTGATAGGGATACTTTGTCCCAATCTCTTGTGCAATAAACGCCTGAATCAAACCAAGCCGCTGTTCTGGATTCAGTTCTCGCGGCAAAGCAATTTCAAACTCTCGGTAAGTACTGCCATTTTTTCGTTCATACAAATCTGCGGCCTGCCAAAATAGCTTTGGATTTTCTTCCGCCCAAGGCGGCATATTACCAGACTCGGAATATTCCAAATCTGCCTGCTTTTGTTTGGCATATTTTTCATCACGCTCGATATATTCGGCATGTGCTGCGGCTTTACCGACACAGCCTGTTTTTACATTAAGTCGTGCGATGGCCATTTACCTACCTCGCTGTAGATGCTGCTTTTGCTTTTTTAAAATTTGCGCAGCAAATTTTCGGGATTAGGTTTCTCTCGAAGAGAGAAACGTCTAAGCGCGCCATCAAAAATTTTGATGGAAATACAATTGAAATTTACAAGGACAAAGTTAACAAAAAGGATCAAGACACTTGATTATTTTTTGTTATCGTCCTGTGTAATCGAATGAGTATTTTATTGAGGAATGAAAAATGAATAATAATTGGTTAACAGAAAAAATCACCTATCTTGCGGCTTTAAAAAAACCATCCGATGCGCAACAACTTTTACTCGAACTTTCTAAAATTAATGATCGCAATCCAGAACAAGAAAAAAAGTTCAATGCTCTGATCAAAGCTGAAAAAGCCATGGATCGTGCCAATAAAGAAAAAATAGTAGTCCGTAAACTACTCAATGCCGAAAAAGAAGCTGAACGCAAAGCTCGAACCAAACATCTAATTCAACTCGGTGCGCTGTTTGAAATTGCGCAACTGGATCAACGCAATCCAGCGGAACTTTTAGGCATCTTGTTAAAAACCGCTGAAATCGCGCAGAACGATCCAAAATGGGAAATATGGGCAGAGATAGGTCAAGACTGCTTAAATACGCGTAAAACGCAAAAGAACGAAAAATAGAAGGGGTTATTTCCCTATCCGATCCTTTTAATCCTGAAAACCACAAAACACACTCGTTTTAAGCCTGTTTTTAAAGCTTGCATGCCTCAAAGGGATACAACAGAGCGAGTGTCTACGAGTGAACCTGCAAAATTCGCGGCTCGCCTTTCTGAGAAACCGCTTTTTAGGCTGATGAAGCCTAGAAAGCATAATTACATGCAAAAATTTGAGCCTAGACGAGCGTAGCGAGATAAAAAATACTTTATGAGCGAAGCGAATTCATTTTAGTTGTTGCTTTTGACTTTGCTTTTTTCAAAATTTGAATCCGATTTGGTCTTTGCTAAAAATTGCCCCTTAGAACTGAGCGAAAGCGAAGTTCAATAGAGTTTGAGCGTAGCGAAAACATAGGGCAATTTTTCATGCTTTGGGTTTTTAATAATCTTTTAAGCTTTTAAATCCTTTTAGGCAGCCTGAAAGCTATGTATAGCAGCACTTTCAAGCGTCATAAAACTAGGTTTAAGGGGTCATAAAACTAGGTTTAAGGGGTCATAAAACTAGGTTTAAGGGGTCATAAAACTAGGTTTAAGGGGTATTTGAATAGATTGTATATTGACTATTTTAAATAGTCAGTCTATAACCTAGTTAAATGAATTAAAAAGCTG
>NZ_NEGB01000016.1 GCF_002135235.1 Acinetobacter silvestris
GAGCGAAAGCGAGATTCAATAGAGTTTGAGCATAGCGAAAACATAGGGCAATTTTTCAAACGAAGGGCTTTTAATTATTTTTAATGTTTTTAAATACTTTTAGATAGACCAAAAGCCTTATACAGCAATACATTTAGGCTTCATTAAACTAGGTTTATCGACCCATTAAACTAGGTTTATCGACCCATTAAACTAGGTTTATCGACCCATTAAACTAGGTTTATCGATCTAAAAACTAGGTCTATTTACAACCTAGTTTAATTAGTCTAAAGTACAACCTAGTTTAATTATAAATATATTACTAAAAATGAGTGAATTAGTCGTAAAAGATAATGCTTTAATTCAAGCTAGTTATACTTTAGATACAGTAGAACAGCGCTTAATTCTTCTAGCTATTGCTGAAGCAAGGGGGACAGGTCATGGAGTTACTGAAAATAGCCTATTAGAAGTACACGCTAGTAGTTATATAAATACATTCAATGTCGAAAAACATACTGCATACACTGTACTTCGTGAAGCATCTAAAAGCCTATTTGACCGTTATGTTACCTACCATGACATCAACCCCAAAACAGGAAAAGATCGTAGCTTTCACTGCCGTTGGGTTGATAAAATTGGTTATGAACAACAATCTGGTATTGTTTTTCTTCGTTTCACACAAGATATTGTTCCTCTCATAACAAGACTGGAGGAAAACTTTACAAAATATGAACTTCAACAAGTTTCAAAGTTAACAAGTTCATATGCCATCCGCTTATATGAATTATTAATTCAATGGCGTTCTACTGGTAAAACACCTATTTTTGATTTATCTACATTCAGACAGCAACTTGGTGTTGAACCTCATCAATATAAAACAATGAGTAATTTCAAAACCTATGTTTTAGACTTTGCTTTAAAACAAGTTAACGAATTAACAGATATAACTGCCGAATATGACCAACATAAAAAAGGGCGCACAATTCATGGCTTTAGCTTCAATTTCAAACAAAAAAGTAAAAAGATCAAGCCTAAAAAGTTAGATTTAACAGATAAGCAATTGGATCTATTTGCAAATAAACTAGCTCATGATTCTACTTTTGCTAACCAATTTAGTGATATTGGTGAAAGTTATACAGACTTCGCAAAACGAATCAAACAACAGCTTAAAGATCCTGTAAATTTAGACAAGTATTCAGTCTATTTAGACAATTTAGATTTAAAAGTTTAGATTATTAGTCATGCCTAATAGACAGCCTATTAGACATATACTTTTTACAAGATTAGGCATGGTTTTACATAATGAGAAATCTTTCTGTTATTGAACTTTCTAAGTTATATGGGATAAATAGACAAACAATTTACAACCATATAAATAAAGGAATGTTAAGTAAAAATTCAGATAATAAGATTGATTTAGCTGAAGCCATACGTGTGTTTGGTGAACCTAAAAAGAAACAAGATGTAAAAGAACCTGTAAAAGTAGACAGTCCAATTTCAGCAGAAGTTTTACTGCTTAGGCAACAGATAGACATGCTAAAAAATCAGATTGAAGATGCTAAAGACCGTGAATCATTTTATCAAAATCAAATAGAAACCATGCAACGTTTATTGGAAGCCCCAAAAGCCAATATGACTACGTTTACCGATCAAAAATCTGAGCCTGACATAGCAACAGAACCACAGTTAGAACTTGAGCCGAAACATGACGGATTGACTACTCCCGATCAAAAAGAAAACCCACGTATTCCAGTACCAGAGCATGTTGAAGAAGAACCGAAGAAAAGGGGCTTCCTGAGTCGTTTTTTCCTACCGAATGGCTGAGGGCATTGTTGACTGTGACTAATCAAAAATGTGGAACAGTGGTTAAATACTAGGCGTGAAACGTGAAGAATCCATAAAAAAGCCTAGTTTGAATAAACTAGGCTTTTTTATGGATTGCAACTTATTGAAATTATTAAATTAATACATTGCATTTCGCATAAGGTGTATTATGTTAATTTTAGGGAAACTAAATACTCTTTTGATTTACACGCTTCGATAGCTCTTCAGCACTTTCAACACGCTCAGAATAACGATCAGTTAAATATGCTGATTGTCCTCGGGTCAAAAGCGTAAATTTATATAGTTCCTCCATCACATCGACAATTCTTGTGTAGTAAGAAGAGGGCTTCATACGTCCATCTTCTTCAAATTCTAAAAATGCTTTAGGAATAGATGATTGGTTTGGAATTGTGATCATGCGCATCCAACGACCTAAAATACGCATCTGATTTAAGCTGTTAAATGATTGTGAACCGCCACTGACCTGCATCAAGGCTAAAGTTTTTCCTTGCGTTGTGCGAATCGCACCACCTGCCAGTGGAATCCAGTCAATTTGCGATTTAAAAATAGAACTCATCGAACCATGACGTTCAGGTGAACACCACACCATACCTTCCGACCAAGCTAATAAATCATGCAACTCTTTGACTTTAGGATGTTCAGTATCGGCATCTTCAGGTAAAGGTAGCCCCTTGGGATGGAAGATTTTTACTTCAGCGCCAAAATACTCCAAGATCCGTCCTGCTTCCATCACTGCAAGTCTACTGTATGAGCGCTCTCGGTTTGAGCCGTAAAGCAATAAAATACGAGGTAGATGATCAAGCGCTTTGGCTTGGACTTTGTCTAAAGTCGGTTGTTCAAGAAGATTTAAATCTACATTTGGGAGAGTCATAGCGTTATACCTCTTTAAAAACTTTTTTTCTCAGCCACAGTGAAACACTGACCAAAGCAATGAGTACGGGAACTTCAACCAATGGCCCAATGACTGTTGTAAAAGCCACAGGTGATGCAAGCCCAAAGGTTGCAATAGCAACGGCTAAAGCCAATTCAAAATTATTCCCTGCCGCAGTAAAAGAAATAGCCGCAGTTTTGGGATAGTCATTCCCCATCCACTTACTCATAAAGAAACTAATGAAAAACATTAGGACAAAGTAAATCGTGAGTGGAATTGCAATTCTGAGTACATCGAGTGGCAAACTGACCACTTCACCACCTTTCAGGCTAAACATAGCCACGATGGTAAATAACAGGGCAAGTAGACTGAGTGGACTAATTTTAGGAATAAATTTGGTTTGATACCAAAACAATCCTTTTTGCTTCACGAGAATGTATCGAGTTAAGAAACCCAGTAAAAAGGGAATCCCTAAATAAACTAGAACCGCATGGGTAATTGTCCAAAAGCTGACATTAATGATTTGCGCTTCCACACCAAAATAGGGCGGTAAAAAGGTCAAAAATAGCCAAGCATAGGTACTGAAAAACAGGATTTGGAAAATACTGTTAAATGCGACCAATCCCGCAACATACTGGTTATCACCACATGCCAAGCCATTCCATACCAAGACCATTGCAATGCATCGAGCCAATCCAATCAGAATGACACCTGTCATATATTCAGGATAGGACTGTAAAAAAATGATGGCTAACGCAAACATTAAACACGGTGCAATCAGCCAGTTTTGAACCAAAGATAAGGTAAGTGTTCGTTTATCTTTAAACACTTGTGGCAAGGTCGCATAGTCCACTTTGGCAAGTGGTGGGTACATCATCAAAATCAAGCCAATCACAATCGGGATATTGACCGAATCAATACTCATCTGATCTAAAGCAACCGATGCTTGAGGAAAGAAAACGCCAATCCCCACACCCAATGCCATCGCAATGAAAATCCAGAGCGTTAAATTGCGATCTAAAAATGAAAGTCTTGAAGTAGACATAATTACTCGCAATGCACTGAAATTGACGAATGAGCAAGAGGGTTGCTCATGATGCCGTCATTTTGATTTGAGATAATGTTTAAAACAGCATTTGCCCATTCAGGAAGATTTGGGTTCAAACGGTAATACACCCATTGCCCTTGTCTTTGATCAAGCAAAATAGAAAGATTGCGGAGCAAAGCCAAATGGCGAGAAATCTTAGGTTGGCTGAGTTGCAACTGTTCTGTCAGTTCACAGACACAAATATTCTGTTTTGCCATCACTAACTTCAAAATATCCAAGCGTGTCGAATCAGAAAGGCACTTAAAGAAGTCTGTTTGATTCATTTTATTATGACTCAATATATTTACTATTGCGAATATACGCATATCCATATATATATGCAATATTGTTTTACCCTGAGAAAAGTCATGTCACAAAAGATTAAGATTTATCATAACCCAGCCTGTGGAACTTCAAGAAACACTCTCGAACTTATTCGAAATACAGGGCAAGAACCTGAAATAATTGAGTATTTAGAAACACCACCAACTAAAGAAGAGTTAATTACTTTAATTGAAAAATCAGGGCTTTCTGTGCGTGAAGCGATTCGTAAAAATGTTGAACCTTACGAGAGACTGGAATTACAGCAAGAACATTGGACTGATAACCAGTTAATTGATTTTATGCTTGAATATCCAATTCTAATTAACCGCCCATTTGTAGTAACGGATCTTGGTATTAAATTATGCAGACCATCCGAGTTAGTACTGGATCTATTATCTGCCCCTCAATTGAATGCATTTAGCAAAGAAGATGGCGAAGTAATTATTGATCAAAATGGTAATAGAGTTAAGTAAATTTCACGTATTCAATATCCCCATTTAACATAATGGCGCTTATGCGAACTAGTCATTGTAAACCCCATCAGTTTGGGGATGTGCTTCCTACAGGAAATTTAACTTTTCCAATCCGTCATGCAGGTCAGTATTACGACCAAGAAGTTGGGATTTTTTATAATTATTTTAGGGATTATGATCCTATAACAGGTAGATACGTTGAAAGTGATCCGATTGGGTTAGACGGTGGATTAAATACTTATGGGTATGTTGGGGGTAATTCATTACATGCTGTTGATCCAAGAGGTCAATTTGCAATATTAATACCGTTTTTACCTGAAATAGGATTAATGCTAAATACAATTGGCATCGCAATTTTATCTCAATTACCAGATGTTAAGAATCCGCCAAAAGAAGAAAAATGTGAAAGAGAAGATAATTGTGGTCCTTATACTAGAGTACAAGCATATGCTATCGCACAGACTATGGCTCAAATTTCGAGAAAAGAGCGTTATCATAGACCTGTGACAGATTCCAGTCTAAATAAAACGAGTCAAGGAAAATGTTATAATAGGTTGAAATATGCTGGAGCAACACATTTGGGTTATGGCTGTGAGTGGCAAAATAGTTGGATAGAAGACCATCCAGATGGACATAGTCATTTACCTGGAGAAGCCCACCATGATTGCCCTCATCTTCATGTTTATAAAAATGGAATATCAGTAGGTATTGTTCAATATAAGAGGGGATAGTTTTGATTAAAGCTATTATCATAGATGAAGACATTTATATAAATGGGGAAACATCCCCTTTTAATGCTTATAGGTTATATTTTGAGGATGATAAAGGAGAGAGAAGTATTGATAAAACTTATTTTTATACTGACATAGAAATGAAAAAGGGAAAAATCTATTGTGGAAAGGAAAATTTTTTTGATATACCCAATGATATAATTAATGCTCAATTTAAATTTAAGTATGGTAATTATTTCAGTCAGTTTTCAACTGTTATCATGCACCCTAACAAGGGATTACAAACTAAAATTTTAGATTTTAATCATGCTAATAAAAGTAATATTCTTAGACAAAGATATAACAAAGAATTGCTTTTTGTTCCTACCTTTACATTGTCTGAATTAATTAAAGATACTGGTATAGTCTTTATTCAAGAGCATTCTAACTGCGATTATGGAGCAAATTTTTTATTTTTTAATTCTTCAAGTTTAAATTCAAAAGATTATGTAATTAATTTATTTAAAGGTTATGGCTTTAACGTCTTCGACAATACGAAAAAATAATTTCTTAAAACCTTAAAAGATTGATATTAAACTCGATATCTGTTTTTAAGTATTTCTAAAATTAACATAATACACCTTATGCGAAATGCCTAATTTATAGGCATTTCCATTTTTAATAATCGATTTCCAAATTATTGTCTTTTGATTTTTCTTTCTGTTGGGCTTTTTCCTGTTGCTTTTGATGCTCTCTCCATTGTGCCAATGCCTTTAAAAACTCCTGTGCCTTGTTAAAGTTCTCAGCTAAATCAGGATGATTCTTTTGAATTTGTTTGATGGAGGCTTCACGCCCGAAACGCTGATCATATAACAGTTGAGTCTTTTTTTCGGCCTTGCTGTGGTCATGTAAATATTTAATGCCCTGATAATCATTGACCAATTTTTCTCGCTGTTCATCCCAATCCTTTTTCCCAAATAGCATCGGTTTATTCTGATCTAATTCCTCAATCTGACTGCGAATCCCTGCACCTTGTTGCTGATAGCCTTTTAATTCCTTTTTAACACTTTGATCCACGTATTCTGTTCGATATTTTTCAAGCAACTGCTGATATTCAGCCGTGATTGCTTTGGCTTCCGCTATTTTTTCATTGGCAATTTTAATTTTTTCGTCATGGGTCAATGGCTTCGGCTCAGCCTGTTGTTGTTCCTGATCAAGTTTTGCCATGTGCTTCGGTAAATAATGACGATGTGTTTCAAAGGATTGAGTCGCTTGCCGATACTCCAATAGCAAGTCCTTTGATTTTTGCTTCTGACTATCGATCCACCCCAAATGCTTTTCAGGTATACGATCAATGCCCTGATCGGCCAGACTTCGATGATCCACCCGATCTGTATGTCCATATTCTTCTAAAAATACATTCTGTAGATCGGCAAAACGCTCACGCAACTCAACCAGTTCCGTTTTACGCTGTTCTGCGCTCTTCGTGGTATTGGATTTCTGACACCCACCACGTTCAGGCTGTTTCGAGTTATAGCGTTTAAAGAACTGATCAGGGCCACGCTCGATCCCATCCTGAATCCGTTCGCTATACATAATATGCGCATGCGGTTGTTCACCACCCTCAATACTCGCCTTTGGCGTATGAATCGCCCAGGTATAAGCATGCTGATCCCCCAATTCCTGTTCAACAAAGACCTGAACCAGATCCTTACGCTGTTGAGGGGTCAGTTCTCTCGGTAACGCAATTTCAACTTCCCGATAGGTTGAACCATTTTTACGCTCAAACTCATCGGCACATCGCCAAAATAGGTTCGGATCATCTTGTGCCCAATCAGGCATATTGCCATGCTCCATGGCTTCTAGTTTTTCCTGATGCTTGAGCTTATATTCTCCCTCACGCTCAATATATTCAGCATGTGCAGCAGCTTTACCTTTTGCACCCACCTTGACCGATAAGTGATAACTTGCCATGTTCGCTTTTGCCTGTGCTTGTGCTGTGGGGAGTACAGAGGGCGAAGCCCTTTGTCGTGCTTAGGTTTCTATCGAAGATAGAAACTACTAAGTGCGCATTCTGAATTTTAGCACGCTTTCATTTCCATGCTACACTCGAATAAATATTGATGCTTTTAGCGGTATTCGCATGACCATAAAAACAGAATTACCTGACGGACATTTACAATTTTTAAAGGCATTGTCACGGCCCACCGACTACCAAAAACTCCTCATCGAACTCTATGAAAAAACAGACCGTAGCCCCATCGAAGACAAAAAACTAATCGCTTTGATCCGTACCGAAAAAGCCAATATCCGAGCCAACAAAGCCAAAAAGGACATGCAGCACCTACTCAATGCAGAAAAGAACAAAGAAAAAACCTTAGAACGCAAACAACGCACCAAACGCCTGATTGAACTCGGTGCATTATTCGATATTGCCGAGCTTGGACAGCATGATCCTGCCACATTGGTCGGCATGCTCACCAATATCAGCACAGCAATCGCACCAGATAGCGATAAATGGACGAATTGGCATAAACAGGGAGTTTCTATACTCCATGAGAGAAAACAGGCTAAAAACGCAAAAGAGGCGCAATCAGACCATGAAAATAACTCACCTTTAAAAAACTGATCACCTTAAAAAATAGTGTTCCGATTCAAAGTAAGTGATCAAGAACATTTTAAGGGGGGGGATTTGTACACTTTAAAGAATCCACCCGTCAAAAATAATAGGATAAGCCACTGTTACTTATAAAAATATGGAATCAATTAGAAGGCATTCAGCGAGTGTCTACGAGCGACACAATCAAAAGTCGCGTCTAGACTCTCTGAAAAACTGTTTTTTAAAAGCATAAATTCTAGAAACAGATAAATTGGATGCCTAAATTTGAATCTAGACCGAGCGTAGCGAGCAAAAGCTTTATGAGCGAAGCGAATCCATTGTTCTTTTGCCTTTGATTTTGCTTTTTCTTAAATTCACGGAAATATTAGCTAAAAAATTGCCCCTAAGAATCGAGCGAAAGCGAGATTCAATAGAGTTTGAGCATAGCGAAAACATAGGGCAATTTTTCAAACGAAGGGCTTTTAATTATTTTTAATGTTTTTAAATACTTTTAGATAGACCAAAAGCCTTATACAGCAATACATTTAGGCTTCATTAAACTAGGTTTATCGACCCATTAAACTAGGTTTATCGACCCATTAAACTAGGTTTATCGACCCATTAAACTAGGTTTATCGATCTAAAAACTAGGTCTATTTACAACCTAGTTTAATTAGT
>NZ_NEGB01000017.1 GCF_002135235.1 Acinetobacter silvestris
ACAGCAAGAACATTGGACTGATAACCAGTTAATTGATTTTATGCTTGAATATCCAATTCTAATTAACCGCCCATTTGTAGTAACGGATCTTGGTATTAAATTATGCAGACCATCCGAGTTAGTACTGGATCTATTATCTGCCCCTCAATTGAATGCATTTAGCAAAGAAGATGGCGAAGTAATTATTGATCAAAATGGTAATAGAGTTAAGTAAATTTCACGTATTCAATATCCCCATTTAACATAATGGCGCTTATGCGAACTAGTCATTGTAAACCCCAAATAGAAATGTCCGCTTTTAGAATACTCACCTAGAGATTTTCTGAGCGGGCTGTTTAATATGTTGGTGTCTATTTCGGATATTTATGTCCAAATTTTTAGAGTCATCGTAATGATAGAAAATATTTTATATTTTAAATATGACCTGTTAATTCTTTTTGTAAGTAGTTCTTTTTCTTATGCTTCATTAAAAATTGCGAAAAAAAAATTCCAATATGAGTTTTCATTTACTTTAGGAATGATTGCTAATTTTTTAATTAATATTTGTCTTCTCATTATGGGAAATAGCATCAATATAAACTACTGTATTTTAATAATATTTATTATTATTTATAATATTTTTGTTCCTTTCTTGGCTGTTAGAAAAGCATATTATGGAGGCGGGGGAAGATGATTGATGAGAATATAGACACTTTAATTGGGTTCTAACAAAAGACAGTTCGCATAAGAGATTTTATGTTAAATTAATATTTTAAGAAGAATGTGTATCAGATAAATCAATATTAGATTTTTATGTAATTATAAAAGAATAAATAAATTTTTAATCTTAGGTTTTTTAGATGAAATATAGAACAACATTAACTTTATCTATTCTAACGGTAACTCTTATGGGATGCCAAATGGTAGGCGAATACGCATTGATGGGAGGGAAGCAAGCGCTTGACTCTAGCAATACTTATTCAATAAAAAATGATTTAAATTCAATGGTTGATATAAGCCCTGATGGGATGAAGTCTAAAAAGGAAATGGTTGGCAAATATATTGTAAATAAACAATGGACTAGAATTATTAGATGGGATGTTAGTACTGTAGATATTCACCTAGATGATGGGAGTGTTGTTGTTGACCTTATTAGTAAAGGGAAAGAAAAACCATTTTATGGATTTAAAGCTGGAAGCTGTTCTACTTTAGAAAAGCCACAAGGAAAAGATGGTATTTTAATTGCTTCAATTATTAAAAAACGAACAACCCCGTTATCTAATGACATAAAACAATGTGGTAAATTTTATAAAAAATCAGATTTTACTCCGATAATTGAAATGACAACTGTAAAAAAGGGGTATGAATTAAACGTTAATTCAACTTCAAATATTGTTGAATGGGATACAAAGAATAAATTTATTGTTCCAGAAGATGGTTACATTTTAACTGTAAATTATGATGAATTTTCATCTAGTGGATTTGCCGAAAGTCCAGGTACTGCTTATATCACTATGTATTTAAAAAAATTAACTAAGTAAAAATAATGGGAGCCAATGCTCCCATCTTTATGAATGATTTTTTAAGTCTTTTAACATCGCTTCTCTTAAAATTTTATTCATACGTGTCTGATAGCCTTTCCCTTGTGTTTTTAACCAAGCGAGTACATCAGCATCAAGACGGACAGATGTTTGCTGTTTCACTGGACGATAAAATTGCCCATGACGAACTGCATTACTCCAGTCAGTAATTTCAGGAATATCAGATAAGTCTAATTGCTCATCAGGAACAGTTCCCTTTGCAAGCAAGCGTTTAATTTCAGCATCTTGCTTGTCACTGAAATTTTCATTCAGTTCTTTGCGTGTATATCTAACCATGCTCATATTGACTACGCTCCGCTTTGGTGACTTCTCTTGCACTAATGATTCGTATGATTTCACAGTCATCTTCATCAAAGATGGTGTGAGCAACCAATAGCATCAGTACGCCTTTGACCATACCAATGGTTTGCCAACGTTCCTCACCACCAGTATGTCTATCTTGGATTGAGATCCTTAATGGATCATCAAAAATGAGGCTTGCAGTTTCAAAAGATACATCATGTTTTTTCTGATTCTTTTGGTTTTTTGCCTCATCCCATTCGAAATACAGTTTCATAAAAAACATTCAAATTTGTATATACAATAATGTATCATATATTTGTATCACTTAAACTAAAAAGCGTAAAATTTGATCAAAATTATTGGTAAAAGATATCAGATTTGAATAAAAAAAAGCCGATATGTTTCTGTATCGGCTTTTTGCGGTTTTTTTGGATTATGTAAAATAAATAAGTCATTGATCTTAAAGTAATATTAAAGATGCATTTCGCATAACGTCCATTATGTTAAATGGTTAATTTGATGGCTCTCCTTCTCCCCTAAGTACGCCACGAGAAAGTACAGGATCACAAGAGAGGACATTGATAACAGCTATTTATAGAGGGAATTAAAACATTAAATTACAAAGATGTGGTTGACAATTATGATTTTTATGATAGAATATATGGTTATCACAAAACCCAGCATACCTTTCGGTTGCTGGATAATTTAACATTCTGGCAGGAGAACTACCATTGTTTATTTAACTTTGTATATAAAAGGTCGAAGTTTTATATATACAAGTATTATAGATCATATAAGAATTAATGCAAGCATTTTTGATTATACATGGGGAATTGACTGCCATTTGCTTTAAAAGGAATAAATAAGCATATGAGCACTATGAAACAAATTTTACTTGGTACTTTTTTGGCTATTTTGCCAGTTTTTCTTGAATTTTATCTTGAGACAAAGCCTAGTACTTCAGAAAAACAGACTACAACAATTATTGTCAATAACGTAGTTAATAAAAACGTATATCACTATGGGGGGGATCAAACGAGAGATTAAATTTTATGAAGATTTTCTAAAATTAACATAATACACCTTATGCGAAATGCTTGAACTTTCTTCATAAGCATCAATATCTTATATGAAACCATGATGGGGTTCAGCGCACTATCATGGTTTCTTTGTGATTATTCACGTTCCACGCCTATTCTTCGATCGTTGTGGGATAGTTTTGTGTAGCTCAGTTTAACCATTCGGAAGAAAGAAACGACTCAGGAAGCCCCTTTTCTTTGGCTCTTCTACTACTAGCTCCGGTACTGGAATACGTTTATTTTCCGGCTGCTCTGGAGTAGCCAATCCGTCATCTTTCGCCTGAGTTTGGATCTCAGTTTGTACAGGAGCTTCTTTTTGTTGAGTAGTCAATCCATCATAGTTCGACTCACTTTTTGAGCTAGTGTCTGTTACTGTATCTGCTTTTGGATCGATAGACCTAGTTATATAGGCTTTTGGAGCTTCTAATAATCGTTGTATCGCTTCAATTTGTTCATCCTTAACGTGTAATTGATCATTCTTGGCTTTTAATTCATCACGTTGAAATTTCTCACGCTCATGAGCTTGTTCAAGCTGTTTTTGAAGCATGTGAACCTGTTGTTCAAGCAAGTGAACTTCTGACAACTTTCGTGTTTCAGTTGTCTGTGAACCGTTCACATTCTTAGATGGTTCACCAAAGACACGAATAGCTTCAGAAAGATCAATTTTACCATCACTATTTTTACTTAAATTACCTTTATTAACTTGTTTATAAACGGCTTGACGAGTCATTCCATAGAGGTTTGAAAGTTCAATAACAGATAGTGATTTCATCTTGTAGTTTAGGTTGTCTATTATGTGAACCAAGATACATCAAGAAACAGTCAACCGCTACATACACAATTAACCTTTACCCCTTAAAACCTAAATTTTTAAGATGAGAAATAAATTGTTTTTGTTGTATTGGATCTCGAAGCATATCTTTAATTTTGATAGCTAAGTCATCATAACTTTCACCTTGCTGTGCTAGATGAGATATTTCATGTAAGCGTGAGAGCTGACTACCGAACATATTAATTTGTGCATCTGTTAATTTATAAAAATTATTCTGTTCGGATTTATGCTCAATACTTTTTAATTTTTCTTTAAACGTGAAGTGAATGTGTGTGACTTTTCGGCCTGTCTTTATTTGCTCGTAAGATACATTTAAAGGGCTATGTTCATTGATTTGATCTACAGCTGTATCAATAACCCATCTTTTTAAATCAGCAGATAATGGATATCTTTTTCCTAACTCCAACATACCTCTTAGAGATTCGATGGAAATCTCCCGTTTTCCTATTGAACGATATTGGCTTAATAACTCATAAATACGAATAGCATAGGCGCTACTCATACCAGCAATGTCAGATAATGAATACTTAGTGAATTCACGACTTAGATTAGAAATGAAAGGCAAAATTTCTTTAGAAAACCTAATTCCTACAACGCTTTTACTTTCTAAAAATCGGATGGATTGAATCCATCTCATTTTGATTGATTCATCATCAATAGCTAAGTTAATTGATCTGTCATATAAGCGGTTTACACCATCTTTTAGATCTCTATAAGCTGTTTTTTCATGAACTCCAAGTTTTTTTAAGTCATCAATAGTTACTCGATAAATTTCATCGTCTGTAATGTCTTCAGCCCTAGTAATTTTACTGATAGCTGCTAACACAATACGCTGTTCTGTTGAGCTGAGTTGATATGAAGCCTCAATAACTTGATTTGATTTAACTACTAGTTCTTTTTTAGATGTACTCATCAATTTTATTTCTATAAACTCAACTATGAGTAATATAATTCTCTCATAGTTAGTAGTCAATCCCTCATAGTTAAGTAGTCAATCCCTCATAGTTAGTAGTCAATCCCTCATAGTTAGTAGTCAATCCCTCATAGTTAAGAGCTGAAATCATTGGTATACAAGGCTTTCAAGCCGCCTAAAAGATTTAAAAGATTTAAAATATAATTAAAAAGGACTTTTGAAAAATTGCCCTATGTTTTCGCTATGCTCAAACTCTATTGAATCTCGCTTTCGCTCGATTCTCGGGGCAATTTTTTAGCTAATATTTTCGTGAATTTGAGAAAAAGCAAAATCAAAGGCAAAAGAACAATGGATTCGCTTCGCTCATAAAGCTTTTGCTCGCTACGCTCGATCTAGATTCAAATTTGGGCATTGAATTTATCTGTTTCTAGAATTTATTCTTTTAAAAATAGTTTTTCAGAGAGTCTAGGCGCGACTTTTCATTGTGTCGCTCGTAGACACTCGCTGAATACATTCTAATTGATTCCATATTTTTATAAGTAACAGTGGCTTATCCTATTATTTTGACTGGTGGATTCTTTAAGGTGTACAAATCCACCCCCTTAAAATGTTCTTGATCACTTACTTTGAATCGGAACACTATTTTTTAAGGTGATCAGTTTTTTAAAGGTGAGTTATTTTCATGGTCTGATTGCGCCTCTTTTGCGTTTTTAGCCTGTTTTCTCTCATGGAGTATAGAAACTC
>NZ_NEGB01000018.1 GCF_002135235.1 Acinetobacter silvestris
TTAGCATTACCGTGGATGGTAAACTGGTCGTTCCTAATTCAGTTACGGTCTCTGGTACAGATGTGACATTAAGCTTTGTACCCCCGATCGGGATTGATCAAGCTGTTACCTTTAAGTACAGCGATCCAAGTGCAGCGAATGACACCGATGCGATTCAAGATACTGCAGGCAATGATGCTGCCAGTATTCCAGAAACCAGCTTAGCGCCAAGTGATAACCACTCAACAATAGATAGTACTGCACCGGTATTCCAAAATGCTGAGGTGGATGACGCTGGTACTACACTTACCTTGTATTATGATGAAGTTTTAGATGGTACTCATCCACCGAAACTGAGTGACTTTAGCATTACAGTTGGTGGGCTCATTGTTACACCTACAACGATATATATTGATTCTAATAAAGTAATTATTGGTTTCACCGATACAATTTATAAAGGCCAGAATGTCAGAGTTAGTTATACAGATCCAACAATTGGTAATGATACTGATGCGATTCAAGATGCCTTAGGGAATGATGCAGAAAGTCTAACACAAGCCCCAGTATTGAACGGGTCTACGCAACCAAGTCCGGATACTACTGCACCAATATTTCAAAGTGCTGAAGTGAATAGTAATGGTCAATTATTATTACATTATAATGAGGCTTTAGATGGTGCTAATAAGCCATTAACAGATGCTTTTACAATTATTGTTAATGGACAAGATGTAGTACCAAGTTTGGTGACCATATCTGGTTCAGATGTCATTTTGAGTTTTGTGCCACCAATTGGGAAGGGGCAAGGTGTTATTTTTGCATATACGGATCCATCTTCGGATAACGATGTAAATGCAATCCAAGATATTGCGGGCAATGATGCTGCCAATATTCCAGTCACGAACTTACCCCCAGCTGATAACCACTCGACAATAGATAGTACTGCACCGGTATTCCAAAGCGCTGAGGTGGATAGTACTGGCCATTTAGTGTTGCATTACAATGAAAACTTAGATGGTAGCCATCCACCGAAAGTGAGTGACTTTAGCATTACCGTGGATGGCAAACTGGTTGTTCCTAATTCAGTTACGGTCTCTGGTACAGATGTGACGTTAAGCTTTGTACCCCCGATCGGGATTGATCAAGCTGTTACCTTTAAGTACAGCGATCCAAGTGCAGCGAATGACACCGATGCGATTCAAGATATTGCGGGCAATGATGCTGCCAGTATTCCAGAAACCAGCTTAGCGCCAAGTGATAACCACTCAACAATAGATAGTACTGCACCGGTATTCCAAAGCGCTGAGGTGGATACAACTGGCCATTTAGTGTTGCATTACAATGAAAACTTAGATGGTAGCCATCCACCGAAAGTGAGTGACTTTAGCATTACCGTGGATGGTAAACTGGTCGTTCCTAATTCAGTTTCGGTCTCTGGTACAGATGTGACATTAAGCTTTGTACCCCCGATCGGGATTGATCAAGCTGTTACCTTTAAGTACAGCGATCCAAGTGCAGCGAATGACACCGATGCGATTCAAGATACTGCAGGCAATGATGCTGCCAGTATTCCAGTCACGAACTTACCTCCAGCTGATAACCACTCAACAATAGATAGTACTGCACCGGTATTCCAAAGCGCCGAGGTGGATAGTACTGGCCATTTAGTGTTGCATTACAATGAAAACTTAGATGGTAGCCATCCACCGAAAGTGAGTGACTTTAGCATTACCGTGGATGG
>NZ_NEGB01000019.1 GCF_002135235.1 Acinetobacter silvestris
CTTGACCCGCGTTCTTATTGGTAAATTGACCTTGAGCATTCAGATTGACCTGATCACCAGTAATCACACCATTCAAGCTGCCATTCACAGTTGCATTGGTCGTGCCGTCGTAGACTTTATCTTGCGCTGTAATCGTTCCTGTAATTTGCTTTTTGCTAATATTGGCTTGTGTTACATGATTTGTTGCTGATAACTCGTAGTTATCTGCATCTGTACCATTCAAACTACCTGATACATTTACATTTTTACCCGAACCTGCATTTTTATCGGTAAATTGACCTTGGGCATTCAGATTGACCTGATCACCAGTAATCACACCATTCAAGCTGCCATTCACAGTCGCATTGGTCGTGCCATCGTAGACTTTGTCTTGCGCTGTAATTGCACCTGTAATCTGTTTCTTACTGATGTTGGCAGTCACTGATCCATTCGTGATCAATTCATAGTTGCCTGCATCGGTACCCATTAAGCTACTTGATGCATTCACCACTTTATCTTGACCTGCGTTCTTGTCGACAAACTGACCTGTGCCACCGACTGTAACGTTATCACCGACAATCACATCATTTAAATTTAAGCTGCCTTGTACGATTGCATTGGTGGTGCCGTCATAGACTTTGTTTTGGGCAGTCAGCGTACCTTGCAGTTGTTTCTTGGCAATATTGGCTTTAACGCTACTGTTGGTGCTGACTTGGTAATTGCCTGCATCGGTACCCGTTAAGCTACCTGATACAGTTACATCTTTGCCTTGACCCGCGTTCTTATTGGTAAATTGACCTTGAGCATTCAGATTGACCTGATCACCAGTAATCACACCATTCAAGCTGCCATTCACAGTTGCATTGGTCGTGCCGTCGTAGACTTTATCTTGCGCTGTAATCGTTCCTGTAATTTGCTTTTTGCTAATATTGGCTTGTGTTACATGATTTGTTGCTGATAACTCGTAGTTATCTGCATCTGTACCATTCAAACTACCTGATACATTTACATTTTTACCCGAACCTGCATTTTTATCGGTAAATTGACCTTGGGCATTCAGATTGACCTGATC
>NZ_NEGB01000002.1 GCF_002135235.1 Acinetobacter silvestris
AATCCACACAAGTTGTTCTTCATAAGCTCTTAATGATCTTCTTGCTGATTCGTCATCAGCAAGCTAGGTCGGCTATACTACCCTCTTTCGAGAGAAAGTCAACTGGTTTTGCTTAACTTATTTTCTAATAAATCATTTTTTAATCAAACCCTAAAATCTCTTTCGAAAATCTTAATAACTCAATCAACTTATTGATTTATCAGAGGTTTTGTTTAACATCACCGCCGATGGATGTGCATTCTACAGCATTTCAGAACCAACACAACCCCCTTTCTTAATTAATTTATTCAGGTGGGTGTTTTTTCTACCAATTTGATAAAAAACTGGATTTTTCACCTATTTTTTGAGCATTTTTAATAAAAATTTCTACGTTTTTTGCATTTCTTAAGATTTTATTATTTTGCTTTATCTATATAAATGACCAATTACTGTACCTCTCTATCGAAAATCCCCTCATTTTCTTGATTCTTATTGCACTCAATAATTTCTACATCTACTGAATAAGCTTTCTAGACCATCAAAATGGCATCTACATAACATTTAGCCAAAGCTTGAAAGTAAGAAAGCTCAAACCATTTCTACAACACTACCTAAATGTTGTTTTACTTTCATTGCTCAACTTATAGTTATGTAGTCACATTAAGATTCTTATAAAGGAAATATTTACAGATCATTTCTACCCATGCATCTCTTTGGGCATCATCTTTATACACTTTCTTAGACTTTAAATAGAAATTTACTATCCCAACTTTAGATATAGCTCAAATGAAAGTAACGCTCTTTTATAATTTTTACTGTTCACAAGTAGTACTTCCGCCCAAATTAGACCTCATACTTTATTAACATCATTTCTTACATTAACCACAACATTCTTATTCCATTTAAATGACATTAGTTAAAAGGTTAATCATGTTCTATTTTTTGAAACTCGCGAATTGAAAGTTCATTGACTTGACCACGCCAAATCCATTTCAAATGACTCTCAGCAAAACTATCCCCGTCAAACCAAAAAAATACACCTTCCATCATTTCAGGCCAATCTGACTGGTTAATTTGATTTCGCCCTGAAATTAACGCAATGATTGCAGCTAAAATTGTGTCATGACTTACAGCTAAACTTAAACCATTTGCATTTAAAGGATGTGTTTCATAAATAAGCTCCAATACATCAACAACTCCACGAATAGGATGTTTCATTCCTGGCAATGCATTATTCACAAAACTATTAATAAAGCCTAATGCGCCTTGCTGACGAAAATAAGGTGCCGCTTGTTTGATGTCCAAGACAAAACTACCAGGTTCAACCAACAAGCCTTTTTCGACAATTTCAATATGATGGGTATTATTTTCTATAGAGATATGATCAGCACCCTGAATCATCAAAGCAGCAGTATCGACACAACGTTGAATTGGACTTGAAATACAGTGCTGAATACTGCGATCGGTATGATCAATTAAATAAGCTCCCCAAGATTGTGCTAAATCCCGCCCTTGTGGTGTAAGTTGTAAATCATAACCTGCCAATCCCTGACCACTCACCACTTCACGTATCGAATGACGCGTAAATAAAGTCACAGGTGTCTGAGCATCAGGCAACAACTCAATGGCTTTCAGCATACTTTTGGGTAAAAATTCAAGCGACATATCGACTCAATTTTAAGATTTTCAGCATTTCACACTATAGCATGTAGATCAAATACAATCTCAAAACATCATATTGCTTAAAGCATCCATCGCAATTTTACGACTTGCTTCATCTCTAAATGCAATAAAACCTTTATTTAGTACAGTATCTCTTTGATTATAAGTAAATGGCAGCGCCTTTAAACTCACAACACCTCCACCAATACTCTCTAATAAACCCTGCCCTGAACTGGTATCCCATTCCGACGTCGGATGAAATCGTGGATAAATATCGATTGTGCCTTCGAGTATCATACAAAACTTATAAGCACTGCCTGCTTCACGACGAATTACTGGATAATCTTGCTCGATATAATCAATATAATCCTGATATTTGGGATTCCGACTATTATGGCTTAATCCAACTTGAATCGTATCCAAAACTGTAGGGTTGACTTTACTATAGCACTCCCAAGTCTTTTGGCTGAATGAATACCTATATGGCAATTCAGTTGTATAGCCTAAATACATAACTTGCTCTGTGGGCACAACAATAATAGAAAATATCGTTTGATGGTTCTGGATTAGACTTAAATTGATCGTAAACTCATCCCGCTTATGGATAAACTCTTTAGTACCATCCAAAGGATCAAGCATCCAGCAGACATCCCAAGCATGGCGCTGAGAATAATCACTTTCTTCCGATAACACAGGAATATCAGGTGTCATGACTGCCAGTTGTTCGAGCAAATATGTATTTACTTTTAGATCTGCTTGCGTCACAGGAGAATGATCATCTTTTTGATGAATATCAAACTCACTTCCTGCACAATAATTTTGGTACTCATTTAACAAAATCTGACTAGCCTGAGCCAAAATTGGAACCAATTGTAAAATTTGTTGATCTTGCGGTGTTGGAGTTGTAATAAACATTAATTAAACCTATATTTACGTCCAATGCAGATATAAAGCGTATATGCTCTTCATTTGGAATAGTTCAAGCCTTATCCAGAATTGACTCACCACAATAAAAATTAGCTTTTGTTCAGTATTGTTAAAATTTAAACCATAATTTTAACATATCCAAAAAAATAACTCTTTTTATCCATTTAAAGTTCTAAATGAAAAATATGACTAAGTAAAATGCCACTTTTAGTTAAATAGCATTGAAATACTTAAATAAATAGATTACGAAAAACCACACACAAAGTCTCATTACTTGTATTCAGATGACAAAAACTAGACCTCACACAACAAAAACCTCATAAATTACACAAAAATTTAAATTAATAGATTGTATGTTTATTTATTTCGTGTATTCTACTGCTTGACTACAAAATAGTTTTGTTTCAGTAAATCTTTTAGTATTTTCGCAGTTTTATTCATAATCCTTCGTTTTTCAGATTTTATGTTCCACTCTATTTCCATGTTAACTATTGGTCAATAGACCCAAATTTTAAATTATTAGGATATTATTATGTCTAACACTGTTAAAGGTACTGTTAAGTGGTTCAACGAAACTAAAGGTTTTGGTTTCATTCAACAAGAATCAGGTCCAGACGTTTTTGCTCATTTCAGCGAAATCTCAAGCTCAGGTTTCAAAACTTTGCTTGAAGGTCAACAAGTAGAATTTACTGTTGGTCAAGGTCAAAAAGGCCCTACAGCGACTAACATCGTTGTTCTATAATTTGAATATCATTTATTTTAAATAAATGATTCAAATAGAAAAAAGCACCTTATAGGTGCTTTTTTTTACGTCTCAAATTCCCAATAATGAACCCATTTTAAAATACACCCTCTCTTATTTTTCCATCTTATTAGTATTTTGAGTTTCTCGAAATGCAAAATTGTTTGCTTTTAAACACGAATCACTCAAGGGTGCCACTCCACCCCAATATGAATACGCTATAATTTTAAAAATAGAGTTCCAACCAAAAGTCATTTGCACATGATTTTTATTAAAACAGACACAAACCTGATTAAACCCTGAAATGCTTTAAAATACATTGAGTACTTTTACACTATGAAACCGATACTTTTTTTTGACATGGATGGTACGCTCCTTGACTTGGCCTTTGATGATTTAATTTGGAATCACAAACTTCCAGAACGCCATGCTTCCACACATCAATATTCACCAGCAAAAAGCCTAGATATTTTGCAGGCTTTTTATCAAGAGCATAAACACACCCTGTCATGGTATTCATCCAAATATTGGACATCTAAAGTGGGGGTAGATGTACTACAACTACAATATGAACATAAAGAAAAAATTGCACCACGCACTGGCTGCTTTGAACTACTAACAATACTCAAAGAACAAGGCTATCGCTGCTGGCTACTTACCAATGCAGATAACGCAGGCTTACAGTTAAAACTTGAAAATGTTGATTTAAGCCCTTATTTTGAAGTAATGATCAGCAGCGAAGACATCGGTTACTCTAAGGAGTTTGTGGAATTCTGGCAAATTCTTCAGGAAAAACATCCTTTTGATCCTGAACATGCTGTATTAGTAGATGATACAGCACCAGTACTACAGGGTGCTGAAAAGTTTGGAATTGAAAATTTGGTGACTATCTTACAACCTTCTAGTAGCAAAGCCGCTCGAAATGCGCTAGAACTTGAATATCCTGCAATTCAAGATTTAACTGAGCTTTTAACTTATTTAGATTCCATCCAACTCAAGGAAATCAATGTCAAAACAGCTTGAACAACAACCTATTGAGTCTATGCGCGTAGACAAATGGCTTTGGGCCGCCCGCTTTTTTAAAACTCGCTCTATCGCTAAAGATGCAATTGAAGGTGGTAAAGTCCATCATCTAGGTGAGCGCGTCAAAGTCTCTAAAGAAATTCATGTCGGTATGGAGTTAACCCTTCGACAAGGTTTTGATCAAAAAACCATTGTGATACAAGCTCTCTCCAATGCACGCGGTAGCGCCCCAATAGCCCAACAACTATATACAGAAACTGAAGCCAGTATTGCACGACGAGAGTTGCTTTCCACGCAAAGAAAATTGCATAATCTTGCTCGACCTGAGCATCGGCCAAGCAAGAAAGATCGTCGCGACATCAGCAAGTTTAGACAAGAAAATGATCAACAATGGTCTGCTTTAGATGATTAGCTTCAGCAAAATAGTTAGTGCGACAAAACATGTCGTCCTAATAAAAATAAGCATAGAACAGAGATATTTTTTCTGTCACTATAACTGCCGTGGACAAAGACTGAATTAAAGACATCCACTTCAATTATTAGTGATATTACATCGTTTTGAGGTTTACGAGATGGATGACAACAAAAGCAAGGCACTTAATGCAGCCCTAAGCCAAATTGAAAAACAATTTGGTAAAAATACAGTAATGCGTTTAGGTGACAATACCGTTCTAGCCGTTGAAGCTGTTTCTACAGGTTCTTTAACGCTTGATATCGCATTAGGTATTGGTGGTTTACCGAAAGGCCGTATCGTTGAGATTTATGGCCCTGAATCTTCAGGTAAAACAACAATGACTTTGCAGGCCATTGCACAATGCCAAAAAGCAGGTGGTACCTGTGCTTTTATTGATGCTGAACATGCTTTAGATCCTCAATATGCACGTAAATTAGGTGTCGATCTAGATAACCTACTCGTTTCACAACCTGACAATGGCGAACAAGCACTCGAAATTGCAGATATGCTCGTACGCTCTGGTGCAGTCGATATGATCGTTGTCGATTCCGTGGCAGCACTCACCCCAAAAGCTGAAATCGAAGGCGAAATGGGTGACTCGCATATGGGTTTACAAGCACGCTTGATGAGCCAAGCATTACGTAAAATTACAGGTAATGCTAAACGTTCAAATTGTATGGTTGTCTTCATTAACCAAATTCGTATGAAAATTGGTGTGATGTTTGGAAGCCCTGAAACTACTACAGGTGGTAATGCACTTAAATTTTATGCCTCTGTACGCTTAGATATTCGTCGTATTGGACAAGTTAAAGAAGGTGATGAAATTGTCGGTTCAGAGACCCGCGTTAAAGTCGTAAAAAATAAAATGGCACCTCCTTTCAAAGAAGCGCTGTTCCAAATCTTATATGGTAAAGGTGTGAATCAACTTGGTGAATTAGTTGATCTTGCTGTTGCTCAGGAATTCGTACAAAAAGCAGGTGCTTGGTATTCGTATCAAGGAAATAAAATTGGTCAAGGTAAAAACAATGTGATTCGCCATTTAGAGGAAAACCCTCAAATTGCACAAGAGCTTGATAAACTCATTCGTGAAAAGCTATTAACACCGATCACTGCACCAATTGAAGAAAAAGATGAAGAAGAACCAGATCTTTTAGACGCTTAAATTTCATGAGCAATAAAAACGCCTTTCGAGGCGTTTTTTACGCATCCCAAATCTAACCTTTATAAAACAGGTATAACTCCGAAAGCAATTTGCATCAACAACCATCATATTTAAGCAAAGCCTATATCGCTTTAAAAAAGCATTAGACACCCCATTTTCACACAGCCATGTGCAAATAAAACAGACCTATCTTATGCGGTACGTTAAAATACAGTGATATTTTCAAGATAATAGTGATTTAAAAGTAGTCCAATGGAAAATTCAAAATTCCCCAAATTGCTTAATTACGATGCATTAAAACAACAGTTTAATGAAACGAATTTAGACCCTTCAGAAGAACCAGCAGAATTTTCCAATGAGGACAATGAGCTTCGTTTTGACGACCAAGAACAGCCTCAAAAACCACCTAGACTTACAGGAACACGACTACGCTCATATGCCTTTGCAACACTTACACGCAAGGAATATTCGAAAGTTGATCTCATTGAAAAATTAACATGCTATGCACAAAATAGAGATGAAGTAATTGAACTTGTTGAAGAACTTGCAAGAGAAAATTACCAAAGTGATCAACGTGTTGCTGAAATGCTATTACGCAGTCAAATTCGCAAAGGTAAAGGACCCAATAGTGTCAAAATGGCACTACGCGCCAAAAACCTAGACAAAGCATTAGTGCATGAAGATATTCGAGAAATTGATTGGTATGAACAAGCCTATCAACTCAAAGTTAAAAAATATGGAATAGAAGTGACCAAAGACCCTAAAATCAAAGCCAAACAGATTCGTTTTTTACAGTATCGAGGATTTGACATGGATGTAATTATGAAAGCAATAACAAGAAAAGAAGATAATTAAAGTAGGATATAGAAATTTATAATTATGGTGGCAACCCTGCTAGCAAAACTCCGGCACATCATATTTCCGATACCGTTGCTACCTTCCGGTCCTGGCGGGGTTTTCAGAGTACAATTGCGAAGCCACCAGCAGGGCTACCATTACAAGAACAGAGTATAGAGATTTTTTTATTTCTTGCAAGCCTGTATTTACCATTTAAGCAAGTTATTCATTCGTTTGATTATTTCTTCATCATCAAAAACATTTGGTTTTTTGATGATATCAAGAATAATAGTTTTACTGAGATCCCCCTCTCCATTATTCATACAGAAATATGAGAAGATTGTAAAAGCCACTTGCAATTCATTGATGAGCCGTTTTAAATGATGCAATATCAATGTTTTTCGAAAATCTATCATTTAAAAATTATAGATCGTGTTCGAAACCGCTTTTACGAGATGGGTACACAATTATGCTCAAACAGCATGCTTTTTTTTCACTAGCATTACTCAGTTCAGCATCACTCTATGCGATTCCTATTGAATCTAGAGGCTTAAGCGACTCTACCGCAAATCCTCCTGCAATGAATATACCAGCACCGATTGCTGGTAATATGAATTGGGATTTAATTCAAAAAAATCAACAATTAGAAAACCAAGTTCGAGAATTACGTGGGAAAATTGAAGAACAAGATCATGCCATTGATCAACTTAACAAAGAACTCACCAATCGCTATACCGATCTAGATCAACGCTTAGAATTACTGCAACAGAAAATTGATCCAGAAGAGACACAGCCTGAAGCTGATGCACAAAATAATGGAACACCACCAGCCACATCTACAATAGCACCAACTATACCCACCCCACCTCCAAGCCCATCAACTACCAATCAAGCAACCAATACAAATACGGTAGCAGAGCAAGAAAAAGCTGCTTATACGATTGCACTTGATGCTTATAAAAAAGGTGGTGCAAAACAAGCAATTGCACCAATGCAAAACTTTATTAAAAACAACCCGAACAGTGCCTATACGGGGAATGCTTATTTTTGGTTGGCTGAATTCAATCTAGCCATTGAACCACCCAATTATACAGAAGCCAAAAAAAATTATGAAATTGTAGCCGCAAAATTTCCACACTCTATAAAAGCACCACGTGCCTTATATCAACTTTATAGCATTGCTAAAGACGTGAACAAAAATATACAAACCGCAAATGTCTATAAAAATAAATTATTAACCACCTACCCAAAATCAGAAGAGGCAGGTTATTTTAAAAAGTCCTAAAGTCATATTACATTATTTTTATTTAGCAAAAAAAAAGACATCATCAGATGTCTTTTTACAATCGCAATCTTGAGCAAAACTAGCGCACAATCCCGCGCTTTGAAGCTTCTAATGAATCAATCAACAATTGAACTTCAGCAACCTCAGGCAGGATCTCTGCACGAATCTGATCAATAGCTTGTCCCGTGGTCAAATTGGACTTATAAATCAGTTTAAATGCTTCTCTTAAACCTTGAATAATATTCTTCGACCAACCTTTACGTCGCATACCTTCAATATTCATACCAAATGCATGTGCTGGATTTCCAGAAACCATGACATAAGCAGGAACATCTTTCAGAATAAGCGAAGCACCGCCAATCATACTATATGAATCTATGGTACAGAATTGGTGAATACCTGAGTTACCACCGACAATCACATAATTACCGATACGAACATGTCCAGCAACACCGACATTATTCGCAAAGATATTATGATCACCCACCACACAATCATGTGCGATATGTGTATTGACCATCAATAAATTATGACTACCAAGCTTAGTCAAGCTTTGATCTTGAACAGTGCCACGATGCAAACTGCAATGTTCACGAATTTGGTTATGATCACCAATTTCAAGCCAAGTCTCTTCGCCTTGATATTTTAAATCCTGACAAACTTCACCAATACTTGCGAACTGAAATATTTCATTCTGTTCGCCAATACGGGTAAATCCTCCAACAACAACATGCGAATGAAGTTTCGTTCCTGCACCAATAGTGACATTTGGACCAATAACGGAATAAGGTCCAATACGTACATCAGGTGCAAGAACTGCGGTTGGGTCAATAATTGCGGTTGGATGAATTAAGTCGTGATTACTCATGCCTGCTCTAATTTCTGATGAGAAATGATAATTTCAGCGGTTGCTGCCACTATGCCGTCTACACTAGCAGTACATAAATATTTGTAAATGCCACGTTTTTGCATAAGTAACTCAGATTTTAACACGAGTTGATCACCTGGCACGACTTGTTTTTTAAAACGTATTTTTTCAGCACCAGCAAAAAGAAATAAAGAACCTGGTCGTGGTTTTTCATTATTCATGATAAACCCAAGTACGCCAGACACTTGTGCCATCGCTTCAACAATTAAAACGCCCGGCATAATCGGATAACCCGGAAAATGACCTTGCATAAATTCTTCATTAATTGAAACGTTCTTATATCCGACAATTCCGTTTTCTGTAACTTCTGTTACACGATCCACAAGCAAGAACGGATAACGATGCGGTAAATACTCACGTATCGTTTGCGTCTGCATAGGTAATTCAGGAACCGAAAAAGGTAGAGATGTTGACTCAGTCATAATTATTTACGCGATTTTAAAGTTGATTCAATGGACTCGATTTGAGTCTGCATATGATCTATTTGTTTTACTAATTTGGTCAATGGCACATCTGCTAATTGTCTCAAGCGAACAACCGTACGTTTCCAATGATTAGTTTCAAATTGCCCAGTGCCAGAAGAATACGAACCTGCCTCGGAAATACTTTTTGAGACCATTGACATTCCAGTAATTGTTACATTATCAGTAATAGTAATATGGCCTACAACACCTACTCCACCTGCAAGTATACAGTTTTTGCCAATTGTCGTACTTCCAGCAATCCCACTTTTGGCTGCTATCGCAGTGTTAGCTCCAATATGAACGTTATGTGCGATTTGCACAAGATTATCAATTATGACACCATCCTCAAGAATCGTATCATCTAAAGCACCACGATCCACGCTACAATTTGAACCAATTCGCACATCATTTCCAATACGAACCGAGCCAAGTTGTGCGATTCGATTCCATTTCCCTTGGTAAGGTGCAAAGCCAAAACCTTCACCACCAATCACCGTATTGGCATGAATCCGCACACGATCCGCAAGTTTAGAATAACCTGTGATCGTCACATGTGAATCAATGAAACAATGCCGACCAATTTCAACACCATCATCAATTTTGACATGCGATTGGATAATAGAATCCTCACCCACCACACAATTTTCCCCTATCACTACATAATGACCAATATAAGCAGTATCAGAGATAATCGCAGATGGATCAATTTGCGCTGTACTTTCAATGCCTCGCTTTAACACTTTGGCTTCAAAAATATGGGTTAAAATGGCAAAAGCAAGATAGGGATTTTTCACCACAATAAAATTATGATGCTGATCTGATAATTGATTTTTGAGTGCCTCTGTAACAATTAAAGCACCAGCTTTTGAAGCCAAGGCTTCCGCCAAATACTTATCACCATTCACAAAAGCAATTTGATCAGATTGAGCTTGCCCTAAACTCGCCAAACCTTTTAGAGTAAGCGTTGATTGACCTATTGACTCACCTTGAACAAGTTGAGCCAATTCATCAAGTTGAAAACGTGTAGACTTCATTGATTATTTGATTGCATTGACCTTTTGAATCATTTTAGCAGTTAAATCATATTTTGAGTCAAATGCAATCGCAGCATTTTTATTCAAAACAAAGTCCAAGCTGCTTTCTTGACGTAATTGTTCAGCTGCTTGCTTCACACGTGTTTCAAAAACAGTATTTGTCGCCTGAATTGTCGCTTGAACTTTAGTTTGCACACCTTGCTGAATGGTTTGGAACTCAGTTACTTTCGCCTGATATTGCGTATTAATTTGCTGAACATTCGCACCTTGTGTTTGAGCTTTTTGTTTTAAAGCTTCAATTTCTTTGGTAATTTGCTCAAGTTTTGCAGTTTGTGGTTTTACAGATTGCTCTAAACTTGCATTTTGTTGTTTTAAATAGCTGCTACTTTCAACCACTTTTTCCAAGTCAACAACGCCATAACCTGCTGCGTGAGCAAACCCTGTAAGACTCAAACTTAATCCCAAAAGTGCATAAGTCATTTTTTTCATATTATTTCCCTTTTATCATATTAAAAGATTAGATGATCGTACTTAGAAAGTACGACCAATTTCAAATTGAATTTCTTTGGTTTGATCACCCGGTTTGTCATTCAATGGGAATGCATAACTTAATGATAACGGCCCAATCATAGTAATCCAAGTAAAGCCAACGCCAACGCTATAACGCATATTACCTAAATCAAACTTATTATTATCTTGACAGTATTGTTTTGCATCAACGGGTGTTGTAGAACCATCAAGATATAAATTACCATTAGGAATATTACACTGAGTATCAAATACTTGTGCACCTTCAGCAAACAGTACTGGACGAACCTGACGCGCCCAATCTCCTTTAAATGGAATAGGTAATGCTAACTCAGTACCAAATTGCACCAAGGCATTTCCGCCCACTTCTTCAGGGTTATAATCTTTAGTTTTACGTTCATTATAAGTTACACCCGGATATTTTGGCCCAAGCGTACTATTATCATAACCACGTACCGAACCATAACCGCCCGCGTAGAAGTTTTTATAAAATGGTAAATCATGACCATAACCCAACTTACCATAACCACGTAATACAAAGTCTTTACCTAAAGGCAAAAATGCTTGAGTATCAAAAGTAAGTTTTTGATATTCAACGTCACTACCAGGTAATGCAACTTCGGCATTAATACGGTGTGACATACCATTGGTTGGGAATATTGGACGGTTTAAAGTATTGTAAGACCAACCTAAATTTAAGTTATACGTTAAGAAATCACCTTGGAATTGATTTCCATATTCAATTTCAGGTTGAGAACAAGGCTCATACCCTGTAATTTTATCTTTATCATTTTTATCGTCTTTAATTGGCACAAGGTCAACAGGACAATATTTTTCAGAACCTGTTTGTTTACCACCATTTGCCAACAAATAATCTCGCACATACGTCGAGACATATGGGCCCGTAGTCACTTTAGTCTGGTCAACATTAAGACCCGCACTAATATTTTGGTTTTCATCAATTGGATAACCAAAGGTCAGACCACCACCTAAACTATCCGTCACATAATTGTTAACGTTATAATCATTATTCAACTTAGTTTTACGGTAATACATATTATAACCACGACTAACACCATCAATCGTGAAATATGGATCAGTAACACTTAAGTTATAATAATCTTGCGTTTCAGAACGTGACAAATCAATAGAAACTCGATTTCCCGTTCCCAAGAAATTGGTTTGACTTAAACCGGCTTGGAAAGTAATACCGCCACTTTGCGAATAACCCACGGCCAAGGTACTGGTACCAGAATGCTGCTCTTCAACTTGAATATTTAAATCAACCTGGTCTGGCGTATTCGGAACACGAGCAGGTTTTATATCCACTTTACTAAAGAAACCAGTACGCTCTAAACGAACTTTGGATAAATCAATTTTCTCATTACTCGCCAATGCACCTTCCATTTGACGCATTTCACGACGCAGCACCTCGTCCGCAGTCTTACTATTACCTGTGAAATTAATACGTCGCACAGTCACTTGCTGACCTGGATTAATATAATAATTTAAATCAACGGTATGTGTTTCAGCATTGATTTCAGGAACAACATTAACTTCTGAGTAGTAGTAACCTGCATTACCATATTTACGTAATAATAATTGTTTAACTGCATTCACTTTTTCTTGTGAATAAGTTTCACCATCTTTATAAATTTGTAGTGCTTTTAATTCATCTGGCTTATATAAAGCATCGCCTAAAAATTTAGACTCACCAAACTTAAATTGCTCGCCTTCATGTACCGACACTTCAATAAAGATGTTCTTTTTATCTTCACTAATATTGAGGTTCGAGCTATTAATATCAAAATTGATATAACCTTTATTCAAATATAGTGCGCGTAAAGACTCCAAACTTGCAGCCATTTTTTCACGTGCATAGCGGTCATTACGCGAAATAACTGATAACCAACCACTTTCTTTTACCGCAAAGACTTGTTTAATTTCATCATCTTTAAAAACAGTATTGCCAATAACATTAATATCAAATACTTTCGCAGGCTTACCTTCGTTAAAGTTAATATCTAAATCTACCCGGTTATTTGGGCGTGCAATAGTCTCAACTTTAATACTTGAATCATAGCGGCCTTGCTGCGCATATTGCTGCTCAAGTTCAGTCTCTAGGACTTGAAGTGATGATTTTTTTAAAACCTCACCCTCAGCCAAACCCATTTTCTTTAAGCCTTCTTCCAAGGCTTCTTTAGGAATTAATTTATTTCCTTTAAAATTAATCTTAGAAATAACAGGACGTTCGACCACAGTAAAAACTAAAACATCATTTTCTTTCGATGCCTTAATATCATCAAATAAATTAGAGGCATACAACGCACGTATCGCATCTGCAATCGCAGGATCATTAACACGATCACCACTATTAATTGGCAACATGCCGAGCACATTACTTTGTGTCAAACGAACCAAACCATCTACGCGTATATCACGTGCGATAAACTCATCTGCCGCATGTACTTGTTGTACTGCTGCCATCGCACTAACGAGCGCCAATGGCATAAATAAATGTGAGTGCTGCATGCCTATTATTTTCCAGTCAGTTAATTTCTACGATCACGCTATAAACGCATAAAATCATTAAATATTGCAAGGAACATCATACTTCCGAGCAGTAGCATACCAATTTTCAAGCCAACCATTTGTATTTGTTCAGAAACAGGTTTACCACGAATTGCTTCAATAATGTAATACACCAAATGCCCACCATCCAGCATTGGAATCGGAAGCAAATTTAAGATTCCTAAACTCACACTCATCAGCGCCATAAATGAGATATAGGTTTGCCATCCCATTTCAGCACTTTGTCCAGCAACTTTTGCAATCGTAATTGGTCCAGATAAGTTATCTAAACCAATTAATCCACGAATCATTTTCACCATAGAATTCAAAATCATACCCGAAAGTTGACCTGTTTTTTCTACAGCAACTACCAATGCTTCAGCAGGATTATATTGAATTGTTTGTTTATATTCAGCAGGAATATTTATTTTAGATGTTTGCGCTTGAACACCTAACATCCCTGTGACATTACCCATATTATCACGCTTACCTTGTGGCATCACTTGTAGGTGTACCACTTGGCCATTACGCAATACATCGATATTCAAAAGTTTTTCAGGTGATTTTTGTACCACATCAACCACATCAAACCAATCTTTCATTTTAATTTGATTAATCGCAATAATTACATCGCCTTGCTTCATACCTTGACGAATGGCAGCGCCATCATCACTCATTTTATAGACTAATGCGGGAATCTGCGGACGATAAGGTACAAAACCCAAAATATCTAAAGGTGACTGACTTTGATCTTTTAAAAAATTTTGAATAGGAAGCTCAAATGTTTTTAGCTGGCCCTGATGTTCGGCCTGAATTTGAATTTTGCCAGTTTCACCAACTCGATTAACCAATGCATAATTCAACTTTTCCCAAGTTGGCGTATCAGTTCCATCCACACGAACGATTTTATCACCTGCTTGCATCTGTACAGTTGCCGCAGGCGTATCGGGTAAAACCTTACCAATGCGTGTATTTAATTGTTCTTGTGCTGGAAGAAATAAAATCCAAAATAAAACCACAGCGAAAATTAAATTAATTAAAGGACCCGCAGCAACAATCGCAAAACGCTTCCATACAGATTGACGATTAAAAGCATAAGGTAAATCTTCTGCACTAACATTGCCTTCACGTTCATCCAACATTTTCACATAACCACCAAGTGGCAATGCAGAAAGTTGATATTGAATTCCCGATTTTTTAGAAGTCCATTTAAACAGTATCGGCCCAAAACCAATTGAATAAACCAAAACCTTAACACCGAGTTTACGTGCAACCCAATAATGCCCAAACTCATGTATTGCAATAAGTGGCCCTAATAGGAAGATCGCCGCAGCAATGATAAACAATATATTCATGATCAGCTATCCAATTGGGCAATACGTTGTGATGCAACTACTCTTGCACATTGATCGATATCCAGAATCGCCTCAATGGATTGAGCAGAATTATTCTGAACTTGATTTAGCGTATACTCAACAACTTGTGCAATTTGTAAAAATGTAATTTGTTGCTGTAAAAATGCAGCAACGGCAATTTCATTTGCCGCATTTAAAATTGCAGGCGCCAAATCACCTGCTTGCATCGCCTCACGAGCCAATCTTAAGGCAGGAAAACGAATTAAATCTGGTGCTTGAAAATCAAGTTGTGAGTGAACAAATAAATCTAATGGTGGTACATGTGTTTGAATACGCTTAGGCCATGCTAATGCATGTGCAATCGGCGTACACATATCGGGATTTCCCATTTGAGCCAAAGTTGAACCATCCACATATTGAACCATAGAGTGAATAATACTTTGTGGATGCACCACCACTGTAACAAAATGTTCTTTAATTGAAAATAAATGACAGGCTTCGATTAACTCCAAGCCTTTATTCATTAAAGTTGCCGAGTCAACCGAAATCTTTTGACCCATTGACCAGTTTGGATGCTTACAAGCTTGTGCAGGCGTAACGCCTTCTAGCTGCGCTAAACTGTGATTTAAGAATGGCCCACCAGATGCTGTCAATAAAATTTGCTTTACGCCGAGTTTAGGTTCACCGTTTCGGTCTATTTGTAAATAATTTTCTGGTAAACATTGAAAAATTGCATTGTGCTCAGAATCTACAGGCAATAAGAAAGCATGATGATCTTTAGCTGCTTGCATCATGATATCACCAGACATCACCAATGCTTCTTTATTGGCCAGCAAAACACGCTTACCCGCTTTTACCGCAGCTAGCGTTGGCAACAAACCTGCCGCACCAACAATTGCCGCCATAACCACATCAACATCAGCATGTTCAGCAACCGCAACCAAGCCAGCGCCATCAGTTAAAATTTCAATGTCTGATAAATTGTAGGCTTGAAGCCGTTGTTGCAACTCATCAACTCGATTCGATGGCACAACAACGACTTTTGGTCGAAATCGTTTGCATATTTCACTTAGTTCATTAATTCGACTATACGCTGTAATTGCAAAAACTGAATATTCTTCAGGATGCTGCTCTAAAATCTTTAACGTACTTTGACCAATTGAACCCGTAACACCCAATATACAAACAGATTGTGACATCTATAAATCTACACCAATAAGTTTTAAGACATACATTCCCGCTGCAAAAAATGGTGCTGCAGCAAGCAATGAATCAATTCGATCTAATACTCCACCATGGCCTGGCAAAATACGACCTGAATCTTTAATACCTGCACGACGCTTAATCATGGATTCAAACAGATCACCCAACACTGAGCTAAATACGGTCACAATAGAAAGAATCAGGAAAATAATATGCTGTGTAAAGGTTAAATGTAAGTAAATAGACTGAACAATAATGATCACTATTGCGACCGTCACTATTCCACCCACCAAACCTTCAATAGACTTATTTGGACTGACATTCGGTGCTAATTTATGCTTACCCAGCTTACGTCCAACAAAGTAAGCACCACTATCTGCCCCCCAAACCAAGAGGAACAAATACATTAACCACCAAGGTGAACTTCCCCAAACCTCAAATATTGCAGTAACTGCTGCACTAATAAGCACAATACCAATCATGCTTAATGAGGTGTTGTACCAGCCATCATATTCTGGATAGGCTTTAACCCAATAAATACTAAATATCCACGTTAGAATAGATGCACTCCATAATAGAAGTGCTAAATCGCTAAAATATAAAGCGCAACCTGAAAGTAAAGCCGTAACGAATCCAAAGCATCCCGCTTTTATTTTATTCACATGATTCGCACGATGTGGCATGAGCTTGAACCACTCATAACCTGCAACCCCAGCAGCGATAATCATAAGTACTAACATTGGATATTGTGATGTTGTCGCAAACATACAGCTCAACACAACCGCCACTAACACCAACGCGGTAATTATCCGCTCTAACATTATTATTTCTCTATATGCTCTTGTTGAATTTGCTCAGAGGTTTTACCAAAACGTCTTTCACGTCCTGAAAAAACATTAAAAGCATGATCAAGTTCTGTTACGGTAAACTCAGGCCATAATGTTTGGGTAAAATATAATTCCGCATAAGCTGCTTGCCAAAGTAAAAAATTTGACAATCGATAATCACCACCTGTACGAATCAACAAATCAACTGGTGCTAAATCACCTAAACTTATATGCCGACCAAATAAATCAACATCAATTTGATTGACATCCAACTGTTGATCTTTCACTTGTTGTGCAAGAAGCTGTGCAGTATGTGCAATATCCCACATCCCACCATAACTGATTGCAATCGTCAAAGTCATATCGGTAAACTTAGCAGTCTTATGTTCAGCATACAACATTAAACTCTGCAGTTCAGATGAAAGTCGACTACGATCACCAATGAACCGTAATGCAATTTCAAATTTTTCCATACGCGGAATTTGTTCATGAATTGTCTCTTCTAACAATTTCATTAACAAGTTAACTTCAAACTGTGGTCGATTCCAGTTTTCACTGGAAAAAGCAAATACAGTTAAAGCCTCAATTCCAACTTTACGACAATGCTCAACAATCGGATCAAGGACATTTTTACCTTCACGATGCCCATCGCCTTTTTCAAGCTGTTTCTTTTTCGCAAAACGATTGTTGCCATCCATGATGATGGCAACATGTTTCGGAAGAAGATATTCTTCTGATGTGGTCATTAAACTTTAGACCTTCATCAACTCAGCTTCTTTTGCAGCAAGACGCTTATCAATCTCTGCTACATATTTATCCGTGATTTTTTGGATATCATCCGCTGCACGACGATCATCATCTTCAGAAATTTCTTTATCTTTCAATAATGATTTAACATCACTCAATACATCACGACGAATATTACGAACCGCAACTTTTGCATTTTCAGCTTCTGTACGTGCTACTTTTTGCATATCACGACGAGTTTCTTCTGTAAGTGCAGGCATTGGTACACGAATCGTATCTGAAGTAATCGGGTTTAAGCCCAAACCTGCTTCACGAATCGCTTTATCAATGGTAGACGTCATGGTGCGTTCAAATGGCTGTACCACCAAGGTACGCGAATCTTCAAGACCCACGTTTGCTACTTGGTTTAACGGCACATCAGAACCATAGTAAGGAACCATCACACCATTTAAAATTGATGGATTTGCACGGCCGGTACGAACTTTTGCAAAACCTTGCTCCATAGAGTCAAGGCTTTTTTGCATGCGTTCTTCACTATCTTTTTTAAGATCGTTAATCATATGATCTTCCTTACTTATTTATTTAAAGCTAAACTTAAAGTTGAGTAGTATAAAGAGCTTTCATGCTCACGTACATTAGTTTGTAACGTGAGTTCCTTCTTTTTCACCCATGACTACTGAAAGCAATGCACCCGATTTATTCATATCGAATACTTGTAACGGTACATTATGATCACGACACAAACAAATTGCGGTTAAATCCATGACGCCTAGTTTCTCATCTAAAATTTGATCAAAACTTAAAACATCATACTTAACAGCATCATCATATTTACTTGGATCTTTATTATAGACCCCATCGACCTTGGTCGCTTTCAAAATTAAATGCGCTTCAATTTCAATACCGCGTAAGCATGCTGCGGTATCCGTGGTAAAAAACGGATTTCCTGTACCCGCGACAAAAACACACACTTCACCTTGGGTAAGATGACGAATAGCATCACGGCTTGAATACGATTCAACCACAGCACCAATCGGTAAAGCTGACATTAAGCGTGTTTTAATATTACGACGCACTAAAGCATCACGCAATGCTAAACCATTCATCACAGTCGCAAGCATACCCATTTGGTCACCTGTTACACGACCAACCAAACCATCTTTTTGTAACTGGCTGCCACGATACAAGTTACCACCACCAACCACGATACCGACCTGCACACCCAATCCGACCAAATGTGCAATAGATAATGACATTTGATCAAGCACTTGTGCATCAATACCCATGTCTTTATTTCCAGCAAGTGCCTCGCCAGAAAGTTTAAGCAAGATGCGTGAATAACGCGGCTTTTTCGAATCTAACATCGTGAAAACTCCAAAACTCTATATCTAAATTTTTATTGGTATATCTAATACAAACAATGACTAGATTACACTGATTTAATTTTGATCAATTTCGCATATAGATCATATTCGTCGGCATCCGTGATTTCCACTTCAAGTAAATCACCAGCCTTAATTACACTTTTATCGATATCTTCAACAAAAACATTACCATCAATTTCAGGTGCATCTGCATAAGAGCGTGCTACTGCTACTGGGAACTCTTCTTCAAGATCATCCACCAATACCGTCATTGTTTGACCAATGCGTTTCTGTAATTTCGCAGCTGAAATCGCTTGTTGAACTTCCATAAAACGTTCATAACGCTGTTGCTTGATTTCTTCAGACACATGATCTGGTAAATCATTTGCTGTTGCACCCTCAACTGGTGAATAGGTAAAACATCCCACGCGATCAAGTTGTGCTTCTTGCAACCAATCCAACAACATCACGAAGTCTTCTTCCGTTTCACCGGGGAAACCAACAACAAAGGTCGAACGAATGACTAAGTCCGGACATTTTTCACGCCATAATTTTAAGCGTTCTAATGTATTTTCACTATGCGCTGGTCGCTTCATCAATTTTAAGATGCGCGGACTGGCGTGCTGAAAAGGAATATCCAAATAAGGTAGTATTTTACCTTGCGCCATAAGGTCGATCACAGCATCCACATGTGGATATGGATAGACATAATGTAAACGCACCCACACACCAAGCTGCCCCAAAGCTTCACACATGTCGTAAAACTTAGTTTTAACTGGCTGACCATTCCAAAAATCGAGTTTGTATTTGGTGTCTAAACCATACGCTGAAGTATCTTGTGAAATCACCAAGACCTCTTTCACACCTGCATTCTTCAATGCTTGTGCTTCGCTTAACACAGAACCAACTGGACGTGAAACTAAATCACCACGCATACTTGGAATAATGCAGAATGTGCAACGGTGGTTACAACCTTCTGATATTTTTAAATAAGCATAATGTTTCGGTGTTAAACGAATACCTTGTTCAGGAACAAGATCAATAAAAGGATTATGCTTCGATGGAGCAGGTACATATTCATGTACAGCTTCCATTACATCTTGATACGCCGCCGCACCTGTTACTTTTAAAACACTTGGGTGCATTTGACGAATTTTTTCTTCATCTTTACCCAAACAACCTGTAACGATCACACGGCCATTCGCGCTAATGGCTTCGCCAATTGCGTCTAAAGACTCTTGTACTGCAGATTCAATAAAACCACAGGTGTTAACCACAACTAAATCAGCACCTTCGTAATCAGATGCTACATCATAACCTTCAGTCTTCAACTGAGTTAAAATTCGTTCAGAATCTACCAATGCCTTAGGACAACCTAAAGATACGAAACCGACTTTGGGGGACTTCATTATTGAATCTGCGCTCTACTATATTCCGCGTATTGTATGACTTTTCTGAATATAAAAATAGTTGAAATCTAGCGACTTTGCACAATGCACCAAAATACAACCATTTTTTTTTATAATATTATTTTTGCACCATTTTGATACACTAATATTCCAAATTGCTTTACTATGATTTAAGTAATTCACCCATCAAGAACAAAAAGTGCACCTTAAAAGCAACAAATATTAATTTTGCATGAGTTTACAAAGTTGGCTTGCATTTTGCTTTATGTCGATAACGTTTAATTTAATTGACACCCCATAATACGGGAAAGACACAAGATGCCAATGCCATTGCACTATTTTAATACAGGAATTTTTGGCTAATGGATCAATACCCGACTATCGATTACCGACTTTTGGTAGATAATTTAACCACGGCTATTTTATTAGTTGATAGCAATTTAAATATTTTTTATCTCAATTCTTCTTGCGAGTCACTTTTTGATATTAGCTTACTGCGTGCCTCAGGTCAGCCTGTGATGAATATCTTGCATGCACCAAATGATCACTTTAATACCCATGAAGCACTGCTCAACACCCTAACAACATGCCAAGCCTACACACGTAGAGAAGCAACCATTAATGTCAACTTTAAAGATAAACATGTTGATTACAGTGTTTCTCAACTTAATACTGGGCGACCTTACCACCCTCTATTAATGATTGAAATTAATCCAATTGATCGGATGTTGAAAATATCTAAAGAAGAAAATTTAATTCAGCAACATCAGGTCGCACGTCAACTCATTCGTGGCGTGGCACATGAAATTAAAAACCCGCTCGGCGGAATTCGTGGTGCAACCCAACTATTGGCACGTAGTTTAAACGATCCTCAATACGCAGAATTCACCGATATTATTATTAGTGAAGTAGATCGACTTAGAAACCTTGCCGATACACTTTTGGGTTCTAGACATTTACCTAGCTATGAAGCAGTCAATATTCATGAGCCGCTTGAACGCGTACGCGCACTCATCGCCAATCAAACCAAAAAGAGAATTAAGATCACTCGTGACTATGACTTATCTCTACCTGAAGTCAAGGCCGATCGAGATCAACTCATTCAAATCATGCTTAATATTAGCGTTAATGCCATTCAAGCCATGACTGAAAATCGAGATTTTTTTGTTGACCACCAACCCGAGCTCATCTTACGCACCCGCATTCAACGCCTAGTCACCATCAATGGCATCCTGAATAAATCAGCCATTCGAATTGATATAGAAGACAATGGGCCAGGCGTACCTGAGGAAATCTTAGAATCCGTATTCTACCCTTTAGTCACTGGACGTGCCAAAGGTACGGGGCTTGGGCTCAGCATTGCACAAAATATCATGCACCAACATAACGGAATGATTGAATGCCAATCCATTCCAGAAAAAACTGTATTTAGCTTATATTTACCTTGGGAGTCTAGCCATGTCGCATAATAAAATCTGGGTGATTGATGATGATCGTGCTATGCGCTGGGTCTTAGAAAAGACGTTCAAAGAAGAAGGTTTTGAGGTGACCAGCTTTGAAGAAGCACAATCTGCTCTTGATCAACTTCATATTGATACACCCGATGTTATTCTTACCGATATCCGCATGCCCGGTATTGATGGTCTAACTTTTCTTAGTAAGGTTAAGGGCAGCCACCCTGATTTACCTGTCATTATTATGACAGCACATTCAGACTTAGAGTCTGCCGTATCTAGTTATCAAACTGGCGCTTTTGAATACCTTCCAAAACCTTTCGATATTGATGAAGCACTCGCTTTAGTCAATCGTGCAATTCTCCATCTCAATAAATTACAGCAGCAAGAATCTGCAAAAGTCTTACCGATTCAATCAACCGAAATCATTGGTGAATCTCCAGCGATGCAGGAAGTTTTCCGCGCTATTGGTCGCTTATCTCAATCTCACATTACCGTATTAATTAATGGTGAATCTGGGACAGGAAAAGAACTGGTCGCTCATGCCTTACATCGTCACTCACCTCGTGGCAGCAAGCCTTTCATTGCACTTAATATGGCTGCAATCCCCAAAGACCTCATTGAAACTGAACTCTTTGGTCATGAGAAAGGTGCATTTACAGGCGCCAACACTCAACGTCAAGGTCGCTTTGAACAAGCCAATGGCGGCACACTGTTTTTAGATGAAATTGGGGATATGCCATTTGAAACACAAACACGTTTATTACGTGTATTGGCAGATGGTGAGTTTTATCGTGTCGGCGGCCATATTCCTGTACGTGTAGATGTCCGTATCGTTGCAGCAACCCACCAAGACCTAGAAAAATTAGTTCATGATGGTCGCTTCCGTGAAGACTTGTATCACCGCCTCAATGTTATTCGCATTCATATCCCTAAACTAGCTCATCGTAGCGAAGACATCCCTATGCTTGCCCAGCATTTTTTAGCACGCGCAGGCAAAGAGCTGGCCGTCAGTCCAAAAATATTACGCCCAGAAACTCAGGAATATATTCAACAACTACCTTGGCCAGGCAACGTTCGTCAACTCGAAAACACCTGTCGCTGGTTAACGGTAATGATTACAGGACGTGAAGTTTATCCTGAAGACCTACCATCAGAACTCAAACAAATTCCACTGCAAAAAAATGGTGAAAACAACCTAAATCCTGCTGCTCTTGATCGCATTACATTACACCATTGGGATGAGTTATTAGGGCAATGGGCTGTACAAAAACTTAAAAATGGTGAGATGAAAATTCTCGACATTGCGACACCGATGTTTGAACGCACTTTAATTATTGCCGCCCTACAACAAACTCGAGGGCGCAAACGCCATGCTGCCGAGCTATTAGGCTGGGGACGCAATACACTAACTCGCAAGCTCAAAGAACTTGGTATGGATACAACCGAGGAAGAAGAAGAGGATATTACAATCTCTGTAACAGAGTAAACATATCCTCAGCTATTAAAAAACCTCTTTATTAAATTAATAAAGAGGTTTTTTAATAGCCTTACAACCCATTACATTAACGATGAGTATAAATAGACATGACTATCCCAAAAGCAGCCAATTGAGCAATGACCGCCGTCCCCCCATAACTCATCAAAGGTAACGGATCACCCGTTACTGGAAGTATGCCACTGACCATACCAGAATTCACAAAGACATAGAAAAATAGAGATAGTCCGATAGTACCTGCCAATAAACGCCCATAATTATGAAAACAATTTAAACTAATCATTAAGCATCGAAAGATAGTGGCCGCATACAAACAAAATAAGAAAAACACACCAACAAACCCAAACTCTTCAGCATACGTCGACATAATAAAATCAGTATGATGTTCAGGTAGATAACCAAGCTGAGATTGCGTTCCCCCTAAGAAACCCTTTCCTGTCATACCACCCGACCCAATGGCAATCTTAGACTGGATAATATTCCAACCCGCCCCCAAAGCGTCCGACTCCGGATCAAACAAAGTCAGAATTCGCTTCTTTTGATAAGCCTGCAAAACAAATGACCAAATTAGTGGAAAAGCCACAGCCAAAGCCGCGATCGCCCCAATAATTAACTTCCATGACATTCCACTCAAAAATAGTGCAAACACCCCACCAATCACAATACCAATGGCCAAATCTGGCTGAAGCAATGCCAAAACAAAAGGCACAAACATGATCAGCAAAGCCATAAGAATATGAATCAATTTCGGTGGTAATGAATGCCGCGAAAAATACCAAGCCATCATCAGTGGCATTGAAAATTTCATAAATTCACTGGGCTGCATACTTCCAATACCTGGTATTGTCAGCCAACGTTTTGCACCCAGTCGGGTATCCCCGACAAATAAAACCAATATCAGCAACAGAACTGCCAAAATATAAAAATAAGGGCTAATTGCCTGATACACCTTAGGCGGAATCTGCGCACAAATAAATAACAGTATAAAACCAACAGCAAAGCTAATCGCTTGTCGTAATACCATGGTGACATCTTGCGATGAAGCACTATAGACGATCATTAACCCTAAAATCGAATTTAGAATGAGAAAACATAACAGCCAAGGATCTAAATGTAATCGATCCCACCGCGAAGATTTTTCTTTAAAACTACGACCATCACGTAAAGAGCGGCGTAAAAAGCGGTACTGTTGCGCGGGTATCATCAATAAAATCTTTAAGCGTTCAAATTAGAAGTGGAATTATAAATTAAGAATGCTAAATGAGAAGATCTATCAAATGAAAAATTCAAACTTTTATCATTTATTTTAATTTAGCCTTGTGAACGGATAATTAACTTAGCCAATTCCAAATCATCCGAGTAGGTAATTTTAATATTATCAGAACGCCCTTGTACAACCTTAACAGTTTCCCCCACATACTCCAGTGCACTTGCCTCATCTGTAATAACAACATCATGCGCCAAAGCCTGCTCAATAGCAGTCCGAAGTGTTACCAAGGTTGAGATTTGCGGTGTTTGCGCTTGCCACAATTGTTCACGACTCACAGTTCGCTCAATAATAAAGTCTTTTTTCGCAAACTTTAAAGTATCCCGAACAGGGATAGCCAATATCGCACTACAGTTTTCTAAAATAGCCGCCTGAACCAAAATTTCCAAACTTTGCGCCGTTACACATGGACGTGCAGCATCATGCACAAAAACATAATCATCAGCACTGGCAATATTCGACAAATACTTCAAAGCATTGAGAACAGAATCAACCCTCTCCTCACCCCCAAAGCAAAAATGTGCTTTATCCTTATTTTTAAAATTCAGGGTTTCCGCAACATCATCTTGTTTACCAATCGCCAATACATAACCCGCCAATGGCAAAACATTTAAGCGCTGAATGGTATGCTCAAGCACCGTTTTATCTTGAATTATTTGATATTGTTTTAATTCAGTTTTAGAAAAACGACTACCTGAACCAGCTGCAGGAATAATTGCCCATAGCTTACGGGTGTTCAGGTGCAGGGGCTGTGTTAAGCTCATTGGTTCTTAAATCTACATTTGCATTAGGATCAACATAAATTTGTTTGTAATGGGTACTAATGGTACTCATTTGCACAAATGTTTCATGGGGCTTGATCAGACCGAGGTCTAAGCGCGCATGCTCTTCAATGGCTTCTGCTCCATTTTTCAGATCATACACTTCAGCAGCCAATATTCGATTACGTTCTTTTAATTCATTATTCACTTCAGTTTGTTGCTGAATTTGTTGAATTAAAGCTTGGTGAGGGACGTAGCCGCCCTCACCATACCAAAAGCGATATTGAAGTACCACGACAATAAGTATGGTCAGCACCAATATCACTTTACTTGAAGTTGTTTTAAATACTTCTAACATTTATTGATCATTCAACGATTAGTTTAAACCTTTGAATTCAGCTTTACCGCGATATGCTGCATGAGTCAACTCTTCAATACGAAGTAATTGGTTATATTTTGCAACACGATCAGAACGACACAATGAACCCGTCTTAATTTGACCCGCCGCAGTACCCACAGCAAGATCTGCAATCGTAGAATCTTCAGTTTCGCCTGAACGGTGTGAAATCACAGTCGAATAACCATTTGCTTTCGCAAGATAGATCGCATCTAGAGTTTCAGTCAACGTACCAATTTGGTTGTATTTGATTAAGATAGAGTTACCTACTTTCTCATTAATACCACGTTGTAAAATTTTAGGATTGGTTACAAATAAGTCATCACCAACCAACTGGATTTTATCACCTAGGATAGATGTCAAGTAAGACCAACCTTCCCAATCAGACTCATCTAAACCATCTTCAATTGAGATAATTGGATATTGATTTACAAGACCCGCTAAATAGTCAGAGAACTGGTTGCTTGTGAATGCTTTGTTGCCTTCACCTGCAAGGATGTATTGACCATTTTTGTAGAATTCTGAAGATGCACAGTCAAGCGCAAGCATAATGTCAGAACCAGCTTTGTAACCTGTTTGACCAATCGCTTCAAGAATAACAGTGATCGCTTCTTCATTCGAACGTAAGTTCGGTGCAAAACCACCTTCATCACCTACAGCAGTGTTTAAACCTTTTTTGTTTAAAACTGATTTTAAAGAATGGAAGATTTCAGCACCCGCACGTAACGCTTCAGAGAATGAAGTAAAGCCTACCGGCTCAATCATGAACTCTTGAATATCAACGTTATTATCTGCATGTGAACCACCATTGATGATGTTCATCATTGGTACAGGCATAGTCAAAATTGTTTGACCACGTAAGTCTGCGATATATTGAAACAAAGGAATTTTCTTTTCATCAGCAGCAGCACGTGCAGCAGCCAAAGAAACAGCTAAAGTTGCATTTGCACCTAGTTTTTCTTTATTTTCAGTACCATCAAGTGCAATCATTGTATTATCGATGTCTTTTTGCTCAAAGACAGACTTACCCACTAAAGCATCACGAATTAAGGTGTTTACATTGTTAACCGCAGTTTTAACACCTTTACCTAAGTAACGTGATTTATCACCGTCACGAAGTTCTAAAGCTTCACGAGAACCAGTTGAAGCACCAGATGGTGCACATGCACGGCCAACTACGCCAGATTCTAAGATTACGTCTGCTTCGATGGTTGGATTACCACGAGAGTCTAAAATTTCACGTGCACGAATGTCAACGATTTGACTCATGAACAATTCCTCAGTTGATTGAATAACTAGATGCCCTTAGAGCATCAATGAGTATCTAACTTTTTGAAACCTTTAACCAAGGTATCCAATTCTTTTAATTGCGCCAAGAAAGGCTCAAGCTGTGACATACGTAAAGCACATGGGCCATCGCACTTAGCTTTTTCAGGATCTGGATGTGCTTCCAAAAACAAGCCAGCCAAACCTGTCGCCATACCCGCACGTGCAAGTGTTGTGATTTGCGCACGACGACCACCCGCAGAATCAGCACGACCACCCGGGGTTTGTAACGCATGGGTCACATCAAAAAACACAGGTACATTCATTTCTTTCATGCTGTCAAAGCCAAGCATATCAACAACAAGATTGTTGTAACCAAAGGCTGAACCACGTTCACAAAGAATGAGTTTGTCGTTACCTGCTTCTAAGCACTTATTCAAAATATGACGCATTTCATGCGGTGCTAGAAATTGTGCTTTTTTGATGTTAATGATGGCATCCGTTTTTGCCATCGCTTCAACAAGGTCAGTCTGACGACTTAAAAAAGCAGGAAGCTGAATGATATCAGCAACTTCAGCAACTGGCGCAGCTTGGTACGGCTCATGTACATCAGTAATGATTGGCACATTAAAATGTTTTTTAATCTCTGCCAGCCACTCAAGACCTTTTTCTAAACCTGGGCCGCGAAATGAATGCAAGCTTGAACGATTAGCTTTATCAAAACTGGCTTTAAATACATAAGGAATATCTAGTCGCTTACAGATATCCACATAAGTTTCTGCGATTTCAAAAGCAAGGTCTTTAGACTCGAGTACGTTCATGCCGCCGAATAGTACAAATGGCAAATGATTTGCCATTTGTACATCGCCTAAACGTACAATTTCCTGTGGTTTTAATTGTGACATTTAAACTTCCTAGTTTATTTGCTCAAACCTTATTTGTCTTTTTGATGCTGAGTTTTCGCCGCATCAATGAATCCCGCAAACAATGGGTGTCCATCACGTGGAGAGCTGGTAAATTCTGGGTGGAATTGTACAGCAATAAACCAAGGATGATTAGGGATTTCTACAGTTTCTACAAGATGTTGTACCGCAGAATAACCAGAAATTTTCATACCCGCTGCTTCAATCGCAGGAATGAAACGATCATTCATTTCATAACGGTGACGATGACGTTCTGTAATCTCAGCTTTTGCATAGACTTCACGTGTTTTAGTACCTTCAACCAATTCTGATTTTTGTGCACCTAAACGCATGGTACCACCAAGGTCAGATTCAAGACTACGTTGTTGAACTTCGCCACGCTCATCTAACCACTCAGTAATTAAACCAATCAATGGATATTTAGTTGAACGATTAAATTCTGTAGAACTCGCTTCAGGCATACCTGCAACATGACGTGCATATTCAATGACAGCAAGCTGCATACCCAAACAGATTCCAAGGAATGGAACACCATTTTCACGGGCAAATTGAATTGCTTTCATTTTGCCTTCAGTACCACGTTCGCCGAAACCACCAGGCACAAGGATTGCATCAGCATCTTTTAATACTCCAGCGACATCTTGGCTTTCCAGTTCTTCCGCATTGACATAGTCAATTTGAACTTTAACGCGGTTTTGAATACCAGCATGCAATAATGCTTCATTTACAGATTTATATGCATCTGGAAGTTCCACATATTTACCTACCATTGCTACACGTACTGTGTATTCAGGATTCAGTAATGCTTCTACAACGTTATCCCAATCTGTTAAATCAGCTTCAGGAAGATCATAACCAAAACGTTCACAAATTAAATCATCAACATTTTGTTCATAGAACGTGCGTGGAATTTGGTAAATCGAACGCGCATCTTTACAAACGACAACCGCACGCGCCTCTACGTTAGTAAATAACGCGATTTTACGTCGAGTATCTGCATCAACATCATATTCTGTACGGCAAATCAAGATGTCTGGCTGAATACCAATCGATAATAATTCTTTTACAGAATGCTGAGTTGGCTTAGTTTTAAGCTCTGCGGCAGATTTAATATAAGGTAAAAGAGTTAAGTGCATAAGCATGGTACGTTTATGTCCAAGCTCAACCATGAGTTGACGTACAGCTTCCATGAATGGGAGAGATTCAATATCACCAACTGTTCCACCAATTTCAACGATGGCAACGTCATAGCCTTCGCCTGCGCGAAGAACACGTTCTTTAATATTATCCGTAATATGTGGAATAACTTGTACTGTACCACCAAGATAATCACCACGACGTTCATTATTTAAAACATCTTGGTAAACTCGACCTGAGGTAAAGTTATTCAATTTGGTCATTTTCGCACGACGTAAGAAACGTTCGTAATAACCCAAATCCAAATCAGTTTCAGCACCATCCTCTGTGACAAAAACCTCACCATGTTGGAACGGACTCATTGTTCCTGGATCTACATTAATGTATGGATCCATTTTTACCATGGTAACTTTTAATCCACGGGCTTCTAAAAGCGCAGCTACTGAAGCAGCTGAAATACCTTTACCTAGTGATGAAACTACACCACCAGTAACGAAAATAAAATGGGTCATTGGGTTTCTCGTACAATCGAGCCTAAATAGGCCTGCAATGTTGTGCAATTTTACTTTACTCTGTACCTAGAAAGCAAAGTCAATCCGCATCAATTCATAGAACAATAAACAATTGGCTATTCTATCAGCATTTCCAATAGAAATTTAGCTTATGTTGAGATGATTTTTATCTATGAATTTACTGTTATACTAAAGCTACCTCTTTGTTATGTTTTATTTTGAGCAATTATGAACAAGAAACTTTTAATTTGTGGCGCAATTGCTACAGCTTTATTGGTGACCGCATGTGTAAAAAAAGAAGCGCCGAAGGAAGAACAACAGGAACAAGCTGCTTCAACAGCGCAGCCACAACCTGCTCAATTTGAAAGCTTAGAAAGCACTGCAACTTCAAGTATTCCAGCGACTGTATCTGAATCATCTCATGTTGAAGTTGAACATCAAGAAAGTAACAATACATCAGCAACGATTCGTCGCGAAGCGCAAACTACTGATGTTTCGGCACAAATCGAACCAAGTCACGTAGAAGAGCAAAAACCTGCTGAGACTAAACCTGCTAAAGCAGAATCAGTAAAAACTGAAACTCAACAAGCCGCTACGCCTAAACCAAAACCAACTACTGCACAATCTGAAGATGATGCCGTTGCTGCTGCCATTGCTGCTGCAACACCTGCCTTGAAAAACTAATTTTTAGATTTTCAATATAAAAACCAGTCAAATGACTGGTTTTTATATATCTTAATATTGCTTTAGAAAATCTGCTATTAATCGTGAAGCCCACGATTTGCTCTGCATCCCCTCATAGAATCCACAATGACTACCTCGCTTGGTCGTCACAACCACAATATTTTGCATCTGTTGAATTAAAGGCTTATAGGGTTCTAAATTTTTGATTGAACATACCGGATCATCTTCAGCATTTAAAATCATCAGTGGAATTGTTATATTTTCAAAGACATAAACTGGATTCGTTTTTTGATTATAACTGGCATAATCCTGAAATCCTGCCATTTCAAAATATTCACACTGAAACTGTTGCAATGTTTTAGTCGTCAAAACATTCTTGACTGAACCAACACCCTGCCATGTGCTCTCATAAGGCTGAATAAATGCTTTAAACAGTTTTTGAGTCATGATCTTGGTATAAAAAGGATGTACATTATTAAAACCAATCTCTGTATTATATCCTGGGCTCATCGCAAATGAGGCTTTAAAAGGAGCCTGCTCACCCTCTTCACCTAAATATCTCACCAAAAGTCCAGTTCCCGCCGATGACCCCACTGCATATAAAGTAGAGTCAGGAAATTGATTTTGAATGTAAGTAATCTGCTCTCTTAAATCATCTGTAGAACCAAACAAAGATATTTTCGGCACAGGCATAGGCAAACCAGCATGACCACGGCGTAAACATAGTGCAATACGCCAACCTGTATGTTCATGTAAGTCTTTAACCAACTCACGCATACTTTCAGGTGTTCCCGTAATTGTATGCATAATCAGTATTGTCGGCGTATCTTTAGGTAAATTATAGCCATACCATGCGATTGCCGTAATACCACCATCCTGCATGTTTAATTGTTCAATCTGGTCATAGGCCAATTGAATCGTTTTTTTCTTAATCACATCAAAATAAAGCAAATGAATATGACTATTACTTAACCATGGTGTCGGCCGATATTTTTGTTTAAGCTGTGGTAGCTTATCAATCACATCTTTCAGCTGTCCTTGCTGATCAAAATAAAGTTTCGGGTTTTCTGCACCTGTTACGCGATCTAGAGCAGATTGCACCAATTGATGTACTTTATGAATAATGGACATTTTACACGCTCAAAACTTATACTCATGGACATAAGATTTTTTGATTATTTATAAACTTTTGAATCTTTGAAATATATTTCAAAGATTCAAATTTACTCACACCAGTCAAACTTCAAAAGCAAAAAAATTTACCTTTGACTCTACACTTATTTTAAGCATATTTAAAAAACTATAGGCTTAAAATCATTTCGGCATAAATGCAGCCATTCGTTGCCCCATTTGCTCTCCTAGTGCCTGTAAACCACTCAGTGAACGAATCATCACTTCAAACTCAACAATTTTACCTTGTTCGTTAAAGCGAATCATGTCAATGCCCTTTAATTGCTTATCACCCACATTGGCTGAAAATTCAAGTACTGCACTTTGCTGATCTTCTGTATAAAATTCACGGTGATAAGTAAAATTTTCAAAGACTTGAATGACGTTGCTCAGAATAAAAAATACGACTTGTTTTCCAGTATAAGGTTTAAATGCAACTGGAGAACGAAACACGACTTCATCTGCCAAAAGTTCATTCAAAATACTCATGTCTTGAGTTTTTAACATTTCATGCCAATGCTGAATCGCAACTTTCGTTTGTGGATAGCTCATGATATTTCCTTATTTTAATTTTTCATACTTATAAGAGTAAGTAGCTAAATTGAGTATCTAGCTACTCATGTTCTTCAAATTTATATTTTTGCTGCTAGTTCAGCACCTTGACGAATGGCACGTTTCGCATCCAACTCGCCTGCTTCTTTTGCACCACCAATTAAATGGACATTCTTTCCATCTGCTTGTAATTGATCAAACATAGCGGTATATGACTCTTGGCCTGCGCAAATAACAACATTATCCACATCGAGAATCATAGTTTTATCTGCAACAGTAATATGCAAACCTTGATCATCAATTTTGTCATAGCTAGCACCCGCAATCATATTGACATGACGATGTTTCAAACCCGTACGGTGAATCCAACCCGTGGTTTTCCCCAATCCACCACCTACTGATGAATTTTTACGTTGTAATAAATAAATTTCTCGTGGAGATTGCTCAACTTTCGGCTGTTTTAAACCACCTACATGCTCATAAGATGTATCAATACCCCATTCATCATAGAATTTTTCTGGATTTAGGCTACCGCTTTCACCTTCATGTGACAAAAATTCAGCCGTATCAAAACCAATACCCCCGGCTCCAATAATGGCAACTCTTTTACCAACAGGTTTACGTTCACGCAAAACCTCGATATAAGACAATACTTTTGGATGATCAATACCTTCTATATCCAACTGACGTGGTGTTACCCCCGTTGCAACCACAATTTCATCAAAATTAGCATCACTCAATTCTTCATAGCTTGCCGGATGATTCAATACCAATTTGATATTCGGCTGTAATTCAATTTGACGCTTGAAATAACGTAATGTTTCAGAGAACTCTTCTTTTCCTGGTACACCTTTTGCAATATTAAACTGACCACCAATTTGATTCGCAGCTTCATAAATTGTAATTTGATGTCCACGTTCTGCTGCGTAAGTTGCAAAACTTAAACCGGCAGGCCCCGCACCAATCAATGCAATATTTTTGGCAAGCGTTGCTTCTTTAAAAATAAGCTCTGTTTCATAACAAGCCCGTGGATTCACCAAACACGAGGCAATTTGCATACTAAAAATTTGATCTAAACACGCCTGATTACAACCAATACAGGTATTAATCTCATCGCTACGTCCTTGCTCAGCCTTCAAGACGAATTCTGCATCCGCCAACATTGGACGAGCCATTGAAACCATATCAGCATCACCTGATGCTAAAACATGTTCTGCCATTTCAGGAGTATTAATACGGTTTGAAGTCACCAATGGCACTTTGACTGTACCTTTTAATTTTTTAGTCACCCAAGTAAAAGCTGCACGCGGTACTTTTGTCGCAATAGTTGGAATACGGGCTTCATGCCAACCAATACCCGTGTTAATAATTGTAGCCCCAGCTTTTTCAATTTCTTGTGCTAAATGAACTACTTCTTCTAAAGTTGAACCACCATCAACCAAGTCCAACATTGAAAGACGATAGATGATAATGAAATTCTCACCAACTTCTGCACGCGTACGTTTTACAATTTCAATTGGTAAACGAATACGGTTTTCATAGCTACCACCCCATTCATCATCACGATGATTAGTCCGTGCCGCAATAAACTCATTGATCAGATAACCTTCTGACCCCATAATTTCCACGCCGTCATACCCAGCAATTTGTGACAATTTCGCACAATTCACAAAATCTGCAATTGTCTGCTGTACTTCAGCCGATGTTAATGCATGTGGTTTAGTCGGATTAATTGGTGCTTGAATTGCAGAGGGGGCAACATTTTCCATTTGATAAGAATAACGTCCCGTATGCAAAATCTGTAACGCAATTTTACCACCCGCATCATGAACGGCTTGGGTAATCACTTTATGCTTTTCAGCTTCTTCTAACGTATCTAACTTCGAACCACCCGCAAAGGTCACCCCATGATCATTTGGTGAAATACCACCTGTCACAATTAGCCCCACACCACCCGCTGCACGTTCTGCATAAAATGCAGCCATACGCTCAAAGCCACCCTGAACCTCTTCGAGCCCAACGTGCATCGACCCCATCAAGACACGATTTTTTAAAGTGGTAAAGCCTAAATCTAAAGGTGCTAGTAAATGTGGATAATGAGACATGTATACTCCTTGGCTTGCAGTGCGCTGGCTATTTTTATACTTTATGCAACTTGTTGCATAAATACTGAATTACTTTATAAGCGAGATTTGATTTTTATGCAACATGTTGCATAATGACTTTACATCCACTTTTTACTCAGAAAGATTATTCAATGTCCTTAGCCCATGTATTACTGACCAGTCTAATTGAAAAGCCAAGCACGGGTTTTGAATTAGCGCGTCGCTTTGATCGCTCTATGGGCTTCTTTTGGAATGCGACACATCAACAAATTTATCGCGAACTAAATGGCATGCTCAAACAAGGATGGATTTCAACCTTAGAAAATAAAAATGATACCAGCCGAAAGAAAACTTATTGCGTTGAACAACTTGGAAGAACTGAACTTGCCGACTGGATGTTAAAACAAAGTCCTCCAGCACAACTTCGTGAAGAACTGATGGTTCGCTTACGTGCCGAAGCGCAATTTGGTGGAAATACGGTTTTACCTGAACTGGAGCGCCATTTAGAACTACATCAACAAAAACTAGAAGTCTATCAACAAATTTTTGCAAAAGATTTTGAACATGCCGATAAAAATGATAGAACGCTATATATCCATAAAATGATTTTACAATTAGGTATCGATATGGAAATAGGGTGGATTGCATGGTTTAAAACCGTAATTCCACAACTCAAATTATTTGCACAACAAGCATAAAAATAGGAAAAAATCATGCCTTTTTATACAATGCCAGATGGTGAACAATTATTTGTCCGTGAAATTGGACAAGGTGAATCTGTATTAGTGCTCTCTGGCTTAGGTATGCAAAGTTGGCAATGGATTCCTTTTTTACTCCCCAATACCAAGAAATATAAATTTATTATTCCAGATTGGCGTGGTTTTGGCGGTTCTAAAAACTGCAAAATCCCTCAAGATTTAAATGCTATTCAAAATCATTGGCATGATATCGACTCACTCATTCAACAACTTCAATTAAATGACTTTATTCTCATTGGTTATTCCATGGGCGCTACGACTGCTATGCATGGGATGCAATATGGAAACCTAAAAAACCAATTAAAAGCCTATTTACATATCGACCAAACACCCAAAATCCCGAGTGATGAATCATGGCAATTTGGTTTGTTTGGCAGAAAACATCATCAATTTAAGCAACTATTAAATGATCTATCCATTTTTTTACATCAGCATAAGCATTTTAACCGCATTGAATATCTTCCCAATGAACTTCAAAATCAATTAATTGAAATATGGTCAAATTTTATTAAAATTCAAAAAAGTAATAAAATTACCCCGCTGCTAATCAACTTAGCCCTTAAACTGCCTCAACTACAGAAGCACCTGTTACCAATCCAAAGAATGGATTATATGACTTGGTATATTGATAACTATTTAAATCATAATGAAGATTATCGTGCAGCAATTGCGACATTAAACTGCCCCACTACATTTTTTATCGGTGAAAAATCAAGTTTATATCCAGCCAATGGTCAAAAAATTATTGCTGAAAGCTTGAAAAATGCCAGCAGTATTCTATTTAAACGTTCGGGCCATACCCCACTAATTACTGAACCTGTGAAGTTTGGACGTGAAATTCATCACTTCCTTAAACAAATCATCTAGACTTAAATAACTAATATTTAAATAAGTTTATTTTTAAAAACTTTAGGACGATTTTTTTAATATCGTCCTTTCAAAAATTTTGACCACATCAGTCTTTTTAACATGCATAACAACTTTCCAATTTATCCGTAGCTTAGCCGTAGTTTTTAATTAGAATATTTTATAGTTAAATATCCTAAAAATTTCTCATATTTCCCTCTTCAACTCAAGATCCAATCCGTTGCTTTTTAAGCATAATTCACCCCTTAAATTGTTTATTTATTGTGCTTTTCAACACACTTTATAACAAGCCGCTCTACACTCATAAGTCAATGTTCTTCTTTCTATTTTAATAAACACAAAAGACAAGGACTTCTCATGAATGAAACCCATACCTATCAGCCACATGAAAAACGTAATCGTGTCATGGCTATCGTTGGCGCAGCATCGGGGAATTTAGTTGAATGGTTTGATTTCTATATTTACGCCTCCTTTGCCATTTATTTTCAACATGCATTAACAGCACCAGATATGAGTGAGTCTGCCAAAGCCATTTATGTCTGGGGTGTATTTGCTGCCAGTTTTTTCATGCGTCCTATTGGGAGTTGGCTCTTTGGCTGGGTTGGTGATAAGTATGGTCGAAAAAGATCCATGATTATTTCCATTGCATTAATGGCTTTTAGCTCCTTCTTATTTGCAGCACTTCCCACCTATGAACAAGCGGGAATGCTGGCACCATTTTTACTTTTAGCAGTGCGTCTGTTACAGGGTCTATCTGTAGGCGGTGAGTATGGAACCGTCGCGACCTATATGAGCGAAGTTGCACTTAAAGGACAACGTGGTTTTTATTCATCCTTCCAATATGTAACTTTGGCTGGTGGACAATTACTAGCAAGTGCTTTGGGCGTCCTCATGCTTGCACTTATGTCAAAAGAACAACTTATGAATGGTGGTTGGCGTATCCCATTTGTTATTGGTGGTGTAGTTGCAATCCTTTCATTTTATGTACGTCGTCATTTAAAAGAAACTCTGTCTGCCGATGATAGTAAAAATGAGGAATCTGGTAGTTTAAAAGCATTATTTAAAAATCACTGGAAAACCTTTTTACTCGTTGTCGGCTATACCTCAGCAGGCTCTTTAACCTTTTATATGCTCACAGTATATGCAAAAACATATATCACCAATTTAGGTTTTGGAGATCGAGTTTCAGGTTATATGATGACTATAGCACTCTTTGTTTTCATGTGTGCTCAACCTCTTTTTGGTATGTTATCTGACAGAATTGGGCGTCGTGCCTCAATGATGTGGTTCAGCGCAAGTAGTGCAATCTTTGTTTATCCAGTCATGGTTATTGCAATGCATTATTTTAGTTATTCAGCAGTCATCGTGACCTTATTACTCATCTTTTTAATGATGCTACTCAGTTTCTATACATCTATTAGTGGATTAGTCAAAGCTGAAATGTTCCCACCACATATTCGAGCCTTGGGTGTAGGTTTTGCCTATGCGGTCGGTAATGCTATTTTCGGTGGTTCTGCCCCAGCGGTAGCGTTACAATTTAAAAGTATGGGGCATGAAAACACCTTCTTTATTTATGTCATTATCATGCTAGTTATCTGTTTCTTCTGTAGTATGCAATTACCGAAACAACCCAAATATTTGCACCATGATCACTAATTTAAAGCTAATGAAGAGGTTTTCTGTACCCTTCATTTTGAGTTTAAGAATCAAAAACTCCTAGTTTGATAATTATTTAAAAACAATAAAACCATCATTCTTAGAATGATAAAGATCAATATAAAATTCAGTGGACTTTACATTACCTCAGAATAAAAAAACGGCTAAAATGTTAGCCGTTTTTTTATTTGCTCAATTAAAATATCAGAGATTTCAACTTTAACCGAGAAAGCATCTTAGCCAGCTTTAGCGATATGAACTTCATCGTAGTTTTGCCCAGCAATCTCAGAAATCATATTTTCAAAAGAGAAAATTTTATCTAATTGCTCACGCGTTAATAAACCTTGCTCTAATACAACTTCTTGAATCGTTTTATTTTCAGCAATACATTGTTTACCAATTTCGTCACACTTTGAATGACCCAAAATTGGATCCAATAAAGTAATGATTCCAACACTACGCATCACTGCATCGAAACATGTTTTTTCATTGGCTTCGATACCCTGAATACATTTCTCATTGAGTGTTTTAATTGCATTAACGAGCAAATCAAGTGATTCATTTAAAGAAACAGCAATAACAGGTTCCATTACATTTAACTGTAACTGCCCAGCTTCTGCTGCAAATGTAATCGTCAAATCGTTACCAATTACTTTAAATGCAACTTGGTTAACAACTTCTGGAATTACTGGATTAACTTTAGCTGGCATGATTGATGAGCCTGCCTGCATTTCAGGTAAGCGAATTTCCCATAAACCAGTTCTTGGTCCTGAACTTAATAAACGTAAGTCATTACAAATTTTTGAAAGTTTTACAGCTAAACGTTTTAATGTGCTTGATAAAATAATAAACACACCACAATCACTTGTAGCTTCAACGTAATCTTCTGCACCACGTAATTGCAGACCTGTAATTTCATTTAAATATTCATTTACTTTTACAGCATAACCATGCGGTGTATTTACACCAGTACCAATTGCTGTGGCACCTAAGTTAATTTCTAATAATAACTCACGCGTTTTTTTAATAAGTCGTAGATCTTCATTTAATAATGTTGCAAAAGCATGGAATTCTTGCCCAAGCGTCATCGGCACTGCATCTTGTAGTTGCGTACGTCCCATTTTCAAGACATGTTGAAATTCACTTGCTTTCAATTTAAGTGAAACAATTAAATTATTCATTTGCACGAACAAAGCATCAAAAGAATAATAGGAAGCCAAACGAAGCGCTGTTGGATAAACATCATTGGTTGATTGTGATTTATTCACATGATCATTTGGATGAATAATATCGTAACGGCCCTTTTCATAACCTAATGATTCGAGTGCAATATTCGCAATCACTTCATTACTATTCATATTAATTGAAGTACCAGCACCACCCTGAAAAACATCAGATGGGAATGAATAGCTCCATTTCTCTGGATGCTGAATTAATTGATCACAAGCAGCTTGAATAGCTTTACTTGCTGTCTCATCTAATTTACCAAAATTAAAATTAGCTTGCGCGGATGCTTTTTTAACCTGAGCCAATGCTTTAATAAAGTTGACTTGCTCACCGACAGTATGCGTTGATATTTTAAAATTATCTAATGCTCTAAGTGTATGAATACCATAATAGCTATTTGCAGGCACTTCACGTGCACCCAATAAATCTTTCTCTATTCTAGTTTGCTCAGATTGAACCGTTTCCACTGCCATTACTCGCAAAGATGCACTGTTTTCGTGCGATAGCACATACTATACTTTATATTTGTAGTATAAGTTAAGAATCATAGCACTTTTGTAGTGCATTCTTATGCATATTTGAATAAATTATATTCATTGTAAAACCATGTAAATAGCATAAATTACTGCTTCTTTTAATTTTTCCATCTATTGTGGTCTTCATATTAAATTAAAAAATATGTTAATCATCACTTAAATTGAATAAACGCTATAGCCTCATTTATAAATTTATCTAAAGCTGAATTTCCTATATAATTCTTCGATTGTAACTATTTGTACAAAATGACACAGAAGTTGTGATTAATCACCTTATAACAATTACAGCTTCTTTTTTAGCTTTTATGTTTGAATCTGTCCGTTAATTCACCACACATAAAAATAATGCTTGGGCGAATTTATCCCAATGGACAAAAGGATTTTCTATGGACAACCTCAACCCCACAGTCATTACATTTATATTTTATATTATTGTGATGGTATGCATTGGTCTATATGCATATAAAAAGACCACTGACTTTTCAGATTATATTCTCGGTGGACGCAGTTTAGGTAGTTTTGTCACTGCATTATCGGCTGGAGCATCAGACATGAGTGGCTGGCTACTCATGGGACTTCCAGGGGCTATTTTCCTTACTGGCTTATCTGAGTCTTGGATTGCCATTGGTTTGATTATTGGTGCATGGTTAAACTGGTATTTAGTTGCAGGACGTCTGCGCGTACATACTGAAATTCAAAATAATGCCCTCACCTTGCCTGATTATTTCACTGGGCGTTTTGGTGATAAGAAAAAAGTATTACGTATTATTTCTGCTTTGATCATTTTAACCTTTTTCGCAATTTATTGTGCTTCAGGTATGGTTGCAGGTGCACGTCTATTCGAAAGTATTTTTGGATTATCCTATACCACCGCACTTTGGGTCAGTGCCATCGCCACGATTAGTTATGTCTGTATCGGTGGATTCCTCGCGATCAGTTGGACGGATACGTTCCAAGCTGGCCTCATGATTTTTGCACTTCTCCTTGCACCCATCATGACTTATCTTAGTTTGGGTGATACTCAGTCTGTGATACAACTAATTGACACTGCACGTCCACATGCTTCCAATATGTTTACTGGTGTTAGTGTTATCGCTATTATTTCATCGATGGCATGGGGCTTAGGCTATTTTGGACAACCACATATCTTAATCCGTTTTATGGCAGCAGATTCGGTACGTTCTATTCCTAACGCACGTCGTATTGGTATGACTTGGATGATTTTATGTCTAGGTGGTGCTGTTGCGGTTGGTTACATTGGAATCGCTTACTTCCAAACTCATCCAGAATTAGCTGTAAATGTTACTAAAAATCCCGAAACTGTCTTTATGGAACTTACTAAACTTCTGTTTAATCCTTGGATTGCAGGTGTTGTACTCGCGGCAATTCTAGCAGCAGTCATGAGTACCTTAAGCTGCCAACTTTTAGTTTGCTCTAGCACACTGACAGAAGATTTATACAAAGTATTTATTCGTAAAAATGCCTCACAAACTGAATTGGTTTGGGTTGGACGCATGATGGTACTGGCGATTGCAGTACTGGCAATCTTTATTGCAATGAATCCAAACAGTAAAGTTTTAGGCCTAGTGGCTTATGCATGGGCGGGTTTTGGTGCTGCATTTGGTCCATTAATCATTTTGTCACTGTTCTGGAAACGTATGACATTAAATGGTGCTTTGGTCGGAATGATCGTCGGTGCTTTAACCGTGATTATCTGGAAAAACACTATGGCCGCAGTAGGTCTTTATGAGATTGTTCCCGGTTTCATCTTATCTTTCATCAGTATCGTGGTGGTGAGTTTATTGGATAAAACTCCTAGCCAAGAAGTGGTTGAGCGGTTTGAAAAATCAGAACAAATCTATGATCATGAAATGAAAAACTTGTAATTTTAATCATTGAATAAAGGGGCTGCGTGCCCCTTTATTCATGCCTTATTTTTATAATTTCAATCTAATTAAAATCAATCATCACTTTATTCGTGTCGGTAAATTTAAGCGACCACTGTCTTTGATCACCTCCATAACTGGATAACTACGCGTTTCTTTTACCCCTGGCAATTGCCATAAAATTTGACCTGAAATACGACGAAACTCTTCCATGTTAGCGCAACGTATTTTCACTAAAAAATCAAATCCTCCACTAATCATATGACAGGCCATAATCTCAGGATATTGCACCACTGCATCAGAAAATGAATCCAAAACATTGGGGGTGGTTTTATCTAACAATATTTCTACAAATACAACAAAATTTGAATTCAATAGCTCTGGGTTAAGTTTTGCTTCATAACCTAAAATATAACCATCATTACTCAACTTTTGCACACGTGCTAAAGCCGCTGTTGCGGATAAATTCACTTCTTCCGCTAACTTTACATTCGAAATTTTCCCGTCTTTTTGCAGAATATCCAAAATCTTTATATCGATACGATCAAGGGTTGAAATTTGAGTCGGCATGCGAATTTTTCTCTAAAAAATGATCCAAATATAGTGAGTTATTCGGCTTTATTTCTGTAATGATAAATTAAATAAGGCTCTAGCCTCAACAAATATATTTACCCGTCACAGGACGTTGACATGAATATGACAGATACTGCTCCCACTATTAATCCTGATCTCCCAAGTTTTGACTATATTACCGAATTTAAAGAAAAAACTGATCATGAGGTTGCCATTAATACTGCATGGCGCCGTGCCGAGCCCGAATGTGTAGAAAACCTAATTGAACATACGCAAATTGATCAAGAACTGAATCAAAAAATTTATGATTTAGCCTTTAATTTGGCACATAGTTTACGTGAACGTAAAAGTTCTACGGGTAAAGCTGGTATTGTTCAGGGGTTACTACAAGAGTTTTCGCTTTCTTCTCAAGAAGGCATTGCACTGATGTGCTTAGCAGAAGCCTTATTACGTATTCCAGACAGTGCAACGCGTGACTTACTCATTCGTGACAAAATCAATCAAGGCAACTGGAAAGACCATTTAGGGCAAAGTAACCTCATGTTTGTCAATGCTGCAGCTTGGGGTCTCATGCTCACTGGCAAACTTATGGAAACCCCAAAACAAAAAAGCTTATCTAGCATTCTGACTTCACTGTTAGCACGTAGTGGTAAAGGTATTATTCGTAAGGCAGTTGATACTGCAATGCGCATGATGGGTGAACAATTTGTCACTGGTGAAACGATTGCTGAGGCCTTAGGCCATGCGAAATCATTAGAAGAAAAAGGCTTTCGTTATTCTTACGATATGCTTGGTGAAGCAGCTTTAACTGAACAGGATGCTGATCGCTATTTTGAAGATTACACTCAAGCTATACATGCCATTGGTCAAGCCTCTACAGATAAGGATGTTTATAACGGCCCAGGTATTTCCATTAAACTTTCAGCATTACACCCACGTTACCAACGTACACAAATTGCACGCGTACACGATGAACTGTATGGCAAAATTTTGGAACTGGCGGTTTTAGCTAAAAATTATAATATTGGTCTCAATATTGATGCTGAAGAGTCAGATCGTTTAGAAATTTCATTAGAATTATTAGAACGTCTTTGCTTTGAACCAGAACTGGCTGACTGGAAAGGGATTGGTTTCGTTATTCAAGCCTACCAAAAGCGTTGCTTCTATGTGGTCGACTATATTATTGATCTGGCAAAGCGCAGCCAAAAACGCCTAATGATTCGTTTGGTCAAAGGTGCGTATTGGGACAGTGAGATTAAAAAAGCACAAATTGATGGCATGACAGATTATCCAGTCTTTACTCGAAAAGTACATACGGACTTATCCTATATTGCCTGTGCAAAAAAATTATTAGCTGCACCAGATTTTATCTATCCGCAATTTGCGACGCACAATGCTCAGACCGTTGCAACCATTTACAACCTAGCCAAGCCTGATCAATATTATATCGGTCAATATGAGTTCCAATGTTTACATGGCATGGGCGAACCATTGTATGAACAAGTCGTTGGAAATATCGCAGATAAAAAGCTAGGTGTTCCCTGCCGGATCTATGCACCCGTAGGAAATCACGAAACACTCTTGGCTTATTTAGTCCGTCGTTTATTAGAAAATGGCGCAAATACATCATTCGTTAATAGAATTGCAGATAAAAACTTAAAAATTGATGAACTGATTGAAGATCCAATTCATGAAATTCAACAAACAGCTCAAAAAACGGGAATAATCGGTGAGAAACACACTGCAATTCCTTTACCCAAAGATCTGTTACAAAACGTCCGCGCCAATTCGCATGGTATTGATTTAGCCAATGACGCTGAATTAGAACAATTAAATCAAGTCGTTGTAGCACTCTCACAAAGCACATGGAAAAGCCAACCACTCATAGGTAATCTTGATACATACGATGTCAATGAACTCACGCCAAAACTTATTCTCAATCCAGCCAACTCTAAAGATACAGTCGGTATTGTTTATGAAACTCAGCCACAGCAGGTCGAAATTGCCTTAACTCAGGCTACCAAGGCCTTCCAAGCTTGGCAAAATACTCATCAAAGTGATCGTGCTGACATGCTATTAAAAGCAGCTGATCTGATGGAATCTCGCATGCAAGCATTAATGGTCTTGCTCTGTAGGGAAGCGGGTAAAACCTATTCCAATGGAATTGCTGAAGTTCGTGAAGCAGTCGATTTCCTCCGTTATTATGCTGAACAAGTCAAAACGATCGACAATACAAAAATTAAGCCTTTAGGTACGGTACTCTGTATTAGTCCTTGGAATTTTCCACTCGCGATCTTTGCAGGTCAAATTGCAGCAGCCTTAGCAGCAGGAAACTGTGTCATTGCTAAACCAGCGGAACAAACACCACTGATTGCAGCTGAAGCGATTAAAATACTGTGGGAAGCCGGTATTCCCCATTCTGCTGTACAACTCTTACCCGGTCGTGGTGAAACAGTCGGGGCTCAACTCAGTCAAGATGATCGCATTCAAGCAATTATGTTCACAGGTTCTACTGAAGTTGCGAAAATTTTACAGCGAACGCTCGCAAAACGCTTAAGTCAGACCGGTCAACCTATTCCACTGATTGCAGAAACAGGTGGCCAAAATGCGATGATTGTGGATTCTTCTGCGCTGACTGAACAAGTAGTACAAGATGCCGTAAACTCAGCATTTGATAGTGCGGGACAACGCTGTTCTGCCCTACGAATTCTGTGTGTACAAGAAGATAATGCAAAAACTTTAATCACCATGCTAAAAGGTGCGATGCAACAACTGAAAGTCGGTCAACCGATTTATTTAAATACTGATGTGGGGCCAGTGATTGATGCAGATGCACAATTCAATATTGAAAAGCATATTCAAACCATGCGAACGAAAGGCTATCCTGTGCATCAATTGATGTACAACTTAAATGCAGATGAATTGAAACATGGTACATTTATTCCACCGACGTTAATTGAATTACCACATCTTGATGATTTAAAACGTGAGGTTTTTGGTCCTGTATTACACATCATTACCTACAAATATGGTGAAATTGAACAATTACTTGAACAAATCAATCAGAAAGGTTATGGCTTAACCATGGGCCTACATACTCGAATTGATGAAACCATTCAAACGACCATCGCCAAAGCAGAAGTCGGTAATTTATATATTAATCAGAGTATTGTTGGCGCTGTTGTTGGGGTACAACCTTTTGGTGGCGAAGGTCTCTCTGGAACTGGGCCTAAAGCCGGTGGACCAATGTACATGTCCAAACTCATGCAATCACAGATTACTGCATTACAACGCCCATTTGGTACGCAAAAAATGCTGAGTCAGGAGATACAACAACCGCTGTATCAACAATTCCAAGTATGGGTAAAACAGCAATTTCCTCAACACTCATTGCAAGAATTAAACTCACCAGTTGGTATCTATGAATTACCTGGCCCAACAGGTGAAAGTAATCAATATACGATTTTACCAAGAAAGCGTACTTTGATTATTGCAGAAAGTGAGCTCGTTCAATTACAGCAACTGGCAGCGATTTACGCTGTAGGCAGCCAAGTGGTCATTCTGCAAAATAATTCATTTATGTTGAAAAACATGCAGTCCATGCCTGAAGCATTACGCAAAAGTATTCATATGATTCAAAATATTGAAACAGGTGAATTTGATGCGGTGTTATATCAAGGCAATCGCGAGTATTTACTGCAAGTACAAATGCAAATTGCCAATCGGCAAGGTGCGATTGTTGCGATTACACATATGAATGCAGATGCTCAACAGATTCCACTCGAGCGATTATTGATTGAACGTGCTCTCAGTATTAATACAGCAGCTGCAGGTGGTAATGCCAGCTTAATGACGCTGGAAAATTAAAGTTAATATGATCCAAGTCATACCCTATGGCTTGGATCTTTCAATATATTTTATCTTTCTGGATATGAACGTTGGATTAACTCTTCTTTCATTTCAATAAAGTTTGCTTGCTTTTTGGGATCTAGACGTTCAATAAACCATGCACCATCAGCTGCATAGCGCAATATTTTTAAATGAATATCACCATCGGTTGTAGCATGTAGACTTAAACGCATTTCCAACCAACGATTCCATAAATCACTGAATGATTTTTCAGTCACCATAATCATAGAAAGTGCCCCCCATAATGAATGCACTCCGAAAGCTTCACTGGTCAGTGTCAATTCAATATATGCACGGGTAAAACATCCATATTTCACTGGATCACTTGCAATCACCGACTCAACTTCTTGATCCAACTGACTCAGAATCAGGTTTAGCATTGCTTCTATAAGTATGTGCTTATTCGCAAAATGATGAAATACCCCACCTTTAGTAATACCTGCCATTGTTGCTACAGCTTGAATTGAGACCCCAGTCACTCCCTTTTCTGCGGCCAATTGCATTGCACTATCTAAAATCCGTTGCCGGACTAACTCGGGTTCTTTCTTTCGTTGGTAGGCATTTTCCATACTCATTATGCTTTAGTGTCCTGTAGCATGAGAAAATAAGTTAATCACGACAACGCCAGCAACAATCAATCCAATTCCAATGATTGCTGCGGCATCTAGACTTTGCTTAAATACAAAGAAACCAATGATCGCTGTTAAAATAATTCCAACGCCTGCCCAAATCGCATAAGCAATCCCTAAAGGAATGACCTTAATCACTTGGGAAAGTAAGTAAAATGCGATACTAAACAACACAATAACGGCCAATGATGGCCATAATTTGGTAAAGCCTTCGGATTTAACCAAAAAAGTAGAACCCGTCACCTCAGAAATAATCGCGAGTCCCAACATCACATATGCAAAAAATAGAGAATTCATATTGATCTTTAATTAAAATACCAACCAGATGGTATCTTAATACGATTTTCAAATCAAATCTGATTTTTAGGGAGAAAAATTCATGTAATCTATAAAAAATAAAATATTTTCTCTAATTATCTTCACTCATACACAGCTCAAAATAATGTTTACGGAACTGCTCTATCGTCTGTTGTTTGCCAAGATCCGTATTAAATAAAGGCTGATCATAAGCATGTTCAACAATCAGTTCATAGACATCTTTAGACTCACCCTCAAATTCTAATGCGATCTGTTCTTGGGTTTGCAAAGGCACATTATCTTGTCGTTGCTGCATAACTTCTTTTGCAAGAGCAGCAATGTCTTCACACACATCAATTTCATTAGTTTTGGTCTCGTCTATTGATGCCATGGTTATTCCAGAAATCAATAAGCAACCGAGTAAAATTATTTTTTTCATAACGCCACCTGATTATTATGGATCACATCATCAATAGATCACACCACTACCTAATCAAATATTATTCACACTCATTATTCGCAACAACACTTAATTATTTTTAAAAATAAAAATATTAAATACAAAAACCATCTAATATTTATGTAAAAAAAACCTACAACTTGGGGAAGATGTAGGTTATAAACTGAAAATCAGTTGATCGAGATAGAAACTACAGCCACTCTCTAACAACTATTTTCCACTTAGAACATTCAAAAATCATTGGCATAATATTACTTTTTTACTAAATAAATATCACTTAATATAAATTTAGAGATATTGGTCACAATTTATCAAACTAATAGAAACTTTGAGATAGACATAAAAAAACCCAATTTGTATAGAACAAATTGGGTTATAAACTCTGAATCTTTCTCGTTGGTAGCGGGAGCTGGATTTGAACCAACGACCTTCGGGTTATGAGCCCGACGAGCTACCAGACTGCTCCATCCCGCATCAACGAAGTAACTTTATACGCTACAGAACTAAATAAAGCAAATATTTTCAAGTTTAATTTCATAAATATTTAAATTAAATTAAAAAATATAGCTACTATGAAAAATAAGTTCTCTTTTCAATATACTAAAATTGCATTCCCTCGCCTCCTACATACTTTATCCGATGCAAGTTTTAGCCACATGCCGCATTCGTAATTTTCTTAGAAGTAGAATCAATTGTCACGGTAATTCGATTAGCACGATAATCCATTGTCACTGGCTGACCCGGTGCAACAGTACGAATCATGCTAGATTGGGTTTTTTGTTGGATTTGCGCATCGGTCAAGCCAGTTTGACCCACTAGCTTTTGAGCTTCTTCAGGTAAACAATTCGCTTGGCTTTCACGGAAAAAAGCCCACTCTTCCACAACTTGACCATTACTTAGCTGACAATATCCAACCTGTCCACCACTGGCATCTGTTTTGATCTCTATCTTTCCACCCTGGTCAATACAATATTGACTCGCAGGATTCGCCATTCCAACTTTAGGTTTTAAATCCGTTTTATGTGCTGTATTCGCGCAAGCCGTTAATGTGAGCGTTGCAAAAGCAAGACTAAAATAAGTAATTTTTTTCATCAACTTAAATACCACATAACTAAATATTTGAATCTAACAAATAAATTATCTTTAAATGTTTAATTTTTGAAACAAAAAGCCCATCTTTCAATGAGCTCTAAGCACCCTAGCGAAGAAAAGGTACACTTCTCTATAAAATATATAAGTATTAGATACTTAACATACTATTCAGAGTTTCCACGACATTTTTAGATTTCACTTGCGGTTGCAATGCTTCAAGTGCTTGTTTCACCTCACCACGTTGTGGCTCAGCTAAGGTATACCAACGTGTTAAAGCTTGCAGTAAACGAGACCCCATAATTGGATTTTTTTCATCTAAATATTTTGCTAAATCAACAAAATGCTGCACACCAAAACTCCATGTATTTACAGGATTAGCATTTAAACCACCACTGACTGAACGAATTCGGTTTGGCGTACCTAAATCATAATCTGCATGCGCAGTTAAGTATTGGATGGTTTCTTCCGTCGCATTCGGATGAGCAGCTTGAATCATAAACCATTGATCTAGCGATAAAGCTTCATCTTTATAACGGCGATAAAAATCTTGTAATACAGCTTCAGCTTGTGGTGCATCATTCCAAACCAATACACGCAAAGCACCTAAACGCTCAGACATATTACCTGTATTTGAATATTGTACATGTGCTAAATCAAAAGCCTCACTATCACCTTGACGAGCCATCATACTCAGCATGATATTTTTCAGCGCACGCACGCCCATGGCTTGAGAAAATTCTTTTTGTAGATCTGGATCTAAAGCTAAATAAGTGTCTTTACAGAATGAACCTAATTCGCGTGCCAAAGTATCTAGCAAAGCATTACGTTGTTCTTGAATTTTCACAGGACTATAGTCAATATCAATACGGCTGCCTAAATATCCTTCTGACGGTACATCAAACAAACGTGATGCCAACAGTGGATCTTTTTCAACGATATTAGGAATGGTATTTTTAATCGCTTGTATATAAATATCAGCGTTATGACCATCCAACAAAATACGCTCTAACAAAGTTTGAGTCGCTTGCCATTGGTTAAAACCATTGGTTTCATATTGAAGTAAGAATGCCAGTGCTTCATCTGAATAATTGAAGTCTAAATTTACAGGTGCAGAAAAATTACGTAATAACGATACAACTGGTTTTGCTGTTACCCCAGTAAACTCTATCGTTGCTTCATCTTGATCAAACAAATACATGCCATCTTTAACACCATTTTCAATCAGTGCTACAGACTGTAGGTTATATTGCTCGCCAGTTTCTGCATTAAAAAGTGCCAAAGCAACGGGAATAGGAACTGCTTTTAAATTTGGATATTTAGCATGTACCTTTAGACTTTGTTTAAAGCTAAGACGATAAGTTTGAGCTACAGCATCGTACTCACCTTTTGCTTCAAGCTTTGGCGTACCTGGTTGATTATACCAAGTTAAGAAAGCAGATAAATCTACACCTGAACCTGCTGTCAGTGCTGCCACCCAATCTTCAACCGTTACGGCTTGGCCATCATGGCGTTTAAAGTATTCATCTGTACCTAAACGGAATTTTTCTTTACCGAGTAACATTGCCATCATGCGGTTAATTTCCGCACCTTTCTCATACACTGTTGCAGTATAAAAGTTGTTAATTTCCACAAAATGATCTGGACGTGGTGGATGTGACAATGGGCCTGAATCTTCTGGGAATTGATGGGCTTTGAGTACTGCAACATCATCAATGCGTTGTACCGCAGCAGATTGCAAATCTTCCGAGAATGACTGATCACGGAAAACGGTTAAGCCTTCCTTTAGACATAATTGGAACCAATCACGACAGGTAATACGGTTACCCGTCCAGTTATGGAAATATTCATGTGCAATGACTGATTGAACCCGCATGATTGCAGCATCAGTAGTAAATTCTTCATCCGCAAGGACACATGAGGTGTTAAAAATATTTAAACCTTTATTTTCCATTGCACCCATATTAAATGCACTGGTTGCCACAATCATATAGTTGTCTAAATCGTATGGGCGACCATAATGTTCTTCATCCCACCGCATAGAATGTTTCAGTGCTTCCATGGCAATGTGACATTTTGGGATGTCTTTTTCTTCGGCATAAATTTCAAGCGCAACGTCACGCCCCTCTGAAGTCGTATAGCGATCTTTTAGGACTGCCAAATCACCAATCACACAGGCAAATAAATAGGCTGGTTTTTTGGTTGGATCTTGCCAAATTGTATAATGACGGTCTGCGCCAACTTCGCCGGCTTCAATTAAATTACCATTGGCCAATAAAACAGGGAATTTTTTGTCTGCTTCAACACGTGTGGTAAAAACTGATAAAACATCAGGACGGTCAGGATAGAAAGTGATTTTACGGAAGCCTTCAGGCTCATTTTGCGTCACAAATAAATCACTAGCTGCTTGGTACAAGCCTTCAAGCATGGTATTGGTTTCAGGATGAATCACGACGTCAATATTTAGAATTGCTGCATCAGGTGCATTCAGAATAACCAGCTGTTCTTTATCTAATTGATATTCATGTTCTGAAAGCTGCTGACCATTTAAAGTAATTGATTTAAGCTCTAAATCACGGCCCAATAAAACCAAATCACCCGTGGTTTGACGCTTCATCACCAAAGTTGAATTCACATTAGTATGGTCATCATAGACTTGAATATCTAAGTTGATTGATTCAACAAGGAACGAAGGTTTTTGATAATCTTTTAAATATACAGTTTGATCTGCTTCTACTACTGGGGTCGCCGCGATATTCATATAATGCCCTAATCCTATTCTCTGAAGCTGAGACATTGTTATTGGTGAGATAAATGATCATACGTCAAGTTTCACCAGCTGTCTGTGCGCTTGTCTTGTTATGTATATGGGTTGAGTCTGTTGCTTTTCAATCTGATCTCCCAATTATTGAATGGGATCGCTGTATATTTAAGCAAGTATTTTAAAATGATAAATAATGCAGTGCAAATGTATAAAAATACAAAGTAAATTTTTAAATATTTTGACCTAACTTTACATATAAAACTTACAAGCTTTAAGTAGTCTATAAAATAGTAAATTTGCACAGCATCATACTTGTGCTTTTAAAGTACACAGTTTCAATATTCAGTTCAGTGTATAATTCTGTATTCTTTGATTCTAAGATTTGATTTCTATGCTTCAAATTCTACGTAAACAGCTCGATGACAGTACCTACTGCCCACTGTGCCAAGCCAGTATGTACTTTGTAGAAGCTGAAGAATTTGATAAAGATATAAACTTTCATCAATGTAGCCATTGCCATCATCAAATATTTCCAGATCAACAACGTAATTGCCACTGTGATACTTGCCAAAGTAAACGAAAAAAACTCATGAAGGATGCGCGTTTACAAGAACAGCGTAAGTTTCAAAAAAAAGAAGTCTATGAATTAGGGCTAAATCAACTCAGCTTTCTACATAAATTATTTTTACTGAGCATTTTAGATAATCAAGTTCAGGATGGTCAGATTCATCAGGAATTTATTAACTGGGAAACAATCAAATACTATCCGATTACACCCAACTATTATTTTCAGAACACTTTATTAAATCAACTTATTCGAGACAATATCTTAGTTGCCAAAGACTTTAGTGATACTGCACATCAATATTATATCAATGTCCGATTAGATGGTTACTCTGAACCGAGCCTATTTAGTATTACCACACAATTACGACATTGGTTTTATGAAAATCTAACTCAAGGCACTCCCTTTAAAACAGCAGAGGAAGTCAAAAACACGCTATATCTCATTTTATATCAAGAAATTGTACAATTTATGCAACATTATTGTAGAACTTGGGGCATTCAAATTTCAGGTAATAAGGCATTCCAAATCTTCTGTTTTCGGTTGCTTGACTCTCTGGCTGTTGGACAGATTTATTATTTAATTCAAACGGCGTTGGAATATCTTTATCAAAAAAAAGCACTCCAAGCACGAAATGAAAATTTCATTAATACCAATCTATTAAAGAAAACATTACAACAATATCGAGAACGTGCTTTGGCTGAAAAATGGGAAACCTCAACCCTACCACGCCCACAAAATATTCCATTGAGTAAAATGAGCGAAATCTTGTTTTATAAATTTTTAGGCTACGATGAAAGCATCTTTTTTCAACCCGTTTGGAAGTCTTGGAAAAAAATTGAAGCACGCTTAAACTTTTATTCACAAAAACGCTGTATGTACTGCGGTTCCAATGAACTTGATGTGGAATATGATGCAGCCAATTATGTCACGCTCTCTTGTCGCAATTGTAAGCATCAAGACCATTACTTTACTCAGTAAGGACTCAATATGAATCAACCTGAAAATCTATCATCGACACACCAAGATGCTTTAACGATTCAAGCGGATGTTCTACTGCAAAAAGTGATCGATGCATGGACTCAATTACGCCTTCAGCAACCTTTAGTACAGTGTATTACCAATAGTGTTGCCAGTAATTATACTGCTAATGTACTGCTTGCCGCTGGTGCTTCTCCTGCCATGATTGACAATCCATTTGAAGCAATGAGTTTTGCCAACATCGCAGCAGCACTCAGCATTAATTTAGGCACACCAACGACTGAACAAATGCAAGCGATGCAAATTTCAGCTGAAACAGTCACAGAAAAAGGTACACCTTGGGTTTTAGACCCTGTGGGTTATGGGCCTTTTTTAAAATGGCGCAGTGAAATGGTTGATCAGTTAGTGCAGCTAAATCCAACGATCATCCGTGGTAATGCCTCTGAAATCAGCACACTGGCGGGTAATCAAGTCATATCCAAAGGTGTAGACAGTACCTTAAATAGTGCTGAAGTTTATATTCAAGCCAAAAGCTTATTGCAACATGCCGAATGTATTGCTATTTCGGGTGAATCCGACTTTATTTTGTCTAAAGAATTAAATACAGTTATTCAAGTTAATGGTGGCAGTTATTTACAACCTAAAGTTACCGCAACAGGCTGTGCCTTAGGTGCTTTAATTGCCGCCTATAGCGCAGTTGCAACACCTACAATTGCCGCGATTGCTGCACATGTACATTTTGCCATTGCTGGAAAATCAGCCTTCACAAGAACACAAAGTGTAGGCAGTTTCAATGTGGCATTTTTAGATGAAATTTATGAAATTACGGCTGATAAATTTTCTGAATATGCAGATATTCAAGTTTTAAAATAAATAAAAAAGGACTAATTAAATGAGTCCTTTTTTATACTACGAATAGATTATCACTTAGAATTTTACAACTGTTTTACGATAATCTATTTTTGGCATTTCAGTCAATTCAACACACAGTTGCACATCCAAACCTTCTGCCAAATAAGCATTAAAGGATTGTAAAAAAGCACTTAATTGATCAGCAATCAATTGTTTTTCTTGCGAATTACGACCAGTCAATATACAGATATGTACATGAATATAGGCTTGCTGATTATCCCCAAAGCCAATTAAAAATTCAGAATGAGCACGAATACGGGTTTTAATGGCATCAGCATGATCAATGAGACCTGTATCAAACAAGGTATGGTTCAAACCCAACATGAGTTTTTGAGTATCCAAATTTTGAATATTGTCAGAATAATCAATAATCATTTGTGGCATAACTTCTGTCCTTCTATTTAATACACACGATAAAATCAATCTATAATTAGAGAGTAATCCTGAACTCTTCTACTGCTATTCAACAAATAATAACGCCAACCGCACCTGATCATAGCCCATACGCGGACTAGTCGCCTCGACAATCGGGCGTAACTTAATTGCCCCATCATCACCAAAATGCTCAGGGCTTTTACGTTTGATTAACTTTTTATAAATTTTCCGGACTTCCTCAACCACTTCCTCGCCAGGACTTGCCACAGAAATATCTAAACCTTGTTCACGGTGCAATCTGGCCAAATGGTTAATAATGGTTGCTGGAGTTAAGCCACGTTCAACTGCAATATCTTGTATTTCATAACCAGATTCAAATAACTCACGCGTTTCATCTAAAGTTGCAGAACCATAATTTGCCTTACCAGCATTTTTGGAAATTTTCTTTTCATTTCTTTCAATTTCAACGGTATTTAACGTTCCGCCACAATGCCGAATAAATGCATTATGTTGCACCGTCAGATCAACATCTAAATAATTGACTTCTGCTTCAGTCGATAATTCCTGAAAACGGCGATCGGCTTTAATCGCCAAACTATCTAACTCCAAGGCTTGATCATTAAAGCCTAAAAGCTTTAGACCATTAATGGATTTTAAGCGTGACAGCGCCACATAGCCCTGACCTTTTTCAAAGGTATTGGATAAATTGATTTCAGCAGCTTCTAGCGTCATACCTTGTGATTTATGGATGGTAATCGCCCAAGCTAAACGAAGCGGAACTTGCTGCAAGCTGGCGATGGTTTTACCCGCATCATTATCCACTGACCATATTTCTGGCTCTACCACAAGAACAGTGCCATCGGTCATTTTTACTTTTGGCAAAATACCATGTTCATCATCTTCTTCAAAACCAATGACCTCACCCAAACTGCCATTAATATAGCCCATATCAAAATTATTTTTTACAAACATAACTTTGGCATGCTTTTTTAAGGTCAACTCATCAGGTGCCCGCACCGATGATTTTAAAGTATCAATCAGTTTATCATTACCATCACACACGGCTACGAATTGATGACCATCCCCCTCAATTGCATTTAAATGCTGATAGTTGATACTGTCGACATCCATATTATGGGTATATAAACGCGTATAGGTTTCACCAATGGTTTGCTGACGGGTTTGCTCTAATTCTTTTTTATGTTTGGGTAAAATATCCTGAGCGCGAATCGCGTTTAAAATATCATTCAGTGCCGAATCATCTTGTCGATGTTGTTCGGTTAAATAACACACCCGAAATTTAGCTTCGACCCAAGCATTCGACATAAAACAAAATTTATCTCGATTTTTTTCATCATTACGTCCAACAGGAGGTAACTGAAAAAAGTCTCCCGCAGCAATGACCTGAATACCACCAAAAGCATCATCCGATTCTTTAAAATATTTTAAGACTTGATTGACCAAATTCAACTGTTTCGCATGCAACATTGATATTTCATCAATAATCAATACTTGGGCATTTTCTAAATGTTCTTTTAAGTATTTACGCTCTTTCATGCGCTTTAAGTCATCATCAGACAAAAAGTCTTTTATTCCAATACCCGCCCACGTATGGATGGTCATACCATTCATATGTGTCGCTGCAATCCCAGTCGATGCTGTAATCGCAACAGGAACTTTACGCGCTTTTAAATAGTTAATATATTGATTGAGTGTATAGGTTTTACCCGCACCTGCCGAGCCGGTCAAAAAGACATTTTCACCCGCTTTCATTAATTTCAGTGCAGTTTCTTGTTTCATAACAACCTAACCTCTTTGGACGGCTATAGCCTAACGGCTTTTTCATCAAAAGTTAAGTTTTCCCTGCATTATCGTTCTACTTCAGCACTTTTTTGTCGCAGCATCAGATTAAATTCCCCAATAAATAAGCGTGCTATATTTAAACTATGCACGTCTGCATCACGATTATTCGGGAACTTCAACTGCTCTAAGCTCAATTGATCATATTCATAAATACAACCTAAAGTTAAATGCAAATTTTGATCTTGTTCAGAGGTCATATGAAAAGCCACATATTCACCATCCGACATTCGTTGACTATAAGCTACTGCTAGGCAATGATTGAAATCAGCCGATTCATGGATAATACGTTCTAGTTGATGTAACTCTTCAAAGCGCCAATCACCATAATACATATATTTTTCAGGTGATAATCGTGCCCACTCATTGGTTTGAATTCTCAAACGTAATTTTTTTAAAGTCGTTTCATGCTGTAATTGTTGATGCCAATGCGCGGCTTGTTGAAAAAGTCCAGACCACGTCACCGATTTTTTAATTTCTTTATTTTGTAGAAAAAAATCGACCAAATAATCTGCTACATACGAATCAAAAACACTAATACGGCGTGAAAAATTAAGTGCAGGATGCTGAAATACTTGCCTAAAATCTGAAGCACTTAATTTATACTTTTGTAATGTGGTAATAAATCCACGATGCTCATGGGTTTTAGGATTAATATAGGCTATTAAATCCGCATCTAAGCCATCCACAATTTTTTGTAAAAAATGCATATACGCTTGCAGGACTCGACTCTGTTTTTGAAATACTTGTTTCGTAATGTACACGTTGTCTTCAGAAATCAAATGCAATAGATTCAGCCACTCTTCTAAATACAAAACAGAGTTGGAAATTTGCTGTGTATGCATAGCTTGAGACAACTCGCTGTCTAAACTATATTTTTGATTGCGATAATGATTAAACCAAAAATGCTTCTTTGCATACACATGGCATTCATATACAAACAAACGTGCTGAAATATCACGGAAATATTTCAGCGTTAGTAAAATCACTTGCGGATGAATTTTAGTGGTGTCCACAAAACTCAAGGCTGTAATGGCAATCGGTACACTGGGTTTCGTCATATTGCGACTGATCCAATCGATTACCTGACTATCTTGTTTAAATAACCAATTTACGGTTCTTTGATAATAAAAGACGGGTAAAAAATGAAACTGGCTTTCATCCCAATATATGCATTTTTTATTCAGAAAATTGGGTTTGGAAAACAGATCATTATTTTGCCAATAACCACGTAACATTAGCTTGGAAAAGCCAAGTAAATGCGGTTGTTCAATGGCATGGTGCATTAACAATTGCAAATTTTGTTGCTGTTCAACTAGATTTATAAGCTGAAAACTATCTAAGAATTGAGTTTCAACAATTCGAAATACTGCCTCAGGAAGAAATTGTGCGGCAGAAAAGCACAATTGATCATAGATTGGCATCAACTCATTAATTTGAATAAAACTTTCGCCTTGAACTGAATTGACTAAGCACAAATGCTTAATATTCAATTCAACTGCGAGTGGAATTTGCTTTCCCTGCTGCGCAAATTCAGTTAAATAAGGGTGAGTATAATAATTTTCCGCGATAAGTAATTGATCAATTTCAGTCGCGTCTTTTTCTGAAATAGTATACAAGTATTGTTCAATTCGGCTTTCACCATCCACCCATGCAAAGATCTGCTCAATCAAGGTCTGCCTGAAAACCTGTGTTTTGGCTTTCACCGTGGTTGGATGCTGTGCTACTAAATTTCCAGTGAAAAAAGGCATCTCGAGTAAAATAAACTGGGCAATTTTTTCAAAGGACTGCTGTGGAAACTGACTTTTAATCTGAAGCAAGGGTTCAGTGCTACTAAAATGAATATCCCACAGACCATTAGCGATCGACAACACCTGCTGTTCAGCATTAACCCCCAACATATTCTGTGCAGTGACATGTTCAAGATAAAACCATTGGTCTTGAAATATATGCATTAAATGTTCAGAAATATCCAATAACTTTCGCGCAGTTTGCTGATGGTTATTCAATATATTGTTGTGAACAATCTGCTCCATGATTTTGCCTAACTCATCTAATAATGTCAGCTCCGCACAAAATATACGCGCACGCTAATCAAATATATTTGGTGCTTTGTAGTATAAGTCTTTTAAATAAATCTTAATGATATTTTCTGCACCGCTCTGTAGTTATTTAGTTGATCGGCACTGAAATAAAATATTTTCAAAAATAATATCAATTGCTTAAACCATAGTTTTAATTGGTAGGTTTTAAGTAGGTATTTAAAAATCATACTTCGCTCGATACTCAATCTCAAGGTGATGAACACCTAACGAAAAATTGAAATAACAATGATGGTAGAAGGAATCGCACCATGTCATTTAAAAATATTGCAGATCAAACTAACGGTTTTTATATTCCTTGCGTATCACTCTTTGGACCTGGCTGTGCCAAAGAAGTGGGTGCTAAAGCACAAAATTTAGGTGCAAAAAAAGCACTCATTGTCACCGATGCAGGCTTATTCAAATTTGGCGTTGCAGACATTATTGTCAATTATTTAAAAGAAGCGGGTGTAGATAGCCATGTATTCGCTGGCGCTGAACCTAACCCAACCGATATTAATGTCCTGAATGGCGTAAATGCCTACAATGAAAACACTTGTGATTTCATCGTTTCTCTCGGTGGTGGTTCTTCACATGACTGTGCCAAAGGAATTGGTCTAGTCACTGCTGGTGGCGGCAATATTCGTGATTACGAAGGTATTGATAAAAGCTTAGTCCCAATGACCCCTCTAATTGCCATTAATACGACAGCAGGTACAGCTTCAGAAATGACTCGCTTCTGTATTATTACCAATACAGATACCCACGTTAAAATGGCGATTGTCGATTGGCGTTGTACCCCACTGGTGGCCATTGATGATCCTAAACTAATGATTGCCAAACCTGCTGCTTTAACTGCTGCTACAGGTATGGATGCACTGACGCATGCGGTTGAAGCTTATGCTTCTACAGCGGCTAACCCGATTACAGACGCATGTGCTGAAAAAGCCATTACCATGATCAGCCAATGGCTACGTTCAGCTGTAGCAAATGGTGAAAACATTGAAGCCCGTGATGCAATGGCCTATGCACAATATTTAGCGGGCATGGCATTTAATAATGCGTCCCTTGGTTATGTGCATGCTATGGCACACCAATTAGGTGGCTTCTATAACCTTCCACACGGCGTGTGTAATGCCATTCTATTACCGCATGTATGTGAATTTAATTTGATTGCATGCCCACAACGTTATGCAAAAATAGCTGAACTTATGGGTGTAAATATTAAAGACTTAACTGTAACAGAAGCTGCTTTTGCTGCGATTGCAGCCATTCGTGAACTATCAGAATCAATTGGTATTCCATCTGGTTTAACCGTCCTCGGCGTGAAAGAAGCAGACCACTCTGTTATGGCTAAAAATGCGCAAAATGATGCATGTATGCTCACCAATCCACGCAAAGCCAATGAAGCTCAAGTGATTGAGATCTTCAAAGCGGCAATGTAACTTAAGTTTAAAACTCGATTTTAATATCGTGCTTTTGGAATATCATGTCGGGTGATATTCCTTTTTTATCTACTGTAATTAAATCAAAATAGTGACTCATTTCTGACAACTTAAATTGTCGAATTCTAAAATCCTCTATACAATCATTAAAAATCGTATGGAATACGTCAGAATGAAAACAGTAGTAATTACAGGCGCCAATACTGGAATTGGCTTAGCGACCGCAACAGATTTTATCAAAGATGGACATCATGTCATTATCGCCTGCCGAAATACTGAGAAAGCCCAACATGCCAAACAGCAACTTGAATCTTTCGGTACAGGCAAAGTTGAAATCATCCAGCTTGATTTAAATCACTTAGAGCAAGTCAATCAAGCTGCAAACCAACTAATTCAGAAATATAAAAAAATTGATGTCTTAATTAACAATGCAGGCATGATGACCCCAGAACTAGAATCAACAGTAGATGGCTACGAAAAACAGTTCGGTGTGAATTATCTTGGCCCATTTTTATGGACCATGAAACTTCTTCCCTTAATCAAGAATGCTGAGCAAGGTCGTGTAATTCACCTTGCTTCGATGATGCATCTAATGGGGAGTATTCAACCTCAGCATTTTAAAGCAGATCAAATCACAAAATATAATGGTGTTCTCAGCTATGCCAACAGTAAATTAGCCAACCTATTATTTAGTAATATTTTAGCCCAACAGCTAGAAGGAACCAATACTACCAGCAACGCACTCCATCCCGGTGGCGTCGATTCTGAGATCTATCGCGAATTACCTAAATATCAATATAATTTGATCAAACTGTTTCTCATCTCCACATCAAAACCTGCTGCTCTCATTAAAAAAATCGCATTTGATCCATCATGGAACAAACGTAATGGTGATTATGTCAGCTTACAGACACCTGCGTTTAGGTCTCGTAAAGCCAAAGACATGCAATTGGCCCAACAGCTCTATGATCAATCAATACAGTTAATTCAGGTCTATTTATAATATAGGTTCTATACACCTCCTATTCGAATTACAAAAATTGACTGATCGACATTGATAAAATTAGAGAGCTTAAATATGGCGAAAACAATACTCATTACGGGTGCCAATGCAGGCATCGGGCTACAAACGGCAGAAGATTTAATTAAAGAAGGTCATCACGTTATTTTGGCGTGTCGTAATCTTGAAAAAGCTCAACAAGCCAAATTACAACTAGAGTCAATGGGTACAGGACAAATTGATTTAATTCAACTCGATTTAAATAGTCTGAAGCAGGTCAACCGTGCATCGGATGAAATACTAAAAAAATATGCTGATTTAGATGTCATGATTAACAATGCAGGATTAATCTCAACTCACTTAGACTCAACTGAAGATGGTTTTGAAAAGCATTTCGGTGTGAATTACTTAGGGCATTTTCTATGGACTTTAAAACTTTTACCTTTACTTAAAAAATCGGAACAAGGACGCATTATTCACTTATCATCTATAGCGCATTGGGTCGGTAGCATACAGCCCCATAAATTTAAAGCAGAAAATAATACCAACTATCATACATTTAAAAGCTATGGCAGTAGTAAATTACAAAATCTATTATTCAGTAATTTACTCGCACAACAACTCCAAGGAAGTAACGTCACCAGTAATGCTCTACATCCTGGCGTTGTTGATTCTGAGCTGTACCGTCAATTACCTAAGCTTCAATATATGTTTGTCTCCTTAGTACTCATTCCACCCACCAAGCCAGCCAAACTGATTAAGCAAATGGCTTTAGATGCTACTTGGGCAAATAAAAATGGGCAATATGCCAGTGTCCAAACACCAGCAATGACCTCACCTAAAGCCAAAGATATGCAATTAGCACAAAAACTTTATGATTTATCTTATGATTTGGTTAAAGAATATTTGTAATACATCAAACATCCAAAGTTTAAAAAAAATTCACTGATGATGAACCCGTTGACAAAAATGTGTTCATCATCAAAGATTAAACAAGCCAATAAAAACATATGAGCATAATAATGACAGCACTCTCAACCGTATATCAACCTGATGTTCTAGGCACAGGCTATGAGCAAATGACCCTAAACTTTCCAGATGATTATGAAGGGAAAATCACTGCAACCTTAGTCCGAAAAAAAGCAACGCAGAAAACCCAAAAAGCAGTTTTATATATTCATGGATTTATTGATTATTTTTTTCAGACTGAAATGGCTGAAAAATTTAATCAGCAGGGATATGATTTTTATGCACTAGATTTACGTAAATATGGTCGTTCACATCTACCCCATCAAAAATTTTATAGTGTCCGAAAAATTAGTGAATATGATGCCGAAATTAACCAAGCTCTAGATATTATTGGCAATGAAGAGCATGACTCTGTATTACTCGCTGGTCACTCTACTGGTGGCTTAATTACAACCTTGTTTGTGGCGCATCATCCTGAACATCCTCTCATTAAAGCACTTTGGGTAAATAGCCCTTTTTATGACTTTAATATGCCTTTATGGAAGAAAAAACGGGCTCTGCCCAAATTAAGCGCTTTAGGAAAACACTGTCCAAATATCAGATTTCCAAGTGAACTAAATAAGTTTTACGTCCCTAGTCTGCACCAAAAATTCCATGGCGAATGGAACTTTAATTTGGATTGGAAACCCAATTCCTATCCCTTAGTTAACTTAAGTTTTGTTCATGCTATTTTTGAAGCACAAAAAGAAATTCATCAAGGTGCTCAAGTTTCAGTACCAACCTTGGTTATGCACTCTCATCAGACTACCTCTCCTAAAAAATGGAATAAAGATGCACAAAGCAGTGATGTCATTTTAGATGTTAAAGACATTAAAAAATATGCAAACAAATTACAAGGTGATGTCACTGTAATTACAATTAAAGATGGATTACACGATTTAGTGCTTTCTGCGCCACTTGTACGCCAAGATGTTTATACGAAACTATTTGATTGGTTGGAACAAAAAAAACTTTAATTTCAGCTTTTCTACTAGCTTACATCAGTGCTCATCTTTATATTTCATGAGCATTTGATGTGATGGATGGCCGATTGGTGTGAGCTCAATCAAACGCTCAACAGCATCAATCGCTTCTGGAAAGTGTGCAAGATGTTTTAGTAAAACATCCGTGTCGTGTGCTTTAAATATGGCTTCACTCAATCTTGATTCTAAACAGTCCCGCCAAGCACATAAAAATGGACTTTCCGTTTTAGATAAAAATACGCCTCTACACAGTTTTAACGCTGAGCCAGTATATCCAGCATCCAATGCGCTTTCTGCTTGTAAAAAATCAGCTTCGACATGCGCTAACAAGCGATAAGGTCGTGATCCAAGCATCCCCCCTAAAATGTCTCTTAACTGTGACATTTCTGCTTTTAAGGTACCGATACTGACTTTACGCTCACCATATAAAGCTTGGTGTAAATTCTCCAGATTCATTCCCTGTGGGCATAAAGCAAGAATCGTTAGAATTTCGATTTGTCGTGGCGTTAACACCACAATTTTTCCATTAAATAATACTTGTGGAACGGCAAAAGCACGGATAAATAAATGCTGTTGTTGATATTCAAGCAATGCAGATTGAATAATCGATGCACAGCGTTCAGCAGCCAACAACCCCAAACTATTATGATGATTCCATGTCGTCGATAAATCAATGACACCTAAAATTTGTTTAGAATAAGGATCAATGATTGGAGCCGCATAACAAACCCAATCATGAATGGAAGACATATAATGTTCATTAGAAAATACACAACTCGATTGTTGAGTTTTGAGAGATAGTGCTAAAGCATTAGTACCAACCAAGTCTTCACGCCACTGTCCTCCCTCAACAAAGTGGACGCGTTCAGCTGCATTGCGCATTTGCCCACTGGCTGCCGACCAAATAATTGTACTACCAATATCACCAACAGCCACGACCATTGAAGATTGTTCAGCAATATGCTTTAAATCCTTACCACAATGCTCAATCGCGATTTCTAAAGCACTTTTTCTAATGTGTTTTTGAGAAATTAAGGGAGCAGCTGCGCGATCTTCTGGAATCTCTGCTGAATTGGAACGTTGCCACGAACTAGCAATACTTTCCCCAAGTTGATCTGCATGCTTTAAAGAAATACTACTATTCTGCCTTAAAATTTCAATCTGATGACGCTTCTGCAATAACGCTTGTTTGTTCAACATAATCAACATTCCTTGGTCATCTATTTTAGTAACAAACGATCTACAGCTTATTATTGCTTATATACTATCCAATCTAGGATCAATGTAACTTATACCAAAGTGATAAGTCTCTGCAAAATTGTGACAATTTTACAATAGATAAAAAAGACCTCCAAAACTTATATTCTAACTGCAAGCTAGTTTAATTTTCCTCCAACCTTTCTCCAACCTTCGAGTTCTTATGCTCAAGGTATGATGTAAACCATGACTCCTTCTAGTCATATCTGCAGCATTCACAGTCAAATTTGATAAAAAATAAGTAAAGGGAAATTCTTATGCGTTATGTAGATCCAAATCAATCTGGTTCAAAAATTCAGTTTAAAGCCCAATATGAAAACTTTATTGGCGGACAATGGGTCGCGCCCGTTAAAGGAGAATACTTTGACAATATTTCTCCTGTCGATGGCAAAGTATTTACCAAAATTCCTCGTTCTTCTGCAGAAGACATTGAACTCGCACTCGATGCTGCACATAAAGCCAAAGAACAATGGAATAAATCTTCTCCTACCACACGTTCCAATATGCTGTTAAAAATTGCAGATCGTTTAGAAGCCAATTTAGAGCTTTTGGCTGTTGCAGAAACTTGGGATAATGGTAAACCTATACGTGAAACCTTAGCTGCGGATATTCCTTTAGCCATTGACCATTTCCGCTACTTTGCAGGCTGTATCCGTACGCAAGAAGGCGGCATTTCAGAAATTGATGAAGATACCATTGCTTACCATTTCCATGAGCCTTTAGGTGTTGTGGGGCAAATCATCCCGTGGAACTTCCCAATTCTGATGGCAACATGGAAACTTGCACCTGCATTGGCTGCTGGTAACTGTATCGTGTTAAAACCCGCTGAACAAACCCCTGCAAGTATTCTGGTCCTCGTTGAACTCATTCAAGACCTACTGCCTGCTGGCGTATTGAATATTGTGAATGGTTACGGTGTTGAAGTCGGTCGCCCTTTGGCAACCAATCCACGTATTGCTAAAATTGCATTTACTGGTTCAACCGCTGTTGGTCAGCAAATTATGCAATATGCGACTGAAAACATTATTCCAGTGACCTTAGAACTCGGTGGTAAATCTCCAAACATTTTCTTTGAAGATATTATGGATAAAGATGATGAATACTTAGATAAAGCACTGGAAGGTTTTGCCATGTTTGCCTTAAACCAAGGTGAAATTTGTACTTGCCCATCACGCGCACTGGTTCAAGAAAGTATTGCCGATAAATTCCTTGAAATGGCGGTTGAACGGGTAAAACGCATTAAGACCGGACATCCACTTGATACCGATACCATGATTGGTGCTCAGGCATCTCAAGAGCAACAAGAGAAGATTTTAGGTTGTATTGCAACAGGGCGTGCTGAAGGTGCTCAAGTGCTTACAGGTGGTAGTGACCGTCAGGAAGTGGGTCAAGGTTTCTATATTGAACCGACCATTTTTAAAGGCAATAACAGCATGAAAATTTTCCAAGAAGAAATCTTTGGTCCTGTGCTTTCTGTTGGGACATTCAAAGATTATGACGAAGCCATTAAAATTGCCAATGACACTATTTATGGTTTAGGTGCAGGAGTTTGGTCGCGCTCTACACATACTGCTTACCGTGCTGGACGTGCAATTCAGGCTGGGCGTGTATGGACGAACTGCTATCATATTTACCCTGCCCATGCAGCATTTGGTGGTTATAAAAAATCAGGAATAGGCCGTGAAAACCACAAAATGATGTTAGATCATTATCAACAAACCAAAAATTTATTGGTGAGCTACTCCACCAAAGCAATGGGCTTTTTCTAATTTATTGATTGTAGATTTAAATTTTAAAAAGCGAACTTTAGTTCGCTTTTTAATTATTCATAAATAGTAACGAATAATTAAAATAATGCTAAACATCATTCACTATTATTATTGCTAAAACTCTGTGGTGTCTTTCCTAAATGCCGCTTAAACATTGCACTAAATGCACTCGAATTGGTGTAATCCAATAAACTCGTGGTACTTGAAATAGAGTCGCCCTGTGCTAAATAACTCAGTGCCAACACAATAGGAGCGATCCCATGCCTTCTAAAAATCTAATTTAAAAATACTTTTTTGAATATCTGGAATTGCAGCATCAGTTTTAACTAAATTAACGGTTCCTACGGCCATTAAATACATAAAAATAGGTGCCGTAATCAGCAACCAAGATTTATCCAAGCCTTTGGGAAGTGTGTAACCTAATGGTTTATCGGTAAGAAATTAATCAAATAAGAATTGGACTTTTTTATATTGTTTTTCAACATCAGCACCATAATTTTTTAAATACTCATCAATCGATTCTTTATGTGCCTGAGAGTGCATCACTTCCTGATAGATAAATGTTTTGACATCCTTTTTTAATTTTTCATCTTGCACATACGGCAAAGCTTTATTAAAGATTCGGCAAAAGAAGTACTCTCCTCGCACGAGTGTAAAACTAAAATGGTTAATCGCATGACTGATCAAAGAATCTTGTAGAATCCAATGTAGTGGAGAGTTCCCCCAATCAAATTTTGAAGCAGCATTTATAAAATTATTCATTTTGCCTCTAAGATTTTATTAAGTTCTAAAAAAGAAACTCGATTAACATAATGAAATCACTAAATCATTGGCAATGCTTTTAGTCGAGTGACATCGAAGTTGACCTTAAATGATAGCTGTTTGGCTTAATGGGCATACGATTAAGAGAGGAAAATTGATTTAAAATGAAATTTAATACCGTAAACTTATTATTTTATTGTCTAAATGCTATCGCAACAAACTCCTTGACCATGATTCTTGTTCATCCAAAATTTTTAAATGCATGGCTGTGATGATGATCAATAATGGTTAAATTCGTGTAGCTTCGAATATCATCCAAGCATAATATTCGAAGCTGATTAACTCGTATTGGTCTAATCTTTCATAAACTTTAATGATTTAAAGCGAGTTCTACAAAGTGTAAATGGTCTACGCCCCAAAACATTTCATCATTTACAAACCACGTTGGTGCACCAAACACACCAAGCTCAATGGCTTGTTCTGTAATTGCTTTAAGTTGAGCTTTAACCTGTTCATCATTTAACCACGATTGAACTTGCTCACTTTCTAAGCCCAACTCACTGGTTAGCTGAATAAATTCTTGCTGATCATTTAAATTTCGTGGAACACGGAACATTGCATTAAATAAACCTGTCGTCACTTCCACAAATCGTTGTGGTTGATACAATTGAATCGCGGTGACTAAACGCATCAATGACAAAGTATTAATTGGAAAATAAGGGTTCATTTTCACTGGAATATCCCAAAATTTAGAACAGCGTTTTAAATCTAGCATGGAATATTTAGCTTTAGCAGGCACCATCAATGGACTACTATTTCCCGTGGCTTTAAATACCCCACCTAATAACATTGGTTTCCAAATAATTTCAGCTTGTTTTTCAGCTGCAATTTTTTGTATTTGATAAAAGCCTAAATAGCTATATGGGCTACCTAAATCAAAATAAAATTCGACTTGTTTCATTTTATGTCCCTATAGTTCCTAAAAGTTAGTTAATTTTAATAAGTAGGCTTTTACCATTTTTCCATCCATGGTCTTAAATCCAGCTCATGCGTCCATGCATCTCTGGGTTGTTGTGCCAGATGCCAGTAGTTTTCTGCAATGTGTTCTGGGTTTAAAATACCATCTTGCGATTTTTTGGCATAAATTTCAGGAAAAGTCGTCTCAATAAACTCAGTATCAATAGCACCATCAACGACAACATGCGCCACATGAATATTTTGTGGGCCTAATTCTCGTGCCATACTCTGCGCTAAAGCACGTAATGCATGTTTTGCTCCTGCAAATGCTGCAAAATATGCACTTCCACGTAATCCTGCTGTTGCGCCCGTAAAAATTATGGTGCCTCTTTGACGTGGAACCATTCTTTTTGCTACTTCACGACCAACTAAGAATGCACCAAAGCATGCCATTTCCCAAATTTTAAAATATTTTCGTGCCGTTTCTTCTAAAATACTACAAGGTACATTGGCACCAATATTAAAAACCATCACATCTATTTCACCAATGCTTGATTCAATCTCTTCAATCAGTTGAAGAACTTGTTCTTCTTTTCGTGCATCAGAACCAAAAGCATAGGCTTTGCCACCTTGCTGTTCAATCTCCTCAACTAAAGCTTGTAACTTATCAGCATTACGCCGCGTCATACAGGTGATATATCCACCTTGAGCAAAACGCTTAGCAATAGCACCGCCCGTTGCATCTCCAGCACCGATTATTAAGGCAACTTTATTCTGCATTTTTTGCGAATTCATATCTTGCAACTGATTTAAATCATTACTCATGTTATGTGTCCTTTATTACATAACCATCGTTATCATAACGAATACTATGTTATAATTTTTAACCAGTCAAATGGCTTTTTTGTGATTGAATCATGCGCTACAAATTAGGATATAAAGAAGAAAAACGTAAGCAATTACTCCATATTAGTGGGAAAATTGCCAAAAAAGAGGGTTTTAATACCACCGGTATTGATACTTTTATGAAAGCCGCAGATGTGACCAGTGGTGCTTTCTATTCGCATTTTTCTTCCAAACATGATTTGTTTAAAGCGCTCATTGCAGCCGAACTACATCAAAGTATTAGCATGTGGCACAACAACCCTCATATAGAACCAGAAGAATGGATTGATTTTGAAATTAATCGCTACCTTTCTCTTTCGCATGTACAAAGCGCAGAATATGGTTGCGTCCTCCCCGCACTCGCTACAGAAATTGCTCGATCCGATCTAGAAACGCAACAAGCGTATCAAGCTGAACTCATGAAAGGTCATCAAATTTTTGTTCAGCACTTGCATAGTGAAGAAAAAGCTTGGGGCGTGATGTGCCAATTGGTGGGTGCTATTTTAATGGCACGAAGTATCGCAGATGACGCTCTAAAAATAATGATTTTAGAATCGAGTAAAAAAAGTATTAAAGCGATGCTCAATTCCCAATAGAAGTGTTGTAAATTTCTATTTAAAACGACAAATTGTTTCAAGAGCAGCATTTTTCTTTTATTCATAGCCACTTTTAAGATACATTCATGCTGATCTAAAAATTAAACTTATCTGCCATGACCTCTTCAGACTCAAATTTCCCTAAAACAATTTACGCTATTCAACATCTTGCTTTTGAGGACCTCGGTTCACTTGAGGATATTTTTTATCAACTTGGCTATAGAGTTCGTTATTTTGAAGCTGGAATTGATGACCTCAGTCCAGCATTACAACACAAAGGTTTAACCATTATTTTAGGTGGCCCGATTGCTGTCTATGAAACTGAAGACTATCCATTTTTACTGGATGAAATTGATCTACTCAAACAACGATTAGCTCAAAAACTACCGACCATTGGAATCTGTTTAGGTGCTCAATTAATCGCACATGCCTTAGGTGCTAAAGTCTATGCCGGTCACAAAAAAGAAATCGGTTGGAGTACTTTAGACATTCGCTATGCAAATAATAACATCTTAGCACCTTTAGCTGATACACCCGTGTTACATTGGCATGGTGATACGTTTGACTTACCTGATGATGCTATTTTATTAGCGAGTTCGAAAATCTATAGTAATCAAGCATTCCAAGTCGGTGACAATATTTTAGCTTTACAATTCCATTTAGAAGTGGCTGCAAACAGTTTAGAAAAATGGTTAATTAGTCACACCTGTGAGTTGCGTAAGGCAAAAGTGAATATCAATGCATTACGTCAGGATAATCAACACTATGCTGAGGCACTTGAACATAAAGCTCATGAGATTATTCAACGGTTTATTTCAACATTAAATCAGTCAGCAAGCTAACTTAAAAATGCGGTTAATAACTTCACAGCAGATACAAATATTTCACCTGCAATATTAACCGCACTCTGATCACTTACATGTTAAAGATCATATTAAAAATAACTTTGGCTGATTTCGTATAGCAAGAACATGAATCAAACTAAAAAGTGACTCTGCGTAATTCACATTTCAGAAAAACCAATCATTCTATTGATACAAAAAGTGCTCATAATGAGTTTCATAGAGTGAAATTAAATAAACTATTTTAAGTATTGTAAATGATGATTTAACAATGAAATGAACGCTGTATTATGAGATTAAATATAATTTAAAATAAAGGATGACAAATCATTAGACCCATAAATTTAATTCTATTAAGTTTAGTTTTTACATCTTATAGCGCTCATGCCAGTTCAGAAGCCGCATGGAAGAAAAACGATCAGAATCTTAAAACTGCTTGTATTAAAGTGAGTCAGTTAAAAAATACAAAAGTTGTGAGTGATATTATCTCATTTGATGATCAAGTGGGCTATTCTGCTCTAGTATTAGAAGGAAACTATCCTCAAGCCCATATGAAAAATAAGCTTGGACGTGAATTATGTCTCTGGCAAAGAGCCAAACAAAAGGCTTTTATCGCTGAAGCAGACACACTGTTAAAATTGAAAAAATAAACTCATTATCTAAAAATAAAGCACTCTAAAGTGCTTTTTATTGATTAAAATGCATGAAAAGCTGATTGCCCAATTGCATAGACTAGAACTGTTAAAAATAGGTACATCATAACAAAAACACTAATATCAATAACTTTCATTATTTTTTCCATTTTTTGCTGTTCTTTTTTATACTATATTGGCTCAGATATTTCAATGTAAATAATTATCATTAATAACATAAACCTATAAACGAGCAGCCTACTCTAACGGCTGATAGCAATAGACAAATAATGCTATGCTAAAACTCACACCGATCAATTGAGGCAGAAAAATGAAAAAAAGATTAGGTATTGCAGTATTAGCCGCTTTAATAACCATGAGTATTCCGCCTGTATTTGCAAAACCACTAGAAAAACAAGTCATCTTAAAAAAAGGTACAAATAAAGCAAATTTGAAAGAAACATTCAAAGGATATGATGATGTCCAATATACTTTACGTGCAAAAAAAGGCCAGCTTTTAAAATTTAAAGTCTCTAGTAATGGAAACTTAGCTTATATAAATATTTTTGCGCCTGGAAATAAACCTGGAAATGCAGAAGCTATATTAATAGGCTCTACAGTCGGCTCAACTGGCAAAATAACTCTACCATCCAATGGGGAATATACCGTCCAAGTTTATCAAATGCGTAATAGCGCACGTCGTGATACGGTTGTTAATTTTAATCTAGATATACAAATTTTAAATAAAGCACCTTAAAATTGAATAACAACTAAATAATCAAACTAGCTGCACAAATAATATAGAAGCCATTATAGTGCGCTGAATGCCATAATGGCTTCAACTAAAATATTGATGCTTCGCGTAAAATTTCAAGCGCTTTACATCATGTGCTTTATCTACATTGCAGAAATTCTTCAGATGAAATTTTATATAAAACTGATCTCTAAATGATCATCATTTATTTAGTACAATCTTAGATCAATCCCAAATATATAAATTTTATAACCTGTTTCAACACGTTGATTTATTAATCATAAAACTCCACTACGAGTTTCTCAATCACGAGCAGCATTCATTAAAATACCAATTGTCTTATATCGTTATTTTTAAAATTTTATTATTTTGCATATTCTGTAATATGATAAAACAGCTTAGGTTTTATAGAAAAATAAAACCTAAGTTACTTTTAACATTATTTTTTTGGAACAGATGCTTCAGTTGTAATATTTACCGTAATTTTATCGCTAACATTCGGCACATAACTACCTAAACCAAATGCCGAACGGTTAAATGATGTGGTTGCATTAAAGCCAACTGTAGGTAAGCTGGTCATTGGATGAACTGCTTGTTGATTTAATACTGCATCTAAAACAACGGGTTGACTGACACCTTTAACAGTTAAGTTACCTGTAATTTTAAAATGTTTTTTATCTTTCGTTTCTACTTTAGTACTGTTAAAAGTAATGTTTGGGTATTTTTCCGCATCAAACCAAGCTTCTTTTTGGAACTCTTTATCCAATGCAGGAACGTTGGTATTTACACTGCTGATTGGGATAATCACATTCACTGAAGAGTTCGCAGGCTTTTCATTATCAACGTTAATTGTACCTTGAATATCAGTAAAGTTTGCTGAAGGTGTCGAAAAACCAAAGTGACTCCAAGAAAATACCGTTGCTGTATGTGTAGGATCAATTTGATACGCTACTGGTTTTGCCAAAGAGAATGTTGCTGCTGTCGCTACTGCCAAACCTAGAGTTAATGCTTTGAAATTCATGTTTTTATCTCGCTTAAGAATAGTGATCAGTGTATACCTCTGCCAGTTTAATTCACTGTTATCCATAAAACGATATGTTGCATTATTAGAACAATTCTATACCCAAGAGTTTCCATAACAATAAAAATAGTACATATCCTATTGATATCAATATATTTTACTAAGTTCAACCTATTAAGTTAGTCTAGCTTCCAATGCTATATTTATATTGTTAATACGGTTTTATACAAAAAGCCTACACTCAATGGATAATAAAAAAGGTTTTATAACTATAAATTTCAAACGTTAAGAAGATATTTATGATTCATAGCGCACAAGCTCAAAGTACCTCTACGCCCTATCGTATCACACTGACAGATCCATCAGGTCATACTTGGTATGTCGATGAACCCACAAGCAAAGGTGGACAAGATTCTGCACCCAATCCGATACAACTATTACTCTCTGCTTTAGGTGCATGTACTACAGTCACGTTACAGATGTATGCCGACCATAAAGAAATCAAGTTAACCCATGTACAAGTTGATTTAATGTTAAATCCAAATGGAGACCCTGAAGTTGGACAAAATATTATTGAAAGAAAAATTATTTTAAAAGGAAATTTTACTGAGGAGCAACATAAGCGCTTACTTAAAGTTGCAGAAAACTGCCCTGTACATAAGTTATTAACCTCAAATATTCACATAGATACAGTATTAAGCTTTTAAACTAATTCAGAAAACAAATAATCCAAATAAAAAAAAGCCCTCAATAGGGCTCTTTTTTATTTATATGACTTACAGTTTTTCAACCAATACACGGTCAATTTGCTTACGTCCGGTATGTGTTTCGCGATTCTGTCTACGGACTTTAATGACTTTTTCTTCATCTAAATCTTTTAACATCAACACGACAGCCATCATGGATTCAAGCGGGAGATCTTGCCCAATCCACTTCTGCTCACCCACTTCCATTAGGGTAATTTCATCACTAATCTGATTATAAAGGCTCATATTTTCCTCACTTATGGTGAATGAATACCATATTTAAATGCATACTCAATGAATGGCATCACTATATACCTATTCATAAAAACTGCCAGCGAAATATCACTAAAATACTCAATTAAGCTATGAAAAATTAAGTTTCAAGAAAATACTATCAATCACGAATATAATCTTCATCGTCACAGTCATGACTTTTATAATAAATATGAATCCTATACTCCACTTTGCTAATTTTCTTGATTTATTTTACTCCTTGTTATTTTTTTCTGAACAAGCAATTTTTCTCATTATTTTTCCAAAGCTAAAATGGATATAAAAAACGCCCCTTACGGAGCGTCTTCTAACAACTTAAAACTTTTGCTTAAGCTGTAATTTCTTTTACAGCAGCAACAACTGCTTCAGTGGTAATACCGAAGTGTTGGTATAAATCTTTTGCAGGTGCAGATTCGCCATATGTGGTCATACCAATTACACGACCATCAAGACCGACAAATTTCCACCAGTAATCGACATGCGCAGCTTCAACAGCAACACGTGCACGGATATTGGTAGGAAGAACTGCTTCACGGTAAGCCGCATCTTGTTTCACAAATTCTTCAGCGCATGGCATAGATACTACACGCACACCTTCAAATTGTGCATAAGCTTCCATTGCCAATGAAACTTCAGAGCCTGTTGCAATAATGATTGCTTTCAATTCGCCTTTTTCTTCAGCCAATACATAACCACCTTTCGCTACGTTCTCAATTTGAGCTTGAGTACGTGCTTGGAATGGTAAGTTTTGACGAGAGAAAATTAGCGCTGTAGGGCCTTCTGAACGTACAAGTGCAGATTTCCAAGAAATTGCAGCTTCAACGGTATCACATGGACGCCATGTATTTAAGTTTGGCGTACCACGCAAAGATGCAATTTGTTCTACAGGTTGATGTGTAGGACCATCTTCACCTAGACCAATTGAGTCATGGGTATACACATGAATCACACGTTGCTTCATTAATGCAGACATACGTACTGCATTACGTGCATATTCCATAAACATCAAGAATGTTGCTACGTAAGGAATGAAACCACCATGCAGTGCAACACCGTTTGCAATTGCAGTCATACCGAATTCACGCACACCGTAATGCACGTAGTTACCCGCAGGATTGTCCTGAACGCCGACACAACCTTTCCAAAGTGTCAGGTTAGAGCCAGCAAGGTCAGCAGAACCACCCAAAATTTCAGGAAGTAATGGACCAAAAGCTTGAAGTGCATTTTGGCTGGCTTTACGTGTTGCAATGGTTTCAGCTTTTGCATTCACTTCAGCAATATACGCATCTGCTTGAGCAACGAAATCCGCAGGTAAATCACCAGAGATACGACGTTTTAACTCAGTGGCTTCAGTTGGGTATTTTGCTGCATATGCTGCAAACACTTCATTCCAAGCAGCTTCAGATTTTGCACCTTTGTCTTTCGCATCCCACGCTGCATAGATATCAGCAGGAATAACAAATGCTTCTTCCGTCCAGCCTAAAGCTTGACGCGTTAATGCGATTTCGTCATTACCAAGTGGTGCACCGTGGCAATCTTCTTTACCTTGTTTATTTGGTGAACCTAAACCAATAATCGTTTTACAAATGATCAATGTTGGTTTTGCAGTTTCAGCTTTTGCTTCCAAAGTTGCAGCACGCAATGCATCAGCATCATGACCATCAACTTTAAGCACTTGCCAACCGTACGCGTGGAAACGTTGTTCTGTATCGTCAGAGAACCAACCTTCTACTTCACCATCAATTGAAATGCCGTTGTCATCATAGTAAGCAACAAGTTTGCCTAGACCTAAAGTCCCAGCCAATGAACATGCTTCGTGAGAAACACCTTCCATTAAGCAACCATCACCCAAGAAACAATACGTGAAATGGTCTACAACCTGAATGTCATCTTTATTGAATTGGGCTGCTAAAGTTTTCTCAGCAAGAGCAAAACCTACTGCATTTGCAATACCTTGACCTAAAGGACCAGTCGTTGTTTCAATACCTGGTGCATAACCTAGCTCTGGGTGACCCGGTGTTTTTGAATGTAACTGACGGAACGATTTAAGATCTGCAATTGAAAGATCATAACCTGTTAAATGCAATAAAGCATATTGAAGCATTGAGCCATGACCATTAGACAAAACAAAACGGTCGCGGTTCGCCCATTGTGGGTTGCTTGGATTGTGATTTAAAAAATCACGCCAAACGACATCAGCGATATCTGCCATCCCCATTGGAGCACCTGGGTGTCCAGAGTTTGCTTTTTGCACAGCATCCATTGCTAATACACGAATTGCATTGGCAATACGACGTTCATTCAGCGGGGTTGTCATAGATCAGAGTCCAATAAGGTTAAAATAAAGGAAGACGAATAAAATTTTTCAACTCAGGCATATTGTCTTAAAAAAAGTGAACGGGGTAAAGCCTTAACTTTATATTTATGCAAACAGGTTCTAAATTAATGAAAAATTGAACTGCTTTGCTCTAGAAGTGAGCATCGAAACAACTTATTAGCTCAATTGCCTATGATCATCTTCATTAGACTCATAGTCTATATAACTAAAATAAAGATAGAGCGTGTTTCTTATTGATCTGATTAAAGACTATTACCCTATACATTTTCCATGATTTAAAAAGAATTTGATTACTAACAAACAGAATAGCGTTGCATTTCAGTCTCATCATAATGAGTTTATTTCATCTTATTCATTTTTAAATGAAGCATTTATTGCATTGAAGTCGACTACCTGCAAATTTCTAGCATGACACATACTTAAGAAGCTATTTAGTACTGTATAGAAATAGTCACAAACTGCATAAATAGCAGACAAATCTTATTAAGTGGCTCATTTTTTCCTATTTATCAATTTTTTTGATGAGCATATCTATAAAAAAACCAATGAATTGAAATAAATTCATGCTTTTTGGTCAGGTTAAGCTAGTCCTAAAGTCGAACTCGATGTAACATACTGCGTCTTTTGAATAACTGTGATAGGACTTTCATGCGCGAGTACGCTGTTTTTACTTCGGAATCTGTAAGCGAAGGCCATCCAGATAAAATGGCTGACCAAATCAGTGACGCTATCTTGGATGCAATCTTAAAAGAAGACCCATATGCACGGGTTGCTTGTGAAACATTAGTAAAAACAGGCGCTGTAGTACTTGCAGGTGAAATCACCACTACTGCAAATATCGATTTTGAGGCTGTGGTTCGTCAAACCGTCAATGGCATTGGCTATCATCATTCCGACCTAGGTTTTGATGGTTCAACCTGTGCTGTCATTAATATGATTGGCAAACAATCTCCTGAGATTGCTCAGGGTGTTGACCGTCAAAAACCTGAAGATCAGGGCGCTGGTGACCAAGGCTTAATGTTTGGTTACGCAAGTCGTGAAACTGATGTGTTAATGCCTGCACCCATTTCTTATGCACACCGCTTAATGGAAAAACAAGCTGAGCTACGTCGTAATGGCAGCCTATCTTGGTTACGCCCAGATGCGAAAAGTCAGGTGACTTTTGCTTATGAAAATGGCATGCCAGTTCGTTTAGATGCTGTGGTACTTTCAACTCAACATGATCCTGAAATTAGCCAAATTGCGCTAAAAGAAGCAATTATTGAAGAGATTGTTAAAAAAGTTATTCCTGCGGAAATGTTCCATGCGGGTACAAAATTCCACATCAATCCAACAGGTATGTTTGTGATTGGCGGGCCTGTGGGTGACTGTGGTTTAACTGGTCGTAAAATTATTGTCGATACTTACGGTGGTATGGCGCGTCACGGCGGTGGTGCTTTCTCTGGTAAAGATCCATCGAAAGTAGATCGTTCTGCGGCCTATGCAGGTCGTTATGTAGCAAAAAATATCGTTGCTGCTGGTTTAGCTGATAAATGTGAAATTCAAGTATCCTATGCAATTGGTGTTGCAGAACCAACGTCTATTTCGATCAATACTTTTAATACAGCTAAAGTATCTGAAGAACTGATTATTCAATTAGTTCGTGAACACTTTGACTTACGTCCATACGGTATTACTCGTATGCTTGATCTAATTCAACCAATGTATAAGCAAACTGCTGCCTATGGCCACTTTGGCCGTGAAGGTACTGATCATGCATTTACATGGGAAAAAACAGATAAAGTTGAAGCGCTTAAAGCATCAGCAAATCTATAATTTTTCCTCAATAAAAAAGCTCGCTTAAAGCGAGCTTTTTTATTATTTCACAACATGATAAAAACTTAAAAAGCTTATATCCCTGCTCATTATTCTTCTTAGGTACGCTAGCATGGCCGTTATTCTACAAGTTGATTTTCCAAGTCAAGGACCATTTCAAGATGAAATGACTTTAGCATTTAAAACATTGGCTGAAAGTATTAATCAAGAAACGGGTATGTTATGGAAAATTTGGACTGAAAATAGTGAAACCAAAGAAGTTGGCGGCATCTATTTATTTGATACTCAAGAAAATGCACAAAAATATTTAAACATGCACACTGCGCGTTTAGAAGGTTTTGGTTTAAGCAGTATCCGTAGTAAAATTTTTGATATTAATAATCCATTATCAATCCTTAACCATGCCATATTTCTTCCAGAATAAGCTGTAAAATCTTGGTGTAGCTCTGTTAGCAACACACTAAGATGCAGTACCTGATGATTTACCATCCTGGTTTAATACATCTAACAACGTTGGCTGATTAGGTATTGTATCGACATGTTCTTGATTTAAATAAATATGAGCGGCTTTAAACACCACTACAACAACTAAACATGCCAACAGTCCAAAAATCCAATGTCCGTATGGACTCCGAATATGATGTGATCCACATCGGTCGCACTCTTTCTCTGCGGCACTCACAATCTTGTTACAACAGGCACAATGATATTGATATAGCATAGGTTATCTCCTATTTTCCTGCTCATTATTGTTTTTCTCAGTTACACCTTCATTACACATCATTATATTTAACATGTATTTTTATCTTAAAAAACTTGTTAGCAACATACAAGTACGCAAAACGTAGACTTTGTAAATATTTTCCATTTTTTAAATAATTAGTGATTGTTTTATCTAAATTTACAATTTTTATTATAATTTAAATTTGTAACTTAGCTTGTAAATTACAGTTAAAATAAGGCTGATAGATTCAGGAGTTTAAAAAATGGTACAGCTGATTAAAAAAGGTGGATTACGTGAACGTGCCAACCGTAGTCGTAAATATTTAGGTTCTGAAAATACAGAAACTACTCTTTTACCTAATCGCTATGAAAGTATCGTAAAAGAAGAAGAAAGCTCAACTAAGGTATCCACTACTCCAAAAATAAAATCAGATGATACTCAACACTAAGAATGCTCTCTTACATAACATTGATAGATATCACAAAAAATTGATCTTTTAAGCCTGACTATTATTTAATTTTAAGTTTGTATAAAAAAAGCTGAATCTTAGATTCAGCTTTGGATATTCCAATTCTTGATTTTACGACTTATTTACATCTTTTAATTCTATATGTTTACGATCAGGTTCAACTTCATGTGCTTCACCATCAATAATAGTGGAATCTCTATACTGACCACCGCCTTGTTGGTTTTGCATGTCTTGCATTTGTCGCATCAAATCTGCAAATGGATTTTGACCTTGTGCGCCTCCCATTCCAGACATATCTCCGCCCATCATACCACCCATCATTTTCTCCATCATGGCTTGCTGACGCTTCAGCATCGTCTGCATCATGATTTTTTTAAAAAGTCGCTGTACGGGTGGAATAAGAATCAAAACAGCGATCACATCTGTTAGCAATCCAGGGATGATAAATAATATACCTGCCAAAATTTTAGGTAGGTTATTGCTTAATTGTGGATCAGCACTCATTTGTCCCATTTGCATTTGCTGCATTTGAGGCATCAAACCTTTTGAATTCGAACGAATCAGCTTCAAACCAATAAAGAAAGCCACTATAAACCAGAAGAAGACATACCACATGCTTCCGACAAGATCACCCACCCCGATCCATACGAATATTTCGAGTACCAAGACAATTAAAACACCAAGAGCTAATTTCATGAAAATTAATCTAATCTCATATGAATAAATAAATTACGGTGGTCATTCGCTTAATCTCTATCAAGCTTTTTCCATACCTTTATGTAACAATATGGGCATTATTTTATTTTTAAAGTGCGGCATGTCATTAATTATTGGTATCGATCCAGGTTCACGTCTCACCGGTTATGGAATCATTGAAAAAGATGGTCAAAAATTAACTTTCGTAGATGCAGGAACAATACGTACCGAAACCACTGAAATGCCCGAACGCTTGAAAAGAATTTTTGCCGGTGTAGAACGCATTGTCAAATATCATGGACCCACTGAAGCTGCCGTTGAACAAGTTTTTATGGCACAGAACCCAGACTCAGCTTTGAAATTAGGGCAAGCACGTGGCGCTGCCATTGCCGCCCTAGTGAATTTAGATCTACAAGTTGCTGAATATACTGCACGGCAAATTAAACAAGCCGTTGTCGGTTATGGCGCTGCGGATAAAGATCAAGTCCAAATGATGGTGATGAGACTCTTAAATTTAAGTATTAAACCACAGCAAGATGCTGCCGATGCTTTAGCCGCGGCAATTTGTCACGCACATGCTTCAGGCAGTATGAGTAAATTAGCGGTACTCAATGCACTGGGGGGCATGGCACGTGGCCGTAGTCGTAATAGCACCAGACGACGCTAACCGTTTATTTTAAATAAGCTGCCGTATCTTTTTTTAACTCTCGAATAGAGGGTTGCTTTGGGTACGTTGCAATCAACATTTTTCCTGAATTACGCAAATTCTTTTGTTGATTTGGATCAATCCGAATCAACACTAATTCTTCATCAATCCTTTGATTTGGAATTTCTTTGCAAAGAATAATATTATGATTTCGCTCAACAATTTTATATGTTGGAAATGCTTTTTGCAGTGCATCTTTTAAGGATAATTTCTCAGACTTCGATTTACCTTCCTTTTGCGTATAAATAACCATGGCAATACTGGCAATAAAAACCATGACGACAATTAAATACTTATCCATTTAGCTCTTCTTCCTTATTTAAATGAATTATTTTGTAATATTAAAATGGCTTTATTCATCCCAAATAATCCTGCTCGACCGTATGATTCACCACATAATAAACAGCTTCATTCATATGCTGCGCCTGTAACCCCCACAAACCTTTTTCAGCTAAGTAATCTCCAGCTAAAGCATGTAAAGTGACGATCTCATGCAATTGAATTATATTATGGAGTTGAGCCTTTAAACTAGCGATCATCCCCGCCAATACATCACCCATTCCGCCTGTACCCATACCGGCATTTCCCGCAGTACAAATCCATAATTCATCTTGCAGAATTAAACTACCAGCGCCTTTCAGTACCCACTGCCCTGCGTATTTCTGCTGTAATTGCTGAACTGCATCTATGCGATCAGATTCAATGTCTTTAACTGTACAATTTAAGAGTTTTGCAGCTTCACCCGGATGTGGTGTGGCGTAAACATTTGATCGTAATTGAATAGGATTTAAAGCCAAAAACCATAAGGCATCTGCATCTAAGACAACCTCTAAACGCTCAGATGCATTAACTTGAGGAAACCATTTAAAAAATTGCTGTTCAGACCAAGTATCTCGCCCTAATCCCATCCCAAAACAAACAGCATCGACTTGACCGAGTAACGCTTGAATATCCATGCTATTTAACGCATTAATATCTCGAATCATAATATTAGGTGATCGTGCCAAAATCGCTGTGTGATGCTTTGCATGGCAAACAATCGTAACTTTACCTGCACCCGCACTAAAGGCAGATTCAGCCGACATCATCACTGCACCACCCATATCCGCATGACCACCTACCACCAAAACATGACCATAACTACCTTTATGACCAAATGCTTGACGCTGAGGAAGCTGAATTTGTGTAGATGATAATTGGGCGATCGGTTTTAATTTTTGATCTTTCGGAATAAGTGATACTACGTCAACCTGTCCTGAATACTCCTTACCTTGGCCTGTAAATAAACCCGCTTTTAACCCCAATATCGTAAAGGTTCGATCAGCCCGAATTGCACAAGGTAAAGGCTGACCAGTATTGGCATTTAAACCACTTGGAAGATCAATCGAAATTTTTAAGCCTGATTGATGATTATAATTTTGAATAATCGCTTGCCATATTTCATTTAAATCACGATTTAGTCCAATTCCAAATAAAGCATCAATCTGACAATCGAACGATTGTGTCATATTAAAATTTTGGTGAATGAGGACTTCATTCTGCTGTGCATATTCCACGGCACGTTTTAAAACTGTAGAGTGTCCAATTGCACTTGCAAAGATCTCAACCTGATAGCCGCATTGCTTTAAATAACTCGCGATACAATAGCCATCCCCTGCATTATTGCCTGCGCCACACCAAACAGCGATTCTTATTTTACTTATATGCGAGGAGGATTTAAGCTGAAATTCCGACTTAAATAATCTATCTAGACGCTGTGCAATCGACCAAGCAACTTGTTGCATCAACCCATAAGCACTATTTTGTTCGGAGAACCAGCGTTGCTCCCATGCTTGAATATCTCGACTATGATAAACTTGCTGATGCATTATTCTTCCCTATCTAGTTATTTATGACGGCAATCACATCTTCACCTCATATTCCTTTGCAACAATTTGATCCTGAAGGATTAAAAACTTGGATTAAAGCACAAGCTTTGGAACTAGGCTTTGCTGATTGTGTCATTGCCAAACCAGATGCTCAAGCAGAATTACCCCGATTCAAAGAGTATTTAAAACGTGGCTATCATGGTGACATGAAATTTTTGGAAGAAAATTTAGAAAAACGTGCCGATCCAACCTTACTTGTTCCAGGAACAAAAAGCATTATTTGTGTGCGTATGAATTATTTGGTTGAAACACCTAAACCACGTTATGTACCAGATGAACCCAATGCTGCCATTATTGCCCGATATGCTCGTGGGCGTGATTATCATAAAACTATGCGCGGTCGTTTAAAAACATTAGCGACCAAAATCCGAGAAAAAGTGGGTGATTTTGAATCACGCCCATTTGCCGATTCCGCACCCATTTTTGAAAAATCGTTAGCTGAAAATGCAGGCATGGGATGGACAGGCAAACATACATTACTGATTCATAAAAAATCTGGCTCTTTTTTTGTATTGGGTGAGTTATTCACTTCTTTAGATTTACCTTTTGATTCACCTGCAACTGCACATTGTGGCTCTTGCACAGCCTGTATAGATATTTGCCCAACTCAAGCGATTGTTGAGCCCTATATGCTTGATGCACGAAAATGTATCGCCTATTTAACCATTGAATACCAAGGCATCATTCCCGAAGAATTACGTCGCGGTATTGGTAATCGGGTCTTTGGCTGTGATGACTGTCAACTGATTTGCCCATGGAACAGTTTTGCGAAAAAGGCAACGATTGATGACTTTAATCCACGACATGGTTTAGATGAAGTCAGTCTATTGGATTTATGGCTTTGGGATGAAGCGACCTTTTTAAGGTGTACTGAAGGAAGTCCATTACGACGTACAGGATTTCAAAGTTTTAAACGCAATATCGCGATTGGCTTAGGCAATGCGCCATTTTCTGAACAAATCGTCTTGGCATTGCAAACAAAAAATGAGCAACATGATGATATTGTGCAAGTCCATATTGACTGGGCTATTCAAGAACAATTGACTAAAAAATCATAAACTTTGCAAGAAACTGACCATTTTAAATTTTTATTTTAAAATTCGCACGTTCTTCGCAAAATTTATCAAATATTGATTTTATAGTCACGAAGATTCAGCAATATATTTTTTATTAAAAATAACTTTGTCAGTAATTTCCAGCAAATACAGTCTAGTTTGTAACTAAATCTAAAATTCTATTTTTCTATAACATTCACCAAAACCATAGAGATAATTCATTTATTTTGAACTTTTTTACCCTTTTATCCTGTTTTAAATCAGGTATGATCGAACTAATGTTGAAAATAAATGGATAAATCATGCAAGTACGCAACGATTGGGCACGTGAAGAAATTCAGGCTTTATATGAACAGCCTTTTTTGGATTTGGTTTTTGAAGCACAACGTGTGCATCGTGAGCATTTTGAAGCCAATATGATTCAGGTCAGTACACTACTTTCAATTAAAACAGGCAAATGCCCTGAAGACTGTAAATACTGTTCACAATCGGTACATTATGATTCTAAGCTGGAAGCTGAAAAGCGTATTGCTGTTGATAAAGTGATTAGTGAAGCCAAAGAAGCGCTTGAATCAGGTTCTTCACGTTTTTGTATGGGTGCGGCTTGGCGTAATCCACATGAGCGCGATATGCCTTATGTCTTAGAAATGGTACGTGAAGTTAAAGCCTTAGGTTTAGAAACCTGTATGACTTTAGGCATGCTGAACGAATCACAAGCAGGTCGCTTACATGAAGCGGGTTTGGATTACTACAACCATAACCTAGATACTTCTCGCGAATATTATTCTCATATTATCAGCACGCGTACTTTTGATGACCGCCTAAATACACTGGATCATGTGCGTAATGCAGGAATGAAAGTCTGTAGCGGTGGTATTGTAGGTTTAGGCGAAAACCGCAATGATCGTATTGGCTTATTGCAAGAACTCTCTACATTACCAGTTCACCCTGAATCTGTACCAATCAATATGTTGGTTCCTATTGAAGGCACACCACTTGCAGAGGTTGAGAAATTAGATGTAACTGAATGGATTCGTACCATTGCGGTAGCGCGTATTATTATGCCACTCAGCTATATTCGTCTTTCAGCAGGTCGTGAAGCATTAACGGATTCAGATCAAGCCTTGGCATTTATGGCGGGTGCTAACTCACTATTTTCGGGTGAAAAACTACTCACGACTCCGAATGCCGGTGAAGGTAAAGATAAGCAATTATTTAACAAACTTGGATTAAAGGCTGAAAAAGCCAAAGCTACAGCAGCCGAACTTTCGGTCAATGCCATGGCGACTTAATTCAATAATAGTGATGTAGATAACCACAAAGGCTGAGTGCTAAATAAATTCTCTACAAATCTGCTCCTACGGGTGATGATAAAAATATCACCCGTAGTTGCCGCAATATATAAATAAAGTTAATGTTATTCATTCAGCAATAGGCATATTGAGTTAATTTTAAGATCATTAAAAAATTAAATTGTCTCAGTATTTTCTAAACAGATTATAAGGAGGTAATTAAAATGCCATATTGTGCATTTAAAAACATTCCAACTCGAATAATATCTGTGCCATTCGCATGATGGACTTTTAACTGTTGTTTGAAAGCATCATATTCAAAAGAATCAAAACAGTCTTGATGCTGACACAACCAAGTTAATGTATCTGATAAATGATTATCTACAATATAGGTTTCAGCTTTAAAATTTTTAGACATAGTAAATTAATACATACACTGAGAATGCATATATTTTAACTTAAATAGAAGTAAATAAAAGTACGATTATAATTTAACAAATATTTCAATATCATCATATTATAGTATTAATATCCCTATAATATGATGATATGCCGAATAAGATATTTAATAGAATTAATGATGAATACCGCACTTACGGCATTCTTTGACCAAAACTAAATTTTCCCCTATTTCATATTCAAAAGCGTGGATACACAATAATTTTTTAATTATTTGAAGCATTATACTCTCCTATATTTTGTTCAACTTGCTTCATGAGATATTTCATCCTGAAATATCTATGTCCTTATGATGACACTAGAATATATTTAGCATATTCCCGAGAATATTCAAGTAATATTTTCAAGTCGGCTAGATCATGATCTGTGCAAGCCATTCAAAATATATTGATATCACTGCTTTTACTCAAAACTATGATTTTTTAAATATTTATTATTAAATACAACACCAATTTAAAACAAAATGAGTATTTTTCACACTATACAACTCAAATTCATTTAAATCCAAAAAACATGAAACTTATCAAGTTTTATATCGAAATATTTGATTAAATCCGCTTAATAGGTAAAAGTTGCAACACGTCATTCCTGATTCAAACATTATTTAAAAATATAAATATTATGATATTTTCTCATACAATGAGAAAAACAGATTAACTTATTGTTAATATTATTTTTAATCAGACATAATACTCCCACACATTTTTTTCAACCTAGATATTGCTTTAATTCCATAAGTCGCTAGGATAAAAAGTAATCTTTTCTATTTCATCATTTTCAAAATAGAAAGCTTTTTAAAATAATCATAGATAAACGTGAACACTAATAAGGAATTTTCTATGCAAGGACGTATGATGTTTCAACCGCTACTGATTAGTAGTCTCATTGAACATGCTGCACGCTATCATGGTGACACTGCCATTATCTCCAAGAATACCGATGGTACAATAACAAAAACAGATTGGACTCACGTTGCTGAAAACTCCAAACGCTTTGCAAATGCCTTACACGCATTAGGTTTAAAGCAAAATGATCGTGTCGCGACCATCGCTTGGAATAATCATCGTCATTTAGAATCATGGTATGCAATTTCAGGCAGTGGCATGATATGTCATACCATCAATCCACGCCTATTTCCCGAACAGCTAATTTTTATTATTAATGATGCCAAAGATCGCGTGATCTTATTTGATAAGACTTTTTTACCCTTAATTACTGGGGTAAAAGCGCATATTCCGCTAGTTGAACATTTTATTTGCTTGGGTGCATTCGATCAAGATGTAGCTGATGCACTGCCTGATGTTAAATTCTACGATACGCTTCTTGCAGAACAATCCACGGAATTTGAATGGCCACTGTTGGATGAAACCACCGCAAGTTCTCTCTGTTATACCTCGGGTACGACAGGTAACCCTAAAGGTGCATTATATAGTCATCGTTCAACCATTTTGCACACTTATGCTATTTGCTTACCTGACTCCCTAAATCTCTCTGCACATGACATTATGCTACCTGTCGTACCTATGTTCCATGTGAATGCTTGGGGCACACCTTATGCCGCAGCAATGGTTGGATGCACAATGGTTTTACCTGGCCCCAGCTTAGATGGTGCAAGCTTAGTACAACTCATTGATGAGTTTAAAGTCACTATTGCATTGGGTGTCCCAACGATTTGGCAAGGTTTACTCACAGCCGCAAAACAATCAGGGACGCAACTCAACAGCTTGAAACGCACCATTGTCGGTGGTTCAGCTTGCCCACCCGCAATGATGAAAGCATTTAAAGATATTTATGACTGCGAAACCATCCATGCTTGGGGTATGACCGAAACCAGTCCACTAGGTACTGGAAACCAGCTCAAAGCTAAACATGATCAACTTTCTGATGCTGAAAAATTTAAATTACGCCTTTCTCAAGGTCGCCCCCCTTTTGGTGTAGATCTACGCATTACAAATCAAGAAAAAGGTACACATCAACTAGCACGTGATGGTCACACAACTGGTAATTTACAAATTAAAGGCCATTGGATTATCAATGAGTATTTCGGCAAAAATGAAAGTGCATTAACAACAGATGGTTGGTTTGATACCGGTGATATTGCGGCTTTAAATGAAGATGGCTTTTTATTTTTAAGTGACCGTGCAAAGGACTTAATTAAATCAGGGGGTGAATGGATTTCATCTGTTGAATTAGAAAATATTGCAATGGGACATCCTGAAATTTCAATGGCTGCTGTGATTGCTGCTAACCATCCTAAATGGGATGAACGACCTGTTGTGGTTGCCATTAAAACCACTGAAAGCCAGATTACAGAACAAGATCTTTTAGATTATTACATTGATAAAATTGCGAAATGGCAAATTCCCGATACAGTCATCTTTGTCGAGGCTATTCCACTGAGCGGTACAGGTAAGATGCTAAAAAAAGATTTACGTGAAAAATTTGGTGATGTATTACTAGGTAGTTAAACCTTTTCATCATTTTATAAATTCAAGGTACTCAATATTTTGAGTACCTTTTTTAATGGCTCCTATGTTATTACTTTTCTGAATTTTCAAAGAATACCTTAATCAAAATGTAACAGATGAATCAAATATGAGCAGGACTATATACAAAAAATATTCACGACCTTTTCTAATTTTCAGATGATAATAGACAGTATTTTATTTAAAATAATGTGATCACAAAACATGCCGTATATCAATTTTATTTTGCCGAATGAACACAATAAAATCACATAATTTCAACGACCGATCGCAAAATAATGAGTTATATTTTAAGTAGATAAAATTTTGCAATCAGAGGAAATTCTCATGAACTACCAACATATTCTTGTTGCTGTTGACGATTCCGATGTCGCTCTTACTGCAGCAGACGAAGCTATCATTTTAGCTAAAGCACTGAAGAGTAAAGTCACCCTAATTAGTGTTGTCTCTCTAGATCCTTTGAGCAATACCAGTTTCTATGGAAAAGCACTCAGTGCTACCGATTATTATTCAGAAGCAGTAACTCATGCAAAATACACATTAACCGCTTTAAAACTTAAATTTACCAATGAAGGTATTCAAACCGATACCAAAATCCTTGGCAATATGTCTGAAAGTCATGCTATCACCCAATTGGCAAATGAATTAAATATTGATTTAATTATAATGGGTTCGCATGGTCGAACTGGTTTTAAAAAATTCGCGTTAGGTAGTGTTGCTCAAGATGTACTTACATTAAGTCATGTACCTGTACTAATCGTCAAACATACACAATAATAGCTCAAGCGTTACCATATTGTGTCAATATTAAAGAGTTAAGATCCAATCAGATATATCCTTAATGACTTCTAAATCCACTTGTGAAAACGTATTCATTTCAGCATCTTTAGAGTTTACAAAACAATGCTCTAAATTTTTATAAAGCTTCAGTATTACATTATGACTTTCAGATAAATTCATTTCCCATTCTATAAATTTTTTTTTGCTAAAACTTTATAATCATTGCTACCTTGCAGTAACAGCGTTGAGACATTAGCCTTTTATAACTATCTAAATAACTTAAATATTCTATATAATCATTAAAAAGGAATTGACCAACATTACATCTACAGTAAACATCAGATATCCTTGCGCCATGTGTGAGTAATGGCTGAGTTCATAGTATTCGATAAATGCTGAACTACCATAGAACATCTAAATTCCAACCCAAAAACCTGCACCTTGGGGGAAGGTACAGGCAAAAATTAAAACCTAAGTAGTACATAGAACCTTTTTAAAAACTATTCCGCACAATCCATGTAACGACTATAAATAACTCGTTCACATTTTAAACATTTCCACTTAGTCAAAGGATCCATTTGGTAAACTGGATTTCGCTGTATAATCTGAAACAACCTATAATCATGTCTACAGAATGCTGATTGAATTATTTTAAGAATCATTTCACTTCTCCATTGTAGTGAAATTTGAATAAAAAAACGCTCTCTTAAAAGCGAGAGACTAACTGGATGTATCCCATTCTTGAATCAAACCTTGATTGTATTCTAAATAAAATCACCCTTTAAAATAATACCAAACAAGTCACACTAAATTGTTAAATTGTGAAAATGATTATTTAAATTTGTAATTTTAAAATTTGTCTAATTCGACTTAAACACCCAATAAGGCCATTACTAAAGCAAATTTCCAATTTAAAGCAGCTCTATTTAAACAAATTACTGACTACTTATCACCCAATCAGTTTAGACTTCACTTGGTAAAGGTTATTAGAACCAGTTATGACAGGAAATACTGCAAAATGGTGTTTAACTGATACTAAAATCTTGTAAGGGCTTAAATAATCAACCCGACTCGTTTAGATTTTTATGTGCTACATAGAATGATTTCGATTGCTCACATGGATTTAGACATTAAAAAAGCACTTAAGTTTTATCCCCCTAAGCACTTGATATGTTTGGTTGGCCCAGACAGCTGAAAACAATTCCCTACCCTATTGTTTTTACAATAATAATTTATCTAAGAAAAATAGAGGATACATGGTTTAAGTGTTTTTTTTCAATCCAATTAAATATTTAGTAGCACTTTACTCTCCCACCTCTATATTCATTTTACTTTACTTGAATAATACATAGCTTTTAGTAAATGATGAACCGACATCAATATAATGACAATTATCAATTTGAGTATGCTCTTTTACAATCGTATGACCTAAATAGATTTCATTAATATTTATAACCAAATCATAGGTGTCTGAATGACTACGTATCCTTTCCCCTACCCTAAAGTACATTTGAATAAGCAGATGTAAGACCTGGTATTTTATAGTCACCTTTAGCAATATCATCCTTAAAAATATTCCAGTCACGTATATCAATGTCAGCATGAACTATGCCAATCTTTTTATTTTCTAATTCAACTTCAATCACCAAAGGTCATTCTTCAAAACGGTTTATGATTTCAAACTGTTTTTGTTGAGACAATCTGTAAAACCATTCACCGCCATTACGTGCATGAATATCTTTACTTTTTGGATCATGTTGCCCTTTTATACACATTTCTTCGTGATTTCCACGCACGGTGCAAAGCCATGGCTGATCTAGTAATAATATACATTCAAGTTTTTCATTACTCCAATCGACCAAATCCCCAGTACAGATCAGCAGATCATTTTCAAAATCAAAATGTATTTTCTCTAGCTCAATATACAACATGAAAAATAACAAAATTTGTCATTTTAGTGTGATGAATCACAAAACCACTTAATTCAAGTCAAATAGTGATAAAAAATCACCAATTTCAGGTATATACCATTAATAATTATTACCTTAAATATATATTTTAAATAGGTAAAAAAATGAAAAAATTACTAGCTACATTAATATTATCGTCATTATACGTATCCACACAAACATCACATGCTGAAAAGTTTACACTTGCCATTATTGGTGACCCACAGTTCGACTGGTCATGTTCAAGTGAAGGGACTAGTAGTGCAGAAAATTCAGATTATTGTAAAAATAAAGGCAATGTAAAAAATGAAGCAGAAGATAGTAACAATAAAGCCATAACCGAAATTAAGAAAATTAAAGATGTGAAAGATAATAATTACAAAGGTCTGATTATTAATGGAGACCTGACAGCGTTTGGCCATACTCCTCAACGAAAACGATTCCAAGATTTCTACGATATTAGAGATCCTAAAATAATGATTTATCCAGCACTAGGAAATCATGACTACCAAAATAATATTAATGATTGTGGAGCTAAGGGTACACAAGATCGGAATAATTGTGCTGGAGGAATGATGCATCTAATGGCAGATTGGATCCTCGGATACAAAGGCTTAGGTAAGAATGAAAAACCAGTTATTTGCAATAAGAATATTAAATCTTGTGACATTTCTGCATTCAACAAAAATCCTGCTCAAACTACTGGTAATAGGAATGTAACAGGGAGGAGTATCATCTTGGACAATGCAAGTAAAGAACTCAATACCTTGGCTAAAAACTCAATTAGAACAAGCTAAAAAGGATAATAAGTACGTCATATTAAACTTACACAATATTGAATATTACTTTGGTAAAAATGCCAAGACAAATGCTGAAAAAGTACAAAGCGAAAAAGACAAAATGGAATTAGAAGATCTTCTTGGTAAATATTCACCAAATATTCGCGCTATATTTGTTGGTCATTATCACCAAGAAATTGGTCAAGAGCGTATCTATAATCTTGCTAAACAAATTGCAGGAATTCCAATTTTATATTCAGGCTCCCCAATTTCTGGAAGATTTTTGAAAGTTGAATTTGATGCATCCAACCTTAAAGAGTGTATAAAACCAAACAAAGTCATCACAACACCAAATGGAACTACATCAACTCTACCTAGTATTAGCTGCAAGGCTTTAAATCAATAAGAAGTTTCAACAAAAAAGGGAGTAAAAACTCCCTTTTTAATGCTCATTTTCTTTAGTATTTTAGGATATAACTTGATATCGAAAGCCTTCACTTGAAGGCTTTTTTAAACAACTCTTTTTCAACTTTACGACGATTTACTAATCCCTGCATCGCTCTACCACCTGCTTTAATCCACACATCAAATTGATATAGAAATAGATAATTTAAGTATTTCGCATAAACTGTATTGTGTTAATTTTAGGAAAACTCTAGAGAGTCTACAAAAAAATCCTTATGCTCTGCGAGCAAAATTTACTCATTGTGCCAACATAATTCATGAATCAAGATAAACAGCCTACAACTTAAGTACTTTTTTTAATCAACTTAAATAAAACAAATAATAGTAAAATCCATACAGGCAACATCAACACCGATAGCATAAACCCCTGACTCCACATAATATAAAGAATTATCAGCATAAAAGCCAAAACCAAATAATTAGTGAATGGTGCAAATAACGCTGGGAACTTGGTCTGAATGCCCTGCTGTTTCATGGCTTTTCTGAATTTTAAATGAATTAAACTGATCATCATCCAATTTAATACTGCAGCTGCAACCACAATATAAATTAAATAGCTTAAGGCTTTTTCAGGCACAAAGTAATTCAATAAAACACAGCCAAAAATGAGCAATGCAGAAAATAAAACGGCAGGAACAGGAATCCCTTGTTGAGTAACACGCTTAAAAATTTGTGGTGCATTGCCTTGCTCTGCCAAGCCCAATAGCATGCGACTATTGGCATACATCCCGCTATTACACACCGACACAGATGCCGTCAGAATAATAAAATTCAGTAAATGCGCCGCCCATTCAATGCCCATTTGTTTAAAAATAAGTACAAATGGACTTTTATCTAGGCCACCCAAATCGAGTTGATTCCAAGGTACTAAAGACAACAAAATGGCCAATGAACAGATGTAAAACAAAAAGATCCGAATAACTGTCTGATTCACAGCTTTAGGAATATTTTGGTCAGGGTTTTCTGTTTCCGCGGCCGCCATACTAATCAGTTCAATGCCACCAAAAGCAAACATCATAAAGGCCAGCATATAAAATAGACCTTCAAAGCCATGTGGGAAAAATCCACCATGTGTCCACAAGTTACTAATAGAAGCCGTTGAGCCTACATCTGCCGTCATCAGCAAATAAATACCGAAAACAATCATCGCCACAATCGCAAGGACTTTAATCATTGACAGCCAAAATTCAGATTCTGCATACAGTTTGACATTGGCTAAATTTGCAAGGGTGACCACCACAAAAAAGACCAATACAGAGACCCAAGCAGGAATATGAGGCCACCAGTAATTAACATATTTTCCAATCGCGGTCAGCTCGGTCATGACCACTAAAATATATAAAACCCAGTAGTTCCAACCTGTTAAAAAGCCTGAAAATCGTCCCCAATATTTAAAAGCAAAATAACTGAAGGAGCCTGTAACCGGTTCGTGCACAATCATCTCGCCCAGTTGGCGCATAATCAAAAATGCAATCAAGCCACCAATCATGTAGCCTAAAATAATAGATGGGCCAGCGGATTGAATAATATGTGCTGAACCTAAAAATAAACCTGTGCCAATTGCACCGCCCATAGCAATCAATTGAATATGACGGTTCTTTAAACGGCGCTGAAGTTTAGGCGTCTCGCTGTTCAAAACAGACTCTCATTGGATAAAAACGTGAATTGTAAATGCTTAGTCTCTTATAACCTAGACCATAAGTAAAAATGATTTTAGATTCACATTTTTGGGTTTAAATGAGCCAACATTCATAAATATGCTCAAAGATTAAATAATACAAATTTATAGGTCTAAAATAGATTAGTAGTTAATTATAGTTTTAGCTATAAACTCACTTTTTCTTTTGGTCCTAATTGATGCAAAACTTACAAGAAGCGATTTGGAGAATCGTGATGAGCATAGTTAAATTAAAACCAGAGGAAAAATTGGCTCAGTTGATTGCTTCCAGTGCCAGTTTGATAAATACCATCGATACTGCAACTATTCTTGGACTAAAACCAAATACACTTCGAGTTTGGGCTTCACGTGGTAAAGGTGATCTAAAACCAGTTATGACAGTAAATGGTACAAAATGGCGTTTAACTGATATTAGAAATATTGTTGGGACATAAATAATCAACCCCGACTCGTTTAGATTTTGATGTGCCTATATGGATTGATTTTGATTACTTACATAGTGCTTACATGGAATCAGAAATAAAAAAAGCACTTAGGTTTTATGCCCCTAAGTGCTTGATATATTTGGTGGGCCCACCCAGACTTGAACTGGGGACCAACGGATTATGAGCCTAGATAATTATTTATATTGTTTAATATCAATAACTTATATTAGAAAAAACAAAAAATATAATAATATCAATGCCCCGTAAGATAAATACATACAAACCAAAGAATAATAACGATTTTTTTAGGTTTCGATAGATTATTAAGCAAAATCTGATGACAAATCAAAAAAATAAATGTATGAATAATAATGAAAAAAACCTACAACTTTATTGCATTACCGTAAATGTACCGTAACCAGACCTGAAGACCGTAAAGATAAACCATAGATAACAATACGTTTTTTATAGACCGTAACTAAACATCATCCATTTTACTTAACGATTGAGTCTGCTCTGACCGTAATTCCCAAATAAAAAAATAAGCCTCAGAAATATTCTTTGAGGCTTATTAGCATACTCGATAACAACTAAACCAATATCTGTTCTATATTATCAAAGTGATATCTCACCAACGCATCTGCATACCTAATGATGCCTGAACATCATTTTTAACTTCACTATCTCCACTGTTATTCCACACTTGACCAAGTTCAGTATAAATACCTACATTTGAATTGAGCTGTACTGCACCACCTATAGCCAACTCAGTTGCGCGATATCCACCTTTAGTTTGTATATCCGTTGTTGCTGCTGGAACAATAAATCTAGTGACATCAGTGGTATCACCACTTTGATAGTAATTTATACGTGTATAAGGTTGTACACTTCCAAGACGCATCTGATACTCACCTTTAATACGAGCACCTAAACGTAACATCCAGTCATCATCTGCTTTGTTTTCAACATTCGAGAACTGTAATTCAGTATCTTTTAAACTCATATCACGATAAATAAATTGTGCTTGAGGTTCAATTTTCCAATGGCTAGTCAACTCAAAGGCTTTTCCAACCTCCAAAGACGCTATCCAACTCTTTCCATCCGTTACTGCTCCTTTATTATTTTCTGCTGTATGTAAATTACTACGATAATCTGCACCTTGAAGAACAGCTTCTGCATATAAGCCTGATTTGTCATACCAATTTGCATATGCACCAAGATAACGATTTCTTAAACTATTCCAGCCGACATATTGATTCTCTTTGCCACTAGCGAACCCGTTGACATGCATTTTACCATCCAATTGTCCAACATAGAATCCAGCTTTGATTTGATCGTTAGCGAAAACATCAACGCCTAGCTGAAAACCGGTCTGTTTCCCATCACTTTCTGGGCGAACAGTTCCTTGTTGTTTGATCGTTGGTTCTATGTGTAAATATCTGGTCCAAACCTTGTAGTCTTCTTGATCTGAAGATGAGTTTTCTAAAGCATTATCACCAATTCTTTTACGCATATCACCTAGCATTGTAATATCTCCCTGACGCAATTGGGTTGCCAAAGCTGACATCAAAGGGACTTCCTGACGATAAGTTACAATTTCAGGTTTTGGCTCAGGTTCAATTGAATTAGTACTGGATTTTAGAGCGACACTTTGTCCATTTTGGAATAAACGATATTCATATGCACCAACATCTATATGCCCACCAGCCAAGCTAAATGCATCTGTATCTATTCGAGCGCCACCTTCGGTCTTAATGACTTCTATTCCATTACCAATCGTTTGAGCACCCAAACCACCAACATTAGTAATATTTAAAGTACTGTGTCCACTGGCTATTGCATTTACACCACTCAAAAGCAATTGGTCTGTAGCACTTTGATCATTACCAAATACCGTTGATAATCCCAACTGACCAGTATTCCCTACATAAGCACCTGTTATTTTTAATATGGTTCCTGGCGTAGAACCACTTAAATTCACAACCCCACTGTTATTTAGACTTGCTAAACTTTGGTTATGGCCAGCTAAATCTAACTTTGCCCCAGCTTTTACTTGATGTGCAGAAGTCGCACTTAAACTATTGCTTGCACCCGCTTGCAACGTTCCTTCCGCAACGTCAGTTACACCAGTATAAGTGTTGTGTTGGTTCGTTAAAATTAATGTTCCTGTCCCTTTTTTAGTCAAGAAACCGGCTCCAGAAATTGCACCTGACCAAGTTGCTTGATTTGTACCTGTATCTATTTCAGGATCATTGCTACCTGTCATATATAAATTATTAGCAATGGTCAGTCCATTTTGAGTAAATCCAATAGCAGTACCATCATCCATTGATAATACCCCAGTACCCAATGCTGCTGAATTTCCAAGATTGATACGTCCTTGTTTTAAATTAACCCCCCCAGTAAATGTATTCGCACCATTTAATACCAAAATTCCAGTATCAAGCTTACTAATTCCACCCTGACCCACCAATGGTGCATCAATTTGTGCAGTAATATCGGTATTTACACGTATAACAGCGAGACTACCATCTGCCGTATTCATTGGGCTTAGGCTACCATCCGCACCGGCGACCAAAGTGTAACCATTATCAAGAAATTGTAAGCCAGTAAAATCCTGCTTACCCTCTACTGTAACTATGCCACCCTCTCCACCAAAGATTGCAAAGGGGTTTGTTGAAGAAAGCACTTGGGTACCTGTCGAATCCGTCCAATCGGTATCTGGACCCCAAGTCCCACTACCTCCGCCAATACTACCATTAGGATTGGATGTACCACCATTCCAGAACTGAAGCTGTCCAAACTTGCCTTGTACCAATAAGTTAACTTGATTAGCAATAGAGGTTTGTAGAGTCAGATTATCCGCCGATATTGGCAAGCTGCCATAGACCAGACCATTATCGGTCAGGTTTCCGCCATAGCGGAACAGTTGATAAACACCTGCACCAAAGTCGCCAGCATTACTGATGTTCAGCGTACCATCGAGGATCAGGTTGCCAGCGATATTGACTACAGGGGTAAAGCTAGACACCAAGCCTAGACTGAAGTCCAGATTGGTCCCAGAGGACAATTTCAGCGAACCGACCGACAACGGTATCGCCGTGCCTCCGCCGACCAGAGTCGCACCATTGTCCAATTGTACCGCACCGCCAAGTTGTCCACTTCCACCAATCTTCGCACCACTGGCAACGTTGACATTGGCGCTATTGAACAAGCCATTGACGAATAGACTGCCATCCTGCACCAAAGTGTTTCCAGTGAAGGTGTTGTTGCCACTCAGGAGTAGCTGGCCTGTGCCAGTTTTATGCAATGTACCAGAACCCGTCAGGTTTCCAGTGTAAATGCCGTCAGCATTTTGTGCGAAGGTCAGTGCCGCGTTGTTAACGATCGCTCCTTGCAGACTGCTGGTGTCGCCGATGGTGCTGCCACCGTTCAGCGTAGTGCCGCCGCTGTAGTTGTTGGCACCACCGAGCATTAGACTACCATTACCATTTTTCACTAGGCTGCCATTGCCAGTGATTGCGCCAATCAGAGAAGTGTTTTGGTTACCAGCGAGGGTCAGTTGTGAGCCGAGGTTGACCGCGTTGACCAGTTGCAGCGCCGAGGTGCTGTCGAGATTGCTTTGGCCCGTCACGTTCAATGCGCCACTGCTGATCGCACCATTGTTGCCTAGGATTAGCGTCCCATCGTTGAGCTGGGTACCACCACTGTAGGTATTATTGCCGTTAAGGGTCAGGCTTGATGCACCAGTCTTAATCAGACTACCGATACCGCTGACCATACCGCCAAGGGTCAAAGCATTTGAACCGCCGATAGTCATTCCACCATTGAGCACGATCGCATTGCTGAGGCTGGCAGCGGTGTTGCTATCCAGCGCAGTGCCGTTTGCGGCGGTGACTACGCCAGTACCGAGCGCCACGTTGTTACCAACCACAAGCTTGCCGCCATTGAGTACTGTGCCACCGGTATAACCGTTGGTCGCGTTGAGCACCAGCGTACCAGTATCATATTTGCCCAAAGTGCCAGCGCCGTTGAGCGCTACACCAATGATTGCCGTGGCATTCGGATCGACGCGCACCGTGGCGTTACCCAGCGAGCCGTTGACCAGATTCAGAGAACCTGCCGTTCCGTTGACCAGGCTATAGCCATCGGTAACGAACTGCATGCCAGTGATGCTTTGCGCGCCGTTGACGGTCACCGTACCTGCCGCGCCCTGGAACACGGCGAAATTGTTGCTCCAAGCCTGATTAGTCCTGCCATTAACGTCGGTCCAGTTCGTGTTGCCGATGCCCCAAATACCACTACCACCTTCGACTGAACCGTTCTGGCCTAGTTGATTACCATCCCAGAACTGCACGGTAACGCCCGGTACGGTAACTAGTAAGTTGACCTGATTAGACAGTGCAGTTTGTAGTGTCAGATCGCCCGACGTCACGCTGCCTGGCAGCGTACCAAAGAGCATGCCGTTGTCGGTCAGGCCGCCGGTATAGTTGATCAGGCGGTACACGCCACTGCCGAAACCGCCGATATTGCTGACGTTCAGCGTGCCGTCGAGGGTCAGGTTGCCGCCAACGTTGACCAGTGCATTACCGCCACCGGAGACCGGTGCGCCGAGCCCAACGTCGAAGTTGGAATTGCCGTTGAACACCAGCGAATTCACCGACAAGGTGCTGCCAGTGGCGCCGGCCAGATGACCACCGTCGGCGACTGTCACTGCTCCGCCCAACGAACCGCTGCCGGTCAGAATGCCGCCGCTGTTGACCAGCACGCTGGCGCTGTCGAGCGAACCGTTGACGTTCAACGTGCCAGCGTTGACGGTGGTGTTACCGGTCAGGCTGTTGATGCCGGTCAGGGTCAGGGTGCCAGTACCGAGTTTGCTCAATTCGCCGGTGCCGGTGAGGACGCCGTCAAAAATACTGTTGGCGTTGTTGTCACCAATGCTCAGTGCGTTGCCGCCACCAATCAGCGCGGTGCCGCTGCCGGTCAGGCTGGCCAGGCTGCCCGAACCACCGAGGTTGAGGCTCGCAGCAGCGCCGAGATTAACCCCGGCGTTGCTGCCCAGTGCCGAGTTGCCCAGCGTGGTCAGACTGCCAGATTCCACATCGAACATGCCGCTGAAGGTGTTGTTGCCGGAGAGTGTCAGATCGGCCAGGCCATTCTTGGTCAGAGTGCCCGCCCCGGCGATCACACCGCCCAGGGTCAAATTGTTGTTGCCGGCCACGCTCAGGTTGGCATTGACGTTAACGTTGTTGGCCAGCACCAGCGGCGCGCTGGTGTCGAGGGTCGAAGCACTTGCCACGGTCACCGCGCCGGAACCGAGGCCCGACGAAGTGCCGAGGGTCACGGTGCCTGCATTCAGCGTGGTGCCGCCGCTGTAGGTGTTGATGCCGTTGAGCGTCAGGTTTGAGGCGCCATTCTTGATCAGTCCGCCAGTCCCACTGACCACGCCACTGAGGGCCACGTCGCTGTTGCCGGTGTTGGTCAAATTGGCGTTGAGCACCACGTTGTTGCCCAGCGACGCCGACGTGTTGCTGTCCAGCGCAGAGGCTCCGGCCACGGTGAGATTGCCCAGACCCAGGGCGCCGTTGCTGCCAACGGTCAAGGTCCCGGCATTGAGCGTGATACCACCGAGGAAGTTGTTGTTGCCGCTCAGGGTCAGGTTGGCTGCGCCGTTTTTGATCAGGCTGCCGGCGCCATTCACTGTGCCGACAAGGGTCAGGTCCGCCGAGCCGCCAATGCCAAGATTGCCCGCCAGATTGACCGCGTTGTTCACCGCCACTGTGGTGTTCGCATCCAGTGTGGTGCCGTTCGCCGCATTCAGAGTCGCAGAACCGAGCGCCGAGTTCGACGCCAGAATCAGCCCGCCCGCGTTCAGCGCCACCGGCCCAAGGAAAGCATTGTTACCGCCGAGGGTCAGGTTGGCTGCGCCGGTTTTGATCAAGCCACCTGTGCCGCCGATCACGCCGTTGAGGGTCAGATCATTGCTGCCGACCACAGTCAAATTGCCGTTGAGCGTCGTGGTGTTTGCGAGGGTTACCGCGGCGTTGCTGTCCAGTTGCGTACCGGCATTGGCGATCAGCGCGCCGGTGCCCAGCGCGGTATTGCTTCCGACCACCAGCGTTCCTCCGTCCAGTTGCGTGCCGCCGCTGTAGCTGTTGGCGCCGTTGAGCACCAGCGTGCCGCTGTCGAGTTTGTTGAGAATGCCGCTGCCATTGATGTCCACGCTCGCGGTCGCGGTCACGCCCGGATCAACCCGTACTGCCGTGGTCCCGCCAGTGCCGTTGACGGCGGTCAGTAGCCCCGACGTGCCATTCACCACGTTGTAGCCATCGGTGAGGAATTGCATCCCCGTGAACAGTTGCGTGCCGTTGACCGACACCGTGCCGGCCGTGCCCTGGAACACCGCGAAGTCGCCGGCCCAGGTCTGGTTCAGCGTGCCGTTGGAATTGGTCCAGTTGGTGCCGCCGGCATTCCACGTGCCGCTGCCGCCATCCACAGTGCCGTTCGGGATGGTCTGGCTACCGTCCCAGAAACGCAGGTTGGTGTTCGGTGCCGACACAATCAGGTTGACCTGATTACCCAGGGTCTGCACGAGGATGTCGCCGAGGCCGTAACCTACTGGCACACCGGCCACGGTCAGGCCGTTGTCGGTCAGCGCACCGATGTAGTTGAACAAACGGTAGACACCGACGCCGAAACCGCCGGCATCGGTGACGTTGAGATTACCGTCGAGGGTCAGGTTGCCGCCGATGTTCATCAGCGAGGTGGTCGACGGCGTGGCGAGGCTCGCATCGACATTACTGTTGGCCGTGAGGATCAGCGACGAGGTGGACAAGGTATTGCCCGAGGACAACGCCAGATGACCGCCGCTGTTGATGGTGATGAGGCCGAGCGCCGAACCGGTACCCGTGAGGGTCGCACCATTGTTGATCTTGAGCTGGGTGCTGGCCAGCGAACCGGTGAGGTTCAACGTACCGCCGTTGACGTTAGTGTTGCCGGTGAGGCCGCTGCTGCCGGTAAGGTTCAGCGTCCCGCTACCGATTTTGGTCAGGCCACCGCTGCCACCGAGGTCGCCGTCGAAGGTGCTGGTGTTGCTCACGCCGCCTACGGTCAAGAGGTTGCCGCCGGCAATCTGCACACTGCCGCTGCCGCTCAGCCCGTCGAGGCTGGCGCTGCTGTTGAGATAGAGACTGGCACCGGCGCTGATATTGGCGCCGGACGTGTTGCCGAGCGCGCCGCTGCTTGCGGTGGTGAGGCTGCCGGCGGCGATGTTCAGCGCACCGGTGAAGGTGTTGTTGCCGCTGAGCGTCAGATCGCCAAAACCGTCTTTCGTCAGGCTGCCGGCACCATCGATCACGCCGCTGAGGTTCAGGGTGTTGCTGCCGGCCAGGGTCAGGCCGGCGTTAAGGGTGATGTTGTTGCCGACGCTCATGCCGGTGCTGGTGTCCAGCGTCGAAGCGCCGCCGACGGTCAAGCCGCCATTGCCCAATGCACCTGCCGAGCCCAGTGTCAGCGTACCCGCATTGAGGGTGGTGCCGCCGCTGAAAGTATTGGTGCCGTTGACGGTCAGGTTGCCGCCGAGAGCGACAGCGTTGGTCAGAGCCACGGTGGTGCTGGAGTCGAGGGTAGTGCCCGCCGCCGTAGTCAGTGCGCCAGTACCCAAAGCGGTGTTGGAGCCGACGATCAGCGTCCCGTTATTCAGCGCGGTGCCACCGGAGAAGGTGTTGTTGCCGCTAAGGGTCAGGTTGGCGGTGCCGTTTTTGATCAGGTTGCCGGTGCTGCTGATGACGCCGCTCAGGCCCAGCGCCTGAGTGCCGCCGAGGGTCAGCCCCCCCGCCAGCGCGACGGCGTTTGCCAGTGTCACCGCCGTGGTCGCATCTAGCGTCGTGCCGTTCGCCGCATTCAGCGCGCCCGTGCCGAGGGCGGTGTTGCTGCCGACGAACAAGGTACCGCCGTTGAGCGCGGTGGTGCCGCTGTTGGTGTTGTTGCCGGTTAGGGTCAGATTGGCGCTACCGCTCTTGGTGATCGCGCCGGTGCCGGAGACAATGCCGGACAGGGTCAGGGCATTGCTGCCGAGCATGTTCAACGCACCGGTGATGCCGACGTTGTTAGCCAGGGTCACGTTGCCGGTGCTGTCGAGGCTGCTGCCGTTGCTGGTGTTGAGTACACCAGTGCCCAGGGCGTTGTTGTTGCCGACGCGCAAGGTGCCGGCGCTGAGGCTGGTGATCCCGCTGTAGGTGTTGATGCCGTTGAGGGTCAGGCTGCCGCTGCCAGTTTTGGTCAGGTTGCTGGCGCCTCTGATCACCCCGCCCAGGGTCAACGCACCGGTGCCGGTGGCGGTCATGGTGCTGTTGAGGTTGATCGCGTTGCTCAGCGAAATCGGCCCCGGCGTCGAAAGGCTCGTTGAGCCACCGACCGTGATGCTGCCGGTACTGAACGCCTGGTTGTTGCCCAGCAGTACCACACCGCCGTTGAGCACGGTGTTGCCAGTGTACGTGTTGATGCCGTTGAGGTTGATCTGGCCGCTGCCGATCTTGGTCAGGCCGCCGGTGCCGGATATCACCCCGTTCAGGGTCATGCCGTTGATGCCTTGTACGGTCAGGCCACCGGCGCCCAAGTTGATCTGGTTGGCCAGTGCCAATCCGGCGTTGCTGGCCTGGATAATCCCGCCGTTGGACGTCAGCACACCGCTGCCGAACGCCGCGTTGTCGTTGAACTGCGCAACACCGCCATTGAGCGTGGTCGCGCCACTCACCAACGGGCCCTGCAAAGTCCAGGTGCCGCTGTTGAGGGTGAGGTTGTTGAAGTTGACGTAGACCGCGCTGGACGCCGTGCCGGTCCCGGTGGTGCCGCCGCCGAGGCCGATCGGGTTTTGCAGGATCAGCGTGTTGGTACCGGCCGCACCTCCATCGATCGTCCCGGTCGGTGCAAAGGTCAGGTTGATGCCGATCATGCCACCGAGGCCGACGGTGGTTTGCACGCCGTCACCGGGGTTAACGCTCGAACCGGTGATCGCGTAGAAGGTGTTGGTGCTGCCTGCCCCCATCGACACACTGCCGGTGATGTTACCGGCGTTGGTGAAGCTGTTGCCCGCCACCGACGTCTCGAACGCGACCCGGCCGTTGATCGTGCCGCTGGCATTGTTAGTCATGTTGACTTGCGAACCGCCATACACCCCGACCACTGGAGTATCGGCCAAGGTAATCCCGCCGACTGACAGCCCGGTAGAGGTGATGGTACCGTCGTTGGTGATGGTCGTGGTGCCCGCCACCGCGTTGTTTACTGCAAGTGCCAGACCGTCGATGCTGGTCAGGTTGGGACCCAACAACATGCCGGTGCCGCGGATGATCCCGCTGCCGTTGTTGACCACGCTCACCGCACTGGTGGCGCCACTGCCAATAAATGCACCGCCACTAAGGATCGAAACCAGCCCCAGCAAGGCCGGGTCAATAGTGCCGGAGTTGTTCAGGTTAATGTTGGCCCCGGTCAGATTGAGCACCTTGCCGCCCAGAGTCGCGTTCATCTGCGCGGCATTGTTGACGTTGACCGTCAGTCCACTGGTGGCACTGGAAAAGTTATTGAGAAACAATGGTAAGCTCGGCACACCGCTGCAAGTCATGGTCGCCCCAGCGGTTGAGCAGGTAGCCATAGCTGCGGGACTAATAACTCCTGCACATAACAAAGCAATTACCATTCGACTTAAAGGTTTATACAGTGTCATTATTCTTATTTCACTCGACACTGTTCTTATAGGCAATGAAGATGCGCCACTACTGTGTGAGGTTTTACCTCCAGTACGGGCATTTTCTTGTGCAACGACCCAAATATTTAATGCTGAATTCCATATGACTTTGTAAATTTTATTCATTTCAACATCCCAAATACAAAAAAAAGATCAAATATTAACCATGAGATCAGATAATGCTAGAAATGTATATCCCTGAAATTGGTGATTTTTTATATTTTTATTTGATTTAATTCACCATTTACCCAAACTATCTATAACAAGTTTACATTCTGTAAGTTCTTATAAATCTCTAAGTATTTTCATACCGCATGATTGCAAATGAGATTGAATTTTTATAGATCAAAATGGAATAATTCTATTTATAAATATAGACGAGGAAATGGAAAAATTTATATTTCATCCTCAATAGCTACTTCATAATGAATCATATTGATAAATTACTTGTTATAATTTATAAACAGTAACTAACCAGTATCCATTTTGCCCCAAGGTTAAGTCCAGTTTTGACTGTAGACCGCCGATAAATCTGCAGTCTACAGGTGTAATTTATGCAGCTATAGATAGCTCAGATACACTTATTACTAAGCCACCCAAACTAGCATCGTATCGTTCACCATTCAATTCAATCCATCGTGGTGTTATAGAACTCATATAAGAAAGCGCACGATATTGATAACCACCCCATCCAAGACACTCAAAATTGACTATCTTTTGCTCATATATTTTTTTACTGTTTAAAATACTAACTTGACAGTATTTATTAACAAAATTTACAGCTTGTTTAGGTCTGATCACTAATCTATGCTCTTCATCCAAAGTGAAAAACTTATGTTGTAATTTTGAACCAATAAAGCCTATTTCATGACATTTATCTAATTTCTTTAAGCCCTGATTAATCAACTTTTCTAACTGCTCAGTATCATATCTTTTCAAAGCTTTAACCCTTTTAAACACGTTCTGATCGATATGTCTCATTACAGCTTTTATTATAAGACTATCATTGTATGCTTCACTTAACTTTCGCACTTTCCTATAATCTGCAGACTTCATAATCTTAAGAATATCGTTCATGTTATCAACACATACTGAAATTTTGGCTATCTCTGAATACAAGCTAAACTCTACTGCCTGATCTTTAGGGCTATAAGGAATTGATTTAGGATTTTGTTGAATATACTGACCATGCTGGTATATTCCTTCATCATGCTCATTAACATTTACTAGGAAGCGTTGAGCTACGCCTAATATCTTACTGGCCTCAATGTGCTCTAAATGTTGCTTAAATGTCATAAATTGAGTTTCAAGTTTATGATATTTCGTATTTTCATACGTTTGAACACTGATATTTGATAATGGAAGAGATTTGCTAAGACGATACCCTAAGTAATTCGAATTACTATATAGGTAGCATTTATCTAAATTAAATGCATGATTAGCTAACGCAGCATCATTTACCACAATCTCATCATTAATACATCCAAATCCCTTTACTTGAATCATATCTTGAAGAAAAGTGTTTACTCCTCTTACAAGATTTCCAAATTCAATACCTTTCTCTTATGTCGCATCAAATGAGCTAGAGATCGTAAAGATTCAAGGATTTCTAGATTATTAATGTAATCAATTGATATTAAGTTATTCAAATCATGATGATAGCTATCAAGATTATGAATTATTGTATCATCAGTATTTGAATCCCAGCTCGGGCCAAGTTAAGAGTAATCGTGAAAAGATTATTGAAAAAGTATGGTTATCCACCAGATATGGCATTACTTGCAACTGAGACTGTTATTGAGCAAGCTGAACAGTTAGCCAATGAATTAGCAATAAATCATGCCTAAACCATAAGTAATAAGATGGTCCATCGGACTTTTAAACTGATGGACCGTCAGATAGACCGTAGGTCTGTAAGATATTTTTTCTAATTTGCATAAAAAAACCCTCTAAGTTCATGACTTAGAAGGTTTAATATTTGGTGGGCCCACCCAGACTTGAACTGGGGACCAACGGATTATGAGTTCTACGACCCACCTTACACCCTATAAGTTAAAAACCATAAATATACATATATACAATAAGATACAAAACTTTCTTTTTCAACTATTGGCCCTTAAGGTTGCTTATAGTATCTTTAATACGCTTACTAATTGCTTACTTTTTTAGGTTAATGGCATGAATTTTACAAAACCACTTATTGAAAAACTAGAATGTATATCTGATTCTAAGCCATCTTTTTATTGGGATAGCTCGACTAGCGGTTTTGGAGTGAAAGTAACTCCTAATAATAAAAAGACTTACATCTTTCAAGGCCGTGTAGGATCAACAACTCGACGTATCACTATAGGAAACATAAAAGATTGGCGGTTAACCGATGCCCGTGAAAAAGCTAAAGAGCTTGCTGTAATGTGTATACAAGGAATCGACCCCAAAGTTGAAAAAGATAAACGTATTAAATCCGACCAAGAATATCTTAAGACTGAAAAACGAAAAGAAACTTTATTCAAAGAAGCTTGGAATATTTATCTTGAAGAAAACAAAGAAAGATGGAGAGAACGCACCTATCTTGACCATTTATTGCTATCAAAAGGCGGTTTTGATGAAATCAAAAAATTTAACTATAAACCTCAGCCTATTTTTGAATTGTTAGAAGAAAAGCTCTCAAACCTTGATAACAACTATTTTTCTGACTGGCTTCAAAATAATAGTTACCGAGAAACCTCAGCTAGTAAAGCTTTCCGTCTCGTTAGAGCCTTTTTAAATTGGTGTGAAGAAGATGATAGATTCCAAGGAATAGCCCCTGCAAATGCCATTAAATCTAAAAAAGTAAGATCTAAAGTAAAACCAATTCAAGCAAGAAAAGATTGCCTTCTAAAAGAACAGCTGGAAATATGGTTTTCTACTGTCCTCAAATCTCAAAATAAGGCACTAGCCACATTTTATATGTGTTGTTTATTGACTGGTGCTCGTAAAGATGAATTCCTTTCACTTAAGTGGGATGACTTGGATTTTAGGTGGAAGACCATTCAACTGAAAGACAAAGTTGAAGATAGTGGTCGTACCATTCCAATGACTAAGTATGTTGAAAAGCTATTACGTGACATAGAAAAAATAAGCGATTCATCTTATATATTTAGTAGCAATACCTCTGCGACGGGATACATCGTCAATCCATACAAAGAATTTAAGAAAATCTGTAATGAAATAGATATTCAGCTAACAATTCATGGCCTTAGACGTTCATTTAAGTCATTGGCGGAATGGGTAGATATTCCTGTAGGTGTCACAGCACAGATTTCTGGACATAAACCAAGTGCTCTAGCGGAAAAACATTATACTTATCGGCCTATGGATATGCTTAGAGGACATCTGCAAAAATATGAGAATTGGGTTTTGGAACAGGCTAAAATTAAGTTTTAAAAATTAAACTCCATTCTCTCAGAAGAATAAAAAATCATACTTAGCTATCTTTGAAATCATAGCAAATTCGCTATGATTTCAAAGGATTCATTTCATGAAAACTCAATATAACCGCCCACCGTCATCTCATCCTGGTCCTGGTGGTAATTGGCCAAGCACAACAGGTCGCCCATCAGGTGGTGGTCGTGGTAATGCCAAGTAATTATTAAGGGGAGCAATCCCCTTAATCCAGGATTACCGATGAAAAAGTACAGTAATGACAAAGAACTGAACAAATTTATTCGGCAGCTTATCAAGGATGGTATCGCATCTTTTAGACCTGGCAAAAAACATGATTTTTTGCTTGTAAATCAATTACAAAAGATTACGATACCAGGTACACCTAGTGACCGAAAAGCCTATTTAAACTTTAAAACAGACATACGCAGAGCTTTACAATGCCAAAGAATACCTTTCCAACAACTATAGAAATTGTTCGTGATTTATTTAGTCACATGGATACCAAGAGCCAACTCTCAGAGACGGATTCTAAACACTTAGATGGTTCGTCAAACAAACTATTAACTTCACACTATGATGTAGACTTATTTTTAGATCAGTTATGCCCAAAAGAGTTTTCTAATCGTACAGATTTGCAGTTCACAACATTACTCAAGCGTAATGTATTGGATCGCTACAATGCTATGCTATTACATGCTCGTCTAACATCGTTAATGGGTGTTGAGTCTATTCGTACTTCCCTATGGTCAAATTACTTAGTTCCATCACTGCATCAACTCATAACGTTTTGCGTTACACAAATGGGGATCGCCAAGCACTGGAAAGGTGACAACTTTATTAAAGAAAGCTTAGCTTATCTTAAAGATACTGACCAAAACTTTGCTCACTTTTTGAAAAGTGACGTTTTAAGTCCTGATGATAAAAATTACATTAGTAAATTTGGTCGCCCAGATGCCTTACCTACTCCATCAACATTAAAACGCTTATTTTTAAACAAGAATGAAGCATCGCAAGCACATTATGAACTGTTGTGTTTTGCACGCTTACTACAAGCCTTAAAAGTTAAATATGGATTCTCATTGCAACATGGAAACTTTATTCACTTTTTAGCGGAACAACACAATCAAAAATTGAAGTCGCACCGTATTTCGCAACACGATACACAGGCACTGACATTTAGAGCGATGGCTATTGCCAATTCACAAACACATTTTCCTTTTTTAATGGAGATTCCTCTTTCATATCAAAAATTAACTCAAGTATTTTTTGATAGAACACACGTCAAACGTATTGATCAAACTGATACTCGCTTAGCGTCAATGGTATACAGCTCAACAGGTGAAACAACTTTTCAGCTTAATATATTGATGGTAAACCAAATCAATAAGTACCTCACTGAACATCAAGAAGTAGGTCATCTCCTCCCATATATACATTGGGCTAAAGCGATTAATTTGGTATATCAATATCAATTTAAGGAAGCTCTCACTGAATATGAACTGTGCTTAGATGGTTTGTTATATCGTGATATGCGTTATTTAGAAGTACTACTAAATGAGATGATTTGCATTGCTTCACTAGTGGAGAGCCAAAATAAACTCATTGGAAAGATTTCAAATTTAGCTATCCAATTTGACCTTAAAGTTGGAATATTTGATCCAATCGAACGTCCTGACCGCTTCAAAACAGAGTTTGTTTTTGAAGAATGGGAGAAAGAAGCAACCCTGGTTGGATTCTTTAAATATTTCACTGCTGAGACTTTTAGTGACAAAGGTACGGAGATTAAGAAGTTAATTCCTAAAATAGGTAACCTTGCAGTTCCTATGGATATTAGCCCCGACTTTAAAAAATTTAATAAGGACATTTACATTGATATTGAACAAAGACGTAAATGGCCTCAGCTTCACTATTTTGTAACTATCGGGGATTTCCTTACTGCTAAAAAACTCATTGAAGCTAGCGCTAACATAAATGGCCTTAATTCAAATAAAGAAAGTATTGTTCTATTGGCATTGAATCATGTTACTGCTCAACCCGATGAAACATACGCATTTATTAAACATGTATTGGAATGTAGTTTTGATAAGGAGCTTTTAAATGAGCGCACAGCGAAAAAGCAGACTTGCCCCCTAAATTTTGCTGTGGAAAAAAATTTACCAAAACTTGCAAAATTGTTATTGGAAAATGGCGCTAATCCCAATATTACTAGCCTTTACGGCATTTCAATGCTTTACCAGAATTTAGGTGTAATCAGCATGTTAAATGGCCATAAAGTTGAACAAACAAATGATAAATACCTTGCAGACTCTATTAGACGTCATTCTAATGGAGGTAGTGATATCGAAAGCTATAATCAGCTTCAAAAGCTCCTACACAATGATCCAAGAAAAGTATTATTTGAGGAAGTAAAAAGAATTTCTCTTGGAGACAAGAAAATTTGTGATGCTTATGAGATTTTCGAGTTACTTTTGCAATATGGTGCAGATCCAAATCAAAATACGGCTCAACATCCAATCAAAGGCTATACACCTTTCATGTTAGCTATTGAAAAAGATAATGCTTATGCTGTCGATCTTATGTTGAAACATGGTGCTCAATTGGAACAAAGCTATGTAAAAGCTGATGAAGGACGTCGTGTTTTTTTACATGAGATCGTTGATTTTTTTAATGCTAATCGAGTAAAAGAATTAATTTCTATTTCATAATAATGAAAAGCGTCTATCAGCAAATTCACTGATGATAGACGCCTATCCTGTTATTTATTTATGTAATTAATCTACATTTCAAACGTCCGACATCACTATTAGCAACTCGACTTTGTGGAATCAGCCAACAACAAGACTCGTCATCTTTAATCGCAATATAATGATGTTTTGCATAGTCCAACAAACTTGGCTCAGTAATTAAACGCTTCTTCCAGTTCGGCATATCTAGAGGAATTTCATAGTCAGCAATAATTTCTCCCAAATCTTTTTTCATCAATAAATTAAAAAGCTCTTTTAAATAACTTGAATCACGACTAAATAGAAATTTTAAATCTTCAGTATTCGCTATTAAACATCGTTTAGGTGCAGATACTGCATGTAAAATAGACCACCAATATTGGTAGAATTCATTATCACCGATAGTTAATAATGCACGCCTAAAGTCGTTAGAAATATCCTTTTCAGTTAGGTATTTTTCTACGACATTTTTTCGCAATGTATTTAAATTCTCATAATCAAACTCTTTAAAACACTCTAAGAAAATTTTAATACTTCCCCGACAGAATAAAGTGTCCTCCAAATCATGAATTGCCTTTCGATTATTTTCAGAATGAATAATCAATGCAGCCTTTAATTTCTCTTCTTCAACTTGCTTAGTTGCGAATTTTGAAGAAATAGATTTATCCTGCAAATATTGATAAATCTTATCTTGTCCTGGTACTAACTCTGTCACCAAGTTTAAAGCACTTAAAAAAGAATCATCGTTATCAATTGTTGAATTATTAACAATATTTCGAATAACACGCATCCAATCTAAAAAGGATTCTATTGAGAATTCGAATGTGGAAATCAAATAAGAAGTTTGTGCATAGAACATCACACGTTGTGGATATGTAACGTGGGTTGAGGTAGTGATTAGTTCAAAAAAGTTACTAAAAACCATATCACTTTTTAGATCTTTAAGATTTAAAAAATTTAACTTATTCAATATAGTATCTATTAAGCTAAAATCAATATCAGTATATTTATCCAAACTATTTACTAAATATTCAAACGCACTTTTATCAAAAGGAATAGAAATTAAAGCTGATGGAGTAGCTGCCAATTTTTGTATGTTATCTAGATCTTTTTTATTTACTAAGTATAGATTGGAAATTAATTGTAAAAGATAATCATCAATAGAATTTTCTTTATTACGATAATTCCATAATAAATCTGTCCATTGATTATCTATTTTATATGCAAATTTTTGGTTAAATTCAGCATCTTTATTTTCCCACCCCTCATCACTAATTTGTTTTTCTAATAGGGCCTTAAAGTTTTCAAATGCAGTGAGAGCCTTTCCGCGAGCATTCATCGTAATATAAAGATCATCAGATAAACCAAAATTATCTAAATCTAGATGATAAAATTGAATCACATTTTGTTCTGTAAGTTTGCTCCATCCATTACGAATATTATAAAACTTAGAATGAATAGCATCTAGCATGTTTAACATAGCTGAGATCGTAGGATCTTGCTTCCAAGATAAAAAGAACCAAGGCTTATCGGTAATCAATTCAGATATTTTTTTACCATTTTCTAAATTAGCGATATCAAAAGTATCTTTGACTAATGATTCACAAAACTCTCGTGAGCTAATTCGAGTTTCATAAGTGAAGTTTAAAAGTCTGCTTTTCAACTTTTCATCAACTTGATCTTTATTTGCAAAATAAAAGTGCAATAAGAACAATGTTGTTAACCGTTGCTGCCCATCTAAAAGTTGTAGAGCATCATCGACTTGACTGCCATAAACAAAGTCGAGCTCGATAAATTTTTCTTCATTTAATGAAGTATAAAGTGCATGTAGAAACCGTGTTCTGACTTTTTCTTGCTCTAGACGCCCTTGAGCATAATCCCGTTGAATAATTGGGATTTCAATTTTATTTGATTGAATAAGATTCCAAAAAGATATTTTTTCTGCGGTTTGTTTATTTAACACTGTCTAATTCCTTAAGCTAATTGAGAGTTTTTGAGAGAACTAATTGTTTCTTCAATATCAGTTAAATATTGCTCCCGGTCTTTCTCCCCCCAAAAACTCATTTGCTCTACATCAGTGCTATAAAATTTCATAAATACATTTTTTGTGCAGATAGGCACAAATGTACCAGTTTTCTCTCTTTGAATAATCTTCTTTCTTTTAATAGGAAATACTGAGTTTTTGTAACTTCTATTCGTTGACGAATCTAATAAAACTAGATTATCAATCGAGTTGACATCCAAACCTTGCCCTTGGAATGACTCCATAAATTGAATGAAAAATTCATCAAACTGTGATAAATCACTTTGGACTTCAAGAAGTTTATTGTGAAGATGAGAATCTAAATTTAAATTTGAAATATTATCCAAAATTTCTTTTATCCAGTCTTTCTTATGCTGATCAGATCTTGGTGGTTGATCGGCTAGTGCAGTGATGTGTTCAACATCCCATTTTTCTTTTTTAAAGCGATCAAATGGAAATCTTGTAGTTTCATTTTTATTATTTAAGAAAGTTTGCACATTATGAAATAATAGAATTGGGCGTATTTTTTCAGACCTATATTGCAATTCATTCAAATCATTATTTGGTAAATATTCAATTATTTTCTTATTTATTACATTAAGGAATTCAATCTTAGTTGTATCCTTGTTTAATGTATAAATTTCATCAATATTAAAACCTATACTGATTAAATAGCCAATTTTATGATATAGCGTTCTATCTTTATACCACTCTTCGAGAGTTTGGAAACACTGTTTAACTTCACGCCAAACATTCTTGATTTTTTCTTTTTTCAGCCTTTCTGAAAAATATCTAAATGTAAAATAATCATCATTTTTAGCATGCTTTTTTGATATTAAATTAAAAATTAAATCAATACGTGTTGTTAACTGTTTTCTATCAGTTAAAAAGTACCAGAAAGAATCATGCTGTAAGGCATATTCCATTCGATCCCATTCGGTTGATATTTCAATTTGTTGTAATCTAATTTTAGCTTTATCTTTATCATTCAACTCAATAAAGTTAGTTTTATTTAAAAATAATGCTTTGATTAATTCAGCATTAGTTAATGGAATTTTACCTACATTTAAACGAGTAAAGACTTCTACTGAGTCACTATCAGTCTCATACCAAATTACTTTTGTGTAATGAACGAATTTTGATTCTAGTTCAGCTGAATTTAACTGACCTGTTAATTCGAGTGATTCCGCCCATTCATGAATTGTTTGATAAGCATTACTTATAAAAAAGAAATCAATATTTTGATCATTTATAATTCTATCATTATTAGTGGTATCAATTGCTAAATTAGTTAAAAAATCAGAACTAAATTGACGAGTTTGATACTTTAATGTGAACTCTTTATGCTTAAATTTACCTTTCCACATCTCATTGATGTAATGAATTAATAAAAAAATAGTTGTTAATCGCTGTTGTCCATCAATGACCTCATACCAATTTTTTTCAACATCTAATCTATTTATATTCACAGATTCGATATCCATTGGCTTAAGTACTAAGGGCTGTAGGCAATACCAAGATTTTTCACCATTCTCATTTATTTTTGGTTCAAATTCATTTATATCATTTAAAAAGTCTTTAATCTGTTGTGGAGTCCATCGATATCCACGTTGATAGGCAGGTATAAAGAAATTTTTATCCAACAGTTGTTGGATATTCATTGGTTCAATAAGAAGAGAAGTGTTCATGTTGCCCCGAAAGTATCATCTAAAATTAAAAAAACAAAGTAACTTAATAACTATAATTTATTCATCTTACATAAAATTTATTTATACAAATTGGTTTTCACCCCCTCTCTTGAGCATAGATGTCATCACCAATCCCTAAACATGTTTCTACAAAATCATCGTGAGTCTTAACTTATAATTTGGTTAAGTACTAATCTTCGCTATAAGAAAAATATACTTTTAAAAAATTAAAACTCATACCATTATAGAGGTATAAGCTATTAATTATAAAAAATATTTCTAAATTTACACAATAAAAAAAGGGAGGAACTATGTTCCCCCCTTTTACTGTACTCAACTGTCTTTCGTGTGATACTCAATATAAGATTCCATATCTTCTAGTTCTTCCTCACTGTATGAAGATTCACCATAATGAATTGGGCACTCATTTTGATTATTCAGATCACGAATGTCATGTGGTTGATCACCACAACACCAGCAAAAGCCAATTCCAACATTCATTTCTCTACGAGATTGTGTAACACATGAATCACATACCCAATATTGAAATTGCGTATAACCATCATGATATGCAACTGGTCTAACAAAATTCATTACTGAATGATGTTCTCTCCCACAGTACGAACAATTAGGTACAAAATGTGAATAGATTAAACTAATAACTTGATGTGCTAAATTAGGATTAAATATTCCAAATTGTCGCAATAAGTCATCAATTTTTCTAACCACGCCCATATCACAAATTTGATTTAACTCTTCATTGTAAGATGGGTCACTAGCGTCATCCATCAACCCATCTTGAAAATCCTCAATTAAATCCTGCAATACTGAATATCCAAATGCAATACACAATATGCTTTCAATCAATTGCTGATTAAGCCCCAAATTAACATGTAGGGCTAGTTGAGTTTTATGTAAATTTTCTAGTTGGAACATAAGTTTTCTCACAGTAAGTGACCATAAAGGCCGAAGCGAGACAAATGAATGTCAACTGTATATCAACTTATGTTCTCCTTCTAAGTTCTCATATCTATAAGAAGTACGTCAAGTTCCAAAAACATTAATTAATGGATTTTGATCAAATGTATAAATAATATGTGTTTTTTCACTGTTAGGACTAGATTTAATCAAGCTTAATTTATTATTGATAAATTTCATTGGTAAACCCTCCCAATGATGATCATATTCCATATTTCTTAATACATTGAGTTCTATCTTATCAGCCAATATATTAATATTATATGTAAGACTTGAGGAATCACATATGGATTTGATTATGATCTCTTGGTAATTATCCTTAACATCTGTCATCAATTTTCGATCTGGTAATTCGACTACTGTGCGTAATAAATTTTTATCTCTATCATAAAGACATTCTTTATAAGACTCTGCCTGCTGTAATATATCTGAGTATTTTTTGGTTGATAAGTCAAAATCACTTTCCTTAAAATCATATTTAACTTCAACCTGCTCAAGACTTAAATCATAACTTTTAAGCCCTTTTTGATTTAGTCTTTCAATTAAAAGCATAAAAAGATCTAAACAATAAAAATTTATCAATGAAAAATAATATGAGAAAAATTTAAATGCATTAACAGTTAAAAGGCTTTCACTTAATGCATTAAAATATAAAGAAGAATAATCAATATAAGAGTCTCTCTTGTAATCTAAAACATCAAAATCAACTGATTTAGTTTCAAATATTAATATATTAGCACCTCCATGAACCAATCTATTCCTTATCCCTCTAAAGTTTTTAAAAAAATCCTTATTTTTTTCCAAAAATTTATAATCATTATCTTTAGAAAGATCATTGATATGTGCCCTACACAATCTAAGATAATCAATCTCCTTACCATTCTTTATATTTTTATTTTTAAATATATATGAAACATTTTTGTGCTCATTCGCATCTAAATCCAATAATGCTTGAAGATATGTTTTAGAATAAATTAATTTTGATAAATCAATCATTGAACCTAATTTAACTATCATTGATTCTACAATAGTTGTTTTTAACTCATACTCTATACTAGATGAATCGTTATAAATTTTATCTAACAAATAGAGTGCTTCGTGCTGTTTTTTTCTCAAATTTTCAAATATTCTAAATTCGGGATTATTTATACCGATTGATCTATTATTTTTTTCCATATAATCAATTAAGATTTCTTGAGGATAGAAAAATTTCATTTTTACTCCTTGTTTTGTTAGTAATGCTCTTTAATATAATTATAAGCCTTATTAAAAATCTCTTTATCACGACCTAAACCAAATCTTTCAGTGTCAAGATAATGCCCTTCTAACTTCGCTCGACCCACTTAATTTTGCCACCCAGGAAATTTATGCTTATTCTACTTTCTTTTAACTAACCCACTTATCATCATTCATAGCCAAAGTTTTAACTAGCTCAAATACTGTTGAAACTTTTTCTGTAAACATTATAAAATCATAACTATTGGGTAAATCGACATCTAGAACTTTAGAAATTTCAAGTTTTACAATTTCACTTTGTTGAGCATCCTTCCACCAATCTTGAACCAGAACTTTCGGAGTTGTATTCAAAAGTGCAGTTATTAGGTCTTTAGCTGCCAGCTTCACTTGCTGCTGCTCATCTTTCGTTAGTTTGTCTTTTAAGAGCAGATCATAGATTTCTAACTCGTCTTCAGTTAGACCTTCTCTGATATGACGTTGATCTTCTTCTTTAAGACCTTTTGTAAATTTCTGAAGTTCGTCAAACAATTGCTCAGTTGCCGTAGCACCAGAGTTATAACGATCAACCATCTGCTGATAACGTTCTGCAAAGTTAATACGACCACCATTTTGCTTAAGCATTTGAATGATTTTCTTTTCAAGAAAGGCACGCATATCAGCAATAGCAATATTTTTATGCTTGGTTTCTTTAAACTGTTCTTTCAGCTTGTCAAAATCCACAGTACTTAGATCCCATTTTTGACCATGAATCAAACTGTAGCTTTCTTTAAAATCTTTAACAGTCTTCACAGTGTCTTCATTGATGACTACGCTTCTATCCAATAAATCGGAAACTGAAGTACCAGATTCATCCAAATCCTGACGCTCAATCATCGCTTCAATAAAACCATGGAGGAATTGAATCACTGACACAATTGGTCTAGGTTTTACCAATATATTCGGTTTACATGCCTCATATAAAGCTGCGACTGTATTAAAATGAACATTAAAGGTTTTACGATACTCGTCTTTTTCTAATAATTGATCTGCATATTGCTCAAATAAAGCATTCTCTTTAAACGTACCGCCGGTCTCATTACGAGTTTCTAGGATTTGATTCAGATCAATGTCTTTAGACTCGCAATATTCTAGAGTCTTAGTAATCGCTTCATCCAACATTTGGAAAAGCACTGTTTTATCTTGTACTGGAGCATCTATTTCACCATCTTCTCCGGTGCCTTGACCATAATCTTTTAAGGCTGTTTTTAGATTCCTGAATACGTTGTAATAATCAATGACTTCACCATTTCTTTTCTCTACAAGTTCACCCTCTGTATTCTTAATGCGGTAGGAAGTCACTCGGTTGGCACGAGCAATCGTTTGCATCAACGTATGGCCTTTCATAGGCTTATCTAAATACAGGGTTGAAACAGTTGGCGCATCAAAGCCTGTAAGCCACATTGCACACACGAAGACAAGTTGTAATGGATGCTCTGGATTTTTAAAATTATCCTCAATATCAGCCCCATTGACATCGAGTTTACTGAGACGATCAATATGTGGCTGGATGTCTAGACCCTGTTTATCAAAGCGCTCTTTTTCCGAACTTGGATCACTAATCACTACCGCCATTTGTACGGTACTCATATATTTTTGGCGCTGTTTCAAACGGTGTTTTTCAATATCATTTTTAGAGTTATGAATTCGAGTTTGTAGGTTTTTTTGTTCTTCCTTCCAAAGTTTTGAAACCTTGTCGAACATACGTACTGCTGTGAATTGATCCACCGCAACCATCATACCTTTACCCAAATACCCACGGCGTGGGAAATGGTAAACAATATCTTCAGCGATACGATCTAGACGATCATCTCGCTTAATGACTTCTAGCTCAGTTGAAAACTTACGCTCTAGCTTTTCTTTTTGAGCATCATTTAACTCTTCATCTTCTAATATTTCAGCGAGCTCTTCATTGAGATCGTCATTTTGCAATAACACCTCAGGTACTCGCTTTTCATAGAAAAGCGGTAATGTTGCCTTATCTTCAATGGCCTGTTGGAAGGTATATTCAGAAACGTATTCACCAAACCACTGCTTGGTCTTCTTTTGTTTTAGAATGGGTGTACCTGTAAAAGCAAGAAAATGAGCGCCGTCTAAGCCTTTACGCATATTCTCTGCTAATGATTCATATTGGGTACGATGCGCCTCATCAACAATAACAATGACTTCACGTTCAGAAGGATCGAATAGCTGTGGATACTCTTGACCTTTTTCGTATCTAAATTTTTGAATTAAGGTAAATACAATCTTGGTATTTTGACTCAGCAAGGTTCGAAGATGAGTACTATTTTTCGGTTGAGCAGCCTCAACCTCTGTGACGGCTTGTGTATAAATGAAATTTTTATAAATCTGATTATCTAGATCTTCTCGGTCGGTAATCACGACAAAACTAAAATTACCCGTGACTTTACGATAAATCTTTCTGACGTAAAAAATCATTGAGAAACTTTTACCCGAACCTTGTGTATGCCAAAACACCCCAAGGCGACCTTTCAACTCATCACGTTTCAAGAAGTTTTGGAAGGCATGATTTACCCCTAAAAACTGATGGTTTTGGGCAATAATTTTATGTTTTTCATTTTGGAATAAAATAAAATTTTCGACATAATCCAATAATCTTTCAGGACGACATAGACCACGAAGCAAGTATTCAATACTTATGCCTCGTTCTTCGATATCTTCTTTATTGACCTTTTCCTTTTCCTGGTCCACACGTAACCAGTTAAAGAAATGTTCCCACTCAGCCGTAAAACTTCCGAGCTTTGTGTCTGTCGCATTTGAAAGTACGCAGAAGGCATTGGTTAAAAAAAGTTGAGGAATATCATTCTTATAATTTTTTAGATTGTCATCAAAAGCATTCTTGAGCTTCACATTTGAATTTTTAAGCTCTATGAATACCAGTGGTAGACCATTTATATACAGGATTAAATCAGGACGGCGATAGGCACAATACGGTGTGCGTCCTGTAGATTGAATCCATAATTGTGAAACCACTAAAAACTCATTGTTTTCTGGATTTTTAAAATCAATCAATTTTAAAAATTCATTTTCATGTTTTTCGCCGTGGACATCTTCATAAGTAATCGAAGCACCATTACGAATATCAGCATAAAGCTCCATATTGGCTTTAATAGCCGACATAGACCCACGGCGCTCCATTAGTTTTAATACAGCAGTCTCTATAACATCTAAAGAGACTTGGGGATTCAATTGCACACATTTAGCAATCACACGGTCTTTTAAGATAACTTCTTTTTTGTCTTTACGACCTGAACCATCATTTAAGTCACTTGAATCTGTGGTATAGCAATTGAGATGCTGATAATCAAACTCTGTGCTTAAAATCTTAATGGTTGCTTGTTCAATGTCATCTTCACTAATAAAGTTACGTGTTACTTTTGTCACAATTGATCCCCTATATCCCTCTAAATACGTCTATTTTTTTATAATTTACTGTTCTTGCATTGATGATGGAAACTGAATATCTAAGTTTTCCACTGATAGTTTTCCTGAAATTAACCTAGGTAATAGGTTATTTCTCATTATTTCCAATTTCACATTACTTTCTTCCAAAATATTTAACTCAGAATAAATTGGAACAGCTATAGCTTCAAAGCTATCAACTAATTGTTTAGGTGGAATCAGTATTTTTTGCTTGCCAATTTGATTAGGGCTTAAATGTAAAACATTCGCACCATTTGCAAATTCTTTTATATATTCTGAAAATCCAGAATATTTAAAATAACAATAAGTAAAAGTAGATGAATAGATTTTGGGTACTAATTTCACACAATCTAAAGAAATAATCGCAAACTCAAAGTTTAACTTTGGTACTCTAGCAACACGTCCAACTACAGCTCTGTCTTGAGTCATATCCGTTACAGCCATGACGATATCATCTTGATAAGTTTTTTGATTATTCGCATATTTACCATTGTAAAATTTCAATCCATTGCGGCGATAACCGCCACCACGATTAAAGTTTTTCAGATTGACAAAAGGTAGGCTCTCATCAACAAACTCATCATGAATTTCAGGACTTGTATAAGACTTACCTTTTACAACATCAATAAACTCACCAGAATTGATAGTACGCCAATCTTTCGGAATCCCTTTCTCAAACTCTGTATTTTCCCAATTTGGAAAACGAAAACGTACAAACCATTCTTTATATAGCTCTTCAGCCATACTTTCTAAAATATGGATACGCTTTTTATTGTTTTCGATTAAGTCATCATAAGTAGACAGGATGGCAGAGATTTTTTTCTGAATTTCAAATTGAGGAATTTTTATCTTCAATTTTTGAAGATGATTCTGATTCAGTGTAGGTACACCAGCCCCGGCATTAAAATTCTCAAGATGCATTTCCTTCAAATAGTAATAAACATATTTCGGCAAATTATCTCTAAAACTAATAGAGTATAATGTTGTATTTAAAGGCCAAGATTTTTCAGTAATATACTGTACTTCACCTAATGTGCCAGATCGCCCTGTAACAACAATTGGAGGGGTAGCTTTAAAATCATTATGAAAATCTTTAATTCCAGAACTTGCAACAATAGGAAATTTACCATTAATGATATTTTGATTAGGTAAATCATGTCCCCGTTTTAACCTAACTAAATTATCAAAAATATCATCACGCCATAAATTACTCATTACAAACTCCCTTCATATTAGCGTTGATAATATCTTCTAAAATTTTCGCTTCTTTCGTTAAGTTATTAAATAACTCTAAAGACGTGCTCAAATAATCTCTAAACTCTTCCTCTGTACGCCCGTCCTCTTCAATCACGACACCCACATAACGACCAGCATTTAAAGAATAATCCTGCTCTTTCACCTCATCAGGGGTCGCCAACTTACAAAGACCTGTAACATCTTCATATTCAGCATTTGGGAAACGTTCTTGTAACCATGAAATATGATTAAAGAAGTACTCAGCTTCGCCACGGTCAGCTTTGATATCAGCAAGCAATGCTTTAACTTCTTTAATATCTGCTGTTAAAGCATTAAGCTCTTTAAGCTTTGCATCCTTAACTTTAAGCACATCTTTTTTATCAATTACCTTAGCTTCGGCAACTTCAGCACGAGTGAGTTTGACTAACTCATTATGAGCTTTTTCTTTTTCACGAATCGCTTTATCTAAAACTTTAGCTTCATCTGCAATAGCTTTAAAGAACGGCGTAAAACCTGCTCTTAATGTCTTTTGTGTTTTATTCAAAGTAGAAACTAAATCTTTAGTGACTACTTGAGGGAAAGCCTTCACATAAGCATCAAAGCTTTGTTTTAACGGCGTAAGAGCATGCCAATGTTCATTAAGTGCCTCTACACTTTGAACAATAGCTAAATCATCTTTTAATGCTTCTTTAAGTTTATTAAAGCTTGGCTCTACATGTGGCACAGTTGCCTCAAGTTTTGCCATACCTTGTCTAAAGTAATCATCAACCAAACTGATATATTCATGATTACGGCCCTTATGAAGCTTACTAATCATGGCAATGTTTAGTACCTGCTCATCTGTAAAGTCACGGTGCGCACGGTCGATCTGTCTAAAGATGTTACGCGCATCAATAAACAAAATTTTGTCGTCTGTTTTATTTTTATCAAAGAACCATAGCGTTGCAGGAAGCGTTACCGTATAGAACATATTTGATGGCAATGTCAGCATGCCATAAATCAAGTTATTCTCGATCAACGTTTGGCGAACATCTGCTTCTGAGTTACGAGCATCTGAAGCTGAGTTCGGCATAACCAAAGCAGCACGACCACTATTAGATAACTGAGCTTGCTGTGCATTTTTTAATGATGAGGCAAACAAGTTAATCCAAAGATAGTTTGCATTTGGAACAGTTTCTGTCTTGGCTGCATTATCATCAGTTTTTTTCGCTTTAGTTTTATTGCGCGGTAAACCATAGCTATTAAAACGAGGATCTTTTTCAACTGTTGCAAGTGCTACATCATCCACGTTAAATGGCGGGTTAGCCATGATATAGTCAAACTTCTCAAAGCCTTTAAATGGGTCTTCTGCATAGGAGTTTGCTTGCTGAATTTCGCCTTTAAGCCCATTCACGAACAAGTTCATTTTGGCAAGTTTGACCGTATCTAAGGTCTTTTCCTGACCATATACAAACAAACTATTGGTATCTCCGGCTTCACCAAACTTTTTACTTAATTCTTTACGGCGCTCTACAAATTGTAAGGACTGCACAAACATACCGCCTGAACCACAGGCTGGATCATAAACAGAGCCATTATACGGTTCTATCATTTCAACCATTAAACGCACAACAGAAGTTGGTGTAAAGAATTCACCGCCTTTTTGACCTTCAGAAAGTGCAAACTTGCCCAGGAAGTACTCATAGATTTTACCGAATACATCACCAGAAGCATCCGCAGGGATATTTGAAAAGCTGCGTACTAAGCCATGTAATGCCTGTTTACTCTGGGGTAACCGGTTAAAGGCTTGATAATCATCTTTAGGTAATACTCCTTTAAGATTTGTTTTAGTATCATCTTGATGTTCTTCAATAGCCTGCATAGCTTCTTTAATTTTTTTTGCCAAGTCTTCTGTTTCAGGCAATTCTAATAAATACTTATAACGAGCATTATCAGGTAGGTAAAAACCAACCTTACTAATTGCTATTGATTTAATCATGTCCTGAGTTGGGGCTTGGGGAGCACCACTGCGTCCAGACCCGATAGGTTGTTGTATTTCTTTTAAGATTTTTTCTTCTGCTGCACTATATTTATTGTCTGCAAATTTTAAGAAAATGAGGCCAAGCACAGGAGTCGAATACTCATTGGGTTTCAAGTCTGTATTTGCACGTAAGCTGTCTGCTGCAGACCAAAGTTGATCTTCCAACTGTTTTAATTCAATGAGGTTCATAATTTTTCCAAATCAATTTATAAATTAATCTGCTCAATATCTTGAGCAATATTTTTGAAGTTATGCTTTTTGCAACGACGAGATAAACTTTTGAATCATTTCCCTTTCAGACTCTGGTAGACATTGAATTGAGTTTGCGATGGGGTCAGTACCTAAATCTGAATATTGATCAGTGCGTCCAAGTAAGTAATCGGCAGATACATTCAGCACTACAGCAAGTTTAAAAAAGTTCTCTAAAGACGGCTTTCGAGCACCAGCTTCGATATGTGAAATTGACGTTGATGGGATACCTGTTTTGTCAGCTATATCTTGCTGCGTCATTTTTCGTTGTGTTCTTATTTCTTTGAGCCTTGTACAAAACAGCGCAGAATCCATCTCAATCAACATAAAACACCATAAATCGACAATTAAAACTTGACTAAATCGACAAGTTTTCATATATATATTGATAGTATTTTATTGTCTATTTCGACAAAAAGACATCTTTAAAAGAAATTTAAGGAGGAAAATTATATGAATAATATTGTATGTGCATGAGTGCATTATCTCGACAATCCTGTACTCATGCTTTCCATTCCAAATGACTGAAATGAAAGATTGTAAAATTTCGACGTTTTACCTTTGCATTCTTTCATAACAGACGATTTAAGTAAATTTAAAGCACTAATTTAACTTAAGGATTCTCTTATGAGTAACTCACCAAATCAGATCCCTGTTTTTATCCATCCAACGATTAAAAATCTGAATGTACGTCAAATTTCTAAAATTATTGCAACGAAGATTATTGAAGCCACGGCGCTGCAATTACATTTCAATTCATCATTTTGTAACCAGCTTTCTGTATCCAACCATCTTAATACTTATAAGGCAATTACTTACTTTGTTGATAATCAGTTTTTTGAAAAGTTTGGCTTTGGTCAATTTGAGCTAATTAATGTAAGTACCATTTATGATGACTTGTTCAATGATTTTCAAAACATTATTTGGTATTAAAAAAGTTATCTAACTATCTAAATAAAACTATCATATTGAATTATAAAGTTTTTAAAATAGATAAACATTATTTAAGATATCTAGATCATCTAACTTAGATGATCTAGATAATTAGAAAAACAACTTATCTAAATCACCTTAACTATATTTCAATAAGTTACCTTGATTTAGATTAATTAGATAAATTTTCTACAAGTTTAGGATGTAAAACTACATAGTCACTATTATTTAGTATTTCGATTCGAACATGATAGGTCTCAATTAAATATTGCAAAGCAGCATCTCGTAGCTTAGCTGACTTAAATTTTGCATGCTTTTGATTGATACTCGATTTTAAAACCTTTTTATTACCTTTCCGATACTGAGCTTTTAGCCATTCCAGCAAAATTTCACTGTCAGATTTATTATCTTTACCATAATAATCAATCCACTGCTCTAAAGAATACCTACAGATACTTATAGCACCTTTCATCGTTTCAGATGTAATCACACTCTCTTGCTTAAAAAATGCGAAAATTGCGGCGACTCTTAAAACATATTGAACAGTGCGCCGTGCATACGAGTGTATGAAAGCATATCGTCCATTTTTTTCAACTTCACGCAATACAAAGTTTTCATATTCAATATGCAGATCATCCGCCTCTTCAGTTTTCAAAATAACAGTATAAGTATTTGCACAGTCTAAGACTTTTGGAACATCCGATAAGATTTGCTCACATAAACTCCTATATGCTTTCAAATCTGTATCTTGATCCGGCCTTATAAATCGATCCTGTTTCGTGATTTGGACATTCTTCAAAGGTTCTGCAAAAACAATTAAAGCACGCGCTAAAAAACCTTGCTCTCGCAATAGCTCATTTTGCAAAGCTGGGGATGCAATCACATCTTGCACACCAATATTTATTGAAAAACGAATACCATCAACATATTCAATACTACTGCCTTTTAAAACATTACTAATAGATTCACCATCAAGCAAATTATTAATCACACTGAGTGCTTCGCCTACCGTATCACTTTTCATGGTATATCCAGAAAATAGATATGCCCCTTCACCAGTTGTCCATGTAAAACTTTTTTGATCGCTTTTTTTTACTAATGAAATCAATCCTTGTATTGTAAGTTTTGTAAATCTAGCCAAAGGAATTTTTGGCTCAGTTGATTCACCTTTTGATCTAATCCATTCATCGTACTCTTTCTCATATAATGCCATATTGCTTTTTTCCATAGATTTAGAAACATAACAGGCATCATTAATACAATTATCTTTGCCGGCACCACTTGGGAAGATCGTAATGGTAAAAAGGCTACAAGGTTGACCCTTAATCGTTTTATCACTAGGAGCATTGATATGTCTTTGCGACAAAAAAGCCATTTCTCCTAAGTAAGTTTGTCCTGCAACTGAAATTGGGACTTTATGAATATATGCTGTTTTTTTAATTGCATTTGCGATTAATGCTGGAAAAGCCCAAAGCGGATAATTTTGCGGTGAATTGTGATTAACTGCACTTAAAGTTGATAATGCAGGCCAAGCGCTTGATGACTGGACTTTTGACTCACTTTCTACATCTTCATGTTTTAGTGAATCAATATATGAGGCATAAATGGAGTCAATCCGCTCTTGAACATCTGCATACGATAGCCTAGATAAATTTTCTCGGCTGAACTTTATGTGAGGTTGAGAGTCTTCATCATAATTAGCTGTCATGATCAAAACAGATTCAGGTAGCAGGCTTTCTACTTCTTGCAACCCAAATATAAGATCTGGCAAGTAAATTACATATGATTTTGTAAAACAAATTTTAAAAAAAACATCAAATTCATTCGTCAAAACCACTCGTGATAATTTCGTTTTACTCAGCAACCGATTGACTAATAAACCATCACCAATTTGAAGTGCTGCTTTCCGCCGTTCTATGACTTTATAAGGTTCACAAGATATATCATATTCATAACCCATCCCAACAATCAAATAACCAGTCACAAAATTCAGATTAGAATTATTCACAAGTTTAAAAACGTTGCAGCCACCACAATCCAAATCTGGGTAGTGTGGATGTATGTAACTTTCAATTGAAATTTGATCGCCTTTTATAAAGTTTAAGGAAAACTCTTCAAAGGTAGATGAAGAAGTAACTTGCCCAGTTAAAGGATGTGTACTTAATATAGGATGTTCTTCATCTAATTTTATTTTCAACATATTAATTCTTACCATTTTTCAAAATTTCAAGCAAAACTTTACTTATCCACTTAATGAATTTAAGTAGAGGCTTTACGTACTGTATTAGAAAAGTTAGATTTAAATTACTGAGTGTATTTCGAGCTGAACCCAGCAAAAATGCTGGGTTCATAAAGAAAATTTACTTAATCTCACCTGCAAATTTCAAAATTTCATTCCGATTCCAACGTAACAGGCGACCATGACGCTTTGGAACAACTGGACCATTTTCATAAATTGCCCATTTACGGAGTGTTTGTGGTTGAAATCCAAGAAGCTTTGCAGCTTCTGCTGTAGTAATTAATAAACTTTCTTGCTTCATCTTGAAGCGTCCCTTCTTAATTAAATTGTGTTATTTTTTAGTTGATTTTTACTTGTTTGGGGAGGTTCTTATAATTACTATATTTTCTTACCCCCCCAAACAAATTATACTTTTTGATTGCTATTGGAACATTTTATGTCAGGACGTCCAAAAACTGGATTTGTTACAAAATTGAAAACCATTATTTGGTATGAACACGTTGCAGAACGTGTTCTCAATGAAAACACTCAAAATAATGTGCGTCCGCATCAAACGGAGTTAGACTCGCGCTTAGCAAGTAAAAATAAACTAGATAATTTTTTTGGTGAAAATGGCAGTAAAATTTGGACAAAATTTTCTATAGGGCAAGTATCTCCAGTAACAAAAATAAAAATTGTTGAAAAAAAACTTCCAAATTCTTCAATTTATTTTGTCCATCCTATTTGGGAAATATTAAGTAAAACTTACGTTAGTGAAGCAGATTTATATAAATTTTATGAAAATTTGAACAGCTCCACTCAAAAAATTATACGTAAAAAAAATATTGAAGAAGTTGTAATCGACTTTGATGCTAATTTTGAAAAAGAATTTGAAAATATTTTAGATCTGTATAGTTTTTTGCTATTTATTACCTATCAAAGTAAATTCAACCTTCACATTCAAAATCTTGAATATAGCTACTTAGCTTTATTGCAATATAGCTCATTAATTATTGATTTAATTGGTAGCACGGGATATTACTTAATTAAACTAATAGAATTGCATTTTCAATTAGAACCCAATTCTCGTTTGAACAAAATGGGAGCTGATTTTGACTTCCATCTAAAACAAATTAATTTATATAATATAGTTCAAAATGCCTTTAAAACTAATCCTCAACGATATACTTTACTAAAAAACTACTTTGATGATTTCAGAAATGAGTTCTATAAGTATCAATTAAAGTTAGCGTCTATTGAAGACTTCTATACAAAAAATAGTGAGAAGATTTGATTCCACACGTTACCGATCTAAAATTGGTAAAGTTAGAGATGCACTGAGCGTATTCGATTTTAGAACAAAGTCGTTAAAACCTATGCTCATTGATTGATGCTAGACTAGAAGACAGGTTTAAGTTGCTTTATTTTGCTTACCATTCGCTTACTAAAACCCAAAAAACAAAAAACCACTTACGATTAATGCACGTAAGTGGTTGTTTTATATGGTGGGCCCAGACAGACTTGAACTGTCGACCAACGGATTATGAGTCCGCTGCTCTAACCAACTGAGCTACAGGCCCTTCATCAAGTTATTAAATATTTATCAACAACTTGGAATGACGGCAATACTATCCAAATTTTTTAATTATATCAAGTTTTTTTTCGAGTAGACGCATAGTAGGCCCTAAAAAACTTTGTGATATATTATTGTTAGATATTGCAATAGACAAGATTATTACAATCACAATGCGTACAAAAATCAAGATTTTTTACTGGCCATATTAATTACTGGATTTAGACCTGAAGAAACAGAATGTCTTGAATTGGTCACATATTGATTTTAAATATAATACGATCAGCTCAGTAGCCCCAAAATAGTGAATCATTAATACTTCCGATGGGTGATATGCTGCATTTCATTATGGAATGCAGATTTGAACGCTCAGGCGGTAAACCTTACGTTTTTCAAGCTCGTCAAGGGATAGTCATATTACAAATAGAAGTAAAGCACGAGGAAAAATTGCAGCAGTTAGCGGTATTTCTTTTACTTATCATGATCTCAGGCGTACATTCTCTAGTATTTCCAATAGCTTAAATATTACCTCATTTACTTTAAACGGCTGATCAACCATACTCTTGATGGATCTGACATTACGGATGGCTACATTCAAGTGTCATTTAATGATTTAAAAGATGCGATGAATAAAATTTCATATTTTTTAATGAAGCAAAATAACTAATCAAAGATCGTCAATACAAAGTAGTAACTCGACACTTGGATTATCTTGCAAAAACTATGGCCAATAAAATAGATAATCCGGCATCAGCTACTTTTCTAAAATTGATCAATTAAAGGCCGCGATGAATAAAGAAGCAAAGCATAAACAGATAGATTAACCCCCATCAATGGATCGGGTTTTCTTATTTGAGGGACAATACCTTTTCACTTGCTTTATTTTATGTCGTAAAGAATAGCCTAAAACCTTTTTATCGATGTAATATTATAAGATATACCCAAGCCAAAATCAGATAATAATATTGTTTATAGTGCAAACTCCATCAAATGAAAACAAGGGTCGTTATACAAAAAAGCTCTCATAGGCTGTTGAGTTCATATTAAAAAATGAAGCAGCTTGATTATAAAGTCAGCTATTTCATCAGGTCTTGAAGCAAGAGAAACATGGCTAGCATCAAGTTCAATTACCTCCTTGGTATTCAATCTTTCGGCCATTTTTCTTTGATTTTCAGCTGTAATCATACGATCCTGATTTGAAATTTGATACCAAAACGGTTTCATCTTCCATGGAGGTAAAAGGTACTGGCAAGAGGAGCCTTTCTGGGCAATAGCCATTGCGATAGATTCTGAAGGATTTAAGTCCTGACAGAAACTCTTATGGTATTTTTCTGCATTCACCCATAAATAACCATCACTATCTGGATAAAGGTCAACAGCAGCTTCAGGTGGATGCTGTTGAGTTATCAGATCGGGGCTTTCGGAACGATCTGGCGCAAATGCGGCGATGTATACCAACCCCACCACTTTTTCATTATTACCTGCTTCAGTAATAACTACACCACCATAGCAATGACCAACCAACAAGACTGGGCCATCTATCTGATTAATCATCTTGATAGCCCTTTCAACATCATCAGCTAAGGATGTTAAAGGAATTTCTACAGCTATTACTTGGAAATTTTTCTTAACTAATAAAGGAATGACATGTTGCCAATGGAGAGCGTTTCCCTAGAATCCATGAACCAGAACAATTGTAGATAGTTTCATATTTCTCCTATTCTTCTGATGAAATTCAATTTTAAAGAATATATGATTTTTTACTGAAATATTAATTTTTTGTATTTCTGAAAGAACTATTATTACCACGTATCTAACATAGTCAGCCTTATAACATATCCCCTACCTACAGTGTTTTCACATTACCCTACATTCAATTTGATGCTACTTGAGTGAGCTTTAATTAATCGAGGAAATCTAAAAATTTGGTTTAATCCTCATACTGAATAGTATGTTGAATCAAAAGGTGAATAAGTTAGAAATCAAATTGACTCTGACACAGCTATTCAATCTTGCCTGATAATTAAATCTCTTTTTCAATTAACACTGTGTATGGTTACAGGCTTTGTGCAAAGTCTCATTCAACTAGAAACTGGATTGAACAGCTCCTAATACCAGCGATTATCAGTACACAACACTTTAGAAAAATGATCTAGTTATCATCATCAAAGTTTGATAGAAACCATAATGCACTGTATTAAATTATTCCGTGAAAATAAAAATATTTTTAAAATTAGATCAATGAGATACACTTCACAACTCCAATTTCTGCAACTTAATAACTGGCCGAACAAATAAGCTTTTTTTACAAAAGAGCCTTTATAGTTTTTAAACTAAACGCTTTTGTTATGAATAAATTTAAGAATTAGATGCACAATCGATATTTAACTTCTTTGAGTAACCACTCATAATGTTGTTTAAATCAGCTAAATATTTAGCCTCAGATTCTGCATTTCCTGTCGCATTACCGTATTTTAAACTTTTCGGTATGTATTCTTCTTTATATAATTTTCGAAAATCACTACACAATAAATTCTTTTTCCCTTCCTGCGATATTCTATTGTCATCTAAATTAAGAAGAATTTGCGTAATCTGTAAATCAATCGCATCCAAATCTTTACTGATAGAGATCAACTCCATTTCATTTACTTTTTCTTTATTAGGGTTTGAACAGGCTACAAAAAGTAATACAAAGCTAATTGTTAGAATTTTTTTCATACCAGTCTTCTTTTTATATAAAAAATTTATTCTATTAAAAATAGACAACCAAGTCCACACTAAATTAAAAATTGTGAATTAATTTGCATTTTAATAGGTTTTCATTACTATCTGCTTTAAGTCAAAAAATTAGTTAAAAGACCTAATAAAAAAACCGACCACACTTCTTCGATCATATCTGCAAAACATCTTTAAATTTATACTAAAAACTATTATTATTTATTCTAATAAAAAAATGTCCAAATACCCAGAAATAAGTATTCTTTTTATTCGTAAAAAGTATTAATTTAAATAGGGATTTAAATTAGTTTAAATCAGACCTATCTCTAGGATGTAATATTTTATAAGGAGATACCATGAGCATTAAAATAACTAACAATTCCGAGTTGGCTATTAAAGCATGCATCAACAAATGGGGCGATGAAGGCGATACAGTATGGTTTATTATTCAATCTGGGACATCTGAGACATGGGCCAGAGAAACAGATAAACCACTGATCATGCTTATTGAAAAAGATAAGCAAATTACTGGTTATTGCATTTATTCCGAGAGTAAAATCATTATAACTGATACAAAAGTAACTGACCGTGGACTGGAAAAAAACAGTCTGTATTGAACATAATAAAAGGCCCTATTGGGCTTTTTATTCATAAAATTCAAAAACATAATGCTGAAAATACACTATTTAAATGCTGATATGTACGATAAGTAGTAGAGAAAGATATTTTTAAAATTAATTTAATTATAAATCCAAGAGTTAAAAGCAACGTAACTTTATTTTGCTCTTCAATTTATTGCATAAAAATTACAAACAACTTCTAAAATTAGCATTCCAATCATTGTTTTTTAAAATTTAAACTCGCAAAATTCTCATTTAAATTTTCATGCATAACAAAGGGCTAAAATGAAAAAGCAACTTGGCAAACTCACTTTTAAACTCGCAGGTTGGAAGTATCATGTTGAGCCTAATGTACTTGAAAATAAACAAGTGATTATCGGCTTTGAACATACATCAATGATGGATGCCATATTATCACTGGCAATTTTTCAAATATATGATTTAAAAATTCATACCCTGATCAAAAAAGAACTATTCAAAGGCCCAATGAAGCCTATTTTAGAAGCACTTGGGGGAATAGCTGTTGACCGAAAATCTAATCAAGATATCGTGACACAGATGGTTGAACTGTTTAACAACAATGAACAATTTAATTTAGTCATTGCACCAGAAGCAACACGTGCCAGAAATAGTCAAAGTCGTAAGCCAATACGAACAGGGTTTTGGCATATCGCTAAAGCTGCCAATGTTCCAATTGTTTTAATGTTTGCAAATTCAAAAACCAAACAAGGTGGAATATTTGGAAAAATCTATCCGAGCGATTTAGATCATGACCTTGCCGAGATCAAACGTCTGTACAAAGAAAATACGGGATTAGATATTCTGATTCCTGAAGCTAAAAAATCTTAATAATTGACGATATTCTAGTACTTAAGCACTTTCTCACAAAAAACAGCTTATGGTAGAATTTAGCACATTCGATTAGGCATAAAGCCGATCTACAAGGAGCATATTTCGCATGGCGGGTCATTCCAAGTGGGCTAATATTAAGCATCGCAAAGCAAAACAAGATGCTAGCCGTGGTAAACTTTTTACCAAATACATTCGTGAATTAACCACAGCTGCAAAACTCGGTGGCCCAGATGCGGGAAGTAACCCTCGTCTACGTGCTGTGGTTGAAAAAGCATTATCTGTAAACATGACACGTGATGTAATTAACCGTGCCATTCAACGTGGTGCTGGTGATGAAGATAACGACGATTTAAAAGAAGTTACCTACGAAGGTTATGGCGTTGGTGGTGTTGCCGTATTGGTTGAAACCATGACTGACAACTTAAACCGTACTGTGCCTGATGTTCGCCACTGTTTCTCTAAAACCAACGGTAATTTAGGTACAGCGGGTTCAGTTGCCTATCTCTTTACTAAACGTGGTGAAATTACTTTTGAAGATGTTTCTTTAGAAGATAAAATCATGGACGTGGCTTTAGAAGCTGGCGCTGAAGATATTGAAGTCGGTGAAGATGAAATTTTAGTCATCACGACACCTGAATCTTTTGGTGATGTTCAAGATGCCTTAACTGCTGCAGGATTAAAATCTGATAATGCTGAAGTGGTAATGAGTCCATCAACTAAAGCTGAAATCACGGATATCGACCAAGCTAAACTCATTTTAAAAATGATTGATATGTTTGAAGATCTTGATGATGTTCAAAACGTTTATACCAACGTTGAATTCACAGACGATGTTCTTGCTCAACTTGACGAATAATCAATTTAAGTTAAAAACGCACATTTTTGTGCGTTTTTATTAACATATTTCAATAACTTATAAACAACACATTAACATTGTACTAGATCTAAAAAAATAATATTTAAAAAAAACAATTAAAGTAAATAGGCATAACCACTTCAATCCTGATCTCGTCTCATTTATGGTCGGCTATCACAAACTATAAACGTTTAAACGGCATGAACCTTGTTTAAAAATCAAACTCGACTCAACAATCCATTACAGTTAAATACTTTATATTGCTTAATTACAAAACTCGAATGCAATGCAACAACATGCTCAATTTTACCAATCCGCTTTAATAAAATTTCACTATAGTTTTCCATATCTTTGGCAATTACTTCTACTAAGAAATCAGCTGATTGTCCTGTCACTAAAAAAGCATTAATCACTTCAGGAATATTTTCAAGTTCTTCTAAAAATTTTGCAAAGGTATCCGTATCATGTTTACTCAGCGATACCTGTAATATGACATGTAATTTAAAGCCTAATTTTTCATAATTAATATCACGCTTCAAATTAGTCATGAGATTAGTTTCTATGAGATGCTTAATACGACGATGCACTGAACTCACAGAAAGGCTGATCCGCTCAGACAACTCATTAAGATTAATATCTTCATGGGTTAATATCTCGAGAATTTGTTTATCATAACGATCAAGTTCCATCATTGGCTCCAATGTTATTTATTATTTAGGGATGATGAACTCATCATGCTGTTTCCACCTAAAAAATGCTAAAAATTCAATCAAAAAAACTCAGATTAAAAATCATTTGTTTATCACTCAATTACCGCTACCTTTAAAATTTCATGCTATAGCAGACGTAACCAAATTCATATTTTTAATGAATTTTCTAAAATTTCGTTCACATTCCCCTGTTTTACCCAATCTCAGCTAAACGCATACGTTAGCTTTATCCGTACAGGATTATTTGCCTAAAATTTATTAATTTCTAGCAGTTTTTAAGAAATATTTTCATTAAATTGCATAAATATGTATTTTTTCCCGATTGATATACAAATAACGGTAAATTTATCCAAGTTTTATGCAAATTTTGATAATTGTTATTTCTATCATGTCAGAAGTCCTTCTGTCCGTTCTAAAAAGAACTTAGACTCCTCGCCAATCTACGCGCGCATTTCTTTCTGTCATATAAATCCGTTGAACATATTGCCCTAAAGGTAAGTTCAACAATTCATTTTTATAATGAAGAAACTCATCTGACTGAACTTCATGATTTTCATTTTCCCACGGCGTACCCTCTAGCTCCAACAATGGAGCCAACATTGAGCACACTGCAATATCTGCTAGTCCCAAACGATCCCCAACTAAATATCTGCAATGATTTTCAATTAAAGTTTGGTTTAATTCGGCAATAATTGCATCCATTGTATTTTTGGATGTTGCCACTTTTTCAGCATCTAACTGATAATTCTTGATAATTAATGTTTTTAAAATGGGTTTAGAAATTTTTTCAAATCTACGTAAATAGCCTTTTTCACCAATCATAATCTCAATAGGTTCATCACTAATTGGTAAAGTGAGTGCTAAACCCCAACGGCGTACGTGTAATCCAAGCTCATTCGCGAGTAGATTAATTTCCAGTGTTTTTTCACGAAGGTTTTGATCTGAACGCAATAAAGCATGCTCTGGATAAATCTCATCTAAATACAAAGCAATTTGGGTCGAGTCAGCAATCCAGCGCTCCCCGTCTTTTAAAATAGGTAAAGTATTTTGCCCAGTTTTTAATTGTGAAAATGCACGATGTACACCTGGCATTAAATTATGCGCAATAAAATCCAACTCTTTATGATCAAGCAACCAACGTGCTTTTTCACAATAATGCGAAAGTGGAAATTGGTAAAGCGTGCGCATAAATTCTCCAAATTATTTTTTTAATCAAATCTTTAATCAAGATTCATCCTAATAAAGCGTTACTTTAATCATTCAATGAACGAAATACAATGAACATTCTGTTTATACGTTTTATCATTCCATTCAAAGCATTAAAAAATCTTATGAGTCCTTCCTCGCTCAAAATATCTTTCCTATAAATTATGCTATATCAACTTATTAATCATATTCAGTTCTGTATTTTTCAAATGAAGATCACAATAATAATATTCTGAATGCCTCTCTAACTTTCGTAACGCATTTATGCTTTACCTAATTGATTCATTTTTATGATGATGGTCGCACAAAACTGTTCAACGCTTTAAATCTTATGACTGAGACCTGACTTTGTCATGGCTTTCATGTAAAATCATCGACAATTTTTATATAATACTTTGTGAGTCATTTCATGGGTTTTAATTGCGGTATTGTCGGCTTGCCGAATGTTGGTAAATCTACACTTTTCAATGCATTAACTAAAGCTGCTATTGCTGCTGAAAACTTCCCATTTTGTACGATTGAGCCAAACACAGGGATTGTTCCTGTACCTGACCCACGTTTAGACAAATTGACTGCGATTGTAAAACCACAACGTGTTATTCCAACCACCATGGAATTTGTGGATATTGCCGGTCTTGTTGCTGGAGCATCTAAAGGCGAAGGTTTGGGCAACCAATTCCTTGCGAACATTCGTGAAACTGATGCCATTGCTCATGTAGTACGTTGTTTTGAAGATGAAAATGTCATTCACGTTAATGGTAAAATTGATCCATTAGATGATATTGCAACCATCAATACTGAGCTTGCACTGGCAGACTTAGAAACTGTTGCTAAAGCAATTACTCGTTTAACAAAGTCTGCAAAAAGTGGGGATAAAGACGCTATCGCAACTAAAGCAGTGTTAGAAAAAATCCAACCTGTATTAGATGAAGGTAAACCTGCTCGCGCGACTGATCTTGATGATGATGAGCGTAAATTAGTTCGTGGTTTTGGTCTAATGACATTAAAACCAACCATGTATATTGCTAACGTTGCAGAAGATGGTTTTGAAAACAACCCACACTTAGAAGCTGTGAAAAAGTTAGCTGCTGAAGAAAATGCAATTGTAGTTCCACTTTGCAACCAAATTGAAGCTGAAATTTCTTTACTTGAAGATGAAGATCGCGCTGAATTCCTAGAAGCGATGGGCATGGAAGAACCAGGTTTGAACGTGGTCATTCGTGCAGGTTATTCACTCCTTGGCTTACAAACTTACTTTACAGCGGGTGTACAAGAAGTACGTGCATGGACCGTTAAAGTCGGTGCTACTGCCCCTCAAGCCGCGGGTGTAATTCACACTGATTTTGAAAAAGGCTTTATTCGAGCTGAATGTGTTGCATACGATGATTTTGTGCAATACAACGGTGAAGCTGGTGCTAAAGAAGCTGGTAAATGGCGCCTTGAAGGTAAAACCTATATCGTACAAGATGGCGATGTTTTACATTTCCGTTTTAATGTATAAATTTTAAAATCTAAAAAAGCCTCAGTCTATCTGAGGCTTTTTTATTTTAGGACATCAAACATGATTAAACCGTATGACTTTGAAAGATTTGATACTGCATTGGAACAAACTGCATTCCATTAAACACCTGAACAGCTTGCTCTAGTCGATGAAAACCTAAACGTTCATACACAGTCACTGAATTTAAGCTCGCATTGACGGTCACGTGTGCAATTTCACTGGAATTAGCAAAATACTGTCCCATTAAATAGTTCCAAAGCAATCGTGAATACCCTTGCTTTTGAAACTTTTCAGCAATAAATAAATGATACAAATGACTTAGCTTTTTTAAAGCGATGACACCAATGAGTTCTTTGTCATTTTGCGCAAGCAAATATTCAAATTCTTCATTTTGAATCAATTCAGCAATTTTGTAACATTTAAAATGTTCGAGCGTATCAAAATTATAATTATCTAAAAATAAGGGTGCAAGTTGCTTGATCAATTGATAAATTTGTTCTGCATCAGCGTATTTGGCTTTTCGGATTATAAAACTCATACAATATCAACGTTGAATATTCTTATAATACTTTTATCAAAAATTAAAAATAAATCCATTTTTTATTCACAATTATTCAAAAATATAAAAAATAACTTATTTAAAATGAGTATTTTAAATAATAAAACTATTCATTCTCATCTGTAAAACTTAAATATAAATTAAAAATTCCACTGCACTGCAATAAGACTATAAATGTTTGCTTTAATTAACAACTTTACGCTTTTCAAAAAGGTTTTGTCATATTACATTTTAGCTTAGGTACTAACGCCTCATCATATAAAGATAAAGACAATGAAAAAAATCACAACAGTTTTAACAGTAGCTTTATTCTCCATGTTAAGTGCGACCGCATTTGCATGCCCTAAAGGAACGACTCTAGTCGGTGGAACTGGTCCAAATCACAAAGGTGGAACCTGTGTTGTTGCTTCAGGTACAAATAAAGCTGCGGCAAATACCAAAAACACAGCAATGAAAGCTAAAAATGATACGACTAAAGTCAAGGATCAAGCGACCCATACCGCTAAAAGCACAACCGATCTAGCCTCAACAACCAATGTAAAACATGATGCAACTCATACAACAAAAATGAGAGCTGACAAAGCTCATACTATGAAAGATGCAACTCCTAAAGTTAAAACAGATACTACAAAACATTAATTCTTAAAATAGAAAAGCGAGATTTAAAACCTCGCTTTTCTATACTTCATTTTAAATTTGTGCATGATTAGAAGATATTACTATTGGCCTTGGTATTACCTAATGCTGGATTATCAATAGCATCCTTACATTGTGCTTTATCACGCTCATAAGCCTGTTGTTTTGGCAGAAGATTGTCACCTTTTTCCAAATTTGCTCTTGCCCAAGTATCTAAACTGGTCAATGCTTTACGGCATAAAGCATATTTCCCTTCAGTGACTGAGTCTGTCATTTTGACATTAATGCGCCAATCCGTACTAAGTTTACGAATCGGTTTCCGAACTTTATCTTCAATTAAATTCAATTGTTTACGATACACATATGGCTCAACCTGATTCATCAATATCCATGCTTTTTGAGCGTATGCCGTTGCGTCATTGGTTAGTTTAGGTGCAGCTTTGATTTCAACCTTCCCTTTCGATTCAGAAGATGGATTCCCACACGCTTGCAAACCTAAAATACTGAAAAATACAGCCATCATTAGGAAAAATCGAGGCTTGACCGCAAACATAGTGAATACCTAAACAAACAATTAACTACTATGCTAGTGAATTCGGGTACAATACTCAACTTCAATTTACCTTTTGATTTACTCTTTCAAGGTGTGTCGTGTCTGAGCACAAATCTTCCCCAGTCAAACCAGCTGGTTTTTGGCAAGGTGCTAAAGATAGTCAAGCTATTATCTTTACTTATTTACCCGTTTCTTTTGCCTTTGGCGTGTCTGCAACACAATTTGGTTTCAGCGCATGGGAAGCATTATTTCTTTCGTGCTCGATGTATGCTGGTGCCAGTCAATTTTTAGTAGTCGCCCTGTTAGGTAGTGGTACATCTATTTGGATGACTGCTTTAACAGTCATCGCCCTCGATATTCGTCATGTCCTCTATGGCCCAGCTTTACAAAATTTAATCCAAGATCGTTTAAATCTTAAAAAAACCGCAATTTGGTCTTGGGGCTTAACCGATGAGGTTTTTGCCAGCGGCATGATTAAACTTTCACAACGGCGCCAAGAATGGTCAGAATCTTGGATGTTGGGGCTAAGTTTATTTAGTTGGATGTCTTGGGCACTCGGTTCATTATTAGGTGGATTATTTGCAGATCAAGTCAGCAACCTACCACAATTTTTACAAGCAGCTTTAGACTTCTTGCTGCCTGCTTTATTTCTAAGTTTCTTACTTGCTGCATTTGAAAAGAAACATACATTGGTCGTTGCAGTATCTTTACTTATTTCCGCACTGGCTTGTTATTTTATTAATTTATCTGCCGCAATCTTTATCGGAATTCTATCTGGTATCGGTGCTGGACTGTTTAAATATTATATTTTAAAACAACATGATGACTTAAACCCTGAAACTTCGGGAGTACAGCATGAATCTTGAAATCATTTTAGTGGGTATTGTGGTTGGTATCGCCAATTTTGCATCTCGTTTTGGCCCTTTATTTTTTATTCAGAAACAGCATAAAAATAACCCCAAACGTGGTGCTATCTGGTTAAAAATTGCTTTAGGCAGTATTGGTATTGCTGCAATCAGTTCAATGCTCATTGTTGCAACGCTTCCACCTTTAATTGAAACGCCTGATAAAAGCTTTGCTATGCTTATTGGTTTTATTGTTTTGAGTACTTTATATTTTAAATTTAAGAAAATTGTACTCGCGACTTTAACCGCGGCATTGGCCTATGGATTGGTATACACCTATCTACCTCTCCATTTTTAAAGAATAATAAATTAAAATCACTTGGAATTCGAATTAAAATCGCGGAATTAACAGACTGCCCAACACAGAATAAAAATGCACCGACTCAAATTTCCAAGTGATTACAACTATTGTCCAACAAAAATTATTATTTTATGCAAATCAAGACTTAACACGGGTATCAGTTCTGCTATGCTTAAAAGCCCAAAATCATAAGCATGGATGGTTCACATGAGCATAACTCTTGGCACCCCACTTCAATCTTCTGCTTTCAAAGTACTCTTACTTGGCTCAGGGGAACTTGGCAAAGAAGTGGTCATTTCACTACAAAGATTAGGTGTGGAAGTACATGTCGCTGACCGTTATGACCATGCGCCTGCAATGCAAGTTGCGCATTATTCTTATACTTTAAACATGGCAGATCCTCTCGAACTTAAAACACTCATCGAACAAATAAAACCTCATTTAATCGTTCCTGAAATTGAAGCGATTGCAACCGAGGTATTAATCGAGATTGAAAACAATAACATAGCAACTGTCATTCCCTCTGCCAAAGCAGTGAACTTAACCATGAACCGTGAAGGTATTCGCCGACTAGCTGCCGAAGAACTAGGCTTACCTACATCTGCGTATCGCTTTGCCAAGACATTAGAAAGTTTCCGTGCAGCTTGCGATGATATTGGTTATCCAAACTTTGTAAAACCTGTCATGTCATCTTCAGGTAAGGGACAATCACGAGTTAAAGAATTTTCAGAAGTTGATGCAGCTTGGGAATATGCGCAAACAGGTGGTCGTGTTAACCAAGGTACCGTCATTATCGAATCACAGATTGATTTCGATTTTGAAATTACGCTTCTTACGGTACGTGCTAAAAATGCTGAAACAGGCGAAATTGAAACACATTACTGTGATGCAATTGGACACCGTCAAGATGCAGGTGATTATGTCGAAAGTTGGCAGCCTCAAGCCATGACTACTGCTGCATTAGAAGAAGCAAAACGTATTGCAAATAAAGTGACTGTGGCTTTAGGTGGCTGTGGCATTTTTGGCGTAGAACTATTTGTCAAAGGTGACAAAGTATGGTTTAGTGAGGTTTCACCACGTCCACATGATACAGGTTTAGTCACTTTAGCATCACAGTTTCAAAGTGAGTTTGAGCTACATGCACGTGCTATTTTAGGTCTACCCGTAAATACTGCTCGACATAGTATTGCAGCCAGTGCCGTGATCTACGCAGGTGTAGATGCGAAGAATTTAGCATATTCTGGCTTAAATCTTGCTTTAGAAAACCCAAATACAGACTTACGCCTTTTTGGTAAACCAGAAGGTTTTAAACGCCGTCGTATGGGAGTTGCCACTGCTCGTGCCGAAAATACCGATTTAGCGCGTCAATTGGCACAAGAAACAGCCTCAAAAGTTACGGTCAATCAAACTCAATAGTTTAAAAGTTGCGGACATATAAGACATGATCAACACAACGCCTCTGCTCTCTTACGTTTCAAGTAATCATGATATCCAAGCGATTAATCAATGGCGCACAGATATCGAAAAGCAGCTTCAGGAAAGTTTTGATTTAGGTCATCCAGTTCGTGAAATTGTCTGCACACGTTCAGATGCGATTGATGAAGCCTTAATTTTCCTATGGAATCATGTTGGATTAAATCAAAGTAATCTCAGCCTTTTTGCAGTCGGTGGCTACGGTCGCCGCGAAATGTTGCCTTATTCTGATGTCGACATCATGATTTTATCAGAAGACGAATTGACTCAAGAGCAAGAAGCTATTGTGTCTTCATTCATTTCCTCACTCTGGGATGTCGGCAATTTCAAACCAGGTATTAGTGTACGTACCATCCGAAGTTGCTTTGAGCAAGCCACCAGTGACTTAACCGTTGCGACTGCGCTGATTGAAGCCCGAATCATTACTGGCAATCAGCACCTTGCTAAATGGCCACGTCGTATTGTTTCACAAACATGGACCGACAAAACCTTCTTTGATGCAAAAATGGATGAACAAGCTCGTCGTTATGCTCAACATAATCATACTGAAAGTAATTTAGAACCTGACATTAAAAATGCACCAGGTGGTATTCGTGATATCAACCAAATAGGTTGGATTGCAAAACGTCATTTCCGTGTCAATCGAATCTATGATTTGGTTCATTTAGGCTTTATTTCTGAATTTGAGCTTGGTGTGCTCGAAGAAGCAGAAAATTTCCTCTGGGAAATTCGCCACCATTTACATCGTCTCACCAAACGCGATGAAAACCGATTATTATTTGATTATCAACGTGAAATCGCTGCAAAATTTGGCTATACCCGTGAAGATGATCATCATCCTAACTACCCAATTGAACAATTCATGAAGCGGTATTATCGTACAGCTCAACAGGTTTCAACCCTGAATGAAATGTTACTCGCTTATTTCAATGAGTCCGTTATTACCCCACGCTTACCCAATTACGAACGTAAAATTGAAAGTATTAATGACAATTTCAAATTGGTTGATGGCAAACTGGCAGTTCAACATCATAAAATATTTGCAGAAAAACCCAGTGCTATTTTAGAAATATTCTATTTATTGGCCAATCGTCCTGAAATTGAAGGTATACGTGCTCGTACATTGCGTCTACTCATTCTTGCAGCAAAACGCATCGATACCAATTATCGAAATAATCCTGCTCATCAAGCATTATTTATGTCGATTATTCGTTCGCCCTATCGTTTATATGAAACTTTGGTGGCAATGAAGCGATATGGCGTATTGGGTAATTATATCCCTGCATTTGGGCAAATTTTAGGTCTTATGCAATATGACTTATTCCATATTTATACTGTAGATGCACATACGCTGTTGTTGATACGCAATTTAAATCGTTTTAAAGAACCTGAATTTGCGAAAGATTACCCCGTCGTTAGTTCAGTTTTCCAGCGTCTACGTCGCCGTGACATTGTATTGCTCGCAGCACTATTCCATGACATTGCCAAAGGTCGTGGTGGTGATCACAGTGAATTAGGTGCGGCAGATGCGATTGAGTTTTGTCGGGCACATGGCTTCACTGAACGTGAATGCAACCTTGTCGCTTGGCTCATTCAAAACCACTTATTCATGTCGATGACTGCACAGAAAAAAGATATTTCAGATCCAGATATCGTTAAAGGTTTTGCTGAAAAACTGGGAGATATGGAACATCTCGATTATTTGTACACCTTGACTGTAGCAGATATCAATGCGACCAATCCAAAACTTTGGAACACTTGGCGTGCATCCCTCATGCGCCAGCTCTATACACATGCGCGTGATGTCATTCGCTCAGGTTTAGATCGTCCAGTTGATTATCAAATGTTAATTGAAGATACTAAATTTACTGCCAGTGAAAACTTAGTGAATGATTTTTCTTTAGACGATGTCGAAAAAGTATGGCAAGAGCTAGGAGATGAATATTTCATTAAAGAGTCAGCAGATGAAATTGTCTGGCATACTCGCGCTATTTTGCAGCATGGTGACAATCCTGCACCCTTAGTACTCATGCGAGCGCACCGTAAAGCAGCACAAGATGCCGTACAGATTTTTATTTATACCCAAGATCAGCCTAATTTATTTGCCACTACCGTAGCGGTACTCGATAAAATGAATCTGGATGTCCAAGATGCACGTATTATTACTGCAACCAAAGCATTCAGTTTAGATACGTATGTGGTTTTAGATCGTTTTGGAACACTATTAACCGATCCAGAGCGAGCACTCACTGTTAAAGAAGCCTTGGTCAAAGCATTGACTCATTCCGATATTTATCCTGGTTTAATGCAACGTCGCATTCCACGTCAGTTAAGACACTTTGAAATTGAAAATACTGTAGACGTTACTTTAAACGAAGCCTTACAACAAAATATGGTTGAAATTTCAACACTAGATCAACCTGGTTTACTTGCAAAAGTTGGGGGCATCTTTATGATGCAAGGTTTAGACATTCACTCTGCTAGAATTGCAACGCTTGGTGAAAAAGCAGAAGATATCTTCTTTGTCACCAAAACGGGTGGGCAACCATTAAATGAACATGAGGCACAAATATTTGCTGAGCAGTTAAAATCAGCACTTGATGAAGCTTCTAATCAGGTTTTTAGTCAGCATTAATCTTAAATCTTATTCTTTATTTTTTAATCCGGTAATTGTTTCATGAACTCAAGTTTGTCCCTATTACATCCTTATCCATTTGAAAAGTTAAATGCACTTTTTCAGGATGTGCAACCCGCAGCTCTACCTTTGATCCCACTTTCAATTGGTGAACCAAAGCATCCTGCTCCAGAGTTTGTGAAGCAAGCCATTATTGATAATTTTCAGCATCTTTCAACCTATCCAAACAGTAAAGGCATCGCTGAATTACGCCAAAGTATTGCAAATTGGTTGACTCGCCGTTTTAAGCTTAATTCAATCAGTGCTGAAGATCAGATCATTCCAGTCACAGGCACTCGTGAAGGTATTTTCTCATTTGTACAAGCCTTAATTAATCGTGATGAAGCACCTTATGTCGTCATGCCCAATCCCTTTTACCAAATCTATGAAGGCGCAACACTTTTAGCAGGTGCAAAGCCCTATTTCATTAACTGCACTGAAGAAAATCATTATCTGGGTGATTTTGATGCTGTACCCGCAGCAGTCTGGGAAAAAACGGCCTTATTATTTGTATGTACCCCAGGTAATCCAACAGGTGCAGTACTCTCCAAGGAACAATTTAAAAAATTAATTGCCCTTTCAGACCAATATAATTTTGTCATTGCTTCTGATGAATGCTATTCAGAATTGTGGTTTGACCAAGCGCCCACAGGTCTTTTAGAAGTCTGTGCTGAAATCGGCCGTGATGACTATAAAAATTGCATCGTATTTCATTCGCTGTCTAAACGTTCGAATTTACCAGGGATGCGTTCGGGCTTTGTTGCAGGCGATGCAAACTTGCTTAAACCTTATTTAAAATTCCGTACTTATCACGGCGCAGCAATGCCTGTACAACATCAGCTGGCTTCTATTGCAGCATGGAATGATGAAACCCATGTTGAAGAAAACCGTAAGCTCTATCGTGCAAAATTTGATTTATTTCAAATTGAATTGGGTACCTTATTGCCATTACAAAAACCAGATGCAGGATTCTACTATTGGCTAAAAGTAGATCACGATGAAAATTTTGCCAAGATGTTGATGGAAAAAGCCCATATTAAAGTACTGCCAGGTCGTTATTTATCTCGTGATACTCCGCAAGGTAATCCGGGTGAAAATCATGTTCGTTTAGCTTTAGTCGCGGATATTGCTCAGTGTGAAGAAGTGGTTAAACGCCTAAAAGCGATTTTATAATTTTAAAAGTGCAAAGCCTTCAATTAGGCTTTGCACGATCTCAACCTAATTAAGCAAAAATCAATATCATAGCGAAAAAAAGAAAACAGCCACTCGAAATATAATAAAGCCACTGCGATTTAGCCTTTAACCAATTCATCCATTTTTTATGACTGATTAATTTTAATACCAACAAATTCCAAATCAGAACAATACTAATCATCCAAGTACTCAATAATACTTTTTGAACTGTATTAAAATCCTGATCAATCAAAATGATTAAACTACTATAGAACATTATATTTTTTGGGTTAAGTAAGCTGGATTGTAGACCCATTCGAATATTGCTAAAAACTAAATGAGATTGCTGCACGTTCTGAACGGACTTGATATCAAATTCAATGGGCGTTTTAGCATACATAAAACACAGATAGGCTAAATAAATCAGATAAATTGCACCACCAATTTGAATATATTTAAGTAGATCAACATTGATTTTTTCCAATAAAAATAAGCTACTCAATATAGCGATCAGGATAAGTGCATTTCCTAGTGCGATCCCAATGCACACCCAATGCGCAGATTTTTTACCTTTGCGTAGAAGTGTCGTAATAATCAGAAAAAAATCAGGCCCCGGTGAAAGTAAAGCCATAAAGTGAGTTAATGCAATAATCAAAAACAGTTCCATATCTATCTTCAAAAAATTTTAGATAGTTTAAAAAAATCGAAACTTAGACTCTTGTATAAAATTGCGCACTTATCTATATCATTAATTTCGTTGATATTGCTTTGGGGTTACACCTGTATGTGCCTTAAAGACTCGATGAAAATGACTTTGATCTGTAAAGCCTAAATCATGTGCAACATTGATAATCGGCTCACCATGGTTTAATAACTCACGAGCTTGATTAATTTTTTTATTCAGTTGATAAGCGTGTGGAGTTAAACCTAAATTATTTTTAAATAACCGAATGATGGCATAACGACTCAGACCCATTGCATGTGATAAATTTTCTAAAGAAATAAATTCATTCTCAACATTCAAATAATTGATGAGTTCGTCTAAGTTTTTTTGATGATACTTGGGTAAATCAAGATATTTCCATGTGAAACTTGGCAGTAAAATACCCGTTAATACCTCTATTAAATGTTGTTCTTTATCTAATATCGAAATATTTGAATCAAATAAATTAAGATTCAACTGAGAGAAAGCTTGGTAAATATCAGCAGTTTTTATAATCTGAGATTTTAACCAAGGAAAATTACCCGACTGAATCGGAGAGTAAGCATCTATATGTAACTCTTCCAGTAATTTTTCTACCCAATCTGCATTCAAATGCATCATTTGATAGGTCCAAGCTTGATCAGGCAATGGATTACATGAGTGCTCAATATGCGCTGGAATAACGACTAAGGAACCTGATTCAATTTGCTGTGCTGAACTAAAATAACTAGAAAATTGGCTTTGACCAATATCTACTGCACCAATTGAAAAGGTTGAATGACTGTGGGATTTATAACAAATACGACTTTGACATGCCCTACGTATTTCCACATAAGGCATTTTAGGATGACTCCAAAACTCTACTGATTGTTCTATAGACATCATCGGCTCAATATAAATTTTGGAGCATGCATCTTATCCAGCTAATGCTTTCTCAATATCTTCTTCTAAAGTTTCAGGTTTGGTGGTTGGCGCATAACGGTTAATCACATCACCTTTCTTATTAATTAGAAACTTCGTGAAATTCCATTTAATGCCACTCCCTAAAATTCCTTTACTATTATTGGTTAAATAACGGAAAAGTACATGTGCCTCAGGTCCTTTTACATCCACCTTCGCAAACATTGGAAATGAAACGCCATAATTTTTTTGACAATATTCTCCAATTTGCTCGTTAGAACCAGGATCTTGTCCACCAAACTGATTACATGGAAAACCTAAAACCTCAAAACCTTGATCTTTATACTTTTCGTATAATTTTTCTAATCCTGCAAACTGCGGGGTAAAACCACATTTACTGGCCGTATTCACAATCAATAAAACTTTGTCTTGATACTCAGAAAAAGCTTTATTTTCTCCCTCTAGTAATTCAGCCTCAAACTGATAAATATTAGTCATGGGTATGTTTCCTCGTCACTTTTTTCTTGTGTTTTTAATTCTAATGAAGCTGAATTGACGCAATAACGCAATCCAGTCGGTTGTGGGCCATCTTCAAAAACATGCCCTAAATGTGCATCACAATGATGACATACTATTTCTGTTCTCGCCATTCCATGTGAACTGTCATCTGATTCATCAATCGCCATACTATTTACAGGTTTATAGAAGCTTGGCCAGCCACTACCGCTGTCATATTTTGTATCAGAAGAAAATAGTTCAGTCCCACAGCAACGACAAACATAGATGCCATGTTGCTTCGTATTCCAATATTTTCCAGTGAAAGCAGGCTCCGTCCCTTTTTGTCGAGTAATTTTAAATTCCTCGGGTGATAACTCTCTTTGCCATTCTCGGTCTGTTTTATTGAGTTTTCCCATCATTAACTCCTTTAAATCTTTGACATTCAATGTCATGCTTCAGTACTTCCATATTTACGCTAGAGCTTGCAAAATTTCTAGCTAAATTTCAACATAGATTGTGATATTTCAGTAATCTATTTTTATAAACTCAAAATAATTGGATGGAATTATGTCCGTTTTAGGTAACACTTCTCCACGCGAAATCAAGAAATCGTCAAAGCTCGAGCATGTTTGCTACGACATTCGTGGACCTGTGTTACGAGCCGCCAATGAAATGGAAGAAGCTGGACATAAAATTATCAAACTGAATATTGGCAATCCAGCCCCATTTGGTTTTGAAGCACCACAAGAAATTATTAATGATGTGGCTTTAAACCTACCAAATGCCGTGGGATATACCGATTCAAAAGGTATTTTCCCTGCCCGTAAAGCCATTTGTCAGTACTATCAGCAAAAAGGCATCTTAGATATGCACGTCAATGACGTATATATCGGCAATGGTGTATCTGAACTGATTGTAATGGCAATGCAAGGTTTGCTCGATGATGGCGATGAAATGCTGGTGCCAATGCCAGATTATCCTCTGTGGACTGCTGCGGTAAACCTTTCAGGTGGTACGGCTATTCATTATAAGTGTGATGAAGAAAATTTTTGGTATCCTGACATTGCGGATATGGAAAGTAAAATCACCCCCAATACTCGCGGTATTGTAATTATCAATCCAAATAATCCAACGGGTTCAGTTTATCCACGTCATATCTTGGAACAAATTGTTGCACTCGCAAAAAAATATGATTTGATTTTGTTTGCTGATGAAATTTATGACAAAGTGATTTATGACGGGATTGAGCATGTTGCAGTTGCAGCCTTAGCTGGCGATCAATTGTGTATTTCTTTTAATGGTTTATCTAAAGCTTATCGTATTGCTGGATATCGTTCAGGTTGGATGGCTATTACAGGTGATAAATCACGAGCAGCAGATTATATTGAAGGCTTAGACATGCTTGCCTCAATGCGCTTATGTGCCAATCATCAAGCACAATATGCAATTCAAACGGCGCTCGGGGGCTATCAATCGATTAATGACTTGATCCGTCCAGGTGGTCGTTTATATGAACAACGTAATATTGCATGGGAAATGTTAAATAACATTCCTGGTGTAAGCTGTGTGAAACCCGAAGGTGCAATGTACTGTTTCCCTCGTCTTGATCCAAAGATCTACCCAATTGGAGATGATGAAAAACTCATGCTTGACTTCTTAAAAGCTGAAAAAGTATTACTAGTACAAGGAACGGGTTTTAACTGGCCTACTCCTGATCATTTCCGTGTCGTATTTTTACCAGCTGAAAATGAATTACGTGAAGCGATGACACGTTTAAGCCGTTTCTTGGCAAAAATGCGTTAAGGCTTTTCTGTAATCTATAAATAATTTTACTAAAAGAGCTTAAATTTAAGCTCTTTTTTATTTTCTAACTACTTCACTCGAATCTGACCGCTTCACTATAAATTTACTTGATAGTTTCTAAAATAACATTTTAATAAAACTATATCTTTCCAGCTCTTTTTTATATTAATTTGAGCACTCAATAAAATTTACAGTTCAAAAGCATAAATAAGCTCAATACAAGCAAGGATATTTTATGAAAAAGACGGTTACAGCACTTACACTCGCTTTAGGGATGCTTATTCCTTTTACTACATTTGCCAAGAATAACGTCGTTGTTGTGGCAACTGGAGGCACCATTGCTGGTGCAGGCGCTAGCTCGACCAATAGTGCAACCTATACCGCAGCCAAAGTTCCTGTGGATGCATTACTCAATGCAGTACCACAAATTCAAAACCTCGCAAATGTCACTGGCGTACAAGCCATGCAAGTGGCTTCAGAAAGTATAACAGATAAAGAACTACTTTCACTTGCTCGCCAAGTTAATGATTTATTGAAAAAACCAGATGTAAATGGTGTCGTAATTACCCACGGTACAGATACTTTAGAAGAAACAGCCTTCTTTTTAAATTTAGTGGTTCACTCTGACAAACCTATTGTCGTGGTTGGGTCAATGCGACCTGGAACTGCACTCTCTGCCGATGGTCCATTGAACCTTTATAGTGCAGTCGCACTCGCTGCTGATGACAGCGCAAAAGGTAAAGGGACTTTTGTGCTGATGAATGATGATATTTTTTCCGCTCGTGACGTGACCAAAGCTATCAACATTCATACCAATGCATTTGCCAGCCAATGGGGAGCTTTAGGTTCGCTGATCGAGGGGAAAACCTACTGGTTTAGAAATACAAGTAAACGCCACAATAAAAATTCAGAATTTAATATTGAAAATATTCAAGGTGATAGCCTTCCATTAGTACAAATTGTTTATGGCTCAGGCAATATGCTACCAGATGCTTATACTGCATATGCTAAAGCAGGAGCAAAAGCGATTATTCATGCTGGGACAGGAAATGGATCAGTTGCGAATTATATTGTGCCAACATTAAATCAATTACAGCAGCAAGGTGTCCAAATTATTCGTTCTTCGCGTGTACCGCAAGGTTTCGTACTGCGTAATGCAGAACAACCTGATGATAAATATGGCTGGGTGGTTGCACATGATTTAAACCCGCAGAAAGCTAAACTTCTGGCTGCACTTGCTCTAACTAAAACCAAAGATGCGAAAGAAATACAACGAATATTTTGGGACTATTAATTTACTTAAACTGATAAAAAGCGCCAATACTGGCGCTTTTTATTCAAGTAAAAATCAATTTTATTGAGCAGCATCTTGTTCTGCATCACTAGATTCAAATGCCTTTTGATATTCTTTGGCTTTACGAATATCCTTCTTTAAACCAAAACCACCAGTCTCATAAAGATTGGCTAAATATTTCAGAGAATTGATATCCCCAAGTTCATATGCCATGTCATAGTACTTAGCAGCCGTCACGTAGTTTTGTTTTACACCTTCGCCATTTTCATACAATATCCCAATATTCGAAGTCGCCAAATCATGCCCCTGATCAGCCGCCAAGGTATATAAACGTAGCGCTTCATCAAAATTTTGACCTACACCTTTACCTTCTTGATAAAGTACTCCAAGGTTATTTTGTGCATCTGCATTACCTTGTGCAATCGCCAGTTGGTAATACTTAATTGCTTTATTTAAATCTGGAGTAACATTTGTTCCCATTTCATAGTTGTAGCCCAAATGATATTGCGCTGCTGCCAAGCCAGAATTTGCCGCTTTAGCGATCCATTCTATAGATTTTTTAGGATTCGGCTCAATACCCTCCTCACCATCTTCTAGTTTAAAGCCATAATTATATTGTGAGAGTAAATGGCCTTTTTGAGCAGCTTGTAAATACCATTTCATCGCTTCTACATTATTTTCCTCTACAAACTCGCCATGATCATACATATAACCTAATGCATAAATAGCATCTAAATTTCCTTTTTCAGCTGATTTTTGATACCAATTAAATGCATTTTCATCATCCTGTTCAGTGTTATATCCCTGATAATAAGCTTCAGCTAAATCATATTGAGCCTGAGCATCACCTTTTTGGGCCTGTTCTACTAAACGTTGGCTATATTCAACTTCAGCATAAAGACTACTCGAAAATGAACAAACTAAGGCCAATGATAAAATCAAGTTTTTAATTTTCATAAACTTCCAATTATTTCATATTAAAATTATTCTAAAGCGAACACATTATAAACACATAACCCGTAAAGAGAAATTTTAAGTCTTCAACTTATAACCAGATAAAACTGTTTTTTACGTTTCAAGCGCACGTTTCCTGCTGAGCATGTTAAAATATGCGCTTGCTTAGCGAAGGATTCATTTATGCAGTTTGTACATCTTGGTATTCATACCGAATTTTCGATCACAGAATCGATCGTACGGATACCTGATCTCATTAAAGCTGCTGCATCTGATGAAATGCCTGCACTGGCAATCACTGATCTTTCAAATTTACACGCCGCTGTAAAATTTTATAAAAAATGCTTAGATAAAGGCATAAAACCCATTTTCGGTAGTGTTCTTCGTCTTAATGATGCTGAACATCGCGTTACGGTACTGGCCATGACCAATTCCGGTTGGCGTGGATTGACTGAAGTCGTTTCGCGTGGCTTTATTGAAGGTCAACAACTCAGTATTCCATGTATTCAAAAAGACTGGATCTTAGAACAATCTCAAGATCTGATGGTTCTTTTGGGATTACACAGTGATGTGGGTAAAATGCTGTGTTCATCCTATCCGGAAAAAGCAGAACCTTTACTCGAAGAATGGATCGCAAAATTTGGCAATCGCGTCTATCTGGCTTTAACTCGAACCAATCGCCCACAAGAAGAACTTTTTATTCAGGAAGCCATTAAGCTTGCTACAAAATATAATATAGGTGTCGTGGCACATAATGATGTGCACTTTGTTCGACCTGAAGATTTTGAAGCCCATGAAGCCCGTGTTTGTATTGCAGATGGTTATGTTCTGGGTGATGATCGTCGTCCAAAGCATTACTCAACGGAACAATATTTCAAAACTGCTGAAGAAATGGTTGAACTCTTTTCTGACATCCCGAGTGCCATTGAAAATACCATCCAAATTGCCAAACGCTGTACCGTATCATTACGTCTCGGTTTCAATGACCTTCCTGACTACCCAGTTCCAGAAGGTCATACCATTGACACCTTCTTTGCATATGTTTCGCAGCAAGGCTTAGAAGAACGTTTAAACTTCCTTTATCCAGTTGAAAAACGTGATGAAGATTGGCCTGAAATTCGCAAAGTTTATGATGATCGCCTCGCCTATGAGATTGGTACGATCTTAGATATGGGTTTCCCAGGCTACTTCCTTATTGTAATGGATTTTATTCAATGGTCTAAAAGCAATGGAGTTCCCGTGGGCCCAGGACGTGGTTCAGGTGCAGGCTCACTGGTTGCGTATAGTTTAAAAATTACTGATCTAGATCCACTACGTTATGACCTACTGTTCGAACGTTTCTTGAATCCAGAACGGGTTTCTATGCCCGACTTTGATATCGATTTTTGTATCGCAGGTCGTGATAAGGTCATTGACTATGTTGCGCGACATTATGGCCGTGATGCAGTTTCTCAGATTGCCACTTTCGGAACCATGGCAGCTAAAGGAGCAATTCGTGACGTTGCCCGTGTCTTAGGTAAATCTTATGGTTTAGCTGACCGCATTTCAAAAATGATCCCTACTAAACCCTTAGGTGTAGACCTAATGGGTGCGATTGAAATTGAACCGCAACTTAAGGATATCGTCACCAATCCATCCAATCCCGATCATGATGATGCTGCTGAAATTTGGGAAATGGCACTCAAACTCGAAGGTATTACCCGAAATACAGGAAAACATGCGGGTGGCGTTGTTATTGCCCCGACTAAAATCACCGACTATTCTGCTGTAATGTGTGATGCCGATGGTAGTAACCGCGTTGCACAATTTGATAAAGATGATGTTGAATCAGCTGGCTTGGTCAAGTTCGACTTTTTGGGTTTGCGTAACTTAACAGTTATTGAAGATGCCGTTCAAAATATTAATAAACGAATAAAGTCTGAAATACCACTCGATATTGCTCATATTATTTTAGACGATCCAAAAGCTTATCAAATTTTTGCTGCGGCCAATACTACAGCGGTATTCCAGTTTGAATCCGTCGGCATGAAAAAAATGCTGAAAGAAGCTCGTCCAAGTAAATTTGAAGAAATTATTGCCTTTGTATCGTTATATCGTCCTGGCCCGATGGATCTTATTCCAGACTTTATTCACCGTATGCATGGTGGCGATTTTGAATATCTACACCCCTTGCTTGAAGGTGTGCTTGAACCTACGTATGGCATCATGGTGTATCAGGAACAAGTGATGCAAGCTGCACAGTATTGTGCAGGCTATACGCTCGGTGGTGCAGACATGCTACGCCGTGCGATGGGTAAGAAAAAACCAGAAGAAATGGTTAAACAGCGCCAAATTTTTATTGAAGGTGCAGCAAAAAAAGATATTGATGAAGCAACAGCCAATCATATTTTCGATTATATGGAAAAATTTGCTGGTTATGGTTTTAACAAATCGCATGCAGCAGCTTACGCACTGGTTGCCTATCAAACAGCATGGTTAAAAGCTTATTACCCAGCTGAGTTCCTTTCTGCGGTGCTGTCTTCAGAGATGCAAAATACCGATAACGTCGTATTTTTAATTGATGACTGCCGTACCAATGGTTTAGAAGTCCTGCCACCTTCAGTGAATATGTCTCTATATCAATTCCATGCCAGTGATGAAACCACAATTGTGTATGGCTTGGGTGCAATTAAAGGTGTGGGTGAGCAAGCCATGCAATCGGTGATTGATTCACGCGAGCAAGCTGGCCCGTTTAAAGATCTTTTCGATTTCTGCCATCGTGTCGATTTAAAGAAAATTAATAAACGTACTTTAGAAGCGCTGATTCGTTCCGGTGCTTTTGATTGCCTTGGAATTGACCGTGCAAGCTTAATGCTGCAACTCCCTGAAGCTGTGCAAGCTGCGGATCAAGCTCGTTCCAACCGTGAATCGGGCATTATGGATTTATTTGGCGAAGTTGAAGAAGTACAGCGGAAGCCAATTAAACCAGTCAAACCATGGGCAGATGAAATTCGACTTAAAGGTGAAAAAGATACACTCGGCTTATATCTCACGGGTCATCCTATTGATGTCTATCGCCCTGAATTAAAGTCATTTGTTCCAGTCCGAATTAATGAACTCACCCCTACTCGTCGTGGTGTAACCACCGTTTTTGCGGGCTTGGTTGTTGATATTGCCAATTTTCCCAATCGCATGATGGTCACATTGGATGATGGTACAGCTCGAATTGAAGTCAGTTGTAATCATGAGCGCTTCCAACGCTATAAAGATGTGGTCAAAATTGAACAAGTCGTGGTCATTGAAGGTGAAATCTATGAACGTGAAGGCTTTGATCGTCCAATGGGTCGACTCACGAAAGCATTTACGTTAAATGAAATTCGCCAAAAACGTGCCAATAACCTGCGTATTAATTTAAAAGCTGAAAGTATCAGTAAAACCTTAGCATCTGATCTGCAAAAAATTATACTTCCATATTGTAATGTTGATATGTGTCAGCATATTCCGATGCAAATTCAACTTGATTATGCATATGCAACAGCTGAACTTCATTTTGGACAACAATGGAAAGTTGTACCTCTAGATGAACTGCTTGCCAAACTGCGTGATTATTTTGGTAAAGAATCTATACATGTTGAATATCAGGTTAAATCTAAAGCGGCTAAAACAGTAAATCATGCCCAACCAACTCAATCACTTGCACCTCCCCCAAGCGATATGAGTATGGATGATGCTATGGATCTTTATAATACTGAAGCCAGTCAATTCTCATAAGCTCTGGAAATAATTATGGATATTATTGACAATGCAGCGGTAGCGCAGCATTTAAGTCATGTGCGTATTGTTATGGTCAATACCACTCTCCCTGCCAATATTGGTAGCGCATTACGTGCCATGAAAACCATGGGGCTCGTTAAATTAGTTTTAGTTGCACCAAAAACCTATCCGCATCCCGACATTGATGCCCTTGCTGCAGGTGCAACGGATTTAATTGAACAAATTGAAATTGTAGAAACGCTTGAAGATGCCATTAAAGATTGTCATTTGGTATTCGGCACTAGTGCTCGTAGCCGTACGATCCCTTGGCCATTATTAGATGCACGCCCTGCTGCACAAAAATCGATGCAATCTGTCATACATAGCCAGCAGGAAATTGCCGTAGTATTTGGTCGTGAAGATCGTGGTTTAACCAATGAAGAATTAGCCCTTGCTAATTATCATGTCACTATTCCAGTCAATACCGACTATGGTGTGTTAAATGTCGCCCAAGCCATTCAAGTTATTTGTTACGAAATGCGTATGGCAACATTGGAGCTTATTGACAAGACGACTGACGTAGAAGCACTCATGCCAGTGACGGATTCTGAGGCTATGCACTGGGATGAACCCTTAGTGACCCATGAACAAATGGAACAGTTCTACCCACATATTGAAAAAATGTTGGCAGAAATTGAATTTCTTGACCCTAAAAATCCAAGATTATTACCATTACGCTTGCGTCGTTTATTTGGACGTATACAATTAGATAAAATGGAATATCATTTATTGCGTGGCATATTTAGCCGCGTACAAGCCTTAAATAATGGTACATGGAAAAAAACAAATGCAGATGAGGATCATAAATAATGCTCAAACAGCTTAAAGAAGATATTCAGGCTGTATTCGCGCGCGATCCTGCTGCACGTAATACTTTTGAAGTTCTGACCACCTACCCTGGGATACATGCATTAATTATGCATCGTGTTGCTCATGAACTGTGGATCAAAGACTGTAAAACTTCAGCACGCCTTTTATCCTCTTTTAGCCGTTTCACTACTGGCATTGAAATTCATCCTGGCGCAAAAATTGGTAAACGTTTTTTTATTGATCATGGCATGGGTGTGGTCATTGGCGAAACTGCCGAAATTGGTGATGATGTCACCTTATATCATGGCGTCACTTTAGGTGGCACAACATGGCATAAAGGCAAACGCCATCCAACACTTGAAGATGGTGTTGTTGTTGGTGCAGGTGCCAAAATTTTAGGTCCGTTTATCGTCGGAAAAAATGCAAAAGTTGGTTCAAATGCCGTTGTGACCAAAGCTGTTCCCGAAGGCATCACCGCTGTAGGTAATCCAGCTCGCTTTATTTCTAAAGATAAAAATAAAGCGATTGATAATGAACAAGAATCTCGTCGTCGTGATTATGCTGAGAGTATTGGTTTCCAAGCTTATGCTGCAACACAAGAACAGACAGATCCAATACTAGACGGTATGCGAGTCTTACTTGACCGTATTCAAAATAATGAAAAGCGTATGAACAGTTTATGTCAGCGCTTGTCTTTGCTTGATCCAACCTTCAAAAACCAGTTACAGACTGAACAACCCTTTAGTGATGAAGAACTTAAAATTATTGAAGAAGTTAGGCGTGAATGTGAGGCGCAAAGCACGCAATCTAAAGCTTAATGTATTATTTTTAATATAGTTCTGCATTTCAAGTTGCATGTTCCAAAATCTTTTCTTAGACTGAGGAATATGCACACTTTTACTTTTTACAAAATCATCGGAAGAAATATATGACGATTAAGCCATTGGCCTACGCATTAATTGCAGCCTCATTACTCACTGCATGTAGTACAACATCAATAAAGTCAAATAAATCAGCATCCAATAATGATCCAATCGTTTACACCGAACCAGAATTATCACCTCCATTTTATGCATTAAATCCATTTAATTATAACCAACCACCTGTATTTGAGTTAGAACTCAAAAAAGCGGCGGCTCAACCTGTAACCAAGTTAGAAGTCACCGATCCAAACAACCCAAATCAAAAATTAATTTTAGATACTAACAAATTAATTATTCCAACCATCAATAGTAACAACCGCACCATGAAATATGCAGTACTTGCGGGTGAAAATGAAATTGATATCACCAGTATTGATGATTTCTTGCAAATGGTGGAAGGTAAAGCACGTCATTACCCACCACAATTTACAGATCGTCAAGAACGTAAAGGTTTGGAAAGCAAATTAAAAGAAGTTTCAACTCAATTGGATGGTCTTGCAAGCAAAGATAATGCATCATTTGATATTTTAATTCGTGCATTTAAAGCCAGCATCTTAGGTCGTAATTTAGATTTAGGTTCAGCTTATACAACCAAATCACTCACTTATGCTCAACGCATTCTAAAGATCAACAAAGAAGATCCTGAAGCAAATCTTTGGTTTGGTTTTTCTTTATCTGAAGGTGGTGGTCAAAAAGAAGCTCTTCCTTATTTAGATAAAGCAATGAAAGCAGGCGTGCAAGAAGCATATTTATCATCTGCCAATAACTTCATCGGTATGGAACAAAAAAAGAATGCGATCCAAACTTTAAAAAACTATAAAGTGAAGTATCCTGAAGAAACCGAAGTTGTTAATCGACTGATCAATGAAATTGAAACACAAAGCCGTTATAACGTGTGGCAGGTCATGAAAAATCCAGCTTTATCTAAATAATATTTTTTTAAATAGACTGAATTTTCAGTCTATTTTTTTGCTCAAATATCGTATGATTTCCTGTAGGTTTTCACAAGTTCATGAATATGCAGTATACAAAGAATAACATTCTGCTTGTATTGATAACAATCAGCACCTTAACGCTAAGCGGCTGTCAAGTTGTCAGTGTTAAAAATCAAAAAGTGAATATAACTATCACCAATGAGCGTGATAGTATCCTGACTCGCTCAAAAATGAGTGAAGCCAGTTTAAATGTCCTCTCTATGACAGGACGTGAAGCAAAAACATGTGCCGAAGATCCTGAAACATGTGTACAAGATCTGATTGCAATTCCTCAAATTCAAGATGAACAGCTCCTGTCTACAGCCAGTGAAGTCTATTTAACCAAAGCAATTGCATTAGATGCTTCATCTGAATGTAAAATTAGTATCTTTAACAAACATCAATCCGAAGAAAAACAAAAAATACAGCAAATCAAACATGATGAATGTTTAGATCAGCAACTCAATATGTTGGATAAAAGCATCCGTTATAGTTATGCCTATTTATTTAAGACAGAACGCCATCCTCAAGATCGTATTTTTAACAATAGACAAGTGCAAATTCGAGATTTTTATAATCAAGCACTTGCCAAATTAATCACCACTTATAGTTTAAGACACAAAAATCAAAAAATTGCTAAACAAATTAAAATCGGGAAAAGTATTTATACGATTGATTATCAAGATTATCCAAAACTTGCAAATACCGAATTTGAAAACCTATTATCCAGTTATAATCTCAATTTTTCAGGGTTACGCTCTATTAACCGCCGAGATGGTTTTGGTGCCGAATTTGTTGCTATTCTTCCCGAATCAAAGGCAGCAGAAGAAAATAAATACATCATTGATCCTGTGCATTATCATTATAAAAACGGAATGAATCCAAATATTCATCCTCCACGTTATTTATCAGTCAGTATTACCGCGCAACCCTTTTCTTCAACTTCAGTTCAAGACATTATTAACAATCCTAATTTTAAAATTAAAGTATACGATCCCTATAGTGTCGAAAAAATTAAAATTGCTGGAAATGAATATCCTTTGGCCGCTAATTTTTCAGCTCCTTATGGATTATGGCTTGCACAAAATAATTTAGGTATTGCGGCTTATTTAAGTTTAATTGACCGCGATCAGCGTTTAACCATGCCGCATTTATACATGCTTGAACCGTACAATCCGAATAAAAAAGTCATTGTATTAGTACATGGACTGGCTAGTAGCCCTGAAGCATGGATTCGATTGACCAATGACATTATGGGTGATTATGTATTACGTGAAAATTATCAAGTTTGGCAAATTTTTTATTCGACCAACATGCCTATTTTAGAAAGTCGTTATCAAATCAATGCCATTATTAATCAAGGTTTTAAAATGATTGATCAAAAATCTGCCTCTGCTAAAGATGCTGTATTAATTGGTCATAGTATGGGTGGAATCATTTCTCGTCTTTTGGTCAGTGATGCCAACTTGACTCAACCTGCCTTGAAAATGCTCAATAATCGAAAAGTGAATCAATTTAAAAATGATGATATTTTTAAAGCACGCTTAACCATCAATTCAATTCCAAATTTTGATCGTGCTATTTTTATTTCTGCGCCCCATCGAGGAACTGCATTCGCGGATCGTTGGTTTACCCTTGCAGCACGCCGAGTAATCAAACTTCCAGGCGCATTTTTAGGTGCTTTGGCTGACTCAATTGATGAACGTGATTTAAATGCTAAAAATTTTCTTAAAGATGTTGGACATGGTGTTATTCAAAATGGTCCCAGTGATTTAAGTCACAATTCTAAATTCACCCAATTAACCGAGAATGTTCTACCTAAAAAAAGCATGATTTATCATTCAATTATGGGGAATATTACCGATAGTAATGATCCTAATATCATGACTGATGGGATCGTACCGTATAGAAGTTCACATTTAGACGATGCTGCATCTGAAAAAATTATAAAAGGTGGACATTCGATTCAAGAAACGCCTGAAGCTGTCTTGGAATTACGACGCATTTTAAGACTACATCTCACCCAGTTAGGTTTATATAAATAATTCTTTCAAACTTTAAATAAGTACATTGAGATTTTTTATCAATAATCCCATTATTTAATGCCCTTTATTCCTGCTATGATTTATTTCCAAACGCTTTAACACTGTAATCAAGCGTGATATACGCTAAAATCTAGAATTGATCGTGTTCTTCACGCTTTTTTTGTTTTACACCTAATAATTTAAGGTTTTTTATGAGTAATCATGTAATAGCTGATCTCTCCACACTTACTCCGATGATGCATTAGTCTTTCATATCTGTTTTTTAAAGAAAAAATCATTAAAAATTTAAAAAAGGATACTAAAAGGTATACTTAATAAAAATCCATGTAAATTTCTTGCTGCTAATTGTTAGCATTTATCCAGTTCGATTGTAGCGGTTTCCGCATAACAGCAGTCCTATACAATCCAAATAAATATTATAAAAATATATTATTCAATTAGATACAATTAAATCAATCCAACACCGTCTTGACCAATCCAGCCAATTCCAGTACTTTATGTGGGGTAGGTTGTGTGGTAAATAATAGTATATCGAAGAAGTCTAAAGAGCTATCTGCACTCAGGGTAGCAAAAATTAAAGTAACTGGTCGATATTCCGTTGGTGGTGTGGATGGATTATGTCTAAATGTCGAGGGTGGTTCTCGTGTCTGGATTTTGCGTGCTATCGTAGGTAAGCGTTTAGACAAAGATGGAAAATAAAACCTCATCGCCGTGATATCGGTCTTGGCCCCTATCCTGAAGTTTCTTTAGCTGAAGCTCGTGTTAAAGCAACTGAACTCAGATCACAGATTCGAAACGGCATTGATCCAATTGCTCATAAACAAGCACAACTTGAAAAGCTACATATTCAGAAACTTCGGGATAGATCATTCCGTGAATGTGCAGAAGTGGTTATAGCAAATAAAACCCGTGAACTGAAGAATCAAAAACATATTGGTCAATGGACAACAACACTAGAAACTTATATTTTCCCTATTTTAGGAGATAGAGTTATCAGCTCAATCACCAAAGTAGATATTGCTAAGATTTTAGAGCCAATTTGGACTACAAAAAATGAGACGGCTAAACGACTTCGTGGCCGTATTGAAACCATTTTCGATTACGCCAAAGCGATGGAGTATTTTGAAGGGGATAACCCTGCAGAATGGAAAGGTAATCTTGAACCTATTCTAGGGAATTTAAAACAGATATCACGCCCTCACCCTTCTCTGCCTTATGACCAAGTAGCAGAATTTGTTCAACACCTTCATCAGAAAGATGGTATTTCTCCTAAAGCGCTTGAATTTTCAATTTTAACAGCCTGTCGTTCTGGTGAGATTTTTGGTGCAACATGGCAAGAAATCGATATTGAATCTAAGGTATGGATTATTCCAAAAGAACGGATGAAAGCTGAAAAAGAACATCGCGTTCCACTTTCAGAACTAGCAATTGAATTATTGAAATCAATTCAGATTAATACAGAATCACAAGGCTACATTTTTCCTGCACCTCGTGGTGGTGGCATGCTTTCAGATATGTCTTTAACAGCTTTGATTAAGCGGATGCATGAACAAAAGGTTAAAGAAAATGGCTTAGGCTATATTGATCCTAAACAAAATCGTGTTGTAACTACACATGGATTTCGATCTACGTTCCGTGACTGGTCAGCCGATAAAACGGATTATCCACGCGAAGTCTGTGAGCATGTGCTTGCTCATAAACTGCCAGATGAAGTTGAAGCTGCGTATTTACGTGGTGCTTATCTTGAAAAACGTAAAGCATTAATGGCTGACCGGACTGACTTTTGTATTACATAAAAAATAAAGGGCATAAAACCCATGCTTCTGCCTTAAATGGCAGAAGCAACAATCTTATTAACAATCAAAACATATAAAAATAGGTGGTGTTCTAAATTGGGCTAAGTATTGTTATCAGATAGATAATTAATCTAATTTCCATCTGAATCTTTCTTTAATTTAGAGTAGCAATGGTTGCTATATTTTTATGAATAATGAACCAATAAGCCCCAGAAACCAAAACATGATTTTTCAACTTCCAGTCTAAAGTCGACTGAAGAAAAATCTGCAATGATATTGGGGATATGTATATTCATGTGGATTATGCAACTCATAAATTAACTGTTGTTTACGGGTGGTAGGTGTAATAAAACCACCTGATCCATCCATCTTAGTAATGATGGCTCCACCCGCACGATATGCACTAATCAGATTTGAATCAACTCAAGATCAGTTAATTAAAACGTCAATCTACTTGTTAACCCTAAAACCAAAGCATTATCTACATAGCTTGTGGCACCGGGATTAATCACATATTGAATATTAGGACGGAGCATTGCCCATTTCGTTGGGTAGTAGGAATAATTTAATTCAATATTATATTCTGCTTCTTTATTTATTCTACTGCTATGTTCACGATAACGGTCGCTCACATGAATACGATTTAGGCCAAACCCTAAAATATCATTCTCACGATTTTCCAATAACCCGATATATTTCAAGCCAACTTGCTGCATATTATCAATTTTATTGGTGCTTTCATCATGAAAACTTAAATTCATAAATCCATGTAAACCTTGTTTACCTGATCCACGGCTGGTTAGCTGTTGTTCTGCGATAAACCACGCTCCAGAAGTATGATCTTTAGCCTCTCCTGTCACAATATCTTTTTGATTTTCAATGTTATCTGCGGTGTTATACATCATCCCTACACGGTAACTACCAGCCAAATCATTCACAGCATGTTTCGGTTGCCAAACCAATTCAACTGGTACAGTTACTCCATCTGCATTTGATATACTTAAGTTCCAACCCTCATTCTCTTTAATATTGGTGGGATTAAATTCAAAAACAGCAACTTGAGTATAGAGCTCAGGATTAATTTGATATTTCAACATACCTGCCCATTGACTCACAGGAATGTTGTACCAGGAACTTCCCTGCCATTTGCCCATTTGCGCTGTACAGAAAGATGTATTTTGGAAGTCACAAGACATCACATTAAAATAGGTTCCCATACCGAACCGACCTAAACGGACACTTACTCCATTATCTTTAAATTGTTTTTCTATGGAAAATTCACTTAAACGACTACCACGATTTCCTCGTCCATAGCTTGCCTGAACATTGCCCATCTGTGGTGCAAGCGGATCGGAAAGTTGTTCAACTGAAACACTTTGACCTTGTCGTGCGGTCACAATCGTACGTACCGAAACACCATCCCAACCCAGTAGTTTTTCTAAGTCCCAATGACTCCCTAACCATAATTGGCTGGTATACGTTGGATCTTGCTGATCGTTATATCCGCCATCTACTAAGTAGGCGGTATCTACGGTAATATTTGCATCAAACTTAATTCCTTGTTCTGCTAGACTACTTCGAGTTCCATTCCAATCTCCCAATAAGTAATTACCTTTTGGGTCTAAAACAGTTGCAGCATGACTCTGTGCAAGGGTAAAAATAAGTCCTGCACTGCTGAATAACATCTTTGTTGTTAATTTCATTCCTTGATCCTTTTCACTTTTTAGGCATGCAAAAATCCTATTCATATCATTAGAATGATATAAATCATGTTGGCTATGCCTTGGTTCTTAATTAAATTTAAACGTTTTGCTTGAGTGAAATTACACTGCTATCTGTAATTTCACTCCTTCCTTTTTCTATAGTTTTTAAAGCTTTTTCCTTTTGCTAATTCTTTAGCTAACATCCCTTCATCAATCACATTTTTACAACTAAACCAGTAACACGCTATTTTTGATCGCTATACAGCAATTTTTAATCCAATAGTTTTGCTGTATAGGCTTTTACAAAATGTGATTGATTCTCTCGTTGAAGCACGGAAGTAATATAGTGACCCGCCTTTAACATTGCAGAAATATCAATGCCTGTTTTAAAACCCGATTGTTCTAATAAATACACCACATCTTCTGTCGCTACATTTCCTGAAGCACCTTTGGCATAAGGGCAGCCACCTAATCCCGCAATCGAAGAATCAAAAATTCTAAGACCCCAATTTAATGATTCAGCAATATTGGCAATAGCCATACCATATGTGTCATGAAAGTGCCCTGCTACCCTTTCAACAGGGAGAACGTCTAGACAATGCTGCAACATCGTACGAACTCGTATTGGGCTAGCTGTACCAATCGTTTCACCTAATGAAATTTCATAACAGCCCAAATCAAAAAGTTGCTTTGCAACACTCGCTACTTTTTCAGGAGCAATTGCCCCTTCATAAGGACAATCCACAACACAAGATACATAACCACGCACTTGAATTTCATGCTGTTTGGCGACTTCAAACATGGGTTTAAAACGTTCAAAGCTTTCCTCAATAGAACAATTAATATTTTTTTGCGCAAATGATTCAGATGCTGCTGTAAAAATGGCGACCTCTTTACATCCAGCCCCTATCGCAGCTTCTAATCCTTTCATATTCGGAACCAATAAACTGGAGTTTACCTGTTCAGGTTTTTCAAGCGCTGTATATAACGCTGTACTTTTATCCATTTGTGGAACCCAGCGTGGTGAAACACAAGATCCTACTTCAATTGATTTAAAACCACTGCGTACAAGTAGATTCAGAAATTCCAATCGTTGGTTAAACTCAATGACAGATTTTTCATTCTGTAATCCATCACGGGCGCCAACTTCTACAATTTTCACAAAGTCATTCATGCTTAGCCCACCAAACCGATCAAAGCTGGAACAGACAGAATCGCCATGTAATACCCCATGAACTGACAGCCTGTATTAAAGCCAAAATGCTTAGATAATAAGCCACCGACTAGACCAACAGTGATAATAACCAATACACCAAGAAGCGCCCCTTCCCATAAACTAATCACTAAAATAAGACCCACAAATGTTGCAATAATGGCCTCATGACTAATGTATTTGGTTACGAATAAGGCTGCACGACGGGCATAATTCATTGCAAATGGATAAGACACGATTGAAGCAATGAAAACCGCGAGCAAACCATAGCCCAAGAACTCCCATTGACTTAAAAGGTGATGTAAATTATGCCCTTGTGCTCCATCTTCACCAACGGTAAATACCGGTGGTGCATTGAATAATGGTGCAGCAGGGCCAGCAGCTACAGGACTTAAGGGCAGACCGAAAGCAATCAACGGAATTAAAGCTTCTGCAATATAAGTAGACTCTGTAATACCATTCTTCGCGGTAAGTGTAGTCGTTAAGCGCTGATACACCTGTTTAAATCGTGAAGAGACAAACTCCCCTAAGGCAACTGTCATTGCAACTGGACTAAAAACAAAAGTAGCACTTGAAACAACAGACGTAGCAACCGTCCATTTTACTTGTTCTTTATCTAGTACTTTAAATGGATTGGGGAAATAGCCTGACCAACTTTTTACTTCAGGTGCGATAGATAGCTGATTGACCGATTGGCGCTGCATTTTTTTACGCCCTAATGGAGAACTCACCATTAATAAATCTGCAATTAATGGCCCAATAGCAATACCCAGAAAATAGCTAATCGATAATTTAGTATCGAAAGTTGCCGTAAAACTTTGCAATGCAATAATCAGCACGACAAATGGAATCAACAACAAAGTGGATGCTAATTTACCCGGCGAAAAATAGGTAATGATGATTGCCGCTAAAGCAAAAATCCAAGGTGCAAATGCTTTAATCGCATCACCAAACGGAGCTAATAAGGATGCAAATAAAACAGCACATGGCACAGCAATAAATGCAGAAATAATTGCACCAGAAATCATCTTACGTAAAGCAATATGTGGTGCACCAAGTTTTCGCATCGCTTCACATTCAGCCATTAACGGTGTGGCTAACGTATCACCAGGGATAACCAAAGCTGGAAAGCTGACCGTATCTCCCCATACTTCTACAAGCTCATCATTATTCTCACTTGATACATCTTTTTGAGAACATTGATTGTGATGAGCTGCATTTTTTTTATCTTGCTGCATCGCATTATCCATTGCTACTAACTCCAAGTGCTTCTAGTTTTTAAAAGCAAACTCATTAACTGCGTAATTCTACCAGTAGCTCCAATGCCCTATCATTTCTGACATCATGTTCTGCAACCATTTTTGCCACAATTAAATCAACTTCATCTGGATTAGCTCCTGCTACAACCGCAATATTGCGTGCATGTAATGCCATGTGACCACGTTGAATCCCTTCTGTTGCCAATGCACGTATCGCTGCCATATTTTGTGCTAAACCAACAGCTGCAATAACCTCTCCGAGTTCACTTGCAGATTCAATATTCAGCATCTGAATAGACAATTTCGCTAAAGGATGGGTTTTCGTTGCCCCACCGACTAAGCCTACAGCCATAGGTAATTCTATACGACCAACCAAATTACCTTGCGCATCTTTTTCCCAAGTCGTAAGCGATGTGTACTGTCCGTTTTTGACTGCATAAACATGTGCACCTGCTTCAATTGCACGCCAGTCATTCCCTGTAGCAACAATCACAGGGTCAATCCCATTCATAATGCCTTTGTTATGCGTTGCCGCACGATATGGATCAATTACAGCAAACTCATATGCTTCTAGCATACGATCAATAACTTCTTCACCAGACAATGACTCTTGTTTCAATTGATCGGGACGTACAGTCAATTCCGCTCGGACTAAGCGCAAATCTGCGAGATTGGATAAAATACGTAAACGAACTTGACCGCCGGTTAGTTTTTCAACCAATGGTGTCACCGTCTCTGCCATGGTATTCACTGTATTTGCACCCATTGCATCACATACATTTACAATCAGGTGCATAACAGCCATCGGGCCAACTTTAGTTGACTCAAACAAATGCACTTCGATGTCTTTACAACCCCCACCTAAACTGATGAGGAATTTATCTTTGCTATTTGCAAGCTGAATAATTTCTTGTTTATTTGCCAACAAAATTTCTTTCGCTTTTTCTGCAGATTCAATACCCAAAATTTGAACTTGTGCACGCATTAGAGGTTCTGTACTTGAGGTTCTAAAGCCACCATTTTCACGCACTATTTTCGCCATATATGATGCTGCGGCAACAACAGATGGCTCTTCAACCACCATTGGAATTAAATGATCTTTACCATTAATTTGAAAATTTGCAGCAACACCAAATGGAAGTTCAAATTTTCCAATAACATTTTCAATCATACCGTTTGCTAAATCACAAGCTAACGCACCATCATTTTCCAATAATTGCTGTTGTTGAGCATTTAAACCTGCTATTTTTGAAACTTCCTTGAGGCGTTCTGAAACTGTTAATTTACGAAAATTAGGTAATTTAGAATTCATGTTGGCTATCCTATGCTCATTATGTTCATAGAAACAATTTAAGTGTTTGCCTGATTTCTCTCAAGGTACAGTTTTTACGGACAGTTTTTTTAGGACAGTTTAAATAAATTATGGACTCCAATTCAGTACACCTTGTTGATCAAATTTTTCAGATTTTAAAACATCAAATAAAATCGCAACTATATAAAAAAAATGAAAAAATTCCATCTATTCGGAAGCTATGTAGTCAATATAATGTGTCTAAAAACACTGTCATTTATGCCTTAGAACAATTAATAGACGAAGGTCTAATCTATTCAAAGCCCGCATCCGGTTTTTTTGTCATGGAACAAAAAAACCTTCCCCGATTTCAACAAGCCAATATTGAAATGCAAGATATAGATGAGCTATGGCTAATGCGTCGTCAATTAGAAACATTTAATGGTGTAATTAATGTTGGAGATGGTTTCCCCGATTCTTCTTGGTTTGACCTATTACCCTTAAATAAACTTCTGCAAAAATCACTTCAAGAGAATAATACAAAGCTATTACGTTACGGCTCTAAATATGGTTATGAAGCATTAAGAGAAACGCTATCCTTACGTTTAAGCCAAATCAATATTAAAGTTATTCCTGATAATATTTTACTGACCAATGGTGTGAATGATGCAATAGATTTGATTATTCGATATTTCGTTGAATCGGATACTATTGTTTTAGTAGATTCACCTATTTATTATCCACTACTAAAAAAACTACAACTTACAAAATGTAAAATAATTGAGGTTCCACGATTGGTCGATGGGCCAGATTGTCAAATTCTCGCAGAATATTTAAAGACGATAAAACCTAAACTTTTTTTTACCCAAAGTATTTCACACAATCCGACTGGCACACATATCAGTCTAGATAAAATTAAGATAATTAACAGCTTGTGCAAGGAACATAATTGCTTAATTATTGAAAATGATGTGTTTTCTGAATATACAGATATTAAACACAGATTAAGCTCGTATAGTGATTTTTCACATCATCTTTATATTAGCGGATTCTCTAAGATTATCAGTCCATCAATTCGTGTTGGGTTTATTGTTGGTGAATATCATTTGATTGATAAACTTGCTGATTTTAAAGCCATTTTACATGTAAATAGTTCAGAGTATGCAGAACAATTTATTTGTACTATTTTACAAAGTAAAGTTTATGAACAGCATCTCCAATTTTTCAAAGAAAGTTTAAAAATAAATAGTCAACATGCACTAGATAATATTAAAAAATTAGGTGGCAAAGTTTTTTATGAAGCTCAAGATTCTTTATATTATTGGACTACTTTTGAAAATCTAGATTTGTCCCACGACATGATGAAGAAGTCAGTTGAAAATAAGCTTGTTCTCGCACCTGGTTATATTTTTAGCTTGGATGGACAGAAATATAATCAATGGACTCGCCTTAATGTTAGCGTTGCCTCTAAGCAAAATTTTTATGAAGAATTTAGTTCCTTTTTGAATATATAAAAGCTTTGTTGCATAAACATTCAAAAGCTGAACTTTTCCCAAACCATTTAAATTACAATTTGGGTATAAGGTTTGCCCAATTCTGTAAATTTATTTAGGATGGCAATTCTCGTATGTACTTTATTAACCTGACTTGAAAAATGCTTTGATGACAATTTATCATCTAATAATTTAATGCAGTGCATCTTAATTTCCACCAAACTTCAGCGATGGTAACCCGACCTTTTTCCATATGGTTCGACCTAAACATTTAAATGTTCGAAGCAACTCATTTCTTTCTAACAAACTGCTCCTTATATCTTTCCAAGGCTTCGCATTTTTTCTTAGCGGAATCACTGCATGTACTTATCTATCTGAAATCATCTGTCCGCGATATTTTGTGTCATAAGCGCCATCTATATAGACCGAGTCAATCTGTTCAGATTCTGGGATTTGATTCAGTCAATCACCAAGTACCTGAGAATCACTGACATTGTTTGTAGTGTTCCCGCATCTATACCAAGGTGGAATTTACGCCATTATCGACGATATTTAGGCTGATATTTCTTCCGTTTTCATTCTCTTTCACCCAGAAATTTTAATCCTGTACTGTCAATTAATAAATGCAATCCATCACAGCTTTTTTGATAGCTAATTGCAATATCAATATGCTTTTGTCTTCTGCAAATGGTCGAATAATCTCGCGCTATCCAGTTTAAACCACAAAGTTTAAGCAGGCTTTGAACAAAGCCTGTGACCATACGTAAAGACAATCGAAATAGAGATTTAATCATGAGGCAGCACTGAATGGTCGTATCAGAATAAGTTTGATTTTTTCCTTGTTTGCCTTTTGGCTGAGCATACCATTGAGTGCTAGGATCAAACCAGATTGTGATATTTCCTCGATTGATCAAAGCTGGATTGTAAAAAGACCAATTCGTTGTACGATAAATTTTAGGTGTAGGCTTATTCATTTTTAAATTATATTACTGAATAAGCCATTAAGGATAGGTTTGTGCAACAAAGCCATTTTTATTTCAAACATCCTCCTCGTTCAGTTAAAAAATTTACAACTTCATCCTGCATATTTTCAGCATAAGGTATTATATATTGTTTACCATCTTGATCTTCAACACCAACATAATTAATATATTTTCTGCTAAAACCTTCTAAATTACTCCATCTCACAAAGCGATTACTTGGCAATAATATTATTGAAAAATTTTTTATTTCCCTTTGGAATCCAAGATTATTAAAAATGATTTTATTTTCATCAACCGATAAATCAATTACTACTTTTCTATAGATTTTAATAAACTTATAGAATAAAAATAAAAAACCTGTAACAGCAATACAAAAAGGAATAATATAACGATAGGAAATATTTAAACCTAAAATTTTATGCATATTAATATCTGAAGTTAAGACGGCATTTAATAGAATAAATAAACAAATTAAAAAGAATATCATAATGTATATTTCCCCATACATTGACTTCAAACCATCTTTATTAAAAAAATAAGAATAATTTATTGATTTTAATTTATTTTCTTTCATTTTTTGCTTTATCCATTTTTTCAATTGACTTGTCTGTAATTGTAGTCGCAGCTACTGATGTCGGGTATGTCATTATAAACTGACATGCTGTACCACATCCAAGTGATCCCAATTTTCCTCCTAACACTCCAAAACCTCCAGAAATTATAGCAGATGATAAATTTGCTTTACCTTCGGCTACATACTGTGTTGCATAAGCTCCTGCTGCTCCAGATCCCAATATTAATAATGGATTTTTCGTTACACCTGCAGCTACACCTGTCACAGCACCTCCACCGGTATAAATTGTAAGTTTTTTATAACTAAATTCATTTTTAGGTGTTGTATTTGCATAAGTTAATGCACTCGTACCACCACCTATCACACCACCACCCAATGCAGATAAACCCATTATTTCGGGAGCAGCCACCCCCATACCTAGTGCAGCAGATCCATAAACTAATGCTTTAGTGTATTGTTCACCCTGAAAATCTCTTCCTCTACTTTCTTTTGCAACAGCTTCTTTAATTTGCTTATTATTCCATCCATTTTTATTTCCATATTCAACAATGGACTGAAGACCTTGTCCACGTTCAGTGTTAACAGGAAATGGCAGGCTCATTTCATTATTTTCAGCAGCATTCTGCCCAACCACACCTGCCAGTTGTGCACTAAATGCAGAATCGCCTACAGTTCCGCCCGCTACAGCTCCTATTGCAGTGATCAAATCACGAATCTGCGTTTTCACATCTTCAGGTAATAAATTCGGAATGAACTCACCCTTTTCATTCTGGTAACGTTTATCATCTTTATACTGATTCGTAAAGTATGTAGCTGCTGCTTCACTCGCAACCGCAGCCGAACCACCTGCAGCAAGATTACCACCATTCACATAAGCAAGTGTTGCACCCAATATCGCATGGCTCACCAGTTGTGCGGTGGTGTTCTTGTCTTCTCCATGACCAAATTCTTTTCCTATTTTATAAGCTGCATATGGTGCTAATGTATTAGCTACCACTTGAATATCTGTTTGACCACCCAATGCTCCTGTAATGGCCATAGTGACTGCATTGATCGCACGACTCTTATCTCCACCCATGCCCCAATCTTGATTGGATTGACTTGCTTTGGCATAGTCAGGTGAATATTGGCTTAAATATTCCTCTTGTTTTGCAGGGTCGAGACTTTGATAGTAATTGAGCGCATCACTATTTTGATTGAGTTGTTCAAGTACATTTTGCTTAGCAGTTTGTTTTTCTGCTTCCGCTTTTTTTTGCTGATTCTGACTATATGTTCTTGTCGCAGCAGCAATCGTAGAAGTCGCATCTGCTACCGTTTTTTGCTTATCTAATATCTCTTGCAAATTCGGCAAGATTTCAACTGGTCTATTTGCTGTGGAGGCATCACTATGAATACCCAACGCTTCAACTGTTGTTGATTTACCGCCTATCTTAATATTGCCTTCACTTAAAGTGGCATATGTAGTACTGCTGTCTTTATCTGCTTCATGTTGAGGTAGACTCGGACTAAAACTTGTACTATTACGCCAGTTGTCATTATTGGTTGGGTTAGACGCCTTATCATTTTTAGAACTTGTTCCACCAGCCAAACTCACAGAAGTTGCATTATGAGCACTGTTATTTTCAATATTATTGAATGTTAAACTATTCGCTGTTAGATCATTTTTGTCTTTAACTGCTGTTGAAACAATTGCACCACCCTTCAAATCAACACTATCCGCTTTAACATGATAACCACCATCGCCTGCAAACAAACCTGATTGTTGGTTTACACTACTTGATGAACCTTTTGCATTACTGTTGCTATAGTTACCAGAAGCTTGCCATGCAGTACCTAGGGATACTTGAACGCGTGCACCTACACCAGTCTGTTCTATAGCCTGATTCATTGTATCTTGCGTACTAATAATACTGAGCTTCCCGCCAACATCTGCATCTATACGATTTGCTGTTGCCTGTACACCGTTTAAAGTTGTATCCCCTTTACTTTTTAGGCTCAGTTTGTCTGACTCCAATGTCGTCTGCGTATGGCTATTATTGTCGGTATGGTTACTCCCTTTACCATAACCAGCTTCAGCGTATACATAAACACCAGTTTGTGCACCAACTGAGGCACCTACACCATAACTTACGCCTGCATTGCTGTTCTTTCCATCGATTTTTTGATGACTTTGCCCAGACTCTAAAAGAATATCTTTTGCAGAATCTAAACTAATATTCTCTTTAGCTTTTACCTGAGTATTCTGCAAATGAATATTACCTTCAGTACTGGTTAAATTGACATTGCCACCTGCGTTTAAATTATTCTGCTGTGAAGTTGTATATTGATTACTTTGTTGATTTTGGCTGGTTTTAAAACCAATGCCTGCTTCAGCTTTAGCAAATGAAGCACCTTGAATATCACTATACGTTTGATAGCCTTGTGCTGCCGCTGCCAACCCTTGTAAAGCTTTAGTACGGTCATCCGCTTTACTATTTGTTGCCCCTTCTATTGCATTCACCAAATCAATGAGTGGAGAACTTACGCGGCTAAATACTCCAATTTTTAAGTCTTTTGAAGACTGCTCCGACTTTCCTTTATTTTTATCTTCCAATATTGCAATATCTTTGGCTGTAATATTAATATCTTTTTTTGCAATAATATCAGCAACCTGCTGGGTGTATTGATTGCCTGCCCGAATATTAATGTTACCGCCCAAACTACCAATCTGGCTACGCTGTTGTTCAATACTGTCACTATTTTTCAAACTGCTACTACTCATATAGCCATCAAATCTCTCAGTATCTGAAATTTGTGCACTCCCCCAACCTTTACTCAGTTGAGAGTCATGTTGACTCTGACTGCTTTGTGCCGATTTAATCGTGACATTCCGAGCAGCATTAATAATGTTATCACCCTGTGAAACTACAGAACTGCCAATAATATTAATATCACCTTGTTCTGTTTGCAGAGTAGATTTTCCTCCCACAGAAATTTGTGTTCCTGTAGTTTTAACAACCTGTCCATCACCCTTATTTTTATCATTATAAACACCAATAGGGGCAAGGTGATCGCGGTTATCTATGCTGAATCCGCTACGTTTACTATCCGCCTTCTCTGTATGCGTATTTTGAACAACCCCTAAATTAATATTGTCTTTAGCATGGAGCAAGGCATCACCTTCAGCCGAAATTTTAGCACCTTGACTATTGATGCTACCGTCATTCGCAATGATCTTTACATTGCCTTTTGCTGCAACTTCCGTCACTACAGCTTGGGTGGATAATCTATTTGAAGTTTGTTGTGTTTTCTGACTACCAGCCGTTATGACAACAGGTGTAGCAGCAGCCATAGTTGCTTTACGAGCTGCTTCAGCTCTCGACATAACTTTGCCTACAGTACTGTCAGAGAACTGTCCATTTTCGGCACTTTTATCATAGGCAGATTTGCCTGCAGTTCCAGCAGAATAAGTTACACCCACTGAAAGCCCTGAGTTTTTACTTTGGACTTTGGAATGTTCAGTGCTGACTTGATAACCTGCATTTAAATTAACATTCTGACCAATGATATTCAGATCTTTCCCTGACTGAATAAGTGCAGCCTCCACAGTTAGATTTTTACCTGCAATAATATTCGTATCACCATTTTTACTGCTAATCTGACTTTGCGTTAATATCGATGATTGATTGTCCTGTTGTGCCTTTAAGTTGGATTTACCATATCCCAAACTTGCAACACCATTAGAGAAACTAGAGGTAAATCCAGATTTTTTCGTGCTGTGCTCTGACACATTTAAATATTGGTTCTGTGCCGCCGTAATATTGATATTTTCCTTGGCCTGAATTTGCGTTAATTCATCAGAAACAATATCACTGCCTTGTATCTTAATATTTTTAGCATCAAGAACTACCTCCTTACCATCAATCGTACTGCCAATACTTTCATTCGACATATCCTTTCTATAATTCTTTGTAGTTTTACTGCTCAAGAAGCCTTTTTTCGTTACTTCATCCGCATGTTCAACTGTGCTACGAGCACGTCCCTCTTGAATATCCAATCGCTCTTCAGCACTCAGAGTGGTGCGTCCCTGCTCACTACTGATTTGAGAACCTGTAATGTCAATATTTTTCCCAGTGATAGTTACATCACCTTTTGAAATAATTTGATTACCGACATCTGTTTGTGTTGTACTAAAGTCATAATTTTTCTTATTTTTATAACTATTATTAACTCGCTCCGTTTGCAATGTCTCTAAGTTCACATCCCCCTGAGTTTGCAGGATGGTTGAACCATTCGCATTTAAAATTTCTGCACCTTTCAATGTGGTATTACCACCCACTTTGATATTTAGTGTCATTTTTAAATTATCAGTATCGTCTAAGGTAGTCTGGTTATTACCAACATAGATGCCTGCCTTACGATCTATCTCAGTAAAACCATAAGTACTACGACCTGTTTGCTTATAATTACTGGTCAATGTACTACTTACATTCAAATTTCCGCCAATGTCAAAGGATGCTGCTTCTTTTGCGACAATCTGACCTCCGATATTATTTAAATCATTTTGCGTTTTAATCCCAATACGATTAGCTTCCATTCGCCCAGCCAATTGATTGACATTATTTGCGCTGATTATAAGAGCATCTCGTCCAAAAATCGTCGCTTGATTAAGAACATCACCTTTCATATCCAATTGCACTTGATTCGCACTAATCAAAGTACCATCACCTTTTAAATCACTAGATCTTGCCCGAACATAGACTTGTGGAACTAATGCTTTGGTGGTTGTCCCATCTGCCAACGTAATCGTTTTTTCTTCTAACCACACGATATCACTGGTAAGTTGCGAAATCTGAGCTGCTGTTAAAGCAATTCCGGGACGTAAATTGTAACTTTGAGCAAAGTTTAGACCATTGTTCATCAAAGCTTTGTACTGTTCTTCATCACTACCATAGCCAGATAAAAAACGATGCCCTGTCAACTGCGCAATTTGATCTTGAACCAAGCGCTGCTCATAAAAGCCATCACCTAGACGTTTTTGTTGATTAGCTGGATCTCGACCAAGTACGCCCAGCATATAATCTGATGATAACCAATTTTTATATTGGCTAAATGCTGGATCAGTTTCAACTAAATATTGGGCTTGGCTATCTTTCGTTGTGCTATATAGCGCATTGCTAGGTAAGGTGATTGTCTTTTGCTCTACACTACGGACTTCGTAGTTAGATGCCTCATCCACGCCTGATAAATTCTTTTCTAAACTATCTAACTGTTGCGCTGAATCTACTTTTTTATTTTCAGTTGGCTGGGCTTGTTGTTGCGATCCATTCGGGCCAAGTTCACCAAATTGCTGTGTCTGCTCATTTTCTGATTGTTTAACATTCGTCTGCTGTCCAGCGTCTACCTCAACTTGTTGTTTTTTAGCCTGTTGTTTTTCATATTCAATCGCTTGAGCTTGTTTGGAACCTGTTACATCAACTTGCACACTGTCATTGGTCTTATCTTTAATCTCTGCTGCTGGGATACCAATAACTTTATTTCCACCATGAAGTCCACTTAATGTATACGGTTTTGTTTCATCTGCTGGGGCATAGGCCATCGAGCTCTTTCGACCAGAATCGTAGAACCATTTTTTTGGATTTTTATATTGGATTAATTTATCAGCTAAATATTCTTTATTATCAATATTGGTTCCTTCTACCTTTAATGTACCAGCTGCAAGTATTTGACTCTGATCATTCACGACATGATCAGATTGAATCAACATATCCCCCCCACTCAATATTTGCCCAGGTGTACTGGTTAATACTTCTGGAACATAGGTTTCTTTATTATATTCAAAAATATTATATGTCTGTAAACGTCGTCCATCGCTTAAAACAAGCCAGTCAAACCCATCACCTTTTTCCAATCCAACAATCAAGTCTGTAACATCAACGCCAGGAGCACGATTATCCTCATAACTGTGTACAAATTTGGATGATTCTAAAACTGAGTGTACTGAAAAATTATCATTTAAATTTTGAATTTCTTTTGCACTGAGTCGCATGTTTCCTTGAGACTCAATAGTTGCACTACGATTATTAATCAGTTGTGCCTGACCTTGTGCTTGATAATTACTATCCAGTGAACCTCCAATATTTAATTGCCCCATACTCAATATCCAAGCATTGTCTTTTGAATCACTATTAATCAAACCACCCGCTTGGTTATTTAAAATATTAATCCCTAAATCAATATCTCCACGTGATGCAATGACTGCACCTATACGGTCTTGATTACTTTTGTTATTTAACGTTTGTGCTTGTATGGCAATATGATCACCATAAATTTTAGCACCGTCATTCCAAACAAAATTTGCTTGAAGATGGGTTAATTCTCCATTAATTAAACCTTGATTATGTATGACATCATTGGCAATTAAATGGGTTGCAATGCTACTAATACTCGCCCCAGTTTGATTTGAAATATTCTGTGCATTGACTGTGAGACCTTGGCCTGCACTTAGTGTAGATTGATTGATAAAATCATGTTCGCTATTGATATTAAGCAAACCATTTACACTCAGTTCATCACCTTGTTTATGAATAAAATTTTGTTTTAGTGATATTTCAGCATCAGCGAGGCTAATCATTTTACCTTGGTTAATTAAGTCATTAGCACCTATGGAAAGTCCATTTTTCGCAATTAATTCGCCACCACTATTGTTAATATTTAACGTTTTTTGGCTACCACCAATGGATAATTTTCCTAAACTTGTCACACTACCTTGTTGGTTATTAAAGTTTTGTTGGATTAAAAGTGTTGCATCTTTGCTTGCTCTAATTCCACCTGATTGGTTATTTAACTCACCTGCATCTAATTGAATATTTTGAGCATCTAAACCACCCAAAATCGTATCATCTAAATTTTGTCGATTGTCTATCACTTGTGCTTGGATTGATAAATCTCCACCTGCAACAATATGACTACCTTGCCCACTGTTGTTCAGTTGATCTAAATGGATTTGAATATTTTTTAATGCTTGAATCTGACCTTGGTTATTCAGCAACCCACCTGATTGTTGTTGAGCAATCGTTAAATTACCCTGACTATTTATTTGGCCTTTTTGATTCGATAATTGCTGTGCACTGATATGAACATCATCTGCTGAAGCAAGAATACCGTTATCATTTAACAATTGTTGAACATTCGTTAAATTGAGTTTTCCTTGACTGAGTATTCCACCATCAGCACCAGAATTTTGATTGAGCAAATTATAATGTTGGGTATCGATCGCTAATTCGGTATTCGATTGGATTAAACCCGAATTATTATTGAGCAAACCTGTTTTTAGCAAGATTTGATCTGCTAGAATTTTTCCAGATTCATTATTCAATGTTTGTAATTGGCTATCTAAATTCAATTTTTCTAGTGATGAGATTTGTCCTAGACGATTGTCAACTCCTTGAGCGATAAGGTCTAAACCCTTACCAGAAAACAACTTGCCCTGATGATTATTAAATATACCTTGTACGAATAGGTCTGCTCGCCCCTGTTCAGATTGAATAACGCCTTGATCATTATTTAAATCTGCACTTTTTATCTGAAGATCTTTTTGTGCAGCGATTGTACCTTGCTGATTTTGAATTACTGACTGTGCCAGTAATTGTAATTGATCTTGTGTATAGATTGTTCCAGATTGATTATCTAAGGTGTTTGTTTCAATCTTCGTTTTTAAAATACTTTGTATTTTCCCATTTTGGTTACTAATGTGCTGTGCTTTTAAATTCGCTTCTTTTTCCGCAAATATTTCACCAGATAGATTACTTAATTCATTGTTTACGGATAAGTTTAAAGAACCTTGCTCTGCTCTAATTTTACCTAAATCATTGAGCAATGACTGTGATGTTAAATCAATTTGTTTAGATGCAATGACTCCAGCAGTATTATTTATCTGACCAGTTGCTTCAATCTTGGTATGATTTTCTGCATAAATCATACCAAGACGATTGTCTAATGTAGAGGTGTTCACTTGTAATGTTTGACCTGCTACAGCCTTACCTTCAGCATTATTCCAACGACCACTATTTATTGCTAAATCTTGAGCTGCTGAAATTTCACCTTTGATATTACTTAATTCTTTTACAATATGGAGTTGCATCCCAGATTGCTGTGCAATTAATTTTCCACCATTATTCGACAATGAACTTGCATTTAAATTAAATGCTTGATTAGCAGCGATAATACCATCTTGATTATTAATGTGTTCTGAAGCATTTAGTTCTAATTGATCTTCTGCATAGAGTGTACCAGCAGTATTATCCAATGATTTAACATCTAAATTAGCATGTTGGCCTGCCTGAATTTGTCCATTTTGAGAAGAGACATCTTGTGCAGTGATCGCAACATTTTTTGCTGCTAGAAGAATGCCTGAATTATTGTTTATGTTTTGCTGAGTAATAATATTTAGTTGTTCTTTTTCAGACCGTATTTGCCCCGAAGTGTTGTCTAATGACTGAGCATTAATCAAAATATTGTTATTGGCAGCGATTGTACCTGACTGATTTTCAATCGTGCCCTCTATCTCTAATTTTAATGCTTGATTAGAAAAAACTGTGCCTGAGACATTGTTTAAACTTAGACTTTGAATGTTTAAATCTTGATTAGACAGTAATTTTCCTCGTTGATTGTTTAATGATCCACCGATATTTAAATCAAGTTTTGACTGCTCTGATTGAAGAGCACCATCTGTATTATTTAATGATTGTGCATTCACATATACTGCATGCTTTGCTGCCAAGACACCTTGCTGATTATTGATACCATGTTTTGCTACGATATTAAGTGATTGGTCTGTATACACTGTGCCTTGCATGTTTGTAATATCATTTGCATTGATACCCAATTGCCCATCTGCAAGAAGTTTACCTGAACTATTATTAAGTTGACTAACATTGAGTTGGGCTTGTCCAGCAGCACTAATTACACCTGACGTATTATTCAATGTTTGTGCAACATTGATATTCAATTGCCCATTGGCATCACTTTGAATGAGTTGCCCGTGTTGATGGCTCAATTCCGTTGCAGTTAGATTTATATTTTGTGCAGTGGTGGTCGCATTGTCTAAATTGGCTGTTCCAAGATCAAGTTGCAAATTGCTATTGCTTTGGATTTTACCTTGTTGTCCTTGTAGATTTTGTGCAGTGATCTGTAACTGTTGATCACCTGCATGCAAGATTGCTCCCTCTACAGAATTTAGAGTGTTGGTTTTGATTACTGTACGTTGGGCATTACTGACAATTTGACCTTTATTATTATCAATACGATCTACGATATCCAGAACAAAGTCAGCTTGGCCTGTATGCTGAATTAAGCCTTGATCATTGTTTAAATGCACTGTATTTAAATTAATTTGGCCAGCACTGTATTGACCTTTTTGGTTATTAATATTTTGCGTTGCATGTATGTCTAGCTGTTGATCCGCAATAATTTTAGCATTGGCTGTTGTTAATTGTGCTGTATTAATCTTGATGTTTTTGGCTTGATTTTCACTGTGACTCAGATCTGCAATCTGATCCGCATTAATCTGAATTTCTGCACCTGCAAGCACTTTACCTGCAATTTGCACCTGTTGAGTATTAATATTCAGCCGGGCATCTGCATTGCTGAGCTTGCCATCCAAATCTAAACCAGCAACCCAAACCGCATTTTGATTGCTGACAATATTTTCAGATTGAACCTTGACTTGATTCAGTGCTGCCAATTGACCATGTTGTTGTAATTGATTAACTGTTAAATTAGCCGTATGACCTGCATAGATTTGACCTGTACTCAGCAATTGCTGTGCATTTAATTTTAGATTTTGTGCAGCAATCAAATGACCTGCTGAATCTTCAGCAGTACCATTATCAATCTGATCTACATCGATATTTAAATTTCCAGTTTTAGACTGAATCGTCCCTTGCTGGTTGGTCAGGGTTTTTCCAGTCAGCTGAATATTCTTAGCTGAAATTTCACCTTTGCTGTTATCTAAGATCTTGATGGTCAACTGCGCATCGGCATAGACTGAACCAATCAAACCTTGGCTATTGTTGGTGTTTTCAGAATTAAGCGTTAAAGCATCCGTAGCAAGGATTTGCCCTTGGCTATTATCAATCTGGGTTGAGGTTAAATTGAGTGCCTTCGCACTTTGTAAACGCCCTAGGTTGTTATTTAACTGTTGCGCAGTTAAATCAAAGCTTTCCGTAGCATCAATCAAGCCTTTTTGGTTGTTCACATGCTCTGCGGTGATATTCACCACTTTGGCAGTGAGCTTTCCTTGCTGGTTTTCAAAGTTTAGCCCTTTGAATTGCAGTTCAGGCAGCTGAATTTCCCCAGCATTATTTTTAATACTGTCCAGTACTTGAAGGCTTATATCTTGATTGTTGACGATTGTACCAGCGATATTACTCATCTCTTGAGCAATCTGAATTTTACCTGCTGCAAAGGTTTTTGGGATTGAATCCTGAGGTTCCGCGATTTCAACCGTACTTGAATCTTGTGCTGAAGAATAATCCTGTGGATCCTTTACCGTTGGTGGGGTTGTTGTACCACCGGGTTGCTGTCCATTACCAGAGCCTAGGTTATCTTTCGAAGCTTGCCCAAGCAAACCTTGGCTATTGTCTAAAGCCTTGGCACTTATCTGTAATTGTTGTTGTCCAGTTTGTTCGATCTTACCTTTGTCATTACTCAGGTTTTGTGCAGTAAAATCAAGTCGTCCTGCATTGATCACGCCCCCATTATTATTAATCTTAGCTTGGGCATTCAATTGTAGCTCATCATTCGTGGCGATCAAACCGTTATTCTGAATATCCGTTGCATTAATCTTAATCTGATGTTGGGTACTGCTGATGTTGCCACTATTTTTTACATTTTGCGCTTGAATTGCAATCTGGTCTTTGTTCGCAATCACATTACCTGTATTGCTAAGATCACCATTCACACTCAGTGTCAGTTGGCCTGCTGTGGTATTGATCGAACCCATATTACGAACACCCAGTCCATGTTCAGTCCCGACAAGGAGAATCTTGCCAGCATACATTCCACCCAATTGTCCAACGTCTAAGGCGTAACTAGGCGGAGTTTTTGAATTCGTCTGCCCTGTGGTCGCTGTAACTTGTGGTGAAGTTTGGTCTTTGACCTTAATATCATTTTGACCCAATACCACATCAAGATGATTGGCATACAAGCCGGCATTCACATTTAAAGCACGAGTATAAATATCAGTATATGGCGTTAAACTGCCATTCAGACCTTTCCCCTCAATCGTAATTTGGCCTTCCCGAACACGGAATGATTCCAAATACCCCTGATTCATCTCTACCTGACCGGTGGTTAAGCTAAAGCGATCTGCATTAATCACACCACAGCCATCACAAATCAATCCCGATGGATTAGCAATCACAACTTGCGCTTGTTTCCCTGCAACCTCTAAATAACCTTTCAATTGACTTGGATTGCTGCTATTCACTTCATTCAAAATCACTTTGGCTTCGCCTTTGGCTAACCAAGGATTGCCTTGTACCCATCCACCGATTTGCGTTTGAGTACTATTGCGCGAGTTATTAAGAATGGCGCCTTCTTGCCCTACATCAAATTGAGTATAAGTATTACGGGATACTCCACCTGAACTCGGTGTTTGGATATTGACTTGCGTTAATCCATTACCACTATTTAAGATTGTGGCTTGCTGTGAGTTTGGTGCTGATTTATCTGCTGTAATTTGGCTATTCGCAATACTGGTCAGAGGCAACGTATAAATTGCCGCACCCAAGATACTGATCACCGAAAAATTGAGCGGATTTAATTTTTTATAGGTAATTGATGCTGCATCAATTGTATCTTCTAATTCAAGCGTTCCAACCCCATTGGATTGACCTGCTGTTTTTGTACGGCTTTTAACAATCTCTGCAACAGCAATAAACATCCCACGTGCTTGGCTAAAAATAACTCTATAACGATTCTTATTCATAATAATTTACCTAATTTCTTTATATTTTTTAAAGTGATGTATTCACAATTTATAAATGTAAATATTGTTTTAATACATCCAATTGAGACTAAAACCTGTAGTGACATGATCGGCAACAAAATGCTCTGGTTTTTTTAAGGGAGTCCCTACAAAAACGTCATAGCTTACAGCTTTCAATACCTGACCACGTAAACCCACCACGGCACCAAGTAAACTGGTACCGACCAATGGAAAGGGTTCACGTGCAGTTTTTCCACCGACTTCGCCATAATCAATCCCGGCATACCACATATGCGGTTGATTCATAATTGACCCACTCAGTTCGTTCCGAACCAAGAAACCATTGTCAGCCATTAAGGTTTGTTCTCCATCAAAGCCACGAACGGTATAGCGATTTCCAATTGAAAAACGATCTTGTGCTGTGAGGGGTTTTTTACTGTATTGGGTACGCCATTCGGCTAAATATTGTAAGTTTTGCTGACCAACTTTAAATGGAACTTGTAAACTGGCATTGGCTTGTAAAATACCAACATGGGTATACGCTTCACCAAACTCTTCTTCTGGTGCACGCATGGCATCAAATGCACTCGTACCACGCTTGTATGTGATGTTGCCGCTCATTGTGGCATTCGATAAATATTCGGTATGATCTAAACTGGTTTTCCAACCGGCTGTTTGACGACGCTGGACTTCAACTTCTACATCATTAATATAGTTTTGAGATTTACGATACCAACCACCAACACTGGCGGTTGTTTTACGATGCGCGTCTCGATACAGTACGCGAGATAAATCAGCATTGATCAATTTACTCGCGCCACTATATACATAACTCTGACTGGCACCCGCAACGCTTTGGTTATAATCAGAACGACTATAACTGGTGCTTAATAACCAGTATTTGAATGGAATGCTATAACTTAAGTAATAGCCATCCGTACCACGCTCACCTTGGTCACCACCACCCAAGTCATGGTTATAGCTGCCGTAAAATAAGTCATTTACGGTCAATAAATTGTCTAAAGATAGGGTTGCAGTCCCTTGGTATTTACCAGTGGAATCTGCACCGGCATCATCTAAACCTAAATGAATTCGATAAGGTTTAACTTGTTGCCACGCCAAGACTAAATCACTATAACCCGGTTCAGCTTTTTTGACTGAGGGTTCAATTTTAAAATCGGCTTCTACCGTGGGTACACGTTTAAAGTTTTCTAGACCTTGCTCAACGTCTCTAATATTAAGGATATCTCCTGATTTAACTGGCAAGGCATTGAACTTATGTGCTCTTTTAGAGGTACCTTCAGCAAACTTAATTTGATCAACTCGCCCGGGAATCACACGTAACTCAATGGTTCCAGATGCAATATTTTGCTGTGGGAGAAGCATGCGTGTGGTGACATAACCATGCGCGATAATACTATTTTGTACGAGGTCAAGTGCTTGATTTAAACCTTGAACCCCAATACATCGCCCAATAATATTATGTTCACCTTGCGTAACTGATCTTAATGCAAAGGTAAATTGTCTAGCAGCATCGCCTTGTAGTTTGAATTTTTTAATCTCAAAACAAACCGCTTCACTGTGGGATTTTAAATACTGAAGCTGCGGCTGACTTTGTAATTGTTTTTCTAAGCCCAAATTTACGGCTACTTCTGGCTGTAATTGTTTTTCTAGCGCTTGATCTCGTTGCTGTTGACGTATGATTGCATCGGCTTCTAATTCAGGTCGCTGTTGTAGATCTGCTGCAAAGCTGTTTTTCCCCAATAAAGCGATACATATCGCAATAGTTTTTATTTTAAATTGCATTGTGTTAAATTTGTGATGAAATATACATTTATTATTATCAATTTACTTACTTTTGTAAATATTTTTTATACAGATCTGTCTACCTCTTGTGTTTAAAAGATATATTATTCACCTCGAATAACAAAAAATCACTATCAACCATCTGTTTTATAATAAGCCACTCTCTTATTTAGACGAAAACCATTGATCGTTAAACAATGAGTCTAATGAATAAGACAAAAAAATATCAATTTTTACAAGGAGAATCCTCAGATTCTCCTTCAATTAATTCACGTCCTCACCCATCCTTACCATATGAAAAAGTCGCTGCACTTATTCAGAAGTTAAGACAAAAAAAGGGATTTCCCCTAAAGCATTAGAATTTGCTATTTTAACGGCCTGTCGTTCTGGTGAAATTTTTGGTGCTAAATGGCAAAAAATTGACTTTAAAAATAAAGTTTGGATTATTCCTAAAGAACGGATGAAAGCGGACAAGGAACACCGTGGCCTTTGTCTCAAGAGGCAATTGCGTTACTTGAATCAATTAAACCATATACTCAACTACAAGATTTCATTTTTCCTGCGCTTCGTAGTGGTGGCATGCTTTCTGATATGTCATTAACTACTTTGATTAAGCGGATGCATGAGCAAAAGTTTAAAGAGAATGACTTAGGCTATGTTGACGTAAAACAAAATCGTGTGATTACAACACATGGTTTTAGATCAAATTTCCGTGACTGGTCAGCGGACAAAACAGATTACCCTCGTGAGGTCTGTGAACATGTGCTTGCCCATAAATTCCCTGATGAAGTTGAAGCTGCATACTTACGTGGGGCTTATCTTGCAAAACGTAAAGGCTTAATGACTGATTGGGCTAACTTTTGCAATATCTAATAAATAGCATATATCCAATGCTTCTGCCATTTAAGGCAGAAGCAACGATCTACTTATTAACAATCAAAAATATATATAAAATGAACTTACATAAAATAATTTAAAGGCTCAATCTAGTGCAGTTCCTTTATTTATAAAGTTGGTTTAATATTCCACCTTTATATAAATTACACATACTTGATTTTTGATCGAACTCAATTAAGACTTCATTATTTAAATAATACACAATATCTTGACATCTAATATCTTTAATTTTATAAACTTCATTATCCTTCTTAAATAGTTCAAGATCATTGATAACTATATTTTTTTGCACAGTTTCAAAAAAATAATCTGTTTCATCATGCCAAAAAAAACAGTACATTAAAAAACTATCAATATTCTCATAATATGAATTTCCAGATTTCTCTTGAAAAGCATATACGAAAATTTCCCCCGTATTATTGTCAATACATAAAAATTCATCATTAAAATCATGCCCAAAATACGTAGTATTTAAAGGAAGTTTTTCTTCATCATTAATCTCATCGAATGGAAATTGAGCTGAATAATACTGCTCAAATCTTTCGAAAGTGCAATCAGCAAACATACTTGTCAGCAAGGAACTACTATTTCCATAATTGATAAAAAAATCTCTATGTTCATTACGTAATTCAATATTGATGTGTGCTGAATTAACAGGATACTTCCACTTGGGAGATTCTATGCAGCCGACTTGTAAAAGTCCTCTGCCACTTGATTCGGTGTCTTAAAATTCAATCTTTTCTGAATTCTCTGCTGATTATAAAATAGCTCTATGTATTTTGTAATATCTGCTTTAGCTTCATCTCTTGTTTTATAACTATGCTGGTGAACCAATTCATTCTTGAGTATGCCCCAAAAGCTCTCAATCGGTGCATTGTCGAAACAGTCTCTTTTTTTACTCATCGAACCCTGAAATCCATATTTTTCAAGCATATTACGATATTCATGAGTGCAATATTGACTCCCCCTATCAGAGTGAACAATTAATCCTTGCGGTGGTTGGTGATTACCAATAGCCATACTGAGTGCATTGCAAACCAGCTGTGTGGTCATTCGTTCATTTAAACTATAACCAACGACTTGTTTAGTACAAAGGTCTTTTAAAGCAGCCAGATACAGCCATCCTTCGCCTGTCCACACATACGTAATGTCACTTACCCATACCAGATTCGGGGATTGCATCGAGAATTTTTGTTCTAACAAATTTTCGTAGACGGATCGATTGTGATCAATATTCGTTGTTCTTTTAAAAAGGCTTATGACGTTTACAATACAACTGATGGTATTTTTTAATACACCGAACTGCATACTGACTTATTTTGATACCTTGTGACTGTAAATGCTTGGTTACCTAAAGCATTTCAATAACAGTTCCTCGTAGCCTCAGCGATAATAAACAAAAAAGTCCGTCACCCATCAATGAATCAATTACAGATCAAAATAACCTCAATAAAAACAAGATCAAGAATCAAGTGTGCAGTACAGTTTAATTCAATATCTAGCGGAAGCTGTGTCTTTAAACATTTAGCTAGTTCAATAACCATACTTTTGATTTTTGCCTCGCCCATGTGAAGTAGCTCTTATAATTATCCATAGAAGGATAAATGAAAATTAAGTACTTACACTAAATTTAAAACCACCCCCTAAAAATTCAGCACAAATACTCAAGATAGTCAGCCCATTTTTGCAACCATTCAGCACACTCATTTTCATAAGTGTGTAAATTATAAGTTCCTTCAATCCCTTTTTTTGAATGTCCTAATACTGCTTCTCCTACATCTGTCGGGCATCCCAACCTAGATAGGCCCGTTCTCACCGTTCTTCTTAAATCATGAGGATTCCAATCTTCCATATCTTTCGGCCATAACTGTCGAGGTTGAAAATTACAATTTTTGATCCTATCCTCACCTTTTAAAATCCATTTTGTTTCTGTTAATGTTTTTTGTGCAATTGGTTTCCCAGTACGAAATGAAGGAAATAAATAAGAACTATTAATACTTGGTAGCTCTTTTAAGTGCTTTATACATTGTATTGAAAGCTGTACATATCGCTCACTACCATTTTTAGTTCCTTTTAAGTGCCATGTTGCTTTTTCTAAATCAATATCTTTCCACTCCGCTGCACAGATTTCACCTGTACGACAACCTGTCCAAAGAGTAATAAGTAAAATACTTTTATGATGCTTAGAAAACCCTGATTCAGGAAGCCAAAAAAGTACATGTTTTAATTCCGAATCCGAAAGTATACGAGTGCGCTTAGTAGAGGTAAGCTTTATCTTAGTTTGCTTTAAACTTGATTTAGCGAGCAACGCTGGATTAGCAAAACTATCAGAAAAATAATCTAAACCAATTGCATAATCATAAGCTGCTATTAGCTCAGATAAAACCCTGCCTGCTTGTACTTGCGCTCCACGATCAACAATACCTTTAATAAATTCTACAATCTCTTTCCTAATAACACTATCTGCTTGTCGAAGACCCAAGACAGCAACCACATCGACATAAAGTGTCCGCCTTGTTTCAATTTGTCCTTTTAGCTTACGCGAACCTTCAATCTTTTTTTTTGCACCTGTCCGCTGATCAATTACAACCCTATCTTCAATCACCTCTGTTAAATATAAATCAACTATATCTTTGACAGTTAATGACTTTATTACAATTGTCGACTCTTGCTTTTTTTGTTTATTTACAATTTTCTCTTCTTTTCGTTCAGTTGCAGGACATATTCCCTGTGATCTTAAGAATTTTAAACGTTGAAGTTCTATACGTGCTTCCGCTAATGACATATTGGGATAATTACCCAAAGTAATTTTCTTAAGAGAATTATCTACAGGGCTTCTATATCTATAAACAAAACTTTTCAGACCTGTTTTACCACAGACAACACGCAAACCAATATATTCAGCAATATCACTTTTATCTGGATCGCCAATTTTCATCTTATCTATTGCACGAGCTGAAAGTGCAACTTTCTTTTTGCTGTTTATTTCCTCATTCATATTAGGATTCCTTTTTGTTAATCAGTCTCAATTTGTTAAGATAGCAACCGAGAAGAATCAACTCGATCTCACACACTGTTGATAAAATTCTAACATAAAAAAGGTATACTAAAAGGTATACTTTTTCTCTAGATTAAATCAGATTTACACAGAAGCTATTAGAATTGGTTAGACAGCCAAGCTTTCAAATTAATTTTATTTATTATTTAAATTTAAGGATTTAACATACATGAATAGCACAGAAACAATGGCTGACCTATCTACACTCACCCCTATGATGCAGCAGTATTTAACGATAAAAATGCAACATCCGCATTCGTTAATGTTCTATCGAATGGGTGATTTTTATGAGCTATTTTTTGATGATGCACATAAGGCTGCAAAACTATTAGGAATTACCCTGACCCATCGTGGAAAAGCCAATGGTGAACCTATTCCAATGGCTGGCGTTCCCTACCATGCAGCTGAAGGATATTTAGCTCGATTGGTTAAAAAGGGCGAAACGGTGGTCATCTGTGAGCAAGTCGGCGAAGTGACTGGAAAAGCACCTGTAGAACGTGCCGTAGTCCGTATTATTACCCCAGGAACACTAACGGATGATGCCTTACTTACAGCACAACAAAGCTCAAACTTAGTTGCCCTCTGCTTTCAACAAAATCAAATTGGTATTGCACTTTTAGATTTAAGTGCTGGTATATTCAAAGTTCAACAACAAGACTTTAAATCTGAAAATTTACCCATTGAATTAGCTCGTTTAATGCCAAGCGAGATTTTGGTTGATGAGGATATTGTCGATCCGAATATCATTGAGCATATTAAAAAACAAATTGATTGCCCAATTACCAAACGTCCAAATGTTGATTTTAATCTCAATAATGCACAAAAAACGCTATGTGATCAGTTTGCAGTGTCTACCCTTTCAGGTTTTGGTATCGATCATTTACCCTTGGCTAAAGCCGCAGCAGCGGCATTAATTCATTATGCCAAAGAAACCCAAAAAACAGCTTTACCACATATTCGTTCCATCAAACTAGAACAAAGTAGTGATTTTATTGCACTCGATCCTGTCACACGTCGTAATTTAGAAATTATTGATCCATTGTTTGATCATGGTACTTCATTATTTACCTTGCTGAATGACTGCCAAACTGCGATGGGTGGACGTTTACTCAGTCGAACCCTCATGCAACCCATTCGTGATACTGCCATTCTCGATATTCGTTTAGATGCCATTGATACCTTACTCAAAGGCTACCATGAATCGCCTATTCGTTTAGTCCTTAAAGATATTAGTGATATTGAACGTGTGCTCAGTCGTGTCGCATTAGGCAGTGCGCGCCCGCGTGACATTGTCCAGCTACGTCAAGCCTGTGCACAAATTCCTTTTTTACGACACGCCATCCAACCCATTCTGAATGCACAACAATCTCAACTCATTACTCAATTGAATGAAGAATTGGGAGATTTTAATGGCTTACATCAGCGTTTGATGTCTGCGATTGTTGAACACCCCCCCATGTTACTACGCGATGGTAATGTAATTGCTGAAGGTTTTGATGCTGAATTAGATGAATTACGCAAAATTCGAGATCATGCGGGTCAATTCCTGATTGATCTTGAAATTCAAGAACGTGAACGTACTGGAATTAATACCCTTAAAATCGGCTATAACCGTGTTAGTGGTTATTATTTGGAATTAACACGTGCTCAAGCTGAACAGGCACCTGAGCATTATATTCGTCGTCAGACCTTAAAAAATGCAGAACGCTATATCACGCCTGAACTAAAATCATTTGAAGATAAAGTACTTTCGAGTGAATCACGCGCACTTGCTCGTGAAAAAATGCTATTTGAAATGTTACTTGAAGAATTACGTGCAGATATCGCTAATTTACAAATGATGAGCAGTGCAATCGCGCAAATTGATTTACTAACTAATTTCGCGCATCAAGCCCGTTTAAAAAATTGGTCACGTCCCGAATATAGCCCTGAAATTGGCATTCAGATTACTGCTGGTCGACATCCAGTGGTTGAAGCCTTAATTAAAACCCCATATACCCCAAATGATACTCAGCTTGATTTTAATCATCGTATGGCGATTATTACTGGGCCAAATATGGGGGGTAAATCAACCTTTATGCGTCAAACTGCATTAATTAGTTTATTGGCATATTGTGGCAGTTTTATTCCGGCAAAATCGGCCAAACTCGGCCCTATTGATCGTATTTTCACGCGTATTGGTTCAGCTGATGATTTGTCGTCAGGAAAATCAACTTTTATGGTTGAAATGACTGAAACATCTCAAATTTTGCATCATGCCACCAATCAGTCTTTAGTCCTCATGGATGAAGTCGGTCGAGGAACCAGTACTTATGATGGTTTATCGTTAGCTTGGGCATGTGTCATCGACTTAACCAAACGTATTAAGTGTTTGTGTTTATTTGCAACCCATTATTTTGAATTGACTGAACTAGGTAAAGAAACTGCGATTGATAACCATCATGTTACGGCAAAAGAACTCAATGGTAATTTAATTTTATTACATAAAGTGCAATCAGGACCCGCTAGCCAAAGTCATGGCTTACAAGTAGCGAAACTTGCCGGTATTCCCGCTGGTGTGATTAAAGAAGCTCAAAAACGCTTAAAAATTCTAGAAAAACAACAACAGCAACAATTACAATCTGTAGTACAAAATGATTTATTTGCCGAAGTCAGCCTTGAATCTGAAATTACCACAACTGTCATTGAAATCGAAAAATCATCTGCAGTGCTAGATGCTTTAGCTGAACTAGATATCGATGATTTAACCCCACGTGATGCGTTAGCAAAACTTTATGCTTTAAAAGAACAGTTAAACCAAGAATTAGTTTAAATATATTTTAAGCTCATCCATGTTCTCTTATAAAAACTCTCCTATAAATGGGGAGTTTTTTAAGTTTTGAGTGTAAAATAAGCAGGTTATTCAGTTTTTATAAAATTAGTAGCTCAACGTATAACAAATATCAATAAAAGCAATTGTTACTTGGTACTGTTTTTGCCTAAAATAGACCATTATTCATTACAACCATATTTTTAGGTAGCAGACGCCATGACCTTCGTTGTCACTGAAAATTGTATTAAGTGTAAATATCAAGACTGCGTAGAAGTATGCCCAGTAGACTGCTTTTATGAAGGTCCAAACTTTCTCGTCATCAACCCAGATGAATGTATTGACTGTGCGCTGTGTGAACCAGAGTGTCCTGCAAATGCAATTTTCTCAGAAGATGAATTACCAGAAGGTCAGGAAGTCTTTATCGAACTTAATACTGAACTTTCTCAAAAATGGCCTAACATTACACAAATTGGTGACCAACCTGCTGATCGTGAAGAATGGAATGGTAAGCCAGATAAGTTAAAGCTTTTAGAAAAATAAGATTTAAAAGATCAGCATATGCTGATCTTTTTCATTGTTCACACCCAAATCGTACATTTGTTTGCAAATTATGCAAAATGTATCTTCAAAAATAGACTAGAATAATTCGTTATTTAAATTCAGCATAGATTTAAAATGAAAGATATTTTGAAGGGCTTGCTCTCTGTCAGTGCAATTTCATTATTGATGATCGGATGTACCTCTCCCCCTCAAAAAGGTCAAACCATCTCAACCCCGAATGGTCATCGTATTTTTATTCCACAAGAAAAAATTACCTTTGAACGAGCAATTCCAGTCAAAGTTATGCCTGCATCTTATCGCAATTGGTTAGTGACTAGTGATCATCAATCCAATGCTCGCGACTATGAACGTTTTTTAGAACAAAATAATGTCGGGAATATTATTCCGAGTTTCGAATTATTCAAAACGGCTCGTGATTGGCAAAAATGTGGTAAGTCTGAGTATATGATTCCAAATCGTGAAATTTGGCACAATCAAATTGCAACCCTCAAGGTTTTTAAATATTTAGTCGCATCAAAAGTTTTAACTGATTTTGAAGTCACGTCCGTTTATCGTGATTTACCGCTGAACCAATGTGCGGGAGGCGCTGGCTCTTCTCGTCATTTATTTAATTCGGCTATCGATTTTCGTATTGGGCCTGTAAATCCTCAAGCCGAAGATTACGCATTTATTGAAAATACTAAATTTAAACTGTGTCAATTTTGGGCGCAGTATGGCCAAAGTTTAAATATGGGCTTAGGCCTGTATGCTTCTGGTCAAATTCATATTGATACTCAAGGCTATCGCACTTGGGGTGCAGATTTATCACGCAATAGTTCAATGTGCAATTTCTAAAATGCAAAGCTATTCAAGAGATCTTAGGATCTCTTTTTTAATTCCCACTCGAAAAGCAGAATAAATTTAACTAAAATGAGTTCTAGAATTGCACTCTAAACTGAAAAGTTTACAATGCATCTATCGCAACTCAGGTGACATTAGTCAGGTAAATCATATGCAACAACAGTGGTCAGATATCGATACTTATATCGAATCTTATTTAACACCAGTAGACCCTATTCTCACACAAACATTAAAGAATACCGATGATAAAGGGTTTCCTGACCATTTAGCTGTTGCACCGAATCAAGGCATGTTATTACAAATGCTGATTCAAATGAATAAATGTAAGCGTGTACTGGAACTCGGAACATTTGCAGCTTACAGTACCCTATGGCTTGCACGTGCCTTACCTGAAGATGGCTATATTTTAACGATTGAAGGTCGAGATACGCATGCAGCATTAGGACAAGAAAATATTGATAATGCGAAACTGCCTCAAACCATTGAGCTAAAAGTCGGTCGAGCAGCCGATATTTTAAAAGCCCTACCTGAAGATTTTGAACCATTCGATTTTATTTTTATTGATGCAGATAAGCAAAGTTATCCTGAATATTTAGAACTTAGTCTAAATTTTTCTCACTCTGGCAGTATCATTGTTCTAGACAATGTCATTCGTGGAGGAGATATCCTCGATCCTAAAAATCAAAAACCGAGTATCGAAGGTATTCGAAAAATGTATCAACTTATGCAAAATCATCCGCGTCTTTTATCCAGTACTGCCTTACAGACTGTCGGTAGTAAAGGACATGATGGTTTTGCGATTGCGATTGTGAAATAGCCCGTTCAGAATTAAGATTTTTAGCCTCTATCTTTATAGGGGCTTTTTCATGGCTCTTTTCTATCATTGGTTTATTGTTCTTCCACTCATTTTAAAAATTAAAATCAAAAGCATTTGAATAGAGTTATCCCCTAAACCTGTTTGTATGATTGTGGATAACTCCATTATTACCAACTAATATCATGAAATTTAACTATTTTTCTAAAAAGATTACAAATTAATCATCCATTTCCAAATTAACAAAAAAGGTACTTGTATTGAAAAAAGCAAGATTCTTTTAAATATTTTATACATTTTTTTAAGCAAAAGCCCACTAAAAAATAACAAGCCTAACTATTAAATTTTCAATCTTTAATTGACTATTTTACCACCAACAATGGAACAGTCGCATGGCGAAAAATGCTTGTTGTAACACTACCCAAGAAGAATTGGTGAATTTTACTATGACTAAATGCACCTAAAACAATCAATTGGATTTCATGCTGATTTTGGTAATCTAAAATATTTTCTGCAACATCACCATAACGATATTCAACCACCACATCTAATCCAGCATTTCTTAACAATTGCGCTGGTTGATTTAAAATTTCTGGATATTCTCCAACATAAACCAAATGGCATTGTAAAAGTCTGAGTAAATCACTTTTAGCCACTCGCTCTAACATTGCCTTACAATTTGGAGAATCATCATAAGCAAAAATAAAACGTGAAGGTGGCTTAAAGTTTTCCCCTACAGTAAGCACCGTGCATTTAGCACCACGAATAAAATTTTCAACATTACTACCTATATGCTTATTTTTTTCAGCAGATCGCGCACCTTGACGACCGATGATAGCAATATCATTTTCTCGTAAAATATTAAAACTTTGTTCTAAAAAATCGCCCTTTTCTTGAATCTGACTGGGTGTAATTCCATATTTATTTTGAATATCTTCAGAAATATGCTTGAGCAAATTATTGCTATATTCCAAAGCCAATTCGCTTTGTTTTTGTTCTAATTCAGCAAGTTCTTTAAGTAACATGGCATTACTTTCAAAACCAATAACCCCACTAATTTCACCTAAATGGTAACTCGCAGGATAATAATCCAGTACTTGCAAGAGTACTAATTCTCTCTGCGTTTTTTTTGCGATCCATGCGGCTGCTTCAGCCAATGCATTTACACAAGGTGACGAATCAATACAAGCCATTACTCGGTTCATTGTTGCCTCGCTTAGGCAGTTTCGCCTTAGTTGCATTCTTGTTTTAACTTAGCATAAGTTTTTTATAGATTAAGCGACTTTTATGTATAAAATCTCAAAAAAAAATAAAGAAATTGTAAAAATTATACCGTTAATCTCGATACCGAATAAATTGTGCTGGGTTTCCTGCAACAATTTCACGCGTGGCAATATCTTTAGTGACCATACTATTCATTCCAACCACGGCTTGTGCCGCTATTTTAATACCATCCTTAATACCTACATGTGCACCTAACCAAACATCTTTTCCAATTTCAATCCCTTTGGACGTTACAGCTTGTTGATAAATAGGCTGTGCTAAATCCATACCATGATCAAAGGCATATAAATGACAATATGCGGCTATACGGACTTGATCATGCAGTTTAATCCCAGCTCGCCCACCATCTAAAATACAATGATGATTAATTGCAACTTCACAACCAACGTCTAATGGTCCATGCAAAGTGCAATCCGCTGCAATAAATGTATTATCACCAATTATAATTTTCCGTCCTGGTTCAGCAAAAATATGGGCTAAAGGTGAAATAAAACAGTTCTTACCAATTTCAACAGTCTCCATACTCATGAGATAGTCTTGATATTCTTGTTGCCAAGCATCAGCCCAGACCCGATTTTTCGGTTTAAGCGAATAATAGAGCCATGGCATATAATTTAATCGGTGCTTATGTTGCTCACGGTATTGCAATAATGAATCTTGCTCAGACATTGGTTTCATCCATAATCTTTAATTGTTCACGACCTCGTGTCACATCTTGAATTTTCAACGCAAATGGTTCAATTTGATCGAGTTGTAATCTTGCTTGTATTGCTACCCCATCTGCCGTATATTCTTCTATATACTCAATATTTTGTTGATTTAGCTCATATTGGAAGATTGCCCATTCATTAAATTGGCAAGTAAAATAAATCTCTTTTTTTTCAATAAGCTCAATTTTTTCAGCTAAAAGCAAACATTGTCCGGCACAACCACCATAAGCACGAACCAAGCCACCTGTGCCCAATTTAATACCACCATACCAACGGTTCACCAAAACAATCGTATTGGTTAAATCATTGCCATCTATCGTGGCTAGAATTGGTCGACCTGCCGTGCCAGATGGTTCACCATCATCATTAAATCGGACATGATGACCAATTTTCCAAGCCCAGCATTGGTGAGTTGTAGATAAATCTAAATGCTGTTCTAAAAAGTTTTTAACCTGTTGTTCATTTTCTACAGGCGCAGCAATGGCTTGAAATCGACTTTTTTTGATCTCTTCTTCATAGCTGGTTTCTGTGGTAAGCGTAAATGGCATAAACGAGGCAAGATATTAAAAACACATAGAGTTTTTATATTATAGCTTGGATTTAATATTATTAAATAAATAAAAAACCCCAAGTAAACTTAGGGTTTTTTATTTATTTTTAATAAATGGGTTTAGAATAGGATTTGTTGATTATGAATTAATTCATCAATACTTACAGACTGATTTTGATTGGTTAAAATTAACAATTCTGTTGAATGATATACATTTTTACTACCATCACGATCTATAGAAATAACAGCTTCATGTTTTATAGCATCATATGTTAATGAAAGATATTGCTGAATATTCCCTATATTAGCATCACTGTCTAATAACCCTCTAATATCAATTTTATCAGCCTCCGTATCAGTCTTTACATTACCCATATGAAAATCAGTCCACGTATCAGTTCCATTACCACCTGTTGCATCATTTGATACCAATAAACGATACACTGCTGTATCAGAACCACTTCCTCCAGTTAAAATATCATCTCCTTTACCACCATCCAATAAATCATTACCCTCATTACCAAACAACTTATCTATACCATCACCACCACGTAAAACATCATTTTTATGTCCTCCTTTTATTATGTCATTATCAGTCGAACCATAAATCCGAACACTAGCATTATTCTGACTTTGATCATAAAAATTGACATTATCATAATAGGTTGCAGCTGAAGCACTTAATAATTTAATATCCACAAGACTAGTCACTTTAGCTTCAGAATAACCGACCCCATTCTCTACTGATAAATCAGCTCGGCTATCCCATGCTTTAATTGAAGTAGTTGTGCCAACTCCAACACCTAAAATACTGGTATTAGAAACGGTTGCAAGGAATTCCATAATGACTTGATTACTCATTGTTCCGCCATCTATGGCAGTAATTGTAATTTCCGAGCCACCTAGAATGAATCCTTTTTGTACTATTTTCAGCCCCAAAATTTTCGCCAAATTATCAGAAGCAGTCCAAGCACCTAAATTTATTAATGTTGAGACACTAATGACTACTTTTTTCAAATCATTATTTGCATCTAAAGCAACAAGAGGTTGATTATCTAATTTCAATAAACCTAAAGCATCTGCTTCAATCAATCCTAGCAATGCACCTTGTTTCAATATAACAAGAGGATTTGAGTCTGCACTTGGTGCATAGACTTCTAAATTAAAATTATTACTTAGCCCACTTACATTCCCTGCTGCATCTTTTGCCGTTGCAGTAATAATATGGTTAGTATATGTCAATGTAGGTTCATAGCTCCATTTTCCTAAATTATCTGCATTCGTCGTCCCAACCTTCACACCATCAACATAAATGGTAATTATGCTGCCTTTTTCTGCCGTGCCATACAACGTCGGTGTTGAGTCATCTGTTTTCGCTCCAGAATAAAGATTCTCTGAGACACCTACATTATCTTCCGCACCTAAGATAATTGGTGCATCGGGTGCAGTGCTATCTACCATCGAGTGGTTATCAGCTGGAGGTAAGTTCGTGACTGGAATACTGGCAGCATCATTGCCCGCAATATCTTGAATCGCATTCGCATCATTACCTGCAGTCGGATCAGTATATTTAAAGGTGACTGTTTTACCCGCTTCGATTGCTGGGAAGAAACTTAAAATTACATCCGAACCGGAGATAGTCACAGAATTCGGCACGACAGTTTGACCATTCACGGTAATCGTAAAAGCACTTACATTGGGTTTATTAACCCCATCCAAAGCCTCGTTATAATGTAATAGTAATTGACCAGCAGTATTTACTTCAGCGCTTTGGAATACCGGTGCAGTACTATCTATTGTTGAGTGGTTATCACTTGGCGCTAAGCTGGTTTCTGGAATACTGGCAGCATCATTGCCCGCAATATCTTGAATCGCATCGGTGTCATTCGCTGCACTTGGATCGCTGTACTTAAAGGTAACAGCTTGATCTCTTTCAATCGGGGGTACAAAGCTTAATGTCACATCTGTACCAGAGACCAAAACTGAATTAGGAACAACCAGTTTGCCATCCACGGTAATGCTAAAGTCACTCACTTTCGGTGGATGGCCATCATCTAAGTTTTCATTGTAATGCAACACTAAATGGCCAGTACTATCCACCTCGGCACTTTGGAATACCGGTGCAGTACTATCTATTGTTGAGTGGTTATCACTTGGCGCTAAGCTGGTTTCTGGAATACTGGCAGCATCATTGCCTGCAGTATCTTGAATCGCATCGGTGTCATTCGCTGCACTTGGATCGCTGTACTTAAAGGTAACAGCTTGATCAATCCCGATCGGGGGTACAAAGCTTAATGTCACATCTGTACCAGAGACCGTAACCGAATTAGGAACAACCAGTTTACCATCCACGGTAATGCTAAAGTCACTCACTTTCGGTGGATGGCCATCATCTAAGTTTTCATTGTAATGCAACACTAAATGGCCAGTACTATCCACCTCGGCGCTTTGGAATATTGGTGCGGTGGCATCCGCTGGGCTAGGAGGATTAATATCAACAATAACATCTTTTACAGTTTCATTATTAGCATCATCAGTAACAATAACTTTAATATTATCCCCATCATTTACTGGGTTTTTTAATATTATTTCAACTTTACCATCTGGCCCAATCTGGCCCTCTCCAATAATATTTCCTGCTTTATCCTTTATTTGAACTTTACTACCTGGTTCATTCGATGTGATTAAAATAGAATCATTATCAATGATGTCAACATTTACCGTAGGTGCCGTGACATCTCCTGCTGTAATAGAAAGTTCAGTTTTGTTACCAGATTTATCCGTTGCAGTAATAAAAATAGTTTCACCATCATGTAACGGACGAGTTAACGTAACATTCAATTCACCCATTTGAGTCAAATTACCTGAACCTATTTGTTTACCATCTTTATCTCTTATAATGATATTACTAGCTTCATTTGAATTAATACTTACATGTAAGGCATCTTTGATATTCGCATTAATTACAGGCCCTACAGTATCTCCATGCGAATTATTATTTCCTGAAGAACCTCCACCACCTCCGCCACCTGCAGCAGCCAATGCTATAATTCCAGCACCACCTGCAACCCACGCCCATACCGGTGCAACTACTGACGTTGGATCATCCGTGATATATTCTTGAAAATTACTAATGCCAACATAATCAATTTTTGTAGCAACACCTTCACTATTAAATTCATTAAATTTTAATAAAAAATATTCACTTTTCGAATTCTCAATCACCAATTCATGTGGCTTATTTCCTACAAAAAAATCCTCGATAACAATTTTCTCACCGTTATTGAGTGTTATTTCTAAATTATTATTAAGGCGAATAATTTTAGAGATATTTTCTCTATCTACATTCACTTTATAAACTGCATGGAAATTAGAGGCCGTCTCTGGACTTAAAATTTTTGCAGTCCCTTTTTCGTAAATATTTATATTATTCATCTTTCTACCCTTTCCGGTTTTTAAATTATAAATTTAAAGATAATTAAATGAGAGGATTTGCACAAGTAATGAATTTTTAACAAACAAAACCAAGTTTTTTTTAAAAATTTTCTTATAATCAATCTTAACTATTTTAGTTGGTTTTATCCAATAAGTGATAAGCAGTTACCACTATTACACAATAATGATAACTAAAATAAACATCAGCACCTCCAACAAACCTCATTGTTTAATTTTTATACATTATATCATTTTTCAAATAACCAACTAAATCATCAATCAATTAAACTTAATAATATAGTTAAATTTAATAATTATCATATAATAATTTATTAAACTTAAGGTTCTATGAAAATAACTCATTAAAATTAATCATTTTTATTTTAAATAATAGTTAGTTCATAAAAACTAACTTAAATATATATATTAAAAATTATTAATAAAAAAATATAACTACAATCGTATTTAAATTACCAACATACAAAATACAAACAAAATAATCATTGTCTTACAACCTTACTCTTAATATTAGTTAAATTAAAATCATAATCACGCTTTTCTAAACACTTAAAATCTCATAGAATCCTATTAATCTAGACCATTACAAGCTTTCAAGCCCCCCTTTATTACCGACTCGGTTCTGGAGTTAAAATTTAATCTAAAAAGTAAAAAGCATTAAATCAGCACAAAGCTGATTTAATATAAAACACCAAGGACTTTAGAAGTTAATCTAATATAGATAAAAACTTATCTTATCAAGATAATATAAGTGCTACTGATCATGTGAAGTTGTAGCCTATTAAACAGTAAAATCATCACCTAAATACACTTCTCGTACCGTTTCATTCGCTAATACTTCTTCAGGTGTTCCTTCAGCAATCACTGCACCTTCACTGACAATATAAGCATGCTCACAAATAGTTAAGGTCTCACGAACATTATGATCGGTAATAAGTACACCAATACCACGATCTTTCAATTGAAGAATAATCTCTTTAATATCACCGACTGATATTGGATCTACCCCTGCAAACGGTTCATCAAGCAGCATAAATTTAGGATCTGCAGCTAAAGCACGTGCAATTTCCGCACGACGACGCTCACCACCAGAAACACTCATCCCCAATGAATCTTTAATATGAGAGATTTTAAAATCTTCCAGTAATTCTTTTAAGCGCTGCTTACGCTGCTCTTTGTTTAAATCTTTACGCGTTTCCAAAATTGCCATAATATTTTCAGCAATCGTGAGCTTCCTAAAAATAGATGCTTCCTGTGGTAAATAACCAATACCTTTACGTGCCCGTTCATGCATAGCCAAATTAGAAATATCTAGATCATCTAAATGGATCTCACCTTTATCCATCCGCACCAAACCAACGACCATATAAAAGCTGGTCGTTTTCCCTGCACCATTGGGACCAAGTAAACCAACTATCTGACCGCTCTGCATAGTAAAAGAAACATCTTTGACCACCCAACGCTTACTATAGTTTTTGGCTAAATGCTTAATGCATAAAACTTGTGATTGATCTGATACTGCCTGCATTAATCACGCGCTCCAGGAAAGGTTTTAGTCGCTGAAGGCGGAATAATAATTTGTACTCGACCTTTCGACGATCCAGCATCACTTGAACCACCCGATGCCTCTACATCCCCTTTGTTCATGCTGTATTTCAAGGTACTACTACGAATACTTGCACCATTTTGATACAGATACGCATTACCGATCAGATTGAGAATACCTGTTTCTGCATTATAGATAATTTTTGAAGCCTCACCCCGAGCTACACCACGATTACTATCAACCTGTTGCTGAAATTTCGCAGGTGAACCTGTTGCAGTAATGGTACTAATTTGTTTGTTCTTATTCAGCTGGGCAACAATTGAAGCCGCTTGCAACTTCATTGATCCTTGTTCAATCACAACATTACCTGAATAGGTAGTAACACCTGTTTTATCGTTATAAGTTGCATGATCTGCAATTAATGAAATTTGTTGACTGCGATCTGATGGCAATGCAAATGTTACAGTCGAAACAACACACAAACTTGTAACCATAATGATGTGTTGAAAGATTTTTTTTGAAAGGGAGATTGGTTTATTGTGGTGCATACTTTCCTCGAATATGAAAGAATTCGTATTGACCTGCATTTAAATCTGCTTTTAAGCCTTGACTGACAAATTGAGCACTCGGTGTATTTACATTAACGAGTTTCTTTGTTTCCAACATATGTAATTTCGGATAACCCGTCAACTCATCTGTTACAAACACCAATTTGCCTTGTTCACCTAATTTAGTGGCCTGAACCTGTCCAGTTAAAACAACTTTTTCATTGTCATTATAACTGCGTGCTTCTTTGGCAAAGAAGGTCGAATCAACTTGATTATTGCGATACATTGAAGCATTTAAATTCACAAGTTTCGAAGTTTTAACCCTCAAGTCTTGCTCTAAATGATCGACTTGGGCAATCACATATAACTGCCCTTTTTCATTGGTTTGAAGCAAATGAATCCCATCAGCGGAATAGGTCATATTGCGTGCAGAATCTGCATCCAACTTTTTACCTTTTCCACTGTAATAATAATATCCACCGCTAATTGCCGCTATAACAACCGCAGTAATGTATAGAGCTTTAGTATCCATAAATAATGATCAATAAACTCAATGCCAAAGCAAGATTAAATATTAATGTGGGACAGCAATAAATTTTTCAAGAAGTTCCTGATAGACACCTTTTGACATAAGTAACATATCACAAACTTCACGAACCGCACCACGCCCACCTACCGCTTGAGTCACCAGATCCGCACGACGACGCACTTCAACATGACCATTTGGTACGGTTACTTTCATACCCGCAAGTGCAAAAGCAGACAAATCAGGCCAATCATCACCCATATATAAGCAATCTTCAGGTGCAATCTTCAATTGTGCACATGCTTCACGCAGTGCAACACCCTTGTCTTCACGCCCTTGAAAAACTAAATCTACACCTAAGTCAGACATACGTTTTTCAACGATATTACTTTTACGACCCGTGATAATAATCACCTTTATACCCGCTTGCTGGACAAGTTTCATTCCCAAGCCATCACGGATATCAAAGGATTTAATTTCATCACCAGTATTGGTTAAGGTCACAAAACCATTACTTAAAATCCCATCTACATCCAAAACCAATGCTTCAATATGACGCGCTTGTTCCAGTAAAACATAAGAAGCCATTGATTAATTTACTCCAGCTTGAATCAGATCATGCATACTAATCACGCCAATCACTTTATTGGCATCATCTACAACGATAAATTGATTAATTTTCTTTTCATTCATTTTTTCAAGTGCTTCAACTGCACGCGCTTGTTGTGAAATGGTTGACGGATGTTCAATCATCACTGTAGACACGGGTAAATTCACATCAAAACCTTGTTGTTTATCAATTAAGCGACGTAAATCACCATCGGTAAAGATACCTAATAACTTATCATCTTCATCCACAATAGTGGTTAAACCTAGACGCTTGTTCGAAATTTCATATAAAACCTTATTCATCGGCGTATCTGGACGAACTTTAGGTAATTCATCACCAGTATGCATTAAATGCTTAACATGTAAGAGTAAACGTTTACCTAAAGCACCTGCTGGATGTGACATAGCAAAATCATCTGCGGTAAATCCACGTGCATCTAACAAAGCAACCGCCAAAGCATCACCTAAGACTAACGTAGCTGTAGTACTCGATGTTGGTGCTAAACCCAATGGACACGCTTCTTGAATATTACCTAAAGTTAATGCCACATCAGCACTTTGTGGCATCGGCCCACGATCATCTCCACTGATGGTAATTAAAGGGACTTCTAAATGTTTAACCAGCGGCATCAGCATCATAATTTCATCACTCTTGCCTGAGTTTGAAATTGCAATCAGTACATCACCACGCACCAACATGCCTAAATCACCATGCCCAGCTTCACCTGGGTGCATAAAGAATGAAGGCGTACCTGTAGAGGCAAAAGTTGCCGCCATTTTACGACCAATATGCCCAGATTTACCCATACCTGTGATGACTAAACGGCCTTTACACTGCAAAATAATTTCACAAGCTTGGCTAAAACGTTCATCAATTTGTGTGGCTAACACTTGTAGTGCTTGCTCTTCAATACGCAAAGTTTCTAATGCAATTTTTTGAAAATCAATTTGATTTGGCATATTTTTTGGGTTCAACGTGGATTTACCTTAACTTTGTGAGAGATACACTCTCATACATACAAGTAATAAATAATTTTCATAATTTTATCATATCTGCGTAAATAGTACGTTTCTAAATGTAGAAGTTTTTTATGTTCAGGACATCCTGCATACAACCTTTTCTAGTTCAACTTTACATAAACTTATATTCGTTTAAAAATTCTCACTACCTTACTGTGCGCATCGTACTTTTTTATTCTTTAAATGCACACCAAGCTTTACAGGTTGTAATTTTTAAATGAATCCAATCCATCGCCCTCATTTTGATGACACATTGGCTCAAATAACTTTCACTTTATAGAGATCTACATCCAAAAAACATACGCTGCAATACGGATAAAACTTTATGAAATAAGATGCATACGTTATGATGTTAAATGATTTTTGTCGAGCGTTTGAAAACCCTTATGCAACCTTTTGTTCTATATAACTCTGAGCAACGTAAAAAAGTTGAATTTGTACCTCGCGTTGAAGGTCATATTGATATGTATGTGTGTGGTATGACTGTATACGATTACTGTCATATTGGACATGCTCGAGTCATGGTTGCATTTGACTACATTATTCGCTTCCTGCGTAGTCAGGGTTGGAGCGTTAAATACGTTCGCAATATTACTGATATTGATGACAAAATTATTAAGCGCGCCAATGAAAATGGCGAAAGTATTACGACTTTGACTGACCGTTTTATTCAGGCAATGAATGATGATGCAGCAGACTTAGGCTGCTTAGCACCAGATCAAGCGCCACGTGCCACTGACTATATTGATCATATGCAAAATATGATTAGTAATTTAGTCAATAAAGGTACGGCTTACCCTTCAAATAATGGTGATGTCTATTTCCAAGTTGAAAAATTTGCAAAATACGGGCGTCTATCTGGTCGTAAACTTGAAGATATGCAAGCAGGTGCGTCAGAACGTGTCGATGTCGAAGTTGAAAAGAAACATCCTTTTGACTTTGTACTTTGGAAACATGCAAAAGAAAATGAACCATCTTGGGCTTCACCGTGGGGCAATGGTCGTCCAGGTTGGCATATTGAATGTTCTGCAATGTCGACCTGCTGCCTAGGCAATCATTTCGATATCCATGGTGGTGGTTCAGACTTAATGTTCCCACATCATGAAAATGAAATTGCGCAAAGTGAAGCCTCTACAGATGAGCAATATGTCAACTATTGGATGCATGTTGGCTTTATTAATGTTGATGGCGAAAAAATGTCGAAGTCTTTAGGTAACTTCTTCACCATTCGTGATGTGATGGAAAAATTCCATCCTGAAGTGATTCGTTACTTTATTGTGTCATCTCACTACCGTAGTCCTGTAAATTTTTCAGATGCCGCATTAAAAGAAGCTAAAAACACTCTTTCTCGTTTTTATCATTCATTCAAGGCATACCAACAAAGCTACGGTGAAAAAATCACTGAAGCTTTAGACGAAACTTTGGTTGAACGCTTTAATACAGCCATGCGTGATGACTTCAATACATCCGAAGCGATTGCTATATTGTTTGAGATCAATAAAGAACTCAACCGTGCAGTAAAAGATGAAAATCAAGAACTGGCGACTGTCTATTATTCTACTTTACGTCATCTCACCAATATTCTTGGATTAGTTCAATCGAATGTAGATGATTTTTTAAAGTCAGACATTGGTCAAGAGGTTTTAGGTTTATCTGAAGAGCAAATTGCCGACTTTATTCAACAACGTGTAGACGCTAAAAAAGCCAAAGAATTTGCCAAAGCCGATACAATTCGTCAGTCTTTGCTAGATCAAGGCATTGTTTTGGAAGATACCCGTCAAGGTACAATTTGGCGTCGTGCTGATTAATTGACCAGTTAAAACAATAGAGAATTGACAGCACCATAAAATTCTCTATAATTCACTGCATAAAGCGGGAATAGCTCAGTTGGTAGAGCATAACCTTGCCAAGGTTGGGGTCGAGAGTTCGAGTCTCTTTTCCCGCTCCAAAATACGAAAAAGCCCTTATCATTGATAAGGGCTTTTTTTCATAGAAAATATTTTTCTACACCTCTTAAAAGCATCATCCCTGTGCAAAAACAAAAAAATTTAATTCATCAAAAGACGTTTGATCGTTTGACTCGGTTTTTCGTTAAATAACAATTTATAGTCTCGCGAAAAATGCCCAAGATGATTAAACCCATGTTCCAGTGCAATGTCTGCAATATTATTTTGAGGATTTTGTGTTAGCTCTTGGAATACGTTCTTTAAACGAATTTGCTTTAAATATTGAATCGGTGAAATTTGAAAATGCTTATTAAATAAAAGATTTAATTTCGTTGCTGAACTATGTGAAAAATCACAAATATCTTGCAACCCAATCGGAAGTTTTGAATTTTGTTGAATAAATTGCAGTGCAAATTGTAATTCTCTAGGTAAGTTTTGACCCAAATTATTTTTGAGTTGTGCACTATAATTATGCGGTTGGATAAACAGCAATTTTTTAATCAGTAAACTTTCCATTTCTTGATAAAAATAATGTAAATGACCCGCACCAGACAGATTAATATCATCTAAAAAGAAACGGATTTGCTGCCACCATTGTGAAATTTGTAATGTATCCATCTGCATTTGAGGATCAAAAACAATATCTTGCTTTAAATCTTGGCCGATCAGCCCCTTTAAAACCTGCTCAAGTTTTTCTTTCGGAATCGCAATATGTAATTTCTTACAATCCCCTGCAATATTCAATTGTAATTCTTCTTGAGGATTAATAATCAGTCCTGTGTTGCTGTTCGACAGAATATTATTGCTGTGCGTTAATTGCAATTCCTGCTCGCCAGCCAATGGCAGGCTTAAACTATAACAGCGTAATGTTTTTGCATTAACAATACCGACATCCGTTCCATATTCAATATAACCTAAAGAAAGCGCATTGTGATTGGTCGACAAACGCACATATTGATGCTGAAAATTCAGTTTATGCTGCCGCGGAACAATCAACTCATGATTCCCACAAATCGTGTTCATCCAATCCCGTGCATCTGATACAACCAGTTGTGTTGATAGCGATAATTGTTGATTCTGCATGCTGATCATCCTTACTCATATTGATCCCAAGCAGCCATTTAGCATAGGGAAATAATTACGCTTCTTTTTTATTTTTATACATTTTAGTCTACCAAATTTTAAGAAAAACAATAAATATCGAAAAGGTATATCAACATACCACAAGCAATCATGCGAATTTTTAAATCGCGTTAAATTTGGATAAAAATCAAATAAAAATGGATAGATCCAAATTGCTCTAAGCCTTAACTTAAATCAAAAGCTTTAAGGAAAAGAAAGGATGCAAAATACTCAAGTCATGGATCGTGATTGGAAAGCATTTGTAAATGAAAATATTGATTTCCGTGAAGATGAAGGTGTTTTTCGTGTAGGACGCGAAATTTTTACAGCACCTGAATTGTTCGATTTAGAAATGGAATATATTTTCGAAAAAACATGGATCTATGCCTGTCACGAAAGTGAAATTCCGAAAGTGAATGATTTTATTACAGTTCAAATTGGTCGTTACCCGATGATTATTAGCCGTGATAAAGAAAACAACTTACACGCCCTCTCCAACAGTTGTTCACATCGTGGCACCACGTTGACTCGAATGTACAAAGGCAATCAAGCCAATTTCGTCTGCCCATTCCATGCTTGGTGCTATAAAAATGACGGAAAATTATTAAAAGTTAAAGCCCCAACTGAATATTGCGAACAAACCTTTGATAAATCTAAGCTCGGCTTAAAAAAAGCTTTAGTTACCAGCTATCGCGGCTTTGTTTTTGTCAATCTGGACGTTCAGTCACAAACTAGTCTAGAAGACTTTTTAGGTGATACTAAAAAATTCCTTGACATGATGATTGCTCAATCGCCAACAGGTGAATTGGAAATGATTGAAGGTCGTTCCAAATATGAGTTTGATGCTAACTGGAAACTACAAAATGAAAATGGTTTAGATGGCTATCACGTGAGTACCGTACATTACAATTATGTTGCTACTGTACAACAACGCAAAACCATTGAAGCTGAAAAAGGCATTACATCTAAAACTTTGGACTACAGTAAATTAGGCGCTGGCGACACACAAACCGATGATGGTTGGTTCACTTTTAAGAATGGTCATGGTGTTTTATTTAGCGATATGCCTAATCCTGATGTACGCCCAGGCTACCAAAGTGTAATGCCCCGCTTGGTCGATGAATATGGACAAGAAACCGCTGAATGGATGATGCATCGTCTGCGTAATTTAAACCTGTATCCAAGTCTATTTTTTATGGATCAAATCAGCTCTCAATTACGAATTATTCGACCTGTGGCTTGGAATAAAACTGAAATTATTAGCCAATGTCTTGGTGTTAAAGGTGAATCTGACGAAGATCGTGAAAATCGTATTCGCCAGTTTGAAGATTTCTTTAATGTCTCTGGTCTAGGAACACCTGACGATTTAGTGGAATTTAAAGAAGCTCAACGTGGATTCGAAGCTCGAAATTCTAAATGGAATGATATTTCACGTGGTTATCAGCACTGGAATTATGGTGAAAGCAAAAACAGTAAAATCTTAGGTATTCAACCTGTCATTACAGGCACTGAAATTACCCATGAAGGTCTGTATGTCAATCAACACAGAACATGGCAGAACCTGATGTTAAAAGGTTTGGCACATCGTAAAATCAATTTGGTTGAGGAGGCATAAGTCATGGAAAATAATGCTGAATTACAATATCAGATTGAACAATTTTTATATCGTAATGCCAGTCACTGCGACCATAAAAACTGGAAAGCATATCTTGAAGATTTTTGTGAAGAAATGACCTTTCATGTGCCACAGTGGAAATCGGAGTTTGAATATACCACCAATCCAAAACGTGAAATGTCTCTGATTTACTATGCTAACCGTGGTGGTTTAGAAGACCGTATATTCCGTGTGGAAACCGAAAAATCATCCTCGGCTTATCCATTGCCACGAACCCTGCATCAACTCAGTAATATTCGTATTGTTAAAGTTGAAAATGATGAAATTTATATTGAAGCGGGTTGGGACACGTCTTATGTGCGTATGGAAGTGGTGAGACGCTTTTTCGGTTTAGTCCATTATCGTATTAAAAAACAAGACCAAAGCTTCAAAATCACGTATAAACAAGTGATTCTTATGAATGACAAAATTAATGCGGTTTTAGATTTTTATCATATCTAAAATTGCGAACACATACCGTTATAGGTAACCCTTTGTGTGAGATCGAGTTTTGCATGTCCAGCATCGATCTCACACTTTTATTTTTAAAATAAAATTATTTAATAAAAATAGCGATGTTCCAGGAGGGAACTATGCGTGAAATCAATGTAAATCAAATGATTAATGAATCAAAACTTACCCCGTTTCACTGGCGAGTGATTCTTCTTAGTACACTCATTATTATTTTTGATGGCTACGATCTGGTCATTTATGGCGTTTCGCTACCATTACTCATGAAAGAGTGGGCAATTGACCCAGTCACTGCTGGTCTTATCGGTAGTGTGGCACTCTTTGGAATGATGTTTGGTGCGCTAATTTTCGGTACGATTTCTGACAAACTTGAACATCTTGGGGTGAGTCGAAAACGTGTCATTGCGACCTGTATTCTTTTATTTAGCTTATTTACCGTGTTATGTGGCTTTGCCTCAACACCAGTAGAATTCTCCATTTATCGCTTCATTGCTGGGGTCGGTATTGGCGGAGTAATGCCCAATGTCATTGCATTAGTGAGTGAATATGCACCTAAAAAATTCAAAAGCTTTTTCGTCACACTCATGTTCAGTGGCTACGCGATTGGTGGTATGGCAGCAGCATTTTTAGGTTCAATTTTAGTTCCAATGTATGGTTGGAAAATCATGTTCCTGATCGCGGGTATTCCATTAATTTTAATTCTACCGTTAATGAAAGTCTTGCCAGAATCCATCGATTATTTAGTCCGTCGTAAACAAAATCAGAAAGTTCAACATTTTTTAAGCCAAATAGTGCCTGAATACAAACATCAAAGCAGTGATGTTTTTGTCTTAGATTCAAGTAATCAAAATGCTGAAAATGCGCCGATTAAAATGATTTTTGCTGATGGTCGTGCATTTAGCACAGTCATGTTCTGGTGTTCTATTTTCATGACCTTAATTATGGTCTATGCACTGGGTAATTGGTTGCCTAAACTGATGATTGAAGCGGGATATAATCTATCGAAGAGCCTTATTTTCTTATTCTCTTTAAATGTTGGCGGAATGATTGGTTCAATTTTAGGCGGTTATTTAGCGGATCGTTACAACTTAAAATATGTTCTGATGGTTATGTTACTCATTGGCGCTGTTTCATTATCCTTATTATCATTCAAATTCGATAGTACCGTTTTATACTTTCTAATTGCTTGTGCAGGTGCAGCATCCATTGGTTCACAGATTATGCTCTTGGCATATATGGCAAAATTCTACCCTGCCAACATTCGTACTACCGGTATTGGTTGGGGACTGGGCATGGGACGTATTGGTGCAATTTTAGGTCCAATCTTAACGGGTTGGTTATTGGCACTACAGCTTCCTTATGTTTACAACTTCTTGGCATTAAGTATTCCTGCCATTTTAGGCATCATTACTGTTTTTCTAATTCAGGATAAACTGATTAAAAGTGATACAGTAACGGTGTCCGAAAATATATCTACATCACACATGAGTCGAGCCACAGACTAAAACAAAAAAAGACCAGAATATTAATTCTGGTCTTTTTTTCCGTTAATTTTAGAAATATTTTTATATTGCTACTTATGTACCCACTTTCCTAATCAAAAATAGCGATTTTTTAATTTCATTCCCAAATAAAAAATCAAGTTACCACCCTATATAATAATACTCAGTGATGGATAGATCGCAACTGATTCCACAACTCAGTGAGTTAATTCTTTAGCTTTAACAAAATTCAATTTATCCTTATATAGCATTTCTTGATGAGATCAATATGATATATCGGTGAAATGCTTGAGTTGATATTTAAATCAAACAAATACCATACCCAAACCACTCGATCAAATACCGCTCAATGATTCAAAACCAAAAGAACAAGCACAATAGCAAGCAGTTCAAAAACATTCCCAATCTGGGTACTTAACGTTTTAATAGTCAGAACTACTCTAGCTACTTCTATTTGATTAAATTGATTAGACTACTCAATAGTACGCTTAACTAAAATCTATAAAACCACGTTCTGAATTTAAGCTACCCTCGTCTCATACTCAAAAATAAAAGCCCTTATCATGAATAAGGGCTTTTATAATACCAATGATCTTATCTCAATATTTTACACGTGAGACAGAAGATTTTTTTCTTACTATTACTAAGATAATCTGCTTTCTAATCAATTAGCTTGACCTAAACCTGAAATCAATACACATCTAATTTAGGCTCAAACAACTTTAATTAGAAATTATAAATCGCAACCGCACTTACACGATTATCCTCACCCGTTTTACTACCATTCGGCGCAGCGACAAATGCCTCACGTTCACCATAAACATACTCCAAACCTAAACTAATGGGTTTAGTTGGGCTATAAAATAGGTTACCCCATGCTTGCCATAAATTTTTATTGGCTTTGTCTTTAAGCGTATCAATATATTTTTGATCATCATCTGCTTTCATATAGCCATAGCCCAATGTTCCGCGCCATTGTGAATTAAACTGTTGAGTAACCCCAACCGTGATTGAGTCAAATTCATTGGTTCCAACAATATTTTTATTCGTATCTACAGCAAAACCAGGATTGCTCCATGCCACAAAACTCGAATCACCCTTTACATGATAATAATCTGCTTTAAGAGTCGTCTTTGGTGTCAAATCATATTTTGCACCTAAACCCATGCCCCATGCGGTGTCTTTATCCTCTGTGGTTTTCTTTTCATTGACCATACCACGTAAACTAACGACACCCGTTTCTGCAAATTTATGATTTAAACGTGCAGATAATGCAGGCAAACGCATATTTGAGCTGGCATCTTTAGGATCTTCCAAGGCCATCACTAAATTGGTATTGGCATCAAATTTAGTCGTATAACGAACCTGAGGATTCCGCTTCACTGAACCACCGACATAGCCTAAAGCATCAATAGTTTCAGGCATATAATCTGGCACTGCAAAGTTTGACCAAGTTTGACCAATCAACCAATTACCATAAGTTAAGTATGCATGACGAATTCTTAAAGCATCATTTGCACCTAAAAAGTCAACTTCGAGTTTTCCACCGACATCGCCGGCTTGAGTTGCTGTTTTAAAATCCAAACCCAAACGAGTCGCAGCAAGTGTCGTTTTTAAGCGGTCATTGCTGTCTTTACTACCACCTAAAGGTACGGTATTAATTTGATTATATAAGCGGGCATCACTGCCACCTTTCGCTTGATAAGATGCATCGGCACGAACATTACCGTATATGGAGAATTCCGCACCACCTTTGGTAAATACCAAGCCCTTTTTATCAGTACTTAATTTACTGTCTTGTTTTACCGCCTGCACTTGAACTTGAGTCGCTTGCAATTCAATAGTTTGCTTTTGCTGTTGTTGGCTATATTGCTCTAATAGACTTTTGAGTTCCTGCACTTCTTGACGTAATTGCGCTACTTCATTGCTAGATTGAGCTTGGGCAACACTTGCCATTGATAAACCTAGAGCAAGTACTAAAGTTTTCACTTTAAAATTCATTTTTTGAGTATTCATCCTGACCTCAATTAAACTATATTAAGTTATTCATTTACATTGTTTTAATAATACAGAGCGGCTTAACCTCTTGGTCAAACCGCTTGTTTAAATTAATTTGTTAGATTATTTACAAGATTGTTTTTTTCGGTGTGAACTTGTTCTTTAACCGCATTCACACCATCAACAGATGCTCTCAGACTCACCATATAAATTGCAATCGCTGCAATAATTCCCGGAATCGCGATCACCAAAAAGTTCATTTGATGTGGTAAATGCAGGGTTAACAATGCACCTGTTAATACTGGACCAACAATTGCTCCGATACGCCCAATCCCAGACGCCCACCCCATACCTGTAGAACGAACAGCAGTTGGGTAGAACTGTGCAACAAAGGTATACAATAAAATTTGTGAACCAATGGTTGCTGCACCAGCAATTGCGATTAAAGTATAAAGTACCGCTTGTGGACTATTAAACCCGAGTAAGATTAGGGCAATAGCACCAACAGCAAACATGGTGGTTAACACAGGTTTAAGATGGAAACGGTCAGATAACACACCACCACCAATTGCGCCGACCATACCGCCAATATTAAGTGCGAATAAGAACAGCATACTTGCGCCTAAAGAATAGCCTGCTTGAATCATGAGTTTTGGTAACCAACTACCCAATGCATAGACCATTAATAAGCACATGAAGAAGGCGACCCAAAACATGATCGTACTTAAGGTACGACCTTGTTGGAATAATGCACGCAATGGTGCTTCATCACCGACTGTCACTTCATTCAATACAAATTTTGTTTCTGAAGCAATTTTTTGCTCAGGTGCAATTTTTTGTACAATTTTATGAACTTGTTCTGCTTCACCTTTCTTGGTTAAGAACATGAGAGATTCAGGCAGAAACTTCCAAAGTAAAGGCAATGCAAGAAATGGAATACATGCAATGTAGAACATGATTTTCCAACCATAATCAACAACCAACCATGCTCCTAAGAGTGCCGAAGTCATACCACCAATCGCATAACCACTAAACATCAATGCCACTAAAGTGCTACGAATACGTTTAGGTGCATATTCAGTCATCAGCGCAACTACGTTTGGCATAACCCCACCAATACCCAAACCAGCTAAGAAGCGCAAAATACCAAATTCCACTGGTGTTGTTGCAAACCCACCACAGAATGTAAAACCACTAAAAATGGCCACACAAATCATAATGGTTTTTTTACGGCCAATCTTATCGGATAAAGTCCCGAAACTCATCGCACCAAACATCATACCGAATAGTGCGGTACTTGCTAGCAACCCAGCTTGAACAGCCGATAATCCCCATTCTTGCATAAGCAATGGTAAAGCCACGCCATAAATGACCAGATCATAACCATCAAAAATAATAATCAGCAAACACCAAATCAATACCCCCCAATGAAATGAAGTAAATTTGGCATTGTCTACGACTGTATTGATATTTAATTTATTGCTATCCATGCTAAAAGCCTCCTGCTTCTGTAGCATTCCTAAAATATGCAGCAACAATGAAGCATCGGCCTTTTAATGTCCAAAACCGATTACATCTATATTTATACCTTTAAGGTTTTTTATTTTTTTTATTTTTACTAAGTAAAACAATCAATTAAAACATGACTTTTCATGTGTTTTAAAATTAAATTATTACATCAACCTATTAAACAATTAAAAATAATCACATGATGAGATTGAGTAAAATAAAGGCTAAAAAATTAGAGTGTAACAATGTACTATTGAGTAACAGTTAAAATGATTTTGTTTTAAGAATACATCTCAATATATAAATTTAGGTGAATATTATAACAATAAATGATCCAAAGCAGGATTCAGGTATAGACTTAAGTCTACACCTTGTTAAACATTCACCTTAAATCATTGTTCGATCATATTTGATCGCTTCTAAGTCATAGACCTGATAAACACAATCAAAGAGAGAGCGAATATCATCGCCTTCATCCATATTTCGAATCGTCATGAAAATTGGGCTAACTGCACACTCATCCAATAAAGGAATGTAGTTTAGATGTGCTAACTGAATAGAGCGGGCACTTTCAGGTACAATGCAAATACCTTCGCCCGCAGCAACGAAGCCCAAAGCCAACTGTATTTCACGAACTATTCGAATATTTTGTGGATCTAAATTAGATTCAGAAAACAAGCTTTGCATTTGTGTCGCAAAACTAGGTTGGGTATGGCTTGGGTATAAAAACACACTTTCATCGACAATATCAGAAAGGTATACACCCTCTTTATTGGCTAATAAAGGATGGCTCGCGTGTAAGGCAACCATGAGTGGTTCTTCACGTAATAAAACGCGTCTTACTGCCGGATCTGAAATACGCAGTCTTCCAAAACCAACATCTATACGCCCTTCCTTTAGCGCTTTAATTTGTTGCATGGTGGTCATTTCCACCAGTTCAATTTTTAAATGTGGCTGTTGCTGTCGATATAAATAAACAATTTTTGATAGTAAACCATATAATAATGAGCCTACAAAGCCCATGGTTATTGTTCTTTCGACCATACCAATACGCTTGGTCATTGACTTAATTTCTTCTGCATTAGACAAAAGTTTAACGGCATGTAAATAAAAAAATTGACCTGCTTCTGTGGTTTTAAGCGGCCTACTTCCACGTTCAAAAAGCTGAATTCCAAGCTCTGCCTCCAAATTTTGGATTTGTCGACTTAAAGGGGGTTGAGCAATAAATAGTTTTTCTGCGGCCTTGGTAAAACTTTGCTCTTCCACCACAGCAACAAAATAACGTAAATGTCTAAGTTCCATGGTCTGTATACCTTTTAAATATATTAAAATGCAAATTTGATCTTCGACAGGCAATATCCATTCCTTTAAGGTATATCATAAGAACAGCACAAAGCAAGATTGCAAAGAGTAAAGATGTATAAATCAATAGAAACATTGCTGGTGGAAATTCCAACAATCCGTCCCCACAAGATGGCTGTTGCGACTATGCAGACTCAAACACTGGTGCTGATTAAAATCACAACTGAAGATGGTTTTATCGGTTGGGGCGAAGCAACCACCATCGGTGGCTTAGGCTATGGTGAAGAAAGCCCTGAAAGTGTCAAAATCAATATCGAAACTTATTTCGCACCCTTATTAAAATCCCTCAAAGGTTTAAATGTTGCGCAAACCTTTCAAGTCATTAAAAAGAATATTAATGGTAACCGTTTTGCCAAATGTGCCATTCAAACTGCTTTATTAGATATTCAAGCACAACGTTTAAGCTTGCCTTTAAGTGAAGTACTGGGTGGCCGTATTCGTAATAGTGTACCTGTACTTTGGGTTTTAGCTTCAGGCGACACGACTAAAGATATTGCTGAAGCACAGCAAATGATCGCTACAAAACGTCATAATATTTTCAAACTCAAGATCGGCTCTCGCCCTGTTCAAGAAGATGTTGAACATGTGCTTGCGATTAAAAAAGCCTTGGGTGCTGATATTTCAATTCGTGTCGATGTGAATCGTGCATGGTCTGAACTTGAAGCGATTAAAGGCATTCAAGCGTTACAAGACGGTGGTGTCGATTTAATTGAACAGCCTTGTGCGATTGAAAATATTGATGCTATGCAACGCTTAACGCATCGGTTTGATATTGCCATTATGGCAGATGAATCTTTGATGGGTCCAGATAGTGCTTATCGTTTGGCCAAGCGTAATGCAGCCTCTGTCTTTGCCGTGAAAGTGGCACAGTCTGGTGGATTAGTTGAAGCCTCTGAAGTTGGCAAAATTGCTAAATTGGCTGGGATTGATCTGTATGGTGGCACCATGCTGGAAGGCCCAGTAGGAACCATGGCATCGGCACAAGTGTTTTCGACATTCCACAATCTCGCATATGGCACTGAGTTATTTGGTCCATTGCTATTGACCAAAGATATTCTTAAAACGCCATTACAATATCAAGACTTTGAGTTGGTTCTGCCAACAGCACCGGGTTTAGGTATTGAGTTAGATTTAGACAAAATCGAAAACTTACGTCGTTAATAGATCGTTATATACATTAGAGTAGGAGCTGAATATGCTTTTCCAAGTACGTATGGATGTCAATATCCCTCGTGATATGCCAGCTGAACAAGTCAATGAAATTAAGGCTGTTGAAAAGGCATATTCACAAGACTTACAGCAGCAAGGCAAATGGCGTCATATCTGGCGCATCACTGGTCAATATTCAAATATCAGTATTTTTGATGTTGAAAGCAATGAAGAGCTACACAATATTTTGCAAGGTCTGCCTCTTTATCCGTATATGAATATTGAAGTGATGGCACTCAATCGTCACCCATCTTCAGTGCGTAGTGATGACAGTTAATTGAAAAATTAAAAGGGGTGAAATGATTCGCCCTCTTTAGAAATAGATCCAAACTAGTATTAAACAAGGAAATGTGGCGAGTAACAAAGCTAGCAAGATGCCAGCATCGCAAGCCACGTACAAAAAACTTATCATACTTAAGGAGCATTAGTATGAACCGTCAAGAAATCGATAAATTAGTAAAACAAATGAATGTGGATACGGCAACAGGATCTGTTGATACGCGCGTTCAACAAATTGTGATTCGTTTAGTGGGTGACTTATTCCAAGCGATTGAAGATTTGGATATTTCTCAAACTGAATTATGGAAAGGTTTGGAATACTTCACTGATGCAGGTCAAGCTAATGAATTGGGTCTTCTTGCAGCGGGTCTAGGTCTTGAACATTACCTTGATCTACGTGCCGACGAAGCTGATGCTAAAGCTGGCATCACAGGTGGTACACCGCGTACCATCGAAGGTCCTTTATATGTTGCTGGTGCGCCTGAATCGGTTGGCTTTGCACGTATGGATGATGGTTCAGAAGCGGGTAAAATTGATACTTTAATTATTGAAGGTACAGTGACTGATACTGAAGGTAATGTTATTCCAAATGCTAAAGTTGAAATTTGGCATGCGAACAGCTTAGGTAACTACTCTTTCTTTGATAAATCACAGTCTGAATTCAACCTTCGTCGTACTATTTTAGCCGATGCTGATGGTCAATATACTGCTTTAACCACGATGCCTGTTGGTTATGGTTGCCCACCTGAAGGAACGACTCAGTTTGTTCTGAACAAATTAGGTCGTCACGGTAACCGCCCTTCTCATGTGCATTATTTCGTTTCTGCACCGGGTTACCGCAAATTAACAACTCAGTTCAACATCGAAGGTGACAAATACCTTTGGGACGACTTTGCTTTCGCTACACGTGATGGTCTTGTTGCTACCGCTGAAGATGTTACTGATGCAGCTGAAATTGCACGTCGTAATTTAGACAAAGCATTTAAACACATTCAGTTTAATGTTGAACTGGTAAAAGATGCTGCAACTGCACCTTCTACTGAAGTAGACCGTCGTCGCGTTAGCGCTTAATACCCTTATGATAGATAACCCAGATGTCAATTTAATGACATCTGGTTGACTGTCCCAAAATTTGGAAAGTCGGAGAACGGACATGCCTCGTATTCCTGTAATTAATACTAGCCACCTTGATCGCATTGATGAACTTTTAATTGATGATTTCGAGACTGGTGAATTTAAACTTCATCGTTCAGTCTTTACTGATCAAGCCCTGTTTGACTTAGAGATGAAATACATCTTCGAAGGTAATTGGGTTTACTTGGCACATGAAAGCCAGATTCCGAATAATAACGATTTTTACACCACACACATTGGTCGCCAACCGATTATTATTGCGCGTAACCGCACTGGCGAACTCAATGCCATGATTAATGCGTGTTCACACCGTGGCGCACAGCTTTGTCGTCATAAACGTGGCAATAAAGCAACTTATACTTGCCCATTCCATGGTTGGACATTCAACAATTCAGGTAAATTGCTTAAAGTAAAAGATCCAGTAGATGCAGGATACTCAGATTGCTTTAACCAAGAAGGTTCACACGACCTTAAAAAAGTTGCACGTTTTGAAAGCTATAAAGGTTTCTTGTTTGGTAGCTTAAATTCTGACGTACCAACACTTGCAGAATTCTTGGGTGAAACGACAAAAATCATTGATATGATTGTCGATCAGTCAGAACAAGGCTTAGAAATTTTACGTGGTGCATCGACCTATACTTACGATGGCAACTGGAAACTCACTGCTGAAAATGGTGCAGATGGTTATCACGTTTCTGCCGTGCATTGGAACTATGCAGCAACTACTCAACAGCGTAAAGAAAAAGAAGCTGCTGACAATGTCCGTGCAATGAGCGCAGGTTCATGGGGCAAACAAGGTGGTGGTTCTTACGGTTTTGACAATGGTCACATGTTGCTTTGGACACAATGGGCAAACCCAGAAGACCGTCCAAACTTCCCGAAAGCTGAAGAATATACCGCAAAATTCGGTGCTCCAATGTCAAAATGGATGATCGAACGCTCACGTAATTTGTGCTTGTATCCAAACGTTTATTTTATGGATCAGTTCGGTTCACAAATTCGTGTCCTGCGCCCTATCTCAGTCGACAAAACTGAAGTCACCATTTACTGTATCGCCCCAATTGGGGAAGATAAAGAATCGCGTACGCGTCGTATTCGTCAATATGAAGATTTCTTCAATGCCTCAGGTATGGCAACGCCAGACGATTTAGAAGAATTCCGTGCATGCCAAGCAGGTTATGCAGGTATTGAGCTTGAATGGAATGACATGAGTCGTGGTGCAAAACACTGGGTTCAAGGTCCAGATGAAGCAGCAGATGAAATTGGTTTAAAACCATTACTTTCAGGGATTAAAACTGAAGATGAAGGTCTATACCTAGCTCAACATCAATACTGGCTCAAAACCATGAAACATGCGATTACATCTGAAAAGGAATTGGCTGTAACTGAAGGAGAAAGCGCATGAATACAGCAGTGACTTTAGATAAGACATCTTTAGAAAATATTGCGCAATTTCTCTATAAAGAAGCACGTTTTTTAGATGATGAACAATGGGATGACTGGTTACAGTGCTATGCACCTTGCGCACAATTCTGGATGCCAGCTTGGGATGATAATGACACCCTAGTAGAAGATCCTGAAACTGAAATTTCGTTAATTTACTATCCAAATCGTCAAGGTTTAGAAGACCGCGTATTCCGTATTAAAACAGAACGCTCTTCTGCAACCATGCCCGATACACGCACTAGCCACAATATTTCCAATGTTGAAGTTTTAGAGCGTAATGGCGATCGAGTAACGGTGCGCTTTAATTGGCACACCTTAAGTTTCCGTTACAAAACCAGCTATAGCTATTTTGGTATGTCACGTTACGTTATCGATTTCTCGGGTGAACAACCAAAAATCGTAGATAAATACGTCGTTTTGAAAAATGATTATATCAACCAAGTCATCGATATTTATCACCTCTAATTCGACTATTCTCTCAGTAGAAAATTTCTGCTGAGAGATTCAAAAAATTAATTTTGAAAGGATTTCTCCCATGTCTAGTCATAACATTGCATTACAATTTGAAGATGGCGTTACTCGTTTTATTTCTGTTGCTCAAAACGAAACTTTATCTGATGCCGCTTACCGTCAAAAAATTAATATTCCGCTAGATTGCCGTGATGGCGCATGTGGAACTTGTCGTGCATTTTGTGAATCTGGTACCTACGACATGCCAGAAGAAACCTATATTGAAGATGCATTAACCCCAGAAGAGGCAGCGGAAGGTTATATTTTGGCATGCCAATGTAAACCAACCTCTGATGCTGTATTTAAAATTCAAGCGTCTTCTGAAGTATGTAAAACTGAAATTCATCAGTTCCAAGGTACATTATCACGTGTTGAAAATTTATCTGAATCAACCATTACCTTTGATATTCAATTAAATGATGGTCAGCCAGATATTCACTTCCTTGCCGGTCAATACGTCAATGTTGCGATTCCAGGAACAACTGAAACACGCTCTTACTCTTTCAGCTCTAAACCGGGCAATCGCTTAACAGGTTTTGTGGTTCGTAACGTTCCAAATGGCAAAATGAGTGAATTTTTAAGCAAAACTGTCCAAGCTGGCGATCAGATGAGCTTTACTGGCCCATTTGGTAGCTTCTATTTACGTAATGTTGTTCGCCCTGTGGTTATGCTTGCAGGCGGTACAGGGATTGCGCCATTTATGTCAATGTTACAAGTCCTTGAAGAAAAAGGTTCAGAGCAACCTATCCGTTTGGTTTTCGGTGTGACCAATGACTTTGACTTGGTTGCAATTGAAAAATTAAATGAACTTCAAGCGAAATTCCCTTGGTTCGAATACCGTACAGTGGTTGCAAGCCCAGATTCTGCACATGAACGTAAAGGTTACGTCACAGGTCATATTGACAATTCATGGCTCAATGCTGGCGATGTCGATGTTTACTTATGTGGTCCAGTACCAATGGTCGATGCAGTCCGCGGTTGGTTAGATAGCGAAGGCGTGAAACCAGCAAACTTCCTATTTGAAAAATTCTCTGCAAACTAAGTCGGAGACAAACATGTCAGATCGTCAAAGATTTCAAAATAAAGTCGTCATTGTGACTGGTGCTGCTCAAGGCATCGGTCGCGGTGTTGCCTTACAAGTTGCAGCTGAAGGTGGTTTAGTCGTCATGGCAGACCACTCAGACTTTGTTCAAGATGTGCTTGCCGAAATTCAAGCTCAAAATGGTCAAGCCATTGTGGTTCAGGCTGATCTTGAAACATTTGCAGGTGCAGAAGCTGTAGTCGAAGCAGCGATACAACATTATGGTCGTGTAGATATCTTAATCAATAATGTCGGTGGTGCAATATGGATGAAACCTTTCCATGAATTCACCCCTGCTGAAATTGAAAAAGAAGTCAGTCGTTCATTATTCCCAACACTTTGGTGCTGCCGAGCAGTATTGCCTGAAATGATTAAAAATCAATCTGGCGTGATTGTGAACGTATCTTCTATTGCAACCTGTGGTATCAACCGTATTCCTTATTCAGCATCGAAAGGTGGGGTCAATGCCCTCACTCGCTCTTTAGCTTTTGCACATGCCAAAGATGGAATTCGCGTCAATGCTGTGGCAACGGGCGGTACAGAAGCCCCACCACGTAAAATCCCACGTAACAGTAAGCCCCTGACTGAACAAGATCAGACATGGATGCAAGAAGTGGTTGATCAAACGATCGATAGTACATTTTTAGGTCGCTATGGCACCATCCAAGAACAAGTGAATGCCATTGTGTTCCTTGCTTCAGATGAGTCGTCATATATGACAGGTACGGTTGTTCCTGTCGGAGGTGGAGATCAAGGTTAAACCTTGATCTTTTTTTATCATATAACAGGATCATTGCGCATGGAGGCCTTCAATGGCACACCTGTTTAAAACATTAAAACAAGATTGGTCAATTTCAGCGACGGTTGCAGGATTTTTAGCCGTGCTGATTTCTTATGCTGGCCCAATGATTATCTTTTTCCAAGCCGCACAACAAGCCGATGTTTCTTCAAGCATGATGGCGTCATGGATTTGGGGCAGTTCAATTGGTGCTGCAATCACGGGTATTTTCTTATCCATCAAATTTAAAGTCCCGATTATTACCGCGTGGTCTGCACCCGGTACAGCCTTATTGGTCGCATTATTTCCGAACATTTCACTGAATGAAGTGGTTGCTGCTTATATCACCTCTGCGGTGATTATTTTGTTCATTGGCATGACAGGTTCTTTCGATAAGTTACTGAAATGGATACCTCAAGGCATTGCCGCGGGCATGATGGCAGGCATTCTATTCCAGTTTGGTGTCGGACTCTTTAAAGCCACAGACAGTATGCCTTATGTGGTCTTTGGCATGTTGGCCTGTTTCTTATTGGCAAAACGCTTTTCACCACGTTATGCCATTATTTGGGTACTTATTTCTGGCATTACACTAAGTTTAATTTTTGGCAAAATGAATCCTGTTGCAATGAGTTTTTCTTTAGCAATTCCAGAGTTTATTACACCTGAATGGTCATGGTCTTCTACCCTTAACTTTGCAATTCCTTTGACTATTGTCAGTCTGACTGGGCAATTTTTACCGGGTATGGCGATTATAAAATTAAGTGGTTACGACACCTCAGCCAAACCCATTTTAAGTGTTGCCAGTATCGTATCGCTTGCTGTTGCTTTTGTCGGCGGTATCACCATTGTTTTGGCTGCCATTACTGCTGCGCTATGTACAGGAAAAGACTCACACGAATTAAAAGAAAAGCGTTATATCGCCGGTATTGCTAACGGTATTTTCTACATTTTAGGTGGTTTATTTGCTGGCAGTATTGTCATGCTCTTTAGTCTATTGCCTAAAGAATTGGTTGCAGCCTTGGCTGGTCTTGCATTGCTAGGTGCAATTGCAACCAACATAAGTGCAGCCATGAAAGATGAATCTCAACGAGATGCAGCTCTGATTACATTTCTTGCCACAGTTTCTGGCATGCATTTTTTAGGGCTCAGCTCAGTATTTTGGGGTATTTGTATCGGAATGATTGCGCATTTGGTTTTAACCAAGCGTCAACCGACTACAGCTACTCAGCCTTCAACCCAAAGTCCTACTCAGGGTTAGTTTAGGCAAAACGTTTGATGAGGAAACACTATGATTGATAAAAGCACATCATCTTTAACAGAAGCACTTTCCCAAATTAAGGATGGCTCTACCATCATGATTGGTGGCTTCGGAACGGCTGGCCAGCCCGCTGAACTCATTGACGGGTTAATTGAATTAGGCGTCAAAGACTTAGTCATCATTAACAATAACGCCGGTAATGGCGATTATGGTTTGGCCAAGCTGCTTAAAACGGGTGCAGTACGTAAAATCATTTGCTCTTTCCCACGTCAATCCGACTCTTGGGTTTTTGATGAATTGTTCCGTGCCGGCAAAATTGAATTGGAATTAGTTCCACAAGGCAACTTGGCTTGTCGTATTCAAGCTGCTGGCATGGGTTTAGGTCCTATTTATACTCCAACTGGTTTTGGGACTTTACTGGCTGAAGGTAAGCCAACCTTAAACTACGACGGCAAAGACTTTGTTTTAGAAAACCCAATCAAAGCAGACTTTGCTCTCATTAAAGCCCATCAAGGCGACCGTTGGGGTAACTTGGTTTATAACAAATCTGCACGTAACTTTGGCCCCATTATGGCCATGGCTGCAGAGGTCACCATTGCGCAAGTGTCTGAAGTGGTTGAACTCGGTGCTTTAGATCCTGAGCACATCATCACTGCGGGTATTTTTGTCCAGCACGTGGTTGCTATTGGCAAAAAACAACTTGAACAATCGGCCTAAGACCTGAGGATTTAAACCATGAGCTATAGCAAACTCTCCCGCGATCAAATTGCAGAACGTGTGGCACAAGATATTCCAGATGGTGCTTATGTCAATTTAGGCATTGGTTTACCGACCAAGATTTCAAACTATTTACCTTCCGACAAAGACGTTTTCTTACATTCTGAAAATGGTTTATTGGCTTTTGGCCCACCACCTGCCAAAGGTGAAGAAGACCCTGAGCTGATTAATGCCGGTAAAGAATTTGTGACTTTACTTGAAGGCGGTGCTTATTTTCATCATGGTGACTCTTTTGCCATGATGCGTGGCGGTCACCTTGATATTGCGGTGTTGGGTGCGTTCCAAGTGGCTGAAAATGGTGACTTGGCCAACTGGCATACCGGTGCACCCGATGCGATTCCTGCAGTCGGCGGTGCCATGGATTTAGCGGTCGGTGCGAAGAAAGTCTTTATCACCACCGATCATGTGACTAAAAAAGGCGAACCAAAGATTGTCGCTGAACTGTCTTATCCAGCGACAGGTTTAAAATGTGTCGATCGTATTTATACCGACCTGTGTGTGATTGATGTTACGGCTGAAGGCATGAAAGTCATTGAGAAAGTGGAAGGTCTAACCTTTGCTGAATTACAGGCAATGACGGGTGCAAAACTGATTGATGCAACTGTATAAAACAAAAATACATGCTTCTATTAAATAATTGAAGTTCCTTCTCCCTGAGGGAGAAGGTTAGGATGAGGGATATTTATAAAGCATCCTCTCCCTAACCCTCTCCTTCAAAGGAGAGAGAACCAATGAGATAAATTCAATATGAAAAACGCTTATATTATCGATGCGATTCGTACCCCATTTGGTCGTTATGCAGGTGGCTTAGCCCCTGTCCGTACCGATGATTTGGGTGCAATCCCAATTCAAGCCTTGATGCAACGCAATCCATCGGTGAATTGGGCATTGGTTGATGACGTGATCTATGGCTGTGCTAATCAAGCCGGTGAAGACAACCGTAACGTTGGTCGTATGTCAGCACTCCTTGCGGGTGTGCCTTATCAAGTCCCAGCGACTACCGTGAATCGTCTATGCGGTTCATCACTGGATGCAATCGCCATGGCAGCACGTGCCATTAAAGCTGGTGAAGCAGATTTAATTATTGCTGGTGGTGTAGAAAGCATGAGCCGTGCGCCTTTGGTGATGGGTAAATCTGAAACTGCTTTTGGTCGTGCTCAAAAGCTAGAAGACACCACCATGGGTTGGCGTTTTATCAATCCTAAATTGAAAGAGCTGTATGGTGTCGAGACCATGCCGCAAACTGCTGAAAATGTGGCCACACAGTTCAATATTAACCGTGCCGATCAAGATCAGTTTGCATTGACCAGCCAACAACGTACCGCAGATGCCCAAGCACGTGGTTTTTTCGAGCAAGAAATTGTACCTGTGAGCATTCCACAGCGTAAAGGTGAACCTGTAATCATCTCTCAAGATGAACATCCTCGTGCCACCACCATTGAAGCCTTAACTAAGCTGAAACCTGTAGTCAAAGCTGAAGGTTCGGTAACGGCAGGCAATGCTTCAGGGATTAATGATGGCGCAGCAGCGTTGTTAATTGCATCGGATGATGCCATTGCACAATACGGTTTGAAAGCCCGTGCCAAAATTATTGGCGCAACCACTGTGGGTGTTGAACCCCGCATTATGGGTTTTGCTCCTGCACCTGCAATTAAAAAATTATTGGCTCAAACGGGTTTAACTTTAGAGCAAATGGACGTGATTGAACTGAATGAAGCCTTTGCAGCGCAAGCTTTAGCAGTGACACGTGACCTTGGTTTGGCGGATGGCGCTGAACATGTCAATCCAAATGGTGGTGCGATTGCCTTGGGTCATCCACTGGGTGCTTCGGGTGCGCGTTTGGTCACGACGGCCTTGAATCAGTTGGAAGCCACAGGTGGAACCTATGCCCTATGTTCAATGTGTATTGGCGTGGGTCAAGGGATCGCGCTGATTATTCAACGGGTTTAATCATCAGTTTCTTTATTAAAAAATCCCTCCCCACCTCCCTTTAACAAAGAGAGGAGATTTAAGGAATGAGCAATGCCAACATTTATTTCAAATGATGCAAGCATCAATTACGCAACATTTGGTGATGCGAGTCAACCTGCGATTATTTTTTCAAATTCGCTTGGGACTAATTACGAGATGTGGCAACAGCAATTTAATCACTTTAAAAATGATTACTTTGTCATTTGCTATGACACCCGTGGTCACGGTGCATCAAGTGCACCTCAAGGGCCTTATAGCATCGAGCAATTAGGTCAAGATGTAGTAAATTTACTTGATCATTTAAAGATTGAAAAAGCGACTTTTTGTGGTATTTCAATGGGTGGTTTAACAGGTCAATGGCTTGCTATTCATCATCCACAACGTTTTAACCATGTGATTGTCTGTAACACTGCTGCAAAAATTGGTCAAGAACAAGCTTGGCTAGATCGTGCAGCATTGGTTCGTGAGCAAGGTCTAGCACCTATTGCTTCTACAGCAGCATCACGTTGGTTTACCCTTCCCTTTATCCAAAGCCAAGCAACAATTGTGGAAACGCTGAGTAACGACCTCGCAGCTAGCAGCGCAGAAGGTTATGCAAATTGTTGTGAAGCTTTGGCTAAAGCGGACCTCCGTGAACAACTCAAAGACATCACTGTTCCAGTCTTGATTGTTGCCGGTCTGCAAGATCCTGTCACTACGGTGACAGATGCTCAATTTATGTTAGATCGAATTCCAAATGCTCAAATATTTGAAATCAATGCCTCGCATATTTCAAATATTGAATCTCCAAGTGAATTTAATACCGCATTAACAGACTTTATAAATTAAAATCGCATAGCAACTCAAAGGGAACTTTTCGGAGTTCCTTTTTTATTAGCATCATTACTGATGATAAAATTATAATCATCTAGATAATTATAAGTATTAAAATTTTCACATACACCCTTTAGGCAATTCATTTCTATGAAGATAAACAGCTTATTAAATTTATTTACAAATACAATCAATAGGTTATGTAAATCACATTTTATACTAAACCATTCAATAATTTCATTCTGCAAAATAAATTTTTTGCTCAAAATGTCTGAGAGAACACTGAGCTTCACATTTCTGAATATGTATCAAATCTACTTAGATTTAAAAGATTTATCATGTGAATGACATTATATCTTTAAGCCCCTATTTATTCCCCCAAATGACTGATGTTTTATTCATTTTACTGATACGATACCTGATATAATTCAGATGTTCTTTTATCGATATCTTTTGGAACTTATAAAATGATTTCAGTACGCCAACAAAATTTTCTTTTACGCAAAGAGAAGATTTTAGCGATGGCAGAAACACTATTGCTTGATAACAACCAAGATATAACCTTAGGCGAACTCGCACAAGAATTAGACATCGCCAAGGGAACGATTTATAAACATTTTAAAAGTAAAAATCAGCTGTATTTAGAACTTATTATTCTGAATGAACAACGCTTATTGGACCTTTCAAAAAAATATCATGACGATATTAAAACCTATGTTTCCCAATATATGCTCTATAATATGCTTAATTCTAATCGCACCATTTTACTGCATGTTATTGAAGAAAAACTAACCAATAATGAAAGAAAACTCAAAGACTTGTTTGAAGAACTCTATCGAATTCGTGAAGCACGAATTATGGAGCTCAAAGATATGTTTGGCGAACATCTAAAAGCACTAAACAGCATAATGTCAATCCGAGATTATTTGTCCTACATCTGGACGATTACTTACGGCGCATCACTACTTTTAAATTCAACGCATTATCAGAAATCGATTGGTTCTAGAGAGCGTTTGATTAAACTTTATGTAAATCAGGCGCTCATGACCCCAGATAAATTGTCTGAACCTGAAAAGCACATTTAACTATTCCTATTTTCTGCTTTTTAAGCAGTAGGTGGATCCATTAAAATAGGTGCATTCACTTGACTGAAAATTTCATAAAACATGTGCCTTAACCATTGATGGCTGGTTTTATGATGACAAGACATGTGCCAATACTGCTTAACGGCATAGGTTGGGAAAGCAATTGGCGCATCAAAAATTTGTAAATTACCTCGCGATAATAAAACCTCACTTAAGTAATAAGGTACTGTAGCAATCGCATCCGTTTCCTGTACTACTAAGCCCACGCCCAAGTAACTTGGAATACGCATTAAAATATTGCGTTGCAATTCTAAATTTAACAACTCATTTTCAATATGGTAATGCCCAAAGCCTGCATCAATATCAATATGTGATTCATTTAAATACTGTTCAATCGTTAAATTATTACTTTGTAATCGAGGATGGTTTTTCGATGCAATCACCACATAGTACTGCTCAAACAATTTTTGTTGATAAAAGCCATTTTCTAATTGGGGTAAAAAACCAATCGCTAAATCAATTTCACCATTTGCCATTTGATAACTTGTTTCAGAAGTAATCGCCCGAATATTCAATTTAATGTGCGGAGCATGTTTTTTTAAATACTGCGAAACTTTAGGTAAGAGTACCAAATGTGAAACATCAGTCATGGCAACTGTGAACTGTTGATGTGATGCCATTTCATCAAAATTAATCGTAAAATTATTGATAATTTCAACTTTGTTGAGTGCTTCACTCACCAAAGGGAATAACTGTTTAGACAGTTCTGTAGGAACCATCTCATTACCAATTCTTAAAAATAAGGGGTCATTATAGTGCTGTCTAATTTTATTTAAGATGTTACTAACGGTTGGCTGGCTCATTGCTAAATGATCAGCTGCCATAGAAACACTTTTAAACTTATAAATATAATAAAATATACTGAGTAGTTTACAGTCCAATTCAAACACGAATAAATGTCTCGCTTACTTTTAGGGATGATCAATACAATATCATCTACCCTTTTCTTATTTTTTCCAATGCTAAAGTAAGCAAAGTGTTTAAAATTAAAACAAAATCTACATTAAATAAATATCTATTGCAGATAAATTTACAACTAACTTTAAAAACAAGTAGATAAGCCAACCTTATCTACTTGTGAATATCTCATTAAAATATTTTATGCATCAACAAATAGATCGATCATCAGGTCTTCTTCAGAAGATCCTTCACGATATTGCTCAAAGTCTGTAACACCAACTTCTCTTAAAATTTCTTCATCAATTAATAATCGACCAGAAATCTTACGCTTTTCACTGGTTAAAATGCTATATGCAGCATCTGCCATAATACTTGGTTTTCTGGCACGGCTCAGCAACTCTCGCCCACCCAGTGAGAATTCAATCGCAGCAGTCGCAATAATTGTTTTTGGCCAAAGTGAATTTACACTAATTTTATAATGTTCAAATTCTTGACTCATGCCAATAGTCAGCATACTCATTCCATATTTACTAATGGTATACGGCGCATAAGAAGCAAACCATTTTTCATTTAAATTTAAAGGCGGTGATAAACTTAAAATATGTGGATTTTCACTCTTTTTCAAATACGGTAATGCTGCTTGACTGCACACTAAAACGGCACGCGTATTCACCTGATACATTAAATCAAAACGTTGTGGATCCAGTGTTTCTACGCCAGATAACTTAATCGCACCCGCATTATTGATGAGGATATCGATACCACCAAATTGATCTGCAGCTTGTTTCATTGCAGCCTGTACAGCCTGTTCATCTCTCACATCGAGTTGAATTGCTAAAGCCTGTCCACCTGCTGCTTCAATTTCTTTCGCAACTGAAAAGATTGTGCCTTCTAGTTTTGAATGTTCAACAGCTGTTTTTGCTGCAATCACAACATTCGCACCATCTTGCGCTGCTTTCAGCGCAATTTCACGTCCAATCCCGCGACTTGCACCAGTAATGAAGAGTGTTTTACCTTTTAGTGACATAATATCCTCTTTGTTTTTATCTGCACTGTAACTCATTCTGAAAAATCAAAAGCGTTGAGTTCAATATTCCGAGTAACATCTTTAATTACGATATTCCTGAATTACCTACTTAATTTATATTTAAGTATGCATTTGAGTGTAGTGGACTTATCAGTTTATTGATAATACTGGCGAGTCAGCCGTTTTATATTAAAAGGTAGTCTAATCTCGGCAGAATCAAGCTAAGCTAAAAAATTTGTTTTTAATTAAATTTGATTTAACATCATCATCTAAAAATTGTAAATACAGTAAGACACTGTTATACATGACATATATAACTTTTAAACTAGACTGTAAATCCTAAATAGCCCACAGATCTTTCCATGAGCTCACATATTTTAAATATTATAGTATGGCTTATTTAGCCAACTCATTAATTCTATTTGCATAGCCTGAATGTGCTTGATGATCCAGTTTCGTTAAAATACCATCATCCCCTAGCATCCGTCGTGCACCTCTTTGTGCCCATTGTGGTAAAAGCCCATAAGCACGATGTACCGATTGTAAATAATCAGGTACTGCAATAAATAGCTGAGGTTTAAGTAAAGCACTCACAACTGCATGAGCAACCTGTTGCGGCGTTACAGAAGGAATGGTCTTACTCGCTTGATCTGTACCTGTAGTCAATTCCGTCAAGACTTTACTGGGCATAATTGCGGTAAATTGAATCTTAGAGTTTCGGTATTCGCCTGCTACCGCTTCTGTTAATCCAACCACAGCAAACTTGGTGCCAGAGTAAACAGCTGAACCTGGTAATGCAAAACGCCCTGCTAATGATGCAATATTCACGATATGACCTACGCCATTTTTCAATAATTCAGGTAGTGCCAATTGCATACCATAAATCACACCACGAAAATTAATATCAATTTGTGCATCTGCCAATGCAGGTTCTTCATCTAAAAATGCACCCATCGGCATAATACCGGCATTATTGATCAGTGAATATAAACTGCCATAGTACTGAATCGTGTTATGGATAAATTGTGAAAAAGAATTTCGATCACGGACATCAACGTAGAAAGCCTGTGCCCCGATACGCTGTGCTTCCCTCTGCGCAAGTTCTAAGTCAATATCGCCAATACTGACTTGTGCACCTTGTTGAATGAGTGCTTCAGCTGTAGCCAAGCCTATACCACGCGCAGCGCCTGTAATCGCAATGACTTTTCCTTTTAATTTTTGTTTTTTATACATTTAATTCTCCTTCGTGTCTTTACTTATTGATTAAGCTGTATCTTTAGACTTTGCCTCTACATGCTCATCGATCAGGTACTCTTTTAAATTAAAATACTTCATCTTTTCACGCAGTTTAAATGTCGTCCACGGCCAAACGGTACTATTTCGCCCATTACGATCGATAAAATAACTCTGACAGCCCCCTTTATTCCATACGGTCGTCTGTAATGCTGCCTGCACTTTTGTATTAAATTTTTGTGTAATTTCAGGATTGGGTTCAATCGTTTGAATTCCTAATTCAATCGCTTGTTTCAGTGCATCAATAATATATTTCAACTGTGCTTCAATAATAATAAAAGCAGATGAACTCACTGCAACATTGGGTCCAAACATCAAGAATCCATTCGGACAATTTTCAACCATTGTTCCCATATATCCTTCTGGGCTACCCTGCCAAACATCTGACATTTTTTGCCCAAAACGGTTATAGACACGTTGTGCGATAGGCGGTTCTGCAATTTCAAAACCTGTCCCTAAAATAATGACATCAACATCACAACTTTCTCCATTCGCCGCGATCAGTGTATTACCTTTAATTTCAGCTAAGCCACTTGCAATCACATCAACATTCGACTGAGCCAAAGCTGGATACCAATTGTTGGATTGGAGAATACGTTTACATCCAATAATGAAATTTGGCGTCAACTTCTCACGTAAAACAGAATCTTTAATCTGAAAATTCAAATGCCATCTCGCGAGCTTTTGGAACTGTTTCATCGCTGCTGGACTTTGAATCCCGCCATTAATGGTTTCAAAAATACCGTACACTGAACCACGCATTAGCTGCTGAGTCAGTGGTAAAAGTTTAAACATGGCACGAACAGGCGCAAGTAATGGCATATCTGACTTTGGTAAAATCCATTGTGCCGTCCGTTGGAACACTGTCAATTGCATTACTTTGGGTTGAATTTGTGGAATAAACTGAATTGCTGATGCACCTGTTCCTATCACAGCAACACGTTTTCCTGTTAAATCAATATCATGTCGCCATTGTGATGAATGAAAAATCTCTCCCTTAAATTTTTCAATTCCTTTTACTTTAGGCAATACAGGTTCATGCATTGGGCCACAAGCTAAAATTGCGAACTGAGAACGTAATTCACCATGCAGTGTATTAATAATCCAACACCCCTCTGCATCAGACCATTTTGCATCTAAAGCTTCATGGTTAAGTCTGACATGCGGCATAACTTTGTATTTATCGACAACATCCAACAGATATTGTTTAATTTCTGCCTGTTGTGCAAAGACTCTTGACCATGACGGATTTTGTTCAAAAGAATAGGAATATAAAGCCGATGGAACATCACAAGCACAACCTGGATAAGTATTTTCACGCCATACTCCACCCATTTCAGCTGCTTTTTCTAATAAGATAAAATCTTCAATGCCTGCTTCTTTCAGTTTAATCGCTGCACCTAAACCAGCAAAACCACCTCCAACAATAATGACACGATGATAATTTTGAGTATTTGAATATTTTTTTTGTTGTTCCATTTTAAAAATCGCTTAGACTATGTACGATAGGAATACATTGTCAAAATCGGAATGAGTTGTCAATTTTCTTGTAGGACACTTTTTATAATCATTTTGGTGTTTTTTGCTGATGAATGAGCAAGTAAGTTTAAGCCGTGCTGAACGGCAGCGGATACAGTTGCAAATCGACATCTTAGAAGCTGCATTTAGTGAATTTTCTGAGCGAGGTTATCACCAGACTGCTATTTCAGATATTGCCAAACGTGTCGGCATTGGACATGGTACTTTTTATCGCTACTTTGAAAACAAACGTGATATTTTGCAACATGTCATTTCTGATACTATGAATAAAATCATGGTGTTACTGACAGGAGATAATGCTCCTCAGGCCGTGAATAATATCGATGAATATCGTCAACAATGTGAGCGGATCTCTGAACGTCTGCAAATTTTTGCACAACAAAATCCTCTAACGCTAAAACTATTACTTTTAGAAGCAACTTCAATTGATCCTGAAATGACCCAGTATGTGCAAAACCTCCTTCAAATGGCAGGTTTACTCACAGCAAACTACTTACAACATGGCGTAGATTTAGGTTTTTTCCGTGAAAATCTAGATTGTGAAAATACGGGCCATAATATTATTGGCATGATTGGCAACGGCGCTTTACGTTTTTTAGCCAATCCTCATGATCTTGATGGGCTTCAAAAATACAGCGTATCAATTATTGATTTAATTATTTTAGGTATGAAAAAATAGGCAAATAAAAAGCACCCGCAGGTGCTTAAAACAGAATTTCCAAACTTACATAATCATAGAATTCAAATGTAGTGAATCTAACAAATCATCTCTTTGAGTTACGACCATCAAGTACGACAATATATTGCTATCAGACCTTGTAATAGCTTGGGCATTAATTTCATTCGATTGATCAAACTTATTTTCAACATTGTCTAAATCGGCATTAGTGTTATATATAACGTGATCAATAAGGGGGTCTAAATTTTGCGCATGGTTAATTTGATGATTACCCATCATCTCTGTTATTTGAAAAATTTCTGAATGATCAGACTGAATAGTTGAGTCATCTACACCATACAAATCCGAAGTGTCTAGAATATTTTCCAACGCATACATAGACGCAGGATTTGCAAAAGCATGCATCAATTCTGCGGTAGGATCAACCATAGGTGGTTCAGGCGCTACTACTGTAAAAAGGAATGGATCACTCACTAAACTGGTGTTGCCTGCTTTATCTGTTTGAATAATGGTAATGCTATGACTGCCAAGTCCTAAATCAAAATTAGGCGTAAATGACCAATCAACATTAGGCGTTGTACCACTTTTTACCGTGATTACCCCTAGTAATTTACCATTATCATAAATCGTTAATGTGGCATCTGGCTCTGCTGTGCCTGAAAGCAGCGGTTTCACATCATCTGTTGTTCCACCTGATTTAATTTCAACTAACTGATTCTCTAAATTATTAAAATCATCGGTCACTTTTGTAATGGTTGGCTTAGCTGGTGCTGTTACATCTTTAGTTCCCATTACAGTCGTTAAATCAGATTGATTACCCGCTGCATCAGTTGTATACACCTTTCCAAGTTGTTTTTCAGTTAATGCTTTCGACAACGTAATTGAGTACTTACCATCCGCATCAGCCGTTGCAGTACCTAATAAATTGTTATCTTTATCATATACAGTCACTTTAGCATGAGCCTCTGCCGTCCCTGTCACTAAATTACCCGCAGCATTTAATTCCGCAATCGCTTTCTCTGGTGCCAAAGTATCTAATCCAGCTTTAATTTCGAGAGGATTAGATTTATTACCAGCAGCATCTTCAGCCGTCAGTTTTCCAATTTGATCTGATGCTAGTGCAGGAGAAATTGTAATCGTAAACTGACCATTTTCATCCACGCTCCCTGAACCAATCAATTTACCAGCAGCATCGTGAATTTCAATTTTTGCATTGGCTTCTGCTGTTCCTTTAACTGAAGTTCCCGCTTTATTAATCTCAACCCTCGGAACTTCAGGCGCAATCGTGTCTTTACCTGCGATAATTTCATGTGGTTTGGATTTATTTCCAGCACTATCTTCTGAAACTACAGTTCCAATCTTGCCTTCTGTTAAGGCTGGAGAAACTAAAATGGAAAATATACCTTCATCATTGGCTTTTGCCATACCAATTAATTTTCCATCAGCATCATACACATGAATAACAGAGTTAGTCTCAGCCCTTCCTGAAACGACTGTGCCATCATCACTCAATTGAGCTTGCGGTTCTTCTGGTGCAATGGTGTCTTTATTGCCAGTGACAGCGGTAAATTTAGAAGTATTTCCTGCACTATCTTTGGCATTCACATAAACTTTATGACCATCTGTTAAAGCAGGGAATAATTCGATTGTGTAATGACCCGATTGATCAACCTTCGTGGTTGCTAAGACATTTTTATTGCCGTCTACCACATAAATGGTCACCCCGACTTCCCCAGTTCCAGTGATCATGGTTCCTGTATCATCTAGCTTCGCAGTCGGTGCATCGGGAGCCATAAAATCTAATTTTGGTGGTGAAGAGCTGCTTTGACCATTATCATCTAACAACAATAAGCCCAAGCCCACCGCGGAGATCACGCCTAATCCAGCTTTCACACTATTTGAAGACCATAAATTTGCCAAAGAAAAGTTGGCTTCGGGTTGTGATTGATAGGCTTCTAATTGATTCGCTGAATCGGCTATTGGGTTAGGATTAGACAATGTTTCTAACTGAGCTAAGCCTGAATAATTGGTAAAAGTTCCGTGATTATCAAAATGTGTTAGGGCAAAACTGCCATCTTTTTCAGGAAAAGTTAAAGAATGCTCAGTCAAAGCTGTTGTTTGAAAGAAGCTCTCTAAAACTATTTTTTCACCATTTTTTAAAGTAATAACAACATTATTGCCTTCTTTAATGATTGATAAAACCTCATCTTTCGTAACACCCACTTGAATAATAGAAGGTTGCGATAATATGACTGCTTTTGACTGAGTATCTTGTAAAAGTGTTTTATCTATTTTTGCAGCAACTATTATTCTTGGCATATTTCCCTCTATTCAAGTTTAAATTTTTACAAATTATGTGACTATATTACCCTTAACAAATCCATCACACATAGTGCTTAATTTTTAAATTAATTTTTAAAATCATAATTATATATACTTTTAATCTAAAAAATTTAATTTTGTATCAAAAATATGTACATCCCACACGTTCAATTTCAAGTCCTTTAAATTACTGTGCAAAATCTTCATCACAACTTGATCACTTCTAATTACATAGGGAACTGAGGATATTTTTTATAACATCAATGATTGTATTCCTAACCTAGCATCACCTAATTTCCCTCACTAGAAATTAGCTTTGTCCTTCAGAGAACTGAGTAGGATGATCAACTATTCCCAACCATGCTGCCTTATAAGTGGTATAAGCATGTGCACCAATTTTTGCATTTAATGGTTCATTTATAATGCCTACGCGTAAACGAATCACATCAGGTAAATCTAAGCGAGCACTAAACAATGGTGAAGCACAGTTTTTACAAAAGACCCGCTTCTTATTTTCTGTTGAAAAATATTCACCAAATGAATCCTGCCCTTTTATAATTTTCAAATCTTTAGTTTGAATAACAGCAATAGCCGCAAAGGCAGAACCTTGTGCTTTTTGACATTGCTGACAATGACACACAAAAACCTCTGAAATTTCAGTATTAATCTTAAATTGAACAGCACCGCAAAGACATGAAGCTGTATACATAAAGCCCTCTTATAATTTTTTAATTGGTTTGGTCAAGTTTTAAATGATCCGCTCGATATTGTTTTAGCCATTCAATTTCTGCATAAATCTGCTGTTGTAATTGCTCTCTAAATTCAATCATCTCATCCATAGACTGAATATGCTTCAGACTTAAACGGGGCAAAAATTTAAAATAGAATGGAATTCTTCTTGGAATGATACTTTTAGGAATGGATGGGATCATTTCCCCATGCCTTAATAATTTATCAATTTGAGGATAACTCAATAATTTTTGAAACCATTTTTGTTTGAGTAAGCTATTTGCATCCAAAGCTAAGTCAAAAACCTCATCACCACCTAAAGCGATAAAAGGGGCAATATCATAATCAAACTCTTGTGCAAGCTTTAAGAAACCATAACGTTGTTTCCAAATGAGCTGATACTCCTCGCCTTTACGTTTAACCACCTCACGCCCACCACCAGGAAACACTAGAATAGAATAGCCTTGCTGCATGGCTTCACGTGCATAAGCCTGTACACCATCAATAGCACCTACTCTTTTAACCATGTCTCGCCACAGTGGAATATGAAAATGCACATGATCCGCAAGGCTGACTACTGCAATTTTATGTTCATGGAATAAATAATCAATCAGCATAGGTGAGTCTAATACGCCATATATCGTATGATTTCCAACATACATGGCTGGTTGATTGAGTACAAGATTCTCCGCACCTAAATAGGTTGGCGAAAAATAAAAGCGCTGCAAACCACTGATTAGCCTAATGAGTTTAGGACTATGCATAATTTGCAACGCTTTTTGTTTCATCTTCTTTAGCCCAACGCAATAAAGAATTTAAACCACATATTTTTGTACTAAAATTGAACCCACTGAATATCCTGCACCAAATGAACACAATACGCCGTATTCACCATCATTAACTTGATCCGCAGTACGATGCAAAGCAATAATGACCCCTGCAGAAGAAGTATTGGCAAATTCATTTAAAATGATTGGTACCAATGCAGGATCTGCTTCAGCAATCTGCTTACCTACGACTAATTTTAGAATTAATTCATTCATACTCGCATTAGCTTGATGTAACCAAAAACGCTTCACGTTACTTGGTTGGATGCCATTCTTTTCTAACTGAGTGGTAATGATTTTTGCAACTAAAGGACAAACTTCCTTAAAGACTTTACGGCCATCTTGACGAAATAATTTATCATCTATAATTGCATCTTCACTCCGGTTTAAGAAACCAAAGTTATTGCGAATATTATTTGAAAATTGCGTGAATAAATGAGTATCTACAATTTCAAAACCAGTTTTACTATCAGTTTCTTCAATAATTGAAGCTGTAGCCACATCGCCAAAAATAAAGTGACAGTCACGTGAACGATAGTCTGTATGACCTGATGTAATCTCAACATTGACCAGTAGTACACGACGTGCACCAGTTTTCACCGCATCATATGCTTGCTTTAAACCAAATGTTGCCGCTGAACATGCAACATTCATGTCATAAGCATAACCTTGAATACCCAAAGCTGTTTGGATTTCGATCGCGACTGCTGGATAAGCACGTTGCATATTTGAACATGCCAAAATCACGACATCGATATCTTCAGCAGTTACACCCGCATTTTCCATCGCTTGTTTCGCAGCGATAACACCCCATTCTGCTTGAATAGAAAGCTCATCATTACTACGTTCTTTCAAATAAGGGCGCAAACGTTCAGGATTTAATACACCTGACTTTTCAATAACATAACGCTGCTGCACACCCGATGCTTTCTCAATAAATTCAGCACTTGAACCACGGCGAGCCGTTAACTCACCCGCTTCAATTTTTTCAGCATTTTCACTATTAAATAGTTCCACATAAGCATTTAAACTTTCAACCAACTCTTCATTGGTAATGACTTCTTGGGGATGAAACAAGCCAGTACCAGTAATACGGATGCCCATGTAAAACTCCTTTTCCTAATCTATTCAAACTTCAATTCAGCGTATTTTAACTGATTCCGAGACAATCCCATACTTTTTGTAATCTAGTTGGAGAAATTGGCATCTTTGTTTTCATAGGCTGAGAAAAAATGGAAATGCGAAACTCTTCAACCATGAAGTACAATTCTTTCAATCGAACATCATTTTTATACTTAAATAATTTATCCATCCACGGATCAATCTGTTTAATTGCATCATTATCTCTAGTTAGATTATGTGGCAAACGTTCTAAACGCAACAGCAAAGCTTTTAAATAGCGTGGAAACTCCTGCCAAACATCCGAAGATTTACTGTAAACAAAATTAGATAAGCTCATTAAATCCAGTTGATCTTCAATATCATCTATATTTTTTTCAAATATACCTTGATCTAACTGTAATAATTTTTGGCGAATTTCTTGCCATTGTATATATATTTCACTCATTATTTTCAAAGCATCTTGACCATGACGTAAGAAATTCTGTTTAACTTCGATTAATAACGTCTGAAATTCAGCCTCGTCAATCGGTAAATTACGAATAGACATTTGTAAGGTTGCATACACCAACATCTGCTCCAGTTGTGCTTTATCACCTAATGGCGAATAGGCTAAAGCCAATGGCTTAGAAATCTGTTTTTTCAATTGACGGATTAAATCCCCCAACTGCATATGAACCAACCGAAGTACGCCTTCACGATGTTGTTTAATCGCTTCTTTTTGATCATTAAAGGTTTGAATCACAATACCAGATTCATCTTTCGCATCGAGTTGGGCAAAGGCTTTTGTTGGAACCAATGCCTGATATTGCTTAACGATGACACCCGTCACTTTTTGTGATGCTTCAAATACGAACTTTTCAGGGAAAGCTTTGAACTCTCCTTTTAGCTGCTTCACAGGACTATGTGTTTCAGTTCGACAACGTGCTTTTAACTCTGCAAGATCGCGACCTTTTTCAATGATACGACCTTTTTCATCAATTACATGAATCAGTGGCATTAAGTATTGTTCAATTCGATCGACTGAAAAGTCTTTCTCGGTAATTTGATCACCACGAAGTTGAAATGCTAAATATTTGAATATATGTTCATGCAAATTGTTTTCATTGATCCCTTGCATTAATTTACGCGCAGTATCAGGAATCGGTACCAAATTTCGACGCTTATCTTTTGGCAATGCTTTAAGTAACGCTTCAATTAAATCTTTTCGCCAACCTGGAATGCCCCATGACCAAATGTTTTCATCAACTTGAGGCAGTGCTTGCACAGGAATTTTAACAGTTGCACCATCTTCATCATGACTTGGATCAAAACGATAGCTTGCTGCTAAACGTAATTGACCATTATGTAAATAATCTGGGAATTGTTGCGTTGTCGGGCGATCATTCATCCACAATGCATCATCATCTACAAATAAATAATGTGGATTTTCCGTTTCAATGGTTGCGCGCCAATCTTCAAAGCTACGGCGACTGGCAATCTCTGCGGGTACTTTAGCAGCATAGAATTGATAGATCGTTTCTTCATCGACGACTAAGTCACGACGACGTAATTTATCTTCAACCCGTTCCACTTCTTCTAGTTTCAGTAGGTTATGTTTAAGAAATGGTGGCGTAACACCTAAATTACCCGTAGTTAATGCATCACGCAGGAAAATTTCATGCGCAGCTTCAGCATCAACTTTTTCATAATTAATGGATTTTTTCGGTTCAATAATTAAACCAAATAATGAGATTTGGTCATAAGCATTGACAATCCCCGGTTTTTTCGCCCAATGCGGTTCAAAATAATGATGCTTGAGTAAATTGGGTGCCGCTAACAAAATCCATTCTGGTTCAATTTTTGCTAAATTACGTAAATAGACTTGCGAGGTTTCAACCATCTCAAATGCCATCACCCAAGAGGCACTGGTTTTATGTAAAGTTGAGGCTGGAAAAATTCGTGCCTTTTGTTGACGCACGGCCATAAATACATTGCGTTCATCGGTCTTATTGGCAATAAAAGACAACAATCCTGTCAGTAAGGCTCGATGTAAGTTTTCATAATTTGCTGGCTTATCATTCAAGGAAAGCTTTAAGCCTTTGGCTAAATCTAGCAATTGTTCATGGGTTTTTTGCCATTCACGTAGACGTAGCCAACTTAAAAAATGCTGACGTGCAAAATTACGGCGCTTACTCTCATTTAAAGTTTTACGATTTTCTTCTAATGTTTCCCAAAGCTTGGTGTAGAACAAAAAGTCTGAATCACCTTCTTTAAACAATGCATGCTTCTGATCAGCTTGAGTTTGTTTCTCCGCTGGGCGCTCTCTTGGATCTTGTACTGCCAGTGCAGCAACAATAATTAAAACTTCATTGAGTACGCCAAAATGGGCTCCACCTAAAATCATTCGAGCCAAACGTGGGTCAATCGGCATTTTTGCCATTTGCGCGCCAATTTTAGTCAGCTCATCTTTGTTTTCACTGTATGCACCCAGTTCAATTAAAAGTTTACGACCATCATTCACTAAACGATGATCTGGCGGTTCAATAAAATCAAAAGATTCAACGGCTCCAAAACCGAGGCTTTGCATTTGTAAAATAACTGAAGCCAAATTGGTTCGTTTAATTTCTGGTTCAGTAAACTCAGGACGTCCTTGAAAATCTTCCTCACTAAACAGTCGGATACAGACACCCGGCGCAATACGACCACAACGTCCTTTACGTTGATTAGCCGCTGCTTGTGAAATAGCTTCAATAGGCAGGCGTTGTACGCGAGAACGATAATTATAACGCGAAAGTCGAGCGAAACCACTGTCAATGACATAGCGAATATTTGGCACAGTCAGTGCCGTTTCTGCAACATTCGTTGCAATAATAATACGACGCCCACCACCACTTGGATTAAAAATTTTCTGTTGTTCTGAAATGGCTAAGCGTGCATAGAGGGGTAAAATTTGTGTATGACGTGGACCAAACTTCTGTAATGTTTCTTGTAATTCTCGAATTTCCTGCTCTGTACTGGAAAAAATAAGAATGTCTGCATGTTCAGGATGTCCTTTTGCTTCGGCATCTTTAAAACACTCTTCTACGGCTTGGACGACAGCACGCGGTAGATTTTCCTCAAAATCGTCAAATTCATCATCATCGCTGCCGCCAACACTCATTTCTGAGATTGGACGGTAACGCACCTCTACTGGAAAACTACGTCCTTCAACTTCAAATATGGGAGCATTATAGAAATATTGACTAAAACGGTTGACGTCTAAAGTTGCTGAAGTAATGATGATTTTTAAATCTGGGCGTTTTTTTACCAACTGCTTCAGATAGCCCATAATGAAATCGATATTCAATGAACGCTCATGCGCTTCATCAATAATAATCGTGTCATATTTATTTAAATAACGGTCATTGGTCAATTCTGCAAGTAAAATACCATCTGTCATTAAACGAACGATTGAGTCTTGCGAACCTTGTTCATTAAAACGAATTTTAAAACCAATCGATTCACCGAGTGGTTCACCCACCTCTTCTGCAATACGTTGTGATACGGTGCGTGCTGCCAAACGACGTGGTTGAGTATGACCAATCATCCCCGTTAAACCACGCCCCGCAAGCATCGCAATTTGAGGTAATTGTGTAGTTTTACCAGAACCGGTTTCACCTGCCACAATAATAATTTGATGTTTTTGGATAGCTGCAATCAATTTATCGGCATATTGCGTTACAGGCAAATCTTGATTCAGTCCAATATTTGGCAAACGATTGAAACGATCTCGAACTTTTAAATTTGATTTTTCAAACAATTCATCATATTGCTTTTGATCGGCGTCACCACCTTTACGAAGTCGATTTAAACGATGGCGATCGCGAACCATCACCATTTGATCGATATTTAAATGACTTAACACAGATGATGTATCCCAAAAGCAAAAGAAATTGAACTGCGCATTTTACGCTGTAATGACATGAAGAAAAAGGGATAGTGTTTTTATAAATTTTCTATTTTTTTAAAATTTACCCTTGAAATATAAGCATAGAGGCTTCATGTTGTATAGCGAGTTAAATAAAAGATTGTTTTGTCATTTAAACATCATATTTTTCATTCATTACTATATGGAAAGGTATCAGATGGACAGAATAATCAGAATTGATGGAATAGTGACTGGAGTCATACTAAATTCAATTTTCCGATTTTAGCGATGAAAAAATACTATTTCACCAATAACAAAAAATTCTTTATGCTACTTATATATTAGAAACACACCTCAATCATGGAGATAATGATGAGCTTAATTAATACTGAAGTTAAACCATTCAAAACCCAAGCATTCCATAACGGTCAATTCATTGAAGTGACTGAAGCTGATCTTAAAGGCAAATGGTCTGTTGTATTCTTCTATCCTGCTGACTTTACTTTTGTTTGCCCAACAGAACTTGGCGATCTTGCTGACAACTATGCTGAATTCAAAAAATTGGGCGTTGAAATCTACTCAGTTTCTACTGATACGCATTTCACACACAAAGCTTGGCACGATTCTTCTGAAGAAATTAAAAAAATTGAATACGTAATGGTTGGTGATCCGACTTGGACACTGGCTAAAAACTTCGAAGTATTAATCGAATCTGCTGGTCTTGCTGATCGTGGTACTTTCGTTATCGATCCAGAAGGTAAAATCCAAATCGTTGAAATCAACGCTGGTGGTATTGGCCGTGATGCTCAAGAACTTCTTCGTAAAGTTAAAGCAGCTCAATACGTTCATGCTCACCCAGGTGAAGTTTGTCCTGCTAAATGGAAAGAAGGCGATGCAACTTTAGCTCCTTCAATTGATTTAGTTGGTAAAATCTAATTCTAGATTAGATTTTACTGAAATAAAAAAACCACGCTTAAAGCGTGGTTTTTTTATTGCTAAGATTTTTATTTACAGACGAAAATAATATCAATCTAAGGTCTGAACCCCACCACCATTTACAAAAATCGTTTGCCCACTGACCCACGCTGAAATCGGTGATGCGAGATATAACATTGCACCAGCAATATCTTCAGCAGTTCCCAGTCGCTTAATTGGCGTATGCTCCAACATTTTTGCTTCAATTTCAGGTGTTAAGACACTTGCTAAAGCAGCTGTTCGTGTCGCGCCTGGGCCTACAGCATTAATTCGAACTTCCGGCCCAAAATCAAAAGCCAGGTTCGCCACCATATGGTTTACAGAAGCTTTAGACCCTGCATAACCACTCATATTTGGGGAGGTGTTTTTACTCGACATGGAAGATGTGATTACAATTGAACCATAACCTGATTTTTTCATATACGGTACACACAATTGACTGAGACGCCATGCGCTAAATACGTTTAACTCATAATCTCGTTTAATATCTTCAAGGGTAATTTGAAAAGGATTTTCACGTCCTCCCCCACCACCCCCTGCATTATTGATGAGAATATTCACTGTACCAAATTTTTTGATAGTTAAATCGACCAAATCCACCAGACTTTGATCATTTAAAATATTACATTCAACCGCCAGTGCTTTTGGACCTATTCTTTCAATTTCTTCTACAACCCTTTGGGCTTTGTCTAAATTTAAATCTGCAATGACCACATCTGCACCAGCCTCTGCTAGTAATAATGCCGTAGCTTTACCAATTCCATCTGCCCCACCTGTAACAATCGCAACCTTATCCTTTAAATTAAAAAGCGTATTTATAATCACGTTGCCCACCTTTTTAGTTTATAAATATATTTAAAATTAGATGATCTAAATAATCATATGTTTTTATATCCATTTATTTTAATGAGATAACAAATGAACAGCTATAAATTACACTTTATAATCAAAACTAAGATTTGAGTTGAACCATTCAATCATTTAGCATTCTCATTATTTAAATGACAAACACCCTCCATCATATTTTTTATTAATAAATTTAGATAGTTAAGCAAATATTTCACATTAAGTAGCGAGAAGAAAAAATTACATCAAATATCTACCTCATAGCTAATTCTTGGGATTTATTGCACCACAAAAAGGAGAATAAAATTTTACAAATATGCTATATATTCCCCTCTATATTTCAATTAATTTCAAATGAAGCAGAGGTATAAATTTCCTGCGAAATAATACATAAAATTAAGGGGTTACTTATGGGAACAGTGCTTGCCGTGACTTCTTGGAAGTACAATGCTTCCTCACGATATTTAAAAATTTTTTATAATAATGGCTCAGGTGAGCTTTACCATCCTGTACCAGAATTTATTTATAATAATTTACTTCGATGTAGTGATAAAACCGCTTTCGTACATAAGTACTTAGAATATGACCTACACTTTACCCGTATCTCAATTATTTAAATCCACTAGATCAGAATAACATTCTGATCTTTTTAGTTTAGCCCTTGTATACCACCATAAATAAGCCAGCGCCGAATGCTAATGTTGTTGTCATAAACCGAACATCCTGCTTGACTAAATCTATAAAATTTTTCACCTCTGCAGCATGCGAAATCACATTATCAACAATCAGTACGCCACCCTGAGGGTGAATCATATTTTGTAAATAGTGCCAATAATCTAAATAAGCATTCCGTTCAGCATCTAAAAGAATAAAGTCATATTGTTGATTTGATGTAGCTAAAAAATCTTTCGCATCTCCCACCCAAAAATTAATTGCCTCATCGACAGCGAGCTCTTGAGCATATTGCTTGGCTTGCTGTGTCCTTTGCAGATCAATTTCTAAAGTGGTAAGTTGTGCTCCAGTATTTTGCGCAGCTTCAGCAAGCCATAATGTTGAATATCCTGTTGATGTACCAATTTCTAGAATATTTTTCGATTGCTGAATTCGGATTTGCATGGCTAAATACTGTGCAGACTCTGGTTCAATATTTCGATAACGATTCAATCGGTCGCATTGAGTCGCATCAAACTTTATAAAGCTTTGATAAAGCTCATTAACACGATGTAGAAATTGGGGACTTAAACTCATCTCTTCGCCTCCATAAACCATTTATATATTTCTATTATGTTGAATGAATAGATCACGAGTGATCATTTTTTTATTTTTAATCCGTTTCTTGTAATAATTGAAATCTTGAGACAACTTCTCCACTCTCCAGTTGAACTTTCTCTAAAAACATCTCTAAAGGTCGAGTCCACATCGAGTAATCTGCGTATAAACATTGATATACAACTAATTTTTCTCTCGTTTCGCTATGTGTCACCACATAAAAGACTTGATACAAATTTCCTTTATAATGTTGATATATTCCACGTTTCAGCATATTCATAACATCGATTAATAAATTCTCTGATATTAAAACATGCGTTTAAAAAGAAAACTATAGATATAAAAAACTCGCCCTTGAGCGAGTTTTTTATATGCTTTTAATTAAGAAAAATCTAATTCTTTTTCAAATGCTTTTAACTCATGACGAGACATCGCTAAATTAGATTTAGAACGATCTAATACAAGGTAAAGGAAAAGATTATCATTAGAATCTAAAGGACGAATTAAATGATATTGTTTACCTAAAGTAATCAAAATATCTTCAATTTCATCATCTAACTTTAATGCTTTAGCAACTTTACGCTTTGCACGAATCACTTCTGTGTTACCAGCAGCAGCCAATTCCAAGTCAAGACCTGAACCCGCAGTAGCAAGTGATAAACCACTTTCACTATCTACTAATGCAGCACAAACAAAACCGTCAATATCAGTTAATTGATCTAGAGTAATACGAGCCATGAAGTTCCCCGATTTCTGTTAAAAATTATTGTTAAGTTCTAGCTAAACAAATTATTTTGTTGACTAGAACTGTGATACTCACTTAGTCATAATCATAATTCACATTAATCCTATGACCTTCTTCTAAAAAACTCAAAGTTCAGTTTTATCAAAAAAATTTCTAATACCGTCCGTTGATTTTTTCTAGTTTTGTTCAGTCAATCTTAATTAACATGAACGATATAGATGATTCAATAGCTAAATATTCTATATTTTATGAATAGGTTATCTAAACTAATATTTTCTAAAAAATGACATATTTCCCTGTTATATTCAATCTACAATTCAACTATTTTTACATTTATTTTTGGTGTTTTGAACACAGGTATATAATACCTCACCATTGTTTAGAATAATTAAATTAATACTTAATCAAAGCTTCTGCCGTTGCCTTAGTTTCATACAACATCCGTCCTAACAAAATATCTTTCGAGGTTAAAGCGACCATAACCAACGGATATTTATGATTTGGAATAGACGTTAAAATTGCTTTACCATTTTCTGCATCTAATGTAATGGTTTGGCAGCCGATTAAATTAATTTCTGAAATAAATGCTGTCACCATTGCAAGAATAGAACTACTTACTGCCGCAATTTTCCCCGAATTATTAATATTTTTTTTACTGACTAATGCAATTTCAAAACCATCAGACGAACAAAGCATCACAAATTCCACACCTGAAACAGCATTTAATAATTTTCTAATTTGATTTTCACCAAATTCAGCATAATCACTAGGAATTTTTCTGGTGAAATTGATATCTAGCATGGATGATCCTACCTACACTTTAATTCTAATTTGTTTGAAATTTAAAAAGAGAATTAAACCAAATACCCCTCCAAAACACCCAAACAAAAATACGATTTTAATCAAGATTAATAGCAAATTTCTACTTATATTTTTAGAAATATCAGTTAAATACATATATTAATAAGATACTATCATTTTATACCTTAATTTCCATTTATACCACCTTCTGAATTTTTAAAATTTTAAATAGGCTTCATACAACGTATAATTATGAACAGAACATAGCACCTAAAAATGAGTACGAATTAAAGCAAATTCAAATGAGCTTAATCATTTTATCCAAGATCAAAATATATTGACTTCTGACCTATTTAATTTCAAGTAAATTCACCGTTTCAACCTGTACATCACTCATGATTTTGCCTTGTGCTAAAAGTTCATCAAAATAGGCTTCAACCACTTTATACTGATCTGCAGTATTTTCTACTTTATACATATTTTGGCGAAATTCATTGCTAGAACGTAAGCCTTTGGTATACCAAGCAATATGTTTTCGTGAAATACGGCAACCAGAATATTCACCATAGAATTCGTAAAGTTCAGATAAGTGCCCTAAAAGTACATCCTTAACTTCTTGAATATCTGGTGCAGCTAAATGCTGACCTGTTGTTAAATAATGAGAAATTTCCCGAAAAATCCAAGGACGACCTTGTGCAGCACGTCCAATCATAATGGCATCGGCACCAGTATAATCGAGTACATATTTTGCTTTTTCAGGACTGTCGATATCTCCATTGGCAATCACTGGAATTGATATCATCTGTTTAACTTCTTTAATTAAGCTATAGCGTGCTGTATTTAAATACATGTCTTCACGTGTACGGCCATGCAAAGCTAAAGCTGCTATTCCCGCTTGTTCAGCACGTTGAGCAACGCGAAGAATATTTTCTTTACCATTTAAAAAACCTAGGCGGGTTTTTAGTGTTACAGGAACATCTACTGCGGCTACCACAGTATCTAAAATACGGGCAACTAAATCTTCATCTTTGAGCAAAGCTGAACCAGCTAATTTATTACATACTTTTTTAGCAGGACAACCCATATTGATATCAACAATTTGTGCACCATTCGCTACTTGAAAGCGTGCTGCTTCTGCAAGATCAAATGGATCTGAACCTGCTATCTGTGCCGAAATAGGAGCAAGCTCACCATCAAAATTGGCACGATATAAACTTTTTTTACTCATACGCAAGGTCTGGTCTGATGTCATCATTTCACTGACTGCATGCCCAGCACCAAAATATTTACACAACGTACGAAACGGTCGATCCGTGACACCTGCCATAGGAGCGACCCAAAGTTTATTACCTATTGGTTTATCAAACAATTCTTCAATTACATTGTTTTGACTCAATTTCTTTAACCTCATTTAACTTCTTTGAATCGCCTCTTATTGACTTCTAGCACCCTCTTTGCACCGCAAAAAGTAGGATGTAAATTATATAGATACGATTACCAAACACCAATAAAAGATGGAACTATACGTTATCGTGCTCAGGTGCGTGTTCAACAAGATGGTTATCCTGATTTCAAGGTCTCAAAAACTTTCAGCACAAAAATCGTTTGCAGACGAATGGATAAAACGAACTGAAGCTGGGATGGAATTAAATTCTGAAAAAATGCTTAACCCCAAAACTGAGTTAAAACATAGAACCTTAGCTGGATTCATCAAATAAGATTTAGACACAGCGGATAGTTTCACAAGAACAAAGAATAGTGCAATTCATTTCATTGCTAGTTTAGAGATATCAGAGAAAAATATCCATTCATTAACGCGACAAAATTTTTAAATCATACTAAATTCTGAAATAAGGGAATCTATCAAAAGGAATGAATTTTTTATCCCTAATCACATTCAAAGATATGCGTCATCTCAATGCAGCTTTATACATACGGATACGTTTAGGCGAGTTTTAATAAATAGGATAAAAGTAAGCATTTTATATAAGAAACGAAAGCCTAAAACTCTCGCTTCTAGTTCGTTTTATGTGGATTGTAAGAAAATTTCAAAACATAAATAGTCATTTTTGAATTTGACTTACTCACTATTTATACAAAAATATCAATACACTTTAGTTTTTAGGTAAACTTTGTATAGCTCTACTTAAGGTATTAGTCGCAGATTCATTGTAAATATTACATATGCCAGCATTAAAGTCCTTATATCCGTACTCATCCTTATAATCAAATGTTCTTAAAGGATCATATGTTCCATTATGTAATTTCCCATTCATTTCAATAACGACGGGATCTCTATATCTCATTCCCTTATAGAGATTTCTTTCTTGATTATTAGTTATATAAGCAACTCTAAATCCTGCCCAAGTTTCCTGAACAACAGTATAGTTTTGATTTTTTTGTTCAACCACCCATTCGTCTAAAGTTTCATTGCTATTACCAGACAACTCATCAAAAATGATATTTGGTTGATTATATTGTTGTGTTAAATATTGATGACAGATTGCCCCTTTTTCAAAAGTATTTGAAAGTTGAGTAAATCGATTTTTCATTTTGATATAGTTAGAATCATTTTCATTAACCCGATCAAGGGAGCTAAGTAAGTCAATTGTAACTTTTGAAGAATGCACACTTTCATTAGAAAGATCAATATTTTTGAATTTAACTGTTTTTGTTAAGCCACTACCATCAACATCATAACCAAGCACTAGTGTTGAATCAGTATTTTTTAGGATATACATCGGATGTTGACTTTTTTCTGAATAATACAATTTGTCTTTGGTTAATATATATTCTTGCCACCCATTCCATACTGGCTTATGTTGATCATTTTGTTGAAAAAGTGTGCTGATATCTTCTGATAAAAGCGTGTTTATTTGAGTTTTACGATTTTCTAAAATAGAATAAAATTTTGCTGTTGTACCCATATCTACAACATGTATTTTATACTCACCGACAGGCAAGGTTAAAACATTTTGAGTAACTGTTGTAGGTGGCTTTCCTGATATATTTAAATCTGTATTTGTTGATGTATTTGCTTGGTTATCATTAGAATTACTACCACCTCCGCATGCAGATAGTGTTAAACCTGTAAGCATCACCAAACTAATATAGTTAATAGATTTTTTTTTCATTATGCTATATATCCAAAAAATAGGATTAAGAAAGTTTTAAAATATATTCTAAAAAAATGAATATTTTTGTAAGCCTACATATTTTATAATCTTTAATCTATGATGACTACAAATAAATTGTGTAATACGCCCACTAAAGCTAAATTAATCTAAATTTAAAATTAGGTGACAATTAATCATAAAGCCTCATACAAAACACTTTTTTATGATGCATGGCCTTATTTAAATACAATATGCCTACATCCTTAACCAAAATATTATCTCGGCTAAGCACATAAAATTCTTATGATTTTCTATTCATCTTTAAACTTTCAGTTGTACATTTCTCTCTAATTTTTATTTGTCTTGTACTCTAACAACTATTAGTAATCTCAATTCTATTTCTAAAAATATAATATGCTTTTTAACAAGGATCAACTTATAGGAATAGCCCCACATTAAAGTGTAAAAAGATGGTCATCTACTCAACTCATCGTGATAAAAACCACTATTGTGTAGACATAGAAACTTTAAAAATGAATCCTAACAACTAAATCTCGTACAAGCCCTCACTGCCTTCAAATGGATAAAAAAATATAAAAACAGGTAGATCATTATACTTATCTATTTTTATACAAAAAGTACTTAATTGAACACTTATTACACATAACAAACAGTGCATTAAGTCGTAATATTTGAATGATCAGTGTAGCTATAATGTTTACATAAAAATTAAAGCTGCAATCTATCTATATACAACCAACTCACTCTTCATTTTTTATACAACACCTCCTAAAATAGCAACTAGGCCTTATACAATGACTAAAATTAAAGTTAGTAGTTTCAATGAATTAAAGGCAGCCATAGACTATGGCGCACAATATATTACTGTTACCCGAAGTTTTCTAAGCTTGCAGAGCATCACGCTTCCCCCATCAGTTCAACTGATTGGCCAAGCACAAGAAAATGGAACACTCCCTAGCATATCATTCTCTCATAGTGATGGATTTGCGATCACATGTAACAATCAAATTCATAATTTAGTCATTCAAGCACCTAGCGAACATCGTGCTATTTATAACGTCACCGCTGATGATCACTTAGGGACATTCGAATTCAGTAATCTCACGTTAAATGGACAATTTTCATTTATTGCTCGTAGCGGTGTAAAAAATGCACGTATTAATGTGAGTAACTTAGACATTATTGCTGCCAATACCTGCCATTATCTTGAGCAACCACAAAAATATGGTGTAAACGTATTGCAAGGTGCATTCACCGTATACAACTTCAATAGTGACCCTGATAGCTTGATTGAATTAAACATAGAAGGCCTCACGATTGGTCGTGAAAATGCACCAGTCATCGGTTCTGGGATGTTTATATCTGGTTTCGGTGATCAAGGGGGGCGTGTATTGTCAAATAAAATCACCACTCAAGCGGTTTACAGTAATGGGAAAATTCCATACGGCGTCGCTAACATCATTAGCGCTGCAATATTTGTAGTTTATGGTGCAGAGGTGAAAGAGTTAGTACACGAAGGAGATATCGTGACCTATGGTGTCAACGATATGGTACTCGACACTTGGGGCAGTGTTGAAAATTGGCTGATTAAGCGCAATGTGATTTCTTATGGTCCTAGCGGTGTTGGCTTCGTTAATTTTGGTTATGTGAAAAATTTTATTGTAGAAGGCGCTGTAGAAACTTATGGTTTGGGCGCTCGCGGCTATAACCAATATGATGGCACAGTGGATCATATTGAATTTCAATCGATCACAACCTATGGTGATGGCTCAGTAGGAATCCAAATTAGTAAAAAAATTGGGAAATTGACGGTCCACGGTAATGTCCATACGCACGGAGGAATTGGCAATTCATTAGTCAAAGGTCTAAACGTGACTCTGCCTGCCATTCCGTTAAGCATTAAAGAAGGAGGAGATGTCGAAGAAATCAATATCGGCGGTAACATTGAAAGCAATGGGGATGATATTGTTAGTTATCAGGTTGATACTGGAATAGTACGAGCATTCAATCTCAAAGGAAAAGTTATTGCTACCGGAAAAAATAGTCAGACTGTAGTTATTCTCAATGGTGGTCAAACCCCGAAAATCATATGATTGTTAACGTTTTAAGTGAATACTCCATATACTAAAAGCGTGAATTTTACGCCCACGCTTCGCAATAACAATATTGTATAAATTATAGAAAATTTAGAAATTTTTTCGGTATAACAAAAAAGTAAAACTTTGAATATCCAAGTACTCGATCTATTTAATTCATTATCGCTTAGATACATCATCAGATCTGGATAAATTAATCGGAAAATTTTCCAAAAAACAGCTACAAACTGTACTTCTATTCATCAGTCACGCTATATTTAGCTTTGTTATTTATAACATTTAAAAAATAATCACTATTAACCTACATTATATACTTTTGACATTTCGGGGGGGGCGCTCTCACTACGGAACTTCACAGCAACCTATACTTTAGACACGCTAACCAAGAAATCATGCATAAATTAGATGCTCTTTTCAAAGAACATCAAGGTGATGCTGAAATATTTAAACAACTCGTGATCACAATTAATCCAACTGATGGTGCGGAACTGGCACAAGACCTCATTGATCTTGTAGATCAAGTTGAATATGACTTAGGTTCAGAATCACTTCACCGTTCTGAAGGATATTCAATTGCCCATTTTGTACATGGTTCATCTGGTGATGAGTTCATGCAAGCCATTTTAGACTTTCTAAAAAATTTAGTTCCAGATATTCATACCCAAGCTTGGGGTTACGGAGACGATGACCCTTGGGAGTTTTGGTTTAAATTCGAAGGTATGAACTTATTCGTAAAGATGATGAACCGTTCAATGACCTAGATAATGATTAACATATTCAATCTTCAATATATGAATGGTGGCACAAAGACATGCCTAGAGGAATCAAAGAAGGCTTTTTAAATGATTTAAATTAAAGCCTATCGACATTTGTAATGCAAAAGACCCTCAATTGAGAGTCTTTTTAACAATTATTTTCAGAATTTTGCGCTAAATTAATTTCAACTTAGTTTAAATACGCTCATGCATTCAATTCAAAGCGAAGACAAAACACCATGTCAAATGAGTTGATCCTATTAGAATCTCCTCGTAACAACATCACTGTTAGAAGCGATAACCCACACCAACAAATGTGATTAAAGGATCAATATCAACTTTTGTTGAGCCACGAATTAGACGATTTCCAGTTTTAGAATCTATTACATCTATTGTCGTCTTATTATTTAGTTTCGCATAAGACACTGATGCCACTCCATACCAATTTTCATTAATATCATACGTTGCTCCGAGACTGACAATTGGTGCAAATGAATCCTCTGCTTTTACTTTTACATAAGGATTTGCCGATGATTTTTTACCATCTAATGCTGCCCCAGCCTGATTATCTAAAATATTTTGAACCATATGACCTGCAGCGACTAAATCTCTATTCACTTGTGAATCTAATTCAATGCCAGTAAAGCGTGCATACATTACCCCAGCACCAATATATGGTCTGAATTTGTTAACACCTGCTTTACCAAATTGATATTGAGCTTCAAGTGCTGGTGTCCATGCACGCACAGTCGCAGCTTTAGATTTATTACCTAAATCAGTAATTGGAATATCTTGAGCGATATCTAAGCCATTAGGAAATAAAGGTGCAAGCATATCACCAGGCGTTGCTAGACCTGTCATATTTGCAACAATTTCCCCCTTGCCTTTAATATCAACTTTAGGTGGTATGCCTCCCATTAATTGCAATGACACATTATCATTGATGTAATAATTAAGCATTAAACCAAAAGTATCGACATTGTCAGCTTCTAAGCCTGTACCTTGTGCTGTCCATTGCTCAATCCCATTAAGCTGTGCATCACCAGTTATTGCACCAGATACATCTGAATCTACATCATCATTATCAACCAAGAATCCCAATGCCTGCGCCATGCTGCCGCCCATCGAATTTGGCTTAAATATCTCAGTTAAAAATGGTTTAGCTGGCATCATATTTCCAATACCCTGACCATCATCCATTACAGCAGTATCAGGAATTGAATTAAGGAACCCTGCTTGAGAAATATCGCCAATACCATACTGCTTTTTAGAATCCACTGCGGTATTGATATTAAAAGGATTGGCTTTCCCTTGCGGCATAACATGCATCCAGCCTGCGGAAACCGAGAACCGTTTAAATTCTGCTGCATAACTCATATTTGCTATAACGAGGAATGAAGTGGCTATGGTTAATTTTTTTAATACGTGATTTTTAGTCATTATTCTATCCTTAATCAAAAAACACTTGGTCATTCATGACCATACCCACACTGTACAAAAAACAAGCAAAAATAAAAATAAAAATCCGATAAAGAGCATGTGACTTTTAAATCATAAAAATTAATAACTTAATACGATACAATCGTTAAAATTTTCTTAACAATAGATCAAACAGTAAAAAACAAGTGAATAAAACCAATGATTTTCATTTAAATTTTAAAAATAATAAATCAAATAAAGTCGAAATTCTTCTGATCTAAAAACTCAAACTATATATAGGTAAATATTCACTTATGTTTATGCTGTTATTTAAATGCGTAACCTTAATCATCTACATTCAACTTCCAATGACTAGAATTCATAGACAATTACTTATAAGCGAATAAATCTATATCATCTGAATTGCATTAGTGCCTATGATAAGAATAAATACGTAGTGTGATTCTATGGATATTACCGTTATAAGAAGTGATCTATCTAAAAATTAAAATATACTGAATTATGTTTGAAAAATTAAGATATCAAAGTAGCTAAAAAGCCTAAACAATAAAATTTTTATCAAACCGTAGATCAGATCAACGTTTAAATAATTTGACAGTTGATACCGACCCATATACATATATATTCATACATTTGACGATGATCATAGTATACTACATCGGCTTATTTTGACCCCTCCATTTCTAAATGTGTTTTCATCAATATGAAAAAATCGGTTCATCATCGTGTTCTTCACTCTTCTTGTCTGCTCGTATTGGTCTTAGGATTAACGGCTTGTGGTAATGGTTCATGGTGGTCAAATGACAATGACCCTCAACTGGAAAGTGAACAAATTCGTCAACTGATTCCTAGTCGTGTCAATAATCGTAAAGCATGGGCACAAGATATTTTTGATATCTCAGAAGAATTAAAAATCCCACGTAGCAAAGATAATATTTGCACTATCATTGCCGTAGTAGATCAAGAATCTAACTTTGTCGCCAACCCCAATGTTCCTGGTCTAGGCGCAAAAGCTGTCCATGAAGTTAGTACTCGCCTCAAAGAAAAATTTGAAGATAAATTAGGCGTTACTCTTGGTGGCCCAATTGCTGACTATTTTGAGCAAGTTTTGAAAAACCAGCCCTCGCCTGCAGATAATTATCTAAAACAGATGAGCCGTGTTAAAAATGAAAAAGAACTAGATGTACTGTATCGTGAAATTTTCGACTACATGTCAAAACATTATCATGTTAGTGCTCTCACGGGTGCGGCCAAACTGGTTGGACAGGATTTTGCTGAAAAATTAAATCCAATTACCACATTAGGCTCTATGCAAGTACATATTAACTACGCCAAAGAAAATAAGCGCAGTAGTATGAATACCAATGAATTACGTGATGATTTATATACAGAATATGGCGGACTCTATTATGGAATCCATCGTTTAATGATGTATCCCGCTGACTATAATAAACCTATTTATCGTTTTGCAGATTATAACTCGGGTATGTATTCGAGTCGTAATTCTGCATTCCAAAAAATGGTGAATAAAGTAGCTGAAATCGATTTAACCTTGGATGGTGATTTATTATCCTATGATAAAAATGGTGACGTTCGCCCAGCAACTACAGATACAGAAAAAGCACTAATGGCGTTATTTTCCAAAAATAATGTATTGGTTACACCAAGGCAATTACGTAATGATTTAAAAAAAGAAAAAGAAAAATCTTTTGAAAAAACTCAAACCTATATTGCTGTCTCTAAAATTTATAAAGAAAAAACGGGTAAAGATCCAATCTATGCCATCATGCCTGAAGTGGTCATCTCTGGCCCTAAACTCAGCCGTGATTACAATACAAACTGGTATGCAAGCCGCGTAAACGGACGATATGAAACATGCATGCAACGCGCAAAACGAATAAAAACTTAGCCTTATTTGACTTCGATGGAACGCTGTGTAAAAAAGACAGTTTCACAGGGTTTATTTTTTATGCTTTGTCTAAACGACATATCGTTAAACAAGGTGTAAAGCTTCTACCATGGATTCAAGCTTATTATTTAAATATCTATCCTGCTCATGCAATGCGTTCAAAATTATTCAATGCGATGTTTTCCAATGCGAATGCAGATGAAATTTTAGAATTAGCAGCAGAATATGCACCCAAATTGCTATCACAATTAGATCAGGATATTTATCAGCAATTTTTAAAACATAAACATAATGATGATGATATTGTCATTGTTTCAGCTTCTATTGATTTATATTTAGACCAAGTCTGCCAACTCTTAGATGTTGATTTAATTTGTACCAAAACTGAAATCAAAGATAAAAAGTTCACAGGCCATTATACTTCTCCTGATTGTAGTTGCGATCAAAAACGACTGCGTGTTTTAGAAAAATATGATTTAAATCAATACCAAAATATTTATGCTTACGGCAATAGCAAAGAAGATTTAGCAATGCTAAGTTTAGCGAGCCATGCATATATGGTCGGTGAAAATCAAACCTTCCCACTGTTAGAATATGAAAAAAAACTCGCTTAAATTAAGCGAGTTTTTTATACATATAAAACTTAATAAATTGCCATGTGATTACGATGGATCATTTCCAAAGAACGTGCTTCACCTAAAACCTGATGTACTTTATCCGATGATAAACCTTTCACGATTTCAGCAGAACGTGAACCAAAATTCACTCGCCCAACCGCAATACGTTGACCTTGCGTATCGACACATTCCACCACATCACCACGATCAAAATGCCCTTCAACAGCTTTCACCCCTACAGGTAATAAGCTACGATGATTTTCTTTAATGGCTTTAACAGCGCCATCATCTAAAACCAAACGTCCAGCAGTTTGCAAATGTGCAGCTAACCACTGTTGATGTGCCGTCATGCGGTCATTGTCTGTAATGAATAAAGTCCCTAGCATCTCACCACGCATTAAACGAGCAAGCACTTGGTCACTTTCACCACTGGCGATCAACGTTGGACAACCTGATTTTGCAGCCAAGCGTGCAGCACGAACTTTGGTCAACATGCCGCCACGACCAAACTTGCCACCACTACCCGCCATATCAAATAAGCTTTCATCCAATGCACGCACAGTAGAGAACAATTTTGCATTCGGATTCGAACGTGGATCTGAATCAAACATACCTTGTTGATCTGTTAAGATAATGAGCAAATCAGCATGCACTTGACCAGCAACCATCGCCGCCAAAGTATCGTTATCACCAAAGCGAATTTCATCCGTGGATACGGTATCATTTTCATTAATGACAGGAATCACCTTCCAATCAATTAAGTTCTGCAATGCATCACACGAGTTGAGGTAACGACGGCGGTCTGCTAAGTCATCATGGGTCAATAAAACTTGCGCCGTTTGAATAGTATGCTTTTCTAGCACACTCGACCAAGTGTGAATAAGCCCCATTTGACCAATGGCAGCACATGCCTGAAGACTGGGTAGATCGGTGGGTCGGCTATCAAGTTTCATACGCACCATCCCTTCAGCCACAGCACCAGAGGACACTAGAATAATCTCATGTCCCGCATTGTGTAGATCTGCAATTTGTTCCACCCAATGCGAAATAGCATGTATATCTAAACCTTGCCCATTTGCTGTGAGTAAAGATGATCCGATTTTAACAACGATTCGTTTGCAATCCTTGAGCTGACGTTGCCCATCCACCACTTCTATCATCCTGTCCTCAGTTACGTTTCTAGCTACTTATCTATCAGAAATTAACGTACGTAAAACACTTCCATATCGCCATCTTCACCATCGTCTTCATCTTCATCATCGCCCAATATTCCTGCAAGACGTTGTTGACGACGCATTTCACGATATGCTTCTTTGGCAGCAAGAGTTTGTTCACGTGTTTCAGCTTCAAGTTGATCACGGAATGCTTTCATTTTCGCAGCATATTCAGGATCTTCAGCTTCCAACTCACGTTGTTGTTCAATTTGATCCATTAAATAATAAACAACCGGTTTTGTCCCTTCTTCAAGTAAACCTGAAGTTTTAAATACCGGACCATCCCATTGTAATTCTTGAAGAATATGATTACACCATTCTTCCTGCGTATCATCATCCAACTGATCAAGTTTATTCAAAACTAAAACAATAGGTAATTGCGCCAACGTTGGAGAGAATTTTTTCAATTCATCCATGATCGCTTTAGCATTGTATGCAGGATCTGAACCATCAATCGGTTGCACATCCACAATGTGAAGCAAAATTCGGGTACGTGCTAGATGTTTAAGGAAACGAATACCTAAACCAGCACCTTCAGAAGCCCCTTCGATCAATCCTGGAATATCTGCCATAACAAACGAACGATGACGATCTGCATCAACCACACCCAGGTTTGGAACCATCGTGGTAAATGGATAATCTGCAACTTTTGGTTTTGCTGCTGATACCGCACGAATAAAGGTCGATTTACCCGCATTTGGCATACCCAGTAAACCAACATCCGCAAGAACTTTAAGCTCTAAACGAATTTCACGGTATTCACCTTTAATACCATGTGTACATTTACGTGGTGAACGGTTGGTTGAGGTTTTAAAATGGGTATTACCCAAACCGCCATCACCACCCAATGCAACCAATACTTTTTGACCGTCTGCGACTAAGTCACCAATAATATCGCCTGATTCTGTATCAACAATAGTCGTTCCCACTGGAACTTTCAGAGTGATCGTTTCTCCACCGCGACCAGCACAGTTCGCACCACGCCCATTTTTCCCGCGCTCTGCACGATATTTACGCGTATAACGATAATCTACAAGTGTACTGGTATCATCATCGGCTTGAACATAAACCATCCCACCACGACCACCATCACCACCATCTGGACCACCAAATGGTACGAATTTTTCACGGCGAAAACTGGCTACGCCATTGCCACCGTCGCCAGCCTCTACGGTAATGACTGCTTCATCAACAAAGCGCATGCTGCCAATCCTCTAAATACTTTAAAACCGCATATTCTGCCATATTTTAAAGAATTTCTCGAATAGTATTATTCAGCATTACATGAATTTTGCTATCGACACCCAATTTTGTCGCTTAAAGTATGTTTTATGCATAAAATTACAGTTCTGTTTTACTGTAATGTCCAATATTAAAAGACACCTCAGCCTATCTAGCATGAGTATCAAAAGAAATAGACTTCTAGGTTTAGCATCACTATCTGCATAATCAAAAAAATCATCCCATCAAATAGTCTTTGGATTAGCGCTAAAATAGTTAAGTTGATAACCAGTTAAAACTATTTTGATAACCGATTTTTATTTTCTAAAATTTCAGGTAAATTCCGTTCAATCCAACCAATCAAATAATTCATTTTTTCAGCTGCTTGTGCGCCTAAAATTGTGAGCTGATATTCTACTTTAGGTGGAACTTCAGGATAAACAGTGCGCAAGATAAAACCATCTTGCTCCAATATTTTTAAGGTTTGTGACAGCATTTTTTCACTTACGCCCTCTATACGCTTTCTTAATTCACTAAAACGTTGCACCCCTTCACTTAGACAGCGCAAAACCAATACTGACCACTTACTGGTTAAATGCTCCAATATTTCTCGTGATGGGCAATCATTGGATAAAACCTGACCAATCATTTTACTTGTTACATAAGCACTCATTAAATCTCTCCAAAGAGTAATAGGCTTACTTTTAGGTACGTACTTACATTTAGTAAGTTTAATATTTATGATAATAGCACTAAGTCTAAAAAATACACAACTGAAATGGTGGGAATATGAAAATTGCAATCACTGGTGCGACTGGTCAACTCGCTCACTTTGTTATTCAAGCATTATTAAAAGACATTCCAGCACAGAATATTGTTGCTTTAGTTCGCAACAAGGCTAAAGCTGAAAGTTTAACAGCACTTGGCATTGAATTACGTCATTTTGATTATGATCAGGCTGAAACATTAGTACCAGCATTAATCGGGATCGACAAGCTACTTCTCATTTCAGCCAATGAAATTGGACGTCGCACACCACAACATAAAGCAGTTATTGAAGCAGCCCAAATGGCTAAAGTTCCTTATATTGCCTATACCAGTTTAATTCATGCAGATCATAGTCCATTGGGTTTAGCTCAAGAGCACCGTGAAACTGAAGCCCTAATTAAACAAAGTGGTTTAGCATACACCTTGTTACGTAATAACTGGTATAACGAAAATTATTTGGCTAATGTTCAACATACCGTAGAACAAGGCATCCTCTATGGTAGTGCACAAGATGGGAAAATCAGTTCTGCTTCACGCCAAGATTATGCTGAAGCTGCAGCTAAAGTTTTAACAGCTGAAGGTCATGGCAATAAAATTTATGAATTGGCTGGTTCTACCAGTTTCACACTTACTGATTTGGCACACTATATTGCGGATGTATCAGGAAAGACCGTGTATTATCAAAACATCAGCCCTGAGGACTATACTACAGCACTCACTCAAGCAGGCTTACCAAAAGAATTAGTAGACGTCATTGTGGATGCTGATGTGCAAACAGCAAAAGATGCAATGTTCAGTGACAGCAAAGATTTAGAACAGCTTCTAGGTCGTAAAACCACTTTAATTCAAGATCAGATCAAGGTGTTGTACCACGCATAATGAGATCACCTAATACCACTCTAATTTAGAAATTTTTAGTTATAAAAAAACCCGATATAAAATCGGGTTTTTTTTATGCTTCTACAAATTATGCATTTGTTTCAGCAGGAACTTTTGGATAATTTACGCCACACATTTGTTCAGCAATACGTAATACTTGACAACTATAACCGACTTCGTTGTCGTACCACACATAAGCAGTTAAACGTGTACCAGAAGTAATTGTTGCCTGAGCATCAAATACACCTGCTGTACGTGAACCAATAAAGTCAGAAGATACAACTTCAGTCGAATTCGTATAACCAATCTGACCTTGAAGGTTTGAATTAATTGAAATTTGACGAATATATTCGTTTACTGCTTCACGATCTACTTCTTTCTCAAGGGTTAAATTAAGAATTGCAAGCGATACGTTTGGTGTAGGAACACGTACTGAGTTCCCTGTCAATTTACCTTGTAACTGTGGTAAAGCTTTAGCAACAGCTTTAGCAGCACCAGTTTCAGTAATCACCATATTTAACGTTGCAGCACGACCGCGACGATCTGCTTTATGGTAGTTATCAATTAAGTTTTGGTCATTCGTGAACGAGTGAACTGTTTCAACATGACCATTAATTACATGATACTTATCATTCAACACTTTAAGTACAGGTGTAATGGCATTGGTGGTACAGCTTGCCGCAGAGATGATTTTATCTTCATCTAAAATATCAGTATGATTTACACCATAAACAACATTTTTCATTTCGCCTTTACTTGGAGCAGTCAAGACTACACGAGCCACGCCTGGGCATTTTAAATGTTCAGCAAGACCTACCGCATCACGCCATTTACCGGTGTTATCAATCACTAATGCATTATTAATACCAAATGCAGTGTAATCAACTTCAGCAGGGCTAGATGCATAAATTACTTTAATGAAGTTACCATTGGCAATGATGGCTTCATTGGCTTCATCTACAGAAATTGTCCCTGCAAATGGACCATGAATTGAGTCACGACGCAATAAAGATGCACGTTTTTCTAAATCACCATCAGATGATTTACGAACTACGATTGCTTTTAGGTTTAAACCACGACCCAAACCAGATTGACCAATAATCAAACGTGCAAGGATACGACCGATACGACCAAAACCATAAAGAACAACATCTTTCGGTTCAACCGCAGCAGGATTACCTTCTAGTGATTTTACTGCTTTAGCAACAAATGCATCAACATCGCCGCCTTGCTCTTTGTATTCAACTGCAAGTTTACCTAAATCAACTTCAGCAGAACCAATGTTTTCTAATTTTGCTAGAGCTTCAAGGATAGGGAATGTATGAACAACAGAAAGTTCAACATCCATCATACGCGTACGACGGTGTGCTTTCAAAATTTGAATAACTGAACGGTTGACTAAAGAACGACCGTAAACAGAAGTGACAATGTTTTTCTCACGGTATAATTGACCGATGACCGCAATCATACGTTCCGCAATTTCTTCACGGTTTTTCCAGCGACCTTGGTGCTCTGCATGTAGGGCGGTGATAGTCTCTTTGCTCACAGATACGTCCTCTATTTATGTATATCTAAACTAAATTTCAAAACCCGACAATTGTAAAGGAATTCTCAAAAAGAATGAATCAAAAGCTGATACAGTGACGTACTTTTTCCGATATATTCACTATAAACTGACAAAATAGTCATAATTATTATCTTGATTGCTATTTTTATAATTAAAAAGCATCAGATCCTCCTCATACATTCAGAGTTATTCACTCTTTCAATCGCTCATTATCACAATTTTTTATCTAATTGAGTAATATTTTTGGTTAAATTTTGAGTTCTTATTCGTTGCTTATACAAATGTAGAATCCCTTCCAAAACCAGTAATGCAACAGCAAACCAAATCGGAATGTAAGTCAACCATTCATCCGTACCAATACTCTCACCTAAAGCTAATGAGACTAGCGCAAGTAGTACAGGTTCCAAATAACTGAGTAATCCGAAAAGTGTCATCGGCAAAAATCGACTTGCCAAAATATAGCTACCTAATCCAATTGCACTTAACACACCTAAACCAGCTACTACTAAAAACAAACTCGGCACTTCAAAAAATTTCAAATAAGGCATAAGCCCTATTTGGGTAAAATATATTGCAATTGGCATACAAATAACGATATCCCACCAAAAACCGCCTAAATTATCAGTATGAAGTTTTTTACGGATAAGAAAATAGAGTGAATATCCTACGGCAACAGATAACGTTTCCCATGCAATTGTTTCCAAGCGCCAAAACTCATGGGCTACACCAAAAAAAGCAAAAACTACGGCAAACATCTGGAATTTAGATAATTTTTCTTTATAAACCAAGCTTCCAACCAAAACCAGTACTAAGGGTAAAAGAAAATAGCCCAAAGAAACCTGTAAGCCCCGACCATTCATTGGCCCCCACAAAAAAAGCCACAATTGAAAACAACTGAGAAGCGAAGTGGTTATTAAAGCTAATAACAATATTGGTTTTTGAATAACTCTATGCAAAATGGTTTTTACATGAACCATATCGCCACTAAACAACATAAATAAAGTCAGAAATGGTAAAGTTGAAATAATTCGCCAGCCAAAAGTTTGCTGACTATCAAAATCACCTAATAATTGCGTATAAAAATATAAAACACCAAAAGTGGCAGATGCCAGCACAGACAATGCAATCCCTTTAAACATCGCGAATTTAGCCCATCATCTGAAAAAATTTATTATACAGAAAGACGTTATCTTAATAGTAAAAATCAACCATTTTTTAATCTTAAATAGTGTGAATAATATCTAACGGACTATTTATAATTTCAGTTTTAGCATTTGAATTTAATGGAGCTATGCAGTAGATCAATCTTGGATTTATAACTTTTACGGTAAAAATGACAGTTTTAATGATTATTTCTATAATCCTGAATCATTGAATATATTCTCTATTTAAATTATTTTTAATTCCATAATTTCGCACCTCCCAAGTCGTTTATTGACAACTCATTAGGGCTCAGTTTGTTCAGTTCGAATAATATCTTTTAAATCAAAACCAAGTGTTTGTGCATAGTGTAAATACTCATTCACAATTAGCTTATCGGGATGAGGTACGCGTGATAATAACCATAAATATTTCCGTCTAGGCTCTCCCACTAAAGCCATTTGATAATTTTCATCCAATTTTAGAATCCAATAATCCCCTCTAATAATTGGAACCCAGCGAATCGCCTCAGGTAAAAATCCAACTTTTAATTTACTATTAAAAGGCTCATTCACAACAAAAGCCTCCCCTAAAGCTTGCTGTAATACGCCACGCTCATCATAACAACGGTTATCAATTGCAATATTCCCATTCACATTTACAGTGTATCGAGCAGTGACATCACGGGCACACTGATTCTGAAAATACATCGGTTTCCGTGCAATTTCATACCAAACGCCCAAATATTTATCTAGCTCTACTCTTTCCACAGTAGGTAATGTCTGATTCTCAGCATAAGCCAATTGCATACACATAAAAGATGATATCAATACAGTACAACTGATGATTTTTATGCCTATTTCAGTAGTATAAGTCATTAAATTATTATTCATAATACGCTACACATACCTCTATCTTTTTATTCTTGCTTTATGAAAGATAGAGGTATTTTTAAGTGTGTATTGTATTGAAATGTACCTTAAAACTAAAAGTAACCTGATTATTTCAACATATGTGTTTTCAATCTTACAATTTCATCACGCAAACGGGCTGCTTGTTCAAACTGCAACTCTTTCGATGCCTTTAACATCTCTTTTTCTAACTTCGCCATGTGTTTGGTAAATAACTTCATATCAGACAAAATATGACGTTCATCCGCCGTTAATACTTTAGCTTGACCAATAATTGGATCTTCGAATTGATCATCTTCAAGTACTTCACCCGTATCAATTTCTCGAATTGCTTGGCGCACAGTACTACGTGGAGTAATGCCATGTTCTTTATTAAATTCAATCTGTTTTTCACGACGGCGTTCCGTTTCCTTGATCGCTTTACGCATAGATTCAGTAATGCGGTCAGCATACAAAATCGCTTTACCCTTAACATTACGTGCAGCTCGTCCAATGGTTTGAATCAATGCGCGTTCTGAACGTAAGAATCCCTCTTTATCAGCATCTAAAATAGCCACTAAAGATACTTCAGGCATATCCAACCCTTCACGCAATAGGTTAATTCCGATCAATACATCATGTACGCCTGTACGTAATTCATGAATGATCTTAACTCGTTCTACCGTATCAATATCGGAGTGTAAATACGCGACTTTCACCCCATATTCTTTTAAGTAAGAGGTTAAATCTTCTGCCATACGCTTGGTCAAAGTAGTAATTAAAACTCGCTCATTCAATGCTGCACGAATGTTAATCTCAGATAAAACGTCATCTACTTGTGTAAGCACTGGACGTACTTCAATTTCAGGATCGAGCAATCCCGTTGGACGCACCACCTGTTCTGCAATTTGTTCAGATTTTTCTAATTCGTATTTCGCTGGTGTAGCACTGACATAGATAGTCGTTGGAACAATGCGCTCCCACTCTTCAAATTGCATTGGGCGATTGTCTAAGGCACTGGGTAAGCGAAATCCATAATTCACTAAATTTTCTTTACGTGAACGGTCACCTTTATACATAGCGCCAATTTGTGGCACCGTCACATGCGATTCATCAATAATGAGTAATGCATCATCTGGCAAATAATCAAATAAGGTCGGGGGTGCTTCACCAGATGGCCGGCCAGATAAATGCCGTGAATAGTTTTCAATACCATTGGTATAACCCAGCTGCTGCATCATCTCTAAGTCATAACGGGTGCGTTGTTCAATCCGCTGTGCTTCGAGTAATTTATCGTGTTCTTTAAAGAAAATTAAGCGCTCTGCTAATTCTTCACGAATGGTACCAATCGCACGAGTTAAATTATCTTTTGGCGTAACGTAATGGCTTTTAGGATAAATGGTGACACGTGGTGCTTTACGCACCAATTTCCCATTAATTGGATCAAACCAACGAATGGAATCCACTTCATCATCAAATAATTCAATCCTAATCGCGTGTTGATCGGACTCGGCAGGGAAAATATCAATAATTTCACCGCGAATTCGATAAGTACCACGTAAAAACTCCAATTCATTCCGCGTATATTGCATCTCAACCAAACGACGAATAATGTCATCGCGGCTGATACGATCACCCTGCACAATATGCAATAACATGCTCATATAAGCATTTGGATCGCCCAAACCATAAATAGCCGATACGGATGCCACAATAATCGCATCACGACGCTCTAATAATGAACGCGTTGCCGAAAGACGCATCTGATCGATATGATCATTAATCGCAGAATCTTTTTCGATAAATGTATCTGAAGATGGTACATAAGCCTCAGGCTGATAATAATCGTAATAACTCACGAAATATTCGACAGCATTGTTGGGGAAAAATGATTTGAACTCCCCATACAACTGCGCAGCCAAAGTCTTGTTATGCGCCATAACAATCGTCGGTCGCTGTAACTGTGAAATGACATTGGCCATGGTATAGGTTTTACCCGAACCTGTGACGCCAAGTAATAATTGATCGTGATAACCTTTACCCACCCCTTGCACAAGCTTTTCAATCGCCTGCGGTTGATCTCCGGCAGGCTTATATGATGTTACCAGTTCAAAAGGCTGATGATCATTCACAGATAAACTCTCTCTATGTTTTATGGATGCTATAGCTTATCAGATGCAAATAAACATACCTGTATAAACCATAGAGCATGCTTTAAATTTTGCTCTTTAAAATAAAAATCAGAAATGCCTGATCTCAAACGATAATAGCAAGAAAATTGTTAAGTATTTGAGCTTTTAATAATGGGGATATATTCTTTATATTCAAGTAAATTCACTTGACCTGCCCTGTATTCAACTGCAACATGGAAATACGCTGATAAAAATGTGAAATGCCATGACCTATCAATATCATGATGAAAGTATTATTAAGCACTTACCCGAAGATACTGTTTTTGTTTTTGGGAGCAATATGGCGGGTACACATCAAGGTGGAGCAGCAAAAATAGCACTACAAAATTTTGGTGCAATGAAAGGTGTCGGTCGTGGCTGGTCAGGACAAAGTTATGCCATTCCCACGATGAATGAGCATTTACAACAAATGCCCCTTTCCCAAATTCAACACTATATTGATGACTTTAAAATCTATACCAAAAATCATCCTAAAACCAAATATTTCATTACTGCGGTTGGATGTGGTGTTGCTGGCTATAAAGTCGAAGAAATTGCACCGATGTTTAAAGGCATTTCACATAATGTGATTTTTCCAATTTCTTTTAGAGCTTTTGTGGAAAAAACACTGCCTAAATTAAATCAACATTTAGTCCAAAGCTTTATTGATGATGACATCATTTTTAATGATAATTTAGACCAAGCCATTGCCCAACTCAAGCTAACGGATGCTGAAAAAAGTTTAGCCACGATTGTGATTAATACCCCTATGTATCCAATTGATAGTAATGGTCGGGATCGTAGTTTTGAAATTAACGATATTTTAAACACCTTACGAAATAAAATCTCTCAGTTTGAAAATAATGCTCAAAATTCTGAAATTTTTGGTGGTGTTATCTTAGCTTTATTAGAATTATATAATATCAATGAAAAGGATTTTGTCGATGTATGGAATGGTGAGCGAGAAATATCACCGCCACGCGCAGCGAATAAAGCTAAAAAATAAATGATAAATATTCAAAAATTAGGCAATACATCATGCTATAAAAATGAAAAAATGTGCTTTTTAAAATGATCGTTCTAACCAAAAAATAGGTGCAAATGCACCTATTTTTTATGAACGCTAAATATTAGCGTTTACCGAATGAACGACGCGTACCACGCGGCGGCATCCATGTTCGATCAGCATATGGCTGTGGTTTTGGACGTAGATCTTCAACTTCTTCATCCGCACTTTTGGCATCATTTGCTTGCTTAATCGGAAAAGGTAAATTAACCAAAGGTTTTTTCTTGGGAGAATTTTGGGTGCTCATGTGATTCACTCAATTTAATCTGCACATATTGTACGAAAAAAATAGAAGCTGTGCGAGTAAAGATCCTTTCATTTTCGTAATTCAATCTTTTGATACACTAAAATTTAAAACTTTTATCACTTTTTATGAATTTACACAGATACTGGGCAACGAATCTTCTATTTTTAAGCTAAGATAGTCTGCTTTTATTTTTTATCCCTATTAAGAAGGAATATGCCGTGGACGTACGTCTCTCTGATCGTGTAAATGCTATCAAACCGTCTCCAACGCTTGCTGTTACCAACAAAGCTGCTGAACTTAAAGCTGCTGGTAAAAACGTGATTGGTTTGGGTGCAGGTGAACCTGATTTCGACACCCCACAACACATCAAAGATGCAGCAATTGCAGCGATTAATAATGGTTTTACTAAATATACAGCTGTTGATGGTACGCCTGGCCTTAAAAAAGCAATTATTGCAAAATTTAAACGTGATAACAATTTAGACTATGCAGCAAACCAAATTTTGGTTTCTTGTGGTGGTAAACAATCATTCTTTAACTTAGCTTTGGCTTTGTTAAACAAAGGTGATGAAGTGATCATCCCTGCACCTTACTGGGTAAGCTATCCAGATATGGTGATTATCGCTGAAGGTGTTCCAGTTGTAGTGAAATGTGGTGAAGAACAACGTTTCAAAATCACCCCTGCACAATTGGAAGCTGCAATCACTGACAAAACACGTTTAGTGGTACTTAACAGCCCATCTAACCCAACAGGTATGATTTACACTAAAGCTGAATTAGAAGCTTTGGCTGAAGTCCTGCGTAAATACCCAGAAGTTTATATCGCTTCTGATGATATGTACGAACCAATCCGTTGGGATGATGAGTTCTACAACATCGTAACTGTTGCTCCAGACCTTTATGACCGTACAATCGTGCTAAACGGTGTATCTAAAGCCTATGCAATGACTGGCTGGCGTATTGGTTATGCAGCGGGTCCTGCAAAATTGATTGGTGCAATGAAAAAAATCCAATCTCAATCAACTTCAAATCCAACTTCAATTTCGCAAATTGCTGCTGAAGCTGCATTGAATGGTTCTCAAGAAGTTCTTGAGCCAATGATTGAAGCATTCAAACGTCGTCATGACTTAGTGGTAAAAGGCTTAAATGACATCAATGGTATCACTTGCTTACCTGCTGATGGTGCGTTCTATGCTTACGCGAATATCAAACCGTTAATTCGTGCGAAAGGTTTAAAATCTTGCACAGAATTCTCTGAATGGTTATTGGAAGAAACGGGGGTTGCAGTGGTTCCTGGTGATGCATTCGGCTTAGGCGGTTTCATGCGTATTTCATATGCAACTGCTGACGACGTTCTTGTTGATGCACTTGCACGCCTTAAAAAAGCTGCTGATTCAATTGAAGGCGTAGACGCTGCGATTGCTTCTATTGCTGCTGAAAAATAAGAAAAAACTTTAGAATAAAAAACCCGCATTCGTTGCGGGTTTTTTATTTACAATCATTTTTTATTCTTAGTTTCGGTTCTATTTAGTAGATGCTATATTTTTTCTGGATGCAAAAATAACCACAGTTATTCCACATAAAACCACGACTGCCGACAAAATAACTCTTAGACTGACCTCTTCTCCAATAAATAAAGAACCACCTAAAATGGCAAAGCATGGCACGCTTAATTGAACTGTACTTGCTGTTATGCGGTCAATATTTTTAACTATGGAATACCACAATACATAAGCAATACTTGACGTTAAACCGCCAGAAATCATTGCCAGCACAACCCCTTTTGTATTCATAAAAATATCTTGTTTCAGTACAAAACTAACAATAAGTACAATCGGTACAGCTACAATAAAATTAGCCAAACTACTGGATAACGGATTCAGCATACGTTTACCTGAAATACTATATGCAGCCCAAGCCAAACCTGAAATTCCCATCATTAAACTATAAAACAAACTCGGTGCACTGACTCCTGGCAGCAATAAAACAATAATCCCTGCTAAAGCAATCAGTAATCCAAATCCCTTTTGTAAATTTAGTATTTCACCATGAAAAATACCATAAAACACCATGGTCAATTGCACTGTTCCAAAAAGTAACAATGCACCTACACCTGCATCAATTTTAACGTAGGCATATGTAAATGCTAAAATATAGGTTGCAAGAAACATTCCATTTTTAAAATTCCATTCTATTTTTGATCGTGCTGCACTTAACCACCAGATCACGAAAAGTACGACTGCTCCACTAACAATTCGAATGGAACTAAAACTCATAGGATCAATTTGCTGACCCGCTAAAGCCAAACGGCATAACACTGAATTTGCAGCAAACGCGATCATTGCCAAAGTTATTTTAAATAGCATTCTTGAGCATCCATATTCAACGACATAGCAGCTCAACCTTTAGATTCAAAGTATCCCAAACCCTAATTATGAGATGATTCTTGATTTGACCCATTAAACAAGGCAACAACATCTGATTCTGTCAGTTTTTGAGTTTCATTTTTAAAACTATAAAATTCAGGTTTATTATCAATATAAATTTCCATATCAAAATTAAGGTCTTTAGGTTGCTCATCTAATGCAAAAACATTTACATTACAATAACTTTGATCTTTAGTACGCCAAAACAAAATGGTAGCACATTGATTACAAAATCCACGCTCGCCCCATTCTGAAGACTCATATATAGACAGATAATCTTGCTTAATAAATTGCAAACTGCCTTGCTTAATATCGATGGTCATAATCACACCGCTGGTTTGCCTGCGACATATAAAACAGTGACAAACGTGTACATCATGATTTTTTAGTTGAACATTAAAAGTGGTTTGACCACATACACATTGCCCCTTCATTCAAATTCTCCATTATTTTTTTGATCTTTTCCTAAAACTCAATGATTTATAAATAAAAAATAATTAATCCAATTTTACGATAGCTCTGCATTTTTACAGAATTCTATATCCATATTTATGCCATAAAAAAAAGCATTTGAAACAAAAATAAAATAGTAAAATCAAATAAATAATTTTAAACTTCAATTAGACAATACATTCAGTATTCTGATATTTATGCGCTATAAAATTATTGATGCCTATCCTCAACACAATGTAAAAAGATATATTGCGAAATGTTTAAAACAGCAGTCACCTCAATTTATTATTATAGAAAGTGCACGCACTTTATGTAAAGAACTCGATATTATTGATGTTAATCATCAATCCGCACAAGCAACCTGGGCAACAGGTGAAAAAATTGCTCTGAATATTTTAGAAAGCTCAGATAGCCTTGATAAAATTTATGACTTAGATGCCCAATTCATTTATTGCAATCGTTAACATTTATCATTAATTTATCAATCAAGTTTCTTTTTAGAACTGAATAATTTTAAGGATAAGACATGAAACAACCGAAAGAAATGACTGGTCTCGAATTCTTACAAGCCATGATCGATGGAGATATTCCACAAGCCAGTATCAGTGAAACAATTCCCATGGATTTACATAATATTTCAGCTGGAACAGCCAGTTTTAATGTCCAAGCCACTCAACGTCACTTAAATCCACTTGGCGGTGTACATGGTGGTTTTGCTGCAACCGTATTAGACTCAGTAACAGGCTGTGCAGTCCATAGTATGCTAGAAGCGGGTGTAGGCTATGGCACAATAGATCTTAATATTAAAATGTGTCGCCCAATTCCTCTAGATAAAAAATTACTCGCGATTGGACAAATCATTAATATGAGCAAAAATCTAGGTATTTCTGAAGGAAAAATTATTGACGAAAATGGTAAGCTTTATGCCCATGCAACCGCAACATGTATGATTATTCGAGCTTAATCGAACCATATCATTATTCATTAGAAAGATAAAAATTAAATTTATGACTGGAAAACCATGCTGCTTAACCAGTCATAAAAAAATTATAGCTATCCACTAAACTGCCTTTTTTAACACCTTAAGCACTTGTTGTTGATCTAATTCAGGACGTTCAGTCCCTCTATAGATACAGAAATACTTAAACACGCTATCTAGCAATAATGATAATTGCGTGCTTTCAGAAACAGACCAAACTTTTGAATTATTAATTCCTGATAATGCACTGCCATTCAATTGATACAGATATAAATCGTGATCACGTTGAATCGATTGTTTACGACCTCGATAGTCATTTTCCAACAACAAGTGGCAAGGAGAGTTGATTAACCATTTTTCACTAAACCAAAGCTGTAATAAATCACCAAGAGATAATGCTATCTTGCCAACAGGCCAGATATCGATAAAAGCATCTTCGACATATGTCTGATATTGCTCAGTGTTTGATAGGATAGATAAATAATTTTCTTTATAAAAATCAATATTTGTAAAAATTTCGGGAATGGTCAGCGTATTCATTCGCTATCTCCTGTTTAGCCATTTTAGTGCTGGCAAGTTGGTTCAAATCCACACTGTTTAAGCTCATGCTTAAACGCTCTGTTATGCATTCAATCTAACAAGTCATTTTCATTTATGCAACCCACGAATCATTATTTTCATGAGACTTATGCTTTTTGCTTAAATATAAAGCATACAAGCTAAAATTAAAGAAAACATGACAGTTAATGCTTGACCACTCTAAAAATCTCCTTATAATCGCATGCAGATTCTCCAATAGCTCAGTCGGTAGAGCGACGGACTGTTAATCCGCAGGTCCCTGGTTCGAGCCCAGGTTGGAGAGCCAGATTCTAAAAATCCCACTATAATCATAGTGGGATTTTTTATTGCAAACATCATCATCTTAAATAACAAATATTACGATAATCAATCAAAAAAAATCCCCTATAAATTAGAGGATTTGATCTTGTGAATTAAGCAACCTGAACAGGTATACCACTATGGAAGCGAAAGGTATCATCTTCCGATAAAATTAGATTCTTTTCTATTTCGCGAATACAATCAATTCTCTGCTGAATATCTTCTTCGGGATTTTTCATTTTCGAAGTCTTTGCAATTTCAGTTGCTAATGCTAAATAATCTTCAAAATGACGTGATTCAGACTTAAGTAAATAACGATAATATCGCCCTAATTCTTCATCAACAAATGGAGCAAGCGCATAGAAACGCTCGCATGAACGTGCTTCAACAAAAGCACCGATGACCAATACATCAATCAGAGCTTCTGGTTCATAGGTACGGATTTCTTTACGCAAAACACCTGCATAACGCCCCGCACTTACCGCTTTCCATTCTTGACCACGTTTCGCCATTAACTCTAGGACTTGCTCATAATGCAGCATTTCCTCACGAACCAATTGAGCAAGTTTGATCTGTAAATCTGCAAAAAAGCTATAGCGGAACATTAAATTCATCGCTGTTCCGGCTGCTTTTTTCTCACAATTGGCATGATCTTGCATCAATAATGGGAGATTATTCAGTGCCTCATCCAGCCAAGCTTTTGGGGTTTCACAACCTAAAAATGCAATTATAGGTTGCATCAGTTCATCATATTTAATATTTGACATGATTAATATTCAATAACAGCCGACTTAAAAATAAAGAGTAAAATTAACGTGCAGCTTGAATAGCCGCTTTCATATCTTGTACAGCTTGCGGTAAACCAACAAAAACACTGTCAGCAATAATGGCGTGCCCAATATTCAATTCGTTAATTTGTGGAATCGCCGCAATAGCCGTCACATTTTCTAGATTTAAGCCATGTCCAGCATTTACCAGCAAGCCTTTCGCTGCTGCATATTCAGTGCCTTTGATAATACGCTGCAATTCTAATTGCTGAGCCTGTTCCGTTTCAGCATTAGCATAAGCTCCCGTATGCAATTCGATTGTCGAAGCACCACAAGCAAGTGCAGCATCAATTTGTGCAAAATCGGCATCAATAAATAAAGAAACTTCACTACCTACAGACATTAACGCTTGAGTTGCAGCTTTGACATCAGCAAAATGCCCCACTACATCCAGCCCACCTTCTGTCGTCACTTCCTCGCGTTTTTCAGGAACAAAACAAACAAAATGTGGCTTAATTTCTTGCGCAAATTTCACCATTTCATCAGTAACAGCAAGCTCAAGATTCATTCGAGTGGTTAAAACTGGTCGCATACGACGCACATCATCATCTTGAATATGACGACGATCTTCACGAAGATGCAAGGTAATCCCCTCAGCGCCTGCCTGTTCACAAATGAGAGCTGCCTTTACAGGATCAGGATAAGTCGTACCACGCGCTTGTCGTAGCGTTGCAACATGATCAATGTTTACACCAAGCAATGCAGCCATAACTTTTTCCTTACTAGATTTTAATTTAAAATTTATCGAATAGATTTTTTGGATTGTGCGCTCTGAATCCACAGTTGACGACTTTTTAGCGGCCGATCACCCAGTAAAGACGTAATCATCTGACGGTAAAGCTTTGTCAGCAATTGTAACTGCTCTACCGTAAAATCCCTACCTTTTTCATAGTTCAACATACTGAGAATTTGCTCACCAGTCAGTGTTGCAGAAGAAGTATGTGAGATGGGAATAAAGCCCTCTGACAATTGAAATTGGTAACGAGACAAAGGAAGAATAATCTGCTGTTGCGCATCACACTCATAATCCAATGGATAACCAAGCTCTTCCAACAAAGCATGTTCAAATTGACGCAGAATTTGTCTTAAAAAGGTATCCGCTTCTGGGTGAGTCGATATTTTTTGTAAATGATCTAAAGTCAGATGATATTGTACAAAAGTTTCAGGCATCGCAACTTCTAAAGGACAAAGTCGCAATAAAAGCTCATTTAAGTAAAAGCCTGAAAAGAAAGCATCACCATAAAAAAAAACAGGCTGGTTTAAAATTTCAATTTTAGAAAAATTTTTAAGCTCACCTTTCCCTGATGCTTGTACAGTAATCGGCTGATATTGTGGCGGTGGCGTATGCCTTAAGATTCCATCAATTCGACCATGTTCTTGGGTAAATAAATGTACGATATGACTGCGTTCACGATATTTTCGATGATGAATTAAATAGCCATGTAGGACTTCATTACGCATCGTAAGATCGCTTAATCATCCTTATCTTTTTTCTTATCTTGATCTTCATCATCACCATTTGGAATGACAGCACCAACCACAGCTGCCGTGCCTTTTACCACACCCTTCGTGGTTTTATAGGCGACTTTAACAGGAACCGTAACAATCTTAGTAATACAGCCTTGTAACATAAAGATACAGGTAAAAATTACAAATACTTTAATCATTACAGTTCACTCTCAAAAATTATTTAATTAAATATCGCTATAACCCAAACTTTTGAGTGCACGCTCATCATCTGACCAACCACCTTTAACTTTAACCCAAAGTGTAAGCATGATTTTTTGTTCGAACATTTTTTCCATATCCGCACGCGCATCCATACCAATTTTTTTCAGCTTCGAGCCTTTATCACCAATTACGATGGCTTTTTGACCTTGGCGATCGACAAAAATAGTCGCATCAATATAAGTACAAGCTGCTTTAGGACGGCCTGTTTTCTCACTAATTGTTGCTTCTTCGGTCTTGAATGACTCAATTTGCACCGTTAAATCGTATGGTAATTCCTCACCCAACTGACGCATGATTTTTTCACGAATAATTTCACTCGCCAGAAAACGCTCTGAACGATCTGTAACTTGATCCAATGAATAAAGCGGTGCTTGGAAAGGTAAATATTGTTCAATTACATTACGTAAATGATCCAAATTTGAACCTTGCAATGCCGAAACAGGAACAATTTCAGCAAAATTCATTAATTTGGCACGCTCTTGAATTAAAGGTAGAGCTGCATTTTTATTGTCAAGCGTGTCTAATTTATTAATCACCAAAATAACAGGCATTTCAGCATTTTTGAGTTTTTCCAAAACGAGCTCATCGTTTTGAGTCCACTTCTGCGCATCTACCACAAATAAAACCAAGTTGACATCACGTAAAGCAGAAGATGCAGCACGATTCATCATTTTATTAATGGCACGAACTTCTTTTTTATGCATCCCTGGTGTATCGACAAATACTGCTTGTGATTTTTCACGGCTATCGATACCCACAATTTTATGCCGAGTTGTTTGTGGCTTACGTGAAGTAATCGAAAGCTTTTGACCCAATAAGTGATTCATTAATGTAGATTTACCTACATTCGGGCGTCCAACAATTGCAACAAATCCACTTTTATAATCTGCAGGAATCACTGTGCCTTGTGAACTAAAGAACTGATCTAATAAATCATTACTTTCTGTTTTCGCAGGCTGATCCATTTCATTCTGATCATTTTGAATCGACATGAAGGTTATTGCTCCAATAGCTTTAAAAATTCTGCCGCAACTGCTTGTTCAGCAAAACGACGACTCGATCCCTCACCGACCAGATTGGATAAGCCCTCCACCACACATTCTACTTTAAAATGTTGGTTGGGTGCATCACCCTGAATATCTACAACCTCGTAAACTGGGAGAGGTTTTTTACGTGCTTGTAGATATTCCTGTAAGCGCGATTTAGGATCTTTAAGTTGATCTGTAGGTTCAATATATTCTAAATATGGTTCATACCACTTTAAAACAATAGGTTCTAAAATAGTTAAATCTGAACAGTCAATGTAAATTGCACCGATGATCGACTCCACAGTATCTGCGAGAATAGATTCACGATGATGACCACCTGATTTTAATTCACCCGTACTTAATATTAAACTATGACTCAATTTTAGATCATTGGCAATTTTACCTAAAGCTTCTTGGCGAACCAAAGTCGCTCTCATACGTGTTAAGCGTCCTTCATTTTCATGAGGATAGGTACGATATAAATAATTTGCAATGATCATCCCCAACAATGAATCGCCTAGAAATTCTAGGCGTTCATAATTATGTTTATGACTAACCGATCGATGCGTCAATGCAAGTTGCAATAACTCAGTTTTTTTAAACTGATAACCAATACGACTAGGTAAGCGTGGATCACTTACTTTGAACTGACCTTTGATCAAAACTCTTCTCGAATGTTAGGACTAAATCGATATTCAGTATGAAGGGCTTTCTTACTTCATATTTTTTAGTCACTGCCAAACCATCTTGTGTTGAAACAGTCGCAATATCATTAAACTTAATATCACGAATATTATTCATATCAAAACGTTGGCTCATTTTGTTTGCAAATGCCGAAGGTGTAATAGTTGAAGGACTTGCTATAATCTGTTCTTCAATTTGTTTATCTATCACACGATCATCCCAGTAACTTGGCCATATTGCAATTATTATTTTCACAATAAATGCAAATGCCATCACCCCAAATAAAATCCCAATATACGATGTACCTTGTTGACTCTTACGCATTGTTATTATCCAACATCTTCATTTTTAATTAATTGAACCATTGCGACTAAAAGAAGGCAAATGTAATCCAGGCTCTTTATGCATCCAAATATAAACTGCATGCCCTGTTAAATTTTCTTCTGGCACAAAGCCCCAAAAACGACTATCAGCACTTTGGTCACGATTATCACCCATTGCAAAATAATGACCTTTTGGCACAGTCACTTCCCAACTCTGACCATTGGATTTTACAAAACGGTCATTTGCAGTCGCGACATAAGGTAAGTCTTTCTTTGCTTGAGCATAGTTAAATGCAGAAACCAAAGTATTCTGCCCTTCAAGCAACCGGACTAAATGCTGATGTGTTCCCATCGATTCAGTATAATAAATTGATTTCGGCGTATCTAAAATATCTTTTTCACGGCTAAATTCAGTCGGTACTTGCTTAACTTTTTGACCATTAATAATCAATTGGCCATGATCAAACTCAATATGATCGCCAGGTAAACCAATAATACGTTTGATATAGCTAATTTTTGGATTTTCAGGATACTTAAAAACAGCAACATCACCACGTTGTGGCTCACCAATATCAATCACTTTAGTATTGACGATTGGTAAGCGCACACCATACTGAAATTTATTCACCAAAATATAATCACCCGTTTCTAAAGTTGGTACCATAGAATCTGATGGAATATTAAAAGGTTCAAAGAAAAAAGAACGCAATACCAGCACTACAGCAAGTACTGGCCAGAAGTCATATGCCCAAGTAATAACAAAATTTTCATTCCCTTTACCTTTCGTCGCACGCTGTTTCAATACGAACTTATCAAGCAACCACAACCCAAAAAAGATTAAGGTGGCAGGAACAAGAATTAAATTAAAATCAAAATCCATGAGCTATATGACCTCTGTCTTTTTATCGTTCTACTTTCAATACAGCTAAGAATGCTTCTTGGGGGATTTCAACACTACCCACTTGTTTCATGCGCTTCTTACCTTCTTTTTGTTTAGATAACAATTTCTTCTTACGAGAAACGTCACCACCATAACATTTTGCCAATACATTTTTACGCATCGCCTTAACCGTTGATCGGGCAATAATTTGTGCACCAATCGCCGCCTGAATAGCAACATCAAACATTTGACGTGGAATCAAATCTTTCATCTTATCCACTAATGCAATGCCACGATGTCGTGCATCGTTACGATGACAAATCATCGCCAAAGCGTCAACTTTCTCACCATTAATGAGTACATCAACTTTCACCAAAGACGAACTTTCGAAACGCACAAAGCTATAGTCAAGCGATGCAAAACCACGTGAGCATGACTTCAAGCGGTCAAAGAAATCCATCACGACTTCAGCCATAGGAATTTCAAAAGTTACTGATACTTGGTTACCCAAGAACTTCATATCTTTTTGTACACCACGGCGCTCAATACACAGGGTCATGACATTACCCAAGTATTCTTGAGGCACTAAAATATGACATTCTGCAATCGGTTCACGTAAGTCTTCAACAGTTGAACCATCAGGCATTTTTGATGGACTGTCGATATAGATTGTTTCACCGGTTTTCATCAATGATTCATAAATCACTGTTGGTGCAGAAGTGATGATATCTAAATCATACTCACGTTCTAAACGCTCTTGTACGATTTCCATATGTAGCATTCCCAAGAAGCCACAACGGAAACCAAAGCCAAGTGCATCTGAACTTTCAGGTTCAAAAAACAATGATGAATCATTAATTTGTAATTTATGCAATGCTTCACGGAAAGGTTCAAAATCACTGGCATCAATTGGGAATAAACCTGCATAGACCTGTGGTTTAACCTTTTTAAAACCGGGTAGCGTTTGAACTTCAGGTGTCGTAGACAACGTAATGGTGTCACCTACTGGTGCACCAAAAATGTCTTTAATCCCTGCAATAATGAAACCAACTTCACCAGCTTCTAACATACCCGTTTCAGTATGTTTTGGATTAAAGATACCCACTGAGGTAATAATATGCGTTTGACCTGTTGACTTAATCAACATTTTATCGCCTTTACGCACACGACCATGTTTAATACGTACTAAAGACACTACGCCTAAGTAGTTATCAAACCACGAATCAACAATAAGCGCTTGTAATGGCGCGTCTCGATCACCTTCAGGTGCTGGAATCACTTCTACCAAAGTTTCAAGCACACCTGCAACACCTAGCCCTGTTTTTGCAGAACACGTTGGTGCATCAGTCGCTTCAATCCCAATAATTTCTTCAATTTCATGAATAACACGCTCAGGTTCAGCCTGAGGTAAATCAATTTTATTGAGAACAGGAAGAACTTCTAGACCTTGCTCAATGGCAGTATAGCAATTCGCAACCGACTGGGCTTCTACACCTTGTGCAGCATCAACAACCAATAATGCACCCTCACAAGCAGCCAAAGAACGCGATACTTCATAAGAAAAATCGACATGTCCTGGGGTATCAATAAAGTTGAGCTGATACTCTTGGCCATTAGGATGAGTGTAATACAAAGTCACTGAAGTGGCTTTAATCGTAATTCCACGCTCGCGCTCCAACTCCATTGAGTCCAAAACTTGTGCTTGCATCTCTCGATCTTGCAAGCCACCACAAGTTTGAATAAAACGGTCAGCCAAAGTCGACTTCCCATGATCAATATGCGCAATGATGGAAAAATTTCGTATATTCTTGATATCAACAGACTTTTTAGCTACTGCCATAAACTACTCTAAAAATATGTACACAGTCATGTACTCAATATCAAAAGTACTTATGACGTGCAAAAAACTAAACACCCAATTTGTTGCACAGTATAAGCAGATCACGGTGAAAAATATAGTGAAACACCAATAAAAACCAAGCCTTCACTGGAGTATCTCACTCAATCTTTGCCTCAGTGACAATTTAAACTAACCAATAGCTATATTTAGTCACAATATCTCTATTCAATTCCACTTTATCTTTCTATTTACCAGGTATCGGATCCAACTCAACAACCTAATTGATATAATTAGCTCTTAATCAAGATTACCAAAATCAAAAGGATTAATTTCTTCACTGAGTGGTTGATATGCCTGTATGAATGTTGGTGACATACGTTTAGACCGTCCTGAGGCCATTTCGATACAGGCCCATTTGGTACTTCCAGTAAACAGCAAACTTTTGTCTTTGGCCCGATAAAATGCATACTGTCGGAAAGAATATAACGTATTGATATCATGCAACCATGTCCGCAAAACAATTTCATCACCGAGTAGTGCTGCTTTGCGATACTGCACATGATGTTCTACTGCAACCATGGCATGTTTCAATTCTAAATATTGCGCAAGCCCAAGCCCCAACGCTTCAATGTGTGCAGAAGCAACGTCTTGCATCCATTGTACATACACCACATTATTAACATGTTTTAAAATATCAATATGTTCAGCTTGAACCGTCAATTTTAGATCAAAAAAAGTACTCACAAAATATAACCTTCAATCTAAGCTATTTATTTAAGCCTTGTAATTTAACAAATCCATAGCAACTATAAAATCAAATGCATAAAAAACCACTCCAATACAGAGTGGTTGTTACACTTCAACCTACTTAATGCCGCGCTATTGAATTCTTAACCCAAGCATTGCATATTGACCATCGCGCACAATTGCAACCCGTGCAACTGTATTTTGCTGCAGATCCGAAACAACCTCAACAAAGTCATTCGGATTATGAATTTTTTTACCATTCACTTGGGTAATGATATCCCCAGGAATAATTCGAGATTGAGCCGCCAAACCACCACGTGTCACATCCTGAATGAGCACGCCACCCTTTAACTCTAATTTAGATTTTTCGGCTTCTGTTAGTCCACGAATCGCCACACCTAAAACAGGACCTTTTTGCACCTTAGTCGCAACACTTGCTTCAACTTTAGCAGGAGTATCATCTGGTGCAGTGGTTAATACTGCAGAAATCAATTTTGCTTTATCATCTCGCAACACTTCAAGTTGTACGGTTTGATTTGGTGTTGTGCGATTTAAGTAATTCAGTAATTCTGAGGTTCTCGAAATAGGCGAACCATTGTATTTCATAATGACATCACCCGACCTAAAACCAGCTTTCGCTGCTGGCGATTCTGGTGCAACCTGTGTAATCAAAGATCCTTCAGGCTTTGGTAATTTATAGGCTTCCGCAAGATTACGATCAATATCCTGCAACATCACACCTAAATATGAACGTGTGACTTTACCATTCTTTTTCAACTGATCCACAACATCCATAGCCACATCAATTGGAATTGAGAATGACAGGCCCATGTAGCCGCCCGTACCACTAAAAATACGTGAATTCACCCCCACCACTTGACCTTGTTGGTTAAACAACGGGCCACCTGAGTTCCCAGGATTTAAAGCCACATCTGTTTGAATAAAGGGTACTGAAGTTTCACCCATCATGTTACGCGATTTAGCACTTACAATACCGGCTGACGCAGAGTAATCAAAACCGAATGGTGAACCAATCGCTAATACTGGCTGACCCACTTTAAGTTGATCCACGTTACCCGTTGCTAATGCAGGGAAATTATTACCATTTACTTTGAGTAATGCGACATCAGTACGTTCATCACTTCCGACCACAGTAGCATCAATTTCACGGCGATCATTCAACATAATCGTGACTTTAGATGCATCCTCAATCACATGATGATTAGTCAATAGGTAGCCATCCTTACTAATAAAGAATGCACTCCCATAGGCCGTTTTTTCTTGTGGTACTTGTTGCTTTGGAATAATAATTTGATTACCAAAGAAACGTTTTAAAATTTCTGGAACTTGTTGTTGTAGCAATTCTTCCTGCGTCATTTTTTTGACAACACTAACACTTACAACCGCAGGACTCACCTGTTCCACTAAATTTGAAAAATCTACTGGTGCTGCTGCCTGTGTTTGCGCCGCGGCTACAGTAAATACTGCAGCGTAGATTCCTTTTTGTATACCGCGATTATTCATAAGACATGCACCCACTAATGATTATTGTGCCGAAAACCATGTTTGTAACATACAAAATCTGATTTTTACGTTAAATTATGTTTCTATAGTTTTATAAAACAATACTTTACTTAACGCTATATTAAAAAACACAGATTTGTTCTTTTGAGCAAAATATGAAACCTAAAAGGCTTGTAATTTATGACAAAAAAGAGTGTTATTAACAAACTTTTTTCAAATTAGCGGATGGACATGTCTAATTTAAACACAACATATCGATTTGATGTGATTATTGTGGGAAGTGGCGGTGCAGGTTTAAGTTTAGCCTTATCGTTACCCGATCATTTCAATATCGCTGTTTTAGCTAAATCACATTTAACCGATGCCAGCACCTTTTATGCACAAGGTGGTATCGCTGCTGTTTTAGATGAAACTGACTCTGTTCAGCAGCATATAGATGACACCATGATTGCGGGTGCACATTTATGTGAAATTGATGCCGTTAAACATACTGTAGAAGGTGGTCGCCCATCCGTTGATTTTCTACTCAATCATGGTGTTCAGTTTACTTTAGATGAAGATGAACAACTCCATTTAACTCGTGAAGGCGGTCATTCTCAACGTCGTATTATCCATGCAGCAGATGCAACAGGTCGCGCGATTTCAACCACTTTGGTTGAACGTGCTCAGGCTAAAAAAAATATTAGCATTTTCGAAAATTTCATCGCCATCGACCTGATTACCACACAAAAGCTAGGACAAAAAGATCTCAGCAATCGTGCCATTGGTTTATATGCACTCGATGAAAAAAATGAACATGTACATACCTTTCTCGCCCCATTTACCGCACTGGCCTGTGGTGGTGCGATGAAAGCCTATTTATATACATCGAATCCTGATATTGCGACTGGTGATGGAATTGCCATGGCCTACCGTGCTGGTTGTCGGGTCGCAAACATGGAGTTTAATCAATTTCATCCAACCTGTTTATACCACCCTCAAGCACGTTCTTTTTTAATTACCGAAGCCATGCGCGGTGAAGGCGCTTATTTACGTCTGCCAGATGGTGAACGTTTTATGCTACGCTTTGATGAACGCGCAGAACTCGCCCCACGTGACATTGTCGCACGGGCTATAGACTATGAAATCAAACGTTTAGGTATTCGTCATGTTTGGTTAGACATCACACATAAGTCACCCGAGTTTGTAAAAGAGCACTTTCCAACCCTATATGCGCGCTTGTTAGAACTGGGCATCGACATTACCAAAGATATGATTCCAGTCGTACCAGCCGCGCACTACACTTGCGGTGGTGTGGTGGTCAATGAAAATAGCCAAACTGATATTGCTGGTTTATATGCAATTGGTGAAACCTCCTATACAGGTTTGCATGGTGCTAACCGTATGGCAAGTAACTCTCTTTTAGAATGTTTTGTATATGGCATGAGTGCTGCTAAAGATATTGAAAGCAAATTTAATCCATCTTTTGATGTTCCAGCAGTACCTGATTGGGATGCAACACAAGCCGTACATCCTGATGAAGAAGTGGTGATTTTACAAAATTGGGATGAGCTAAGAGCCACCATGTGGAATTATGTGGGCATTGTTAGAACCACAAAACGTTTGGAACGAGCATTACATCGTATTGAAATGCTGAAAGGTGAAATTACGGAGTATTATCAAGATTATCATGTAAGTAAAAATCTGATTGAATTACGTAATCTACTATTAGTCTCTGAAATGATTGTCCGCTGTGCAATGCAACGTAAAGAATCCCGCGGTTTGCATTACACGCTAGATTATCCAGAACTCTCTCCTGAATTACGTAAAACTGTGTTAACACCGCCGACCTTTGAAGTCGAAACCCCTTTGGTAAATGCTGAAGCTTAATCAGGCAAGTAAATCCTTCAAAATAAAAAGCGCCAGACACTGGCGCTTTTTATTACATCAAAAGTATATTAGCTTTTTTGTGGAGGAATCGAATACGTTCCAGTCACATGCGCTACAGGTTCATCCGAATCAACTGAATAAATCCAAACCTCACCTACAATTAAAGCTTTACCCACTTTCATAAGCTTACACACACCTCGAAGATCTGTTCCACCTGTAGGTTTACGCAAAAAATTGATGTGCATATTGGTTGTCACTGCCAGACCAACAATCCCGATTTCACCTAAAATAGCAACATACAAAGCAAAGTCAGCAAGGGTCATCATGGTTGGGCCTGAAATTGTCCCACCTGGCCGAATATCAGCACCACTGACACGCCACAATAAAGTTGCCCCTTTCTCAACAACCTCTTCAATTTCACATTTTTCTAAACTGGGTGGAAAATGTTTTTCTAAGAAGTGAATAATTTCTAGTTTGGTGCTTTTCATTCAATGAAGCCTTTATATTCTTATATACAATTATAATATAAAGACTTTTATGATTTTTACCAGTAACCCTAGCGTTCACTATTTAGTACTATTTTAAATAGGTTAATGCATCTGCAAAAACTTTTTCAGGTGCTTGCGTGGCATCAAGACGCTTCATTCGTTGCGATTCACGTTGCTGAATTTCAACAAACCCAGAACGGACTTTTTCAAAAAAACTGACTTTCTCTTGTTCAAAACGATCCAAAGCACCACGTTCACGGGCACGTGACATTCCAGTTTCAATCGGTGCATCCAACCAAAATGTCACATCTGGCATTTTGACGACAAAATTTTCATTCAACAACGCTAACTTTTCTCGGCTCAAACCCCGCCCTGCACACTGATACGCAAAACTTGAATCTGTGAATCGATCACAGAGGACAATTTTCCCTTGTGCCAAAGCAGGTAGAATGACTTGTTCAAGATGTTGTGCACGTGCTGCGTACATCAACAGTAATTCAGTATCACTGCTCATCTGCTCATCATGATTAACAGATAACAATAAACCCCGAATCTGTTCAGCCAATGGTGTTCCACCCGGCTCACGCGTTAAAATAACATCTTTACCTTGTTGCTGAAAATATTCATACAATGTGCGAATGAGCGTGGTTTTTCCTACACCTTCAGTGCCTTCAAAACTTATAAACATACTCATTCCTTAATTTTTAGATCGCATAACTGAAATATAATCTTGCACCGCACGATTATGCTCTTGTAAATTGCTGGTAAATTTATGCCCACCGTTACCTGTCGCCACAAAATAAATACTGTCTGAATCATCTGGATGCATAGCAGCTTCAATTGCTTTTTTACTCGGCAAAGCAATGGGTGTTGGCGGCAAACCATTGATGGTATAGGTATTATAAGCGGTCGGTGTGCGTAAATCTTGCTTAGAAATTTTACCTTGATATCGATCACCCATCCCATAAATCACGGTTGGATCGGTTTGTAAACGCATTCCTAATTTTAGACGGCGAACAAAAACACCCGAAACTTGACCTAACTCACGATCTACACTGGTTTCTTTTTCAATAATAGAGGCCATAATCAAGGCTTCATATTTATTTTGATACGGCAAATTAGGATCACGCTTTTCCCAAGCCTCGTTCAAAATTTTCATTTGACGTTGATACAAATCAGTCAGAATTTTTTTGTCTGACTCTCCCTTATCAAAAAAGTAAGTATCAGGAGCAAATAATCCTTCTGGATGATCGTATGGAATATTGAGTTCTTTTAACAACTCAGCAGTCGGTAGATTCACTACTGTCTTATGGATCAAGCTATCTTTGCGCAGTGTTTGAAAGAGTTGCTTTGCAGTCGTACCTTCAATCACCAACAGCCTGCTCATTTGAGCATTATCCGCATTGGAAACCATATCCAAAACCTGACGTACACTCATACCTTGCGTCACTTCATAAACGCCTGCTTTCAAGGTGTCATGAATAAAAATTTTACGATATAACTTAAGTACCAGTGGGAAACTCACTTTTTTATCTTCAGCCAACTGATCAATAAAACCGGTATAGGTTTCACCATTGGTAATGGAAAGCTTTTGCTTTTTACCTTCAACAGGATAGGTTTTAAAAATACTCATTTTTAAAACCAATATGATCAGCAATAAAAATGTAATCAATACGATCATGACCCCTTGATAGATTTTTCGGGGTGCAGAAGATGGTGTTTTCTTTTGGGGCTGAGCTTGGGTCTTAGGCATAATGATTAAACTGATTCAATTGCAACGTCTCAAATAGCTCAACACACGGTTGAACCTCTAACAAACATGTTTGAAAATTTTGTACAACTTTCATTGGGCTCAGTGCATTACAAAAGAATAAACTCTGAATATTTTGAATTTCATCACGCCCAATATAGCGTTGCACACAAGGGATTCCCTGCTGTTGCATGCGATTTAAAATTTCTGCGCGCATCACACCATGCACACCATTATAGCGAAGTTCAGGAGTAACCCACGTATCATTTATCCGAATGAAACAATTACTGCTCACTCCTTCAACAACTCCACCTTGTACATCCATAGCTAAGGCTTCAAGCCAGCCATACTGTTGAGCTTCTTTTTTTAACAATACTTGTTCTAAGCGATTCAGTGATTTTATGCCTACCAAATTAGGCATGGTTAAACCCATTACTTGTTCAAGCACCCCACTGTCAATTACTTCCAGCTGAAAATCTTGTGTTTCATGCGGATAGAAAAACACATACAGATCTGCGGCATGATCTGGCAAGGTATAACCACGATTTCCCTCACCACGACTCAAGATCACCTTTAATGTCCCATTTAAAGATGCGATGTGCTGTCGTAATTGTTCAAAAGTTGCATCTAATAGATCAAAATTAATATTTAACCCAAGTCGCTCAGTTGAAAGTTTTAAGCGTTCTCGATGCCTTGCTTCTAACTCCAATACATTGTGATGAAAGCGTGCTGTAGTAAAACAACCATCCCCATAATGAAATGCCCTATCTAAAATCGGTATCACTTCAACTCTTTGAGCATTTTTAAAACATATCATGCTGATTTTCAACCTTCCAATTTCATAAAAATGTCTAACCAAATCTGTAAAAACTATTTCGTTTTTATTCATATAAAATTCATTTTTTATTATTTTTTATGGATAAATACTAGCGTTATGCTGCAACCATATTAACGAAATTCAAAATATTTGGGGAACAATCACCATGCACTTTTCAAAAATAAAACTGAGTGTTGTTGCAGCATTCATTTCAGTTTCAAGCGTTTCATTTGCTGCAAAAGACTTTCTCAATGTTTCTTATGATCCAACGCGTGAACTCTACGAAGATTTTAACAAACAATTTGGTGCATATTGGAAAAAAAGTACTGGGCAAGATGTTAATTTTAAACAATCCCATGGCGGCTCTGGTAAACAAGCACGTGCTGTCATTGATGGTTTAAGCGCTGATGTCGTTACCCTTGCTTTAGCCGCTGATATTGATGCCATTGCTGAAAAAACAGACCTACTTCCTAAAGATTGGCAAAAGAAATTCCCACAAAACTCGACTCCTTATACTTCAACCATTGTATTTCTCGTACGCAAAGATAATCCAAAACAGATCAAAGATTGGAATGATTTAGTCAAGTCAGGCGTTGAAATTGTCACACCAAACCCAAAAACTTCAGGTGGTGCACGCTGGAACTACTTAGCAGCATGGGCTTGGGCAAAACATAAATATGGTTCAGATGCAAAAGCTCAAGATTTCGTTCGTCAAATTTATAAGCAAACCAAAGTATTAGATTCAGGCGCACGTGGTGCCACTACCACATTTGCAGAACGTGGTATTGGTGATGTTCTCCTCGCTTGGGAAAATGAAGCTTATTTAGCCGTCCGTGAGCAACCGGGAAAATTTGAAATTATTACCCCATCGCTTTCAGTTTTAGCTGAACCGCCTGTGGCCATTGTTGAGAAAAATGTACAGAAAGATGGCAATGCCAACCTCGCTAAAGCCTATTTAAACTTTTTATACTCACCTTTAGGTCAAGATATTGCAGCAAAAAATTACTATCGTCCGCGTAATACCGCAGTTTTGAAAAAATACAGTACCGTATTTAAACCATTAAAATTAGTCACCATTGATAAAGAATTTGGTGGCTGGTCTAAGGTTCAAAAGCAGCATTTTGAAAATAATGGCATTTTCGATCAAATCGTAAAAGCAAATAATGTGAAGTAAAGTCAATTCATAGGAGCATAGACATGACACATACCATAATTGTTCCAGGCTTAGGTGGTAGTGATTATGATCATTGGCAGTCTTGGTTACAGCGTCAACTCATGTCTTGCTCTCGTGTACAACAACAGGATTGGAACCAGCCTATTTTGAGCCAGTGGATTGCAAATTTTGTCGACACAATCTCAAAAGTAGAAACACCCATGCAAATTGTTGCGCACAGCTTTGGTTGTTTAACCACTGTTGCTGCGTTAAATCAATATCCAGAAATGGCATCAAAAATCAAAAAACTGATTTTAGTTGCCCCTGCAAATCCTAGCCGATTTGGTGAAAATGGTTTTGCACGTGACAGCATTAAAAATTATGCTGAATACTTCCATCAGTTAAAAATTAATGTACCGACTGAAATGCTGATTTCTGAAAATGACCCTTGGTTGAACTTTGAAGATGCACAAACTTTGGCAAAATCTTGGAAAATTAAACCCAGCAACTTAGGTCGTGTCGGACATATTAATGTAGATTCTGGTTTTGGTGCTTTCCCTGAAATTTATGATTATTTAGTTTCAGAAAAAAATAGCCCTTATATCAACAAAATTGATGATGACAAGTTGTTTTTTAAATTTGCTATTTAACTGATGCATTTTATGCTTGGCGCAATCTGTAATTTATTTACTTACTGATTTCAGTAAGTATTCTCATTTTGAGGAGTTGTCATGTCGCAGCGATCCCGAGTGCTGCCAGGATTTGGTCTTTCTCTAGGCTTCACCCTAGCGTATTTGTCTTTTATTGTTCTTATTCCATTATCTGCAGTATTTATTAAATCATTAGGTATTGGCTGGGATGGCTTCTGGGAAATTGTTAGCTCTGAACGTATCCAAAAATCATTACAACTCAGTTTTAGTGCTGCCATTATTGCAGCACTCATTAATGTCGTGTTTGGATTATTGTTAGCTTGGTGCTTAGTGCGTTATACCTTCCCAGGGAAACGCATTGTCGATGCTTTAGTCGATCTTCCTTTCGCCTTACCAACTGCTGTTGCAGGTATTGCCTTAACATCGCTTTATGCACCGACAGGCTGGATTGGACAATATTTAGAACCGCTTGGAATTAAAGTTGCTTATACACCTATCGGGATTACCTTAGCATTAATCTTTATTGGCATTCCATTTGTGGTCCGTACGGTGCAACCCGTACTGAGTGATTTAGAAACAGAGCTTGAAGAAGCCGCCTCCGCATTAGGGGCAAATCGTTTGCAAATTGTAGCTAAAATTATTTTACCTATTTTGTTCCCAGCCTTACTCACTGGTTTTGCTTTGGCATTTGCACGGGGTGTAGGTGAATATGGTTCAGTCATTTTTATTGCAGGAAATCAGCCTTTTAAAACTGAAATTGCACCGCTTATGATCATTTCTCGCCTAGAAGAATATGATTATGCAGGCGCAACGACTATTGCTGTGGTGATGTTGGTTCTTTCATTTTTTATTTTATTCTTGATTAACCTTGTACAAGCATGGGCAAGTCGCCGTACTGGGAGAACTGCTCGATGAGCTTAACCACCAATAGCAATGCACTTGCTGCCAAATTACAATCACGAGATGCCACACGTGAACCAACTTGGGTACGCTATACACTCATCGTCATCGCATTAATTTTCTTTATTAGCTGCTTAATCTTACCGTTAATTTTGGTTTTTGTTGAAGCCTTTAAACAAGGTGTACAGGTTTATTTTCAAGCATTGATAAATCCAGATACATTATCTGCGGTAAAATTGACCTTACTGACTGCTGCAATTGCCGTACCACTCAATGTAGTCTTTGGGGTAGCTGCGGCATGGTGTGTAGCCAAGTTTAATTTCCGTGGTAAAGCGATTCTCACCACAATTATTGATACACCTTTTTCTGTTTCACCTGTTATTGCTGGTTTAATGTTGGTTCTAATTTTTGGTTCTCAAGGTTGGTTTGGCGGCTGGCTTATGGATCATGACATCAAAATCTTATATGCGACGCCTGCAATTGTTTTGGCCACCATCTTTATTACCGTTCCCTTCGTCGCACGCGAACTGATTCCATTAATGGAAGCACAAGGTACCGAAGAAGAAGAAGCTGCAATTGTTTTAGGTGCCTCAGGATGGCAGACTTTTTGGAAAGTCACCCTTCCTAATATTAAATGGGGTTTAATTTACGGCATTATCCTCTGTAATGCTCGAGCAATGGGTGAGTTTGGTGCAGTGTCAGTGGTATCTGGACACATTCGTGGTGAAACCAATACTCTACCTTTACATGTCGAAATTTTATATAACGAATATACCTTTAGTGCCGCATTTGCAGTGTCTTCACTGTTGGCTTTATTGGCAATTGTCACTCTTATTCTTAAAACATGGGTGGAAATACGCCAAGAAAAGCAAGATCGCCGTAATGAAGATTCAGCAACTTAAGGAATAAACTTATGAGTATTCAAGTTAAAAATATTGAAAAAAACTTTGGCGCTTTCCACGCATTAAATAATATCTCTCTAGACTTCCCAGAAGGTCAATTGGTTGCACTCTTAGGTCCTTCTGGCTGTGGCAAAACTACCCTACTACGTATTATTGCGGGTCTAGAATCTGCTGATCAAGGCCAAGTATTGCTTGAAGGTAATGATGCAACTAAAACTCATGTGCGTGAACGCCAAGTCGGTTTTGTATTCCAACATTATGCTTTATTCCGCCATATGACCGTATTTGAAAATATCGCCTTTGGTCTGCGTGTACGTCCACGTGCAACTCGCCCAAATGAAGCTGAAATTAAAAAACGAGTGACTCGTCTACTCGATTTAGTCCAACTTGGCTTTTTAGCAGATCGTTATCCTGCACAATTATCTGGTGGTCAACGTCAACGTATTGCATTGGCACGTGCATTAGCAGTCGAACCACGCGTCTTATTATTAGATGAACCTTTTGGTGCACTTGATGCTAAAGTTCGTAAAGAATTGCGCCGTTGGTTAAGAACGTTGCATGATGAGCTACATATCACCTCTATTTTCGTAACACATGACCAAGAAGAAGCACTCGAAGTCGCCGATCAAATTGTCGTGATGAATAAAGGTAACATTGAACAAATTGGTTCACCGCGTGAAGTCTATGAAAAACCAGCAACACCGTTTGTATTTGACTTTTTAGGTCAAGCCAATCGTTTTGAAGGTGAAAGTCATCAAGGCATTATTCAAATTGGTCAGGATCGAATCCAACTACCCAATTTGCAGAATACTCCAAATGGAAAAGTCATTGCATTTGCTCGCCCAAATGAGTTAACAATACATGCTCAACCGACAGATAATGCCATTCAAGCTACTTTTTTACGCGAAATTTGGATTGCAGGAAAAGTCATGGCGGAATTACAAGATCGTACAGGTCATTTAATTGAAATATCATTAAATCCTGAAGAAGCAAGACTGCATCAATTTAGACCAAATCAAACTGTTTGGATCAGTGCTTCAGCATTGCATCTCTTTGCAAATCACGTTGCTTAAGTGGCGTTAGGATGAGTGCCTGAGCACTCATTCCCTTTTAAGGTGTGGAACAAAATGAATTTTCAACAATTACGAATTATTCGAGAAACAGTTCGTCAAAACTATAATTTAACCGAAGCCTCTGCTGCACTTTACACCTCACAATCAGGTGTGAGCAAACATATTAAAGACTTAGAAGATGAGTTAGGTGTCCAACTGTTTGTGCGTAAAGGTAAGCGCTTATTAGGTTTAACTGAACCTGGACTAGCCTTATTAAGTATTGTGGAACGCATGCTCATTGATGCTGATAATATTAAACGTCTGGCAGATGACTTTAATAAAGTGGATGAGGGAACCTTAACGATTGCGACTACACATACACAAGCGCGTTATGTGTTGCCGCCTATTGTGAATTTATTTAAAAAAGCCTTCCCTAAAGTTCATTTAATTTTGCAACAAGCCAGCCCAGTTGAAATTGCCGAAATGCTGCTGCTTGGGGTTGCTGATATTGGTATTGCCACTGAATCATTAACCACACAAGATAATTTGGCGAGTGTGCCCTTCTATAATTGGAAGCACAGTATTATCACCCCTCAAGGTCACCCTTTAACCCAATTAGATCCGAAAGATATTAGTCTAGAAAAAATGGCTGAATATCCAATTATCACCTACCATGGTGGTTTTACAGGTCGCTCTAAAATTGATAAAGCGTTTGAAGATGCTCATTTAGATGTTGATATTGTCATGTCAGCTTTGGATGCAGATGTCATTAAAACCTACGTAGAACTCGGCATGGGGGTCGGCATTGTCAATGATGTTGCTTATGATACAGAACGTGATCATCGCTTAAAACAAATTGATACTGATATTTTTGGCTTAAATACCACTTGGATTGCTGTCCGCAAAGGTCATTTATTACGTGGCTATGGTTATGAATTTATTGCGCTCTGCTCACCACAAGCAGATATTAAAGCCTTAAAGAAAATTGCCTATCCAGAAGATTAAATCAAAAAAGTATAAAAAAGAGGATATCTATCCTCTTTTTTATACTTTGAACTTCACTGAATTTAAAATACACCACTCAGATCACCTAACCCACTAATTTTTATTTTCTTATTGAAAAACAAATGAACTTAAAATACTATGAGAGCATAAAAATAAACCATAATTCCACCCTCAAGGGAATGACATGAAAGCGTCTTCAATCGGAATTACGATTCTCATATTGTCACCGACTCAGCTTTATTGCGCTGCCATGGAAAGGTCCGATCAATCAATTTCTGCATTTTTAGAAAAAAATAATTATGTTGAACTATCCATCGCCAAATTGGATGCTCAAGTGTCTGGTCAGATTCCCAAACATACTCAATTGACTCAACTTCAAATCAATGACTTTTCAACAGGCAATTTGGTCAATGATTATCTGTTTACCAATATCGCTATTAAGCTACAACCACATCCCAAATACTCAATTGGCCTCATTTACGACCAACCATTAGGTGTGGATATTGCTTATGACTATAGTCCAGACTCGCCACTTGGTAAAAAAACCTTAGAATCAGCAAAATTAAAATTTGAAAGCCAAAATTTAACACTATTAACCGGTTTTCAACCTAATCAAAATTGGAATATCTATACAGGATTAAGCCACCAAACCTTCAAAGGTGACATTAAACTATATGGCCTGTCATATTCTTTCCTCAGTGGTTATCGCGCTGAGATTGAAGAAGATGCGGCTTTAGGTTGGTTAGCAGGCGTCAGTTATCAAATTCCAGAAATTGCCTTCAAAACATCTCTAACCTATCGCTCTGCAATTCATTATGACACTCAAGTTAATGAAACATTATCCAATCACACCATCACATTTACACCCAATGCAACCACAAAGATTCAAACGCCTCAATCGGTCAATCTTGATTTAAACATCGCTTTAAACCAGAACAATTTAGCTTATAGCTCGATGAGATGGGTCAATTGGAAAAATTATCAAATTCAACCTACTCAATTTGCTGCAATCATTAATGAAGCGGCAACACAATATCCCGATTTAATTAAAAAATTTAACTTAATTGATTATCAAAATAATCAAATTTCTGGAAAATTAGGGATTGCACATCGTCTTACAGAGCAATGGATTTCTACCAGTGATATCTCTTGGGATTCGGGTAGTGGTAATCTTGCAACAACATTAAATCCGTCAAATGGCTTTTGGGGATTTGGACTGGGTGCATTATATAAATTTAAAACAGATAGCTATATTGCATTTGGCTTAAAATATTTTAAGTTTAATCAAGCTAAAGTTAATAATTCCGAACAATCGATTCCAGAAAATCAAATTTCGCCTCTCACTGAGATTCAGAAAAATCATGCTATTGCCTATGGTCTACGCATTGCCAATCACTTCTAAAATGTAAGCTCAATAAAAAAACGAGCCGAAGCTCGTTTTTTTATAAATTTAAGAACTTACCAATGATAACTTACACCAATCTTAGCAACTGGCATCCAAGCATATTTACTCTCATTTTCAATTTTATGAGCTTCACGATCTACGGCATCCTGTGCGCCTGTTGGATTACCAGCGACAGGCGCTAAATTATATTGGCTAAGATCAACATCCGGATTGCCCGTATAATAAGCACCTATTTCAGTAAATGCACCCCAGTTTTTAGTAAATTTAGGTGCAAAACCTAAACCTACATAAGGTGCAATTTTATTATCGTAACTCATTTGACCACGCACACCACCTTCGCGACCAGCAGTTTCTAATTGATAATTTTTACCATCAATAGATAAAGTTTTACCATTACCTATGCGTTTTGCTAAATCGTAATCATTATCTAAATACGCCACACCTGCAGCCACATATAAACCTTGTGCCCACATGTTTTGACTTGTGCCCCAAGGACGGATTTCTGCATTTAAATAAGTATTATTATTCTTCATATCTAGGTCGTATTTCGTACCATTTATAGATACATCATCACGCCAAGAAATATCACCACCATTATAACCGAGTGCCAAACCGACATAAGGATTTGCTGTCCACAGCAAAGCACCACCGTAACCCGTTGTACCAACTTCAGCACGTACACCCGTTGGAATTAATTGATTGGCTTCAAAGGTATTCCCGCTATGAATGACTTGACTATCAGCCATCGCTAAACCAGAAACAGATAAAGCCGCAGTCACTGCAAGTATTTTTAACACTTTCATTTTTATCTCCTCAAAAAGAATTTATTCTTTAATCATTCGTGTGTTTATTGAACTCAAATGGATCTTAATTAAATTTACCTTGAGGAAGAACAGTAAAATTGATTGCTTTTTGTTATTTTTTGATACAAATACAATTTATTTATATTGTTTTTAGCTTTACATTTCATATTATTTGGATTTTATGTCTTAATTAAAAAAAGACAATGAGCTCTTGATTCTAATTTTCTATAAAAAACGGTTTTTTTATCTAATTTATGTCTATTTTGGTGTAGAATCTTTAAAATTTTTTGGGAAGGAAGATCATGTCTCAGCTTTCAACGACTATTGAACAAGCGTTCGAAAACCGTGCTAATTTTACTGCAATGGATTGCCCTGCAGAAATTCGTCAAGCAGTACAAGAAGCTATTGCTGGCCTAGATAACGGTACACTTCGTGTAGCAGAAAAAATTGATGGTGAATGGATTGTTCATCAATGGTTAAAGAAAGCCGTATTGTTGTCTTTTAAATTAAATGACAACAAACCAATTGAGTCAGGCGATCTTCGTTTCTATGACAAAGTAGATACTAAATTTGCTGGCTGGACTGAAGCGCAATTTAAAGCAGCTAGTGTACGTGTAGTACCACCTGCTGTTGCTCGTAAAGGTAGCTTCCAAGCGAAAAATGTTGTATTGATGCCATCTTATGTAAACATTGGTGCTTACGTTGATGAAGGCACTATGGTTGACACATGGGCAACTGTAGGTTCATGTGCACAAATTGGTAAAAATGTTCATCTTTCTGGCGGTGTAGGTATTGGTGGCGTTTTAGAACCATTACAAGCAAACCCAACCATTATTGAAGATAACTGCTTTATCGGCGCGCGTTCTGAAATTGTTGAAGGCGTGATTGTTGAAGAAGGCTCTGTAATCTCAATGGGCGTATTTATTGGTCAATCGACTAAAATTTATGACCGTGCCACTGGTGAAATTCACTATGGTCGCGTTCCAGCGGGTTCTGTAGTTGTTGCTGGTAGCCTACCATCTAAATGTGGTACATACAGCTTATATGCTGCAATTATTGTGAAAAAAGTAGATGCTCAAACACGTTCAAAAACAAGCTTGAACGATTTGTTACGCGAAGACTAAAACACTAAATTTATTTGAGGTCTCTACGATCAGCCATGATCGTAGAGATTTTGTTTTTATACACTGTGGTATTTTGCTATGAATTCTCTGCGCTCAAGTGCAATCCCTGTTTCTGATCCGGCTGCTGGTTTACGTATCACGGAAATTTTTTATTCTTTGCAAGGAGAGGCAAATGCGGCAGGCTTACCGACTGTTTTTATCCGTTTAACGGGTTGCCCATTACGCTGTACTTATTGCGATACGACCTATTCTTTTGAAGGTGGCGAACGTCAGTCTTTAGAACAGATCATTCAAACAGCCAAAAGTTTTAATACGCCTTATATTTGTGTAACTGGGGGTGAACCTCTTGCACAACCGAATTGCCTACCATTATTACAACAATTATGCGATTTAGGCTGTGATGTATCTCTTGAAACCAGTGGCGCTTTAGATGTTTCTAAAGTAGACCCTCGTGTTTCCAAAATTTTAGATTTAAAAACACCGACTTCAGGTGAAGAAAAACGCAACCTATTAAGCAACTTAGATCACTTAACAACACATGATCAGATTAAATTTGTAATCTGTAATCGTGAAGATTATGAATGGTCTAAACGTCAGCTTGAAATGTACCAGCTACACACCAAAGTTAGTACCGTATGGTTTTCCCCTGCCTTTGCAGTCGAAAAAAATATAGCACGACTTCCCGCTTTAGCGCGTGATTTAGCGCAATGGATTTTAGACGACCAACTCCCTGTTCGTTTCCAACTACAATTACATAAATTGCTTTGGAATGATGAAACAGGTCGTTAATCCTATAATCAAATTAATTTGGAGATATTGATATGCGCACTCGCGCCATAGTTTTATTGTCAGGTGGATTAGATTCAACAACTTGCTTAGCTTGGGCTCAAGCACGTTATGAATGTATCGCGATTAGCTTCATGTATGGTCAACGTTCAAGTACTGAACTTGATGCAGCCAGAGCGCTCACCCAACGAGCTGGTGTCGAACATCGTGTAATTAATATTGACTTGGGTAATTTAGGTGGATCTGCACTTACAGATCTGAATATAGATATTCCTGAACAAGAACAGGAAGGAATTCCTGTTACTTATGTACCAGCACGTAACACCATCTTCTTATCCTACGCTCTTGCAGCGGCTGAGGTTTTTGGTGCTGAAGCAATCGTTATTGGCATTAATGCTGTTGATTACTCTGGATATCCAGATTGTCGCCCAGAATTCATTGATGCATTTGCCACGATGGCACGTTTAGCCACCAAAGTTGGTGTTGAAGGAAAACCGCTTAAATTTGAGACCCCTCTGTTACATTTATCCAAAGCGAATATAATACGCTTAGGCATAGAACATGGCGTAGACTATAGCCAAACAGTTTCATGCTATCAAGCAGATGACCAAGGACGTGCATGTGGTAAATGTGATAGCTGTCGTCTTCGTAAACAAGGTTTTCTAGATGCAGGTGTTGCAGATCCAACGCGCTACATACCTCAATAATTAGGTACAGTTATGAAAAATTTAAAATCAGGCATTATTCTTTCTACATTATTTTCTGTTGCTGCCTTATTTGGAACAGCGACTCAAGCTGCTGAATCAAATGTGATTCAAGAAGCATACAAAAGTACCAATGTTAAAGCTGCTTTAATTAATGTCTGCAAAACAGAAACAGCAAAAGGTGGCAAATTAACTGCTGCTGAAGTCAGCAAGTATTGTACTTGTGCAGTTGAGTCTGATGGCAAACTCACCAATGCACAAAAATGGGAAATTCAAAGTGCTATAAACCAAAAGAAAAGCCCAGCAACTTTAACTTTCGTACAACAACAAAACAAAGCACTTCAAGCATGTTTTGGCCCACAGTTAACCAGCAAATTACAGACTTTAACTGAAGCTGCAATCAAAGCTGCTCAAGCGAAGAAATAATTTTTTGTGTTACAAAAAGCCTGCTTACGCAGGCTTTTTGTCTATCTATAAGTTGAAAAGCAATGCAACATCAATGGAAAACTAACGCCAACCACCGTAAACTTTTTGTTTCATATAGTGGTGGCAAAGACAGCACCCTTGCTTTGTATCACGCCTTACAAGCTGGTGAAGTTCTGGGTTTACTAGTTATGCTTGAGGAACAAGGGGAACGCTCTCGCTCCCATGCTATGTCACTTGAAATTATTCATGCGCAAGCAAATGCTATAGGCTTGCCAATTTTAATGGCACCTTCAAGTTGGAGTAATTACGAAACTCAATTCTTAGATTTATTGGCTCAAGCAAAAGATCAAGGTGCTGAAGTTTTAGTCACAGGCGATTTGGATATACCTGAGCATGGATGTTGGCATGATAAAGTCACAACACAAGCTGGACTTAAACTCAGTATGCCGCTTTGGCAGCGACCACACCGTGACGTAATTGATGAATTTGTTCAATTAGGATTCATGACCATGATCGTCACTGTGAATCTAAATTTAGGTATGAAAGTTGAAGATTTAGGTAAAATATTAACCCTTGAATACATTCAAGAATTAGAGCTTCGCGGCATAGATCCTTGCGGTGAAGGCGGTGAATTTCATACCACTGTGATTAATGGCCCAATATTTAAAGCTGCTATTGCAGTCAATAAAGGTGATATTCTGTATCACGAAAATTATGCCTTTTTACCACTCAAATTAGAAAAGCAATCACTTTAATTAAGGACGAAAGCATGACTGAACACATCACACTTCCGCAGCAAATTTTCCTAAGCACTACGGGTGAAATAAATCTATCGGAAGTTTCTACCGATTGGCTCATTGTTTATTTTTACCCTAAAGACTCCACGCCCGGTTGCACTACACAAGCTGTGGCTTTTTCATGTTTGAAAGATCAATTTGATGCACTAAATACCACAATTATAGGTGTATCACGCGATTCGGTGAAAGCTCATCAAAATTTTACTGAAAAACAGTCACTCACGATTAATTTAATTAGTGATAAAGACGAAGTCTTGTGTCAACATTTTGATGTCATTAAAGAAAAAAATATGTATGGCAAAATAGTGATGGGTATACAACGCTCTACTTTTATCTTCCACAAAGGTCAATTGGTGAAAGAATATCGTAAAGTGAAAGCAGCTGGTCACGCTGAGCAAGTGCTTGAAGATTTAAAAGCTTTACAAGCAAGCTAAGCTTCTAAATTTCATATTCATAGCGACTTTCATCATATTGTAGAGTCGCTATTTTTATTTCAATAACGACAGAGCGATCACCCACATAATGATACCAATGATAAAATCTAATATTTTCCAAGACTTTGCTTGATTAAATAAGGGTAAAAGTAAACGTGCGCCATAACCCAAACTATAAAAAAACACCCAAGAAGATGTAATTGCACCAAGTGCAAAATAAATTTCATAGCCAATGAATTGTGTTGATATGGAACCCAGTAGAACCACCGTATCTAAATACACATGTGGATTCAACCATGTTAAAACCAGACAAATTGAAAGCATTTTCCAAAGATTAGATTCCTCTGACTCACGCGGAATAAGTCCTTGCTGTACTGTAAAAGCTTGATAGAAGTGTTGAGCACCATAAATGAATAAAAAAGCTGCACCAAAATATTGTGCAATACTCACTATCTCAGGATAACTCTGAATAATCTTAGAAAATCCAAACACGCCTAATAAAATAAGAATTGAATCAGAAAATGCACATACCAAACAAATCCAAAAGACATGCTGCTTATTCAGTCCTTGTTTTAGCACAAAGGCATTTTGTGCGCCTATTGCCAGAATAAGACTAAACCCAACTAGAAGGCCTTGTAAATATGGATTAAACATAACAACAGATCTAAGAAAAATTATTGCTGCAATTATCCATGCTCTCGCCCCAGAATAAGTATAATTAAGTAAATATCAGTATAACTAAGTTAATTTTAGTTTTAATATTTTGGCAAATTTATTAAGAGTATTTCTACAATGCTACAGAGTAAACAAAGTGAAGCTTTTCTGGCTGTCGCTGAAATGGGAAGTTTTGAACTTGCAGCAGAGAAACTCTGTATCACCGCATCAGCAGTAACTTTACGTGTACAAAGCTTAGAAAAATCATTAGGTCATATTTTAATTATTCGCGAACGCCCCTGTCGTGTCACTCATACAGGACAAGAATTACTGCAATACCTTCAACACAGCCGATTAATGCAACAAAGTTTAATGCAGCATTTAATGGGGAAAACAGCCACATCCGAATTTTATAAAGTGACTATCGCCAGTAATGCCGACTCTCTGGCAACATGGCTGTTACCAGCATTGCAAGAAATACTATTACAACAACGGATTGCACTAGAGTTAAAAATCGAAGATCAGACTCAAACCCATACTCTACTTGAAGCGGGTTTAGTCAATGCGTGTATTTCAACGGAAAACCAAGCAATGAAAGGCTGTTTGGCTCAGCCTTTGGGAAAAATGATCTATCGAATGGTCGCAACACCTGAATTTTGTCGAACATGGTTTCAACAAGGCATCAATCGAGCAAGTTTAAAAGTTGCTCCTGCTGTTATTTTTAATCATAAAGATCATATTCATACTGAAATCATGCAAAAACACTTTGGTCTAAAGCCAAACACCTATCCATGCCATTATATTCCATCATCGACTGCTTTTGTTGAAGCCATTCAACTCGGCTTAGGTTTTGGAATGCTGCCCGAATTCCAAATTGGGAATCACCTAGTCACAGGAGAGTTAATCGAAATTATTCCTGAAGCATCCACCGAAATCATCTTATATTGGCATCATTGGAAGCGGCAATCTGCTCAATTAGAACAATTAACTTGCCATATTCTTCAAAAAGCTCAGCAAACTTTAAATTAAAGATTAGATTTATCTTGAGTTTGATATTTATGCTGCAACTGTTTAAATATCTCTGTGGTTTGAAATTGATGTAAAAAATCACTGGTTCCTAACGGAAAAGCTGACTCCACAATTTCACCACGGTAATAGGCCTCACGCAGAGGTGTTGCAGAAATCGAATCTTTTAAACTGTCTAATTCCAACATTTCCCACTCAGGGAATAGTTGTAAATAATACGAAGATGCATCTTTAAAATGCCCAATTAAACCCACTTTATCCTCAAGTTGAACGCGCTCTGCGACCTGATTTTTAACGAGTCTGATCCACTTCACATCATTATAAACATCAATAATATGAACAAACTGAATCCGTTTTTGCTCATTTTCCGAAAAATTCGACAAAATCATCTGTTCACGCTCTAAAGCGCTAAATGGATTTTTAATATTACGCTCATTCTGAGCAGAGCCTAATGCCAAAATGATCTTATCACTTTGTTCTAATGCAATTTTTATCGTTTGCATATGTGCCAAATGAAAAGGCTGAAAACGACCAATATAGATAAGATAATCGAAGTTATGTTTCATAAAATCCATTTTTTATGAACTCACCAGTTGCAACATAAAATTAAATATGCGACATAATAAGGTCATAAACAGTATTCGGTTTAAAGCAAGGATAGTACGATGACACTCAGTTGTATTCAACAACCACATCAACATTTAGATGCAAAATTAGAAGATGGCGTACTAACTTTAGCCATTCAGCGTGCTGAAGCAAAGAATGCATTGTATGGTGAACTTTATTTATGGATTGCTCAAGCTTTAGATGAAGCTGATCAACATAAAGATGTTCGTGTCACCATTTTACGTGGTGCTGATGCAGATTTCACCGCAGGCAATGACATGAAAGATTTTATGGCATTCATTCACACGCCACAACAAGGTAAATCTGGCGATGCACCACCCTTTGTTCTACTCAAAGCTGCTGCACGCTTCTCTAAACCATTAATCTGTGCTGTCCGTGGTGTTGCTATTGGTATTGGCGTAACTATATTGCTACATGCAGATTTGGTTTATAGTGATAATACCGCCCTATTCCAAATTCCTTTTGTCAGCCTAGGTCTTTCGCCTGAAGGTGCTGCGAGCAAGTTACTCATCCAACAAGCGGGCTATCATAAAGCCGCTGAGCTTCTATTAACTGCACAAAAATTTAACAGTGAAAAAGCGTTAAATGCTGGTTTAGTCAATAGTATTGAAGATGATGTATATGCACATGCTTTAAAACAAGCACAAACGATGGCAGCTTTACCACTAGCATCCTTAAAACAAACCAAAGCACTCATGAAACATAATCTTCAAGAAATTGTGGATTGTATTGATGATGAAGCTGAAATCTTTATGCAACGAGTAAAATCACCTGAAATGGCAGAAGCAGTGGCTGCATTTATGCAAAAGCGTAAAGCTGACTTTGCGCAATTTAACTAATTTCAGCACTTAAAAATTAAAAGCCACTTAGTGATTTAGATTGCTAAGTGGTTTTATACTTTCAATCATTCTACTTTCTTAAATATATTCATATTAGGCGAACATTATGTCTCAGAATAACGCTGAAAAAAAACGCTATTACGAACCTGCACCGCAGGATATTGATGTCGAAAACTTTAAGAAGGTCGTTACAAGTCGCCGTTCGGTACGTAAATTTACTGATAAAGCTATTCCTGCTGAGGTTTTAGATTCGTGTTTAGATCTTGCATTATTAGCACCGAATTCATCTAACTTACAGCCTTGGACTTTTTATGTGGTGCAATCTACAGGTAAGAAGAAACAACTAATCAAAGCGTGTTTGAGTCAATTGGCCGCAAAAACAGCTTCAGAATTAATTGTTTGTGTAGCTCGTACCGACCGTATTAATGAAATGGCGAAAAAGAATATCAGTGAGTTTCCATTTCCTGAAGCACCAGCAACCGTGCAAAAATATTACCGTTTTATTCCTTATAACTATAAAACAGGTTACTTGAATGCACTTGGTCACTTTAAGAAAGTGGCTTTTAAAGTTGCACGTCAGCTTGATAAACAGCTTCCTGTTACTGCATTCAATCCAGCAGATGCCAAATTGTGGGCTAGTAAAACCACAGCTTTAGCTTGTGAAAATCTCGTCCTTGCCTTACGTGCTTATGGCTTTGATAGCTGTATGATGGAAGGGTTTGACGAACCACTCGTACGTAAAATTTTAACTTTAGGTCATCAAGAATACCCTGTGATGGTCATTGCTGCGGGTGAACGTGCTAAAGATGGTGTATTCTTTCCACAATATCGTTTTGACCGTGATTTATTTATTCAAAAGGTATAAAACCAAATCAAAACAATTATTCAATTTGAATCATTTGTATAAATTCAAAGGCAGGCTCTTCGTAAGGATGGCTTGCCTTTAATGCTTTTTGCACTTGTGAAGCTTTCTCTTCAGGCAGAATAGTTTCAACTCGCCATTCTGGGATTTGCTCCAACGTATCCAAGGCACCAACAAATGGATTTGCACCTTTTACAGGTTTAAATTGCCCTATTCCCAATACTTGCCAAGCACAATGTTCATAGTTCCCTACACCACCTGCACCTGCTTCAAAGATTGCAAGTTTAGTGGGTTCGATGTGAGATTCGGGGACATAGTAAATAAGTTTAAGCATCTTCTAATCCAAACATTTCTAGCGTATAAATATTAATTATAGCCTTTTACTTTTATTATCAAGATTCTAACCATTTTATGTCTAACAAATTACTTACTAAAAAATTAATGAATAGTGCTATTTTCTTAGTTCTACTTATTATTATCTTATTTGTGGGAATTCAAGGAAGTTTCAATCCATCTTCTCAAGACAAACCTACTATCTTAATTTCCTTACTTTCTTTTGCTGCAACATTATATGCACCTATTGCGGCCTTTATCTTTTATGACAGTTGGAAATCTCAGACAAAATTTAATCGAGTCACAAATAATATTATTGAATTACAAAAAGTTTTACATGATTATGTTTCATCGTTAAAGTCACTTAGACAACGAATCATATCCCCCCACTTAAGAAGTAAATTTGAAAAAGAAGATGATTATACTAATAATCTTAAAAAACTTTTTGATCAAAAAATATGTGAAATTCACTCTGTAGAAACAGTGAGATACGAGGCCTGTAAATTACTTAGTATTCTTAGAACAGATACATATGAAACTTCCGACTCCCTTAGTAATAATTTTCAAGAATTAGACCTCATCATTGATGAAATTAGTAAAGAAGTGGATCATTTCAAAAACTACTATATGATCTTTATAAACAACTATTACAAAAATGAATCTGAACTTAAAGATTTTCTCAAATCTGAAGATTATAAGGAGCTCACCTACAAACTTTCAGCACAACGAGAATTAAGTAATACAATTAAAACTAATCTCAAAGCTGCTTTAACCTTAAGCGCAGATTCAATTAATCCAGAAAAAACTCTAAAAATTAATGATTTCATAAAAAATATTGATAAAGTTTCGACTGAAGCTCTCAAAAACTATGAAATAAATTTTAAAAATTAAATATTATCTTACGCTGCCTTCTAAATTAAATATTCAGCATACGACCAAACATTAAAAATAACACTTGGAATTCAATAGCCACACCAAAAAACCCAGCCTTTTGGGTATAATAACACTTTATCAATGCTTACATATTTTTCAGTTCTTATTATTTTTCACCTCACTCTTTGACTTAATATTAAACATATTATAAGCAAAAAATTTATCCTTATTTACACAATTTAACTGATGCAAAAAATAAACCAAATTTTCAACTGTAACTATTTATTCTCAAAATACAGACTAAGAAAAAGCCCCTTACGGAGCTTTTTCAGATCAGTCTTTCAATTAACCAATAAATTTACGTGCATTACGGAACATACGTAACCATGCACCATCTTCAGTCCATTCTTCAGGTTTCCAAGAATGTTGAAGTGCACGGAAGTTACGCTCAGGATGCGGCATCATAATCGTTGCACGACCATCGGTAGACGTCACCCCTGAAATTGCATCTGGCGAACCATTCGGGTTCATTGGGTATTGTTGTGTTGCATTACCAAAGCTATCCACATAACGTAAAATCACTTGGTTGCCCGCATTCAATGCAGCAAGGTTCGCTTCTGGTGCAACCACACGACCTTCACCATGCGCAACAGCGATTGGTAAAATCGAACCATCCATATCTTGTAATAACACAGAATTAGATTTTTCTACACGCACATTCACTGCACGCGCTTCAAACATTTCTGAAGTATTACGATGGAAACGTGGCCAAGCATCAGCACCCGGAATAAGTGGTGCAAGTTGCGACAACATTTGGCAACCGTTACAAATACCTAAAGAGAAGGTTTCATCACGGTTAAAGAATTTTTCAAATTGATCACGCAGTTTCGGATTGAACAGAACTGATTTTGCCCAACCACCTCCTGCGCCCATGACGTCACCGTAAGAGAAACCACCACAAGCGACAAGACCTTCAAAGTCGTCTAAATCGATACGACCTGCAAGTAAATCACTCATGTGCACATCGACTGTAGTAAAGCCTACTTTATCAAATGCAGCTGCCATTTCAACATGACCATTGACACCTTGTTCACGTAAAATCACCATGTTCGGGCGACGTGAATTGATATATGGCGCTTCAATCTCTTCATTCAAATTAAAGGTCGGTTGTGCGATTAAACCTTTATGTTCTTTGTTAGCAATTAGGCTATATTCTTGATCTGCAGTTTCAACATTATCACGTAAACGTTGGATTTGATGTGACACTTCAGTCCAAGCTTGCTGCAATTCAGCACGCTCTAAACTTAAACCATTAACAGTTAAAGCATCAGATGTATTGACTGTACCAACAACTACAATGGCATCTTTCAATGCAGAAGCTGCAACTTCAGTTTGAAGCTCAGCCCAATCAGATACACTAATTTGTAATACTGCACCAATTTCTTCAGCAAATAAGCTTGCAATGGATTGATCTTCAAGTGCTACACCCAAACGTGAAGCAAACATCATTTCAGCAACCGTTGCCAACAAACCACCATCACCAATGTCATGGTAAGCTTTGATCAAGCCACGATTGTTCCAATCTTGAACCAATGCGAAGAATGCTTTGAAGTCATCAAAACTATCAACATCTGGTGTGATTGAACCAATTGCCTTATACACTTGTGCAAGGATCGAACCACCTAAACGGAATTGACCTTTAGATAAATCGATACGAACCAAGACTGAATCAAGATTTTTCAATTCAGGTGTCATGGTTTGACGAACATCAAGTACTGGTGCAAATGCAGTAATCACACCTGTCATTGGTGACGTTACAGCTTTATCTTCGCCTTCGTCGTTCCAAGTGGTACGCATAGAAAGTGAATCTTTACCGACTGGAATCGCAATACCCAATGCAGGACACATTTCCATACCAATCGCTTTAACACCTTCAAACAAGGCTTGATCTTCACCCTGTTGACCTGCTGCTGCCATCCAGTTTGCAGATAATTTAATGTCGCTAATCTGGTCGATGCGAGAACACATAATGTTTGAAATTGACTCAGCCACTGCTAAACGAGCAGAGGCAGCAGGATTTAACAATGCAACTGGTGGACGTTCACCCATTGCCATTGCTTCACCTGTGAAGCCTTGTAAACTTGTGGTGGTTACTGCTGCATCTGCAACAGGAACCTGCCAAGGACCGACCATTTGGTCACGTGCAACCATACCGGTAATTGAACGGTCACCAATGGTGATTAAGAATGATTTAGATGCAACTGTTGGGTTCTTAAGAACACGGTAAATTGCATCTTTCAGTTCAACTTTTGAACCGTCAAAATCATCACCTTGACGTTCAATTGTTTCATATGAACGACTCATGCGTGGTGTACCACCCAGCATGACTTGCATTGGCATATCAACCGCTTTGTTACCAAACAATGGATCTTCAACGGTTAAATGGCGTGCTTCAGTTGCTTCACCCAATACTGCAAACGGACAGCGTTCACGTGCACAGATTGATTCAAATAATTCTAAAGAACTTGGACGAATTGCCAATACATAACGTTCTTGCGCTTCGTTTGACCAGATTTCCATTGGAGACATTCCTGGCTCTAATGAAGGAATCTTACGAAGATCAAGCACAGCACCGAGTTCGTGATCATTTACCAGTTCAGGCATTGCATTTGAAACACCACCCGCACCGACATCATGTACAGATACGATTGGGTTAAAATCTTCCATGCGCCAGCAGGTATCAATCACTTCTTGGCAACGGCGTTCCATTTCTGGGTTTTCACGTTGTACCGAAGCAAAGTCTAAGTTTTCGCCGAGTTTACCGCTATCTACAGAAGATGCAGCACCACCACCTAAACCGATCAGCATTGCAGGGCCACCCAAAACAATGAGTAAATCACCTGGTTGAATCGCATCTTTTTCGACATGATCAGGACGAATATTACCGTAACCACCCGCGATCATAATTGGTTTATGGAAACCTTTAACTTCGCCATTCACGTTTTGTTCGAACGTACGGAAGTAACCATTTAAAGCAGGACGACCAAATTCATTATTAAATGCAGCACCACCTAAAGGACCATCAATCATGATCTGAAGTGCCGATGCCATACGCGATGGTTTGCCGTAATTATCTTCCCAAGGTTGTTCAAACCCAGGAATATTTAAGTTTGAAACAGTAAACGCAGTTAAACCTGCTTTAGGTTTACCACCACGACCTGTTGCACCCTCATCACGAATTTCACCACCTGAACCCGTAGCAGCACCAGCAAATGGTGCAATTGCGGTTGGATGGTTATGTGTTTCCACTTTCATTAAGATATGAGCAGCTTGACTCTTATATTTATAAACGTGACGACCATTTTCATCTGCTTTTGGATAAAAACGTTGCGTATCAAAACCGACAATCACTGAGGCATTGTCTTTATAAGCTGACAATACATCTGTTGGTGATTCTTTATAGGTGTTTTTAATCATTTGGAACAATGATAAAGGTTGTTTTTCACCATCAATGGTCCATTCAGAACCAAAAATTTTATGACGGCAATGCTCAGAGTTTGCTTGCGCAAACATCATCAACTCGATGTCATTCGGGTTACGACCCATTTTTATAAAGGCTTCAGTCAGGTAATCAATTTCTTCCATTGATAACGCAAAACCAAATTCATTATTGGCTTTAACTAAAGCCTCTTTACCTTGACCCAAAATATCAATTGAGTTCAAAGGTTTTGGTGCTGTTTCTAAAAACAATGCCGCAGCATCATCAATATGATTGAAAACGCTTTCTGTCATACGATCGTGTAAAACTTGTTTTACTTCATTGGTGATTTCAGAAACACCTTTTAAAGTAAACAAAACACCGCGTTCTAGGCGGTGGATCGGCGTATTACAGTTGGCAAAAATATCAGTCGCTTTTGATGACCACGGAGAAATTGTTCCCAAACGCGGTGTTACTAAAATTTGGACTTCATCACTTGCTACTTGGCGCAATTCAAATGATGCACCATCATTTAAAAGCTGTAATGCTGATTGCTGTTGTTGCTCGTTGAGCGCTTGGTCAAACAGATAAACCCATTGGCTATCGCAAGATTGAACCGAACTAATTGACGATAAACGTGATAATAGTTGAGTTTTCTTAAAGGTAGAATGTGCTGATGCACCGGCCACGATAAACATGCTGATTTTGGCTCCACGGGCAGGTCTAGACAACCATACCGCAATGTGACTTGAAGAGAGCGCATATTCTACTGCTAAAGCATATTTTCAGCTAGTCATATCCACTTTAAAAAAATGAATTTTATCGCTTGAAGCCTTTCTATTTACATCAAATATCGTGTTTTTGAAGTATTTGTTAACAAATATTTTATTTAAATGAAAAAATTGACGTATCTCTCCGTCGATTTTGTTTAAGCTGAACACATCATAGATGTTGATCTTTCTATGAATAGAGATAACTCCACAAAACATCAACAGGATATTTTCAAAATTGATGTTTATAGATGCAGAGTATTACTCCTACTATCTTTATTATTAACTGCCGTCACTTACAGCATTAGACAGCGTTTTAAATTAGCTCTCAATTTTATCAAACTTACGGTCTTTTAAACTCAGATTGCCTCGCACAATATCCGAGAGCATTCGCCAATCCGAAATAAAACTATATAAAGGTTGTTTAAAACTGGCAGGTTTATTCTTTTCGAAGACAAAATGCCCTACCCACGCACAAGCATAGCCTGAAACCAGTCCATAAATAAAATATTTAGGCTGGCGTTGGCGAATAGCTTTACTAAAAAAATAAATACCGACACTACTTCCAACTGCATGTAATCGTCGGCTCATAATATGGCGATGTTCTGTAAGGTAAAAACGGTAAAACTCTGAATAATTTTTAATAGGTAATTGAAATTGTTGTTCTGTTGGCACTAACACTTGTTTTGGCTCGACCTGCGCATTCATAATGCTCTTCCTGATGCTTTTATATTGCTTAAGATTACAATAATGTAGTTTGCGGTTAAATAAAAGCCAAATCAAAGATACTCATCTTAAAAAGTTAACAAAGTTTAAGCAAATTCCATACTGCTCATATGCCGTTGCTCCCGTGAATTGCGTTACAATATAAAACTTCATTAATAATACTGAGATAAAAAACCACATTTTATCCCTTTGTTATTCTTCATTATAAATTCTCATAAGCTGAATATAAATTTTTAGGACTTAGTCATGGTTGAAGTTGAATTAAAATTTCAGATTCCCGAAGCACGACGCAATGCAATACTTAAAGCAATAGATCCGAAAAAATCTGAAATTATTCAATTACAAGCTAAATATTATGACACTGAAGATCGTCAGCTTGCCCAGCACGGTGTCGCTTTACGCCAGCGCTTAGAAGGTACGCAATGGGTTCAAACACTGAAAACTGCAGGTAAAAGCCACTTACATCGTTTTGAAGATAATCATGTGCTCACTCCTATACAAAATAATATAGATGAAGATACAACTGCATGGTCGCCCGTACTTAATCTTGAGATTTATCATCATAATCCCGAAGCACAAGCTATTCTGAAAAATGCTTTAGGTGAGACTCAATACCCACTTCAACAACAGTTTGAAACTGACATTCAACGTACCTGTCGCGTGATTCAATTTGAAGATGCTGAAATTGAAATTAGTCTGGATATTGGAGAAGTTCGTACAGATTCAGCACGCCAAGAAATTCACGAAGTTGAATTTGAACTGAAAACAGGTTCTGTGCAGTCTTTATTAGCGTTTAGTTTTGAATGGGTCAAGAAATATCAACTCTGGTTAGATGTTCGCAGTAAAGCTGAATTTGGAAATTTACTGGTCACTCATCAAACAGTCAGCCCTGCAAAACTTGTGAAAGAAATCCAACTGAATAAAAAAGACTCTGCCGATCAGAATCTTAGACTACTTATTGCCAACCAACTGCAACATTTATTACCAAATATTGCAGCCATCTCTGCTCAAGTTGCAACAGCAGAACATATTCAACAAGCACAGACGGCTTTACATCATCTACATTTAAGTTTGTCTTTATTTAAAGATTGGACGGATACCAAAACAGATAAATGGGCACATCAACTTTCCGCATTTAAAAGTCATTTCGAAAACTTACAGCATTTTGAGCATATGCAACGCACTTTAGGCGCTTTATTACAAAACCCTAAAACTGCCGAAAGTTTAAATAAAGATATTTTATATGCACAAGAAAAACTGAATAACTTGGTGAAATCGACGCAGAATGTACAACATTATTTAGAATTGTTAATGTTCAGTTTAGGTACTTCGGAAAAAACTCAAACTCACGATTTAAAATGGTTCGCGCAAAATGCATTACAAACGCAATATAAACAGCTGCAAGATAGTCTAACTAAAGCGGATCTTAACGATTTTGAAAGCTTAGATGAGCTTGCTACACGCTTAAATGAATTAAAATTTAGTTTCCCCATCCTTACCAATATTTATGATGTCAAAAATTTGCAAAAATATAGTAAGTCACTCAATGATGCTCAACAGGCCTCTGAACAATATCAAGTTTTAACTTCATCCTCTTCTTATTTACAACAAACTGATCTAGAGGCAAGCGATTGGTTTGCTTTAGGATGGCTTACAGCAAAGCAAGAAGCGTATGCTGAAAAGCTACTAGAAACAACAGAACAATTTTTAGTCAGCCGTAAATTCTTGAAATAAATAATCTATCAGATCATTTTCAGCTGCGGTATAAACTAAAAATGATCTGATGTTTCTATGACAACAAGAACAAAAAACACTCAAAATTACATTTAAAGAAGACTTGTATTTAATATCGACGGAATAACAATAAGAGTCGAGTGATAACAAAGTTAGGACATGTCACGATGTCAAAAATAGAATTAAAGTTTCAAATTCCTAAGGATCAAACCGAATTACTCATCAAAGCATTACAAAGAAAGAATGCTCAAAAAATGCAGCTACATACAAACTATTATGATAGTGATGATTTTAAATTATCTCAGCACGCTGTTTCTTTAAGACAACGACTTCAAGATCAAAACTGCGTTCAAAGCTTAAATATTCAGACACAAAATCAGAGCAAGCATTCCGAGTTCAATATCAATTTTGAGCAACAAACCAATCCAGCTTTAAACTTACAAGCTTATAAGTACAACAAACACATTGATAAAAATATAATAAAATTACTCAATTCACTGCAAAACAACTTAAGACTTCAATTTGAGATACAAGTCGAACGATGGGTTACCATCTCTAGTTTCCAAAATAGTAAAATCCAAGTCCAGCTAGATCAAGGTCAAATTTCACACAACCATCAAGTTAAAGATCTTATTGAAATTAAATTCCAACTTCAACAAGGAACGATTCAAGACTTCATTTCTTTTATTTTTCCATACATTAAACGTTATCATCTCTGCTTGAATGGATATACTAAACTGCAACAATGCTATTTACTGGCACAAGGATTAACGGAATATCCAACCCAAAATCAGTCCACATTACAATTAAAGCATCATGATTCAAAAGCCGTTGCTTTAAAAAAAATGATTCAGAATTGTTTAGAGCATCTCCTACCCAATAGTACAGCCATTGCATCAGGATACTTTAATAGTCAACATGTGCATCAAGCTCGAGTCGCCATTCGGCGTTTACGCAGCGCATTCAGTATGTTTAGCAACTGGAGTCAACACGTTGATCCAATTTGGACCAAACAATTGGCTATTATTTTTAGACAATTAGGTACTACACGTGATTTAGATGTAATTGCAGAAGAAATTGTTCCAAAGTTGTTAAAAGCTGGTGCACCAGAGTTAAAGCTCCCTCTATCAACACAGCAAACCTCTATTTCCCTTCAGCAACTGTTTCAATCTTTGGATTTTAACAATCTAATCCTGTCTTTATTCCAATTTATACATCAACCCAACATAGATTCATCGGAAAAAAATAATCAAAAAATATCGATTAAAAAGATCATCCAACTGCATCAACATATCCAAAGAGATGTTCAAAATTTATTAGAGCAAGATATCACCACACTTCATCGCATACGAAAACGCCTAAAACGATTACGTTATAGCATTGATTTTATTTCATCTTTATATAAAAGTTCCGAAGTTAAACGCTATTTGCAAACTTTAAAACCAGCCCAAGATATGCTCGGTCAATATAATGATCTCATCCTTGCAGAAACGTTTTTCCGCAACAATATCAAGAATGATCCCAATGCTTGGTTTGCTTTGGGTTGGATTGCTGCAAACCAACAACATCAATTACAACAAGCTGCACATTATCTTCAAATTTTTGCCAATATACGTCCCTTTTGGCATTCGGCATAATCTTATGAGATACCCAAAATTGTCATTTTAGCGATTCTTCCCATAGACTTTCCATGTGCCATTATCTGCCAATGGATCACTATAACTATCATTACGTTGTTTACGTGGCTTATCACGTGCGTCAACCAGTTCAAAATGTTGTTCTGTACTTAACACAATACCATTCACATAAAATCGCGTTCGCGTATATTCACTTTGCCCATGTTGAAAAACATAGGTCCTTAAGTCAATAAACTCACGATGTGCAACCAATGCAGCAGTATCATCACTCTCTAACCATGCAGACATTTCTGCAATTTGATCGGGCTCAAACTGACCACATTTATCCAGTAAACTCGCAATTCCTCTAAATGTTTTAGATTCTTTAGCTCGCGTTTTATTAATATGAATACGATCCACATGAAAGAAAAATAACGGTAAATTCAAATGACTCGGTAAATGAATGGCATCTAAAGCTTCATCCTCCATAAAGGATTGGAATAACGCCTGTGCCCGTTCGATTAGAGCTGTCCACTGTTGGTAATATTCAGCAACTAATTGTTTCGAACCATAATAAATGGGTAAACCTTCGACATTTTGCAAATCTACAGCCGGCCAAATATTTTGACGAAGCAAGGCTATATCACTTTTTAAACTTTGCACCGCAATTGCATCTTGCATTCGATTTCCATATTTAATTGTACTTAGGCTATTTTAGAGTAAGACAATGGTTCAGTTTCTGCAAGGCTTTGCCTATAATGTAGAGGTATTTTATTAGTGGAAAAAGTCATGTCTCAAAAAATTGATGCAACCGATGTCACCGAAGAAGAAGCTTTGAATGCTGTTTTTTTTGAGCGTGCTGATGAATTTATTAAACAAGCCAATGATTTTTGTCGCCCACCCAAAGGAAAAAAAACAGATCCTGCTGAGTTACGTGGACAAGTAAGTGCTGCAATGCTGTTTGGTACAGCACGCTTCAATACATGGGTTGCGGCAAATACTTTTCAAACAGCTGAAGAAATGCGTGAAGCTAAACAGCAAGTGACTTCTTATGTCTTACAACAATTTCAAATGATGTTGGAAGACAATTACGATGAATATTGTGAACAATTTGAAAACTATCTACGTTTCCGCAAAAACGAAGATTTTCATGCGCATAAACATGACAAAAAAGATGGTCATAAGCATTAATATGATTGAATAATAAAAAAGCCCTTTTGGGCTTTTTTATTATTCAAAACGTCAAATAAATTTTGTGACACCTATCTATTTATGCCCTTCAAAGAAAAATGACACTATTGGGCAGTTTTCCCAGCAATGATATTGCTTATTGGATAACAACATTTGATGACTTTATTGGTTGACCATATTGGTCTGCCATGACTTCCACTAAGTGATCAAGCTTAATATATTTTTTAATCACCGCATCAACATCCGCTTTTGTTAATTTTGCAAAATCTTGACTCCGCTTTTTCCATGTTGAAAAATCTCGATTTCGCTCTAACTGAGGGACGAGCATCCGATGAATAGCTCGCTCATCTTCTAGTGCGGTTACACGCTTTTTCATAATATCTGCTTTAGCGGCTTCCAATTCCTGCTCGGTAATACCTTGTTCCAATAAATCCAATAAGACTTTATGTACAGTCTGTGAAACTTGCGCAGATTTTCCAGCCGTATAATTGGCCTCTATACTAATCGCGCCCGATTCAGCCCAATCATCTAACTGTACTTGGCTACCAAAACCATAAACTAATGCATTTTTTTCACGTAACTCTTGACCTAAACGAGAAGATAGTTGTGAATCTCCAAGTATGTTATCAAGCACAATTAAAGCAGGTGCATCTGCATGATAAGCCCCAACTGGAATGGTCAATATACTTTGATAACTACCAAATTCTCGCTGTTCAGATAAAGCATGTACTTTTTGAGCTTGATACTGTTCATAGGTTGAGGAGAGTCGTTGGAATTTTTCCTGACCATTCCATTGAGCAAATTCAGCATTTAATAGTTTTTGCATCGCCTTAGCATCATACTGTCCGGTAATAGCAATTTGTGCATGATTCATTGCAAAGAATTTTTGATATAAATCTTTAACGCGTTGGTTCGTCGCCGCTTGAATTTGTTTCTTCGCCAATTCAGGTTCAAAGTGATAACGTAAATCACCTGGTGCGTAAACTTCTATAAGTCGTGCAATGGTCAAAGCCGAAACTGTTTCTGGTTCAGTGTAAGGACGATCCAAACTGGCAAGACTTTGTAACTTAATTAAATCAAACTGTGACTGTTCAAATTTAGGATTTTTCATTACTTCTAAAATGTATTTAAAGAAGTCATCAAATTTTTCCTTTTTCGCCGAAATCTGAATCGTCATGCCATTGCCAGCAGCTGAAGCCATTGCCATACCGCCCGACTCAATGGATTTATCTGCAATGTCTTGCAAACTATACTGATCAGAAGCACGTAATAATAAATAAGCCGTGAAATCTAAAATTTCGCCTTGATTAAATAATGATTCTGCCGTTCCAAAGTCAACATTAATGGTGGCATAGGTTTTATCATCACGGGTGGATGTTGGGAATAAGGCATATTGCATCCCATTTTTGAACTTTCCTCGCTGTATTTTCTTTTCTGTTTTTGCAACATATTGCTGGGACTTCTTTAAATATTGAGCAACTTCTGTTTTATAAACACTAATATCTTTTAAAGGTTCAGATTTAGGTGTTTGCTGATCTATAGTTTTCGGGTTATCTGAATTTTTCTGTTCCAATGCTTTTTTCTGTTCTTCAGGTGTCGGTTGAATATCCCCAGAAATACGATGCTGCGGGATTAAAAAAGCATTCAAAGTGGAATTGGTTTGTGCAACACTTAAATTTTGGATCGCTTGCTGATCTTTAAAATACTGTGACCAATCACCATGTGAAGACACCACATAGTCACTTAACATTGAACCGACAGAAACTGCATTTGCTAACAATGTTTCTTGACCATTTTTAACTAAATTTTTAACACGATTCAGCTCGGTTAAATCAAAATTTTGATCTTTTTCAGTATTAGCAATCAGCGCAGTTTCAATTTTTTTCGCATCATGATTCGGTGCATAAATCGCTCCAAGAAAGACGATATTGAAATCTTGATCAGACCATGTCGTTGACTGCACATTATTCGCAATCCCCGTTTCAACCATGTCTTTATACAAATGCCCACTCGGTTGCATGGTGTAAAGATATGGAGTAAGCGCTAAAGCCGGACGAATTTGTGGATTTTTCCCATTCATATAAATATTGAATTTAGCTAAATCACTGCCTTTTTTTACCACAAAATTACGGTCTTTGATCTTGGCAGAATCAAGGAGTGGGACTTGGGTCTGTGTTGGAATTTGACGTGCTGCAATCGGACTAAAATTTTTATCAATTTGTTTGAGAACTTCAGCTTTATCAAATTTACCTGAAACGACCATCACTGCATTATTGGGTGCATACCATGCGCGGTAAAATTGATTTAATTCATCCATTTTAATTGACTGTAATTCGGGTAAATCTCCAATCGGTAAACGTCCTAAATATTGATTACCATAAGCAGATTTCCACATCTGATCCATCAATACTGCAAACGGTTGGTCCATACGAACTTCACGTTCACGCATGACAATATTAATTTCAGAAGGTACAAACTTTTCTTGAAGCACTAATTTATCCATACGCTCAGCTTCAAGATAAATGACTTCATTTAGAGCATTCTTTTCAGGACGTACGATATTCGTATATTTAGTCGAGTAATAATCGGTACTGGCATTGGCCATTAACGTATATTGATCTAAGCGGCGTTGAAACTCTTCATCTTTTACATTTTGTGTACCCTTAAAAGCCAAATGCTCGAGTAAATGTGCCAGCCCACCTTTCCCTTTTGGATCATTCAATGATCCCGTCAAATACACTGTATTGACAAAAACTTTGCTCTCTTTATTATTCGGAGCAAGTAATATTCTAAAACCATTCTCTAATTTATATTCTTCAATATTTTGTTCAGATTTCACCAAAATGGTTTGTGCCATTGATGAAGCACTAAAACCTATTAAACAAACCGAAAGCGTAAGTTTTTTCAAGCGCATCAACATAGAGTTTCCAGAGTCTTCTAAGAAATTTTAAATTTTATAAGCGGTTTATCTTAGGGAATATGCATTAGATTAAATAGTAGAGTTTTGAAAAAAGCCGCTTATTACAACGGCTATTGTCACTGTTTTGCAAATAAAATGATTGAAATGATGCCTACATTTAGCCATTAAATCTTAATTTCTGCTTGCATATACAATTGTGCATAACCTGATATTTCAATCCGTTCAGCTGACTTAATTTCACAAAACAATTCACCTCCACGTGCCGAAGCTTGATAAGCGATTAAATTATTTTTGTCTAACTTTTCAGCCCACAATGGTGCCAATCCAGTATGCATAGAACCCGTTACAGGATCTTCATTAATACCTTTCTGTGGTGCAAAGTAACGCGCGACATAGTCATATTTTTCAGAATGAGCTGTAATTGCGAGATCTAAATTTTTATATTCAGCCGTAATCGCTGTGCTTACGCCATGCACATCAGCAATGGCTTTTATATTGATAAGATTCGGTTGTGCAGAGATGACATCTTGTTCTGATTCACATACTAAAATAAAGGCTTGCTGATTTAAATAAACAGCTTTAATCGGTTTATCAATAACTTCATTTAATAATTTTGGATATTCCAATATTTGAGATGCCCGACGAATGGGAAAATTCATTTTAATTTTCCCATCTTCAGCCTGATGAATGATAAAGATGCCTAAATTTTTAACATGAAACTGGATTTTCTTTGCTGAGGTGTAATCTTTAAATAAAACAAATGCTGAAGCTAAAGTCGCATGTCCACAAAAGTCCACTTCAAGCAAAGGAGTAAACCAACGTATTTCATAATTTTCAGCATCGATACATTTCACAAATGCTGTTTCAGCAAGATTATTTTCTAAGGCGATATTTTGCATTAACTCATCATTGAGCCACTCATTCAAAACCAATACTGCCGCTGGATTGCCTTTAAATAATACTTGAGTAAAAGCATCAACTTGATACATTTTCATGATGAATATTCCTTCAGTTTTAAGTATTTTATCGCATCATAAAAATGAATACAGATACAATTGATTTAAATAAATAGATACAGATAATAAAAAGGCATCTCCGAAAAAAATGCCTTTTTAAATCGTATTCTATAAATGCTTAGCTATGCTTTAAATCTTCCAAGTCATCTGATTGCATAATTACTTGATCTGTCTGCCCCATCAATTGACTGGTCACCATGCCTGCAGTCATTGAACCATCAACATTTAATGCCGTACGCCCCATATCAATTAATGGTTCAATAGAAATCAATAATGCAACTAACGTGACAGGTAAACCCATAATCGGCAATACAATCAACGCAGCAAAAGTTGCTCCACCACCTACACCGGCAACACCAATCGAACTGAGTGTCACCACACACACCAAGGTCAAGATCCAAATCGGATCTAAAGGATTAATACCTACAGTCGGTGCAACCATGACCGCTAACATCGCTGGATACAAACCAGCACATCCATTTTGCCCGATTGTGGTACCAAATGATGCTGAAAAACTTGCAATAGATTCTGGAATTCCTAAACGGCGTGTTTGTGCTTCAATACTGAGCGGAATACTTGCCGCACTCGAACGACTAGTAAATGCAAAAGCTAAAACAGGCAGCACTTTTTTAAAGAACCGAATCGGATTCACACCGGTTAGTAGTAATACTAAGGCATGCACGACAAACATAATGGCTAAACCAATATAGGATGCCACGAGAAAACCACCTAAATTCACAATATCCGCAGCTTTTGAACTTGCAACGACTTTGGTAATTAAGGCAAATACACCATAAGGCGTAAGTGTCATTACCAAACGAACCAGTTTCATCACCCATGCTTGTAAAGTATCTACAGCTGCAACGATTCGATGCCCTTTTTCAACATTGTCTTTAATTAAGTTAATGCCAGCAATGCCCAAGAAGGTCGCAAATATCACCACGCTAATAATTGATGTGGGATGTGCCCCAGTCAGTTCAGCAAATGGATTACTCGGAATAAATGATAAAACCAAATCAGGTACACTTAAATCAGTGACTTTCCCCATATAATCGGTTTGAATTGCATCTAAACGTGCAGTTTCTTGTGTACCTTGAACCAAACCTGCGGCAGTTAATCCAAATAAATTGGTAACAAATACCCCAACCAAAGCGGCAATAAAGGTGGTAATTAGTAAAGTACCAATACTGAAAAAACTAATTCTTCCTAGAGATGAAGCATTATGTAATTTAATCACGGCACTTAAAATCGAAACAAACACCAATGGCATGACCACCATTTGTAAAAGTTTCACATAACCATTCCCAACCACATTAAACCATTGAATCGATTCATCTATAACAGCAGTATTTGATCCATAAATCAGATGTAAGCCCAAACCAAAAACCACACCCAAACTCAAACCAGCAAATACTTTTTTCGCAAGACTCCAATCTGTCTTACGCGTTTGCATGAGCAATACGATTAGAGCTATGAATATCACGATATTCAGGATTAATGGGTAGTTCATTGGTATTCCATAAGTTCAGTTATGCAAATTATAAGGTAATCTCGATGAGCTAAACAGCCTTTATCATTTTTGTAGATATTGTTGCTCATTTTTCAGCACCTTGTATCTATTTAAAAAACAAAGTCATATCGACTTAATGCATAAATCAGCTAAACTTTTTCTTAAAAATGCTAAAGCATTTGGCTTACACATTATTCCAAAGATTTGAATCAATACAGATAGTCACCCCATTCCATTGAAATATTCTTTCCTTTATTTAGCCATACCTCATCAATTTCACATCCTTAAATGAATCAAAATCCATTTTCAGTCTTCTCAATCACATAACGGTTTCAATATAGACGAACTTATATAAATAGAATCTGCAATACCCTATATTTCACTTTAATCATATCTTAAGTCTAAGTAATTTGGTCTTGTTTTCTTCTAGAGTTAGATTTATCGTTTATTCAATATTTAACCAAATAGTAAATAATCAAAAGGAACAGGATGTTCTCGAATAAAGTAAAACTGTGTCTTTTTCTTTGCTTAAGCATGTGTTTAGGTATCGGAATTTTACGTTTTTCCTATACGGCCTTACTCCCTAGCACGCGTGAAGCATTTGGATGGTCAACTCAATTTGCCAGTATTTTGGGTAGTGCAAATTTATTCGGTTATTTAATCGGTGCTTTTTGGGCGATGCGGATCCCTCAAAACAAAAATATGCCGCTATATATTCAAGCGGCTGCAATTGTAGGGACAATCAGTTTACTCAGTTGTTCTTTTTCTAATTTTGCTGAAATTTGGTACGTGTTGTGGCGCATCATTTCTGGCATTAGCGGCGGTTTACTGATGATTTTATCACCGAGTATCGTCGCTCAGTGTTGTGAGTTAAAAGACCGTTTCACCATTCATTTTATCGGATTTAGTGGTATTGGAGTGGGTATATTACTTGCGACGTTATTCCTTCCTTATCTTGATCAAATTTCCACTCAAACAGCATGGAGCATTTTATTTGGATTTTCACTTAGTATTACTATTTTTATCAGTATTTTACTCGCAACATTTAAACAGCAACTTGTGACCCCATTAGATCAAGCTCCGCAAGTCATACCAATGACTGGTTTATATTTAAGTTTAATTGTTGCCTATGCATGCAGTGCATTTTCTTATGTCCCTCACTCACTTTTTTGGATTGACTACCTCAGTAACACATTGCATCTAAATTTATTGTGGATGAATATTAATTGGATTTTATACGGCGTTGGTAGTGCTTTCGGTGCATTTACAGCATATTTACTTGCTAAAAAGTTTGGTAATTTCACTGCACTAAAAATTTTGTATAGCATGTATATCTTCGCGATCTTTATCGCCACCATCAGTCACACGTCTATTTTAACTTTTACATCTTCATTTCTGACAGGAATGCTGAATCCTGCTGTCGTATTTCTAACGTCTTATACCATTTTACAGCTATATGGTATGGCTTATAAAAAACTTTGGAGTATTGCCACTCTCAGTTTTGCAATGACACAATTAATCGGTGGTTTAACCTTTAGTACACTTCAGCATTTGGGTATTTCGTATCATCAACAGTTTACCCTTGCTTCTGCAGTTTTATTTTTAGGAACGCTACAATTTTTTGTATATTCTCAAATCCATAGATCTCCTCATAAATTAATTAAGCGCAACTGAACTTACATTACTGATTAAGCCATCTAATTGAGTCGGTGGTTTAGTAAAATAAGACAAACCCTTGCGAAAATGATGCTCTGCATAAGCTTCTATTGTACAAGCAACCCCATTTAAAGCTGTGGCAAATATAATTGAATACTTTTAATCACCTACCCTTGGATAAAAACACCCTCGCCCCCACCCTGAAAAATGCATATACAAGAAAACATAATAAAATAATGTAATTACAATAATTATTACTGCGATTCCTTTATATATAGCATGGGTTTCAGTGAATCTGATAAGAAATATATTAACGATTTTTAGTCATTCGATAAGCTTCTTGCGCTATTGCTAGACTTTTCTTTTTGCCTGCTTCCGTATCTGCTATTTCATTGGATGTTCCATTACTCGAGCTATGCTGAAGATGTTTTTGTTGAGAATAATGCTCAGCTTCAAACTGATTTTGCTTTTTTTCTTGAATTTGCTTGTGTAGATTTGGCTTGATTATAGCACTTGGACATGGTCGAGATTGATACGTTATAGTCCCTTTATTTTCACATTTGTATACGCTATCTGCTTGTGCAATTGTTGAAACCCCAAGAAATAAAAAAATCATCAAACTCATTTTCATTATTACATTCCTTATAAGTACATATAAAATTAATCTTTAAACTAGCGAGTTATATTGCAATCATATTTAAGCTAAAATTTAATGAATTGTATTTAGAACTAACATCAAGCATTTGATTATATTAAGTTTTATATCCATCAACGTCTGTGTGTCTTGATCAATACCAATTTAAAAAAATATAGAATATCTTGTTGTTCTAAATGAAGCATTGTCTATGTTCTAAAAAAAACCTGCAACCAGTGCAAGTTTTTTAATAATCCTAACTAATCAATTATTTATCCATATTTTTAATGATTGCTTGACCAAATTCAGAACAACGTAGAAGTGTTGCATCTGGCATTAAACGCTCGAAGTCATACGTTACAGTTTTTGCAGCAATCGCTCCAGAAATACCTTGAATAATTAAATCAGCAGCTTCAACCCACCCCATATCACGAAGCATCATTTCAGCAGAAAGGATGATTGAACCTGGGTTTACTTTATCCTGACCTGCATATTTCGGTGCAGTACCATGCGTTGCTTCATAAACCTGAATTGCACCACCAATGTTTGCACCCGGTGCAATACCAATACCGCCCACTTCTGCTGCCAGCGCATCCGAAATATAATCACCGTTAAGGTTAAGTGTTGCAATCACTGAATAATCGGCAGGTCGCATTAAAATTTGTTGTAAGAACGCATCAGCAATGACATCTTTAATGATGATCTCTTTGCCAGTTTTAGGATTTTTAATGCCTACCCATGGACCACCATCAAGCAGCTCACCACCAAAACGTTCAAGTGCGACTTCGTAGCCCCATTCTTTAAACGCACCTTCGGTATATTTCATGATGTTGCCTTTGTGAACTAAAGTCACGCTTGGCTTATCATTATCGATTGCAAATTGAATTGCTTTACGAACTAAACGCTGACTACCTTCTTTAGATACAGGTTTAATACCAATACCACAGTTTTCTTCAAAACGAATTTTAGTAACGCCCATTTCTTCTTTTAAAAATTTTATAACTTTTTTAGCTTCTGGAGAACCCGCTTTCCACTCAATACCGGCATAGATATCTTCTGAATTTTCACGGAAAATAACCATATCAGTTAATTCAGGATTATGAACAGGTGTCGGAACCCCTTTAAACCAACGTACTGGACGTACACATACATAAAGGTCTAGTTCTTGACGTAATGCGACGTTTAAAGAACGAATACCACCGCCTACTGGAGTCGTTAAAGGGCCTTTAATAGAAACAACGAATTCCCGAAGCGCTTCGAAAGTTTCTTCAGGCATATATGTTCCATAAATTTTATCTGCTTTTTCGCCACAGTAAACTTCCATCCATTCAATCGAACGTTTACTCCCGTATGCTTTTTGAACCGCAGCGTCTACTACAGCTTTCATTGCAGGTGTAATATCCACACCAATACCATCACCTTCAATGAAAGGAATGATTGGATAATTTGGAACATACAGTGACAAGTCTGCATTTACAGTAATTTTACTACCATCCACAGGCACGACGATTTTTTGATAACCCATTGTACAATTTCTCCCTTTGTAACAGCGAATCTAAAAAATAATTGCCAATTAGCAATGCTTTCATCTGTTGTTAATGCATATAATCCTAATCTAGATTCAATATTTTTGAGATTTATATGAGAAATAACAATATTTCTTGATTAAATAACACTCAATTGTTTTCAACAGTATGTAATTACAAAAATGACTCCCTATGAAAATTTTCATTCTTAATCATTCTAAATACATGAGTTTGAATTGATCTATTTTATGACAGTTACCCGTTGTTCTCCGACGCTAAAGTTAAGACCTAAGATGAACGTACTAGACTTTTATAAAAGTACGAGAAAATCACTTTAAGCGTAAAAATAGAAAATTATCATGGAAGAACAAGTACTGTAAAAAGTCATCCTTAATCACTCTATCTCAGGATAGTGAAGCCCGACAGGCATCATACCGAGTACAATAAATACGAAAAAGCCCGACAAAATATCGGGCTTTTTTATTCATTTAAACAATATAGACTTTAAAACTATATTAGAAAAAATAATTAACTCTCAATAAATAATTCCGAGGAGTTCCAGGCATAGAACTAGAGCGCCAGTATTCTTTATTCGTTAAGTTATTTACTGCAATAGTTACGCCCCACGTATCATCCTTATAACCAATCGCGGTATCTAAACGAGTAAAATCTGGCATTTTTGTAGTATTTTTATCTGAAGTATAATAAGAACCAACATAGGTTGCTCCCATTTCTCCATACCAATTTTGTGTAGGTAAATATCGGACAAATAAATTTCCTGTATTTTCTGATATTCCAGATAATTTTTTACCTTTTAAACGATCCGCTTCAATTACAGTTGAACGGCTATCCTTTTTCCATTCAGCATCGGTATAACCATAGCCCCCACGCACATACAGATTTTCTAGTACTCTACCAATAAAACTAAACTCCACACCTTTTGATTGTTGCTTTTGCCCGACTTCCCAATCATTAGGTCTGTTTATAGAATCTGGCTGATAGCGTATATTATTTTTAGTAATATCATATACAGAAAGCTGAGTATTCAAGCCCCCACCTAGCCAATCACTTTTTACACCAATTTCATATTGTTCATTAAATTGAGGCTCAGCATCGTATAAACTTGGATCTATTGATGTGCTCACGCCTAATAGCCCTCGACCGCCATAAGGTGCAAAACTTTTACTATAAGATGCATAAAAATTTTGCCTTTCAATTGGTTGCCAAACAAAACCAATATTTGGACTTAAACTATCGTCACGATAAGATTTTTTACTATGATTACGAATATCATTGGTTGCGAAATCATAGCTATCGTATCGAAGACCTAACATCATTTTATATTTTTCGTTGAATGAGATTAAGTCTTGAAGAAAGAAGCTTAAAGAGTTGGCATCTGTTTCACTATGTGATGTTTCAGGAGGACGCGTACCATTCAGCGTTGACCAGCCAGATGATAGTGAGCTATCTGACGGATTAAATGGATTGACGTAACGATAATAAAGCCCTGCACTGTTGCCACTCGAATAGTTCCCAAGTATGGGTTCTCTTTTTTCATTGGACCAATCACTACCCAACATAATTTTATGATCTAAAATGCCGGTTTTAAATTGTCCCGTAATATCAAAGGTATTCATTAAAGTTTTATTTGTGGTTTGTTGCCAAGCATAACTTTGACGTATTTTTCCTTGCCAGTTGCATGCTTTACCATCAATTTGTAACCCTGCTTCTGAACACCAAGTTCCACCAAAGAAATTATCAAAATCTTGGAAAGATTCACGATAACTTAAAGCCCAGTGAAATTTCCAATCAGGTGCAAATTCATATTTAACATCCGTTCTAAGTGATTTGGTTTCATCAACAATATTGTCAGTATCTCCAGAAAAACCAGTTTTAATCGAAACACCTGAAGGTAAGTTATCGTAACTCGGCCCTCTATCTGGGGTTCTATTTAAACTGTCGTAAGTAAATTCTGTTGTCCACGTTAAACGTTCATCATCACTACGATAAGTCACACTTGGCGAAAGCATTTCTTGATTAAATCCAATACCTGAACGAAAGCTATTCGCATCTGACTTTTCACCAACCAAACGTATTGCCCAGTTATCATTTAAAACTTTATTAATATCGACAGTTCCACCAACATTATCATAAGAACCGACATATGCTCCAACTGAACTTTTAGAGTCAAAGTTAGCAACTTTTGTCACCATATTAATGACCCCACCACCTGCACTGCGACCATAAAGTACAGAAGCTGGACCTTTTAGAATTTCTATACGTTCAACATTAGCAGTACTGCGTCGATATTGCCCACTTTCACGTACACCATCACGGTAAATATCATTGGTATCTGCATTAAACCCGCGAATGGATATACCATCATTTCGCGCATCATAGCTCGTAGAAATACCAGGTGTCCCTTGTAACATGACACTTAAATCATTAGCACCGTAAAGCTTATATTTAGAAACATCTATGGTATCAATCGTTTGTGGAATATCTTTTTTATCTAGTCCATTTCTAGTGACATTTGCTTGTTTGTAATCTACATATGTTTTAATTGGATCCCCTTCATCCATCGCTTCAATTACAATTGTAGAAAAAGTTGTCGTCGTATTGGCTTTCTCTTCTGGAATGTTTGAGTCAGCAAATGCTGAAGAAACAAAAAGAAACCCAGTTGATAACATCATAAGCGTTAAATTATTTTTAGGGAAAAACACGGCCACACCAAATATAAATGATAATCATTAGCATTATAGTGCTTATTAACAACATTATGTAACAATTTTTTCAAAATTTCTCTTTAAAAAGATCTAATTACTACATGAAATTTGAATGAATTTTAAAAATGCAGTTATACCTAACCTTTTTTATTGATGATTCCTCAATTCTTTAGACATTGCGTCACGAAGAATTCTGTTCATCCATATTTAATCACCTTTACTTTGAGCTTTAAGTCATTGCATGACATCTGATCAATCCCATTATTATCCTGTACCGTCTGAGCAATCAGTAAAAAAACTTCCCCACGACTAGATCTATCGCTTGCCACCGATATTCCTCCTTTTCCAAAGCGATCCTGCTTTATATTTTATTTTCATGGATTTCCACCATTTAAGTAAACATCCACTTGCAGCAAGCAATAAAAACCATCTTGAAAGGTGGTTTAAAACTTCCTCACTCATTTGAATCAAAACACTATTCTTTCTATAGAGAGTAATTTAAATCAATTGATGAACAGGAACAAAAGCTGAAAGAATCATGATTAAATTAAAAAGACTGCATCCTATACCGCACAGAATACAGTCCTTAAAAGTCTCTTAACATCTGGTCCAATTTTGGGGAGTCAAATCATGAGCATGAGGAGGATTAAATTAGTTCATTTTCCATGTAAATGGTGTGTCATTACCATTTGAAATTCCAACTTCATATCCTAAAAACTTCATATCCACCATACCTGTATCCATTGGGATCGTTTTAATAAAATCACTTTGGTCACTCAGTAAACTTTTATGAGTGTCAGAGCTGACTAATAGGTAATTTGGTACTGAATGGTTTTGATCTATGTAGTCAAAAAATGCTTGTTTTATTTGATCTGGCAAAGTCATTTTATACCTCGACAAATAATCTGATTAAAATGCAGAAAACCCGCGGGTTGATGATCTGTTTTTAGAGGTTCTTCTACTCGCTTAATAATTGTACACCAATTATTCAAAACCATCATAATTTTACTATCCTAATTTCTTCCTATTAGCCCTCCAAGAAATTGACATTTTGATTTTCATATCATAAAAAAAGATTAAAGATTGGACCGATATTGCTGGGGAAATGGGATTTCATTATATTCGTTTTAAACTTGATCAAATTGAATCAAGTTCTATTATTCGATGCATATTAAATGACTTCGGTAGAAAATTGTACATGGCGTATGGTGAGATCTTTGCTTAGTCAAAGTCATAACCAATGGTGTCTGATTTATCCCAGCAACTATATAAATGCTCTAAAATATCGTCTTTACTCATACCCTCCAATACATAAAAAATCTTAAACTCTTTATTTATTTTCATAACCATTAAATTATAAGTTTCTATAACGTCATAATTACCCAAAGGGATTCCATGACTAAGTCTGTATTCCATTAAGACTTGCATTTTTCGGGTATTTTCACGTTCAACCTGCCACATAGGTTCTTTGGATTGTTCAACATCTCCAGATGTGCCACCACCAATAAATGCAACTCTCATAAAAACAACTATACAATTAAAGTAATTTATCTATATCAAATTACTGAACCCAACACCACTTCAAATCATTAAGCACATTTTAATGAATATCTCATCTCGTCTCAGCCGTATGGCTTTCATAATATCTTCATAAGTGTCAGTCGAAAAATACGACTTTTTATATGTCTTTCTTCTACTAAAAAGCCACCTATTACGGTGGCTTTTATAAATACTAAATCACATAAATATTGAATTAAAATCACTCTTTAGGAGAGTCATCATTTCCCTTGCTTGATTTTCCACTTTTATCTAAATTTTTATCTTTAGACTTTTGAGGATCCCTTTTATAGAACTGATAACAACGACCAATCGCTATTCCTGTTCCTAATAGTGCTACAGTTTTTAACATGTCATACCTCACACTTATTAAAAATAAAGCCAACTATTATTAGCAATTCTAATTGTTACATTCCAACCCAATTTATAGTTAGTTTTGTTATTTTTATATGATGTGCCTAAATATGAATGTAAATTTTTAATCTGTACTTACAATCGAATCATCACACTTTCTATTGCAATCACTTTACTATGCCTTAATCTAAACGGCTTAAATTTTGATAATTCGTAAGTTCACCCCCAATAGCACTACAATTTTTGCATACATTAAGCCCATTAAAAAATACCCAAAGGTGATTTTATCCGACAATTTATACAAAATAATGACCTATCTAATTTGAAACTTATATAACTTTACATGATATTTTAAATGATTCGCGCATCCAAAAATACTAAGCCTTCTCGATTAGCTTTTAAATAAACCTCTGGCGCACTATATAAATCAGAGATAATTGCAACTTCTTGAGCATTGAATAAATCTTCATAGATTTTTTTCGCAAAATTATTCCCCCCAGTTGTTACTAACACACTTTTTATCTTTTGATTTTTCGCTAATAATTCATTTTCAACGTCTTTAAGAGACTCTACGATTAGTGCTTTACTTAGTCCCAACCCTTGAAAATCGGGATGAATAGCTATTTGATCTAGCTCCAACACCACTTGATATCTTTTAAATTTCCCCCTTGATTGCTTGGCTTTATTTTTCATCTCTAAAATTGTGCTTAAACTACGATTCTTACCCTTATGCTTCACTAAAAACATCAATGCAAATTTAGCTGTGTAATCGACAAAATCAAATTTAAAAGTACTCCGCAACAATCCCAGCGAAAGAATTTATATTGCTACTCACTATCAGTAAAGATAAATTTTATATCCTAGTAAACACTGCAAATATTAAGCAGCCTATTCAACTTTGTGAAGAAAATCTGTTTTGGTATCCATCCTATGTAAAGAATAAAGTTGAAGAACACAAACCGGAATCTGATATAGTAGCCCACATATAGTGGGCTTTCTTTTTACCCCACCCTTCACAAAACGGGTAACACCAAAGCCACACATCAATTTATTTAGTTTAATTAATAGGTTACAATGAAAATCGTCATTCTTAATAAACCTTATGACGTTCTCTCCCAGTTCCGTGCAGATGAGAAACATCAAACTATCTCAGACTTTATTCAAGATCCTGACTTGCGTATTGCAGGTCGTCTTGATTTAGATTCAGAAGGTCTGATGTTTTTAACGGATCACGGTGGTTTGAACCAATTCATCACCAATCCAGCCAATAAAAAGTTTAAAACCTATCTTGTACAAGTTGATGGTGATATTACCGAGGAAGCACTTGAGCAGCTTCGTAAAGGTGTAGAACTTAAAGATGGTATTACACTGCCTGCAACTGCAAAAAAAGTTGATGAACCTGATTGGCTGTGGGAGCGCGTTCCACCTGTTCGTTTCCGTGCATCTGTGCCAACGTCTTGGGTCGAAATTTCAATTTGTGAAGGTCGTAACCGTCAAGTACGTCGTATGACTTCTGCCGTTGGCTTCCCAACTTTACGTTTGATTCGTACTCAAATTGGTACAATCAGCCTAGAAAAATTGGGTTTAAAACCGGGTGAACAAATCGAAATTGAGCCGTTATTGTACCCTGACTTTAAAGATGTGCCTGCGGACAAGCCGTATGAAGGTCGTTCTTTTGCAAAAAAGACCACCACGAAGAAACAACATTTCTCGGTTGCTAAAGATAAAGCGCGTGAAGAACGTGGCGAAGCACCATTTAAAGGTAAGAAAAAAGCTGGTGGTGGTACAACCCGTATTTGGCAAATGGACGATGCTGATAAGCCACGTCGTAAAACCAATGGTACGACACGTCCCAATACGAAAGCGCCTCGTGGTCGTGGACGTAATGCTCGTTAAAATTTGATTTTATTAAAGCTCACGTAAGTGAGCTTTATTTTTTCAAAGGCACTACTCTATTAAATACTAATTTATCTTCCTTACCTTTTCGTTTATTTTCCTCAAAATGAACTGCCAAGCTCAAATACAATAGTGCATTTCTAACTAGTTTAACTAAGACCATTAAAGATTCATAAAACTCAGATAGAGGCATTTCTAAGATATATTTAGCTTTCTTTTCTTTATCCAGAATACTTGCTTCAATATCCTTATACTCTTTAGTATTTTGGGAGTTTGATTGATCTAATGCCTTCTTTCTGCTTATTAACTCTTTATATTTAACAACATTATAAAAATCTAATTCCGAATTAACTCGATAAAAAAAATCATCTACAATCCTAAATGATCTATGTTCTAAATGATTTCTAATTTTAGCTAATCTAAGTTTTTCATGATTTATAAAAAATTCTTGCGAATTAGAATCACGCTCAATCTCCTTTAAAATATAAAATAAGGCATGTAAAAAATAATTATTAGACTCAGTCAATTCTGCTCTTGGCTTAAAAATACCATTCTTATTAGAACCAAAAATTTTATTAAAACTTATATCATGATCACCTATTGGCAGATCTAAATATTTAACAACAAAATAAGAAATCTTATCGAAAATTGAATATAAAATTCTAAAAGCCGACTTCATATGTGAAGTTTTTAAGTTATCTATCGCATGCAATGTGTCATCTGTATGAGAATACGTCATATTATAAAAGTGGCTTGATTCCTCTTTAATTTCCGAAGCTTGAAAAATTAAATAACGTGCATAAGCATACTCATTACGCAACTCATCAAAACTTGAATGGAATACCAATGTTTCTTTAAAGCTTAAACTTGTGTTAATTTTTTGCAATATTGAAGGTAAGCCAATAACATCTTGAAATACGATTTCTTCAATACAAACATCATTTAAGTCATTTATGAATAGCTTATTTTCAGCAGTCCAGCTTAGATAACGACCTTCTGTCTTCGTTTTAAATTTTTGTTTATATTCTTCAACAAATTTAAAATCATCATTCTGATAATTCTGTTCGAACCATTTATTAAATACATATAATTCACCATTTTCCTGTAATGGTATTTTCTGTTCTAACTCAAGCTTATCAAGATTTTTCATAGCCTCTCTAGCTAATTTATTAGCAAAAAAATAATGAATTCGAGTATGGGAATCATCGTATAGATAATTTCCTATAAAAAGTAAGCTTTGTGCTTTGGCAATAATAGCAACAGGATTTTCATCAATTTCTATTGCCTGATCCCAATAGTACTGTGCACAAAAACATCGACCTTGTGATGAAAGAAAATTTCCAAGATTAGTTAATCCAGATGAAAGTAGATTTCTTTCAGTATTCGATTTCTTTAAATAATAAACAGATTTTTGATATAAATTAACTGTATTTATTAAATCCTGTGAATACCAATTTTCATTCTGATACTTATAAAGTTCTGAACTACAATTCCCTAAAATGTAGTAAAAATAGCCCTTACACAAATCATTTTCAAAAGTAAATTGAGTTTCGCTATGCACTTTAAAAAACTCTATTAATTCATGCTTTCTATTTCCATCTAATAACAATACATCTGCCAACTCTGCTAATGCATTTAATTGCTGTACACCTAGTTCAATCATATTTCTCAAACATAGAGTTAATATATAAGCATATGTTTTACATTAGTTTTATATCACTTACAAATGAATTAATTTTGTAAATCTCCACTATACAAACCACATCCATAAAAAAGCCGGTGCATATACACCGGCTTTTTTACATCACCAACGAAGTTGTCAGTTTTGTATTACATTATGCTTAAACAAATGCAAGTGCAGCATTTAAAGTCGCACTTGGACGCATTACAGCATTCACTTTCTCTTGATCAATCGCATAGTAACCACCGATATCAGCTGGTTTACCTTGCACTTGAGCAAGTTCAGTAACAATCTTCTCTTCATTTGCATTCAGTTCTGCTGCAAGTGCAGTGAATTTCGCTTTTAACTCAGTATCTTGATCTTGTGCAGCAAGTTCTTCAGCCCAATACTTTGCTAAATAGAAGTGACTGCCACGGTTATCAAGCTCACCAGTACGACGTGATGGAGACTTGTCGTTATCCAACAATTTACCCGTTGCTTGGTCTAATGTCTTCGCAAGCAACTTAGCACGTGCATTGTCTTCTTTGATGCCCATCTCTTCTAAAGAAACAGCAAGTGCCATGAACTCACCTAGTGAATCCCAACGTAAATGGTTTTCTTCAACTAACTGTTGTACGTGCTTCGGTGCTGAACCGCCTGCACCCGTTTCGTACATGCCACCACCAGCCATTAACGGCACGATAGACAACATTTTAGCTGAAGTACCCAATTCCATAATCGGGAACAAGTCAGTCAGGTAATCACGTAAAATATTACCAGTCACTGAAATAGTATCAAGACCACGAGCTACACGTTCAAGTGTGTAACGCATTGCACGTACTTGAGACATAATTTGGATATCAAGACCAGTCGTATCATGATCTTTCAAGTATTTTTCTACTTTCTTGATCAATTCATTTTCATGCGGACGGTACGGGTCAAGCCAGAAAATTGCAGGCATACCTGAGTTACGCGCACGTGTTACTGCAAGTTTTACCCAATCACGAATCGGTGCATCTTTCACCTGACACATACGCCAAATGTCGCCTTCTTCAACATTCTGTGACATCAACACTTCACCTGTTTCAAGGTCAGTGATGTTAGCAATACCAGCTTCAGGCACTTCAAATGTCTTGTCGTGTGAACCGTACTCTTCCGCTTTTTGAGCCATCAAACCAACATTAGGTACAGTACCCATAGTTTTTGGATCAAAATTACCATTCCATTTACAGAAATTAATCATTTCTTGGTAAATACGCGCAAATGTAGATTCAGGCATTACAGCTTTACAATCGTAAGGTTTACCGTCAGCACCCCACATTTTACCGCCACCACGAATCATTGCAGGCATAGATGCATCTACAATCACGTCGTTTGGTGAATGGAAGTTAGTAATACCTTTTGCAGAATCTACCATTGCAAGTGCAGGACGGTGCTCTTGACATGCATGAAGATCTTCGATGATTTCTTCACGAAGAGAAGTAGGTAGAGTTGCGATTTTTTCGTAAAGACCAGACATACCGTTGTTTACGTTAATGCCTAATTCATCGAATAATTTACCATGCTTTTCGAATGCATTTTTATAGTAAATTTTCACACAGTGACCGAATACGATCGGATGTGAAACTTTCATCATAGTTGCTTTCACGTGTAAAGAGAACAAGATGCCTGCTTCACGGCAATCTTCGAGTTCCTTTTCATAGAAGTCACAGAGTGCTTTTTTACTCATGAACATCGAATCAATGATTTCACCATCCTTTAATGCCACTTTTGGCTTAAGAACGATTGTTTCACCACTTTTCGTGATCAATTCCATTTTCACATCACGTGCACGGTCAAGTGTCATTGACTTTTCACCGTGGTAGAAGTCGCCTTCTTCCATGTGTGACACATGCGTCTGTGACCACTGCTTCCACTCGCTCATTGAATGTGGGTGCTTCTTAACGTAATTTTTTACTGCAGCTGGTGCACGACGATCAGAGTTCCCTTCGCGCAGTACAGGGTTCACAGCTGAACCTAGACACTTGCTGTAACGCGCTTTGATCGCCTTTTCTTCTTCAGTCACTGGATTTTCTGGATAATCAGGAATTGCATAGCCCTTCGACTGTAGTTCCTTAATACACGCCATCAATTGGCCAACAGAAGCACTGATATTTGGTAGTTTGATGATATTCGTGTCTGGATCTTGCGTAAGATGGCCTAGCTCAGTGAGGGTATCTGGAACCTTTTGCTCGTCACTAAGATAATCTGCAAATTCTGCAAGCACACGTGATGCTACAGAAATGTCAGTTTTGACGATCTCGATGCCAGCCGGTTTAGTAAAGGTCTCAATGATCGGCAGCAGTGAGTAGGTCGCCAATAGTGGCGCCTCATCGGTCAATGTGTAAATGATTGTTGACTTTCCACCAGCCATATATAGCCCCTTGCATTGAATTGAGTTTTTTAGGACTAAGCTTTTGACTCAGCCCTGCGAACCGATTTACTTAAATGAAACATTTAAAGCATTGGTGCTCATTGCACCTCAGTCAAAGTAATCTCTTTGCAGATTGCTTTGACTGAAAATTTATACACATCAGTGTTGTTCACCAATGTTGATATTCTACTTGAAATTTCATCTTTTTTCGAATATAGGTAGGTGCAACAGGTTCCTTCGACCGTACCCACGCAGTTAATCACTTGAATGAGGATTTGAATACTCAACAAATAATTAGTAATAATTATCAATATGTTATTGTGATTTTACTCTTTAATATTGATTAAAGCCCCAATCATTCTTTTTACTAATTTATAAACCAATTACTTGGAACATGTTGGGTATCATGGAAATAAATTATCCTAAGCGAATACAGTTCAAAGTTTTTTGCTAATCAGCGAAAAACTTTGTTGTTGAGTAGTATATACGCTTCACTATTATATTAGGCTCACTTTTAAAAGTTTTCGAACTGTAATCACTACATAGCAACAATCTTTTTAAAAAGTATCTCAGGCTTTTACGCCGAATTAATATTTATAAATTTACTTCTCTACTTCCTACAAAAAAACCGATGCCTAAACATCGGTTTCACATGGCTTTAAAATAGTAATCAAGTTAAGCATTTAACCATTTTTCAGCTTTAGCTTGATCTTCAATCGTCAGCTCAACCGTGGTTAAATGAATTTCACTGCCTTGAACTTCAAATTGCATAAACTCATCTCGACGGAATGCATACACAATGTAATTACCTTCCTGCTTAGCATATTTGGCTAACAATTTTTCAGTCGCTTTTAGACCATCAATGGCAACAATCACATCATTGGCAGAAAGCCCTGCTTTTGCTCCTACCCCATTACGACGGGCTTGTTGAATTACAACACCTTCCGCTTTATCTGCCACTTTTAAACCAAAGGGTAATGCTTTTTCATTTTTTAATGTATAGCGTAAACCAAACTCAGGTAACAACTGATCCAATGGCAATTCATCAGTGGTATTAATTAAATGATGAATCTGCTCTGACCAGTCTTGCCCCGTCAGTTCTTTACACAAATCAAAGATGGTACGTTCATTAACCTGAATACCTTTTTGGCTATTTTCATACAGACGGCGCATTAATGCATCTAAGCTTGAGCCACGCAGGCGCAACCCAAGATCCAAACTCAATGCAACCAAACAACCTTTATTATAATAACTGGTTCCCGCATTATTCGAATTTTCATCCTGACGATAAAACTTAACCCACGCATCAAAACTAGATTCTGCCACTGTTTGAATTTCACGACCCGGATTCTGTAAATAACGATCAATCTGTGCCTTGATCAATTTCAAATATGAATCCTGTGAAATCACGCCACTACGGTGCAAAATCAGATCATCATAATAAGATGTGAAGCCTTCAAAAATCCACAATAAAGAGGTGTAACTTTCCTGATGTAAATCATAATTGGTAAAATTTTCAGGACGAATGAATTTCACCAACCACGAATGAAAATACTCATGACTACAAAGACCGAGGAAACGCTGATAATCTTCTGATGGTTCAACAGGCTCATCGGTTTTAGGTAAGTCATCACGCGGCGTAATTAAACTTGTACTATTCGGATGTTCCAGACCACCATAACTATTACCTGTTGCCATGGTCATAAAGGTATAGTTTTCAAAAGGTGCTGAACCGAACATCGAAATTTCTGTACGACAAATTTTTTCAATGTCTTGCTGCATACGTTCAGCATTCATGGTGTGTTTGCCTGACACCACAAACTCATGCGGAATACCATTCGCTTCAAAACTAAAACGGGTTTGATCTGCCAACTCAAAAGGACTATCGATCAACTGCATATAGTTTTTGGCTTTTAAGGTATGACGACCTCTCACTAAGCTCTTATTTTCTAGACCCGTCGCCAATTGAAAATGCTTCAATTCATTGGGTAAAAACACTTCAACTTCGATGGGTGCATCATCCTGATCTTGCAGACCTAAACAGAGACATGCTGGATTGACATATAAACGAGTTTGATCAACGTATGCCCCTCGCACCGAAAGATCATAAGCATAGGCATCATACTCCACCGTAATCAATTCATGATCAGTGTTATATAAGCGCCATTTATTTTTCTCAAATTTACTGATTTTCAGCAAACGCCCATCTTCATCGTAGGCTTTGACCGATTCAAGATGCTTCGAGAATTCGCGTAAAAGATAACTACCAGGTATCCAATTAGGTAACCATAAAATCTGTGTCGGGTTTGCTAAAAAGCGCAAAGTGACATGCACAAGATGTTGACGATAGTCGTCAAATTCGATCTGATAATGCAACATAGTTCGTATTCAAAAATGCTAGAGAGATAAATTATCAATTAGATTAGCATTTTTTTACAAAGTCATGCGATCTTCGTCGCAATTGTCTACAAATCTGACTAGCTATGATAAAAAAAAAGGCATAGCATGCGCACTGTTTTGTGCGTACATCGCCACCGGATCGGCTTTAAAGGTATTCCCCTGTTGAAAATTTCTACTTATCTCTTCGTCATACTGAGCTGTTTCTGCTCTACATTCGTTAATGCTGCTTTACTCAATATTAATCCTGCCACGGTTGAAGCCGAAGCTTGGACTATTTTAGATGTGCAATCGGGTCAAACCATTGCAGAGTTTAATAGTCATGTGCAACGTGCACCAGCTTCTATGACTAAGATGATGGTGGCCTACATTACCTTACAGGAAATCAAAGCAGGTCATTTGCGTAAAGATGAAATATTAACAGCAACACCCGTGGTACAAATGGTGCAATGGGATGAATCTCAAATGTACCTCAAACAAGGTGAACAGATTTCAATTGACCAATTATTGGCAGGACTAATTGTCATGTCGGCCAATGATGCAGCAGTAACTTTGGCAGAACGCATTTCTGGTAGTGTGCCAGCTTTCGTGGCACGTATGAATCAGCAAGCACAAGCCTTAGGGATGAAGGACACTCACTTTACCAATCCTGCTGGTATAACGATGCCTGATCATGTTTCATCTGCGCATGATATGGCACTTTTAGGCCAAGCTGTAACTATACACACGCCTGAATATTTACATTATTCAGTCATGCCGAGTTTTAGCTATAAACAACGCTTCCATCGTGCGACCAATCTTGTTTTAAAGTCAGACCCAACAGTTGATGGTTTAAAAACAGGTTTTACCAAAGCAGCTGGTTTTAACTTAGCACTCACCGCGCACCGAGCTACAGGTATTACAGACATGCCAGACCGTCGTTTAATCGTAGTCGTCATGGGTGCAAAAAGTGGGATTAAACGTGCTGAGGTGGCGCATAAATTATTAAATCTCGGCTACGCTTATACCCGTGACGAAGTCATTATTAAAGATAAACAATTAATTGCTGAACTTCCTGTGATCCAATCAACCCTCAAAATGTTTAAGGTTGAAGCCAAGAAACCACAAATTGTGACCACATCTTTATATAACGATGCTGTACCTATTGATCTGATGACTTTTGATAATATCAATCAAAAAGTGACTACTGTAAATGCGAATGGCTTAATCTCGACGATAGAACCACTACAAGAAACCCAAACTCATTTAAATGTTGAATTAAATGAATCTTTACTTACAGCACCTTTAGCCAAAATGATGCATTTAGCCAAAGTGAATGTGTATCAGAACAATCAACTTATACAAACATTTGATATTGCAGATGAAGTTCATATTGAGCAAGCAAGTTGGTTAGAACGCTTGATGATGTGGTTAAAAATGCGCTTAGGTCTTTAAAAGAGATGAAAGTACATCTTTACCTTTATTTAGTATAAATATGTAACTTGTATAACAAAAAAACGGCGAATCAAAAAATGGGATGACATATTTAATGTCATCCCATTTTATTAATAACAATATATAGGTCTATAACAATGTCAGAACTTCATCATATCGTGGTGGTTGGCGGTGGCGCAGGTGGTTTAGAACTTGTGACGCAACTTGGTGATACTTTAGGAAAATCTAAAAAAGCCAAAATCACTTTGGTTGATCAAAAACTCACACATATTTGGAAACCGCTATTGCATGAGATCGCTGCAGGCACAATGAATCCGAATGATGAAGAAACCAATTACTACGCACATGCTGCCAAGCATCATTATGAGTTTATTCTCGGTCGTTTTGAAAAGCTCGACAAAGATCTAAAACAGATTTCAATCGCTAAAATCCAAGCGTCTAAGTATGAAGCATTTCCTGAACAACATACGCTAACTTACGATACACTTATTTTAGCAGTAGGTTCAGTATCAAATGACTTTCATACTCAAGGTGTTGCAGAGTTTTGTCACTATCTCGATAGCCGCCAACAAGCTGAAATTTTTCAACAAGATCTACTGCATCTATATCTAGATGCGCAAAATAAAAATATCAATCGAGATTTACACATTGCGATTATCGGTGCTGGTGCAACGGGCGTAGAACTTGCAGCTGAATTATCAGAAGCCAAGCAAAATTTTTATAAATATGGTTTAAACAAGATTAATCCTAATCTCGTTAAAATTTCATTGATTGAAGGTGCTCAACGTATTTTACCTGCACTTTCAGACAAAATTGCCGAACATGCTACTCAACAATTACAACGTATGAAAATTGATATCCTTACCGAAAAGCGTGTGGAAAAAGTAGATGCTGAAAAAATCTATTTTAATGATGGCACCAGTATCAATGCCGAACTTAAAGTTTGGGTGGCTGGCATTAAAACACCCACCGTAATTGAAAAACTTCAAGGCTTTAAAAAAGACCGAATGGGTCGGCTTGATGTTTATGCAACTTTGCAAACTCAATCAGATCCCAATATTTTTGCCTTTGGAGATTGTGCACATTGTATTTTAGATGCACGCGAACCTGCATTAGGCCCCCGTGCGCAAGTTGCCAGTCAACAAGCCACTTTCCTTGTAGATGCGATGCAGGCTCGATTGAATGGTAAACAGCAACCAATGTTCCAATTTTCAGATAAAGGCTCTTTAGTCTCACTGAGTAAGAATAAAGCCGTTGGTGAACTACTCGGACAAGTCAATGTTCAAGGTTTTGTCGCTAAATCGATGTATGTATCTTTATATCGTATGCACCAAGCCACCATTTATGGATATGCGCATGCAGGCTTATTGACTGCTAAAGATTTTGTTACACGGAAAATCACACCAAAGATAAAATTGCATTGAAATTTTTAAATATGCCCTAATAAACAATAAAACGTCGTAAAAACGTAAGAAAATGCGGTTTTTTGAATGAAATCATTCTACAAATGCTGCATTTCAATTTATGATACCCTCTTAGAAAATTTGAATGGATCAGTAACATGACTGCTATTGCACATAACTCTGTAGTTTCTTTCAACTACAAATTAACGAATGCAGAGGGTGAAACTCTCGACCAATCTCAAGGTGAGCCGCTTGCATATTTGCATGGTGCAGGTAACATCATCCCTGGTTTAGAAAAAGCATTATTAGGCAAAACTGTTGGTGAAAAATTCACTGTAAACGTTCCTGCTGCTGAAGGTTATGGTGAATATAACCCTGACTTAGTTCAAGAAGTTCCTGCGCAAATGTTCCAAGGCGTAGACAACATCGAAGCTGGTATGCAATTCCAAGCTCAAACTGATGATGGCGTTCAAATCGTAACTGTTAAAGCAATTGAAGGTGACAACATTCTTGTTGATGCTAACTTCCCACTTGCTGGTCAAGACTTAACATTTGATGTTGAAATCGTTGAAATCCGTGAAGCTTCTCCTGAAGAATTAGAACACGGTCATGTTCACGGTGCGGGTGGTCATCACCACTAAGATCATTTGATCTTATAAAAAGGCAAAGTATTTTTACTTTGCCTTTTTTATTGAGTAATTTTAATGATATTTTGACTTAGATGAGTATTTAGATAAAAAACACTATGCAACAACTTCAGCTGATTTGGTTTAGACAAGATTTACGTCTGCATGATCATGCTGCACTATGGCATGCCACAACAACAGGACAAAGTATCGCACTTGTCATTCTCTCACCAGAACAATGGCGACTGCATGATGATGCAGCGATAAAAATTGATTTTTATTTACGCCAACTACAACAACTCAAACAAGATTTAGAACTCCTCAATATTCCTTTAATTATTGAAACCATTCAACTTTGGAAAGATGTCCCTCAATTCATTCAAAAATTGTGTTTAGATTTAAATATTTCCGAAATACATGCCAATATTGAGCTTGGACAAAATGAATTAAAGCGTGATGCAAGCGCTCAACACGTACTGAATCAAAGCCATAAAGAGCTACAACTTTATCATGATCGTACTCTATTTCCTGTAGGAACAATTCGTAATAAAAGCAATCAGCCTTATCAAGTGTTTGGTGCTTTTAAAAAGCAATGTTATGAACGCTTCAGCATTTCTCTTCCACAATGCTTTCCTCAACCTAAAGCCCAAAAACAACTACAGATAAAATTAGCCAACTCTGAGATTCCAAGCATCGAAGAGTTATGTGATGTCAGCATCCCTCAAGATCAACGTGATTTATGGCAAGTTAATGAAGCATATGCCCTACAACGTTTAGATGCCTTTATAGAAGACCACGTTAGTCATTATCAAACAGAAAGAGATTTTCCTTATCTTCAAGGGACAAGCCAACTCTCGGCTTATTTAAATAGTGGAATTTTGTCCATTCGGCAATGTATCCAAGCTTTATTTCGTCATCAACAGGGTCAATTTCACATTGATCATGAAGGACAACAAACTTGGTTAGATGAATTATTGTGGCGAGAGTTTTATCAACATATTTTATTTGAATTCCCAAAAGTCTCTAAGCACCTCCCTTTTAAGGACAATACTCAAAAGATGCAATGGCGACATGCACCTGAGGATTTAGCAGCATGGCAACAGGGTCAAACAGGTATTCCAATGGTCGATGCTGGCATGCGTCAATTACTTACTACAGGCTGGATGCACAATAGAGTTCGCATGATTGTCGCTATGTTTTTATGTAAAAATCTGCTCATCGATTGGCGATTAGGCGAGCGCTGGTTCATGCAACATCTTATTGATGGAGATTTAGCAGCCAATAATGGTGGTTGGCAATGGTGTGCTTCCACTGGAACAGATGCTGCGCCCTATTTTCGAATCTTCAATCCAATTAGCCAGTCTCAAAAATTTGATGCTGCTGGTGATTATATTCGTCAATGGGTTCCTGAATTGGCACATTTAGATGCCAAGTCTATTCATGAGCCTTATGCAAAAAATCCAGAGCTAAAATTGGATTATCCAAAAGCCATTGTCGACTTAAAAATGAGTCGTATCCGAGCGATTACAGCATTTAAACCCGTTACATCTGAACATTAACCACCACAATTTAAATCGTTCAACATAAATAAAAACCATGAGACAATAATCAATAGACGTTATTGCATGATATGAGCGCTGAAAAAGCTGGACTCTTTCTAAGCATGAGTCAAATATCTCACGAAAATAAAGTTGAATAATCTGATACCGAAAGATACTTCAGTGTTTTATTTCAACATTAGAAAACTTTAAAAGAGTTGTTTCTAAATTATTTTTAGCCCTCTTTTCTAAAATATTTTGAAAATATTCAGTTTGATAAATGGGCTGCATGGCATAAAAATACTGGAGTACCTCACTCCGTTTAATGTTATATAAATCAGGTTCAACCCATGAATATTCCTGTTGAATCTGCTGTTCATATTCTTCAAATCTTTTCCGATCACTTCCCAAAATAGCTAAGTCGATATCAAGCAAATAATTCAAATCTAAATCTGATGAAGGTTGATGCTTTTTAGTTGCCATAATCCAATCAGCAACTTTTTTAATCTGAACTTGATTAAATAGCGTTGAGCAGAGATTTTGCATCAAGTCGGCACTTTGCGCCTCATTATCCGAAGCCTTGGGATCATACACAGCATCATGGAACCAAATAGCCAACTCCACAGCAATAGGATCATCCAATTGTTCTTTAATTTGATGAAAAAGCTTGAGACATTCAACAATATGCTGAACTGTATGATAGTGCCTTTGCTGCTCGATGTACGCTGCAAATAATATGGCATAAAGTGCTTGCGTTTGATCAGCATCCCCTTTAAATGAATCAGAAAATTGTTCCCAATATTTTTGAAATTGATCAATATATTTTTGCATTGGAAACAACCTCCTTAAATCCACAAATTAAGCAGCTTGCTCATCCCGCTTAAATACCAACTCACCTTTTAATGAACTTTCAGCGTCAAAATAATAACCATTGCTATTAAATGATTTTAAATCTTCAATTTTTTTCAATTGATTCTCAATGATATACCGAGCCATCAGACCACGGGCTTTTTTAGCATAAAAACTAATGACTTTATATTGACCATGTTTCTGATCGAGGAAAACGGGCTTAATGATATTGGCTTTAATTTTACTTTCTTTCACCGATTTATAATATTCATCCGAAGAAATATTCACCAACAAGGTAGAGTTTATATTCTCCAAATCATCATTAATTAAATTTGTGATCTGCTCACCCCAGAACTCATATAGATTATGCCCACGCGAGTTTTTCAACTTAGTTCCCATCTCTAAACGATAAGGCATCATCAAATCTAAAGGACGAAGGACTCCATATAATCCAGATAACATCCGCAAATGTTTTTGTGCAAATTCCATATCGGCTACAGGCAAATCATAAGCATCCAGTCCAGTATATACATCCCCTTTAAATGCATAGATTGCTTGACGTGCATTGCTAAAATTAAAGTCAGCATTCCAATCACGAAAACGATCGACATTCAAATGGGCAATTTTTTCACTCACACTCATTAAACTGGCGATTTCTGAAGCAGATAATTTACGACTTAGGTCTATAAGTTGTTGTGACTGGTCAAGTAGTCTTGGTAAAGTATGCGTATCAGTTGGAAGTGCAGATTCATAATCTAAAGTCTTAGCAGGGGAAATTAAGGCGAGCATGGTCTTCCTGATCAAAAAATAATTAATCAAACTATAACAGTAGAATTATTTTAATGCCAATTCGTGTTTTTGTTGGCCATAATCGGTAAACTATACCGTTTTCCTGCTATTCATCGTTTAAATTATGTCCGAACAACTGTTCATTCAAGGTCCTGTGGGCAAAATTGAAGTTTTTGTCGATTACCCTCAGGGTGAAGTAAAAGGATTTGCTGTCGTTTCTCACCCTCACCCACTTCAAGGTGGAACACCTCAACATAAAGTCCCAGCTTTACTCGCACAAATTCTTGTTGAACAGGGTTGTGTAGTATATCGTCCAAGTTTCCGTGGTTCTGGTCAGAGTGAAGGCATTCATGATGAAGGTCATGGCGAAACTGATGATATTCTAGAAGTGATTAAGCATGTCCGCGCTTTATATAAAGGACTTCCATTTTATGTTGGTGGTTTCAGCTTTGGCGCACATGTCATGGCAAAAGCGTACCATGCTTTACCTGATGAAATTAAACCAAGACAAGTTATTCTTTGTGGTTTACCTACAGCAACGGTTGAAGGGTTACGCCACTATGAAACACCTGCAATTAAAGGTGATATTTTGTTTGTTCATGGTGAGGCTGATCCAACCACGCTATTATCTGATTTAATTACTTGGGCAAAACCGCAACGCCATATCATTTCGGTATTACCAGGTGCTAATCATTTCTTTACCGGCTATTTAAAACAGCTACGTATTGCGATCTCGCGCTTTTTATTAGTGCCATAATCATTGACCGATGCCCTTAAGACTGAGTTCAATACTCAGTCTTATGTTTATTGATCCTTGCCATGTTTGACGCTGCATAAATCTATCTAATTTATAAATATTATTAAATATACAACAATGCCATATCAAACTTTCCACTCGAACTGACTAAAAGCATGGTCTGCTTTCAACGTATTTTCTACTGCATTGGCTAGTTGCTTAATTACACTTTGCATTTCAATTTTTTTAAACCACGGCTGTGCTTCATCTGCACGTGCTGAAATTTCACACAACAAGAATCCATCTTCCTGATTCAAGCGACAGTTCACACCCAGTGCGACTGCTTGATTTTCTACACTTACAGCAAGGCTTTCTGTTGAATCCTTATTTGTCTCTGCTTTAAAGCCATATTGAGAAAGTTGCTTTGCTAATAAATTAGTCACGTATTCTTGGGTAACATGGCAAGCATTTAAGCCATGATGATGCTCATAGTTTGCAATAAATTGTAGTTTTCTCATGGCTGCATCCAAAGACATTATTGTTGTATGGATTGAGCATAAGCAATAAATACAAAACAGCCAAGCAAAAGCTTGGCTGTTGTCGAACAAATATACAAATCTTAGACCAATTATTCAGTCACTTGAATTGCCAGTCCTGCTTGATTTGCCAGTGCGGTAAAGCTTGGGAAACTGGTTGCAACGGTTTCAGTACCTACAATGTTAATTTTTCCTGAAGTACGTAAACCTGCCATTGAAAAACTCATGGCAATACGATGATCATGATGTGATTCTATTTCACCACCCGTGAAAATCGTAGACCAATCCCCTGATTTACCTTTACCTTGAATGATGATGCCATCATCCGTTGGCGTACAATCAATACCCATAGTCTTCAAACCATCAGCCATGACTTGAATACGGTCAGACTCTTTCACACGAAGCTCAGCAGCACCCGTTAAAATCGTTTGACCTTCTGCACATGCTGCTGCAATGAACAATGCTGGGAATTCATCAATCGCCAATGGCACTTGATCTTCTGGCATATGAATGCCTTTGAGTGTACGACTACCACGAATACGAATGTCTGCGATTGGCTCACCACCAGCAATACGTTCATTTTCTACGGATAAATCAGCACCCATTTGTTTCAAAATTTCAATCACGCCTGTACGTGTTGGATTAATCCCCACCGCTTCAAGGGTCACATCTGAGCCTTCAGTAATTGCAGCGCCCACCATAAAGAATGCCGCAGATGAAATATCAGAAGGAACTTGGATTTTTGTCGCAACGAGCTTACCGCCACCTTGCAGTGAAATACGATTACCTTCAGTTTTCACCTCATAACCAAAAGCACGTAACATACGTTCAGTATGATCACGTGTTGGTTCAGGTTCAGTTACTGAAGTTTCACCTGCAGCCCAAAGACCTGCCAATAAAATCCCTGATTTTACTTGTGCAGAAGCCATCGGTAAGTCGTAATGAATACCTTGTAAATTTTGACCACCACTAATGGATATTGGTGGTGTACCACGCTCACCCGTAGTTTGAATTTGTGCACCCATTGTACGTAATGGCTTAGCAATACGTTCCATTGGACGTTTGGATAAGGAAGCATCACCCGTCATCACAGAATCAAACTTTTGCGCAGATAAAATACCCGAAAGTAAGCGCATAGATGTGCCTGAATTGCCCATATATAAAGCACTTGCTGGTGCTTTCAAACCATTGATACCCACACCATGAATCGTCACTTCACCATTCTTAGGTCCTTCAATGCTCACCCCCATATCACGGAAAGCTTGTAAAGTTGCGAGTGCATCCTCACCTTCCAAGAAACCAGTGACATGTGTCGTACCTTCCGCAATCGCACCAAACATGATCGAGCGATGCGACACAGACTTATCCCCTGGGATGGTAAATTTACCTTTGAATGTCTGAGATCCTGGCAAAATGGTAAATTGTTGTGTCACCTTATTTTTCTCCATCAAAGGTTGATTGGCGAGCATATGATTGAAATGCTGACGTGCTGCTTGAGCATGTCCAAGCAATCCCATCAATGCTTGGGAATTTTCAGTTTCGATCAGGTTCCGTAAAGTCGCAAGTTGCGCTTCAAAACCATCCACCGCTTTTAAAATGGCTTTTTTATTGGCAAAAAAGATGTCATGCCACATATGTGGATCACTGGCAGCAATACGCGAGAAATCACGGAAACCACCTGCCGCATAGCGAAAAATATCGAAGTTATCTTCGCGATTAGCGAGCTGCTCAACTAAGTTAAACGCCATCAGATGTGGAAGATGACTGGTATGCGCCAGTACTTCATCGTGCTTATCGACATCCATACAAATGACTTCAGCTTTAGCTGCTTGCCACAATTGAATCAGTTTCTCGACTGCCCAATCTGCACTAGTCGGTAAAGGCGTCAAAATCACTTTATGATTAGCAAATAAATCAACCTTACCAGCATGCACTCCAGTATGTTCAGCCCCTGCAATCGGATGCCCCGGTACAAAACCTGCTGGTAAATTTTCACCAAACACAGCCTTAGCTGCATCCACCACATTACCCTTGGTGCTACCGACATCAGTAATGATGGTATGTTCAGATAAGTAAGGCTGAATAATTTCCAAAACTTTTTGTGTTGCACGCACCGGCAAAGCCAAGACCACTAAATCTGCACCTTTAACCGCTTCAATTGGGTCAGTAAAACCTTCTCGAATCAGACCTAATGCTTTCGCATCATCTAAGGTCTTTTGTGAGCGAGTAGATGCTACAATTTGATCTGCCAATTTTTCAGCAATAATCACACGTGCCAAACTTGAGCCAATCAGCCCAAGTCCAATGAATGCAACTTTTTTAAATAATATTTGTGACATGACGAAAACAGATTACCTTACTTACAACACAGCAATAGGATATGAACCTAGCACTCGAACTTCTTTAACCAATGGTCGGATATCTTCAATTGCAGCTTTAACATTGTCCTGTTCCACATGACCTTCTAGATCAATAAAGAACACATAAGCCCATTTTTCTGGCAATGCAGGACGCGTTTCAATACTGGTTAAACTAATATTATGCTTTGCAAAAGGTGCCAGAATTTCCAATAAAGCCCCTGCACGGTCATGTGCAGAAATCAATAAAGAGGTCTTATCATTACCACTTGGTGCTACTTTTTCACGCCCAATCACCAAGAAACGCGTGGTATTTTCAGGATTATCTTCAATATTACTATGCAAAATTTCGAGGTCATAAATACTTGCAGCCACGTCCGATGCAATGGCTGCTGAATGCCACTCGTTACGAATACGACGTGCTGCTTCTGCATTTGAACTGAGTGCTACTCGCTCCACACCAGGATAATGGGCATCAAGCCATCCACGGCATTGTGCTAAAGTTTGTTGATGTGCATAAATTTGTTTAATACTATTTTTTTGAGTATTTGCTGACACTAAAAATTGGTGATGAATACGCAATTCAACTTCACCAATCACATTAAGATGTGATGCTTTAAAACAATCTAGGGTATGGTTCACAATTCCTTCAGATGAATTTTCAACTGGAACTAAACCATAATGTGCCCCACCCGCTTCAACTTCACGGAAAACTTCATCAATTGTAGGTAATGGGCGAACCACGGCATCTTGTCCAAAATGCTTAAGCACGGCTGAATGAGTATAAGTTCCAACAGGCCCTAAGAATGCAATACTTTGTGGTGCTTCAAGCGCCAAACATGCAGACATAATTTCACGGAATAAACGTGCCATTGTAGTATCTGATAATGGCCCTTCATTACGTTCCATAACATGACGTAAAACTTGTGCCTCACGCTCAGGACGATAAAACATTGGATTCTCTTCGGAAGCAAATTTCGCTTTTGCAACTGCTTCCGCCAATTTAGCGCGACGGTTAATCAGTTGTTGAATCTGTTGATCAACAGAATCAATATCTTCACGGATTTTAGAAAGGTCTAGAGAAGTCGTGGTGTTTTGATCATCGTTGATCATTGTTATGTCGCCCTGCAAAACGGTTATGTAAACAGTATAACAATAGTTAGCTTTCAATTGTTACGCAATACGACTTTTCAGCATACCGTGTTAAAAATATACAGTTGAATAAAATTTCGGCTCAATCAATGACATCTATAGACTTCATTTGCCTGTCTCTATAAATCAAAAGCCACCGATTTCATAAACAAATACCCTAATCGAAACTAGGGTATTTCAGTAACCTTATAAAAAGCGAAGTTAGGGGATAAAAATCCCCAAAACAAACCAAATAGCTGAAATAATCCAAATGATTGAAACGTAAAACCGAATTTGCTCAACATTCCAATTCCAAGCAAACCACTCCAACATCAGTCCAGCTTTCCAGCCTTCAATTTGTTAAGCACTACCCCAATAAATAATCCATTTATAAATAAAAGACTGGCAACCAAATTGTATGATCCAAGCAAGGAGACTCATAGCATCTTCCTCAACAACTCTCTGGTTTAGTTCTAACGACCAATCAAACCGCGTGCAACGATTTCTTTCATAATTTCATTGGTTCCACCGTAAATACGCTGAATACGAGCATCCACAAAGAAACGAGAAATTGGATACTCACTCATATAGCCATAGCCACCAAATAGTTGTAATAAGTTATCTGCGACTTTCATTTGCATATCCGTACTGAAACATTTTAGTGCTGCTGCAGTTTCAACATCCAGCTTTTGTTCTTTATACAGTGCTAAATTTTGATTGTAGAATGCCGCTGTTGCTAGTTCATCAATCTTGGCTTGTGCCAAAACAAAACGTGTATTTTGAAATTGACCTATCGCCTGACCAAAAGCTTGACGCTCTTTAACATATAGCGTTGTAATATCAATTGCACCACGAATAGCACCCAAAGCTGTGGCTGCAATCGCGGTACGTTCACGCGGTAACTCTTGCATTAAATAGGCAAAACCCTGTCCTGCTTGACCTAAAATTTGATTGGCTGGAACTTTGACGTTATCAAAAAATAATTCAGAGGTATCTTGTGAGTGCAAACCAATTTTTTCTAAGTTTGTGCCTTTCTTAAAACCCTCTAAATGCGTATCCACCAATAACAGTGAAACACCTTTAGCACGAGCTTGAGGATCAGTCTTAGCTGCCAAAACTACTAAGTCCGCATGTTGCCCATTTGAAATAAAAGTCTTTGAACCATTTAGAAGATAGTGATCCCCATTTAAAATGGCTGAAGATCGCATTGCCTGTAAGTCCGAACCTGCACCAGGCTCTGTCATCCCAATCGCGCCAACCACCTCACCAGAAACCATTTTAGGTAACCAATATTGCTTTTGTTCTTCATTGGCAATATGTAAAATGTATGGTGCAGCAATTTCAGAATGACATGAGATTGCAGTGGATAATGCACCATAGCCTGCGCGTGAAGATTCTTCGACCAGCATTAATGAATATTCGGTTGGAACACCATAGCCGCCATATTGTTCAGGTACATCTACACATAAATAACCATTTTCCCCTAACAGTGACCAAACCGAACGTGGCATTAAGCCTTCACGTTCCCATTGCTCATAATGTGGAGCAATATGATCATTCATAAAACGCTTAAAGTTATCGCGAAAAAGTTCTAAATCTGCATCATACGCTAGCATTATTTTCTATTCCTTGTTGCCATTGTTGTTTAATTTTAACTCTTAGCATCCTAATCATTTTTTGACCCGTTGTCATGACCGCATGTGATCACTTTTTTTTGGCAGTTAAGCCAACTCAACACTTGAATTTTCATTTTAAAAAATAAAAAAAAGGAAGCCGAAGCTTCCCATGCGTATTGATACTTTATTGTTATTATTTGGCGATACCTTACACATTCACCATTGATGCAACTTAAAAGTTTTTGCGGAGGTTTAACCAGTACTGATTGTCATCGCGATCTTTTAGCTGACTTGGAGTATTGCCAATTGGAAATGCAACTTCAGCATTGGCTTGAATATTCCAAATACTATTCCAATTAAAACCGAGTCCAGCACTACTAATTCTAGTTCGATTAGAACCACTATTCGCCTGCCATTTTTCCGCATTTAAGATCACTTCTGCCGTATCCACAAAGATTTTTGCACCCACTTGGTTTTTCGCATTACTGAATAACGATTGACGTAGTTCAGTTGTTGCATAGTATCCGCTGGATCCTGCAAATTGGCTGGCTTCATATCCACGTACATTAAATGGACCACCACTCAAGTATTGTTCAGCACTGTCGAGATTGTATGGACTATATTGTCCGTAAAGCCCAACATAAGCTTGAGTACCTTTTTTGCCTAGGTTCTGTAGGCGAGATAGATTAAGTCCGACATTGTAAAAGTCACCTTTAGTTTTTGCCGTTTGCTCATCTAAAGCCGCTGCATCCGCATTTTTAAATTTTACCCGTCCATAACTACTTGACGCACCAAATTGTGTTAAGCCACCACCTACCCATTGATCAAAGTGAGAACTATCTAAACGCGCTGTGATTAAATCAATATCACGCTGCTTGTAGTATTGATTCAGCTGAATATCATCTTCTAACTGTTTATGGTCATATTGTAGTGTGACTAAAGTTTCTGATGTATTGGTCAGCAAAGCCGGTTGTGTGATCCACACACTGGTTTGTGCTGCATGACCTTTTGCATCAAGTACTTTTAAGCCCTTACCCAACTTATAATCAAGATAGGAATAACTCGCACCTGCACGTGTCCCCATACCGTTAAAAGTAAAAGCATATCCCACTTTGCCATAATTCATATCCGAACCAGTGGTCATGCCATCCAAACTCAACTCATCACCTAAGCCAGCTAAGTTGTTTAATGCTATACCTGCACTAAAGCAGGCTTTGCCTGTGTATTCATTGCCAAAGTTATCTGCACCCACATAGCCTGTGATTAAAGCCGTATTTTTTACTTCGACATTCAATTGGCTACTGCCTGTGCTCGCTCCAGGCATAAGTACATTTCGAGTAGTAACACCACTGAGTCGATTTAGCAGTTTCAGTTGGTGTTCCATCTGCTGGCTATCAATTTGTGTCCCGACTTCCAACGGTGCAACAGTGGCATCGATTAACCAATTTCGAGTACGACTTTGGTTATTTATTTGGGTTTGATCATAACGTGCTTCAAGAATTGCGATTCTGACAACACCTTGATGTAAAGTCTGTTGCGGTAAGTAAGCACGACTATAAGAGTAACCCTTACTTTGATAATACTGGGTGATGCGTTGTACAACTTCATTGAGCTGTGTCAACGTTAAGCTTTGACCTTCTGCATCTGCAACCAATGCATGCAATTGTTCAGCACTAAAACGATGATTACCTTCAATGACCATTTTTTGTATTGGAATTTGCACATTTGAATCGGATGGATTCATCATCACTGGGCCGCTTTCAACTTCTACCGCAGTCTGTGGCAAAGGTAATACTGGAGGCTGCTGTTGTTGTAACAACTGTCCAGAATTGGGTACAGGTGCTGCTACCACAGCCATCGAGCACGCACTAATGGATAAAGCAAGTAAAGTATATTGACGTTTCATGAATTAGTGCTCCCCTGTTAATGTACGTATGCCTGTGGTATTGACACCACCATTTCTGACTTCTAGGTTGATGTTATCCATGTTCACATTAGTTGTCGGTAAGTATTGTGGACGTCTTAGTTGTATTGCTTGCAGATACGCTTCTGGGGTAACCATGCTGATAGCTGCTGTGGTTTGGGCAGTTGTATCGACCAAATAATAGTTTCCAGCATCTGTACCGCTTAAACTAAGACCAGTAATTTTCACATTTTTATTTTGTCCTGTAGCTGAACTTTCAAATTGCCCCATACTACTTTTCACCTGCAGATCATCACCCGCAAAGATGCCATTAAATTGAGCATTTGAAGTATTTAAAGTCACATTCGGGTGTCCGTTATAAATACGGTTATCCGCGGTAATACCTGTAATTGAATAAATATTGGCTTTTGTGATATCTGCTGTCGTTTGAGCAGTATTTACAACCAATTCATAATTATGTGAATCTGTTCCGCTTAAGCTAATATTGGAAATATCAACTCTTTTATCTGTACCAACATTTTTATCCGTGAATTGTCCTGTTGCAGTGGCAACACCAAGTTGATCGCCATGAATGATGCCATCAAATTGCGCCGATCCAGTATTCAATACAACATTCGTACTTGCGTCATAAACCCGATCATTGGCTGTAATGCCTGTGACTTGGTTAATTTTCGCTTTAGCAATATTGAGTGATCCATCCACGAAAGTTAAATCATAATTGGTGTCCACCCCAGATGCCTTGTTGAGATAATTACCTGCATTTTTAGCAGTGATCGATGCATTTATACCAGTAAGTACAGATTCATCTTCACCATTGACCAAACCACTTGCAGTAAAACCAGATACTGTTTGATTTTGCCCATTATAAATCGTGTTGTTACTATTTGCAGTCACTGTCGCTTTCGCTTGAGTAATGGTCGCTTGTGTAGATGTCTGAACTTGATCAAGTTGATAGTTCCCCGCATCTGTTCCTGATAGTGTAATGCCTGCAAGATTAACCTGTTTACCAGTTCCTACATTTTTATCGCTGAATGTCCCAGTAGCACCTGTTAATGTAAGATCATCCCCCGCAATTATTCCATTAAATGTTGCACCATCAGTATTTAATGTTGCAGTATTTTTTCCATCGTAGGTTTTATTATTCGCTGTAATTCCACCAATATTAAGGTTGGCTTTACTGATGTCAGCAGTACTGCTTGCTGTGCTATTCACCAGATAATTACCTGTATCTGCACCACTCAAGCTTATACCGTTGATGGTCACAGTTTTACCAGTTCCTGCATTTTTATCGCTAAATGTCCCAGTAGCACCTGTTAATGTAAGATCATCCCCTGCAATTATTCCATTAAATGTTGCACCATCAGTATTTAATGTTGCAGTATTTTTTCCATCGTAGGTTTTATTATTCGCTGTAATTCCACCAATATTAAGGTTGGCTTTACTGATGTCAGCAGTACTGCTTGCTGTGTTATTCACTAGATTATAGTTGCCTGCATCTGCACCACTCAAGCTTATACCGCTGATGGTCACGGTTTTACCAGTTCCTGCATTTTTATCGCTGAATGTCCCAGTAGCACCTGTTAATGCAAGATCATCCCCTACAATTATTCCATTAAATATTGCACCATCAGTGTTTAATGTTGCAGTATTTTTTCCATCGTAGGTTTTATTATTCGCTGTAATTCCACCAATATTAAGGTTGGCTTTACTGATGTCAGCAGTACTGCTTGCTGTGTTATTCACTAGATTATAGTTGCCTGCATCTGCACCACTCAAGCTTATACCGTTGATGGTCACAGTTTTACCAGTTCCTGCATTTTTATCGCTGAATGTCCCAGTAGCACCTGTTAATGCAAGATCATCCCCTACAATTATTCCATTAAATATTGCGCCATCAGTATTTAATGTTGCAGTATTTTTTCCATCGTAGGTTTTATTATTCGCGGTAATGCCTGTAATTGCATTAATTACAGCTTTATTAATCTTTAAAGTTGCAGTATTAGCAATTAAATCATAACCTTGCTGATTAGAATAATAATTTGCTGAGTAATCTCCCGCATTACGACCACCAGCATTTCCACTAGATACAAGTAAATTATTATTTAAACCATTGACTGTCGCCAAGGTTTGATTTTTTCCATTATATGTCGTTGTTTTATTGATTGTATTTAGATCAAGTGTTGTTAAAAAATTTCTAAGCAATGGTGCAGTTTGCCCATCGTAAATACGCCAAACTGTATTTTTTCCACCTAAATAACTATTTGCATCAATAAAGGTAAAATTTGTTCCGTCTCTCATCTCAGCAGTGGTTAATCCAACCGTATTATCAGAACCTGAATAAACCCCTTCACTTGCTCCTGTTGTCTCTTTATTCCAATATGCATTAGATACTGCTCCACCTGTTCCTAATGCTACGACTCCCCCTGCCGCTACAGAGACATCAACCACTCCAGTAGCATAGACATTATTTATAGTCCCATTATTATTACCGACCAATCCACCTGCGAATTGTGCAGATACTTCCCCTGTAGCATATCCATTGCTGATACTTCCATAATTATTATAACCAACCAATCCTCCAGCAAATTGAGTAGATAGAACTTTATTGGTCGCATAAGTATTTTCTATTTTTGCATTACTTCCCATATTTTTTCCGACCAGCCCACCCGCTGTTCCACCTGAGGACGTTGCAGATACTGTACCTGTAGCATAAGCAGAATTGATTGAGCCACTATTCAACCCTACTAGACCACCTACATACTTTCCTCCTGTGATACGCCCTCCCTCAACACCTACATTTTTGATTTGGGAATTTAAACCTGTATAACCAAACAAACCCACATAATCATTAGTACTATTATTAATAAAAATATTATTAATGCTTTGCCCCAAACCATCAAATAAACCTATAAATGCTTTGGATGTATCATTCTCTACATTATAGATTCCTGTTCCAATCGGATTAAACCCAGCCCCACTATTCCAATTCACCGTATCAGATGCATCAATATTATTTCCAAGCAGATATTTTCCACTCAGATTTTTATTCATATTCTGTAATTGATTGACATTTAAAATAGCCGTATACAAAGCAGGTCGATTCGTTGAATCTATTATTCCTGTAGGTAAATCATTTTTATTAAACACTTGGTTGTTTGCTAAACCAAGTAAGTATGGCGTCGTTTGATTATTCCCATTGCCCCAAACTGAACCAAAATCAAAACCGGAAAAATTATTTTTATCAAACATTTGAGTTGTGGTTAAACCTATAACATTTGACAATGTACCCGAATTATTACCAACAGCTTGAGTTTGACCCACAGTTTCATTATTCCAAAAGCTATTCGATATCTCTACACCACCACCACCTCCGATAATAGAACCAACTCCACTTGTTCCATTTACACCACCTGTAACATAAGAATTATTAATTTTTATAGAAAAATTATTAGAATTATAAACAGCACCTGCAATACCACCAATATAGTTGCTAACATTACTGATTCTTCCAGAAAAATAAGTATTATCAATTACAGTATTACTATTAAGAACACCAACTAGACCACCAACATAATTTGCAGTATTTCCACCATCAATTTTTGCATTTGAGAATGTATTAGTTAGTGTTATTAACGCTGATGTATTTCCATTTGAAAATTCTAAAGCACCAACAACCCCACCTATATATGAACTACCTGATTTCACACTTCCAGTTGTATAACTATTTTGTATCTTACTATTCCCATTTAAATATCCAGCTAAAACACCTGTAAAACTAGCCCCTGTAATATCGGCTTCTGTTATTCCTACATTTAAAATTTGTGCTGACGTACCACTTCCAATTAATCCTATATAATCTGAATTGGGCTTATAGATGAAGATTTTGCTTATTATATAATTTAATCCATCCAAAGTACCTGAAAAAGATGTTGTTGGTGAAGAATACCCTCCATCCCCAATCGGATTAAATCCAGCCCCACCATTCCAATTGACCGTCCCACTGGCATCAATATGATTCGCAAGAGCAAAGTTACCATTTAACTGGGTTCCCATACCTTGCACACCATAAATATCGGTCAATTTCCACGGTGTTGCAGAAGAGCCATCTCCACCTATCGCGCGGATAAAACTACCACCATTCAAACGAAAATCTTTAGCATAGAAACTTGGTAATACAGGCGCATTTTGTAGCCAGTTACCTTTATTTAAAGTGAAAGTTCCAACATTAATTGCATCCTTCGCTGAAATATTATTGGCTGCATTTAAGGTCAGACCACCACTCGTTGCTGTGATTTTTTTATTTAAAATAATGTCCTTATCGGCTTGCAAAGTCAGCGTGGAATTACTTGACCAAGCTAAATCGGCATCAACTGTGATATTACCGTCTTGAGTACCAACAGCAGTTCCACCTGTATAAACTGTTACACCTGTCGTTGCTAAAGCATTGATTAAAGTTGTTGCGTTAATAACCGTATCATCTTGGTTTGCTACAAAACCTGTACCTGTGTCTGTTGCATTGGAAATAACAACATTATGAGGATCAATGAGCCAATTTCCTGTTTTCCCACCTTCTGAAAGAGTAGATATTTTAATGTCTTTATCTATATTTACTTTTGCAGCACTGGTTTCTATAAATCCACCATTCTGACCATTTTTACCTTCAGCTTTTAATGTTCCACTAACATTAGTTTCACCATTTTGCATATCACCCAATAAGATGATTTCACCTTTGGCATTTTGAGTTGAGCGGTTGGCTTCAATGATCCCACTGTGGTTGATCACAGCTTTGCTTAGACTACCTTTGGCTTTAGCGGTTAAATACACCGCACCATTTTCAGCAATAATCGCACCGCCATTGTCCACCAAGCCTTGTAATACCCCTAAATCGACCTGATATTGGGTAAGTGAACCATTTTGTAGCGCTAAAGTGACTTGACTGGCTGATGTTAAATGGGTAGTTCCATTCGGCGTAGTAATTGTTCCTGTATTTTTGACATTAGGTGCAATCAGGGCAACTGTTCCACCTTGTAAAGTATTGATCGTACCGTGATTTTCAATTGTTGCTGTACTATTCGCATCACCCTTTAAGGTGTATTTACCCTTTTGAATATCGGCATCATTTAACTTTAAGGTTGAAGCAACCAAACCACCAACATTCACCTGAGCCGTTTTTGAAAAAACCACACCGTTCGGATTCAGTAAAAACACTTGTCCATTGGCATTGAGTCGCCCCATAATTTGAGAGGCATTACTGTCCATTACATGATTAATGGCTGTAGATGACTGGTTTGGCTGATTAAAATTGACGATGGCATCTTTGCCAATATTAAATGCATTCCAGTTGGTACTTAGATTTTGGCTATTTTGATTGATATTAAGGGTATTACCATTTTGGGAAAATTGAGCGCTACCCGAATTAATTTGAGCACCTGTGGGTAAAGTATGGTCTTGTATCGCCGCATGGATAGATAAAGGCAAAAGTGCCACACTACTAAATAAGACGACACCTACAACCTTTGAGATCAAGCTCGTTTGTTGATCCACTAATATTTTATTCTGACTGCTCCCACCACTATGGTTTTTTGCCAATTCAGAAACAGCTTGCCAGCAAGATAGTTGTGTATTCCATATCACTTTATATATTTTGTTCATTCTACTACCCAAAATTTAATGATTAAATATTAACCATTCAATCAAAAATACTTTGGAGCGTACATACCTGAAATCAGGTATTCCATTCTTTTAAAATGACTTTTTGGTGACTTATGTCACACTTTAACTCACCTTCTATCAGAAAAAATAAAAGGAAGCCGAAGCTTCCTTTATATAGGAAAGACAATATTACTTATGCAGTAACATTTTCTTCTGACATTTTACGATCCACTTCTTCTGGATTGTTTAATGCTTCATTTAATTTTTCTGTATCCAATTGGCCGACCCATTTCGCGACTACAATAGTTGCCAAAGAGTTGCCAACCAAATTGGTTAAAGCACGCGCTTCAGACATAAAGCGGTCAATTCCTAAAATAAGTGCCAAGCCAGCAACAGGAATATGACCCACTGCAGACAATGTCGCCGCCATGACAATAAAACCAGATCCTGTTACACCCGCAGCCCCTTTAGAGGATATTAATAAGACCACTAACAGTGTAATTTGATGTGAAAGATCTAACTGCGTATTGGTTGCCTGTGCAATAAAAATCGCTGCCATAGTCAAATAAATAGATGTACCATCTAAGTTAAATGAATAACCTGTTGGAATGACCAAGCCAACAACAGACTTTTCACAACCTGCAATTTCTAACTTCTTCAACATGCGCGGCAAGACCGACTCTGAAGATGATGTCCCTAATACAATTAATAATTCTTCACGAATCATACGAATCATTTTGAGAATGCTAAATCCGCAAAAACGGCTAATACTTCCTAAAATAATAAAGATAAACAGCAAACAAGTAATATAGAAACAGATAATCAGTTGTGCTAATTGCGCAAGGCTACCAATACCATATTTACCAATGGTGAATGCCATTGCACCAAATGCGCCAATAGGTGCAAGTTTCATAATCATATTTACAATGTTAAAGAACACATGTGAAATTTGATCAATAAACTTCAATACAGGTTTACCTGCATCACCTAATTTGTGCAGTGCAAAACCAAATAAAATTGCAAACAACAAAACCTGAAGAATTTCACCTTCAGCAAAGGCGCCAACGACAGTATTTGGAATAATATTCATCAAGAAATCGAGCGTAGACTGAGACTCACCTGATGCCACATATTTAGAAATCCCTGAGACATCTAAAGTTGCAGGGTCAATATTCATACCAACACCTGGTTTAGCAATGTTAATCACCAATAAACCAATCAAAAGTGCAATGGTAGAAACAATTTCAAAATACAGTAACGCAATACCGCCCGTTTTGCCCACAGACTTCATGCTTTCCATGCCTGCGATACCACTGACCACAGTACAGAAAATTACAGGTGCAATAATCATTTTGATTAAGCGAATAAAGGCATCACCTAACGGCTTTAATTGCTCACCTAGACCTGGTACATGTTTTTCAACACCATTGATCAGTTGCGTACCACTTGGGTAAAAGTGACCTACTAACACACCGGCAATAATAGCAACAATCACTTGAAAATAGAGTGACTTATATAAAGGTTTTTTAGCCATAATCATAACTTCGTCTTATATTCCTGCATGCAGAAATATCCATTTTTTTGCCTATTCTTACGAATACACAGCCCTGAATCTTTTTACGAAGTGCAAAAAGACAATGAGTTTTTGTGAAAAACCCGACTTAAGATGAAAACAAAGAAAAATTTATAAATGAAATAGCCAACTCTGCAAATAATCATTTAGAAAAAGTATTAAATACAAAATGTCAGGCTAAGGAGATCATCAAAATTTAAATAAATTCTATAAGCGGAAAGTTTACTTGAATTCAGATCAAAATTAGTTAATAAGAGTCCTTTTTGCTTATTTTTCACACAAAATCCATTCAGACATTAGTCTAATATGGATATTCTTTTTTTCTTCATTTTATTTTTATGGCATAGTGTTGAAATTCATTTTCATACGAAATACTCGAATACTCATGGATAACAAAAGAAACCTTTATAAAGACTATGAACATCCATTTGCACAATATGTTCGTATTGTCGGCAAAGGTAAAAATGGCGCGAGATCATTAACTTATAATGAGGCATACCAAGCATTCAGTATGATTTTAAAGGGTGAAGTACTAGATGTACAACTCGGTGCTTTTCTGATGTTACTCCGAGTCAAAGAAGAATCTGTAGATGAATTAACAGGATTTGTTCAAGCGACTAAAGATCAATTAAGCTTTAAAAGCCTAAATATTGATTTGGACTGGTCATCTTATGCTGGAAAAAGAAAGCACTATCCGTGGTTTTTACTCGCCGCTTTAACACTGGCGAAACAGGGTTATAAAATTATCATGCATGGGGCATCTGGTCATACCATTAATCGACTCTATACCGAACAAGTTTTAGAATATTTAGACTATAATATTTGTCAAAATGAAGATGATGTTGTAGAACAACTTAAAAAACAAAATTTTGCTTATATACCATTACAGGTGATCTCACCCATTTTAAGTGATTTAATTGCACTTCGTAATGTGATGGGTTTACGTTCGCCTATTCACACTCTAGCACGCCTGATTAATCCCTTTAATGCTAAGGCCACGATGCAAGCCATCTTCCATCCAGCATATCGTCGTTCACATCAACAAGCTGCTTTTCAACTGGGTTATCAAGACAGTGCCGTGATTAAAGGTGAAGGTGGTGAATTTGAACGAAATCCAGATGCTAAAACACTGATCTGTGGCATCAAAGATGGTGAACTATACGAACATGAATTACCTAAGTTGACGGATAATCGCAGTCCCGTAGAAGAACAACTGGATTTAGCTATATTTAAAGCGGTGTGGGAAGGTAAACAACAGCATGAATATGGAGAGATTGCCGTTACTGAAACAATGGGAATTGCTTTATATACCATGGGCGTTTGTAGCCATTATGATGATGCCATGCTAAAGGCAAGAGAGTTTTGGAAAAATCGTTTTTAATATCGAACGTCTAAGTCAGACCAAAGTTTTTTATTCTAAATAATCTATTTAGTATGGTTCGAAAAATATGGCAAGCGATCCCTGAGGATTCTTGCCATGCATCAATTAAATCTTAGTACCACTTAAACAAAACGGATCGGCTGAAACTCAGGTTCAGGTACATGTGAATCACATTCTTCCCCTTCTTCTTTATGCCCTTTATCAATATAACCCGTTCGTTCTTTCTCAGAAACATGCTGATGTTCCCAAGAAATCACTGCTTGCATGCAAATTTGACGCTGCTCTTGAGTTAATGCAACACCATTTGGCCATTTGCCAATTTCTACTGCTGTTTTTAAACGCTCCACAATATCTGCATCTAAAATAGAAAGCATTTGTTCAATATTCATGGTCAATCCTGCTGTTGAAATGAGTCAAAATCTTGGTTCCACCCCAGTTTAGTACGACATGCCATATAGAAATCATAACCGGGTGGATGCAATAAAATTAATTTAAACGGATGTTTGCGTATATGCAAACTATCGCCCACATTTAAAGAAATACTGTGTTGCCCATCGGCACTGACCATAGGTAATACACGGTTTTCACGAATTTGAATTTTAATCTCACTTTGTCCACCGACCACAATTGGACGAGAAGACAAGGTATGTGGATGCATGGGCACTAAAGCAATCGCATCCATACTCGGATGTAAAATTGGACCACCACCCGATAAAGCGTAAGCGGTTGAACCCGTAGGTGTCGAAACAATTAAGCCATCACTATGCTGACGATAGACATACTGACCATCAATATTCAACTCGAAGTCGATCATATGTACCGACTTACCCGAGTGTAACACCACATCATTTAAGGCAATCGCATCATAAATGACTTCATTATTACTGCGGACTTCCATTTCCAATAGAAACCGGCGATCAAGCTGAAACTCACCTTTCAAAACCTGGTCCAGTTTAAAAATCACTTCTGTGGGCTTAATATCGGTCAAAAAACCTAAACGACCACGATTAACCCCCAACACGGGAGTATTATGTTTGACCAGTGCCCTAGCAGCATGTAGCAGTGAACCATCCCCACCCACCACTATGACTAAATCAACAACTTCACCTAAAAGCTGACGACTCACTGTTTGAGTGTTGGTATATGGAACCAATGCAGCTGTTGCAGAATCAAATACAGGATGTAATCCCAAACCTAATAAATGATCATGAATAAGACATAAGGTATCGACTACAGATGATTTATCTGGTCGCCCAATGATCCCAATATTTCGAAATGTCTTTGGTGAAATTTGCACAGTACGCTACGGCTCCACTGTTTGATACGCTCTATAATAGCACTATCGTATTTATTTAAAAAAACATTCCTTACTGAACATCCACAAGTTTATAGCGAATATTTCGCTTAATTCACAGATTTATTATTGCAAATTAAAGAAAAGATTCGCATGATTGCCACAAACAATCAGGATCTTGTCTGAATATATGAAGTCCGAACGCGGTATTGGCATCATTGCTCTAATTTTTTGTCTATTAATCATAGCGATCTTCCTAGCTTTTAGTATTTATTTGGTCCGTTTAGATAATATTATTCGTGACAAATTTGAAGGAAATCGTTGGGATATTCCGGCTAAAGTATTCGCACGCCCATTAGAAATATATGCTAACGCTCCGATTGCACAAAATGATTTTGAACAAGAATTAAAACTACTCGGTTATAAAGGTAGTAATAGTTATACCCAGTCTGGAAATTATGTGACGCAAGGCAATAGCTTATATGTCCATACTCGTGGTTTTGACTTTGGTGACAGTGTCGATCCTGAACAAATTTTACAAGTTTCATTTAATAATGATCAAATTATTGATGTTAAAGCAACCAAGCCAACCAATACTGGTATTGCACGTTTAGAGCCAATGTTGATTGGAGGAATTTATCCGCAACATAATGAAGATCGTGTGTTGATTAAATTAGATAAAGTCCCAAAACCACTCATTGAAGCACTTATTGCAACGGAAGATCGTAATTTCTACCATCATCATGGAATTTCCTTCCGTGGTACTGCACGTGCTTTAGTCAGTAACGTAACTGGGGGGAAACGCCAAGGTGGTTCGACCTTAACCCAACAGCTGATTAAGAACTTTTATTTAACACCTGAAAAAACCTTAAAGCGTAAGGTGAATGAAGCTCTCATGTCGTTACTGTTAGAGCTACATTACAATAAAGATGAAATTTTAGAAGCTTATTTAAATGAAGTCAATTTAGGACAAAGCGGTAACTATTCAGTCAATGGTTATGGTTTAGCATCACAGTTCTATTTTGGTCAACCATTACGCGAACTCAATACCTCTCAACAAGCATTCTTAGTTGGGCTTGTACAAGGCCCAACCCTATATAATCCTTGGAAGAATCCAGAACTTGCGAAAAAACGTCGTAATGTCGTTTTAAACAACATGTTAGTCATGGGCTATTTAACTCAAGATCAATATGAACGTGAAATCGCGCGCCCTTTAAATGTAGTTGATAAACCAACTATTGGTACTGCACGCTTCCCAGATTTTCTAGATATTGTACGTCGTCAACTTAAAACAGAATACCAAGAAACAGATTTAACCAATCAGGGTTTACGTATATTCACCACCCTAGATCCAATTGCACAAACTAAAGTTCAAAATAGCTTTCGTGAAACTGTCGCTCGTCTGGCCAACTCGAATCCAAACCGATTAAAAGACTTACAAGGTGCAGTGCTCATCACCCACCCTGAAAATGGTGAATTGGTCGCAGCTGTCGGCTCTACCCAAGATTTTACCGGCTTTAACCGTACCATTGATGCAAAACGCCAAGTTGGTTCATTGCTGAAACCTGTCATTTATTTAAGTGCGATTGAATCAGGACGTTATAACTGGGCCACTAAAATTGAAGATAGCCCAATTAGTGTTCCTGTGGATGGCAAACAAACCTGGACCCCTAAAAATTATAGTGGTAGCGGAAATGGCATTGTGCCCATGGCACAGGCTTTAGCCAATTCTTATAACCTTGCGGCGGTAAGACTTGGGCAAGAATTTGGGCAAACCACTTTTAGAAATAATTTAATTAAATTTGGTGTGACATCAAGCATCCCTCAGTACCCTTCTATTTTCTTGGGTGCGGTAGATATGTCGCCAATGGAAATGCTAAGTATTTATGGAAACTTCGCCACAGGCGGTTTTAAATATCCAACCAAAGCCATTCGTTCTGTTGTGGCACCAAATGGACACTTATTAGAACGCTATGCTTTGAATGTGCAGCAAACCATTGATCCATCCTCTGCATATATTTTGAATTATGGCTTACAACAAGTCATGTCTTCAGGTACAGGTAGATCAGCCTATAATACACTTTCATCTGAACTTAAACTTGCAGGGAAATCTGGCACGACCAATGATACACGTGACTCTTGGTTTGCTGGATACTCAGGGAATCACTTGGCTGTCGTTTGGCTTGGTTTAGATGATAATAAAGTCACTGGCTTAACTGGTTCTACTGGCGCCCTCCCCGTATGGATTAACGCGATGAAACAATTACGCCAAAAACCAGTGAATTTAAGACAACCTGATGATGTACAGTGGCAATGGATTGATGTTGCAACAGGCTATGTTTCGGCACAAGGCTGTGCTGGCGCGATGTATATTCCAATGCTACGACGTACCATACCTCATCAAACTACGGCCTGTGCAACACATGATCAGGTTGAAATAGATTCTTTCCCTGATACACAAAATCCAGTATCACAAACACAGTCTGGCGATAGTATGGAAAACTATATTCGTGAAAGCGAAAACAACATGCAAGATGACAGCAACTCAAATACCAATCGCGTCATTTCCAGTGGTAGTTATCAAAACTAATGAGGCGTATAATAGGAGGTTTAATGTCGTATAAAACCATTATCTTATGTACCAGTTTATTGAGTTTAGTTGGGTGCCAAGCACGCCCAACTCAAACCAGCACCTCACTAAAAGCCTATCAAACATCAGAAACAAAACAGCAAAGCGCAGCAACACCTGATAGCGTAAAAATTACGCCTTATACACAAGCAGAAATAAAACGTGAAAAAATTCCTTTCATCACCCCTTAGTTCAAAGTTAACACTTGAATAAGGAGGTGATTCAGAGAGCATGTTTAAAACCTCGAGATGGCATTGACTGCTTAAAATGACTTTATAAAAATTAAGTAGCTATCCCTCGTTAATTTTTAAGAGATTAAAAACCACGAATCCCAGCCACACCATAAGCAAAGTTTTGCTGTGCCAATGGCAAATCTTGCGGTTTCAACCCACCCAATGCAAATACTGGAATATCACAATTTTTAGCCAGTTGCTGAAACCACTCCCAGCCCAAAATCAGTGCATCTGGATGACTTTCTGTCGCTTGCACAGGACTCAAGAAGACCGCATCACAACCTATTTTCTGAGCGTGCTGTAACGACACCGCGTCATGACATGATGCGATACAGCGCATCCCCATAGGTAATTGACCCTTCTGCATGGCTAAAATTTGGTGTTGTTTAAATTGAACTGCTCCAATTTTTTTTTGCAAAGCTTCATCTAATTGCATCCATAATTCATAATTCAGGATCAATGACTTTAATTGCGCATCAGAAAAATTTTGAAAATCTTGTATGGACAGAGTCATTGAGTCCGTACGCCAATACAATAAAGTATCTTCAGCAAGTCGATTGAGTTGGATTAAATCGGCTGAAATTTGAATCGCATGCTGCCAATATAAACGCTCAACAATGACTTGATTAGCTTTTGGAAAATTCAGATCTAATAATTTTTCACGATCATACCAATTCCATGGCTGTTGAATATCGGACAGATATTTTTCGGGAACTTGCGCATGAAAAAGATGTAAATAAACCTCGACATCATCATAAACATGATGAATCACATCAAAAATATGCCACTCTTGAATACCAATGCCTACTTCTTCAAATATTTCACGGCGACAGGCCTGTTCAGGTGTCTCCCCTTGCTCCACTTTTCCACCTGGAAATTCATGCTTATTCCCTTGATGTTGATCTGCATTACGCCAACCGACTAAAACTTTACCCCGATGAAATAGTAGTCCAATTGCTACATGCACTGTAGGCTTAAACATATTTTTAATCACCTCAAAACTTTATCTCAGTGTAAACAATTATAGTTTTTTTATAAATCTGATAAATTGCCGTTGACAACCACAATTGATAATGATTATCATTTAAATGTCCACTACACACCACGGAGCCTAACAACAATGAACGCACCATTTAGCTTATTTACACGCCACCTTGAATCTAATCACGCATTACCCATGTTGCATTCAAACAATCTTTTTTCGCTAGGTCGTGAAATTCGTATTATGCACGCTGGAGAAGAATATCGTTTACGTCTGACCCGTAATAACCGTCTAATTTTAACTAAATAATAAGAATAAAATTAACAATAAAAAAACGTGGGAACAAGCAGTATGAATCAGCGCATACTGCTTTTTAAGCCAACTAAAAATTCAATAAAAAAGGAATCTTAGTTTTAAATGGTTTATCTAGATTTTATGTTTAGAATCAAATAGCTATTTCCTACTACGATGAAACTAACTCAGTGGGACTACTCTTAATACTTCTTCAAGTGTGGTCACCCCATCTATGACTTTACGTGCACCCGCAATTCTTAAAGGCTCAATACCCTCTTTTTTTGCTTGAGTACGTAATTCATCTAATGTGGCATTGGCACTGATCTTTTGTTTGGCTTCTAAACTAATAGGCATAAACTCATACAGTCCAACTCGTCCCTTATAACCCGTTTGACGGCATTCATCGCAACCTACCGCTTTAAAGACAAATTCAGGCATTTTAATTGCGTAATCGAAGGTCAAATGTCGCCATTCTTGGTCATTAATAAAAGTTTCTTGTTTACAATGCGGGCAGAGCTGACGGACTAAGCGCTGTGCAAGCACACCAAGAATGGTCGCTGAAGTTAAAAATGGCTGTACACCCAAATCATGCAAGCGTGTCAAACTAGAAGGTGCATCATTGGTATGTAAAGTTGACAATACCAAATGCCCCGTTAAAGCCGCTTGAATCGCCATATCAGCAGTGTCTTGATCCCGAATCTCTCCCACCATAATGATATCCGGATCTTGTCGCATTAGCGCACGAACACCATCGGCAAAACTTAAATCAATCCCCAGATTCACCTGCATTTGGTTAAAACTGGGCTCAAGCATTTCTATCGGATCTTCAATCGTACAAACATTCACCTGATCCGTTGCGAGCTGTTTTAAAGATGAATATAAAGTCGTGGTTTTCCCCGAACCCGTTGGTCCTGTCACCAAAATAATACCGTGGCTATGCTGTGTTAAAGCCTGCCATTTTCCCAGCAAGTTTTCATCAAAACCCAGTTGTTGAAAACTACGCACCAAAACTTCAGGATCAAAGATACGCATCACTAACTTTTCACCAAAAGCAGTTGGTAATGTGGAAAGGCGCAATTCTGTTTCTTGTCCTTTAGGCGTTCGCGTTTTTAAACGGCCATCTTGTGGTTTACGCTTCTCAGCCACATTCATCCGGCCTAAAATTTTAATCCTTGAAATAACAGCGGTCAGGGTATTTGCAGGCATATTGTAAATTGTATGCAACACACCATCTATACGAAAGCGTACTTTGCCATTTTCTTTGCGTGGCTCAAGGTGAATATCACTTGCGCCTTGTTCAAAGGCAAACTGTAAAACCCAATCCACTAACTTCACAATATGTTGATCATTCGCATCTGGGCTCTGCGAATCACCCAATTGTAAAAGCGCCTCCATACCTTTATTTTCATTATCATAGTTGCCAGACTTTTGAGAGTGACTCACTGCGCGGCTGACTTGATAATACTCATTCAAATAACGCTGCAATTGCTCAGGATTGAGTAAAACTTGCTGAATAATTTTAGGTTTTAAACTGCGTTCTAAATTGTGTATCCAGTCTTTTGAAAAAGGTTGGCTTGACCCAATCAAAACTTTATCAGCCTGTACTTCCACTGCAAGAATTTGATTTCTTAAAGCGAATTCTTGTGACATCACATTGGTCAGTGATGCAACGTCAGCCTTTAAAGGATCAATTAAATAAAAGGGAATTTGAGATTTTTCAGCCAGCCACTGACAGAGCACCGTTAAGGTTAATCTTTTTTGCGGCTCTTTAACATCAAGTAAATTAAAATGCGCAATCCAATGTAAGGGATGCCATTTTAATTGTTCACGTTGTCGATGCGTGGTTTGAACCAATAATTTATCCCGTTCTGAAATGCGCTCATCTTTTAATAATTGTTCTAAGCACCACGTTGCATCTATTTCAAAATTAAACTGCATTTTTCTATCCCCAAAACTATGCCCACTATAGCAAATTATTTTTTTAATATTGCATTTTTTACAATGCCTGAGTCCGATCCACTCAGGCATATTTTTCTATAAAGCATCAATCACTTAATGTGATTAACATAATAAAAACTTAAGTGGAAACATTGCCTTTTGCTCGTCTGTTAAAATCATTTAACATCAAATCAGATAATCTAAAAGCTGAGAAATACTGCGGTGATTACCCTTAAAATAAACACTAACTTCACTTGAGTAAATCAATCAATTTGATATTAAGCATTCTATTTGAACAATCTTCACCCAATCACAACCCACTGTAAAACTCACATCAACATTTGCAAATTGCATTTTATAAATTCGATGCTCATCATCCTGATAGGCAGGTCTTGGATCTAAAGATAAAACCTGCTCTAGTTCGGAAATTATTTTAAGATCGACCTGATCCAATTTGATTAATTGCTCCCTGTGTTTTGCAGCCAAATCTAGCCAAAATACAGACTTTCGTAAGGGTTGTTCCTGTGCATAAGCACTCTGTGCATCAGTAATAGCATCTGAATAATGAATATAAGGTTTAATATCAAGAATAGGCGTCCCATCCAACAAATCACTTCCAGTGACATAAACACGAACCGCCTTCCCTACTTTCTCAACCCGCATCAATTGCACCACCGACAAGCCCATAGGCGCAGGACGATACATACTCCGCGTTGCAAATACACCGATTTTCTTATTACCACCTAAACGTGGCGGACGAACTTGCGGACGAAATTTAAGGTGATCCTGTTGATTTTTATTATCATGAAACTGCCAAATCAACCATAAATGACTAAATTCATCTATACCATCAAATGCCATCAAATCATTATAAGGCGCAAGCATTTCAATATAAGACTCGACTTGGACCAAGTTTGGTTGACGTGGAATACCAAACTTTTCTTTATAAGGAGATTGCATATAACCAATAATCGGCATGCTAACTTCAGTCATCATCACTTTTTCTGATAAGTTCAATTAAATATATTCAGTTTATAGAGAATGAATTTAGATTAGAATAGTAACTTGTTCTAATTTGATAATTTATTGAGACCTTTAATGGCTGCTTTCAACGTCGAAAAGATTACTCACGTACACCACTGGAATGACACATTATTCAGTTTTAAAACTACGCGTGACACAGCACTACGTTTTAAAAATGGTCAATTTGTGATGATTGGACTTGAAGTCAATGGTAAGCCTTTAATGCGTGCTTATTCAATTGCTAGTGCAAACTACGAAGAAGAATTAGAGTTTTTCTCAATCAAAGTACAAGATGGTCCTTTAACTTCTATTTTACAAAAAGTTAAAGTCGGTGATGAAATCTTAGTTTCTAAAAAACCAACAGGTACTTTAGTGCTTGATGATTTAAATCCAGGCAAAAACTTATACTTGCTTTCGTCAGGAACGGGTCTTGCACCATTTTTGGCCACAATTCGTGATCCAGAAACCTATGAACGCTTTGAAAAAGTGATTGTTGTACATGGAACTCGTTTCATTTCAGAATTAGCTTATCAAGACTTAATTCACAATGAGCTTCCAAACCATGAGTTTTTTGAAGAATTAGGGATTAAAGACAAACTTGTTTACTACCCAACCGTTACTCGCGAAGACTTTCCAAACCAAGGTCGTGTTACCACGGCAATTGAAACCGGCGAAATTTTTGAAAAAATTGGCTTAGAGCGCTTTAACCCTGAAGTTGACCGAGCAATGCTTTGTGGTAGCCCTGCATTTTTAAAAGATGTTGCTGCCCTTTTAGATCAACACGGTCTAAAAGAATCTCCTCGTATGGGACAACTTGGCGACTATGTGATTGAACGTGCCTTCGTTGAAAAATAAAATTTAAGTGTTGCACAGAAACCGAGGCCATGGCTTCGGTTTCTTTTTGAAAAAAATCATTTAGAAATGTACGTTTTACTTTTTTTCTCGTAATATTCTATGAAGAATTATAATTTAAAAAATAACAGATGAAGCATTTAAACTTTAATAGCGTACTTCACCCTCGACCACAACCCACTGGTATCGATGTGCAATGTCAATTACAACACTTTGCATTAATTAGCTATGCGATTGATCCAGAAAAACTTCATCATATTATTCCTCAACGTTTTAAGTTAGATACTATTTTTGTGCAAGGTCAAGAAAAAGTATTACTCTCCGTTGTGCCTTTTATTGATATAGATTTTACTTCTGCATGCTACCGATTCCCCAAGTTTAGTATGGGGCAAACCAATTATCGTATCTATGTAATTGATCAAGAGACACAGGAACGCTGTGTATGGTTTATCGGAACAACATTAGACTCATGGACTGTTTTTGTACCACGCTTTGCATGGTTATTGCCTTGGTATAAGGCTGAAATCCACTTTGATTGTCAACAAGATCAACAAGGTTACTACTCGTCTTATAAAATGACCACCTACAGCGAATGGGCTGCTGCTGAAGTCCATCTGACTCAATCGGCTCAAGATGAATGGCACTATGATGGCTTCCCAGATTTAGAAAGCTATTTGGTATATTTAACCCACCCACTCGCGGGTTTTTATCATCGCCGTGATGGTAAATTAGGAACCTATCGGGTTTGGCATGATCGACTGCGACCTAAACCTGCAACGCTTCTACATGCAAAATTTGAACTACTCAATCGCCTGAATTTGGTTTCTTTCCACGATCAACTTAAACCCTATAGTGTGCTTATTGAAGCAATCAATGAATTCACCATTTACTTACCACCACAGGTACTTGAGCAAAATTCAGCAAGTTATCCAATCAAATGAATTTACTTCAATTTAAATAAGTTAAGCTTTCTCTTTTATTTTCCTTACAATCATTAAGATAAATAAAATATAAATATTTTTAACTTTTTCTTTAAATAGGATTGTCTTTCACAAGGAAAATAAATATAATCAAAACCATAAACAGACAGGTCTGTATATAACAAGTTAAAGAGGTATAATTTTAGAAAAATTAAATTAGAATATCCAGAGGGCATCATTTTTAAATCAATAATCATAAGAAAATGAGTTTTAAACTCATCAACATTAATATTTTAAAATAATCGACCCCATTGATTATATTAAAATATTAAGAAGTAAAATTATTCAGACGCAGCGTGATCAATAATTATTGAATTCACGCTTTTTTTTGCTTACATTTCAGCCAATTCAAATTGAATTAAACGAGTGATTCGTTTCCAATAAGCATCTAAATTTACGGAATCTTTATCTATTTGTGCCTGCATAGTCATACCATCTAAAATGCTCACCAACATATTGGTAAGTTGTAATGGTTGTTCAATGCCTAAGCCATCTAAAGCATAACGAATACGCTCTGTAAGCCAATTTTTATATTCAATTGCTGGATATATCGTTGATGGATAAACCTTAGATACTTCTTCTACTGCTTTTTGAAACATACAACCATTAAAATCTGTACTATAAAACCATGCATGGTACCAGGTAAAAATTGATTTAATGTGACCTAAATAATCTGTTGCATTACATTTTTCGATTGCTGCATTTAAAGATTCTTGTATATTCATATTTCTTCGATTTAAACATTCTTCTATAAGTTTAGCTTTTGACGGAAAATATTTATAAAACGTCATTTTCGCTACACCAGACTCACCAATGATCCTATCAACGCCAATAGAGTTATAACTATATGAGTTAAAAAGATTAAGAGCAGTATTGATGATGTCATCTTTTTTTGACATGTTACGTGCCTATCCTACTTTTCATCATTTTTATGATTTACCCAAATTTAGTAATGTAATATTGTTCATACAATAATGAGTAATACTATATCATTATTTGTCTTTTTATAAAATATATTAAAAAGATATCTTTTAAAAAATCACATCCAAAATAGAAAAATATGTAAGAAAAAATAATTGACTGGTATTGCTCTATATATCTTATTTTTTATTTTTTCTCTACTATTCAAAGTACCAATCTAATCGTAATCGTACAATGAACAAGCTATCGTTTACCCAATCAGAAAGTGCACGTTCTGAATCACTCAATTTCATAAAAGACTCTATTCCGAAAATTCTTTGGGATAAAAACACTCAAGATATTCAAATTTTAAAAAATCTAGCCAGTCAACATCCATTATTTTCATCATCTATTTTAATGCGCTTAAATACACAACAATTAAAACTCGAGCAATTGAAAGAAATTCACATAAACTATTTTAATGCCATCGTAAAAATATTCACCGATGCTTTGAGCATGTTAATTTATCAAGCTCACCAATTAGAAAATCATAAAAATATTTTCCCAGCTAAACAGTTTCATGCAAAAATTTATGCACGCTATCTATTGTCACTGAACTTAATCGATGAGCTTGGTTTCAACACACATCATTTAGAATTAAGCTCTCCTGCGAAATCTCATCTTGTTTACTTTTTGAATCTTCTACAGCAACTTAATGTCAATCCTGAAAACCAAGAGAACATTGCACAAGAAGCATTCGACATACAAAACTTTATTAAAAAAAATCTCAATTCCTATGCCAATCTACTGCTGATTCTCGCGATTACTGAACTTCAAGTCATTAAATATAGTGAAGCCTTGAGACGTAATCTGGAAAAATTTAGTCCCGAATACACGCAAGGCTATTATGATTGCCACGGAATTGTTGAAGACAGTGAAACGCTCGCTAATGACGATAACCACGAAGATGATATTTGGGCATTGTTTACCCAAATTTTTGAAACTGAAAAATATCATCAATATGAAGCTTTGTTGAATCAATATTTGCAACTCTGGAAAAACTTCTGGAATCAACAAAATAACCTAGCACTTTAAATATTATGGAGCTTATACACTTGGAAATAGACTTCATTGAGGTAAATAATCTTTCATCGCTCGTATGACTATTTTAAATGAGGGCTCCCCAAATGCAGAATTAATATACTTGCTCGAGCTGTCTATTTTGACTACGCTCTTTTCTGGCTTTTTGAATGACTTGATAACCAGCTGTTAAACCTAAAGTCGCCATAATAACAGCAACACATAAATCTGGAATCAGACTTCCTGTTCCAAACACACCTATGGCAGCAAAGATTACGGCTACATTACCAATGGCATCATTTCGGCTACATAACCAGACGGATTGCATATTGGAATCCCCTTCTCGAAAAGCATATAAAATGACTGCAGAAATTACATTCGCAATTAAAGCCAATATACCGATAGCCCCCATCGTTATTGCTTCAGGCGGAATGCCTTGCATATAGGCATAAACAGTTTTACCAATAACAATTAAACCAAATAATGCCATAGTAAAACCTTTCAACAAAGCAACTGTTGCTCGCCAGTAAAGACTTGCACCCAAGACCATCAGTGAAACTCCATAATTTACTGCATCACCAAAGAAATCGAGTGAGTCTGCCCATAGTGCGGAAGAATGTGCATAACTACCGCCAATTAATTCGACTATAAACATCACCAGATTAATAATTAATGCAATCCATAAAGCCGTTCTAAATTTACTATTTGGTTTTGGTGCTATTGGTTCATGACTACAAGAACATGCCATTTTTTTGCCTCGTTACTTTTCATTGATTTTGTATTATTCTGATTTAAAACTATGGACTAACTCCAAGGTCAAGCGACACAATGAAAGCTATAAAAAATTATTTAATTAAAGATTTAGCTAACAAAACACAACTCAGCACAGATACGATTCGTTTTTATGAAAAAAAACAACTCATTCGCCCCAGTTTTCGTGCAGCGAATAACTATCGTTACTATGATGATGAAACACTGAAACGACTGATTTTTATTAAGCGCTGTCGTGCTTTAGACATGTCATTATTTGAAATTAGCCAACTCATCGAACTAATCAAACAACCTACGCAAGGTTGTCAGGTCATCGATCAATTAATTGAACAACACATTCAACAGGTTGAAGAAAAAATTACTGAATTACAATCTTTTCAACAACAATTGCAGAGTTTGCGCCAATCCTGCTCAAGTTCAACCACCATTGAGCAGTGCCAAATTTTAAAAAAATTAGAATTAACACAATAGGCTATTTATTCATAAACTTTAAATCATCCCAATCTATATGTGTATCAAAAAATTAGATTAAGTCTATTCGAGGCAATTAGAATTATATTTTATACTTAGGCCTCTAATACCCATCTATTATACATTTTAGAGTCACTAAAATCGGTGCCATATATATTATTGATCTGAACTTTTTTTGCCATTTTGTCTTTATCAAGCCCCACATGATTGCGTAAAATAAAGGTCAAGATGACAATTAATGAGCATTTAAAACAATAAAAACAGCTCAATTTTATATAGAATTTTTAAAATATTCAGCACCATCATGATTTCAAAAAACTTAAATCAACAATGGGATTTGTTTATTATTTGGACTGCTTTACTTATACTCAAAATCGACTCAATAAAAAGCCTTACTTCCATTTTAATAATTGAAATTTCAAGAATAATCTATAAAATTTTAAATTCATCCTAGCCTATAACGATACAACCATTAATCAACTACCTGATTAAACTGATTCATTTACAATGCTAAACGCTTACTCAGATTTATATAAATAAACTTAACAATAGCTTATAAAAATAATTTCCCGCCTTATAAACTTATCAATTCTGACTCTTTTACTAGGTTGAAACATTTTTTTATATCTCTACAATAAAGCCATAATTTTTTTATGCCTTTTAATTTATATGCGTATTTTCCACATTTCTAAGCTCTTAGCATCTACTGCTTCACTCAAGAATATGCATTTGCTATGGTGCTATCTATGCAGCTCAACCATGTTAGCACCCTAAAATAATCAAGCTTAGGCACAAATTTTGCATAAGTTTAAGGGACGCAATTTATTTTCAATATAAACATAGATAAATAACAATAAATAAAAAAGGAATTGAGTAATAAAATCTCAATTCCTAAAAGAGTCAAAACAAAAACTTTTTTGGGGACAAAAGCCAGAGTACTTGGGGATACTCTGGCTTTTTTTATTGATTATTGACCACTACGAATAATGTAATCAAATGCAGATAATGATGCTTTGGCACCCTCACCAGCAGCAATGATGATTTGCTTATAAGGTACAGTTGTACAGTCACCCGCTGCAAATACCCCTTTAACATTGGTTTCGTTACGGTCATTCACTACAATTTCATTTCGGTTTGAAAGCGCAACTGCTGTTTCCTTTAAGAAATCAGTATTTGGCAATAAACCAATTTGTACAAAAATCCCAGCCAATTCAATGATATGCTCTTGATCTGTTGCACGATCTTGGTATTTCAACGCAGTCACTTGTGAACCATCACCAATCACTTCTGTAGAAAGTGCATTCAAGATGACCGTCGTATTCGGTAAACTGTTCAATTTATCTTGCAATACCTGATCTGCACGTAGTTTTGTATCAAACTCAACTAAAGTGACATGTTCAACAATACCAGCAAGATCAATTGCAGCTTCTACACCCGAGTTACCACCACCAATGACCGCAACACGTTTGCCTTTGAACAGTGGGCCATCACAGTGTGGGCAATATGCAACACCACGCGTTTTATATTCTTTCTCACCTGGTACATTCATCTCTCTCCAACGTGCACCTGTAGATAGAATAACTGTTTTAGATTCTAATTTTGCACCATTTTCAAGTTCAACTTCGACTAAACCATTGGCTGTTTGATCGGCACCTACAATATTTTTCACGCGTTGTAAGTTCATGATGTCTACGCCGTACTCACGGACATGCGCTTCCATATCTGCACCAAACTTTGGACCTTGGGTTTTTTGTACCGAAATAAAGTTTTCAATGTCCATGGTATCCATCACCTGACCGCCAAAGCGCTCAGAGACAATACCAGTACGAATTCCTTTACGTGCTGCATAGACAGCGGAAGCTGCACCAGCAGGACCACCGCCTATGACTAACACATCGAATACGTCTTTCGCATTTAACTTTTCAGCATCTTTTGCAGCAGCATTGGTATCGAGTTTGGCAACAATTTCTTCCAAAGTCATACGACCTTGACCAATATGCTCACCATCTTGGAATAACATCGGTACCGCTAAAATTTTGCGTTCTTCCACTTCATCTTGGAAAAATGCACCATCAATCATGGTCGCTGTTGTACCCGGATTATTAATCGCGATCAAGTTCAATGCTTGCACTACATCTGGGCAGTTATGGCAACTTAAAGATACAAAGACATCGAAATTAGCTGTTAAATTTAAACCTTTAATCTGTGCCAATACATCATCAGAGACTTTTGGTGCATAACCCGATACTTGTAGTAATGCCAAAATTAAAGAAGTGAACTCATGCCCCATTGGTAAACCTGCGAAGAATACACGAGGCTGCTCTCCCGCTTTGGCAATACCAAAACTTGGTTTACGGTCATTCTGACCATCAAAACGCGCAGTAACTTGCTCAGAAAGTGCCGCAACTTCAGTCACAAGTTCTTTAATTTTATCTGACTTGTCTGAATCGTTTAAAGAAGCAACAATCTCAATTGGACTTTCTAAGCGTTCTAATAATGTTTTTAATTGTGCGGTAGTATTTTGATCTAACATAGCTCAGCTCCATAAGAGTTAAATTTCATTCATTGAGTTCATAATACAATAATTCCAAAAATAGATAAAACAGTTTGTTTTTATAAAAATAATCGGTTTTATTAATCAACTGGTTTTGATCGCAAATGCGTGCTAAAAGACAACCTTGAATTCACACCCAATAAAAATGACGATAATTCAATCATTAAATTTTCACCTACAACAGATATAAGCTCTATAGTTAAAAATTCAAATAGACTTAAAAACAAATGCTTATAATTTATACACTATTGTTTTTATCCAGATATCTAGAGCCACTGTATATATTCAATCTTTAAAATGTTATTGCGTTAAAAAGTATCATCACTCATTACCCCACAACAGAATTACACTCCACATCAAATCACTTTAAATCCTAATGGCAATTGCTCCACTTATATAAAGTGATCGCCCATAGAGTGTGCAGCGCAGAAAATCATTAATATTTATCAAACTAATACTTAAAGATCTATTTTTTGTGTCACTCGCAATAAACGCTCTTTTAAACGTAAACCGATAAAATATAAAATCAAACTAGCAATCAAACTGAAGCCTGCAATTCCTAAAAAAATAGATTGTACAACCTGCCCCCATTGATTGGCTTTTAAAACCTGCGGTTCAATATTTTTCGCTACTGGACTCAGTGCCTTACCATAGAGCTGATGCTGTAATGTCCAAATGGTTTCAGGTTTAAAACCATATTCTAAGAAATGTGGATCAGTTCTTTCCGCTTGAAGTAATTTTGAGACATAAGCAATTGCTACATCTTTATCTACTGGTCGATGTAACAGAGCCGTTTGTGCCAATAAATAATCTTGTACGACGGGCTGAGTTTCTGCACGTTGTAAATATTGGAAAATATCACTTTGCTGAATATTCTGATCATATTTTACCAATTCAGCATATGTCGTTTGTTCATCATCGCGTAAATTATATTGGACATAGCTTAAACCTGACCACAACACAATAAATGCAATGAGCCAAGTCACAATTTTTAAGCTGAATTTCCGTAATCTAATATAAAAAAACCGTATTCTTTTTAATAAGCTCACTACAAAAAAAGCACCAACAAATGCCATAACTGATTTAAGTATCAACCAAGCTAGCCATGATAATAAATTCATAAAATAATCAGATTGACTATGTTCGGTCAATAATCCAACACTAAATGGAATATGCAGTTGCTCAATCTGAGGACTTAAATCTAAGTAACTATAAATCAGATCTTGTTGGAAAAACAATATAATTACCGAAATGATAAAAAGCGTACTACCACCAAGACTTAAAAGCTTGATGTTCTTGTGACGTTGCTGTAATGCGAGCAATCGTTTTTCAAGAGGTTGTACATTCACAAGATAATCTTGCTCGGTGGTCAATCGCTTCTCCTCAATATTAAAACTTTGCTTATTGATTCGCGTTATTGGAACTCGAATCTAAAACCAGTTGTTGTAAGTTCGATTGCAACGCACGAATTCGTAGCGATGCTTCTTCACGCTTTTGCATGCCCTCTTTTTGAATCTGAATCACATCATTAACAGTTTTAATGAGGGTATTTTGCACATGTTCAAGTGTTTCAATATCAATCACCGAGCGTTGATTGGCCTTCGCAGTATCAACCGAATTTTGATGTAACAAATCTGCATTCCGCTTTAATAAATCATTGGTCGCATCATCAATAGTATTGGCAAGCTGGACACTATTTTTTTGTTCGTGTAATGAAATTGCCAAACTAATCTGATTTTTCCATGCAGGCAAAGTAATATTTTTGATGGCATAAAACTTATCAACCAACATTAGATTATTAGATTGAATAATCCGAATCATCGGTAAAGTTTGCATAGCTGATTGTTGTAATACTTGTAAATCACTCACTCGTTTTTCTAAATTATTGCCGAGATGATTTAAATCATAAATACGTTGATTGGTTTGTTGATCTTGCTCTCGTGCGGATAAGGTCGCTATCTCCTGTTGCACTTCTTGCTGCTTGATTCTTCCTGCCGCAATATAAACACCCAACTGTTTATATTCATCTTGCACACCATGAAACATTTTATCCAAGATTGCTACACGGGCTTTTAGTCCTGACTGAGAAGTTTCTATTTCCTTTACCAAACTATCAATTTGTTCTTTTGTGGTATTAAAGTGTTGATCAAAACTTTGTTTTGCACCTTTAAATTTATTTAAAATACTACCAATAAAGCCTGAACTTTTAGGCTGTGCCAGAATACTTGACGTATTCAATTGCTGTGCAACCTGTACCACTTCATTGAGCTTTTGCCCAGTTACATCTAAATCTTTATTTTTAACCAAATTCAATAATTCATCTGTATATGAAGACGTTTTGGTCGCAATATTTTTGCCATATTCTGCCACTGAACTATGACTCATTTCAGATAACTCTTTACCTGCACTCATTACCGCAGTGAAATCAGCTGCTTCCAGCCCAATTTCTTTGAGATTCATTTGTTCAAACTGTTGTAATTGTAATTCTGTCGCTGACTCAATGGGTAAATTTTGATTTAAATCGTTCATAGTTCACCTTATTTTTTCTCTAATGATTGCTTTAATGTTTGAATTAATTTATCACGACTTTGATCTAATTCAGCCAATGAATTTTGCGACTGAGTTGTACTACCTTGTTTAAGATGGTAATGCCATGCGGGAATCAGGACTTGCTGTGCTTCTTTAAAGCGATCCATTAAACCCAATGACAATTGCTGTGTCAGTTGCATTTGCGCTAATGCAATATCATTATTGGCTTGCAATGTTTGCAAGGTATTAATTTTTTTTGATAACCGTTCTCCAAAATTATCCAAAGGATGACGATTACTCACAAAATTAGGGTACTCATATAAAAACTCTTGAGCCGCAACAATATACTTTGCCATTTGCTCCCGATAACCCATTGCTTGTTGAAATCGTGACTCAGATTTTTGAATTTCAATTTTCAGCTTTTGACTGAGAATATTGGCTTCATCAATCAGTCGATCTAAATCTTTTAAATACTTAATTTTATCAGTATCAAACTCTAAATCTAAACCCAACCATTTCTGTAACCTATTAAGTTTTTTAGGTTTTAAAATATTTTTTGAATAGCTAAGTTGTTTAATCAATTCAGCAATCACTTGACTTAATTTTTGCGTTAATTGACGATCCACACCATTTAATAAAACAGATTGCGCTTGAATAATCTGATCAGCGTATAGATTCATTCGAACCTGATCATCCAATAATGGAACTAAGTCATTTCTTTTAATCGCCAATAGTTCTTCACGACTAATCTCGATGAGCTCAAGTGGAATAAGTGCTTTAAATTGCTGCATAGCCTTTTTAATCAAAGTAAATCAAATTCATAGTAATTGTTTATATAAGCTCCAATGTAGCAAATTGCAATTCAAAACGATAATTTATGTTTACTGTGCTGCGATAAGAATTTTTTATCATTTAAAAGTATTAAAAAAGCCAGCATTTAGCTGACTTTTTCTATTTTATTAAAACTTATACGCATTTACGACTTTGATATTTACGATAGCCGAATAGCCCCACAATACCAAATAAACTCAACCACCCCATTGAGCCACCACCACTCTTACGTACACTATCAGATTTCATTTCCGAATTATTTAAATACACGGTCGCCTCATTTGAAACTAGGCCATTTGCATCATATACAAAATACGTAAATTTATAGTTAAACGGATCTAATGTATTCTTAATTTGGATATGCAATTTTCCGCCATAACACGTGCTTTTTAAGTCACTTCCTGGGCATGGTCCAGTACGATCTGCGGTAATTGAAACAGGATCTGGTAATTTACCAATACGTATTGCTAACTCTTCACCTTTTTCATTCAGATAAAATTTTGATTTATTCGGATTATTCACTAACGTCGTCGTAGAACCATCACCATCATCATTGGCATATTCAAGTAAATTAACATCAACACTCTGGCTGCCACCATGTTGAATGGTATAACTCGCATCTTTTGCAATAGGTTCAATATTAGCAAAATTAGCCATGATATAAGCAGTTGAAGATTTAGCAGGATTCGATTTCATGGTTAATGTATAACTACAAAATTCAGTATCACCTGAAGGTGTAATACGGTCATCCAAACGGTACATCACAATTTGTTTCAACTCAGGATTCCACTCACATTTCAAGTGATCATCCACATTACCTTCAAACTGGTTTTGACTATTTAATTTACCTACACCTAATACTTTGACTGTAACACCATAATTATCAACATTAAGATGTTTAATTTCACGCCCACCATCAGGTAACACATTTTCATCAGGTAAATTGACAACAAATGGGTCTATAAATACAGTTCTATAATGCGGTTCATCCTTAATGATCGTTTTCCAAGTATCATACAAAGCTAATTGAACTTTATAATAGGATAAAAACTCTGGATTCGTTTGTGGATTATCGATTAAGGCTTTGAATCTACTGGATTCAGTCTGATAACGCTCTAAAAGTTTGACTTTAGACTGATTCAGCGCACCAATATTCCCAGCCGTCAGGCGCAAAACCTCTGTCGCCCCGATGTCACAGCTATTTTGACTTTCATTCTCATTAGTTGAATTCGTCGAAGAAACTCGTGTTATTCCTCGTTGATCTTGAAGACTACAACCTGTTGCCCCGACATCAACTAAGTCCGTCTTTGTCGCGTTATCTTTAGGGAAATACATATACATAAATGCTGTATATTCTGTAGGTCCCTGTAATGTACTTAATACCGTTGTGAAATCGACACCACTTAAATCAATTGTACTTTCTTTAATATCTTTCACAGTTTCAGCTGGCAAATCACATTGATCATTGCCACTTGCCAAAATCAACGCATTACTATTCAGCCTTAAATCGGTAGTTTTAACTTCAGTAACATCCCCATCTGCATAACGACAAGATTTTCCAACGCCATTGTATGCAAGTATATTATTCGTTAAAACTTTAGAACCAAAAGAGTCATATAACAGCGTTGCCCATGCTCTATTTTTGACAATGGTATTGCTTAACATTACCAAACTTGAGGAAGCACTCAAATGTGCCGTGCCTTGCGGATTCTTTGAGCTAAACTGCATAATACTACCAAAATCAAGGTTAGCATCATTATCAGCAATGGTATTAGTCGCAAAATTCACCGTAGGTTGCCCACAGAAGCCAAAAACACTTGCACTGTTCGAAGAGCCGTTCTTTAAAAAGCTTGCACCCGTAATTGCTATATTTCGCGCAGTATAAATTAAGTTATCATTACAGGTCATTGCAAGAACACTGCCTTGCACAGCATCATTTGACTGATAGTTTCCTTTGCTTATCGTCAAGTGACTATTGATATCATTTAAATAAATTGCCCCACCAACTTGAGCTTTCGAATTTAGTATCGAAACGTTACTTAATGTCGTTGCCCCCCCCACATATAAAGCCCCACCTAAAGTCGAACTAAATCCATCTTTTAAAATCAAATGATTCAAGGTAATTGAGGGTTTATTTAAATTAGTCGTATTGATAATACGAACTTTTCCTTGCCCACTGATACTCGTTTGCACCGTTATTAATGCAGGATAAGTGTTGGTTAATACATCAGTTCGACTGTAATCAGTCGGTATTTTCCCTTGAATAATCATAGATGAATTAGGTTGCAATTCTTTATTAAGCTTATATTCACCTGCTTCCAATTGAATCACACTAACTTCAGAAGCATTGGATTGTCCCGCCGAACACCCACCGTATGCCTTATGCGTCGAAGCTGCCGTAACAGCTTCGCGCAAGGAACACTTACTGGCATTTTCACCATCTTCATCAACAAAGGTATTAACATAAATTGTCTTATCATCTGCGGCCATCAACGACATTGCAGATAAAATTGTGAGGGTTAACAATCCCTTTTTATAGTGTTTCATTACATTACCCTATTTATTTTTAAATCTACGAAAACCCACTAATCCAAACAGTGAAATTAAAGTGATTAAGCCAGTACTACCACCAGATGTTTTAACTTTCTTGTTTTCAAAATTATTCTTTGGACTCTGCACAATGCGAGTTGGTATTTCTAAATAAGGGTTTTTTGAATCACTAAAACGGGTTGTCGATGTTATGACTAAAAGTTTGAACTCATCCGTACCATGCCAATTTCCATTTGGAATATAGGTCACATTACCTTCTTGATCAATCGTGGTTGTTCCTTTGGAAACAGTATTGGTTTGCACAATTTTCAAACAACCCGCTTGCCAAGGTTTACCCGTAGGATTATCACCCAATAATGCTTGACACTGATCTGCGGCAATCAACTCACCATCTTGTAACTGATCAGCAATCGACATTTTTCCTGTGCCACCATAGAAAAGGTCTGAACCAATATTCGAGCCTGTAGAGACATTAACAACTAATTCAATTGCACCAATGTCACAAAGCTCTAAGTTGGCAGGCCTAGCCTTACCACGTTGATCACTTCCTTCACAACTGATTAAATCTTTACCCAACTGCGGTCCATGATTGACAATCAGCGAGTCAGACAATTGTTTATCCGTCGACAATAATCTAGGTTTAAAATAACCGAGTGCAGTATCAGCATAATCCTTAAACGGACACAATATGCCATCCGAAGTTATGTCACATTTTCCTTCTGTTGTACTGCCTGCAATTAATTTTACAGCGCCTAAGGCTTGCGAGCCAATTCCTGTACAGCCGCTCGAATACAAGTTATTACTCATATGCGTAGCATCACCACCGGCAATCACTTTACAGTCTTCCGTCCCATTCTTAGCAAGAATACTGTTTGCAACATACCCTTGATTAAATGGTGCATTGAAAATCAACCCCATCGTATTCATAATCATGGTCACGTTATTAACTAACATCCCATCAAAAACTTTAACGATATACCCTTTATTATTAAAAATAGTACTGTTCCAGATTCCTCGAGTGAGTTTAGCACCAGTGGTTTTACTGGTTTCTTCATCAAAACCATCACGAACATCAAACAAAGCTGCCTCAGGATCAGTTACCTCATTATCCTGAACTACAGATTGAGAAACCACAAATTGAGGTATTTCACTATAAACAATCCCACCCTGACTTGCTTTATTTGCTTTGATTAACGTTCTTGTTAAAGATACTGAACTCAGTGCTTTATTTTTTTCATATAAACCCGAATTATAAATAGCACCACCTTGACGAGCACTACCATTCAATAATTGACCATATTGAATACTTAAGCCTTCTTTATTATAAATTAAACCACCCTGATCAGCACAACCACCTTGCCCGCAACCAACCAAGGATACTTCATTAAATTGCACTAAAATCAGAGCATTATTATCAACAACCGTACCATCATCATTCGTAATCGGTGGTGCTAACGTGTGGTCTAATAAGAATAAACGGTCTTTACCTACCATTTTAATGACGGCATTATTTTTACCGAGAACATTATTATCAGTTACATTAGTCTCATAACTTGATTTGATTTGAACAGTTTTATAAATTTCAATCTGTTTATTGAGTTTATACTCAGATTTTCCATTTAAAATAATAGTATTGGTTGCCTCTTTACCACCACAGCCATTATAGCCAGCTTCAGGCATACCCTGATTGACATATTCAACAGCTTCACGTAATGAGCACTGATTATCTGCCTTAACAACATCATCCGTTGTCGTAACAGTAATATTGGCACTATATACCTGTCCAGCAAAACACAATAATCCTAAGCCTATGCCCCGGTTGAGCATTACAGTCTCCTTAATTTATTTTAATTATTTCTTAATGAACCAACATAAATGTATGGTTTTAAATCCTTTTGCGTACTTTGTCACAGCTTAAAAAAATTCACAAGAATTTTAATTACTGTCGGTACTCATCTATCAAAGCAAATATTTGTTTCAATGTTGCATTTGATAACCTGGTTTTTTCACCTTTCAGTAATTTTTCAAGTTGATCCATAGATTGCAAGAGTGTACTCGTTTGATATGGACCATGTAATAGCAAATATTCCGTAATTTGCAAGTCAAAATGTACACCCCGACGTTCTAGTACAGAACAAATCAAGGCCTGACGATCGGCATACGAATGTCCACTGGGAACTTTCACACTTACTGCTTGGGTCAAGCGAGATTGTAAATCTGGTAATTCTAATTTTAATTCAATCGGTGCAACTCTTGAAGAAAACACCAATTGCCCACCACCTTCATTATTATTATTGATTAAATGAAAAACTGCCTTTTGCCAATGTGGCACACCACTTATTGACTCTATATCATCAAGTGCCACTAAATCATATCTTTCAAGTGAGGTAATCGCTTCAATCGGTGCATCCAGTAACTCTAATAAAGATACTTTAATAGCGGTTTTACCGACATCTAAATATGAATCACAAATGGCTGACAATAAATGGCTTTTGCCAGTTCCTGCTCCGCCATAAATATAGAAGCGGTTCATGAGTCCTGCATGTAATTGTCTTACTGCATCAATTACAGGCCCCCATCCTGGACCAGAAAAATCGCTAATTCTGGCATCCAACTGTGGTTCTATATTCAATTGCAATTGACGCATAATTCACTCTTCAGCCCTATAATGGATCTTTATCAGTTTTGACTGATTCTTCAGTATCTTGCGTGTTTTTAAATTCAATATCAAGATTCACATGATCATTGACCATCGAAACTGTAGTGGTATCACCATGATTTTGCAGCCCAACGATTGAAGTATTGGATTGATAAAATTGACTTTGCTCATACCATCCCTTGGCATGCTTTAATAAAACGACAATGATCGCCGCCACTGGAAGTGCAATTAACATCCCCATAAATCCGCCTAGTTGCGCGCCTGCAAGTACGGCAAAGACAACAGCGACTGGTGATAAACCAATTTTATCGCCCAATAAAAAGGGTTGTAAAACATAGCCTTCAAGTAGTTGACCAATTCCAAAAACCACAGCAACTAAAGCCAAATGTGTCCAATCTAGTCCAAACTGGAAGAATGTTGCAATGACTGCCGAAATAATCCCGACACCAAAACCTAAATAAGGAATAATACTGGCTAAACCTGCCACCATTCCAATGATTAAACCAACTTCTAGCCCAATCAATTGCAAACCAACAGCATAAACAATGCCAAGCAAAACCATGACTAAAAACTGGCCTTTGACAAATGCCCCCAAGACACTGTGACATTCTCCAACTATTTCTAAGGTGCTGTGTTCGTATTTCAGTGGGATTAAGGCTTTTAAATTTTGCAACATCCGATTCCAATCGAGTAAAAAATAAAATGCAATAATTGGAATTAAAACAATAGTCCCGCCAATCTGAATAAAACTTAAGCCAGATTGAGCAATTTTTAAGGCCATTGCCTGAATGCTATCCGCACTATAATTGGTCTGCACATAATCCATGACCACTTTGGAAATTTGTTCAGTATCAATTTCCATCGGGGCAACATTAAATTGATGTGAAACCCATGGTAAAAAAGTTGCATTAATCCAATGAATACCTTCAGGAATACTATCTCGTGCATAGATAAGTTGCTTCCATACCAATGGAACAACAAACCACATCGCCCATGTCACGCCGACACAAATGACAATAAAAACGATCGCAATGGCAAGCCATCTTGGTAAAAAACGATGCAGTTTCTCAACCAGTGGGCTAAATAAATAGGCAATTAAAAAAGCTGCAACAAAAGGGATCACTACAGGCTTTAATAAGTACAAAACCCATAAAATTAATGCAATACCCGCAAGAATAAAAATTCGTTTTAATGTCTGATCGTGCATGTAATCACGCCTTATTCATATTTAATCGTTATAAAAAGAAAAATATTTCAGTAAAGATAGCATTTTGGCACATAAATAACATAAGAGTTTCGTATATTCAGGTATAATCGCCGCGCGAATGCGGAGACTTCATTATGAGCAACTCAACTTCCCCAAACACTGGTTTAAGCTACAAAGATGCAGGTGTCGACATTGAAGCGGGAGACGCTCTCGTCGACCGAATCAAATCTGTCGCTAAGCGCACATCACGTCCTGAAGTTATGGGCGGATTAGGCGGCTTCGGCGCTCTTTGTAAAATCCCTAAAGGTTATGAAGAACCTGTTCTCGTATCTGGCACAGATGGTGTTGGTACAAAATTACGTTTAGCACTCAATTTGAACCGTCATGACACGATTGGTCAAGATTTGGTTGCAATGTGCGTAAACGATCTTCTTGTATGTGGTGCTGAACCATTATTCTTCCTTGACTACTATGCAACTGGTCACTTAAATGTCGATGTTGCTGCCAATGTAGTCACAGGTATTGGTGCGGGTTGTGAGCTTGCAGGCTGTGCATTGGTTGGCGGTGAAACTGCTGAAATGCCAGGTATGTATGAAGGCGAAGACTATGATCTTGCAGGTTTCTGCGTAGGTGTGGTTGAGCAAAGCAAAATTATTGATGGTACCAAAGTAAAAGCTGGTGACGTATTGATTGGTGTTGCATCAAGCGGTGCACACTCAAATGGTTATTCTTTACTTCGTAAAATTATAGATGTTAAAAACCTTGATTTAACCCAAATCGTTGATGGTCGCCCACTTGCAGATGTAGCAATGGAACCGACACGTATTTATGTCAAATCACTGCTTCAACTTTGCAAAGAAGTTGATGTTCACGCGATGGCACACATTACGGGTGGCGGTTTACCGGGTAACTTACCTCGTGTACTTCCAAACGGTGCTCAAGCAGTAGTGAATGAGTCATCTTGGGAATGGCCAGAATTGTTCAAACTTCTTCAACGTGAAGGTGGTGTTGAACAGTTTGAAATGTACCGCACATTCAACTGTGGTGTTGGTATGGTTATCGTAGTTGATGCGGCTGATGCTGACAAAACTATTGAATTATTGACAAGCCTTGGTGAAAAAGCTTGGGCAATGGGCCAAATTCAAGAAAATGCGGAATCCGTTGATGGTGCTGACGAAAAAATTCGCGTAATTTTTGCATAAAGAGCGACGCATGATCAAAATTGCTGTCCTCGTTTCAGGCAGTGGAAGTAACTTACAAGCCCTGATAGATGCCAATCTGTCAGGTCAAATTATTGGAGTTATTTCCAATAAGCCAGGAGCTTATGCTTTAGAACGTGCAAAAAATGCGGGTATTGCAACTGCAATTATTGAACATAAACAATATCCAAATCGTGAAGCTTTTGATGATGTCATGCATCAGCAATTGCTCGATTGGGATGTTGACCTCGTCGTTCTGGCTGGCTTTATGCGCATTTTAAGTGCCAAATTTGTAAAAGCTTGGGAAGGGAAAATGGTGAATATCCACCCTTCTCTATTGCCGCAATACAAAGGTATGCATACCCACCAACGTGTACTCAATACAGGTGATGTCATACATGGCTGTACCGTGCATTATGTCACGGCGGAATTAGATGCAGGCCAAGCACTGACGCAAGGTGTAATGAAAGTTCGTGTGCAAGATGATGCTATTTCTTTGGCAAATCGAGTTCATGTATTGGAGCATATCATCTATCCTCAAGCGGTAGAGTGGATTTGTAATGGTACACTGCAACATACTTCGCAAGGCCAAGTCCTATACAAAGGTCAGCCCTTAGTTGAGCCCATTCAGTTCTGTAAGCTTTAATTTTTGAAAATGAAATAGTCAGACTTAAAAGCCAGTTATGTAAATAGCTGGCTTTTTCTTATTTTTAAATAGCAATATTCAGGTATAAAAAATCCGCAAGTCATCACTTACGGATTTAATTGATAAAATTGTTAAATATTAGAACAAACGATTCATACCATTTAATGTTGCTACACGATATGCTTCCGCCATCGTTGGATAGTTAAAAGTCGTTTCAACAAAATACTTAATGGTGTTATTACCACTTTGCATTACTGCCTGACCAATATGAATAATCTCTGCAGCATTATTACCAAAACAATGCACACCCAGTAATTCTAAAGTATCACGATGGAACAAAATTTTAAGTTCACCAGTGGTATCACCCGTAATTTGCGCACGCGCCAAATGACGGAAAGAGGCTTGTCCAACTTCATAGGGAATTTTTTCAGCAGTCAACTGGCTTTCTGTTTTACCAAAGAATGATATTTCAGGAATAGTATAAATTCCTGTCGGAATATCTTTTACAGGTTTAACATCTTTCTCGCCACTCATATTTGAACCCGCACAACGACCTTGGTCATATGCCGCAGATGCCAAAGATGGCCAACCAATCACATCACCCGCAGCATAAACATTTTCAACTTCAGTCTGATATTGATCATTGACTGCAAGCTGACCACGGCTATTTGGTGTAATACCAACATTTTCCAAACCTAACCCATCAGTATTACCTGAACGACCGTTACACCACAAAATTGCATCTGCTTTAATTTTTTTGCCACTTTGTAAATGCATTACCACGTGATCATCAAATGTTTCCAAACGCTCAATTTGTTCATTATGACGAATTAACACACCCTGCTCACGTAAGTGATATGACAAGGCATCTGCAATTTCATCATCCAAATAACTGAGTAATTGATGTTGGGTATTAATCAAATCAACTTTATGATCAAGCCCAATGAAAATTGATGCATATTCACAACCAATCACCCCTGCACCATAAATAATAATCTTATGAATTGGGAAATCTAGATCTAATATTTTATCTGAATCGAATACACGTGGATGATTAAAGTCTAAACCTTGTGGGTGATATGGACGACTACCCGTAGCTAACACTAATTGTTTAAAACTGAGTGTTTCTTTAATACCATCATCACTAAAAATGAGTACTGTACTTTTATCTTGGATATAAGCACGACCATGAAATACATCAATATTATTTCGGTCATAAAAACGTGAATGTGTATCTACTTGTTGTTGAATGACTTTATGGGCATTACGTAACACTTGTTTCATGGTGAATTGCTTCCAATCCCCCACTTTCTTAAACATTGGATCACGTTGATATCGAATAATGCTAGAAACTGTTTGACGTAATGCTTTACTTGGAATTGTGCCAACATGGGTACAATTTCCACCCAGTTGTTCACGAATATCAACTATTGCAACACGCTTACCAGATTTAGCAAGCTTCATTGCCGCGCCTTCACCAGCAGGTCCTGAACCAATTACGACAGCATCGTATTTTGAAAAATTCCCACTAACGACTTCTTTTTTACGTGGCATTCAAAGCTCCTTATACTCAAATTCTGTATATATCTTATCTATATTATGACCTAATCTTTACCATTTTTCTGTATTTACCTAGCATATATTATGTGATGACCACATTTAGGAAATGAATAGTGTTTTTACCCTATCATTTTTCAATTCCGCTATAATATAAATAAATATCCCCCGTCAAAAAACAGTGGAAAAGTTGAATATGTCAGAGAACCGTAAACCTGAACAGGGTGTTAAGCTACGTGGTGCAGAAAAAGTTGCCCGTATTCCTGTAAAAGTTATCCCAACGGTTGAAACGCCTCGAAAGCCAGATTGGATTCGGGTAAAAATGGCTGCGCCTGATGAAGTTCAACGCATAAAAACAACATTACGTGCGCAAAAACTCCATACCGTTTGTGAAGAAGCAGCCTGTCCAAACCTCCCAGAATGTTTCGGTGGTGGTACTGCAACCTTTATGATTATGGGTGATATTTGTACCCGCCGTTGCCCATTTTGCGACGTGGCGCATGGCCGACCAAATGCACTCGATGCCGATGAACCTCGTCATATGGCTGAAACCATTTCGAATCTTGGTTTAAAATACGCAGTGATTACCTCTGTAGACCGTGATGATCTTTTAGATGGCGGCGCTCAACACTTTGTCGATTGTATTAAAGAAGCTCGCGCTTTAAGCCCAAAAACATTATTAGAAATTCTAGTGCCTGACTTCCGTGGTCGTATGGATGTTGCTTTACGCATCATGACTGAATGCCCACCTGATGTGTTTAACCACAATATTGAAACTGTACCGCGTTTGTATAAAGCAATGCGTCCAGGTTCAGATTATCAACATTCTTTAAATCTGTTGAAAATGTTTAAAGAATATTGCCCTGATGTACCAACTAAATGCGGCTTGATGGTAGGACTCGGTGAAACCGAAGAAGAAGTGCTAGCTTTATTAGATGATCTTCGTGCACATAATGTAGATTACATTACGATTGGTCAATACTTACAGCCATCTAAACAACATGCTCCGCTTGACCGCTTTGTTACCCCTGAAGAATTTGAACGTTATACCGCACACGGTCAAAAGTTAGGATTTAAAAATATTTGGGCAGCGCCAATGGTACGTTCAAGTTATTTTGCAGATCGTCAATATTATGGTGAGCCTGTTCCAGCAGTACGTCGTAAAACTGATCCTGCTAAAAAAATTACCGTACAAACCATTGAAGCATAAGTTTTATTCAGAACATTAAACACAAGAAAAGCTCTCATTGATTGAGGGCTTTTTTATTGAATTTAAGAATAATGTAGTTAATCAAAGTTCTCTCTTTAGCTTTGAAACTTTACGACCAATCGCCAATGGTTTTAAAAATTGAATATTTTATGCTGTGAATACTTCAAAAAGAGAAAACACAATGTCACAACAAGATTATAAAAATGGCTTAAAAGTTCGTACAGAAGTTATGGGCAAAAGTTTTGTTCAACGTGCGCAAGACAATACAGTACCCTTTACCCAACCGTTACAAGACTGGATTAATGAACATGCTTGGGGTTCAACTTGGCAACGTGAAGGCGTATTACCACGCAAGTATCGCTCACTGATCACTATTGCTTTTTTAACTGCACTAAAAAGTCCAACAGAACTAAAAGGCCATGTCCGCGGCGCTTTAAATAATGGGGCGACTGTCGAAGAGATTCAGGAAGTTCTGTTACATAGCCTATCTTACTGTGGTGCGCCTGCAACTCAAGAAGCCTTCCGTGCTGCACTGGAAGTGATTAATGAGTATCAACAAACCGAATGATTGATCTCATCATCTTTGCTTTTAAAGATGATGAGATAAAAAGAACTGATACTAGAATAAGGATCAGTTCTTTTAAGCTATTTTCATTCAGTTCATAAAAAACAATTGAAAACCCCACTTAGCTTTAGTTTTTTGCTTTCCAAGCTGCCTGAACTTTTTCAGCAACTGCTGGATAATCCAAAATAAAACGTACATGAGCCTCTACACCCGTTTTTAAAGTTGCATCATCAACAATAAAAAGTGGATTATGATTTGGGGCTGCTTTAGCTAAGTCTTGATTAAGCGGTGTCGCGCCAAGAAAAATAAATAACGATGGCATCAACTTTCCATAATAAGCAAAATCCTCACTCGGACTGGCATTATGTTCTAAAAGATGCAGTTTTGAATCACCAACAACCGACTTCCATGTAGGTGTCATCAGTGCTGTTAAAGTTTTGTCATTATCAGTCACAGGTGCATAGGAGGATAACTCCACTTTCGCGGTGACATCATTTGCAAGTGCAACATGTTCAACCATCACAGGTAACTGTTTCAGCATACTTTGACGAATACCCTCATGGTTGGAACGCATACTTCCCACCATGGTGACTTGCTCAGGAATAATATTGCCTGCTGTACCACCGTGAATATTCCCAATACTCACAGCTCCCATACCTTTACTCAAATCCACCCGACGACTAATTAAGGTTTGTAGGTTATTAATGACTTCAGCAGCGGCAACAATAGGGTCACGCCCTAACCATGGTGTAGAACCATGTACTTGTTGACCATTTAAAGTGATCCGAACTGAATCGGCACTATTTAAAATAACACCATCTTTATAAAAAATATTTCCGCTTGGCATGCCAGCCATGACGTGCATCCCTAACATGACTTCAGGCTTAGGATGATTTAAAGCACCATCACTTATCATTTTACGAGAACCGATCTGATCCCCCTGTGTAAAGTTATCTATATCTGCGCCACCTTCTTCAGCAGGTTGAAACACAAAGATGACCGTTCCTTTAATTTTATCTTTATTAGCCGCCAATATTTTGGCAGCACTTAATAACATGGCCGTATGTGCATCATGACCACAGGCATGCATGACGGATGTTTCTTTCCCTTGATAAATAGCTTTGACTTGACTCGCAAAAGCTAAGCCAGTTTTTTCTGGCATTGGCAAAGCATCCATATCTGCCCGTAAAGCCATTACAGGCCCATCTTGCGAGCCTTTTAAAATTCCAATAACACCCGTTTTTGCAAAACCAGTCTTAACTTCAATACCGTACGATTTAAGCTCTCGCTGCACTAACTCAGAAGTCTTAAACTCCATATTACCCAATTCAGGATTAGCATGAATATGCTGGCGGATTTGAATGGTTTGCTGTTCAACCTTTTGTACAGAATCTTTCACCCAATCTGCAAAACTTAAGCTACTGATACTCAACAATGCTGCTGTTACGCAAATTTGACCATTCATCTTCATGATTTTATGACTTCCCTATAAATATTCACGATGCAATTCATTGCGCAATAAGCATAAATATTAATGAGAATTAAAGGCGAACCTTAGAAGTATATTTTTATATTTATACAATATAGGTTTATAAGATGAAGAGCAGCATTGCCATTGACTAAAAACTTAAGAAACTAAACCCAATAATGAACAGATCAATTGGCTTTTTTCCGCTAAACATTTTAGGCTATAGCAAATATTTTTTTCTTTGGATTTTTTATGTCTAAACTCTCTATCCCAACCGACTTATTCAATCGTGCTGTTGCAGGTAATGCCGAAGCACAATTTGATCTTGCCGAGCTTTATATGCAAAGCGAAGATGAAGATGATAACGAACATGCTGAAGAATGGGCACTTAAAGCTGCACAACTGGGTCATGTTGAAGCTATGTACTGGTTAGGTGAAGGTTATGCTTTTTATGCAAAAGACATGCTAGAAGAAGATCCTGACGAGGCAAAAATCTATTTTGAACATGCTTACCGTTGGCTAGAACAAGCCAGTAAGTTTAAACATCCTGCTGCGATTTTAGAATTGGCTAATTTTTACCGTCGTGGTGATGTCGTTAAGAAAGATGTGGCTAAATCGATTGAACTCGTTCAACAAGCAGCCGAACTAGGTGATGTTCAAGCCATGCGTGATTTGGCTTGTATCTATGAACATGGTTTAGGTCTGCCAGTAGATGAAGCAAAAGCTGAGCTTTGGAACAATAAAGCCAAAGATGCCGAATAAAAAAATAGCCCATTGAATGATGGGCTATTTTTCAATGAAAATAATGCACAAATACTCTAAGTAAATAATTCAATTTCGGTCATCAAATGAAACCCTGATTAAAAGTCATTAAATCATGAAACATCATCGTCGTTAACACATAAAAAACGGATTAATGTAGCGTGCTTGAATGTAAATTAAAATTTTGATCATCAATCACAATTACTTGCTGACAAATTCCATCGACGTTCCTTTGCTGCTCAAACACCTGTGCTGGCATCGCTTCAAATGAATCAAAGAAACAAATTTCATGTTCATCAATAGAATACACTAGCGACTGATTGCCTATACCATCCAAAGTGTCATAGTAAACAATCACTAATTTACCACTCTCAACTGCCTGTTGAATCTGTTGATAACTTAAAGCTGCATGAATGTGAACACCCTGAACTTGGGCATTTTCATAAAAAATAATTTCGTCGGGATCAATATTTGGATCTGGGTCTGTGTAAAAAGACACATTAAAACCAAATTTTTTAAGTGCAAACGCCAATGCAATAGTAAATGTTCCATCGACCCGATCATGTTTGGACGCTTGAATCAATTCTTCAATATTCTTTTCAATACCATGCTGTTGAAAGATCATCCATAACGCAAAAACTCCACAGTTTGATTCAAGATTTAACAACGATTCAGGAATATTTAAAGCCATAAGTTCCATCCCAAAATATGATTGCGCTGATAATAAGCAAAACGACATTGGAACTACAACAATTTCCAAGTACAATATGCGACTCGTCGAGGGGTGCTGCGACTTTTTCACAGGCTGATTTTCAAAAACAGTAATGTGAAATCGCTAGGCTCGACGATTCGGTCAAAACTTCTGTGCAATACTGGTTTTGATCAACAACGGCATCCGCGAACATAACGATCCAATCTATTTTTTATCTAGGAGATCCAGATGAACGCGGTTACTGCTTCATTTACAGATTACAAAGTTGCTGATATCACTCTTGCTGATTACGGCCGTAAAGAAATCAAACTTGCTGAAGCAGAAATGCCAGCATTAATGGGTTTACGTCGTCGCTATGCTGCTGCAAAACCACTTGCTGGCGCAAAAATCCTCGGCTGTATCCACATGACCATTCAAACTGCGGTTCTAATTGAAACCCTAGTTGAATTAGGCGCAGAAGTTCGTTGGACTTCTTGTAACATCTTCTCGACTCAAGACCATGCTGCTGCTGCCATTGCTGCTTCAGGTGTTCCTGTATTTGCTTGGAAAGGCGAAACTGAAGAAGAATACATGTGGTGTCTTGAACAACAAATTAATGTAAATAGCACACCTTGGGATGCCAACATGATTTTGGATGATGGCGGTGATTTAACTGCTGTTGTACATGACAAATACCCTGCTCTCATTGCTAAAATCCACGGTATCACTGAAGAAACCACGACAGGTGTTCAACGTCTTCTAGAAATGTGGAAAGACGGTTCACTTAAAGTTCCTGCAATCAACGTAAATGATTCAGTAACTAAATCTAAAAATGACAACAAATACGGTTGCCGTCACTCTCTAAATGATGCCATCAAACGCGGTACTGACATGCTCATGTCTGGTCGTCGTGCATTAGTTATTGGTTACGGTGATGTAGGTAAAGGTTCTGCGCAATCACTTCGTCAAGAAGGCATGATTGTACGTGTAACTGAAGTCGACCCAATCTGTGCAATGCAAGCATGTATGGACGGCTACGAAGTTGTTTCTCCATACAAAAATGGCGTTCAAACGGGTAAGAAAGAAGACGTAAATGCAGATCTTCTTCAAAATACTGATTTGATCGTAACTACGACGGGTAACTACCACGTATGTGACGCTGCAATGCTGGATACTTTAAAAGCTGGTGCTGTGGTGTGTAACATCGGTCACTTTGACACTGAAATTGATACTAACTATTTACGTGGCTACAAGTGGGTTGAAGTTAAACCTCAAGTACACCAAGTGTATCGTACAGAAAACGAGAACGATTACTTAATCCTTCTTTCAGAAGGTCGTTTGGTCAATCTTGGTAATGCAACAGGTCACCCATCACGTATTATGGATGGTTCTTTTGCCAACCAAGTATTGGGTCAAATGCATTTGTTCGCTGAAAAATTTGCTGATCTTGCTGAAGATCAGAAAAAAGCTGCGATTCGTGTAGAACTGCTTCCTAAGAAATTAGATGAAGAAGTTGCTGCGGCAATGGTTGCTGGTTTTGGCGGCGTATTGACTCAATTAACTCAAGTACAAGCAGACTATTTGCGCGTTCCAGTTGAAGGTCCATTTAAATCTGACTCTTATAAATACTAAGTTTTTAATCCCCCTCTCTTAACTCTCCGTTAGGAGGGGAAATTCCTTCTCTTGCGCTGTGCTAAGTCCAACTTCAGAGCAGTTCAAGCAGAAGGTAAAATGAGGGTCATAACAATAAAAAACCGAAGTATTTACGAATTAAAAAAGGATTTGAAAAATGACTAAACGTATTCCAGTTTCGTTTGAATTTTTTCCAACCAAAACTGATGTGGGCGCAGAAAAACTTCGTGTTGTTCATCAAGAATTACAATTGCTTAATCCTGAGTTCTTTTCTGTAACTTATGGTGCGGGCGGTTCAACGCGTGAACGTACACTTGCAGCAATCAACGATTTTAATGGTAAAGGTACACCTGTTGCCCCTCACCTGTCGTGTATTGGTGATGATAAAGCACGTATCGCTGAATTACTTGATTTGTATAAATCACAAGGTATTGACCGTATTGTGGCACTGCGTGGCGACTTACCTTCGGGTCAAGTGGGCTTGGGCGAACTGCCTTATGCATCTGACCTTGTGGCATTCATTCGTCAACACTCAGGTGATCACTTTCATATTGAAGTTGCAGCTTATCCTGAAATGCATCCGCAAGCAGAAAGCTTTGATAAAGACATTCAAAACTTTATCACCAAAGCACGTGCTGGTGCCAATTCAGCCTTAACCCAATTCTTTTTTAATCCAGATGCCTATTTCTATTTTGTCGATCGCTTACAAAAAGAAGGCATTGATATTCCTGTCGCGCCTGGCATTATGCCCATTACCAACGCCAGCAATTTAATTCGCTTTGCGGATGGTACCGGTGCTGAAATCCCACGTTGGATTCGTAAGCAATTGGCTACCTATGGTGATGACAGCGCAAGTATTAAAGCTTTTGGTCATGAAGTCGTGGTTAAACTGTGTGAACGCCTGATTGCAGGTGGTGCACCAAGTTTGCACTTCTATACCATGAATCACGTTGAGCCAAACCGTCAATTGGTCTTGGATCTTGGTTTAGCTTAATTTATACATTTCAAATTTAGCTCAATACAATATTGGGCTAAATCTAATCTTCTTTTCACCGATTTTTGAGAGTAATACCACATGCCGCGTTTTTTTATTGAAGCTGATTTAGCTGTTGATACGCATGTTGAGTTAACGGAAACCGTTTTCCACCATTGGGTGAAAGTATTACGCGCCAAAGTCGGTGAAAGTGCCACTTTGTTTAATGGACAAGGTGGCGAATATGAAGTTACTTTAGCTGATATCCAAAAAAAATCAGCCACAGTTTTAGTGAATAACTTTAATCCAGATGATCGCACCCCTGCTTTTAGCACTTTACTCGGACAAGTGATGAGTAAAGGCGACCGCATGGATTATGCGATTCAAAAAGCAGTCGAATTGGGTGTTTCTAAGATTCAGCTTTTAACATCTGAACGTTGCGAAATGCGTTTAAAGTACGACCGTGACCAAAAGAAAATCGATCATTGGCAAGGCATTGCCATTGCAGCGTGTGAACAATGTGGTATGAATAAAGTGCCAGAAGTTTTAGCACCACTGACATTAGCCGACTGGCTTGCAACTGAATTACCGACCACTAAACTGGTACTTGCACCAAATAAAGACCAAATCAATGTACTGGAAAATGCAAGCAAAGACATTGCACTGCTGATTGGCCCTGAAGGTGGCTTAAGTGAAATAGAAATTGAATCTGCCAACAAAGTAGGTTTTCAAAATTGGTGTATTGGTGAACGTGTATTGCGTACTGAAACAGCACCTGTTGTCGCATTATCAATACTTTTATATCATTCCAGTCTCAAATAAATCCATTGAAAAGGATAACAAACTCATTTTATCTGACTTAAGAGTAATGAGCACACATCCTAAATGCCTTAAAACTTTTCTTTAAGGCATCGTTAATAAAGTTAAATTAGCATCATAAAATACAGGATAGATTCGGTAATCGCTTCAATACGTGCAATTTTAACTATGCGAATCAGCCAATAAATAAAAATGAAAAGATAGATCTAATCGCTCTATTCTATAAAGCTTCAACTCTTGAAAAAATACACAATACAAAAAGAGACTGTAATTTAAAACAACAGAAAAAAGTTACTTTCTTCCTCCCTAAAAATGATTTTCGGGCTTTATTTTGCACGAAATATCAACTTTTTGACTGTCCGTAATGCTCAACAAATGATATATTCGATCAAATTTAGCCAAAACTACCAGCCTCGCTGGAACAGCGTAATAATCGAGATTCAGATGGATGATCAATCTTTAAAACAGCAAGCCCTTTACTATCACGAATTTCCAACACCGGGAAAAATCAGCGTTACACCAAGTAAGCAACTGATCAATCAACATGATTTAGCACTTGCTTACTCTCCGGGTGTTGCTGCACCGTGTCTTGAAATTCAAAGAGACCCTTCTAAAGCGGCACTATATACAGCTCGTGGCAATTTGGTTGCAGTTATTACAAATGGTACAGCAGTTTTAGGTCTGGGTAATATCGGTCCATTGGCATCAAAACCTGTAATGGAAGGTAAAGGCGTACTCTTTAAAAAGTTCGCGGGTGTTGATGTTTTTGATATCGAGATTGCCGAAAATGATCCTGATAAAATTGTCGATATCGTTGCCGCATTAGAGCCTACTTTTGGTGGGATTAACCTCGAAGATATCAAAGCACCAGAATGTTTCTATATTGAGCAGAAACTTCGTGAACGCATGAATATTCCAGTATTCCATGACGATCAACATGGTACGTCGATTATTGTTGGTTCTGCGCTTCTCAATGCATTGCAATTGAATGGCAAAAAAATTGATGAAATCAAAATTGTTGCTTCAGGCGCTGGTGCAGCTGCCCTTTCTTGCCTAGATTTACTCTGTGCAATTGGTGCAAAAAAAGAAAATATTATCGTAGCTGATTCACGTGGCTTACTCACGACAAAACGTGAAGGCTTAGATGCTTCTAAGCAACGTTATGTTCAGGATATTGATAGCACCCAACTTGCAGATGTCATTGCAGATGCCGATATGTTCTTGGGACTGTCTGCCGCAGGAATTTTAACCAAAGAAATGGTTAAAAAAATGGCTGTTGATCCAATTATTTTTGCATTAGCCAATCCAGATCCTGAAATTTTACCTGAACATGCGCATGAAGTTCGTCCAGATGTGATTATGGCGACGGGTCGTTCAGACTATCCAAACCAAGTTAATAATGCACTTTGTTTCCCTTATATTTTCCGTGGTGCACTAGATGTTGGCGCTACGACGATTAATGAAGAAATGAAAATTGCCTGTGTCCATGCCATTGCACGTATGGCACATGTTGAAGCGGATGCAGCAACGTATGGTGAAAAATCTGCATCATTTGGTCGTGATTATTTAATTCCACGTCCACTTGATCAACGTTTGATCTTAGAAATTGCACCTGCTATTGCTCAAGCAGCAATGGACTCTGGTGTTGCAACGCGTCCTATTGAAGATTTTTCAGCGTATCGTCAACGTTTGTCTGAGTTTGTCTATAACTCTGCATTCATGATGAAACCAATCTTTGCTCAAGCAAAATCGAACCCTAAACGTATCGCTTATGCTGAAGGTGAAGATTTACGTGTTCTTCGTGCTGTGCAAATTGCAGTGGATGAAGGCTTAGCCTTACCAATTTTAATTGGTCGTACTGCCGTCATTGAAGCAAACATTAAAAAATTAGGTTTACGTCTTGAAAATGGAACCAATATCGAAATCGTCGATCAGGAAAAAAACCCTGATTACGAAATGTTTGCAGATGACTACTACACCATCATGCAGCGTAAAGGTGTAACACCTGAATATGCACAACGTGAATCACGTCGTCGCTCAACTTTAATTGCAGCAATGTTAGTTAAATTTGGTAAAGCTGATGGTATGTTGTGTGGTACTTATTCTAGCTATGACATCCATTTAGACTTTGTTAAAAATGTTATTGGTTTAAAAGAAGGTCGTAGTAACTTCTTTACCCTGAATGCATTAATGTTAGAAGATCGTAATCTTTTCATTGCTGATACTTATGTCAATACCAATCCAACTGCTGAACAATTAGCGGAAATGACTATTTTAGCAGCTGAAGAAGTTCGTCGTTTTGGTATGACACCTCGTGTTGCTTTACTTTCACATTCGAGCTTTGGTTCGGATCAGAATGATTCAAGTGCACAAAAAATGCGTCAAGTCTTCAACATTTTAACTGAAATTGCACCTGAGCTTGAAGTTGAAGGCGAAATGCATGGTGATGCAGCATTGGATGAAAATATCCGTCACTTTGCATTCCCAAATTCGCGCTTCAAAGGTTCTGCTAATTTATTGATTATGCCGAATTTGGATGCTGCAAATATTTCATTTAATCTATTGAAAGCAACATCTGGTAACAATGTAACGATTGGCCCGATCTTACTTGGTGCAGCAAAACCTGTACATATTTTAACGCCAACAGCGACCACACGTCGTGTTGTAAATATGACAGCTTTGACGGTTGCTGAGATTCAACAGGCTGAACAAGACGCAATGTAATGAATCTTTAGTCAAAGCTAAAGTTCTTTACTTGAGAAAACCTCTATTCTGTAGCATGATTGCTTGAAGAATAGAGGTTTTTTCATGCAAGTTTATTTAGTAGGCGGTGCCGTCAGAGATCATTTACTCGGACACCCCTATCACGAAAAAGATTATGTTGTTGTCGGGGCAACGCCTGAACAGCTCCTTACACAAGGCTATCAAGCTGTGGGTAAAGATTTTCCTGTTTTTTTGCACCCCGAAACAAAAGAAGAATATGCCCTCGCAAGAACAGAGCGTAAATCAGGTCAGGGGTATCACGGTTTTGAATTTTTTACTGATCCCAATGTCACATTGGAAGAAGATTTAATTCGCCGTGATCTCACCATTAATGCCATGGCTATGGATGATGCTGGCCAAATTTATGACCCCTACCATGGGCAAGCTGATTTAAACAATAAAATTTTACGTCATGTCTCCGATGCTTTTGCTGAAGATCCGTTACGTGTACTGCGTGTTGCACGTTTTGCTGCACGCTATACACAATATGGTTTCACCATTGCAAATGAAACACTGGCATTCATGCAACAATTAGCAGAATCAGGCGAATTACAAGCTTTAACACCTGAACGAGTATGGAAAGAAACAGCACGCGCGCTCATGGAAAATCATGCCGATGTTTACTTTGAAGTATTACGCCAGTGTGGTGCTTTAAAGGTTTTATTCCCTGAAATTGATGCCCTGTTTGGAGTCCCTCAACGCCCAGAATATCATCCTGAGGTTGACTGTGGTATTCATACACTGATGTCATTACAGCAAGCGTGTAAAGCCAATTACTCTTTAGATGTCCGTTATGCTGTTTTAGTGCATGACCTAGGCAAGGCACTTACCCCAAAAGAAGAATTACCACGGCATATCATGCATGAAGAACGTGGAATTCAGCCCGTTATGATCATATCCGATCGTTTAAAGGTTCCGACACAAACCAAACAACTGGCCTTAGCTGTCTGCAAAGAACATTTAAAATGTCATCAGGCATTCACCTTAAAAGCAGGCACATTGTGGCGTTTATTACAACGATTAGATGTATTACGTCGTCCTGAGCGGGTTGAAGCATTTGTACAAGCGTGTGAATGTGATGCTAGAGGTCGCTTAGGCCTAGAAGATCGCGATTATCCTCAAGCACAATATCTGCTAGAAATTATGCAGACTGTACGCGCGATTAAAGCAGCTGATTTACCCACTGAAATTCAAGGTCCAGATATTGGGGAAATGTTGATTCAAAAACGTATCGAAGCGATTGCCGAATTTAAACAACGACTCGGAAATACCTCACATCCCGTTTAGTACTTTGCTTTAAACATTAAAATTTAATGAATTTTAAATAGCAGATCAGATGATCAATTTAAAAAAACTAAAAACCAACGCAATTGCGTTGGTTTTTAAAATGACCTGTTGGCTACACTGTTATACAAATTAATTTGCTTGCTGCCTCATTGAATCAAGCTCAAAATATTTAAACTATGACCCAAATATCTTGAACTTAAAAAATCATTTTTTGAGTTTGGTCTTAATTAATTGTGCCACCGCATGTGGATGCTCCAATGGGAACATATGTCCGCCTTTGGTAACCATAAATGGAATTCCAAGTTTCTTTTGTGTAATTTGCGGAAACTTTTTCTTTAAGAAAGGACTTTCATCCCCCACAACCAAATGAATCGGTAACTTAGGCTTCGACATGGGTAACCACCACTTCGAAGGTGTCGTTCTAAAAATTGCAACTTCATCTGCCTTAGAAATGGTGAGTGTCACCCCACCACGCTCTAAATCATCAATCAATGCATAATCAATATAGGCTTGAAAACAGTCCTCATCAAACTGTTGGTACAATCCTTTTGAACGTAACAAATCATAGGCATGTTGACGAGAATCCCAATGATCACGGCGACGAGCACTCAAACCTGCTGGAGTAATTTTATCCACCATCTTAGGATAAAAAATCTTAGTCAGATGAAATAGAAATGACGCTTTACCCATGATTAAAGGTGGATCAAGCATAATCACTTGCTCAAACAAATCTGGCCGTCGATAAGAAGCTATAAATGTTAAAACTGAACCCAATGAGTGCCCCAAACCAATAACTTTTCGACCTTGCGCATGTTGCTCAATATTATTAATAAGTTGATCAACTAAATACGACCAATGGTTATTAATAGGATAACGTTTATCCGCACCAATGACCGGTACGTCAATAATATCGTAGTCATCTTTTAAATATTCAAAGAGTTTTTGATAAACCTTTGAAGGTACACCATTAGCATGTGCAAAGTGTATTAGTGGTTTAGTACTCATAACATCCTTTTAAAACATTTCAATCATTCAGTATTAGACATTCAATTACTGCATTTTGGTATCTTGATGCATACTTAGCTGCTGACTAAATGCTTCGCCTAAGCTTTGCCCCATTTCTGCGCCTACACGACCTAGAATAGAATCAATTGGACTATGTTCAACCGTATAATTCACTGTTTTATTGACTTTAAGCTCACGCTTTAACGTTTCAATATTACCTGCTTTATCGGCAATCCCTAACTTAATGGCTTGATCGCCAGTCCAAAATAATCCAGAGAAAATTGCAGGATCTTGCGATTTTAATTTAGCACCACGACCTTGTTTCACCGCGTTAATGAAATGCGAATGAACATTATCCAACAACGCCTGAATATGTGCTTTTTGTTCAGGTTTAATTGGTTTCGTCATACTTAAGATGTCTTTATTCTCACCCGAAGTCATGGTGCGATCTTCTACACCTAACTTTTGTGCTAAACCGCTAACACCGTAGTTTGGCATAATCACGCCAATTGACCCGACCAAACTGGATGGATTCACCCAAATTTCATCTGCCGCAGATGCAATATAATATGCACCTGAAGCACCCATGTCCCCAATTAGGGCATAGACTTTCTTTTCAGGGTGCTGTTTTTTCAGATATTGAATCTCTTGCCAAATATCATCAGACTGCACAGGTGAACCACCTGGTGAGTTGATATTTAACACCACAGCTTTATTCGATTTTGCTTCAAAAGCACGCTTTAACGATTTAATCGTATCAGCACTGTTTACACCTTTACTGCTGGCATCAATCGTACCAATGACATCCACAACAGCCAAATGCGAGTCAGTCGTGATGATTTCATCACTTGCTGTTATTGAGCAACTTTTACCCATCAACACCAATACAATAAAGATATATAAGAATGTTAAAATTTTAAAGAAAATCCCCCAACGACGACTACGGCGTTGTTCCTCAACTGAAGCAAGCACCGCTTTTTCTAAAAGCTGCCACTCCTTTCCAGTCGATTGAGCATTGGCATTTGTATTTTCATTTTGTGGTTTAGGTGGCCAATCGGACATAAATACCATCCAAATTAATTTTTAAGGCTTCATTATATACACTGAAAGCAGTTAAACTGTTTAAACATTGAGATTTAACTGATAATATTTTTAAATCACAACATTCACTCACCTCAGCATTTTATTTTGAAGAACGATGACTGAAAGACAAAATACTATTACGACTCGTGCTTTAAATTTTTTTAGTCGACGGCCAATTCTTTTTGCACGTTTTTTTGCAAAAATTCTTGCAGCAATCGTAAATTTAATGCGAATCACCAAAACCTCAAAAACGATTCATTTAAATATCGAAATTTGTTTACCTCAACTCACAAAAAGCCGCAGAGCACAGATTAGCCGTGCCGCAATACGGAATGAATTACAATCCTATATGGAGTTTTTCAGTATTTGGGGAAGCAGCAACGCAAAAAATATATCTCGAATTCACCACATAGAAGGTGAACATTTTTTTCATGAAGCCATGGCTGCGAAAAAAGGTTTAGTGCTGATTGCACCGCATTTTGGGACTTGGGAGATTATGAATGCATGGTTTGCTCAACATACCCAAATGACGATTCTATATAAACCAATCAAGAATGCCGAAGCAGATGAATTTGTCCGTTCTGCTCGTAGTCGTGAACAGGCACATCTGGTACCAACTGATGAATCAGGTGTCCGCCAAATCTTCAAAGCATTAAAACAAGGTGGCACAACCGTTATATTACCTGATCACACCCCACGAGTTGGCGGAGACATGGTTAACTATTTTGGCATTCCTTTAGCATCAAGCAGCTTAAGCTCTAAATTAATTCAAAAGACTAAAGCCAAAACTCTTCTCATCTATGCTATTCGCAATGAAAATTCGAATTTTGATATGTTCATTGAACCTATTGATGAGCGTATTTATGATGGTACTGCAATAGAAGGTACGCGTATCATTCATGCCGCGATTGAAAATTTAATTGATCGATATCCTGAACATTATCATTGGAGTTATAAACGCTTTAAAGCAAATCCTGCAATAGATGAAATTTATGATATCCCTCATCAAGAGGCCATAAAAAAAATTGAATCCGTACGTGCGGCGTCAACTGACTTAACGTTGTAACCATTTTCGTGCATGACGATATGATTCAATCTGCATCTGCCCTTGTGCTAATAATGAAAATTTTATACTTCCCTGTTGAATGGTTGTATACACAGGAATGGAAAGTGCTTTTAATCTTTCCAATACGATCGAATGTGGATGTCCATAGCGATTATTAAACCCTGCCGAAGCAATCGCTAATTTCGGATGTAAGCGTTTTAAAAATTCAAATGATGAACTATGCTGACTACCGTGATGTCCTAAGATTAAAACATCCACTTTTAAATCAGGATACTGCTGTAAAAGCTGATATTCAGCTTCCCATCCTGCATCCCCCATAATAAGAAAATTTTGATAGTTCACCGCCTGAGAAATATGAATATATACGACACAGGACAATTCATTTTGATTGTTTTTCACATCACTCAGACTATTTTCAAGCGGTGATAAAATTTCCACTGTAATTTGATCAAACTGCCATTTTTGTCCAGCATAGCAATAATTAAAGTTGGTAGAGTCAAAGCGTTGATCTTTTTCATTCGAATACACCTGATTGCTTTTAATCACGGCATTGATCGCCTCAAATGCACCACTATGATCTTGATCTAAATGCGATAATAAAACGCGATCTAATTGTGCAATTCCTTGCTGCATCAAATAAGGAATCAGGACTTGCTTACCCATACTAAATTTAGTTTCATCATAATAACCACCGGTATCAATCAGCATTTTTTGCTTCGGTAGGTTTAAAAATATCGCTTGTCCCTGCCCCACATCGAGGACGGTAAGTTCAAACTCATGCTGTGCCTTAGCTGCAAAAAAAATGGGGAAAACACAGACCAAAGCCCATGTTTTTGGGACAATACCACGCGGTAAAAACACAATGACTACTGCTATCGCCAGACACACCAGCATCCATGGCGTAAAAGCCATCCATTCTAATTTGAGGCTAACGTTCTGATCGATAAAATTAAGCATACTCACTAAAAATTGAATTACCCAATCTGCGATATGAAAGAAAAATAAACCCAAAGGTTCAATAAATACGCTCATCATTGCCCCCATGACTTCTAATGGCACAATGATTGCGCCAATCAATGGGATTGCAATTAAATTGGTGACAGGTGAAATCCAAGAGACTTGTTGAAAAATTAAGATCACTAAAGGAAATAATGCAATAAAAACTTTCCATTGTGATTCAATCAGCACCCGAATGAAGCGTCTAACTTTCAATTGCCATGATGAAACTTGTTCTAATGCATCATCTTGTAGCGTTTGATAGACTCGAATTAAAATAAAACATGCACCATACGACAACCAAAATGCTGCTGATAAGATACTAAAAGGATCAAAGAGCAATAAAATACTGGCACTACATAACAACAACTTTAGCGCTTGGATCTTTTGATTCAAAAGTAAAACCGCACTGACGAGCATGACCGTAAACAGGGTTCTGAGTGCCGGAATTTCAAAACCCACAAATGCGGTATACAACCACACACAGATTAAAAAGGGAAAAACCACCAAATGAGGTTTGGGATAACGTAAATAAAGATGAGGTTTAAAATACTGAATCAATTGCGCTAAGACAAAACAAAAGATCACGGCGAAGATCAATACATGCGGCCCCGAAATGGCCAAAAGATGTGAAATACCGAGCCGTTTAAATAAATCTTGCGTCTGTTTCGACAGCAAACTTTCATCACCCGTTAATAACGCCAAAAGTAGGCCTTTATGCATTAAAGGTTGCTGTTCTATAAAATTCCTAAAATAAAGTCGTTGCCGTTCTATTGATAATCTTATTTTTGCAAGCCAACGATCCTGAGCATGTACAAATGCAGTATATCCTATTTGACTTACTTCATTTTTTGACAAGGGCTGAATGAATTTAATGTTCATCATTCCCATAATATTATCTTGTAAATACCATTGTTCTACGTCAAAGACGCCAGCAACAGCATAACTATGTGCCGGTTTTATCGTTCCACTAACTTTGTAATACTGCCCTAATTCAAACTGAGGTTGCAGACGATTAAATGATGTCGTTAGCAATAACTGTATCGGCTGAGGGGATGAATTAACCCCTGATATATGCAGTACCAGCGCACTTTGTTTTAATCTTTGCCCATTTTCATCTGCTGTGAGTTGATTTATTTTCGCAATATAAACAATAGCTTCTGTTTCGGAAACATCAGAAACTCTACTTACTAACCGTTGCTGCAAGGCATGATCCGCATAACTAACAGCCAAAACAAAACTGGTCAAAGTAAAGGTTATTATTTTAACAAATTGAAATAGCCGATGCTGACTAAGACTACGTTTTAGCCATAAAAGAACAATTATAAGGCTGCTGAAAAAAATAAGCATGGGCCAAAGAGTAGAGATAAAATGGGGTAAATTTCGACCCATCATGGAAATTCCAAAAATCCATCCCAATAAAGTAAACAACCCAGTCATATTGTTATTATCAAATCTGTATTTATACAAAGAATTAAAGCCCATTTACATGGGCTTTAACAAGGTAATTTATCGGATAATGGATGAATCAATGTTCATGATTGGACCAAAGACCATCTTGCATGTGCAAAATTCTATCTGCTTTTTGCGCCAGTTGCTCATCATGCGTCACAATAAGCATCGCCATATTAAATTCACTGCGTAAATCAGTCAGTAAATCAAAAATACTCGCTGCAGTTTTTCGGTCTAAATTACCTGTAGGCTCATCTGCCAACATGAGTTTAGGTTGAGTGACTAAAGCACGAGCCAATGCAACACGTTGACGTTCGCCACCAGAGAGTTCGCCTGGTTTATGCGTTAAACGATGAGTTAAGCCCACTCGTTCTAATAAATATTCTGCACGTGCTTTTGCTTGCTTAAAAGATACTTCTTTTCTTAACATTAAAGGCATACATACATTTTCTAGAGCAGAAAACTCGGGTAGCAAATGATGGAATTGATAAACGAAACCTAAATGCTGATTACGTAAATAACCTCGTTCAGCTTCGCCTAAATTATCAAAGCGTTGTCCATTGAGGTATACCATTCCTGCTGTAGGGCAATCTAAACCACCTAACACATGTAATAAAGTACTTTTACCTGAACCACTCGAACCAACAATAGAAACAAATTCGCCCGAATTCACTTGCAAAGAAAGTCCTTTGATCACTTCAACAGTTGATTTTCCATCAGTAAAGGATTTGAAAACATTCTGTGCTTCTAACACGACATTACTCATAACGAAGTGCCTCTGCTGGTTGAATTTTTGCTGCACGAAAGGCAGGATAAATCGTCGCCAAGAAACTTAAAATTAAGGATAAACCAACAATCACTACTACGTCTTGCCATCTTAAATAAGACGGTAAATAATTAATAAAGTAGGCATCAAATAAGTGCCAACCAAATGTTGTATTCAACCAATCAATTAAATGACTAATACTTAAAGCTGAAATAACCCCCAAGATTGCGCCTACGACCGTACCCACGACACCAATGATGGTGCCCTGCACCATAAAAATTCGAGTGATTGTTGCAGGAGAAGCACCAAGTGTCCGCAAAATGGCGATATCTGACTTTTTATCCGTCACCACCATTACTAGTGATGAAACGATATTAAAGGCTGCCACTAAAACAATTAAAAACAGTAGCAAACTCACCATGGCCTTTTCCATCTGAATCGCACTGAATAAATTACCATGCGTATAGGTCCAATCTGATGCATAAAAATTACCAGGTAATTCTTTTACAATGTCATTGGCGACTTGTGGCGCAAGGAAAATATCATCGAGTTTCAAACGTATACCTTGAGCACCATCAGGAAGGCGTAATAAAGTTGATGCATCATTTAGTGCAATATAACCCAGACTGGAATCTACTTCTGCACCAATACTGAAAATACCCACCAGTTTAAAACGCTTAAATCGTGGCACTACCCCCGCTGGAGATGGCGTTGCTTCTGGTAAAACCAAAGTGACATTGTCATTGAGACTTAAACCCAATGCATCCGTCATTTGCTTTCCAAGTACAATACCAAACTCACCTTTTTTCAGCTGATCAATACTGCCTTCAACCATATGATTTTGGATAATTGAAACTTTTTTCTCGTATTCAGGTTCAATCCCCGTCACCATAATCCCAGCGACTTGTCCCTGTGCGGTGAGCATGCCTTGTAATTGCGTAAATGGTGCGACACCAGTTACATGTTTATGCTGTTCAATTTTCTTTGCAAGTACCGGCCAGTCTGTTAGAATTTGTGTTGAGGAAACAGTGGCTTGAGGTATCATCCCCAACACACGGTTTTTCAACTCTCGGTCAAAACCATTCATAACAGATAATACTGTAATAAGTACAGCAACTCCTAAGGTGAGACCGACCATGGAAACTAAAGCAATAAAAGAAATAAAGTGATTACTACGCCGTGCGCGAGTGTATCTCAACCCTATATACAGCGAGATTGGTTTAAACATACCATCTAGTCCGAGGTGATTTTATGGAAACGTTACAGCATCAAAACGAAGAAAACGAGCGTCGTGTTATGTCTCGTATCGATGCTGCATTAAGAATCAACTATCAGGTGATTCCTGATGAGACGGCACTTAATGATCCATATGATTCTAATTTTGTATTACCGCGCTATTTTCTACTACTTGCAGAATTAGATCAATTTGATCATGCGCTTCACTACGAAATAGAACAATTAAATGAAAAAGATCAACAAATTGCTCGAATATTATCCTTATTTAATCAAAAGTTAAACCTCATTACTGGTTCTCTTTACGATTCTATTGTACAAACCCTGTTACCAGTTCCACAAAATGTAAATTTTTCAGAGAGTGGTTTTAGTTTTTATAGTGATCAAAATCTAAAACAAGGCACTTATATACATGTAACATTAAGCCATCCTGAAAATTTCTTTCATATTGCTGCCACTGCACAAATCGCATATTCAGAACATGAAGAGGATGGGAAATTTCGAATTGGTGCGTACTTTATTACCTTGCATCCACAGGATAAAGTCAAACTTGCGAGCTGTATACAAGTCACCCCAACGACGACGATTTAAGATTGATTCAGTTTAAAAGCAAGTTCACGACTTGCTTTTAAATCTTTATAAAAATATAAAAATAGTCCGAATAATAAGACGATTGCACCAATAAAGACCATTGCTGTCGGTCGTTCATGATTTAAAATTGCACCAAAAAGCATTGCTAACATTGGTGTGAGTACAGTTGTCAGCGACAAAGTTGTTGCCTTAATATTCTGCACGAGTTTGAAATAACAAAACATCGCGATGAGAGATGCCATCACTACGGTATAGAGTAAAGCCAATAAAGATTTTGTTTCAGGTATATGATCGGGTGCATATTGCCAAATAAATGGAATCAGACACATTGCCACAAGCGTTGAAACGAGAATAGAACCCGTTGCTTGTGCCACAGGCTCAACCGTCGCATTGACTTTCTTTACCCAAAAAATAGACAGTGAATAAGTAAAAACACTGATCAGCATGAAGCCTATACCTATCGGATGAATATGCTGACTTTCTCCACCACTGGTACAAATTAGCCCTAATCCGCATACAGCGACCAACATGCCGAACCATTGTAATGACTGCAATTTTTGATTAAACCCAAAGCGACCAATCATTCCCGCCATAATCGGTGCTAAACCAAACATTAAAGCGATCATACCTGAACTTAAATATGGGGTTGCAGCATAGGTAAAAATTTGCGAACCGATCAAGCTAAATGAACCTGCCACATAACTATGCAATGCTACTTTATCAGTTGGAAATTTAATTTTAAGAATGAGTAATATAGCAATGGCCACAGGTAATGCAATCAAAAAGCGTAGCACTAAAGCCCACATTAAATGCAAATCTGACACACTCCAGACAATTGCTAACGGTGTGGTCGACCAAATGAAGACTAATAAAGCATAAGTCATCACGATATTGCTTTTAGATAACATACAACTTTTTCATTCCAAAAATACGTTAAAGAGATGTTTTACGTTTTTGCTTCATAATGGTTTGATCTAAACTACTTGAAAATTCTCGTTTATCTCGTTCAGAGAGCGGTGGTGGACCACCTGTTTGTACGCCTGCACCACGTAATGCATCCATAAAATCCCGCAAATGTAAGCGTGCTTTTATATTGGCTTCCGTATAAATTTCACCACGAGGATGAATCGCAACGCCTCCTTTCTCAATTACTTGTGCAGCTAAAGGAATATCTTGTGTCATCACAATATCATTGGCTTTCATTCGTTCAATGATTTCTTTATCTGCTTGATCTGCGCCATTCATTACTTGGATTGAATTAATCCGAACAGAGGGAGTTATGCCCACATTTTGATTTGCAACAAAAGTGACTTCTAATTGATAACGATCTGAAGCACGGATAATGACATCACGAAGAATTTTAGGCAGTGCATCAGCATCAACCCAAAGTTTAAAAGGCAGCACAGGATATCTCAGAAATTCACATGAATTCTAGTTTAACAAAAGATCATGACAAATAATGATAAAAACAAGATTTCTGCAACGAATCTATCAATTTGGAAATAGAGGAATTAATCAGCAATAAAAATTCGACTAAAGTCTGTAAAAAAAACTTAAACAATACCAACACACTTAATAAATTTTTAATGTTTTACAAATACTTAAAATTGAACATTTTCAACAGCATTTAAACTTTTTCTAAACCCCAAAACCCAACAACCCCCTATCAGTATATTAAACCCACAAATATTGATTAAATTATTTCCAATTTCACTGGAATTTCAATAGGTAAACCGGTGAATTTTTGTGAAAATTCATACTTTCTATTAAACTACTGCTTTAGAATTCATTGACAACGAATATGCAATCTCCCAATCCATCTACTCAGCAAAATGTTGCTGAAGGAAATTCTGTTTCTTTAAAAAGAACCATGACCCAACGCCATCTGATTATGTTGTCTTTGGGTGGTGCCATTGGTACAGGTTTATTTTTAAGCTCAGGTCAAGTTATTGCTCAAGCGGGACCAATTGGCGCCGTCATCTCCTATATTATTGGTGGCTTAATTGCTTACATGGTCATGCTGTGCTTAGGTGAACTTGCTGTGAATCAGCCTGTAACAGGTTCATTTGGTGCATTTGCAACAAATAATATTGGACCAGGTACAGGATACATGGTCTCATGGATGTATTGGTTGGGGTGGTCTGCAACACTGGGGACTGAATTCACAGCTGCAGCTTTACTCATGCAAGAATGGTTTCCATCCATTTCAGTATGGATTTGGACTTTGATCTTTGCCAGTGCGGTACTCATTTCAAATCTAACTTCAACGCGCTTTTTTGCTGAGTCAGAGTTTTGGCTTTCTTTTGTGAAAGTCTCGACAGTCCTTGTCTTCATTGTATTAGGGCTGGGAGCAATTTTTGGATTCATTGCATTTGATGGTTACGATTCTGCGCCACTATTTAGCAATTTAACTGCACATGGATGGTTCCCAAACGGTTTATTTCCCATTTTTGCCACCATGCTGATTGTCAACTTTGCCTTTAATGGCACCGAGATGATTGGTATTGCAGCAGGTGAAACCGAAAATCCTGAGAAAAATGTTCCCAAAGCCATTCATGCTGCTGTTTGGCGTTTAATGATTTTCTTTGTCGGCACCATTATTGTCATTAGCGCCTTACTTCCATACCAAGAAGCTGGATTAAATACCGCACATGGCAGTGGTTTAAGTAACAGTCCATTTGTATCTGTCTTTAATTTTATTGGCATTCCTTATGCTGAAGACATTATGCGTTTTGTGATTATCACCGCATTACTTTCCACAGCAAATTCGGGACTATATGCAGCATCACGTATGATGTGGGCACTGTCTGTGCAGAAGCAACTCCCTAAAATATTCTCTAAATTAACTTCATCTGGTACGCCTGTAATCGCCATTTTAGTAACGATGATTGGTGGTTTACCCGGATTATTGTCTGAGCAATTTGGTGCGGATGTAATTTTCAAAAACTTATTGGGTATTGCAGCATTTACTATGGTCATCGTGTGGATGAGTATTTGTTGGAGTCAATTCAATTTCCGTCGTCAATGGTTACGAGAAGGTAAAACCTTAACAGAACTAAAATTTAGAACCCCTTGGTTTCCATTAATTCCAATTTTAGGCTTTACCACCTGTACAATCACTGGGCTGAGTATGGCCGCTGATCCTGAAATGCTATCTGGTTTTATTGGCTGTTTAATTTTCATGGCACTTTGCTATGCCAACTATTATTGGCTATATCATCCTAAAAACTAAAATTAATCTTAAATATATAAAGGGAGCGATACATATTGCTCCCTTTTTTCTATTTATTTTTATGCAATGTATCATTTTTATTCAATTAAATTCTTTATGCTGAAATAATGATTGTCTAGGTTTGACACGCCATTCAAATATACCTATCATAGCCACACCTCAGAACGACCCTATCGTCTAGAGGCCTAGGACATCGCCCTTTCACGGCGGTAACCGGGGTTCGAATCCCCGTAGGGTCGCCATTTATTATTCTTATAAATTCTCATCATTTCCCAATTGCACTATTTGTTAATTACACTACAATAAGCCGCTTCGTAATATCTATTCCGTTTTATATGTCTTCTCCTCCATCTCAGCATGATGCATTCGACCAAGCACATTCTACCGCGCCTTTAAAACGTGCAATGAGCACTCGCCATCTTGTGATGCTTTCACTTGGTGGAGCCATAGGAACTGGATTATTTTTAGGTTCAGGAGAGGTCATTGCGCAAACAGGTCCCATAGGTGCCATTATTGCCTATATTCTAGGTGGATTAATTGCCTATATGGTCATGCTCTGTTTGGGCGAACTGGCTGTGCATATGCCTGAATCTGGTTCATTTGGTAGTTACGCAAACCAATTCATTGGTCCAGCAACTGGCTATATGATTACTTGGCTCTATTGGCTGACATGGACTGCGACACTAGGTACCGAATTTACCGCAGCTGCATTACTCATGCAGGAATGGTTTCCACAGGTTTCTGTTTGGTTGTGGACCATCATTTTTGCTGCAATTGTCTTTATTCTCAATATTAGTTCAACACGCTTATTTGCAGAATCTGAATTTTGGCTATCTTTAGTCAAAGTCATTACCGTCATCTGCTTTATTATTCTCGGTTTATTGGCTATTTTTGGATTTATTCCTTTCCAAGGTTATGAATCTGCACCACTGTTTAGCAATTTGACGACCCAAGGCTGGTTTCCACAAGGAATCTTCCCTATTTTTGCGACCATGCTCATCGTGAATTTTGCCTTCTCTGGTACTGAGTTAATTGGTGTTGCTGCGGGTGAAACCGAAGATCCTGCAAAGAATGTCCCTAAAGCAATTAATGCTGCTATATGGCGCTTATTAATCTTCTTTGTCGGAACAATTATTGTCATTAGTGCATTACTTCCGTATCAAGATGCCGGTTTAAATGCGAATCACAGTATCAGTAGCAGTCCTTTTGTCACCGTATTTTCATTTATTGGCATTCCACATGCTGAAGATATTATTCGATTTGTGATTATTACCGCACTACTTTCTGCTGCAAATTCGGGCTTATACGCTGCTTCTCGTATGATGTATTCACTCTCGATGAAGAAACAACTGCCAAGATTATTCTCAAGATTATCTCAATCTGGCACACCCATTATTGCGATTATTGTCACCATGTTTGGCGCACTTCCTGGTTTGCTTTCAGAACAATTCGCACCTGAAACTATCTTTAAAAATTTACTCGGTATTGCGGCCTTCACCATGGTCGTCGTATGGATGAGCATTTGTCTTTCTCAATTTAATTTCCGTCGTCGTTGGTACAAAGCGGGTCATACCAATGCTGAACTTAAATTTGTCGCACCGCTCTTTCCAATTGTCCCTATCCTCGGTTTTATTTTTTGCTTTATCACTGGTATAAGCATGGCAACAGACAAAGACATGCTTCCTGGATTTTTTGGATGTTTAATTTTTATTGCTGCTTGTTATATCAGCTATGCTGTTTTCTACAAACCCAAGAAAAATCAATAAAATACAAAGTTTCTTTCCCTCAAGAAGTGTTGCAAAATGCTACACTTCTTGTACCTCAAAACACTAGAATACCTATCAATAACCAAGTAAATTGAACGATAAACCTCACCAAGAATAATTACAAAATACGATGAAAATTATTTTCCTTCATGGTATGAATCAGCAAGATTACACCGCAGATTCATTAAAAGAATATTGGACGAGCATTTTCAGCAAAGGCATCGATGAGCTTTGCCTAAAAATAAATGTTGAAAAACTCAATATTGAACTGCCTTTTTATGGTGATTTAATAACTAAACACCAATTAAGCAATAACTTCGACTTAGATGCATTCTTACCCAAATCTATTCTTAACTTTCATTTGAATCACCACCGCGCTATAGAACCTAAAATTCAAACCTCAAACGTAAATATTCCAGAACTTCCTTTATTTACTAAAAAACAAATATTATCCTTTTCTACACGTATATATCTCGCTTCACAATTTGCCAAAGACATCGCGCTAAAAGAATTTGTCACCATACTCAATAACTTCCCCAAACTTCAGGAGAGTTTAATTCATAAGTTTTTAATCGAAACCTATATGTATCTCAATTGCTCCAAATTCATGCAGGAAGTAAATCAACGCGTTTTAGATAGTTTAGATGAGCATGAAGAACATATTATTGTTTCACACTCCTTAGGCACCGTGATTGCATACAATCTTTTACAACAAATCGATTCCAAATTTCGTATCCAACGCTTTATCACTTTAGGCTCACCACTTGCGTTTCGTATGATTCAAAGTAAAGTCATACAACCCATTATTCATCCGAAAAGCCTACATGGTGATTGGTATAACTTTTATTCAGATGATGATTTCTTAACAGCATTTCCACTCATTGAGGCACCATTTAACTTTCGTCCATCCATTAGAAATAAGAAGATTTCAACATTTACCAATATGCCGCATAAAATTATTGGTTATTTACAACACCCAGATGTCATCAAGTGCATCTTAGAACCCATTTTGAAACCTAGCGTACGCAAACAGTATTGTTTTTAATCACAACAACCAATTTTGGTGTGTTTTTATTCACTCAATCTATTTTTAACTTTTTATTGTATAAAAAGGTTTGACACTTTCACATATCCATCCTAATATACGCCCACCTCTGAAACGACCCTATCGTCTAGAGGCCTAGGACATCGCCCTTTCACGGCGGTAACCGGGGTTCGAATCCCCGTAGGGTCGCCATTAATTCATGGTTTAGTTTTCAGAAGTATGCCTCATCTATTGACCCTATCGTCTAGAGGCCTAGGACATCGCCCTTTCACGGCGGTAACCGGGGTTCGAATCCCCGTAGGGTCGCCACATTCGAGATTGAAAAATCTCAACAAAAAAGCCTGAGCATATTTTGACTCAGGCTTTTTTGTTTCCAAGCAAATCAAGTTTAAAATAAATTACTGCTTTATACTCAAGTAATTATTCAAATGTGACTACTCTTGCTGAAACAACAGCAATTCTCAACTTAGCCCTCAGGAAATACCTTTTTTTTATTATTGGAAGAATTTTGCTGAAGCGACATTTATGCCTGATTTAGCACTCAAACAAATTTTTACAACCATTGTTGCAAGAACACTCTTGCTTATACGCCCTGTCACTCAACTTCTTAAATTTGGATTTGATCTGGGATATTTAAACAACGCCCTCAATCAGCATATGCAAAAGATTGATGAACATTTAAAAACCCACCCATATATAGCAGGTCAACACTTTACCAATGCAGATCTTTTATTATGGTTTCCATTGTTCGCTTGCACCCAATCAAATCCAGCTTTTGAACAGTTACAACACATCCAACGCTATCTATTACAAATACAAAGCAGACCAGCCTTTCAACGTGCATTAGCGAAAGGGCAATGGTCTGCCTCGACATTTCAATCTTATTGGTCTAAAGCATGGTAATCCACATTAAGCACTTTTACGTGAATTAACACGACCGCGAATAACTGCTTTTACATTATTCGTAGCATAGTGAAAGAATACTTTCAGCGGAGATAGTTTTGGATTAGGCTGCTTTCCCTCACCAATCGCTTTAAATTGCGCTGCATACCAAAGAATTTCCATAATCGCCATTTTGTCGACAAAAGGAATACCCGTTTTAATTGGCGCGATGGCATAACGTACATCTTGCCCAGCAATCAAACGCTCACAGACATCCGTTTCGACCGCTAAAGGTCTTGCAATGCCTATAAACTCACATGCACCACTATCTAAGGCATCATTCATCCCTTTTGCAGTACGAAAGCCACCCGTCACCATTAAATGGCATTTAACTTCTTTACGAATCTTTTCAGCAAAGTCTAAAAAGTAAGCTTCACGTGCAATAGTACTGACTTTACGTTTATCAGCCTTGGCTCCTGCCATTGCCGGTGCTTCATACGTCCCCCCAGAGATTTCAATCAGATCAATTCCTGCTGTATCAATCGCCTTAAATACAGCGACAACCTCTTCTTCGCTAATCCCACCACGCTGGAAATCTGCTGAGTTTAATTTTACAGAAACAATAAAATTGTCAGAGGTCGTTAAACGAACTGCTTTATAAATTCCAAGCAGGAAGCGCATACGATTCTCAATAGAACCACCCCATTGATCTTGGCGTTTGTTGGTTAATGGCGATAAAAACTGGCTAATTAAATAACCATGTGCACCATGCAACTGTATTCCGTCAAAACCCGCTTTTTCACAAATTCGTGCAGACTCAGCAAAACGCTGGATAATCTCTAAGATTTCCTCTTCATGCAATTCACGCGGCGTACCAAAGGTGGTTGCTAACATCGGGCTAAATGGCACTGCTGAAGCCGAAACCGTTTCTTTATTTAAGCCCTTTGGACACTGACGACCAGGATGTGACAATTGAATCAACTGCACCATGCCATATTTTTTACCAATATCTGCCCATTCTTTAAGTTTGGCTAAATCACGTTCAGTTTCTACCACCACCACACCCGGTTCATTTTTAGCACGAAAATCAACCATCACATTACCAGTGATCGCACAACCCAAATGACCTTTGGCCCAAGTCTCATATAAACCTAAATGAAGTTGATTCGGCTGACCAGCATAGTTTGCTAATGCTTCACTCATCGCACCTTTAATTAGGCGGTTTTTAAAGGTTGTATTGCGAATTTTTATAGCTTCTGCGATATGGCTCATGCTCATCATCTCTATTTTATCTAGAGTATAAACTCTAAAATTATGTGTATTGCCAGTGTAAAATTGACAATCCATTTTGTCAAACTTAGCTTTTCTACTACTTAGTACTGACTCGCTGCAATTAAAGTCTTGGTATATTCACTCTTAGGCCTGGTAAATAAAGCATGGGTCTCTTGAAATTCAACCAATTCAGCATGATGTAATACCATAATTTTTTGACATAAAGATTTGACGACTTGTAAGTCATGGCTAATAAATAAATAGCTTATTTGGTACTCAATCTGTAACTGGCGCAATAAGTTAACAATCGCATGTTGTGTTGTTCGATCTAAAGCAGACGTGGGTTCATCTAAAATAATAAGTTTAGGATGTAACACCAAAGCGCGTGCTAATGCTACGCGCTGACGCTGCCCACCTGACAACTCATGCGGATAACGATCTTTGAACTCAACAGGTAATTCAACTTTTTGTAAAGCTTCTGTAATTAATCCCGCAATCTCTATTTTTTTTAATTTTTTAAGTGCTAATCCCTCCCCAATAATTTGCTCGACATTCATACGTGGATTCAGACTTGAATAAGGATCTTGAAATACCATTTGAAATTCAGAACGCAAAGGACGTAATTTACGTTCCTTTAATAAATTCAAATCCTGATTCAGTAAAAAAATTTTTCCACTACTTGCAATGAGTCGTGCAATTGCCAAAGCCATAGAGGTTTTACCCGAACCACTTTCTCCAACAATACCAATCGACTCAGCCTGATTAAGCCTTAAATCTAAAGGCTCAAGTGCAACAAAATAATCTTTCGCCCGATTCAGGATACCCTGCTTAATCGGAAACTTAACCGCTAACTTTGATAGAGACAGCAGCAATTCAGCATTTTCCGGAAGAGGATTCGCCTCGCCAAAGTCATGATTAAGTAAATGTTGCGTATATGTCGTTTGAGGATTATGAAAAATTTTCTGAACCTCACCTTGCTCTTCGACATGCCCCTTATTCATTACGATGACTTGATTAGCGTAGCGTTTAACCAAATTCAAATCATGACTAATTAAAATCATCGCCATATTTGAATTTTGAACCAACAATTGTAATAGGTTCAGAACTTGCGCTTGTAGCGTCACATCCAAGGCTGTGGTTGGCTCATCAGCAATGATAATGTCTGGTTCTAGTGCCAATGCAGCAGCAATCATCACACGTTGTCTTTGTCCACCAGAGAGCTCATGTGGATAGCATCTTAATTTTTCTTTAGCGTCTGGAATACCGACATCGTATAATAGATCCAGCACCCGTTTTTGAACTTTATCTTTTGACCAACCTTGTAAAAATAGAGTTTCACCAATAATTTTTTCAACACGATGTAACGGATTCAAAGCCGTCATCGGCTCTTGAAAGATCATCGCAATTTTCTGACCACGAATATTTTGTAATTGAGTTTGATTTAAAGTCAGTAAATTTTGTTGTAAAAATTCAACCTGCCCTGTAACTTTTAAAGAATCGGGCAATAGACCTAAAATCGCTAAACTGCTAATGGATTTACCCGAGCCACTTTCACCGACAATCGATAAAATTTCACCGACATGTAAATCAAAACTCAAATTTTGTACCAGTGTATGCTGAGCATTTTGAATACTTAATTGTTTAACTGAAAGTAATAATGTTTTAGTGCTGTCTTGGGTCGAATGCATCACGCGTTGCCTCCCCAATATAAATGAGCAAAGATAAGACCAGCGCCAAAGTAAAAAAGCCCGATAAAGCCAACCACGGTGCATTCAAATTATTCTTCCCTTGAAGTAATAACTCCCCTATAGAGGCAGCATCGGGTGGTAAACCATAGCCTAAAAAATCTAATGCTGTTAATGCAGTAATATTTGCAGTCAGCATAAATGGTAGCTGTGACAGACTAGAACTCATGGCATTCGGTAAAATATGCCGAAACATAATCGTGTAATCTCGAGCGCCTAAAGCACGCGCAGCACGGACATAATCTAAATTACGGGCACGTAAAAATTCTGCACGAACTAAGCCAACCAATGTAGGCCAACCAAATATCAGCATGATTAGAAATAACCAATAGACACTGGGTGTAAACATACTTACCAAAATCATAACCATAAATAAGGTCGGCAAGCCCCCCCAAACCTCTAAAATACGTTGTCCGATCAAATCAACCCAGCCACCGTAATAACCCTGAATTGCCCCCACAAAAATACCGATGATAGATGCAAATAAAGTCAGCGCTAAACCAAAAAGTAAGGAAACTCTTAAACCATATAAAATACGTGCCAATACATCACGCCCTTGATCATCAGTACCCAACCAGTTTGCTTTAGTCGGTGACGATGGAACAGGTACAGCCAATTCTAAATTTGGCGTCTGATAAGAATAAGGAATTAGCGGCCAAATTGCCCAGCCCTTATCCTGAATTAAAGCCTGAACCACTGGATCTTTATAATCTGCTTCTGTTTCAAATACCCCACCAAATGTGGTTTCGGGATACACTTTAAAAACAGGCATATAATAGGAATGATCATATTTAATTAATATCGGTTTATCATTGGCGATTATTTCTACAACCAACGTCATGGCAAAAATAAGCGTAAATAAGATAAAACAAAAGAAACCGAGCCGATTTTTTTTAAATTTTTCCAGCCTTGCGTGCATCATAGGTGACATTATTTTGCACCTCGCGACTCAAAACTAATCCTTGGATCAATCATTTGATACAATACATCGCTAATTAAACGCAGAATCAAACCCAATAATGTAAAAATAAATAAAGTACCAAATATCACCGGATAATCACGCTGTGAAATAGCTTCAAAACCAAGTAAACCCAAACCATCCAAGTTGAAAATAATTTCAATAAATAAATTTCCGACCAAGAAAATTCCGACTAGAGCTTCAGGTAAGCCCGCAATAACGATCAGCATTGCATTACGAAACACATGCCCATACAACACTTTATTTTCATTTAACCCTTTGGCACGTGCAGCTAATACATATTGCTTATTTAACTCTTCCATAAAAGAATATTTAGTCAAATACGTTAAAGCAGCGAACCCACCTAAAAGCATGGTCGTTAACGGTAAAGTCATATGCCAAATATAATCTTTGATTTTACCTAGCAAACTTAAACTCTGAAATTCGTCTGAAACCAAGCCTTGCAATGGAAACCATTGAAAATATGATCCACCTGCAAAAAAAACAATCAGTAAAATTGCGAAAACAAACGAAGGAACAGCATAGCCCACCGCAAGAAATAAAGAAGTCGATTTATCAAATAACATGCCATGCTGTTTGGCTTTTCTAATTCCCAAAGGTATGGATACCAAATAAATCAGCAAGGTACTCCACAACCCTAAAGACACTGTAACAGGCATCTTTTCCAAGAGTAATTGAGTCACAGGCTTATCTTTAAAAAAACTTGTCCCAAAATCAAAGCTCAAATACCCCTTCAACATGATCCAAAAACGTTCATAGGCAGGTTTATCAAAGCCATATTGCACTTTAATTTTCTCGACCATTTCTGGACTCAAGCCTCGTGCACCTTGGTAACTTAAAGCCTTGCCTGAGGTATTCGCAACTTCAGCTCCAGCTGTAGCCCCTAAACCTTGAAAATTTTCAGCTTGTTGAATCGCTTGTTCCACAGGGCCACCCGGTGCGATCTGAACCACAATAAAGTTAATTAATAAGATAAAAAACAATGTTGGGATAATGAGTAAAAGTCTTTTTAATATATATGTGCCCATCGAAACGATGTTCCTTGTGACCTCGAAGTATTATTTTTTAGTTAAAAAATGTTCAACTTTTTTGGCTTGCTGTGGATCCACCCACCAATAATCCAAACCTAAGGATAGTTTTGGTTTTATCGCGGGTTGCCTATACATATTCCAATATGCATATCGATCGACTTCACTACCATAGGTCAAAATTTTATAATAACCCGCACGTAGTAAGCGATCCAACACCTTAGTCCTTACAATTAACTGTTGCCGATTTGGTGCTTGAATGATTTGTTGAATAACATCATCAATGACTGGGTTTTTGATGCCAGAATAATTATAATTACCCGCTTCATCGGCAGCTTTACTGCTCCACATTTGCTCTTGCTCATTACCTGGACTCAAGGTTTGTGGCATCACATCCGTGGTCATATCAAAGTCCGTTTTGCGCTTACGTTCAATATATTGCGGTACATCCACTTGTCGAATCACAATTTGAATTCCCAATCTTTTTAAATTTCGCACAAAAGGCATTAAAGTACGTTGTAAGCCTTCTTGATGAATTAAAAATTCGATACGAATGGGTTTTCCCTTTGAATCCACCAATTGTCCATTTTTATATTGATAACCTGCTTGCAGTAAAATTTGGCGCGCTTCTAATAAGCCTTTACGATTAAAACCACTGCCATCCGTTACAGGAAATTTCCAATCAACTAGCACGCCATGTCGTTGAATAGGATTTAATTTTGCCAAATAAGGCTGTAATACCGCCAATTCTGCCGCACTTGGCAGCCCCGTCGCTGCAAGTTCACTCTTTTGGAAATAGCTTTGTAAGCGTTGATATTCTCCATAAAATAACGCTTTATTGAGCCATTCAAAATCATAGGCATACGTCAGTGCCTTGCGAAATTGAATATCATTAAAGGGAGCTCTACGCGTATTAAATACAAAACTTTGCGTTGGTACAGGCTGTTCAGTTTTGGATAAATACTTTGTCACCATTCCAGCTTTAACCGCTGGAAAGTTATACTCGGTGACCCATGCTCGAGCGCTATTTTCTTTATGTAAAGTATATTGTCCCGACTTAAACCCTTCAAAAGCGATATCCAAACTTCTGTAATAGACAAATTTCATTCGGTTAAAATTATAGCGCCCACGATTGACGGGTAGATCACGCCCCCAATAATTTGGATTCCGCTTATAACTGATACTGCGCCCAGCATCGATCCGCTCAATTAAATATGGTCCAGAACCCAAAATCGGCTGTAGCGTAATTTTGGTAAAATCTTTACTTTTCCAATCGGCTTTAGAATAAATTGGCATTTGCGCCAAAATCGAAGGCATTTCAGCATTATTGTCTGATTTAAAGGTCATTTTGACCTCATACTGAGATAAAACCTGCGTTTTAGCCAAGTCAGACAAATACATTTGCAAACCTAAATTAGCCTTAGTTTGAAACATATCAAAGCTAAACTTAACATCATCAGCAGTTACAGGTGTGCCATTACTAAATTTTGCTTTGGGATTGAGATGAAAAATGACAAATTGAGTATGCTCAGGATCTAAAGTCACTTTCTCTGCCAACAGTGGATACATCACCCCAGGCTCATTAAGCGACTGATCCATTAGGCTATCAAACAGATAGTCTACACCTTCGGTAGAACTTCCCTTACCGTTCATACTATTTAGATTGTCAAAAGTCCCATTCCCAGCTTGGCTAATAGAACCCCCTTTCGGGGCGTTCAGATTTGCATATGGCATGACCTGTGCTGAGGCATATTTCGGCATGGTATGAATCGCAATATAAGGTGTGGTCTGTACGGCTGACCACACATTTGAGCTAAACAGACATACCCCATATGCGAAAAGCATTGGCTTTGCATACGCAAATCTCTGTTGCATCACAATTTATTCCCTAATATTTGTTCTCAATCATTACAAGTTTGGCACTTTGATAATATCCCCAATACGTAATTGCGTATTGGGTTTAAGCTCATTCATTTCTGCCAACTCATTGGTATCCATACCATATTTACTCGCCAAACGAATCAATGAATCTCCGCTTTTGATTTTGTATTCAGTCGCGCGTTTCGGAATAAGAATACTTTGACCACGTTGTAACCCAGCTTTCGCACTCAAATTATTTAACTCAGCTAATTCCTGAACAGACATTCCCATACGATTTGCAATCGCATTTAAAGACTCACCAGACTGCACCGCATACTTCTCAGTATTTTTGGTTGCTGCACTAGACTTCACTTTAGAAGGAACTTTTAACTCTTCTTTTTCAGAAATTTTGCTAGCTAATTCACCATCCAGTTTCAAGCGCTGTCCAACGTTGACATTACTATTACGAGAAAGACCATTTAACTCACTTAAGAATGCGACTTGTAAATGGTATTTTTTTGCAATTCCAGCAAGGGTTTCACCGGATTTCACAATATGTGTATCAGGCTCATTGATGGTTTTCACATTACTTTTGACTTTTGCAACTTGTTCTGGCTCACCGGTTAACTTTAATTTTTGCCCCACCAACAAGCCAGATGCTGCCGTTAACCCATTTAAATCTGCAATTTTGTTGACTTGTACATTATATTTATTGGCAACTGCAATCAAGCTATCTCCAGATTGCACTGTATAAATCTCAGGAAGAGCACTCCCTGCTGGAATTTTCAGCGTTTGGCCTGCTATCAAGGCTTTTGATGCAGATAACTTATTCAACTCTGCCAATTCCGCAAGACTCATATTCGATTGTGTCGCAATACTGGATAAAGTATCACCACGCTGAACTTTATAAGTTTCAGTTTTATAATTCGTTTCAGCTTTTACATTCTCATATTTAGCACTATGTGACTTTGTTTCAGCTTTTGCTTCCGTCTGTTCATTCACTTCATGTAAAGGAACATTAATTTTTTGCCCCACGGACAAACTATTATTAACATCTAAACCAGAAGTTAAATCTGCAAGCTCCAATACGGATAATGCATAACGATCTGCAATGACTTTTAAATATTCGCCACGTTTAACCAGATAAACTTTCGTTTTAATCTTCGCGATTGGTTTAGCAGTATCAGCTTGAGTTAATGTTTTTTGAATCGAGCTGAGTTTATCATCACGATTGTCTTTCAAACTCAGTTTTTGACCAACCCATAAATTACTCGTTACCGATAAATCATTATAATTAGCCAACTGTTGCACAGACAATCCAAACTGTTCTGCCACCCCCGTTAAACTATCATTCGGTTTAACTGTATATAGGCTTGGTTTATCTTCTTTTTTCAGTGATTTCGCTGATGAATTTTCACTGACGGGTTTAGCATCATATAAATATAATGATGTTCCGACATACAAAGTACTATTCGGATCAACTTGATTCCAGTTTGCAATATCGCGCCAATTCACTCCGTTCTTTGCCGCAATCGTAGCTAAATTGTCACCCGACAACACAATATATGTACTGCGCTTGCCTTTGGGTGGAACAACTACAACCTCGGTACTGGTTTTTTCAAAAACTTTCGAACGATTTAATTTCGCTTCAACTGAGGTATTCGAGGTGTTTTCAGCAAGCCCTTTAGGGTACGCAAAACCTACCGAATTACCCTTACCTTGCTGTTGAGCAACTGACTGGCTGGTTTGAATTGCTGTTAATTTAATTTTTCCATCAAAAGGATCTACAATTTCAGTACCTTGTGGTGCAATCGCTTTAATTTCTTGTACAACTTCTTCTTTTTCAGCCGACGTTGCTTGTGGTTCTAAAACTTGCTTAACCGTTTCCTTGCCACCTTCTGCTTTTACCGCCGCCACTATTTGCTGACGTTCTTTACTCGAAATCGGTGGTTCAATTGCAACAGGTTTGACATTGACTGCTTGAGTCACTGCGACTGGAATACGTGGTGCACTTGGAATGTCGGCATTCGCAGCAAAAGAAGCCAAGGCATCTGAACCCTGTGGTGTTGATTTTGACTTAGCTGCTACACCAATTGTACTTCCAGTATTACTGGTTTTCGCAATAGTCGTTGTAGCCGTTAAAACAGGTGGCGTCGTTTTAACAGGAGTAATCACTTGACTATTTACATTCGAAACAGCAATAGGATTTAAACTTGTTGGCGAAGTCATCGTACTATTGCTAGCTGTAGAACTGGCCCAAAAGCCTTCTGAGCTTGGTTTTAAAACTTTAATTTTAGTATCAATATTCGGGTTTAAATCTGCAGGAATCAAAATACGCATTGGACTAGCGGCATCAATGACTTCACCACGATGCCCAGGATTAAGTTGATACAATTCAGCACGGCTCAATCCAATTGTCGTTGCAATTTGATTCAACTGAATACCTGCAGGTACTGAAACTTCCCTAAAATGTGGACGATTCGCAATCGGTGGTAAAGTTACGCCGTATTGTTGCGGCTTTTTAATAATTTGTGCGACTGCAATAAACCGTGGCACATAGTTCATGGTCTCTTGAGGTAATTTTAGTGACCAATAATCGGTAGGTAATCCTGCTGCTTGATTACGATTAATCGCCTGCTGAATACGCCCAGGACCCGCATTATAAGCGGCTAATGCCAATTCCCATGAACCAAACTGATTATATAGACTCCCTAAAAACTCATATGCAGCACGCGTTGACTCAACAACATCACGACGGCCATCATATAACGTGGTTTGTCTTAAACCATAAATTTTTCCTGTACTCGGAATAAATTGCCACATTCCTGCTGCAGCTGCACTACTGGTCGCAGCGGGATCATAAGAACTTTCAATAATTGGCAATAAGGCTAATTCGGTAGGTAAACCACGACGCTCAGCTTCCTTCACCGTATGATACAAATAGCGTGAAGCACGCGCGCTCAAACGATCAATATACGGTTGACGCGATACAAACCAACTACGCTGTGCATCAATACGCGGATCCCAATGCGTTTCATCCATTTTAAAACCGACCGTCATGCGCTTCCACACATCACCATGTTTTAAAACCAGTAAGCGATCCCCTTCAACTGCGCGCATATCTGTCGCAGAAAGCAAATCTTCTAAAGAATCTAAACTATTGGAATCGAGCATTCCACTGTGTTTAGCGCTATGTGTCTTTGTAACACCCGCAGTCGACGAACAACCTGTGACTAAACCCATTGCTGCTACAGCTGAACTAAGAAGAGAAAGTTTAAATAAAACAGATGCAGAGGAATGCCACACTGCTGTGGTTGGTTTATACATACAAGATTCCGAACAACATATAATAGATTATTTTATAAATGCCATTTTAGAGAAGCTAACGACTCACACAAGGCATTAATTGAGTGCTTAATACATATAAATGTTACAAGAAATTAAAAAATCTCGAGATCACACCCTGAAAACGCTCATTTAAGTATACAATAAAATCTTCAAACAGTTTGTTCAACACTAAATTCAACGCATTGGTCCAAATTATGTCTCAAACAATCACACTTTATGTTGATGGCGCTTGTAAAGGTAATCCCGGTCTAGGTGGATGGGGCGCATATATCATCATGGGGAATAATGACGAGCATAAAATATGTGGTGGAGAAGCTGAAACCACCAATAATCGTATGGAACTCACTGCTGCCATAGAAGGGATTGCATTTTGTCCTGTAGAAGCAAAACTCATTATTTGGACAGATTCGATCTACGTTAAACGTGGCATTACCGAGTGGATTGAAGGTTGGAAAAAGAAAAACTGGAAAGATGTTAAAAACCCGGACTTATGGAAAAAATTAGATTCAGTTTGTAAAAATCGTGACATCGAATGGAATTGGATTAAAGGTCATTCAGGTCATGCAGGCAATGAAATGGCGGATCAACTGGCAAATCTAGGCGTTGAACAAACCCTGAGCAAAATTAAAAATGGGACTTTAGTTACGACTACAAATAACGCAGAACCTGATGATATTGTAGATAAAAAAAAAGATGAAAAAGATTGGCTCCTAGATGATCCCTTCGGCTTTGATTTGGCTGAATCTGACTTAGAAGATGAAATGCTTATTGATGAGGAGATTATAGTCACTCAAACATTTGAACAAGATGTTGAAGTGAGCAACTCAGAACAGAACTTAATCTCCTTTGCTCAAAATATGCATCCGCAAATTGTCATTACGCCAGCCACATTAGATCTACAAGGTCCGCGCCAATTAATACTCGATACTGAAACCACTGGTTTTTACTATCAAGATGGTGATCGAATTATTGAGGTCGGCGCGCTCGAAATGATCAACCGCAAACTGACTGGTAGTTCAATTCACATTTATATCAATCCTGAAAAACCAGTCGGTGACTCTGAAAATGTGCATGGAATCAGTGATGATTTCCTTAAAGATAAACCTAAATATAACGAAATTGCAGATGTCTTATTTGACTATCTAAAAGGTGCAGAAATCATCGCACATAATGCGACTTTCGATATGAACTTCTTAAATATGGAGTTCAAACGCAGTGGCCTACAAACCTTATCTGAAGTATGCGAAGTTACGGATACTTTAGCTTTAGCAAAACGTAAACATCCTGGACAAAAAAATTCGCTTGATGCCTTAGTGCGACGTTATGAAGTTCCACAACGCGATCGTACCTTTCATGGTGCATTACTTGATGCTGAAATTTTATCCGACGTTTACTTAGCCATGACCGGCGGTCAAGTCTTATTAGATATTGATGCTTCGACTGTAACTCAGGATCAATTCAACGAACAAAAATATCGTCAACCCATTAATCTTGAACTTCCCGTAATTATGCCGTCATCCGACGAATTATCTGCACATGAGAACTGGGTCAAACAATTTCAAGAGAAACATAGTGAAACCTGTCTTTTTGCAAAATAAAATCAAATTTAAATGTGTTTTTATATGTAAAGATTTTGCAGTTACGTTATATTAAAACATGGAACATTTGGTCTCTTTTGAGACTACAACAAAACATTTATATACCTAGGAAAGGTGCAGATCAATGTCTTACCAAACCTCTATTCATTTTGATCCAACGGCTTTATTAATAATTAAAAAAGAAGTCGATAACTCAATACAGCAGGTTGAATCTGTCGTTAGCAGCTTAGTGGAAGATCAAACTTTACCGTTTGGTATTGATGATGCACTGGCTCAATTTGAACAATGTGCACATGTTCTAATGTTAATAGACATGCCCTATCTCGCTAAAATAGCTGACTACTCTGCTCAGCTCATGCGTAAGATTATGCAAAATCCGCAACAATTTCATATTCCAGATGTCATCGCATTAAGCGAAGGCACTACGATGCTGAAACGCTATATTGAATTTAGTTGTTTACGTGAAGTAAAAGTACCACAATTTTTACACGACACCTTAAATCGCTTAGAAATATCTTTAGACAAACCATTGACTCAAGATGGGCAAGCTATTGTTCCGTTATTAGATTGTGTTTCGCCAGATTTCAATCTTCCGCAGGCACCAGAATTAGAGCAATCGATTTATATTCATAAATTGTATAAAATTTGCTTAAATAAATTTTTGAAGCAAGCTGAAACCAAACTTGACCAACAAGGCGTCAAATTGGTTGGAACATATCTTGCCAATTTATCCAGCAATACACCAAGCGCACAGTATTGGAATCTCGTTTTTGTCGCACTAAACCATATTGAAACATTAGTTCTGAATGATGCTCGTTTAAGAACTTTAATTTCAATAGAAACCAATCTCGCACAGTTCTTTAAAGCAAAGCTTGAGTTTCAGCCAACGATAAATGATTTGGCCAATGTTCTAAGCCTATGTATCAGCCAAGATGATGAAACATCGCAACACATTCGTGAACAAATGAATGTCGGTGAAGACATTCTTTCGGATACACAATTACAAGTATTTAGTCGTCATCTGTATGGTCCAGATTACAATACGATTCATAGTGTTAGTCAGTTGATTACTGAAGAAATGACTCAAATTCGCAATGATATTGAGTACAACTATCAAAATATGTCTGAAGAAAAAACACAGGAATTAAAAGCCAAACTGACTGATTTAGCGCATGTCTTTAAAGTACTCAACTTAAACGAAGCCTATGCTGAATTAAAACAACAAGCGGATCTACTTTCTCAACAAAACATGTTGCAAGATCCAAATTATGCACAGCAGTTAATGAATAGTATTTTATCAGCGATGAATTCTATTGGTATTCTGGAACGTAATTACACATCAAGTCGCTTGCAATTGCGTGTTAACAATATGCATATCTCTCTCGATCGTTTAGATGAAGCCCATCAGGCATTATTGGCTGAATCTAAGGCATTAATTGATTTAAGCACACAAACACTCATTCAATTTATTCAAGAGAGTGAAATTACCAATTTAGAGCCAATTCCATCCCAATTGAAAGAAATTAGTGGTGCACTGCTGTTCCTCGGACAAAAAGATGGTCAACAAGCCCTATTAAACAGTGCAGACTATTTACAAAAAAATCTTCAACAAAGCATTCAGCCAAATCATATACAAATCAACTTGCTCCTCGATGTTTTAGCCAGTGCCGATATGATGATTGAGAATTTGCAAAGCAAACAACCTGTTCTGCAAGCCATGTTTGATGTTGCATCAGCCAGTAGTCAGAAATTAACGGCGGTTGCCTAATGTCAGAACTATCACTTGCTTATATTTTTCAGCATCAACAATTGTTAGTGGATGCCAACTATCAACTGCCTAAAGTTGAAAAATTAGCAAGTGATCTGAGTTTCCATGCAGGGGATCAAGTGATTGCCCGCGACTTAGGTCTAGAAGAAGCAATTCCTGAAGGGTTTCAACTTGTTCCAATACGCCATCTGATTACTCTATGGCCTGCTGCACAATTCTTACAAGCCAGTCGTGCAGTGCAATTATTGGAATGGCGCAGAAATCATAAGTTTTGCTCGCATTGTGGACATGAAACCCAAGTCCACTCAACTGAATATGCCATGGTCTGTCCTGCCTGTAACTACCACCAATATCCGCGTGTACAACCCTGTATCATCACCGTTATTACTCGTGGTCAAGATGAACTCTTATTAGCAAAAAATGCCAAGACACAAACTAATATGTATGGATTGATTGCAGGTTTTGTTGAAGTTGGTGAAACGCTAGAAGAAGCTGTTCGCAGAGAAACCTTGGAAGAAGTCGGCTTACATGTCAACAATATTCAATATTTATCTAGTCAACCTTGGCCATTTCCGAGTAATTTGATGCTTGCCTTTAAAGCAGAATATGTATCAGGTGAAATTGTGTTGCAAGAAGATGAAATTAGTGATGCTCAGTTCTTTAAATTCAACCAGTTACCTGAAATACCTTTTGCTGGCAGTATCGCACATGCCATGATCGAACATATCATTCATCATACAGATATGCCGCAATAAAAAAGATGCCAATTTAGGCATCTTTTTTTAATGTCTCATCCAATGACTTTACAATTTCCAATCGTGTTTTATAAAAACGACTAAATAAACTAGAAACACTCCCCATAATCGAAATATGGCCCGTTTTCGGAATCACTTTAATTTCACAATGATTCCCCGCTTCTTTCAGTTTTTGTTGTAAATCAAGTGTATTGCTATCTTTAACCACTTGATCATTTGCCGCCACAAACAAGTAATGTTGAATCTCATTTTTTTCTACAAAATAATAAGGCATCACTTTTTGATATGGTACCGTTTGATCAAAAGCCTCTTCAGCTAAAGGATCACCTTTATAATCAAAATGATAAGGACCAGAAATACCGATAATCGCCTTAATATTTTTCTTCACAGCCACCGCATAACTTTGCGGATGATACAGTAATGATGCAATATTAAATGCACCCGCAGAATGTCCCATCAAAGCTATTTTTTGCGTTGAAATGCCTAATTTAGACTGTTGTGATTCTAGATAACTCAAAGCGATCGCTAAATCATCAATATAGCTTGGAAATTTATGTTGTGGTGCAAGATGGTAATTCATGACTGCGACATCATAACCAAAACGTGTAAATGCTTCGCCCACAAACTTGTAGGCACTTTTATCACCATGTGTCCAAGCACCACCGTGTACAAATACAATCAGTGGCTTGTAGGTTGTATGTTCTGAAATATATAAGTCTAATCTTTGACGCGCTTTTAAACCATAAGCCACATTTTTACGAATAGAATAGCCTTTTTGAGGAGTTAATCTATTTAACGTTACACTGCCTAAGTCATATAAACGAAAATCTCGATAGAACTCTTTAACCAACATATACTTTTTTCGCAATTGCTGCTGTACATCTAAAATCTTATTACTGAACATTATGACTCGACTCTACCGCATCAGGATCAATAGCCACGGGTGTTTGTACATCTGTTTGAGTACCACCTACAACAGGTGTCGTAAATGACGAAGCTTGTGCTAAGCGGCTCGGTTGGTCAATATTATCAATCAACGTCACGATTTTAGTTACATTGCCGACTTTTTGTAAAACATCATTTAAATCGGTAATTTCAGGATTATTTAAGCGACCCAATACATATAAAACACCATCTTCAGTATGAATCATGACTTTATTATCTGAAACAACAGGTGCTTTCATAATTAAACCACGCGTATTTGCCGTAGTTGTCGCATCTTGCATAATGCTGCTGTAGCTAATTTGATTCCCAACTGTAATATAATTATGTACCGCCTTAACATCACTCATGGAGCGCACATTATCTTCAGCTAATTGTTTCAAATGTACATCAGGGACTTGACCTGTTAATAAAACATTACTATGAAAGCTATTAATGTTGACACGAGATTGTTTAAAACGACTATCTAATTTATATAAATTAATTTTTGCAGTTCTTTCAATAGAAGAATCAATAAAAACTTGTCCTAAAGACCGTACACCACTTTCAGTGCCTACAGGTGCTGTACCCGTTCCACCTGAAATAAAACTTGCGCAACCAGATAGACTCGCAACACAAAGCATCGTTAAAACAATACGGTTAAACACTCCGCAAAACTCCTTATTGAATACAATAGTTCTATAATTTTTAAACTGCTGCGTAAATTATATTCACAGATTAATTAAGTCTGCATCTAAAGTAAATGCATTTTCAATCCATTGAGAATCATATGAGTATTTTGAAAAATCTTGCTGTATATTTTTTGCAAATACTTGATGAAAATCAAAACAAAAAACATCAAAACGATAATAAAAATCATGAAATTCAGGATTTTTTTCGATAAAATACAATGCTGTCTTAAATATTTTTAATTGTTTAGAAGATGTAACCATCTCAATCGCCTGTCCTCGTTCGGTGATTGAACGTGCTTTGACTTCGACAAATATCAACTCTTGCCCTTTTTGAGCCAGAATATCTATTTCTCCAAAACGACTGTGGAAATTCTGCTGAACAATGCGATAAGCCTCTTGTTCAAGCATCCGCACCGCTTCGAGTTCAGCCCATTGCCCGAGTGGTTTTGCTTGATTTTTTGTTTTATTTAGCGCCATTTATAAAAAATCTAATCCTTTTTTCGTATTTTCAAAACACTGCGGCGTTCGTTCCACCCGATGACTCAATATTTTAATCTGCCCAGTCCGACCACTAAAGCTGAGATTTTTCACTTTAGGATTCACCATAAATTGCTCTGCAATATGCCATGCATCCCCGCCAAATGCGATTAATCGCTGATAAGGCAATGTCGTGGGATTGTGTTTGTATGCCTGAATCACATCATCCCATTTTGCATTATATACTGCTGGCACATCACAAAACTTAATCCCGAGAGGGAGTGGCTGACTATCTTCAACGGCCATTGCTGCCGTGTAAATATGCTGTTTGGGTAATGCTTTCACACTATTCAGCCATTGATTACTCCCTAAAAATAGTAAGCCCTGATGGATTTCCATTTTTTTGGGAATTACATCTATAAATTCAATGTTTGCTGCATATTTTTTGTGTAATGCATTCAAAAAGCTTAAAGAATCTGTTTCCGTACCTGGCTGACGTAGAATATAAATTTGATCAATCGCATCTTTTTCTAAATTATTAATCAATGCTAATGAATCATCCTCTTTAGACAAACTATATTGCCATACATTCTGATGCTGTTTACTAACTTCATTCAAGGCTAAAACAGGAATTTGAGGATTTTCCTGAATCAGGGCTTCTACCTCTGTACGTGCCAAAGGACCTATAATCAACTGAGTTTTTTGACTGATATTCTGCTTTAAAATATTTTTGATACTTTTTTGATCTGAGTTTACAAATTTAAGCGGGATATTTGCATTCGAAGATTGATAAGCACTCATAATCCCCTGCTTAATGCTTAATCCAGCTCGCGCCATTGGTCCAGATTCAGGTAAAATAACCAAGACCTCTGCTTGAATACTCGTGGTTACGCTTAAAAGCAAAAAAACGAGCCATTTCTTTTTACCACTTAACCTTATTCTTTTGATCATGGAGAACCCCTATGAGTGCTCAATTATTTGTCGTAGCGACCCCAATTGGGCACTTAGATGATATGACTTTTCGTGCTATTGAAGTTTTAAAGTCTGTCTCTATTATTGCGGCAGAGGACACACGCCAATCTGCTCAGTTATTAAAGCATCATAATATATCAACTCCACTCACCGCGTGCCATGATCACAATGAAAGTAACAAAATTGATATACTTATCGAAAAATTAAAAAATGGCGACAGCATTGCACTAGTCAGCGATGCAGGAACACCATTGATTAGCGACCCAGGCTTTAAATTTGTTCGTGCTGCACAAGAACATGGTATCCGTGTCATTCCTGTTCCTGGTGCATGCGCAGCCATTGCGGCGTTAAGTGCTGTAGGTTTACCCAGTGACCGATTCAGCTTCGAAGGTTTTTTACCCTCTAAGCAATCACAACGCCTGCTACAATTGGAAAAACTCAAACACGAAACGCAAACCCTAATCATTTACGAAGCGCCTCATCGTATTTTGGACAGTGTCAAAGATATGGTCAGTGTTTTTGGTGCAGATCGTCCTGTTGGCTTTGCCCGTGAAATTACTAAAACCTTTGAAACCATCAAAAAAATGACGCTCGCAGAATTGGTTATATTCATTGAAAGTGATCGCAATCAACAGAAAGGGGAAATTGTCTTGGTGGTTGGTGGCGCAACTGAAGAAAAAGATTTAGATCAGGAAAAACTCGATAAATTATTGTTACGTTTACTAGAAGATTTATCGGTTAAAGCGGCATCACAAATGGCAGCAGATTTATTCAATATTAAAAAGAAAGTAGCTTATCAACGTGCTTTAGAACTTACTCAAAAAGACGATTAAAATTCTCTAAATATACATTTATCAGTTTATTTCCACAAATCGACTGATCGATAGACTTTTTGCATAAAGCCTTTTTATTTATCCTTAAAGGAGAAAAATAAAGAGGCTTTTATGCTTATTAGATGTCTAATTAAATTGATTCACAGCAATGCGCTATTAATTCTGCCCATTATTCCCCCAACGCAGATATGCCTGACGTTGGCTGAGTAAATTATAATAATTTTGTACATGTTCTAAATGAGGATGTTCAAAGGGTGTCAGCATCCAGCGTTGAACAGATAAGCCTATAGGAATATCTGCAAGCGTAAACTCCAGCCCTGTTACGAAGGCTTGAGTCTTTGCCAATTGAGCATCTAAAATTTCCATGGTTTTCGTCCATGTTTGAATACTTTTTTCGACCAAAGCCTGATCTTGATGCAAAGGCGAATGACGTACCAAATGCATCACGGCATAGGTCCAACTATTGTTGAGTTCAATTCCTTGCCAATCAATCCATTGATCAATGAGTGCTCTTTGCTGTGGATGCTGTGAATATAAGATGCGTCCATGATATTGATTCGCCAAATATCGAATAATGCTATTAGATTGCCAAAGCACAAAGTCCTGATCAATCAAAACAGGAATCGTCGCATTCGGATTCAAATTAATAAATTCAGGTAACTGAGGCGAGTGAAAACCTCTTCCCCAATCTTCACGCTCATAGTTCAGATTCAACTCATCACATAACCAAAGTACTTTTCTAACATTGATTGAATCAGTACGCCCTAAAATTTTAAGCATTGGTCATCCTATTTGCATCATCCAATAAAAAGCATCACGCTTGTGATGCTTTTTATGATCAATCTTTTGCAGATTCATCCGGTGGAACTTCTTTAATGATGCCACCACGTGCCAAAAAGGCCGCAACTTCATCTTCTAAAGCTTCACGCTGTCTTTTTTTAGCAGTCACAGTTAATGTTTCTGCTTCTGCTAAATCTGCATCTGATACAGTTGAATCACTTGTCGCTGCACCTTTTTCAGCTGCTTGCGCTTCATCATCATCTACCGCATTGTCTTCAGTATTATCATCATAATCGTTTGAATCTGTCATCTTTAGTTCCCCATTCGTGACGTCAAGTTACCATCCCAATAATGGTGATGTTTTACCGAGAAATGTACCAAGCTCTGCTCAATTCTTCTAGAGGTTAATCCTAAAAAAATGTACCTTTTTTAATCAAAATGGTTAATTTATATAAATGAATGGTTAATTTATATCTCTTTAGCAAATTAGACTGCATAACGTGTAGCTTTTAATGTATTAAAACCATTTGCCTGTGCCATAAAACGATCTTTCAGTAGGGTCTGCTGTTCGACTTGTTTTAAAGCAAAATTTCTTGCCCAAACCAATGGAAATACTTCCGCACTTTCAATCCATCCAATGACTGACATCGCGTGCATCATTGCCTCATTTTGACCTTTTCGAGTATGTTCATAGCGTTTCAATGTCTGTTCATGCGCCCAAACACCCCGCTTTTGATCATGCAATAAAACATCACAGAGTACCGCAGCATCTAAACAACCAATATTGACACCTTGTCCCGCTAAGGGGTGAATCACATGTGCCGCATCACCAATCAGTGCTAAACCCTCTTTGACGTAATATTTTGCAGCACGGGCTTTTAAGGGAAATTTCGCGCGTGGGGTTGCTTCAAGCACTTCACCTAACATATGATGACTTTCACGGGTTAGTAATTGTGTAAACTCTTTATTATCCAGTGCCGCATATTCATCTGCATAATCATCGGGCAAAGTCCAAACAATAGAAATCCAATGCTGATCTTGCTCAACATTTAAACTTGCCATCGGTAAAAAAGCTAAAGGCCCAGTCGGTAAAAAAATCTGACGCGCGACATATTGATGCGGTTGTGCCGTTCGAATTGCACAGGTTAGACCTGCTTGCTGATAATCTAAAACATCTAAATCAATCAAAGCTTGCTCACGGACAAAAGAGTTTGCACCATCTGCACCAATCAGCAATTTGGTGTTCAATTGAGTTCCATCTGCGAGTTGAATAATCCAACACCCCACACCTCGCTCAACGCGTACCACTTTGACTTGAGTACGGTAATCTTGTAGTTGTTCCAGCATTTTTTGTTGAATCGCTAAATTCAATACACTAGGTTCAACCATGGAACCCAAACTTTGTTCAACCGATGGAAATTTTTCTGATGATTGCCCAAAATTAATTTCACCGTAGCCATTTTTATTCCAAACTTGCATACCGGTATAGGGCATCTGACGAGCAATCTTTTCCCAAGCATGTACCGTTTTAAGCAAATGAATCGTGGCCTGACTCAAGGCTAAAACTCGGGGATTTTCCACAGCTAAAACCTGCTGTTCATCTAAAATAGGGGCAGCATCCAGTACCGTTGCTTGCACTCCACCCTGTGCTAAAAGTAATGCAGTTAGCCCACCCACTAAGCCACCACCCACAATCACCACATCCAAAATACCTGTTTCAGCTCGATTCACTTGGCTCATGCTTTTAACCCCATTGCATAATTGGCAACCACAGGCTTAATCCCGGGAATCACTTCAAAAGCCACTAGACCAGTATTTCGAATCAGCTTTAATAATGGATTTTGATTGCTAAAACCACGGACTACGGCATCACAAAATTTAATGACGCGTTGCTGATCACTTAAACGTGCTTGCTCATAGGCTTTCAACATTTCAGGCTGACCAATATCATCCGATTCAGACAATTGCTCTTGCATAAAGCGCACCAAGACATCAGCATCACGTAAGCATAGATTAAAGCCCTGACCTGCAACAGGATGAATCGTATGTGCTGCATTTCCCATCAGGATGACACGCCCCACGGCTTGTTTCTCTGCCAGTACTTGTGACAATGGAAAACTAAAGCGTTTACCAGTTTTAATGAATTTTCCAGCACGATCGCCATAAGTTTGTTGTAAGGCATCTAAGAAATGTTGATCATTTTCTTCACCTAACCACTCATGCTCAGTGCCTTTCTTCACAGGCCAAACCACTGAACGACGGCATTCACCTGGAAGTGGCAACAATGCTAAAGGACCCAGTGGACTAAAACGCTCAAACCCCACCTGTCTATGCGGTTTAGAAGTTTGTACAGCGGTCACGATTGCAACTTGATCATAATCATGTATATTCACACCTACACCCAAAGCTTGACGACAGAATGAATCTCGGCCATCTGCTGCAATCACTAATTTGGATTTTAATGGATGAATGAACTCGCCCTCACGTGTTGCTTCGATATAGACATATTCAGCATCTTGCTTAAGTGAGGTCACATGCACACCATCAATCAGCTCAATCAAGGGCTGCTGACGAACTTGTGTTAATAAAACCCGTCCTAACCATGCATTTTCAATCACTTGACCAAAACTTTCGACTTTTTCTTGTTCTGCTAATAAACGCGCCTTACCAAAACTGCCTTGCTCAGTAATATGCACTTCTAAAATAGGAGTCGCATATTCTTGCAATACACTCCAAAGACCAAGCTTTTGATAAATTTGCACACTGCGTCGGGACAATGCCGTATTTCGTGCATCGAAACTAGAATGATAAGGTGCAAGATGAGCATCATCATAATTTGGATATTTAACCGCTTCTAAAAGTTTTACCCCAATATTTGCTTTCGCTAACATCAAAGCCAAACTTAAACCGACCATTCCACCGCCAACGATGATGACTTCTTGTTGCATGCCTTGATCCTTTCTATACATCATTCAGCTTGCTGAATACTTATAATCTTGATTAATTTTATATTACATCAAGGTCGATGATTTTTATATTGAAATAGTTCATTGTGTTTATTCTTGTTGTACCGATACTTCGCCCTAAGATACCAAAAGTCATTTATTTCTAAAAATTTTAATCAAATGATGAAGAGCACTTCTTAGTTTAACTCATTAAATTTTGGAACATGGCTAAAAATTTCTACATAAAATGTGAAAAATAAATATAAAAGCCCAACTACCAATGATTAGACCCCGATAAAATTATAAGAAATTGATTTTAAAATAATAAAAAATATTTCACTTAAGGTATATTATGTTAATTTTAGACAAATTAAACATTAGAGGGCGAATAAAGCATGAGAGAGTCGTCAGAAGAAAATTATCTTAAAAACGCATTAGATACTAAGCCGAATGTAATACATATCTAGGATTACTAGGGCAATAATATGAATACTGATACATTATTAAAACAAATAGAGCTGACATTTAAGAATGTTACTCTAGGTGATGACTATACCCTTCTTGAAGAAGATTTTGCAGATACAAGCTACTTAAGAAGGTATCCTCATCAATATCCCTACGATGCACATAGTGAAGGTTATTTTTCAAAAAATAATTTATTTAATGAAATAAAAAGTAGTGCTTTATTATTAGGAGAAGAGAAAAATGATCTCATTCTAGCTATAGAGGAAGGAAAAAGAGTTTACAATAAATATAAAATATGGCAAGAAGTTCCTTTTTGGTATTTGGATAAATATGCAGATGGCTTTTATTTTATTACGCCAAACTCCTATGTATTTTATACACCTGCTTTAATTAAAAATTTAATTTTAAACCCAGAAAATTTTAAAGATGTAGCTTTTGATAAATGGATATCCAGATTATTAATGGATGATGGTGATAATATAGTTCTCATTAAATTTAATATTTTTCAGTTAGAAATAATGATAAATTTTTTATCTAATTTATTAAATTACGATTATATTTTAGAATTTATTGAATTGGAAAATATGGAAAATACCATAAGAGTTATGAATACAGAAATCTTATCAAGAAAAATAAAGCTAGAATTTCAGAATGTTACTTTAGGTGATGCTTATACTCTTCCAGAAGAAGATTATGCAGATACCAGCTATTGGTATTTTGACAAAAGGCGTACTGATTTAAATTTAACGGAAGAAGAATGGGCTAAGCAGGAAATCCATTTGATTGATACAAGTGGATGGCTACCAGAAGAGCGTCAAGAAGCGATTCAAGCAATTACAGAAAAAAGGAAAATGTCTAATCGATTTAGCAATCCATTGGAAATACCTTTTATATATCTAGATCGTTACTCTACAGGTTTTAGCTATTTAAAACCTAAAGCATATTTATTTTATACTCCAGCAATTATAGTTTATATTTTATCTGATTCTGAAGGATTAAATTCAGCAAGCTTTTCATCATGGCTTTTCCGTCTAAGTTGGGCTAATAGTTATGAATTGATTACAGTGTTATTGAAATATTTTAGTAAAATACAAGTGGATATTTTAATTGATTTTTTACGATATATTGCAAGTATAAATAGTATAGATATTAATAATAAGGATAGAATTAAAGAGTGTTTAGACAATATTAAATTATTAGAATTTAAGAATGGTTAATGTATTAATCCTTATGCTAGGACAATATTATGATATAAAAATCAACCACCTGATTATCGATATATAATACAGAGAAAATTTTTGATGGGTATGGAGTAGCTCAATGATAAACAAGTTTGATGAATTAATATCTAAATTACACGATGCAAGATTGTTTGGTTTTCTCTTAGACCATGATCCCAACACTATGGATTTAAATTTAATTTTATATGTGCAGATTTTTTCTGATTATAATTTTGAATTAGAATTATATTCACTCGAAAAAACATTCATCATATTTGAAAAAACGTCAATTAATAAATTAAGCATCAATAATGATTTATTTAGTGGGCAGTTTTTTATCACTGATATAGTAGTTGAGCAATTAGAAGATAAAAAATTTAAGTATAATTTTTTCTTTAATGTTACCTCTATAGAGCTAATTTTAATTTCAGAGAATGTTCATCTTATTAGTTCTGGGATAATTAAAGAAAATAATATTCAATTTTTACCAACCAATTGGAAAAGTTTATTAGATTAATGGAAAAACAAACCCGCCCCTGAAAAACCTATTATGCGATGTGATAATTATGATTGACGTAACAATTTTTGAAGGAACCGATGGTGACCCACTTAAAAGAGTATATTTCAAAAATACTAAAGGGTGGATAATTAGAGAGTCATTTTACAATCAATCAATCAATCAATCAATCAATCAATCAATCAATCAATCAATCAATCAATCAATCAATCAATCAATCAATCAATCAATCAATCAATCAATCAATCAATCAATCAATCAATCAATCAATCAATCAATCAATCAATCAATCAATCAATCAATCAATCAATCAATCAATCAATCAATCAATCAATCAATCAATTAAATCAATTAAATCAATTAAATCAATCAATTACAGAGGAAATTGTTGAATTTGATGATAAAAATAAAATTGCTCGTCAAGTTTTATTCGTTACAAATGAACATAAAGCCATTGCCTATAGAAATCTATACCAAACAGGTGAAAGTGAAAGATCAGATAAAAGATCAGGCTTTACAGATTATAAACTCATAGATGATCAATTTAAAAAGATAAGTTGGATGATCTATGAACCCTCTTCTCAGAAAAAATTGTTTTCAAAAAGTCTATATTATAATAAAAATGATGAAATTCTTTATTATCGTATTAGCGATGATAATACCCTTACGACTACATATTTTGATCCAAACGATAAAATTATTGAAGATTTTTTTGCGTTTTCAATATCCGACCTAAATTTATTTGAAACTTATGGCAGTATTAAATCGACATTATTAGCTCAGGCTAGAGAGAAATATTCTATAGACTAACTCTTATTTATTTCTAACTATAGTCTTTGTTATTCATTGCTTAGATGATGCCCGAAATACACTGAACTTATGTGAAAATTAATGATGAATACAAATATAAAAGAACTTCTTAAAAAAAATTTCCCAACTTTTCAATTAAGCAGTAATCGCTCTTTGTTTGAGTGTGCTTTTTATGATGCACACTATAGATATTTTAACCAAATTGATGATGATTACTTATCTGCAATAGAAACGTCAGCAGAAGGTTTAATTCTTGAATATGGTTTTAATTGGCCTGAATTTTACATACAAGCTGGACTAGAAGCGGCTCGTTCACGTAGTAGACCGCATGAGGGGATCAAAACATGGAAAGATGTGAGTTATGAATACTTATATTATTTTGGAGAAGACTGTAGCTATTTAAGTTCAGAGGGCTTTAAATTCTTTTTCCCTGCTGCTGTCTATCATTTTCTAACAACTGATCAAAATAAAGCTTATATGGATCGGTTCATTTTTAGGTTTGAATCGCAATGGGAAAAAGATAATCACGTTTTTAATGATGCTCAAAAAAAATTTATTAGTGAATTTGTAAAAGAGCATTATAAAGGGGATTTTTCTTGGATACCTACTCTTTAAAATAAGATATTGATATAAATTATATTTTTAATATCCACAATTTCAATTATAAAACGCCAAAAAATCCATACCTCGATCTTGTTTAAGTTGGGGTTTCTCCATTTCTCTTTTCCGCTCTTTCATTTGAACAATATTATTTTCAATATTTCCGAAGTTGCGAGCAAGTTCTACTGTGATTGAAGTACTGTTCGAAAGATTTCTTTTTTGCATCTGTGATAGATATTGCAATGTTCACTCGTTGAAAGTCTTTTAGTAGAACCTTCTTAAAGAATGATTCTGTCAGGTATATACTAGAAACTTGAATTTTTATATTTTTTCACACAGCAATTTTTTCCATTTAACATAAGCATTATGCGAAATCTGATATATAAAAAACCATTCTAATTCATATAAAAGCCGATTTTCTAATCGGCTTTTATATATTCTTTTTATTAAGACTGTGCCATTAATGCTTCAATATCAGCAATAGACTTTACTACATTTTTAGTCAACACCAATGGACCATTGCTAGTTACGACCACATCATCTTCAATACGAATGCCAATACCACGCCATTTAGCCTCTACAGTTTCATCATCAGGTGCGATATATAAGCCCGGTTCTACGGTCACAACCATACCTACTTCATAGGTACGCCAATCTCCATCCATTTTATATGAACCCACATCATGCACATCCATCCCCAACCAATGCCCTGTACCATGCATATAAAATTGACGATACGCTTCAGTTTCAATGATGTCTTCAATATTACCGCTCATCAAACCTAAGTCTAGTAAGCCTTGTACCAAAATACGTACCGCTACATGATGTGGTGCTTTATATGAGTTTCCAATCTGAATTGCATCGATCGCTGCAATTTGCGCATCCAAAATTATTTGGTAAAGTGCTTTTTGCTCAGGACTAAACTGACCATTGATCGGAAAAGTACGGGTAATATCCGAAGCATAACATTGGTATTCACATGCAGCATCGATTAGGACTAAATCACCATCTTTAAGCATTTGATCATTCTCCACATAATGCAGAATGCAGGCATTTTCACCGCCACCGACAATGCTGTTATAAGATGGAACACAACCATTTTGTCCAAAGATATAATTTAATTCTGCTTCGAGTGCATATTCCATCATGCCTGGACGTACTTTTTGCATTGCACGGGTATGCGCTTCAGCACTGATATTTGAGGCTATTTGCATAAGCTCTATTTCTTTCGTGGATTTATGCAAACGCATTTCATCAACAATAATATCAAGCTGCTGAATTTGAGTTGGAATGGCTTGTCCTTGATTTTGATCAAGAGCTTGTTTTAACCACATCGTAACTTTGCTATCTAAATCTGGACGTTGCCCAACGCGGAAATAAAGTTTTTCTTTATTCAATAATTTAGTAATAATTTCTTTATCAAGTTGCTCAATAGCATAAGCTTGATCTGCTGCATAATCCTGAATTGCACCATCAATTCCAACTCGATAACCATTCCAGATTTCCATCTCGCGATTACGTTCACGGCAAAACAGACTATAGGTATATTCTGTACCTGAGTCTTCAGTTTCAATAACGGCGACCGCTTCCGGCTCTGCAAACCCAGTAAGATAGAAAAAGCTGCTATCTGCACGAAATTTATAGTCTGCATCTCGATTACGCATTGCCACAGGACTGGTTGCAATCATTGCGATGCTATAGGGACCCATTTGCTTTGCTAGGCGGTCACGACGTTCCTGAAAATCTGCTTGCGTCAGTTTCATTGTCTTTTCAGCTTATCTTTCAGATATTTAATGATTTTGCGTTTTATCTTAACGCAAAATCATTTTGAATAATTAAACTCAAATCATAAATTTATGTAAACCTATGATATGCGGAAATTAACTTGGGCGATGTGGTGTAAACATTTCAACCAAATTACTACTGTCTGATGTTTCAATATTTTGCTTCATTTTACTGTGAAAATTCTGCAATAAAGAACTGTTTAATACTGAGATTTTTTTACGTCCAACCGACAATGACACAGGAATCAAACGAACGAATTCGTAAAGTTCCTGATAACTTTGCTCGCCTTCTTCATCATCATCTGTTTCTTCAAACTCAACTGATGCGACGTCTTGTAAACTTTCAATTAACTCTTGTTCATTGGCCCGGATATGGCCTGAAGCCAAACCAAAACCTAAAACCACCCCTGCACACCAATCTGCAAGTGCTTGAACACGTTCTGAAAGAAAATGTTCATCATCTGGAAGCATTGGAAGATAGTCTAATTCATCTTCAGCTAAAGCATGAGCAACATCATTTGCCTCTTCTTCAAGCAAAGCTAAAGCATCATCGTCCAATTTCGGAACATTAAGTGTTGATAAAATTTGTAACCATTCATCACGAGTTGGCGCTTCAGTTACACAAACTACACCAGTCAGTAGACCATGTAACTCACTAGGGCTTGAAATTTCCTCAATCCCCTCAAAATTATGCTTCCAATCTGACCAACCTGAAATATCGTCTTGCATTCGTTTATCCAACCTCTATACTTCTGTATATATTACCTTTGATTGCAAATCTGTGCGACTACGTTATGTTAGAACAATTACAGCGTCTACAGACGCATATTGGCGCTTTAAAAACACGCCTTGAAACTGTTGAGAATGAAAACCGATCACTGTTAAAAGAAAAAGATAACAGTGAGGAGAAGTCTCATGCCCAAATCATGCATAAAAATAGCATCATTACACACAAGCAAGATGAAGTAGATAATCTTACAGAACAACTTTCAGCGCTACAATCTCAATTCCAACAACTCAATACCGATGCAAGTGCACTTGCAGAGCGTTATGGTCGTTTGGAAAAAAGCTGTACCGACTTGAAAACACGTTTCCAAGAAATTCTCGCTGAACGTAATGAATTGCGGATTATTAAAGAAAAAGTGTTGAATGAACAACGTCATGCTCAGCAAGAAATTACTGATTTGCATGCTGAACGTAAACGCTTAATTCAAAAAAATGATCATGCAAAAGCAAAAGTTGAGGCCATTATTCAGCGTCTTGCTATTTTGGGCACGGAACAAGATCATCATGCGCAAGAAATTCAGCAGCTTGCTCATCCGACTGAAAACAATGAGGAGGCATCATCATGACTGAAGTCGTGACTGTTGAATTACGTTTAATTGAGCAAATTTTTCGCCTCTCAACAACTACCAATCAAAAAGCAGATTTGGAACGTGCGGGGCAGCTTTTGAATGATAAATTTCAAGAATTCCGTCGTAAAGCACCGAATATGGAACATAACAAGTTAATGATTATAGTGGCTTTGGAGTTAATGCAAGAAATTCTGACCATGAATAAATCGTTACAAGAGTATTCACATTGTGAACGCTTACTCAGCACGATGCTTGAAGATGTTGAAAAAGTAGTATAAACCGCTTTTTCTTTGTGCAAACAAATGTGATTTCAGTATTAAGTTTATATAATTTAACCCACGATGATTTGCCTCTCGTCATAGATTATGTATACTGACTATAACTCTGAGATGTTCGCCAGCGGGTCTGATTCCCCTGCCGATACTTAAACTTACGGATGTGTTCTGTATATTTTGAGTGTATGCCCACCTTGAGTGGGAAACCTATTAAGTGTACGTCACGTCCACCTTGAACTCATCGGGTTCAGGGTAACGACCATGCAGCGGCATCTTCGGAGTGTTTTATTTAAATAAAAATAATTAATTAATGTAAAAACTCTCTACCTAAACACTTATAATTTCAAAGTGAGTAATATTACAACATAATCTATATTCATTAAATTCCCGATAATTTATGAAATACTGATCTTAAAAAAATTTAATGGCTACATTGAGCTATTTTCTGTGCTTAAGATAATAAGATTTTATGGATATAAAAATTTCATATTGAGCTATCAGTCGCTTGGAGAGAAATTATCAAATGAAACAATTACTAATTACTGCCATATTTACATTGTGTAGCATCTCTGTTTCTCATGCTTATAATAATACAGCTAATCGCCCAAACTGGCTTAAAGAAAAAATTCCAACTGAAAAACTTCTCGAATTAATAAACCAAATAGAAGGAAATTCTGATGATGATGTAAAACAATTAGATTTATGGGATAACACAGAAAATGATCAAGACTCTGATCATTTTAAGAAAAAGAAAATGCAGGTTGCATGTAAAGTTAAAGGTGATTTGGTTGATATGGACAATTTAATCACTTTTCAATCTAAGTTTTACCCTGAATTAAAACAGCTTATTACCGAAAAATCTAAAAATGACTTATTTAAAATGCTAAATTCGCCTGATATGCCAACCAATAAAGAATGTTTAACCGTTGATATATTTGTAGATGATCTATTATAACAATACATTACAGGCTATTGTGTCAGCGAGCGAAATCAGATCATTAAAGCCGATGCCATACAATAAATAGCCAACCTTTATCAAGCTTGAGTGCCTGATCATTGAGTGAAATTGTTTGATCCACTCCCTTCTCGGTAGAAATTTAAATACTATTATACTAGCAGTACTTAATAATATTTCGACCTCTAAAGAGTGAGAAGATTATGTTTCTATGCTGTTAACATAGAAAAAATCCGCGTACCAATCATGGAAAATGATATGTGTTTATACTCTTATATCAAAAAATACGGTTCATTAATGAACCTTGATTCATATAGTTGAAGTGAAAATTGGGTTATGGGCTTAGTAGCGAATAATATTTTAAGATAAATAAAAAGGTTACTTTCAAGAATGAAAATAACCTTTTGTGTAACGCACTCAGAAAAATACTTAGTAAGGATAGTTTGGAACCGAACCCGTTGCCGGAAGTGTTACCCAAGTCCCTTCATCTAAATGGTTCGACCTATTTACAGGTTGAGCATAGAAATTTAGTGGTGCCATAGGCAATTTAAGCATGGCAATGGATGTATGTGCAGTATCAGTAACAGGCAAACCATAAAGCTTAAACATCTCTTTTAAGTCATAACCCATAATTTTTGAGCTGAGTACATAAATCATATCAGGTCGACTCAAGTCTTTCGCAGTGAATGCCCCTAAACCCAACTTATTTTTCTCTTCAACTGTTGCTTTCGCAACATCAATCTGATTATACAGACGTTGCGAAATATTCAGTAAGCGCATAAATTCAAATACACCTTGCGAATCAGGTCGTGATTTAACTTGATGTAACTTGGTATAGTTATAAGCTAGCTGCATGTGGAATGCTTGCTGGGCATTGTCATTACCTTGCCATAGACGTTTTTCCATCTCTGCACGCAACGCCTCACCACTTAAGTTCGTATTACGATTATCTTTGATATTGCCATATAACAGAGGGTGATTAAAATTATTACCGTTATTGTCTAGACCATAAATTTCATATTTACGCAGCATACTTAAGCCAGCTAAAATGTTGTTATTACATTCGGTACCGCAACCAATAGTGCTTTTATTCTCTGTCGATGGGAAAGTCATGGTCAGCACCCCCTGAACAGTATTATGTCCAAGTTCATGTACCCAGCCCCAGCCTATATCCAACCCCGTTGCTCCATCAGATGGATTACCTGAACATAGGAAGCCACAAGTGGCAATCCAACCAATAAAATGCTGAACACTCGGTGCGCGATGAATGCTACCAGTACAGTCCCAGCCTAAAGTATTACAGTATTGCTGAGTGCTACCATCTAACGGCATATTGTTATAACCATTGGCAATATGGTTACTGTCATAAATAACAGTCTTAATCCTATCAATGTAGTCACGTGGTGAAGAGCTTCCCATCGCTTTGAGTGCATAAGCATTGATTTGCTGAATTTCACCACCTACAAATTTAAAAGTATTCCATCCAAAGGTTTTACTTTGCAAGCTAGCACTAGCTGCATTAATTTCAGAATCTGTAATCGGCTGAGTAAAATCAAAATGCGCATATTTTGCACCACCTTTGATTTTTAAAGTAATCGTACTGCCTGCCTTAGCATTGTTATAATTCAGCATTAATGGGCCACCAAATGGGCTGATAAACTTGTTATCAATGCCTGCATTCAGTTTTACAGTATAACTATTTGGACGAAGAGGACGTTGATAGCCACCGTCACCAAATGGATTTCCCCAAGTTCGTAAATAGCTAGTTTGTACAGCAAGGTTAGCACCTTGAGCATCTACAACTTGTATAGATGTAGCCTTAGCAGGAATACTGGCACGACCAATAGCAGTCATTCCGTTACCTTGCGGAATCGTCACAGTAATGGTTTCCCAATCACTACTGACTGGCATGTTTTGTGCTTCTGCTGGCATATAGTCACCAGCACCTTGTATCGCAGCCTTGGTATAATCACGGTTGTAATCTAGCCAGGCATCTGAGGCATAGGTTTTCATAAAAGTCAGCGGATCACCGTTTTTATTTAAACCCGTATAGTTCACAGCTGGACGCCATAAATCTGCAATTAAAACCAATGCTTTTAAAATACTATTTTTATTTTCTTCACTAAATGCTGACAAGCCCTGACTATTCAATCTCTGTAGTGCGCTTGAATGTGTAAGCATGCTTTGAATCATTGCATTGTTGGCGTTAAGCTCGCCTAAAGTGACCGATGTAGGATCAATGAAATATTTCAGGGTTTTAATGGTGCCATCAATCTGATTAATTCGTTCCCAGCGCTGCTCAATACTTGCAGAATTTGCCATCAACAATGTACTTTCAGCTCTGAACCAATTCATATTGGATTGAATGCCTATGGCATTCAAAACTTTTTGAGTATTTGCTTTGACATCCCAATTAGACCCTTGAAAATAAATCGCTTTACCGGCTTTTAAGTATTTGTCAATCAGCTCTTTTTCAAACTTCTCACCCTCAATACCTTGCCCCAAAACAATCAAATCAACAGCTTGCCAACAGGTATTTGCAGGATCCAGTATATTGCATGTTGAGGAGTTAACCGCTACGCCTAATTGCTTTTCAAGATAACTCTTAACATCGGCAGCCGATGTTCCCTTAACCACAACATTCAGTGGTTTATTCACCATTTGATGTGCATTACCAGTGATGAGCCAGCGTAGGCTATTATTCATCACTTCTGTAAACTGAATAAAATCAGCATTCTTATTTAAAATTGGGCTAAACATTTCCTGACCATAAGCCAGAGCTCGCCCTTCACCAATTTTTGTTACAACACCTAAGCCGCAACCTTTACCCGCTTGTAAATTAAGTACATCATCACAAACGCTATCCCCCATAGCAAAAGGTATGCCAATACTTAAATCAGTTGGATAAAGATTTAATGATGGGCCCGGTGTAAATTGTAAAGATGGCTGTATCGTTTTATTATTAGCATCCAAATATAAAGAACTTAACAGATTTTTTTGCCAATTTTGCTGTTGTTTTGCTGTACTCAGTGCCCATTGCAATAACATTTGACGATCTTGTTCTGTTAGATTTGCAGCACTACCTGTTTGAAGGGCTTGGTTCATACGATCATTGGGAATGACTTCAGGTGGTTTAATCGGCAGGTTTTCTTGTGAACCTGATTCCCCCCCACTGCCACCACCTCCTCCACCGCAAGCAATTAATCCTATTGATAATGATATCGTCAATAACGCATTTCTAAATGCTAAAGTCTGTACGGCCACAATGATTCCCCAAAGTAAAAATAACGACATCATGTTTAAAATATCGTAAATAATAGTTTGAGATTATAAAGGTAAAAAAGATAAGTCCTCATTAAATTAATAGCTATCTTTTTGTTTTTTAAGATTAATTAATTTACAAAAACATACTTTAATGTGATGTATTTAAAATTAGTTTAGCTTTGTTTTAAATTCGACCAAAATTAAACTGATTTCATATCACCTCTTACTTTAGCCAGTAGTATTTTCATCAATCACTTACTCGCTATCCGCTTAGTGTAAATTCCAATAATTAAATTAAATTTCAGACCAAGTATTGCTGCTTATTTCAATAATACTCAGCAAGCTAAATAAAACTATAAATGACCAAGAGCACTATTCATTCCATTTTATTAATTTTTCAGTGATGGCTTTTAAGATGATATTTAATTTACATGTTCGCATATCACCTTAAAGTCCCTTTCCAACCAATAACAAGAATTTGAAATTTAATATATTTTTATAAAAAAATCAGACTATAGGGTGAAGTTATATTCATTTTAAGAATGCTTTTTATCACAATAACGCTGGATACTTTTCGCTAAAATAAAATTATTGAATTTCTTAAACTGCATTTCAGTGCAAATTCTGAGTTGATAAAATTAAAATTTAGATCATTGGGAGGAAGTTCTATACAAAACCAAATTCTAGTAAAACTTAAAAAAATGAAATATTACAATAACTACGTACTTCGTAAATGAACCTTCAATTCCTGAAAATTTAAATGAATTAATTTTAAATTATACAAATATTAAAACCAATTTATTAATAAATTCTTAAGATTAATTTTAGATTATCTTTAAAATATAATAATCATGTTATTCTTCACCTTAAATCCACGCTAATTGTATAAAGCACTTCTCACTAACGGAGTTCGTGCCGATCAATGTCTGTATTTTAAAACCTGCTGTTATTGTTCGTATTTTATACTTTATTAAAAATTAATTAATAATATATTCATTAACTTAGATTTTTTTAACATTGTTACAAAAAATCTATTTTCAAAACCAGTAATATTTGTGTAAAGTTTTCTGTATATACAGGATTGTACCTATATACGTAAAAGTTAAAATTATCGTCAATAAAAATATGAGCAAAGGAAAGGAGTCTGATTGTGACCATCACAAATTTAAGTGAAGCAATGTGCGCATATTATCGAATACAAAATCAAGTTGACTCATGAATAGACAAATAGTGTGACGCAGAAGATATGTTATGTCTTGATCTTGAAAGTGATAATTGATTGATAAACATAAATTAAAAATATTGAACTCCTCTGCTGATTTTTTTAAGGAAAATTTAAAATCAGTAGATATACGAAATGATAAAAGGTAAATGAAAATGGAACTTCTTCTTCAACCCGGTAAACTTAATCTCGCTGATTTACGTCAGGCTTATTTAAATCCTATTCAAGTCAAACTTGATGAAAATGCAATTCCTGCAATTCAGGCAAGTGTGGATTGCGTAAATAAAATTATTCAAGAAGGCCGTACAGCTTATGGTATTAATACCGGATTTGGATTATTAGCTTCTACTAAAATTGCACCTGAAGATTTAGAACAACTACAACGTTCTTTAGTTCTTTCACATGCAGCTGGTGTTGGTGAACCGCTAAATGATGGCATGGTTCGCTTAATTATGTTACTTAAAGCGAATAGCCTAGCGCGTGGTTTTTCCGGTATTCGCTTAAGCGTTATTAATGCGCTATTGGCATTAATTAATGCTGAAGTGTATCCACATATTCCATTAAAAGGTTCAGTCGGTGCTTCAGGTGACTTGGCACCACTCGCACATATGTCTTTAGTGTTATTGGGTGAAAGTAAAGCACGTTATAAAGGTGAATGGTTACCTGCGGTTGAAGCTTTAAAAATTGCAGGTTTAGAACCTATTTCTTTAGCTGCGAAAGAAGGACTTGCCCTACTCAATGGAACACAAGTTTCGACAGCTTATGCGTTACGTGGTTTATTTGAGGCAGAAGATTTATTTTCTGCAGCAGTAGTTTGTGGTGGCTTAAGTGTTGAAGCAATGCTAGGTTCACGTTCACCATTTGATGCACGTGTGCATGAAGTGCGTGGTCAGCGTGGTCAAATTGATGTTGCTGCGGCTTATCGTGACTTACTCTTAGATCACAGTGAAATTGGTCAATCACACGAAAGTTGTGAAAAAGTACAAGATCCATATTCTCTACGTTGTCAGCCTCAAGTAATGGGCGCATGTTTAACACAAATTCGCCAAGCTGCTGAGGTTCTTGAAATTGAATCTAATGCTGTTTCCGATAATCCATTGGTTTTTGCGAAAGAAGGCGATGTGATTTCAGGTGGTAATTTCCATGCAGAACCTGTTGCGATGGCTGCGGATAATCTGGCATTGGCAATTGCAGAAATTGGTTCATTATCTGAACGTCGTATTTCGATGATGATGGATCGCCATATGTCACAGCTACCACCATTCTTAGTCGAAAATGGCGGAATCAATTCAGGGTTTATGATTGCACAAGTGACTGCAGCAGCCTTAGCCAGTGATAATAAAGCATTGGCACATCCTGCGAGCGTAGATAGTCTACCAACCTCTGCAAATCAGGAAGATCATGTTTCTATGGCACCGAATGCAGGCAAACGTTTATGGCCAATGGCAGAAAATGTACGTGGCGTGTTAGCCATTGAATGGTTAGGTGCATGTCAGGGCTTAGACTTTCGCAAAGGACTAAAAAGTACGATAAAATTGGAACGTGCACGTAATATTTTACGTGATCAAGTACCATATTATAGTGAGGACCGTTTCTTTGCGCCAGATATTGAGCAAGCCAGTGATTTGTTAGCCAGTGGTTGTCTAAATGAATTAATTCTTACCAAATTGTTGCCTAGTCTTGCATAAGTTGTGATTTAAAAAAAGGTCACATGATGTGACCTTTAGCAAACAAAAAAATTTCCTCAAGGATTGGAGATTCAAATGTCACAAGATTCTGCCTTACAAAGAGGCTTGAGCACTCGCCACATACGCTTTTTAGCTTTAGGCTCAGCGATTGGAACGGGCCTTTTTTACGGCTCTGCAACTGCAATTCAAATGGCAGGGCCATCGGTATTAATAGCTTATATTGTTGCTGGTATTGCAATTTATATTGTCATGCGCGCACTGGGTGAGATGTCAGTACATAACCCAGTTTCCGGTTCTTTTAGTCATTATGCGACAAAATATATTGGTCCATTTGCTGGTTTTACCACAGGCTGGACCTATGTATTTGAAATGATCATTGTGGCTTTGGCCGATGTCACTGCATTTGGCATTTACATGGGATTCTGGTATCCCGATGTACCTCGATGGATTTGGATTTTATCGTTAATTTTATTTTTAGGTGCAATCAATTTAATTCACGTTAAAGTCTTTGGTGAATTAGAGTTTTGGCTCTCCATAATTAAAGTAACCGCCATTATTGCCATGATTATAGGTGGTTTTGGGTTAATGTTTTATGGATTCCACAACGATCATAGTGCGATTGTATCTGGCGTTCAAAACTTATGGCTCTATGATGGCTTTATGCCTAATGGGATTGGCGGTCTAGTTGCCTGTTTATCGGTTGTCGTTTTTGCTTTTGGTGGTATTGAAATCATTGGTATTACTGCAGGTGAATCTGCAGATCCTAAAAAATCAATTCCTAAAGCGATTAATGCTGTTCCCGTTCGTATTTTATTATTCTACGTATTGACCATTTTTGTACTCATGTCAATTTTCCCTTGGAACCAAATTGGTACACAAGGCAGCCCATTTGTACAAATTTTTGAAAGTTTAGGCATTAAATCTGCGGCAACTATCTTAAATATTGTCATCATTTCTGCAGCAATTTCAGCCATTAATAGTGATATTTTTGGTGCAGGCCGTATGCTATATGGTATGGCTCAGAGTGGGCAAGCACCCGCTGTATTTACCAAGGTGTCTAAGAATGGTGTACCTTGGATGACCGTTGTTGTGATGGCAGGTGTACTACTGATTGGGGTGATACTCAACTACCTCATTCCTGAAAATATTTTCCTCATCATTGCATCGATTGCCACTTTTGCAACAGTTTGGGTTTGGTTAATGATTCTTGTCTCGCAGATTGCTATGCGCCGCAAATTATCAACAGAAGAAATCAAAGCTTTAGATTTTCCAGTAATTGGTTGGCCATATGCCCCAGCATTTGCAATTATATTCATGTTGTTTATTTTAGCAATGATGGCATATTTCCCAGATTCTAGACCCGCAATTTACGTTGGATTCGGTTGGCTCTTTATTTTATGGATTGCCTACATTGTTAAAATTAAGCCGAAATTAAAAGGTTTTAAAAGTGAATTAACATCGCAACAAAATTTAGAAATAAAAGGCTAAAAATAGATCAGCCCAATTTATAATAATTGGGCTAATCTACCAGTTATCTATTAACCTATCCATTCCAATACAGCTATCCAATTTTTTTAATGATTAAGCTCTTATTTTAATGATCCATAAGCAAAGATAAATAGAGGCAGAAGCAAATCGTCGCCAATGATGGAGGATGCTCAACCTCGCAAATATGTGCATTCTAACTCATAACAAATAATGCGAATAATCGATAAATATTAGGTAATCTATTCAATCAGATGAAAGCTTGATAGGATCTATATAGATGGTACTTTAATATAAAGAAATATCATCAAGTGACTGCAGATTGGCAAGTATATATCTTCAAAAAAAGAATACAACGAACCATTAAAAACTAACATCAAGACACTGTTATATGCTTAAACAATGAAGCTTATTAAAATTATTAACGTGTGAGTATTGATACTGCATAATCATAGAAATAAGTTCTAAAAGACTTAGCTGAGATGATCAAAATTTCAATCGTTTACTCTATTATTTTAAACTCTACCAATCAATCACTTCAAGTTTCTAAAAAGAATCATCAACAATACTGAATAGTTCAATCAAATCAGGCATGCTAAATTAAAGATTTTAGAGGACTTCTCAATCTCATTATTAAAACACATTCTATCGCCGATTAAAAAAGCTAAGGAAGTGAATAAAATATCAAAACCTTAGCTCTTTCAATTATTTAACATTCTACAATATTAAATAAATATTATTAATAATAGCCTACAAAGTTCAGAAACCATCCTTTATTACGATAGTTATCTACACGCGTTAAATCACCATTAAACTCTGTAAAATTATAACCAATACCGACACGGAAATTTTGATTAATATCCTTATCAATACCTAATAGCACCCCTTGCTTGTCTCCACCGTCCTGAACATTCAACCAACGGTATTCTGCAAGCGCATGCCAATTATTTATCACTTCATAACGACCTTGCACTGCTGTAAACATCGTATCCGAATCAAACCACTGGCCCTGATCACGCCCCAAGCGTACTTTTCCGACACGATCTGCCAACTTCAAAGCAGTTTCAAAACGATGTGTCCAGCGATAAACGCCTTCAAGTGAAACCACTTGTGCCTGCTGATCATAATAGGCTGCTGAGATTGCACTATCATCCCAACCACTAACCTGACCAAGAGATGATAAATCATAAACATAGGTATAACGCCCGAAAATACCCCATCGAGAGTCATTCCATGGACGATAAGCAAAGCCTAAGCTACTTTCAGCAAATTTTGCACCTGCTTCGGCATTAATATGATCACGGGTTTCAGAATAATTGGCCTTTGCTGCCAAGGTTAAACTGTCATTAATTTTATGTCGTAATGTATTCGTAGTCACCCACTGTGTTCTATCTTCAGCATCTGAATCATCACGCCATTCCACTTTACTTTGCCAGTTCGTGTTCGGAGTGGTACGTCCACCATAAACACTCACAGCTTTGCGTTTTACATTTCCGCTGCTTGCATCAAGATTACCATGCTGTAAGGAATAACCCAGATTCCAATTTTCTGCAGGGTAAAAATCCATACCAAAAGTATGCACTAATGCATTGCCGTTACGTTGGTCTTTCAAATACTGACTTTCATTATAAACATTTGTTCGCTGTGTTAGACGCCAACGCTGACCGAGCGTCCAACCCGCCTGATTATCATGATTAAATAAACTATCATACTGAGTCGTATCCGCGGCTACCGTATATGCACCATACAAGCTATGTTCTGGAGTAAGTTGATACTCACCCGAAACTGTTGCCGAATCTCCTCGGCTACCATGTGTTGCTGCAGCATTTACAGAAGATTGATTTCCAAATAAATAGCGTCCACCTAAAGTCACAGCATCATTATTATCATAGAGTCCCGAACTATTGACTGTCGCTTGTCCCACACCATACATTTCCAATGATGGTGTAAGTCTTTGACTATACTTTAACGCCGCAAGAGTTCCTGCCGCATCACCTGCAAAACGCTCTTCATCTACATGTCTTAATTCGGCAGTCAGTGTTTGCTCATCATTCAAACGCCATTCTGTTGTAACCTGACTTTGGCTTAAACTTTCTTGACCACGTTCAGCTCGACTATGCTTAGTGTATAAGCTCATATTAGGTTTAAGTTCCCCTAATACTTCAGCGCCATACTCCGTCACATCTTGTCCTATAAAATCAGTCCGAGCCGAGGAGTATCCTGCGTCAATGTTTCTCCACCACGCACCAGCACTCCAATCATGAACCGTCAAACCTTGCTCTTTTAAGTTAACTCTCGCTTCGACCGAAGTCGCCTTACCATTTCTAGGTACATTAGAGGTTAACTGAGTGAAGCTTAAACCGCCATTATCTGAAAAAAAGACGGGAACACTGGTCGACTCACTTTGTCCATGTTCGACTTTTAAGTAAGTGCCTCTTCCTGCTTTTAATGTAATATCCGCCGCTTTAAGCTTGTAATCATCACCAGATTTTTGTTCATCAATATAGGTTGCTCCTACACCGATATAATCATTTAACCAATGTTTAGCTCGAATACCTGCGGTTAATTGGCCATCCAAACCTTTCGGTGCATATTCATAATCTACTATTAGACGTTGTTCATAGCCATCTAATGGCGTATCAATAGTAATACTATTGCGATCTTCACTCGCAATTTGGGCTAATGGTCTACGCGTAATGATACGTCCTTGATAAGCATCAAATTCATAATCTGCACCACTAATTAACTGCTTGGTCGAAATCACTCGACCCGTAGTTTTATCACGAATTTCCAAGGTCACAATATCTGAACCTGGAACAATATCCGTATGACGCAAATAATATAAACTTCCGCCTGTACCTAATAGCTCTGTCTGGCCATGTGCTGTATTGGCATCTGACCCAAATAAACGAATTTTTGTTTTTTCATCACCATATTTGGTTGATAAATTACTTCTCCAATCCAATGCACCACCATAAAGTGAGCGCTGGTATTGAGCCAGTTCAGTGCCCGTAAATCCTGTAGCATAGTTACCCCATAATGCTTGGTTTTTATCCCAATCTACTCGAAGGTACATTCGCCCTTGAGTATCAACATCTCGTGTTGTCGTAGAGTCATCACCATAGGTTGGATAATACTGTTCAGGATCTAATCGTCTAAAAACATCTTCAGCGTAAGAATCGGTAAATCCAGTAAATAGTTTTCTAATTTCCCTTTCGGTTGTATCCGCCTGGGCAGTAATTAAGTATTTAGCCTTGAGTTTAGATTTAACATAAAATGCAAGTCTGGCATCTGTAAGTAAATCATCATCTCTGCCAGCATTGGCAGCAATTTCATGCGAACCACTAATTTTCTGTTGTTGCACAGTCACATCTGCAATCGCAGTACCAAAAAAGTATTTACCCGTTACATTTACAGGCAATATTTTTTCTATTGCAGTCTCACCATTACCCACACGAATATTAAACTGATGTTCTCCCACAGGCATGAGATATTCTGCAACAAACTTGCCTTCTTGGTCGACTGGGTAGGTTTGGTCATTAATTGACAACTGACTATTTGAAGGAATATTTCTTCCCTGTACACGAATTCGCGAACCATGCAGCAAAATATTCTGTTGCCTTAAACCATTCCCAGCAAAAACATTGTTAATTAAACTTTGTTTAAGTGCGTCCTGAGTCGTCAATGCAGTATTCATACTTTTTTCAAGCGTATTTCTTAATAAAGTATTATTACGCTGCTCATCCTGTGGACTAACCAACTGCAACTGACCTGGATAGGTTTCATCAAACTGTCCATTTTTACCATAAGCACGGACAATATAAATTAATTGATCACCCTCACGATATTGATATGAAGATGACAATTGACCTTGCCATTCTGTATCTGTAACAGCGCCAACAGTTAAAGGTATTGTTGCTAAAGGTGTTACGTAATCTGTATCACTGCTCCGAAAAACCAAAAGCTCCATTCTGTCAATAAATGCAGAATAATTGCTTCGAGTAAAAAAGTTCACCGGTTTTATAATCTTACCGTTTGCAAAAGCAACCACCGAAGGTCCTGATACTGTCAGTTCAGCACGTCCTGGAGTAGGATCTTCCGTCGCCCAAACCACTCCACCATGTGGTAATTCAGCATAAAAACTACCCTTTACTTTGGCTACTCCAGGTGGAGCTGCAGAAGCTACGCTAAGTGTAACTCGCCGATCGGGAGCAAGTTCATCCGATGATGACTTTTTAGATGTTCCCTGAGTTATCTGCTCATCATAACTTTGTGATCCTACACGGAATAACAATTGCCCATCATCAGAACATTGATTGTTCTGACAATTTACTGCATTTTCATTACTCTTTTTTGATGATTTCTGCGTTTCTGAATAACTGTCTGCCCACACATACGGTGTCATTCCAGTCATTAATGAGGCAATCATATAATTCAATAATTTAATTTTCATGGTAGCCCCTTCTTAATGACTTATGTTTTGCTGAGTAGACGAATCACTCAGCTGACTGGTTTTCAAGGTACGGGATTCTTCAGCATTCAAAAGGGTAACCTGTAACTTCTGTTTTACCTCATCTGATAAATATGGCAGCAATGCCTGATAAACAGCCTTCGCTCGTTTTAATCCAAGTTTCATGTTGTATGCATGATTTGCTCTAACATCTGTATGCCCAACAATAGAAACAACCTCACCTTTAGATTGATTAATATGTGCTGCTATCTGTTTAAGCAAAGGAATATAACGTGGGTGAACATCAGCTTTATCAGTTTTAAATAAGATTGTACCAACAATTACACCTTGCTCATTCAGACCACTCACCAATTGGTTTTGACCATTAAGCTCTGTCATTACAGAAATTGATGTTTTAGACAAAACTTCTTGCGATAGATTCTGCTTCAAAGCATTCTGCACGGCTTGGGCGCGAGCAAAAGCAAGTGCTTCATATTCTCCATTGGCAGTGATAGTTAAATTACCGCCATGGAATTTATCCACTTTCATCGCAATGGTTTTCAATACTGGTAAATATTTATCACGCACTATCGCTTGATTAGGTTCAAACAAAACCTCACCAAGTTCCAGTTCTGCTACTTTAGATTCACCTTTCAATAGTTCTGGTTGAGCGTATACGCCAAAATCAAAACGTACTGGTAGACCAGGTGTAACTCGACGAAGTAGTGGATTGTTAGTTGTAAATACAGCACCTTGTGGCAAGGTAGCTGGGTCAACTTTTAAAATAAAGTTACGACCTCTATCCCAATTTCCACCATTCACCCCCACAAGATGGTAACGACCAAACTGATCGGTTTCCATTAAAATTCCTTCCACAGAGGCAATGCGCACTCCCGGAATACCTTTTTCATCAATACCTGTACTGCGAATAATATATTCAACAAGATAGCCATCAGATACCTGAGTCACTACACGCTGAACATCAAGCTCAACTGCATTTCTTCCTGCTTTCGCTTCGCCAGTTTTTTCAATACGTACATCACCCGTTTTTGTCATATGCACGATGACACCTTGGTCATTGCTCAAGACAAAATCATCTGTAAATGCCAGCGTTTTAAGTTTTTGACGAATCATGATTTGATGATTTTGAATTGGATCAGCCTCAGACTGACGCGCCTGAATATTCCCCAATTTAATCCCATGTAATAATGGAGCACTTGCATCAGCTTCTGGCTGATAACCAGAACCTTTATTCACTTCAGTAGAATTTGGAATATAGGCTTCAGGTACAAATCCACCTTGAGCAACCATACCACTCACTGCTGCACTGTCTTGCCATCCATCACGATCACGATCATTAAATACCGTACCAAAAATCAGCGATTCATCTAGTAATGGATCATTATCTGACTGAACAGAAGCAGTAGATTTATTAGAGATATCATCTCCGTCACTATTTTTAGTAATCGCAGTGTTGATATGAGTGCCTTGCTGAATACCAGCACCAACCTTCGTTAAGTAACTAATTGAACCCGTCTTTCCAACAGCCAAATTAATGCCATTAAAGACCACTGGACGTGTACCAGTTGCGGCAATGTTATTACCTAAACTTGAACTTGTTACAGAACCTGCCACATAAGTAAATCCTGCTGCTGGCGTATCAATTAGTTGAGCATTTTCTACAGCTACTTGACCAATATTAGTTACTTGAATGGTGTAACGAACAAGATCACCAACTTTAACTTTCTTCACAGCTGCTGATTTGACAATCCTTAATAGAGATTCATCCGCAATAACACCAACTTTGATATATGCTGTAGAACAACTCAAGAACTCAAAATTATCACAAATTTGATAATGAATTGTGTAGTCACCTACTGGTGTTCCAGCCGGAACTGTCACCGCTCCAGTTAGCAAATCCAGTAAAGGCACCAACGGACTACCATTCACTGGTACTGCAGGTTCTAATATTTTTCCTGTAATTTCAGCAGGGTTAAATGCAAAATTATTTAAGGTATCATTTTCTGAGTAAGCATTACCTACAGTTTTGGTCTGATTACTACCTCGATGAATACCATAGTTATCATCTACAGCCTTAATCTCTCTTTTTACTGGAGTCGTTGTACTACAAGTTGTACAGCTTGGTTGATCGCCGCCTGATGCAATAACCGTATTCACAACCGTATTCACTGCATCCTTCCCAACCGTTACTTGATAGCTAATCGGATAGATATTTGGAATCTGACCTTTTGGTGCACTAATACTTATGTTTTTACCCGTACCTGTGATTGTCCAACCTGTCGGGGCAGTACCACTCACAAAGCTTAGACCTTGACCCAATGTATCATTTAGCGTTAATACATCAGTCGTTTGGGAGTTCGCAACTGTCACATTAACCGTATAGTTAATTGTGTCGCCTACTTTTGCTGTAGTTGCAGTCGTAGTTTTTACAATATCAACACTTGGTTTAGTCACTGGAGTTGTGGTGGTACATGTCGTACAGCTTGGTTGATCGCCACCTGATGCAATAACTGTATTGACAACATTATTTACTGCATCTGCATTGACCAGTACTTTATAAGTGATGGTATAGGTATTTGGAATTTGACCTTTTGGTGCATTGATACTGATGTTTTTACCCGTACCTGTGATTGTCCAACCTGTCGGGGCAGTACCACTCACAAAGCTTAAGCCTTGACCCAAAGTGTCATTCAGCGTTAATGCATCTGTGGTTTGAGAGTTCGCAACCGTCACGTTAACCATATAGTCAATCGTGTCACCTACTTTAGCTGCAGTTGCTGTGGTCGTTTTGATCACATCAACACTTGGTTTCGTCACCGGTGTAGTGGTAGTACATATTGTACAGTTTGGATTATCTTTTCCTATTGCTGTAACTGTATTCAGTACATTATCTACTGCATCCGCACCCACTAAAACCTTATACGTTAGATTATAGACTCCTGGCATCTGACCTTTCGGGGCAAGAATATTGATCTCCTTTCCGATGCCAATTAACGCCCATCCTGTTGGTGGAGTTCCACTCACAAAGCTTAAGCCTTCACCAAGAATATCTTTCAAAGCCAAAGCATCTATTGTCTGTGAATTTAGTACTGCTATCTTCACTGTATAATCAATTGTATCACCCACTTTAACAGTAGTTGCTGTCGTTGATTTTTCAACATTAATAACCGATACAGCTACTGGTGTTGTTGTGATGCAAATAGTACAACTTGGATTGTCTCCTCCCGATGCAATGACTTTATTCACCACCTCGTTGAAAGCATCCTCACCCACCAACACTTTATACGTCACGCTGTATGTATCAGGTACTTGACCTTTCGGTGCAGCTATATTAATGGCTTGACCATTACCAGTTAGTGTCCAACCTGTCGGGGCAGTGCCACTCACAAAGCTTAAGCCTTGACCCAAAGTATCATTTAACGTTAAGGCATCTGTGGTTTGAGAGTTCGCAACCGTCACTTTAACCGTATAGTTAATCGTGTCGCCTACTTTTGCTGTAGTTGCTGTAGTTGTTTTCACAACATCAACTGTAGATTGAGTCACTGGAGTCGTGGTAGTACAAGTGCTACAGCTTGGCTTATCTCCGCCTGTTGCAGTGACTTTATTTACTACATTGTTTACCGCATCCGTACCCACTAAAACCTTGTACGTTAGATTATAAGTTCCCGGAATCTGACCTTTCGGTGCAGCTATATTAATAGCTTGACCATTACCCGTTAGTGTCCAACCTGTCGGGGCAGTGCCATTCACAAAGCTTAGGCCTTGACCCAAAGTATCATTTAACGTTAAGGCATCTGTGGTTTGAGAGTTCGCAACCGTCACTTTAACCGTATAGTCAATCGTGTCGCCTACTTTTGCTGTAGTTGCTGTAGTTGTTTTCACAACATCAACTGTAGGTTTAGTCACTGGTGTCGTTGTAGTACAAGTTGTACAGCTTGGCTTATCTCCACCTGATGCAGTAACTTTATTGACAACATTGTTTACCGCATCCGTACCCACTAAAACCTTGTACGTTAGATTATAAGTTCCCGGAATCTGACCTTTCGGTGCAGCTATATTAATGGCTTGACCATTACCCGTTAGTGTCCAACCTGTCGGGGCAGTACCACTCACAAAGCTTAAGCCTTGACCCAAAGTATCATTTAACGTTAAGGCATCTGTGGTTTGAGAGTTCGCAACCGTCACTTTAACCGTATAGTCAATCGTGTCGCCTACTTTAGCAGTGGTCGCTGTAGTTGTTTTAACAACATCAACTGTAGGTTTAGTCACTGGTGTCATTGTGGTACAAGTTGTACAGCTTGGATTATCTCCACCTGATGCAGTAACTTTATTGACTACATTGTTTACCGCATCCGTACCCACTAAAACCTTATACGTTAGATTATAAGTTCCCGGAATCTGACCTTTCGGTGCAGCTATATTAATGGCTTGACCATTACCCGTTAGTGTCCAACCTGTCGGGGCAGTGCCATTCACAAAGCTTAGGCCTTGACCCAAAGTATCATTTAACGTTAAGGCATCTGTGGTTTGAGAATTTGCAACTGTCACTTTAACTGTATAGTCAATCATATCTCCCACTTTCGCAGCTGTAGCTATAGTGGTTTTTACAATATCAACACTCGGTTTTTTAACGACAACATCTTTAGTCGCACAATAACCTGTGGCAACATCACATGAAGGAGAAGGAGTCTCAGGTGTATTCTTATCGGGGTCACTACCACCGCCGACACTCGCATAGTTTGTAAATGTTGTAGGAGAAGCTGTTACGGCTTCACGAGGTACATTGACTGGCAAGACTATAGCCGAATTACCTGTTGGCTTTAATACAGCACTACTTTTACAGGTAATGAGTTGATTACTGTCAAAAGTACAAGCCCATCCATTAGTGTCATACGTACCCGTCCATTTTGCAGTTAAACCAATAGGCATTTGGTCTAGAACAGTAATTTCACCTTCTGTGTCCACATCACCTTTGTTCGTGACTGTCAGTGTATATATTGCATCATCCTGATTAACGATCCAGCCATCTGTGCTAGCGTTATTCGTTTTAGCAATATGAAGTTTAGGTGCTCCAATCGTCAAAATACTGTCTTCTACTTCACCATCACTGGCTTTACCAGTAGGCTCGGTAATTTCAGAAGAATCCGATGCAATACGCAAACGAATAAACGACTTACCTGCTTTTACATCATTTGGAATAGTCCAAGTTAAAGTTGTTTTTCCACCACTACAAGTAGATTGACTTCTTTCTCCACTATCAAACTTTCCATTTATATTAAAATCAATCCAACCTGAAACAGCCCCTGTACCTTTACAATCAAACGTTGCTTGATAAGACTTATTTTTATTAACAGTACTTATCGGTTTATAACTTGTTGATACCTCCCAACCTTGCCATGCATCTTCATCGCTGACTCCATTTAATGGATTTTTGTCATCACCTGTTGCATCATCACTAAAAAGCGGTTCACGCTCAACATCAGGACCAAGAGAACCTAAATAAAGTGTATGTTTTGGAGAAAGAACTGAGACATTATCTGATAGCTTAGAACTTGCTGTAAGTGGGTTTCCTGTTATGGTCATACTGTCGACAAGATGCATCGCACCATCGTAAGACTTAGGTGCGTCACTAAAATCGGCATATGGCACAACTAAACCAATAGCCATTGCAGTTTTTCCGCCACCTTGAAGCTTAAAGTTCATCGTATGCGTACTTGATTTTTTTGAAAACTTTAAAAAAGTAACTGCAGATTGTCCTGCATTAGATACGCTAGTGGTAATATTAATCGTCTGAAGACCTGCAGACGTAGAAGTATTAAGATGGTATTGATCGGCCGAAGCAGCTGTAACCTTATCAATTAAATACCAATCACCCTCTCCTGTCGCCCCAAAATTTTCATTATCTGCCATAGATTCAGCATCAGCAATGACAAAACCTTGAGCACTAAAACCGACTCCGTTAACTTCTGTTGTACAACTGACATCAAATTTTACCTCTTGACCGTCATTACTATTAACAATACCTGAGATTAACTGATTACTCCCATCAGTACCGCCGATGTTATACATATCATCCAAACGGTCTTTACCATAATCTCCCGATTTATAAGACCTTATTGGATTATTAATATTATTAATCGTACATACTGCTGTTAATGTTTCGGTCTTAGAAATAGGAATAGAAGCTGAGCTCTGATCATCATTTTTGATTCCCTGACCATGAGTGCCATTAACACCTCCACCCCAAGTCAGCCATAATATTTCATTTTTATATGAACCAGAGCCATCCGTCGCATAAGCAGCAGCCAGTGTAGTTTGTGATAAACCATAAAGTGCTAAAATGCACAAAAATAAAATAAATCTCATAATTTTCATAATTTTCATAAGTCGTTTTTCGAGCCCATAATTGTGGACATTATATGGAAAAAATGTTTATTTCCTAAGCTTTATTTATAATTACGATATATTTTACATTTTTTTTTGTAACAGAGATCTAGTTGTTTAAAATAGCTTAAAATAGTAAAAAATTATTTTTTCAAATAAAAACTGTATCAATTTTGCTTACAAAGCAAGTGATATCGAACATCTTAAATCTATAAAAACTTAAAATAGACTTAAATTGCTAATAGTTTGCATAAGTTTAGATTGCTAATAATTTAAAAATTCTACATATTGGAATAAATCACTATTTTAAGTAAAAATTGTTTTTCTCTAAGACTTTTTAATTTAAAGAATCTTTGTTGCATAAGCCCATTATATTAAAGCATATTCGGTCATATCATTTACAAATGGCCAAAACCACATCTAAAACTTACCAAATGATCTATTGGCTATCCTAGAACCTTACTTTGACCAATCAAGAAATATCACCATTTGGTTTACAAGGCTATTTATCAAATTATCCAACTAAGATAAGAATGGGAGTAATTATTTGCTGATGTTGTTGGCTTTTAAGCCTCTTCTTAGGATCTAAATATGAGCTTGTTCATTAACAGATGATATTTAAGAACAAGCCCAGAATGATTAATTCATATGATAAACCTGTTAAAAAATATTAAAAATAATAACCTATATTAATATTCAACTGATTTTCCCATTGGTTACTTCCACCAGAAGCTAAGCTTTGTCCATAATCGCTCCCCCCCACATATGGATTATTTTTTCCAAACAGCCATTCTGATGCAATATAAAAATTCTTCTTATAGGTAAACGCTGCACCAACAACCCACTCACTGGAGTTCATAAATTCTTTTTGATCTTTATCATAATAACTATAGTGTGTGTACACATTAAAATCAGCAATATTTTCAGTATTTAATTCTGGCAGTTTATAATTTAAATCTGCGCTATAAATCATCCCTTTATTCGCAATATTAAATTCACCATCATAAGAACCCAATGTGGTTTGATGAGATGAATTTTTGATATTATTAAATAAAGTCACTAGCTTAAGATCTACACGGTCATTATTAATACCATAATGCAAACCCAAAATTTCACGGTGCCCATCTTCATCTTTATTATTCTCAGCATCTAACTTTGAATAATAGCCTGATATTCCATATTTTGAAGTCCAGTTTTCAAATTTTTTCGAATAGTTATATTGTAAAGCAAGCGCATCTTTCTCTTTATATTGTGTGCCATTTTCTAAACTATCATTTGCAGAAACAATTACATTGGAATAATATGCCCCATTGCTTGTCCCTTTTCCTTTCCAAGCATTTGCAAAATAATAACCGAGTAATACTTCCGAGTTTTCATTTTTATAATTATATTTTAGACCGACTCGATATAAATCCTCAATACCTGCAATATAGGCAATAGACTCTAGCATCGTACTGGTATAATAAGGTTGAAAACCAATTGGTACTTGATTCAAACCAAATTGCACTGCTTGTTTGTCATCAACGGCATATTCGACATAGGCTTTTTTAGGAAAACTGATATCACCAATATGATCTGTATAATCGTAAGGATATGCGCCGCCTAAAATACGATACTCAAAACTCCCAGATAACTTTTCATAACTGAAATCCGTATTCAAAATTAAAGTATCGAAACTAAATTTACGAATATCACGATCAGGATCGAAATCAAAACGAGTCCGTATAGCCCCTCCAAAATCAATATAATTTTTCTTTACTCCAGGTTCATTCATATTTTCATCTGCATGGCTATAGCCCGCAGACATGAACAATAAAGTACATAGTAATAAAGGTGCAGATTTAGGCTTACGCTGGGCTAAATCAGGTGACTTCACTTTAGCTGTATCATGTTGAATGTCCATATTCTTTCCTTAAATATCTCGGTATACATGTATATTTTGATAACACTTATCCCTTCGAGTTAATCGAATGAGTTTTAAATGCAATTTTGCTTAATAAATAAATTGTGTCTGAATAGCAAAGCTAAAAGTTTACTGACATATATGGTTTATTCCTTGAAATAGCCCCCCCCTAAAAAGGAGGGCTAGGAATTATGCAGGAAGCCTTAAATTTAGATTAGATAAAATCTGTTGATCATTACTCAATCGGTTTGTCGTAGAAAAAGGTTTTGATAATTGAAACCAGTTGCAACATAAAAATAATGAGTACGCAGAATCCACCACAAGCAGCTAAATATTTAATGCCGTTAATGCCCTGTTCGCCCCCACCAAAAGCACTCATAATAATCGCAATTGAACCAATTAAAATACCCCAAATAATACGTTGGTATCCCGGTGCTTCTTCTCCAATTGGCACATTTTTAGTACACATTCCAGCGATGGTAGTCGTCATACTATTTGCAGCAACGGCATAAGCAAACAAACTCAAAACAAGAATCAGCGGAACGATCACCACACCCAATTTAAATGGCAGATGTTGTAAAAATGCCCATAAACCAGATACAGCACCATTATCTTTAATCACTTGTACCAAATTCACCGCACCGCTTTCTTGTAAAAACAATGCGGTACCACCCCAAATGGCAAACCAGACTAATGCAAAACATGAAGGTAAAATCCAGTTGATAATGATAAATTCTTTTATGGTACGACCATAAGAAATCATCGCCAAGAAAAGACCCATTAATGGTGCATAAGCAATCCACATTGCCCAGTCAAATAATGTCCACCACTGCGTTAATGCTTCACCACCAATATCACCAGTGTCCAAGCCCCATAGGAAGAAGTTATCCAACCAAATTGCCATGCCAGCAGTGGATGATTTCAGAATATAAATTGTAGGGCCAGTAATAAATAATAAAATAAGTAAGAAGTATAAAACCTTAGATTTAATACTTGCTAAAACCTTAAAGCCCTTATCCAAGCCTAAATATGATGAGAAAGTAAATAAGAAGGTGGTGAGTACCCCTAATGCGACACATAAAGTTGTGGTGATCTGAACACCGTACGCAATTTTTAAACCTGTTGCAACAACGGTTAATCCGGTACCTAAGCCCGAAGCTAAACCCAGTACAATTGCCAGTGTTGCAAGCACATCAATCACATCAGCCACAATTTTATTTTGAGCATATTTACCCAATAATGGCTCGAGTGTTGCTGAAACAGATAAGCCTCTTTTTTTATTGAAGTACATATAGGCGGCAATTAAACCCGATAAGGTATACATTGCATATGGTATGAAACTCCAATTATAAAATGAGCGACCCAGTGCCCAAATCGCAGTCGCATGGGTATGTGGTTCGACACCAATTTTATTGAGTTCACCATAAATATTGCCAAAGTAAATCAACGGTTCATTTGCACCATAGGTAATTAAACCGGTTGCAACACCACTACTGAGTGTCATCGCAAACCATTTACCAAAACTCATACTTGGCTTCGCATCTTTACCGCCAATACGAATCTGACCGAACTTAGATACTAATAATATTCCCACTAAAATCAGTGAAACCATGGCAACAATTTGATATAACCAGCCAAAATTTTGTAAAGACCAATTAAAAAATAACTTTGTCAGTGAGATCAGATCTTCACTATGAAAGATACCTAAAATTACGGTGGAAGAAACCAGTAAAAACATGGGAATAAACACACCCCAACGTACTGTTTTCATCTCGCTTGAAACATCGTCCAAACATTCTGTTTCCATCTCTTTTGAAACATCTTCCATATACTCATCCTTTTGTATCTTTTGGGAGTCAAGTCCATTAAGCATGTGAACTTTGTGCAAATAAAATTCCGTTATCTGCATTCTTAGCATGGATTATTGTTTTTAAATCAATCAAATATGACAATGGTTCAACTTCTCACTGCACAAAGCAGATATTAAAAACCAGCCAATAATTTTTATGATTGCTATTTAAATCCATTCACTCATCCATGTAAAAATGATCATCTTGTAGCACATGAATTACAGTATATGATTAATCATGTATATACAAGCAAAGTGCATTCAAATTTCCCAAAAAAACTGCCATTTTTAAACGTTTTTATAGTTTTATTTTTTTCTTTTAAATGGAAAAATAAATAAATATACATTCTTGATTCAATCCATTTCGAGTCAAAATAAAAATCGAATCTTAAATCTATATTCGTAGATGGTTGAAGCAGAATTGACTATTTCGACTGAAATAATCAATTCGGAAATTATAAAAAATTAAAACGTTATTTAATTCAATTGACCTATTTTACTTTCTACAATCTCAATAAGTGTTCCATCATGAATGATATTTTTTATTGTATTAATAAAACTATAAATATAGGTATCCTGACTTGGAATATTAATACTTTCACTCAATGCATTAATAATTTCCTGACATGCTAAGCTTCTCTTCTTATCTTTGGATAAAAATTGATGGCTATAATATCCAGATAACAACTCAATCGCTAAAATAAACTCTAATTTATCAACAATAGATAATGCTTTCTTAGAAGCATTATATCCCATCGCGACATAATCCTCTTGATTACCACAAGTAGGCGTATTATCGGTTGTTGCTGGATGAGATAATATTCTCATATCATTGAGTAATCCCACCTGAGTATATTGTGGAATCATTAATCCAGAATTCAAACCTGGTTCTTTAATTAAAAAATAGGGAAAACCAGACAAACTACCATCAACTAATCGGTTATTTCTACGTTCTGACATTTTCGCTAAATTCGTTGCAGCAATCGCTGCCGTATCCATGGCTAAACCAACATAAGATGAATCTGGATTACAGGCTGAAATAATCTCTTGTTCATCTAAGTCATGCCATACGATTGGATTATCACAGCAAGAATTCATCTCAATTTCTATTGTGACGACTGCATCATTAAAGATTTTTTTAACCGCGCCATGCAATTGTGGAATACAACGTAACGACAACGCATCTTGCAATTTCGTTGGATGCTTTTGCAAAGAAAATTCTGAATCTTTTAATAAACGACGAATGTTAGATGCGGTTTGGCTTTGTTCTGGATGTGGTCGTACCTGCATCACTCGCTCATCAAACGCGACTAAGATTCCTTCAAGCGACTCTAAGGTCAGCGCAGCAATAATATCGGCAGATTTAGCCGCTTTTTGCATATCATAAATTGCTAAAGATGCAAGTGCTGTAGTTGAAGTTGTACCAGAAATTAACGCTAGACCTTCTTTCGCCAATAGTTGAATCGGTTGAATAGCGACAGCCTGTAAAACTTCACTTGCCGCCTTTAATTGACCTTGATAAAAAATTTGGCCGTGCCCCATTAAAGTCAATGCAAAATGTGCTTCTGGTGCTAAATAGCCAACCGAGCCTTCTCTTGGCATCCATGGGATAAGATTTAAATTTAGAAACTGACGGATTGTGTCCAATACTTCAATGCGGACACCACTGTAGCCTTGCCCTAAGTTTTGTAGGATCATTAGCATGCAAGCACGAACCTGTTCTTCAGCGAATGGTTCACCGACAGATACAGCGTGGGACAAAATTAAATTCTTTTGGAGTTCAGCCGTTTGTTCTTGTGAAATTTTTTCTGAACATAACACACCAAAACCGGTGTTGATGCCATACATTAATTGATCACTTGCGATCATCTCTTCTAAAACTTCTCGCGATTTTTTAACCCGAGAAATATAGTGTTCCGAGAATACAACTGGTTTTTTAAAACGGGCAATTTGAATAAATGTATTTATATCAATTTTATCGCCTAGCATAATGTCCATATTGTGCCCTTACTTTCCAAGTTGTACGTTTTAATTAAAGTCACTCATCAATAATCGCTATTGATCTAAAATATCGAATAAAAAATAAATGCTGAAACCGAAATAGAATAATCAGTCTGTATAAAAACTGATGAAATGATGAATTATATAGAAGTGCTGATTTCCATTTTAAAATTGGATAAAAAGATCGCTCTTTTTATCCAACTTTAATGAAATGTCTGTTTGTTTGCACTCACCCTATGCAACGTGAAAACGGATAGAGTGAGTCATTCAAATCAGATATTTAGCCTGGGAAAATCCCGCGATCTTGACGTGCTTTCAAAATACGGTCACATGCTAAAATATATGCAGCCGTTCTTAAGCTACACACTTTGTCTTCAGCAGTTTGCCATACATCATGAATTGCTTTAATCATGAGTGCATCTAAGCGTTGATTCACTTCTTCTTCTGACCAGAAGAAGTTTGCCATCCCTTGAACCCATTCAAAGTAACTCACTGTTACACCACCAGCATTACAAATCACATCGGGTACAATCGTCACGCCACGTTCAAGCAGAATATCTTCAGCTGCTGGGTAAGTCGGGCCATTTGCGCCTTCTAAAACCAACTTAGCAGTTAAATTCTGTGCTCTTTCTGGAGTAATTTGTCCTTCTAATGCAGCAGGAACCAAAATATCCATGTCTACAAGCCAAAACTCATCATTGCTAATCGCTTGAGCGCCAGCAAATCCAGCTACACCTTGATGTTGTTCTAAATGTAATTTTAGAGCCTCAACATCCATACCTTCTGGGTTATGAACCGTTCCAGTATGGTCTTGAATAGCAACAATTTTAGATTGAGCATCAGCAAATAAGTAAGCAGCTTCGCTACCCACATTACCAAAACCTTGAACTGCAACTTTGGCATCTTTTAAAGGCAGTTGAATTTTTTCTGCAACTTGTTGGCCTGTAATAAACACACCACGACCAGTAGCTTTCACACGTCCTAAAGAACCACCTAAATGAATCGGCTTGCCTGTTACAACGCCCATTACCGTATGGCCTTGACCAGAAGAGTAAGTATCCATAATCCAACCCATAACGCGTGGATTCGTACCAACGTCTGGAGCAGGAATATCTTTTTGTGGCCCAATAATGTGGCTAATTTCACTGGTATAACGACGTGTTAAACGTTCTAACTCGCGTGCTGACAATGTTCTTGGATCAACACGTACACCACCTTTCGCGCCACCAAACGGTAAATTCATCACTGCAGTTTTAATGGTCATCCACGCAGACAATCCCATGACTTCATTTAAGTCTACATCTGGATGATAACGAATGCCGCCTTTACCTGGACCACGTGAAAGATTATGTTGAACACGATAACCTTCAAAATGACGGATTGAACCATCATCCATCACGATAGGAACATCGACAATCAAAGCGCGTTTAGGGCGCTTTAAAGTATCAATATATTCTTCAAGATGATCTAAATAGGGTGCTACACGATCAACTTGTGCTAAATAAGTTTGCCATGCACCATTACTGTCATCGATATACGATAAATTAGACATTATTCAACCTTAATGAATTTACAATCTGTTCAACTTTATAAATCAAACATCTGTTTAAATATGATTTACTACCTATTTAACTTTATAAATCAAATATGTAGTTAAATATAATATACGCAGCCAATTTCGCTGTTTTGTGATCCAAATCAAATATTGGATTACACTCCGCAATATCCAGTACTTTAATTTTTTCGGAGCACTTAATCAATTGTAAAATTGGATCAAAAACCGCTAAATCGATGCCTTTTACAGCAGGCGCACTTACACCAGGTGCAATGCTTGAACTAAATACATCTAAATCAATCGTAATATATAAATAATCCACTTTTTTAATAAAACGATTTACTTTTTCAAGCACACTTTCAATTTGTACAATATGCACATCACGATCGTAAATATATTCACAATTTAAACGATCTGCTGTTTCAAATAAAACTTTGGTATTGGCATGTTTTGCTACACCAATGCATAAATAATGAAACGGTTTTGAATTTTGTTTAGATAATTGCGCTGCTTGTAAAAATGGCGTACCTGATGATGCCTGCTCAGCTTCTCTTAAATCAAAATGCGCATCAAAATTAATGATGCCAATATTTTTTTCAGGTTCATGTTTTTGCAAATATTGAAATAAACCACTGAAGCTACCAAAAGCCACTTCATGACCACCACCCAAAACAATTGGATGTTGACCTTGGGCCAATGATTGTGCAACTTGATCTGCTAAACGTACTTGCGCTTGCTCCAACAAACCATCTTCACAAATCACATCACCATAATCGGCAATACTGATAGGTTGATGTACAGGTAGATTCGCCAGTTGTTTGCGAATCGCATTCGGTGCATCGGCCGCGCCAACTCTCCCCTTATTTCTCTGTACACCTTCATCTGAACTAAAACCAATCAGGGCAAAGTTCGCCGAATCTGATTGATTCATCACTTGAAAAATACGTCGATGGTTGACTGCTGTACCATCATTGCGTCCATTCCAATCAAATGTACTGGTCATTTTAATTCTCTACTCAAATCTTTCGTGCACTTTACTTAAACTTTAATATCTAAACGCTAATCTCTTGACCTTGATAAACAATGCGTTTCGATAAGTCGCCACCGAGCCAATAGGTTAATTCAGATGGATGCTCGATCTCCCACGCAACAAAGTCAGCAACCTTTCCTTGCACTAAACTGCCATGTGAGTCTTGCAGACCCAAAGCATGTGCTGCGTGAATCGTCACCCCTGCCAACGTTTCTTCAGGTGTTAGACGGAATAAAGTACTACCCATATTTAACATCAGACGTAAAGACAACACTGGCGACGTGCCTGGATTCAAATCTGTTGATAAAGCAATACGCACCTGATGTTGTTTCAAAAGATCCATCAGCGGTAATTTGGTTTCTCTTAGGAAATAAAATGCACCCGGTAATAACACCGCGACTGTGCCCGATGCAGCCATTGCTTTAACATCATCTTCAGTGATGTATTCAAGATGATCTGCTGACAAGGCTTGATAACGCGCTGCTAAGCTTGAGCCCGCTAAAGAAGACAATTGCTCTGCATGTATCTTCACAGGCAGATTTAAACGTTGGGCAGTTTTAAATACTCGTTCAACTTGTGCTGGGGAAAATGCTAAATACTCACAAAATGCATCCACTGCATCAACTAAACCTTCTGAATGCAACTTTGGTAACATTTCAGTGCAAATATGCTCAATATAAGCATCACTTTGCTCGTGATATTCTGGTGGTAAAGCATGTGCCGCGAGGCAGGTACTTTTAACGGTAATTGGTAGCCGTTGACCAATTTCACGAATAACCCGTAGCATTTTTCTTTCATTTATATAATCGAGTCCATAACCCGATTTAATCTCAATGGTGGTGACACCATCTTTAAGTAAACTTTTGACTCGTCTTAATGCACTATCAAGTAATTGTTGTTCTGTTGCTTCACGGGTCGCACGTACTGTACTCGCGATCCCACCACCTTGGGCTGCTATTTCTGCATAGCTCACACCTTGTAATCTTTGTTCAAATTCAATACTGCGGTTGCCACCGAAAACGCTATGCGTATGACAATCAATAAAACCCGGTGTTACCCAAGCTTGCTGTAAATCAATGGTTTCATCATATTGATCTTTAGCTAAATCCGGTTGAGATCCAATCCAATGAATAATATTCCCTAAAGTCACAATAGCCGCATTTTCAATTATGGAATATCGACCATTTTGCATGGTTGCGACATGACAATTGTGCCAAAGTTTTTTCATAACATCCGCCTTAGGCTTAATTTAGCTATATACCGTGATTTACTTTTTCTTTGTTCATGTTTTAGGAAACAGACCAATCCTTTGTTGAAATTGCTTCATCACAATTTCATAAGGTTGTTACCGAACTCATCGATAACAACCCACTTGATTTTTGAGGACTAAATTAACCATTAACCATTGGTAAGTTCAAACCTTGTTCGTTCGCACAATCAATTGCAATTTGATAACCTGCATCAGCGTGACGCATCACACCTGTTGCTGGGTCATTGGTCAGTACACGTGCAATACGTGCAGCTGCTTCATCTGTACCATCACAGACAATTACAACGCCTGAATGTTGAGAGAAGCCCATACCTACACCACCACCATGATGTAATGATACCCAAGTCGCACCACCTGCAGTGTTCAACAAGGCATTCAATAATGGCCAATCTGAAACAGCATCTGAACCATCTTGCATAGACTCTGTTTCACGGTTAGGGCTAGACACTGAACCTGAATCTAAATGGTCACGACCAATCACGATTGGTGCAGATAATTCACCACTGCGTACCATTTCATTGAATGCCAAACCGAGTTTCGCACGTAAACCTAGACCTACCCAACAAATACGTGCTGGTAAACCTTGGAAGCTAATGCGTTCACGTGCCATATCTAACCAGTGATGTAAATGTGCATCATCAGCAATGAGTTCTTTAACTTTCGCATCTGTTTTATAGATGTCTTCTGGATCACCTGAAAGTGCAACCCAACGGAATGGACCAATACCACGACAGAACAATGGGCGAATATATGCAGGAACAAAACCTGGGAAATCGAATGCGTTTTCTACGCCTTCTTCTTGTGCCATTTGACGAATGTTATTGCCATAGTCAAATGTTGCAATGCCTTGTGCTTGGAAATCGAGCATCGCTTGAACGTGTTTCGCCATCGACTGTTTTGCCACTTTGGTCACGACTTGTGGTTCTGTTTTCGCACGCTCTTTGTATTCGTCCCACGTCCAACCAATTGGTAAATAACCATTTAATGGATCATGTGCGCTAGTTTGATCCGTCACCATATCAGGGCGAACACCACGACGAACCAATTCAGGTAAAATTTCTGCAGCATTACCGCATAATGCGATTGAAATTGCTTTACCTTCAGCCGTATATTTTGCAATACGTGCTAATGCATCATCTAAATCAACAGCTTGTTCATCGACATAACGAGTACGTAAACGGAAATCGATACTGGCTTGTTGACACTCAATATTCAGTGAACATGCGCCCGCTAAAGTTGCAGCAAGGGGTTGAGCGCCACCCATACCACCAAGACCCGCAGTCAGTACCCAACGCCCTGTTAAGTCACCATTAAAGTGCTGACGGCCAGCTTCAACAAAGGTTTCATATGTCCCTTGTACAATCCCTTGGCTACCAATATAGATCCAAGAACCTGCGGTCATTTGACCGTACATTGCCAAGCCTTTGGCATCTAACTCATTAAAATGTTCCCAATTTGCCCAATGCGGAACCAAGTTAGAGTTTGCAATTAAAACACGTGGTGCATTGCTATGCGTTTTAAACACACCAACGGGTTTACCCGATTGAACCAATAATGTTTCATCATCTTCAAGTTTTTTTAGTGTTTCAACAATCTTGTCATAACATTCCCAGTTACGCGCTGCACGACCAATACCACCGTATACCACCAATTCTTTTGGATTTTCAGCAACATCTGGATCCAAATTATTCATTAACATACGCAAAGGCGCTTCAGTGAGCCAACTTTTTGCGTTGAGTTTATTACCACGTGGAGCGCGGATTTCTACATCACGAAATGGTGAACGAATTTCCGTTTCACTTAATTTAACCGAATTTGTCATTGAGCAGACTCCTTTCTTGTTGACTGCTTCATAGTGGGATCTACTATGAAAATTAAAATGCATTAACTTGTATATACATATATATACTACATAAAAATCCACTTTAAAAACCCTTTTTTTAATTATTTTTTATATCTATGATTTTTATGAATAAAAAAAAGATGCGTAATGAAAACCACGCATCTAAAAAGGTATAAATATAAGAGGTTTATGCTGAAAATAATTCAATCAAGCAAAAATTAAACTGATCTTCTGACCTAAAACTCAAAGATTTGGCTTGAGTAGGTACTGATGTAATCTCTAAAGTTTCATACTCATGCAAGGATTTCTTTATTCCATTCATTTCAATATCTAATCGTTTCCCCATATTAAATACAAGAACTTGCTTCGCATCACTCATGACTGTTGGCATCTGAACAGCATTAATCCATTGCAAGCGAGCAGCAATTTTCTGAGGATTGTAAATCAGATTAAAATCTCTGATTTCACCATCCAATAATTCGGCATAAACGTCACTTTCCCCATGAAATGCAATAAACTGTTTTTGTTCTAAGCTGGCTTTTTCACTTTGATCAATCTGTAAAGTCAGCCCCTTGCCTTCAAGTACCCCAAGAATACGTTGCTTATTTTTAAAATATGAAAATTGTCCTGCTGTTTTAACATCCGCAATCGATACACGCCAATCAAAATCATCCAAACCTTCACCATGACTTCTAGCGACTTCTAGCGTGAACCCCTGACCATTTTTCCAAGGCATTTTTTTATAATGCTGTTGTGTAAGCACTTGGATCATAGCGTAAATTTTCCTTCCAAGTGGTAACGATGACCTGGATAAATCAAACGCGCGCTAGAAATTAAATTTTTATTTGACCACGTTCTACGACGAATCAGCAAGCAAGGTTCAGCTTTATTAATCTTTAACCATTTCGCTTCTTGCGCTGAAACTAAAACAGCTTTAACAATATGTTCACCTTCGGTCACTGGTGCATGTGCCATGAGATAAGCATTCGGCGTAATTTGAGTGAAATCTTGTTTTAAATAATCTGGAACTAAAAATGAATTAACGAGTCGATCTTCTATTTGAATCGGAACATCATTTTCAAAATGTACAATAATCGAATGAAATAACGGATGACTCTCTTGCACCTGCATCTGCAAACTTTGTAAAGAATCTGCTTGGATACTTTCCAAAACCAATACTTCTGCACGATGCTGATGGTTACGTGCTGCAATTTCATCTGCAATATTATGAATCTGAAATAATGCCGTCTGCCCTTGGCTTTCTGCCACAAATGAACCCACGCCTTGCACACGAACCAGCATGCCTTCCGCGGTTAGTTCTCTGAGTGCTCGGTTAACCGTCATTCGGCTGCAACCGAGTTGATTCACCAATTCACTTTCTGAAGGGATCTTCTGGTTTGTTATCCACACGCCCTTATTAATTTGCGAGGCGATCAATTGCTTAACCTGCATATAAATCGGGATTGGGCTGTTTTCATCAATGGAAAGCGCTAAATCAGATTTAGGCTTCTTTGTATTAGACATATATATGCTCATTTATAAGACACTTATTTTAATTAGTTTACGCTGTACATAATTAAAGGTATATACATATAAATACAAGCAAATTTAATGCTTAACAATCCAGATTGATATTTAACCTTTTATTAGAGTGCTATGAAATAAAATAAAACGTATAAATCTATGAAATTCTTCTCCATCAACAATACCTTTGGAAGATTTGAGTATGAGCTTTTAATTGGAATCTACACGTAAATTGATTTTTTACATGATTTTATTAACAGAAATCTGGATATCTCTATGTAAACCAAGGTTTAAAAAATTTCCCACCTAAAAGATAATTTATAGTCAACAAGTCAAAACCAATACAATTTCTTTATTTTATAAAGCTTTACGTTAAAAAAATTGGTTGCAACCTTACTACAACCAATTGAATTATAATCACTAAATTAAATTTACTTTCAACTCTAAAGTTCCAAAGCAAAAGTAGAATGAGCACATATAAAAATTAGGTGCTCATCATTATCGTTACTCATCCGTTAGCGCACATTCAAAACTACTTGGATTTTGCCCACAACGTACTTTTTTCAGAATTTTCATCATTGAGGCATCATAAAAACCTTCTTTGGTCATTTGAATGCGTGCTTCACGCATAATTTTGATATAACCAGGTTTATCCGATTCATGAATATCCATCCAATATTTATCAGGGATATCATTCTCTATTTTTTCTACAAACTGAAAAGCTGGACTGAGTTGTTTCGAAATAATTTCACGCGCAATCGATCCCATACCAGCAGGGAATTTATTACGCTGCATAATTAAAGTACCAGTGACTTGAATCAATGGAAATTTAATAATTCCGCCAACAACTTTGCCTGATTTATCCGTCATGCCTTTATACAGTTCAAGCGGTTTAAATAATAGTGCAGGACCTGCCATCACCTCGACTTCTCTATTATTAAACTTTCCACCAACCGTCAACAAATCAACTGATACAGGTTGAGCCCCCACATTTTGCACTAATTTTTTCTGTGTTCCATCAAAGTTCATGACGGCTACTTTTTTACCTGCGGCTTTTGCTAGTGTATCTATTCGACGGTCATTGACCATAATATAAGCAGCACCAAGTGGGACGATACCCACAACCTCATAATCTTTATTGATCATTTTGGCATCAAATTCAGGACGAGCCAAAATCTGCATCACGGCGGTTAATTGCTTATAGTTTTGTACAGCTCCAATTGCATCAATACTGCCCACAAATGGGTTAAATTGACGCGCTCGGATGTTACTAATCCCTGCCCCATCACATTTTTTACTGCGAAAATCTTCAGTAAGTACCCGTTCATCGGTATAGACTTTTAAAGTAATGATTGTTGATGCTGTTTTTTTCAATTTTGGATAATTTAAATCAATATTCATTTGTAATTTTGAAGGACGGGTTAATTTCATGTCTACACCAAATTCTTTTGCAACAGATGCAATTCGGGGCAATTCACTAATATAAGTCGTCGCTTGTTCAAATGCCTCACCATTCACACCATCAGGCGAGTACACACATAATGTCACTTGTTTTGGAATTTGCTGCCAGACTTTTGGATCATCCATTAAGCTTTTAATTTTTTTCTTAGAATGCTCTGACAAAGTTAAATCAAGTTTTGCTGGGCTAGACGCTGCATAGGTAAAAGTAGTACATAAACTGACTCCTGATAAAATCAACGTCAGTAGTGAAACTTTAAATCCTTTTAATCGTAAAATATCGTGTGCGCTAAGCTTGGAAAGCATCATATTTTTTATCCTGTTTTTTTTTGTTTAACATCCATGACACATGACTTTAACTTCATTTCTACCTTATATAAACTGCCTTTAACTTGAATTGGCTTACATCATTCAAATTTTGTCAGAAAAGATAAACTTTATTAAACATGATGTTTAATTTAAAAAGGAATAACGATTATTAATCGTAAATACATCAACTAAATATGATGTCATTTTTTCAATCACAGCCCTAACTTTTAAAGTGAATCACTTTAATTTCTATTGCTTAAAAATATACATAAATATCAATACAATTAGTTAGCTATAGTAATTTTATAAAACTATTAATATAAATTTCACCACGACGTTAAAAGTATATTTTTATTGAGAAAAACCACTTTATTTCCTCTACCCAACTATTTTCAATTACAATTGCATCATTGAAGCATTATTAAATTTTCAAGTATGTCGAATCAAATTGCAGCCTTAAGACAAAAATTCAGAAAAAAACGTCTCAAGATCTCTACGTTTGAACAAAGGCAGTCTGAAAATACAATCCTCAATCTATTAAGGCAATATCCAGAATTTGAACATAGTCATAAAATTGGATTATATTTAAATGCTTTTGGAGAAATTTTTACCGATAAAATCATTACTTATTGTTTTACACGACATAAGGCTGTTTATTTGCCTATGATTTGTAATATGAACCAACATCTAGTTTGGGTTCGTATTACACAGCAACTTTATAAAAATAAACGTTTTTCGATGCATCGTTTAGGCATGCTCGAACCTATGTCGAGCCGTGGGCTGCATGTCTCTCAACTTGATTTACTCATTATGCCTTTACTCGCATGTGACCGATTAGGGACACGTATCGGGATGGGTGGTGGATTTTATGATCGCACTTTAGCATCTGCTCCGTACAAACCTTATCGTTTAGGTTTAGCGCATCATTTTCAACTCAGTAACACGCTGTTAACTCGCAATCCGTGGGATCAACCAATAGACGGATTGATCACACCAAGTTCAAGCTATCGCTTTAAACGTCATTTAGGTCAATAGAATTTAGCATGACCATTAAATAATCAAATAGTTAGCATTTTTTAAACATTTTATTTGGCAAAGCCCTTGTATTTTTTTAAATACACATCACTATAAAAACATGGCAACACCATTGTTACTCATTAGGAGTGCCCATGTCTGAAATTATTATGAATGAAACCAGCTTAGAACTACAAGTTCCAAGCGTATTACCACTTTTAGCGCTCCGCGATGTTGTGGTTTATCCACACATGCAAATTGCGTTATTTGTCGGTCGTGAAAAATCGATCAATGCAGTTGACGTGGCGCGTAACAGTGACAATTTAGTATTTGTAGTTGCACAAAGAGATTCGCTTACAGAAGAAATTGATCACGACAACCTGTATCAATACGGTACTGTCGCGAAGATCGTGCAAGTTGTGAATCATGAAAATGATGAAAACTGTATAAAAGTATTAATTGAAGGCTTACATCGTTCTAAACTGGTCAAAATCATCGAAAATGATGAGTATTTATCGGCTGAACATGCACCTAGCCCAATGACTGTATCGGTTGATCAAGATACCCAATTTGCTCGTATCGAAGAATTGCGTGCTTTATTTGCGCAATATGCTGAAGCAAAATTACGTAATGCACGTGAACTCATTGCTGCCGCAAATAAAATTGAAGATTTACTACAATTATTATTCTTTGTCGCAACACGTGTGCCTTTGAATATTGATATCAAACAAAAATTTTTAGAACATGATGAATTTGAAGAACATTTACAAGAGTTAATGATCTATTTGTTGCAACAATCTGAAGAACAACAAATTGAACAAACTCTGCATGACAGCGTAAAACGCCAAATGGAAAAAAATCAACGCGAATACTTCCTCAATGAAAAGATGAAGGTGATTCAGCGTGAATTATCCGATATGAACGGCGGTGCTGAAGACGACGTTGCTGAAATTGAAAAGCGTCTTGCTGAAGCTGACTTACCTGAACATGTGCGTAAAAAAGCTGAAAGTGAATTCCGTAAACTCAAAGCGATGCAACCTGCTTCAAGTGAAGCCGCTGTCGTTCGTAATTATGTCGAGGCAATTTTAGATACGCCTTGGAATAAAGCGAGCAAAGTGAGCATTAACTTGCCAAAAGCTCAGGAAATTTTGGATACAGATCATTATGGTCTAGATGAAGTTAAAGAACGTATTGTTGAGTATCTTGCGGTTCAATCACGTGTGAAAAAACTCAAAGGCCCAATCCTTTGCTTAGTAGGTCCTCCAGGTGTCGGTAAAACATCACTCGGTGAATCTATTGCCAAGGCAACTGGTCGTGAGTTTGTCCGTATGGCTTTAGGTGGCGTACGTGACGAAGCAGAAATTCGTGGTCACCGTCGTACTTATATCGGTGCGATGCCAGGTAAAATCGTGCAATCTTTGACAAAAGTCGGCGTGAAGAATCCTTTATTCTTGCTCGACGAAATTGACAAAATGGCACAGGACTATCGCGGTGATCCTGCTTCTGCTTTACTTGAAGTGCTTGATCCATCGCAAAACAGTAAATTTAACGATCACTATTTAGATCTGGATCTTGATCTATCTGAAGTCATGTTTATTTGTACTGCAAACAGCATGAATATTCCAGAAGCATTACTTGACCGTATGGAAGTGATTCGTCTACCGGGTTATACCGAAGATGAAAAAGTCAATATTGCAGACCGCTATCTAGTTCCTAAGGCCATTAAAAATAATGGTTTACGTGGCAAAGAATTGACCATACATGAAGAAGCGATTCGTGACATCGTGCGTCGCTATACACGCGAAGCTGGTGTGCGTAGCTTAGAACGTGAAGTCTCTAAGATTGCCCGCAAAGTGGTCAAAGAAGCCGTGAGCAAAAAAGCCAAAAACTTACATATCGATGTAACGACTGAAAACTTACCCGATTACTTAGGCGTACATAAGTTCGACTACGGTATGGCGGAAGAAGAAGCTCAAATCGGTCGTGTGAATGGCTTAGCTTGGACTTCAGTCGGTGGTGAGTTACTGTCTATTGAAGTTGCTGCTGTGAAAGGTAAAGGAAAATTCATCACGACTGGTTCACTCGGTGATGTCATGAAAGAATCCATTACTGCAGCGATGACCGTGGTCCGTACTCGTGCAGATGAACTTGGCATTGAAGCATCAAGATTTGAAGAAACAGATGTGCATGTACATTTACCTGAAGGTGCAACACCAAAAGATGGCCCATCTGCTGGTTTAGCACTGACCACAGCCTTGGTTTCTGCATTTACGGGAATTCCAATCCGTGCAGATATTGCGATGACAGGTGAAACCAACCTCGGTGGCCGTGCTATGCGCATTGGTGGCTTAAAAGAAAAACTTTTAGCTGCACACCGCGGTGGCATTAAACTGGTGTTCATTCCACAAGAAAACGTTCGAGATCTTGTGGAAATTCCAGACAATGTTAAAGAAGGTTTGGAAATTAAAGCCGTAAAAAATATCGATGAGATTCTTGCTTTAGCTTTAATTGAAAAACCAACACCTTTAGTCAAAGCACCAATTGTAAAAGCCGTTGATGAAGGTAAAGCAGCCCGTCATTAACAGATAAAATAAAAAAGAGAGCTTCGGCTCTCTTTTTTTGTTTCAAAAAGTACATTTCAGGATCATCTCAGCACATCGGCATAAAATATAAAGTTCAAATGTTCCCTATATAAAAAGGAATATCCCATGACCAATCCAGTCTGTTGGTTCGAAATCTATGTCAATGATATCGAGCGTGCTAAGCAATTTTATCAAACCGTCCTCAATATACAATTAAACCTACTCAGTTCTCCAACCGCCCCTACTATGCAAATGTGGGCCTTTCCATCGGATATGAATCAATACGGCACCACAGGCACATTGGTACAAATGGAAGGTATCTTAGCAGGAGGTAATAGCACCGTTGTTTATTTTTCAAGTCAAAACTGCGCAATTGAAGCAGCACGCGTTGAAAATGCAGGTGGAAAAATTCACCAAGATAAAATGTCGATTGGTGAATATGGCTTTATTGTTTTGGCCCTTGATACTGAAGGTAATATATTTGGAATACATTCAATGCAATAACACAAAGACTGTTCATGATTTAAATACTCAGTGAGCAGTAATTTTTTAAATAGAAAAGTTATGTTCTACTTAAAACTCTACTTGAAAAATATCTAATTAACGCCATATATAAATTAGTTAGACAACATCTACTGCTACTGTGATTTCAGTTTTTTTAACGCTTTTCTATTTCTCCAGAGAGAGAAGCGTTAAAACGCAGCCCTATTAACCCCTTTAGGACTGCGTTTTTTTATCCGTTAATGATTCTAAAACTCAGACAAAACAGACACGTCAAACCAATAATTTTTAATTTATTGCTAGCTAAAATTAACAACAACGCTTATTTTTTCAAAAACTTTTTTGCAATATCAATTAGTCAGCCCTGCACTCATTAATATCAAAAAATAAGCTCCTGATTATTCAAATTAAACTATCCATCAATAATCAAAATGATTTCGCATTTTTTACACTTATTTCATCTTTAAGCTGATGAATTAGTACTCACCTTTTAAATCGATACTTATATAACGCAACTCAATCTTCGATTCAACGTTATAATTGACTGAATATTTTAAATTGAAATTGTTATGAAAATTCGAATTCTGACCATTGGTCAAAAAATGCCTGCATGGGTACTGACTGGCTTTGAAGACTACTTCAAACGGATTCAACCTTTTGTACAGACTCAAATTATTGAATTACCGATGGCGAAACGTGGCAAAAATGATTCTGAAGCCGATATTTTGAAATACTGTCAAATCGAAGGCGATAGTATTCTCAATGCAGTTAAAAGTAATGAGGTTCTCATCGCTTTAGAAGTCGGTGGACGTGAATTTAGTACTGAAAAACTCGCTGAGACAATGCAAGGTTGGATGCTAGAGGGTAATGATATTGTCCTTGCCATTGGTGGCCCTGATGGTCACTCTGAGGCCGTACGTAAAGCGGCGGCATGGCATTGGTCACTCTCAAAACTGACCCTGCCACATCCTTTAGTTCGTGTCATGCTGATTGAACAACTCTATCGTGCTATGAGCATTAATCATAATCATCCTTACCACCGTGCAGGTTAAATACATCTACAGCAACGTTGCATTTTTAAAACAATACGTTGAATACTAAGTACTGTATTCACCTCCTTTTTTTCTGCATGATAGTATTCTGCTCTTCAGATTAGACGTATAGATATGAACTTACAAACTCTCCCTGGTTTATTTATTTCTCATGGTTCACCCATGCTTGCGCTTGATCCTGAACAAGTGGGCCCTGCACTACATCGGCTAAGCTTAAATCTACCCAAGCCTATCGCAATTGTGGTGATGTCGGCGCATTGGGAAAGTAATGCCTTAGAAGTCAGCACTGCCGTTCGTCCTGAAACATGGCATGACTTCCGTGGTTTTCCCGCAGAACTTTATGAAATGCGTTATCCAGCGCCTGGAAATTCAGAACTTGCAGAACAAATCCTGCATCTTTTAGCAGAGGCACACATACCTGCACACGCCAATAGTACGCGTCCACGTGATCATGGCGTGTGGATGCCACTATTACATATGTATCCTGAAGCTGATATTCCAGTCATCGAAATTTCTTTACCGATGCATATGAATGCTGATGAAATTTATAAAATTGGACAAACCCTTGCCATATTACGTGAGCAGCAAATTCTATTGATTGGTTCAGGTAGTATTACGCATAATTTAGCTGAACTTTCATGGCAAGGTCAGGATTCATCTGTTCCAGAGTGGGCATCAACCTTTAGAAATCATGTGGTCAATCAACTCAATCATAATCATTATGATGCTGTTTTAGCCTGGCAAACTCTTCCTTATATTAAGCGTAATCATCCGACCATAGAACACTTTGCCCCACTGTTTTTTGCAATGGGAACAGGACCTCGCTTTAGCATCGTCCACAGTAGTTTTTCGATGGGAGCTTTAGGCATGGACATTTATCGTTTCGACTAATGATAAGTTTTTGTAATTAATCGTCTAAATATTCGCTAGATAGATACATTTTGAAACTTAAAACCAAAAATTTATCCATATCTTTTAAAGGTTTTTACTTTAAGCTAATCTTAAGTTTTGTAAGAAATTATTTAAAAGATGAAATTCAAATATTTAGTCATTGCCTTATTCCCTTTTGCTTTGGCCGCTTGCCAATCTAGTGACATCAATACTGTCAAAGAGACTGCCGTGAAAGTATTACAACAGCAAAGTCATGCAGATCAAACACTTTCTGCTTATCAATGGTCATTTCAACCACAAGGTACAGATCAGCCAATCGTGTTAAATTTTGATGATCAACAACGTTTAAGCATTGCGACGGGTTGTAATAATCAAGGTACATCATGGAAAATTGAGAAAGGTCAAATTGTCACTGCTGATTTGATGTCAACAATGATGGCGTGTTCACCAGAGTTGATGAAGCAAGAACAATTCTCAAGCTCACTTTTTGCTAAACGTACGATTCCATTTATTTTAGATACACAAGATGTAAATAAACCAAGCTTAACGCTTCTAGATACAACAGGTCAAAAAGTTGTATTTGAAGGCAAAATGACGCCTGAAACTCAATATCAGAGTCAAGCTGAAATAATCTTCTTAGAAATTTCACCTGAAACGAAACAATGCTCTGGTGTTGCACCACAGGCCTGCTTACAAGTCCGTGAGATTAAATATGCAGAGAATGGTGTTAAATCACGTGTAGATCAAGATTGGACACTATTTTATAACCATATTGAAGGGTTCACTCATATCCCTTCTGAGCGTCAAATCGTTCGTGTAAAACGCTATGAAATTAAAAATCCAGCTGCGGATCAATCGAAATATGCTTATGTACAAGATATGATTATTGAACGTGAAACAATCACTAAGAAATAATCGCTGTATAAAAAACCGATGCAAATGCATCGGTTTTTTCTTTAGAATATTCTAGAACTTAGAATACACCTTGAGCCAACATCGCATCCGCAACTTTTACAAAGCCCGCAATGTTTGCACCATCGACATAATTGACAGAACCATCTTCTTTCGTACCGAACTTCACACAGTTACGATGAATTTCTTTCATAATCGCGTGTAAACGCTCATCCACTTCTTCAAAAGTCCAACCTAAACGAAGTGAATTTTGCGACATCTCTAGACCAGAAGTTGCAACACCACCTGCATTTGATGCTTTACCTGGTGCATATAGAATCTTCGCTTCTACGAATTTTTCAACAGCTGCCAAAGTTGAAGGCATGTTTGCACCTTCAGCTACACAAATCACACCATTTTCAAGAAGAGTCACTGCATCTTCTTCAGTTAATTCATTTTGAGTTGCGCATGGCAGTGCGATATCACACTTAATCCCCCAAGGACGACGTCCTTCAAAATATTCAAAACCGTGCTTAGAAGCAAATTCAGAAATACGACCACGTTTCACATTTTTCAAATCCATCACTTCTACTAGAAGTGCATCGGTGAAACCATCTTTTAAATACACAGTACCATTAGAGTCAGAAAGTGAAACCACTTTCGCACCTAAAAATATTGCTTTTTCAGCTGCATATTGCGCAACGTTACCAGAACCTGAAATTGCAACCACTTTACCTTGGAAGCTTTCACCACGTGTTTTAAGCATCTCTTCAGCAAAGTAAACTGTACCAAAGCCAGTTGCCTCAGGACGTGCCAATGATCCACCAAAAGATAAACCTTTACCGGTAAATACGCATGAAGTGTCATTGCTGAGCTTCTTCATGATACCCGCCATATAACCCACTTCACGACCACCTACACCAATATCACCCGCTGGGATGTCAGTATTTGAACCTAAATGGCGATAGAGCTCTACGATTAATGCTTGGCAGAAACGCATAATTTCGCCGTCTGATTTACCCTTAGGATCAAAATCAGAACCGCCTTTACCGCCCCCCATAGGCAGTGTGGTTAAAGCATTTTTAAACGTTTGTTCAAAACCTAAAAATTTTAAAATGGACAAATTCACTGACGGATGAAAACGCATCCCCCCTTTGAATGGACCAATTGCAGAATTATATTGAACGCGGAAAGCGCGGTTAACTTGAGTTTGCCCTTTATCATCAATCCATGACACGCGAAATTGAATTGCACGTTCAGGTTCAACTAAACGTTCTAGTAAACCGTAATCTGCATATTGTGGGTGCTTTTCAATGAATGGCCATAAACTGGTCATTACTTCTTCAACGGCTTGTAAAAATTCTGGTTGATTTGGATCACGTGATTGCACGTAATTTAAGAAGTCATTCAGGTTAGTATATTTCAACGCTCAATCCTCAGCAAAAGGGTGTATCAAAATTGGTCAAATTATTAAAATGTATGTAATATTTTGGCGCAAAGTATTTAATATCTTTTGTACACAATCTACAACACTTTTTCACAAGTATTTTCCAATAACACTATATTTCAACAACTTATTTTTCAATCTTAGCAGTCATTTCTGTCAATTTGATCAATTTTTGTTAAAAAATACATTATATTTACTGCTTAAAAATAGCGCATTTTTAGAGCTGAAATAGCGCACAACAAAGTCTGTTAAATCATGCTAATATTCATCCATATTTTTGAACTATTCGGTTCAAAATTTTTCCGTTTTTTATAAGTTTTATTCTGATCATGAATCTGCAAATCTCACTCATTCAACAAATTGATGTCTTACTGCCTCAAACCCAATGTGGACTGTGTGGGCATAGAGATGGTTGCTTACCTTATGCAAAATCTATTGCTGAAGGCGAAGCAGCCAATAAATGCATTCCTGGTGGACAACCCGTTGCTGATGCGTTAGCCCATTTATTAAATAGAGAAAAATTAATCGCAGAGCAAAGTGTTTGGCCAATTCAAGCCGATGGTCGACCACAGCGAATGAAAGCTATCATTCGTGAAGATGAGTGTATCGGCTGTACCAAATGTATTAGTGCATGCCCAGTCGATGCAATTATTGGCTCAGGTAAACTAATGCATACTATACTCACAGACTTATGTACTGGATGTGAGCTATGTATTCCCCCTTGTCCAGTAGACTGTATTGATTTAATCGAAGATATTCGATCAATTCCTACAGAAAATATTCGTATTGCAGAAGAAAATGATTTACGTAACCGCTATTATGCGCACATTCAACGTGAAGAAAAACGCCAGATAAACCGTAAAGGCCCTGTCGTTCGTGCTGCAATTGATTCCGAACTTTTTTCTCAAATGACTCAAGAAAATAAAGCATTACCTTCCATTGAAATGCTACAAAAATCAGAAACTATATCTTCCCCTATTGATGCGAAAACAACCATTGAACTGGCAAAATTACGTACGCAAATTAAGAAATTAGAAAAGCAATTAAGCGTTCGTACTGATGACAAAAAACAACAGCAACTACATGACTTACAATTACAATTGTCAGTTTTACAGGACGAATCATTATGACTGTAAAAAATATGACCAAAAAGCAGATTCAAATATTCTTTGAACGCTTACGTGAACAACGCCCACACCCCGAAACTGAGCTAAATTATTCTAGCCCATTTGAATTATTAGTTGCAGTTACGTTGTCTGCACAGGCTACCGATATTAGTGTTAATAAGGCAACGGATAAGCTTTTTCCTATTGCCAACACCCCTGAAGCAATATATGCCTTAGGTGTAGAGGGACTTAAAACATACATTAAAACAATCGGTTTATATAACTCTAAAGCTGAGAATGTGATTAAGGCGTGTAAAATATTGATTAAAAAGCATCATAGCCAAGTTCCTGATAATCGCGCAGATTTAGAAGCCTTACCGGGTGTAGGGCGTAAAACCGCTAACGTCGTGTTAAATACAGCCTTTGGTCAACCTACTATGGCTGTAGATACTCATATCTTCCGTGTTGGAAATCGTACGGGGCTTGCGGTGGGGAAAAATGTCATAGAAGTCGAACAACGACTCATTAAAGTCATTCCCAAGGAGTTTATTCTCGACTCACATCATTGGCTAATTTTACACGGACGTTATTGTTGTATTGCCCGCAAACCTAAATGTCATGAATGTATCGTTTCAGATGTGTGTAATTGGCCCGATCGTTTTGACTTTGGTGCTGCACGCCCAATCAAGGTACATCATATAGATGAAATGGGCTAAATTAAATATTTAGCCCATTCAATTTACTGGTCTTTATCAGCCAATTTCTTTTTCATTTGTTCAAGTCTTTTCCACTCTTCTGCGAGTTGAGGATGCACTTGAGAATTTCCTTTTAGCTGACGGCGTTCTTGATTGGCTTGTTTCAGCGTTTGACGAAGTAACTTTTGACTTTGATAAAATAAAAAAAGTAATAAAGCGATACTGAAAATCACCATCACAATAAGAGCAACTTTAAGCAAAGTCTCTACTCCATATCATCAAAATAAAAGAGCCCTAATATGACTTAGGACTCTTTTATTGTCAAAGCATTCAAGTAAACGCTTTAATACTTTTGTCTATACGGTCTTATTGATCTAAGATCGCAAACAATTCTTTTTGAACATCATCAATCGCACGCAAGCCATCAAGTTTGTCATAGGTTGGCGCATTTTCACCTGAAGCAGCACGACCTTGGTAAAAACCAACCAATTGTTCCGTTTCTGCATGATATGAACCTAAACGCTTGCGAATCGTTTCTTCCTGGTCATCTGGACGTTGTACAAGTTCTTCACCTGTTTCATCATCTTTACCTTCCACTTTAGGTGGATTATAGATGGTGTGGTAAACACGGCCAGAAGCTGCATGCTGACGACGGCCAGACAAACGCTTAATGATTTCTTCATCAGGCACTTCAATTTCAATCACGTGATCGATATTGATGCCTTCGCTTTCTAAAGCTTCAGCTTGAGGAATAGTACGTGGGAAACCATCAAAGATACAACCATTGACACAATCAGGTTGTGCAATACGTTCTTTCACTAAACCAATAATCAGTTCATCAGATACTAGACCGCCAGCATCCATTACACTTTTAGCTTTAAGACCTAATTCAGTACCTTCACGAATCGCAGCACGGAGCATATCACCGGTTGAAATTTGTGGGATATCATAGCGCTTACAGATCAACTGAGCTTGTGTACCTTTACCTGCTCCAGGTGGTCCGAGTAATATAATGCGCATAAAAAAACATCCTCTTTTAAAACAATGTGTATGATACCTTTCGCTATGTCGACTTTCACTAAATGAGAAAGTCGACATCGTTACGGCATCTAATTATAAGAAAGCCACAAACAAATGTATTAAGCCTGCAAAAAATCCTGTTACACCACCGAGTACAATCAAAATCCATTCATCTTCCTGAAATGCTGGACGTAATAAATTTTGAAATTCCTTAGGTGTTAATTCACGAATTCGCTCTCTAAACATTTGAAAAATTTTCTGTGCACGGCTCGCATTAAAAGCGGGATCGCATACAGGCACCATCGTAATTTCAATTGAGCGATCAATCAAGTCTGTCTTTAATTTAGCATACTCAGTTGGCCCTATTGACAATTGCAATGCTGTACGAATTAATGGAGTTTCCATAATACCATTGACATGACGTTTAATAATACGGCGTGTCTTATCTTTCTTTGGCCCATACATCATTTCGGTCATAATCGATTTTAGCGTGATCAAGTCTTCTGTGACTACACTGGCGAAGACATCCGACACTTCTTCTTGGCGTTTCATAAACGCACCTTGTACATTATATGTACCAATGCGTGGAATTACTGGCTTAATCCAAGGAAACTTATGATCCGTGGTTCGCGCAAAAAATTGTGGATAACGAATATAATGCGGCTCAATCGGATTAAATACCATCCAAATTGCAATCCAGTTGGTTAAAAACCCCCAAACAGCAGCAAAAAATGGTACGGTCCAATGCTGTGGTACATATACATACACAAACATTTGAAAAATACCAAAGAAACTTCCAATCACAGCACTAATATGCCAAATAAAATTAATTTCTTTTTGTCCCACTTTTAGGAACATACGCACCATTAAACGACGATCACCTTCCATTTGGCGAACAATCATTTCTTTCATGTTCACGAGTGACTCAACGTTCATAGTTAATTCAGTCACTAAGCCTTTTAAAATTTCAGGCATTTCACGTTGTGCTTGAGAATAAATTCGGCGCTTAATCGAATACGGTAAGTTTTCCCACAATACAGCATTACGTTCAAGCATCACTTCATCAATCAAGTGTTCAAGCTCAAAGCCCACTTGTTCACCAATGATGCGCGCCATATCTTCAGGATCCATCGCTTGAAGAAATTCGTTTAGCGACCCCAATTTAGATAAGGTATTGTCTGTAATAATGCCTGATATACGTCCCGCTTTACGTGGCACAATACCCTGCCATCCCACAGGTAATGGTCCGATATGAAAACCCCAGAACGTAATCGGATAAAACACCATCTTAAGTGCCATCCAAACATGTGCCCAAGTTACAAACGCGGTTACAGGGATAATACTTAAAATTGCGAGATGATCTGGTCTACTTGTAAAAGCTTGCCACAAATCACTAACGTATTCAAACATGCATGACTCTCGTATTTATTTCTATTTGCGGTCGATGACGGATTATCAATTGTAATGGGTAACTAAAATCCAAAGCTTAATGAATAAGACGCTTGAAATTCTGGTCGACCCTCAAATACGACAGTATTCCCTGAAGTTACTTCTTTACCCGCACCCATACCAATACTAAAGGTACTAATACGTTCTTTATTTAATAGGACATAGGCTAAATCAGCACCTAACCCCAGCTGGGTCTTGTCGCCATGATCTGTAGATCTACTTTTAATATGGCCACCATATGCACCTACATAAAAACCATTTTTATCGGTACCATTTAGAAAAGTAGGATATCTAAAACCTAATTGACCACCAAACTCATGAGCACCATTCATAAAAGCACCGATTTTTGCATAAGCAATACCGTACGGATTAACCCACTCACCATTGACATGCACTAATTTCATTGTCATGCCTGCACCTACATTAAACATAGACGCATCTTCAGATTTTAATTTAGCTTCAGGTAGGTAGTCAGAAGTTCCAGCATATGCACAATTCCCTGCTGCCAAAAGCAGAATTAAGGGAAAGATTTTTCTCATTATTTTCTCCGTGGTCCCTTTTATTTTTGGGTCAAGTCTATTTTCCTTAATTTTTTGACTTTAACAGAATTATCGCGCTACTCATATACAAAACACTAGAAATTTACTGTCTGCAAAGTCAAAGTCCTCTATATTTTAGGCTGAGAAGTATTTTCTTTTATTTACATTCATTGCTCTCATTCTGAGGTAAAATGTTGCGCCTTAGATAGCCCTCACATTCAGTTCGAAAGCCAATACGTATGAAGCAGCAGTTTCCTCTTAAAAATGTTCAACAAGAAAAGCGCATCTTTCGGAGTCGTGTCTTTTTTGCCATTGGCATCGTTTCATTCTTTTTGATTTTACTGGTGGTGCGCTATGCCTACTTACAAATTGTGCATCATCAAGAATTCAGTGAAGCTGCAGACAAAAACCGAATCCGTTTACAACCGATCGCACCTGCTCGGGGTTATATTTATGATCGTAACGGTATTTTATTGGCAGATAACTACCCCATTTTTACCGCAACATTAAGCAAAGCAGATGTTGAAGATACCGATGACACAGTAAAACGTTTAACTCCGATTCTGAGTTTATCAGAAGAAGATATTGAACGTTTTCATAGTCGAATTAAAACTGCGAAGAAGACTGAACGGGTAACACTTAAGCTCAATTTAACAGAAACAGATATTGCGCGCTTCAGTGAAGTGAAGTTTCAATTTCCTGGTGTAGATATTGAAACGCAAATGACGCGTTACTATCCACATGGTGAATTGTTTGCGCATGTGATTGGTTATGTCGGGCGAATTAACGATAAAGAATTAAAAGCCATTGATAAAGAGTCTTATGCAGGCACCAATCTAATAGGAAAAATTGGGGTCGAAAAATCTTATGAAGATCTTTTACACGGCATACCCGGTTATGAATCTATTGAGGCGGATGCACATGGCAACGTCCTCCGTCATTTAGGCCGTAAAGAATCGACTCGCGGTAATGATTTATATCTCTCTTTAGACTATGGATTACAAACCATCGCGGCTGAACAACTTGCAGGTCGTCGTGGAGCAATTGTTGCCATAGATCCACGAACGGGTGAAATTTTAGCTTTAGTCTCTAGCCCAAGTTTCAATCCAAACTTATTTGTCACTGGAATTGGGCATGATGATTATAGTGCGTTAAGAGATAACTTAGACCAACCTCTATATAACCGTGCTGTACAAGGCTCTTACCCTCCTGGCTCAACCATTAAGCCCATGGAAGCATTAGGCGGTATTCACTATAAAACCGTAGATTGGTCTACTGCTATTGCTGATCCTGGATATTTTCATCTCCCCGGCGATTCACATAAATTCCGTGACTGGAAAAAAACAGGTCATGGCAGTGTAAATATGCATAAATCCATTGTGATTTCATGCGACACCTATTTTTATATTTTATCGTACCAAATGGGTATTGATAAAATGAATGACTGGATGCGCCAGTTTGGTTTTGGTGCAAAAACAGGCGTCGATTTACCGAGCGAAAGTGAAGGCTTATATCCAAGTCCTGAATGGAAAATGCGTACCCGAAAAAGTAAATGGCTTAAAGGTGAAACCATTTCTGTGAGTATCGGACAAGGGGCTTTTACGGCGACACCATTACAGCTCGCTATGGCAACTGCAATTACCGCCAATCATGGCGCACATGTCATCCCACATGTCTTACGTTCGACAAAAGGAGCAAAAATCCATCCTGTTCTTAATGCACCAACGGGTAAAATTAATTTCAGTGGCACTGAAGAGGATTGGATTAAAATGCGCGATGCCATGGTGGATGTGATTCAATCGGGTACTGGACGTGGTATACGTACCCCCATGTATCAAATTGCAGGGAAAACAGGTACAGCCCAAGTCAAAAGTATTGCACAAGGTAAACGTTATAACGAAGCGTTATTAAATGAACGTCAGCTTGACCATGGTTTATTCGTTGGATTTGCACCAGCTGAGAATCCTGAAATTGCAATTTCCATCATTTGGGAAAACGGTAAACATGGTGGTTCTGCGGCTCAACTGGCTCGACCTATTTTTGACTATTGGTTATTACAAAAGAAAAAAAATCCGGTGTTACCGACCAATCATGAAGTGAGCGGTGGCCTAATGACCGCGGGTATTAAACCAGGTGAGTTAGCCAGCAGTGAGGTGAGTTTAAATACACATCCAAATACAGTGAAACCTAAACCACAAGGTCATGTAACAACACCAAATCAACCGACTACTCAGACTCAACCATCAGCACAGACGACTCAGGCAGAAATTAGTGAATAAGGGAAAAAATCAACTTCGCATTATTGGTGGTGAATGGAAACGTCGTATTCTTCCTTTTGCCAGTATCGAGGGGCTAAGACCCACCCCTGATCGTGTTCGTGAAACACTGTTTAACTGGTTAATGTGGGATGTACAAAATACGCAAGTGCTGGACTTATGCGCTGGTTCAGGTGCATTAAGTTTTGAAGCCTTATCTCGTGGTGCTGCAAATGTCGTAATGATTGAGCCAAATCACAGCCAAGCGAAAATTTTAAAAGAAAATATTCAATTATTAAAATCCTCAAATTGCCAAGTCATGCTAACAACGGCACAACTGGCTATTCCGACGTTAAAAACCAACTTTGATTTAGTCTTTTTAGATCCACCCTACAGTTTAAATTTATGGCAAGAACTTGCAAACCTTGTTGATCATCTCATTAAAGATCAGGGTCATATTTATGTTGAGGCTGATTGTGATTTACATCAGTTACAACTCCCGAGTAGTTGGCAGCTCATTAAAGAAACTAAAGCAGGTGCTGTACGAGCTGGATTATTTCAAAAGCAAAACAATTAAAAAAAGGCTCTTATAGAGCCTTTTTTAACAAACTTAATATTATCTTGTATGTGTTCCACCAGAATGACCTTCATTTCCGCCAAAGCCACCCTCTCCGCCACCTGAATGGCCTCCATTTCCACCTGAATGGTTTCCATCTCCGCCTGAATGACCTTCATTTCCACCAAAATGACCATTTCCACCACCTGAACGGCCTTCGTTTCCGCCTGAGTGGTTTCTACCGCCATCTGATGGATGGTGACCTCTTCCATCGTCTGAGCCAGTTTTATTGTCATGATGATTCCAATCTCGGGAATGACCGCGATCATAACCACCATAATCATAAATACTATAGCCGTCATAATATCCATCATAATAGCCATTTGAATAATAATGATCATAAGGTGATGACGCACAGCCAGTTAAAGAAATGACAACTAAACTTAATAAGATTATTTTGCTCATTGCTGATACTCAACTAGTATCTTGTATAGTTTTAAATTAACGCTAAGAGATGTAGAATTCAGGCATATCTCGTTTTTTATTGTACCAACCTGTTTATTATTTGTTCAAATTACTTTGAAGTTAAACTGGCGTTCCACTCTTTTAATTTATACCCTTGCTTCCATCATTCCACACACTGAATAACTATTCATAAGACTAGCCATTCTCAGCCAGCAGATATAATCAATATATAAATTCAGTCAATAAAAAAGCCCTTTCGGGCTTTTTTATATCTCAGCAATTAAGCTAAGCCTTTTTCTTGAAGCACTTTCAACATGGTTGAGCCAAGCTCTGCTGGACTGCGTGTATATGCCATCCCCGCTCTTTCAAATGCTGCAAACTTCTCTTCAGCAGTCCCTTGACCACCAGAAATAATCGCTCCAGCATGCCCCATTCGCTTACCTTTAGGTGCTGTTACACCCGCAATATAGCCAACAACAGGTTTAGTTACATGTGACTTAATGTATTCAGCCGCTTCTTCTTCAGCAGTACCACCAATTTCACCAATCATAATAATGGCTTCAGTCTGTGGATCTTCTTGGAATAATTTTAAGCAATCAATCTGATTCATCCCCGGAATTGGATCCCCACCAATACCGATACACGTAGACTGACCTAAACCGAGCTTAGTTGTTTGCGCAACAGCTTCATAAGTCAATGTACCAGAACGCGAGATAATCCCAATTTTACCCGGTTGATGAATATGACCTGGCATAATGCCGATTTTACATTCACCCGGTGTAATAATACCTGGACAGTTGGGTCCAATTAATCTTGCATTATTGCCATATGTTTCCAAATAGCGTTTTGCTTTTAACATATCTAAAGTGGGAACACCTTCTGTAATCACCACGATTAGACCGATACCTGAATCTACAGCCTCAACAATCGAATCTAAAACAAAAGGCGCAGGTACATATATAACAGAAGCATCCGCACCTGTTTCACTTACCGCTTGTTGCATGGTATTAAATACAGGCAAACCAATATGCGTTTGACCACCTTTGCCGGGTGTTACACCACCGACCACTTTTGTTCCATATGCAATCGCTTGCTCAGAATGGAATGTCCCATTTTTACCGGTAAAACCTTGTACCAATACCTTGGTGTCTTTATTTACTAATACGCTCATGATTGATACTCCTTACGCTTTTACTGCAGCAACAACTTTTTCTGCGGCATCAGCTAAGCCATTCGCAGAAATCAATTTAAGACCCGATTCATCTAGTAATTTCGCACCTAACTCAGCATTGTTACCTTCTAAGCGAACAACCACAGGTACTGTCACATTTACTTCTTGAACCGCTGCAATAATTGCTTCTGCAATCATGTCACAACGTACAATTCCACCAAAAATATTGATCAGAACAGCTTGTACTGATGTATCTGACAAAATAATTTTAAATGCTTCAATCACGCGCTCTTTAGTCGCACCACCACCAACATCAAGGAAGTTTGCTGGTTGCCCTCCATACAGTTTAATGATGTCCATGGTTGCCATAGCAAGACCTGCACCATTTACCATACAGCCAATATTACCTTCGAGTGCCACATAATTAAGGTCAAATTCAGAGGCTTTCAGCTCGCGCTCATTTTCCTGTGATTTATCACGCATTGCTGCAATTTCAGGTAAACGATATAAAGCATTGGAATCAATCCCTACTTTGGCATCAACACAAAGAATATCGCCATTTTCACGAACAGACAGTGGATTAATTTCGAATAATGCAAAATCATTTTCAACGAATGCCTTATATGCACCAGTCATAATCGTTACAAATTGATTAATTTGCTTATCTTTCAAACCTAGAGCAAAAGCGACTTCACGCGCTTGAAAAGGCATTAATCCAACTAAAGGATCAACTTCAACTTTTATAATTTTTTCAGGGGTTTCTTCTGCCACTTTTTCAATTTCGACACCACCTTCGGTTGATGCCATGAAAGTCACACGACGAGATGAACGGTCTACCACTGCTCCAAGATATAATTCACGCTCTACTGGATAGACATCTTCACAAATTAAAATACTATGAACAGGCTGCCCATTGGCATCCGTTTGATAAGTGACTAAACGTGTACCAATAATGTTATTCGCATAATCAGCCACTTCTTGTTTAGATTTTGCAACTTTAACACCACCTGCTTTACCACGACCACCGGCATGAACTTGGGCTTTCATGACTGCAAATTTACCACCCAATTGTTCAAATGCTGCCACTGCTTCTTCTGCATTGTGTGCAAGAATACCTTCTTGAACTGGCATACCATATTGTTTTAACAGTGCTTTAGCTTGATATTCGTGTAGATTCATTTATTTACCTTTTACTACTTCTTTGCTTTGTTATAACAAACCAACACCCAGACATCCGTCAAAGCAGTATTGGCATTTTTTAAAATCTTTCTTATCTTTATTTTTAGATGATTATTCCAATAAAAACAACCACCAAATGTAAAAAGAGCGACCTAAGCCGCTCTTTTTTTCATCTTACTTACGTTTACGCTGAATCGCATGAATCGCACGTCCATCCACCGCCAGAGCAGCTTCATGCACCACTTCTGAGAACGTTGGATGACCAAAAGTCATCAACTGTAAATCTTCAACAGAAGATACAAACTCAAGTGCAATCATACCTTGATGAACGATATCAGACGCAGCAGGTCCAATCACGTGCATACCCAGTAAACGATCTGTTTTCGCATCAGCAACAAACTTCACGAAACCAGCATTTTCACCAGCAGCCATTGCACGGCCGTTTGCAGCGAAGCCGAATTGACCCGTTTTAACTTCGTGGCCTTTATCGACAGCTTGCTGTTCAGTTAAACCGACCCACGCCGCTTCCGGGTGTGTGTAGATCACAGAAATGATCGTGTCATAGTTGACTTGAGCAGCATGACCGTGAATACGTTCAACAGCCATTACGCCTTCTTCCATTGCTTTATGTGCAAGCATTGGACCACGTACCAAGTCACCAATTGCATATATGCCTTCAACTGAAGTTGCACACCAATCGTTCACTTCAACCAAACCACGTTCAGTCAGTTTGATACCACAATCATCAGCCAATAGACCTTCAGCGTATGCACGACGACCTACACAAACAATCAACTTATCGAAAGTTTGAGTTTTATCTTCGCCACCTTGGGTGTACTGAACAGTAACTTCTGAACCATTGACTACTGTACCAGCAACTTTCGCGCCAACACGAATATCAAGACCTTGTTTAGTCAATAGTTTTTGGTAGTCTTTTGCCAAGGCTTTATCAGCCATTGGTAAGAATGCATCCATTGCTTCAAATACAACAACTTCAGCACCCAAACGACGCCAAACAGAACCAAGCTCTAGACCAATCACACCTGCACCAATCACACCTAAACGCTTAGGTACTTCTTGGAATTCTAGTGCGCCAGTTGAGTCAACAATGATATTTTGATCAACTGGTGCTGATGGGATATTAATTGGCACAGAACCCGTTGCAAGAATCACGTACTTAGGCTCTAAAACTTGAGTTTCACCTTCGTGAGATACAAATTCTACTTTTTTACCTGCAAGTAATTTACCTGTACCTTTTAACCACTCGATACCGTTACCTTTTAGAAGACCATCAATACCCATGGTAAGTTGGTCAACAATTTTGTCTTTACGTGCAAGTAATTTTGCAAGATCAAACTTCACGTCACCGGTGGTAATACCGTGATCATCTAAGTGATGCACTGTATCTTCATAACGATGTGAAGAATCAAGCAACGCTTTTGATGGGATACAACCCACGTTTAAGCATGTACCACCTAAAGATGGTTTACCTTTGTGAATACGTTTTTCGATACAAGCAACTTTGAAACCCAATTGAGCCGCACGAATTGCCGCTTCATAACCACCTGGTCCACCGCCGATTACAACTAAATCAAACTGTTGAGACATTTTTATCTCCAAGCTCCAAGATAGAGGATCGCTCTATCTTGGATTTTATTTTTAATGGTAAGTATTAAAGATCAAGAATTAGGCGAGCTGGCTCTTCTAACAATTCTTTAATGGTCACAAGGAAACCTACAGCTTCTTTACCATCAATTAAACGGTGATCATAAGAAAGTGCTAAATACATCATTGGCAAGATTTCTACTTGACCATTTACAGCCATAGGGCGATCTTGGATTTTATGCATACCCAAAATCGCTGTTTGTGGCGTATTTAAAATCGGAGTAGATAATAATGAACCGAAAGTACCACCATTCGTGATCGTGAACGTACCACCAGTCATATCTTCAATACCAAGCTTACCATCACGCGCTTTACCAGCGTATGCACGGATACCGTTTTCAACTTCAGCATAGTTCATGCGGTCTGTATCACGAAGAACAGGAACCACTAAACCACGTTCTGAAGATACAGCAACACCGATGTCATAGTAACCATGGTAAACAATGTCTTCGCCATCAATTGATGCATTTACTGCTGGATAACGTTTAAGCGCTTCAGTCGCAGCTTTAACGAAGAATGACATGAAGCCAAGACGTGCACCGTGACGTTTTTCAAACGCATCTTTAAATTGAGCACGCATTTCCATGATTGGTTTCATGTTCACTTCATTAAATGTAGTGAGCATTGCAGTCTGTTGTGTAGCAGCAAGCAAACGTTCAGCAACACGTTTACGAAGACGCGTCATTGGAACACGTTTTTCAATACGTTCACCAACTGCAACGCTTAATGGCGAAACAGCAGGTTTTGTTTGATGATTACTAACATCTTCTTTAGTAATACGACCACCACGACCAGTTCCTGCAACATCACCAGCAGCAATACCCGTTTCAGTTAAAGCTTTACGCACTGCCGGTGCTTGATCTTGAACCTGAGCACGTTCAACCACAGGTGAAGCACCCGCTTCAGTTTGTGCAGCAGCTTGCTCAACTTTCTGTTCAGACTGAACTGCCTGAGTTTGAGCAGCGCCAGATACAGCACCTTCTTCAAACTGAGCAATGACTTCAGAAGAAAGTACCGTATCACCTTCATTTTTGATAATTGCAGAAATCGTACCATCAGCAGGAGCAACAACTTCTAAAACAACTTTATCAGTTTCAATATCACAGATGACTTCATCACGTGATACAGCTTCACCTGGTCGTTTGTGCCAAGTTGCGATTGTTCCGTCAGCAACTGACTCTGGAAATACCGGTGCTTTAATTTCGGTTGCCATTATTTAGAATCTCCTGATTGTTCAGCTACGATCGCTAATGCGTCATTCACGAGCTGAGCTTGTTGTTTTGCATGTAAGTATGGTGAACCACAAGCCGGTGCAGCAGAAGCTTCACGACCTGCATAGCTAATACGAATCTGTTGAGCAGATTTCATCACGCCTTCATATAAACGTGGTGCGATAAACAACCAAGCACCTTGGTTTTTCGGCTCTTCTTGGCACCAAACTAATTCTTGAATGTTTGGATAAGTCGCAAGCACTTCTGCAAGACGTTGTTCTGGGTATGGATACAATTGTTCAACACGTACAATCGCAATATTCAAGTTTTGTTCACGACGTTTTTCAAGTAAATCGTAATAAACTTTACCACCACAAAGAACCAGACGCGTTACGTCTGCTTTGCTGATTTGATCCACTTCATCAATCACAGTTTGGAATGTACCCGTTGCAAGCTCTTCCAAAGTAGACGTTGCAAGTTTGTGACGAAGCAATGACTTCGGTGAAGTCACGATCATTGGCTTACGAATTGGGCGAATTGCTTGACGACGCATAGCATGGAAAATCTGTGCTGGCGTAGTCGGTGTAATCACTTGCATGTTGTCTTCAGCACATAGCTGTAAGAAACGTTCTAAACGTGCAGATGAATGCTCTGGTCCTTGACCTTCAAAACCATGTGGAAGAAGCATGGTTAAACCACACACACGTTCCCATTTGGTTTCACCTGAAGCGATGAACTGGTCAATCACAACCTGTGCACAGTTAGCGAAGTCACCGAACTGAGCTTCCCAAATTACTAAGCTTTTCGGTAAAGTGGTTGCATAACCATATTCAAATGCAAGAACCGCCATTTCTGACAATAATGAGTCATAAATTGCAGTACGTGGTTGGTTTTCTTTAATATGGCAAAGCGGAATATAAACAGAACCATCAACTTGGTTATGTAATTTCGCATGACGGTGCGAGAAAGTACCACGACCAACGTCTTCACCCGTTAAACGAACCAAATAACCATCATCAAGAATCGTTGCATAAGCCAAAACTTCTGCAGCACCCCAGTTCAATGGCATTTCACCCGTTTGCATCTTCAAGCGATCATCAATCACTTTAGATACCTGACGTTGCATCACGAAGCCTTCTGGAAGCTCACGCATTTTCGTGCCAAGCTCTTTCAAACGCTCGATTGGGAAAGTCGTATCCCAAACATCAGTGTAATCATGACCCAAATAAGGCGTCCAATCGACAAACATTTTTTCGTTTGGCTCAAGTACCAATGCATTCGCAACGTGTTTACCCGCTTCTAAATCTGCACGGTAGTCCTCTACCATTTGATCCGCTGCTGCACGATCTAATACATTCTGTTGAACCAATTGATCTGCATAAAGCGTACGTGTAGTCGCTTTTTTGTTAATCACTTGATACATCATTGGCTGTGTTGCAGCTGGCTCATCCGCTTCGTTATGACCACGACGACGGTAGCAGAACATGTCAATCACAACATCTTTACGGAATGTATGACGGAAATCATGTGCCAATTGAGCAACAAACATGACAGATTCAGGATCATCACCATTCACATGGAAAATTGGTGCCTGAATCATTTTAGCGATGTCGGTACAGTATTCTGTAGAACGCGCATCACGTGGATCAGATGTAGTAAAACCAACTTGGTTATTCACCACAATATGAACCGTACCACCTACGGTATAACCACGCGTTTGTGACATTTGGAAGGTTTCTTGGTTAACACCTTGACCTGCAAATGCTGCATCACCATGAACGATGACTGGTAATACGTCATCACCACCAATGTCTTTACGACGTACTTGGCGCGCACGTACAGAACCTTCAACTACAGGTCCAACGATTTCCAAATGCGATGGGTTAAACGCCAATGCCAAGTGAACTTCGCCACCTGGAGTCATTACGTTTGAAGAAAAACCTTGGTGATACTTAACGTCACCAGAACCTTTCTTATGAATTGATTTACCTTCAAACTCACCAAATAAATCAGCAGGGTTTTTACCCATGATGTTTACAAGTAAGTTTAAACGTCCACGGTGTGGCATACCAATCACGACTTCTTTACAACCTACAGCACCTGCACGTTGAATTAGTTCGTTGACCATTGGAATGAAAGACTCACCGCCTTCAACACCAAAACGTTTCGCGCCAACATATTTATTGCCTAGGAATTTTTCTAGACCTTCAGCTGCGGTTAAACGCTCTAAAACATGTTTTTTCTGTTCTGCAGTAAAGCCAAACTGACCTTTAGCGCCTTCTAGACGCTGTTGAATCCAACGTTTTTCTTTGGTATCAACAATGTGCATGTATTCAACACCAATAGAAGCACAATATGTTGCTTCCATGGCATTCACCATTTCACCCAAAGTCGCCTCAGCCTTACCTAATGCAAGATTACCTGCATTAAATACTGTGTCTAAATCTGACTTGGTTAAACCGTGCGCAGCAAGATCTAAATCTGGAACGTCTTCACGTTTAGCCAAACCTAAAGGATCTAATTTTGCTTTTTGATGACCACGATTACGATAAGCCGCAATCAGTTGCAATACGCCAATTTGGCGACGTTCATGCTCAGTACTTACTTCACTTTGAACAACGGCCTGAACGCGATTTGAATTACGACCTAATAATAAGAATTGCTCACGAATATTTCCGTGCGGTTGGTCACCTTTTGGAAATTTATCAAAATATTCGCGCCAATCATCACCGACAGATGTTGGAGAAGATAGGTACTGCTCGTAAAGCTCTTCAATATACGCTGCACTATCAGCGGAAAGTTCAGTATCGAGACGCATTGCGTCAGCAACTTCTTGCATTTGTGGACCCATTTCCTATTGCAAAACATTACAGGATGCTTTTTAAGCAAACCCATGATTGATAATGCCAAATTGGTAATTGACATTCACCCATGTTAGTTCTCACGACCACAGGGTGTTTACACATTAGATTTTCACTAATATGCGCCACGAATCATAACGCCTTCATTGGCATCATCACTCATTATATACTCGACCAAAATCGAGCAATTTTTTGCAAATCGACTTAGAAAAACTAATTCGGTGATTTAACTTTTCTAAAGCGATTAAACCTTTATCTAGCTTACTAATTTATATACCGATCTCAATCTTTCATATGTTGAAAAAATGTACATTAAAACAGTCGCTTTTTTCACATATAGAAGTTTGTTAGATGCTAACACGAACTTAACTATCAATTGATTTTTTTGACACATACCATCCATAAATTAGCTAAATACATATCAAAAATGATCTACTATCATACAAAATTTTATATAAAATATATCAACCTCTACTCTCCCCTAAATAATCAACCATATTTTAATAAATAAAAAGAGCGCACATCTTCCAATGTGCGCTCTTTTTTCAAGTATTAACCTGCTTGGTCGAGCAACATGCTACGGATATGACCGATCGCTTTAGTTGGGTTCAAACCTTTAGGACAAACTGATACACAGTTCATAATACCTTTACAACGGAACAACGAGAACGGGTCATCAAGACGCGACAAACGGTCTTGAGTTGCTGTATCACGCGAATCAATAATGAAACGGTATGCATTTAACAATGCTGAAGGACCTAAGAATTTGTCAGGGTTCCACCAGAATGATGGGCATGCTGTTGAACAACATGCACACAGAATACATTCATACAGACCATTTAAATGTTCACGTTCTTCAGGAGACTGTAAACGCTCACGTGGCGGTGTCGGTTGATTATTAATTAGGAATGGCTGAATTTTGTCATACTGATCGTAGAACTGATTCATATCCACAACTAAATCTTTAACCACTGGCAAACCTGGTAATGGACGAACAGTAATCACGTCTGGCAAATCATTGAGATTCCACAAACATGCTAGACCATTTTTACCATTAATATTCACACCATCAGAACCACAGATCCCTTCACGGCATGAACGGCGGAAAGTTAAAGTTTCATCTTGAACTTTCAATGCAAGAAGTGCATCAAGCAACATACGGTGCTTATCAGTCAACTCTAGCGTGTAGGTCTGCATGTATGGTGCTTTATCCTTATCAGGATCATAGCGGTAGATATGAAATGTACGAGTACCTCTACTCATCTTGATTCTCCTGATTAGAATGTACGTGGTGCTGGTGGAATTGGATCAACCGTTAGCGGGTTGAAACGCACTGGCTTGTATTCTAGACGGTTGTCTGACGAATACCATAAAGTATGCTTCATCCACTCATCATCACGACGTCCGTAAGAATAAGTTGGGTGATCCGCTGGTAATTCATAATCAACAACAGTATGCGCACCGCGACATTCTTTACGAGCAGCAGCAGAAATTAGCGTCGCTTTCGCAACTTCATAAATATTTTCTACTTCTAGAGCTTCAACACGCGCTGTGTTAAATACTTTAGATTTGTCTTTTAAGTGAATGTTACGAACACGTGGTGCAATTGCAAGAATTTCTTTCACACCTTTATCAAGCAATGCTTGGGTACGGAATACACCAGCATGGTCTTGTACGATATCACGAATTGCATCTGCAACTTCTTGCGCATTTTCACCTGAAGTCGAATCATCTAAATGATTAATACGCTTCATTGTGTTTACAAGCACATCGTTAGGCAATGACACATACTCATCACCGTGATGTTTAGTCACGTAATCAATAATATGTTCGCCCGCTGCTTTACCAAACACAACCAAGTCAAGTAATGAGTTAGTACCTAAACGGTTTGCACCATGTACAGATACGCAAGAACACTCACCAATTGCATAGAAGCCTTTCACCGGTTGAGTATAGTTGTCAGTTCCTGCAACAGGTGTGACTACTTGACCATGAATATTCGTCGGAATACCACCCATTTGATAATGGATTGTTGGTACAACTGGAATTGGTTCTTTGGTAATATCTACGTTTGCGAATTTCTTACCAATTTCAAATACAGATGGCAAGCGCTTCATAATCGTATCCGCACCTAAGTGAGTCATATCCAGAAGAATATAATCACCTTTAGGACCACAACCACGGCCTTCTTTGATTTCTTGGTCCATAGAACGTGATACGAAGTCACGCGGCGCCAAGTCTTTCAAAGTTGGAGCATAACGCTCCATGAACGGTTCGCCGTCTTTATTACGGAGGATTGCACCTTCACCACGACAACCTTCAGTCAACAATACGCCTGCGCCAGCAACACCCGTTGGGTGGAATTGCCAGAATTCCATATCTTGTAATGGAATACCTGCGCGCGCTGCCATACCAAGACCGTCACCAGTATTAATATAAGCATTGGTTGATGCACGGTAAACACGACCAGCACCACCTGTAGCAAACAAAGTAGCTTTACCTTGGAATACCGCAATATTACCTGTTTCCTGGTCAATTGCTGTCACACCAAGTACATCGCCACTTTCATCACGAATAAGATCAAGTGCGATCCATTCTACGAAAAATTGTGTACCCATTTTCACATTGCTTTGATACAGCGTATGTAAGAGTGCATGACCTGTACGGTCAGCAGCAGCACATGCACGTGGAACTGGTTTTTCACCATAGTTCGCAGAGTGACCACCGAATGGGCGTTGGTAAATTGTACCATCGGCATTACGGTCAAATGGCATACCCATGTGTTCTAATTCATAAACCACTTTTGGTGCTTCACGACACATAAATTCGATTGCATCTTGGTCACCTAACCAATCTGAACCTTTTACAGTGTCATAAAAGTGATAATGCCAGTTATCTTCTTGCATATTACCAAGGGATGCACCGATACCACCTTGCGCCGCAACAGTATGCGAACGTGTTGGGAATACTTTGGTTAGCACTGCAACTTTCAACCCTGCTTGAGCAAGTTGATATGAAGCACGCATACCAGAACCACCACCACCGACGATAACAGCATCGAAAGTTTGGCTTGGAATATTTGAATAATCTTCTTTAGGGGTTATAGCGCCCATGACATCTTCCTATCAATTCGCCCAAAAAATCTGGATAACCCAGATCGCATATGCAAGCACAGCAATAATGACTGCTGAAGTCAGCACAAGGCGTAAACCTGAAGCTGAAGGACCCATTTGACGAGTAGTCACATAATCAGTGAATACTTGCCACATACCGATCCAAGCATGCGCAACAAGAGATAAGACTGCCAACAAAGAAAAAATCTTCATTGGTAGAGTCATCATAAAGCCTCTCCATTGTTCGTAGTCAAATCCGCCATGGCAAAGAATCCAACCAAAAACCACAACAGTATAAACTGCGAGTACAACAGCACTTACGCGTTGGAGATACCAATCACGAGAACCTGAACCCGTTAAACCTGTAGCACTTTTCATTAGAGAACAATCCATACAAATGCTGCAACGATACAAACTGCAGACAAGATCAATGAAATAGTAGCTGCAATACGACCACTTTGCAGTTCCTCTGCAATACCTTGGTCAGCAAGTAAGTGCTTAATACCCGCAATAAAGTGGAAAATTAAACCGGCTACAAATACCCATACGATAAAACGTACAACGAAGCCACCGAAGATTGCTTGCACTTGCGCAAAACCTTCTGGTGAAGACAAAGATTTGTCTAAGAGCCACAATAGTACAGGTACGAGTAAAAATACGATGACACCAGAAAGACGGTGTAGAATTGATGCAATAGCCACAGGGGATTTTAAGTTTACGTCTAAAACTTGACCCATGGACAAATTGACAGGTCTGTTGCTTTTCACAGCGGGCATCCTGTAAGTAAAAACTCCATCCGGAGTTTGTTGGAATTAATTCGAAGGAAAGCTAGCATTATTAGGCAATTACATGAATCCGCAATGCCTAAACTTATAAACGACACTGAATTATAAAACGTGAACTGTCAAAATACAAACGATGCTATTTCGCTTTTCCCTTTAAAAACATAAGAGTAATAATCATTCGCATTTAAAAACAATTTTATCAGGCTAAATTATTTTAAATTTAATAGATTAAACTATTGTTTTAAATTATTATTTATTAAAAAATCACTCTCCTTTCCAAGGACTTCTATAGATCCTGTAAATTTAGACTAAAGCACAACAAAGCACACCATTTTTCCTATATGTCATTGATATAACAAATCAACTATAGATTTTAAATTCATAATATTCATTTTACTTATAAACCAAATATCTTTTTTTATTAAATTCTGAAGAGTTAGCTAAAAAATATGACCTCATCGTTCATAAAATTAAGAATCACGAAACGAAAAAATCAGATAATTTTTCAACCTTTGATTACTGAAATAAGATACAAGTAGACTAATTTACAATCAAAATTGTTTGTTTATCCCACAAAAAATATATTAATTAAGCTATTTTTTAATCAAATAATCTCAAAAACAACCCAACCCTATTTCAAAAGAAAAACCATCATTTTTTACAGAATATCGCCTTCCAAGTCATTTATAAGCCTTTATATTTATAGACTTTAGTTTCTTTCACACATCAAAATCAATCTTCATTTTTTTAAATAAAATCTTTAAAAATAGCGTTTAAATACGCAGGTGATCATTAATTTTCTGCACCTATTCTTGAATTTGCCTTATTATACTGAACCGATGCTGTGACATTGACTCATTGCTATGTGATTTTTTGACTAACCCACTGTGGCATGTCACTTTTTATCCATAAGTATAATTGACAAAATTTCAGTACTCACTAAGCTAATAGCAAATTTTGATCCGTCTAATTCGTACATTAGAAAATGACGATTTCGAGTTAGATAAAACATTCACCGGGACAGGAGATCTATTGAATGTCTGAAGCAACTGGCAAAAAAGCCGTATTACAGCTTGATGGCAAAGAAATTGACTTACCAATTTACAGCGGCACATTGGGCCCAGATGTAATTGACGTTAAAGATGTATTGGCCTCAGGGCACTTTACTTTTGATCCTGGTTTTATGGCTACAGCAGCTTGCGAGTCTAAAATTACATTCATTGATGGTAATAAAGGTGTTCTTTTACACCGTGGTTACCCAATTGATCAACTTGCAACGAAAGCTGATTACTTAGAAACTTGCTACTTATTGTTAAATGGCGAGCTTCCAACGGCTGAACAAAAAACTGAATTTGATGCAAAAGTTCGTAACCATACTATGGTTCATGATCAAGTAAGCCGTTTCTTCAATGGTTTCCGTCGCGATGCTCATCCGATGGCAATTATGGTTGGTGTAGTTGGTGCGCTTTCTGCGTTCTATCACAACAACTTAGACATTGAAAATGTTGATCACCGTGAAATTACAGCGATCCGTTTGATTGCTAAAGTTCCTACGCTTGCTGCGTGGAGCTACAAATATACAGTGGGTCAACCGTTCGTTTACCCACGTAACGACTTAAGCTACGCTGAAAACTTCTTGTACATGATGTTTGCTACTCCAGCAGATCGTGATTACAAAGTTGACCCTATTCTTGCAAAAGCAATGGATCGTATTTTCACGCTTCATGCTGACCATGAACAAAATGCGTCTACGTCTACAGTACGTCTAGCAGGTTCTACTGGTGCTAACCCTTATGCATGTATTGCTGCGGGTATTTCTGCACTTTGGGGCCCAGCTCATGGCGGCGCAAACGAAGCTGTTCTTAAGATGCTTGATGAAATCGGCACTGTAGAAAACGTTGCTAGCTTCATGGAAAAAGTGAAAACTAAAGAAGTTAAACTTATGGGCTTCGGTCACCGAGTTTATAAAAACTTCGATCCACGTGCAAAAGTAATGAAAGAAACCTGTGATGAAGTTCTTGCTGCTCTTGGCATCAACGATCCACAACTTGCACTTGCTATGGAACTTGAACGTATTGCGTTGTCTGACGAATACTTCATCAAACGTAACTTATACCCTAACGTAGACTTCTACTCAGGTATCATCCTTAAAGCGATTGGTATTCCGACTGAAATGTTTACTGTAATTTTCGCTCTTGCACGTACTGTTGGTTGGATCAGCCACTGGTTAGAAATGCACAGCGGTCCTTATAAAATTGGTCGTCCACGTCAACTTTACACTGGTGAAGTTCAACGTGACATCCAAGGTCGTTAATTCGAAAGAATTGATTGATTTAAAAAAACCACCCTCTTGGGTGGTTTTTTTATGGTTATTTCTATTAATATAAGTTGAATCACCATCATTATATTTAAGTACATCACCTATTATTCCAAGCCATCATAAAGCGAAAATGTTATGCATTTATATACGGTTTCAGAAAAGCTAGAACAACTTCGACAACAGTTAAAAAACCAGAAAATTGATGCTTTCATCGCTATGAGTGCAGATCCACATCTGTCTGAATATTTACCTGATTATTGGAAAATCCGTGAATGGTTAACCGGCTTTACCGGTTCAGTCGGAACCATTGTCGTGACTCAAAATTTTGCAGGCTTATGGGTAGATGGGCGTTATTGGGTACAAGCAGAACAACAATTGGCTGAAACTGGCTTTATTTTACAAAAACTAACTCAGGATGAATCTTCCACCCATTTAGCTTGGTTAGCACAACATTTACCATCTGGAGCCAACATTGCAGTCAACGGCCAAACCATTTCCGTTCAGCAATTCCAAGCGCTCAATAACATTGCACAAAAATATAACTTTAGACTCGACACTCATCATGATTTAATCACGACAATTTGGACCAATCGCCCTGCCTTGCCTCAGCGCCCCGTATCCCTTATGACTGAAGGATTAAATGCATTTAGCTATAAAGAAAAAATCGACTTAATACGCCAACATTTAAACAAAAAATCAGTTGCGGCACATTTTATTTCAGCTGTAGATGATATTGCGTGGATTTTAAATAGCCGAGGCAGCGATGTTGAATACAATCCTATTTTTTTAGCTCACTTATATATTAATACGACACGAGTCGTTCTTTTTATTGATTCTGCCAAAATAAATGATGTAGTTAGAGCACAGTTCCATGTGGATGGTATTGAAATTTTCCCTTACGAAGCTAGTATTGATTTTCTAAACCAGATGACAGATCAATCCATTTTAATTGACCCCGCTAAAGTGACGATCTTACACGAGTATTCTCTGAGAAAAGAGATCAAAATTACTCACGATATCAATCCAAGTACACTCCTTAAATCATGCAAACAGTCTAGTGAAATTGCACATATTCGCCATGCCATGCTTAAAGATGGCGTTGCACTGTGTCATTTTTTCCACTGGCTGGATACAGCACTTTCCCAAAATACACCGATCAGCGAACTAAGCATTGATGAGAAAATCTCAGCGTTTAGAGCACAGCAGCCCGGTTTTATTGGCCTCAGTTTTTCAACGATCGCTGGTTTTAATGCCAATGGTGCATTACCGCATTATCGGGCGACGCCAGAACAGTATTCTATGATTCAAGGTGATGGTTTATTACTGATTGATTCAGGTGGTCAATATGTCGATGGCACCACGGATATCACTCGTGTTGTCCCTATTGGTACACCAACTGATATGCAAAAACGTGATTATAGTTTAGTTTTGAAATGCCATATTGCACTTGCTCAAACCAAGTATCCTGAAGGTTTAGCAGCGCCATTACTTGATGCCATATGTCGAAATCACTTATGGCAGTATGGTTTAGACTATCGCCACGGCACGGGTCACGGCGTAGGCTATGCCTTGAATGTACATGAAGGCCCCCAAGTACTTTCATACTACGCACCGATTAGTCCATACTCAAAACTGAGAGAAGGAATGATTACATCGAATGAGCCAGGCTTATATCATGAAGGTCAATATGGTATTCGTATTGAAAATTTAGTGGTTAATCAACTGGTGCAATCAAATAACAATAACTATGGTGATTTTCTCGAGTTTGAAACACTAACCCTCTGCCCAATTCAACTCAACTGTATTGTTAAAGAGTTATTCACAGCTACTGAAATTGATTGGTTAAATACTTATCATCAAACAGTTCGTGAGAAACTTGCCCCACAACTTACAGGTGAGGTTTTAACTTGGTTAATTGACAACACTCAAGCCATTTAAAAGTAAAAAAATAAAAGCTCAAAAATCTTTTGAGCTTTTATCAATATTTACTCGATTAACGTCCCCACTGCATTTTTTCCATATAAGGACGAACTTTCTTAATCCTTTGAATATTCGTTTTCTCAATGGCCGTTAATTGTGCTTCAACATTGGTATTGCACGGCATATACCAATTTTCAGTTGCAAAATAACTCGCTACTTGTTTATTGGCAAATGAATAACCATGGCGTGCATAAATCGTATTACGCATTAAATCTAAATCTTCTGGAGAGATTTGTAAATCAACATCTTTTAATAAGCGTTGAGAAGCTTCTGGAAAAGCACCTTCTGTAAGCTGATAACGGCACTGTTGTGGTTTTAGCTCAAAAAATTTAGGTTTTACATTTCCTAAACTTGACTCCCAACTGGCTTCAATTTTATTCGGCTGATTCACATCCATCACCAATGTAAATGTTCCACTGCTGGCTTTAGGTCCACTTTCTACGGCTATCGCTTTGTATGCTTTTGAATTGGGTGTCCCACGGACTTGACCCGAAAAGTTCTGCTTATTTGCACCTAAAATGCTATAACCTGTTAATTGCTTATAATCGAGAGTTTGAATAAAAACTGTTATTTTCCGTTCATCATATTCACCCGTCCATGATTTTTGAAATTGCTTTAAATCATTAGCTAAACTATGTTGTGTAAATGCTAAGGCTAAACATGTAAACAGAGACACTTTGTATGTATTTTTCATTATATAATCCTTTAAAATAACTCTAAAAAATTGCATGAACACTCTAAATAGTCGTTACCTCAAGCGTTATGCTTTATATGTATTCATTTTTATACCATTTACTTATCTCTGTTATCTTATGCTAAAAATATGTTTTCAATATTTCCCATGGCAAGATGATGCATATTTTTTAGCCTTAAAACAAGATGTGGTTCACACTCAACCTTGGCAATTTGCCTTTAAAACCCATGTGTTGGTGAGTAGCATGGTTCTCATTGCAGGTTTTACTCAATTTTTTTCAGCTTTTAGAAAACACTATCCACAACTTCATCGCTATTGCGGATGGCTCTATCTCGTGAGTGTGCTCTTACTTGCTCTCCCGAGTGGCTTTATTCTGGCTTTATCCGCTGCTGGAGGCTTTGCGACACAACTATGTTTTGTACTTCTCAGTTTTGCTTGGGGTTTCAGCACCCTCACTGCACTATATAAGGCCTTACAAAAACAATGGCCTGCACATCGTAACTGGATGATTCGGAGCTTTGCATTAAGTCTTTCAGCACTGAGTCTACGCTCTTGGAAAATACTGCTCTATCAACTACAACCCTATTTTGAATGGTTAACCCCAATTCATATTTATCAACTCGAAGCATGGCTAGGTTGGATTGTAAATTTATTAATTGCAGAACTGATTATCCTCTTCCTATACCAAAGAAAACCCCGATAAATGACTTACCGAGGTTTTCTGTATTTGCATTAATTTAAGCAACTATATCGTAATTTTTTAAATTCAGTTCACTCAATTGCTGCTTCAATTTTTTCAATGACCATGGCCAAGCTGCAAAGTTTCGACCATTCTGATCGAGATAATAACTCTTACACCCGCCACTATTAAACACTGTAGTTTGCAAATGCTTTTGTACCTTTTGATTATACTGACGAACCACATCTTTTTTGACTTCAAAACGGGTAAATTTCAAATCTCTCATATTCAACAAACCATTGACGATATAATCAATCTGCGCTTCAGCAATCCCAATAAATGAATCATAAACCAAAATATTTGGACCAAGCACCAAAAATGCATTTGGCACGTTTTCAATACTGGTACCTAAATAAGCTTCTGGTGAAGTATCTTTCCATAAATCTGCAAGCAACTGCCCGCTCGCATTAGATACACGCTGACCAATTGGAGGATGAGAAACCTCAAATCCTGTACCCCAAATAATGACATCAACTTCATGACGTTCACCATTGGCAGATACCACTGTATTCCCATCTATTTCAATTAAGCCATGCGGAATAAGTTGAGTATTGCTCGCTTGTAAGGCTGGATAATAATTATTTGCAAACAATAAACGCTTACAACCAATCGAAAAGTTTGGGGTCACATCTTTACGCAATTGATCCTGATCAATTTGCAGTTTTAATAATTGACGACTTAAAAAATTTATAGGTTCTAATATTTTAGGATGACGTAAACCAAAGTTAATCACATTAAGCGTGTTTGCTATCGCGCCACGCCATTTTTGTTGAATGACTGGAAATTTTTCAATTAAAGCTTTACCTGCATTCCCCAAAGGCATATCTGGTTTTGGCAACACCCATGGTGCAGTTCGCTGAAATACAAATAACTCTTTTGCGAGTGGTTGAATTTGTGGAACGAACTGAATCGCCGATGCCCCTGTACCAATGACAGCAATGCGTTTACCTTTCAGATCATAGTCATGATTCCATTTGGCTGAATGGAACATTTCACCTTTAAAAGTTTCAATTCCTTTCAGTTTTGGCATTGAAGGTTCAGTAATTGGCCCAGTTGTAAAAATGACTGTTTTCGCTAAATACTGTCCTTTCTGCGTTTTTAAAACCCACTGATGCTTGACTTCATTCCATTTCGCACCAATCAACTCATTATCAAATTCAATTTTTTCATTAATATTAAATTGATCTGCAACTTCTTCTAGATAGCTTAAAATTTCAGGCTGTTTGGCAAATAAATGACTCCATTTGCTACTTGGTGCAAATGAAAATGAATACAGCGCTGATGGCACATCACAACCACATCAGGGATAGGTATTTTCACGCCAAGTTCCACCGACACGCGCAGCCTTTTCAAGAACCACATAATTATCATAGCCCGCTTTCTTCATTTTAACGGCAGCTGCAATGCCTGAAATTCCAGCCCCAACAACAATCGTGTCATACACTCGTACTGGATTTTCATTTTGAGCAGCAACTGTATTTTTAACACTTGTTTCTGCTTGCTCCTCACCTTTTACAGCAACAGCGGGTTTTACCTTAGGCTCAACCGTAGTTTTTAATTTTGGTTCTGCTTGAACCTCAGTTTTATTTTCAATCTTTGATTCAACAATGGCTTTAATTTCTAATGCCGTATCTTGTGATGTAACTTCATCACCCACTTCAGTTATGAGAGATTTATTCAATTCTACTTTTTTGGCAACCGTACCGACTTTGGTCTTTCTTTTTGAAGTCTTTGCTTTAGGTTGTTGCTCTAATATTGTCTCTGTTGTCATCTTAATATACTCAAATCTTATTTTACGTATTTGCTAAATAATGGATAACCAATACCCAGCAACTTAGCATATAGGCTTGGTGATGCGCGTTTCATTAACCAGAAAAGCTTGGCATCAGGCTGTGGAATGGTATACAGCTTGCCTGCATCCAAGTTATTTAAGGTTTTAACTGCGACTTTATCACTGGTCGTAAAAGCATGATTCATCATTAAATTATCTGCCAAACCAGAATAACGACTAGGTAAGCGACCATTTTTCATAATGTTGGTTGGAACTAAGGTTGGGCAAAGCACATTGACCTTGATATTAAAGCTGTGTAATTCGGCTGAAAGTGTTTCTGATAAGGCCAAAACACTTGATTTAGTCACGTTATATGCAGTCATTTCTGGGGCAGCGGTAAAACCTGCAGCGGAGGCAACATTAATAATTGCCCCATAACCCTGTTGTTTAAACTTCGGGACAAAGTAGTGACAACCATGAATAACGCCCCATAAATTGACATGCATACACCATTGCCAATCTTCTAAAGAGACTTCATCAAATTTCCCGCCCAAGCCTACACCAGCATTATTAATGAGCAAAGTTACAGGATGGTTCATCAACTTTTCCGCGTTATCTGCTAAAGCTTTAACTTGTTCTGCATTCCCAACATCACATTGCACGGCAAAAGCTTTACCTGAAGCCTGGCTTTCAATCAGTTGTACGGTTTCCTGCGCAGCATCTAAATTTATATCTGCACAAATAATAATTCCACCACGCTTAGCCAGTTCCATTGCAAAACTACGACCAATCCCACTTCCAGCGCCAGTTACCACAGCATAAGCATGCTGAGTTGAAGGTACTTTTTTCGAAAAAATTCCCATTTATTTGATCCGCTCTAATTTTGAATTGATGTTGTTTTACACACGTAATGCTGGGGTAAATTCTTTTACAAAATACGGTGCTAGAACCCCATCTACTGGATTTAACAATGTCTCTTTGTAATAAGCTAAAAATGCAGAAGTATCATGATCATTGGGATGGAAATCTGGACGCAAATAATCAAAAATATGCTTTAAGCTACTGCCATAGACACCATCTTTTAAGCCAAAAATCAGTTGAAAACTATGTGGAATATCTTTCCAATAACTCAATCGAATGAAATTTTTCGGGTCACGATAAAATGGAACAATCAAAGAAGCAGCAGAGATTAGTCCTAAAATCGTAATCAATGCGGGGAAAAAACCGGCAATACGTAAAGCATAATTATTAGATAAGGTTTGGAATACATCATAAGCAATATCTTTATGCTCAGATTCTTCCAACATATGCCACATCCAAATCGCACGCTGCTTTTCATCTTGTGAACGGAAGAAAATTTCCTCATGGTTCATCATATATTCAGCCAGTACCGCAGTAAAATGCTCAATACCCGCCATCAAAGAAAGTTTCATCGGTTGTGGTAAACGATTCAAACCATAGTTAAAAACCCAACCCGCCCACGTGCGAAATAATTTGACAGGCAAATCAACATCCACCAATGCATCATTTAATTCCTCGTGCATTTTAGAATGAATCGCCTCTTGACCAATCAATGAGGTTACTCGCTGTTTAAGTAGGGGATCTTTAATAAAATCTCGATGATAACGTGCGGTATCAATTACCAAATCTTCACCAAAAGTTAAGAAAATTGATAACGAGGCAAAATATGCACTGGCTAACTCAGCATTTAAGTAAAATTTAGGATCAATTTTTTTAGGATCAAAATCAAACTTCATATGTCGAATGGGAATAATGGCTGATTGCTTTTCAGCACTAAATGGCGATGCAGCAAAAATTTTTGCAACAGTCTTTTTGATTGGTTTAGCTAATATCATGGCGGTATACTCTTTATTCAATTTATAGATCATCCAAAGTTTTTCAGCGCTATGGATTTTATTTTTGAGTAAAAACTCTAATTTCTATGTTTAAAAATTACGCCATCACCTTGCATTTTCCATTAGCAATTCAGGTCAAACCATTAGCAATTTATGACGACTTCACAATGCTGTCTGACAATTTATTTCATAAAATGCAAAAAAACACTTATGCCTTTAAAAGTAAAAAATTAAGATCTTATGATATTATTTTAAGAATATGATTTATCTAAATTATGGGGGACTTAAATGACATGCTGAATGTCAATTGGATACTCTTCAAGTTATTAAAACTAGAATCTTTTAAATGCCGCTCCTTGACGGAGGGTGAAATTAAAATATGTAAAACCGTATTTGGTGATTTAATTAATTATCAACCTGTCAAAATAATGAATCACCCTTACTTACCTTGGCAGCCTGCGGGAATTTTAATGGCTCCAAAAGGCTATCTTCATTTAAAAAATGCAGATTACTGTGATGACTTTAGCCAACAAAATTTAGCCTATCAGGCTATTTTTATCCATGAAATGGCACATATTTATCAGTTCCAAAGAAACATTAATGTGTTCTTCTATGGGGCAATTTTACAGATTGCGTTCTATTCGACTTTGGGAAGATACAATCCCTATAAATACACACTCAAAGCGCATAAAACTTATTTTGATTACAACATTGAGCAACAAGGTGATATTGCTAAAGATATTTTTCTGCATAAAATAGAAAATATAATTTTACCAACAACACCTTCGTAAAATTTATCTTTGTCATTCAAGCTATCATAACTTGATATTTTACAGCAGATATAGAGACCAATTCCAAAAAAGTCACTGCTTTTTATCAGGAAAATACTCTAAATGAATCATCATATTATGTTGGAATTGAATATTATGATTTAAACGCTGGCTTCTGTTGGTTTTTAAGATAAAATAGCCATTGTCTGTAATTTTTGCTTTGCAAGAAAACAAAGATTTTAATCATGTATGAATGATTTTATATTTCGCCGTTGGGCAATATTTTAAATGTCTAATTACACACAGTTGAATAACTATAGATATAAAAATCAACAAGTTGTGTTCACACCACCCTATAGGAATAGGATTTAATTTAAATGAAAAGTTTTAAAATTGCTTTGGCGCAATTCTCTCCACACATTGGCGACATCACATCTAATGTTCAAAAAATGATTGAACAAGCCAATGAAGCTAAAAAACAAAATGCAGAAATCATTGTTTTTCCTGAACTATCTACTATAGGTTATCCAGCAGAAGATCTATTACTTCGTCCAAGCATCGCAAAACGCACACTTCAAGCCTTTGAACAACTTGCATCAGTAAAAGACATCGTGATGGTGTTCGGTTTTGTCAACAATACTGAAGATGCTCAACGTTACAACTCTGCCGCAGTCATGAAAGATGGGCAGGTGTTGGGGGTTTATAATAAACAAACCTTACCTAATTATGGTGTATTTGATGAACAGCGCTATTTCAGTGCGGGTCACCAACATCTAGTATTTGAATATTTAGGGCATAAATTTGGTGTACTGATTTGTGAAGATGTCTGGTCATTAGACACAGTTCAACAATTGGCTAAATTAAATGTAGAATCGATTCTGGTACTAAATTCATCACCATACGAAGTGGGCAAGCCACAACACAGAATTGAAACACTGAAAGAATTATCAAAACAGTTAAATATTAATCTTATATATACCAACCAAGTCGGTGGTCAAGATGATTTGATTTTTGACGGTAGCAGTTTCGTAATTAACAATAGTGGTGCTATCGCATTCCAAGCACCAAGCTTTCAAGAAGGCTTGTATGTTGTCGATTATGAAATCGAAAATAAAGCCTATAAAATTATTGAAGCAGCACCTCCCCTTACAACTATGGCTGAGATTTATCAAAGTTTAGTCATGGCGACACGCGATTATGTGCAACGCTCAGGATTCCCTGGAGTTATCCTAGGTTTATCAGGTGGTATCGATTCAGCATTAACACTGGCAATTGCTGTGGATGCTATTGGTGCAGATAAAGTGCAAGCCGTGATGATGCCTTATACCTACACCTCACAAATCAGTGTAGAAGATGCAACTGAGCAAGCTAAACGTATGGGCGTAACTTTTGGTATTGCCGAGATTCACCCAATTGTGAACAGCTTTATGCAAACGTTATTCCCATTTTTTGGCAATTTACCAGCAGATGCGACTGAAGAAAATCTTCAAGCACGTGCACGCGGTACATTACTAATGAGCTTATCTAATAAATTTGGTAATCTCGTATTATCTACAGGTAACAAATCTGAGCTTGCCGTAGGTTATTGCACCCTTTATGGCGATATGGTCGGTGGCTTTGCAGTATTGAAAGATGTATATAAAAGCATTGTTTTTGAATTGGCAAAGTATCGTAACAGTATCAGTGAAACACCTGTCATCCCTGAACGTGTGATTACTCGTGCACCTTCTGCTGAACTTCGTCCAGATCAAAAAGACCAAGACTCATTACCAGCATATGACGTACTGGATGCAATTCTCTATGCTTATCTTGAAGAAGATATGAGCCAAGATGACATCATTGCCAAAGGCTTCGAGAAAGAAATCGTTGAGAAAGTCATTCGTTTAGTCGACTGTAATGAGTATAAACGCCGTCAAGGTGCAATTGGCCCACGCATTACTTCTCGTGCATTTAATCGCGAACGTCGCTACCCGATCATCAATGGCTGGAAGCCTGGTGTTTAACAAGCTGTGAATAAAACACCTGTGATCCAATCGAGCTTTGCTCAAGAATTTGCTCAAGCACTTTTGCTTGAGCAGGTTCGTTTTACCCAACAACAATTATTAAGCCCTGAAAATAATACTTATATTAAACAATTTGTGCATCAGGTTTATCACCATTCAAATAAGATTGTATTAAAGGATATTATTCAACTCGAGCAACTTCAACAAGTCGTACAGAAATATGCCTTTGAGCTAAATTTGGGTGCAGAAATCCTAGAATTTATTGGCGTCGTTGCACAAAAAATTCACCGCTATGCTATTCATAGCCAAACACAACTTAATGATTTATTGTCCGATGAATCTTTTGAATTATGGTTATTTAAAATTTTAGAGTTAGAACAAGTTCGTCATTATATTCAACAGAATTTACAAGATAATCCACAAATCCAGCAACTCAGTTTACAAATTGCCAATCAAATCCTTGAAAACAATACGCCTTGGCTTGATCATTTACGTAAAATGAACCTCAAACCTCATGGCCTAAGCGCAAAAGTACTGGGTTTTATTCAAGATCAACAACAATTCATTGAACTTAAACTAGAACAACAACTTGCTCAGGTATTCATTAAACAGATTGGCAACATCATTCTTTTACCAAATGAAGAGCTTGCAGAAATCAGCTTACATTTGTGGTCAGATATCAAACATAGAACACTTAAAGAAACCTTTTCACAGTTTCAATCTATCGACTTTGAAGAGTTTTTTATTCTGGTCTATGAAACATGGAAAGAGCTTCGTCAAACTGAATACATGCAACAGCTCATTTTAAGCGTCGTTGATGGCTTTTATGAATATTTTGGCGAATACACACTTCAGGAACTACTGCATTCTGTCGGTTTAAATGAAGATGATTTATTGATTGAAGCACTCCGTTTTATGCCATATAGCCTAGCCGCTTTAAATGAACATGGCTTACTCAATGACATGATTAAGAGTCTGATTGCACCATTTTATATGAATGAACAAACACATCAATTTATAGAGAATTATTTGGCTGAAAAAGCTTAATTAAAATATTATTTTAAATAACAAAATTTAGGAAAATTTTTCTTTATTTAGAATCATACGCTTATAGTAAAAAAATCATAAGATGAGAATAAACATGCATATTGAGATTTAAATTTAATTTTCTATTTTTCCACATAAAAAAAGACCATGCTAGTGAGCATGGTCTATAAAAATGGTGGCTATGACGGGATTTGAACCTGTGACCCCCGCATTATGAGTGCGGTGCTCTAACCAACTGAGCTACATAGCCATAAACTGTGCGCGCATTATCTAAATTTCTAACACATGCGTCAAGTACTACTCAGCACTAATGATCACACTTTAAACAATTGATAATTATATGTTTAAAATTAATACATATTTATTTAAATTTATTCGGCACAATAGATAAAAACATAATGAGCACTCAACATGACAATGAAATTTAAATTATTTACGCTCTTTGCATTTACAACAAGCTTAAGCGCTTGCCAGATTATTAGCCCTATTTTTGTAGATTATTATGATGTACGAATGGATGTTGCAAAATGGATTAATCGACATCAACTATTAAGCATGCAACAAAAACGAAGCTTAGTGCAACTCACGAGAGCTCAACAAAAACTCTATAATATTGAAAGCATACCCGAAGAACAAAAAATCCAAATCGCACGAGAAAACAGTATTGCAATGTACTGTGCAGAGCTACATCTGAGTCAACGTAAGATTAAACAGCTACAGAACATTATTTTTGACGAGGCAGAACAACAACTTATTTTTACGTTTTATGATCAAAAATTTCCAAAAATTAAATTAGATATCAATAATATCCAGTGTGATTAAGCCCCACCCGTATACCAGATCAATCATCCAATAACGATGGCTTATTATTAACCTTTATGATTTACAAATCTTAATCATCTATGTATGCCATCTCAAAGCAAACCGAACCATCTGGCAAAACAGTTACTTACAATTCAATGCAGCTAAAGATATTTTAGAAAATTACAGATAAAAAAAGACCATGCTAGTGAGCATGGTCTATTAAAATGGTGGCTATGACGGGATTTGAACCTGTGACCCCAGCATTATGAGTGCTGTGCTCTAACCAGCTGAGCTACATAGCCTTAAACTTGTGCGCGTATTATCTACTGTAAACAACAGTACGTCAAGCACTAATTTAAAAAATTTATTGAAGTGAGCCGATAAGCCGGGTTCTGTCGTGAACGATCATTCCTCTAGGCGTACAATCACTCGTACGCTCAAGCGACCTACCCGAATCCAGCACGGGCCGTGCCTCAGGATTCCTATTTGGTCTTGCTTCTGGTGGGGTTTACCTTGCCGTGAACTGTTACCAGACACGCGGTGCGCTCTTACCGCACCCTTTCACCCTTACCTCCCATTTCTTCGAAAAGAAACGTTTATGGAGGCGGTCTACTCTCTGCTGCACTTGCCGTCGGTTTACACCGCCCAGGCGTTACCTGGCACCCTGCCCTATGAAGCCCGGACTTTCCTCCCCTGTTTCAATCACGGAGATCTACGCAGCGACGATCGTCTGGCTCACTTCGGGGCGAATCTTAACAAATTTCCAAGCTAATTACTGGTGTTTTTTTGAGCAATCAGTTTTTTATATTTTTCCATCAAATCATCATGACTTTCCACATGATTTGGATCATGCGGAATACAATCTACTGGACAGAAAAGTTCACACTGCGGTACATCATGATGTCCGACACATTCAGTACACAAATCAGGATGAATTTCATAGATGAGTTCACCCATGAAAATCGCCTCATTCGGGCATACTGGCTCACAGACATCACAATTGATGCATTCATCGGTTATATATAAAGACACTCTACCAACCTTGTTGATGCTTACGATTAAAAGCTTCTACGACACATTGTGGTACAAACTTACTCACATCACCTTTTAAGCGTGCAATTTCTCGAACCATCGTCGAGGAAATAAATGAAAATTGCTCAGAAGGTGTCAAAAATACGGTTTCAAAATGTTGGTCTAATTGACGATTCATATTTGCCAATTGAAATTCGTATTCAAAATCTGAAACGGCGCGTAATCCCCGGAGTACTGCAGTTGCATTTTGTTCACGCGCAAAGTTTACCAACAAGCCATCAAAACCGACAAATTCTACATTAGCAAGATGACTTAAAGATATTTTCGCTAATCTTACTCGCTCATCCAAACTGAATACTGGATTTTTATGATGTCCAATTGCAATTGCAACAACGACCTCATCAAACATTCTTGCTGCACGAGCAACTAAATCAACGTGACCATTGGTAATTGGATCAAACGTCCCCGGATAGATGACACGAGTTTTAGACATCCATTTTTACTCTAGTTTGTTATTTGTACCTATAGTTTACCAAAAACTTAGTTTTTAGCGAACATTCTGCTTAAATTTGAAATCACTTCACCTTATGATGAGTTTAAGGCAAAATATGTCTAATCTTGGAATATTTGTATTATGTCGAAAACAATCGTGGTTAAAAAAAATAATGGTGGAACTATCGCGCAAAATAAACGTGCGCGCCACGATTATTTTATCGAAGAAAAATTTGAAGCAGGCCTATCATTACAAGGTTGGGAAGTAAAATCATTACGTGCTGGACGTATGACGATTACTGAAAGCTATATTCTTTTTAAAAACAATGAAGCTTTTCTTTTTGGCGCACAAATTCAACCGTTGTTGTCAGCTTCGACCCATATTGTCCCTGAAGCCACACGTACCCGCAAACTATTACTGTCGCGTCGTGAAATTGAAAAGTTACTCGGAGCTGTAAACCAAAAGGGTTACTCATGTGTGCCTTTAGCGTGTTATTGGAAAGGTCGCTTAGTCAAACTGGAAATTGCACTGGTTAAAGGTAAGCAATTACATGATAAACGCGCGACAGAAAAAGACCGAGACTGGCAACGTGATAAAGCCCGTATCTTCCACAAATAAAGTTGTAAACCATAAAAAACCTCCAATTGGAGGTTTTTTTAATTTCAATCTTAATTTAAGCGATTCAACAAGAGCCCGAGATATTCACCAAATCGAGCGGCTGTTTCCAAATCCCCTTCAGGTGGCGTGATTTCAGCAGGTGCATTATCGGACTGGGTCATTAAGCCCAAAAAGCTCGACATACGGTTAATATCTTGCGCACCACGTCCGGTAGGCATAAAAGGTAAACCTGCCCACAACATCCCATGCTGCATAGCAAACAAATTAATTTGTTGTAATACTGCTAACTTATCGCCACTCAAACCACCACCATTGGTAAAACCAGCAGCGAGCTTACCCTGCCATGTTCGAGCCAACCATCGTTTAGACGATTGCTCCATAAATTGCTTCAAGGCTGAGGTCAGACTTCCCATATAAGTCGGACAACCCAAAACAATCGCATCTGCTTGATCTAGTCTCTCCCAATCCACATGTTCAATGTTCATGCAGTATACCTCTATGCCGGCTTGCTGAGCGCCTTGAGCAATAAAAGATGCAACCTTGGCAGTGTGTCCGTATGGACTATGATAAACGATGGCTAGAGATTTTGAAGATAAAGACATATCAATAAAAGCAGTAAATTTTAATGAAGTTTAACAGTTTCAAGCCATAAACACGAATGTTGCCATGCGTCCCGTTTTTGCTTCACGGCGATAGGAAAAATATTCGTCCACTTGTCTATAACTACACTGGTCGCCACCAAGTACAGTTTCGACCCCGTGCTGTTTCAAGATATAACGTGCAATGGCATACAGGTCAGCATAAAACTTGCCCACTTGCTCGCCGACTTGAAAAGCACTATCTAATTCTGGATATTGACCACAAAAAGCCAATTTTACTTCTGCACCAATTTCAAAGTTCGGCTGACTAATTGCCGCACCCAACCATGCCCACGTCGGCTGAGACTGCATTTCAGCAATGGTATTTTCAACAATACCTTGTGCCAAGCCTCGCCAACCTGCATGTAAATTGGCAATTTCACTCCCTTGAGCATTACCCAAAACAATCGGTAAGCAATCGGCAGTCATCATCATCAAGGCATGCGCTTTACGCTGCGTAACCAGACCATCCCCTTCTAATGCTGCAAATGGAATTTCTTCATTCACAGTATGACAAATGGTGCTGTGAGTTTGTGTCATCCAAGTCATTTTATTGACGCCATAAGTGGCAAACTCATCCAATAAAATCATACGATGTTTTTGCACACGTTGTGGGTCGTCTTGTACATGCAATGCTAGATTGAAGCCCTGCAATTCAGGTAGCGCGGATAGCAAGGCCTTCGGATGTTGAATATGGGTTTGCCCCACATAGATTCCTTGAGGTAAACCCTGAACGAATTGCATGTGATTACACTCTCCCTGATACTTCAAAATCAAAAGCTTGAATTAGACTAGCAACAGACTTTACGACTATTGAGCAAAATTTTATGTTGATAGCTAAATTACCCACATCAATAGCAACGTATACCTAATATGGAGAATCCTATTTAAAATAAATTTTATTTTTAAATAGGATCTAACTCCATCATACTGAATCTACTCCTCAGTACATCAAATATTAATACGCTTTATTTTCTTTACGCAGCACTTCTACCAAAGCAGCAAAGTCTTCTGCCCAAGGTGCTTCAAACATCATTTCTTCGCCAGTACGTGGATGGACTAAGCCCAATTTAGACGCATGTAAAGCTTGACGTTTAAAGCCTCTTAATGCCTCGGTTAAGGTCTCAGAAGCACCTGCAGGTATACGAATCCGCCCTACATAAACAGAATCACCCAATAAAGGATAGCCAAGATACATAAAATGCACTCGAATTTGATGGGTACGCCCCGTTTCAAGTTGCGCCTGTACTCGAGTAAAGTTTTGGAAGCGTTCCTTAACATTATAATGCGTTACCGCATCACGTCCGCCGGGTAATACTGCCATTTTGATACGATCAACTGGATGGCGTTTAATCGGCTCATCAATCGTTCCACCGGCAATGATCGTGCCATAAGTGATCGCATCATAAATACGATAAACTGATTTCTTAGCAAGCTGCTTGCTTAAAGAAAACTGTGCTTCCAAAGTTTTCGCAACCACCAATAAGCCACTGGTGTCTTTATCAATACGATGTACTAGACCTGCTCGAGATAATTCCGCCGATTTTGGATGATGATACAAGAGCGCATTTACCAAGGTTCCGTTTGGATTGCCTGCGCCAGGGTGCACAACCATTCCAACATGTTTATTGATGATGAGAATATCATCATCTTCATAAACAATATCTAAAGGAATATTTTCAGGCTGTGCTGTAGTTTGAGCTTCTAGCTCTACATCCAAAGTCAAATGCTCTGAACCATCACATTTGTACTTTGGCTTAACAATGTTACCATTCACCAACAAATGACCAGCTTGCATCCACTGTTTCAGTTTTTCACGTGAAAAATCACTCCAAACTGTGGCTGCAACTTGGTCAATTCGTTGCCCTAAATAGCTTTCATCCAGTTGAAATTGCAACGATAAACGTGTTGCAGTTGAGGCAGAAGTATGATTATCTGCATCCTCAGAATCTTCAAGTAAATTGAAATCATTTTCTGGGACATTAGAATTAGAAGATTGTGCTGAAGTCATTTGCTCATTCGGACAAAAGTGGTTTAATAGCGCAATTGTAGCCTATTGCCCGTATAAACAGAGGAATTTTTATGTCGCTACCACATTATAAAGTTACAATGCTTGCATTATCCTTAGGTTTAGCAACGGCTTTAGTGGGCTGTAGCAGCAATCCGAAGAAAGAAATTATTGATACTGGGCCAAAATCCAGTGAGCAAATTTATTTCGATAAGGCCCAAAAAGCATTGGATCGTGGACAATATGGCGATGCAGCAAAATCACTAGAAGATATTGATACCTATTATCCAACAGGTAATTATGCCCAACAGGCCCAATTAGAATTACTCTACGCTAAATTTAAACAAAAAGATTATGAGGGTACTATTGCCCTTGCAGATCGTTTTATTCGTCTAAATCCACAACACCCAAATGCAGACTATGCCTACTATATTCGTGGTGTGGCGAATATGGAACAAAACTATGACAACTTAATGCGCTACACCTCATTAAAACAAGCGCATCGTGATGTCGGTTATTTAAAAGTTTCTTATCAAAATTTTGTTGATTTTATTCGCCGTTATCCAAGTAGCCAATATGCTGTAGATGCTGCGCAACGAATGAAATTTATTGGTCAAGAATTAGCTGAAAGTGAAATGAATGCTGCTCGTTTTAACATTAAACGCCAAGCTTGGTTAGCTGCGATTGAACGCTCACAATGGGTTGTTGAGCATTATCCTCAATCGCCACAAATCCCTGAAGCATTAGCAACCATGGCTTATGCGTATGGTCAACTCGGGGACACAGCGACGGCTCAACAATATATCAATGTACTGAAACTTAACTATCCACAGCTTGTAAAAGCAAATGGTGAAGTAAATTTACGCGCTGCACGTAAAGAAGGCAGTTGGTTGAATCGTGCTACTCTCGGTGTTTTAGGTCGTCAAGAAACCACTGAAACTCAAGAATCTACGGTACAAGAAAAGTCATCAGCAACTGAACATAGCTGGTTAAACCGAATGAGTTTCGGCTTACTAGATAAATCAGGACAGCAACCCACTTCAGGTGACTATACCCCTGTAAATGAAAGCTTAAACGATAGTCAGCGCAACAAATAAAATTGTATTGAATAGCATAAAAAAGATGGGTTTTTACCCGTCTTTTTTATGCTTTGATATTTTTAAAATCAAATCTACGTTAAACTGAGCACTTTAATTTCTCAAGTTTAAGTCTGGCTTCTTTTATGGCAATTCCACAGCATACGATAGATCAAATTTTAGATCGGACAGATATTGTCGATTTAATTGGTCAACGTGTGAAATTGAAAAAGACAGGACGTACCTACTCAGGTTGCTGCCCATTTCATCAGGAAAAATCGCCATCATTCCATGTTTATCGGGATAAACAATACTTTCACTGCTTTGGTTGTCAAGCTAATGGTAATGCTATTCGCTTTTTAATGGATCTTGAAAGTCGAAATTTTATTGATGTCATCAAAGATTTATCCAGCCAAACAGGCATTGAGCTACCCCAAGATAATCAAGATCATAAGCGGCTTTCCTATAAACGAGAAATACCAAAAGTTACGGCTACAGCAACGACTCTTCCCCCATCAGTACCGCAATCCTCTGATGTTGAATCCGCCATTACCATTCCAACGGATCCTTTTGAAGCTTTTCAAAATTATCCAGATTTTGATCCAGCTCAATACGATTTTGAAGTTCCGCAACAACCCATCACTCAAGATGGAAACCTATACGATCTGCTAGAAAATGTAGCGCAGTTCTACGAACGGCAATTACCACAAAGTAAGAGTGCCCAACAATATTTTAAAAAACGTGGACTCAGCGCAGAAACCATTCAGTTCTGGCGTTTAGGCTATGCACCCGAGGACTGGCAACACTTAGAAAAAGCCTTTCCACAAGATATTGAAGGTTTAAAACTGGTCGGTTTAATTCGCTCCAGTGACAATGGTCGTGACTTCGATTTATTACGAGAGCGTGTCATTTTCCCGATTCGAGATCCGAAAGGACGTATTGTCGGTTTTGGTGGTCGTGCTTTAAATGATGAAATCAAACCCAAATACATCAACTCACCTGACTCTGAAGTTTTTCATAAAAACCAACTACTCTATGGTCTTTACGAAGGACGCAAACAAAAAGCGCAAAATTGGCTGATGGTTGAAGGTTATATGGATGTCATTGCACTTCAGCAATATGGCATTTCAGGGGCAGTCGCAACGCTAGGAACTGCAAGCAACACCGAACATTTAAATATTCTATTTAAACAAAACAATCAAATTACCATCGCCTTTGATGGGGATGCCGCAGGCCAAAAAGCGGCACGTCGAACTTTAGAAATTGCACTGCCATTATTAAATGATGGTCGCGAACTCAAGTTTTTTGTCATGCCTAAAGAACATGATCCCGACTCTCTCATCCGTAAAGAAGGTATTGAAACCTTCCACAGAGAGTGGCAACAAGCACCGTTACTTTCAGATTTTGTCTTTGCACTCCTAAGCCAACAATATGACATCACCACACCCGAAGGTAAAAGTCAGGTGATGGCTGAACTGAATCAACTAACCGAATTATTACCCAAGCTCGGTTCATATCGTTATCTGTTACGTCAATTTTTTAGAGAAAAACTGGGGTTTAATAAAAAATGGCAACCACAAGTCAATTTAGATGCTTCACTCTCTTTTAACATTCGCACCAAAGATGAAGATTTTGCAGTGGCCATTTTAATGCACCACCCCTTCTTATATATTCACTTTGAAGTGTTACGTGCCTTTATTCAACCACATGAACTGTTGGCACAAGTTCTAGCCACTTTTGACAAAATTTTTGATGAACTACCAGATAATCAAGAATTAGCTACTTATTATATTTTAGGTGCATGTAGTGCATATCATTTAGAACTTGCAGAAATTATGCAGCGTACCAATATTCAAACACTCACCCACGCCCCTGAAATGGCTGACAAATTAGCGTCGGAATACAGTTTAGCCTTACAAGAAAAGTATCTCAAAGATAAACTCAAAGCACCACAATCACTAATTGAATCGCGTAATTTAAGACAACAGCTGAACGAGCTAACCAAAAAAATTAGTTTAAAACTCATTCATAGCTAAAGAAAAAGGAGATTAATGTTGTTTGGGCTTACGTTGATTTTGGAAAATTTCATCTAAATTTTCCTGTAACCATTCAAAGTGTGAAGGATCGTCGTGTTGGGCAGCATTCCGTAATAACATAGACGTTGGATGTAAAAGTTTCTGCGTCAGTCGATGTGCAAAATTTTCTAATACTTTTTCAGGGTTTTCACCGGCTTTTAAATGCTCCAATGCGAATGCCAACTCGACATGGCTTAGCTGTTCGCCTTGCTCACGGTAATGACTAATCGTCCCACCCGCTTCATGCACTTTTTGTTGTGTAATTAACTGTGTGACCAGCTGATTGACCATCACTTCAGCTTCTACCGCAGCTTGTCTACGCTGTGCCAAATTTTCATCAATGACACTTTGCAGGTCATCCACACCGTAAAGGTAAACACCATCTAAGGTTTCTACTTTTGGATCAATGTCACGCGGTACAGCCAAATCAACCATCAGCATTTGTTTATAACGACGTTTTTTCAGCGCCGTTTTCACATCTATAAATGAAATAACCTGATGTAAACTCCCAGTACAACTCGAAATAACATCTGCACGATGCAAATGTTGTGCAAGCTCAGTAAAAGGAATCACCTCAACCGCAACACGCTCATTGATTTCTTGTGCGAGTAAGTCAGCCCGTTCTTGTCCACGGTTACAAATCAGAATTTTAGCCACGCCCATTTCAGCCAAATGCTTTGCTACAAGACTGTTCATTTCTCCTGCAGCAACCACCATTACGGTTAGTTTTTCAGGCTGACTAAAGACTTGTAAGGCCAATTGTGCGACTGAATAGCCCATCGATACCGCATGACTACCCACTGCAGTTTCAGAACGAACCCTTTTCGCTGCATAAAATGCATATTCAAAAATTTGATTTAAATTTTGTGAAACAACTTCGGCATCTTTAGCTAAAGAAAGGGCTGTTTTGACTTGACCTAAAATCTGTGGCTCACCAAGCATTAAGGAGTCTAGCCCACTGGCAACGCGCATCAAATGTGAAACTGCATGTGCATCCTCATAACGGTACACATGTTTTGACAATTGTTTTACATCAATACCATTGGTTTGGGCGAGCCAATCTAATACCATTTCAGCATTCTCTGCCATGGCATAGACTTCAGTACGATTACATGTAGAAACTACCACCATATCATTTAAAAATTGATGCTGATGCTGTACTGCAAGTAAATCCTTTAAACGTTCAGGATTAAAAGCAACTTGCTCACGTAGCTCTACAGAGGCAGTTTGATGATTGACACCTAATGCAAAGAAAGACATATCAGATCATCATTTCGCTAAATTTATGCTATTGTGCAATAACGGTGTCATAAAAAGCATTACTTGGATCAAGAGAAATTGTGTCAAACAAACAGCCGAATAAACGGCATGAATATAAAGCAATATTCTACCACATTCTTATTGATGGGTAGCATCGCGTCTAGTGCTCATATTAGAGCATCTGGAGAAATATATCATACAAAATATAATACTGAAGCTATAAAACAGAGTATGATCGCTGAGTTTGCCTTAGCCTATCATGATACAGCAACGGCTTTACATAATTATACGGTACTGGCAATCCGCAGCGATTCGACCACAGTCAAGCAACGTGCGCTCAATGTTGCGATTGAACAGAATGATTTAAAAGCCGCCCTAGATATTGCGACACATTGGGTCGTACAAGAACCAGAAGATATCCCTGCAAAATTCTATTTAGCACACATCGCATTAAAAACGCATGAATATGAATTGGCTGCTGAAACTCTGGATAGCATTCTTACCATCGATCCAAATGCCGATTTAGAAAAAATTCTAGAAGGGATTGCGCCAGAATCTGAAAAAGATCGACACAACTTACTTAAGACATTGCGTGCCAGTAAAGAAAAAGAAAATCCCTCTGTACTTATTCTGATTGCAGGTTTAGAGGCACAGAATAATGAAATTGAATTGGCTTTAAAAACAGTCAATAAAGCACTCCGAAAGCGTCCAAAAACCACAGGTTTTATCCTAATGAAAGCCAACCTATTAATGGCTTTAGGCGATGAACAAGCAACAATAGACTGGTTTGAAAACAGCAGCAAAAAGCACAAATATAATTTAGATATTCACTTAGCTGAAGTTCGGTATCTGATCAAAATCAATCAGCCTGAAATTGCACTTGATAAGCTTAAAAAAATCATTAAAACATGGCCAGATGCAGAAGAAGCTTTATTCATTGCAGGCTTAACGGCTATTGATTTAAAAAAATACGATCAAGCTGAACAGTACTTGGTCGAACTGCGCTATTCAGCACAATATCAAAATGATGCCTACTTTTACCTTGCCGTAAATGCAGAACGTAAACAACATTTTGAAACAGCTAAAGCCTATTATCGACTGGTAGATGGCAATTTATATACAGTCTCTAGACGTAATTTAATTTCAATTTATGATCAACAACAAAAACTCAATGATGCCTTACGTTTTTTAACGCAGGAACGTGTTAATTACCCACAACACGCGAGTTTTTTATATCAAGCACAGGCTGAAATTTTAAAAAAAATGAACAATAAAAAAGCAGCTTTGCGCTTACTCACTGAGGCGGTTAAAAACCTACCCGATGATCCTGAAATTTTATATTCAGGAGTGTTATTGCTCGACCCATTTCAAGACCGTGATCAACTAGATAAGGCTTTAAAAAAACTACTACAACTTGAACCGAATAGCCCAACCTATTTAAACGCCTATGCTTATACTTTAGCTTTGCAAAATAGACGCTTAGATGAAGCGCGGAATTATGTAGAACATGCCTTAGAATATGCACCAGAACAAGCTTCAATTTTAGATACGCTGGGCTATATTAGCTTTTTACAAAATGACTTTGAAACTTCATCTAAGGCTTTAGCGAAAGCCTATGAAATTAGTCACAGTGTGAATATTGGGGTGCGTTATGCCAAATCTTTATACATGCAAGGTGCTCTACCCGAATTTAGTCATGTGTTACAACAATTACAACAAAATCACCCCAATGATCCGCAATTAGAGCCATTAAACTCGTTATTGTTACCGCAACACCTTAAAAAGAGTTAACTATTTTTATGCAAGCATTGAGCAAAATTATTTTCGCGATCACTGCCACAGCAAGCTTAGGCTTTACAGGTTGTCAAAAAGTGGTAAAACCCGTACTAAGCACACCTACAATTGAAATGCCGACCAATCAAAATATTGCACAAAAGCCAATCAATCAGTTTAATTTGGAAGGTAAAATTGGGGTTAAAACGCCTCAACAATCTGGTAGTGCTTTCTATACATGGGTACAAGATCAAGAAAACTTTGACATTCAATTCAACGGTATTTTAGGTTTGGGTAAAACCATCATTATAGGTAAACCGGGCGAAGTCAGCCTAAATAGTTCAAAAACTGGATTAATAACAGCCGAAACCCCCGAAGAATTGTTGGAACGTGCTACCGGTTGGGTTGCACCCATTACCCATATTGTCGATTGGGTTCAAGCCCGACCTGCGACAAGCAATTCTCAAATCCAAACTGATTCAGCTCAACGCATTTCTCAAATTGATGAAGATGGTTGGACTGTAAACTTAAGTTATAATGATAACGCCACCTTACCAAACAAGTTAATTTTAAAGCAGCAACTTGAAGCTGGTAAAGAAAACCGTATTACAATGGTTATTCAAAATCGTTAACTTTTTAAAAAGTTTAAATTTCTATGATTCGAGTCCCCTCTCCAGCAAAACTCAATTTGTTTTTGCATATTACTGGTCGTCGTGAAAATGGCTATCACGAACTACAAACTATTTTTCAGCTGATTGATTTATTTGACTGGATAAGATTTGATCAAATAAAAAATACCGACATTTCAATTGATGGTTTAAACAGCGTCGATTTAGAAAATAATCTGATTTATAAAGCGATTCAAATTTTAAAACCCTTTGCAAAAGCACCCACTGGTTTAAAAATCAACATTCAGAAAAATATTCCGATGGGCGCAGGTTTGGGTGGAGGTTCATCTAATGCTGCAACCACACTGATTGTAGTCAATCAACTCTGGCATTGTGGTTTATCTATTGAACAATTAGCTGAATTAGGTCTGAGCTTAGGTGCAGATGTACCGATTTTTGTCCATGGGCGAAATGCATGGGCAGAAGGTATAGGTGAACAATTAACATTCATAGACTTAGATCAAAAACAATACATTGTGCTAAAACCTGATTGTTTTATCAGCACTCAATTGCTTTTTTCACAAAAAACATTGACAAGAAACACGAAGCCTACTAAATTTTGCGCCTATCAGATAAAGCCATCTGATTTTAGAAATGACTTCGAGCCATTGGCAAAAAATTTATATCCTAAAGTCGATGAAGCGATGCAATACTTAGATCAGTTCGGTATCGCAAAACTTACAGGTACAGGTGCTTGTGTTTTTACTGAAGTAACCATTGATATGAATGTTGATGAAATTTTAGCGCATTCACCTTGTAAAGCTTACATTGTGAATAGTTTAAATGAGTCACCGTTAAATCATTTCAGGGTTATATGATAGGGGCGTCGCCAAGTGGTAAGGCACCGGGTTTTGATCTCGGTATCCGTTGGTTCGAATCCAGCCGCCCCTGCCATTATTTTTCATCTGTAGATTGTGTATTTTAGGGGCGTCGCCAAGTGGTAAGGCACCGGGTTTTGATCTCGGCATCCGTTGGTTCGAATCCAGCCGCCCCTGCCATTAAATACACCATCAAATTAGGGGCGTCGCCAAGTGGTAAGGCACCGGGTTTTGATCTCGGCATCCGTTGGTTCGAATCCAGCCGCCCCTGCCATTACTTTTCAAGAAGATAGAACAAACCTATCAGTTAATTGTTAATTTACCTTGACAAATTTCGATAAAGATATTAAAGTTCTGCCGCATTAGGGGCGTCGCCAAGTGGTAAGGCACCGGGTTTTGATCTCGGCATCCGTTGGTTCGAATCCAGCCGCCCCTGCCATCTAATTTTATACATTTCAACCGCCAAGGGTGCTTCATGCCCAATCTTGTCGTTTTTAGTGGAACAGCGCATCCACAATTCGCCCAAAAAGTCGTTAGCCATTTGCATATTCCGTTAGGAGCAGCAGCTGTCGGTAAATTTTCTGATGGTGAAATCACTGTCGAAATTACTGAAAATGTGCGTGGTAAAGACGTCTTTATAGTACAACCCACTTGTGCCCCAACGAATGATAACCTTATGGAAATCCTCGTTATGGCTGATGCTTTGCGTCGTGCAAGTGCTGGTCGTATTACTGCAGTTATTCCTTACTTTGGTTACGCGCGCCAAGACCGTCGACCACGTTCAACTCGTGTTCCAATTACCGCTAAAGTTGTTGCAGATATGCTTACAACCGTGGGAATTGACCGTGTTGTCATGATTGACTTGCACGCCGACCAAATCCAAGGCTTCTTCGATATTCCTGTAGATAACATCTACGGAACTCCTGTTTTACTTGCTGACCTTCGTCAACAACAACATCATAACTTAATGGTGGTTTCACCTGACGTTGGTGGTGTAGTTCGCGCACGTGCCGTTGCCAAGCAAATGGGTGATATTGATCTAGCAATTATCGACAAACGCCGTCAGAAAGCAAATGAATCACAAGTGATGCATTTGATTGGCGATGTTAAAGACCGTGACTGTGTCATTGTCGACGATATGGTGGATACTGCAGGTACATTATGTAAAGCTGCCGATGCACTGAAAACTTTTGGTGCTCGTCGTGTTATCGCTTACGCAACTCACCCAGTTTTATCGGGTAAAGCGTTAGAGAACTTACGTAATTCTGTGATCGATGAACTTGTCGTTACTGACACAATTCCATTGTCACAAGAAGCATTAGAACTTGGTAAGATTCGCCAAGTTTCTGTAGCAAGTATGGTTGCAGAAACAATTCGTCGTATTAACAACGAAGAATCTATTAGCGCGATGTTCGATTCTTATCTATAAAGCGCAAAATTTTCAAAGCCCTGTTATTTAACAGGGCTTTATATCACTGAACTGGTCGAAGGTTCAGTTTATTTTAAATCTTAATGAGGAAATGTCATCATGGCAAACTTCGTATTAAATGCAGTAGCTCGTGACGAATCAGTACAAGGGAAAGGTTCGAGCCGCCGCCTTCGTCTTCAAGCTAAAGTTCCAGCAATCATCTATGGTGGCGAAGCTGCTCCAGTAACTGTAACTTTAGAACTTCGTGAACTTGTTAAAGCTTTAGAAAACAACGATTTCTTTGCAGAAGTTGTTGAAATCAAAATCGGTGATAAAGTTGAAAGCGTTAAAATCCAAGCTTTACAACGTCACCCAGCAAAAAACACACCTATGCACGCTGACTTTAAACGCGCATAAGTGTTAATGGTGTAATTAGTGTCAAAACTTTCACTGATTGTTGGTTTGGGTAATCCGGGAACGGAATATGCCCAAACCCGCCATAATGCAGGCTTCTGGTTCGTAGAACGCCTTGCACAACAATATGGCATTCAACTCAAAACTGATCCCAAATATAAGGGTATCAGTGGTCGCGGTAATATCGAAGGTCAAGACGTTCGTCTGCTATTACCCACAACCTTTATGAACCTTTCTGGTCAAAGTGTTGTCCCCTTCGCAAAATTCTATCAAATTGCTCCTGAAGCAATGCTGATTGCTCACGATGAACTGGATATGAACCCGGGTGTCATTCGCCTTAAATCAGGTGGTGGACATGGTGGACATAACGGTTTAAAAGATATTGTTCCACATCTTGGTGCAAACTTTCATCGTTTACGCATTGGCATTGGACATCCTGGCGCGAAAGAACGCGTATCTGGTCATGTCTTGAGCAAGGCGCCTACAAGTGAACAAACACTTATGGACGATGCAATTCATCATGCTTTAGGCCGTATCAAATTATTGGTCAATGGTGAAATCCAACAGGCAATGAATCAAATAAATGCCTATAAACCTTGAACCATAAAATTAATCTTTGTTAAACAATTTTTCTTGCCTTGATGCTATTTTGAGGGCAAAATGCGCTTTCTAACGCATCCCCCAATAAAGAAGTTATTGTTTAACTAACAGATAACTGTCTTAGGACAACTAGGAGACGCAAGCCATGCTATCTCGTTTATTAAAAGCAAAAATTCACCGTGCAGTAGTCACCCAAGCAGAACTTCATTATGAAGGTTCTTGTGCTATTGATGGCGTGTTATTAGATTTAGCTGGTATCCGTGAATACGAAGAAATCCATGTTTGGAACGTTACGAATGGTAAACGTTTCACAACTTATGCGATTCGTGGTGAAGAGCATTCAGGGATTATCTCTGTGAATGGTGGTGCTGCACATCAAGCAGATGTCGGTGATTTGGTTATTATTGCAACCTTTGGTGATTTCACTATTGCTGAAGCCAATGCACATAAACCACGTTTAGTTTACGCAAATCCAAACAATACGGTAAATCACACCGCGAACTGTATTCCCGTTCAAGTAGCCTAATACAATCAAGATCCAAAAAAACCCGCTGCTAGCGGGTTTTTTACTATATAAACCATCTAATTTTATCGTTTTCATACTCAATACTTTTTCTAAAAATATAAAACAGACCTATAAACCAACCCAATAAAACCATACTGAGTATTATTAGTGCGATTAACAGAACTGATGGTTCTAAAAATGAGGCTGATTTATTGAGAAAGTTAAGTCTATAATAATACTACATCGCTTCAGGGCGGGGTGTAATTCCCCACCGGTGGTAAGTTAAACAGACTTTTCAAGTATGATTTAATTAGCCCACGAGCCTATCATATAAATCTGAAATTTATTTCAATGAGTATTGATTCGCAGATTTGGTGAGATACCAAAGCCGACGGTATAGTCCGGATGAAAGAAGACGACGTCACACCCAACATATCCAATGTAAATAAAACATTTGGATTTGTTTTGTAACGCCACTATTTCTCATGTCCTGAAATGTTCAATCGTACTTTTTTATTACGCGAGCGTTTCAATGTCTAGTTTAATTCAACCCGAAATTTTCTTTTCAGCCCTTCCCCCTGCTGAACAACGCATTCAACAAGCCTTAGAAGACATCCGCCAAGGCAAACCCGTTTTGGTAATGGATGATTTTGATCGTGAAAATGAAGCCGATTTAATTGTTGCGGCAGAGACACTAACTGTCGAAACTATGGCACGAATGATTCGTGATGGTTCAGGCATTGTTTGTTTATGTCTAACAGAAGAATTAGCCGATCATTTAGAACTTCCTCCAATGATTACCAATAACTCTAGTCAGTTTAAAACAGCATTTACTGTAACCATTGAAGCTGCTGCGGGTGTCACCACAGGCGTTTCCGCTCAAGACCGTGTAACCACTATTCAAGCAGCTATCAAAGATGGTGCAGTTCCAACTGATTTAAGTCGTCCAGGACATGTATTTCCTCTACGCGCTCGCACCGGTGGTGTATTAGCACGTCGCGGACATACCGAAGGAACCATTGATTTAGCGCGTTTAGCAGGTTTAAAACCGAGTGGTGTACTATGTGAATTGACTAATGTCGATGGTACGATGGCATCTGGTATTCAAGTTTTAGCTTATGCACAAACCCATCATTTAACAGTTATTACGATTGAAGAAATTGTACAATATCGCTTAATGCATAATCTTTAATTCAAAAAGTGAAAGCCCCAACCTACCATTGCAAGTCGGGGCTTTTCACTGATGAGTTCACTCATCTTCATCTAATATACGCAATAAATGATGGCGCATCCCATCGGCACGTAAAAAAGCAAAATCATAACTCGCAGTTGCCAAAGCCAATACTCTTCGCTCGAACTCCTGCCAAATGGGTTTAATTTGTTGAGCGCTAAGACCTAATCCACTCTCTTCCGCTAAGTGCTTATTTTTTTCACATAATTTTAAAGCATGATACAACTTGCGACCGCAACTTGCGCTCTCCAATATCCGCACCCTCTTTCCATGAATAAAGCCCTCTACATGCTTTATATTGGCCAAAGGTAACATCGGAACTAAAATTTGATCCAATTGTGCATCCAAACGCTTCCATACCACTAAGCGCTGCTCAGCATTGTATGTATTCCAATGAATGACTTCATGGTTAAAACGTCGGCAGCCACGACATACCGCATCACCAAAGACCGTAGAACAACGTCCTGCACATGGAGTCAAAGATGGTATTCGGCGATCATTACTCAAAACAAAAACCCTCACACAAAACCATATTTATTTTATGGTTTTCTCGCTTATTTACAAAATTCGCGTTAAAATACGCGCCTTGAATTTTGTCCTATCATAATACATTTGGAGTATTCCATGAACGCTACTGTAGAACAGCTTGCACCTGTAGAACAGCAAGCGACCACAAGTTGGGTTGTTGCCGCGCTATATCAATTTAAAGAAGTTCAAGATCCCACCGATCTTCAACAACGTCTTTTAGATTTAGTGAACAGCATAAATTTGTGTGGAACTCTAATTGTTGCAAGTGAAGGCATTAACGGAACCGTTGCTGGGGATCGTAAATCAATTGATCAAATTCAAGCCTTCCTACTCAATGAAGGTTTTAATGCGATGGAATATAAAGAATCACACAGTGATGATAAACCATTCCGTAAAATGAAAATCAAACTCAAAAGTGAAATTGTTACCCTTGGAGTTGAAGTAAAGCCACGCGATTTAGTCGGCCATTATCTTGATCCGAAAGAATGGAATGAACTGATTGCACGTGACGATGTCATCTTAGTCGACACTCGTAATGATTACGAATACAAAGCAGGTACCTTTAAAGGTGCAGTTGACCCTAAAACTGAAACTTTCCGCGAATTCCCAGAATACGTTAAGCAAAATTTGGAACAACATAAAGATAAAAAAATTGCCATGTTCTGTACAGGTGGAATCCGTTGTGAAAAATCAACATCGCTACTATTACAAGAAGGCTTTAATGAGGTTTATCACCTTAAAGGTGGTATTTTAAAATACCTAGAAGAAACCCCTGCTGAAGAAAGTATGTGGGAAGGTGAATGCTTCGTATTTGATGGCCGTACTGCCGTGACCCATGGTGTAGAAGAAGGTCAAAACATTAAATGTCACGCCTGTGGTTGGCCTTTACTACCAAGCGAAGTTGAACTCCCAAGCTATGAACATGGCGTTTCATGTGTTTACTGCATCGATAAAACCACGGATAAACAAAAAGATGGTTTCCGTATGCGTCAATCACAAATTATTGCTGCTAAACGCAAACGCCTATAAGCAACTCCATTTTCAATTTAAATTGCCATCATTCTTGATGGCTTTTTTATTTTCAGCTTGTGCAAATGATGCATTTCTTAATAGCTTTTGAAACTGACTACACTCTAAAGGATTTTCATATTGACACTGAGCCACGTGACGCAGACTTTGTCTCAATGCATCTAATTGCTGTATTTGAGCATCAATTTCACTAGCACGTTGTTCAAGTTTATTTTTATCAATAGGTTGAGATTTATTCTGCAACATTTTATGTAATTGTTTAAGTGTAAATCCAGCCTGCTTTCCCAAACCAATTAATAATAATTGATCTACAACTTGAACTTGAAAAATACGTTGTAACCCTTTACGACCAATCGAACGAATCAATCCCTCATGTTCATAATAGCGAATAGTTGAACTAGGAATGCCTGTTCGTTTGACCAATTCTGCAATACTTAGCTCATTCATCTTGACTTGAAGTTCACTTCAACTTGTAAAGTAGATCAATCTAAAGTACTTCTAGTGATATTCAAATGACTTCAATCGAACTTTATAGCACCATATTCATCATAGCTATCCTAGCCACACTGTGGATTGATCTTTATTCATTCTGCTTAAAACGTTACTTTAATATTCCATCTTTAGATTATAAATTTGTCGGAAGATGGATTATCTATCTATTCAAAGGAAAGACCTTCCATCAAACCATCTTACAAACCCCTATTGTAAAAGGTGAAAAAGCAATAGGCTGGATCAGTCATTATTTAATCGGATTAATATTTAGCGCTATTTTTATTTTAATGGTCGGAAAATCATGGCTTGCCAATCCACAACTACTGCCCGCACTCACTTTTGGACTAAGCACTGTGATATTCCCTTTTTTAATTATGCAACCCTGTTTTGGTTTTGGTGTAGCTGCATCAAAACTCCCACAATCGAATAAGGCTCGACTAAAAAGTTTATCTACCCATGCTTTATTTGGAGTTGGTTTATATTTAGGCGCTATAATTTTAAAGATGTTACATCCACTTTAAATAGCATAGGCATCATTCATACAATGAGTAATAAAATTAAATATACAAATCAGTGATGTAATTCTTTTTTATTAAATTTAGGATAGGACTAAAAATAATGTATCGAAACTATGACTGACTGGATTATTTCCATTATGGAACAACTAGGCTACTTTGGGATTGCCATCCTAATGTTCCTCGACAACGTGTTTCCACCGATTCCCTCTGAGGTCATAATGCCCTCAGCAGGCTTTACCGCATCCAAAGGACAACTGCTGCTTTCAGGTGTTATTATTTCAGGCAGTTTAGGATCACTCATTGCAGCAGCTTTGCTCTATTGGATTGGTCACAAAATTCCAAATCAAAAAATTTTTAACTGGATTGATCGCTACGGTAAATTTCTTTGGATCAAATCTAAAGATGTAGAAAAAGCCTTAGATTGGTTTGAAACATACGGGCATCGAATCGTATTTTTTGGACGAATGATTCCAGCTATACGTTCACTCATCAGTATTCCTGCGGGAATGAGTCACATGCCCTTCTGGAAATTTATGACCTATAGTGCTTTAGGAACAATCATTTGGACAACGTTTCTAGCTTGTATTGGTTATTATTTTGGTAATAACATTGCACTAATGCAGGAAATTCTTAATCGAGTCGGTTATGTGATATTAAGTCTCGTATTTATTTTTTTAATATATTGGGCTTACCGCAAATTTTATGCAAAAAAATAATTTTGCCGTATAAAATACAAATGAAATCGTTTTTCTCAACAACATATACCGTTGCATTAATTTCATCTAACAGCCTCAATCAATAAATTAAAGACAATTTAAATATGAAGTATATTCTGTTTACACTACTTTCTTAACAATGATTGAATCCCAAGTCTTAATACACTTTCAAGCACACTCAAAACCCTATTAAAAAATTCCAATTCCATAAAAAAACACCTCAATTGAGGTGTTTTTAAAGAAACTCGATGATTATTTTGGTGTGTGATACATCAAATAAATTTCATTTAAGTTTGCAGGAATTTCTTCTGCAATTTCATCCATCAACTGGCCATTACGACGGAAAGATTCCATTTGTGGATCTTCATCATCTACACCACTAAACACCATCATTGGTAAAGATAAATCAACCAATTGTTCTTCATGTTCAGGTGTGAACCAAGCTTCTTCGTTAAGGAACATTGCGTCAACAAAGCCAACACTCCAATCACCTAAACTTGACTCTACCTCAGCTTCTTCAATCTCAAAAGGAAACTCAATTCCTTCTTCATTGGCTAAGTTCTGACGAATTGCTTCTAACCATGCCTTAATTTGCTCAATGATTTCCTTCGGAACTTTATTTTGATTTTTATCAAAAAGCTCGTCTAACCATTGATCAAAAGCTGGGCCTACTGCAGTTGCGCATAAAAAACCATGAGTTGCAGCAAAATCTAGACCATGCTCATTTTGGTCACCATCTAGATACTCACTCAACAGGTCCAAATCTAAAGCACTCATTTCGATTCCAACATATCTGAATTAGGGAGTAGCATAGCATTTTCACAGGCTATACCCAATCTGAATTTATTCGTCTTTATCATCAAAATCATCATCATCATCCAGATCATACTCAAAATCTTTCAGTTCACGATCTAAACGGCGTTGTTCAAGTAAATCATCTATCAAACGGCGCTTTTCCAAAGACTCTTTGGCGCTTATTTTGCTAGGTGACTCTTCAAAACTAACATCATCATCACCGTAGTTATCATCTAGTTCAAAATCTGTAGAAGACACTAAAACTACCTCAATGTGAAAAAATGTGAATGGGTCTAGGCGCTATTTATCTTAATTTTAAAATATTGTCAATATTTATTTAATTTTTACATATAAAATCAAGATCAGACTTCTATTCAACGCCATTTTTATGTCATGATTAAGCCAATAATTACACAATTTATAATACATTTGTAAAAAATAGCAATCTGGCTTGAAAATAATTTTCACGCCCCAATCTTGATCACAGTAGCTATTAAACTTTAAAGATTTTTCAAACAGATTTGAGCTACCAACTCAGATACTATTTTAGCGAATTGTGCTATCATGCACGGTTTTTCACTGTCACAGATTCAACGAGAAGAGAGCAAAGATGAGCGATAAGCATTCCCCTACTTCGCAAGTAGCGGCTCTGATTAGCCGAGGCAAAGAACAAGGTTACTTAACCTACGCTGAGGTTAACGATCATCTACCAGACTCAATCACAGAAAGTGAGCAAATTGAAGACATTATTCAAATGCTTCAAGATGTGGGCATTCCTGTGCACGAACGTGCGCCTGAATCTGATGATACGATGTTCGAAGGTAATAATGAAGCTGCGGATGAAGTTGCAGAAGAAGAAGCTGCAGCCGTACTTGCCTCTGTAGAAAGTGAACCTGGACGTACCACTGACCCTGTTCGTATGTATATGCGCGAAATGGGTACAGTTGAGCTTTTGACTCGTGAAGGCGAAATTAATATTGCGAAACGTATTGAAGAAGGTATTCGTGACGTTCTTCATTCAATCGCTTATTGGCCAAATGCAGTTGAAGTTGTATTACAAGAATATAATGATTATGAAGTCGGCGAACGTCGTTTAGCAGATCTCCTGTCTGGTTACTTAGACCCTGAGTCTGATGAACCAATTCCAGAAGTCTTAGAAGATGTGTCTGAAGAATTAGATGAAGTTGAAGAAGATTCATCTAAAAAACCAGCCAAAGATGTAAAACTCGATGATGACGAAGAAGAAGAAGCTGAAAGCGATGACGATGATTCTGAAGGCGAGTCTGGTCCAGATCCTGAAATTGCAAAAGCACGTTTCGACGAATTAAAAAATGTTTGGAACAATGCGAAAGCGATCATTGCTAAAGGTGGACGCGATACGGCTGATGCTAAAGAAGCAATGGAAGCACTTGCCACTGTATTTATGATGTTTAAATTTACGCCTCGTTTATTTGACATCATTTCAGAAATGATCCGTGGCACGCATGAACAAATTCGTACTTCTGAACGTGAAGTGATGCGTTATGCCGTTCGTCGTGGTCGTATGGATCGCACGCAATTCCGTACTTCTTTCCCTGGTCAAGAATCCAATCCAGCTTGGTTAGATGAACAAATTGCGAAAGCACCTGCTGACCAAAAAGGTTATTTGGAAAAAGTACGTCCAGATGTTCTTGCATTCCAACAAAAGATTGCTGACCTCGAAAAAGAATTAGGCTTAAGCGTTAAAGACATTAAAGATATTTCTAAACGTATGGCAATTGGCGAAGCCAAAGCACGTCGCGCGAAGAAAGAAATGGTTGAAGCCAACTTACGTTTGGTGATTTCGATCGCGAAAAAATACACTAACCGTGGTTTGCAATTCCTTGACTTGATTCAAGAAGGTAACATCGGTTTGATGAAAGCCGTAGATAAGTTTGAATACCGTCGTGGTTATAAATTTTCGACCTATGCAACTTGGTGGATTCGTCAGGCGATTACACGTTCTATTGCCGATCAAGCACGTACCATTCGTATTCCAGTCCACATGATTGAAACAATTAACAAAATCAACCGTGTATCTCGTCAACTTCTTCAAGAAATGGGCCGTGAGCCAACACCTGAAGAATTAGGTGAACGTCTGGAAATGGACGAAGTTAAAGTACGTAAAGTGCTTAAAATTGCCAAAGAACCGATTTCGATGGAAACACCGATTGGTGATGATGAAGATTCGCATCTTGGTGACTTTATTGAAGACGGTAATATCACCTCTCCAATTGATGCAGCGACTTCAGAAGGATTAAAAGAAGCAACGCGTGAAGTGCTTGAAAACTTGACTGAACGTGAAGCCAAAGTCTTAAAAATGCGTTTTGGTATTGATATGCCAACCGATCACACTTTAGAAGAAGTGGGTAAACAATTTGATGTAACACGTGAACGTATTCGTCAGATTGAAGCTAAAGCATTACGTAAACTTCGTCACCCTTCTCGTTCTGAACATTTACGTTCATTCCTAGAAAACGACTAATTTTACGCGATATAAATGGGAGCTTGAAAAACCGTCAAGCATCCCCATTTATATTATTATGAAATAACACAACGCCTGCAATTATGCGGGCGTAATTAATATAAAAGAGGTGACCATGACTCTATTAGACCGTACACCATCACGTGAGCTTCGAGAAGATCTTTGGGTTTTTCCTATGGATTATCCAATTAAATTAATTGGGGAAGCCCACGAAGATTTACATGTTGCTGTAGTAGAAATTATGGTAAAGCACTTCCCTGATTTTGATGGTACAAGTATTAAAGTACAACCATCACGGACTGGGAAATATCATTCGCTAACTGCACAAATTACTTTTGTAGAACTTGAACAGGTTCACGCACTGTATGCAGATCTAGCAGCTTGCCCATTAATTAAAACAGCACTCTAAGTCTTAAAAATAAAAAACACGCCTTAATGCGTGTTTTTTATTTTTAATATTTACAACTTAACTTAAACTACAACTCAGCTCTAGATATCTTCTTAATCTTGCGAATCTTTATTCATAACAACCTATAAAATAACAGTTTATTCAATAATTAAAAATCACTCCTCCTGTTTTCACATCATAGCTTCTTACCATAAAACAGTAGTTATGATCCTCTAAAAACGCAAACATCATTATGAATTTTATTTTAACGATCAAAATAGATAGACCTTCATAATGAATATTAATTATACAAACTCATTTTAGTAAATTGATTTGAAATACCAAGATATAACCTGACAAGTCCTCCCTATTGCCGTTCTATTTATTTATAATTGATACATTCTTTTGTATTCAAGGACGCATATCACGTGAATAATGCTGTTCTAAAACCCTCTTTAGTTGTGCGCCAGTATTCGGAACTCACTCCCTATGCTGAACGCTTTCAAGAAATGAAAAGCTACACCGAGCAACGTGATGAACATTCGCCAGACCAACTCTGGATTTTGCAGCACCCCAATGTTTTAACCCAAGGACAGGCTGGCAAACCTGAGCACATTCTCATACCCAGTGATATTCCGATCGTTCAATCTGATCGTGGCGGTCAAGTCACTTGGCATGGCCCAGGGCAAATGGTGATTTATTTTATGTTTGATCTTAATCGGCTCAAATGGAATGTCCGCACACTCGTTTCCTTTGCTGAAAATTTAATGATCAACTTATTAAAAAAATCTAATATAGAAGCCTACGCAAAAGCCGATGCACCAGGGGTCTATGTCAATGATCGTAAAATCGGCTCTTTGGGTTTTAAAATTCGTAAAGGTCGTAGTTATCATGGCTTAGCATTAAATATTGATTGTGATTTAACTGGATTTAATACGATTAATCCTTGCGGCTACGCTGGTTTAGAAATGATCCGCATTTGTGATCTTTTACAAAATTATCCCAACTATGCACAGTTATGTATGGATGTGATTGAATATATGAACAATAGCGGTTACTTTAGTGACCTTGAAGTCATTCCATTATAAATGGCTTTATTTTTATCCGAGAATAAATTAGAGTAATTACTCTAAAACATAAATAGAATTTTTTATCAAAGGGATAAGCGAGTGATTTCAACCAAATCAGTAAAACCCGCTTTAGAACAAGCCTACATCAAACTCATGATGGATGTGATTGGTCGAGGCTTGGTGATGGCGAGTCAGGTCGATGATGAAATTAGACATGAAGTGTCTAAATTTCCTGTTGGATTTACTTTATCTATGGATGTCTTTCAAAATGACATTGCATTTATTGCTAAAGTGACGCCACAGCAAGATTTAGAACTCCTTAAATCTTTAGAAGGTAAGCCTGATCTAACCATTACCTTTAAACATTTACATCATGCTTTTTTAGTTTTTTCATTTCAAGAAAGTACTGCGCAAGCATTTGCGAATGACCGTATGATTGCTGACGGTGATTTAAGTTACGCCATTCGTTTAGTCCGCTGCTTAAATAAAATGGAAGCTTTAATCTTACCCAAACTTGTCGCAGAACTCGCAGTGAAAGAATACCCAAGCGAATTAACGTTAAAAGAAAAATTGACTGGCGCAGCAAATATTTACTTAAAAGTTGCGCAATCTTATTTAAAAGGGAGTGTATAACACATGGCTAAACCATATTACGAGTTCTTTTGTCCTGTCAAAGTGATCGCTGGTCATGCCGCGTTAGAACATATTCCTTACGAACTTGCAGCATTAGGCTCTAAACGCCCAATGATCATTACAGACAAAGGTGTGCGTAGCAATCACCTTTTAGCACCCATTGAAGCGGCTTTTGAGCCGACTGATGTTGAAATTGGCTTTATTTTTGATGATGTTCCACCAGACTCTAGTTTGGAAACTGTACAAGCTGCTGCAAAAGCTTACCGCGAAAATGGATGTGATGCCATTATTGCTGTCGGTGGTGGCTCAGTCATTGATACGTCTAAAGCGACCAATATTTTAGTCACTGAAGGCGGTGATGACCTGACCAAATATTCAGGTGCACACAACCTACCAAATCCTTTAAAACCATTTTTCGTGATTCCAACCACATCTGGAACTGGCTCCGAAGTGACGATGGTTGCTGTGGTTTCTGACAACCAAAAACATGTAAAAATGGCATTTGCTTCAAATTATTTGATGCCACACGCCGCGATTTTAGATCCGCGCATGACGCAAACCTTGCCACCACACTTAACCGCAATGACAGCCATGGATGCCATGACACATGCGATTGAGGCATATACATGCATGGCGGCAAATCCAATTTCGGATGCTTATGCAACTGCTGCGATTAAAAAAATCAGCAATAACATGTTCAATGTCTTAGATAATCCAAACGATGCTCAAGCACGTTTAGAGTTGGCTCAAGCATCAACCATGGCTGGCATTGCATTCTCCAACTCCATGGTCGGTATCGTTCATTCGTTAGGACACGCATTAGGTGCTGTTGCGCATTTACCGCATGGTTTATGTATGAACTTATTCCTTCCTTATGTGCTGGAATACAACAAAGAAATCAATGGTGACAAAATTGCCGATCTGTTACTTCCGTTAGCAGGTGCGGATATTTATGCACAAACACCAGCTAATCTACGTGCAGACAAAACCATTGCCATGTTAAACACCATGCGTGACCATCTCTATGCACGGACTAAACTTCCACGTACATTAAGTGAAACTGGCAAAGTGAGCAAAGAGCAATTAGATGATGTGGCTGAAAAGGCACTGAATGATGGCTCGATTATTTATAATCCGAAAGAAGCAACATTCAAAGATTTGAGAAATATCTTAGAAAAAGCTTGGTAATGATTCAAAAATAAGCCGCGTTATAATTAAACTAAGCCTGATGATTTTTATAAACATCAGGCTTTTCTCTAATTAGAAATAAAGCCTTTAGCTTTTTGTATAAAAAAGCATCTTTTTTTTGCTAAAAAATCACAAAGTTACTGACAAAAGATATCATTTAGAGTAGATTGGCGCACTTTTGTTTTATTCGTAGGGGGGATCGTTTCGTCTCAAACGGTCCTTATAAACATGACTGATCCTTGATCAACGATTAAGAGGATAACGCCGTTGACTATTAACACTGGGACTCAACCGGCAGCTAAACTGCAAAAAACGCTAGGTTTCTGGCACATCATTATTATCGGTTTAGCTTATATTCAACCCATGACCTTATTTGATACTTTTGGTTTAGTATCAGAAAAAAGTCATTTTCACGTTCCTACCTCATATATTTTTGCGCTAGCCGCAATCTTACTGACGTCGATCAGTTATGGGCATATGATTAAACGTTACCCTTCTGCGGGTTCAGCGTATACCTATGCCCAAAAATCGATTCATCCCAATGTTGGCTTTATGGTCGGATGGTCTTCTTGGCTAGACTATCTACTCTCGCCAATGGTGAATATCATTCTGGCAATTATCTACTTGGAAGCACTCTTCCCTGACGTTAATCACTGGATCTGGGTTTTCACATTAACTGCAGTGATGACCGCAGTTAACTTACGTGGCGTGCGTTTCGTTGCCAACTTTAACAGCCTCATTGTTTTATTCCAGCTGATTGTGATTGCTGCATTTACGTATCTTTTATATACGAAATTAAATGCAGGGATGAATGCAGATGGCGTAATGAGTGCTGAGCAACGCGCCCATTTATGGAGTCTTACACCTTTCTGGAACGAGCTCACACAAGTGGGTGCACTGATTACTGGTGCAACGCTACTGTGCTTCTCTTTCACTGGCTTTGACTCACTCAGTTCTCTAGCTGAAGAAACCAAAGATACTGAACGCACATTACCACGCGCAATCTTTATGACGGCTTTATTTGCTGGGGTGATCTTTATCATTAGTACCTACATTATGCAGTTGTACTATCCTGGTGACCCTAAAACGTACTTTAAAGATATTGCCGCAACTCAGCCTGAAATTCTATTGATTGGTGGTAGCTTATTCCAATCTGTTGTCTTAGGCTTTGCGATTATTACGGTGATGGCATCGGGTATTTCAGCACATGCAGGCGTATCTCGTCTAATGTATGTGATGGGCCGTGATGGTGTGATTAATAAAAAGATTTTTGGTCATATTAGTCCAAAAAGCTTTACGCCATCCTACAATATTTTAATTGTAGGTGCTGTAGCCTTAACTGCTGGTTTCATGAATCTGGACATGGTAATTTCACTGATTAGTTTTGGTGCTTTAACTGCTTTCACGTTTGTAAACTTATCTGTGATTTCACGATATGCTTTACGTGATGGCCGCACTAAAAATGTCAAAGACATTATCAATTATGTGGTTATTCCATTATTAGGCTTCTTTAGTATCTTTGCTTTATGGCTTGAAATTGAAGCAACCTCATTGAAATATGGTTTATGGTGGGCAATGTTCGGTATTTTATATCTTGGTTATAAAACCAAAGGTTTCCGTTACCCTGCACCACAGCATAATGAACACGAATAATTTCTAATTATTCAATTCAAAAAAAGGCGCTTAATGCGCCTTTTTTATGCAATATAAATTTTCATATACACATAAAAATGCTCTCCTCAGAGCATATTTAAATGACTAAATTGGGTTATTTTAATTCAGCGAAACCTTGTTGACGCCATGCTTCATACAAAATCACAGCTGTCGCATTGGATAAGTTCAAACTGCGTGAATTCGCTGCCATAGGCAAACAAATCCAATGTTTTTCTGGGAACATCATACGGACACTTTCAGGAAGACCACGTGTTTCAGGCCCCATCAACAATGCCACTGGACGGTTTAAATTTGAAGTATGTGGCGTTTCAGAACCTTTAGTTGTTAACGGATAAATCGCATCATTTTCAATGCCATGCTCTTTTAAGAAAGCCAAACAATCAGCAAAGTTTTCCCACACTTTCATATGCGCCCACTCATGATAATCCAATCCTGCACGTCTAAGCCTTTTATCATCCAGTTCAAAACCTAATGGCTTGACCAAATGCAACTGAGCTCCTGTATTCGCGCATAAACGGATGATATTCCCAGTATTTGCAGGAATTTCGGGTTCGTATAAAACAACATGAATCACAAGATTTCTCTACTCTTTCAATGCAACTGGGCTTGAATTTAGCCCTGCCACTGTAATTGTTCACGTAAGCTCACGACCTCACCAATAATGGTCAATGTCGGTGCTTGAATTTGATGTTCTGAAACTTTAGATGCAATATCAGCCAAAGTCCCCACCACCACTTTTTGCTCAGGTGTCGTGCCTTTAGAGATTAATGCTACTGGCATATCTGGACGTTGCCCATGTGCAATCAATTGTTGGCAAATTTTCTCTAATCCAACCAAGCCCATATACAACACCAAAGTTTGATTTGCATAGACCAATTCATGCCACGGCAACTCAGGTGAACCTTCTTTTAAATGACCAGTAAGAAACCGTACACTTTGTGCATAATCGCGGTGCGTGAGAGGAATACCAGCATAAGCGGAACAGCCTGAAGCAGCAGTAATTCCCGGCACAACTTGAAAGCCAATACCCGAGGCGAATAATTCTTGGATTTCTTCACCACCCCGCCCAAAAATAAATGGATCACCGCCTTTTAAGCGACACACACGTTTGCCTTGTTCGGCATATTTAACCAAAAGTGCATTAATACCTTCTTGTGGCACAGCATGATTAGAACGTGCTTTCCCCACATAAATTTTTTCAGCATCACGGCGGCATAAATCTAAAATGGGTTGCGACACCAAACGATCATAGATCACCACATCGGCTTGTTGCATCAAACGTAATGCTTTCAGTGTCAGTAGCTCAGGATCACCTGGCCCTGCACCAACTAAACAAACCTCACCTTTCGGTGTTTTCCATTGTTGCAAAGCTTGCTCAATCAACTCATCTGCAACAGAAATTTTGTCATTAAATACTTGTTCTTTGAGTGGACTCGCATACAAATCCTCCCAAAAAATACGGCGTTCATCGGGGTTTATAATTTTTTCTTTAACCGCAGCACGCCATTTACCTGAAAACTCAGCCAGTTTGCCCATACCATGTGGAATAGTTGCTTCAAGTTGAGTCCGAATCTGGCGGGATAAAACTGGCGATGTACCATTGGTTGCTATAGAAACCACTAAAGGAGAACGATCAACAATCGCGGGTACCATAAAACGACAATGTGGTGGATCGTCCACACTATTCACCAATACATTTTCAGCTTCACAGGCTTCGAAAACTTGGATATTGGTCGCTTTGTCATTGGTTGCTGCAATCACCAAACGATAATTGCGGAGTCGAATATCTGGGCTAAAAGGTACTTGAACATATTGCCCTTGACTGGCAATTACAATCTCAAGTAAAGAATTTTCAATTTCAGGTGCAACCACATCAATGATTGCCCCTGCTTTCGCCAAAAGTATTGCCTTACGATAAGCAATACGCCCACCACCAACAATCAGACAAGGTTGCTGTTGCAACTTTAAAGAGATTGGAAAAATATCCACAAACTACCTCAATATTTTAGATCTGATTGTCTTAAGCAATTTTCATGCACAAAATTGTGCTGCACATTAATTTATTCATTAATTCATAAATTAATCAATAAAAGTTGCACCACCCATATATGGACGAAGTACTTCAGGAATTTCAATTGAGCCATCTGCACGTTGATAGTTTTCCATCACTGCCAACAAAGTACGCCCCACAGCCAAACCAGAACCATTTAAAGTATGCACTAGCTCTGTTTTCTTTTGGTCTACACGGTAGCGTGCCAACATACGGCGTGCTTGGAAATCACCCATGCATGAACAGCTTGAAATTTCACGATAGGTATTTTGGCTCGGCACCCAAACTTCTAAATCGTAAGTTTTGATTGCACCAAAGCCCATATCACCACCACATAAGATGATTTTACGATACGGTAAACCGAGTGCCTGTAAAATACCTTCGGCATGCCCTGTTAAATCTTCAAGTGCTTGCATTGATGTTTCAGGTTTAACAATTTGCACCATTTCAACTTTGTCGAACTGATGTTGACGAATTAAACCACGAGTATCACGACCATAAGAACCAGCTTCGCTACGGAAACAAGGTGTGTGCGCTGCATACTTCAACGGTAAGCGATCTGCATCAATAATTTCATTGCGCACAAAATTGGTCACTGGAACTTCAGCAGTCGGAATTAAATAATATTCTTTTTCGCCCTGAATTTTGAATAAATCTTCTTCAAATTTAGGCAACTGCCCCGTACCACGCAAAGAATCTGCATTGACTAAATAAGGTACATACGCTTCGGTATAACCATTTTTAAGTGTGTGTGTATCCAACATGAATTGAGTCAAAGCACGTTGTAAACGCGCCAATGGGCCTTTAAGTACGCTAAAACGTGTACCCGTCAATTTAGTTGCAGTCTCAAACTCAAGACCACCCATCATTTCACCAAGGTCGGTATGATCTTTAACATCAAAATCAAATTGACGTGGTGTACCCCATGTTAAGATTTCAACGTTATCACTTTCATCTTTACCTTCTGGTACAGATTCATGCGGCAAATTGGGAATAGATAAAGATTTTGCTTCAATCTCTGCTTGCAGTTCATGCAATGCAGCCTCAGCAGCTTTTATTTCATCACCAATCGCACCCATACGTGCCATGATTTCTGAAGCATCGCCACCAGATTTTTTAATTTGGCCTACTTGCTTAGCACCCGAATTACGTTCCGCTTGTAAAGCTTCAGTTTTGGACTGAATATCTTTACGGTGAGCTTCTAGAGATGCCCACTCGTTTACATCAAGTTGCACACCACGTTTTGCTAAGGCTAAATTTACAGCCTCAATATTATTTCTGAGTAATTTTGGGTCAATCATAGCCAATCTTTAAGAAAGAAAAAAACTGACGATAGTGTAAGCTCTTAGCACTTAAAAATACAGTGAAAGAGCAATTCACAGGTTATGTTTCGAATAATAAGACGACAATTTTTAAGTTTGAGGTTTAAAAATTACGGATTACTATATTCTGGCAAACTTGGTAAATACTCGGTTTTAACCAAGTCTTTCGCCATAACATAAGGAAGCGTCAACTCAGACATGCCTTCTGCATAAGAAGCAAGTTCATACAATGGATAAACAAAGACTATACCGTTAACCCCAAAGTAATAGTTATCACTCAATTGCAATTTAGCACGTTCAATATTGTGCTGTTGCAACCAATTCATGTTGGCTTCATAGAGCACATCGGCTACTTTCGCTTCAACATTCGGTTTTAAAATATCAGTTAATGCTAAACGTTTATGCGTAGTCAAATCGAATGTCACAAATTCTTGATGCGACATACCATGCGCAGCACCTGCACTATAAATATAAGACTGAATTGCAAAGGTCGCTAAATTATAATGTTGTGCAATGAATTGCACATAAATTGTATTTTGATTCAAGCCTTTCTGGGTATCTACTTCTGTGCGTGCTTTTGCATCAACCGCAAAAGCATCTGGAACATCTTTTTTAATGCGATTTAAAAAATAACTGTCAATCCACGGGACACCGGTTTGAATCGTTTGCAAATCATACTGTGTACAGCCATCCTCATCACAGTATTGCTTTTTGGAAAGTTCAACACGAGTCACTTTGGCTTGAATTAATGGAATTGTATTTTGTTTTTCTTCGGTAACCGTCTTGACCTGCGGTGCAGGCTTCTCCTGACAGCCAGCCATTAAAACTACAGCGACAGATATCGGAACTGCCCAAAACCATGGTTTCATTACATGTTGTGTCATTTTATTTTCAAACCTTATTACCCTTACCTAGCCCATGCACTATACAAAGCTCTGTAACTCAATGAAATTTAAAAATGTATCTTGAGTAAATAAATTCAAAATTTAAGGCTAAATCCTGACCTTATTGAGGAAAATCCACCCAATTCCCATGAAACCCCAATGGAACACGCACACCCAACTCAATTTCAGCGTGTAATTGCATCTCGGTACCATGCACTTTCAAAATGACAACCTTACTGGGTAAAGCATCAAGATGATGTACATAGGACATTAAGTACCCCACACCTTCCAAGCTCAGCTTGGATTCAGGAATAAAAATAACCTCACCTGTCATCCACTCTTCTCCAAAAGAATACGTGGTTAAGCGTTGCTCTAAGACATCATGACAACGCAATTGATTTGCTGCTGTCATTTTCTTTTCATCAAAACTCACTGTGTAAATATAGCGATGCATCTCACCGGTATAACGCTCATCAATTCGAGGGAATTCTTGTGCTTGAGCATCAATAACGTTACGTTGAATTGAAAGTGCTTTTAAATCAATAACCCAGCGTTCTAATTGTGCTTTTTGCTGTTCAAATGGGCCTTGCTGAGACTGCTTGAACATGTGTTGATGTACCACAAGATCAACAACAATCTGGTTTTTCTCATTTCGATAAGCATTAGCAGCATGAAAAACAAAGCATGGCGTGATATCAATCCACTGAATTTCATTCGCTTGACCAAATTTAGGCAACACTCCAATTCGAGCTTGATGTTGATCATTCCAACAATAAGGTAGACTACTTCCTTTCAAGAGCTGCGCTACAGAAAAAGTGACTGGCAAATCAAAAATTAAAATATCCGTTGCTGTGATGGCGCAGTCATGAATCATTGGACCATGCTTTACAGGAATTTTTACAAAATGAATTAAATATCCATCTTGATCTAAAACCTCATAATAAGCATGCCGAAGATCTAATGCATCATAACAAATCGCATGTAAATACCCTGTTTGATTGTCTTTATGCGGATGCGCAGTAAAAGGTAAATCTGCATCTGTATTAAAAAATTGATGTGTTTCCGTATTTAAATCTAAGTCTAAACGCGCAGGAAAAGTACCCGCTTCAATTAATGCCCAAATCTTATTGGCATGAAAAACCACATTGGTATTCACCACACCATTTGATCCACGGCGAAAGCCATTTTTTAGAGGCAGTTGCTTAGTGTGCTGTACCACATCCGTTTCAATGAAACAGCTTTTAAAACTGATCGCTCGTCCATTTTCAATACGTAAAACATGCAACATTCCATCACCAACAAACCAATGATAAAGCGATGGATTTCCCACATGTATCGGATTTGGTCCAATTCTAAGCAACATTCCATTGAGCTGTGGTGGAATTTCACCATAAACATTTAAATCAAACTGCTCGACTTCAGTGACAGGTGCAAAAACACCCTCTAAATAGGGATTACTTCCCTGATGTTGAGGCTTTCTGTGTAACCAATGCATCCCTTTTTGCATGATACTTTGTCGAAACAGGTTAAGTTTTGATTTCAGCGGGGTCATTCGTGGATAGTCCGTGATTAATCTATTTTCATTATTTTTGAAGTGATTATTATTTTCAGCAGCCATTAAATCCAACCTATTATTCTTGTATTAATTTATATCCTCATAAAGTTTATCTCGACATAAAAGATACATTTTGTTTTTTTAGATTAATGGTTTTTGATTGACTTAAACATAAAAAAAGCAACCCGAAGGTTGCTTTAAAAATATCAGCATAGTGCAATATTTTACTGATCAATAATATCGGTACCTTTAGGCGGCACAAAATTAAAAATGCTTGCAGGAATCGCTGAATTAACTTTCACATTATTAAATTTCACAGTAGTCGTTTGACCCAGCGAATCTTGGAGCACCATTAAATTTGGCGTATTTTGAGCACCAAAGCTAATCGTTAGACTTTGGAAAGCACCATCTTTCTGCTTAGGATACAAAGTATAATAGGTCTTGGTCGCATTCGGTTGAGTAATACGATATGCCTGCATAATTTGCGAAGTATTACCACTTAATAATAAAGCAGGTGTGTTGGCTACTTGGTCATCTAAGCTTTGGCGGACTGCTTGCTGTAGATCTGGATCATAAATCCAAACGGTTTGACCTGTGGTAATAATGGTTTGTTTTGCTGGAGATGCTATTTCCCAATAAAACTTACCTGGGCGTGCAACTTTCATCACACCTTTAAAAGTTTGATTCATATGCTGAGCAGATAAACCTTTCTTTTGTGGAGCTTTACCACCACTCGTCACCTGAGTCGTTTGTTCAAAATTTGCCGTTAGACTTTTAATACCACCTAACTGTTTAACAAGGTTTGCTGTTGCTTGTTGCTCCGATGCAGCAGTTGCCGCAAAAACATTAGTGCTCATTACAGGTGCAAGCATTACTGCACTCATTGCGACAGCAGCCATCGTTTTACGAAGCATATTCATAGGTTCACCTTTTATCTATTTGCTCAAGTGCAATTTATTTAATGTCTCATCTTAAACCAAATTTAATTGCTAATAATTGAGAATATAAGAAGTTTTGTATTTTTATTGCTGTCAATTGTAGAAATTCATCCATCATGATGAAGACATTTCCACCTTGAATACCTATTTTTCTCAATAAAAAACCCGCAAAAAATGCGGGTTTTTTTTTAAAAAAATTAAAACTTATGCAGTTTCAACTTTTACGTAGCGACGGCCAAACTGACCTTTCACTTCGAATTTGATCACGCCATCAGCAGTAGCAAATAAAGTATGGTCACGGCCCATACCTACGTTTGCACCAGCGTGGAATTCTGTACCACGTTGACGAACGATGATGTTACCAGCAGTCACAGATTGACCACCGTACATTTTAACACCTAACATTTTAGGGTTTGAGTCACGACCATTTCGTGTCGATCCACCGGCTTTTTTAGTTGCCATGTCTATTTACTCCTCGTAATTAGCCTGAAATAGCTGTAATTTTCAACTCAGTGAACCATTGACGGTGACCTTGTTGTTTACGATAGTGCTTACGACGACGCATTTTAACAATACGAATTTTGTCGTGACGACCATGGCTAACTACTTCAGCAGTTACTGTAGCACCAGCAACAACTGGAGCACCAATTTGAATGCTTTCACCGTTTACAAGCATTAATACGTCATCAAACGTAATAGTTGCGCCTGTTTCAGCTTTCAACAATTCTACTTTAAGGGTTTCACCCTCAACAACACGGTGCTGTTTACCACCGCTTTGGATTACTGCGTACATAATGTACTCCAAACTAGCCCGTGTCGTCGTGCCGATACTGGAATATATCGATCTTAATACGAACGCCACTGGGAGTTATATAAGGGCAAAGATTTTAAGTGATAATTAATTAAACAACAAGTAATTTTGGCTATTTATTAACATCTAGGTCAAATATTTATAGCTGAATGCTATTTTACAAAATTTGATATCTGTTTCTCATCAATTTTTATAAAAATTGAAATAGATTTTTAAAACAAATCGGCTACTATGTAGTGCAAAAGAATGACGCTGCACTCATTTTTGGATAAATTCAATACAAATCATTAAGATTCGTAAACGTATCTGTTTGTATAAATTACATGACTTGATATTAATTGTTACACTACTCATCAAATTGAATACATTTGCAAGAGGACTCCTTTCACATGACCATCGATTTTAAGCAAGATATTCTCGCCCCTGTTGCCACTGACTTTGCTGCGATGGACAAGCTTATTAATGAAGGCATTAGCTCGAAAGTTGCCCTTGTAATGTCGGTCAGTAAGCATGTGGTTGAAGCAGGTGGAAAGCGTATGCGTCCCATCATGTGCTTATTGGCAGCGCATATTTGCGAAGAACCCAATTTAGTCAATGCTCAAAAGTTGGCTGCGATTATTGAAATGTTGCACACTGCAACGCTGGTGCATGATGATGTGGTCGATGAGTCGGGCTTACGTCGTGGTCGTCCGACTGCAAATGCCACATGGAATAATCAAACTGCTGTGCTTGTCGGTGACTTCTTAATTTCTCGTGCTTTCGATTTGTTGGTCGATTTAAACAATATGGTCTTACTTAAAGACTTTTCCACAGGGACTTGTGAAATTGCAGAAGGTGAAGTTTTACAACTGCAAGCGCAACATCAACCTGATACAGATGAAGCCACTTATTTAAGTATTATTCATGGAAAAACGTCACGCTTATTTGAATTAGCAACAGAAGGTGCTGCGATTCTGGCAGGTAAACATGAATACCGTGAACCATTACGTTTATTCGCTGGCCATTTTGGTAATGCGTTCCAAATTATCGATGATATTTTAGATTACACCTCAGATGCGGAAACATTAGGTAAAAATATTGGTGATGATTTAATGGAAGGTAAACCAACCTTGCCACTCATCTCTGCCTTACAGAATACAACGGGTGAAGAACACGCCATCGTCCGTAAAAGTATCGCAACTGGCGGTATCGCAGACTTAGATCGTGTTATTGAAATCGTCAATAGTTCTGGTGCACTAGATTATTGTCGCCAACGTGCCCATGAAGAAACCACATCGGCTCTTAACGCTTTACAACAATTACCTGAAAGTGACTATCGTCAAGCACTACATAATTTGGCACAACTTGCCTTACATCGAATTCAATAAATTGAAGTTACTTTTTTGCCTATGCATATAATTTTTAATGATCTCTTCCAGAACATGCAGGAACAGCTTGAAATACCTCAAGCGGTTCCTGATGAAAACATCCTCATTGAACTGGTAAAGCGTATACGACCAGAAGACATTAACAATTCAGATGAATCCAATAAAAAATTTAAATCACTCATTCAAGCTTTATTAATTTCACCCAATGCCGCGTCCAATTTTCAAGGCTATTTACTCAAACTAATTAATCACTATAAACAAGCCAATTTATATGCTGACAGTGGCATTTTGTCTTTAGATGGGTTTTGGAATCAACTTGGGCAACGTTTAGGTGCGCATTTTCTACCTTTACTCAAAGATGAATCTGATCTTGGCTATTTAGTTGCTAAAGTCTTTTGCTTAAAAACGGATATAGAATGGTTAGATCAAATTGATGAAAATTTATGGATTCAGCTTTTTCAACTATTAGATCTGGGTCATAGCTTTCAGCATGAAAAGTTAGATATTCAACGTGAAATCATCAAAGCAATTACCGTTTTATCTTACCGAATTAGTGGTATTGGTCTATATCCTGAATTCATTAATGCTCAACCTGAGTTGACCGAATATGAGTCGCCATTTTTAGTCCAAAATCGTGAAATTATAGAATTCATCGAATCCTACAAAAAAATAGCCCAAAATCGTGACAATATGCATGTCATTGCACCACCCAATGCAGACCAAGCTTTGGTCATGATTGAACAATGTCGTGATATTGTTTTCAAAGTTAGACGTGCAATCAAACGTATTGGTGTCAGTTTAAGTTTGACCTACTTATTGGCATTACTTGAGCAATGTTTAGATCGTATTGAGCTACTTTTAAATATCGTCATTAAAGATCCTCAAATTCGCTATCAGTCCTTTGCAACATTATTAAAAGACGTCGTGGATGCTCACTACAGTGAAACGAGTGTGCGTGAATTACTCAAAGCCAATAGCGAACTGATTGCCTTACAAGTCACCGAAAATGCTAGTAAAACGGGTGAACACTATGTAAGTACCGATAAACAAGGATTTCTTGGCATGTATTTCGCGGCGGCTGGTGCAGGCGTGATTATTGCCATCATGGCGACTTTAAAAATACTGGCCAGTCGATTAATTCTGGCGCCATTAATGCAAGCTTTCATTTATAGCATGAATTATTCCTTGGGATTTATGCTCATCCATGTGTTGCATTTTACCGTGGCCACCAAGCAACCAGCAATGACAGCCGCAGCTTTAGCCTCTACTGTTCAACATCAAAAAGGCTCTAAAACTGCTCAAATTGCTGAGCTTGCTGGGTTAATTATTAATATTATTCGAACACAATTTATTGCGATTTTAGGCAATATTTCAATTGCCATTCCAACAGCTGCACTCATTACCTACCTTTGGCAAGCGGTCATGTTTGAGCCTTTACTCACACATACCAAAGCAACAGCACTGTTACATAGTCTAAATCCTTTCAGCTCTTTAGCCATTTTTCATGCAGCAATTGCTGGGGTCTGCTTATTTTTATCTGGTTTAATTGCTGGTTATTTTGACAATATGGCAGTTTATCGCAAAGTAGGCCCACGCTTAAAGGCCCATCCAAAACTCAAACGAATGATGGGGCAACCTCGGTTAAATTCATTTGCAGACTATATCGAGCGGAACCTGGGTGCATTGGCAGGTAACTTCTTATTTGGAATGATGCTCGGCAGTATGGGAACCATTGGTTTTATTTTAGGTTTACCACTGGATATCCGCCATATTGCTTTTGCATCAGCAAACTTTATACAAGGTTTAATAAGCATTAATGGTGCACCCGATATAGGCTTAATCATCGTGTCCTTTTTAGGCGTCATGCTCATTGGTCTTACTAACCTTTTTGTCAGTTTCACCCTCACCATTATTGTAGCTTTAAGAGCAAGACGAGTCCGTTTTGAACAATGGAAACCTCTAGCAAAATTGGTCTTAACACACTTCGTGACACGACCACTCGATTTCTTTTGGCCGCCTCAACAACCATTAAAAATTGAAGATGAAAATTCGACACAATAAAAATTAAATCATTAGATTTTTGTTATTTTTTGTGCAATTTCTTACAGGTTTTTGAAAATGAAATTAGTATAAATTAGCTATTTATACTGACTTGAAAAAAAGTGTACTGACAAGTACACTTCGGGGCATCAATTATTCTCAGTCAAAGCAATGAATATAATCAAGGTGGTTTAATGCCTTATTTACTCCTATTTATCGGCTGTATTGGATTAATTTTCAGCAGTATTGGCTTGCATACTCCTTATATCCAACACTTTGATAATTTTGCTGTTGAATGGATAAGTTTACATCGTTCATCTTTTTTGAATGATTTTAGTGTAAGTTTATCTTATATCGGAGGATTACCTGCCACATTACTTATATGTGGTAGTTGGTGTTTATATCTTTTTTGGCAAAAAAAAATTGCGAACATTCTGTTTATTTGCTTAGGCATTTCAGGAAGTGTAGTACTAGGTTGGTCATTAAAATATTTAGTAGATCGGCCTAGACCCGATACTATATATCAAATGGTTAACACCTATGGTGCTTCTTTCCCAAGTGCGCATAGTCTTTATGCAGCTGTACTGGCAAGTTTAGTCATATTTATATTTTATAAACGTGCACATGCTAAGTTAATCAATGCTCTTGCCTGTTTATGGTGCTTGAGTATGGGGTTTTCAAGAGTTTATCTTGGAGCACATTTCCCTACAGATGTGATTGCAGGCTGGGGTATCGGTTTTATATGGATCGCTTTACTGTGGTTAATAATTTCGCGATCTTTATTGAGAAAACAAATTAATGTTAGATAAAAATCTAAACGAGGTGGAACAATGATGTCGGCAAAGCTTTGGGCTCCTGCCCTTACTGCTTGTGCTTTAGCAACAAGTATTGCACTTGTGGGTTGCAGCAAAGATCCAAAACAAGCACAGCAAGGTGCTGCTGCCCAAAAAATGCCGCCTACAGAAGTTGGTGTCATTGTTGCTCAACCACAAAGTATTGAACAAACAGTTGAACTGTCGGGTCGAACTTCGGCATATCAAATTTCTGAAGTCCGTCCTCAAACAAGCGGTGTCATTTTAAAACGCTTGTTTACTGAGGGGAGCTTTGTACGCGAAGGTCAGCCTCTTTATGAAATTGACGCTGGAATCAATCGCGCGAATGCAGACAGTGCTAAAGCTGCACTTGCTCGCCAACAAGCGAATTTAAATGCATTACAAGTGAAAGCAAATCGTTATCGCCAATTGATCGGAATTAATGCCGTATCAAAACAAGAGTATGATGATTTAGCTGCACAAGTAAAACTTGCTGAAGCAGATGTTGCTGCATCACAAGCTGCTTTGAAAAGTGCTCAAATTGATTTAGGTTATTCAACTGTTCGCTCTCCAATTTCAGGTCAATCTGGTCGTTCTACCGTAACTGCTGGCGCATTAGTGACTGCAAATCAAGCCAATGCTTTGGTGACGATTCAACAACTTGATCCAATTTATGTCGATATTAACCAGTCAAGCACTGAGTTACTTCGTCTAAGACAACAACTGAGCCAAGGTAGTATTGATCGCAGCAATAACACCAAAGTTCGTTTAAAACTTGAAGATGGTACGAACTATCCAGTGGAAGGTAATCTTGCATTTTCTGATGCAAGTGTAAATCCAGATACTGGTACCATTACTTTACGTGCAGTTTTTTCAAATCCGAACCATTTATTGCTTCCAGGTATGTTTGCCAATGCACAAATTGTGCAAGGTATCATTCCAAATGCCATATTAGTTCCACAAGCAGCAATTACTCGTACCCCAACGGGTCAAGCAATGGCAATGATTGTCAATGCAAAAGGAGCTGTTGAACCTCGTCCTGTAACGACTTCTGGTGCACAAGGTCAAAACTGGATCATCACCCAAGGCTTACAGACGGGCGATAAAATCATTGTCGATGGTATTGCGAAAGTAAAACCTGAACAACAGGTTGTCACTAAACCGTATCAACCAGCGGCTGCACCACAAGATCAACCTACGACAGGTACAAAACAAGCGAATGCTGCTCAACCAGCACCAGAAGCAAAAATGCCTGAACAAAAATCTACTTCACACGCATAAGGGGTAGACTAAATGGCTCAATTTTTTATTCATCGCCCTATTTTTGCATGGGTGATTGCACTGGTTATTATGTTGGCAGGTATTCTTACGCTAACTAAAATGCCGATTGCACAATACCCAACTATTGCACCTCCGACGGTCACTATTGCTGCGACTTATCCTGGTGCATCTGCTGCAACTGTTGAAAATACAGTTACGCAAATTATTGAACAACAAATGAACGGCCTAGATGGCTTACGTTATATCTCATCGAATAGTGCGGGTAACGGTCAGGCATCTATTCAATTGAACTTTGAGCAAGGGGTCGATCCTGATATTGCACAAGTCCAAGTTCAAAATAAATTACAATCTGCAACTGCACTTTTACCTGCAGACGTACAACGTCAAGGTGTAAAAGTTACCAAATCAGGTGCAAGTTTTTTACAGGTCATTGCTTTTTATTCACCGGACGAAAGCCTCTCCGCTGATGATATTAAAGACTATGTAAACTCTAATATTTCTGACCCACTGAGCCGTGTTGAAGGCGTGGGCGAAGTACAAGTGTTTGGTGGTTCTTATGCTATGCGTATTTGGCTAGACCCTGCAAAAATGACCAGTTTACAAATCACGCCTAGTGATGTTGCAGCAGCAATTCGTGCGCAAAATGCGCAAGTTGCGGTTGGTCAGCTAGGCGGAGCACCCGCTGTTGAAGGCCAAGTACTGAATGCAACAATTAATGCACAAAGTATGTTGCAAACACCTGAACAGTTTAAAAATATATTTTTAAAAAATACGGTGAGCGGTGCTCAAGTCCGTATCGGCGATATTGCCCGTGTTGAACTTGGTGCGGATAACTATCAATTTGATTCTAAATATAATGGTAAACCTGCAGGTGGTGTTGCAATTAAACTTGCAACAGGCGCCAACGCCTTAAATACAGCCAAAGCAGTTGAAGCGCGTTTAGTTGATTTACGTAAAAACTATCCAACAGGTATGAAAGACCAATTGGCCTTTGATACAACACCGTTCATTAAACTGTCGATTGAAAGTGTCGTACATACCCTAATCGAAGCAATTATCCTTGTATTCATTGTCATGTTCTTGTTCTTACAGAACTGGCGTGCAACGATTATTCCGACACTTGCAGTACCTGTTGTCGTATTGGGTACTTTTGCAGTTATTAATGTTTTTGGTTTTTCAATTAATACATTAACCATGTTTGCCATGGTTCTCGCCATTGGTCTACTGGTCGATGATGCGATTGTTGTCGTTGAAAACGTTGAACGAGTGATGCAAGAAGATCATCTCGATCCTGTTGCAGCAACTGAAATATCAATGAAACAGATTTCCGGTGCGTTGGTTGGTATTACCAGTGTATTGTCTGCAGTATTCGTACCTATGGCATTTTTTGGTGGAACAACGGGGGTAATTTATCGTCAGTTTTCTATCACACTGGTCACCGCAATGGTACTCTCGTTAATCATTGCATTAACATTTACCCCTGCACTGTGTGCAACCTTATTAAAGCCACATGATCCAAATAAAGAATCAAGTAATAATATTTTTGCTCGCTTCTTCCGTTGGTTCAACAGCAGCTTCGAAAAAACAGCACAGAAGTATAAAAACGGTGTAAACCGTATGACACACCATAAGGTCTTCTCTGGTGTAATTTATGTGGCAGTTATTGGTGTATTGGTCGTTCTGTTTAAAATACTGCCTTCTTCATTCTTACCAGAAGAAGATCAAGGTGCCGTCCTGACACTAGTACAACTACCACCAAATGCAACATTAGATCGTACAGGTAAAACCATTGATACAATGACCGACTTTTTCTTACATCAAGAAAAAGATACTGTTCAATCTGTATTCAGTGTTACTGGTTTCTCTTTCACTGGTGTCGGTCAAAATGCTGGACTTGCATTCATTCGTTTGAAAGACTGGAAAGACCGTACAACGCCTGAGCAACAAATTGGCGCTCTCATTAAGCGTGGTATGGCTTTAAATATGATCATCAAAGATGCGACATATGTCATGCCTTTACAGCTTCCTGCAATGCCTGAATTGGGTGTGACTGCTGGTTTTAACTTGCAACTTAAAGATGCAGGTGGCCTAGGACACGAAAAACTCATTGCGGCACGTAATGCAATTTTAGGTATGGCTGCTCAAGACAAGCGTCTTGCTGGTGTTCGTCCAAATGGTCAAGAAGATACACCTCAGTATCAAATCATGATTGATCAAGCACAAGCAGGTGCAATGGGCGTAAGTATTACCGAAATCAACTCAACCATGAGTATGGCTTGGGGTGGTTCGTATATTAACGACTTCATTGATCGTGGGCGTGTGAAAAGAGTCTATGTTCAAGGTGAAGCGAATACTCGCATGATGCCGGAAGATTTGAACAAGTGGTACGTCCGTAACAATCAAGGCACAATGGTTCCTTTCTCTGCTTTTGCAACAGGTAAATGGACTTATGGTTCGCCACGTTTAGAACGTTATAACGGTATTGCTTCTGTCAATCTGCAAGGTACACCTGCACCAGGTGTCAGTTCAGGTGATGCGATGAAAGCGATGGAAGAAATTATCGCTAAATTGCCATCTATGAATCTACCAGGCTTTGACTATGAATGGACTGGATTATCTTTAGAAGAACGTGAGTCTGGCGCTCAAGCTCCATTCCTGTATGCTCTTTCTTTATTGATTGTCTTCCTCTGCCTTGCTGCATTATATGAAAGTTGGTCAATTCCATTCTCTGTATTGCTTGTTGTTCCATTAGGTGTTGTCGGTGCCATGGTACTTACCTATCTAGGTATGACCCTTAAAGGTGATCCAAATCTTTCCAATAACATTTACTTCCAAGTCGCGATCATTGCAGTCATCGGTTTATCTGCCAAAAATGCGATCTTGATTGTAGAGTTTGCGAAGGAATTACAAGAAAAAGGTGAAGAGCTTTTTGAGGCAACATTACATGCTGCAAAAATGCGTTTACGTCCAATTATCATGACCACACTGGCCTTCGGTTTCGGCGTACTTCCTCTTGCTCTTGCAAGTGGTGCAGGTGCAGGTAGCCAACACTCTGTCGGTTACGGTGTACTTGGTGGCGTAATCAGCTCAACCCTTTTAGGAATCTTCTTTATTCCAGTATTCTTCGTCTGGATCCGTAGTATCTTTAAATATAAACCAAAGAACATTAACAATCAGGAGCAATCATCGTGATGCAAAAAATATGGTCTATTTCAGGTCGTAGCATTGCGGTATCTGCACTTGCGCTTGCTTTGACAGCTTGTCAAAGCATGCGTGGCCCAGAACCCGTAGCTCAAGCAAGTATTCCAGAAGGTTATTCAAGTAACACTTCTGGTACTTCAATTGCTGAACAAGGTTATAAAGACTTTTTTGCAGATCAGCGTTTATTACAAGTGATTGATCTTGCTGTCGCAAATAACCGCGATTTACGTACCGCAGCTTTGAATATTCAACGTGCCCAGCAACAATACCAAATCACTGAAAACAATCAGTTACCCACGATTGGTGCGAGTGGTGGCATATTACGTCAAGACACTGCAACGTCAAATGGTGCAAACACCGTTTATAATGTGGGTCTAGGCGTAACAGCTTACGAGCTTGACTTTTGGGGTCGTGTACGCAGTTTGAAAGACAATGCGCTGGATAACTTCTTAGCCACTGCAAGTGCACGTGATGCGACACAAATCGCATTAATTGGTCAAGTTGCTCAAGCATGGTTAAGTTATTCCTATGCTAATGCCAACTTGAAACTTGCTGATCAAACATTAAAAGCCCAACTTGAGTCTTATAACCTCAATAAAAAGCGTTTTGATGTCGGGATCGACAGTGAACTTCCAGTCCGTCAGGCGCAGATTTCTGTAGAAACAGCGCGCAATGATGTGGCGAACTATAAGACTCAGATTGCACAAGCCAAAAACTTACTCAATCTACTGGTAGGCCAACCTGTTCCAGACAACTTATTATCAAGTCAACGTGTAACCCGTATTACCAATGCATCTGCATTATCTGCGGGTTTACCAAGTGACTTGTTGAATAATCGTCCTGATGTACGTAGTGCTGAATATCAGTTGTCCGCTGCTGGTGCGAATATTGGTGCAGCTAAGGCACGCTTATTCCCAACCATTAGCTTAACAGGCTCTGCCGGTTATGCATCAACCGATTTAAGTAATTTGTTTAAAACTGGTGCATTCGTTTGGTCACTTGGGCCAAGTTTGGATATTCCACTTTGGGATTGGGGCACACGTAAAGCCAACATCAAAATTTCAGAAACAGATCAAAAAATTGCATTATCTGGCTATGAAAAATCACTACAATCGGCTTTCCGTGAAGTGAATGATGCTTTGGCTACACGCCAAAATATTGGTGATCGCTTATCTGCTCAGCGTCGCTTAGTCGATGCCACCAATACCACTTATAAACTAGCCAATGCACGTTTCCGTGCGGGTATTGATAGTTTTTTAACGGTATTGGATGCACAACGTTCATCTTATGCAGCTGAACAAGGTTTGTTATTACTTGAACAAGCTAACTTGAATAATCAAGTTGAACTGTATAAAACCTTAGGTGGCGGTGTAAAAACCAACACCACGGATCAAGTTATTCAACAACCTTCAAGTTCTGAGTTAAAACAACAAGCGCAGAGCCAAAACCCAAAATAATTTGATTTAAATTCTAAAGCTCACTTCGGTGGGCTTTTTTGTTGCCTTTGTGATTGTTTTTATCTATCTTCAATGACCGCCTTATTATTAATAATCCCTTATGCAATTAAGTAATCTAGAAAGTGTTCCAGGTCATCACATCATTAAACAATTAGATGTTGTTTATGGCAGCACTGTGCGGAGCAAACATGTTGGACGTGACCTCATGGCCAGTTTAAAAAATATTGTGGGTGGTGAATTAACCGGTTATACCGAACTTTTAGAAGAATCTCGTCAAGAAGCGATGGATCGGATGATTGTAAAAGCACGCAGTTTAGGTGCCAATGCCATTGTGGGTATTCGCTTTTCAACGTCGAATATTGCACAAGGTGCATCTGAATTGTTTGTCTATGGCACTGCTGTTGTTATAGAAACAAATACGCCTAAATTAGCTGATCCCTTTACGGCACACGTTTAATTATGGATGGCTTAATTTTTAAAATCATCCTAACCAGCATCCTTTTTACAATCGGTTGGGGCTTTGGCCGACATATTGAGCGTAAGCATTTTAAAGAACTTGAAGAACAAGAACGTAAACTTGCTTATATTCGTATAGATACCAATAAATTCCAAACCTCAGATTCTCAAGGACAATTGATCAGTAGTAATGTGGTCATTTCACATGACTACTTTAAATATATTATTGCCAATATTCAGAATTTCTTTGGTGGACGCTTAACTGCCTATGAAAGTGTCGTGGATCGAGCACGTCGAGAAGCCATGGTTCGCCTAAAACTGGAAGCTGAAAAAATAGGGGCGACTCACATTATGGGGCTCAGACTCAGTACGACTGAACTTGGTATGCAAGGCGGTATGGTTGAAGTTTTTGCCTATGGTACAGCCATCCTCAACCCACATTAAAATTGAAAATACATGTCCTGAGCATTATAAAATGACAGGACATAAAACACTTACTGCTCAAAAATAGCTTGCCAATAGTGATAGGTCATTTCTTCACCACCATCTAATTTAAACTCATAAAACATCTTTTTAGTTTCAATAATATTGAAATCAACTGAATGTTGAAATGGTCCACCCGCATAAGAAAACGTATGATATTCACCATTTTCACCACAAATATCAACTTCAGCTGGCATTAAATCAATCACTGCCGAACCAATGTCCTGTCCAATAAAAGTTGCATCGAGTTTACTGGCATCCGTCACGATAATTTTGGTTTTTATACCTGAAGCGAAGAAATCTTGTATGACTTCAGTTGAATTTTGATTCCACAAAGGCTCAACCACTTCTATTCCCAATGGATGTAATCTATCTTCGCGATACTTACGCACATCGGTTAAATAAATATCACCAAAAATAAAATGCGCTACACCCTGCGCTTTAAAGTGATTCGCTGCATCTAACATTCGTTGCTCATAGATATCAAGATCTTGAGGCAAAAATACGGGATACAGCGGAATACCAATACTCTCTGCTTGCTTCACCACCAATGCATGAGGAATCGCATGCATTGAAGATAATTTTGTTTCTTCATTTACCGTGGTTAATAATGCAACTACTTCAAATTGATTTTGCTGTAAAATTTTATACAGTGCTAAAGCTGAATCTTTACCACCACTCCAGTTAAATACGGCTTTCTTACGGATATCCACTGATCATTTAACTCGCATTTTTCGGATCATTTTATATAGCGTTCGTGGTGAAAGACGAGAAACAAAAACGCCTAATTTCTCTTTCGCTCCACCAACCACAATATATTCTTCGCCACTCATTAAAGCTTTAATACTTTGCGTTGCAAATTCATCTGCATCTAAGCCATTGGCAGTCGCTTCATTATCATGCCCTTGCGCTTTGCCATCACCATTTAAAGCATTAATAGAGACATTGGTTTTCACGAAACCAGGGAATATCACGGAAACATCGATCCCATCCTGAGCAACTTCAGCACGTAAACTATTCGCCCACATGTGAATTGCCGCTTTCGCAGCAGAATAAGACGCGCGATATTGAGTTCCCAATAAACCAGCTACGCTAGACACAAAAACAATACGCCCCGATTTTTGCTTTAAAAAGGTCGGCAAGACTGTTTTAGTGAGAAAAACTTGAGAAAAATAGTCAACTTCCATAATGGCACGTTCGGTCTGCATGGTTGTTTCGCTAATTAATGCACGTTGACTTAAACCCGCATTATTAATCAGCCAATCGATACGTCCTTTTTTCGCTAATACTTGCTCATAAGCATGACGAACTTGAGACTCATCAGTAATGTCCATCGCAATTGAGATGTGATGATCAGGATGCAACAATCCCACTCGGACATTTTCCAATTCATCAAAGCGACGCGCACTCAAAATAATCTGTGCACCTTGCAAAGCACATTCTTGTGCCAATGCTTTGCCCAAGCCTGAAGATGCTCCAGTAATCCAAACAACTTTATTGTCTAAGCTATCCAAATTCGCCATTTTGCTTTCCTTATTGATTTAGAATGAATTTTAACTTCAATTTTTAGGCTCAGCATTTAAAAAATTTAAAAAATGCTCAAAAAACTGACTTAGCGTTTTTGCATCATACATCGTACCTAATTTATCAAAGCGCTTATAACCCAATTGTGTCGTCACATTAATCACGCCATTTAAGGTTTTATCCACCACTAAATTGAATTTTAACATTTTTTTAGGTTCACGAATTAGGCTCGTCACCCCTTGATCAACCACTTGTGTAAATGCTTTGAGCGCGGGAATAATATATTGATCTCGCTCTTGTTTAATATGTTCAACATGTCCCAATAACTCGGTAATTAAATGATGATCAACTTGATAGGTTAAATAATTTTGCCCATCTTTGACCTCAATCAAATTTTCCAAATAATTCACCATCGGGATTAAACGCTCATTGCCAAAGAATGAGACTGACCAAGGCATATATTTACGCAAGGTATCTAAAATCTGCCCCAATACTTTTTCTGATTCTTTATCACCAGAACTGGATAAAGTGACCATCTGACCAAAAACTTGATCAATCACTTCACAAGCAATATCTGCTAAATTTTCACCTAAAGGCTTGGCTAAATTGTTTTTTTCACCGGCATTGAGTTGCGTATAAATCTCTTGGAATTGCTGATAAGTTTCTGGCTTTAATTTTAGAGCAATCGTATGTGGCATATTTTTTCCCTGTATATAAATTATGCTTTAATCTAATTGTTTTCCTCACAATATTATCAAAGCTGAATGCAATTAACATTGCCTTTTTGACAGATATGCTACGACATAATTCCTAAAATTGGCACGATAAACATACTGAAGGTGAAAGGTGCAACTTCCATAGAAAAATTTGAAAAAATAAGACCACAATACGAAGCAACAAAGCTTTAAATATTTTGCTACAATAGATCTAATTTTTTACTCACTTTTGATCTGTTTTTACTATGACTGATTCTGCGCAAAATATTGCTACGACCTACGATCCAACCGAGATCGAGAAAAAATGGTACAAGACTTGGGAAGACAATGGCTACTTCAAGCCATCTCAAAAAGGCGACTCATTCTGTATCATGATTCCGCCGCCAAACGTCACTGGTAGCTTGCACATGGGTCATGGTTTTAACAATGCCATTATGGATGCCTTGACGCGCTATAACCGTATGTCGGGTAAAAATACCTTATGGCAACCGGGGACAGACCACGCAGGTATTGCAACGCAAATGGTGGTTGAACGCCAATTGGCTGCGCAAGACATTAGCCGCCATGACCTTGGTCGTGAAAAGTTCATCGACAAAATCTGGGAATGGAAAGAACAATCAGGTAATAACATTACCAACCAGATTCGTCGCTTAGGTTCATCTGTAGACTGGTCACGTGAACGCTTTACTATGGATGATGGCTTATCCAATGCAGTGAAAGAAGTGTTCGTTCGTTTGCATAAAGACGGTTTAATTTACCGCGGTAAACGTTTGGTGAACTGGGATCCTAAATTACAAACGGCCCTGTCTGACTTAGAAGTTGAATCAATAGAAGAAAAAGGTTCACTTTGGCATTTCAAATATTTCTTTGAAGATAAGTCACTTCGCACCAAAAATGACAAGGACTATTTAGTTGTTGCAACAACACGTCCTGAAACAATATTTGGTGATGTAGCCGTTGCTGTACATCCTGAAGATGATCGCTATAAACATTTAATTGGGCAAATGATCAAACTTCCTTTTACAGGTCGTCTAATTCCTATTATTGCTGATGATGTTCACGTGGATAAAGAATTCGGTACAGGATGTGTAAAAATCACTCCTGCGCATGACTTCAATGACTATGAAGTTTGGAAACGCTTCTCAGATAAGGCTGATAATGGACAACAAGCTTTAATCAACATTTTGAATAAAAATGCCCATTTATTATCTATGTCTGATGTTAATACTTTAGAAGATATTCTGTCAGCTTATCTACGTGGAATGGTTTTTGACCGCCCTTTAACATTCCAATTATTAAAAAATACTGAATACCCACAAAACGACTACGAAGCCCCTCTCCCATCTGCAACAGAATTTTCAAAACTACATGAAAAACGAAAATCTATTTTTAAAGATAAAAATATCTTTAAAAATATTTTAAATCAGATTATTCCTGAAGAGTATCAGGGTCTAGAGCGTTTTGCAGCACGTAAAAAATTGGTTGAACAAGCGGAAGCTGAAGGCTGGTTAGAACAAATTCTACCACATGATCTTAAAGCACCACGCGGTGACCGTTCAGGCGTGATCGTTGAGCCGTTATTGACCGATCAATGGTATGTAAAAATTGCGCCATTGGCTGAGCCTGCAATTAAAGCTGTGAAAGATGGCGACATTAAATTTGTACCTGAGCAATACAGCAACATGTACATGGCTTGGATGAACAACATTCAAGACTGGTGTATTTCTCGTCAATTGTGGTGGGGTCACCGTATTCCAGCTTGGTACGATGTAGATGGCAACGTTTATGTCGGTCGTAATGAAGCTGAAGTGCGCGAAGAAAATGGCATTGCTGCTGATGTTCAACTCACCCAAGACGAAGATGTTTTGGATACATGGTTCTCTTCAGGTTTGTGGACATTCTCAACTTTAGGTTGGACAGGCGACGCGAAGAAAGATGCGGAAAACTATTTCCTCAATACTTTCCACCCAACCGATGTATTGGTCACTGGTTTTGACATCATCTTCTTCTGGGTTGCCCGCATGATCATGATGACCATGCACTTCATGAAAAATGAAGACGGCACGCCACAAGTTCCATTTAAGACTGTGTATGTACATGGCTTGGTACGTGATGGCGAAGGTCAGAAAATGTCTAAATCAAAAGGCAACGTGCTTGATCCTTTAGACCTTATTGACGGTGTAGATTTAGAAACTTTGGTACAAAAACGTACCACAGGACTCATGAACCCGAAACAAGCTGCGAAGATTGAAAAATCAACGCGTAAAGAATTCCCAGAAGGTATTCAAGCTTACGGTACAGATGCGGTTCGTTTCACTTTCTGTGCACTTGCCAACACGGGTCGTGACATTAAATTCGACATGAAACGTGTTGAAGGCTACCGTAACTTCTGTAACAAAATTTGGAATGGTACACGTTTCGTTCTGATGAATGTTGAAGGTCAAACGGTGGGGCAAACGGCTCGTCCTGATCTTTGGGAATTGCCTGAACAATGGATCGTGAGCCGTTTACAAAAAGCGGAAGCTGCGGTTCAACAAGCCTTTGCGACTTATCGTTTAGACTTGGCTGCACAAGCGATTTACGAATTCATTTGGAATGAATACTGTGACTGGTATGTAGAGCTAACCAAGCCAGTTTTAAATGATGAAAATGTGGCTGAAGAGCGTAAAGCGGAAGTTCGTCGTGTACTTCTTGCAGTGATGGAAGCATCGTTACGTCTTGCTCACCCAATCATGCCATACTTGACCGAAGAAATTTGGCAAACCCTTGCACCAATGATTGGTTTGGGTGCCAAAGTCGGTCAAAGTACCATTATGACTGCGGCTTACCCTGTTGCTGACCCAGCGAAAATCAATGATCAAGCTGAAGCAGATATGCAATGGTTGCAAGGTTTAATTGGTGCGGTACGTAATATTCGTGGTGAAATGGGCTTAGGTAATGCACGTTTATTGCCTGTGTTACTGCAAAACACCACTGATGCTGAAAAAGCACAGATTGCCCGTATTGAACCATTGGTTAAAGCATTGGCTAAAGTTGAAAGCATTACTTTCTTGACGGATGCTGAACAACCACCATTGTCTTCATCAAGCGTAGTAGGTCATGTGTCTGTATTTGTTCCAATGAAAGGTTTAATTGACCCGAAAGCGGAATTGAGTCGTTTACAGAAAGACTTCGACAAAGTTCAAAAACAGCATGACCAAATTGCAGGAAAACTTTCAAATGAAGGTTTTGTGGCGAAAGCACCTGTTGCTGTGGTTGAAGGTGAGAAAGTGAAGCTTGCTGAATTTGCAGATCAGTTAGTGAAGATTCAAGCGAATATGGATCAGATTGCGGCGCTTTAATGTGTTGCTAGTTTGATGTAGTTTGTGTATAAAGGGCTGATTATTCAGCCCTTTATTTCTTATTTGGTAAATCCTCTCATATCAACTAGATAAGGTGAAAATAAAATACCTACCCTTTTTGTTTCCTCATTAAAGCCTAATCTAGATGTTTCTAAAAGATGTTCTATTTGTTCTTTAATATTCTCATTTAATTTACTTAAAATATAACTTATGAAATTTTTCACAACTTCATATTCACCATGAATTGATTCAATATTCATAGTACGAATGGATACACCTATACTTTTTTCCCAAAAATCTTCATATTCATCAAAAATAGGCATTTTTTTATCAAAATATACATTTCCAAATGCCTGCTTATTGATATTTACATTACCATGAAGAAGATCATTTCTTTCATTCATCAAAGTATGAAACTTTTTACATTCCTCTGTTGTATAATCAACACTGGATGAAAATCCATTACAATTTAAATGCAATGATTGAACTCTAATATCTATAGGCTGTCTAAGAGTAGTTTGATAGAGTCTGTCATTTGATTTAATTTCAGGCCTAGCTAATATAAATAATAAAAAATTTACAAAAGATTCTGCCATAACAGGCAACATGGCTCTTAAACCAAAAACTTGCCCAACTGCAAAATCATATTTTTGAAGTGTTTGTGTCCACCTTTCTTTTACTTCCTCAAACTCCAATTGATTTTGAGTGATCTTTAAATCGATACGGTCTTGCTCTAAGTTTAAATTCAGCTCATTTAACTTTATAAAACTTTGTTCAATCGTAGACTTAATACGATAATACGGATTAATAAATTCAGTCCATTTTTCTAAGGACTTTTTAGTTATAGATATACCTTGTCCATAATTTTTAAAATCTGCTTTAATTTGGCTAATGAAGTCGAACTTATTTAGTCCAGACTCGATAACTTCACCACTAACATGTATTTCTGTTCTGAAATTATGTCCTTGAATATGAACTAATCCTTTAGGGGAATCTAACATCCAATCCCAATGAATTAAATTATCTGAATCGTCATTTTTTAATATTGTTAAAATTCCATTAGGGTCACCGTATTTTGCTGATAAATAGCAAAATAAATCAATTGGTTTGATCTCGTTTGTAATTTCCCAAATTTCGCCTTTTTTTGAGCTGCTATTTAACTTTTTTTTATCCAAAAGTTCTAAAATTTCTTTAGGACTAAGGTCTTTCAACTCCAAGAAAAAAATTTCCATTTTTATCAACGCAACATAATTTTTTATGATAATACACTTGCTTATCATCTAAAGGTTATCAAAATATTTCAAATAATTTGTTTATAATTCAGAGCATATATTCCACAAATCCTCCAACACCACATCCGTCTGCCCCAATACATCATGATTCCAATACCGTACCACTTTTAAATCCAAAGCCTCTAAAAAGTGAGTCCGTTCAGCATCATATGCTTTTCCATCTTCAGTATTGTGCTGACCGCCATCCAACTCAATCACTAAACCAATTTCATGACAGTAAAAATCCACAATATAAGGTTTGATCACATGCTGACGGCGAAATTTTAGATTCATAAAACGTTTGGCGCGAAATAACTGCCACATTAAAGTTTCTGCATCAGTAGCATTGGTACGCATAGATTTGGCGAAAATTAAGAGTTGGGGATCGAGTTTATTATTCATTGGGATTTAATTTTTTATTTTTGATAATTATAGCAAATTTCCCTCACCCTAGCCCTCTCCCAAAGGGAGAGGGAACTTTCATTGTGGATCTAATTTTTATTATCAAACTTCATAATAATTTTATAGCTAAGGTTATAGCCTAAATAAAATCTGTAATGGATTTTCCCTCTCCTTTTAGGAGAGGGTCAGGGAGAGGTGCTTTTAAAAATTATAAAACTCCATGCTCCAACAACATCTCCAACTCTTTCACCTTCCCCATATACTTCAACCGTTCTTTTTCCCATTTCACTTGCTGTTTTAAAGCCGAAGTATCTGCATCAATCTGCTTATATAAATCACTAATTTGGAACTTACCTTTCAATTTTTTTACCGTAATTTTCGCACTTTCAGACCAAACCAATGTATCAATTAAATTATCTATTTCACTTTGTAATTTCTGACTTTGTGCATCCAGCGCCAATTTATAAAACTTCACTTGATCCGCAGTTAAACCCTTTTTCGACACACTTTGATTCTGCTCTATCTGTATTTGCAGCTTTAGTAAATAAAATAAATCCTGCTGTTCATAAGCGGTATTGGCTTGTTGCAACAGTTCTGTTTTTTCAACTTTCTTGCTTTCATCTTGCTCACGGTCAGGGTGGATGATGGATGCAATTTTTAAATACACGGTTTTTAAAGATTGTGTTGTGAGCTTTTCAGCTTGAACCTGTTTTTCTTGCTGACGTTTGAGTTTGGCTTGTGCGCGGGCTTGGCGATATGACTCGGTGCTCCATTCCTCTACATCATCAAACTCTGTTTCATCTGTATAAGTTTTGCCATTAAAAAAACCTTCAGCATCTGATATTTTTTTCTTTTTGCTTTTCTTGTTTTGTGCATATTCAGCAGATTGTAAATAGTAAATATATAGCTCATTCACCTTCTTCAACTGTTGTTGATTCAATAATTTAGAATCTTGCAGCATTTTTGCTAAGGCATAAATTTTATCATCTAACTGCCTAACATCGACTTTATTCAATTCATAATTGCTTAGACCATTCCATAACTGTTCCAACTGATCAAACAACACTTGATGCAATTCAGTGTATACGGGCATGAATGTCTTCTGTGTATATTGCTGAATCTCATCTTTGGCTTTTTGCCACATTTCGAGTTGGATTTTTTGCTGTTCAATTTGCTCAATCAGCCGATTTAGCTTTTTTTGTTGTGATGATAAATTTTGCGAATCTTGCTGCACACTGAGTTTTAAATCGAACGACATAGAAAAATAAGCAAAAGGAAAACGATCTCAATAATAACATTCCAGCAGCACAAAGCTAATGATGCTTTTATAACGTAACTGCAAAGCTTTGTTAGAATTAAGAAAGTTATCCTTCATTAAACTACCAATCCAACATAGACTAGACTCAGTACAACAAAAACAACCATGAGGAAAATATGGCACTTACACAAGCCAATCTTATTTTTAATCAGGAACTTGCTGCTTGGGTACAAGCCCTTGGTTCAGTTATTGCCATCTTTGTCGCCGTTGCGGTTCCCCTGCATTTTGACCGCAAACAACGCTTATATGAACAGCAAACTCTGGAAAACCAAAAACAAAAGTTTTTTATTACCCTATTGCCTACACTTTACCAACTTCGCAATAGCACTTTCACATTCCTTCAGCAATTTCAGCATCAGCAAAAAAGCGAAATAGATGCGATTAAAACTTTAGAATCTGAATACCTAAACTTGATACCAGTCTTTGCCAAAGAACTGCACATTTTTGTGCATAGTAATATTTACGATGAACAACTCAACCAACTGGCTTTTGAACTTTTTCATTCTGAAGAAATTTTATCACAACATTTACGTCTGCCTTCAGAACAAAAATGGATCGAGCATCAACAGAATTTAATTCAGCATGCGCAGCAAATTGACCAGTTCACCTCACAAATCATTCAAAAAATTGAAACCAATTATTCCGTAACCTAACAGAGTGTTCGCTTCTAGGCGTTACGTTAAATAATAAAGTAAATAATAAAGTAAATAATAAAGGGTAAAGTCAGCGCAGAACATAAAGTTTGTAAGCTAATCACGCCTGCCATCAATTGACTATCACCAGCTAAAACTTTCGTTAGAATATAAGCTGCCGAAGCCGTAGGTAAAGCAAAAAACACCACCAAAACTTGTGTTTCTAAAACCGATAAATTCAGCATCTTACAAATCAAAAATGCCAAAGCAGGTACAATCAGCAAGCGACCAAAGGTATTTAAAAACAATATCATGGCATCCTGTTTGAAGGCCATAAACTGCAAGGCGGCACCGACACAGAGTAAACCTAAAGGCAAACTACAGATCGCCAACTGCTTAAGCAAACTTTCCAAACCAGCCCATAATGAAAAACCAAGAACATTAAATAATATACCGATGACACAAGATAAAATTAATGGGTTTTTAACCAAAGAGAAAACAACGGAGCGGAAAACCATCCCTTCACTTTTCATCAAAGATAAGACCGATAGAATATTGACCACAGGGATAGCAATACTTAAGGTAATGGCTAAAATCGTCATGCCTTGTGTATGAAAAAGTGCAGCAACAACAGCAAGTCCCATATAGGTATTAAAACGCACCATACTTTGCATATACACACCAAAACGTGCTGATACCGTTTTATAAATCAAGCGCAGCCCATATAAAGCGATACATATAAGACTGAGAACGATAGCTAAAACCACAACAATGGTTTTAACAATATTCAGCTCTAAAGTTGCAGTCGCAAGGTTCCCAAACAACATGGCAGGGAAAAGAATATAGTAGTTAAGTTTCTCTGCACCAGCCCAAAAACCATCACTCAAAAAGTGTAATCTTTTAAAAAGATAGCCCGTGGCAATTAAAGTAATCAGCGGAAATAACGACAGTAAAATACTATACATAACAAAATTGACCCATCACTCTACTGTTGATTAAGGAAATCACCGATTTTTAATATGCCAGATAAAAGCAAAACTTCATTTATGAGTAGAGCTTAATTCAAAATGATCTGCTATTCACATTAATCATTCTGAGCTATTTAAACTAGCCTATAAAACACATCATTGTTTAGAATATTGTCTTTCCTTACATCGTACCAATCTATATTTTTGTAAAAACCTAACCTCAATATTCAGCTCTGCATTTTTATAGATTCCATCATTTCAGCACCCTCTATTTTAAATTTTAAAATAATTTATATTTTTCAATGAATTAAAAATTGACGTGAATTTTCATTTTGCCCAAGTACAGTGCACAAAATCCAATTTGGTGCATCAGTTTGTTTTATATCGAGTCTTGCACATTTTTAGAATGTGTTAATCATTTTTTTCATCTGACCAAATACTTCACGCCACAAAATGTATGGTTATACTGGTACGGAAGTGACATCGAGCAGCAATAGAATCGCCATGCAAAATACTGATTTACTCTTTCTTCTTCTCGGTGCAATCCTCGTATTGGCAATGCATGCCGGTTTTGCTTTTTTAGAACTTGGGACTGTACGCCATAAAAACCAAGTCAATGCACTCAGTAAGATTTTGACTGATTTTTCTATTTCAGCCATCGCCTATTTTTTTATAGGTTATTACATTGCCTATGGACAGCATTTCTTCCATTTAGGTACGACTTTAGCCAGTGAACATGGCTATAACCTAATGCGCTGTTTCTTCCTGCTCACCTTTGCTGCGGCAATTCCTGCGATTATTTCAGGGGGAATTGCGGAACGTGCCAAAATGCGGACTCAAGCCATTGCAACTTTGTTTCTGGTGGCTTTGGTTTATCCATTCTTTGAAGGTATTGCATGGAATGGCAACCTTGGCTTACAAGCTTGGTTAAATCATACCTTCGGTGCAAGTTTTCATGACTTCGCCGGTTCTGTGGTCGTGCATGCCATGGGAGGCTGGATGGCATTGGCTGCTGTGCTATTACTCGGTGCTCGGCATGGTCGCTACAAAAAAGATGGTCGTGTTAGTGCCCATCCACCTTCTTCTATTCCCTTCTTAGCGCTGGGTTCTTGGATATTAATTGTTGGGTGGTTTGGCTTTAATGTCATGAGTGCGCAGCGACTAGATGCTATTTCAGGGCTCGTTGCGATCAATTCACTCATGGCGATGGTCGGTGGTACCCTTGCTGCCAATTTTTTTGGTAAAGAGGATCCGGGCTTCTTACACAATGGCCCACTGGCAGGTCTAGTCGCCATTTGTGCAGGCTCGGACATTGTACACCCTGTTGGCGCACTCATTATTGGTGTATGTGCAGGCTTCTTATTTGTTAAATTATTCACCTATACTCAAAACAAACTTAAAATTGATGATGTCCTTGGTGTATGGCCTTTGCATGGCGTTGGTGGTACTTTCGGTGGAATTGCTGTCGGAATATTTGGACAACATTGGATGGGGGGCTTAGGTGGTGTTTCTATGATGGCACAAATCATTGGAACCATGCTCGCCATCATCATTGCATTAAGTGGTGGTTTTTTGGTGTATGGTCTTTTAAAACTTACAATGGGCATTCGTTTAACCCAAGAAGAAGAATTCCGTGGTGCAGATTTATCCATCCATAAGATTTCTGCAAATTCGGAAGATGCAATTTTCTAAATATGCATATTGCTCATAAGTAAAGTGTAGCGGCTCAAATCGAGTCGCTGTCACATTTTGCTTTAATTCTTTAAATAATATTGATGATGACTAGTATTTTTTAAATATTGCTTTTAAGGCATATTTAAGGTTAATTTATTGTAATAGCTATAAATTTTAATTAACACATTTCTGTAATCTGATTATGCTAACATCTAATTTTAAAAAGTTCTTTTTGAGCAATGTATTAGCTCTTGCATTCACTATGCTGATTCTCATCTTTTATTTTCCAGTGGGTGGTGCAATTGATATGCACTTAATCCAACCCTTTATCGATGCATCTGGAAGTTTTCCATATCGAGATAATTGGTATTTAGTTCACATCAATCATAAAATTTTTAAAAATATTCTCATCGCTGTTTATCTTGCATTTTTAATCCTATGGTTAGCTTCATTTAAAATACAACGATTAAAAACAAAGCGCTGGCTCTATGGTTATATGTTTTTCGTTTGTATCTTATCGACCTCAGTCATCGGAATCTTAAAGTCACAGTCTGCACATGCATGTCCATGGGAGATGACGCAACCCACAACACTCGGCTATATTTGGAATTTTTCAGCCACGAATGGACATTGCTTTCCCGGTGGGCATGCCAGTACAGGCTTTGCTTTATTAACGGGTTTCTTTGTCTATCGCTTGGTACAACCAAAACTGGCTTATGCCTTTTTAGGTTTAGGTTTAGTGATTGGTTTTATTTTAGGATGGGGACAAATGATGCGGGGTGCCCACTTTCTCAGTCATAATCTATGGACAGGTTGGATTATTTTTGCATTTAACTTACTGCTCTATTGTTGTTTTTATAAAAAGTTTAAAGAGAATGCTCAAAATCTTGAAAGTAACGTTCCATCCGCATAGATTTTTTCTAAAGCTGCTTTAACGTTCTCAGGTTACTTAGATATATTTAATTTAAAAGTAACATCAAAAGTCGATCTAGATAGGTTTTTTAAAGACTCCTATGAGATCGACTTTATGTATTTTATTCGGACTCTCAATTTATCAAAATCAAGTACAAACGTTATGCATGATGATAAATTTTAGGAAGTTTAACCAATACACTTAAACCACCCAACTCACTACTTTGATCAAAGCTTAATTGACCACCCAACTGCTGAGTGGCTTTATCCACAATAGATAAGCCTAAACCGCTGCCCACTTCCAAATGATGATAAATACGATAAAAACGCTTGAGCACCTTATCATACATTTCTGCATCTATACCCGGCCCACTGTCTTCAATCTGTACATACGCATTATTCTCGACATCTTCAAATACCGAAATATTAATAATCCCCGAAGGTGGCGTATATTTGATCGCATTATCAATCAGGTTAAAGATAATAGAATGAATCGATTGCTCGATACTTTGCATTTCAATCAATTCATTGCGTTCAAAACCGAGATCAATCTCTTTTTCCATGGCGAGGTTCATCAATTGCTCAACACAATTCAACGCCACATCATTCAACTTAAACTTGGTAATTTGAATATCATGACTCAAGGTCGCATCTTGTTTAGCCAATGATAAAAGTTGCGAAACCAAATGCTGCATCCGCGCCAAACCTTTACTTAAATTGACCAAATTTTCCTCATCAGGAAATTGGCTCATTAAAATTTTAGTTTGTAAATTCAATGCAGTAATCGGAGTTCTTAATTCATGTGCTGCGTCCGCAACAAATTGCCGTTGTTCTTGTTGTGCTATTGAAATCCGCTCAAACAGATGATTCATCTCATTAATCGTGGGAACCAATTCTTCTGGATATTGCGTATTTTGGATAGCCAGTAACGAATTGGAATCACGCTGTGCCAGTTCAGATTTAAAATCATCCAACGGTTTTAAACTACGTCGAATAATATAAATCAGTCCAAACAATGCGAAAGGAATAATCATCAAATAGGGTAAAAACATGGTCACAGCAAATTCTAAAGCCAAATGCTGTCGAACTTTTTTCTGTTGGCTCACTTGAATTTGAAAATCTTTGGTCGGCAATACATAGGTGATCCAATCCCCATGTAGCGATTCTTGCGAATAAAAACCCGCCTTTTGTTTCGGTTCAACCAAAAGATGATGCTCATGTGTGACATCTGTTTTATCCGCATAAGCCCACACATCGACAAATAAGTCTTCCTCATGATAGCGTTTATGCTGATCAAAATTACTTTGCAAAGGCCGAGCATTTTGCGCAACACGTTCCGCTAAATATTCCATTTGTGCATCCAAAATTTCATTTATTTCTTCAAGAGAAATTTTGTATGCTGCCGTAATTAGAATACAGCCCAATATCACACTAAAAATAGAGGTGTAACGTATGAGCTTTCTTTTTAAGGAATAATGTGTGGTCATATGACTTATACTTTTTGTGCCTGCCCTAACCGATATCCCAAACCACGAATGGTTCGGATAATGTCTTTACCCAATTTAGTGCGAATATGATGCACATAAACTTCAATCGTATTGCTGTTGACTTCACTGTCAAAATCGTAAAGTTTATCTTCTAAATTTGACTTCGAGAAAATTTTGTTTGGATGGGTCATTAACGGAATAAGAATTGCCCATTCACGATTCGATAATTCAACTTGCTCACCTTTGAGTGTCGCAATATGTTGATCAACATCTAAAACCACATCCCCATTACGTAAAATACTCGACTCTTGCCCCTGTTGTTGGCTATTGCCTCCACTTACACGGCGTAATAAGGCATGAATACGTGCAACGAGCTCATCAAACTCATAGGGCTTAATCAGATAGTCATCCGCCCCAAGGTTTAATCCATCTACCCGATTCTGCAATTGGTCACGGGCTGAAATGATTAGCACTGGAATGGCAACTCTTTGCCGAATTTGTTTCAGCACTTGCATGCCATCCATCATCGGCAAACCCAAATCCAATAAAATCAAATCAAATGTGTTTTGCGTTAATTGTTTTAAACCATCTAGACCATTATTGACCCATTCAACTTCAAATTGATGAAATCTGAGTAACGTCATGGTGGACTCAGCAATCATAAAATCATCTTCAATCATTAAGATTTTAGTCATGGATTGATTTCCTCATCTCAACTATGCGGTACACATTGATGCAACATATTGTTATTTTGATCAATAACACCAGTTTGAATATCTAATAAGCTTAATAAACTTGGGAACAAATTATCCTGACTCAGGGTTTTAGTCTTTTGTTTTTCTAAACAATTGATCTGAGTCGCAGCATTATTTTTCCACGCATCTGAAAACCACATCATCATTGGAATATGGGTTTGTTGACTTGGTGCAATCCTATAAGGTGCGCCATGTAAATACATACCATGCTCACCAGTTGATTCACCATGATCAGATAAATACCAAAATGCAGTCCTATACTTCGGTTGATTCTTTAATGTTTCAATGACTAGATTTAAAATATGATCGGTATACACAATGGTATTATCATAAGAGTTAATTAAAGCTTGCGGTGTACAACCCTGAATTGCATTGGTGTCACAAGTCGGTTTAAAACGTTGGAATTCTGCAGGTGCACGTTTGTAATACGCTGGTCCATGGCTGCCCATTTGATGTAAAACAATCAAATGCGGTGTTTCATCATTTTTAGGAAGACTCTTAATATATTGGTCTAAGCTCTCGACTAAAACCTCATCTAAGCACTCACCATCCTTACACCATTTTTGTTTTAACGGTTCAGGAATAACAAACTGTTCCACACGGTCACAAGTACCTTTACAGCCTGAATTATTATCAATCCATGTGACTTTATAACCAGCACGCTTCGCAACATCGAGTAAGCCTTCGCGATGACTGGCCAATTGTTCATCATAATCTTTACGTGGCATACCTGAAAACATACAAGGTACAGAAACAGCCGTTGCCGTACCACAAGAGCTGACTTGACTAAAATTAACTAAGCCCGCTTGTTTCGATAATTCTGGATTGGTATTTTGGGCATAGCCATTTAAAGAAAAGCTTTCTGCACGAGCCGTTTCACCCACCACCAAAACCACCAATTTAGGTAAGTTCGAGGTTGGGGTTTGTGCAGCAATATGTGCATCTTCCCCATAAGAAACTAGGGGTAAATCTTTTTTAGGGGCTTTTTTATGATAATAGGAAAAGGTCGAAGCAATCGTATTTTGCGGAGAAATCATGCCTTTAAGCTCACGATGTTCACGGAAAATCGCAGCATAATCGACATAGAAGATAAATAATAAACTGGCAATAACTGCAAAAGAAGCAACAATACTGGCTAGTTTTTTGAGCATTGATTTGCCAATACTGTCAGGTTTAATTTTGACCCAAACAATTGCGACAATCGGCAAAACGACAAAACATAACGTCCAAATGAAAAATTGCGGTGAGAGTAAATCCACCACTTCCGATGGGTCTGTCTGCATCAGATTTTGGACTTGATCAGGCGAAATAACCACACCCAGTGAATTCACAAAATAAGCACTAAATCCACCAATAAACACCAACAGAATTGCGACTGCTTTACTGGTCCACTTCCATCCGAGTATATGTAAGATGAGATTATACAAAGCAATTAAAACACATGCCGTCGCGATTAAGAATAAATTAGCTTTAAGCCCTTGATATGGCGTAAGTGTTTGTACTTTTTTTAAAAAATCAAAATTAAGAATTAATCCGAGCCAAACTGCTAAAATAAAATGGAAGGCGGTTTGAGATAAAATAATTTCACGTTGTTTTATTCGCTGGATAAAATTTAGCATTACTCTAATTACATTGTTTTACAGACATTTTAACTTAATCTATCAAACTTAAATAGAGCTTAATACGACTAAACCCCAAAAATGTATCTTGTCATCAAAACAAACTTCCTTTTTTCTTTTTAGATTAATCCCCCTATTTTAGGCATCTGAAATACTTAGAAATTTCTGCCCAGATTACAGATCAATTTAGTTATACAAACTCATCCATCCAAACTGTTTGATATTCACTTTGCCATTTAGTAAATAAACACCCTCACTCGCCAATTTAAGTTGCTGAATATTTTCACCTTGAGTATTCAGCTTATTCAAGCTAATTTTTCCTTGTGCATTAATCACTCTATGCCAAGGTATATCTGTTTCCGTTTCTAAATGTTTTAAAACATAACCGACCAAGCGTGCATGTTTGGGCAGACCAGCCATTTGTGCAATTTGTCCATAACTGGCGACTTTTCCATAAGGAATCCGAATGATGACTTCCAAAATGAGCCGCTTGAGTTCATTTGAAGTGCTATGTTTTAAATTTTGCATCACATTGACTCGAAAGCTGCTGAATTTATAATTTATGCAAATGTATTGGATAAAAATTTATATTATGTTAAGGCTTACTTAGACATCAAGAACAACAAGAGTACTGTACATGAAAAGGACTTTTTCAAAACTATTTCTAACGGTTGCTTTGTCTTTAGGCACAGTTGCAATTTCAAGCGTCTCTACAAATATAATGGCTGCTGCAAGTATTGATATCCAAAGCGTCCTTCAACAAGAGCGTGTATGGGCAGGTCTGCAAACCAAACGGCTTAAAGTGGGTGATATTGACTGGGCTTATAGCGAAGGTGGACAAGTTGGAAAACCAACACTCATTCTTGTACATGGTTTATCAGGTAGCCGCGATAACTGGAATCGCTTTGCTCGCAACCTGACGCCCTATTATCATGTGGTCATTCCAGATTTACCTGGTCAAGGTGACAGTAAAGCTCCTGCTGACTTTGAATATTCAATCCCCAACATCACTGAAAAACTACGTCGTTTTGCAGAAGCGGGACAATTTGAAAAGGATGCTCATATTGCTGGTCACTCTATGGGCGGTGCAGTTGCACTACTTTATACTGCACAATATCCAATCGATACCAAATCATTATTTCTGATTGATAGTGCTGGTGTGTTTAAAAGCGCGAATACACCTTATTTAAAAGATCCAGCAACACTCAGAAACATGGTGGTGGCTAAACCCGGTGATTTAGATCGTCTATTAAACATTGCGACGCATCTCCCTCCTTTTATTCCGAAAGAATTAAAAGATTCTCAGGAAAAAATGATGATTTCTCAATCTGTGAATACATCTAAGTTGGTAGAACAACTTATTTTAATGTCTAAAATGTATACGCCTGATAGCTTTGCCATTGCAACACGGGTGATTGATCAACCGGTGTTAATTGCATGGGGAGATAAAGATCAGATTATCAATGTTGAGGCTGCGACTGAATTAAAAAACTTACTCAAGAATGCTCAAGCTCCGATTATTCTAAAAAATGTGGGTCATATGCCGATTATGGAACAAGAACAATTGTTAGTTCAGCCCTATCTTGAGTTCTTAAATAAATACAAATAAGATTCAATTTTACAAAAGCCAAGTAAAACTTAATTTACTTGGCTAATGTTCCTAGTAAATGTCCCATACATTCCACAGCTGTGCTCTCTTCCCCTAAAGTCTGAAGCTTAAATCATCCTCTAGCCTTGCTCACAGGCCTTGCTCTATCTATAATCATAAAAATTTATTTAATATATAACAAATATTTGTGTGGAATTACAAATGAATGAATCGTTCTCTGAACATGAGGTTCTCAACTGTTTTCAAACTCAGCTCTTACCGCTTTCAAAAAATTTAACTGAGATGCTAAATGAACATTTTAGTCATCAAACGGAACGACGTGGCTGTGGCTTTACGCAAGCAACACGCGTGATCGCAGACTTTATTAATTTGGCTGCTGATGAAACTGACTTTAAAGACTTTAAAGTTTTTAGTGATTACGACACTAAACGCTTAAGGACCATTCTCAGCACAGCTAAGTCCTATGGCTTAGACCTCAAAACTTGGCGTGATCTAGATCAAAATCACGAGGTACAATTATTCCTAAGCAAAGCATTAAAAAATGATGTTTTTTATAATGCTTTAAATGCTGAAGTTAAATTTCAAAGCCAATTAAGAAGCATTGCTCAATATGTAAAACATGAAGAAAGCAAACTAATTTGTGATTTTTTAGAAGACATTATCTTAAGAAAATATGATTCACCCCTCATCGAACTTAAGAGCTTAGTGGAGAAACCGAAGGTCGGCTCATGCCCTATGGCTGAAAATTTCTTCCTTAAAATTGCACATCGAAAGTTTCTAAGACATGGTTTAATCAATATTTTTGTCAATGATAAAAATGAACCGATCCTTATCGAAAAAGTCAAAATGGGTGATGACCATTCTTGTATCAACTTAGTCCCAGTCATCATGAATGGTATTCGTATTCCTGAAGGAAGTTTATTTTCAGTTCAATACAATGAAGCTAACATTCAAAAAATCGCCAACAAAACCTATAAAGGATTTGTCATTCCTCTCTCCGAAGTAGAGGGTTTTTGGTTTTTAAGATTAACTACTTTGGCAGTCTCTCCCCAAAATAGACAACGTGCTTTTACCTCTCACTTTAAACAACAAATTGATAATGGATTGTTTAGTCCCGGCACCACACAATTAGCTCAATTAAAAACCGTGGCTTTGGAACAAATTTAGATTAGGTATTGAATTATGTTGAAAGCTTGCTATTCCTCACGGTACTTTGCGCAAACGCATACCAATAGCATGGAAAAATTGACTGCTGTCGCCGAGGTTTTAGAGCAACAGCAAATTGCAGATTTGGTCGATCCGGAAAGTATTGATCATAAAATTTTATATTCAATTCATGATCCAAATTACGTAAAAGCCTTTATGACAGGCAAAAAACCACTCGCTACGACACAAGGTTTTAAGAATTGGACCCCACAATTTCGTGAAGCAATTTTATCCATTCAAGCCGGTCAATTACTCGCAACCAGTATTGCATTCAAACAAGGAATTTCTGCAAATATTGCCCAAGGCTTCCATCATGCCGTGTATGAACGTGGCAATGCCTATTGCACCTTTAATGGGTTAGCTTTAATTGCCAAGCAATTTCCGCATAAGAAAATTTTTGTCCTTGACTGTGATCAGCACGGCGGCAATGGTACGGCTGAATATACGCAAAGCATTACTAATTTATATAATTTTAGTATTTATGCTTTAGCTTTTGGCTGCACATCATCTGAACGAAGTTTAACGCGGCATATTCATAATAAAAAAGGTTCCTTTGATGAATATGCTGAAGCCGTCGTAGAAGGTTTTGAGCATGCTCTGGATTGGCAAGCCGATTTAATTATTTATCAAGCAGGAATGGATTGTCATCAAAATGATCGTTGTGGTTCTAAATGGTTTACCACTGAAATGCTGTATCAGCGTGATTTAATGGTGTTTAAGCTCGCAAAAAAATATGATATTCCAATCATGTTTGTTCTGGCTGGTGGATATCAAAAACTCGATGATTTAGTACCATTGCATGTCAATACCTTTAAAGCGGCAAATCAAGTCTATTTCAACTCTTAATGGATCTATGACCGCGCATAAAAATGAAGGCTAAATGCCTTCATTTTTATTTAGATTCGTTACTAGTTACGAAGATAGCTTTAAAAGTTACTTGGATTTTCCAAGCGTTTCACTTCCTGAGCCTTATCTGGATGATGTACTGTTGCAATACCGTCCTCTGTCTTTTGGTCAACTAAAGCTTCAGGGTTGTAAATCGTAATGGTTTCATTTCCATACGCATCCTCGCCCACAATATATTGAAAGCCTTTACGATTCATGCGATGACACAAACGTTGATACCAGCCTTTAAAGCCATCCTTATCTTCATTGGGATTGTAATAAAAAGCATTCATGACGGCGGGTAAACCTAAGCCACAAACAATCCCCGAAAGCAGAACACTAATAAAGGTATAGCCAATTAAAATACTACTGTACTCACGCAACTCAGGAACGTTCGCTACCGCAAGAATTAATGCCAATGAAATACCACCACGAACGCCTCCCCAAGACAAAATCGTGAGACTACCATTATAACTTTTGTGTCTAAAACTTGGGAAAAATGCAAAAGCGAGGAAATTTGCTGCAAAACGAGAAAGATGTAAGGCAAAAAAGGCAAATATTCCGCCTAAAATCATACTGGTACTTAAATCAAGAATGAAAATTTCTAAACCAATTAAGGTGAATAGGAATGAATTGATAATCCCTTCAACCGTATGCCAAAAATGATTAACTTCACGAATTTCACGTTCTTGTAAGATTTCTTTCCATTTATTTCCGACAATCAATCCCCCAATGACACAGGCAATAGGTGCAGAAGCATGCGCAAACAACGCCACCAAATAAGAACCACATGCCAATAATGCCGTGGTTAAAATTAAGGATTCCATCTCATGTTTACCACGCAGTAAACGTAAAATTCCCAATCCAAAGGCCCAACCAATAATGACAGCCACCACAATTTCATAAAGCAAGGTTTGTAATGTAGCAACTAGACTAAAATGTTCACCTTCTAAAACATTTAATAAAGTCATAAAAACGGCAATACACATCGCATCATTAAATAGTGATTCGCCTTCTAACTTTACAATCAAATGATGCGGTGCACGAACCGAGCTTAATACACCTTTAATCCCAATCGGATCTGTCGCACCCAATGCTGAACCAAGTAATAGTAAAATTAAGATGGGAACTGGATTGCCAATTAAATATTGAAAACCAAACACCATTCCCGCAAAAAATAATGCACACAACACCAACGCAATAGTTGCCAAGATCGTAATTGGCTTCCAAAAGACTTTTAAATCAGAGACTCTGAACTTTAATGCGGATGAAGTCAGAATAAAACAAATCACACCATTGACTAAAAAGTCATAAAAATCAATATGACGTACCGCTTCTTCAATATTATGAATGTTAATCGAAATAAATTGATTACCATTCAGCAGGCTGGCTCCCCACTGTAAAATAAAGACAAAAACTGCTGAAACTAAAGGAACACCAATCGCTTGTGGAAAACCCAAAATTCGTTTATTAAAAATTGTCGTCGCAATGGATAATGCAAAAACTACTGTAAATACTTGGAGAAAAAAATAATTACCCATGCGAATCCTAATCGTGCTTTTTAATTTAATGTAAATCAATCAGTGCTTAAACATTTCTAAATTAAATCGGTCAATGAAAACCATTTAATAACCTAATAATTTTACAAGCAATACGGAATTTAGTCCGAAATAGATAAGTTTTTTAACATAAAACTGAAAAATAACGGATCATTCCTTAATAAAGCATAAATATTTGCAAATATTCTCATTTATTTTAGGATAGCGTCTTTCCAAATTTATAGATGACATCTGCCCCATGAACATCAAAACGGTATTCCGCTCTTTTTATGCGGCGCTCATCTTTATGATTACCCTTATACTAATTTGGACGAGCATCGTAAAAGCGCAGGAAATTCTACACGCTCAAGATGTAGCACCCAGATTTTTTAATATCCAGTCGAATGAAAAAGTTGAATATCGGCTGAGTAGCCATCGCGCTAAACCTGATCAAAATATTTATGTGCATATTCCCAATCAAGGCTATATTGTAAAAATAAGTTGCGTACACTATTTACAAGATATCTGTACCGAAGCCGATAATCAAAACCAATTCAGAAAAATTTTAAATATGGATTTAGTCGCTTATAAAAACAATATTTATATTAAAAATTTGAAATATATCAACACCCAAAATATGCAACAAAAAGCGATCCAATATACCGACCAACAAATCCATGATTTTTATCACACCGATACTCAAAACTTACAGTATCAACTCTTCAGTATGGTTCTATTTAGTTTATTTGCCGTGTATGTCAGTTTTAGAGTTTTACGCAATTTTAAAAGTTTTTTGACTAAATAAAAAAGAGAGCGGCTGCTCTCTTTTAATTCTCTTTATGTTTGATTTGCAAGCCTGAGCTCAGTAATGTTCAAATTGATGATCCAAATGTATCACAGTTATTAATGTTTCCAGATTTCAATCCCGTTTGGAACCACTGCATGCGCTGCGCACTACTACCATGGGTAAAACTATCAGGTACAACAGTTCCTCTCGCGCGTTTTTGTAGATAGTCATCACCAATTTTATGCGCAGCATCCATTGCTTCTTCAATATCACCTTGCTCTAAAAACTGAGTGCGTTGTTGCGTTCTATTTGCCCAAACCCCAGCTAAACAATCTGCTTGCAATTCTTGACGCACAGAAAGCTGATTACTCTGGGTTTGATTGGATTGCTGACGTGCTTTTTGTACTTGAGCAGAAATACCTAATAGATTTTGTACATGATGCCCCACTTCATGTGCAATCACATATGCTTGTGCAAAATCACCAGCTTCATCTTTAGCAGTCAATTCAGTCTGATTCTGTTCACCAGAAATCCCCATTTGAGTGCGCATATCTTTAAAGAATTCGGTATCAATATAAACTTTTTGATCCGCGGGACAATAAAAAGGTCCCATTGCGGATTCTGCTGTACCACAACCCGAATTTACCCGACCACTAAACATGACTAATTTAGGTGGAATATACTGAGCGCCTTGCTGTTGAAAAATTTGCGACCACGTATCTTCTGTATCCGCTAAAATGGTACCCACAAATTGAGCCGCCTCTTGCTGCTGCTGCGTTGGGTTTTTGATCGATCCTGTAGTTTGAGTCTGTGCACCAGCAGTAACTTGCTGAGTCGCCTGATAAGCCTGTTGAGGATCAACCCCAAAGAATTTCCAAGCTACAAATGCAATCACTAAGCCTAAAATACTGATCCCGCCAGCTTTTACACCTCCGCTGCCACGAGCATCTTCTACATTTTCACTGACACGACGTCCTTTCCAACGCATAGCTCTATCCTTTTTTTAATATATTTTGTTTTATTCTACTGACTTTAAAATATCATGCCGATTTAGATTTCGAACGTACAGATTCAATTATTTTTATCACTAAAATGACGGCTAATCCAGCGACTATACCAATGACCATATTGATTAATGTCGGAGTCACTGCACCCAAAATATTACCTACATTTGGAATCAATGCAACATGATCTACAGCTTCTTCAGTCAGGTGATGTAATGAAGAGACTGCATGCGTGATAATTCCTCCACCGACCAAGAACATTGCAATTGTGCCGACAATGGTCAAGGTTTTCATCAACTTTGGTGCAAAAGCCAGTAATCCACGCCCAAGACTTTGCTTGGTATTCGATGTTTGTTCGGTTAAATATAACCCAAGATCATCAATTTTTACGATCAGGGCAACAAAACCATACACGCCCACGGTCATTAAAATCGCAATCACTGACAGTACCATTACTTTTGTTCCCAACGCAGCCGTTGCGACAGTACCTAAAGAAATCACTACGATTTCAGCAGACAAAATAAAATCGGTACGAACAGCCCCTTTAATTTTATCTTTTTCAAAAGTCTCTAAATCTGCTTCAATCGCCTCTAATTCAACTTCAGCAGCTGCTTCAGTATGCGCTTTTTTGTGCTGCAAACTGTGTAGCACCTTTTCTACACCTTCATAGCATAAAAATAGACCACCCAGCATTAATAATGGATTGATCAACCAAGGCACAACCACACTAATTAACAAAGCTAGAGGTACTAGAATGAGTTTATTAATAAACGAGCCTTTTGCAACGCTCCAAACAACAGGAAGTTCACGTTCCGAACGAACTCCACTCACTTGTTGCGCATTGAGTGCTAAATCATCCCCCAAAACACCCGCGGTTTTTTTCGCAGCCATTTTACTCATGACAGCGACGTCATCTAATACCGTTGCAATGTCATCTAATAATATTAATAAACTACTCGCCATAATTTTTATCCTAATTACTTTTATTTGCACATTTTAATTAAATTAATAAACGCTTTATACATTTTCTTTGTTGCTTTAGACAGCGGTTTATTTTTCATCAAGCTGTCTATTTCCGCTGACATTAAAAAATTTTATACCGTACAATACGGGCCATTCGTAGAAACAACTGATGTCGTCTCTAGAGCGGCTGTGGAATAGATCATGAGTAATCAAGACAATCGTCCTGTCATTTTAACGGGCGACCGTCCTACTGGACAACTGCATTTAGGTCACTTTGTTGGCTCACTACGCTCTCGCGTAGGTTTACAAGACTCACATCATCAACATTTACTGTTAGCAGATGCTCAAGCACTCACAGATAATGCGGATAACTTTGAAAAAGTCCGTCGTAACATTATTGAAGTGGCAACAGACTATTTAGCTGTTGGTATTGATCCAACCAAAACGACCATCTGTGTTCAATCTTGCTTACCGGCACTGAATGAACTCACTATGTTGTATTTAAACTTTGTGACAGTTGCACGTTTAGAACGTAATCCAACCATCAAAGCTGAAATTCAACTGCGTGGTTTTGAGCGTGACATTCCTGCTGGTTTCTTGTGCTATCCCGTTGCACAAGCGGCGGATATCACGGCTTTTAAAGCCAGTGTTGTGCCTGTAGGTGATGACCAAATTCCGATGATTGAACAGACCAATGAAATTGTACGTCGTTTGAATCGTCAAATTGGTCATGAAGTCCTTCCAGAATGTAAAGTTTTGCTTTCAAACATGAGTCGTTTACCTGGGTTTGATGGTAAAGCCAAAATGTCAAAATCTTTAGGCAATACCATTGTTCTGGATGCTTCAGATAAAGACATTAAGAAAGCTGTCAATGCCATGTATACCGACCCTAACCATCTTCGTATTGAAGATCCAGGTCAAGTTGAAGGTAATATTGTATTTACTTACTTAGATGCTTTTGATCCCAACCAAGAAGAAGTTGCTGAGTTAAAAGAACATTATCGTCGTGGTGGTTTAGGCGATGGTACGGTGAAGAAACGCCTTGAAGGGGTACTAAAAGAACTGATTACGCCAATACGTGAACGTCGTATGGAATTAGCTAAAGATCCTGATTACATCATGGATATTTTGAAAACAGGTACAGAAAAATGCCGTGTTATTACGCAAAATACTTTAGATGAAGTCAAAAATGGATTAGGTGTATTTCATTTTTAAGATTTCCCAATAATAAAAAAAAGCCTTTCATTTGAAAGGCTTTTTTTTAAACACTCAAAAGTAAAAAATTTTTTACGAGAATTAACATTTACTTACGTATCTACTCATGAACTTTTAATCAATAAAAATTATCATTTATCCATAGTTATGAATACCCCCTAAATTCATAACGTTCTCCTTCAACCGAAACTGTTTATTCAGATTCGTTGTTCTACGCAATGGTCACCCCAATCATTGCGTATTTTTTTATCTCCATTTTGTCGAAGTGGCTCATTTTTTAGAGAACTATCTCTACATTCACAGATCTTTTCTAGATATCTATCTGTAATATTAAAAACTTCAACCTATAATTAACACATTGATTTTAAATTATTATTAAGATTTCCATTGTTGCAAAAATTAAATTTTGTATATAAACTCAATAGCTTAATAGAATTAATTCATGATTAATACATCTTCTATATTCAAAAATAATGAGATTAATCGGGATATTAAAAACAGTGATTCAAACTGATACAAAAAATTTAAAAGAGCATTCAATATGTGGGAATTATTCATAAATCCATCCAATCTTTTTTTTAGCGTAAGTCTATGCTTCATGCTCTTTTTGGGTGTATTTGAGTGTCTTTTACTCCTCATTGGCTTTAGCACGCAAGGTTTTTTAGATCAATTTATTCCCGATCAACTACTTGAAGCACAATACCCTGATTTAGAAATCAATGTTGAACAAAATGGATTGCTGCAATTTTTAGATTGGCTTTATTTAGGCAGAATTCCAGTTCTTGTTTGGTTAATCATTTTTTTAACTATTTATGCTTTATTTGGTTTTATTGTCCAAGCTATTTTTTATCATTTGACCCAAAGCTATTTTCCAGTATGGATCATTGCTCCGGCTTGTTTAATCCTTTGCATGCCTTTGGTGCGTCTCAGCGCTGCTGCAATTGCAAAAATTTTACCCAAGGATGAAACCACAGCCATCAAAATTGAAGAGCTGATTGGACGGACTGCACACATTATTTTAGGCAATGCCAAACTTAATTACCCTGCTCAAGCCAAAGTTAAAGATCAGTTTGGGCAAATGCATTACATCTTAGTTGAACCAGAAACAGATATCATTTTTCATCAAGGTCAAGACGTTATACTCACCCAAAAAACCAAGATTGGCTTTCAGGCCATCGCAATTTCCACATCAATAACTTAGACAAGAGATAATAAATGTTGAGTTCTTCTTTATATCAAATACTTATTTTTACAGGCATCATTTTTGCTGCTTTCATTATTATTGGGGTGATTATTGCCCGACTTTATACGCGCTCAATTCATGGTGGTGATATTAATGGTTTGACTCAAAGTTTAAAACCTAAATCAGAATCATCAAGAGTACGCTAACTTCAAAAGCTTAAATTTCAACAAGCCTCTATATTTTGAGGCTTGTTTACAACTATAATGACCTAAAGATTAAGTACGACATGATCATAATGACATGCTTTTATATCCCCATTTCACTCAAAATCACTAGAACTTAAAACCAAATCAGTACTGACATCCTCATTTGAATCATCAGCAGTAATCTTTAGACTCTGTTACGTGTTTAATTTGAACTAAACCTCTCACAACTCATCGATTTTATTTAAAAAGAGGCTATATAATTTCATAGAATAGGCATACAATTTTCGCACCTCATTTTCATATAATTAATATAATGAAAACCTCATTTTTATTAAGTGTTTTTTTACTCTTAACAGGATGTGCAATTGGCACATCGAGCGAAGTTAAAGTCGCTGAAAAAATGCTCAATCAATTTGAGTGTAAAAATATAGAAAGTTCAGAATTAAATCATAGTAACATCACCAGTTACCATGAACGATTGCTCACCATAAGTAAAGATAAAGTCGGCTCTTATATTGACAGTTACAAGTCTGGGAATGTTTTGTTTAAAATTCCTCTAGAGCAAGTAATTCAACAACAATATGATATTTACAAATCTGCTTGTGAAGCTTTGGGCGGTGTGAAAAAAGATAATCTTTTAATTGAATAATAAACAACTATATTAAAATCAATTAATGAATGTTATTTCTTATTTTTTAAAGTACACGCTAATGTAACAATGATAAAACTCTAAAAATTCATGGTAAATCATTTTTCATCAACAAAAAATTATATAAAAAAGACAGAGTTAGCCCCTGTCTTTTTAATCTATTTATTTTGAAGAATAACGTGTATCTACACTAAATAACTCTGGAAATTTTGGATTAATTTGTACATAAAAATCCATAATTTCAGCCATATCTTTTTCATAATCCCCTGTAGGATATACAATTTTTCCTACCCCAGTTTTTTTCTTAACATAGTCCATATACGCTAAAGCAATTGGCACACCTGCTGCTATCGCCACATGATAAAAACCTGTTTTCCATTGTTCTTGTTTTGCACGTGTTCCCTCTGGCGTGATGATCATCACCAATTTAGGATGAGTCTTAAATAAATCACTCATTAACTCCACCATACTTGGTCGAGCTTCCCCCTCTTTTTTAGCACGACGATCAATGCCAATACCCCCCATAGCACGAACAAAAGGACCAAAAGGAAGTTTCATATAACTGTCTTTAATGGTGAGTCTGACATGTACACCCATTGCTTTTAATGCCAGTCTCGCATACAGCGCATCCCAATTACTGGTATGTGGTGCAGCAATCATCACGCATTGATCTAAATCCAACGGCCAATGATTATCAATTTCCCAACCCATTAACCCCAAACTTTGTTCAGCTAATTTCTCGAACACAAAATGCACCGCGATATAATAATTTCGCGCGAATTGTAGCAATGCCTATAAAATAAGAAAGCTCAACATGCTGAATTAATCAACGATTAATATATGGGTGTATAAAATGTCTATCTGTTCAATTTTACCTAGTAATACTTAATTTTTAGCTAAGAATTTGCGTATGTTAATTATTAAGTACATTAAAAGGTTTAATTTCACCCACTTTTCGATAATAATTATCAAAATAAATGCGCTTCACAAACCATTACCGATTATTTTGTAATATATTTACTAACAAATAATTTGCAGAATGATCCACTTATCTTATTTTTAATTAAAATAATTTACCTTTTGTACTAGCTAACTCATCTTCTCATTCAACATTAATTTTTTATTTTTAAAGAAGAGACAGAGTTTGTATTATTTAAGGTCTTTATTTATTAAAACAATGAAATCCACATGAACAACAGTATTCATTTTTTACACTGAATTATATTTTTATACACAAATCCAATTTAAATAAATACCAAGCATATCCGTGTTTTCACTTTCCAATCATTTAATAGAAACCTCTAAAATTCAAGAGGTTTCTATTGGCTTAATCTAAATTAAAAACTATCTGCGGGAACTCTGACCCAACCTTCCATCAATACACGAGCACTTCGACTCATAATAGCCTTCTTGACCACCCACTGATCATTTTCTTTGAGTGCTTGAGCACCAACTCTTAACGTTCCGGATGGATGCCCAAAACGTACTGCTTCACGTTCGCCACCACCCGCTGCCAAATTAACCAAGGTATTTGGAATTGCTGCGGCAGTACCAATCGCCACTGCTGCTGTTCCCATCATGGCATGATGTAATTTACCCATCGACAAAGCACGGACCAATAAATCGACATCGCTAGCATTCACAATTTTTCCACTTGAAGCTATATAGGTTTGCGGTTTAGAAACAAAAGCTACTTTAGGTGTGTGTTGACGACTAGCCGCTTCTGCAACATCCTGAATCAGACCCATTTTGACTGCGCCATAAGCACGAATTTTTTCAAATTTTGCTAATGCCTCAACATCACTATTAATCGCATCCTGTAATTCAGTGCCTTGGTAGCCTAAATCTTCAGCATTTAAAAAAATAGTTGGAATACCTGCATTAATAAAAGTTGCTTGGAATGTACCAATTTCAGGTACAACTAATGTATCGACAACATTTCCTGTTGGAAACATTGCTCCACCATCTTCACCATCATCTGCTGGATCTAAGAATTCAATTTGTACTTCTGCAGCAGGGAATGTCACCCCATCCAACTCAAAATCACCCGTTTCTTGTACCTGACCATTGGTTACAGGAACATGTGCGATAATGGTTTTTTTAATATTGGCTTGCCAAATACGGACCGTACACACACCATTTTCAGGAATTCGTGCTGCATCAACGAGCCCATTAGAAATCGCAAAGGAACCAACTGCAGCGGTTAGATTTCCACAATTGCCACTCCAATCTACAAATGCTTGATCGATAGAGACTTGTCCAAATAAATAATCAACATCATGTTCTGGCTGAGTACTTTTGGCAAGAATCACTGTTTTACTGGTACTTGAACTCGCTCCACCCATACCATCAATCTGCTTACCGTAAGGATCTGGACTACCAATAACGCGAAGTAATAATTGATCTCTGGCCTTTCCAGCGACTTGAGCAGATTCTGGTAAGTCATCCAATTTAAAGAAAACACCTTTACTGGTTCCACCGCGAAGATATGTTGCTGGCACTTTAATTTGAGGAGCAAAACTCATTTGTCTGTTATTCCCTTGGTTTATCGTTGTTGTTACAAATACTGAATTATCATTCAATTGATATTAACCTGTTTTTAAATAAAAAATATTAACTACAGGACTTAAGTATAAAATATAGATAAAAATCTTTTAATTCGATTAATGAATAATTTATTTATAAACAAAAGTTTTAAATTTCAAAACCTTAATTCATATAAAGTAAACTGACTTTATAGTTTAGCCTCGTACCCCTATCCTGCACTAGGCTAACGGTTACCAATCAATTACAATCATTGCATTCATTTAATAAGAGCTGAGCACTTTGAGCAACGAGTCTACAAATCTTCAGCGAGGACTTAAAAACCGGCATATCCAACTCATCGCCATGGGCGGTGCAATTGGGACAGGCTTATTTCTAGGTTCTGCGCAAGTCATCGAAAAAGCGGGACCCTCAATTATTCTTGGTTACGCAATTGGCGGTTTCATTGTATTTTTAATTATGCGCCAATTGGGGGAAATGATTGTACATGAGCCAGTCTCTGGTTCATTCAGTCATTTTGCGAATAAATACTGGGGGAAATTTCCTGGTTTTTTAACCGGCTGGAACTATTGGTTTCTGTATATTCTCGTTGCCATGACCGAACTTACCGCTGTCGGTAAATACATCAATTATTGGTGGCCTGAAATTCCTGGGTGGATATCGGTCTTATTCTTCTTTGTGGTGATTACCTTAGTCAATCTCGCCAATGTAAAATTTTACGGCGAATCCGAATTTTGGCTTTCGATTATTAAAGTCACAGCCATTATCTCCATGATTGTTTTTGGGATATATCTCATTTTAACTGCCGATATTACATCTGGCATTGCTTTTTCAAACCTTTGGTCACATGGTGGATTTTTTCCAAATGGCTTTGAAGGCTTGTTCTATATGCTTGCATTCCTGATGTTCGGTTTTGGAGGAATTGAATTAATCGGAATGGCTGCTGCTGAAGCAAAAGATCCTGAGAAAACTATTCCTAAAGCCATCAATCAAGTTGTGCCACGTATTTTAATTTTCTATGTTGGCTCAATGATTATTCTATTGTCTCTTGTGCCATGGAATCAATTAAATCTGGGTGGTCTAGATAAAAGTCCATTTGTCATGGTTTTTAGTATGATTGGGATTGCTTGGGCTGCCCATTTGGTCAACTTCATTATCTTAACGGCAGCACTGTCTGTTTATAACAGTGGTATGTATGCCAATAGCCGTATGCTTTATGGTTTAGCAATGCAAGGCAATGCACCAAAAATTTTTACTAAAACCAATAAGCAAGGTGTACCGATTCCAGCTGTATGGTTTTCTGCATTATTAATTTTAGGTTGCGTACCTCTAAATTATTATTTACCTGAAGATGCTTTAAGCCACTTAATGTATGTTGTTGTCGGTGCGTTAGTTTTAAATTGGTTGATGATTACCTTGACACATTTAAAATTTAAACGTGCGCTCAGACTCACCAATCAAACCAGTAAATACCCAGCGCTATGGGCACCTTTTAGTAATTATATTGTGGTTATTTTTATTGGTGTTGTCTTGTATATCATGTGGAATCAAGGTTTCAAGGAATCTGTTCTGATGATTCCTGTTTGGATTACACTCATGCTCGTTTTATTTGATCTTTTAAATCCAAGTGAAATAAAACAAGACAAAAAATAAATTTCTTTTTAAAAGCTATTATTTCGATAATAGCTTTTTTTTCATATGCATATACGGTAAATTAACTCCTGTCTGCGCTCTTAGCTTAACTGGATAGAGCAGTTGCCTCCTAAGCGACCGACGTGGGTTCGAGTCCCGCAGAGCGCACCACTTTATGGTTTGTTTTGATCTAAAACACTCCAAATCAATGCAAAAAATATATTAATTTCAATAATTTAATAAAAATTAAATTCCAACTTAAAACATATTTTTTTGCGGTAAAATGTGTTACCGTAAAAATGCCAAAAATCGTTATACCTCGAACCAACACCAAAATTAAGACTATCAAAGCAGACTCTACAAAAGTTCAGAAGCTTGCCGACGGTAATGGTTTATTTTTGATAATCTCTAAGACTGGGGATAAGAGCTGGAGATTTGATTACTCACGTCCCTATACCAAAAAGAGAAATTCCTTAAGTTTTGGTTCATACCCTACAGTCTCATTAGCAGATGCAAGAATTAGACATGAAGAAGCCCGTACCCTTCTCTCAAAATATCGACCCGCATGTTGAAAAAGTTAGAATTGAGAATGAGATATTAAGTACGAATAATAATACTTTCTAAAATATTACAAATGAGTGGATGGCAAAGCAAGACTTTGCTGAGTCAACGATTAAAGGAACGATCTCCCCTCCCAAAGTGACACATATGGCAGCCTTGGTAGAACCTAAAGATTTTGCCTTACTCTTAAATGATATTGATCATTATGAGGGTTCTGTCATCACACGATATGCTCTACGTATTGCTCCTTTAGTTTTTGTTCGCCCAGGTGAATTAAGACATGCTAAGTGGCAAGATATCGACCTTCAAAAAGGCTTATGGAGTTACACCCCTCCCAAAACAAAATCAAAGACAAGAGTCCAACATATTGTCCCCCTATCAACGCAAGTCATTCATTTACTTTCTGAACTGGTTCAAATTACTCGATATAAAAGTGAATATGTGTTTCCTGCAACAACATCCAATTTAAAACCGATGTCTGAAAATACAGTTAATCAGGCTTTACGTCGCCTAGGCTATACAAGTGAACAAGCATGTGGACATGGTTTCCGAGCATCCGCACGTACCATTTTAGAAGAGATTTTGGATTTTCCAATTGAACTTATTGAGCAACAACTTGCTCATCAGGTAAAAGATATGCATGGTCGTACTTATAACCGTACCAAACACTTAGACAAGAGAAAGATCATAATGTAGAAATGGACAGGTTATTGTGATGAAATTAAAAAGGATTTAAATAGCCTTTGATCTATAAGACTAGCTTATTTTGACATTCAACAGGCTCAAGATAGTTCAATGCCAACAATAGAATGATGGTGTACATTACTCAATTATCTATTTACCTAGATTGTCGATTAAACAACATAGGGGCTTTGTTGCACAAACCTACCATTGAAGGCTTATTCAACAATATAATTATCAGATGAATAAGCCCGCATCTAAAATTTATCATCCTCTCAATTGGTCCACCTACAATCGAGCCTTAATCAATCGAGGAAACATATCTGTTTGGTTTGATCCTAGCACTCAATGGTATGTACAACTACAAGGCAAACAAAGTCGAAATCAAACTTATTCCGATGCAGCTATTCAATGTTGTCTCATGATTAAATCTCTATTTCGACTCTCTTTACGGATGGTTACAGGCTTTGTTCAAAAGCCTCATTAGACTATGTGGTTTGAGTTGGACAGCTCCAGATTACTCCACCCTATGTAGAAGACAAAAGCCTATTGATATTGCAATTAGCTATCAAAAAAGTAGTGATGGACTGCCTTGCGCAGTACACTGCTCATCATAGATTCCACTGGCTTGAAGTTTTAGGTGAAGGTGAATGGAAACGTAAGAAACATCAGCCTGAATATCGTAGGCAATGGCGTAAGCTCCATATCGGTATAGATGCTAAAACCCTACAAATACATGCTGTACAGCTGACCACGAACAATGTCAGTGATTCGCAAGTACTTGGGGATTTACTTGATCAAATTCCACTAGATGAGCAAATTGATTCTGTCTATACAGATGGGGCTTATGATACGAAATACTGTAGAAAAGTCATTTTAGATCGACAGGCACATGCTGTAATCTACCAAGAAAAAATGCGAAGCCTTGGAAAGACAAGCAAGTGAGATCTTTAGAAAGGAATGAATTATTAAAAACAGTCAAATGCCTAGGAAGAACAATTTGGAAAAAGTGGTCTGGGGACCATCGTCGAAGTTTGGTAGAAACCAAGATGCATTGCATCAAATTATTGAGCGATAAACTCAGTGCAAGGGGCTTTCGAAGCCAAGTTAATGAGATTTATGCACGTGTAGCAGTCACGGAATTAGGTCAACCTCATACCCAAGTTGTCTCTTAAATTTGAGTAGTTCTAGGATAGCTTCAACTTATACATCTTTGTGCAACAAAGCCTCTCTATTAAAACAGCCCTTAAAATGAGAATTTTCAATATATGATTCGATTATAAGCCCGAAAGCTTATAATCGAAAATGATAAATTAACCAATAATAATCTGATTTTGATTTAGCAAATCTTGCAAGCCCAAATCAGCTTTATTTTCAATAATCAATAGATCTGTTGCTTGATACTTCGCATCCTTACCATCACGGTCTACCCTAATAACAGCATTGCCTTGGCCATCATTCTCAACAGTAATATAGTCTGCAAGATTACTCCTATCCTCTAATAAACCTTCAAAGAAGTCTGCACTGAAGTTAATCTTATCGTTTACATCATAATCTACCCACGTGTCAGTTCCATTACCACCTGTTTCATCAGTAACACTTAACAGATCATACATAATGGTGTCTTTACCACGCCCTGTAGAAATAATATCATCTCCCAAACCACCATAAATGATGTCATCACCAGCACCAGCAATAATAATATCATTACCTGCTCCACCATAAATCTTATCATTACCACCTTTAGTTGCTAAATCAGTAGCATCAGCAGCAATAAAATCACGGAAATTATCTTTGATATAATCATAGATATCTTGTCGTGTTGGCTCAATCCCCCCCGTAACCTCAGCTTTAAGATAAGCAATTAAAGTAGAATAGCCAGAATATTTTGGATATATCAAATTATCTTTTCCAAGCCATGTCAGGTGATTTGTATTCATCGCATCACCAAACAAAATGTCATTTCCAGCCCCCCCATCTATGATATCGCTGCCGACTTTTGCAGGTTCAAAATTTTCAGAACCACCAATGAGATAGGCTATCAGCTTGTTGGCATCAGTAAAGACATCTGCTTCACCATGATTAGTGCTACTCCAATTCTCCTTCTTTGTACCATCTGCATTGGTATTGTCGTAACGTGACACTGTACTATCAGATACGTTCGCACTCACACCAATCGCAAAAACTTTACTTTGTTCTGCTAATGGTTTAAATGCACTATCAATTTTATTTTTGGTCGTATCCTGAATCCAATTTGTAGGTTCACCGTCTGAAATGAAATAAGTCTGATTTTCAAAACCATTTTTACCAATATCTTTAAACCACTCATTCGCTTTATTAAAGCCTAACTCAGGCTGTGTTCCTCCTGCGGCTTGTAAACCATCCGTTTTACCGGTACCAATAAACTTTAAAATCTCATCAATATTATCAACAGTAACATTTTTGAAAACTTGGTTATAACTATTACCTGTACCTGTATCACCTGGATTTCCATTTCCAGAAAAAGAAGCTATTTGTAAATTAATCACACCGTCATGACCTGCCATTTGCTGAATAAAAGCTTTCAAACCTTTTTTAGCAATCTCAAGACGGGACTCCCCTAGCAAAGGATTTTGCTGATTTGCACTGCCACCATTAGTAGGGGCATCCATTGACCAATTCATACTTCCAGACAAATCCAAAACGATCGAAACGTTATAGTCTTTTCCAGCTGAAAAGTTAGTTTTTAAACCACCTGCATCACCTACAAGTAGATCATTACCAGTATTCCCTATCAAAGTATCATTACCATTAGAATCAATAGTAAGTTCAGGTGGTGCTGTGGTATCTGCTACTGTAGATTGATCACTACCTTCTGCTGATGTATTACCGGCTTTGTCTTTGATGGTTGCTTTAACTTCAACGTCACTACCATCTGTAGGTTTATCAAATTCAATGCTAATACCGTTGCTATTAATGTCATCTTTATTCGATGCATCAACCACAACTTCTTTTGTTGAACCATCTGGACGAGTAATGGTGATCACATCGCCTTCTTGGACTGGATCGACTGGCTTAACTGTCGCAGTAACTTTGCCATTGACCAGATCTGCGGAATCAATGCTGCCATCATTACCATCATTGATCACCACGTTCGGTGCTGTTGGTGCTGTGGTATCTGCTACTGTAGATTGATCACTACCTTCTGCTGATGTATTACCGGCTTTGTCTTTGATGGTTGCTTTAACTTCAACGTCACTACCATCTGTAGGTTTATCAAATTCAATGCTAATACCGTTGCTATTAATGTCATCTTTATTCGATGCATCAACCACAACTTCTTTTGTTGAACCATCTGGACGAGTAATGGTGATCACATCGCCTTCTTGGACTGGATCGACTGGCTTAACTGTCGCAGTAACTTTGCCATTAACCAGATCTGCGGAATCAATGCTGCCATCATTACCATCATTGATCACCACGTTCGGTGCTGTTGGTGCAGTGGTATCTGCTACTGTAGATTGATCACTACCTTCTGCTGATGTATTACCGGCTTTGTCTTTGATGGTTGCTTTAACTTCAACGTCACTACCATCTGTAGGTTTATCAAATTCAATGCTAATACCGTTGCTATTAATGTCATCTTTATTCGATGCATCAACCACAACTTCTTTTGTTGAACCATCTGGACGAGTAATGGTGATCACATCGCCTTCTTGGA
>NZ_NEGB01000003.1 GCF_002135235.1 Acinetobacter silvestris
GAATGCATCAAGTAGCTTAATGGGTACCAATGCAGGCAACTATGAATTGATCACGAATGGATCAGTGACTGCCAACATCAGTAAGAAACAGATTACAGGTGCAATTACAGCGCAAGACAAAGTCTACGATGGCACGACCAATGCGACTGTGAATGGCAGCTTGAATGGTGTGATTACCGGTGATCAGGTCAATCTGAATGCTCAAGGTCAATTTACCAATAAGAACGCGGGTCAAGGCAAAGATGTAACTGTATCAGGTAGCTTAACGGGTACCGATGCAGGCAACTACCAAGTCAGCACCAACACAACCGCCAAAGCCAATATTACCAAAGCCAAAGCACAGGTCATCGGTAACAGCTTAACCACGAGCTTTAATGGTCAACAACAGCATGTTGATGGTTTTACTGTTAAAGGTTTGGTGAATGGTGAAACGACTTCTGTCTTAACAGGCGTGACGGCAACAGGTGCCAGTGCTACAGCAGAAGGGACGTATAGCAATACTGTCAGTGGTGAAGATCAAAACTATGAATTGATGTTCACTGCAGGAATGCTCAAAATCCAAACACCGCTGATAATGCCACCTGTGACGCCTGAACCACCAACAGTACCGAGTATTCCTGAGCAACCCAACCAACCGAATGATTCAATTTGGGGAGGTTTGTTGGATGATAACTACCAACGTGCGATTCATTTTGCACCGAAACAAGACAAGCCAAAACGTTCAGATGACATCAATATTGAAGTCATAGGGGATGGTATCAATATGGATGGCATTCACACATTCGCAGGGAACTTCTAATCATGTTATATCCAAAACAAACACTACTAATCAGTATATTGGCTATTATTAGCGTCCCTGTTTTTGCAGCAACACTGCCCAATGCTGGGCAACTGTTGCAGCAACAAAGCATCCAACCGTACCAACCGCAGGCTGAAATCACGATTGAACAGCCTGAGCAAATGCAGACGATTCAAGCGGATAACCAGCAACAAGTTCGCATTGAAGAAATCCGTATTGCGGGCAACCAAAGTATTGCAACCGCTGACTTGCAGGCATTGGTGCATGATGCCGAAGGCAATATGCAAACTTTGGCTGATTTGCAACAATTGACCAAACGGATCACAGCCTATTATCAGTACAAAGGTTATCCTTATAGTCGTGCCTATTTACCTGCGCAAAATCTCAACGCGGGTGTACTGACGATTGCGATCATTGAAGCAAAATATGATCGTATTCATGTGAATAATCAGGCAGATCTATCGCCCGAGTTGGTGCAAGCTATACTTGCACCCTTACAATCTGGACAGGTGATTGATTCGGCAACGTTGCAACAACAATTAAAGCTGCTCAATCGTTTAGATGGCGTACAAACGCGTAATGTAATCAGTGCAGGCCGTTATGTAGGTACCAGTGATTTGACCATCGATATTCAGCCAACAGCGAAACTCACAGGTTACGTGGGAGCGGATAACTATGGTAATGAATATACCAAAGAAGCGCGTTTCACTGCGGGTGTTGTGCTCAATAATGCATTAGGCTTGGGCGATCGTCTAAGTTTAGATGGTTTAACTTCGGGTAATCTCAATTTTGGTCGCTTAGGATATGAAGCGACCATCAATGGTTCAGGTACCCGTTTAGGGGCAAGCTACTCGGATTTAAGCTACAAATTAGGTAAAGAATACCGTGTCTTAGATGCGGTGGGTATCGCACAACAGGCCAGTGTTTGGATCAATCAACCTGTTTTATTAAATAATCGTAGTGAAGTGATCTTGGGCGTACAATACGACCATAAACGCCTAGAAGATGATATTACGGTTGCTGATATTTATCGTCATCGTGATATTCATGTTGGGCGTATTCGCTTAGACACATCACAGTTTGATGATTTTGCAGGCGGTGGTTTAACCCAGATCGGAGTTGCCGCCGAGATTGGTCAAGTTGTTTATAAAAATGCCACGGCTGCACTCGATGATCAAATGACCGCAAAAACTCAAGGTGATTTTGTCAGTGCATCGCTCAATGTCTCACGCTTACAAAATCTTAACGGCTCCAAAACCCAATTATATACATCGTTACAAGCACAATTTAGTCCAGATAACTTAGACAGTGCTCAACAGTTTAGTGTGGGTGGAGCATCGGGTCTGGCAGGGTATAAAAATAGTACGTTAAGTGGTTCGAGTGGTTACTATGCATCCGTTGAACTCAGACAAAATCTTTATGCTTCTGCCCATAATCAGTTTACTAGCAAAGTATATGTGGATACAGCAACCGTGCAACATCAAGCGAGAGAATGGCAAGGTTTAACGGGGGACAATAAGGAAAGTCTGCATAGTGCTGGTTTAGGGTTGAATTGGTTGAACTCCAGCCAAACACAAGCGTCATTAAGTATTGGCTTCCCAATAGGCGCTAAACTAAAAATGAGTGATAAACAAAATGATGCAAAGGTTTGGTTTAGCGTGAGTAAGTATTTTTAGTCAATGATGTTTAGTTCGGATTTGATAGGGCTTTGTTACGCAAACTTTTTACTAAAGGCGTATTCACCTCTATAATTTTCCAATGAATAAGCCTACAGCTAAAAACTATTGTACGACTAACTGTCTTCTTACAACCAAACCTTGATGAATTGAGGGAATATAACCATTTGGTTTGACCCTCATATATAGTGGTATGCTAAATCACAAGCCAAATTGGAATGAAATCAAATTTATTCTGCTTCTGCTATTTATTACAATAATTAGCTCATTCAGCCATTATTCTTTACCTTTTTTAAGATGTGCTTTACGTAAGTATTCTACTTCAACATTATCAGGGTGCTTATGGGCGAGTATATGCTCACAAATTTCACGTGAGTAATTGGCTTTGTTACACAAAGATATGAACGTTGAATCATTCCTAAGCTATTCGAATTTAAGTTGCAACTCGGGCATGAATTTCATTGACCTAACTTTGAAAGTTCCTTGCAATCAGTTTCCCAATAATTTAATACAATGCAGCTTGGTTTCTACCAAACTTCGACGATGGTACCCAGACCACTTTTTCCAAATTGTTCTTCTTAGACATTTGACTGTTTTCAATAATTCAATTTCGCTAGATAGAGCTTATTTGGGTGTACTTTAAAGGTCTTTCATTTTTTTAGTGGAATGACTACATACGCATATCGGCCTGCAATCATTTGACGATATTATTTTTTTATCATAAGCACTATCCATATAGACAGAGTCAATTTGTTCATTTTCAGGGGTTTGATTGAGTAAGTCACCAAGTATTTGTGAATCACTAACATTATTTGTTGTTAGCTGAACAAGCTAGTATTTGCAGTGTTTTAGCATCTATGCTGATATGCAGCTTCGCCATTGGCGATGTCTTCAGACTGATGTTTCTCGCGCTTCCATTCAGCATCACCTAAAAACTTCAGACCTTTATTATCGACGAGTAGATCTAGTTTACTACTACTTTTTTGATAGCTAATCGCAATATCATATATTTTTACCTGTTACAGATAGTTGATTAATCAGTCTGAGCAATATATTGCTCATGTAAGAAGACCAATTATTGTTTATATAAGATGAACAATATATGCTTAAAAAGTACGATAAATCATCTTTATGATGGTAAATAAAAAGAGCATTACATTTTCAAATTAAAAAATAGATAAAAAGGTAGTTAAGCTATATGAGCCAATCACCTTCAACGAACTCAGTGACATCATCTCCAAGCCGATTTGAATCGAGTCGTGTCCATGATTTATCGTTGACGGAGCTGGCAGGATGTGAGGAGTGCGATACAGTTTATCGTAAGGTTCAGCTTGATTTAGGTGAGCGAGCCTATTGTGTATGTTGTGGTGCCGAGCTTTATCGGCAGAGTAAACCATTTACGGTATTATTGGCTTTAGTGATCACTGCGCTAATTATATTTATTATTGCGAATAGTTTTCCGATAGTTAAGATTGAATTGCAAGGGAATGACTCACAGACCACATTATTAGGTGCTGCATGGGCAATGTTCCAGGCTGATAGAGCTTTGGTCGGTATATTGATTTTAATCACTACTTTTATTGTTCCTTTATTAGACATGTTATTGCTCATATATGTACTGTCATCCATCAGTATCTTTAAAACTAAACCGAAATATTTAGTCATTGCCCTGCGGACTATTTTCTTATTTAGAACTTGGGGGATGATTGAGGTATTTTTAATTGGTGTTCTAGTCACCTTGGTTAAGCTGAGAGGAATGGTAATCGTGATTCCTGAGGTTGCGTTGTGGGCTTTTGCAGTATTAAGTGTGCTATTGGTTTATATTGCTTCGGTTAAGGTCAAAGACCTCTGGGATGAAATTGATCGGTGTCTGCCATGAAAGCAGCTCAAGTTACTCGCATGAAGCAAGAGTCTACGGCTATGCAGCAGCAATATCCTAGAGCGATGGATTTGTCTTTAGTGCTATGTCATTGTTGTGGAATGTTAAATCCATCAGTAGATCCAGTAATACATGATAAAAAATCTTCGCATTGTTCGAGGTGCTATACGACATTGCACCAACGCAAGCCGAAAAGTTTAGATCGAACAGTTGCATTAATGATTGCCGCCTGTATTTTATATATTCCGGCGAACGTTCTTCCAATGACGATAACGGGTTCTTTTTTAGGTCATCAACAAGATACCATCATGAGTGGCGTCATCTATTTTTGGCAAACGGGTGATTATCTAGTTTCCGTTGTTATTTTTATGGCCAGTATTGTTATACCCATGCTGAAATTGCTGCTTCTAGGTTTTTTACTGATAGCGGTACAGATGCAATCATCAAAGTACTGGCATTTTTTACCTGAGCATTGTTCAATATTGTACCGTATTGTTGAATTTGTTGGGCGGTGGTCAATGATTGATGTATTTGTCGTTGCCTTGTTAACAGCATTGATTCAGATACAATCCTTAGCAACCATTTTAGCTGGCCCTGGTTCTGTCGCTTTTGGTGCTGTGGTGGTTTTAACCATGTTTGCCTCACTTAGTTTTGATCCACGTATTATTTGGGATAACTACTATCGGGCTCAGACGAGATTTGATGACGAATCCCAGTCTTTACAAAGTACCAGCATTATTCAGACGGGGCATTCACATTTGAATAATAATTCCTCTCATTCCAGCCAATAAAAGAATAATAAGTATGTCTGACAATAAAATAAACGATGAGAACTTAGATCAGCATGAGACAGATGTTGCTCAAGAGAATAATCAAAACCTACCTGAACCGCAAAAAAAGATAGGACGATGGAGACCATCATTAATCTGGTTGATTCCATTTATTGCATTTTTGATTGCCTTATCACTGGCAGTGAAAAGCCTGCTGAATACTGGCCCTACGATTAATGTTTCATTTAAGACGGCTGATGGCCTTGTTGCAGGTAAAACCACAGTTCGTTTTAAACAAGTGGATATTGGCTTGGTCCGTCAGATCGGTTTTTCTGAGGATCATACACATGTCATTGTTAAAGTGGAGTTACGTAAAGATGCCAGCAATTTTGCTGCGACAGACTCCCGTTTTTGGGTGGTTCGCCCACGCATAGGTACCAGTGGTGTTTCGGGGATTGATACATTGTTATCTGGTGCCTATATAGAGGTCGATGGTGGCAAGGCACAAGAACAAGAAGATAAGTTTATTGGTCTAGAAGTCCCGCCAGTTATACCTTCTGATGTTCCTGGGAAGGAGTTTTTTTTAACAGCAGGAGATATAGGTTCTTTAGATATTGGTTCTCCAATCTATTATCGGCGGATTAATGTTGGGCAAATTACGGCTTATAAACTGGCTAATGATGGTAAAAGTGTTGAACTTCAGACCTTTATAAAATCTCCTTATGATAAGTTTGTGACAACCGATGCGCGATTTTGGCAGGCCAGTGGTGTGGATGTGAGTTTAAGTGCTTCGGGTTTTAATCTAAACACACAATCGCTTGCCAGTATTATTGCGGGCGGTATTGCATTTGGGTATCCAGAAAATTCGAATGCTGCTATAGCTACGAACCAGAGTCACTTTAACTTATGGGACACAAAGACAGATGCATTAAAAATTCCCGATGGAAAACCACGGCAAATTGTGATGTATTTTGATCAGTCTTTACGTGGTCTAGTGGCTGGTGCACCTATTGATTTTATGGGGATTGAGATAGGAAAAGTCCAATCAATTAATGTCGAGTTTAATGCAAACTATACTCAACTACTCATGCGTGTTGAAGGTGTTGTTTATCCATCTCGTTTAGCACATGGTAAGGAATTGGATCCTGATGGAGGGATTTTTAAACACTTTATTCAGCGAGGATGGCGTGCTCAGATGCGAACAGGAAATCTGTTGACTGGTCAGAACTATATTGCCTTTGATCGGTTTCCTAAAGCAAAAACTGCCACATTAAAAATGCTACCAGATGGATTGGTTGAGGTTCCAACGATACCAACAGAGTTGAGTGGGCTACAGGCACAGGTTGCACAAATTGCAGATAAATTAACGAAATTCCCGTTGGTAGAAATTGGACAGGATGTACGAAAAACATTAAAAAATATGAATACAACGATAGAATCGACTGACAAGCTGATGAAGCAGTTGGATGGCAAGGTAGCGCCGAATATGCAAGCTACACTGGATGATGTTCGTAAAACGATGCGATCCACTGAGTCTATTTTCTCGAGTGATGCACCGATGCAACAGGATGTGCGTCGCGCCTTGCAACAGATGACACGTGCTGCTGCATCTTTACAAATGATGTCGGATTATATTGAACAACATCCAGAATCATTGATTCGTGGGAAAAAGTTAGAGGCCGAAAATGTTAAATAAAAAAAGCAATACATATTTTTTGCGGTTTTTTCCACGGCAGACGATGGGTGGTTGTCTTTTACTTTCCATATTCATTGGTTTAACAGCATGTTCTAGTTCAACACCATCGAATTACTATACATTGGCAACCACGATTTCGCCTTTGGCTAGTACAAATGTACGTGTGATTGAAGTCTTACCCGTCGGCTTGCCAGACCGTTTAAATCGTGCGTCATTGGTCTTGCAGGAAATTAGTGGTAAATCGAATGTGCTTGATAATGAACGCTGGACATCAATGTTAGCCTTTGAATTACGTGATGGTTTATCTGCGGGCTTACAGCAAAAATTAGGAGCGGTAGACCGTTATAATAGTGGAATGACTGGGGGAAAAGTTTCTTATAGAGTTGCTGTTGACTTTTCCCGTTTCGATATTGTGGAACAGCCCAGTACGAATGCTGTAATGGGTGCTATCGCTCGTGATATTGAGGTTGCAGTGGCTTGGACGATTAAACTCGATGATCCCAATCAACCCTTAACTCAAACTAATACACAAAATCATCAGTTAAGTTGTCGAATGGCTTTTACCAATGTCGTCGGTACGGATGGTAATAAAATTCAAAATATTGTCAGTGCATCCCGTCAGTCACTTAATCAGGTTATTGATGCTGTTGCTGCATCAGTGCTTGCAACAGAAGCTAAAACAACAGTCAAAATACAAGGTGTAGTGTGTGCTTAACAGGGATCCACTTTTAGATAAAATAGAGCAATAATGATTTTTGATGTATATAGCAGAGATATAAAAATAGTTACTGAAGCTATATGTAAAACAATTATGCTATTTTGATTAAATGGATGATTTTTAGTTTTTAAAATATTGATTTCACAAAGTCTCATAACCGTTTACTGTATTGAATAAGAAACACATAATTTTTATAACTCAAGCAGTTTAACAATATCACCATAAAAAATTGAACGCGATTCTGATGACATCTTTGTAGTAAGGAGAAAATCAATGCCAAATTTTATGCAGCCAATACCCCTTAGCTTATTCACGCTTGCACCACTGGTAATAGTAATGAGCGGTTGCAGTACGACACAACCTAAAAATAGCATTGCTACGTTGACTTCTTCTCATCAGATGATTTACCCCAGTATTGATTCAGGTTTAAGCGAAAGTTTGTATCCTCATGAACAGGAAATTGCCGAAGAGATTTCGGATGTGATTGAACAATCCATTCGTCAACAATATGCTTCAGGCAATGCGCGCCGTGATGCACATCCGAAAGCGCATGGTTGTGTACGAGCAGAGTTTCATGTGCTGGAATCACTGCCAAAGCAACTTGTTCAGGGTGTTTTTATTCCAGGTCAAACCTATCAGGCATGGATTCGTTTTTCGAATGGTTCTCCCGATGCAACAAATGCAGATATCAAAAGAGATGCACGAGGCATGGCAATCAAAATTCTAGGTGTGTCAGGGAAAAAACTCTTGGAGGATGAGGCGAATGCGACGACGCAAGACTTCATTATGATTAATCATCCAGTTTTTTTTGCTAATGATCCTAGTCGTTATTTGTCGTTGATGCAGGATTTAAATAGCGAGAGTTTTTTGAAAAAGCTACATTTACCTTTTGCACTGGGTGCTAAGGGCAGCTCAATTGCTTTAAGTTTTAGGACAAGAATTTCAAATCCGCTACAAGCTCGTTATTGGTCGATGGTTCCTTATCAGTTAGGTATCGGCCCTGATCGTCAGGCAGTCAAATATTCTGTTCGATCTTGCTCAGCAACAACAACGTCTATACCCAAAAATCCCAGTCATGATTTTCTGCGAGATGCACTCCGAGAAAGCCTGCAAAAGGGTGATGCCTGTATGGAGTTTCTGGTTCAACCTAGAACATCAAGCAAAATGGCTGTTGAGGATTCCATGACAGAATGGAAAGAAACTCAAGCTCCTTTTTATCCGGTGGCTATGATTCGTATTCCGCAACAGGTTTTTGATACGCCGGATCAGAATAAATTTTGTGAAAATCTTTCTTTCACACCATGGCATGCCTTACCAGAACATCGACCACTTGGAGCCGTGAATCGGCTGCGCAAGGTGATTTATGATCGAATCAGTCGAGTCCGACATGAGATGAATTCAGCCAAAAGACAAGAGCCACAATAAAAAATATGTGGTTTGGTCATTCTAATTCGATTAATTCCTTAAAAATAATAACGATTTATTTAAATGTAGATCACTAGTTTTTAGTCATATAAGCTCAATTGCATAGTCTTCAATGTTGCAAAACGTTATGATATTCAAATCAAACTATTGGAATGCGTTATGAAAATCGTTGCAGATGAAAATCTTGCATTTACCGAGTATTTTTTTTCAGAATTCGGAGAAATTCAGCAAGCAGCAGGGCGTACTTTAACGCATTCGGATGTGCAAGAAGCAGATGCATTATTGGTACGCTCGGTCACCCATGTCAATGAATCACTTATTCAAAACACACCGATTAAATTTGTTGGTAGCGCAACGATTGGTACCGATCATTTAGATATTCCAGCATTAGAAAAACATCATATTCAATGGTCAAATGCCGCAGGTTGTAATGCGCAGGCGGTTGCTGAATACGTGATTACAGCACTATTACATTTAAATCCAGATCTTTGTGATCAAAATAAAAAAATGACCTTGGGTATTATTGGTTTGGGCAATGTCGGTTCTCGTTTGGCATATATGGCTCAATTATTGGGTTGGACCGTGATAGGGTACGATCCTTTTGTGCAGCAGCATAATATTCCACAAGTTGAATTTGATCACTTATTAAAGATAGCAGATGCGATTTCTATTCATGTGCCATTAACGAAAACAGGTTCACATCCTACTTTTCATTTAATTAATGCACAGGCTTTGACCATGATGCAACCTGATGCAATATTAATAAATTCGGCTCGTGGTGCTGTGGTTGAAGAGGAGGCTCTTATTGCGGATCTTCAATATACACAGCGCAAGGTGGTCTTGGATGTTTTTGAACATGAACCTGAAATTTCTGAACAATTACTGAATTTAATTTGTCTGGTGACACCACATATTGCGGGTTATAGTTTGGAAGGCAAGGCACGTGGTACGCAAATGATTTATGAGGCTTTTTGTCAAGCTTTTGGATTTACGGCAGATAAAAAATTTGAAAGCCAATTACCTGTATGTGAACCCTATTTTCAAGATCAGAACTTAATACACAACTTACAGCAACACCTTATGCATATCTATGATATTTCACGTGATGATGCCAATCTGCGTGCATGTTTAAAGGATGGCAAAATCGATCAAGTAGCTTTTGATCACTTACGTAAAAATTATCCGCTACGTCGTGAATGGGCCGCACATGGAGGTCCTCAAGCATGAGTACGGAAAAAAGCATAAATTATCAACCGACCTGTGATGTCAGTGCTTTAAAAGCGCGTGCGAAAATGTATAGCCAATTACGGCAGTTTTTTGCAGAGCGTGAGGTATTGGAAGTTGAAACCCCCATCCTTTCTCAAGCAGGGGTAACCGATGTACATTTGGCTTCAATTCAAGCGTTGCGACATGTAGCAGGTAGAAAGCAAACGCATTATCTGCAAACCTCACCTGAATTTGCAATGAAGCGTTTGCTCGCGAGTGGTAGCGGTCCAATTTACCAAATATGTAAAGTTTTCCGTGATGATGAGCATGGGCGTAAACATAATAGTGAATTTACCATGTTGGAATGGTATAGACCGAGTTTAAGCCTCAAAGATTTAATGCATGAAGTCACTGATTTATTAAATGTGGTTTTAGCTGAGCGTTTTGGTCAAGTTCGACCAACAATTATGAGTTATAAGCATGCATTTCAAGATCGCTTAGACATCAACCCATTAACGGCAACTTTAGCCGAGCTCAAAGCCATAGCACAGAAAGTGGGCTTAAATATTGATTTGGGAGAGGATCGTTTAGCGTATATCGATTTACTCTTTTCACATATGGTTGAACCAAGTTTAGGTTTTGATACGCCTGTATTTTTAACCGATTTCCCTGCTGAGATGGCATCTTTAGCTAAAGTTCGAATCGATGCAGATGGAGACAAAGTTGCCGCACGTTTTGAACTGTATATTGAAGGTTTGGAGCTTGCCAATGCGTATGATGAATTGATTGATGCAGAAGTTTTGCGTGGTCGATTTGAAGTTGATAATGCTGAACGCAAAAAACTGGATTTGCATGTGATGCCTATCGATGAATATTTACTTTCTGCTTTACCCGATATGCAGGAATGCTCGGGCATTGCTTTAGGAATAGATCGCTTATTGATGGTGGTCATGCAAAAAATGAGGCTGGAGCAAGTCATTACTTTCCCAGCCGAAATATCTTAGTTGTTGTATTGTACTTAGATTTTATATTTTCAGCTGTGTATAGATGAATAGTATTCTAATACGGGTAAATTTTAGAATATTTGTGCGCATGAATGTGATTTTCTACTTTAATGCGCACAAAAAGCCTGATTGAAATATTCAAATAATTCAGGGGTATTCAGCCATAACAGTATTGCTAATCCAAAGAGTAAAATCATACTAATACAAATACTGGTTTTTAACCAGAGTAGAGAATTAGTCATCTACGATAGACTCCTCATTCACAAAATAATGGACTAAAACACCAACAAAGCTCAACACAATAGAGCATGCCCAAATAATGTTGTAGTTTCCTGTCATGTCATGATTTAGACCACCTAACCAACCACCAAAAAATGATCCAATTTGATGGGTGAAAAATACGATACCACTCAGCATTGTTAAATATTTTACACCAAACATATTCGCAACAATACCATTGGTGAGCGGAACGGTAGATAACCACAAAACTCCCATGATCGTTCCAAAGGCATAGACTGTCCAAGTGCTTAAAGGTAGGGCTAAAAAAGCAATAATGGTAATACCGCGTAAACCATAAAGTCCCATGAGCAAATGTGGTTTAGAATATTTATCACCTAAGTAGCCAGCAGCAAAAGTTCCAACAATATTGAATAAACCAACCAGTGCCAAAAAAATAGTGCCAGTGGTTGCATCAAAACCATGATCGATGAGATAGCCTGGTAGATGTATACCTAGAAAGACCACTTGAAAACCACAGACTAAAAAACCTAAAGCGAGCCATAAAAATGGTCTATGGTTAAAGGCGATTTTTAGAATTTGTTTAAAACTAATGGCTGGTTTTATTGTTGAAACGATTGTATTTGCAGTGCCAGATTTAGGGGTTTTCAGCATCCATGCCAATGGCACAATAAAAGCCACTAGCATAGCGCTAATCACCAGAGCAGAAGACCAGCCAACACTTTTTAGCATTAATAAGGTGGTGGGTAACATGATGAATTGACCAAATGAACCCGCAGCACTGGCGATACCCATGGCCATACTACGTTTACTTGGATGTGCTGCACGACCTACAGCAGACAGTAATACAGAAAAAGATGTTGCAGAGAGAGCAAAACCAATAATTAAGCCGACACTTAAATCAAGTAACCACACGCTAGAACTCACGGACATGAGTAATAAACCAAGGGTGTACAGGACTCCGCCGACAGTCACCACGATTTTACTACCATATTTATCTGCGAGTGCACCCGTAAAAGGTTGTACCGCTCCCCATAATAGATTTTGCATGGCAATGGCTAAGCTGAAAACTTGATGACTCCATCCAAATTCATGACTAATCGGGACTAAATACAGTCCAAAACCATGACGAATACCTAAAGAGAGTGCCAAAATGAAAGCACTACCAATCAACATATAAATAAGGTTTTTAGAAAAACGAGTATCTTCCTGATGCGCAGACATAAACAATCCATTGAGTTGTATTGATTAAATTGTAGATGATTCATGTAATTGTGGCGATAAAATATAAATTTATCGATTGATAAAATAAAGTTATATTTATATCAAACCCGAAGGAATAAAAAAATTTAAAAACAGTATCTTATTTCATAAGTGGTAGATAACAGGATCAAATAGTTTTACATCTTAAAAGGAGAGCTAGTTTTTACTTTAAGAAAACGATTTAAAGCTGATGACTTATATCTGCCTGAAACAAGATCATTTATGCACGATTTTGGAGTATTTTTTATTGCTTGTTATTTTTATCGTTGTTGATCATTAAGTGGTTAAAATAAATGAAATCGAAATAAAAAAAGGTCACTTTAAGTGACCCTTTTTATTGTGGTTAGTATCTAAGCCAACAATTTTTTTATTGCATAAAGCGAGACAAATCTTCTTCAGGTCGAGCCGTAAGAACCTCAACGCCTGTTTTAGTAACCAAAAGCGTATGTTCATATTGAGCTGATAAAGTATGATCTTTAGTCACGACAGTCCATTTATCACCAAGCAATTTAGTCTTCCAGTCACCGCCATTGACCATTGGTTCAATGGTAAAGGTCATACCTTCTTCGAGGATCATACCGCTGTTGGCTTGACCATAATGCAGTACTTGCGGTTCATCATGGAATACAGTACCGATCCCGTGACCACAGTATTCACGAACCACACCAAAGCGTTCTGATTCCACATATTGTTGAATGGCATGACCGATATCACCAATGGTTGAGCCCGGTTTAACGGTTTCGATGCCACGATACATGGCTTCTTGAGCAACTTTACATAAACGTTCAGCAAGGATAGATGTTTCCCCTCCGACGATATACATCATATTGGTATCGCCGTGATAACCATCTTTAATTACAGTCACATCAATATTCAGGATGTCACCTTTTTTGAGCACTTTACTGTTCGATGGAATGCCGTGACAAACCACATGATTCACTGACGTACAAATAACATGTTGGAACGCTGGGCGTCCAGGTGCTGCGCCATAGCCTAAGCAAGCTGGAATCGCATCTTGTTGATTAACGATATAATCGTGACAGATTGTATCTAATTCTAATGTGGTTACACCAGGCACGATAAAGGGTTTGATCATATCCAAAACCTCTGCTGCTAGTCGTCCCGCCACACGCATTTTTTCAATTTCATCTGGAGTTTTAATTAAACGACGTGGTGCTTCATAAGTACGGTTCATGATCATTAAAAACTTTTGGAAATTTATTTGTGACTATGGTATAAATAGCCGCCCAATTTATCAAATGCTTTTCGTGAATAATTTCACAAGAAATTTTGATGATGGGGTATTTAAAATCCGCACATATGTCGTCACATTACTCTGGGTGCCTGAAAGGGTGGAGAATGCGGACATATGGAGGCCTAACCCAAAACTTTAAGGTAAGAGAAAATGGCAGATTACAACGTAGGCATGCGTGACCTTCTTCAAGCTGGCGCGCACTTTGGTCACCAAACTCGCTTCTGGAACCCAAAAATGCGTCAATACATTTTTGGTGCGCGTAACCGAATTCACATCATTAACCTTGAGCACACTGTTCCTGCGTTAAACGATGCATTGAATTTCGTTAACAAACTAGCAAGCAAAAAGAACAAAGTATTGTTCGTTGGTACAAAACGTGCTGCTTCTAACATCATTCGTGAACAAGCTCAACGCGCTGGTCAACCATATGTAGATCACCGTTGGTTAGGTGGTATGTTGACGAACTGGAAAACTCTTCGTCAATCGATCAACCGTTTGAAAGACCTTCAAACTCAATCTCAAGACGGTACTTTCCTTAAGCTTACTAAACGTGAAGCTTTAGAGCGTACTCGTGAGATGGACAAACTTGAACGTGCTTTAGGCGGCGTTAAGAACATGGGTGGTTTACCTGACGCATTATTCATCATCGACGTTGATCATGAAGCGATTGCAATTAAAGAAGCTAAGAACCTTGGTATTCCTGTAATCGGTATCGTTGATACAAACTCTAACCCTGATAACGTTGATTACGTTATTCCAGGTAACGATGATGCGATTCGTGCAGTAACTCTTTACGCTTCAGCAATGGCGAATGCAATTATTGCGGGTAAAGAATACGCGCAATCACAAGCAAATGCTCAAGTTAAAGTTGAAGAAGCTGCTAAAGAAGCTCCTGAGGCTTAATGCGTTTTGACGCAGGATTGTCATTTTTGCGACATGTAATGGTGGCAAATTAAGCGTCGATAAAGCAGAACGGCCCAGAGAACACTTTGGGCCGTTTTTGTTGAACAGATTCAATTTTCTACCGTATTTAGGAGAACAACATGACTGCAGTTACAGCGAGCATGGTAAAAGAATTACGTGACCGTACTGGTCTTGCGATGATGGAATGTAAAAAAGCATTAACAGAATCGAATGGTGATGTTGAATTAGCGATCGATAACCTTCGTAAGTCAGGTCAAGCAAAAGCTGCTAAAAAAGCAGGTAATATTGCTGCTGATGGCGCAATTACAATCGTTCAAGAAGGCAATAAAGCTATTCTTTTAGAAGTAAATTGCCAAACTGACTTTGTAGCTAAAGATGAAAACTTTGCTGGTTTCTCTGCAAAAGTTGCTGCTGCTGCACTTGCTGCAAACGAAGTTGATGCTGCTAAAATTGCAGAACTTAAATTAGAAGATGGTTCAACAGTTGAAGAAGCGCGTGTTGCTCTTGTTCAAAAAATTGGTGAAAACATCCAAGTTCGTCGTGCGAAAATTGTTGCAGGTGAAAACCTTGCAGTTTACAAACACGGTTTAAAAATCGGTGTAGTTGTATCTTACGCTGGTGATGCTGCAACTGGTAAAGGTATTGCAATGCACGTTGCTGCATTCAACCCTGTTGCTGTAACTGAAGCTGACGTATCTGCTGAGCTTATTGCGAAAGAAAAAGAAATCGCTGAAGCAAAAGCAATCGAATCTGGCAAACCAGCAAACATCGTTGAAAAAATGGTGACTGGTTCAGTTCAAAAGTACTTAAATGAAGTTGTACTTGAGAACCAAATGTACGTAATCGACAACGACAAAAAAGTTACTGATGTACTAAAAGCGACTGCAACTACAGTTGTTGAATTCGTTCGCTTCGAAGTAGGTGAAGGTATTGAGAAGAAAGTAGAAATGAGCTTCGCTGAAGAAGTTGCTGCTGCTCAAGCTGCTGCTCAATAAGTAAAAAGCGTTTTGAAAAAAGCCCCTTTGGGGGCTTTTTTTATGAGTATTTTAAGTGGTACTTGGTGTGCATAAAATGATGCTTTTCGAATTTTTACCTTCAAAGTGAAGATTCACAGACAATAAAAGTCTTTATAACGTTAAAGTTGATTATTATGGCGAATAAAAAAAATTTAACTATTGGTGTGGTTGTTACTTTATTGGTGGCAGCATATTTAGGATTTGATTTAAATCAGCAACAATTGAAACATCCTCCTATTGAAGCTGATCAGAAAGCATTAAATAAAAATGGTTTGCAATTAATTCAACAAGCTTATGATGCGAAGTTGAGCAATGTTCAAGTTCAAGCAACGGGTAAAGTTAAAGCGATTTTAGCTGATGATAATGAAGGTTCTCGTCATCAAAAATTTATTTTGACTTTAGATAATGGTTTAACGGTCTTGGTTGCGCATAATATTGACCTTGCGCCTAAAATCATAAATTTACATAAAGGGGATGTTGTTGAATTCTTTGGTGAATATGAATATAGCTCGAAAGGAGGAGTCATTCATTGGACACATCATGATCCTCAAAAGAGGCATCAGGATGGTTGGTTAAAACATAATGGAAGAACCTATGCATAGTGATTCCTCCATTTAAAAAGTAATAATGCGATTATTTAGTTAAAAACAAGCCTATTTTGGCGAGTTTTCCATTTGGGTAGTATCCTACCTAAATAGGCATCCATACACCATACAGGGCCAATGAGGAGAAATTGGAGGTCTTTAAAGAATGAAGGCTTTTTCCCTTCAATTTTATGACCATAAAACTGTCCAATCCATGCCACAATAAACACACCAATATAAAAACCAACGCCAACTGGAAGAATGTAAATCAGCCATGCCATAACGACCAATAAAGCAGCCATCGCAACAGCCAAAACAATATCAAGGCGTGCATAAAAAACTAGGGTTAATACTAAGATTAATGCGGTTAGCATGGCACTGAAATGCGCAAGAATACCAATAAGTGAAAATAAAATTGCAGGTACACAAACCCAATGGATGGCTTTGTTGGTTTTGTTTTGATGACTTTCACTATATTCATCAAACCATTCTGTTACTGATTTCATAGGGGCACTCCATGCATGTTTTTAGAATTTTTAATGTATGACTGACTTTAAAATATAAACGAGGAATGAATAATGGTCAAAACAATCTGAATTTTAGTCACAAGGATCATGTTATTGAAATGAGTTTGCTTGATAGAAATTTAGGATTAAGCAAGCTTAAGATAGGTGTTATCGATAAATACTGATTTTAATCTATTGAAAGTGAGTATTTCATCGTAGTGCTACGTAATCGTATGGGTTCTATTTGAGTGATTTGGCTTTTAAATATTTTTGTGGATCAAGTTTTGGAAGGCTTGGTTTAAATACTTGAATTTTACTGTATGGTAAATCCAGTAAAATTCAAGATCAATAAGCCAGTAAAAAAATAATTTAATTTTAATGATTGGTGGAATTAGAATTTAGCAGTTATTGAGATTCTAATTCATAAACAGCTTTACCTTCTTTATAGGTTGCTAAAATTTTAATATCTTTTAAATATTGATTTGGAACAGTAATTGGATTTTTATCCAAGATCACAAAGTCAGCGAGTTTACCAACTTCAATGGTGCCTTTATCCTTTTCTTCAAAATATTGATAAGCAGCCCAATCTGTTACCGATTTCAAGGCAATATACGGGCTGACTTTTTGATCTTCACCTAGTACATAGCCTGAACGTGTGATTCGATTTACGGTTGCATCAATGGTCATCATACTACGAGGAGGGATTACAGGTGCATCATGATGTTCTGTGAATATCATACCTCTACGTAATGCAGAACCTGTTGGTGATATTCGACTTGCACGTTCAGGACCTAGAGTTTCGAATCTATGCCAATCCCCCCAATAATAAGTATGTAATGAGAAGAAAGATGGAATTAAGCCTAATTCTTGGGCATGATCCAATTGATCTTCACGTATGGTTTGCGCGTGGATAATCACATTTCGACGATCTGCTTTACCGTATTTTTGAGTAGCGGATGTAATCGTTTGGATATATTGATCAATGGCGGCATCACCATTTGTATGAGCTAGAATTTGCCAATGATGGGTAAAAGCTAAATCAATCGCGTCTTGTACTGTTTGTTGTGAGTAAGCTGGATAACCGCGGTAGTTTTTGTCTTTACCTTCAGGTGGAATCAGGTATGGTTGTGTGAGCCAAGCTGTTTTCCCTTGTGGTGAGCCATCTAGACTAATTTTTACCCCGCCAATTCGAAAATGATTTTGATAGGTCAGGCTAGTGCCATGTTTCAGCATATAATCTTTTTCGTTCATCGCATCAGGGTAAGACACTAGATCAATCTTAAGTTGGCCTGTGTTGGCTAAATGGCGCCATAATTCTGTTGTTCCTGCATCGGCACGACCTTCCTGTACGGTAGTGTAACCATTCCGCATATATGCCTGAACAGCTGTTTTTGCCATATTTTGCATCATATCTGGTGGTACTTGTTTAAACGCTGCTGCCATTGCGGAAAAGACAGCAGATTCTTCTAATACGCCACTAGGTTCTTGTGAGCCCGCTATTCTACGAATTACACCCCCTGATGGATTTGGGCTGTTCTTATCTATTTTGAGTAGCTCGAGAGCCTTGTGATTGACGGTGGCCAAATGTCCTGATTGGTGCAAGATAATAATTGGATTGGTTTTTGAGATTTTATCTAAGTCGTTAGCTGTTGGATGGTGCTTTTCATTCAATTGAGCATCATCATAGCCATTGCCAATAATCCAACCAGAAGTGGCGTTAATAAAGTCAGTATTCTTTACTTGCCAATCTTTCATGGCTTGAATGAGTGAAGCAATATCAGAAACAGTCCCATCTGGTGCTGGATAAAGGTTCGCTACAGTCTGTTGTAAACCGACACTGTTAACATGACTATGTGCATCGATAAATCCAGGAAGGAGAGTGTGGTTGTGAAGGTTGAGCAGCGTTGTATTTTTATTTTTTAATTTTTGAGCTTGATCTAAGTTTCCTGTAAATTTAATTCGTCCATTTTCAACGATGATCGCTTCTACATAATTAGGCGATGTGCCTTGCATGGTCAAAATTGGACCACCAAAAAATAATTGTGAATCTTGTTTGGATATATTTTTAGATTGTAATGGGGTGCTAGCACATCCGAAAAGTAATTGTGACATCAATATCGGTAAAGCTAGTGTGGAGATTTTAAAATGATAACGGGATGACATAATTACTCCAACCATTAAAAACCAAAAATTAAATAAGTAATACAGCAATTTATTTGAAACTAGCAGAGCGGTAGTTTTTTGTATAGAAAAATTAAGTAAGGAAACGTAGCCAATACAATGATTTTTTTAAGAAAGAGAATATTTGAATTAAATACTCAAATGATAACAAAAGCATAAAATACTCATGGGATCGGAGCATCCACTTAGTAGATTATTTTTTGTCATATACGTTTAAGCGTTTCTTGAAAAGTGAACAGGAGCTGATTTTTATCTAAGCATAAAAAAGCCACTACATGAGTGGCTTAGATGTTAAATGCATATGCAAATCGATAAATTAAGAGTTTGGACCATCAACTCGTTCAATGTTGACACGACCAGTACCAGTATTAGTCATACCGAGTTGTTTTGCTGCACCATAAGAGAGGTCAAGTACGCGATTGCCATGGAAAGGACCACGATCATTTACTTTAACCACAACACTTTTGCCATTATCTTTGTTGGTTACACGGATATAACAGTTTAAAGGTAAGCTACGGTGCGCTGCAGTTAATTCATTCATATCGAATGTATCACCACTTGCCGTTTTACGACCATGGAACTGACGACCATACCACGATGCAACACCTGTTTGACTGAATTTACGAACAGTGTTTGAAGCAACGGTATTCAATTTATCAATAACTGAAGGTTCATCATCTGGAATTGCAATTTTAGCGGCAATTGTTTGGCGACGAATTTTATCACCTGTACTTTCAGTGATTGCTAAACTGTTCAAATTTGAAAAGTGTGAATTAAAATTATTTGAATCTTTGCTAATCACACGTGAAGCAAGACTCGAACTATCTGAATCATTGTTTAAATATGACGACTGAACCATTTCAGCATTAACGGGTGTCATAGTTAAACCCATGGTCAGGGCGATCATATATTTAAGCGAAGCATGCATACATTAACTCCTTGGAACCTGTGTTTAATTTTCTAAATCGCTGAAAATTAACCATCGCGGTCTGTAAATTCACTTTTGCAACTGCATTTAACGGTAGGGGATAATATTCATGCAACAATAAAGCTGTCTACTAATATTTAACAAACAGATGTAAAAAGTACAAAAACCCACTAAATTTGATCAAATAATAATCAATATTGTAACCATGTGTGTAAAAAGTGTGATTTGCGATCAAATTAACAGAAATAATTCTTGACTTGTTGTTTTGTTGGGTGGTTGCGAGTCTTAGCGACTCGCAATTTCAGTGCCTAAAAGCCATAAAGCAGTGGCATACATGCGACTTTTATTATAGGTCGTAATGACTTGAAAATTAGGATAAGTGATGTAGTAAGTAGACCCATAATTTTCTTGTAATTGAATAACATTTACCAAGTCCAAGTCATCGATTTGGACGACAGGATTCATGGGAGAAATTCCTTGTTTTTTAAGGACGCCATAGGGCGTTGGTTGCAATAGGTCTTTGGCAATAACGGAATCAGGTGAATTACCTGTATAGCGTGCTGAAAATGCAATGGGTTGATTACGTTGCCAGCCATGTTGTGCTAGATAATTTGCAATGGAACCAATGGCATCAACTGCTGAATTTCTTAAATCAACATGGCCATTGCCATCGTAGTCCACACCGAATTTTGGGATGTTACTTGGCATGAATTGTGGGTAACCGACAGCACCTGCGTAAGAACCTACAATTGAATGGGTGGCTACACCATCTTTATATGACCATGCAATGAGCGCTGCGAGCTCATCTTGGAAATACTGTGCCCGACGTTCATAACCGAAGCCAAGCGTTGCTAGCGCGTCTCTGGTGATAAAATTGCCTTTATTGGCTCCAAAACCTGTTTCAACGCCTAAAATGCCTAAAATAATGGCTTGAGGAACACCGAATTGTTGTTCTGCTCGGTTTAATGTATCTGCGTATTGAGTTTTAAATCGGACACCGCGTTGAATAGTACCTTCAGATAAAAAATTAGTCTTATATTCATACCAAGGTTTGCTTTCACCCGGGCGATTCATAATATTAATAATATTCGGAATATTTTTGGAGCCATTCATGGCCCAATCTATTTGTTCACTGCTTAAACCATAAGTTTGCATGGTCTTATTTTTAAAGTTGTTATATTGAGAATCATTAGCAAAATCATTGGCCTGAGAAAAACTAGAAACTGAAAATGCAGCTGCACAAAAAGTTAAATTTCTTACTTTTTGAAAAAGCCCAAAAGTAGACATGTGTTGTATATTCCTAATTATTTATGTGTATAAACTTAGCGATGAGTATGAATCGACATGACGATGCCAAAAGTTGCCATTAATGTAATAATTGCAGTACCACCATAACTCATAAAAGGTAGAGGTACACCGACTACAGGTAAAATACCACTGACCATGCCTGCGTTTACAAATACATAAACAAAAAATGACAAAGCTAGAGCACCTGCAACAAGTCGTCCATAGTTATGAAAGCACTGCAAGCTGATCTGAAAGGTTCTAAAAATAATTGCAAAATAGATGATCATTAAGATAAAGATCCCAATGAGCCCAAATTCTTCAGAGAATGCGGCAATAATAAAGTCGGTATGGCCTTCAGGTAAGAAGTGTAAATGTGATTGCGTACCTTCAAGATATCCTCGTCCTATAAATCCACCTGACCCAATTGCAGTTTTAGATTGAATGATATTCCAACCCGTTCCGAGGGCATCTGCTTCGGGATTCAATAGTGTGAGAACGCGCTGCCTTTGATAGTCATGTAATAAGAACTCCCAAGCAATCGGGATGATGACACCAGCGGCTGCTATAGCGGCCATGATCATTTTCCAAGATAAACCACTGAGGAAAAGGACAAAAATTCCGCTTGCAAGAATAAGTAAAGACGTGCCTAAGTCAGGTTGTTCAGCAATCAGTAAAAATGGAACACCAATTAACATGAGTGATATACACACATTTTTAAAACTAGGCGGAAGCGGATTCCGTGATAAAAACCAGGCAATCATTAAAGGCATGCCAATTTTCATAAATTCACTGGGTTGCACACTGCCAAAACCAGGAATACCGATCCAGCGTTTTGCTCCAAGTCGTATTTCACCAAATGCCACTACGGCCAACAGGCATAAAATAGCAAAGCTATAAAAATAGGGTGCAAATGCTTGATAAACTTTTGGAGGAATTTGTGCTAAAGCAAACATCACAATAAAACCGATGCCAAAGCTCATGGCTTGCTTGGAAACCAGTCCGACATCTTGTGCTGAAGCACTATAAAGGACGGTCAGACCTAGGATGGCATTTAAGAATAAAAACAAACATAGCCATGGGTCAATATGTAACCTTTGCCAACGCGAGGGTTGCATGGCGGTACTTAATCCATCTCGGGGAGAATGGCGAAGAAATTTATACTGTGAACTCGGGGCCATTGGACTGCTGTATTACTGTGGAAAGAGCTTTGCGCATGCTATCACAATCTTAGTTGAAGGCAATCTGTATCCATATTTAGCAATAAAAATTTACGTAAGCAAAGAATACAGTCGTACTTTATTTTGAATGTAAGGAGATAGTTATATGTGGTTTTTTACAGATCGATTGAGGATCGATATGCTTTAAGGCACAAAAAAGGCCCTTTAACAGGACCTTTTTTGCTGATTTTAATGATCAAATTGAATTAATGAACAAATAAGGTATCGTGATATTCAGCCACGGCCAAAATTTCCTCATTATTTAAATTAGGAATGAGTTTATCAATCGCAATATGCACAGCTTTGGTGACCGCTGCAGCACCAAGATCAGAGGCTTTACGCTTAATCAAACCTAAATCTAAAGTCTTGTTAAAATCTTTCATAAAATGAGCGATCGTAACGTCTGCAAACTGTTTGTATTGCTTAGACAGTACACCACGATCAATTTCATTGCCGTCACGAATGTCTGCAAAACTACTTTTGAGATTCGTCACTAGATTTGCATCAAGATTCACACCCACACGGTTTTGAGCTTCTGGGTCTTTGAATAGGCTGTTCTCAGAAAATTCAATGGACTGACGTACGACATCATTGTCTGCTTTACTGAGCAGCTGTTTGAGTAAAACAGCCACAGTAGACTTGATGTAGCCTGCTAATTTTTCAGCAGTTTCTCGCTTGTCACTTGCTGGGAAGCGACGTACCAGTTCAACCAATAAAGCATCAATGATTTCATCATTAATCAATAATGCAGTTTGGTCACGCAGTGGATACAGTGGTTCATTAGAATTTTTTTTCTCAATACCAGTTTGAATATTCTTAAGCAGTTCTTCAGACGGTACAAAACCAAAAAAGGGCATTGTTAAAACCTCAAAGTTTCATCTTATTGTCGCGCCAATCGAATTGGGCTTGGCATCCATGATTCATCCGATACACGACATGGATTAATATCTAATCCACCACGGCGTGTATAAGTTGCATATACCATCAGCTTTTCTGGTTTTAAATTTTGCCAAATATCGGCAAAAATTTGTTCCACACATTGCTCGTGAAAACCATTATGCTGACGATACGAGATAATATAAGCTAAAACACTGCGATAACAAGGTTTTTTACCTTGATAACGAATAAAAACTGTACCCCAATCAGGTTGTCCAGTGACAGGACAATTACTGCGTAAAAGGTGGGAGTACATTTGAATTTCTAGGTCTTGGGCATTTTGATCTAGGCTTAATAAGCTAGCATCAGGATGATTGACTAGGTAGTCAGGTTCTTGATTATCAATGCAAAGACCTTGAGGTTGGCTGATGGCTAAATCATCGACCTGAAATAAGTCTAATTTAACATCAGCTTCAGCCGCCTTGGATAAATCTTTTTCAACCGTGTTAATAAAAGCTTCTTTTGAATCAAACTGAGTGAAGTTCATACTATTAAAGTAGAGCTTTAATGATTTTGATTCGATCAAATTTGGGGATGTTGCAGGCAGTGTAATACGTCCAATCGCAACTTGGGGGATGCCCTTGGTATTAAGCCAAGAGATTTCAAAAACATGCCACCAATCTTTGCCTTGATAGATGCCTTCAACCTGTGCGTAATTTTCGCGTGATGCCAGTCGTGCAATCGGAAACAAAATTTCAGGCTGGTATGTACTTGGATAATCGGTTTCTTTACCCAATAAAGAGAGTTCTACAGTCATTATTCACGCATTCCTTCACCACGAGAAAGTAAATAGTAGGCAATGCCATACAGTGCCACACAACATAAGGTAACGATGCTTAGAGAGAATGATACATTCACATCACTATGCCCTAGAATGCCGAAACGGAATGCATTGACCATATATACAATCGGATTTACTAAAGAGAGATTTTGCCAAAAAGGGCTTAATGAACTAATCGCATAAAATACACCACCTAAATATGTCAGCGGTGTTAATACGAAAGTGGGGATAATTGAAATATCATCAAAAGATTTGGCATAGACTGCATTAATTAAGCCACCTAATGAAAATAATAAAGAGGTCACAATAACAGTATAAATGGTCACGAAGACGTTATGAATGGCAAGGTCTGTGAAGAACAAGCTCATTGCCGTGACAATGGCACCTACCAATACACCACGACATACACCACCTATTACATATCCCCAAAGCACCAAATGTAAAGGTACTGGACTCATAATCAGTTCTTCAATACTTTTTTGAAACTTGGCGCTAAAGAAACTTGCTGATACGTTGGCATAACTGTTGGTGATCACCGCCATCATAATTAAACCAGGGACAATAAACTGCATATAGCTAAAACCACCCATTTGTCCAATGCGTGATCCGACTAAATTACCGAAGATCACAAAGTACAAACTCATGGTAATAGCAGGCGGTAGTAAAGTTTGTGGCCAAATACGCATAAAACGGCGAATTTCTTTTTGAACTAAGGTGAATAACGCAATTCTGAGTTGGGTGAAGTTCATTGCGCTGCTCCATCAAGGTTTTTTTCAACCATTTTTACAAACAGTTCTTCTAAACGACTGGATTTGTTTCGCATACTGGTGACGCCAATCCCTTGAGCTTCTAGAAGTTGGAATAGGTCATTTAAGGTATGGCCTTTATCCATGGTGACTTCTAAAGTAACGGGATCAATTAAATTGAATTTGACCCCAATAATGTCAAGATGAAAGGGTTCAATTGGATTTTTTAAATCAAAAATAAAGGATTCTTCATTCAGCTGATTGAGGAAACCCTTCATGGTGGTATCTTCTTTAATCACACCGCGATCAATAATCGCAATACGACGACACAGCATTTCTGCTTCTTCTAAATAATGTGTGGTAAGGATAATAGAAGTACCTTGCTCATTCATTTCTGTGAGGAAATCCCACATTGAGCGACGCAGTTCAATATCTACACCTGCTGTAGGTTCATCTAGAATGAGTAATTTCGGTTCATGCATCATGGCACGGGCAATCATTAAGCGACGTTTCATCCCACCTGATAGCATGCGTGCTTGAACATTACGTTTTTCCCATAAACCTAATTTTTCTAAATAAAGTTCAGCGCGTTGTTCGGCAATTTTTTTAGGAATACCGTAATAACCCGCTTGAGTTACCAAAATATCAAAGATTTTTTCAAATTGACCAAAGTTAAATTCTTGCGGCACCACACCTAAACATTGTTTGGCGCGTGAAGGATGGGTATCTAGATTGTGCCCAAAAATTTCGACTGTCCCTGAAGTTTTACGTGTCAAAGAGCTGATGATACTAATCGTTGTGGATTTGCCAGCGCCATTTGGACCGAGAAGGGCATAAAATTCACCTTCGGGAACAGTTAAATCAATGCCTTTGAGCGCTTGAAAGCCATTCCGATATGTCTTAGACAAATCTCTTAACGTCAATGCATCAGTCATGAAGTACTCACTTAGTTAATAGTGTCTATATTGTGAGTGATCTTACGCAATAAACCAAGCGTACTTCACGGAATTATCTGTTGCAAATAAAGAACGTTGTATAAGGATTGAGCGGGAGTATGGTTAAACAATTGATATTTGCTTTACCTTCTGCTTTTTTTTGTTATGATGTGCGCACTTACTATAAGGCGGCCATAGCTCAACTGGATAGAGTACAGGTTTCCGAAGCCTGTGGCGTGGGTTCGAGTCCCGCTGGCCGTACCATATTTAAAAATGAAAAAATCAGTCAATAATAAATACCTTTTTAATTTCTTATTTTTCTAAATAACTGTATCTATTTGTTAAAGCTCACTATTTTGTTGTTTTAAATTAACAGGCTGTCCGTGATTAATATTTTAATTAAATTTAATAATTTTTGAGTCGAGTGGCATTCAATATATCTAAAATAGATCAAGAGTAGATTGTTTGTGCATGCGTTCCGAATTGTAAGCATATCTTGATGTAGCGGCGTGATTGCACTATATTTAAGCCATAGTAGATCGAGAAGATTCTACTCTTTAGTTGGACGGATCAATGACGGCTTGTTGAATTTGTAAGTAATTCTTCAAATAAAAAATAAGCACTAGCCATCCAACCCAAAAAGCTCACAGAAATGTGGGCTTTTTCACTGGTATAGAAAATAGAAATTGCTTGATTTACAACATTAAAAAACTGATTTAAAATTTGAGTAATTTGGATGCTTATTTGTATCGCTAATGATATTTATTTTGATAACTATATAAATATAAAATGTCTTAAAAAGACACTTATAGGACTTTAAATTACTCAGATCATAAATTATGCAGTAAAAACGCTACGATAAGTTTAACTGCTGTATTGATTGGTTAATGTGTTGCATGGTTTTATTCAGTTCAATTGGCGATATTCGGCTCTCTTGCAGCACGGTAATCCATTGCATTTGACACAATTTTAAATCAGATAAAGTTTGCGTAGCATTGATTCGATTAATTAATTGTTTTGCCATCAATCCACAATGTTGTTGCAGCAGAGTATGCATAACCTGTTTAATTTCATCAAAGGTTAATGTCGTTAAAACTTCAGTGGAATTTGGAATAAAGTGAGTGTGTGGAATTTGAGTAATAGTATTCGTTGAATGTAGCTGAGTATTTATTATAACTGCTTCTATATTTTTTCTTTGTATATCAATATCAAGATCGATTTCTGAAATATTTTGATTATGTTCTAAAGTATAAAGGGGATGAGTCGGGTCATAATCAATCAATCCCATATTTTTGAGTTGACTCAGTATTTCAAGTGGGGCAAGTGAGCGTTTGATCAAATCATTCATACGTAGAAAGTCTTCAGTACCAATGAGTAGCAAGAGACGTCTTTGTCGTGCATTAAGATCTAAAGTTCTATTTTTTAAAGCGTCAATGCCTAATTGTGTTTTGTAATATTGTTGCATGATTAATTTCAATCCCACAATAAATTAATCATGCATAGTAATGAGTAAAAATTACAAATTTATGTAATTAATATTACAATTAAAAAGCTTAAATTCTAATTATTTTGTATTTTCTAGGGCTTTACGTAAGTAGGGGTCAAGTTCATCTTGTCGGAATAACCAATTCACATAGTCAGAAGGAAGATCAGCGATTGCTGTGCCGCGGTGTTTGCCAAAATTAATGGTACGCGGAATACGAGCATCCTCAGAAGCTTCGAATAACTCTTCAATCGTTTGAATGTTCAGTTTATGAACAATGTGCATTAAAATATTTGCGGTTAAAATAATATCTGCATCGGCACGGTGTGCGCCTTTGAGCATTTCACGGGCTTTTGCACTGCCTTTGCTAATCATATAAATAAGCGCGGAAATATTATGTGCTTCAGCATCTGGCCAAACTAAGCGCGCCAAAGCCAGTGTGCAAATAGCTTTAATATGAGATGTATCTACGCCACATTGTTGAATAGCCCGAATATCATAATCAATGTTATGCCCAATAATATAGATTGTTTCATTGGGTAACGTGAAGCTGCCAAAATTAGGTTGATCTGCAATTTCTGCTTCTAAAATATGATGCACTGCCATAGAGGCATACGAGATTTTTTCATCACCAATGCTATACAGTTGATCGAACATTTGATCGCGATCTAAACTAAGTTTACCTGCTTGGATTTGAATGGGTGCATATGCAATCTCGATGGGTAATCCATTTAGCGTATGTGTTTCAGTATCGAGGATGATGGCTTGCATGACCTGCTCCAAAGCAAGAGTAAAGTGTTGTCAATGTACCTCTGACATATAAATGTTTCAAATTAAAATCAAAAAATTATGCATTTTTTCTATTTTTGTTGGAATAGATGGATAAATAATCATCTTATTGGTATTTCATAATGAATTTAGCCTTTATTTAAGAGATCAATTAATAAAAGAGATGTGGTTTAAAGAGTAGGTCATTTACAAGTGAGGTTTAAAATTGGATCGATCTGCCAAAAATATTCAATAATTTTCTTGCTATAGTTTAGTGTTTTGCGTAAATATTGATCATGAACGAAAATAACTCGTTCCGATACTTTATAAACAACAATAGTAAAAGTTCGGTTTAAGGAAAAATCATATGAAAAAAAATGTACTCACGGTTCTTATGCTTAGTTCAGGTTTAATTTTAACGGCATGTAATGACAGTAATAATGACTCAGAGCGACCTCCATCCGACAATATCGATGTGAATCATATTAAAGATCCAGTGGTTGGTACGCCTACAGCATACTCTTTAACCGATATGTCTGCTATTGCGGCTGACAGTGTTGTCTTGACTTATAAAATGAAAGGAATAAGTGGAAATGAAGTACAAGCAACATCTTTAGTTTTTACCCCTAAAACTGCAGCTCCAGCAGGAGGTTGGCCGATTGTCGCGTGGGCACATGGGACTACGGGTGTGGCAGATATATGTGCACCAAGTCGTAATGTTATGAATCCTGCTATTCAAAGTATGATTGCTAAATTCTTGGCCTTGGGGTATGTCGTTGTTGCACCTGATTATGAAGGTTTAGGTGAACCTGGTAATAAAGAATTACATCCATTCCTGAATTTAAAAAGTGAAGGGTATTCCATTACTGACGCAGTTGTTGCAACACGTAATTGGCTGGGCAATAAAGCTTCATCAAAATGGGTGGCTGTAGGGCATTCTCAAGGTGGTCAAGCTGCTTTGGGTGCGGCTCAATATGCTGCACGTGCTAATTTAGACTACAAAGGAACTGTTGCTGTTGCACCAGCTTCACATCTTGGATTGATTTTGAGTGCTGGTGAGTTATCGGTTGCGAATGCACCACCCGCGAAACAAATTCCTGTCTATGCATCATTAGATACTTTTACCGCACTCATTACTGCTGGATTGAGAGATACTAATCCGAATCTTACATATAATCAGATCTTTAAGTCTCCAACAGATCAGATTGCTCAAAATGCGGAAACAGTTTGTTATGACACGCTTGGGCAACAGTTTGGTGTTGCAATGGGCAAATATGCTGCAATGAATGGCACATTAAATGGTTATCCTCGTACTGTAGATGGATTTATGAGTTTGCCTGTAGTGAAAACTTTCCTTGACAAGGATTCTCAAGCACTACAAGTTCAAATTAAAACACCTATTACGATTTATCAGGGTGGTGCAGATACAACAGTTCCGATTGTTGCAACCAATGCTTTAAATGCAACTGCCCAAGCTTTTGGGACGCAAGTCAATTATATTACCAATCCGAGTTGGGATCATAATACAGCGTACGCATTAAATATTGATAATATTGTGGCCGATGCGAAAGAGATGCTTTCAGCACGATAAGTAATTTCAAATTAAATAGCTCAAGTTTTAAAGCCTGAGCTATTTTTATGTGAAACTGAGTAAAGTTCATTCTCGATATTTGTAAACTTCATGCTACAATATGCGCCAATCTTAGCACGGCTTAAAAGCCCTAATTTAATAGGACCTCGCTAATGTTTGCCAATATCTCAATTGCTGAATTTGATCCAGAAATCGCGCAAGCAATCACACAGGAAGATGCTCGCCAAGAAGCGCACATCGAACTGATTGCATCTGAAAACTATTGTTCTCCTGCAGTAATGGAAGCGCAAGGTTCAAAACTTACTAACAAATATGCAGAAGGCTACCCAGGCAAACGCTACTATGGCGGTTGTGAGTATGTCGACATCATCGAACAATTGGCAATTGACCGTGCTAAAGAACTTTTCGGCGCTGACTATGCGAACGTTCAGCCACATGCTGGTTCGCAAGCGAACTCTGCGGTTTACTTAGCGCTGCTTAACCCGGGCGATACAGTTTTAGGTATGAGCTTGGCTCACGGTGGTCATTTGACTCACGGTGCAAAAGTTAGCTTCTCTGGTAAAACCTATAATGCGATTCAGTACGGCTTAAATGCTGAAACTGGTGCAATCGATTATGAAGAAGTTGAACGTTTAGCTTTAGAACACAAGCCACGTATGATTGTTGCTGGTTTCTCTGCTTATAGCCAAATTGTTGACTGGCAACGTTTCCGTGACATCGCGGACAAAGTTGGCGCTTACCTATTTGTAGACATGGCTCACGTGGCTGGTTTAGTTGCTGCGGGTGTTTACCCGAGTCCAGTACAAATTGCTGACGTAACAACAACGACTACGCATAAAACACTTCGTGGTCCGCGTTCTGGTTTAATCCTTGCGAAAGCAAACGAAGAAATCGAGAAAAAATTACAATCAGCAGTATTCCCTGGTAACCAAGGTGGCCCATTGGTTCATGCGATTGCGGCTAAAGCGATTTGCTTTAAAGAAGCAATGACACCTGAATACAAAGAGTATCAAAAACAAGTTGTGGTAAATGCTAAAGCAATGGCTGAAGTATTAATTGCACGTGGTTACGATATTGTATCTGGTGGTACTGAAAACCATTTATTCTTATTGTCATTGATTAAACAAGATGTGACTGGTAAAGAAGCAGATGCATGGTTAGGTGCGGCTCACATCACTGTGAACAAAAATGCTGTACCAAATGACCCGCGCTCTCCGTTTGTGACTTCTGGTATCCGTATTGGTACGCCTGCAGTGACTACGCGTGGCTTTGGCGAAGCAGAAGTTCGTGATTTGGCAGGTTGGATCGCTGATATCTTAGATGCTAAAGGCGACGAAGCTGTCATTAATGCTGTGAAAGAAAAAGTGTCTGTTGTTTGTGCTAAATTTCCTGTTTATGCAAACTAAGTTTTGACGTCTAAGAGGCCCCCTCATGGGGGTCTTTTTTATGGCATTGAAAATATAAAGTAAGATAGACATAAGGTTATTTTCTGTTATAAAGAATTAGAGATGAGAAATAACAACAACATGTTTTTGTACGCATTAAGATGCATTTAGTTTAAGGAATTAAGATCAATGACTAAGCCGAATATTATTATTTCTTCACAAGATTTACATCGTTTAGAGACAATGTTGGAGCATCAAACTAAATTGACTCCAACGATGGAGCATTTGGAAGATGAGCTTGCGCGAGCAACAGTAGTTGAGCCTAAAAATATTCCTGAAAATGTTGTGAGTATGAATGCTAGGGTATTGATTACGATTGCGCCTGCACAAGAAGCTACAGAAATCACATTAGTTTACCCTCATGATTTTAAAGGGGGTAAAGGGCAGGTTAATGTTGTTGCCCCAATTGGTGCAGCTATTCTGGGTTTAGCTGAAGGACAGGAAATTGAATGGCCACAACCTGATGGGCATATCATGAAAGTAAAAATTGAAAAAGTACTATATCAGCCTGAACGTGAAGGGGATTATCTGTAATTTTTATATAGATAAATAAGCCCAGTAAAACTGGGCTTTTTCATTTTTAAATCGAAAAAGATGTTTTTGGGGAATTAAATTAATCAAATCCAATATCTATTCAAATTTTAATTACGGTTATGTGAGATTTAATTGTGAGTTCAGTATTTGCGTAGTAGAAGCTGAATTTTGTGATTGTTTTAATTCTAATTCACATAAATAGTGTATTAAAAATATTTAAACCAAATTTTTAGATATGTATTAATTCTTGCATCGCTTTAGTGTGATGTAGTGGAGTTTTGTAGGTATTTTTGAATATATTGCTCTCGAATATCAGTACGTTGTTCAGTGGTCGTGGCTTTTTGCATTTTTTTACGTAATTCATTGCGTTCGGATGAGCTCATTTGTTGCCAAGTTTCACGCATTTTTTCTTTTTCTTGTTCGGGAAGTTGAGTGAACCAGTCCATACGTTGTTGCAGGGCAACGCTTTGTTCTTCAGGGATTTCTTTTAAGTTTTGGTAGCGTTTAATGAGGGCTCGTTGCTCTGCATCAGATAGAGCATCCCACGTTTCATTGACCTGAGTATTCGCATCTTTGGAAAAAATCCAAAAACGTTCAAAACCTGCGAAACTGGTCTGTAAAAAACCAATCGCACAAAAAGCTAAAGCTAACTTTTTAGCTACCATGGGTTGCTGTGTCCTCGCCAAATACGGATAACATTTCGAGATCTTCCATCATTTGTGGTGAAAGCTTTGGACTTACAATCACTTGTTGTGGATGTGGTTTTTCGTTTAATTGCATGATATTTGGTAAGATCACAAAACCTGTGATGGTTGCAGCAAGTGCAAAACCTGTCATCTTCCATGAACTAAAACGATTGATTGGCTTTTTGTGAATATGCTCCAAGACATTGCTCATGACCACTGCTTTGTTGCGGTGATTTTTTGCAAGACCGTCAAGCTTAGAGGTCACTTGGTGTGTGAAATCTTTATGGTTCATCAGATGATCCTCCCATAAAAGGATTTAAATGAGATAAATAAGCTCTTAAACCTTGAGTTGCACGATGATAGTGTGTCTTTACACTACCTTCACTACAGCCCATAATTTGTGCTGTCGTTTGGGTGTCAAATCCTTCCCAGGCACGGAGCATAAAAGCTTGTTGTTGACGCACAGGAAGTTTATTTATGGCCTCTTGAATTTCTTCAATAGCAACCTCCTGAGCTAATAAATTTAAAGGATTCGGCGTAGATTCGTCAATAATATCAAGTGCTTCTTCATCGTCGTTATCTAAGTTAATTTTCCGAAATAATGAAAAAGGCGAAGCTCTGCGTGCTTCTTTACGACGCCAATCTTGTAATTTATTGGTTAGAATTGTGTAAAATAGGGGGTACCATTCTTCGGTGCTTTTTTCTGAATAAGATTTATGTAAGGAAATAAAGGCTTCCTGTACTAAATCCATCGCAATACCGTTGTGACCTTGAGTCGCACTTTCCATCATTACCAGTGCACGCCCAGTCACATCTTGCATGAAATATTTCAGACGTTGTTCAGCGGTACTCACTTGAGTACTCACTTTTTCCGACTGTGACTGCTTTGGTGCTAAATCCATAGAGATGGAAAATCCCGTCATTGGGTACCCACCATTTATTTTAAATCATTATCTATATAACGTAAAAAATAAATGATCGGTTGACAACTTAAGCAACTATTTTTATCAGTGTAAATGATTTTGCTTAACTAGGGATGCTTATTAAAATAAATTAACGCTTAAATTCTTTGGCGTACCATTTCGAAGAAACAAATTGAACCTGCAACTGCGACATTCAATGACTCTTGACCACCTGGTTGGGGGATGGAAACGGCTTCTGCATGCTTAAGAGCAAATTCAGAAACACCTTGACCTTCATTACCAAGAATCCAAACGCACTGTTTACGCAAATTTTTCGTATACAGACTTTCTGATTGGTGTGAGCTTGTGACATAAACAGGAATGGTAAATTTACCTAAAAGGTCTTCAAGTTCAACATTTTCATAAGTCTGTAGTGAGAAATGTGCACCCATACCAGCACGGAGTACGCGTGGTGACCAAATTGATGCTGAGCCTTTTGTGCATACAACTTGTTCAATGCCTGCCGCTGCAGCCGAACGTAATAATGTACCAACATTACCCGGATCTTGGATATTGTCTAAAATTAAGGTGTCTTCTTTGAAGTTTAAGGCTTCAGTTGAGCTTGGTAAGTCAATAATGGCTAAACATGCTAAAGATGTACCTAAAGTACTTAAATCTTTATATAAAGATTCACTAATAACAAAGACATAACCATCGTAAAGCTCATTGATTTTCTCTAAATCAGGATGGCTCATTGCCACTTCAGTAGTGAAAATAGAATGAATTTTACGATTTTTTGCTAACCATGCAAGTGTTAGGTGTGTGCCTTCCAGTACGGTTTGACGCTGTTTTTTACGGAATGAATTTTGTTCAATCAAACCACGTAAATGTTTGATTTTAGGATTGTCTTTAGATTCAAGAAAAAAAGCTGGCATGAGAGAATGATCCATGGAAGTAAGCTTAAAGACTTACTTCCATTGTTTGATTAATTAATGATGATAGCGCGTAGCTAATTCAACTTCGTTTTTAGAGCCAATAATCACAGGAACACGTTGGTGCAATTCTGTAGGCTGAATATCCATGATACGAACTCGACCAGTGGTAGAAGCACCACCAGCTTGTTCCATCAGCATACTCATTGGATTAGCTTCGTACATTAAACGTAGACGACCTGCTTTTTTCGGATCTTTTGTATCGTATGGATATAAGAAAATACCACTACGGCAAAGAATACGGTGAATATCACCCACCATACATGCAACCCAACGCATATTAAAGTCTTTTTCACGGACTGAAGTTTTACCCGCCTGTAATTCTTCAATATAGCGTTTTATAGGTGCTTCCCAATGACGTTGGTTCGATGCATTAATCGCATATTCCTGCGTATCTGCAGCCACTTGGATGTTTTCAGAAGTAAGTAAGAATTGCTGAGTTTCTGGATCAAAAGTGAAGAAGTCTGTACCTGCACCCACGGTCAAAGCCATCATGGTTGATGGACCATAAAGGACATAACCTGCTGCAACTTGCTGTGTTCCTGCTTGGAAAAAATCTTCAGCTTGAGTGACTGAATTTTTTGCAGGAAGAATAGAGAAAATGGTCCCAACACACATATTGATGTCGATGTTACTTGAACCATCTAGTGGATCAAATAAGACCAAGTATTCACCATTGTCTTGTGCTGGTGTGAAATCATCAAGTTCTTCTGATGCTAGGCCACCTACATTTTTATGTGCTTTAAGTGCATCAATGAGATAGTCATTAGAAATGACGTCTAGTTTCTTTTGTGTTTCACCTTGCACATTTTCAAGTTCAGCACTGCCTAAAACGCCTGCCAGTGCGCCTTTTTGTAAAGCAAGGTCAATGGTTTTACACGTGTTGGCAATGGTTTCAATTACATCCGCAAGAGCCGGTGTCAGATTCCCTTGTTGTTGTTCTAAATATTGGGATAATGTGCGATATGACATATCAATGTTGCTCCAAAAGCGATCAATTCTAGCAAATTAAAGAATATGCCTATTTTAGATGAGTTCGACCCAAAATAAAAATTATCCTGTGCTATTTGTCGCGATTTTACTCTTGCAAGTATTTTAGAAAGTGCTATGTTGAAGATAGAAGCATCAAGTACAAGGAGCACTAAGATGACAATGACAAAGTTTGAGGCGATGCCATCATCCAATGAAGGTATTGACTTAAAAGAAATTAGTGTTGAAAATGTGAAAGATGCATGGAAAGAATATCAAGCAAAACCTGAATATAAAGAATTCAATAAGCATGACATGATTGAATCTATGCAAAGCCCCATGCCAGAGCAACCTAAAACTTAGTTTATAAAAAAGCACCCATTTAAATGAGTGCTTTTTTATGGTCGATTATTCAGGGCATTATTTTAATAAAGGTGGAACCGCTTCATAGTTTAATTCAACGCGGCGGTTTTCTTTCCATGCAGCTTCATCATGTCCTGGATTAATTGGCATTTCTTTACCATAGCTGACCGCTTCAAGTTGATTTGATGCGACACCATTGGTGACTAAATAGCTTTGTACAGATTTGGCACGACGTTCACCTAAAGCCATGTTGTATTCACGGGTACCGCGTTCATCGGTATGGCCCATTAAAGCGATTTTAGAATTTGCATTTGCTTTAAGGAATTGTGCGTGAGCTTGTAATGTTTGGTAGTCTTCATTTGAAAGTTCACTGCTGTCATAGTCAAAATGTACAACACGTTTAGCTAAGAATGCTTTATTTTCAGCTGTAACGCCTTTAGCAGATGCACCTGCAAGATTTTGTGTATTTAATGCTGCATCTTCACTCAAACCTTCGGTGTTTACTGTAGTCGAACTATTTGGCGTAGTGCCTGTCGTAATTTCAGCTGCAGGCTTGCGGCTTGCACAACCTGTCATGATTAAAGTTGCAGTAAGTAAGGGTAATGCTAAATATTTAATAGTATTCATATTGATCTCCATAACGTATTTTTAAATCAAATTAAAACTTTACAAATTCAGTATTTATTTGGGTGCCCAAGCGGGTTCACGAACCTCGCCTTGTTCACTCGGCAGATTCATACGGAAGCGACCATCGGTAGACATGATTGCAAGTAAACCACGATTACCTTCGCGTGTCGCATAAACCACCATCTGTCCATTTGGAGAGAAGCTTGGTGACTCATCTAAACTAGTCGGTGTTAAAATATTGGTAATACCTGTGGAAATTTCTTGAATAGCAACTTTATAGTTACTGCCTGCTGGACGGTGTACCAGTGCGATATATTTACCATCTGCACTTAAGCTTCCTCGGGCATTAAAAGCACCACGGAAGGTTAAGCGCTTGGTGGAACCATCTTCAAGGTTATAACGATAAATTTGTGCAGAACCACCACGATCAGACGTAAAAATAAAAGATTTTCCATCTGGTGCATAGCGTGCTTCAGTATCAATCGCACTGTCATTGGTCATGCGTTTTACTTGACGTGTTTCCAAATTCATTTGGTAAATTTCAGGGTTGTCATGCATTGATGCTGTGAACAACATGCTTTTGCCATCAGGGGAGAAGCTTGGTGCACCATTTAAACCACGGAAGCCCGCTAATTTTTCACGCTGACCCGTTGATAAATCTTGTATATAAATTGCAGGACGTTTGGTTTCAAATGAAACGTATGCAATTTTTTTAGCATCGGGAGTCCAAGCTGGCGATAAAATTGGATCTCGTGAACTTAAAACGGTTTTAGGTTGTTCACCATCGGTATCTGCAATTTGTAAAGTATAACGTTGTTCAGGCGTGGCTGGATTACGTAGTACATACGCAATGCGGCCGGTAAAATCACCTTGAATTCCTGTTAAGGCTTGGTAAATTTCATCACTGATCATATGTGCTGCTGAACGAATTCGCGAAGCGGGTACAGTGAGTAATTCATTAAGTAAAAATTTTTGTTTTTCAATATCATAGAGTTGGTATTGAACAGCAAAACTACCATCTGCATTTTGTTTTACATCACCTAGAACGACATAAGGTACACCGGCAGCTTTCCATGCTTCGGCATTGACATTATTTAAACTCGCCGTTGCGGGTAGATTTTTTGAAGCACTGCTAAAACGTCCAGAGCGATTTAAATCTTGCTCAATGATTGGGTAAATTGCGGAATCATTACTAAAGGGGATGATCGCAATTTTAGGGGCACTTTCGGGTGCTTTTGCAATTTCTAAATGGAGTTGGGCATAAGAGGCTGTAATTAGAGCAGGACTAAATGCTGCCATCATTGCCAATCCGAATAGATATCTAGGCATCATTTTCATTGGTCGTCATGTACTCAATTAATGGTTTTTAACTATGTGTAACTTTTTAGCATAATGACATGATTTTAATCTATATAAAGCGTGTAAGTATGAAGCTAAAATGAATTTTAGATAAATTCTTGCTATAAAGCTGAATCTATTGTCAATTCAGCAGGGTGAAAGTGCTGAATGGGGTGCTAGCATTTATGTGAGGCGGTGATTTATTTGGGGAATGAATCATTGTGGATTGAGTTAGAAAATAAACCCTGCCGGAGCAGGGTTTATAATTGCACAGTTATGTGAAGTCTAAAGTTTCATACTTTATTTTACGGTGAATGATGAGGTGAAACTTCGAGCCTCACGTCTGGCATCTGGATCAGCTGGCATTGGGTAAGGTGCAGCAGAGCGTACCGCTTGTTCCACACTGGCTTTTACATCTGGGTCAGAGGCACTCACAATGACCGAGGCAACAGCACCATTATCTGTGAGTGTTACGCGAGCCGTTGCTTTTTGACCAGATGAATCAGCAGGCATACGCCAAGCATTTCGAACTTTACTCTCAAAATCGCGTTTTGCAGTGGAAGCAATTTGTTTCGCCTCAGCCTTTTTATTGGCAGCTTCTAATCGTGCTTTTTCAGCAGAAGATGCTTTTTCTTCGGCATCACGTTCAGCTTTATCCGAAGCAGCTTTGTCTTTAGCAGCTTTATCCGCAGCAGCTTTGTCTTTGGCAGCTTGATTCGTAGCGGCTTTGTCTTTGGCAGCTTTATCCGCAGCAGCTTTGTCTTTGGCAGCTTGATTCGCAGCGGCTTTGTCTTTGGCAGCTTTATCCGCAGCAGCTTTGTCTTTAGCAGCTTGATTCGTAGCGGCTTTGTCTTTGGCAGCTTTATCCGCAGCAGCTTTGTCTTTAGCAGCTTGATTCGTAGCGGCTTTGTCTTTAGCAGCTTGATTCGCAGCGGCTTTGTCTTTTGCAGCTTTATCCGCAGCAGCTTTGTCTTTAGCAGCTTGATTCGTAGCGGCTTTGTCTTTAGCAGCTTGATTCGCAGCGGCTTTGTCTTTTGCAGCTTTATCGGCAGCAGCTTTGTCTTTGGCAGCTTGATTCGCAGCATCAGTTTTAGCTTTTGCATCGATATCTGCTTTGTCTTTTATGGCTTGAGCAGCCAATAGTGCAGCTTGTTCTGCTTGCAATTTTTGTTCGGCAGCTTTTGCCTCATTTGCAGCTTTTTGCAGATCAACTTTAGGTTGTTGTGGCTGAGTCGTTGGAAGTTCTGGTGCAATTGGATCGGGCTCTGCAGTTTGCTGAATATTTTCGGCAACTTGAGTATCTGTAGTTTCAGTTGAATCTGTTTGTTCTAAAGGTTTAGCCTCCAATGGCGGTAAATCTTCAGGATTAATTAATACTGTTTTAATTTGTTTAGGTGCTTCTGGTGGCTTACTCATACCTAAAAAAAGTAAGCCAGTAATTGCCACTACATGAATTGCAATAGTAAAGCCAAGTGCAATCGCTTTTTCTTTAGATGCAGGCTGATTTAAATCTTTCATAGCTTACTCTAATGGTTTGGTTAATAAACCAACTTGAGTTAAGCCTGCGTCTTGTAATGCTGCCATAAGACTCATGACATCACCATAAGGGCGATTTTTATCACCATTGACCAGAACACTAAATTTTTGCTTTTGAGCTTCAGAATCAGTTTGAGCTTTATTTAAAACTTGTTTCAGTTGTTCTAGGTTTAAAGCTTCATCTTGATGATTGTTATCTTTTAATAAGTAGCGGCCTTGTTTATCTAAAGTCACAATGGCAAGATTTTCTTTAGACTCAATGGGATGGCTATTGGCTTGTGGTAAGTCAACATCGACACCAGTCGTAATCATGGGTGCCGTAACCATAAAAATTACCAATAACACCAACATCACGTCAATGTAGGGCACGACGTTCATATCACTTTTTAAAGGTTTTTTGATGCGCTCAAAGCGTCCGGAACGTTGAATCGCCATTAGTCATTTCCCTGTGTAGTTCCCACAGACTGACGTTGTAATAGCGCCACCATTTCTTCTGCAAATAATGCACGGTCAGAATAAACCTCTTCACCCTTAGAGGTGTAATGGTTAAAGGCTAATACCGCAGGAATCGCAGCAAATAGGCCAATGGCTGTTGCAATGAGTGCTTCGGCAATCCCTGGTGCAACTGTTGCTAAAGTGACTTGATCAACCTGAGCTAAACCAATAAAGGCATTCATAATGCCCCATACAGTGCCAAATAAACCGACATAAGGTGCAACAGAACCAATACTCGCCAATGCACTTAAGCCATTTTCTAAACGACTTTGGTCACGACTTAAACCGACACGTAAAATACGTTCAGTGCCTTCGACCATTTGTGCAGTATCGGCTTGGCATTTTTTAAGTTTTAAAAACTCACCTAAGCCTTGATAGAAAATGTCTTCTAAACCGTCACGTTTAGAGTTCAGTTGAGCATTGTTAAATAAAGTATTCAGTTCTGCACCCGACCAGAATATTTTCTGGAAATGATCATCACCTTGTTTGGCTTTTTTATAGCCCATATGTAACTTGGCAATTAGATACCAGCTCAATAAAGACGCTAATACTAAAATAAGCATGACCAGTTGAACTACTGGACTTGCTTGTAAAATTAAATCAGATAGATGTAGAGAGGATTCTAGTTGTGTTGCCATAGTTACATGTGCCAATAATATTTTTATTCGTGAGCTAATTCTTTTTGAATTAATTCACGGATTTCGTGAGGAATTCTACAAGGTTTCATTTCAGCACTAATACATGCCAATTCCACCTCGCCAGAAGCAAGCATGATTTCACCACGATAAATATTTTGTTGCAATACAAAAGACGTAGCTTTACATGAAACTACACTTGCCGTAACGGTAATTAAGTCATCCATAAGTATAGGGCGTGAATATTTCAAAGCAATTTTATGTACGACAAAGTTGTAGTCTTTCTGATGCCAGTAATGACTAACTCCTGATGCTCGTAGCCATTCGGTACGTGCGCGTTCCATAAAACGGATATGGTTAGCATGGTAAACAATTCCACCTGCATCTGTATCTTCAATATATACACGGATTTGGAATTCAAATTTGTTCGCCATCTCTAACACCATATTTAAAATTAAATATTAATATATTTCAATATCTTAATTGATATTTACTAACTTGTGATAAGAGCTAAAACTTGATTTCTTTTAATTTGTAGACGCATGGTAGACGCTAAAATAATAAGGTATATTATTGCGAATTATTGCTTAACTTAATTCTACTATGGCCAACACAAGAATAAAACTCACAAAAACATATATAGATAATCTCAGTGAGACTGGTATCTATCGCGATAGTGAATTAATTGGTTTTGCTATTCGTGTCAACACAACCTGTAAAACGTATGTTGTAGAGAAAAAAGTTAATGGCAAGGCTGTCAGGTCTACGATTGGTCTACATGGAAATCTAACATTAGCTCAGGCACGAATTTTAGCACAGGGCGTACTTTCACAAATGGCGCAAGGTTACAATCCGAATCAAATTAAAAAAGAAAAAAGAGAGCAGTTAATACTCAATGATAAGGTGTCAAAACAACAACCCACACTAGCAATTGCATATGATGAATACTTAAAGCATCGAAAGTTAAAAAGCAGAAGTTTAGAGGACTACAATCGAACGGTAGACCAATATCTATTTGAGTGGAAGAATTTAAAGCTCATTGAAATAACCAGAACTCATGTACAAGAAAAATACGCAGAACTCACTGAAAATAGCCCAGCCCAAGCAAATATCGCAATGGCTGTATTTAGAGCAATATTTAATTTCTCTATAGAGCATTTCCTTGATGAAAATGATAATTCACTGATAAATACAACCAACCCCGTTGCAACACTTAAAGCAAAACGAACATGGAATAAGATAAAACGCCGAAAAGGATATGTGAAACAAGAGCAGTTAGGCGACTGGGTTAATGCTGTTATGAATTTCACAGCTTTACGCCAAGAACGAAACACCGTTAGAGATTTTCTACTAACCTTAGTCCTAACAGGATTTAGACGAAAAGAATGTGAAACACTAACTTGGGATGCAATTGACTTGAAGTATGGATGGATTACTTCACTAGATCCTAAGAATGATGATCCTCACACCTTGCCAATGGGTGACAGGCTTTGGGAGATAATGAAAAGCCGAAAGGAGCAACAATATAATGATTATGTATTTGCTTCGCCACGGTCAAAACTAAAGGGCTATACAACACACTTATATGAAGCTAAAGCGAAAGTAATTGAGGCGAGTGGAGTGGAGTTTACTTTTCATGATCTACGAAGAACATTTAGCTCAATTGCTGAAAATTTAGATTATGGCCAATACACGATAAAGCGTCTTTTAAATCACACCGTTTCATCGGATGTGACCGAAGGCTATGTACAAATTAGTGATAAAAAATTAAGAATGGCTATGCAAGAAATTGAAGATATTGTTTTTATGGGGCATGAAAAAGGGGATTAAATCCCCTTTATGCTGTGTGTTTGAGTTTTCTGCCGTGGAAGAAATCAATTACATCGGCTTTTCTATACAAAACTTTCCGAGTACCTTCTGGCTTCATATATGGAATACCACCACCATCACAACGTTTTAGCTGCAACCACGGTAAAGAGACTTCAAAAGTAATTGCAATAGTCTCAGGAGGAAAAGCGGCATCACTAGGTGAAGCCCAAAATTTAATTGCTTCCGCAGTTCTTTGCTCAATGGACATTCGATCCAATTTAGTTAAACGGCTCATTCATGACACCTCCTTCAAACTTTTAACCACTTCTTCGGGTAAATCATTTTTGGATTCAGCCCAATAATCAACATTGGCCTCACCATACAATTTAATTTCTTTCTTACAGTTTTTGCACTCAATATCCCATTCACCAACAAGATCATCTTCATGCACTTCTGAGATATCTTCTTTATTCATACCAAAAGAGCAGTAAGGGCAATTAAAATCCATCATGACTTTGCTCCTGTGCTTCGATCATGGCCCTGTATGCACTCGCAGTGGAGTTTCTATTGTCATAAATGGCTTTGAGCATTTTTTCAGTTGGTTTTTTTGGCACCAAAACAAAACCTTCAGGCACCGCTTGAGCTTTTACAAAATTGATAGCCTTTTTCCACATTGCCCAACCAGTATTGACGCGATGAAAAACATCATTTGCATCATCTTCGTAAATTGGCTCAATGCCATCTTTGACAACATAGTTACCTTGATCCATATCAAAGGTTAAAAAACTAAAATGGTCAGGCAGCCAATATTTAGCTTCAAAGTTTGGCAACTGCTCAGCCCAGAATGATTGTTTTTCTTTAATATCCATCACGCCACCAATTTTCCATCAACAAACATTACAATTTGAATGGCACCTTGAGTGCGGTCATTCACCAGTTTTTTGAAATACCCAATGGCTTCACCTAAGGTATTCTCATCTGCCTGAGCAGGGCGTACAGCAAGAGTCTCAACAGCGACAAGCAATTTACGGATCTCGTGCATTTCTATTTTTTCTGACATCACTTTCTCCAAATCGCTTCTTTAAGTTTTGCATCAATCACCAGAGCTTCAATTTCACCGCTACTGACATTGGAAAATACGTGGATCATTTTCTTCCCGAACACATTAAGTGTCCGGGTGATGGTGGAGTAGTGATAGCCCATCATGCAGCTACCTCGCTTGGTGCGAGTTCAGACATGGCTAGATCAACTCTTTGATTGAACTTAATAACTGATTGTTCAATCCCTGTAATATCTAAATCTTTAGCAAACACACGAATAACAATAAGTTGAAGCTCTTCTGGTAGGCGTGGATCGTAGCTAATAAAGTCACACCAAACACGTCGAGTACATGCCATTTGCAAAGTGATCTGAGGAACGTACTCATCAGGTACTTGCTTCGTAAAAAGTGTATTCAAGTGCGTTATGGTGGAAGGGCATTTCGCTTCAATTTGCCCATCTTTACCAACCAATCCATCAGGTGAAGCCCCACAATTTTTAATAGCAGGATGGTCAATCAAGCCAACATCAATAACAAAATTGCCTGTCTCATTTTCATAAGCCACTATCGCATAAGGCTCTTGATCGATACCCCACTGCATAGGGCCTGTTGTTTTAGTTTCCTCTTGAACGCCAGTTAGGCGCTCAGCAATAATAGTTAGAGTGATTGCATTGAATGCCTTGCCTTTGGATGGTTTAGCATCAATATCCTTAACTCGGCTGGCGGTAACTTTTCCGCACCGCTGAGCATGCCAATCCCCATTACGCTGGAGAATGTTCATAGACTTCTCCTTGCTGATTGTCAGCATTTTGTGCAGCAATTTTTAAAGACTCTTTATGGATAGACCAAAAATGCGAGCGACATTTGCTTTTTGGAAGTTCTGCGTAGCCAGCTTCAAGTGCTTCCATTCCATCCAGAGCAAGATCGCGCATACCTGTTAGGTGCGTATCCTCAAATTCTTGGTAACCAACAGGGATTAAGTCATTTTCAATTTTCTTTTGATCACCAAAGAGCTCGGATCCACCAACGGTAATCTCCTTACCTTGCATTTCCTCAACTGTGTATTCGTTTCCAATCTCCTCAGGAAATGCTTTGCGTAATGCACCTGCTTCAGCACATTTTGCTAACTGACCACGTTTCCGTTTAGTCCACATTGAATTTAGCCCACCATCCTTTGTTGTTGAGCATGCTTCTTCAAAATATTCAGTGTGGCAAAATGGAACTTTCTCGCCATGAATGATTCGATAGATTGTTACGGTGCAATACTCGGGAACGGTGTGAGTAACAACTCCAAACTTAATATCAACCATTGGTCCAAACACTGGCGCATCTTGACCTGCATATTGATTTGTTCTTGTTGCTGTAATTCGATGTTCAGTAATTGACGGCATTATCACATCACGCCAGTTTGACTGGCCTGTTTTAGAGTCCTTCACACTCATTGGGACGATATGACAAGGCTTCTTCATGATGTCGAGATGACGAGCTCTAGCATATTCAACAGCCATGATGATTGATTCAGGTTTTGCACCAGGAAAGATTGAAGATGTAAGGGCAGACCACATCGACTCATCAAGATCGAAATCTTTAATCGAGACACCCAATTGCTGTTCTATTTGTACGACTGCACTCATATTCTTATTCCTTAAAATTTAATTGAAACGCTGGCAACTTTGTTTCTGTAAATCGCCTCAAGCACAATTTTTGCTAAATCATGGTTAATACCGGGCAACAAGGTCAGATCAGCAAGTGCTTTTTGGCATATTTTTTTACGATGATTTTCATCAGCTTCACGCGCAGCATTTGCATCGATTTCAGCCTGTGCTTTTGCTATTTGTTCAACTTCAATACGCTTACGTTCTGACTCAATCGCGTGTTGCTTGGCAATTTCAGCCTGTTTAGCATCATCAATAGCTTTTTGCTTTAATGCTTGTTCGCGTAATTCAGCAGCTTCTTTTTCAGCTTTTAAACGCGCCTCACGTTGCTCTGATTCAGCTTTTTCACGCTGAACTCGTTCAGCTTCAAAACGTGCTTTTTCTTCTGCTTCACGCTGAGCTTTTTCAGTCGCTTCGCGTGCAATTTGTGCATCACGCTCTTGTTGCAAACGGATCTGCTCGGCTTGACGTAAACGCTCTAATTCAGCTTGTTCAGATTCATATTTTTCACGTGTAGCAAGAGCAGTACGTAGAGCTTCAAGTGCTTCAAATTTCGCTAATTTGGCTTGTTCTTTGTATTCTTCTAATGCATCAGTAATTTCTGTATTTTCAATTTCAGAAATCATCCCTTTAATAAATGTGCTATCACGATTTTCACAAGCCTGTGGTGCAGACATAACGGCAAATGACACAATAAAAGCGCTGTGGCTTTCAACTCGATCTTTTTCTGCCTGTTCCCAAGCGTCACGCGGAGCAAGGATTTCATTGCGAAGATCATCAAACTTTTTAACAGTACGAATACGATCATCATCAATGAGTTTGATTTGAGCTTTTTGCTCAGCAACCAAGTCTTTACCACACTTTTCAATAAGTACTTTTGATTTACTAATTTTTGCAGCCAAAGAGCCGATTTCTTCACGACCTTTACGTGTGGTCGCATCAGGTACAACTGAGCGAACTTGTTCAGCAATGCGATCAAATAAAATATCTGTACCATTAGTTGTTGAAAATGCCTGAACAATTACGTTCTGCTGTAATTCTTGTATTTCAAATTTAGCATTCATATTCTTTTCCTTAAGCTGCTAGTTCTTTAATTTTTTCTTCTTCAAAATGCGCTTTAAGTATTTCATTTAGGCTTTCAACTTGATCTTTGGTTAAGAAAAACGGTTGACCAATTTGAGCCAAAACATCATCAAAATCCCAAACCTTAGCGATGTTGTACTTAGCGACTTCAAGCTTGTCGTAATCCACATCGACATCGTTTTGTGGGTCATTTGTGCTGTTCCAGACCAATGAATCTATTGCTTCATTGGCCTCAATCACAGCCGAGATGCTTGAAGTAACTTTGCTGTAAGCTTTTTGAACCAAATCGAAATAAACACGGGTGCCTTGAATCACAAAGTCATCACTGATTGAAAGCTCGGAAAATGTAGAGCCGATCTGCTCTGAAAATTTAGGGATTGCGTTCATTTTGAAACTCCCATCTTCGCCACAGCATTTTGATGCGCTGTGCAACTGAATAGACCACCACCACAAACAGCAATGGCAACAATTGAAGCAAGGACTAAACCTGACTTAGATTTATATTTCACCGTGTTGTTAGGTGTAGGGTGTTGGAACAAACGTGGGGTCGTTTGACTATGAACTTTGGAAAAGCTCGCAGTTTGACTCTGGATAGGGTTTTGATTCATAATCATCTCGCTAGTTAGCAAAAGCACATTTGATTGAAGGTCGGTGTGCTTTTTGTTTGTCTGTGAGATAAATATCGCATTTCCGATATTGGTAGTCAATAGGTAATCCGATTTAAATATAGAAAAACCGATATTATTTTATTTTTATGTTTTAATAGACAAAAGAAAACCCACACTGGGTGGGTTGGATGGAAAAATGATATTAGAGATCTAGAGATTCTTGTTTGATAATTTTATGTTCAATAACATTTAATACCTCGTATTCTGATTTCAGTTTTCCATGAGCAAGAGTTTGAGTCGTTTTTAATTTTACTTTTAAGAGGTCTCCTTTGCCAAACCTCAATTGCCCATTATCAACATCACAAAGAAAATCTTCATCGGAAATAGTTGCATGGAAAATTGTTTTCCCGTTACTAAATTTCCACTTGTTTTTCTCTTTAAATGATAACGATTCTATTTGAAGGTATGTTTCTGAAATATCTGAGTTTAAGTCATCTTCTGGATTTTGATATTTAAAATACTCTGTCTCGGCCTTGTCGATAAATACTTCAACAACATCCTTACTCATATCTTTTACAACATAAAAAGAATCAATACCATCCTTGGTTAATGGCTCTAACATCTTTCCAATATCACTCGCAATTACCTTGCTTCGATAGAGCTTTAAAACTCCTTTATCCACTTCAATATATTCGGTCTCAGTGTAATAAACCTTTACACCCTCTGAAGATTCTTCAATTTTAACTGGGCGATTACCTTTTAATTTTTTGTATAATTGAATTACACCAATTGTAGTGCCACCAAACATACCTATTAGAGAAAGAATTCCACTCGCATTTGCCAGTGCTGTAGCATTACTACCTGACAGTAAATCTTTAATTTGATTCACCCAAGCCAAATGCTCAATAAACTCAATTCCAAAACTTCCAGCCTTAAAGTTGGCCTTAACTTTTAACTGTACCTCTAGCTTATCCCCATTAAGCTCTTGGTTTGCATGAATGAGTAAATCATTAATAGCCATCATGGCAGGCGCAAGATCTCGAACATCCATAAGGTGCTCATCAAGTGCTTTGCCATCATAAACCACATGGAATCTCTCAGTCATATCATCTTCAATCAAGTTCGTTTTGGTTGTTGTCATAGTGTATCAATCAATGTTTGTAGTTTCATTATGAGTTTGACAATAGTTGTCGTTCTGCTTTCTATCCGGTCCAAAGGACTGCGTCGGGTTCACAGTTTATTTTAATTCGTTTTTGTTCTGCGTTTTGCACGATATGTATAACGAACACAGTCAACAACTTGCCCAACAAAATTGCAATCCTCATCAAGCGGTATAATATTTGGCTTAAACTCGGGATTCAGTGCTTGAAGGTATCTAGCGCCATCGGTTTCGATAACTAATTTTTTGAATGTTGCATCCTCAAACCTTCTAACAACAATCATGTCACCTGATTGCATATCATTGTAATAAACATCTGGATCTACAAGGATGTAATCACCTTCAAGAAAGTCAGGACTATTACTAATTCCTTGAACTTTTAGATAAAAGCAGTTTGTACACTCGTCTGGGAGTGGTAGCCATTCTTCCACTTGAGACATGTCGATAGATTCAACATTAGTAAAAGTTCCAGCCTGAACCCAAGAGAGAACAGGGGCCATATTGGGTTTAACTATTACAACATTAGATGGCTCTAAGGTATCACCAACGATCCCTTTCTTGAGCTCCTCAGCGGTAACACCTAGTGCATTAGCTAACTCTAAAATTGAACCGGTTGATTTTGCATTTCCTGTTTCCAGATCTGAAATAACAGATTGCTTGACACCTGATTTTTGTGCCAAGTCTTTTTGAGTCATCTTCTTTGCTTTACGTATTTTTTTTAAATTTTCGCCCAAAGTGCTCATGAATTTATCTCAACTATCATTATCGGAATTCTGATACATATTCCAATCGGTTTGGCTATTGTATTAATATCGGAAAACCTATATATTTATTAAAAATATAGGAGCCTCCACATGAATCAGTGGCAAGCAAAAATCATCGACCTTAAAGAAAAAGGCCTAACCCAAAACCAAATCGCAGACGGAATGGATTGTTCCCAAAATTACGTAAGTAATTTAGAGAATGGTAAATGCGGAAAGAACCTTGGTTACGAGAAGGGTAAAAATCTCGAAAAATTATGGGCAGAACATTGCTCACCACATAAAGCTTCGTAGGTGAATTTATGAGTCTTGATAAAAAATCTACACATGTTCGTTTGTCTCCTGAAATCCATGATCGGGCAAAAACACTTGCTGCTATTAAGGGTAAAGATCTTGCTCAGTACCTCGCTTACCTTCTTGAAAAAGAAATCGTAGGTGAGTGGCATGTCCTTAATTTACAAGCAAAATCTTTTGAGCGCTTGGGATTGACAGGGTTAATACGGGATTTAAGTACAGAAGTGTGGGATTCAGAGGGATCGGAAGGGATTCACATTAATTCTGATAAAGAAAAAGCCTGATGGTTGAGATCAGGCTTCTTAATTCAAAACTTGAGAGCATTGAACATGAAATCAAATTTAGCACACAAGCAGAAGGTTGACAACGGAATATCGTTGCATCCATCGACTGCTAAAAAATTAGAGCGACAAGCTATGTCTATTAAGTTTGACAGAGGCTACGTCATGTCAAGCAGGCTTTATCGCTACGAAGTCCGTCCATTTTTGAGTGACGCTGCCAAGAATATTTATGCGGAGTTAGAAGACCGTATAAATGGCTACAAGGATAAGAAAACTGATCATGTGAGTTACTCTCAGCTCCAAGGTGGCAAACTCGAAGGTTCTAAAAAGTTAAGCACAACTACAGTTGCTAAAGGCTTAAAAGAGTTGCTTGAATTGGGTGTGATTTCTATCGTTACTGAGAACAGTCGCAAGGGTAATGAATACCAAATTAATGAGGTTTCATTGGTTGACCACTTTAGTAATGAAAGTACCACTTTAGAAAGTAAAGTACTACAGAAAGTAAAGCGCCAGCACTTTAGTAATGAAAGCGCTAGCACTTTAGAAAGTAAAGACACAATAGAATTACTTTATAGAATTACTTTTATAGAATTATTAAATAATACCATTCGGGCTAAAAATCCTCTGCAAGTAAATTTCTTTGAATACCAAGAAATCAAAAAACAGAATCTTCTTGATCAACAAAAATTAGAGGTTGAGCAAAAAGTAAAATCTGCTGCTGAGCGCAAAGAGAAGACTCGTAAGTTGTCATTCGATGAAGTTATGGATTTGACTAAAACCAATATCCAAAAACTCTGCACGCCAAATCTTTGGGAGCAGTTTGTCACTAACCGCTCTGAATACAAAAAATCGGCACTGACTAAAAATGCACTCAAGACTATCCATGATGAATTCAAAGCATGGGGAGTTGAGAAATCAGATATTTCCTTGAAAACGGCAATCAAGGGTAATCACCAAGGATTATTTGAACCTCGTATCTCAACAAGTGGCAACTTCGGATACCAAACCCAAGCATCAACTCGAATGTCTGAAATTCAAGAATTAATCGCACAAGAGGAGCAAGGCAATGCAACTTACGGCTTCTAATCAAAATCTTGGTCCAATTAATTCAGCACAGCTCGTTGGTGTGTTCAAGGCAATTGCACCACGTTCATTTGAAAAAACTTTTGATGGTGTGGCTACAGCACAAATCAATACCGCAATGAAAATCTGTATCGATGGATTAACTCACGATCAAGTGAATTTTGGCTTATCTCAAGTTCGTGATAACGGTTTTTGTCCAGATCCTGCCATGTTCCGCAAGTGGTGCCTAGGAATCACTGGTTTTGGTACTGAGCAACAGCGCTTACAAGATTCATTCAAAGGTAAGCATGCAGCACTGGCAAACATCATCAAATGGGCAGGTGATAACAATCACTCAATCACCAATGCTGAAAAAGAATCGTATGACCGCTGCTATGAAATGTTTACGAATATCAAATGGGCTAAGAACACAGACCGAGCTATGTATCTGGCTTATGAAGCATTCAAAGATAACTACGCTGATGTGATTCAAGAGTTCTCTACAACAGGCGTTAATCAGGCGATTTGGGTTAAGCCTGAAGCGATTGAAGACAAGCAATTAAGCGATCTTTTTCGCCCAATACCTAAATCAATGCTGCCAGAGCAATCATCAGAAGAAAAAGCATGGATTGAAACTCGCACTAAGGAATTACAGGGAAAAGGATTGAGTTTTCCAAAAGCATTACTTCAAGCGGGTAGTGAATATCAGCGTTTAGGGGGTGGGGTGTGAATGCATTCGGCAAGATACTTCAAAGTTCAATACCGACTCTTGTTTCAGACTTTGTAATCAGTAGTTATGGCGGTGGCACAAATTCAACTGCATTGCTCATTGAGTGCGTAAAGCGCGGCATTAGAATCGATATGATTTTGTTTGCAGACACCGGTGGTGAGAAGCCACATACATACTTATACCTTGAGTATTTTTCGAAGTGGCTTGTGTCAAAAGGCTATCCAGCAATTCGAGTTGTCAAAGCTCCGATCAAATCGTTGGAACAAGACTGTCTTGACCGTAAAGCTTTGCCAAGTGTCGCATACGGTTTTAAGACGTGCAGTCAGAGATTCAAGGTTCAACCACAGGATAAGTTGTTAAATAACAGCTTTATTGTTACTGCTCGTCTAGTGAAGTTGATCGGCTTTGATGCTGATGAGCCACAACGAGCGAATAAAACATACGACGATAAGTACACACGCATGTATCCACTGATTGATTGGAATATGGGTCGTGATGAGTGTATTCAGTCGATTGAAAATGAAGGTTTAGCTTTGCCGGGCAAGTCTGCTTGTTATTTCTGCCCTAATTCTAAAATTTCAGAAATCAAATGGCTTGAACAGGTTCATCCGGATTTGCTGCAAAAAGCTTTAGCAATGGAAGCTCAAGCGGATCTAACAGAAATAAAGGGATTGGGTCGTAACTTTAGTTGGAAATCTATTTATCAACAACAGGACGCATTCATGAATCACTTTGTGCCAGATACGCCTTGTGATTGCTATGAGGGAGAAGTGGCATGAACCTTTCAAAACAAGAATTTTTAAACACGGCTGATTCAGCTAAATACATTCAAGACAAACGTAAATTGCGTGCTGAGCTTGAAGCGGAAATGGCAAAGTTTTTGAAACGTGGTGGGGAGATCAAACAGGCAGTAAGTCAAATATACAAAGCTAAGCACGGTACTGCGGATCAATACAGAAAGCGTTCATGTCGATGTGATGTGTGTGTCGCTTGGGCTTTGGATAATGGCGTGATCAAGTTAACAACAATAAAGGCGAGAGTATGAACGGTTTAACGATAGAGCAGATAGATGAGCTAAATATCTTCGACAAATTCATAAATTCAGGCGGCTTTGAAGCTGCAATTCAACAGCAGCTGAAAAGTGAAATAACTAATTGTTCTGCAAAAGAATCATGTGAGATTGGCGACACCGATTCATGCACCGACAATCTCTCCCATTTCACCGACCATTGCACCGACATCCGCAACCACATTAGCCCTTTGACTGGAGTGATTGAGCGATGAGTCGTTTAGAGAAGAAATTAGATAAACGTGCCAAAGAATTGTTAATTAAGTCGGGAGTGGTTGATGCATCTGAGTTTGAAAAGCTTGACGGTCACTGGGTCATGTATCAGCTATCGGGCGGTTGGGAATATCAAGAATACGATGAAGTAAGTCCTTTTAATTATTTATTCGGCTTGGTTTGTGATGCATGTGTTTCGATAACTGCGGAAGACGATGACTCTGAAGCTGGTTATCACATTGAGTACATAGAGAAGATCAAGTTTGACAAAAGCATTATCAATACTTTCAAGATATTCAAAAGCGAATATATGGGAGTGATTGAGCGATGAATGAATTTGATAAATGGATGAGCACAATAGGTCTGAATGTTATCCGTCATGCTAATTGTTGCCGTATAGCTTTTGATGGTGGTCGGCAATCCCGACAGGTTGAGATTGATGATCTTCAAAACCAACTCTCATGCTGTCGTGAAGAAAATAAAGGTTTATTAGAGAGAGTAAATGACCTCAATTTCCCTCGCTGAATATCACAAACAGTTTAGCGGTGGTCGGAAGACTACCTCTAAACGCAATAAACCCAATAAATTCAATGCTCAGAAGATCGAAAAGAACGGAATGAAGTTCGATAGCCAAAAGGAGTACAAGCGTTATATCGAGCTTACAGCGATGCAGCAACGAGGTGAAATTCTAGACTTAAGGTGTCAGGTCAAATTTGAGCTTGCACCTAAGGTAAAAATTGCAGGGGAAAAGAGGGCTAAACCTGCATTGAGATATTTTGCAGATTTTACCTATATCAAAAATGGCATGTTGATCGTTGAAGATGTGAAGTCAGCAGTAACGAGAAAGTTGGCAAGTTTTAGAAACAAGAAGCATTTGATGAAAACAGTACATGACATAGACATTAAAGAAGTTTGAGGGATTTTTTATGAATGCAGTAGCAGAAAAGTTTGAACAGTTTGAATGGTTGACTCATGGCATTACAGCGAAGTCGCCTATTTTTGGTCAAGAGTCTCACAGTACTGGGGAGAAACCATTGGATTATCAAGATCGTTTGGGTGCTATTGCAAGTATGGATACGCAGTTAGAAAAGTCGGTGACATCGCTAATAATTTATGGCGAAATGGCTAAGTCAGACTATGAATATATTCGTAATCACTTAGCTAAAATTATGATGAATGGGGCTGTTCAGGATAAGAAGCGAGAGCCTGAGCATATTGCAATTTATCACTTATCATGGCTTGTTGCTCGGATGGTGATTGATTTCTCGATGAATCCTGAGTTGGAGGATAATTTCACGCCCCAAGGTCGGTTGTATTATGCAGGCGTAAAGACACATCAAATGGCGGTCAATGCATATCGTCAAACTTGGAAGTCCTACGAAAACATGATGGTGATTGCGTTAGAAACATCAATAAAATCCGCATCAAGTGCTGTTGAAAAATATCGTAAAAATACATACAAAGAAGCAAAAATTTAAAGTTAGCATTATTCTGCTAACTAAGGTATAGTTTTTCTATACTGGTCGTATTACGGTTTGACCAACTGATATTTAAAAGCCTCGCTAATTGCGGGGTTTTTTATTGTCTAAATTTAGGAGAATCAAATGCTCCAATTTTTAATACAGTTATTCTGCTTACATGAGTATGAATACGAACAAGATGATTTATTTATAAAACTTGAATGTCGTAAATGTGAAAAAATAAAGTTTGAATAAAAATGCGTAATTCAAAGAGGCTTAATCAGGTTCGCTCATTACCATGTGTAAAGTGTGGAAATCCTGAATCACAAGCAGCTCATTCTAATTTCGCTAAACATGGCAAAGGGCGAGGCATTAAAGCCTCAGACGAATTTACTATTCCGTTGTGTGTAGGCTGTCACCAATGGCTTGACCAATATCACTCAATGAGTCGTTATGAGTCAAAAGCATGGTTTGAGCAGATGCTGATTAAGACCAATCGGATGTTAAGTATTGAGGATAGAGAGGTGTTTTGATGGGCAAGATATTTAGCTGCACAACAAAGCCCAAAAAATATATAGCAGTTGAGTTTATTGATGACCCAAAAGAGATAGGAGAACTTAAAGAAGCTCTAAGTCAATTTGGTGCCAATATTTATTCACAAGACGATGGGGTTTTCATCTCCACCATTATTGGCAATTCAAAACTGAAAGCAGGTGATTTTATTTTAATTAATGAACTTAAGATGGCTTTTATTTACTCAAAAAAAGAATTTGAAGAAAACTTTAGAGTGCATTCTGAATGCTAGCAGGGAGTAGGAAATGCAAAAAGCCGTGTTTCCTATCAGTTCTCACGCCGATGTCACTAAAGTCATTAGCTTTATGCATACCCATTACACCAAGGCATTAGAAGAAAATAAACCTTTGGTGGTGAGGATTGATCAGAAACAAGAAGATAGGTCTAAGGCTCAAAACCGTTTGTATTGGATGTGGCTCACCCAATGGGCTAAACACCAAGGCAATGATAAAGAATCAGAGCATTTATATTTCAAGAAGAAGTTTCTATCGGTCATCTTTAATCGTGATGATGTAGGTCAATATAAGAATACATTTGCAGCAGTCAAAGTTTTAAAGGATCAAAACCACCCAATGTATGAACAGGTGGCAAATGGCCTTAATGACTTGATTAGCACAACAGATGCGTCGGTTGATCAGTTCACTGAATACCTAAATGACATACATGCATTTTGCTTAAAACATGGGTGTTATTTAAATACGCCTGATGACTTGATGTATGCATGGGAAATGAAGCAATGAAAAGACCTAATCCACCTGAAAGACTTCTTGAATTGGATCCTATCGATGATATGGACTTCGAACCTGCTTTTGAGCTGAAAGAGTGGATATGGGAAACATTCTTAGATTCCAATTCGGATTTATATAACGAGGAACATGAGCACCTGACTTACTTCAATAAACGATTCTTTGAAGTGCTTTGGGCATCATCTGCATTTATCAAAGCTGAAAAATATGTATTAGGTCAAACTGAAAAAGTGATGATCAATGTTGGTGGCTGGAAGAAAGCACGACAAGAAAAACAAATGATTAATTGGTTCGGTCATGTTCCTACATACCTAATCACCATTGATGCTCGATATGCTGCGGAAGCGAGTGATGCTGACTTTTGTGCATTGATAGAGCATGAGCTATGTCATATCGGTGCGAAGCGAACTGAAGATGGTGAGATGATATTTAGTCCCATTACTGGTGAGCCAAAGCACTACTTACGCGGTCATGATGTTGAAGAATTTCATACTGTGGTTCAGCGTTACGGTGCATCTGAATCAGTCCAAAAAATGGTGGACTTGGCAAATGAAGGCCCAATAATTCGGAAAGCCAATATTGCTCATGCATGTGGTACGTGTTTATTGAAGTTGGCTTAATTTTTTGCCGATCTTGCTATACGTAGCTATACAAAGAGGTGGTTATGGCAACCCTAAAAGAGCCTGTAAAAATATTTATAGTTCAAGCTCTTGCATGCCGTGACACCCCTCAAGAAGTTGCGGAACTTGTTAAGCAAGAATACGGAGTCAAAATTGAACGCTCACAAGTAGCTTTATACGATCCAACTAAAGCAGCAGGGAAAAATCTTTCTAAAAAATTCATTGAGCTTTTTAATGAAACACGTAAGAAATTTGATGAGGGTCTGATTGATATTCCAATCGCAAATAAACATTACCGCATGAGAAAGTACGACAAGCTCCTTGAAAAAAATGCAAAAAACACCGTGATGTCACTTAGTATTCTCAAACAGGCTGCTGAGGATATAGGTGGGAAGTATACCAATCGGCAAGAGATTACTGGTAAAGATGGTCAGCCATTAATGAGTATTTCTGATGCTGAATTGGACAAGAGAATTAAAGAGGCTGAAGCCAAAGCGAGACAATAATGACTAGAGAAGAAAAAATAGCTTATTTAGCATTATTGGAAGAAAAAAACCGCAGGGATGAAACGTATCAATACAAGCATTTTGGTGAAAAACTTTACCCATTTCAGCGCGATTTAGTTCAGTCCACATCTAATTATTCACAAGTCATGCTTATGGCTGCAAACCGTGTCGGCAAAACGATGACAGGCACGTACATCGATACGATGCATGCCCTTGGTCATTATCCAGATTGGTGGGATGGACACACGTTTAATCACGCGCCTTTAATTTGGTTGCTTGGTTATTCAGGTGAAAAGATTCGAGATTTATTACAAGCGCCTATCTTTGGTCGTCGTATCGAGAATGAGTGGAGAGGTGGGTTGATCCCGCCTGAGTATATTCTTGAGCATGAATCAATGACTGGCACACCGAATGCTATGCGTACCGTATATGTGCGTCATGGTGGTGGCGGTGATGTTCAATATCAAAGCTCTAAAGTTCAGTTATGGTCATATTCGCAAGGCCAACACGCTTTAATGGGTGACTCAGTTGATTGGTACCATATTGATGAAGAACCAAGAGATCAGCAGATTTTCCCACAAGTCTTAGTTCGTACAGCAACAGGTGATCAGGGGCTTGGTGGTCGGGGTATTTTGACATTTACACCTGAAAATGGTCGTACTGAGTTGGTTGTTCAATTCATGGATACACCATCAAAAGGGCAGAAGTTAATTACAGCAGGTTGGGATGATGCACCACACTTAACAACTGAAGTTAAAGAGACGCTTTTAGCTTCATTTCCTGTACATCAACGTGATATGCGAACCAAAGGTATTCCAATGCTCGGTCATGGTCGTATTTACGATCTGAGTGAGGATTTTGTGACATGCGATCCATTTGATATTCCTGACCATTGGAAGGTGATTGATGGTATGGACTTTGGTTGGGATCATCCTCAAGCGCAAATTCAGTTAGCTATTGATATGGATACTGAAACAATTTATGTGACACATGCATGGAAGCAAAGGCATGTATCTCCAAATGATGCTTGGGGCGCAACTAAGTTTTGGTCGAAAGATGTACCTACGGCATGGCCTTTGGACGGATTGCAAACTGAAAAAGGTTCAGGAAAACAGCAAAAGGCTTATTACAAAGATGCTGGGTTCAAAATGCTGAATGAGCATGCAACATGGCCAGATGGTTCAAATGGTGTAGAGGCGGGATTATTTGAAATACTTGACCTTATGCGAAAAGGTAAATTTAAGGTATTTAAAGGCTTGAGAGTTTGGCTTGATGAGTTTTTACAATATCACCGCGATGAAAAAGGGCGAATCTCCAAGACAGGCGATGATGTTTTGGATGCAACGCGCTATGCATACATGATGAGACGATTTGCGATTTCAAAAGGATTGGTTGGGAAATCAAAAACCAAATCTCCACCTCCACCACTTGCAACAAGGACAACATTGTCATGACAGATAAGACAGAAAAAGACACTGATATTCTTGAGCGTGTGCGTACGTTGTGCGACGAAGCGGAGGATTATTGGCAAGATAATTACAAAATGGGAAAGGATGATCGTCAGTTTGTGACCATTGATAAAGAGCAATGGAGCGAAAAAGACCGTAAATCTCGTGAAGCTGCAAACATCCCAACTTTGACCTTTAATGTGCTTCGGACGTATTGCAAACAGCAAATCAATTCAGCTCGACTCAATCGACAGCAAATCAAAGCTGAACCAGTCGATGATATTGCAGATCCAGCGGTTGCAAAAATCTTTAACGGATTACTCCGTGATACTGAAATTACCAGTGGTGCGGATAATGCTTATGATGCAGCGGTGGAGGGGGTGGTTTACGGTGGAATAGGTTTCGTCCGTATTCATGTTGATTATGTTTCTCCTGATAGCTTTCAGCAAGAACCTAAAATACTCACCATTCACAATCCAGACTCTGTTTTTCTAGATCCATTGAGTAAAGAATTAGACGGCTCTGATGCTCGTTATGTGGTTATTAAAACTTGGCTACCAAGAGCAGATATTATTGATCAGTATGGTGAGGATGCTGTAAGTGATTTTGATGATTCAACTCAAAATAGCGACTGGCTTAATCATGCTGATAAAACGGTATGTGTTGCTGAAATGTTTGAATTGCAACGTAAATCCAAAACACTATATTTGTTAGTGGATGGCACAACGACCTACGATGAACCCAAAGATCCATCACTGATTGAGAATCAAAGGGAGAGCTACGAGGAAAAATGCTGGTGGTATAAACTGACTGGCTCTAAGGTTTTAGAGAATCGTGAATTTATTGTACCGATGATACCTATCATCCCTGTATATGGTGATGTGACATGGGATGGTGAGAAACGCTATGTCTATTCAATGGTGCATTTTGCGAAAGATCCTCAAAAGCTTTATAACTTCTGGAAGTCGTCAGAAGCGCAACAAATTTTAGAAGGGTTGCGTAAGCAATATCTAATATCGGTTGAAGCTTCTCGTGATTTAACTGAATGGGCCAATCCTAACAATTATCAGGTATTGCGCTATAACCAAATTAATGATGAAAGTAATTTACCCTTAGCTCCACCTCAACAATTACCTGCATTGACTGCGCTCAACGGCATTTTAAATGCAGCAGATGGGGCAAAACAAAGCATTGAGCAGATTCTTAATATGCAACCTGCAGCGATGGGGAGCGATGAAAGAGGATTATCAGGTAAAGCAATTGGTATGTTGCAACAACGTGCAGATGTTAGTCATTTTCACATCACTGATAATTTGAATAAATCGCTTGCTCAAGTTGGGCGTGTGCTGATTGGGATTTATCAAAAAGCATATTCAGTGCAAATGGTAAAACGTATCACAGGTGAAGATAACAAGACGGAACGCGTGCAGATTAATGCGCCCGCACCGATGCAACAGGACGGCAAACAGATTGACGGCATTATTGATGGCATTTTGAATAACTTAACGGTTGGTCGTTATGATATTCGTATGTCGACTGGCCCAAGCTTTATTAGTCAACGTCAAGAGAATAAGCAAGCACTTACAGAGTTATTGCAATTTGTTCCACAGATCGGTCAAGTCGCACCAGACTTACTGCTTAAAGCGTTTGATGATGGCAATATGCTTGAAGATATTGTTGAGCGTATCAAAAAATCACTAGATCCTAGATTAACGCAAGAAGGTGAGGGTGATTCGCAAGTGCAAGCTGTTGTGCAACAGTATCAGCAACAAATGCAGCAGCTTCAGCAAGCATTACAACAAGCTCAAGCACAAGTTGAAGATAAGAACGCGGAACGTCAAGCTAAGTTTGAGATTGAGAAACTCAAAGCAGAAACAACACTTGCAGTAGCTCAAATCAATAATGTAGCTAAAGCTGAACTTGAAGAGCTAAAAGGTGCAATCAATTTGATTCTGCAACACATGCAACCACCTGAAGAATGGCTTGATACAAATTCCCAGAATCAGTCACCACCACCCGAACAACAGTTTCATGAAGAACCGCCACCAGGCGGTTTTTTTACGCCTGAAGAAGCGCAACAGCAAATGCCTGATCAGCAAATGTTGGGGCAACAGGCACAGCAACAAAATAACGCACCCAATGACGGCCAGTTTGGGATAGATGCGCAAAACATGGCTGTAGATGAACAAAATTCCGAACTTGACGGTTTTCAAGGCATAAGTGAGCAATGATATGGAAAATATAGAGCAATCAGCAGAACAGACCGAATCAACCGCAGCACCTATTGAAGCAGAGCAACCGCCTGAACAAACTGAAGGTAATGGTGAAGGTGGAAGTGAGGTTGAATTAACAGAAGAACAGCAAGCTGAAGCCACAAAAAAGGCTGAGGAAGAAAAAGCCGTTCATCGTCAAAAAACCATTGATCAGCGCTTTGCAAAACTGACTTGGGAGAAGAATGAAGCAATTCGTGAAGCCCAAACATTACGCGAAAAATACGGAACTGCTGAACATAAAGAGCTTAAAGCACCTGAACTGCATGATTTTGAGTCTGTTGAAGATTATGCGAATGCTTTGTCAAAGTATCAGCAAAGCAAAGCTGAGCAAGACTATAACAGTCGTTTTGAACGGCAACGTAGTGAACAGTTGCGTCAAGCTCAAGCATTGACGCTTTCTAACGCAGAAGCTGAATTTAAAAAGACGCATGCAGATTATGTGCAAGTCGTTCAGTCATTAGTGCATCTAAGCGGGGGAGAATTACCCGAACAGCTCAGTATTGCTGTATTAGAACTTGGTGATGCGGCACCTGCAGTGCTTTATGAAATTGGTAAAGACCCTGTTGATTTTGTTGAATTACTCAATATGTCACCTATGCATCAATTGATGAAAATTGGTGAAGTCCGTGCATCACTCAAAAACATTCCTAAAATCCCAAAAACCCCCAATGCTCCTGCGCCAGTGACTCCACCAAAAGGTGGGGCAAACTCAAAAAAAGATCCGTATAAAGGCTCTGATGATGAGTTTCTGCGTAGTCGTGGCTTAGCTTAAGGTAATTAAAATATGACTGGAAATAAAGTTTTAACTCATGATGTTGTAGCAAAAGAAGCTGCGGCAATGCTGATTGAAGAATCGGTATTTATCAAATCGATCAACCGTGGCCGTGAACAAGAATTCGAAAAAGATAAAGCCGGCTATAAAGTGGGTGAGTCAGTACGAATCAAGATTCCACCCATTCCTATTGTGACTGAAGGTAAAGAATATAGCAGTGAAGATGCGAGTTTAAACGCGCAAGAATCATCTCGCATTTTGAAAGTAGACACTCAAAAGCATGTCTCTTTGCAATTTGGGGCTGCTGAACAAGCCTTAAATTTGACTCAATTCAAAGACCGCTTTCTAAAGCCTGCAATTCAATCATTAGCCACGGATCTTGATGCAGACTTATTAAAACGTGCAATTGTGACCGTCAATAACGGTACTTTGATTGGCGCAAATGAAGCCTCACCTTTAGCTCCTTTTGGTCGCGCTCGTGAAATGCTTGCACGCTCATTAACACCTACAGCGGGTCGTATTGCATTACTGTCATCTGAATTTACCAATGGCATTGTTGATACCTCAGGTACTTTATTTAATCCCAATGCTGAAATCGCCAAGCAATATAAAGAAGGCTATGTGGGTCGTGCGCGTGGTTTTGACTTTGTGGAGTCAGAGCATATTTATCGTCAAGAAAATGGTAAGACATCTGGCATTACCGTGAATGGTGCAGGTCAAACAGGCGGTACATTGACCGTGGGTGGTTTGTCCAATGGTGATGAAATCAAAGCAGGTCAAGTATTTACATTGACAGGCGTTGAAATGTTGCATCCATTGACCCGTAAGTCTTACGGAAAATTGATGCAGTTTGTTGTACTTGAAGATGTGACTGCAGGTGGAGCGACAGCAACTTTAAAAATCTATCCTGAAATTACACCCAATGCGATTGGTGCTAATAAACAAGCCAATGCAAATGTATCCGCATCGGCATTGAATGGGGTTGCACTCGCGTTTATCGGTGGTGATGATGATGTAATTGATCAAGCGCTTTGTTATACCAAAGATGCATTTAGCGCTGCCTTTGTCCCGTTAAAGGTACTTGCAGGTTGTGAGGGCTATGCATTCAACACCGAAACCATGGCATTGCGTGTGCAAACAGGTGGTAACTGGGTCAGCGATTATGAAGGGACACGTATCGATGTTCTTTATGGTTTTACCATGGTCCGTGGTAATCATGCGGCTCGTATTGGTCGTATCGGCTAATCAATCAAATCGATGACAACACATGCCCCTGAAATGGGGCGTTGTCATTTTTGGAGTATATAAATGCGTGAATTTCCAAAAATGCTGTATTTGGGTACAACCCAAGCGCATCAGCATGAAGTTGCACAAAATCAGGATCATGAAGCTGAGTTACGTGAACTCGGTTTCGTTGATTTTGCTGAATTGGCAGATGAAGTAAATCAAACTGAAGACTACATCAAAGATATGAGAACAGGTAAGCCTAAAACTGTTCTTCAAGGCGACTATGATCAGGTGCTCGCAGAACGTGATCAATTCAAAGCTGAAAATGATGACCTCAAAGCCCAGTTACATCAAGAGCGTGAAGCTAATCAGCAGCTGCAGCAAATCATTGACTCTTATCAGCCTGAGCCAACAATACAAGCTCAAACAGTTGCAACAGATTATAAGGATCTAACCTCAGATCAACTTCGTGTAATGCTTGATGAAAAAAAGATTAAGTATTTAGCGCGTGACAATAAAGACACGCTGATTGATTTGTTGACTCAACCCACTAAGACAGAAGAATAATCATGAAAGTCCGTGAACTTGTCCACGCCTCCGCACGTATTATTGGCATCGTTGCTTCAGGTGAAAACATGACTGATGCCGAATTGAGTGATGCAGTATCTGCTTTAAATATGTTGTTGGGGCAATGGTCAGCTTCACGTGATTATGTGTATTCAACGCAAGACATCGTTGTTCAATTGGATAATGGCAATCACTTTTATGAAGTTGAAGCGAATCTAATTTCTAACGAAGCCAAGCTTGATGGCCAAGATATACGTATCTATCGTGATATTGCTCAGAATACACCTGCAAACGCTATCACCTTTAAGAAAATACTCAATGGTTATGAGCTAAATATTCCGCAAAAAATAACAGGGCAATTAACGATTCAATCTTTGATTTGTCCTCAATTTCCACTCAAAGCGCTTGATGATATTACAGTACCAGATGAGTATTTCCGCGCAATTAAATACGCTTTAGCAATTGAGCTTGCTCCTGAATATCAATTACCCATAACAGCAGATATTCAAATGCAGTATCAACAAGCCATGCGGATTATGCATCGGGCGCAATCAACTCCAACGCCTGTCAAACCTGATCCAGTCATTATGGGTATTAGTCGAGGACGCTATGATTAAACTTCCTTTGGTTGGTCCCGCATATAAAATGCAGTCTCAAAGCATTAGTTGCCAAAACTGCATTAATTGGTATCCGCAGACGATTGAATATCCAAACGGTTCAAGGGTGGCAGCATTGATGCCTACGCCTGGTCTAAAAAAGATATTTACGGGTGATGTAGCAGCGACTCGTTGCCTGTATGTTCTATCAAATGGTGCATTGCTGGCCGTGATAGGTAAAAAGCTATATCACAGTAAAACAAATAAATTTGATTTAACGGAAGTTGGGTCGATTAGTGCATTAGGCACTGTGCGAATTGCAGATAACGGTCAAGTGGCATTGATTGTAAATGGTACCTATGCTTATGTACTTGATCTAAAAAAATTAGAATTAACGCGTTTGTCGGGTTCAACCATTCCACGCTCAACCCATGTCTTATTCTTAGATGGGCGCTTTGTTGTGAATAAAGCCAATACAGGGCAATTTTATTGGTCTGATTTATACAGCACAAAAGTGAATGCATTATCTTATGCAACGGCTGAATCAACCCCTGACAACATTACTGCAATTATTAATTTTAATCGTGAGTTGTGGCTATTCGGTGCGCAAAGTATTGAGCGATATTATGGCACTGGATCAAGTAATTCACCTTTTTCTAGGCTATCAGGCGGTGCAATGTCTTTTGGTTGTCTTGCTCCTGACAGTATTGTTTCCTTAGCGACTGGTGTGATTTGGTTGGGGGTGAGTGAGTTTGGTGGCAATCAAATTGTGATGAGTGGAGGTGGTATTCCTGAGCGGATATCGACCCATGCACTGGAAGAAGAAATCTCTGCATTGACCAAGACTGCTGATGCTTTAGCTTATGCCTATCAAATTGAAGGGCACGTTTTCTATGTGATTTCGTTCCCGTCCGCTAATGTGACCTATTGTTTTGATGTATCGACAGGGCTTTGGCATCAACGCTCGTTTACCAATCCTCAAGGATTACATGAGCGTCATAGATCTCAGCATCATGCTTATTTTAATAATATGCATATCGTTGGAGATTATCGAAACGGCAAACTATACCAACTCGATAACAATACATTCACCGATGATGGTGAATTGATTTTAAGAGAAAGAACAGCTCAAGCGGTAATTACTGACAAAAAAATGACTCGTTTTAGTAAATTGGAAATTGTGTGCGAAACAGGGTTTGGTACTGAAGTGATTAAGAATATACCTAATCCTGAGCCCGTAGGATGTGAAGGTTCAATCTCAACATGCACAATTGGTACTCTTACAAATGGCGGTTATTACAAAATTTTTGTGAATGATGTTGAGATTTTAGAATCAAATAGGTTGTTTAGGGGGGGGGATTGGGCTAGGTCTTTATCTAAAATATTGAAAGATGAGTTTAATGTAGTTCTATTACCACTTAGATTAGATTTAAGTGTATCAACTGATCCTTTTTTTAATGATGTTGAAAATGGACGTTTTGAAAATAGAAATAATAGTTATGTCAAAATTAGAATTGTGACTATTGATGCTTCAGCTATTAATCAGCAATTTGAACCTTTAAACGGTTCAATGCAACTCACACCTAGACCAGAAGAAGGGGCTTCTTTTTGTTTATCTCCGTATAAATTTGTTCCGATTTCATGTACTGGCGCAACACAAAGCATTGTATTTAATCCTAGCCCCGAATTTACGGGGGAGATCGACTGGACAATTGAGTTTGATGGAAAAACATATAATTTAGGTAAGGTATGGCAAGGCGACATTATTGGTCAAATGCCTGATGATATTGCTAGTAAAATTAGAACGGATTGGGATGGTTTTTGGTCTTTAGATAATCTTACATCTGAGCCGCATCGTTTTAAATTAACGCCAATGCCTAAACCACCTTTTGATCCAGTACAAGGTTGGACCAATAATCAATCACTGGTGATTGAAGCAGATGGATCATTTTCTTTCTGTCTAGCAGGAATTTAGCCACCTTCGGGTGGTTTTTTATTGTCGGGAGAAAAGTATGGAACCACTTTTACAGCTGAATTGGTCAGATGATAACGGCCACACTTGGTCTGATACTCGCCTGATCCCACTGGGTAAAAAGGGAGAATATCGTAAGCGAGTTATAGCTCGTAGACTTGGCTCAGGTGTAGATCGTGTCTTTCGTATCCGTTGCTCAGAACCGATTAAGATCGTCATCATTGAGGGATTATTAGAATGAATCAAGGTATCCCTACACGTGACATGATGGTCAATCAAAATGGTCAGATTACTGCAATCTGGCTTATTTTTTTTGAACGACTCTATTCGATCTATTCGAATGCTAGTGAAGGCAATGCTGAAGCGTTTATACAGATCAAAGAAATCGCAAATCAGGCGCTTGAGCTTGCCCAACAAAATCAATCTACTCATGATTCTCAGCAGAAACAAATCGAAAAATTACATAAGCTCGTTACTGATTCGGTAGCTGGTTTTGCTACAACTCAGGATCTTGCAACGAGCAACAAGCGAATTGATCAAACTGAACATGATATTCAGCAATTGCAAAAAGCTTTGGAGAAGTTGAAAGCCACTTTGAAAGATTCTCAAAAAGAAACCAAAGATAAACTTTCAAACCTGCAAGAACAAATAAATAACATCACCCTGAACTATATTCTTGAAGCACCTATTGATGGCAAAACCTATGGGCGCAAGGACTCAGACTGGTCTGAAATCGTGGTAGTGAATCTATCATTTCCATTTTTTTTGTCTGATGGTGTACGTCAAAACATTCCACTCACAAGTGATTTTCAGTTGCCATTTTTCTTGTCTGACGGCACACAACAAAACATTCAAATGGTGGTAATATGACAATTCCCTTAAAACATAGACCCGATGGTTTAGGTGAGTTCGAGAACGGTGATAAATTAGCATATGAATTTGGGGGGACCAATTCAAACTCACTGGCTGAAGCTCAAGAAAATTTAGGGATCAATGCCAAAGCGAGTCTTGAGTATGTGGACAACGGCTTAGATACAAAGCTAGATAAAATTGATTATATTCAGCACTTTCGGGGGGTGTTTAGCAGCTTTGCCGCACTCACAGCAGCACTACCAATCGCACTCGATGGTGACTATGCTCATATTGACAGTGGTAGTGGTTTTGATCGAATGGTTGCTATATTTGATACCGATGATAGTACGTGGAAAGTCAGTGCTGCGAATGTTGGTGCGAACACAGACGAAGTGCCAGAAGGATCAATCAATTTATATTTTAAATCCAAACGTGTTTTAGATACTCCCTTAACGGGCTTAACTAATCAGCCTGCGATGGAGCTTGCTGCAACGGATAAAATTTTAGAAGCCATTGGAAAATTACAGGCTCAGATTCATACAAAAAGTAATGCAGGGCCAGTTGAGTGGGTTGATGCTGTAAATGTCTTTAAAGCAGGAACCTTAAATGCATTGGTTTTAAGTGCCACAGTGAATGGTACGGTTGTGCCTCTCCAATTTGCAAAAATAAATGGGATGCTTTGGATTAAGGGGTGTTTCACTACAAATACAACTGTGGATGCAAATAGGTACTACGGTGAATTAATAGATTCATACAAAATACAAGCATATAAAGTTGGATCGCAAACTGAAGCTGTACCCATTAACACAGAGAGTTTAACCACCACAAACACAGGGCGTATGTATATCCGTTCTTCTGCAGTTTTATTAAATAGTTCAGATGCGAGTTCAGTGACACAAGGGTTTAGATTGGCCACAGGTGATCTTGCGAACAACTTATCTTATAAAATCTTTGGATGCCTTGGGGTGTTAGTTACACTTTAAACACTTAGCCTGAACATATTTTATAAAGTGCCAATACCACTTAAATAACATACGAAATCGCCAACTTAATGCTGGCGATTTTTTATTTTCTAAAAGCAATAAGTAGGAGTTAACTGTGGATTTATTCAGTTCTTTAACTGGTTCAGATGTAGCTCAATCAACCCAAAATGAACCACTCGACTATTTCAAGAAGGCACTTGAACTGCAAAAACATCTGCTTGAATTTGAACAAGTGGATATTCCAGTAGAGCATCATTTTGCACCAGGTAATTATGCGCGTGAATGCTTTTTACCTGCAGGTTCAGTGGTAATTGGAAAGGTACATCGGCATGCACACGTGAATGTCATTTCCAAAGGCAAGGTAACGGTTGCAACGTCAGAGGGTATCCGTGATTACGAAGCGCCAATCACCTTTATTAGTGAACCCGGAACCAAGCGTGCTTTGATCGTTCATGAAGATACTGTTTGGACGACGGTACATCCAACAGATACGCAGGATCTCGCATTGATTGAATCTGATGTGATTGTCCCTGAAAGTGAAGTTGAAGCATTTATATTAAGCTTGAATCAGGAGAAAATCGCATGACATGGGTAGCAGCAGGAACAGCCGCGGTATCGATTGGTAGTAGTCTGTATAGTGGGAATAAGGCAAAAAAGGCGGCACAGCAAGCAGCTGCAGCCCAAGCTGCGGCAGCAAATAAAGCAGCAGGTCTTCAAAGCGAAGCATTCACTAACTCAGGAAAATTACAATCAGATGCAGCTTTAAAAGGCTCAGGGCTATTGAGTCAAGGGTATCAGGATTCAAACCGCAATTTAACAGAAGGGTATGGACAAGCTAACTCGACATTAACCAGTGGTTTAAATTCTGCACTAAAATTTCAACAACCTTATGCCAACTTGGGTACGCAGGCGAGTGGGTTGCTGTCAAAAGGTTTAGAGGATGGCAGTTTGACACGTGGTTTTAATATGTCAGATTTTAATGCTGATCCCGGTTATGCATTCAGAAAGCAGCAAGGTATGGATGGGATTCAATCGAGTGCTGCAGCAGGTGGTGGCTTGCTCAGTGGTGCAACCCTTAAAGCCTTAAACGGCTACAACAGTGATCTTGCAAGCCAAGAGTACCAAAACGCTTACAATCGCTTTGGTAATGATCAGGCGAATGCATTTAATCGATTATCTTCCACTACGCAAATAGGTCAAAGTGCAGCCAATAATATGAGCAATATGACGTATAACAATGCATCTAATATTGCTGGCAATCAAACCTCACTTTCCCAATTAATTTCGCAAGGTTTGCTCGGCTCTGCGAATGCCAATGCTGCAGGGATAACGTCATCGGCTGGATTTAATGCGGATGCACTGGTGAATTCAGCGAATGCAAAAGCGCAAGGCCTATATAACGCAGCAGGTGTCAAAGCGAATAGTACGATCCAACAAAGTAATATCAATAATCAGATGCTGAGTGATGTGATTAAAAGTGGATCATCTGGTATTGGTGCTTTAGTGGGTCGCTATGGTGGTGGTGGAAAAACTTCTTAAGGTGTATATATTATGGCGACTCACAATCCAATCCCGACTTATTTCAATCCTGAAATTGCACCAAGCTATAAAGGCACTTCCTTTGAAGAAATAGCCAACTCGTACAATAATGGTCAGCAGTTTAGCAATCAGATTCAGCAACAACAGCAACAAGGTATTCTTGCGCAGTTGCTCGCTAAGAACACTGGATCAAATGGCAGTGTAAACCTCGACAATGTTTTGCAAACTGTTCAATCCAACCCAAATCAATCTTATCAACCTGAAATGATCAATACGCTTTCGGGGTTAATTCAGCAAAAAAGAGCTGCAGAGATGAAAGCTCAGCAGGATTCTATTAAATTTGATGCGGATACAAACAAGACCTATGCTGAAACAGGGAAGATAAAACAAGAGGGATTGGGTAAAGGCCTTGAAAATAGTGAAAAGAAATTCGGTGCACTGAATCAAGTTTGGCAAAGTGCAGCATTAACAGGCAATAAAAGTAATGTCCTATTGGGGCTAAATGGAGCGGTTAAGGCAGGATTGATTGAGCCTGATGCATTTGATCAGCAACGCCAAATTATTGATTTAATGACCCCTGAGGAGATTAAATCTTACGCTTCAGGTATTAGTTTTGGTGGTGCTAAAGATCCTGCAGGTATACTTTACCAAACAGCCAATAATGCTGCGGATAATACGACAAGCTCTGCAAATAATGTTCGAACAACCAATGCATCCATTTATGGAACTAATGTCGGTGCAGATACAGCTGATAAAAACCGAGCGCAGCAGGGGCAGCAGTTTGAGCAGGACTATGCACTAAATCAGCAAAAAGCTTATTTTGAGCAAAACAAACCTATTGATTTTCAGACAGGTAATGATGGTTATCAGTATGCTGTTTATGCGAATGGTAAGGGGGTGCGTGTGCTTGGTGGTGATGGTCAGCCGATTAAAGTACAAGCTAAAGGTAATGGTGCAATGTCTGCAACAGCTCAAAAAGAATTATTTGAGACTGCTGATGCGGTAACCGCTGGAACCAATGCAATTTTGAATTTGCAAGATGCCCTGAAATATAGTGCAAAAGCTTATGATGGCCTTGGGGCTAAACAAAGAGCTTCAGCACGAGGAATGCTTGGTGGAGGTAGTGAAGAAGCAACAGCAACTGCAATGCTTGATAATATTGTAACTGGTAATGCTCTTGAGATGCTTAAAGCTACTTTTGGTGGTGCACCAACCGAGGGGGAGCGTGCTATTTTGCTGCAGCTTCAAGGTTCTGCGAATATGCCTAGGACGCAACGCGAGGCAATTTATACGCGTGCTCTACAAATGGCTGATGCTAGAGTTAAATCCAATCAAGGGAAAGCTGAGAGTTTGCGTAATGGCAGCTTCTTTAGGAGTTCAGTGCAAGCAGTGCCTCAAAATACATTCAATCTTTTTGATTAATTTGTATGCTATATTTCCCTCATTACGGTGGGGGATTTATGAAAAATATATCAGCTAAAAAATATCAGTTTTTATTGATTTTACTTTTATGTGGAGGTGCGCATGCAAATATTTATACACCCCACCAAACAAGTGTTTATATAGTTGAAAACCCAAATAAACTTGTGTATACAAGTCCAGATCTAGATAAAATTGGTGTTTCTCAGCAAGATTTAGCAAAGAGTTTTCAGGAAGGTCAGGAACTTTCAAATACCATTAATGCGCAAAGGCAAAGAAAATCTCTTGAAAAAATATTAGCAAAAAATACGTTATCAAATGGTGATGTTGATTTAGTTGCTGCTTTGGCAGACGCAAGAAAAAGTTCTAACGAGAATGTAAATATTATTGCTCGAATGATTAGAGAAGATACTTACAGCAAACAACAAAGTAAAATGCAAAGTGAAAAAATAGAAGCTGAAAGCAGATTAAATGAAGCTAAAATTAATTTGCAAAATGCAAAAAATGAGGAAGTACTAATTACAGCTCATTTACCACCAAAAATGAATAGTATTGCTGAAAGAAAAAAAGAAGAGAAAGTGTATATTGAACATATCTCTGATAATTTATATAAAATTGATGATGGTCGAATTATAAAAACACAATATTGCCACGAATATGTATATTCAGAAAAAGCCCTGATTATTAACACTAAGCTAATTTTTAAAAATGGAAAGAGTTGTGATATCGAAAAAATAGTCGATATGTAAATATAAAAAACATCATATGTTTTTTATATTTATTTGCTTGTAATACTATAAAATTTATTGATGCATATACAGCATAAAAAACCCACTTTGGTGGGTTTTTTATTGCATGGAGAAAAGCATGACAACACTCGCGGAACTACAACGAGCACTTGAAAATCCAAATGCTAGAAAAATGTTGAATCTTATTGCGGCTTCAGAAGGAGTTAAGCACGGCTACAACACGCTTTTTGGAAATCAACAATTCAATAATTTAGGTGCTCACCCAAACATACGTAAGGAATTTACACAAACCGACGGACGTAAAAATTACACCACAGCAGCGGGTCGCTATCAGTTTTTAAACGACACATGGGCAGGGTTAAGAAATCAGTATGGATTCCGTGATTTTTCACCTCAAAACCAAGATTTAGGCGCAATAGCTTTAATATCAGGGCGTGGTGCTTTAAATGATGTTTTAAAAGGAGATTATAGAAGTGCCATCCTAAAGTTAGGTCCTGAGTGGGCATCTCTACCATCCTCAACATACAAACAAGGTAAGCGGTCTTGGGATTTCGTGAATAAGCAATTAGGACGGGATGTTGGGGGTGCTAGACAAACGCAGCAGTCGAAACAACAATTTTCACCAAATTTTATAGATTTAAAAAGCGTAGGTATTCAACAGCAGAATAAAGAATACCAACCGCAAATGGTGGATCTAGAAGCTGTTGGGATCGGCAACAGTAAGCAAAATAATTCATTTCAACCTGAGTTAATTGATTTGAAATCAGTCGGGATTGGTTAAATATGTCTAGTGAACAATTAAAAGCATTTATCACAAAAGAGAGAAATGCAGGAACCTCAGATATTCAAATTTTTAATAAAATGCTCGATACGCCAGCTTTTAAAAAAGGTATTGAAAAAGGTAATAGTCATGGTCTATCAAACAGATCAATTGCAGAAGGTATAGGATTAAAACTACCTGAGCGCAAAGCGGTAGATTTAGAAGATACCAAACGACAAGGTACGCTTGCGGAGGCAAAAAAAGAGGGTAAAACCAAAGCATGGGAATCTGTGCTACTAGGATCATCTGACCTTGGTGCTGGTGTTTTGCAGGGTATTAATTATGCTGCTGATGGTTTGAGTGGTGCTATTAATAAAGCGACAGGTACAAATTTAGATACCAAGTCTTATGATCGTTTTACTAAACAACGTAAGGATATTGAGGATTTTCATAATGCAAGTCGTGAAGCAAACGACCAGGGTTTTGATTGGGCCCGACTCGGTGGTCAGATTGCATCAACAGCACCCATGGCAGCATTGGGGCGTGGTTATCAGGGAGCCAAAGTCTTATCGGCTGCAGGTGCAAAAGTTGCCAGTCAAAACGCTTTAGTAGGTGCTGGAATTGGTGGGGCTAGTTTCGCAAAAGATGCAGATCAACGTATTGCCAATACTGCTCTTGGTGCTGTAGGTGGTGCAGGCGGTGCTGCTATTGGAGAAAAAATTGGGCAAGGTGTGGTTAAAGTCGCTCAAGGTGTAAAAAATCAATCCGCAAAATTATCAATCGAACGCACCAATGAAATTCTACGCTCTATTGATAGCAAGCTCGATGGCGCTCTACAGCAAAGCGGTATGCGGTTGAGTGAGTTATCCGATGAAGTAGCTAATGGCTTACGAACAGAAGCTAAAAAAGCATTACTGTCTGGGAAAGTCTTAAACGCTGAAGCTGTTGCACGTAAAGCAGCCTTAGATCAGGTTGGTATTAAAGGCACACGCGCTCAAGTCACTGGCAATGCAAAGCAATGGCAACAAGAAGCTGAACTTGCAAAATTACAGGGTGCAGGAGACGATCTACGTGAAAAGCTTGTTTCTGACAATACCAAGCTAGTTGACTTGCTTGAGACGGAAGCTCAAAAAACGGGTGGTCGTTCAATTGATAACTATGGCGTAGGTCGTGATAGCGCTGAGTCACTTATGGGACAATATAAGCAGAATAAGCAATTTGTTCGTGAGGCTTATGCTGCTGCGAAAAATGCGAATGGCAATGATGTATTAATTAATGGTCAAGGCTTCTCAAACGATGTATTTACCGCATTAGATGATAAGGCCCTAGCATCTTTCCTACCTGCCGATATTCGAAATATTGTGAAGCAAATTAATGACAATCCTAGTTACTTCACGCTTCGAAAAGGCGAAGAATTAATCAAGGTGTTAAATGGTCACTACAAGACATCTATGCAAATGGGTGAGCCTACCGCAACAACGAATGCGCTTGGAGTGGTACGTCAAGCCTTACAAACTCGCCAAGATGAAGCTTTACAAGGATTGTTGTCAAATGGCGGTAATGATGCAGCTCAAGCATATAGTTTTGCTAGAGAAGCATATAAAGCTAATTCGAGCCTTAAAGCCCAGATACCAATGCTACAAGACGTTTTAAAGCAGCAGTCTAAAGGTAGTGTGAACTACGATGATTTGTATAAAAAGCACATATTAAACGGTAAAATTGAAGAGCTTGGCCAGACTTTTGATGTGCTTAAAAATACTAATCCACAGGCGATAGCAGATATTCAGCAAGAAGTGATTAAGGATATTTCTGCAAAAGCTATTAATTCGAATGGCAAATTTAGCCCAGCAGGAATGAAGAACGCACTTGATGCCCTAGGTGATCGAAAGCTGAATGTGATATTTAGCTCTGACCAAGTGAAGCGACTCAAAGATATTCGACAAGCTGCGGATTATTCAATCACTCAACCGCCACATTCTTATGTAAATAACTCTAATTCTGGGTCAGCTTTATATAACCATTTTATGAGTCTACTAAAACTTCCTGGTGCAAGAGTTCTTTTAAGTTCTGTAAAAGATATTCCTGACAGTATGGCCGTTTCTAAAGCAATGAAACCAACGATTGCAGGAGAAGCCATGCCTTCCCAAGGAAATCAAGACTTGATTGATAGATTGACGCGAGCAGGCTTAATAACTGGCTCAAATCTACCCAAACAATAGCCGCCGAAAGGCGGTTTTTTAATGCAGGTACAAAATGACAGCATACCCATTAACACCTGTGCGATTTCGAGCTTTTGATAAAAATGGACAACCATTAATTGGTGGTCAAGTTTTTGCTTATGAAGCTGGAAGCACAACCAATGAAAAAGATACCTACTTAGATAAGGGGATGGAAAGTTTAAATACATGGCCTGTCATTCTTGATGATACAGGCAGCGCATCGATCTATGTATCAGGCGATTACTTTTTTCAGATTTTGGATGCAGAGGGTAATTTAATTGAAGAGGGAGACGGTATTGCAGATGCTGAATCCATTGCACAAGCATTGATTGATGGTAATTCAGGAGGCGCAAACAATCTTGAGCAGCGAGTTACGGATCTAGAGTCAGCAAGAGATGAGCACACGGATCAAATAAATGAGCTTATTGATACAACTGATGACCTACAAGAACAAGTTAAAAATGAAGTCGAAAAAGATCGGGATGCAGCAATTAAAACAGCCGTTGATGCTGCTAAAAAAGCATTGGTAGAGGCATTCGATGAAAAGTTGACTGAGGTCGCTGAAAGCCTACAGATTCAAGTTGGCGATATTTATATAACGCTAAACTCTACGAGTCCAGATTCTAAGCTTGGGTATGGGACTTGGGAGCTAGTCTCGCAAGGCAAGGCAATTGTAGGATTATCGAATGCATCTATTGATCCAGCTTGGACAAAAATTCTAGGTGGTTCATTCGGAGAGTTTCAGCATACTTTAACTGTAAGCGAACTACCGCCACATAGTCACGCTGTTAGCTTTTCAACAAACTCAGCTGGCAGTGGCACCCTTGATGGTAAGTCTAGTGGTGCGAATGGGTCAAACCCGTCAGAAGAGACAGGGGGGGGAGAGCCGCATAATACCGTACAACCATCCATGGTTTTTGCCATTTGGAAAAGAATATCCTAAACACCGAAAGGTGTTTTTTTATTGCCAAAAATAAGGGGTTAATATGCAAGAGCATGAAAAAACAATACTTACATTAATTGCAATTGGGGGGCTCATTGGTATGAGTCGTCTGTTGGTTTCAAATGAGCCTTTATCCTGGAGAATGATTGTAGGTCGAACCATTTTAGGTTCAGCAACATCAACCATTGCAGGTATAGTGCTGATCCAATTTCCTGATTTAAGCCCTATTGCACTTGTGGCGATTGCCTGTGCATTGGGTATATTAGGCAGTACATTCATTGAAGAGTATTTAAAGAAAAATGCCAATAAGTGGGGTGGGTGATGAAGACTATATTTGATTTCTTAAGAAAGATCAGCGGTGGCAAGCTCACTCAAAAACAGGTGGATGCAGCTAATAGCGCAATCGCCACAGCTTCAGATACTGTAATTTCAAACATGCTGGGCATTGCCATAGATGAAATGTCGGTGAGTAAAGCCGGTATTGAAATGATCTGTGGCTTTGAGGGGAAGCGTCTCGTTGCCTATGACGATGGCGTGGGAGTCTGGACCATTGGTTTTGGCACCACGATTCATTCAAATGGGATCCGTGTTAAAAAAGGCGATACTTGCACTGAAGCACAAGCCAAAGCGTATATGGCGCATGATTTAAAGAAATTCGAACAAGCTGTAAATGATGCTGTGAATGTACCTTTAAATCAGAATCAATTTGATGCGTTAGTCTCACTGACTTATAACACTGGTGCAGGGGCATTTAAGGATTCGACTTTACTTAAAAGACTCAATGCAGGGGACTATCAAGCTGCTGCTAATCAGTTCGATGTGTGGGTGAAAGCTGGTGGTAAGACGATGCAGGGTTTGGTGAATCGACGTAAAGTTGAAAAGTTACTGTTTGGTAAACCTATTTAATAGGCTTTTAAACATAATCACTCCCATCAATGTTCTATTTTTGTGGAACTTTTATGTTCCACAGTGTTGCTTATTTATCGCAAATGCTATAATTTGAATAGTAATAAAAGGTAAGAATAGTCTTGCCTTTTGTCGTATCTATATTAAGGAATATAAAATGTACACCGTCACTGATTTTCGACAATGTTGATCCTTAGTTTTCTATTTCTAAGTTCTGTTGATTTAAGTGTTTTATGTGGGGTGCGCTATGAATAAAAAAATAACAGCAATGGATATTGCTAACTATATTGTAGAATTAGTAAACAATAATGCAGCTATGAAGGGTATTTTGACGCCTATTAAATTACAAAAAATTTTATATTATGTATATGTAAATTGCTTAGTTAATCGCAACGAAAAGCTGTTCGAACAACCAATTGAAAAATGGAAATTTGGACCAGTTGTTAGTTGTGTTTACCATAATTTTAAAATGTTTGGTACGGGGCATATAGACTCTACGATTTCAACATTTGAGCTTTCTGATCAAGAAAATGGTGGATTTTCTTTTAAGGAAATTAAGTTTAATTTAAATATCCTTGCTTTAAAGCCTGAAGTTCAAGAGGAAATTCATTCCACGGTCAAAGCCTTAATAAATGAAAAGCCTTTTGATTTGGTTGAAAAAACTCACAAGGAAGACCCTTGGAAGCTTTTAGAATCTCGCATTCTTGCTGGAGAAAGAGGTTTGGTTTATACAGATCAAGAAATCAAAGATCATTTTGTGAATAAATACTAATAATTTTAGGCAGGGTTAGTTTTGGATGCACAGACCGATATACTTAATATTTTTGTATTTCGTTTAATTTCTAGCCCTGCTAATGACGAAGCTATACAAAGTTTAATAAAAATTTTTGAAGAGGTTATTGTTCAAAAAAGATGCTTACCAAACTTTGATATTCCCTATGAAGATATTACTGAGCTAATTTATGACTATTCACAAGAGATTAATCTTGATGAATTAGATTTAATGATGGAGGAACTAGAGGGGCGTTATCAACAGCAGCATCCTTATTTAGAAGGTGGACAAAAACACCCTAATCACAAGTGTCTAAGTAAGTTCAGAAGACATATCTATTTAGCTGCAACTCAAAAAAATTACATTAAAAAAGTTACCCAAGAAGAAGCTAAAACTGCACGTAATATCGCACACTCTGCACAAGAAATAGCAAATAAAGCGGAAAAAGCATCAGGTAAAGCAGAAAAATTAGCACAAAAAGCAGAGGACTTAGCGAATGAAGCTGATGCACAAGCCAAATCAACTATTGCAAACTATATTTCTATTTTAGGTATTTTTGCTTCAATTATCTTTACTTTATTTGGTGGGGTGAATTTGATTGGTGCAACAGTTAAATTGCTAGAGGCTAACTCTAGATGGCCTTATTTAACATTTATCATTGCATTACTAATGATTTGCTTACTCACATTATTAAACATGATGGTGAAGTGGATTGGATCAATAAATAACCTTAAAGGAGCCTTGGATAGGTTTAAATCTGGTAACCTTATTAGTGATGGCAGTACTCCACCGAAACAAAATTTCTTCCAAAAATATATAGGATTTGGTTTTTATACCCGGTCAATCTTGATTTTATCCTGTGTTCTGGGGGGAAGTATGATTGGTATGTACAATGTCACAAAAGAGAATACTTTTAATTATTCGACAGAAACTACAACCAAAAACATACCTAAATCTGAAGTTCGGAACGATAAGAAATCTTTTGAAAAACCTGATCAAGATATTGATGATAACCCTGATATTGAAACGACTGTAGTTAGTAAATTTTCTCTATCAAATGCACCCAAAGATACTGATGATAAAAATAAAGATTAATTAAGCTTGATAACAAAATCCTCTTTCGGAGGCTGTTTTTCATGGACAAAATTTATGGATGAAAAAGACTATTTTTCAGTAACCAAAAAGAAGCTTTCTCATGCTGCGCAGCGCATCTGATTAATATCAATGTGAATGTAGGAATATGTGTGAAAGCTCTCTAGGTGAGAGATTTTTTATGAAAGTAGACTCATTGTAGACTTTATGCTTGTTGTTTATTGGTGTGAGTTATTGCGGATTATTGCATAATCTAAATAAAAACATTAATAATCAATTGTATGTATTGTTTGTTATGGTGTCTTATTGTCAGTTATTGCGAAATATTAATCATGCGGTAGAATTTGGAATTCAAATTTGTTCGCCATGATGCTGTTCCATTTCTTGCTTAGATTGTGTGATTTGAGCAGCTTGCTTGGCTAGTTTTGCAGGTGAATGCTTTTGAAAAATAGCTAAGAATCAAGTGCTGTAATGGCTTGCAGTTTATCACACTGTTTTTTTTGTTAATTGGCACAAGGTTTCAAATACAATTTGAAGCTATATAAAATTATTGATGAACTGGATACACTCTGCTTGTTCTAGGGGAGAACAAGCCATGAATCGATATATAAAGTGGTTAATCGCACTGGCAATAGGCTATGCGCTGTGGTCATATTGGGCTGTACCTCATTCGGGTATTCAGGATTCAACTGATTATCAAGTGGTCAATGGTGTTGTACAGCACAGTGATCAGTTTGTTCTGACCAGTTTGGCGCCGTATGCAGGTGAGTTTCGTGTTTTGTCCAAAGAAAACTATAGCTTTGGGCGTGAAGCTGAACTCAGTCCAGTCGATTTTGCTTTAGGCTGGGATCGGATGGCAGATCCTGCGGTTTATAAGCACTTGTCAATTCGACAGAGTAACCGTTGGTATTATTGGCGGTATGAAAATGCACCGCCTATTCCTGTGCAGGAAATTCAAAGCCAAAGTGCTAATACGCATTTAATTCCTGCAACCAAAACCATCGCCAAACAACTGGCTCAAATTGATCAAGACGATTTGATTTATTTAAAAGGGCGGTTGGTTGAAGTCAAGGCTCAAGACGGATGGACATGGCGTAGTTCTCTCAGCCGTGAAGATACGGGAAATGGTGCATGTGAGTTGATGTTGGTGGAAGAGGTAAGAGTGATTTCTAAGTTGTAATGGAATTCTCTCCGTTTATTAAAGTTAAAGGAAACGTGTTAGAGAGAGTTTTTTAATGGTTAAATTTAAATCAATAAAATTTTAGAAGAAGATCCAGCTTTGAATTCATTATTTGAAATAAGCTCGTTTTACGAGCTTATTTCAGGTTGTTAACTTTTCGGCTCAGGTGGTGTCATGCCAAACTGTAAATACGCTTGATTGGTCGCAATACGTCCACGTGCGGTCCGCATGGCATAACCTTGCTGGATTAAATAGGGTTCAATGACATCTTCCAGGGTACCAGAGTCTTCTGCCATCGCTGCAGCTAAAGCTTCTACACCAGCAGGGCCGCCATCAAAACGCTCTAATAGCATACTTAAATAACGACGGTCTAAAGTATCTAAGCCATCTTTGTCGACCTTGAGCATGTCTAAAGCACGTTGTGCCATATCTTGCGTGATTTCCCCCGTACCTTTGACTTGTGCATAGTCACGAACACGACGCAATAAACGGTTGGCAATACGCGGTGTGCCACGTGCGCGACGTGCAATTTCTAAAGCACCGTCTGGCGTTGTAGGAAGATCCATTAAAGAAGCAGAACGCGATACAATATGAGTCAGATCTTCAACCGAATAAAACTCTAAACGCTGAACAATACCAAAACGGTCACGTAAAGGAGATGTGAGTAAACCAGCACGCGTAGTGGCAGCGACGAGGGTAAAAGGCGGTAAATCTAATTTGATTGAACGTGCTGCGGGACCTTCACCAATCATAATATCGAGTTGGTAATCTTCCATCGCTGGATAAAGAATTTCCTCAATGACTGGGGACAGACGATGGATTTCATCAATAAATAAAACATCACCTTCTTCAAGGTTGGTGAGCATGGCAGCCAAATCACCCGCACGTTCCAATACAGGGCCGGAAGTAGATTTTAAATTGCCACCCATTTCACGCGCAATAATATTGGCTAAAGTGGTTTTTCCTAAACCCGGTGGACCAAAAATTAAAGTATGATCCAGTGCCTCGCCACGGCCACGTGCCGCACCAATAAAGATTTCCATTTGCTCACGAACCACAGGTTGACCAATATAGTCATCCAAAGATGTCGGGCGAATGGCACGATCAAAATGATCTTCAGGTTTTTCAGAACCACTGATGATACGGTCTTGCATAAGTGTTTTAATCTATCTTTATTTGTTCATTGATTTAAGAGAAGCACGGATAATGTCAGCCGCTTCGGTGTAATCACCTTTGGCAGCAGCCACAATTTTTTGTGCCTCTAAGGGTTTAAAGCCTAAAGATTGTAAAGCCGCTTCAGCCTCAGCAACCGCAGAGTTTCCAATAAATTGAATTTGCGGAGAAGTAGAGTTTGCCAGCGTTGAGCTTGTCGCCATAGCTTTAAAGCGGTCACGTAGTTCAATCATTAAACGTTCAGCGGTTTTTTTGCCGACACCTGGCACTTTCACCAGTGTATTAATATCTTCATGTTCAACAGTATGAATCAATAGGTCGACACTTAACGTGGATAAAATACCCAATGCCATACGTGGACCTACGCCGTTGACTTTGAGTAAAGTACGGAAAATGGTTTTATCTTGTGGTTGTGCAAAGCCAAACAGTTGCTGAGCATCTTCACGAACGACCAAATGCGTCCATAACGTGGTTTTTTGACCTTTTTGTAATTGGCAAAATGTTGAGAGTGGTGTGTCAATTTCATAACCTACACCATTTACATTTAAAAGTACCGTTGGTGCTTCTAATGCTAAAACTTCACCAATAAGACATCCGATCATTGCATTTATTCACTTCTATTAAAGTTAAATCATTGAGCTCAATTTATAAGATAATTAAAACTCATCTCTAAATAATTAATTTTGTTGAGGGTATAACGAAGCAAGTAAAATTACTAGTTCAGAACTTCTGAGCATTCTAAAAGAATCCAACTTTATTCCCTTGTAACTCTTGCGCCAAGTTATAGGCTTGATGGTCGGAAAATTTACTCACAATATCTAAGGTTTGCATAATATTGTCATAGTGACTGTCATTAAAACGCGCACCAAAACGATCTAGTATTGACATTAAACGTTGATCTTTAAAACTGAGTGTTTTGTTTGGGGTGGTCAGTGGAATAAAAGCATCCAAAATATGTTGTAAACTTTGATGAGCAATAATTTCTAAACCAGACTTCTGTGGATGCTCAAAGATTTTTTCACGTGCGAGATTTTTGGCTTTTTCTATGCCAACTTCAATGTCAGCAGTGCAATATTGCAATAAACTACCTTTGAGTTGTCCTGATAAAATTTCAAAATGATGCTTGGCAAAAGCGGTGGTAACTTCTTCTACCAGGCGCTTCATCACACGGCCACGGAGTGCTGCAATTTTTTGCTGCCATGTGGTATTAGGTGTAGTTAGTTCAGTAGGTCGAGCATATTCACCAATCAAATCTAAAAATATCGGTTCTACTTCTTCATAGCTCAGCATATTTAAAATGATGCCATCTTCAAGATCAATGAGGGCATAACACATATCATCGGCAGCTTCGAGTAAGTAGGTGAGTGGATGACGACAATAGTGATACTCACCGAGTTTAATCAACCCTAATTGCTCGGCAATTTCTTTTAAAATTTCTTTCTCCGCTTGATAACAACCAAATTTAGCACGGTTGCTTGCTGGTGTATCACCTTGAGACTCAATGGTTTTAGACAGCCAAGGGTATTTTAAATAGGCACCTAAAGTCGCATATGTTAAACGCATACCGCCGTCATTTGGGTGGTAATCAATTTTAGTGAGTAAACGTAAGCCTTGTGCATTACCTTCAAACTGACGGACATCAGCTTGTTGCTCGGGACTTAAATCTTGTAAGAATCCCGTATGTGAGACATTGTCAAACCATTCTCGAATAGCATATTCACCGGCATGTCCAAAAGGGGGATTACCAATATCATGTGCTAAACAGGCGGCTTGAATAATCGCACCCACATCCGCAGGAGAAATCCATACAGGAAGTTCATTTTTGATTTTTTCAGCTGCAAGCATACCCAATGAACGTCCAATACAAGACACTTCTAAAGAGTGGGTTAAACGAGTATGAATACCATCATGCTGGGTGAGTGGATGGACTTGGGTTTTTCGGTTTAATTGTCGAAAACTTTGCGAAAATATAATGCGGTCATAATCTTTATGAAAAGGACTACGTGCCTGTTCTGAGTTTTGTTTTTTACTGCCCATACGAACTGTTGCAAGTAGTTCTAACCAACGCATTTGAGTCATTTATCATTATTCACTTATCACTTGAAGACATCATGCCAAAAAAGTCACAGCAGCACTAGAGTCAGACGACATAAGTTGTCTTATCAATTTTATTGAACATAAGCCCATTTTAAAATTTAAATGCTGCATCCAATTTCCTTCGTGCTTATATCCAGTATATTGCTTGGTTTTTATGGTTAGATCAGAATTACAAATAGAACTATATTATAATTTAACAAATATTTTGATTTTGGAAGTTTAATGCGCGGCTTATATTTAATTACGAATGATGATCCTTTAGAACTTTTACTCGCTAAATTAGAAGGTGCAATGGCAACACGTGAAGTGGCTATTTTGCAGTACCGTCGTAAAAAAGTTGCCAAAGAAGATCAGTACTATGAAGTTGAATATATGAAAGCGATGTGTGCCGAATATCGTATTCCTTTTGTGATCAATGATGACTTGGAGCTTGCAGAAAAATATGGTTTAGGAGTGCATTTAGGACAAAGTGATGGCTCGATTGCAGACGCTGTAGCACGTTTACCTCAAGGTGTGGTGATTGGTAGTACGTGTGCTAACTCTATTGAATTGGCAGAAAAAGCGATTACTGAAGGTGCCACTTATGTGGCATTTGGTGCAATTTATGCCACTGAAACTAAACCTGAAGCAGGCAATATTGGTTTAGAGACTCTAAAAAAAGCCAAAGCTCAATTGAATGTGCCTATTTGCGCTATTGGTGGATTAACTGTTGAAAACTCAAAAGAAGTGATTGAAGCAGGTGCTGATCTTTGTGCGGTGATCAGTGATATATTGGGGCTGCCAATGAATGCAATTCCAGATCGACTGAATGCTTGGACTGAATTATTTGAGAAAACCGCTTAATTGTAGTTTTTGTTTTTAATGTTGTATTGATTAATTATTTTATTTGAGTAGAGAGAATTCATGAGCTTATCTCCAAAGCAAGAGCAATTATTTAAACAAGCCAGTAAACATATTCCAGGTGGCGTGAATTCTCCAGTACGTGCGTTTAATGGTGTCGGTGGTACACCAGTCTTTATTGAAAAAGCTAAAGGCGCTTATTTATTTGATGTTGATGGTAAGCGTTATGTGGATTATGTCGGTTCATGGGGACCGATGATTCTTGGACATGCGCATCCTGCGATTATTCAAGCGGTACAAGATGCCGCAGTTGATGGCCTAAGTTTTGGTGCACCAACGGTTCATGAGACGACACTTGCTGATATTATTTGCGAAATCATGCCTTCGATTGAAATGGTACGGATGACCAATTCCGGTACAGAAGCGACTATGACTGCGATTCGTCTTGCACGTGGTTATACCGGGCGTGACAAAATTGTAAAATTTGAAGGCTGCTACCATGGTCATTCTGACTCGCTTTTAGTCAAAGCCGGTTCAGGCATGTTGACCAATGGCGAAGGCGAGGCGACGTCTGCGGGTGTACCAGCCGATTTTGCCAAACATACTTTAACGCTTCCATATAATGATATTGCCACTTTAAAAGAATGTTTTGCGAAGTTTGGTTCAGAAATTGCTGGGGTAATTGTAGAACCTGTTGCGGGTAACATGAACTTGGTTAAACCAATTGACGGTTTCCTTCAAGCCATTCGTGATGTCTGTGATGAGCATGGTTCAGTGTTTATTATTGATGAAGTGATGACGGGTTTCCGTGTCGGCTTAGGTGGTGCTCAAGCACATTATGGTGTAACACCTGACTTGACCACTTTAGGTAAAATTATTGGTGCTGGCTTACCTGTAGGTGCTTTTGGTGGTAAACGTGAAGTCATGCAATGTATTGCACCTCTAGGAAAAGTTTACCAAGCGGGTACTTTGTCGGGTAATCCTTTGGCAATGCGAGCGGGCATTGAAATGTTTAAGCATTTACGTGTCGAAGGTTTTTATGATCAGTTAACAGCGCAATTGTCTAAACTTCTAGCAGGCTTACAAACTGCTGCGGATGAAGCCGGAATTGCATTTAAAACCCAACAGGTGGGTGGAATGTTTGGTTTGTATTTTACAGATCAAGCAGACATTACCAGCTTTGATTCAATGTTGAAATGTGATGTTGATGCTTTTCGTAAGTTTTTCCATGGCATGTTAAAGCGTGGGGTAAATCTTGCACCATCAGCATTTGAAGCAGGCTTTATTTCAAGTGCACATAGTGATGAAGATATTGAGTTTACCGTGCAAATGGCCAAAGAAACATTTGCAGAAATGAAATAAAGTTGAGCTCAAAGTTTATTTAAATAGTTATGTAGTTAAAAGGCGCATTATTGAAAAATGATGCGCCTTTTAGTTTTTATCAGGAGGATTGAGTATGCGTATCATCACAAATTAATATAAATATAAACTCAGTTAAATCACCATATATAAAATTTATAGAATCGAAAAAAGATTGTGCTAAAACTGATGATTAAGATTCTAATCAACTATAGCTATACGATACATTTATTATCAATTTAACAAGACTCAAGTCTGAATCTTGTTGTGTATTTCACTGTTTGGCTTTTAATCAAAAATTTTATGCACGGCTTGAAATGGTAAGGTGACTACATCAAAAGCTACAGCAAAAGGGAAAAGCATTAATTTATCAGCAGTTTTAGAAGAGGCTTTTGAGTAATCTTTGACTTGTTTATGCGTATAAATACTGACTCGGTAAGGTTTGCTTAATGCTTTAAATGAAGTGCTATTACTGGCGACTGGATAGACTACACCAGCGAGTTTTAGATTAAAGCAAAAGCGTTGTGCTTTTAATCTGTGATCACTTGAATTGGTACATTCCTCCGCACCATTTTCAATAAAAAACTCACGATCGGCTTTGGTTACATCCTCAGAAAGTTTGACATAGGCAAGCGGCAATGAACCAGTAAAATTGCCATCATTATTGGCAGAATAAAAAGTTAAGTCTTTTGTAATTTGAATGTTTTTAGCATCTAATGATGAAATGAGTTTTGCAAAACGTGCGCCACCTTGCGTCAGGACATAACTATTTTTCTCGCCAACAATAACAATACTGTCATTGGGTAAGTTTGAAACCGCTTGAGCCGGTTTAGCAAAGGCAAGTACATTATCTTCAATTAACGTGGTTTGTACATTTTGAGTGCGGACACCATTATCTTTTTTTAACAGTGTCGCCGTGGCACAACCCGTCAAAACGGTTGAGCTTATTATGAGTGTACTGATGATTGAATTCTTAAATATTTTAGTCATTTAGATACTCATTAATTAATTTTGACTGCTTTATAGCATTTTAAAATTTTAAGGTTATGTTGGGATGTGGGTGAAAAGCCTAAAATACTGAGGTTAATATTTTATGCATACACACTCAGCGTTATAACTGAAATATCGATATAAATGCGATAAAACTGATAATTTCCATTGTAATTTTATGCCAAGATTCATATCATTGCTCGCTTGTTTGCACGATCAGCGGATTTGAACCTTGAGTAATTTTCTAACCGAACACCTGATACATCGTGATGAAGATTTTATGGTAATCCATAAACCCGCAGGTGTACTCACAGTTCCAGGTAAAACCGAAGATTTACAAGATTGTGTTATTAATAGATTATTAAAAATAGAACCTAAAACCTTACTCATTCATCGTTTAGATCGTGATACTTCAGGTATTTTGGTCTTTGCTTTAACGAAATGGGGACAAAAAAGTATTTCACGTCAGTTTCAAGAACGACAAACTTCAAAAACTTATCAAGCTTTAGTCGCAGGACACTTAGAAGGTGAGGGTACCATTGATGTACCTGTCATTTATGATCCTGCTCGACCACCCCTACATATCGCAGATCCAGAGCATAATAAACCTGCGTTAACGCATTGGAAAGCAACCGAACATTTTGAAATTCAAGGACAACCAGTAACACGGGTCGAACTGACGCCGATTACAGGACGTTCACATCAGTTACGTGTGCATATGCAATATTTAGGTCATCCCATTGTTGGTGATACCTTATATGCAACACTGGAACAACAACAGTTGATGGATCGTTTGTGTCTACATGCAGAACAGCTGAGTTTTTCTCATCCTCAAACAGAGGAGCTAGTACAATTTATTTGTCCTGTTCCGTTTTAGTTCAAAATTATTTTTAACAAAGATTGTAGAAGTCCATTTTTTAGTGGGCTTTATGTCAAAAAGTATTGCGTAAAGGTGTGAAACTTTGTTCAAATATTCTCCTGATTTGAACATTCGTTTTTCAGTCCTCATTTGAGATAAAAGGTGGAAAAATTGCAACAATTTGCTATAGGTCAGCGTTGGTTATCAGATACAGAAACTGAACTTGGACTAGGTGTCTTGATTGATGTCGATGAACGATCAATCAGTATCTTGTTCCCTAAAAGTGATGAAACGCGTGTTTATGCACGTAACAACGCACCTCTATCTCGAATTGTCTTTAATGTAAATGATGAAGTGCAAGATCAAGAAGGCCAGACGTGGGCGGTTGAATCGTTTGATGATCGTCATGGTGTGATTCGTTATAACGTCATTCGTACCTTAGAAGATGGTACACAAGAACGTAAAGCTTTGAATGAAACCCGTATAGGTGCTTCCATTCAGTTGTCTAAACCTTTAGATCGTTTGCTGGCGAGCCAAATTGATTATAAAGAATGGTATGACTTGCGTATTGAAGCAATGCAAATGCAAGCCAATATGCAAAATAGTCCTTTACGTGGCATGATTGGTGCGCGTGTTGGTCTCATTCCACACCAGTTATATATTGCGCATGAAGTGGGTAAGCGATTTGCACCACGTGTCCTGCTTGCCGATGAAGTGGGTTTAGGTAAAACGATTGAAGCTGGTTTAATTATTCATCAACAATTGAAAACTGGTCGTTCTGAGCGAATTTTAATTTTAGTTCCAGATTCACTGCAATATCAGTGGATGATTGAAATGCGTCGTCGTTTCAATTTGCAATTCTCATTGTTTGATTTAACCCGTACTGCATCGATTAAAGAACATGATCCTGAGTTGAATCCATTCTTGACTGAGCAATGTATTATTGCATCTGTGGATTTGATGATTGACCATGATGATTTACGTGAACAAGCAATTGAAGCTGGCTTTGATTTACTTGTTGTAGATGAAGCACATCACTTGATGTGGTCTGAAGAAGACGGCGGTAACGATCGTTATGACCTAGTTGAAGAACTTGCTGAAAAAACTGCGGGTGTGTTACTGCTGACAGCAACACCTGAACAATTGGGTGTAGAAAGTCACTTTGCACGGTTACGTTTACTTGATCCACAACGTTTTAGTTCACTTGAACGCTTCTTGAATGAAGAAGAACAATATCATCACACTGCAAAAATTGCAGAAGCATTGATGTCTGATTTTCCACTTGAAACAGAACATTTAGATGCTGTTGAAAAGTTATTGGGTCATAAAATTGATGATGAACCAGAACAACGTTTCCGCGCCATTCACGAATTATTAGATCGTCATGGTACAGGTCGTATTTTATTCCGTAATACCCGTGAAGCGATTCAAGGCTTCCCAGGTCGTGACTGTCAACCAGCACCTTTACCAGCATCAGCAAATTGGTCGAAAGACGGTAAGTTGCGTGAGCAAATGTGGCCTGAAGAGGCGCAGTTAGATGGTGCTTGGATGGAAACAGATCCGCGTGTATCGTGGATTATGGAAATGTTGCGTACTCAGTTAAAACATAAAAAAGTGTTATTAATTGCGCGTAGTGGACCAGTGGTTGAAGCCTTAGAAAATGCATTGCGTATTCATGCAGGTATTCGTACAGCCATGTTCCATGAAGGGATGAGCTTACTTGAGCGTGACCAAGCGGCAGCGTATTTTGCTGAAGACTCGTATGGTGCACAAATTTTACTGTGCTCTGAAATTGGTTCGGAAGGACGTAATTTTCAGTTTGCATCTGATTTAATTTTATTTGATTTACCTGCGAATCCTGACGTACTTGAACAACGTATTGGTCGTTTAGATCGTATTGGTCAAGAGAACAGAATTCAAATTCATGTGCCTTATTTAGTGGGAACGGCACAAGAGCGTATGTTCCGTTGGTACAATGAAGCTTTAAATATTTTTAGTAATATTTCTCCAACGGCACAAACCCTTCAAGAAAATTTTATTCTTGATCTTAAAGAATGTTTATTAACCGATTTTGGTCAAAAATTTGAAGATTTACTTGACGCTGTAAACGTACAACGTCAAGCGCTTGAAAATGAATTACAAGCTGGACGTGACCGTTTGCTTGAGTACAATTCATGTCGTCCAATCGTGGCGCAGGAAATTGTACAAGCGCTTGAAGAGTATGATGACAATACCACTTTGCCAATGTTTATGAAGCGCTTTATGGCGTCGACCAATATTGATTTTGATGAGCAAAGTAACGGCACAGTGATTATTAAACCGACTGACCAAATGCAAGTTCAAGGTTTAACTTTGGATGAAGATGGTATGACGGTCACTTTCTACCGTGATCAAGCGCAAATTCGTGAAGATGCGCAATACATCACTTTAGAGCATCCATTTACTGAAAGTGTCATGGAAATGATTCGGACTCAGTCTTTTGGTAGTACCAATGTTGCTATTCTTAAAACCAGTGCACTAAAACAAGGTTCTGTGTTATTGGAAGTTTGGTTTAAAGTAGATGTGATTGCACCAAAAGCATTGAACTTGCCATCAAGTTTACCTACCCAATTGATTCGTGTGTTGTTGAATGAAAATGGCCAAGATTTATCTGCCAAGATTGATCCTGAAATTATCAAACCTTATATTCATCACTTAGATAGCAATAGTTGCCGTCAGGTTGTTAAAGCACGCCGTGATGTGGTTGAACAACGTTATACACAAGCATTGGATATTGCCAAAGCAGCGTTACCTGAATTGAAACAACAAGCCAAAGAAATTTATGGCAGTAAATGGCAATATGAAATTGATCGTTTAACTTACTTGAAACAATTTAACCCAAGTATTCGTACTGATGAAATTGAACGCTTACAGAAATTCCAGAAAGAAGGTTTAGATCTTTTGAATGGCTTATCTGTCACACCTGAAGCGATTCAAATTTTGGTGGTGGTTAAACCGTAATCGTTTGATTGTTTTGTGAGTTATAACAAAAAAAGTACCTTAGGGTACTTTTTTGAATGCGCAATAATTAGTGGTTAGCGGAGATATGTAAAGTCCAAAGCGATTGGGTCGTGGTCGCTCGGCGACGTTTATTTTGTTCACTATAAGCATTTAAACTCATTTGTTCTCGTTCAACTTCTTCGAGATAATTGGAGAGTTGTTCTTGAGTAGCTTTAGTGTCATCTAATATTTCAGTAATTGGTGCGCAATATGCGTCATATTCATCATTTAGTACTTCGGCAACTTCAATCGGATCCCAATCTCGATTGAGTATTTTTTGGACAGTATTCATAAGGTGTCGATGATCTATGTGTTTCTCCATTTCATCACTCTTTGTTTTATTGATGTAGGTCACATTTTATATCATATTTGCGACTTTTAACTCTAACTTTATGTAAGCATAAAATATTGGAGCAACAATAAGGCCTGTTAAGCCGAAGATTGATTCAAAAATAAGCATCGCCAAAAGTACTTCCCATGAGGCAGCATGAATTTTTGTCCCAATAATTTTGGCATTCACAAAATATTCTAATTTATGAATCAAAATAAGATAGGTCAAAGCAATACCTGCTGTTGTCACTGAAATGGTCAGTCCAGTCAGGACAATGATGGTATTGGAGATGAGATTTCCGACGATGGGAATGAGTCCAAAAACAAACGTTAAAATGGTGAGTGTTTTGGCAAAAGGTAAATGCACACCAAAAATGGGTAGCGCAATATGCGCAAAGATCATAAATAGGAGGGTGTTAATCAGTGAAATTTTAACTTGCGCAAATACCACATTTTTAAAAGAAATAGATAGATTTTGAATGCGATGAATAAGTGCTAATTTGAAAGCAGGTTGCTTAATATTCGTTTCAGTATGATGTAGAGATACTAGAACACCAATAATAGCGGCAATAATCATGGTGGCAAAATTATGTACAATGTCTGTACCTGTATTTTTAAGGATAGACAAATTATCTTTAATTAAAATTAAGGTCTGATCTTTAAGCTCAGTCAGACTATAAGGAATGAATCCTGGGAGAAAATGGACAATTTCATTTTGTAATTTTTGTAATGTAGCATCGATATCACCATTCAGTTCGTCTAAGCCAGCGCCTTGTAAATCATGCTGTACAAAACTAATTAAGCCAGTAATACCCAGTCCGATACAGGTGACAATAATGACGCCAATAATAACGCTAATGGTTAAGCGTGCTCGTTGACCATCAATATATTTTTCGGTCACCGAGCCTAGACTATTTATAATTTCAAAAACAATAAAACCTGCAAAGAAGCTCACCATTAAATGCAAGGGAATGAGTGCAATTAAAAAAATGAACATGAGCAGATAACTGGCAATGAGACTTTGTTTGTCATTTAATAATTGCATATCAACAATACCCAAACGATGCGTTTTAAAGCATATAAAAAAGTGTTTAGCCACATCAAAGTCAGCGTTAAGTTAGATTATCCATCTAAGCTTTGACTTATTTTTACACCTATAATCTTAATTCTATGTGAAAAGTAGCAGAGTAATTTTAGTGTGGTATATCTCATTCTAACTAATGAATAGTTTATTGCATCATAGGATAATTTGAGTGACAGATGATATTGTACTTTGAACTCAATATCATCCAATGGCAGTAGTGATTAAATAATAGCGCTTGATTAATTATTGATATATCAAAATTTAAAGCAAATTGGTTAAGTATTAATTATATGATCTCATTTTTCGGGATGAGCTTCACTCAAATGACGTGCGCCTTCTAATAACATGCGAATCATGATCATGGTTTGTTCTGCAACTTCTTTGCGTTCATCTATTGGGAGATCAATGACTTTAGCACCCATATTAAAGACCAATTGGGTAATGGCTTTTGCAACTAAATCAGGATGAGCCAGTTTGCTCTGATTTATATGTTCTAAACGAATTAAGTCATCTTTTAATTCTTGTTGGAAATAGTTTAGTTGCTTTTCCACTGCGGTTTTATAAGAGTTTGAACCCGTATAACCTTCACGTAGTAATAAACTTAAATTGCCTTCATCCGCATCCAGTTGTTCAATAAATACTTCAACCGAAGTGCGAATAATGCTGTTTTGTTTCGAAGCTTTAACACGAGCTTCATGTAAAATTTGACGTAATACAATCCCCGAACGATCAATCAGTTCAATGGCGAGTTCATCTATATCTTTAAAATGACGATAAAAACTATTCGGTGCAATACCTGCTTCACGCGCAACTTCTCTTAAACTCAAAGCAGCAATACTTTTTTGCGGACCAATCAAATTCAGCGCTGCTTGGAAAAGTTCATCTTTAGTAATGGTTGCTTTTCTACCTACCGTACGAACAACCACTTTTTCGAGTGCATGATGATGTTCTTGATTTTCTAAATCGGTGTAAGGTGTAGCAGAAGGCTGATTCATAGATATCAAGTAAAAAGTAATTAAGATCTATTATAGCCTTTGCAATTACACAATTGAAATGTCTAGATACAATACAAGCGTATATACAAATATATATACACATGTATAATAATTAAAATCAACTGTATCTTGAGTGGCATATGCTGACGATTGAAAAACGTAAATCACTGTTAAGTAGTTTGGCTGAGAATATCTTAGACCAAAATGCTGCGAATTTTTGGTTGCAAAAAATCAATCCACTTTGGTCTGTGCATCAGGCTCTAGGTAAAGTTGTACAAAAAGAATATACCGCGACAGATACCGTCTGCTTAACCTTACAAACGAATCGTTATTTTAATCAGGGGCAAGCAGGACAACATCATCCAGTGATTGTTGAGTATAAAGGTCGTCGTTATGAACGGACTTATAGTTTAACGACATTAGATGCCAATCATGTGTTGCTTACTGTAAAAAAAGTTGAACAAGGCATTGTGAGTCAATACCTGACTGAACAAGCCAAAGTGGGTGATGTGATTGAGTTTGGTCAACCTTATGGCGATATGTTAATCACGCCTGATCAACCTATTTTACTTTTAGCGGCAGGCAGCGGCATCACGCCAATGTTTAGTTTGATCAAAGCATTAACCAACACCAAGAAAAAATCGGCACAACCGATTCAACTGATGTATTGGGTAAAAAAACATGCTGATGTTGCATTTAAACAATACTTTAAACAGCTTGCAGAGCAAAACTCCAACTTCAAATTCCATGTTTTTTATACACAAGAAGAACGTGGAGATACTCGGTTGAATGAACAACATGTCGATTTAATTCAAGATTTAGCCAGCCATACTGTTTATGCATGTGGCCCATCTGGTTTTGTTAGTAAAGCAGAAGTGTTATTTACAGATGCTCAGATCTTTAAAAGTGAAGCATTTAGTTTAACGCCGATGATTTCGGATGATGTTGGTTTTATTCAAGTGACCTTAACGAAATCGAATAAAAGTATCAGTATTCCCAAAGGTCAATCTATTCTCGCAGGTTTAGAGCAACAAAATATTAAACCTGAATATGGCTGTCGTATGGGGATTTGCAATAAATGCGTATGTAACAAGGCCCAAGGGGCAACTAAAAATTTAGTGAATGGCAGTGAAAATACTGAGCCAGGTAATCCGCTCAAAATTTGTGTAAATACTGCCCAAACTAATTTAGTGATTGATCTTTAAGCGAGTACGTCGAAATGAATATGCCAGTTAAATTCCAATATTTTAAAAATAGTAAAAATCGTGAGTTAACACAGACTGAGCTTGATGCATTAGCACGTGAACTCGATGCGATCAAGCAAGAAGTTTTAGATGATATTGGTGAAAAAGATGCCAAATATATTAAACGTGTCTATTCTGCGGTTCGTTATAGCAGTATTTTAGGCCGTGCTTGCTTATTTGCGGGTTGGTTTCCACCGGCATGGTTGTTAGGTACGGGGTTACTTGGTTTTTCAAAGATTATGGAAAATATGGAACTGGGTCATAATGTCATGCATGGTCAGTATGACTGGATGAATGATTCCCGTTTCAATGGTCAAACCTATGAGTGGGATATCGTGGGTACCGCTGACAACTGGCGTGAAACACATAACTATAAACATCATACCTATACCAATATTAAAGGTATGGATGATGATATTGGTTATGGCTTGTTGCGTTTATTCCCTGAACAACGTTGGAAACCAGGATTTTTGTTGCAACCATTGTATAGCATCCCATTTTGCTTGTTATTTCAATGGGGCGTTGCGATTCAAAATTTAGAAATTGGTAAAGTAATTTATAAACGTAAGACCTTTGCTCAATTTGTTCAAGAATGGAAACCCACTCAAAAGAAAATTGCGAAACAATTTTTTAAAGATTATGTCTTCTTTCCATTGATTGCAGGCCCTGCGGCATTACCCGTATTGGCTGGGAATTTAGTCGCCAATGGTATTCGCAATGTCTGGACCTTTAGTATTATTTTTTGTGGCCATTTCACCAAAGATGTTGAAGTTTTTCCGAAAACGGTTTTAGAGGATGAAAGTCGTGGGCATTGGTATATGCGTCAAATTCGTGGTTCTTCCAACTTAACCGGTTCAGAGGCTTTTCATATTTTGACAGGGCATCTTAGTCATCAAATTGAACATCATTTGTTCCCCGATATTCCAGCACGACGTTACCGTAAAATGGCGCCAAAAGTTCAGGCAGTGTGTGAAAAATATGGTTTGAATTATAACAATGCCAGTTTGTTTAAACAGTATGGGCAAGTGTTAAGTCGGATTGTGAAATATGCTTTTCCATTTAAAAAGTAAGTCACTATATTTTGGATAGTCACTATCCATGTGTTTTGTTGATTAAGCAAAACGTCTGAAAAAAAATAAAAACCGCATATTCAGTATGCGGTTTTTAAGTGAATGGCTGAATCAAATAATTTACTTAGCTAGCTTTGTCTGTAGCTGTTTTAAGCCTGATTATTTGATATAGCCTTTTTTAATCCAGATCTTAAATAGTGTCTGATGAAGCGATAAGATCCACTGCATCATAATATTTTGGTATGTATTCCATAGTTTTAAGCCGAATACATTGATGGCGAAAGCAAGGAAAAATGCACCCAGCATATCGATCGGGAAATGCACACCAAGATACACTCTTGACCATGCTACGCTCCATGCAAGCAACATTAATATGACACCAAGTTTTCGCTGTGAAGAAAAATAATAGGCGAAGGCAATGCTGCTAAAAATCAGCATGTGAGTGCTTGGAAAGGAGGCATTTGGCACATGCTCTATCAATGTCCGTCCGACCTGCATCACAAAAGGACGTGGTTGGTAGAAAAAGTATGAAATAACTTCGCCAATCACGATAGCTGTACTGGTAAAGATAAAAGCTTTAATAATTTGTTGTTTAACGACATAACTACCACGCAACCAAAAGTATGCAAAAATCAGAAGCATTAAATACAATGTATCGTTGGCGATAAAAATGGCCAAATTAATTAACCATTCACTGGCATTTATAGGTGCATTAATATCATTAAAAAGGGATAAATTGAGTTCAGACAGCGACATCATAATCCAATCAAAGCATGTTCAAAAATAGCCGATTAATCTAGCAGAATATTTCACGGTAAAATAATAAAAGACGACAATAATTGTAGTCTTTTATTACAGCTATTTATGCCTTTAATTAACATAACCTCAATGCTTATTTAAATTGAATAGTCCCATTGGCATTTACCGTAATTTTGGATTCACCCGATGAAACGGCTTGTGCATCGGACATTTCTGCACTCGCAAATTTTGCCATACTTGAACGTTGCATCATCGGTTGTGGATAATTACTACTGGTATTTAAGTTTAAACTAACCAAGTTATAACCTGACTTATTCCATGCTTGGCTAATGACTTGTGCACGTTGTTGAAAGTTTTTAGATGCTTCAAGTATCAGCTCATTTTCAACCAGTTTGCGTTGTTCATCTGAAACACTGAAGTTGATCGATTGGGTTTGAAAGGATTGCTGTAATTCGCTAATTAATAAGCTAGCGGCTTTAAAATCTTTACTTTCAATTTGAATTTCAGCACGACCACGCCATTCCTTTAATTTTTTGTTGTCATTGTCATAAAGCGGATAGGTACTTTGTGAGCCTGTTTTGATTTTAACTTGCGGATATTTTTTGCCTATAGTCATGGCTTGATTCATGAGTTGCGTAATTTGCGTTGAAAGTTGTGCGGGTTGTTTATTATTTTGTTCAATATATAAAATCGCATACATTTCGTCATTAGATACTTGACGCGTTGCTTCGGCTTGAATATTGGCAATATTATAGTTCAAAGCTTCAACTGAGCTTGCAAATGACATTGTACTTACTGCAGTACCTAAAAGAAAAGCAGAAGGGGTTAAAAAGCGCATGTATTTATCCTTTGAATGAAAATAATTAGAAAGTGAATAGATGAATTAAGCTAACCATAACCTATGCAGGAGTGATGCAAAATTTGTGGTAAGTTTGTAGTGAATAAATATTTTTTTGCAAATTAATCTGATAAATAAATGCATTAAAAACAAATCTTTGGCTAAATTTTAATTCTATTAATCATAAATATAGCAAGTAATGAGGCGGTTTTAAAATAAACAGGCTTTTCTTTATGTTGTCACAGAGTATGATAATAATTCAAAAGAATAGTGTGATGAATGTTTTTTTCGATAAACAGATTGTCGATAAGTACATAAAAGATATTTATTTTATTTGAAAAAACTGTATTATCGCGCTCCTAGTTTATTCAAGATCTTTGTCTAACTAGATTCTATAAAGCACCGAGTCAAAGGACCGCAAGTCACCCGACTTATTTCTTTCAACCCATATCAGAGATGGTAATTCGATATGAGCGTTTCTTCTGTAAATCCTGCCCCTAATTCTACTAACGAATACTATTTGGCTCGCCAAAGTCAGATGGAGTCTAATGTTCGTAGCTACCCACGTAAATTACCGTTGGCGATAGCAAAAGCTTTAGGATGCTGGGTTACTGATGTTGAAGGTACAGAGTACCTCGATTGTTTAGCTGGGGCAGGAACATTGGCTTTAGGCCATAATCATCCTGCGGTGATTCAAAGTATTCAAGACACTTTAGCGAGTGGACTTCCATTACATACTTTAGATTTAACCACGCCTTTAAAAGATGCATTTACTGAAGCATTACTTGAGCAATTACCTGGCGGTAAGGCTGAATATTGTCTACAGTTCTGTGGTCCATCTGGTGCAGATGGCACGGAAGCAGCTATTAAATTGGCAAAAACCTACACTGGCCGTAGTACGGTTATTAGTTTCTCTGGTGGCTATCATGGTATGACCCATGGTGCATTAGCGATGACTGGTAATCTATCTGCTAAAAATGCAGTGAATGGTTTAATGCCAGGCGTACAGTTTATGCCATATCCACATGAATACCGTTGCCCATTAGGCATTGGTGGTGAAGCTGGCGTAGATGCTTTGACCTATTTCTTTGAAAATTTTATTGAAGATGTAGAAAGTGGTGTAACTAAACCAGCAGCTGTAATTCTTGAAGCAATTCAAGGTGAAGGCGGCGTGGTTACAGCGCCAACCAAATGGTTGAAAAAAATCCGTGAAGTCACTGAAAAACACAATATCGTGTTGATTCTGGATGAAGTTCAAGCTGGTTTTGCCCGTTCAGGCAAAATGTTTGCATTTGAACACGCAGGAATTGAGCCTGATGTGATTGTCATGTCGAAAGCGGTAGGTGGTAGCTTGCCACTAGCAGTATTAGGTATTAAACGTAAGTTTGATGCTTGGCAGCCTGCAGGTCACACCGGTACTTTCCGTGGTAACCAGCTTGCAATGGGTACTGGTCTAGCAACGATCAAAACTATCCAAGAGCAAAATCTTGCGCAAAATGCACAAGAACGTGGTGATTTCTTACAAGCTGAATTTAAAAAATTAGCAGTAGAATTCCCATGTATCGGTAACGTACGTGGCCGTGGCTTGATGTTGGGTGTTGAGATTGTAGATGAACGTCAAACAGCAGATCACATGGGTTCATTACCAGGTGATTCTCAATTGGCAGCAGCGATTCAAACGGCATGTTTCGATAACAAATTATTGTTAGAGAAAGGTGGTCGTAATGGTACTGTAATTCGTTTACTTTGCCCATTGATCATTACACATGATGAGTGTGTTGAAGCAGTTTCTCGCTTTAAGAAAGCAATTGCTGAAGCACTTGTTGCAGTTCGAGGCGCATAATGGTTGATTTTGCAGAACATCGTAAAGCGTTACTCTGCAATGATGCTCAATCCATTGCTGACTATGAGTCAGCAATGGGTGAGGCTACAAAAGCTGTAGCAGCATGGTTGCAAAATGACAAGATGTACACGGGCGGCAGCATTAAAGAGCTACGCAGTGTAATTGCATTTAATCCTTCAAAAGAAGGTTTAGGTGTACAGAAGTCACTTGAGCGTATGGTCGAGCTTTTCCTCAATAAAAGCTTAAAAGTACATCATCCGCATTCTTTAGCGCATTTGCATTGCCCAACGATGGTCACCAGTCAAATTGCTGAAGTGTTGATTAATGCAACTAACCAATCGATGGACTCATGGGATCAAAGCCCTGCAGGTTCTTTGATGGAAGTTCAACTCATTGATTGGCTTCGTCAAAAAATTGGCTATGGTGCAGGTCAAGCAGGTGTGTTCACTTCAGGTGGTACACAATCTAACTTGATGGGTGTATTGCTTGCACGTGATGCCTGTATTGCTAAAAACTGGAAAGACGAAAACGGTAAACCGTGGTCTGTTCAGCGTGATGGTATCCCTGCGGATGCAATGCGTAACGTTAAAGTCATTTGTTCTGAAAATGCACATTTTTCTGTGCAAAAGAACATGGCAATGATGGGCATGGGCTTCCAATCTGTAGTGACTGTTCCTGTGAATGAAAATGCACAGATGGACGTTGTTGCGTTGGAAAAAACTATGGCACACCTTCGCGCGACAGGTAAAATTGTGGCATGTGTGGTCGCAACTGCGGGTACAACCGATGCTGGTGCGATTGATCCATTAAAAGCAATACGTGATGTTACTAACAAGTATGGCACGTGGATGCATATTGATGCGGCGTGGGGTGGTGCACTCATTCTATCGAATGATTACCGTGATATGTTAGATGGTATTGAATTGTCAGATTCTGTGACACTTGATTTCCATAAGCATTATTTCCAAACCATTTCATGTGGTGCATTTTTGTTGAAAGACGAAGCGAACTACCGTTTCATGCATTATGAAGCTGAGTACTTAAACTCGGCTTATGATGAAGAGCATGGCGTACCAAACCTTGTGTCGAAGTCACTACAAACAACGCGTCGTTTCGATGCATTGAAATTGTGGATGACTGTTGAATCATTAGGTGAAGAGCTTTACGGTTCAATGATCGATCATGGTGTGAAACTTACCCGTGAAGTTGCAGATTATATTACTGCGACCAACGGTTTAGAAATGTTAGTTGATCCACAATTTGCTTCGGTACTGTTCCGTGTAATTCCTGAAGGTTATCCAACAGAATTGCTTGATACACTGAATCAAAACGTCGCAGATGAATTGTTTGCGTGTGGTGAAGCGAATATTGGGGTGACTAAAGTTGGTCAAAATCAATCTTTGAAAATGACCACTTTAAGCCCAGTAGCGACTTTAGATAACGTGAAGAACTTGCTTAACCTTGTGTTAGCAGAAGCAGATCGTATTAAAGATGCTATTGCTGATGGTAGCTATGTAACAGCGCTGGATTAATTAGATCTAAGTGTTAAAAAAGAGGTCTGTCACAGACCTCTTTTTTATATGTTCAGTATTTTGAAAAATGTACATCTCATTTCGTAGCAGTTAGTGTTATTTCTATTCTGAAAAATAATAAAATAAGATGATATTGATGACATTAACATAAAGTCTTACATTTATAACAATAAATTTAGACCAAAAATATATTTTATAAATATTCTCAAGTATTTGAATTATATTTAAATAATTTTAATTTTTAGTTGTTGTATTAAATATCATAAAAGCGTCATAAAGCTGTAACCTCTTTGTCATATTTTAAAATCAAAATGCTCATATCGAAAAAGTACAAAACTTCATAACAAAGTGGCGTACTCCAAATTGATTCAATTAAGAGAGAAACGAATGCGCTTAAATCACATTGCACTTGCATTAGCAGTTTCAGGAGCAGTTGTTGCTACAACAGCAAATGCAGCTCGTGACACAATTCAAATTGCTGGTTCATCGACGGTATTACCTTATGCAAGTATTGTTGCAGAAGAATTTGGTAATACTTTTCCACAATTTAAAGCACCAGTTGTGGGTTCTGGCGGTTCATCTGCAGGTTTAAAGCAGTTTTGTTCAGGTGTAGGTGATAACACCATTGATATTGCAAATGCATCACGTAAAATTAAAGATACAGAAATCGCTGCGTGTAAAAAAGCGGGCGTAAATAAAATTCAAGAAATTAAAATTGGTTACGATGGTATCGTATTTGCTTCAAATTCAAGCAAAGCAGCTTATAAGCTTCGCCCACAACATGTATTTGCAGCATTGGCAGCAGAATTACCATCAAATGGTAAATTAGTACCCAACCCATATACACGTTGGAACCAAATTGATAAATCACTTCCAAATGAACCGATTACTTTAGTTGTTCCAGCCTCTAACCATGGTACACGTGAAGTGTTCCAAGAAAAAATGGTTGAAGCAGGCTGTGAAACTTATGATTACTTTAAAAAGTTAGACAAAGATGCACAAAAGAAAGCATGCTCTAATTTCCGTAAAGACGGTAAAGTAATTGAAATTGCAGGTGACTATACTGAAACATTGGCACGCTTAAAAACTTCCCCGAGTGCTGTAGGTGTATTTGGTTTAGGTTTTTATGATCAAAACCGTGACAAATTACGAGTTGCAACAGTTAACAATGTAACACCGTCTGAAAAAACGATTTTGAATGGCACTTATCCTGTTTCTCGTCCATTGTATTTCTATGTGAAAGGCGAGCACATTCAATCAATTAAAGGGTTGAAAGAATACACTGAATACTTTTTAAATAAAAAAGTATCTGGTAAAGGTTCTAAACTAGATAAAGCAGGTTTAATTTCACTGTCTGATGCTGAACGTGCCAAAGTACTTGCAGCATTCAAGGCTGGTAAATAAGCGTAAGAATAGATGAAATGAGGGGTTGATGGTAAGAAATGACCATCAGCCTTTTGGTTAAGCAGCGTTTTTTCAAAGACTTAAAATTGGAAAAACAGTGGAGAATACATGAATCTGCTACTCATTGGCGTGTTATTAGCACTCGTGGCTATCGCATATCAAATCGGATTACGTAAAAGCCGAAGCCTAGCAGGTAAGGGGAATAACTCAGCGACATTGCATTCGCGACCAGGCTATTATGGTGCTTTGGTGGCATTGTGGTGTGGTATCCCTGCTTTCTTGATTTTAATGATTTGGAATTTAGTTGAACCAAATGTTTTACAATATTTAATTTTACAAAATGTGCCTGCAAATATTACAGCCAATTTAGATGTCGCTGGTATAGATGTATTGGTAGATCGAATTAAAGCCATTGCTTCAGGTTTTGGGGTGAGTGATACCCCAGCAGCTTATGAAGTTGCAGCTGCAGAGCATTTGGCCAAGTTTGAAAAAGTAGGTGAATTAGCAAAATTTGCCGTGGTCATTTGTGCTGCGATGTTGGGCTTAGTTTGGGCGAAAAAAAGAGTCAGTCAAAACTATCGTGCACGTAACCAAGTCGAACGTACCATTAATGTTATTTTAATTTTATGTTCTGGGGTAGCGATTCTAACGACGATTGGTATCGTCATGTCGATGTTTAAAGAAGCGGTGCATTTTTTCCACTTTGTTTCCCCAGTCGATTTTTTCTTTGGTACTGAATGGAATCCCGGATTTAGTACTTCAGGTAATGCTGAAGGCAGCTATGGTTTATTGCCATTGCTTTGGGGAACATTAATGGTCAGCGGCATCGCATTGTTGGTGGCAGTACCATTGGGTTTAATGATTGCCATTTATTTGGCTGAATATGCTTCGCCAAAATTTAGATCTTGGGCGAAGCCAGCCATTGAAGTACTCGCAGGTATTCCGACCATTGTTTATGGTGTATTTGCACTGATGGTCATTGGGCCTGTATTTAAGTTAATGGGCGAAGCAGTTGGTTTGGAAATTAATGCGACCAGTGCTTTAACTGCTGGTTTTGCTATGGGAATTATGATTATTCCTTTCGTGTCATCACTCTCAGATGACATTATTACTCAAGTACCACGTTCATTACGGGATGGTTCTTTAGGTCTGGGTGCGACAAAATCTGAAACGATTCGTCAAGTGGTGTTGCCAGCAGCCTTACCGGGAATTACCGGTGCATTTTTATTGGCTGTGTCTCGTGCAGTAGGTGAAACCATGATTGTGGTACTTGCTGCAGGGAATAGCCCTTTATTACATGTCAATCCATTTGAAGCAGTCTCAACAGTCACCGTGACCATTGTAAAACAATTAACTGGTGACACAGATTTTGCAAGTCCACAGGCACTGGTTGCATTTGCACTCGGTTTGACTTTGTTTGTAATTACCCTGTGTCTTAATATTGTTGCACTTTATATTGTGCGTAAATATCGTGAGCAATACGAATGAGTAGATCAAATACATCTCCAGTGGATCAAACTGTATTTGATCCTCAGGCCGCGGCGGAGTTACGTGACAAACGTAAAGCCAAAATTGCCAGTTCATTATCAAAACGTCATCGGAAAGAAAAAATATTTCGTTGGACAGGCTTTTCTTCAGTGATTATTGGACTGGCTTTTGTTGCCTTATTATTTGGTAGCATCATGTATAAGGGGCTTCCTGCATTTTGGCAAGCCAGTATCACGGTTCCAGTTTATTTTGATCCGACTCTGATTGATGCAGGTCCTCGACCAACGCAAAAAGTGGGAGAATCTCCAGCACACTTTCAAGAACGATATATCGAGTGGCAAACTAAAATGGGAATGGTGGATTGGGATGCCATAATCGCCAATGCTTTAATTGCCAAAGATCCAGCACTGGTTACTCATCGTGATGACTTAAGTAGTTTATATACCAGCTCAGAAGCGTATCGAATCCGTGATATGGTCTTTAAAGATTCAGCTTTAATTGGAAAAACGGTAGAATTAAACTTTTTAACCGATGCTAACATTGATGTCTGGTTAGCGGGGAATATTGATCGCTCTCTACCAGATGAGCAACAACAGCTCAGTCCGGAGATACGTCAGCTTTCTGATCAGCTTGCTGCGAAAGGTATTATCCAACGGACATTTAATACCCAACTTTTTACCAACCCAGATTCGCGTAGTTCGCCTGCAACAGCTGGTTTGGCGGGTGCATTCATGGGTTCATTGTTCATGATGATCATTGTCATCTTCATCTCTATTCCATTAGGGGTAGCGAGTGCCATTTATCTTGAAGAATTCGCACCTAAGAACTTTATTACGGATATTATTGAAGTCAATATTAATAATCTTGCAGCCGTACCCTCAATTGTATTTGGTTTGTTGGGAGCAGCCATCTTTATTGGTTGGATGCATTTACCCATTTCTGCACCATTGGTCGGTGGTTTAGTGCTTAGCTTAATGACGTTACCCACCGTAATCATTACTACTCGTGCATCATTAAAAGCAGTACCACCCTCTATTCGTCAAGCCGCTTTGGGTATAGGTGCATCACGAATCCAAACTGTTTTTCATCATGTCTTACCTTTAGCATTACCTGGAATTATGACGGGTTCTATTATTGGTGTTGCACATGCGTTAGGTGAAACCGCACCTTTATTATTAATTGGAATGAGTGCATTTGTCGCCAATATTCCAGTATCACCGTTAGATCAATCCACTGCATTACCTGTCCAAGTTTACTTATGGCAAGGCAATGAATTACGTAATTTCTTTGAAGGACGTACAGCCGCTGCAATTATTGTATTACTTGCTCTTATGGTGAGCTTAAATAGCTTTGCAATTTGGGTACGTAAGAAACTTGAAGTTCGTTGGTAAAATAGGACAGAATAGATGAATACGACAGAACTTAAAAATTCCTTAGAACAGGATAAGACCGTGAATTCAGAACACTCGCAATTTACTTCAACAAGTACAGAGCAAAAGCGTCAGACGACTTCTTTTGTTTCTCAGTTTGAATCATCGCCATCGAAAAAAGAAAAAAACAGCACCGTAAAAATTAGTGCTGAAGATGTCCATGTTTATTATGGTGAAGCTGAAGCCATCAAAGGTATTGATCTTCAAGTTTATGAAAATGAAGTGATTGCATTTATTGGACCATCGGGTTGTGGTAAATCGACTTTTTTACGTACCTTGAATCGTATGAATGATACGATTGATAGCTGCCGTGTGACTGGTAAAGTTTGTCTAGATAACCAAGATATTTATGATCCAAATCTAGATGTGGTTTTGTTGCGAGCACAAGTGGGTATGGTATTTCAAAAACCAAATCCATTTCCAAAGTCAATTTTTGACAACGTGGCTTATGGTCCAAAGCTACATGGTTTAGCGCGTGATAAGTATGATTTAGAAGAAATTGTTGAAAATAGTTTGCATAAAGCGGGTCTTTGGAATGAAGTGAAAGATCGTTTAAATCAGCCGGGTACAGGTTTGTCTGGTGGCCAACAGCAGCGTTTATGTATCGCACGTACCATTGCAGTCAGTCCTGAAGTGATTCTGATGGATGAACCATGTTCCGCACTTGATCCAATTGCAACAGCAAAAATTGAAGAATTGATTTCTGAACTTTCTCATCAATATACCATTGCCATCGTAACGCACTCTATGCAGCAAGCCGCTCGTGTTTCTGACCGTACTGCATATTTTCACTTAGGTGATTTAATTGAAGTGAATGCGACCGAAAAAGTCTTTACCCAGCCAGATCATCAATTAACAGAAGCTTATATTACAGGTCGTTTTGGTTAATCCTATGATTGCATGAGAAAGAGCCGAAAGGCTCTTTTTTTTATGCGTTATGCAAAAGGAGGCTTGAGGCGATTTAGCTTGAAGAAAATACAGTTGTGCTATTGAATTTTTCCTTAATAGACCACATCTTAAAGACATAAATATGAATATATGAGTTTGATGCCTTTATGTTATTTCACTTACCCAAAGTTCCTGCTGAGATTCGTGTTAGCCATTTAAATGCACGAATTAATGAGCAGAGAAAGAAAATTGCACAAACTACAGCCTCTACATTTGAACTCTTACAGTTATCACAACAATTATCCAAAGAGGCGCGTAACCGAAAGAAAAATAATCAAAAAATTTATGTTTTAGATTTTAAAGGTGATGTTCAGGCATCCGCAGTAGAAAATATCCGTGAGGAAATTACGCTTATTTTAGCAACAGCCAAAGCAGGGCGTGATCGTGTTGTTGTACGTTTGGAGAGTCCAGGTGGTATGGTGCATGGCTATGGTTTAGCTGCTGCACAATTGGTACGCCTGCGTGATGCTGGATTCCATTTAACCATTTGTGTCGACAAAGTTGCTGCAAGTGGTGGTTATATGATGGCGTGCATTGCCAGTGAAATTATTTCTGCCCCATTTGCTATAGTCGGTTCAATTGGTGTGGTCGCTCAAGTTCCAAACTTTAACCGCTTGTTGAAAGAACATCATGTTGATTTTGAACTGTATACCGCAGGTGAGTTTAAACGTACTGTAACCATGTTTGGTGAAAATACCGTTGAAGGTAAAGCAAAGTTTGAAGAAGAGTTACAACAAACTCATAATTTATTTAAGCATTTTGTTGAGAAGTATCGTCCGCAATTAAATATCGAAAAAGTGGCAACAGGTGAGCATTGGTATGGTCAAGATGCAATTGATTTAAACTTAGTAGATAAATTACAAACTTCAGATGAATATATTTTGGCTTTGTTGGCTCAGCATGACGTGTATGTAATTCAAACACGCCGTAAACCGACATTGGGTGAAAAGTTAGGTTTACAAGCTGCACAAATGGCAGATGCTTTTATTCCCGCTGTAATGAATAAATTGGTGAATGAAGTGGTCAAACTGAATAGCTCTTTACCGATGTTTAGAGATAACCGTTTTTAATTCGATTTCTTTCTAGCAACCAAAAAGCCGATACTCAAAGTATTGGCTTTTTAAATTTAATATATTGAATAGTGAATGTCTTGGTAAAGTCATCGGCTTTAATGGTATATATTTAATCAATTCAATATTCTTAATAAAAATGATCGAATGATGTGTAAACAACAATTATTACTGATGGCTCAATACAATATTTGGGCAACTGAACGATTAGTACAGCATCTTAAAACCGTTACAGATGAAGATTTATATCGTGATGTGGGCTTATTTTTTAAAAGTATTTTTGGAACGCTAAATCACCTTCTTTTAGGGGAACACTATTTATGGTATCGGCGTTTTACCGAAGGAGTTTCACCCGCAATTGCATTGTCTACACCTATAGAATCGGACTGTTTACAATGCTTAGAACAGTTGAATACAAAATCACGGCATTGGATTGATTTTATTCATACTTTGACAGATGAGCGACTTGCTGGATCTTTAAGTTATAAGCGTGTTAATGGGGAAGCACTTTGTCTACCATTTACCGCAACTTTACTGCATGTGTTTAATCATGGAACCCATCATCGTGGGCAAATAACTGCTGCACTCACAGCTTTAGGCTATGAATGCCCAGAATTGGATTTGGTATATATGTTAGTAGAGCAGAGTCGAGATCATATTAAAAAATAAACAGTATGACCTGATTGATAAATTAGAAATAGGTTATTTGGATTAACATTGGTTCATTTCTAAAACTAACTGATTAATTAAATCAGGAGCCTCTAACTTTCGAATTTGTGCAACATTACTGCCTGCCCAAAATGCACCATAACCATTATCCCCATTTTTTAAGGCTAATAAATTCAGTTGTTTTGCTAAGTCATATGCATAAGGATAAGCTGCAACGTGTGGTCGGTTGGGTAAATCAACTTGAGTATGCCAGTGGTTAATTAAACCACGTGCAGGGCGTCCTGAAATACTGGCTGTAATTTGAGTTAATGGATGATTAAAAAGTGCCTGACGATAAGCTACATTGGCACTAGAAGTTTTACACTGTACGAATGCAGTACCAAGTTGTACGGCTTCAGCACCAAAATTCAGCATGGTCTTCGCTTGTTGACCGTTCATGATGCCACCCGCAGCAACAATCGGTAATGAGCAATGTTGTTTGATTAATTGCACTAAATCAGCTGTTTTAATTGCAGCATCAAAGGTTTGATTGAAAATACCACGATGTCCACCAGCTTCAATACCTTGAGCAATAATAATATCGATGCCTGCAGCTTCAATTGCGAGTGCTTCAGCTAAATTAGTGGCGGAAACCATGGTTATGATGTCAGCATCTTTTAATTGTTGAATTTGATAGGCATGAGGAATACCGAAGTGAAAACTGACGGCCTTCGGTTGGGTCTCTAACACTAAATTGAGAAACTCATCATCATCTAAAAAGCTTGGATAAATACATTTTAATTCACGTGGAGGAACAGCCCCAAATTTTTCAAAATGAGGAGTAATATTTTGAATCCATGCCGTGTTTTCACTTATGTTTAATTCGGTCGGTGCATGACAAAAAAAGTTGAGTTGGAAAGCACCATCCGTGAGTTGTTTTGTTCTCAAAATTTGTGTTCGGGCAGATTCAATTGAGCTTGCGCCAATACCTAAGGAACCGAGTCCACCTTGGTTTGTAACTTCAGCCGCCAGTTCTGGTGTAGAAACTCCCGCCATTGGTGCTAAAAAAATAGGATGTTTGATATTTAATCGATCTAATAAAATCATAAGGAGGTTCCTTCTTCTTGTTATAAAGTAGCCATGCTACTGCAAACATGCAAATAATATTCATTATTTATTCTCAAAATATAAAAGTAAAATTTTTAAGTAATGGTGAATTAAGAGGCTCAAACACCTGATGGTTTTATAAAACTGCATGTCTAGATAAAATATTTTAATTCAAATACTTAAGTTTTATTTTCGCCTTCTATCCTATGAAGAGAAAGTACATTCAGTATTTTTACAATACTCTGTTGTGGATAGTGATGACATTAAAGGGGATTCACTTGGAATAATGAACCAATCCAACTAGAAAAAGCCATCGCGGCAATGCCCCAAACAGTGACCCTTAAACTCCCTTTGGCTAAAGATGTTCCAGCATAATAACTCGATACAGCCCCTAATGCGGCTAACGAAAGAATTCCTACAATCAAGACCATCATTTCTAAATGTTGGTCAGGGCTGATGAGAATGGAGATCATTGGAAATAGTGCCCCAGCTGAAAAAGATATGGCTGATGAAAGTGCCGCTTGAACCGGTTTTGCCGCGGTTATTTCATTAATGCCAATTTCATCACGTGCATGGGCTTCAAGCGCATCTTTTGCAGTCAGTTGGATGGCGACTTCATGGGCCAGTTCAGGCGTTAATCCTCTAAGAATATAAATTTGTGTGAGTTCTTTGAGTTCTAAATGTGGATTTTTTGCTAATTCTTTGGCCTCAAATTTTAAATCCGCTTTTTCAATATCGGATTGGGATTTAACCGAGATATATTCACCAGCAGCCATTGAGGTTGCCCCTGAAATTAAACCAGCAATACAGGTGATCAGGAGCATATGCGTAGAAGCCCCACTGGCAGCCATTCCCATAACTAAGCTGGTGACAGAGATAATTCCATCATTTGCACCTAGTACAGAGGCACGTAACCAACCAGTGCGATGAATATAATGTTGTTCTGCATGATGTGAATAAGTCATATGCTTAAATTGTTTTAATACTGTTTAATTTAAGCATAGTTGAAATGTACAATTTTGTCATGACATGATTCATTTAGAGATAGAATTTTGAATGACAAAGCCGAAAATTAGAGCTTTAGAGTAAAACTATAAATAATAAATTAATCGGATTTAATTGGCTTCGGTATGAAGCATAGTTGTATGAGTCCAGTCATGATTGCTCCTATCGTTGCCAAGAGCATGTCTTGATGAGCATCCCAAATATCACCTTGTTGACCATTATAGTTTTCGGCTTGTTCTGGTGAGAGACTAATAGCAATCCACCATTCAATCCATTCATAAAATAAACTGCTCGCCATGACAAATTGAATCACCAAAATAAATAATATCTTTGGCTTTAATGTTGGTAACCATACTTGGAATAAACGATAAAAGAAGGGGTAGAGAAATAAACCATAGACAAAATGCACCAAGCGATCATACATATTGCGTGTCCAGCCCATGGCTTGGTTTAAATCAAAATGAAAAATTGATTTTATCCAATCGTTGTAAGGGACGTAGGAGTATACGTAGTGTGCAGCAGAAACATGAATGAGTAAGAATAAAATATAGAACAGAAATGCTGTATAGCTTAACCCGAGCTTTTTTTGACAGAAGAATAGTGCAATTAACATCAACAATGTACCCACTTGATGCAACAAATAAGATTCCATTTCAAGTGGCTGGATGCTTGCAAGAATAATTGAAAATCCTAAAATGGCGAGTAAAAGCCAATGTTTTAAAGTCAGTTTATAATAAATCACTGCATTTTTATCTGTAATTATAATTCACGCATTGTAATTAAAAAGTATAAAAAATGCGAAGCCAAAGCTCCGCATTTTTACATTCAATACATCACTGTATGATGATTAAATTTTAGTAATTAAATCTTTAATCTGTTTCGCTTGATCAGCTGCATTACCAGTATAGGTTGCAGGTGTCATTTCAGCTAAACGCGCACGGTCAGCAGCAGGAACAGCCACAAGTTCATTACCGTTAACAAAATCAACCATCATGTCACGTGTCATAGCTTGACCACGAGTCAAAGCTTTAAGCTTTTCATATGGTTTTTCAACGTTATAACGACGCATAACAGTTTGAATTGGTTCAGCTAATACTTCTTGAGCATTGTCTAAGTCATCATTGATACGTGCTGCATTTAACTCAAGTTTACCCACACCTTTTAAGCATGCCTCAAAAGCGATTAAGCTTTGTGCAAAACCAACACCCATGTTACGAAGCACAGTTGAGTCGGTTAAGTCACGCTGCCAGCGCGAGATCGGTAATTTTTCGCCTAAGTGTGCCAATACTGCATTGGCTAAACCTAAGTTACCTTCAGAGTTTTCAAAGTCAATTGGGTTAACTTTATGTGGCATGGTTGAAGAACCAACTTCGCCATCTTTTAAGCGTTGTTTGAAGAAACCTAAAGAGATATAGCCCCAAACGTCACGGTTAAAGTCGATCAAAATCGTATTGAAACGACGTAATGCATCAAAAAGTTCCGCCATGTAATCATGTGGTTCAATTTGCGTGGTGTACGGGTTGAAATCTAAGCCTAAAGATTCAACAAATGCTTGTGAATGCGCAGGCCAATTGATGTCTGGATAAGCAGAATAATGTGCGTTGTAGTTACCTACAGCGCCATTGATTTTACCCAAAAGTTCAACATTGTTGAATTGCTTGATTTGGCGTGCAAGGCGATATGCCACGTTTGCCATTTCTTTACCCAAAGTGGTTGGGCTTGCGGTTTGACCATGAGTACGAGACAACATTGGTTGATCAGCATGTTGTTCAGCTAATGCTACAATGGCATCAATCAATTTTTGCATAGATTCAACAAGAACATCACGGCCATTTTTCAACATTAAAGCGTGAGATAAGTTGTTGATGTCTTCAGATGTACAAGCAAAGTGAATAAATTCACCTGCATCTTTTAATTCAGCAATCGGTGCAATTTTTTCTTTAAGAAAATATTCAACTGCTTTCACGTCATGATTGGTGGTGCGTTCAATTTCTTTAATACGGTTAGCATCATCTTCAGAGAATTCTGTAACAATTGCATCTAAAGCAGCATTGGTTGCTGCACTAAAAGCAGGAACTTCAGTAATTTCAGGACGATTTGCAAGCGCTTGTAACCAACGCACTTCAACAGTCACACGAGCATGGATTAAACCAAACTCAGAGAGAAAAGGGCGTAGAGCATCACATTTGCTCGCATAACGTCCATCTAATGGAGAAAGTGCGGTTAAAGCGTTCATATAGATTCCTTAAATTTTGGAATTAAACCGAAACGGAAGCTCGTTACAAAGTAGATTTAAACCACCTGATACTGTAATCGAGCGAGATCTTGAATATCTTGAAGTAACTTGCGCTTACTGAAAATCATATTCCATGAGCTACCGCCCAATTGACGCCATAAATGTGCCATTTGTAAGCCGGTAAATAAGCAAGCGCGAATTCGGTTGGTATGCGAAGCATCTTTAAAGGCTTCTGCATTACCACGAACTAAAATACGGGGATTAATCTGTCCTGCAGTTTCGACATAGGTTTGCGCTAAGTTGGCAATTATACTGGGATGTAGATAGTCATTATCGAAGAAAGATAACTGCTTAAGAATTTTTTGTTGAGATTTTTCAATAATTTCAACATATTCGGGTTTGCTATATACTTTTTTTTCTAAGGCCAATAAAGCCATCGCATAGGTCATAGGCAATTTTGCATTTGCCATTTTCGGAATGCGAGATTTGGGTGAGGTATTGAATGGTTGGGTAATACTACTTTCGAGGGTTTTTAAACCTAATGAGATATCGGCCAGCTGACTAAAAAAATCTAAAGTTTGATTCGAGGTATTGTCAGCAGGACGAATATTTAAACTGGCTTTAATCAGTTGCTCAAAATAAAAATGACCACTTTCACCAATGCTTTGTCGTCCTGACACTGCATTCATATGCGTGAGCTGTGTTGCTTGGAACACAGCTGCTAATGCCAACGCACGATTTTGACGTTGATTCAAAGTACGAGGCTGTTGAAAGGGTAACTCAACCATGCCTAAATTCCTTTAAACAATTTTGAAACTTTAATTAATAAAGTCTGGTTTTGGTGCATTGGTATGGTGAATCACACCACCACCTAAACACGTTTCACCCACATAGAACACTACACTTTGACCTGGTGTAACTGCTCGTTGTGGCTCATCAAATTCTACACGTACACCATTTGGTGTGGCATCATCTTTAAAAATTGTACACGTTTGATCGGGTTGGCGATATCGAGTTTTGGCCGTGCATCGGAAACCCATTTCAGGAATCGCTTGTTCGCCGGCAACCCAGTCAATATTTTCACTCCATAATGTGGTACTGAGCATTAATGGGTGTTCATGACCTTGGCCAACCACTAGGCGATTTCCTTCGATATCTTTATGTAGAACAAACCATGCGCCTTCAGCGACATCTTTAATTCCACCTAAGCCGATACCACCACGCTGACCGAGCGTATAGTACATTAAGCCGTGATGTTCACCAACCTCTTTTCCTGTATCTAGAACAATTTTACCAGGTTGAGCGGGTAAATATTGTTTAAGGAAATCGTTGAAGCGGCGTTCACCAATAAAGCAAATACCAGTTGAGTCTTTTTTCTTGGCTGTGGCTAAACCAAGTTCTTCCGCAATTCGACGGACTTCTGGTTTTTCAATTTCACCGACAGGGAACAAGGTCTTATTAATTTCGCGACCGTGTACCGCATGTAAAAAATAGGTTTGGTCTTTATTGTTATCTACACCACGCAGTAAAGGAGCGTATTGATCACCTTTGGAATTGGTCATGGTTTCACCACGACGACAATAATGTCCAGTCGCAATAAAATCTGCACCTAAATTAACCGCATGATCTAAGAATGCACGAAATTTAATTTCTTTATTGCATAAAATATCTGGATTAGGCGTACGACCCGCAGCATATTCTGCAAGGAAATGCTCAAACACACGATCCCAATATTCCATGGCAAAGTTGGCAGTATGTAATTTAATCCCAATTTTATCGCAAACCGCTTGCGCATCGGCAAGATCATCCATTGCCGTGCAATATTCCGTGCCGTCATCTTCTTCCCAGTTTTTCATGAAAAGTCCTTCAACTTGATATCCTTGTTGAAGGAGGAGCGCTGCAGAAACAGAAGAATCTACACCACCAGACATACCGACGATGACACGTTGTTGCATAGGATTAGGCATCCAAATTTGAAATTAAGGGAGAATTTTGATGCTCATAAACGAGCGATAAAGGGTATTTTTGACCAGAAAGTGCATCTTGTACAGCTTTAATCACCAGTGGGCTACGCGCACGGGCAGATTCTAACAGTTCTTCTAAGGTCATCCAAGCAGGACCAATGATTCCTGTGTCTAACGGAGCTTCTGGAAAATACTCAAGCACATGCGCTAAAAAGCAAAATCTATAGTAAGTACGATCTGGAAACATCGGTGGCGTATAGGTATAGATTCCCAATAATGAATCTACTTCTACAGCATAACCAGTTTCTTCCATGGTTTCACGTATAGCTGCCTGAATGATGGTTTCACCAGCCTCTACATGTCCAGCAGGTTGATTGAATACGGTATGGGTAACGCCTTCTGAATGTTCTTCTACAAACAGAAATTTTCCGTCTTTTTCAACAACTGTTGCAACAGTAACGTGCGGAGTCCAAGTGGTCATTCAGTAACACCATGGGAGTAAAGCCATATTCTACAAAATTTAGGGCGTGGTGGCTATGTTGAAAGATTTTTTCTTTGATAGTATGAAATAGATGATAACTCGCTATAAATATTCGCTTATAATCTTGTGAAATAATGGTTACATAATAGGTGTGGAATGTGAAGAGTCGCCAGAAAATCAAAATAGGGTAGGTGTTAGATTTTTTAAAACCTTAAGTGATTGGTTTATATTGATATAAAAATAAAATGCGTATAAGTATATGATGTTAATTTTAGAAATTATTAAAAGTAGAGGGCTATAAATTTGTCTATCCCACTAAGTGAAATTGCAAAATTTACTAATAATCCAGATCTTCAAAAGAACATTCAGGTTTGGGGCGAAGTCTTAGAAAAAGCCCATAAAGGCTTAAATAATTTATTTAATAGTTCGGAAATGCAACAGGCCTTAATTGCTTTAAATAAGATGGTTATAGCTTTTCACAATTATATCAATGATCCAGTTGTTTTCAAAAATCATTAGTCAACATTGTCAATACTAAAGAATTTCAAGAAAAATTTAATGAGAAATTAAAGTAGGAAGTAGACTTTGATCAAGAATTAAAAGTTTTCGAAGAGCTTGTTTCTGAAAAAATTAATCTAAATAAATATTTTCCAACTATTCCCAAAAACGTAGATAAAAGAGAGTTAATTTGGCGAACGCTAGAAGTAATTTTAGTTATTTATAGTCTGTATTTTGGTCAACTAGATCAATTTAATAATTATGAGGAAGCGTATATATTTTATATCAATGGTATTGAATCTAAAGCTGTCACAACTTCTGCAATACATCTAAGATCAGCTCCTGATTTAGCAAGTGAGTCGAAATTAATCATTCCTCAAGGGAATTTTTTGAAAGTCTATGAGGAAAATCATAATGGCTGGGTAAAAATTTCTATCAATTTAAATGGCTTAGGTGCTGATGGATACGTTTGTAAAGACTATATAAAACCTCTTTAATTATTTTTTATCAACCGCTAAATGACTTTCCATTTAACATAAGCGCTTATTAGACGAAACACAACATTCCAAATCGTTAAAATATAAGTGTTATGTTTCATTTTCCAATATAAGCTCAACTTGTGACATGTACTTAACTGAATATTCATAATGATCAGTTAGTAGAATTGATATAATTATTTGCCACTTTTACATAATGTCTTGCCGAATAAGGCAAAAATTCTTTTTCTTTATCTGTTAAAGGGCGGATTTTCTGTACAGGACTACCGACATATAAATATCCACTTTCTAAACGCTTACGCGGTGGAACTAAACTGCCAGCACCAATCATCACATCATCTTCAATAATTACATCATCCAAAACAATCGTATTGATGCCAATTAAAACGCGATTGCCAATGGTACAACCATGTAAGGTTACATGATGACCGATGGTAACATCTTCACCAATAATTAATGGCGACCCATTTGGTTTAGCATCATTTTTATGACTCACATGTAGCATACAGTGATCTTGAACATTTGAATTTTGCCCAATTCGAATATGATTAACATCGCCACGAATCACAGCAAATGGCCAGACTGAAACATTTTCAGCCAAAGAAACTTCACCAATAAGGACTGAGAGATCATCAATATAACAAGTGGAGTCAATTTTAGGATGATGGTCTAAATAAGGACGAATATTCTTTTTCATTGACGTATTCCATGTCTAAATATCTACAGTTGAAACGATTATAAAAGAAAAAGCACCCAAATCTAAGAGATGGATGCTTTCGTCTAATGTTTAGAACGTATTAATTAAAATAAGTTGCTAAAAAACATTTTAATATGGTCAATCATACGAGAGAGGAAACCAGCTTCTTCAACTGCTTTTAATGCTACAAGTGGTTTTTCAGCAATCACTTTACCATCTAAAGTTGCAGTTAATTTACCAACCACTTGACCTTGTTGAAGAGGGGCATTTAAGTTGGGTTGAACTGTGATTTGCGTTTTAATAGCATCTGCCTGACCTTTAGGCATAGTCACATTGAAGTTCTCAGCTAAGCCAATTTGTACTTCATTGGTTTTACCAAAATATACTTTGGCTTTGGCAAGCGCTTGATTTGCAGGTTTTACGCTTACGGTTTCAAAGTTTGAATAGCCCCAAGCCAATAAAGAACGTGTTTGATTGGCACGTTCGTTCATTGATGGTGCCCCAAAAATCACAGAAATTAAACGTAATGGACCACGTTTAGCCGATGTTGTTAAACAGTAGCCAGCTTCATCCGTATGACCTGTTTTTAAACCATCGACACTTGGATCTGTATATAAAAGTGCGTTGCGATTACCTTGCTTAATACCATTAAAGCTAAATTCTTTTTCAGAATAAATTGGATAATATTTTGAACTGTCATGAATAATGTGTTTTGCAAGTGTTGCCATATCTTTTGCAGTTGAATAATGGCCTTCTGCTGGCATACCTGTCGCATTAATAAAATGCGTATTGGACATTCCAATTTTTTTAGCTTCTTGGTTCATCTCATAAGCGAATGAACCTTCATTTCCAGAAATATGCTCAGCCATCGCTTTAGAGGCATCATTTCCAGATTGAATAATAATTCCGCGTAGCATTTCAAGAACAGTTGCAGTGCCATTCAAAGGGACGTACATACATGATTCAGTACTGCTGCCTCTACACCATGCTGACTCATTCATGCGAACTTTTTCATTCTCGGTGAGTTCGCCTTTTAATAGTTTTTGTTCAATGATGAAGCTAGTCATCATTTTAGTCATAGACGCAGGGGCTAATTTTTCATTTTCATTTTTTGCTGCGAGGACTTGCCCTGTTTCATAATCCATCAAAACGTAAGATTTATTATTTAGTTCTGGTGGAGTAGATAAGACAGTTGCTGCATAGGAAAATGAAGGTAGGACTAATAATGCAGCAATGGCGCTTTTTCGGGTCATTCTAGGTAGTTCCAATCTTATGTAAGCACTAAAATAGCTTTGCATTTTAGGGTAAAGCCAAGCCGACTTCTATACATGAAACCGGCTTATTGCTGACTTATTGTAACTAATTCATTTTAAGCGTTGTAATTTAAGACATCTTTACAAACTTCAGTATTTTCAGCATTGCCTGCTTTTTTCGCATCTTCACGTGCTTCGGTTAATGCTTTTTGAAAATTGGCCTGTTTGCTTAGGTTGGTTATTGCGGCGGCTGGGTTTTTTTCTTGAGGTAGATACTCTTTGAGTAAATTAGCATAACCCTCATCAAATTCTTGATTTTTTTCAATTAAAGCTGGGCAAATTTCAGAGAGAACAAAGATTGCGGCAAGTTCTTCTGCACTGACTTGTTGTTGTGTTACTTCAATATTTTCCGCATGTTCTTCAGTTTTTTGTTCTGTTGCATAAGCGTGCGGTAATAGAGTGAATGAAGCCGCTATCATTCCTAAAGCACACAATTTTGATGATATCTTGAATAGTTTGGAAAACATGAAAAACCTAAAAGAAGTAACTTTATGATTTGTGTAGATTAAACAATTTTGATGCAAAAAAAATAGCAAAAATGTATTGAAGATGTTGGTTTGTTACGATGCTATGGATATTTGCCCTATACAATTTATTTTAAATTGTTAAATTTAAGCATAGGGCAATGTCTTGAAAATAAATAAAATACTTGGAAAATTAGTCGTTAATTTCTAAGATTTCACCACATACAGATTTTTGTTCATCTTGATCTACTTCAGCAGCATCGGCAAATGCTGCTGCTAAAATAGCTTGATATTCAGAATCTTGAGCTAATTGAGCAAGGGTCGTGCTTTTGACTGACATATTTTTCAAATAAGACTCACTTAATTGCTGCATTTTTTTTTCTAAAATAGCATTTTTTCCCAAAATTTTTGGGCAAACTGTGGCTAAAACTTGTGCTGATGCAATATCTTCTTTAACCAGTGAGTCAGATTCTGCTGTCGTTAAGCTTTCTGCAAAAGCAGAATGAGCGGATAAAATAAAGAGACTTAAACATAAAATGCGATTAAGTGAACGAGTAGACATGATTTCCCCACAAATTTGGTATAAATTTAGCGAGCTAACTATATATAATTATTCAATAACTTAAAATAAAATAACTCACTAGTCATTTTATTGCTTATCGAGAATTAATGTGAATATTTTAATTGCCAATGATGATGGTGTATTTGCACCAGGTCTCCAAGCACTCGCCAAGGCATTGCGTCCTTTGGGTCGTGTTGTCATTGTTGCGCCCGAAAGTGAACGGAGTGGTTTTTCGAGTGCTTTAACTTTAGACCGACCACTTCGCCCGATTCAAGTCGCACCTGATATGTGGGCTGTAAATGGAACACCTGCGGATTGTGTTTATTTGTCGATGAATGGGCTATTTGATATTGAATTTGATTTGGTCGTTAGCGGGATTAATAATGGTGCAAATTTAGGCGATGATGTGCTGTATTCAGGTACAGTTGGGGCTGCATTTGAGGGGCGTTTGATGAAACAAGCGGCTATCGCTGTATCCTTAGCAGGAACGAATGTGCGCTCTTATGAACGCCCTGAAGAATATGCACAAGCGGCCCAATGGGTGCATGATTTTATTGCGAAGGGTATTCCGCAATTACCGCCTCGTCATATTTTAAATATTAATATTCCTGATGTGGCTGAAATTCAAGGTGCACAAATTACCTATCAAGGACGAAGAGTTCAATCTAAACCGATCAGTAGCCATGTTGATCCGCGTGGTCGTCAAGTATATTGGATTGGTCTTGCTGGAGAGGCAATCACCGATCCGAAAAAGAACTTAATGCCTGTTCAGTCCGATTTTTTTGCTATCGCAAATGGTTTTGTAAGTATCACACCAATTCAAATGGATGCCACTAATTATGGAATATTGGCAAGTTTGCAAACGCAAATGCTGCAAAATACGAAATAATTGCGACAAAATGTTATAAGTTTGTGAAAAAGTAGAATTTCACAGGGAATCTCCATACTTTTTTGATAGTCTTGAGTTAATTTGAAGATTAATTTTAAATGTGAGAGGGAAATCAATGCTTTTGGCTCAACCACAGTACGTTAAAAAAATGTCTAAAGTATGGGTAAACATTGCTTTAATGGCTGTCGCAATGACTTCAACTTTGGTATTCACAGGCTGTGCATCGAAACCACAAATTCATAATACTGTGCGTTATGCCAATGCACCAGAGTATTATACGGTTCGTTCTGGTGATACTTTAAGTGGAATTGCGACTCGATATGGTTTGAGCTACACCAGTGTTGCTGAAATGAATGACATTGCTGAACCCTATCGGATTTATGTTAATCAGTCACTTCGATTAAAAAAATCTGGAAGTATGCAAAATAATCGTTCGACGACACAAGCATTGAGTAATAATGAACCGAAGATTCAAAAACAAAGTATTAATCTTCCAACCAGTCAAACGAATGCTATAGCTCCTGTCGTTAAACCTACTATTCCAGTAACAGCGGTACAATCGACAAAATTACGCTGGGTTAAGCCGTCGAATGGTGCTGTGATTGATAATTATAATTTAGCAAATAATATCAAAGGGATACATTTTGGTGGGAATCAAGGCGATCCGATTTTTGCCGCTGCTGATGGTCAAGTGGTTTATGCAGCAGATGGTTTGAAAGAATATGGAAACTTGGTTTTAGTCAAACATATTGGTGGTTACATTACCGCGTATGCACATAACAGCAAGATGTTGGTTAAAAGTGGTGAAAATGTCAGTGCAGGGCAGAAGATTGCAGAGATGGGATCATCAGGTGCAAACCGTGTGATGCTTGAATTTCAAGTACGCTTAGAGGGTAAACCGATTAATCCAGCCAGTATTTTACCAACTAATTAAATATTTTTAATGCAAAATGTAAATTTCTTCGTATAATACAAAGAGTTGCTTTTATTAAAAAACAGAGAAGTAGCTCATAATTTCAGAGGGAAATTTATGTTAGATCAACTTCGAGCAATGGGTGTTTTTGCTTGTGTTGTTGAAAAAAGCTCGTTTAGTGGTGCCGCACGGGATTTGGGCATCACTACCAGTGCAGTAAGTCAACAAGTTCGTTCATTAGAAAACGAAATGGAAGTTACGCTTCTGCATCGTTCAACACGAAAATTGAGTTTGACTGAAGCTGGACAAGCTTTTTTCCACAGCTGTCAAGAAATGCTTGCCGCGGCAGAGCGTGGCAAAATCCGTATTAATGAGTTGAGAGATGATTTAGTCGGTGAATTACGTATTGCAACCACCCCAGAGTTAGGTGCAACACATGTTGTTCCTGCTTTATCACATTGGATGTCTGCGCATCGAGGTTTGACAGTACATTTTGAAGCAGATAATCAGTTTATTGATTTAATTCAAGAACGTATTGATATTGCAATTCGAATGTGCGCAAAAATTGAAGATTCAAATCACTTAAGCTCAATGCCACTTGCTCGTGTCGAGCAAGTTTTAGTGGCTTCGCCAAGTTATTTAAATCAGACTTCACCCATTTCACGTCCTGAAGACTTAATGCATCATGATTTAGTCCCAGTGAATATCATGAAAAATTATCAACACTTCAGTTTTCAGCATGGTGCGACGGGCGAAATTGTTCATTTAGAAATGAAAAATCGTTTGCAAACCAATAATGTATTTGTTGCAAAATCACTCTGCCAAAATGGACATGGTATCGCACGTATTCTTTACTTAGATGTACAAAAAGAATTGATGAATGGTTCTTTAGTTGAAGTATTACCTGAGTGGAAATTACCGGCCTTTACTTTGAACGCAATGACATTAAAACGTGAACAACAACCGATGAAAATTCATCGTTGTTTAGATGCTTTGAAACTGTATTTTAGTCAGTTACCTGGTGGACGAGTTTATCAAGAAGCTTCTTAAGCTCTCTTTCATTAGCCAATTAAAATGCAATTAAAAAAGCCGCTGAATCAGCGGCTTTTTTATGGTTTTTATTTATACAGCAAGAAAGTTTTTAATGGCTGGTACTAAACGTTTGAGTAAATCATCTGCTTGTTCATGGGTCATATTTAAAGTAGGCAATAAACGTACGACATTGCCTGCAGTTACATTAATAATGAGATGATATTCATCACGTGCGATCTCAACCAATTCGGAACATGCTTTGGGTAATTCAATCCCAATCATCATTCCAAAACCACGAACAATGACATTTTGATCAGCAAGTTGAGTACGGAGTTGATCGACTAAATAACTGCCAATCTCAGCTGCATTGGCTACAATATTTTCTTTTTGCATTAAATCAATAACGGTATAAACCACACGAGAACCTAAAGCAGTTCCACTATAAGTAGAACCATGGTTGCCTGCGGTTAACACGCCTACGCCACGCCCTTGAGTCATAACTGCACCAATGGGGAAGCCATTGCCTAGGCCTTTGGCTGTGGTTAATACATCGGGAATAATGTTGGTATGTTGATACGCAAAGTATTTACCAGTACGACCATTACCGGTTTGGACTTCATCTAACATCATTAACCAATTGTGTTGATTGCAAATCTGACGAATTTCTTCTAGGTAGCTAAAGCCTTGAGGTGCTGTATTGACACCACCTTCACCTTGAATGGGTTCAACTAAAATAGCGACGATGTCTGGATGATGAATAGCTGCTTCTTCAATTGCTTCAATATCACCAAAAGGAACACGAATAAATCCTTCAACTAAAGGACCAAAACCTTCTTGAATTTTTTTATTACCAGTCGCTGCAAGTGTTGCCATGGTGCGGCCGTGGAAAGAACGATCTGCGACAATAATTTTCGGATGAGCAATGCCTTGTAAGAAACCAAATTTACGTGCAATTTTAATGGCACCTTCATTTGACTCTGCACCACTATTGGAGAAGAAAATTTCTTCCATGCCTGAAACTTCAGCAAGTTTTTGTGCAGCAGCAGTTTGCCAAGGAACTTCATAAATATTACTAGTATGAATAAGTGTTGCAGCTTGTTCTGCAATCGCTTCTGCAATGACAGGATGTGCATGACCTAAACCACAAACAGCAATACCTGTGAGTGCATCTAAATATTCAGTACCATCTTCAGTATAAAGATAAGAGCCTCGACCACGAACAAAGCTGATCGGTTGACGACCAAATACAGGCATCAAATGAGAGGGTTGATCAGGTTGTACCGGAGCGAGGGTGATGTTATTCATAACTAACTCTTATCTGCTAGGTGGAAAATAAAAGTTTATATAAGCAAAATCTATCAGATATTTAAAGCCTTAATACAAATTAAATTGGAAATAATTTTCAACAAGTATTCTTTATTGTGGTTTTAGGTATAATGCAGGCAGATGAGTTGAGGATTTATCAATGACTGAACAAGTGCGCGATACAGAAGCGTTAATTCGCGATCAAATTGCTAAACATGCTGTACTTCTTTACATGAAGGGTACTCCACAATTTCCACAATGTGGTTTTTCTGCTCGTGCAGTTGAAGCACTTAGCCAAATTGGTCGTCCATTTGCTTATGTCAATATTTTGGAAAACCAAGATATTCGTGCTACTTTGCCACAAATTGCAAATTGGCCGACATTTCCGCAATTGTGGATCAATGGTGAATTGATCGGTGGTAGCGACATTATGTCTGAAATGTTCCAAAATGGTGAGTTAAAACCATTAGTAGAACAATATAGTCCTGCACCAGAAGCTTAATTTAAAGCTGAAGATATTAAAAAAGCACCTAATTAGGTGCTTTTTTATGTTTAAGGATCAGCTACGATTATTTAGTTGAGGATTTTAGATGAACTGGAGCATCTTGTAATAGTGCATCTTCAATTTTTTCCTCAGCAAGTGGTACAGCTAATTTTTCAGCTTTTTTAGATTTTTTCTTCTTTTTTTTCTTTTTCTTTGGTTTTTCCGTTAGGTCAGCACCATCTTCAATCGCTTGCCAATATTCAAGTTGTTCCATCACCGCTTCATAAATGGAGCCTTTGCTATAGCGACCTTTTTTATTCAAGGTGCCTACAGGGCGAGCCATGAGAATTTCTAATGCTTGGTCAATAGTATCAATAGCATGAATATGGAATTGGCCATTTGCAACGGCATCCATCACATCCTGTCGAATCATTAAGTGCTGCATATTTTGACGTGGAATGATTGCCCCTTGTTTACCAGTTAAACCTTGTAATTTACAGGCATCGAAGAAACCTTCAATTTTCGCATTCACGCCACCAATCGGCTGTACTTGACCAAGTTGGTTCATCGAACCGGTAATGGCCCAAGACTGATCAATTGGAATCTGACAAATGGCTGAAATTAATGCGGATAGCTCGGCAACCGTAGCACTGTCACCATCTACTTGACCATAGCTTTGTTCAAAAGCTAGCGCCGCAGAAAAATGTAGAATCTGTTCACGGCCAAAATGTGCTTTTAAGAAGCTGGACATCAATAGCACACCTTTGGCATGTAAAGATCCACCCAATTCAACACTGCGTTCAATATCGAGAATATCGCCGCCACCTTGATAGACAGATGCAGTTAAGCGAGAAGGTAAACCAAATTCCACGTCAGCGTATTGAATGACTGAAAGTGCATTGATTTGTCCTAAGCGATGGCCGCGAGTTTCAATTAATTGAGTGCCACGAGACAGATCTTGCCAGTATAACTCGCGTAAATAGCCTAGGCGATATTGGCGATGTTTAAGTGCAGTATTGATATGGAATGCAGTCACCATTTTTTCGCCTGACTGAGCAGCGTGATGATGTGATTCACGAATTAAATCGCCGAGGGTGAGTGCATGGAGTGACAATGAACTTTGATCTTCAGCTTGACGACTAGAGTCGGTGAGTAGCGCAGACAGAGCAGAGCGATCAAAAGGCAGTAATTTGTCTTGTTGCACATAATCGGCAATCAACTGCATGTACGCTTGTTCATTTTCGTCATTACGTTGTAATGTGTCGGTAAAATCGGCACGAATTTTAAAAACACTGCCCAACTCAGGTTCAACTTCTAAAATTTGATAATAAATTTCAGGTTCAGCCAATAACACGACTTTCAAATTCAATGGAATAGAGGCCGGTTCAATGGAGATACTACCCGTCAAGGTTAACATGTGCTCTAAAGAAGAGAGTTTTAATTGACCTGATTTCAATGCACGTTTTAAACCTTGCCAAGCATAAGGTTGCTCAAGCAATTGTTCTGCTTCTAAGATTAAGAAACCACCATTGGCTTGATGCAAAGAACCCGGACGAATTAAGGTAAAATCCGTGGTAATGGTACCATTCTGTGTCAGCTGTTCGACATGCCCCAACAAGTTATAATGGGTAGGAAAATCTTCAAAAATAACCGGTGCACCCGTATTCGGCTTATTATGAATCACTACATTGGCTTGATAACGTGAGGGTATACGATCAAAAAAGGCAGGAGAGAACTCATCTCCTTCCTGGTCAAGAATCGTTTCTACATTATTAATGATGTCCTCAGCATACAACTTTAGATAGTGCTCAAGTCCTCGTACAGTTTCAAATTTATTTAAAATAATTTCAAAACGTGGAAGTACCACTTGTTTAGCAATATCACGATTTAACTCAGAGACTTGATCTCGAGCTTCATCTTCTAAGTCTCCCAATTGTAAGCCTAGGCGCTGGAGCTTTTTATCCATATAGCGAATATTGGCTGTAATTTCAGCACGCTCTTTGCTGCTGAGCGCGTTTATTTGCTGCTGAGTCAGTTCCTGAATTTTATCATCTTTGAAATAAACGGGAATAAAGCAATGTTCGTCATCACGATTAATCAGTTTAAGATCAAGTTCAGCGCCTTCTTTGGTCAGTTCAACTAAGACGTGTTGCTGTTCATCCCCAGTTGCTTGACGGATTCGCTCAATCCGATTGTGGTAGGTTTCAGCACTAAAACGTCGTTCAAGCTGTTTTAAAATGGTTTGCCAAGTTTGATGGAGGAGTGTTTCAAATTTACTACCTTGCCCAGCAGGAAACTCTAGCGCGATCGGCTGACGTGCATGCTGAAAATTATTGACATAGACCCAATCATTCGGGGTAGGTATATTTTTGGCATGTTGCATTAGCAAACGTTTAATCATCGTACGTTTGCCTAAGCCAGCAGTACCAACAGCAAAGATGTTGTAGCCAGAATAAGGTAAAGCAATTCCTGCTTCAACTGAAGCTTTGGCACGATCTTGGCCCAAAAAATTATTTAATGGTTTAATTTTTTTGGTTGAAATGGGCATAGATGCCGTGTCAGGGACATGTGAGAGCTGCTCAGGTTTAAGTGCAGTCTGAACCAAGGTCTCTTGGATATCAGGTTGTTCAAATACCGATGGGAATGGTTTTCTAATTTTTTCAAAATTCGTTGTTGTCGTCGTTGTATCCGATAATGTGTTTGGTGCAGTTTGATCGTGTTTTTGGGTCACAGGTGAAATCCGAAACTAAAGTGCGGTAGAAAGTTTAAAGGTATACAGGTTTACATGAAAATATCAAGCTGACTTGGATGAAATATCTGCAAATTGCGATAATGATTTCATAATAAACATTGAATCCTCTTGCATTAAGCGGTTGAATAGCACTATTTAATTTTGCAGAAAATAATAACGCAATGACAACGCAAACATCTGGTTGGAAATCAGCCTTTCAGGCATTTCTAGACCGTCGTGCCTTAATTATGCTGTTTTTGGGTTTTTCCGCAGGCATTCCAATCCTTTTAATCTTTTCGAGCTTGTCTTTATGGCTTGGTGAAGCTGGAATTGACAAAAGTGCTGTGACTTTTTTTAGTTGGGCAGCCTTAGGATATTCATTTAAATTTGTATGGGCACCGCTCATAGATGAATTACCTGTCCCATTTTTGACCAAAACTTTAGGTCGACGTCGTGCATGGCTACTCATTGCACAAATGCTGATCATTTGTGCCATCTGTATTATGGCATTTTCAGATCCTGCTTTAGGTCAAAGTTATCTGTATCAAATGGCAGGTGGAGCCGTATTACTTGGTTTTTCAGCCGCCACACAAGATATTGTGATTGATGCTTATCGTATTGAGCTAGCAGAAACTGAAATGCAAACAGTTTTGGCATCGACCTATAATGCAGGTTATCGTATTGGGATGATCATTGCTGGAGCAGGTGCGTTATTTCTTGCAGCATCTTTAGGTACGGCGAAAGGCAATTATATTTATGAAGCCTGGAAATATACCTATTTAGCCATGGCTGCAGTCATGCTCGTCGGAATTATTACAACTTTAAGTATTCGCGAACCATTTGTTAATCGTATAGATAAACATTATAAAAAGACCGATTATTATCGTTTAGTCTTTGTGTTTCTTATCGTGGTAGTTAGCTTTGTATGTTTCTATATTTATTCAGATTATCTTGTTCAGTATATTCAAACACAATGGAAAATTGAGGACAGTTTCCTTAAATTTTTAACTGAAACAGCACGGTTTTTAGCTTCGGGTGCAGGCGCAATTTTTATTGCAACACTTCTGATTAAAGTCGGTGTCGTCAATAAGCAGATGGCATATGAAACTTGGGTTAATCCGATTGCAGATTTCTTTAAACGCTATGGGGTGAAACTTGCTTTGGTGCTGTTGTTACTCATTGGTTTTTATCGAATTTCCGATATCATTGCTGGCGTAATTTCTAACGTTTTTTATCAAGATCTTAATTTTACTAAGCAGCAGATAGCAGAAGCAGTAAAGATTTACGGGGTTATTTTTAGTTTGGTCGGTGGTTTTTTAGGTGGCTTATTGGCACAACGTATGAACATTATGAAATTGATGTTTGTGGGTGCGATTCTGGCCAGTTCAACCAATTTGATTTTTATTGGACTGGTCAAGTCGGGTCAGCAAATTGCTGATGTGAATGTACAAGTGGGGACAAAAAACTATATTGTACAAGCCGATGAAGTTGGTTATTGGAAACTTAAAGTTCCTAGCGCTGAGTTGGCTCAAACGGACCATATTCAAGTGCAAACGCAATTTGAGCATCAACAATCTAAAGCGGTCGCTCAATTACCCTATTTAAAGCAATCTGATCAGCCTCAATTATTGGTTTTTCCTATTTCTCAGGATAATCAACTTTCTATGGATGAGTTAAAACAAAGTGTCGTGCTGAAAGGGCAATTAAATGGTGTTGATCTGAATAAACTAGATCAAGCTAACAGTATTATCTTTGTATTGGGTGGTAAACCTTATCCTGCAAAAATTGATGATCACGGTTTATTTAGTGGGGCAGTGGATGGTCAAGCACTTGCATCTGCTTCAGATAAAACTATTTCTATTCAAGTCATCGATCCACAATTAGCAGCAATCACACCGCTGAATTTAACTTATCAAGTTCAGACGAAGACACCGTCTAAAGCGGATAGTTTGAGTATTGATATTGAGCCGCTTGCTGTGGTGAATACTCAATCACAAGATATGGTCGAAATTAAAGGTAAGGTGGTCAAAGAATATAGCTCAAATTGGCTCTATTTCGCGATTATTGTGGATAATTTGGCTTCAGGTTTAGCTGGTGCGGCATTTATTGCATTCTTATCGAGTTTGACCAGTGTTTCATTTACAGCAGTACAGTATGCCATTTTTAGTTCATTGATGACTTTGACTCCTAAAATATTGGGTGGTTATTCGGGTACAATTGTGACTAATATTGGTTATCCAAAATTCTTTTTGATGACCACATTGATCGGTATTCCAATTTTAATACTTGTGGTTTGGGTGGCGAAATTACTCAAAGTACATCAAAATTCGGTTCAAATTGAAAAAGGTGAATAATATGCGCATGTTACATACCATGTTACGGGTAGGCAATTTAGAACACTCTTTAGCGTTCTATACTGAAGTGCTCGGTATGACATTACTTCGCAAACGTGATTATACAGAAGGTCGTTTCACATTAGCATTTGTGGGTTATGGTGATGAAGCTAATAATACGGTTTTAGAGTTGACTCATAACTGGGATACGTCTAGTTATGAATTAGGCAACGCTTATGGTCATATTGCGATTGGGGTCGATGATGCCTATAAAGCTTGCGCAGAAATTAAAGAGCGTGGTGGAAATGTTGTTCGTGAAGCTGGCCCAATGAAAGGTGGTGTCACGGTGATTGCTTTTGTTGAAGATCCTGATGGTTATAAAATTGAATTAATACAGCAAGATCAAGATGCACGTAATAATTAAGGTTGAATGAAATACATTCAATTGAACAATTAAGTAAATGTTTAAGTGTTTTAAATAAATAGCGAACATTTTGTTTAAACACTAGCTTAATTAATCAAGCCCAGTAAGATAAAGTTTACCTTTAGGTAAAATGATCTTATTGGGTTTTTTTATAAATTTTTATAGCAATAAAACAGGATGTTGTTAATGAAAATGTTGAAGTTATTGGCTTTAGATCGGTTTACGATTTTATTGATTGTAATGGTGATGTTAGCAATTTTTATCCCTGTACATGGCCAAGCTGCGAATGGCTTTGGTGTTGTAACCAATATAGCCATTGCGATATTGTTTTTTTTACATGGTGCTAAATTATCCCGTGAAGCGATTATTCAAGGCATATTACACTGGAAATTGCACGCTGTAGTATTCGCATTTACTTTTGCTTTGTTCCCTATATTAGGCTTACTGGCGAAACCTCTTTTGTTGCCATTATTGGGACAGCAATTGTATTGGGGTTTTCTATTTATGTGCTTCTTACCCTCTACAGTTCAGTCTTCAATTGCATTTACTTCTGTGGCAAAAGGGAGTGTTGCCGCTGCGGTATGTAGTGCGTCATTTTCAAATTTAATCGGTATGTTTATTACACCTATTTTAGTGAGTGTATTTATATTTGGGCAATCTCAACATGGCTATGATCCGACATCTTCCATTATAGAAATTACTTTATTACTGCTTGTTCCTTTTATCGCTGGGCAGTTATTACGACCGATTATATTTTCATATATGCAGAAAGCACCGAGTATTGTGAAAGCATTTGACCAAGGGACTATTCTAATGGTGGTCTATGGTGCATTTAGTGCGGCTGTAGTTGCGGGCCTATGGCATCAAGTCAGTTGGACAATATTATGCTACTTAACTATAGCGTGTTCGCTTTTATTGACCATCATTATGCTGCTAGCTTTATATATTCCACGTTGGTTTGGTTTTAATCGTGCAGATCAAATTGCAATATTCTTTTGTGGTTCGAAAAAAACCTTGGCCAGTGGTGTGCCAATGGCACAAATTCTATTTATTGGGCAGCCGATTGGAATGATTGTTCTGCCGATTATGATCTTCCATCAAATTCAGCTCATGGTCTGCGGAATTATTGCGAATTATTGGTCGAAACAGCATACAGATGAATAATTTAAAGTAAAAGACTCAAGTCTTTATGCTTGAGTTTTTTATATATCTGTATTTTGAAAAAGTGCGGCTGTTGTTGCTAAAACCAATATTAAGTTTTTGTAGGGAGGATCAGTGACAATGCGAGAGGGAATTGGGAGAGGCTTATTCAAAATTGAGAAAGTAAAGTTGGTCAATGTTGCAAAAAATGTAAAATATAATGGGATTAATCTTTTTAAAAAAACAGAGATTAATCAACAAGTTGATAGTGTTTTCAAACAAGAACTGCTGGATATCATGTCGACATCAATCCAAGAAGTTGATACTGAAAATATTATCCTGCACTTATTGATCGATTCAATAATGTAGATCAAATTGAATGTCAAGGTGCTGTAGGAATGCAATACAGTCACTCTATAGAAAATGCGATGCAGAAGAAGAACGCTTTAAGCTTAGGATGATCTATTTATTAATAAACCTATTTCAGTTATAATTACGCCCACTTGTTGTGCTTAGCTCTGACGGTATCCGTCTCGGTGGGCCAAAAGAATGGTCTGTTATGGTGTTGATCTCGCTTTTCTTTGGATAAGCTGTTCCTCTAATAATGAGAGTGATCAATTGCGATGACAGCATAAGCCTTTCTTAACTTAGGAGAATCGACCATGCGCGCCGATATTCACCCAAAATACGAAAAACTAGTTGCTACTTGTTCATGTGGTAATGTAATCGAAACTCGTTCAGCACTTGGTAAAGAAACTATTTACCTAGATGTATGTTCAGCTTGCCACCCATTCTATACTGGTAAACAAAAGAATGTGGACACTGGCGGTCGTATCGACAAGTTCAAACAACGTTTTGCTGGTATGTCACGTTCTATCAAACGCGACTAATCTTGCAAAAGAAAAAAACGGGCATTTGCCCGTTTTTTTATATCTAAAATTAATACTATTGAAAATAGTACAAGATCATTGATCTTGTACATCGGTTAAATGATCGAGTTTTTTCTGGAAATATTCACCTTGTAAGTAGCGAACATCCACATTCCATGCATTCGCAAATGCATTCATGTCATTCAGATTCTGTAATAATAATTCAACCGGTTTAATCACAAGATAGCTTTCTATCAATTCTTGTAATTTTTGCATTGTAGAATCGTTATTTAACATCTGCGTATATTTTTCATCTAAAGTCAGTAGTGAAACATCAATTTGTTTCAAGATGGCTTCACTAGAAATAGATGTGCCAAAATTACGGATTGAAATTTCTGCACCATGATCACGTAATACAGCAATTTGTTTTTGAGACTCAACAATATTTTTTGCAATATCTTCTTCATCAAATTGTAGAATTAATGGATGTGATAATTTGCTACCCACAATCGTAATCAGTTTTGCCACTAGTTCAGGGAACTGTTTATCATTAAATAAAATATGGCGATTTAAGTTTACAATCAATTTGGCTTCAGGATATTGGGTGATAAAGTTATGCAATTGTTTGCATGCTTCGACCAAGATCCAACGATCTAATTTAATTGAAAGTTCAACATCTTCATCTAATTCAATCAGGCTACTTAGCTTTTTCCATTGATTTTCATAGATCAATCCACTGGTGACTTCATAGGTGTATAAACTGCTATCTTGCTTATCATACAGCTGTTGATATTTAAGGTGAATATCGCCTTTTTCTAGATTTTTTTGGATCGTGGCTAAGAGTGGAGAGCGCTGCTGTGTAGGCTCCATTTCTAAAATAGTATGTGGGGTAGTCGGCTCAGAAAGAGGTGTCTGGGCGGTAGCTTGAACTATATCGACTGCTGTTACCGTTGGATTTGGTGTGGAAACTTCAGGATCAATCAATTCAAGGTGAGGAGTAGATATCTCATTTGGAACTAAATCGATCTTGGTATCTTGCAATGTTGCTGCAAGCTGTAAATCAGATTCAGATTCACGTTTTGGTAATGCGGTGTTATAAGCGGTTGCGAGTACTTTTTCAAAACCAGATTCATTGAAGGTGCTTAAAGTAATCGGACTAAATCCCAGCTTTAATTGCAATGGGTAGGTTAAATCGCCGATTGAAATCAGTTGTGGTTTTTCAAGTGCCAGTAAACCAGAAAGTCTAGATTCTAAAATATGTGCAGATTCAGCTTGTACTAATATTGCAAAGAGAGCGGTATCTACTTTGAACACAGTGCTGTTGGTTTGTTCTTTAATAAACCCAGCAATTTGATTAAAGTAGTCTTTTGATGTATTCCAGCTGGCATTTAAAACTGGATCAGGAATTGAAGCTAAGCGGAATAAAATCAGTGCATTTGCTTTCGCTGGTTGATTGAGTAGGGTACGACTAATTTGCTGAAAAATTGAATTTTTATTGTTCGAATTATTTGATTCAGCTTGAGATGTATTGGCAGGTACTGCAGATTGAGTTTCAATGGTAATTTGGATCGCATCATCTTCAGACGCGGGTAGGAATTCAATCTTTAAAGGATTCTCGCTTTGTGCATGGTGATTAAACGTATCGATTTCAAAGCGTGCGAGTTCAAATTGTCCTTGAGATACTTTTTTAAAACGATTTTTAAAATCAGGTAAGTTTTTAGGTTGAAGAATATCTAAAATAGGTAAACCGATTAATTCGTCTTGAGATGTTAAGCCAAAAAGTTTTAAATATTCATCATTCGCTTCTATGTGGATGCCTTCTTGAAGTAGAGCAACCGCTTTATGTCGCTCTTGTACCAAGGCTTGTGCTTGGTTTTTGGCATTTTCTAGTTCATTGAGTAAATGACGTTGGCCTTGTAAGGTTCGGCTATAAGAAAGTGCGCGTATAAGACCAATGTAAAACCGTTCTGGGTAATCTAAATTGACAACATCGTAGATGCCTTTATGGATATAGCTTGGATATTGTTCTGTTTGATAATCATCGGGTTTGAGTAATAGTACAGGGATATTAATTTGAGAAGAAGCTTGGATTAAGGTAATCGTTTGTTCGATTTTTAGATCATAAGCTCGACCAAAAATCACAATATCCCAACTGATATTTAATTGTTTTTCAAAACTATGTAGATCGTCTAATAGTGTTGCATGCACGAGATGATCTTTATTTTGAAATAATTCTAAAATTTCATTATAGCGAATCTGGTTATCATCTATGATGAGCAAACGAGTTTCTGAACGTTTTAATTTTTTAGATAATAATAAATTTCTCACTTTAATGCGTCCCATACATCTTGATTATTTAAATCAGAAGATTGTTGATGAATATATTGATCAATTAAAATTTGTTGCTCATCATTGAGTAACTCAAAATCAAACTGAATAAAGCTTTGTGTGATTAAAAGCGTTTTATTTAAGTATATTTTGATCTCTTGATCGGCTAAACGGAGATAAACAGCTTGCTGTTCTTTAAAAAATGGAATATTGGGTAAAATTATCGAATTTTTAATCTCATCTAAATGCTGATTTTTTAATAATAAGCAAGGATGATAGTTCATGGTAGAACGATCAGCTGGAACCTTGACAGAACAAGGAAAAATATCTTGTGCTAAAACTTCAATACCAACTTCATAGGTTTTATTGACTGATTGTTTGATCCAACGAATAATGGCGCCTTTCCATTTGTTCTGAGGGTTTTCATTGACAAGAATAAACTCACCTGTACGTAAGCTTTTAGGTGCTTCATTGGCCCAACGAATTCGGTAACCATTAATACTAATATCTAAAACTTGGGTCTGATAAATGTGCTTTGCTTCTCGATCCAGAACCTTAATACTTTTAAATGTAGAGGTATCTGTAGAGCGGGTCATGTTGGACTGAACATTGGATTCAGATTGCATGCCATAGTGATTATTTAATAATAAAGTTTCATGGAAATTTTTGGCTTTCGATAAGTGAAAATGCGCACTTAATAAACCAAAACAAATTTGCAATTGTGCTGAATGTTCATAACGTTCATGTTGACGTTCACTGGTGGTGCCTAAGACATTTTGTGCATAAAACTTTAATGCGGTAGAAAGATGAATTTTTTCATTCTTAGATAAGTATTCAGTGTCTTTATGTGTCGTTGAATTAATATGTTCCAATAAGTTTTGTGTAGAAATATATAAATTGGCCTGAAAGCTATCATGCTGTTTACGATTATAGACGGGAGGATGATCTTTACTGTTATCGACAATATAACGAGATAAGGTGTTTTCTTGAGGTAAGACTTGAATGAGTTTTGACCAGTCGAAGCTACATTGATACAGGGCTTGAATTTCTGAAGGTCGAATCTGATGGGTATTAAAAATTTCTAATAGTAAAACTTGTGCATAACCTTGTTGTATCGTATTGATATTTTGATGAATACCTTGCAACTGATTAATGTTAATTAAGTGTTCTTGATTTTTTTCGGCAAGATCATATAAGTAATGTGTTGTTAACCATTGATTGGAAAGTGGGATGCTATAGAGCATTTGCTGTTGTACGAGTAAGAGCCCTAATTGTTCGAGCGCATAATGTGTTGCGAGCGTACGTGCAGTTTTTAAATTTCGTTTTTGAGTGAACTTTAACAAAGAAAATTTTTGCGTCAGCAGTTGTTGATTACTACGACGTACAATATCAATATAGATGTTGCTAAAATAGGTGCGTAAGCGAGTAGTTAGTTCAATAATTTGCTCATGTCGATCTGAATGGAAAAGACCTTGATTTAAAAAATGTTTTTCTAAACTCATGAGTACATTTTCAATAATCGGGTGTAGAACTTGAATTAAATCAAAACGCAAAGTTTCGCTACATTGTAATTCAGCCAATTCATAAACTGCTTTAAGCACAGATTCTGAAGTGTCACCTAGCTGCATGATAGACAGATTGGAAGCCCATTCCGTCATCGCCGGGACAGTTGTATCAGTGAAACTGAGTTGATCTCGTTTCAGAACCGTAGAAGAATTAAAAATTTCCGAAATCTCTTTATTTATCATTGTTAATACCTAAAAAGTTGAAACTCCATAAAGCGGTGTTTTATTTTTTTCTCCCGCAATTTCTCTGACCAGTTTAGGAACTAAATAGCCTGGTAAGCTGGCCAACACCTCATTGTATAGCTGATTAATTTGATCAGATTCTAAATCAAAATGCTGAGCACCTTTAACTTTATCTAAAACATGAAGGTAATACGGCATAATCTGAGCATCAAACAGTCGATGGCTTAAATCAATCAGAGTTTGAGCAGAATCATTGACACCTTTTAATAAAACAGCCTGATTCAAAATTAAAATATTTTGCTGAGCTAAGTGAGTTAATTGAGCACAAGTAACGTCATCCAGTTCGTCAGGATGGTTTGAGTGTATCACTAGAATTACACGTAGCCTACTGTTTTTCAATAAAGAAACTAGTTCTTCATCGATTCGATTTGGTATTACCACAGGAACACGTGAATGAATTCTCAAGATTTTGATTTGTTTGAGAGATGCTAGACGTTCTAACCAAAGTGCAAGTTTTCGATTCGATAAAGTAAGAGGATCTCCGCCGCTTAAAATCACTTCATTAATATCTGGATTATTTTCTAAATAATTTTTGATGTTTAGCCAATCTTCATTTTTAGGTAAATTTTCTTGATACGGAAAGTGACGCCTGAAACAATAACGGCAGTGAACTGCACAAGCACCCGTTAAAGTGAGTAGAAAACGTGATTTATATTTATGTAAAACACCAGGAAGTTGATTGGCTGCTTCTTCACCTAGCGGATCTGTGACAAAACCTGCATGTTCTTCCAGTTCTAAATGATGGGGTAAAACTTGTAATAAAAGTGGATCGAAAGGATTGGATTTTTGCATTCTGGCAACAAAAGCCCGTGGTACTCGTAATTTAAATTGTTCTGAAGCTAGAATTGCTCCGGATAAGAGTTGCTCTGGGGAGAGTTGTAGTATTTCAAGCAGCTCTAATGGGTCAGTAATTAGGTCACTGAGTTGAGATTGCCAGTTTTTCTCTTGATATAAATAGTTTATCATGACACGTGTTAAAATAAGGTAGTTAAAGGTCTATAGATAATTCATCTATTTTCAGTATTGCGGCGTAAACTTGTGTTACCAGTATGAAGATCTTCGATCGATAAAAGATATGAAGAACTTTTTATATTGATATATAAATTTGACAATGATACATCTAGATCAATTTTATATATTAACCAATCGTGGATTTTACCCGCAATCTGATAGGACAGGGATATTTTTTCGTTGCTTCGGTATGTATTGCTCATTTAGAATACTAAAAATGTAAAATACGTGCCTTGAATCGTCAAGAAGGGTCACTGTCGAAAAATTGAATGAATTGCCGATAGTCCTACTGCATGAATAGATGAAGTTAGTAAGTTTTGGAGCGAGCCTGCATGGCCAATTATTCTACAAATGACTTTAAGCAAGGCCTTAAAGTAATGCTTGATGGCAACCCATGTTCAATTATGGAAAATGAATATGTAAAACCAGGTAAAGGTCAGGCATTTAACCGCGTAAAACTACGTAATCTGAAAACTGGTAAAGTTTTAGAAAAAACCTTCAAATCGAATGAATCACTTGAAGGTGCGGATATTGTTGAAGTAGAGATGGAATATCTTTATAACGATGGCGAACTATGGAACTTTATGGATCCAGTAAGCTTCGAGCAAATCGCTGCTGATAAAACAGCAATGGGCGATGCTGCAAAATGGTTAAAAGATGATTCAAATGAAAAATGTACAGTAATGCTGTTTAATGGTGTTCCATTAACTGTAAATCCACCAAATTTCGTGGTATTGAAAATTGTTGAAACTGATCCAGGTGTTCGTGGTGATACTTCAGGTGGTGGTGGTAAACCCGCTAAACTTGAAACAGGCGCTGTAGTACGTGTTCCTTTATTTGTTCAACAAGAAGAAAGTGTTCGTGTAGATACACGTACAGGTGATTATTTAGAGCGTGCATAATAGTTTTAAAATAGACTATTATCGAGGGGGTGATGAAAAATCACCCCTTTTTTATATCTCAAATTTAGTCAAAAATTAGAATAGCAAGGGAGAATAAATAAGGATATTTAAAATAGATAAAATGAATGTGGTTTTATAACAAAGTATGTCATTACATCGTCGTATTAATTGCACATATTTAGCTCAAATTTTATGCCAAAGTCTTAGATTAAAACAAAAAAATCAGGAGTAAAGTCATTAGTGAAAAATATACACAAACATATGAAATGAACGCGTCACAAGGAACGACTTTTATAATCAAAATGTGAGGTATTAATGGAAAGTATTCAGAGTAAGCCTACAGCCATGTCCAAACTGATGTGGGCTATCGTGGCTGTGATTGGTGCAGTGTCATTTGGGATACTTGCGGTCAGCAGAGGTGAGCACGTTAATGCGGTATGGTTAGTTTTGGCCGCAATTTGTGTATATAGCATTGCTTATCGATTTTATAGTTTATTTATCGCTAATAAAGTTTTTGAACTCAATTCCCGTCGGTTAACACCTGCACATCGTTTGGCAGATGGTTTGGATTATGTACCGACCAATAAATATGTATTGTTTGGGCATCACTTTGCCGCCATTGCTGGTGCTGGGCCATTAGTTGGACCTATTCTAGCTGCGCAGATGGGGTATTTACCCGGAACTTTGTGGTTGTTAATCGGTGTGGTATTTGCCGGCGCAGTACAAGATTTTCTGGTTTTATTTATTTCAACCCGGCGTGATGGGCGTTCCTTAGGTGAAATGGCCAAGCAAGAATTGGGTTCATTCGCAGGTATAATTGTGATGCTTGGTGCTTTGGGCGTCATGATTATTATTCTTGCCGTTTTAGCATTGGTGGTTGTGAAGGCCTTAACCAACAGCCCATGGGGTGTATTTAGTATTGCAGCAACAATACCGATTGCATTGTTTATGGGCATCTATATGCGTTATATCAGACCGGGAAAAATTGCTGAGGTTTCAATCATCGGATTTGTTTTGATGATGGCCGCGATTATCTACGGTGGTGATGTTGCACAACATGCATATTGGGGACCTTTCTTTACTTTAACCGGGACACAATTAACGTGGTGTCTCATCATTTATGGTTTTGTTGCTTCAGTTTTACCGGTTTGGTTGCTTTTAGCACCGCGTGATTACCTATCGACCTTTTTAAAGATTGGTGTGATTGCAGGGCTTGCGGTTGGTATTATGATTGCAATGCCAATGCTTAAAATGCCAGCGGTTACGCATTTTGTGGATGGTACTGGTCCTGTATTCGCCGGTTCGATGTTCCCATTCCTATTCATTACCATTGCCTGTGGTGCAATTTCAGGTTTCCATGCTTTAGTGGCTTCTGGAACAACACCTAAACTGATTGATAACGAAGCGAATATTCGTGTGATTGGTTATGGTGGTATGTTGATGGAGTCTTTCGTTGCAATTATGGCAATGATTTGTGCAACAGTACTGGAACCAGGGGTGTATTTTGCAATTAATGCACCGGCAGCGGTGTTAGGGACAACTGTTGAAAGTGCAGCAGAAGCTGTCCGTAATTTAGGTTTTGTGGTTACACCAGAAACGTTAGCTTTATTGGCAAAAGAAGTCGGTGAAAATACGATTTTATCACGTACAGGTGGTGCACCTACTTTTGCTATTGGTATGGCACACATTATTACTGATATTTTTAATAATCGTTCGATGATGGCATTTTGGTATCACTTTGCGATTCTATTTGAAGCCTTATTTATTTTAACGGCTGTCGATGCGGGTACACGTGCATGTCGTTTTATGGTGCAAGATACAGTGGGTATTGTCATTCCTGCATTGAAAAACTCACATAATTTTATCGGAAATATGGTTGGTACAGCAGTTGCTGTGGCTGGATGGGGTTTCTTTGTTTACCAAGGCGTGGTTGATCCATTGGGTGGTATCAACAGCTTATGGCCACTCTTTGGTATTGGTAACCAAATGCTAGCTGCAATGGCATTGATATTGGGTACAGTCATTTTATTTAAAATGAAGAAAGAAAAATATGTTTGGGTGACCATTATTCCTACCATTTTCTTATTTATTACGTGTATGACGGCGGGTTGGCAAAAAATATTTCATGCAAATCCAAAAATTGGATTCTTGGCACAAGCCAATAAATTCTCTGATGCGATTGCAAGAGGTGAGATTTTAAAACCTGCTAAAACACTTGAAGAAATGCAGACGATTGTATTTTCTAATCAAATTAATGCTGCGTTATGCGCATTTTTTATGATTGTTGCTATCATAATGCTAATTGCTGCAATTGGTGTGATTCGTCGTGCGTTAGCAAGTCCAGTGCCTACAGTGAATGAATCACCTGCGGTATATGCTGACCCTGACCAAATTGCAGTTACAAAATCACACTGAATATGAGGTGGTGAAGATGAATCTTAAATTTGCAAAAGATGGTAAAACGGTGATTTTTAAAATCATCAAAATGACTATTATGTCGCAGAAAGAGTTAATTTTTTCTCCGAAGAATTGGTCACGTATTGCAACTTTATGGCAGCGTTTGCAACAGAGTTTTCGTTTAATGGTGGGTGTTCCTGATTATGCCACCTATGTGGAGCATATGAAAAAGAATCATCCTGATTTAGAAGCAATGGATGAAAAAACTTTCCATCGTTATTGTGTAGATGCGCGTTATCCTTCTGCTAGTGGTGGTTTAAAAAAATGTCCTTGTTAAGGTCATAAATTCATAAAAAACGGTATTTATATACCGTTTTTTATTTTATTGATTTTAGGGTAGATGGTTTACAAGTATGTTTGAGTTGCTCAATTAAAATTACCGTTCATCTTATGCATCCTATTTGTGAATTTTAGAATTATAGATTTGATCTTTTGGGGAAAAATAAAAAACAGTGTATGTTAATCATCTATTTGATTTTGATTGAGGACAAAAAGGTGATTTGGGGTTCAACAAAAATAAAAAAATTGGAATCAATTGAATTCATTGCTGAAAATGAGCTGATGCCTTTTTATCCTAAAATTGATGAATTTCTCAATCAAATCAATCAAATTATCTTAGATAAAAATCAGCAAACCAAGCTTGCCTTATGTGGTCTTTTAGCAGGTGGGCATGTTCTTTTTGAAGATTTACCGGGACTCGGCAAAACGACTTTAGCAAGTAGTTTATCGCATTTAACTGGTTTAGATTTTCAACGTATTCAATTCACCAATGATATGTTGGCCAGTGATGTGATTGGCATCAATATGTTTAATCAGAAAGAGCATCAATTTGAATTTAAGCATGGGCCGATTTTCACCCAAATTTTGCTTGCTGATGAAATTAATCGTTGTAGTCCAAAAACTCAAAGTGCTTTATTAGAAGCAATGGAAGAGGGTTTTGTGACGGTAGATGGTACTCGTTATGAATTGCCTAAGCCTTTTTGGGTAGTTGCAACACAAAATCCACTCTTTCAAAGTGGAACGTATGCTTTACCTGAGTCTCAATTGGATCGCTTTTTAATGCGTCTATCTTTAGGTTATCCCTCTCGTTCTGCTGAAAAAATATTATTACAACAAAGTTCGCGCCATACACTTATTCAGTCATTGAGCGCCGTATTTTCCCAGATGGAAATTTTAAAACTTCAAGAAAGGGTTAAGCATATTTCAGTCAATGATGTTGCTTTAGATTATATTCTCGATTTAACAGAAGAAACGCGTAAAGAGCGGCACGGTTTATCTACACGTGGTGTTTTAGCATTAAAACAAGCGGCGCAAGCTCATGCATTGGTTGAAAAGCGGAATTATGTCATTGCTGATGATATTCAGGCTGTCTTCGTTGCGGTGACTGCACATCGCCTTGGTTTAGGTGAAACAGAAGCATGTAATTTGATGCAAAGAGTTTCAGTCAGAGGCTAAGGGGTGTTTGTAATATGGCGGTACAGGGTAAAGTTCAACAGTGGCTAAATCAGCGTTTTCAATATCAAACACCTAAACAACTTAAACAAAATGATGTGTTGGTTTTTATCTATCAACAAGGTTTTTTATATGTGGTTCTGATTTTGATCACCTTTATTGCAGGTGTGAATTATGCTAACAATCTGATTTTAGGATTTTGCTTTCTCATTAGTGCCATATTGTGTATTAGCTTTTATCTGACGTTTAAGCAATTACATGCCTTAAATATTGAAATTCTGAGCCCAGAAGTTGGACAGGTCAATGAGGCTCTGAGTATTAAATTTATTCTAAAACAAAGTACGAAAACACCTAAATATATATATATTAAATATGCAGATCAATTACAACAAGTACTTTTAAATGAAAGGCAACAAAGTATCCAGTTGCATTTTGTTGTGGAACAGCGTGGTTTGTATCGGCTTCCACGAATTCAAATGTATTCGACTTATCCACTTGGCTTAGTTCGTGCGTGGACTTATTTTTATATTCAAAAAGAGATCTGGATAGCTCCACAGCCAAAAATATTGGATCGCGAATTTCATATTAGCGCAAGTTCGGGGATACCTGATTTAGATGAATTTCGTGAATTACGTAATTTTAGGGCAGGTGATTCTCTGCAAGCAGTATCCTGGAAGCAAGTTGCACGAGGTCAGGGCATGTATGTTAAACAATTTGAAGATCAAGTAGATACAGAAACCTTGAATATTGACTATATACAGATGCCGAGTAATGAACATGAGGAAAAACTCAGTTTAATGATGGGCTTAGTCGATCAATGTGAGCAACAGCAAATACCATACTGTGTACGATTACCACAGATTGAACTTGCACAAGGCTCTGGTGAACAACAATATTTACAAGCTCAGCTACTGCTTGCACGGGCTTAAAGACATGAATCGATCTATTCAAATTGTGATGATTGTAACGCTGAGCCTTATACTTGTTGCACAATTAGCATTCATTCCTATTACATTAAGTCTGATGTTTTTAGGCATGCTTTTGAGTTTGATTGTAAAAGATCGATATCCGATTGCGACCATTCAAATTAAAACGCTTATTTTAAAGTTGTTTAAAGTATTCTTTGTAATTTTTGCATTAGGGATCATATATTTAAATTATAAAACCTTCCTTGGCGTTGATGCTGGGATGGCTGTACTGGCGACTTTTTTATATGCCAAAGCGTTAGAAACCAAAAATAAGCGTGATTTAATTATTTTGTTCAATTTTGCATTATTTGTGAGTGCAGGTTTATTTTTATATAGTCAATCGATTTGGATGGCATTGCTGGTTTTTTGTTGTTTAATGAGTTGCTTGATGGGCTTATATCGAATTCAGACAGCACAATTTGAACAAAACCTAAGCGGTTTTCAATTATTGAAAACTGATATGCAACATATATGCAAAGTGATTACTTTAGCACTCCCTTTTTTCGTCCTTTTATTCGTATTTTTTCCCAGAATACCACCGCTTTGGCAACTCCCAATTGCGAACTCACAAGGTGTTACGGGAATGAGTGATCGAATGTCACCAGGCGAAATTGCTGAGCTTTCACAGTCTACAGCTTTGGCCTTTCGCATTTTGGGGGATATGCAACAATTACCTCCACGACAAGAATTATATTGGCGGGCAATGGTGTTAGATCAATATGATGGTACGACATGGACCAGTCGTGTAGATAATCAACGCGTTCAAGAAATTGAGAATATTGTAAAACCTAAGTGGGTTTGGGATTATCAATATCTTGCTGCTGATGACCGTATACAATGGATCATGGCTTTGGAACGTTCGATCCCTACTCAAGAAAATTTTCAATTACATCAAGATGGAGCAATTACACCAACTCAAATGATGCAACGAACGCAACCGATTAAATTACAGTGGTTAGGTTCTCGAATTGATGATTTGGAACATTTATCTGAATTAGAGCAAGATAATAATTTAAATTTTATTCAGTCCAGTGATCCGCAAGCGCAGCAATTTGCATTAGATATATTTAAGCGCAGTCATCAAAATCCTGCTGTATATATACAGAACATTATGCAGTGGTATCGGCAGAATCATTTTAGTTATACCTTGGCTCCGGGAAAATTAGGTCAAAATCGCATTGATACATTTTTATTTCAATCGAAACAGGGGTTTTGTGAACATTATGCATCTAGTTTTACCATGCTGATGCGTTATGTTGGGATTCCAGCTAGAGTTGTGGTGGGGTATCAAGGTGGGCAACTTGCTCCAGATGGAAAAAGCTGGGAAGTCCGTCAGTTAGATGCGCATGCGTGGACTGAAGTTTATCTACAAGGCAAATGGCAACGTTATGATCCAACTTTTATAATTGCACCGCAACGTATTGATCGAGGTATGCAAGACTATATATCGGAGCAACGATTGGTCTTAGCTGGTGAAGGGAGTACATGGCGTTATCCACAATATTCAATATTGAAAAGTTTTAATATTTGGAGTGATTACGCGAGTTATCAATGGCAAAGTAAAGTTGTGGGATATGATGCAACAAAGCAAGATAGATGGTTGGAAAAATTAGGCTTAAATTCAAGCTATCGTTATGCATTCATACTCATATTTTGCATGGTCGTTCTTGGCACGATTTACTTTGTGGTAAATCACTGGAGCAGTTCTCGAAATAGATCGGCACTAGATAAAGTGATTGATGCTTTTTCTAAGTCATTAAATACAGAACACAGAAAACTGCAAAGTGAGACTTTTCAACAATGGATGCTACGTTTATCTGCCTTTTCGGATCACACGGATGTGTTTGAACAAGCCAATGCGGTATTTCAAAAAATTCTGTATTTAGAACAGAAAAATAGCAATTTGATATCTTTTTTAGATCGGTTGCTTAAAGAGTGTTCGACTGAGTTAAAAGTGCTTAAAAAAACTTGTCAGAATAATAAAAAATGAATATCATCCGTTCTAGATTATAGGTGTATAGCTCAGTTGGTTAGAGCGCTACGTTGACATCGTAGAGGTCAGCAGTTCGAGTCTGCTTATACCTACCAGATATAAATCAAAGACTTATAAGCTTATCAGATGCTTATAGGTCTTTTTTTTGCTTGTTTGTCGCATTTTATTTTTTGTCAGACTTGGTTAAATTGGTGAAAAATGGCAATATTTCTCAGTTATCTGCGTCAAGAATGCGTCAAAAATGAAACTACCAATAGCAAGAAAAAGAGGTAATAGCTATGCGATTGCTCTTTCATATCAGAATAAACGTTACTACTGCACACGTGATACTGCAAAAGAATGTGAACAATGGGCTGCACTTAAATTACTAGAATTGAAAGCTCAAACAAAAATTGAAGATGGTGATTTAAAACCCAAGTTTTCATTTAGAGATTTGAATAATAAATACTACACAGATGTTGGCCAGTTTAATAAATCTAAATCGTCTCGTTCTTGGATTAAAGGGCAATACAATAACTTTGAAAATAAGTTTGGTGCTTTGGCTCAAAAATCTATTTATGACATTACTCCCAAGGATTTAACACATTGGCGTAATAAACGATTAAATGAAGTGGGTGAAAATACTGTACTCAAAGAAATATCACATTACAGTGCTATGTTCACTTATGCTCAAAAAGAGCTTTTTCTTTTAAATGAAAATGTATGGATGCAAATGACAAAGCCCAAAAAGCCTAAGGCTCGTGCGCGTCGTATTCATGCATCTGAAATTGAATTAATGCTGAATGTATTAAATTATGAAATGGGAAGTGAACCAGTATTATCGCAGCACTATGTCGCTTGGGGATTTTTGTTTGCAATTGAAACTGCAATGAGACGTGGTGAAATATTAGCAATGGAAAAGAAAGACATTTTTGATGGGTATGTGCATTTACCCAAAACTAAAAATGGAGATCCGCGGAACGTACCGCTTTCTGCAGAAGCCAAAGAGCTTTTAAAATTGATAAAACATAGTGGTCGTAAAGTCATACCGCAATCTGAAAATGCTTTTAGGTTGATGTGGGAAAAACGCAAAGCTTCGGTTGGGCTACTAAATTTACATTTTCATGATACTCGGCATGAAGCAATTACCAGAATGGTACGTGTACGTAAACTGCCAGTTGAAGTCCTGGCTAAAATTACTGGCCATAAGAAAATAGATGTCTTGGTGAATACTTATTACAACCCGAATGCAGATGATTTAGTGGAAGCCTTTAATAGATAAAAATATGCCCGCATAGCGCGGGCTTTTATTAGTTTTTACGTTTTGCACCTCTCCGGACTTTCGAGTTTTTGAGTAATGCATCGGCAGCATCAGGATCATAGAGATGTTTGCCATTACTACCTTGATTGATAGAGATACATTTGGTTCTGATGGTTTCATCTGACAAGCTGTACTTTGCGACTAATTCCGCAACGGATACTAATTTACGCTTTTCCAGTTTTAGCGCAGTCACAGTACCGCCAAAGACAATTTGACCCAATACAATTTGTGGAGCAGAGTCTGCTTCAATGGTCACAATAAATTCAGGCATGTGTTTTCACCTCGATTTTTAAAAAATATTCAGTCATTTGTGCTTTGCTGTTTAGTATTTTCATTATTTTTTTGCCCCTAAATTTGGATTGGTAAAAAGCCAGCACTTTACATTTCGGCTTGGTTTTCCTGTGGTTTCACGACTTTTGGTAATGCCTGCAACGTCATCGGCAGGGAAGCGGTCGCTATAAACCTGTTTATTACTTTCGATGAATTTGTATTTGCGGCTGGTACGCAGTAGTTTTTTCATGTCATTGATTTCGGGTAATTGTTGGTAGTTACGTGCTGCAACTTTGTAGACTTCGTTTAAGTTAATTGCCACGGTTTGTGCATCTTCTTTGTGGTGATTTAGCCCAAAGTCTGGTGAACGGTTGCCTTGAAGGTATTCGTAAACGTCCCAGAATTTTTCTACGTCTGGATGGTCGCCATTGAGTTGGTCGACTCGGTCACGTGCCATGACTTGAAGCATTGTTTCTGCTTCGCATACATCTTCTAAGTCGATAGGTAAGACATGCTTTGCCAGTGCATGTACCAATGACGCTACTTGTGCATGACAAAGTGCAATACGGGTATGGGTGATGCCAATATGGTGATATTCAGCTTCTATGGTTTGTAAGTTTTGGCTGTATGTTTCTAGAATCTCTTTTTCATGGCGTAGACAATGCGCCATGAACGTACAAGCATCTTCTAATTCCATACGATCTAGGTTATCGACAATACGTTTTGTTTCTAATGTCTGTCCTTTACGGTCGAAATATAGATGCAATGTACGGGTTAAAATGGCTTCTGAGGCTTGAATTGCAGTGTTCTGTGAAATTAGGATGGCACCTCGGAAAGGTGGTTCATAGGTTTCATTTCCCGCAGTTTTTAGACCTTTTGAGCGAATAGCACGACCGTTGAAAGCGTCCTTGAGTTCATCCCAAGAGAATTTAGACTTTTGAACAGTATTACCGTTTACATCGTTACGGTCACCTTCGATAAGAACGACTGGTAAATTGGCAATTTGGGCAAAGTTACGATACACAGCAACATTGGTGGATTTGTTTGCATCAAAGCCTTCGTAGTCTTTACGACCTGAAAGTTTCCACATGAGTTCAATTAAGCGTGATTTACCCGCACCAGCTTCACCAACGATTTCCATAAAAGGGTATGAGCTGTGCATCGCACGGATTTGTTCTGCGAAATATGAACCCATCCACCATGCCAATGCGATTATGCCTTTAGCACCACGTACACGGTAAAAGTCTTTCCACCAGTTTGGATTAAACTCTTGCTTTGGGTTGATGGTAATTGCAGGGGAGTTTGCTAAAGTTTTGATCTCCTTACGTTTTACTTTAAAAAAGTCATGTTCATTAATGGGGATAATTTGCCCTTTATGCACAGCATATTTTTCAAAGATATAGGTTTCATATTCACGGCTATAGCCGATAAAGTCGATGGTTTTGACTTCACGTAATCTTTCGGTCGATCTTTTTATAAAAGTTTCGAGTTGATTGTCTGTACCCGTCCACATTGCGCCTGACATGACGCCCATAACACGTGGTTTAAATTTGGAACGGCTCGACATTTGTTCGGCAGTAAAAGTGGTTTTTGCTTCTGACCATGGGCTTTGCAGTTTGAAGTAGTACCAAGATTCATCTGTAATTTCATTGCGTTGGAAATATAGCGGTTCAATTTGTGCATTACAGATTTCTTTGGCTGCGGAACAGTTTTTAAGGGCACTTTCCCGAATTTCTTTATCGGTCAGTATGGTTCCACCATTTTCAGAGGCTTCAATATTACGGTCTTCAAGATGTTGAACTGCCTTGTTAAATTTGTCGTAGTCTAATTCCCACCAGTACAAGCGGAACTTGTGGTTGTAATAGAAGGTATGACGACGGCTTTCATAAAAGTTGTAGATGAGTAAACCTGCTTCTTCTGCCGTTTCTGCAATGAGTAGTTCACCGTAATGTTTATATTTTGGGAATTGGTCAGGATTGAGTTTGTCCCACTGAAATAGGTCGTTCCAATCGAGTTTCTTTCCGTTGTTTGCAGGTGGCTGTGCTGCGGTAGATGACCAACCTTCTGCACGTGAGCGTTCATGCCATTTAACGGTGTAGCCTTTACCTGCTGAGTCATTGTCAAAAGCCCAACGTAAACGTGGTTTGTCTATTTTGAGTTCATGGCAACGGTCTGCAATGGCTTTGAGCATTTGGGCAGGGTAGTTGACACATGACAGGCAAGACATGGCTTTTTGACCTGATTCTGTGAGTGCAATGGCATCGAATATGCCTTCTGTGATCCAAATAGAAAGACCTTTTTCACCGAGTTTGCAGAGTTCGTCTAAGTCATGAATAGACCATGCTTGCCCTGCATTTTTAAAACCAAAATTGAAGCGTGCTTTTTTATTGCCAAAGCGATCTGGGCGATCAATTAGACGTTCCCAATAGTTTTCGTTGTCTAATTTGAAACGGACCGTGGCACTAGAAGCGCCTGTGGCTTTGTCTGTATAGCTCTGTTGGGTGTACTGACCAATGAGATTGGAAAGGTTGAAACCACGACCTTCAGATAAATAGGCATCTGCTGCTGCATTTGGGTTTTCATGTGTTTGTGGGTGGTATTCAGACCAGTCTTTGAATAAGTCTTCACAAATGTCTTTGACGTGTTCTTCATAACCGCATTTGGTTAAACGTCCACATTTCACGATTCGTGGATTGGTGGCATGGGTATAAAGTTCTTTTTTACTGCACTGTGGGCATACGCCTTCACGGAACCAGTCACCACAAACTTTGAACTGGAACATTTGTTCAAGACGTTGGGTGATGCGGTGTTTTAACTCTGACATTTAGAACCACACGATAAATTATAACTGTTTGAGATTGTGAGAAATTTGTAGCTTTTCATGCATGTAAAAAAGTCTTTGATTACAATCGCTCATCTGTTGGTTGGGCTGATAGTTCGGGAAGGTTTTCAAGCATGAATTCACGAATAAAAACAGCAGGTTTTTTCTTATGATTGAAGGCAATTTTTCTTAAGGCTTCTGATTGTTGTTTAGTCCAACGTACTGGTGTGAGTTCGGTGTGGTGCTGTTTTGTTTGATCATTTAACTTGTTCATGCGAAAATCACCATAAATAGGTATTTAGTATCTGAGTAACCGTAATTTAGTACTATTTATAGTGATAATCAAGTGTTTTATTCGGAAAAAGTATGAAAAATGATGATTTATGTAATCGTGGTGAGCGTTTAAAGGAAGAACGTCGACGTTTGGGCATAAATACACAAGATGAAATGGCCGAAATATTGAATGTTAAAAAGAATTCGGTTGTGCGTTATGAAAAGCATAATGCTGCTTTGGATACTGACCAGTTAGACTTGCTTGAAGACCATGGCTTTAATATTGCTTACATTCTTTGGGGAACTAAGGAAGTGAAGAACAGTGAGCTTTCTGATGATGAAGTAAAGCTGATACAGCTATACCGTCAGACACGTACAGAAATGCGTGAAGGTTTAATATCGTTAGTTGAAACTTATGCGAATCAATTTAAATAAAATTAATAAATATTAGAGGAAATAATGGAGTTTTCATTTGAAAACAAGCGTCAAGTCAGTCTACTTATAGTTTTAGTCGCTTTAGTTTGGTTATTTTTTCCTTTTTTATTTAAAGCATTTATGTTTTGGATGGACTGGATTGGTGTTGATTTAAAAACTTTTGCTGCATATGGTCCGATAAGTGATATTTATGGAAGCTTAAATACTTTATTTACATCTGCAACTTTAATTCTTGTTATTTATTCAACAATACTTCAGCGTAAAGCTAATGCTGAAATGAGACAGTTTTCAGTTGATCAGATTAATGCATCGCGCCATGCTACTTTTACAAATATGTTCCACTCATTACTGAACTATAAAAGTGAGAGATTTAATCAAATCTCAATGTCTACGAAAGATAAAACTTTGGATGCTTGTGAAATAAGTAACCTTATAGCAGAGGAATTTCAAAGATTAGTACAAAATAAATGGAAGAATATAGATAAAATTGAAAAGGAGGAGTTAAAGAATAGTTTTGAATATTGCATTGCTAAAATTACGAAAGGTAAAGGATATTACAAGATTCACAATTATTTTTTTATTTATGAGTCGATATTTAATTTAATAGAAAATGAAAAATTGAGTTTAAAAGATCAAGACTATTTTAAAGATCTAGTGCGAAACTCAATGGAAGTGGGCGAACAGATAACCATTCTTTGGATAGCATCATTTTCTGATTACTCTCAGAAATTTTTAATGAATAGTGGTATTTTTTCATTCGAATTAGCTGATGATCACATACCATTTATTAATAAATTTCTCTCTACTACTTTGTTTTTTAATAAGGATTTTGTAAATAAAATTAATGATTATTCTAAAAACCAAAACCCGACCTAAGTCGGGTTTTTTTAACTATTTGACGTTTACCGCCTTAGAAATCTGAAGTACCTGATAGTGAATGGTATTGATGAGCGAGGTGAATTCTTTTTCTTCTACTTTCCCATCTAATCGCATTTTGGTCATTAAGTGTAAGAAGCGTTCCAAACTTTCTAGTGGATATTCGATTTCTTCCAATATTTGTTCTGCAGTCATTTTCTTATGGCTGTTAATTTCGAGTGTTGAGTACATTGTTCCCCCTGCATTAATCTTGGGTGTATTTTGCTGAATATCTGTTTAAAAATATAGTCGGGAACGACATTCAATGTCGTTCGACTTATTTAAAAAACTCAATTTATCCAAAATTTAGTTTGACCATTTGGCTCGTATTTACTGAATTATGCGTGTTCAATATTGCGTATGGATATACTTTTAAAGAGCCAACATTTCACATTTTTGGCATGTAGCAGGCTGTAAACTTGTCGGTTATTTTGCATAAATACAGGGTGTGGGCTTTGGCTTTGCATGAGGTCTGCAAAGAGTAGAGGTTTAGGGGGAAGCCCTTGAATAATGGTGTAAATTTGGGTCATGTTTAGGGCGATGATGTCGCTCTGCCGACTATGATTGAGTTTTTCTAGTCCGTAGTTGTGTACGCTTAACCAAAAGTCATTTAAACCTTTGTGATGAAGAATGCTTTTGCTTTCCAGTGATAGGCAGGCAATGGGAAGAATGTCCCGATTTAATTTAGATTTGTCGTGCCACATGACTTCGGCATCTTGCATATAGCCGTTTTGGTCATAGATGATTTTAGAAACGGTATAGATTGGCCCGCCAGATTTGAGTTGTACTGTTGCGCCTAGATGGATGTGTTGATGGTTGCCTTCTGCGTTGTAGAGCATGGCTGCCATTTGGTTAAACGTGTTGATGTATGATTCTTTGATTTTGGCTGCTGTTGCACCCGTAAAGCCCATGACCAAAAACATAAAACCGTCTTTGGTCATTTCATAATATTTTGATTCTCGCTGAACTGCACCTGCCTGAATAGTTTGTGCGTGGGCGCAAAAATGCGCTGACGTAAATTCAGGTGAACAATCAAGGCTTTCTATTTTACGTAAAACATCTTTATGTTGTTTATTAAAAATTTCGGCAACTTTTAGGCTGTCGGTTTTGACTTGTTGATTTTGAATAAAAACAGCATGGTCGATATGTGCAGGTGTCGTCATGATTATTCCCCTAAAAATAATATAGAGAAGGTCATGCAAAATATGCACAAGGTAGAAAGAGCTTTTAGGGTTTGAAAGCGGATTTGTGTGTGCTTACGTTGTTTTTGACGCTGTTCGTAGGCTGCCAAATTATAGATCGGGGTGTGTTCAATGACTTGAACATTTTTTTGAGTGCGTGAATGCTTTAAAGCAGATGTAGTCATGGCTTTTCCTATATATCAAGTTGCAAACCTGACACCATTACTTCTCACGATAATGGTGACAGACTGAACAGGGGTGAGAATACCGCTATATAGGAAACGGCCAGCGCGAAGCTGCCCTATCCAGCCTGCCATAAAAGGCATAGCCGAATTTTACGTAAAAAAATAGCCGCAGGGGCGACTTGTTTACGCCTATATAATATTTCAGGTTCTCACGCCTGACCATAGATTTTGCTATGGTGAAATTAGAGTATCTTAGTTACTATGTGCGCGTCAATACTTTATAAAAATTATGTGGTGGGGGAAATTAATCAAATGGAAGTTAATCTAATAATAGAGCACTTAAAAGAACTTAAAGTTTCATTTATTAGATATTATGATTTAAACCCTAGTGATGATAGGAATTTTCAGAATGTAATAAACGTCTGCGTAAATTATTTTAATGATATTATTAATGACATACATGAAATATCTCTTAATAAGAATGATTGTAATGATTTTTTTTCAGGTGTGTATCCGAGAATATTAGAATTAGATAATCTTATAAATAATTCGGGGTCTAGTGATAAAAAAATTATTCCTCTACTTAATGTTTTTGATGTTCTTCATAAAATTAGTAATGTATTGAATGAAGAGATGGATAGTGTTACAAGAAAAAAGGTAACTGAAGAAAGTAATAAGGAATTTTTAAAACTTAAGGAAAATACTAAAAAAGTTGAAGATCAATATAAAGAACTTGCATTATTGAGTGCGGATTATAAGCATAAAGATGTACACAAAATTTATGAAAATGATGCTATTGGGTTTAAATCTCTAGCACGTCGTTACGAAATAACTTTTTATACTTTAATTGTAATCTTGTTTTTATATTTTTTAGGTTTAACAATATATCTCCCTGAGATCAATATATTTTCAATTAAAATAAGTTTTCCTAATAAAATTCATGGAAACTTATCGACAGAATTTTATATTCAAAAATTTTCTTTACTTATTCTGTCTACAACACTGCTAGCATTTTTATTAAAGCGTTCATTTATGAACCGTCGTTTGGCTGATGATGCTTACCGAACTTCAAAAGAATTAATTGCATTACCACGGTATATGAAAGATTTACCTCAGGAAATGCAGGATAAGATTCATTTTGACCTTGCATATAAGTACTTTGGTAATGGTATTCATCATGAAAGTTATACAGGTGGTGAGAACTTAATGCATGAAAATATTAAAGCGAATACAGACTTTATAAAGGCTGTGAAAGATTTATCGCCTAAGGCAGAGACGCCGAAAGTTGAAGTTTCTAAGGTAGAAACACCTAAGGCAGATAAGGAAGCAGCTTAAAAACTTAAGCGTTATTTTATTTTTGGTTAGGTAGTTTTTTATAAAATTTTTGAGAGGGTATTTCGTGAAATATTTATTATTAGTCTTGAGTCTAGGGCTTAGTAGCTCTGTTTTTTCTAAGTCATCAGAAGATATTTTTTTAGATATGGCTGTTGCAGATAATGTTGGTGCAATATATGTATTTGATGAGGGCGATGACCCCAATAAACAGCTCGGTAGACCTAACCAATATACATCTAAGATCAGTTGGGCTGATAAACGTATAGATCCACATGATTTCTCAGATAAGAATGAAGATGAAATTAATGATTTAGATCCAACTGAATATAAAGGGGGAACAATTGAAGGTTTTAGAAATATTGCTGATTTAAATCGACGTTATAACTATATTAAAAATATTACTTTAAATGTACCTATGCTCAATCAGTATATGTATAAAAAAGGATTATTTATAATGAGATTGGATAAGAATTTCACTCCATCTCAGGCTAAGGAATATGAGCGTGAGTTTAATAAAACTGTAAAATAGATTTATAAAAATATATAAGTATGATGAATTTAATTACTAAGATGCTTAGTAATGAGTTAGAGGAAATAATGAAAGAACATTTTATTACTTATTTAGGTTTTATTGGCATAACTATAACTATTATTACAGGTTGGTACAAAGAGATTGCTAGTAGTGGTTTATTACAGCATTTGTCTTTTATACTTAGTTTTAAAAGACTAAGAATCCGACATAAAATACAAGACATAGATCTTATTTGTGATAAATCGGATCTTTCAGAAGCAGTAAAAAGTAATTTAAAATATGAGCAAAGGCAATTGTACTTACAATATTATTATGGATTGAATATACAAGATAATGAATTTTATGAATATATGACAGGTTACAAGGATAAAAAAAGAGCTTTTGGTTTGTATAAGAATGGTGGTAAATATCTAAAATATAATAAAAATTTAAAAACAATTGACTTTGAAAGTGTAAAGCAAAAAGAGCGTATTAATATATATAGGAATATTGGATTAGTAATTTATATTTTTATATCTTTTTTATCATTGCTATATGTGTTTTGGGCACGTAATTTTATTATTTTGAATAAATCAGATTACTCACCTATAGAGAAAATTTCGATAGTTTTAGTTGTTAATGTTATTGTACCTATCGTAATTGTTGTTATCGGAGCTTGGATACTTAATAAGTTTTTAAAACGACTACATGCACAAAAACTGATTGAACTGGAACGTATATCGCAACCTATTAGTACCTAATCTAAAATTAAAATTATAAAAACAAATAAAGGAATAATGACATACAAATTATTATTCCGAGTAGCATGCCCACCAGTATTGGGTAGATCCACATGTAATCACCGTTTACATTTATGTTCTACTATTTCTGCTGCCAAACTATTTAGCGTCTGCGATGGTAGAAGCCTTAAACGAGTGAATTGATAGTCTAAAATCATCCATAAAATGATGAGTGATAGCACTAAAAGCACAATGAAAAACGTTAAGAAAATTGTCATTTAAAAGTACCTTTTTGCAAGTTGTTCTTGTTTATTTTTACACTCGATACAAAGCGTGATAGCACCATAACGTTGGCGCTCTATAGGAATATCATTCCCACAATCTTCACATTCACTTAAAGAAGGAATGCTGAAATCTCGCAATGTAACTGTGACCTGATCAAGTTGGTTTTGTTGGGCTATATCGAACTTCTTAGACACATTTCACCTGTGCGCTTTTTATTCTGTGTGGCGAAGGAGGAAGACTGAATTCAGGATTGGGCAACCCAGAAGGAGAAAGCTCAAACTCCCATTGAAAAAATCCCTGTGCTGTAAAGCCACATTCGGTGTTTGTACATTGGGCATGAACACGTCTGAGAACTGGGTTTAATTCAAGACTATTTCTTATTGGAAAGCTTCCTCCACAATGAGGACATTTACTACGGGAAGGTCTATTCATAATGAGCCTTTCTAAATATATTATTTATACAAATATACAACATTATCACCATAAATGATTATAATATTTAAAATATCACTAAATATAATTATATTGGTGGTGTTCTTTTTAATCCTTGTTTCTCCCCCAAACAAGGATTTTTTTATGCTATTTTTTTACTTTATTGATTCTTTCTTGCTCACGCTTAATCGCATTGTTTGCTGTTTTTTTTGATTTATACACGTGGGTTAATTTCAAAGCTTTGCTTTGATCACCTGATGTAATTTTGATGGATTTACCTCCTTCACTGTAATAAGCAATAACACCTGTATATTCAGCATAGTTTTTACCAATACGTTTTGATTTTTTAGCTTTATCTTTTTCATCTTCAGTTTTTTCTTCTTTACCTTCAAACAAAGTTGAAACGTCATCGGCATCTGGAAGCTGCACTTCTAGTTCTACGGAAGTGATAAAGCCACTGTCGTTTAAAGTATGGGTGATATTTGTACCTAGCCAGATAATGTCATCTATTTCGGGCTTTAATCCTAAAAATTCAAACTCTAATTCAGGGATCAGCTTTGGATAGCCTTTTGCAAAAGTGTATGTGAGTTTTTGAGCAGTACGTTTACAGCGATTGTATTCCGCATTGGCTGACAATTCTGCTGTGGTTTTATCACGGTGAACGTAGCGAATTTCTTTTAAGTTATCTTCACTGTCACCCACCACGACATGCAGTTTTTTGGCTTTGTTATCTGCATAGTAATAGGCTTTAACACCACTGATATTATCGGTACCGGTTCCGTTGGTGTAGTTATGTTGGTCGCCATCTTTTCTAGTGATTTGGACGCGTGGCAAAGCTAAGCCTGATACAGTTTGACTAGCACCACGTGGTAATAAAATTAAGTGACCATTTTTAACTGTTGCGATTGCATCATTTTCATCGGCAATACGGGTAATAAGATTGGCATCAGATTCATTTTGAGCAATGTATTTTATTTTTTTTGACGCAAATTTTTCATGAACAATAACTTGAAGGTCATATTCAGTACCTACTTTTTCAAATATTTCTTGAATGCTATTGTTACTCCAGCTGCGTTCCCGTTTCTGTTTTAAGCCTTCAGAAACGTCATTGGCCATTGCTGAAATAGATAAGACATCTGGAGCACCACGGTGTGACGTGGATTCAACTTTATATTTACCTTTATCGACTAAACCAGTATTAGACCAACCCAACCAAACTTGAATAATGGCACCTTTGGGGGGAATGTTGAGCTTCCCATCTGCATCATCCAGTTCAATGTCTACTGAGTCGACCACAAGACCACGATTGTCTTTAATACTGAGCGATATTAAACGTGAAGCCATAACTGGTGAAATATCAATACCATCTACTTCTACACGAAAAATAGGATGAGAATATTCAGTCATTTGATCGAATGAGTTTAAAGTAGCACCAATGCCATTTACAATTTTATTGAGCATCATAGCATCCTATTTGCTGTGCCAAAGCCCATACCAATTAGTGTTCCTAATGCTCCCGGTTTCAATTCTTTGACAATTTTCAAGGTAATAGTGAAATCTGTTTTACGAGCTGCACCATCTTTAAAAAAATAAGTTTTGGTGTCATCCAAGTTTTCAATAATGACAAGCCCGTAAATTTTTCCTGTACCTTCAATGAGTGTATAAGCTTTGCCGGTATCACCCATATTTCGTACGGTTTCAAGAGTATTTCGTGTAGCAGTTAATTCGTGCATGATCGTCCCCTTTAAAGTAATGCTATCTTCACCTTTACCTATAAATTGATAAGCAGGGGAATCACCAACACGGCTGTTAGAGGGGTGCCGCCAGTTGGTGACACGTTGTAATTCTTGATAGGAAGCTGTTTGTAATGAAAATACGAACAGACCAAGTGCCATCATCATGGGGATTTACTCCGTGTCTGTAAGAAATTTACGTCGAGCATTTTGTTCTTCTTGTGCAACTCGTTTGAGTTCCTGACGTAATGCTTCAGCAGTACCTTTGACGACCGATCCATCTTTAACTTGAATCGTAATCGTGATGTTATCTTTGCTGATAAATGATTTTGCACCACTGCCTATATTTGAAATAGGTTTTACAGCTTGTGTTTTGACCGTAGCGTTATTTATACCTGGTACTGTATTTTGAGCTGTGGTTGAAGGACGGAAATTGTTTTGTGAAAAAGTATTTGCTATTCCCTGAGCATCAAACTTACCCATGTTTATCATAGCTATTGGATTTACTGGCTTGGTGCTTAATGCTGAATTAATCACGCCTTGTGTTGCATCTTGAGTTGCACTTATGGGTAAGCGATTATTTTGTGAAATACCATTTGCCATGCCTTGCATGGTGTAGTCACCAATGCCCATAAATATACGTGAAGGAGAGTGAATGCCGAGAATGTCACGTGCTTTATCTATGACATTGGTCATTCCTGATGAAATTTCAGCTTTAACTTCACTCCATTTTGATTTGATGCCATTGATAAAACCGCTGATCATCATGGCACCAAAGTCGGTAAATTTGGAGGGTAAATCTATACCGAACCATGATAATACTTTTGCAAAGGCTGAGTAGAATAAGCCGATTGGACTCCAGTTAGTAATGAGTGCAGAAATACCTGTAATACCACCATTAAATGCCGTCTTTATTGTGCTCCATATACCTAGAAAAAAGCCTTTAATGGGTGTCCAATTTTTATAAATGAGGAAGGCGGCTCCAGCAATTGCGAGTACGATCCATGTAATTGGGTTAGTCATGAGCGCCATGCTCATAGCACGTGCTGCTATGGAAACAATACCAAAGCCTTTGGCCACCATCATCATTGGTCCAAAGATGGTGATGAGTCCGATAGCGAGAGCGGATAGTCCAGCAACAATTCCAATAGCGCCCACAGTGACTTTTACCAAAGTAGATGAAAGAGCAGGGTTCGCTTGAGCCCAAGCCTGTACTGAATTGATGACTGTTGTGAATTTTCCAGTAATGCTATTGATACCAGGTAATAATTGATTACCAATGGTGATACCAAGTGCTGCTACAGAATTTTTTGCTAATAAAATATTATTGGCTGTGGTTGCTGCACGTGCTGCATATTCTTTTTCCATGCTTCCTGCATATTTAGATTTATCTGCAACTTTGCCTAGGTTTTCCTCTAAGGCTTTCATATTGGTTAGTAATGGTGCAATAGAGCCTAACGATTCAGATCCAAATAATTCTTTTAATGTAGCGGCTTGTTTATATTTATCTAATTTAGAAACTTGTTTTAGAACATTTAAAGTGGTTGCTTCTGCATTGGTTTGCATATCTTTGGCTACTTTAGATGAATCTAGCCCAAGTTCTTTGTATGCAGCTTTTTGGCTTTTAGTTGCAGATTCACCAGCAACTAAAGCGAGCATCATGTTTTTAATACCAGTTGCAGCAATTTCTTCAGCAACACCCATTCCACGTATGGTTGCACCTAATGCGGCAATGGATCCAGCTGCAAAACCACCGACTTCACCCAATGGCCCAATACGCTGAACAATTTCCATAATGCCTTTGGCTGCTGCTGGAGTATTGTTGCCTAGATAGTTGATTTTATCTGCTAAGGTCGTCACTTCATTTTGTGACATTTTAAAGGCTGTTCGCATTTCTGCCATTGCTTGCCCAGATTCAGCGGCACTAATATCAAATGCAACGCCCATTTTTACTGCTGTTTCAGCAAATTGAGTTAGTTCATTTTTAGCAATACCAGACTGTCCACCTGCCGCATAAATGGCGGCAATATCCTTGGCAGCCATCGGAAGCCTTTTACTCATATTAAGAATATCATTTTCCATCTGTTTAAATTGTTGTGGGGTATCGAAATCCACAACTTTTTTGACATCTGCCATGGCTGATTCAAAATCGATAGATAGTTTTACTGGAACGACTAAAGCAACTGCAGCAGCACCAGCAATCATGAGCCCTTTTTGGGCTAGATCATTGGCTTTAGCCATACGTGATTGCATCTGTTCATATTTTTCTTGTGCAACTTGGTGTTTTCCCAAAGCTTCTTTTTGCTTGTTTAGCGCCATGGTTGTTAGGTGGATTTTGCCTTTTAACTCAGATTCGCTCTCTCCAAGTTGACTCATTTGAATACCGGCTGCATTCAGATCACGAGTAACACCTGTTATCTCTGTGGATGAACTTTTAAGTGCTGCTTTAGTACGTCGAATGCCTTGTTCTAGATTATTTAATTTTTTGGTTTGTTCCTCACTTAATGACCCTAATTTAGCTTGATCTTTTAAGCGTTTATGTTCTTCACGATATTCAGCTAAAGCATTTTTTGTTTTATCAATTGTTGCTTGTAAGCCTCGAAAACTATCTACTTTACGTTGTGTAGCTTGAAGCCCTTTTAACTCTGAGTCTGTTTTCTTTAAAGCTGCAGCCATAGACTGTGAGCCACCAATAATTGTTTTGATGGGCCCTGATACTTTATCTACAGCATTAAAAAGGACTTCTAATTTTAATTTTGACATTGGTGGACTCGTTTTACACGGTTTGGTTTCGATTGAGTGCAAGTTGATGCCATTTACTTAATTCAGTCATGTCCATGTCATCGTATGCACTCGGTGGCCAGTGGAAGATGCAAGCGATATTAGCTATTGCTTCATCTACATCATCGACTAATTTTATTGCTGTTCCTCTTTGATCGCTTTCTGCAGATCCTTTGGGTACAAAAAAGTAACTAAATGACCTCCGAGCTGAGCAAAATCTACTGGATCTAATTCAAGTACTTGCTGAGGTGTTAAAGCAGGAGTGGTAACACGTGGTAAAACTTTGATTAAGGCATTTACGTCATGCTGATAAATTGCCTGTAAGCTGACACCACTGAGTGCTTTTACAGTGGGTTTACGGATTTTAATTTCCGTAATAGTTGAGTCGCCAAATTGAATAAACTGTTCAAGCTGAACTGTTTCTTCATTTGGGTTTTTAATAATGTCTTGATTCATTTTTTGGTTTTCATTGGTCATGATTAGAGTCCTAAAATATCTTTAAAATTAAAAAAACCTTGCACAGATCTGTGTCCATGCAAGGGAAGGGAACTTACATACCAATTGCTTTACGTTGAGCTGCTAAACGGTCTTTACCATCGATGATTTCTTTAAAGCCAAGCACATCGATTTCTATTTCTATTTTTCCATTGACTGTAAGTTTGTAATAAGCACAGTTGGTTACAACTTTATGTTCTGTGTCTTCACCCGGTTCAGAGTCACCACCGTCAATTTCTTCATGGCGACCTTTGACGACGACTTCGACAGCATCGACTTCGCCAGTGTCATCACGTTGATAAGCTCCGGCAAAACGTAAGTAAACACTGTCTACTTTTTCAAGACCAAATTGGCGTAAGGTCAAAAGGTCTAAACCACCGAATGTGGATTCAAGTACCAGACCATCGTCACCCATCCCCATGTCTATTTTTAATGGTGCATTCATACCACCACCGCGATAGTCCTCCATCTTTCGAGTGAGTTTAGGTAAAACAACAGTTTTTACTTCACCTAAATAACTTGTCCCTTCATTAAAAAGGTTCATGTTTTTGAGTTTACGAGGTAAGCCCATGCGTTAGCTCCTTATGCTGTAATCGTTGAAGGGAAATCAACTAAATAGTCGTCTGTAATGCGTTGACGGAAGGTGAGGTCTTCAAGCGGTGGCACTGGCGTATAGTCAAAATCGATATATAATTTGCCGACTTTGAGCGTGTTTTTTGAGTTTAACTCTGGGTCATACCAAGCATCACCACCCATGAGGTAGCCTAAACGAGTCCATTCGCGTTGTTTGGCTTTGATGCCTTCTAGCATGTCGTTGACCAATGAACCATGCATAGGCTTATCGATTGCCCACATATGAGATTCAGCAATCGTGTCTGCCATAATCTGAGCTGTACGTGTATAGTTTTCAAAGGGAAATAGTGGGTCGTCAGAACAGGTCCGTGAACCCCAAAAACGAAAGCCATTATGCTGAATGAGCGTGGTAATTTGATTGCTGTTTAGATAGCCTGCATCGGTTGCTGGATCTTGTAGATCCCAAGTGACATCGGCATCAATACCGGTTACACCATTTACTGCCATGTTTGATAATGTTTTGTGCCAGCCAACATCATTGTCGATCTTTGCACGTAAACCCATAGCAACTGCAACAGCCGGTACAGTTTCTGCCTTGGCTGTATCGGTATTGAATGCTATAAAGTTTGGCCAGATAACCATAATTTCACGTGCAGCAAAGGCATCACGATATGCCACAACTTCTTCTTTGGTTTTGCAGCCCCAAGCATAGACGTAAGTAAAGGCACGAAGTTTTTGTGCAATAACGCCAAGTTCAGTTGCGACCGCTTGAGTGTCAAGACCGGGGGCACCAATAATACGTGGTTGAACCCCAAGTTTTGATTTAGCCAAAAGCAATGCTTTCGCACCGGTGTATTTACCTGTGGCATCTACTGAACCAATAACATTGGCTGTTTGAGCAGCTTCATCTATGGCAGTGGCTACACGTACAACAACACAAATGGAATTTGCTTGGTTGGCCATAGCTTGTAATGCTATTTTTAATGTGCCTTGAGTACCTGCTTTCGCAACTGCAGCTTGAGTATTTGTGATAAGCACTGGTGTATTCAATGGAAACGTTTTTTCGTCTGCATCTTCTGCAGTCGCAATCAGTCCTTGAACAGCAGTGGCAATAGTTCGGATTGGACGTGAACCCCCATTAAATTCAAGTACACGTAATCCGTGGTGATAAGTATCCGACATAAAAAAGCCTGTTTATTGAGGTTTTATTTCAATAGACAGGCTTACATTAGTTTAAGAAAGAGTTAAGTTTTAAGTGTTGTGAAAATTGGTTTCTACAATGTCAAAGCTTGCTCCCATAGCATATCAATTTGCTCACTGCTCATCCCGATAGTTTCAGCCATATATTTGACGGACTCATTATCTCGTTCAAAATTCGCAGATTCTGCATATTCAATTTGAATCCGCATTCGCATTTTTTCATCTTCAATGACATTGATTGAATTTTCAATATGGGTGAGTAAATCATTCTGTAGCAATACCAGCTTAAATTGTCGACGTGTTAATGGTTGGAACTGTTTGAAATACTCAACTTCTTTTTCTTCTTCTGTACGTTGATCTTCCCATGCAGTACCATTCCAAGTATCAAAAATTGAAGTTGGTTTTAATTCGGTAAAATCATCTTTGATCGCCCCGATGTAATCAATTTTTGATTCGCTTTGATTTGTAGTGGAATAGACAGTTTTTCCACGGTTATCTTCAACAAGTGTCCACTTATCAGTCTCGACATTAAAAACTGCAGTTTTACCGGCTGTGATTTTTGGCGGCTGAATATTTGTCGCTTGAGAAGGTAAACCCGTATCAATTACCCAGCGATATTCAAATGAACCAACGTATCTTTGATCAACTGCATCAAAGCTATACACCATAATAATTTGATCTTTTTCTGAAACTTTCATGTTTTATCCTGCTTTGACGATGTATAAGAATGCAATATTTTTGACTCGGTTTTCCGATGCTGTCGGCACTTGATTTGCTGCATTGAATGAAATGGATGCGGCAGCACGTTGTGAGCCTGCACCACCTGAAACAGTTACACCTTGGGTAAATGACAATGCACCATCAGATCCTGAACCACCATCATTTCGAAACGACCCTACTGTTCCACTAATATTTCGAATTGCATCCCCTTGCTCACTTAATATTGTTCGCCCATAGTCAATTCCACGACCATTGTCTAAACCACGAACCGACTGCGCTCGCATGTCAGGCAGCACTGAACCATAAAGCGCAAATAGTTTGGGATATGTCCATTGTGAGATTGATTGTCCCATCATGACTAAAAAACCATTGGGTGCAACAGTTGAGGGATATGGAATAGGTGAATAGAGTAGAACGTCTAAATCACCACCTGACAATACGCATGAAGCATTGGCAGAACCATCAAAGTTAAATGCGCCCGTGACTGCACCCGAAAAGCTGATTGTACGAGCTGTTTGAAGTTTGGTTGCTGATGGTGCTATACCTTGAACATTACCTGTACCGCCATTCGAAGTTGGTAGTGGAATATAACCAGATGTGCCATCATAACAACCCCAATTTGTTGCATTCACATACAAATATTTGCCAGATGCATTGCGCAGTACTGCTTCTGCGGATGAAGTAACAAAAGCTCCTGTTGTGTTTATATTTCCTGTAAAAAATTCATTATCTGTATAAGCTAATCGCCTTCCAACACCCCAATTTTCTGCACCATACTCAGGTTGATAATGCCAAACACCTTGCCCATTTTTACCTAAGAATAATCCGTTTTTATTGCCACCTGATGCATCTGAATACCCATTGAATGCTAAGAAATCGCCATAAGAAGCTCCACCTTGACCCGTTTCAAGCCCCGACTTACTGACAAAATAACTGGTTACACCTCGGAGTATATTTTTTGCTGATGGATTTCTGCTATCTGTGGTTTGTAAGGTGATTGCTTTGTCAGCCGTACCACCAGCCTTATCAAGCTTGGTATCTTGTAATACTTTACCTTGAGCTGCTGTGAGTGCCTTGGTTGAATCGTTTGTAAGTAAATCATTAACCAATTGCACTACACCTGTTTGAGTGGTGGATGCTGAACGAATGGCTTGTTGTGAAATAGCGGTAATTTGGCCTTTGGCATTGACTGAAATAGTGGGGATTTGAATAGTTGAACTATATGTTCCCTCAACAACACCTGAATTGGCCAGTGTAATTAGACATGAAGTATTTGCAGAGCCGTCAAAATTAAATGAACCAGTCGCAGCCCCCGAAAAACTAATGATACGTACGATTTCTAATTTCGATGCTGAAACGGCATTCGCATTTTTATCAAGCTTAGAGTCTTGTAATGCTTTACCTTGAGCTGCAGATAACGGTTTTTTAGCATCATTGGTGGTTAAGTTATCAATGATTTCATTTCGTGGAATATAGTTTTCATTTACCCATTTTTGTGAAGCATAAATCAGGGATTCATCTAGAGTAATAGCGACAACATTGCCGTCCCTAACATCTTGAGTGAACTTGAGACGATATTCACTGACCCCAGTGGGATCTGCTACTTTTTCAAAAGGGGCATGTGAACCATGCGAAATCAGTTTACCACCTGCAATGATCCCCATTTCGCGTACCCAAAACCCACCGATGTTGGATGGGATAATGGTTTCTATAATGATCCAATTTGCAATGGTCGGATGTCGCTCATATTTTGTAACTGGCTGGCGATGCACTTCACGAACCAATGTTGAGCGTGTTTTTGTTGGTGTTGGTACAGCACCATTACCATCACCAAAAGCAATATGAGTAATATCTAACTTGGTATTTGTTGCAATCGCATTGGCGATTTCTGCATCACCCACATTGGTGGTGACATTATAATAATCTGGCATTGTTAATTTCTCGGCAGACTTGAAAATGTGAGTGCACACTGATGTACCAGCGTGTTTTGAATAGGCAGAATTGGATTTGAAGTAATGGAAAGCTGCGCTAAATGCCGAGATGCTGATTTTGCATCTGTGACCAAGCGACGAACTTCATAATAAATTTCAGCCGTGAGACTTTTCCCCACGAGATCCAATTCAAGGTTGAAGGTTCCGGGTGTTAAATTGGGTGTAGCTTTGAACCATTCGATTAGTTTTACCTCATAGCCAAAGGGTTCTAATGCCCGTTTGATGGCAGCAGCCGTTCCTTTAATTTTGTGCTGTTCTTTTGATGCCTTAATCACTTGTCGTTTAAGTGGCTCTTGCCAAGCATCATCCCAATAATCGACTGACCGCTGCCATGCGATGAAGGGTAAAAATTGTGCTGGAACATGATCGATATCACGGACAATTCGAATGGACTGAAGATCAAATGCAGCTTGATTAGTTTCGACAAGATTACGTTCAAGTTGGGTTGAATTTGGTGGCAATAATGATTTCATTCTGTGCCCCCAATACTGATGTTCTTTGCGGTACAAAAGGCATGGTGATAATCATCAATTTCGATGTCTGCCATAGGTGAGTCAATCACAACACGGCTGATCCCATCGACATGCAAGGCTGCATAAAGTGCAGATAAGCGAACACTTGAACCATTTTTGATGGTTTTTTGGATATAGCTATCTATTCGAATATTGGCTGCATCGAGAAGTAATGAATCTTCAGCATTTTTACCGACAAACAGTCGCGCACGGATTTGATAGTTTTGGGCAATGCTGGAACGAACCGTAGGACGATCACAGACTGGACGTACTTCTTCTGGATCTAGAGCTTTCTGAACAATGGCCACCAATTCTTCGGTTGCTTCTGCATTGGCACTATCGATCTGTGAAATTAAAATATCGAGTAAAAAAGGTTGAGCTGGATCTGACCTAACTTTGATGCCATGTACCCGACCATCGGCACTTAAAGTGAAAAATTTATAGGCATTGATTGAACCGGCTGTATTTAAACTATCCCAACTGAGTAAGCATCGCTCTTTGAGTCTTTCATCTGATTCATAAATTGCTGGAAGGGGTGGAACTACAGAATTATCTGCAGGTGCAATAATTAGTCTGATAAGTCCATATTCAGTTAAAGCTAGATGATCAAGGTCAGATCCACTTGCATAGGCGAGCAATAATGAACGTACATCGGCATTGCATTTATTGATATAGAGCAATTCTAAGTAGGCATTTTCTTGAAGAATCTTTACAACTGGATCTGATTCACGATTAAGAATATTTCGCACTGATTCTTGTTCACTTGCTTCATGTAAAGCAATAAATTTTTCTTTTCGAATTTTATAAATAGTATCAAAATCAATCTCTTGAATAAGATCTGGAATGGGTAATTGAGAAAAGTCGACTGTACTCATGAGATGGCACCGAAATTAAGTGGAGTGCTTAAAGAGTCTTTTTGATTGCTATCAATCCAGATGTATTCAAGATCCAGAATAAAAGATCCTAGTTTTTCAGAATTACTAATAAATATATATTCAATATAAATTCGGTCTTCAAACTGAATTAAAGCCAGTGCAGAAGCAGCAATGAGCTGCATACGATTAATTTCATTGAAAGGCGAATCAATCAAAGAAAACAAATGAGATCCATAGTGTCGTCGCATGACTCTTGAACCAATCGGTGTTGTTAAAATGTCATTGATGCTTTGTTTAACATGTTCTTTTTCATCAGAAAGACTTAAACCAGTTTTGGAAGACATCATGGAATTGGGACTCCTGAATTTTCACTACCACCTTTTACACCTGATGTTTTGTGTTTTTTCAATGAGATTTCCCCGGCTTTTACATCTGCCCCTGTGGAAATATCTTGATCTGCAGTAATGGTTTTTGTGACATGCAATGTCCCTTCAATGGTGACATTTGCAACAATATTGGCTGTCCCACCAGAAGGAAGTACAGCTGATAATTGATGGGATGAAACATCGTATGCAATGACACAGCCATCAGCAAACATGCGGATTTTTTGATTTAAATCATCGGATGGGGCAGGGTGTTCATCGTTATAAAATCCGAACATGACAAAGCTGGCTTGACCAATATCACCACATGGAGAAATGACAACACATTCTTCATTTATCGATGGCATATCCCAAGTTGAATCTTTTCCAGAACGAATATTGAGACAACGGATTTCTGGCGTATCAATATCGCCTAAATTAACGATGACACGTGGAATGGGTTTGGTTGGATTAATACTCTTGATTGTTCCAAACCGAACTATATTTTCAAGACGTCGATTATTGTCAGCACTCATGCCAACACTGTGCGTCAAAGTTTTTTTGTTTTCAGCTTTTTAGGATTGTATAAAGCTATTTTCACAATCTATGACGATTAAATATTGATATGTTTTAAGAAAGAGTCTTCTATTAATTTTATATCTTGATCGGTAAAACCTAAAAGTTCACGTTTTGGATAAATGACATTTGGTGCGTTACGTTCAGCACGATCTTTTAGACCACGTTGATGTACATCTGCAATTCGAGCGATACGACCAACAAATCCAATAGCAATGGTGTCAGGATTACTTAAAATTTTTAAATTTGTATTTGATTTTAATTTAGTGAACATTTTCTTTTTGATTTTACCTTTTTGTTCACGCAATCGTTTACGCCTAGGAACATAAGAAGAACCATCAGGATTTTGCTGTGATGTAATCCTTTTTTTCTGATTTTCTCTTAAATCACGACCAATTTTTTTTGCAAGTTTTGAGCGTTCACCGATCGACAGCCGCTGCAATAACGGCTGCAAATAGTTAGCAAGATGTTCAATGTTTTGACTCATGGATTTTTACCTGTTGGTGGCATATCCAATGACCAACCTAATTTATCAGCAGTAGTCCATGACGTTAGTTCATTACCTGATGAATCCAAAATGGTGAATTCTGTTGGTGGATCAAATGGTGTGTACTGTGGTTCAGAAGGATAAGACAGTTCTAGTTTTCCTTCATCATTCTTTTTCACAATGACTCGTTCAGTCAATGGAATTTGAAAGTTGATATCGTATTTGCTGTTATCAATTAACTCTGCTTCAAATGTAATTGCCTTTTTACTTTTTTCAACATTGGCCATGAGCTCAGATTGATGTTCAGCAATCCATGTAAACAGTACGACCCCTATGACATCAACATCACCAGAATAATCAGTAATGGTTAAGTCTAAGATATAGGACATTTCAAAACTATAACCACTGGCCATAGTGCTGCGTAAATTTCCATTATTCGTAAATATGAGTAAACGATCCTGATCTGGACTCAGATCAGGAATTGCAGTCAGTAAATATTCTCTTAGATGATTTGGTTTCTTCATGCTGCTTTAGAACTCTGATAACTTGGATCAAGCCGGTTCATTACACGTAAAAACTTGGTGTCATAACCCAATTTTTTGTAGTTTTTGCCGTTATATAGGCTGAAAACCACATGCCAATTCTCTTGGCGTAGTGCATCGATGAGCTTCCAATGCTTATCATCAATTTCACCTGACTTGGTTTCACAGTAGCGAAGGAAGGCTTCAAATTGCAGACTTTCATTTTGTTCATGTTGAGCTACAAATTCTTGAACAGATGGATAACCTAATGCTTTCCAGTTTTCACCCATGAGCTGAAAACGTCCCCAACTTGCTGATTGTAAAGCACACTCAATATCAAGCTGTTTAGCTTGACTTAAACGTGTATATTCAGCACTACCTCCGTGATAGCCACCAGTTTTTGTATTGACAATATTGGGGTGATTGGCCATGAGCTGATTTGCTTTAACTTTTCCAAATTTTTGTACTAAATAAAAATACATGCGATGGCGTTCAAACAAAATTTTAGGTTTACCAATGTCTAGAAAGCCGGTACCCATAGTTTCAACTTCAGCAATCGCTTTAATTACAGTGACTGGTACACCGATTCGTTTAGCTCCTGCGACCAAATCACTTTCTTTTAAAAGCTTATTGGTATTTTCACCACGTAATGCTTTTAACGTAGCATCACCAACAAGACCATCAACTTTTAAGTTTTGTTTTTTCTGAAATTGAATAACGGCATATTCGGTATTTTCACCAAAATCACCATCAATACTGATGGGCTTTTTGTTGCGTCCAGTGATGCCATGTTTAGTTAGCAATTTTTGCAACTCAATGACAGCAGATCCTTTTGATCCTTCTTTTAAAATATTCATGGGGTACTCCTTAACATTGAAACAACATTGCCTTTACTGCGAAAAATAAACATGGCCAAGAACATGGCAAGCACGGCATCCCAGATCGTGACTGGATCTTTGATGAAAATAATATGCAGACTTTGGGCAAGAAATGCCCCGATTAGAATTGCTGCAAATAATCGAAATAGGCAAGACTGTTTGTACAAATGGTCAAAACACAAAATACGAAAGGCACATGCCACATAACAAAGTACAGCAATAGCTGAAAAGATTATTTGTGCCAAAGGTGAAAGCAAAAGTGGCATCATTTTTTATTTGACTCCTTGCCAAAGGTATTGGAGAGAGCATTGAAAAATTTCGATGTGGTTTGGAAAATTTCATTCAATGTTGATTTGTTTACCCACTGCATAATTTTGACCAAAAGTGGCAGGGCAAACATACTTGTGAAACAAGCAATTACGGTATGGCTATTAATACCGGTTCGATTCGAAACTTCAGGTGCAAGTGCATAACCCAATGCGATAGATAACATCAGTGAACAAATACGTTTTCCATAATTTAATGACACTTGGGTATACGCTAAAAATGCTGCACCAATTACGGCACCAAACAATGCATCACCATTCACAAATGGAAGGAGTGATACCAAGCCTGCAGAAGCGGTAATTGCGACAGTGGTTGATGTGGTTGGTTCAGCCATATTTTTTGTTCTCAATCCCAAAGCTGAATGCTTTGCGTTTTATTTTGTTGTGTAGGAATTTCAGGTAATTGGACTTTTGTACCCATTGGGAGAAATGGACCAAACTCAGATAGATGTTGATTTGCTTCAAGCACGTTTTCAACAACACCAGAACTGCGTCCATAATTACGCCAGCAAATGGCATCTACTGTGTCGTGTTGAAGGGCATAAATAGTTTTCACTTAAACTAATTCCACATTTAAACGACGTACTTTTTTTAGATCACGAATCGCAAATCGTAGATCACGTTTGTAATCATCAATTGTTGGTATAAGTTCATCGGCTTTTTGGCCACCGTTATTTGTGGTGTCATAGGCCCGATATTTTTCATTGAGTTCTGCACCGACAGAAGCTGCTACTGCTCGAAAATACAAAACTTCGGTAATTGGCTTTTCAATGCCACCAGTGGTGATTTTCTTTGGACTAATTTCAGCAAGTGATGCTGCTTTTAAAGTGAGTGATTCAAGCTGATCATTGACTTCAATGATTGCAGACTCAATTGCAGGAACTAAACGTTGATTGGTGATGCTGCTGTCAAAGCGCAATGCTTCACGAATTGCTTTTGATGATATGCCAGGGAAAAATTCGTCACTGGTGATGACAACGTCTTCATTGTTACGGTTGCCGTTTGCAATTAATCCAGTCATTGTCATTCTCGAATAGTTGAGGGGTGGAGAGCTGATTCAGTGATTGCACATAAAATGGCATTACATCATCAGTTCTGCCCCTCGGTTGGCGCGGGGCACTCTTTAAGTTGATTTCAAAAGCAGGTTGCCCTGATCATCAACAATTTGGGAACCATCTGTAGTTGATACAGTTGTGTCATGTTCTTCTGACTGTTTTTTAAATAATTTTTCAGCTTTCTGAAAGTCTTGTTTACCACCACAATTTTCATGCTTTTCAATGGCAGCTTTTAAGGCAGCAACTGCAAGTGAACTTTGTTCAAGATGTAAATAAGTACGACCCATTGCCAGTAATAATTTGGCACGTACTTCATCAGGCATGTCCGATTTGGCAGTTATTTTTTGGGCTTTTTCTAAAATATCTAATGGAAAAACTTCACTTGCTTTGTAGGCAATACGTGCTGCATTGCCAATTTCTTCAGCAATAATGGTTGCCGTATTTCTGCTAAATGAATCTGGCATTTTAAGTTCATGCTGAAGTGCATATTCAGCAAGGTTCAAACCTTCAGAAAACTCGGCACAGTCAAAACACCAAAGCATGATGGTAGTAATCACTTCATCCTGTTCGACTTTAAACCCTGATTCAATAACACCTCTTACATAAGGCATATGCTTCGGAATAAGCAGGGCTTTGGCCTTGGCACGTTCAGTTTGTGACTGAATTGAACGTAAGACATGGATGTCATTTTTTAGTTCAGTAAGTTGTAATAAGTAGACGCTCGCGTCTGGACGCACACCACCAAATTCATCAGCTTTAGCAGCTTCTTTTGCTGCTAAAGCATTCAGGCGGTGTCGTCGAGCTGGACTCAACATAAATCACCTGATTATTGGATGGTAATACCTTCAACTAAAGCCACTTTTTCATAGGCTTCAATCACGTATGCTTCATTTGAAGATTGATAATCTTCAATTCGATTTTTATTTGGTTTTTCTTGAATATGACGACGTTTTGCATCTTTCTGATAGTAGATTGAAAGATTGTCAAAAGAGGTGATTAACATTGCATTGTCGGGAAAGTGTGGAACACGTGCTGCAGGTAAACCACCAATTTGCTTCTGACTTAACAGAATCTGACCCGCCAAAGTATTTTGGTTATCAGCAGCATCATTCACGATTGGAAAGTTTTTGTCTGCCAACAATGAACGACCACAAATAACCACCAAATCAGTATCGTCTTGATGCACTTCATCAATCAATTCATTGACCGCATCAACTACAAGCGCATCTAAGTTTTTGTATGTTCCCGTTGTACCGACGGTTACAGGTTTCATCACACGTTCCGCAGCATTGACACGAATTTTTTGCAGCCAACCAATATTCACGTCTTGAAGTTTTGGATTGGCTGTACGATCAGTCGTCTCTGCCACAGAAGTACCATTAAAACCAATCATAATACGGTCTAATGCAATGGCTTTGGCTACAGCTGCAGTCCAACGGGTATGGAAGTCGGCAAATACAGCCCAAGCATCTAATTTCACATACGTAATTGCGACATCAAAGTTGGTTTGCTTACATTCGTATTTATCTGCACTAAAACCTGTTGGATCTGTTGGTGAACGTTCACCTGATCCGGATGTATCAGTACGTCCAGCAATGGTTGAATTTACCGATAGACCAATCGCTTCACCAGTTTGATTAATCACACCAATAATATTAATTTTTCCAAGAAATTCGCTTGAGGCTTGGACTTTTTCTTCCATTTTTTGTGATGGAACCGGTGCAATCGTAAATTGTACATTTACTGCTTCTACACCATTAATTTCAGCCAGTTTGTTTAGGCTGTGATTAAACTTTTTACGGGTATCGTTACGCATTTTTTTCTCGCTTATTAGCAATCAATTTGTTCAGAGAAGTTGCCAGTATTTTCAGGAGCAGGTGGCGTACCTGAATTTGGTTCTCCACCTAATTTGGTCACTAATTCATTGAAGGACTTTTCTAAATTAGAGTGTTTGGTTTGAAGGTCGGAATAACTGGTTTTTAGGTTTTTCAGTTCTGTTGTGTTTTCACCAAAAGTTTTTGCAATCGCTTCAAGTGAGTCAGCCACATCTTTGAACTGGCCATTGTTTTTGTGTTTCTGTTGTTCTTGTTGGGGTTTCAGCCAGTCCAAAACTTGAGAAAATAGGCTTGTAGTGTCTTCTTCAAACTCAAGTTCAGCTTCAGAAGCAGCAGTGAATAAATTATCTTTGTGCAGTTTTTTTGAAGTGAATGGATTGGCATCTGGGTTCTTTGATGCAAATTCCATAATCTGGGTACCCAATGAAGCAGGGGTGTCGGTAAATGCGATACCAATTAAATAGGCTTCATTGCTGTCTGCAAAACTTGGATTAACTTCAATGGAGTTAAAGAGTTTTTGCTTTTTGCTATGCAGTTCAATCAGATTATCGAACGCTTCAAGTTGTGCGTATAAACACCATTTTTTTTGACCTGCAACTTCATCTTCTTGCGCTTTTAGTGCAATGACTTTTGCATAATTGCCAAACTCTGAACTTGGTGTAAAACCGCGAATATGCTCAATATTGCCTAATGCTGTATAGGTATTCTGATTATAGTTTTTAGCCATTTGCTGAATCCAAGATGCTTCAATGATGCGACCATCAGTGGTTGCACCTGCAACAGCGACTCGGAAGAATTTGGATTTCTTACTCATGAGGTGGGAATCCTGCTATGTATATTTAAATCTAATTAAAGTAGTTAGCAGAATCGGAATATCGGGCAAAACATTCAATCAAATAGGATTGTGTAAAGGGCGTTTCACAATATGGGTTCAATGAATAAATGTTGTGACATTGGCTTAATGAGCCAATGGATAATGCACTTAACACCCCGACCAATTTAACGTTTGACAACCGTCTCTTAGCCAAATTTTTATATTGGATGGGATGGCGAATCAGCTCGATTGCAGAATTCTTAAAAGAAAACGATAAAAATGTTCATGCTTGGAAAGCACGTGATGAATGGGACAAAGATGTACCAGCAGGAAGAGTGGCACAGGCACTAGAAGCCCAACTGGTCAAACTGATTATTCTTGAGAAAAAAACACCAGGTGATTTTAAAGAAATTGATCTACTTATGCGTCAACTTGAACGCATAGCGAGAATTGATAAATTTTCAGATGGTGGTAATGAAGCTGATCTAAATCCGAAACTTAAAAATAGAAATACCGGTACTCGAAAACCAACAGCAAAAAATGTGCTGACTGAAGAACAGATTGAAAAACTGCTCGAGGACTTTGATCATGATTTATTTGATTATCAAAAAGTATGGTACCGCGCACGTGAACAACGTAACCGCGCATTATTGAAATCTCGGCAGATTGGTGCGACCTTCTATTTTGCCCGTGAAGCACTCATTAAAGCGGTGACAACAGGTCGTAATCAGATTTTCTTATCTGCTTCAAAAGCGCAGGCGCACGGTTTTAAAACCTACATTAAAAACTTTGTAATGCAGTCAATTGAGGTCGATTTACAAGGCGATCCAATTACCATCACCTTGCCAGATAATCAGATAGTACAATTGATATTCTTAGGTACCAATGCCAAAACAGCACAGTCCTATCATGGCGATTTATACTTTGATGAATTTTTTTGGGTACATGGTTTTGCAACATTAAAGAAAGTCGCATCTGCCATGGCTGCACAAAAACAATATAAGAAAACCTACTTTTCCACGCCATCCAGTAAAACTCATGAAGCCTATAAATTTTGGACAGGTGAGGCTTTTAATAAAGGGCGTTCCAAAGAGAATCGAATTGAAGTTGATACTACGCATGACACCCTAAAAAATGGGGCATTGTGTGGTGACAAGATGTGGCGGCATATCGTCAATATTTATGATGCGGAACGACAGGGTTGTGACTTATTTGATGTTGAAGAACTGATTGCTGAAAACAGTGGTGATGAATTCGCAAATTTATATATGTGTGAGTTTGTAGATGATGGTCACAGTGTTTTTCCGCTCAGCATTATTCAGCCCTGTATGGTGGATTCATGGGAAGTCTGGGCAGATGACTTTAAGCCATTGGCGAATCGTCCATTTGGCAATAAACCCGTCTGGGTGGGCTATGACCCTGCCGAAAATGGAGACAGTGCAGGGTTAGTGGTGGTTGCACCACCAGATGCAGATCATCCATATTTTCGGCTACTTGAACATCATCAATTCAAAGGCATGGACTTTGCCAGCCAAGCCCAATTCATTAAGAAAATTACGCAAAAATACCGTGTCACTTATATCGGATTGGATAAATCGGGTATGGGGACAGGGGTTGCTCAATTGGTGCAAGACTTCTATCCAAATTTAACGACTTTTAACTATAGCGTCGATGTCAAAACCCAATTGGTGATGAAGGGCATGGACGTGATTAATAAAGGTAGATTCCAATTTGATGCGGGTGCAACTGAAGTTGCTCAGTCGCTTATGGCCATTAAAAAAACTTTAACTGCATCGCAACGGCAAATGACCTTTGAGGCTTCACGTGCAGAAGCCATTGGTCATGCTGACCTTGCATTCTCTCTCTTTCACGCATTCTTCAACGAGCCTTTAACGCTTGATGACAACTCAAAATCTAAGAAATCCTCTATGGAGATTTACTAAATGTCGGACACCAACAATAAAATTCAAGCCTTTTCATTTGGTGACGCTGAACCAGTACTGAATAAAAATGACTTTTCACAGTTTTATGAAACATGGTTGTGTGGAAATTATTACGAGCCGCATATCAGCATGAATGGTTTGGCAAAATCTTTTAAGTCTATGCCTTATTTGTCTACGGCTATTTTCTTTAAAAAGAATCAATTGGTGTCATCATTTAAACCGACAAAATTAATGAGTGCAGCAGACTTTGAACGGATTGTTTTAGATAAACTGGTTTTTGGGAATGCCTATGCGCAGCGGATCGACAACCGACTGAATGAACCACATCACTACAAGGGTTTAATGGCCAAATATACGCGACGCATGAAAGACCCAAAAGAATTTCTGATGTTAATGAATGGCTATGATGAATTTGTTTTTGCATCGGGTACAGTTTGCCATATTAAGTCAGTCGATTTAGACCAAGAAATTTATGGTACGCCTGAGTATATTTCTGCACTGCAATCTGCTTTTTTAAATGAGTCAGCGACGTTGTTCCGTCGTAAGTATTACAACAATGGTTCACATGCTGGCTTTATTTTATATATGACCGATTCAAAAATTGATGATGACGATGTTGAAGGCATTAAACAGGCGATGAAAGACTCACGTGGTCCGGGGAATTTCCGTAATCTATTTTTACATGCACCAGGGGGGAATAAAGATGGTTTACAGCTTATTCCCATTAGTGAATTGGCTGCTAAGGATGAATTCTTAAATATTAAAAATGTGACCCGTGATGATGTACTTGCTTCACAACGGACGCCACCGCAATTGCTTGGTATTATTCCGTCCAATGCAGGTGGTTTTGGTTCTATTAAAGAAGCAAGAGAGTCTTACTGGTACAGTGAAATTGTGCCTGAGCAAAACCAAATTGCCCATGCAATAAATGAATGGGCAGGGCATGAAATAATTGGGTTCAAGTCTTTTGGAGAGGTAAATCCAATATGATTTTGAAAGTATTAAAGCATCTTTCGCGTATTGTCTTCTAAATGTGAAATCAGATTAGTGCTGAGGCTGATAATTTTATCAATAGATTTTTGATCTAAATGAATAATATGGTTGTTTTTCATTTTATAAATTTTTTTAATATCATTGTTAAATAAAATATCTTTTTGAGTATTGTGAGTTGAATAAGGTAGAAGTTTTTTATTATTATTTACTAGATTTTTTTCAAGACTAAGAATTGTATCATCTAGTATATTCTCTTGATATTCTAACTCTAAAGCATCAGATTTTTCTTTTGCATCGTTGGAAAAATACTTTTTTGTGCAAAAGAAAATAAAATAATTGAGTGGTCCACCATAAGGAAATGCATATAAATATTCACTTAAATAGTTTAGATGAGAATTGATTTTAGCTTTCAACACAATTAATTCAGTTAATGTTTTATCATCAACAATATCGCCAGCTTTTAAGTTATTTAATTTAAAAATAAATTCAATTAAAAAATCATTAATTTTTACGATTTCATCGGAAACTGCTTTCAAAGAACGTTGTTGTGCTTGATTGTGGACTCTTTGGATAAATACATATACTGGTATAATAACCAGAATTTTTAAAAAATTAATCGAAAGTATAAAATTAAAAAAGCCAATAATAATATTGGCTATAAAATTAATAAATTCACAGATCAAAATTCAGCTTCATTTATATAAGTTTCAATACGATCTTTAATAATCGGACGTCTTGGGCTTTTTATAACCAAAACGTTTTGAAGAAAATCTTTTGAAAATTTACCATTACGTACTAGCCCTCCAAATGCCTCTTCAAGAAAAGATGACCCAGCCATGGTTACACCTGTAAAATCTATAATTAAATGACTTCCAGATGAGGACTTAATCGCTTGAAGTTTTGGGGTAAGAAATTTTTCGCGGAAAGTTTCACCCGTGTATTCGCCATCTGCGGAAAAACGACCAGCAGGGCGGGGATAAAAATCCGTAGCGATGTTTATAATCATGTCACTCATATCCATCTCCTACTTCATTCGAACTAAGGTTCTGTGTGGTCAAAGGAGAGTTTAAGGGCAGTTTCCAAAAAATTATTGTACCATCTATTTCATCTTTGTAATTGATCAATTTTTTAAAATCTTGACCATTACTCATCCATATTCCTTTCTTACTATAAACGATTAATTTCGAATTTTGGACAGTTTTACAAACCTCCAACATATCACCAAAACCTTTTCCACGATGTTTTTCTTTTGTACTCGTTCTCCTAAACTCACTTGCAATATCAATAAGTTCAGCATCATTCATACCTAAGAAATTAGAAAAATCGAATAAGTTACTTAAACGATTTTTCATGTGATCATCTAGTCGATCTGGGACTGTTACAGGAATACTTTTACCTAAATCAGTTATCACTAAAGATAAGGATTCCTTTGTAACTTTCAAGGAAATTTTCCAACCTAAATACCGTTGATGTTTTTCATATGCATGATTTAAAACATTACTTACAGCTTCTGAAATTGCATCATTAACGATTAGGAAGGTTTCATCATCTAAATTTTTTTCTAAAATAGATTCGATTCTTGTGTAGTCGTTTCCAAACGTTAAATCTGTACCATTAAACGTATGCCAATTCATCATATCATGTGTCGAATGGCAAGGAGCTAACCCTAATTTGCTGTGCAAATCTAATTTCGTCATCATTGCTCTAACTATATTACTTTTATTAGAGGCTCGACTTCGTATGTTAACTTTTTGGTACTGTTCTAAATTATGAGCAAAAAAGATAGTAGCTGGTGCGTAAAGTGTATCAACTTTATTAAAATCTAAATATAAATTATAGTCAGAACTTGGGTTTTGTTTGCTTCTAATTAACTTGATTGTTCTTAAGAGAGTACTACGGCTTTGCTTATCTTGAAAGCTTAATACAGCGGGAAAAACAATGCTTATATTTGCGTTAAAAGTATCAGATTTATTATATTCTCTGGCCTTACAAATTAACTCTCTACGGATTGCAATTTTCTGTTTTAAAAACCATTTCTTATCTAATTTTTTCATAAAATCTCAAAATATAAATATATTGGTATTAAAGTTTTATTGACTGCATATAGTATCTAAAACATTCTCTAAAAACTACCTTTAAATGGCAGGCGAAATGAATTTTCTACGTCCACTTTACTAAAAATAGGGATGTATAAAATTCATTGAGTAATTATCTTAATTACTATTTAGATTACTTAATTTTAAGTGCTTTAATAATTTCAGCCGAAGATTTTGCCACATCAGAAGAAGTTTTAAGCTGTTCAGTTACGATATTTCCTATCTCATTTAATGTTGAATTATCATTATTATTTCCAAAATATTTAGGTATAAGTTCCTTACGTATACTTTTTATGTCTGCATCTTCGAAATCAAATATATAAGTTGGAAGTGCATCTAGTTCTAAGCGTGTACGTTCAGCTTGATCTTTCTTTTTTTGGTAATGTACAGCTTGTTTAATAAAAAAAGTGATAAGTGTTATAAAAATAAAAATGCTAGTGATTTTTAATGCCCAATAATCATAGTTATCTATACTGTAATTGGTTTTTAAATATGATTTTTGTTCTATGATGAATAAGGAAAACTTCATTATTCCTGCAATTGTAATAATTCCTAAACCAGAATATATATAAAATGCCATAGAATACTGCCTTTCAGCTTGTAGATAAACATGGCTTGTCTTAGAATTTTTGAGCACCTCATTTAATCTCCTGAATTTTTTTATTTCAGTATTCATCTCTTTGTTTATATCACTATAGAATTGTTTCATTCCCCTTTCATAGTTATCACGAATTGATTCGTAATTGGTTAATAATTTAGATATTTCTATGTAGTGATGGGCTAGATCATTTTTAGTAATAAGGTCGTAGTCAACTCCATCTAATGTTTTTTTTATTGTTTCTAATAAGTAAAATTCATTTAAAGTTAGTTTTTCTACACTGTTTTTAAGGCTACTTATTGTAATAAAAGGATTATAATTCTCTAAAAGAAAATTGGGCTTTTTATCAAAATGAATATTAATACTTTTTTTTAATTGATCCATCTCATTTATTTTGTCTGAGTTATTATTTTTACTGAAATTTTCATTGTAAAATTTTCCATTTTGATCCTTATCATTAAATAAATTTTTATAAATAATTGTTTTTATTTTATCGATTATTTTATTTAATTGGCTTGGAATTGTTTTTTTGAAACTTCTTGCTTTCTTTATGAAAAATGAATTTAAAAAAATTATATCTATTAAAAAAAATATATTAATAATTGATAATACTAAAGCCCAACCACTCATATCTAACCATTCAAGTCTTGGAAAAATAGAAAACAATTTGCCGCTGATTAAAAAAAATACAATAACTAACCCAAATAAAATATAATTAACCATTTTCGAAATTTTTATAAAGTATTGACCCGCGCATAGTATCTAAGTTACTCTAATTTCGCCACCCTACATTGGTGGACGAGTTTGGTCGCTCGGTTACTTAAGGCAGATATAAACCGCTGCTTTAGCGGTATTTTTATATCTGGAAACTCCTGTAATCTACGTTATGGTAGATCGGATGGGGAGGCGTAAGCCTGCCGTTTTCCTTTTGTAGCGGTCGACCAACCCTATTCGGTCTGCCACCCTCAAGTTTGGTCGCTTGAAGGTGGCGAAGTACAAAAGGAAAAATCATAATGAATAAATCTATTCAAGTACAACTTCGCCTAGACTCTCTATGTTTAAAGCGTTTAACTTCATCAGACTTTGCTCAAAAACAAAATCTTAAAACTCGCATTATCCGTTGGATGAAAGGCGGTGCAAAATGAATGCACTCGACCTCAGCCAAGCTGTCTTTATTCAAAATCAACAAATCAAAACCGATAGTAAAATTGTAGCTGATGTTTTTAATAAACGTCATGAACAAGTTTTAAGAAAAATTGAGTCTTTAGATTGTCCAAATGAGTTTAGCCAACACAATTTTATGTTGGCGAATTACATAGACGAACAGGGGAAACCTCGACCTATGTACGAAATGACCAAAGACGGTTGGATGTTCTTGGTCATGGGCTTCACTGGAGAGAAAGCCGCGCAAATCAAAATTGCATTTATCAACGCATTTAATGCCATGGCAACACTCCTGCAAAACCAACAAATCACACAACAGCAGGGCATTGCCGTAGGTTCAAAGGTTCGCCTAAATTCAGGCAGTCCAGAACTCACCATCAATCGACTAATCTCTAATGCAGAAGGACTACTCGAAAGCGTAGAAGTAACATGGTTTAGCAACCGACTGCATAAATCTACACTCTCAATTCATGCAGTGGTTTCAGCACCTGCATTGCAAAACAATGAGCTACAACAGTTTTGGCAATCTATTTATGAATACGGTTTAGACAAACTCAATCACAGCAAATACAGTCACTTAATTGCAATCAATTTGGTGCATATCAGTAAAGTTATTCCGAGCTTTGAAAAGAATCATGAGCTGACAAATCTTTTGAAGAATAGTGCAGTACCATATCCAAAATTTATAAAGTGCGGGCAGGTGTGGAGTGGCCTTGAAACCAAAAATGTTAAATGTTGGGTGTTTGAAAACAATAGCCAAGCATTGCTTACAACGTCGGGAGCATGAATATGATTCCATTATTAAAAGCTTCAAGCCATACACCACGCACAACAGAAGACTTATTGGAAAATGTCACCGACTCAATACAAAGGCTTGAGCAACACATTGCAGCCATGACACGTATGCACTTTGATGATGGTCTGCCAAGTGATGAGTTCAATGCCATCATGTGCAGTTTGCATCTACAAATCCATGAGATCACGCTGCAACTCGTACCTAAACCATAAATAATTTAAATAACGCAGAGAATGTGCCAAGTTGCATATTCTCTGTTTCAACGCGGGCGGTTGACCCCCCACCTCACCTGCACAGTAAATGTGTCGAGTATTCAACAGATTTTTGATGATGATCATGGACCATTTAAGCCATACCAGTAGTGGTATAGGGCACATAAAATGACTTAAAGATTAGTTCTACAATATTCCACACCAATTCTACAGATTGCTACAACGCATGTTTTTCTAAAACAAATTTCAAATCAAAATGAAACTTCAGATTGAGGTACAAGACCACTAAATCGTGACTTTTATGTATTTAAGTATCTGATATTTAATAAATATAATTCTAACAATGTTGCGGTACAAAGCTGTTGAGTAAATCCGAAAAAACACAAAATTATGTTATAAAACAAATAGATATTTGGTTGAGTGACCTAACCTTTTTTCGAGGTTGAATTTTACTTCAATCTAGCTAGAATCTAACAATTTTATTTTAACTATTAATTTATATATATTAGATACTTATATAGTAATTTATAAAAACTCAACAATTCTAACCACTTTCAATTCTCACCTGAAATTTTCAAAAATCATCAAAAGCAGCTTAAAAGCCCTTTTTTGAGACTGTGGCCATTATTGTTATTAAATTATGTGTAATACAGACAATGACGAATATAGCTAAGGAATTATCAGGGTAGATGGTGTGCTAAAAGGGGAGTTTCTAGATATTGAAATAGAATCTAAGTGAATGATATTAAATTTGATAATTTTAATTTTGTGTCAGGAATACGTCAGGAATTTAGTAAGTAATTGTATTTAAATTATTTAGCCTGTCTTTGACATCGTAGAGGTCAACAGTTCGAGTCTGCTTATACCTACCAGATATAAATCAAAGACTTATAAGTTTATCAGATGCTTATAGGTCTTTTTTGCTTATTTGTCACATTTTATTTTTTGTTAGACTTGGGTAGCATTTTGAAAAATAACAATATTTCTGATAAGTTTTTGACAAAGTGAAAATACTAATACCTCAAAAATAAGGTGATACATATATAATAAAGTACTACTTGAAGTTTTAATGAGGATTGGTTGGTCTGAAAGGTGGAGCGGTTGGTGATTCAATTTTGCCTGAAACGACTAGTTTATTCGCTGTTTATGAAATATTGTAAATGCTGCAAGACAACTAGCCCGATTGATTATTTCAACGGGCAAGCCGCTATAACCAATATGTTGATTCAGTCGTTGAGCTGTACCATTGATAAAACCACTGTAAATTTTCTGATGATCAATTAGGCAAAGAAAGGCTGATTCTTTTCCCGATGATCTTTGAGATAAGAAATCATTTTATCTGTATAAAAATCAGATGAATAAAATTTTTCAGGTAAGGCTTCTTCTTTTCCATTATTTAAGTAGCGCGCTTTATAGTTGCCCGGGAACATTGGACTAGAGTCAAAATGTGCGGCTCCACCTTGGAGAAGGGCAAAAGAGTTAGAGAAGCCACGTGCGCTAGGAATGCTTTCAGGTGTTCCACCTAAGTGCCATTTTCCTGCCATGAACGTTGCATATCCATTTTGCTTTAAGACTTCCGCAATGGTAATGACTTTGTCATTTAAGCGACCTTCATAACCCGGTTTGCCTTTTTGTTTAGGTTGTAAAAACTCACTCATAGAGCCAATACCCGCTTGGTGGTTATCATTGCCAGTCAGTAGCATGGAACGGGTGACAGAGCAGGTCGGGCCTGCATAGAAATTAGAAAGGACAGCCCCTTGAGTGGCTAACTTTTTAAGATTAGGTGTATGTATTTCTCCACCAAACGGTTCTGTATCGGAGAAACCTAAATCATCGGCAACAATCAGTAAGATATTTGGTTTTTGTGTTTGCGCTGCAAAAGCTGTGCTATTCAGTAATAAGGTTGGAATAAAGCATACCAACGCTATTTGTTTAAATCTCATAAGAATTCCTTTTTTATGAACAAAAATCAGTTATTTGTGTCGCGACGTTCTATGTCAGAAATTAGCGCTTGAGTTCAGTTTTCTACGAACTCGGTATTAAATTTCATGTATTTCAATCGCTTTTACTGGCTAAAAAACGATGAACTAGTTGTATTTACATATCTTGGTTTAATCAGCGGGTTTATTTCTAGGTGGTTCATCAGCTCCTTTGATGTATGAAAAATAGAATGAAATGACCAGTAACGATAATGAAACAGATCATTGCGGTAGTGCAAATTAGCAGTATCTGAGATATCAGCCATGATATAAATGCTTAAATATGCCTAAATAAAGCTGAACGAGATTGGTCAGAAGCGCCATCAGCGGCACTTAAGAAGCGCTCGGTATGAATATCTTTTTCAAATAGGCGACTTTGCATTAAAGTCGAAATGGCAGCATCAATCATGGGTGGTGGGCCACATAAATAGGCTTTATGACCACTGCATTTATGCTCAAAATAATCGGCCACGGCTTCGTGTACAAAACCTGTAAATCCTGTCCAGTGATCTTCTGCTTTGGGTGCATTCAGTGCTGGAATGTAGCGGAAGTTAGGATAGTCCTTCACAAGCTTTTCAAAGATTTCATGGTTATACAGTTCAGCAACATCACGCGCACCTTGGAACAAATAAATAGTACGGTTATCACCTTGTTCCAATAGATCCAAAATCATGGATTGTGGGCTAGATAAACCTGAGCCACCTGCAATAAAAATGGCATCTTTTTCATCCGACTTACGCACAAAGAACTGTCCATAAGGCCCAGAAACCTCTAGTTCATCGCCCACTTGCAGGGTTTCGTGTACATACGTAGTGGCTGCACCGCCTTGTACTTGACGAATATGGAGTTCAATAATGCCTTCTTCGCTTGGTGAATTCGCGATAGAAAATGCGCGTGTTCCTTCAATATTTGGTAATTGAAGATTGATATATTGCCCAGCCTGAAATTCCATTGGACGGTCAATCTGTAAACGTAGCCCTTTAATGGTCGGTGACAGTTGTGTGATCTCTAAAACTTTGGCTTGATAGTCTTGGACTAAATAGCCTAAGAAATCCTCATCTTCATCGACATCGGCTTCAATTACCATGTCAGATTCAGGTTTACAGCAACAGGCGAGGACTTTATTTTCTTCACGCTCAATATCCATCAGCGCAAAAGGGGAGGCTTCACCGACATCATAAAAACCGTCAGTGACTTGAACTTTACACGTGCCACATGTGCCGTGCCCACAGGCAAAGGGTAACCAAACGCCTTGACGTAAAGCGGCGTCTAAAATGGTTTGATTTTCTTCGACTTCAATGGTCATGCCCACAGGTTCAATCGTGACTTGATAACTCATGATGCTTCTCCCTTATACATGCGTGCCGTTGTAGCCATTTAAACCGGGCGTCACAAAGCGCAGTAGAGATTTATGATCAAAACCTAAATCAGCCAAGCTTTTAGAAAAGTCCACATCTGTTAAAAGTTGACGATTCAAAGTGAATTGTACGGTTGACCAATTGATATGTTCAAAGTCTGGATGTTGATTGAAACCCGTCTGAATTTGCTGATCAATCAAGTCTTGTAAACTTTGTTGTGGTGAAACCACAAAAGCATGTGCGGCACAAAAGAGAGTGTGATGATCCCATCCCACATAGAGCAACATGTTGTCGCCGTAATTTTTTTGTGCATCACGTGCATCAAATTCATAATGTTGTTGAATGGCTTGTACTGGCATGAGAAAACTCCTAAATTCCTTGTGTGAAGCCATCCCGAAATTTTTATTCATGAGATGACTTCTGATCCTTTATTATTTAAGCGGTTTGACCTTTCCATTTTCTCCAACGCTCTTGGTCTGGAGAACCTTCAATATCAAGGTTGTCTGCACCGACGTTAAAGTTGTAATAGTCACGTAAAATGCTTTCTAAATCTGGACCACCACAGTTGCCTTGTAGAATTTGGTTCACTGGCAACCACGCTTGAATATATTTTTCAGGTTCACGTTCAAAAATGTCATGACAGCCGTCTGAACAGGTGTGGTAACGCTCACCTTTATAAATACTGTCGCGGTAGCTAAACATGGTTGGGTCGCCATCCATTTCAGTAAAGGTCATTGGAATCTGACAGATTTGACACAGTTGCGGTAAACCATTGCTATAGAAGCGTTTCCCTTCAGCTTCTAACTTACGCGCTAATTCCCATTTCGGACGGTAATATTTATCAAAGGTATCTGGATATTTCTCAGATAACCAATCCATTTCTTCATCGGTTGGAATCCAGGTATGGAAACCTGCAGCATGACCAAAGTTATAGAAAATCCACCATGCTTGATGTGAAATATGCTCTTTTTCTTTCACAATCACGTCTGAATATTTTGGCATACGAATACCGTAACGGCTGAGGTCTTTAAATAACGCACCGCCCGCTTCTTCGAAATAGGTTTCCCAAGCTTCTTTCCAAGACATGACTTTATTTGGCAACATGTAGTCCATCATCATGCCAACAATAGACAGCAGGCGAGTACCGCGCCAGAACCATTTATCAATCCATTCCTGAACAATTGGAACGTTATCTTCATGCTGTTCTAGTAAGAATTTGACGATTTCCAAACCTAATGTCATGTGGCGTGCTTCATCTGACTGCGCACTAAAGCCAAAGGTTACAGTGGCCATGTCACCGTTATAGGCAGCACCTGACATGAATGGGACAAACAATAAGTTGGTCAGCACATATTCAAAAGAGAAGCTAATCGCCAATAAGAACTCGAATGGGCCTGCTGAACGTGCATCTTCAAAGAAAGATTTTGGTACAGACAGATACCAAACGCGGTCATGCATGTGTGCCCAGTCTTGGAAGCCATCAAAGAACTTGTTGTAATGGCTCATAGCATGAATTTGCGTTTGGACATGACGCAGTTCATCAATAGATTGCATTTGTGAAGCAATACGCGCACCGATACCGCTAAATTGGCGGCCGACATGCGCATAACCTTGATAGGCTTGATATTCCAGTGGCGTCACGGCGGTTAAGAACAGTTTGATGGCATTGAGATAGCGTTCATTGCTGACATTCATCTGACCGTTATTTTGAGAAAATGCATCAAAAATGGCATACAGTTTTTTCTCTTTTTCTGCCTGATATTTCCAGTACGAATCCATGGTTAAACGGAACGGGTCTTCCCATTTTGACCAATCTGTAATTTTAATGCCTTCGAACTCTTCGTAAGGAAAAGCTTCTTTACGATCTGCATAGGAAAAATCCCAATCCAGATCACGAGTCAACATACGGTAACGGTCTTTCGCATTGATTTTTTTAGTTGCAGTTTTGGTCGCACTTTTTGCTTGGCTATTCATCTTCTTGATCATCCTTTTCAATCTGTTGAAGCGCTTGGCTTCTGATATTTTTTCCGTGTGGGATTAATTCCACTGCAAGGTAAAAGTGTCATCATCTTCATCAACGTTGCCACCTAGGGTAATCATGTTGAGTTGCAACTCTTGAATATCCCAATCTTGTCCCAGTTTTTCAGAAACCGTTTCAGCACGAACCACTAATTTTCCGAGGTTTTCCACACGAATCATGGCAGGAAGATATTGAATCGTGGCTTCTGGATTGTCTTGCTCAATCGCTTCAATGATGTAGCGTGAAGTATCGTTATCTTGTAATGCCAAATAAACTTTTGAGCTCATGTCTGCGTATCCTTATGCAACTGAATCTAATTCGAGGGTTAAACCCGCTTTTTTACTGCGTTCTGCAATCACGGCTAAGCCATTGTCAATTGATGCAGTCCCAAGCGCCGTATTTGCCCACGCACTAAAAGCATCTGTGACTTCGGGTAACAGAGTGTCTATCCAACCTTGAATAAGAGCTTTATTTTCTTCAGATTCAGCCACCGCTGTTTTAAAAACTGGGTCTGACCATTTGCGTAAATCGGTTAAACAGTCCGTCATAAATTCGGTCAGCATTGCTACATCGCGTGCGCCGTGTTCAACTAACCATTGATCTAGTTCACCGTAAACCAGTTCTTTAATTAAGCTGTCGATAAGTAGATTTTGCAGGACATACAGTTTGAACCAATCGTGTTCAGTTAAACTTTGCTCACACAGCTTACGCAGTGGTTGCCAAGTGGCATCATTCATCCAAGCATCTTTGGCTTGCTGTAATGAGTCGCCTGTATTGCCATCCAGAAGTAAACCAATCCGAGACAAGTATTGCGCCATGCCCAAACGATCCATGGCTGCAAAAATACAAGCTTGGGTAATGACTGTGCCATAGCCGTAAGCGCTACCCGACATCATGTGTAGGTTGGCGGTTTGTTCGACATAACGAAAGGGTAATAAACAAGTGATGATTTTCTGTTTCACTTCATCACTTAAATTTTCCACCAAATGACGTTTTTCAAAGAATGAATAACTGCTTTCGGCCGTGTCTTGTAAACGCGCGCGATGTTGCACATACGCACCATAATAAAATTGGCGTGGATCTTTAAACGCATACCAATCTTGCATTTGCAAAGCAGTATGAGTGTGATCATTTAATATTTTGTCTGGTTTCCATAAGGGACGATAATGAAAATTGGTCGCACCTTGGATGTCAAAACTGACTTCTTGATAACGCGTCGCAGGTTTTTTACCAAAACGACGTTCGATATAGGCATAGGTTTGACGAATAGGTTCTAAATTGGATGTTTTAATTTCTAAAGTCATCACGATTTCCTTATGGGCTTAAGATTGATCTTCTTGATCTAAATGTTCACGGGCTTGGCTTAAAATGGTGGGTTCAACGCCATAACGCCATTTATCTTCTTGTGCATCATTCCAAGCTTGTTGCTCAGCGGTCATTTCAATGACATGGTTAATTTCACAAAAGTGTTGAAAAGCCTGCTGAGGAAGAATCAGTTCGACAAACAGCGTTGGGTCATGAATTGCGAAGTCAAATTCAACAAACTTGGCATTACGGTCACCTGTGATACGAATATATTTGGTCAGTTGATCTGGTTGTAGGGTTTGAGTCATTGGGATAATCCTTTTATCTCTACGCTGAAATCATTTCAGCTGTGACGCAATTTTTTGTTCCTTGCTTGTGATATATCAAAAGTCATGCCAACTTTAATTAATGTTTATTAATCATGTGTTTATAGTTTTTGTATTTTTTTTTAAATTAATTTTAGAAATAGAACTTCATCGAATGATGAATATCGAAATATCGGGTTTCATCAAATCATGAATGGATGGGGTGCAAAGCTAAAAATATATGAACGTGCTTCAATGTGTTCTGTGACTTGAGGATTTTTATATCTATATGATTTTAAAATATTAATTCAAAAGTACTTTAATGGTATAAAGTTATAGCCATAAGATAGTGCCGCTTTTTGGTCGGAATTGAGTAAGATAAGGAATCGACCTATAGCCAAGGATGGATATTCAGTCATGTCTCAAGCCAAAGACGCGAAGTTTTATACTCAAATTTTGGAAAAAAATAAAGATATTCAAGATTTATTGGATAAAATTCAGTTTGATAGCCAGCATGGCAAAATTTGGTTTGAAGAAAACCGCATGTTGTTGCTACATACCAGCATCATGGGTTTTTTAAGAAAAGACTTATACAACATGTTGGGTTGGGAACGTACCAAACGATTTTTTATTCGCTTGGGCTATCAGGCAGGTGTACGAGATGCCGAAGTCACTTCTAAGCTACGTCCGAATTTAAATGAAGCAGAAGCATTTATGGCTGGCCCACAGATGCATGGTATTCGGGGCATGGTACAAGTTGAAGTCAATGAACTGCAATTAAGTCATGACAAACATCAATTTTATGCAGATTTTAATTGGCGTAATTCTTTTGAAGCTGAAGTTCATTTAAGTGAATTCGGTGCTTCTGAAGAATCTGCTTGTTGGATGTTATTGGGCTATGCTTGCGGTTATAGCAGTTTTGTCATGGGACAGACCATTATTTATCAAGAAACCCATTGTGTAGCCAAAGGGGATGATTGCTGTCGTATTGTTGGTAAACCCCTAAAGGAATGGCAAAATGCCGATGAATTGATTCAGTTTATGTCCCCCGATCCTGTTTCGGATGAATTAATTGCCTTACAAGCTGAATTGAATGAGTTAAAGAAAAATATCTATACCGATGTAGAAGCAGACTACACCATGTTTAATTCGATTGGTGAATCTGTGGCTTATCGTAAAGTCTGTGACCTTTTGAAAAAAGCCGCGGGCAGTAAGGTTGCTGTATTGCTACAAGGTGAAACAGGCGTAGGGAAGGAAGCGTTTGCACGAGGGATTCATGAAGGCAGTTCCCGTAAAGGTCAGCCTTTTGTTGCGGTAAACTGTGCTTGTATTCCGCCAGATTTAATTGAAGCCGAACTTTTTGGGGTTGAAAAAGGTGCGTTTACAGGCGCAACGCAAACCCGAAGTGGAAAGTTTGAACGTGCTCATCAAGGGACTATTTTCTTAGATGAAGTGATTGAGCTTTCACCACGTGCACAAGCTGCTTTATTGCGAATGTTACAAGAGGGAGAATATGAACGCGTCGGTGATCATCAAACTCGAAAGGCGGATGTACGCCTAGTTGCGGCCACCAATGAAGATTTGGAACAAGCCGTGAAAGAGGGACGATTCCGCACGGATTTATATTACCGCTTGAATATTTTTCCCGTTATTATTCCACCACTGCGTGAGCGCCGTGATGATATTCCTTTATTGATTACGCACTTTTTATTACGTTTTGAAAATATGTATGGCAAGACTTTAAAAGGTTTAAGTGATAGAGCTAAAAATTTTGTAATGACCTATGAATGGCCTGGGAATATTCGAGAATTGGAAAACTTATTAGAGCGAGCGACCTTACTGACAGATCATCAGCAGGAAATTAAACTTAATCATCTATTTCCTCAAATTAAACAAGATATTGAGCCAAAGTCTGAAAACGTAGATTTAAATGCAATGATACAGGATGGGTTTTGTCTGGAAGATCATGAAAGGCAATTGATTTTGATTGCTATGCAAAAAGCGAATCAGAATGTTTCTGAAGCAGCCCGTGTATTGGGTATTAGCCGAGCAGCTCTGGATTATCGATTAAAAAAATATACTGTACGGTAAATTAGCTTATTCGTGGGATATTAAATTACATGATTAGAGTTCTTTCATAAATCATTTTGCACTCAACTCAATGTTGTAAATTCCAGCAATTAAATTGAATCTCAAACCGAGTCTTTTACCTCGGTTTCGATAATGTTCAGTATAAGTATCTTGAAAGTTTTTAGACGACCAAATACATGCTTAATACCTATTCTCCTTTTATTGATTTCTCGATTATAGACTTTTAGTGCAGGATTTAATTTACAACGTCTCTTGGCTTCAAAGGTAATAGACTATTGGAATGAACATTATAAACTCCTTGATAACCTTCATCTGTAAGGATAAAAGCCCCTAAAAGGAATCTGTTGTAAATTACGTTTGAATTACTCGAAATCATGCACCGAGCCACGACTGCTATATAAACTCAGTATTTGCTGAATTTTGTAGTGAATAATGGCCTGGACTTTAAAGGTATGCTTCTTTTTCTTACTGCTATAGCTGTTTTTAGGCCTTTATATTGGAATTTTCGTGGCATCTACGATCACAACATCCCAGTCAATGCCTTCATCTTTGGGTAAATTCTTCGGTAAACTAAAAAGATTCGACTAAATCAAACTGTCTTCCAGCATGACGTATAACTCTTGAGGCTGTGGGCTCTGAAACCTCGTAACTAGTAGCAACATGAAATAAAGTTCTGTATTCCCGCCAATAGCTGATACAAAGCAGAACTTGATCCTCCCCACTTAACTTTGGAGGTCTACCTTGAGTTGTAGCATACTTTTATCCGCAGATTATGCACGATAGTTCTGAAATGTTATATATGAATATTAATCCAAAAGAAGATCATTTTTTGATTTAGGAAAGAGATCTATTGCTAAGATATTTTAATTAAAATTATCTTACTGTAGCAAAATAAATTATTTATTTCATTGAAAATTATTATTGATGTACATCTACTTTTGGGTGGTTTTTTAGACCTCAGGAAAAGTAGTTATAGAGAGCAGTTGTCATTACAGATTAAACTTATTAATCTTAATATTAGCGCAATCATAGAAAATCTGAATTTGAATCTAGTTTATGAATCGCTTGCAATAGAAATCCAAGCAGCTTTATTAAAATATTAGGTAATCTTTTTTAGAAATCAGTAATTAGGTGCGCAAGTCCATATCCTGAAGTTTATTCCTGCATTTTAAAATTTCTTTATCATTTTTTGATTATATTTCTAATATTGTCGACAATACTGTTGAAATTTATTTTAAATTAGCTTATTTATAGTGTGATTTTATTTAATTGTTGACAATATAGCGAATGACCATCTCTGCGCAATCGATTAAACCAGTCTCAACAGAGACTTTAACCGATCAGATCTTTAGAAAGATTCAAATGGCGATAGTCAGTGGTGAAATTGCAGCTGGCAGTAAAATATCAGAGCCAGAATTAGCTCGAACGTATGGTATTAGCCGTGGGCCATTACGTGAAGCGATTCATCGCTTAGAAGGTCAAAAGTTAGTTGAGCGAACTGCACATGTTGGAGCACGTGTAGTCTCTTTGTCTCAACAACAATTATTAGAGCTGTATCAAATTCGGGAAAATTTGGAAGGTCTAGCGTGCCGTTTGGCCGCACAAAGTATAGATAAACAAAAAATTTTAACCCTAAGAGCACTTTTACAATTACATGCTCAAGATCAAGATTTTAAAGAGGGCAAAGGCTACTACTTGCAGGAAGGTCAGGATGACTTTCATTACTGCATTATTAAAAGTTGTGGCAATAAAACTTTAGAACATATGTTGTGTAATGAGCTGTATCACTTAATTCGAATGTATCGGGTACAGTTTTCCAATACGCCAAATCGTCCGAATAAAGCATTTTCAGAACACATTCAAATTTTAGATGCGATTGCTGAAGGAGATGCGGAGCTTGCAGAACTACTCATGCGCCGACATATCGCAGCGTCCTATCGAAATATTCAACAATACTCAGTGTAAAACAAGGAGACTTTTCTTATGTCAAAATCTACAGCAGGTCAAAAATTTAGAGATGCAGTTGCGAGTGAGCATCCATTACAAGTGGTTGGTGCCATTAATGCCAATCATGCATTACTTGCACAGCGTGCAGGTTATAAAGCAATTTATTTATCGGGTGGTGGTGTAGCGGCAGGTTCATTGGGTTTGCCTGATTTAGGCATTAGTAATCTGGATGATGTATTGACTGATGTACGTCGTATCACGGATGTCTGTGATTTACCTTTGTTGGTTGATGCCGATACGGGTTTTGGTGCTTCAGCATTTAATATGGCGCGAACCACAAAATCGTTGATTAAGTTTGGTGCAGCAGCCATGCATATTGAAGACCAAGTCGGTGCTAAGCGTTGTGGTCATCGCCCAAATAAAGCGATTGTATCGACTGAAGAAATGGTGGATCGCATTAAAGCCGCAGTAGATGCACGTACTGATGAAAGCTTTGTGATTATGGCACGTACAGATGCTTTGGCCGTAGATGGATTGCAGGCTGCAATTGACCGAGCTGGTGCTTACATTGAAGCTGGTGCAGATATGTTATTTCCAGAAGCGATTACTGAACTTGCAATGTATAAACAATTTGCGCAAGTGACTCAAGTCCCAATTTTGGCCAATATTACAGAGTTTGGTTCAACGCCATTATTTACCACGGATGAGTTGGCATCGGCTGACGTGAGTATTGCACTGTATCCTTTATCTGCATTTCGTGCCATGAATAAGGCCGCCGAAAATGTTTATGAAACATTACGTAGAGAAGGTACTCAAAAGAATGTGATTGATAGCATGCAAACACGTCAAGAGCTTTATGAGCGTATTAATTATCATGCTTTCGAACAGTATTTGGATGCTTCTTTTAGCAAAACCAAATAAATTGTCAATGCACAAGTAAAAATAATTTATGAGTCGCAGGTAAGCGATTGCTACAGATGAAAACACACAAGGAATAGAATGATGACAACTGAAACAACAACAGGTTTTAAACCTAAGAAATCGGTAGCACTAAGCGGTCAAGTCGCAGGGAATACAGCATTGTGTACCGTGGGGCGTAGCGGCAATGATTTGCATTACCGTGGTTATGACATTTTGGATCTTGCCGGTAGTAGTGAGTTTGAAGAAGTTGCTCATTTGTTGGTTCATGGCAAATTGCCGAATGCGGCAGAACTTCGTGCTTATAAAACAAAACTTAAAGCTTTACGTGGTATACCATCTGCACTAAAAACGGCTTTGGAACAACTTCCACCTTCTGCTCACCCTATGGATGTGATGCGTACTGGCGTTTCAGTTTTGGGTTGCCTCACGCCAGAGCATGAAGATCACAACTATGCAGGCGCACGTGATATTGCTGATAAGTTAATGGCAAGTTTGGGTTCTATGCTGTTGTATTGGTATCACTTTAGTCATAACGGTCGTCGCATTGAAGTAGAAACAGATGATGACTCGATTGGTGCGCATTTCTTACATTTGTTGCATGGTCAACAACCAAGTGAGCAATGGACGCAAGCCATGCATACTTCACTGATTTTATATGCAGAGCATGAATTTAATGCTTCTACATTTACTTCACGTGTGATCGCGGGTACAGGTTCTGATATGTACTCTGCAATTACAGGTGGGATTGGTGCATTGCGTGGACCGAAACATGGTGGAGCGAATGAAGTTGCCTTTGTTATTCAACAGCGCTATGACAATGCAGATGAGGCAGAAGCAGATATTCGTAAACGTGTAGAGAATAAAGAGGTCGTGATTGGTTTCGGTCATCCCGTTTATACCATTGCTGATCCACGTAACGAAGTCATTAAGAAAGTGGCACATGATCTTGCTGTTGCACATGAAAATCAAAAAATGTATCTCATCGCAGAACGTTTAGAAACGGTGATGAAAGAAGTGAAAAATATGTTCCCTAATCTGGATTGGTTTAGTGCAGTGAGTTATCACTTGATGGGTGTGCCAACAGCAATGTTTACACCATTGTTTGTGATTGCACGTACAGCAGGTTGGTCTGCGCACGTGATTGAACAACGCCAAGATGGCAAAATTATTCGTCCAAGTGCGAATTACACTGGCCCAGAAAATTTAAGTTTTAAGCCATTGGCTGAACGTGACTAAATTGAATGGTTTAATTGAAAAATAAGCTTGGTTTAAAACTAAATAAATGAAAGTGCCTATCTTTTAGATAGGCACTTTCATTTTTACAGCATAAAATAAAAATTACAGATATGTTCTGATACAGCTAAATGGCAGTTTTTGATCATTTGCTTTTTTATTCTTAAAAATATGATTTACGCATCAGGCAGATTCTATTCATTAATTCAAATTCAAAATTCCCCTGCATAGCATTATAAATTTTAATTGATGTGAATGACCAAATGACAAATTTAAATGACTGAAAGACAAAAAAGAATCGGTATTAGTTTGTAGTTTAATTGAAGAGCCAAGGGATGGTTCTGGAAATCAATAAAAATGATAGATGCTGATTAAGTTTATGCAGCATATCGATCTAAAAATGGAAAATAACATGAATTTTCAAGGAAAAATTATATTAATTACAGGTGTTGGGCCAGGTTTAGGCAAAGCATGTGCCGAAGCATTTGCTCAAGCTGAAGCAAAACTAGTGATCTGCGATGTGAATGATCAGAATTTAGCAGATGCAAAAAATGCCGTTGAGCAACACGGTGCTGAGTGTTTGGCCATACAGTGTGACGTTTCTTCAAGTTCCCAAGTGAGTCACATGTTTGAACAGCTTATTCAGCGCTATGGAACTTTAGATGTGTTGGTGAATAATGCAGCATTGACTCCTACCACGGACTTAGACACTCAACGTCGTACCATTTTATATGATTATAACGCGTTGCCAGAACCACGACGTTCTTTAAGTTTTACCAGTTCGATCACTGATGCGGAGTGGGAGAAATATTGGGGAGTAAATGTAAATGGTGTGTTTTATTGCATGCGTGAAGCATTAAAGTTAATGGAAGCACAGGGTTCTGGGCACATTGTCAATATTGCTTCTATTGCAGGATTGTCCAGTAAAAGTGCACATAGTCCAGCTTATAGTGCAACCAAGGGTGCTGTGATTGCATTGACTAAGTCGGTGGCATATGAGGTTGCAGGTGCCAATATTTTTGTCAATGCCTTGGCACCGGGTGGCGTTGCAACGCCGCAATTTAATCAATATTTAGAGACTGTCGGTGAAGAAGCGTGTAATCGACTTTGGCAAAGTGTGCCTTTAGGGCGTTTTGGGACGCTTGAAGAGTATGCCAGTACGGTCTTGTATTTAAGTGGTGAGCATTATCTCGTCGGACAAGTGATTAGTCCCAATGGTGGCATTGTTATTTAGTTTTTCGAGGTCGGTGTAAAAGTGAATAATACATTAAATTATAATGCCTTAAGAGCTGCAGGTTTGTTTGATGCTTCTTTTGATCGGATGGCAGAGTGGGCGCCTGAGTGGACTGAGACATTTATGACCTTGGTGCAAGAAACCCAATTGAACAATGTTCTCGATCCAAAATTGGTAGCATTGATTCGTTTGGTGATTGATGTGACCGCAACACATTTATACGCATCAGGTGTTAAACGGCATATTCGAGATGCACTTAAAATGGGTGCTAGTCGTGTTGAAATTCTAGAGGTTTTTAAGCTAGCAAGTATTGTTGGTATACATGCTTGTGCATTTGGTGTTCCCATTCTAGAACAAGAATTGGAAGCAGCAGGTTGTGTTGATGAGCCTCAAGCGCTTGCAGTAGAAACCCCTATCTGTGACGAAATGCGTGCCCAAGGTAATTTTAATCCTCTGTGGGAAACGCTTTATTGTTGGGATCCAACGTATTTAGAAGATTTTTTAAAAATAGCCACTTCTTTTTGGAAAAGTAATGTGCTTCCACCGCTTTGGATCGAATTACTGTGCATAGCAGGTGATATCACGATTACTCATATGTGGGCACATGGTACGCAGCGACATATTCAAGCAGCACTCACATTAGGTGCAACTCGAGAGCAAATTTTAGAAGTTTTTAAAATTGTGAGCTTACAAGGGATTGAAGCTTGTGAAATAGGCATTCCTCTGCTTGAACAGGCACTACAACAGTACGTTGATTGATTGCTACTTCAGTTTATTGCTGTGCTGTTTCAAGGCGTAAGAGTAATAAGGATATTGATAATAAAACATGAGGAGATTCATGTGAACGGAATAAAAGAAAGTATACCTATTGGGCTTGATTCCATTAGTGCCGAAGAACAAAATGCAACCTTTAAAAAAGTCATATTTCGAATTGTTCCATTTATATTTTTAGCCTATTTATTAAATATTGTTGATCGAATTAATATTTCTTTTGCAAAACTACGAATGTCTGAAGATTTATTATTAAGTGATGCAGCTTATGGAATAGGAACTTCTTTATTTTTTATTGGTTATTTGATTTTTGAAATACCCAGCAATATGTATTTAAAGAGAGTCGGTACTCGTGCAACTTTAACGCGAATTATGGTGTTGTGGGGAATTTTAACGATTCTCATGAGCACAGTTGAAAGCACCACCAGTTTTTATGTATTTCGTTTTCTGATCGGTGTTGCTGAAGCAGGTTTTGTCCCCGGCGTTATTTTATATCTCACTTATTGGTTTCCTAGCTTTTTACGTGGACGAGTAACGTCTATTTTTTTAATGGCCGGTCTTATTGCAGGTATTATTAATGGCCCTTTAGCAACATGGATTATGGCAACATTTGATGGTTGGTTAGGGTTAAGAGATTGGCAAGTTTTGTTTGTTATTGAGGGAATTCCAGCAGTGCTGTTGGGGGTATTTACTTGGTTTTGGTTGGTTGATAAACCAGAGCAAGCAAAGTGGTTAACTGCACGTGAAAAACGTATTGTACGCCTCAGTTTAGAAAACGAAAACCAGACGACGGGGCAAGAGCGAAGCTCTTTTAAACAGGTGTTTTTAGATCCTCGAGTACATCTGATTGGGATCGTGTTTTTGTGTATTTATTCTGCAACCAATACGATTACTTATTGGATGCCAACCTTAATTCAAGAGTTTGGTGTGAAAGACATACGCCATATTGGCCTTACTTCAAGTTTACCTTTTATATGTGCATTGATTTCAATGTATTTACTCTGTCGAAGTTCCGATAAACATTTAGAGCGTCGTTGGCATTTGGCCTTAACGATGGCTGTTGGCGCAATCAGCTTTATGTTATTGGGTTTAGTTCAGCATGATTTGATTTTGTCGGTTGTACTGTTAACGATAGGTGGAGGAGCTTGTTTTTCTGCAGCAACACTTTTTTGGACAATTCCACCTGCATATTTATCTGTGAGTGCAGCTGCACTTGGAATTGCATGGATTAATGTATTGGGAAGTTTAGCAGCAGTAGTCAGTCCTGCTTTGGTTGGAACCATCAAAACGCAAACTGGCAGTATTTATTTTGCTTTTAGTATTATCGGTGCATTACTCATTTTCGGCGGCATTACCATCTTACTTGCCATGCCTAAGCGATTGTTAAAAGAACAAAAGATGAAGGTTAATCTTCAACAAGATGAATCTAATAGTTTGCTGGTATCAGCAGAAAATCAAAAATAAGTCATATCTATATGGAGATGATATGGTGAATAAATCGATAGGTTTAAAGGGAATGAAGAAAAATTTAGTCATGCAATATATAATTGCTTGTGGTTTGATGTTTTCTGTATCTAAGGCAGCAGCGATAACTTTTGATATCAATGAGGATTGGAAGTTTGAAACAAATACCAGTCTAAGCCTTGGGGCTAGTTGGAGTATGCAAGATTCTTCAGCTTCACTGCTTTATAAGCCTGATGCCAATCACATTGGAAAAGAAGGTCATAGTTTAGACGTAAATGCCGATGATGGTCGAATTAACTTCAGTAAGCATGATGCAATTTCGCAAATGATTAAAGGTTTAACCGAGTTTAAGCTGAGTGGCCATCGACAAGGTGCAGTACTGAGTACGAGATATTGGTATGACCATGCGTATGAAACAGGGCATGGGGATTTAAAAGCCTTTGATGACTCACCTTGGCCAACACTTGCAAAATTTAAAGGAATTGCGCTGTGGGATGCCTATGTGTGGAAAAATTTTGAATTAGATCAGATTGATTCTTTAAATGTGAAGCTTGGAAAACACAGTTTAAATTGGGGGAAATCACAGTTTTTCTTAAATGGTTTAAACTCAGTCAGTGCAGTTGATTATACAGCGATGACTCGGCCTGGCGGTGAGGCTAAAGAAAGAATTATACCTGTTGAAATGTTTTCTTTTGATGCCTCTATTAATGAACATCTGAAACTAGAAGGTTTTTATCAGTTTAAATTTAGACCAGCGGTAGTTGATGGTTGTGGGACATTCTTTGCCATTTCGGATGTACTTCCTGCGGCCTGTGGTCCAATGTTGATTGCAGGAGGAGGTGATAAACTGTCAGATACGGCTTTACAAAATCATAGTTATATTCCGAGAACAGCAGATAGAATGCCCAAAGATAGTGGGCAATATGGTGTTGCTTTGAAGCAGACTTTACCCAGTTTAAATAATGCTGAATTGGGGATATATTATGCCAATTATCATAATCGTATCGCAAATTTTGATGCTACTACAGTGAAGGCACTCGGTGCTAAAAATTTTAATACTGCAGCATTTTTTGCGGTATATCCTGAAGATATTGAAATGTTTGGTGCAAGTTTTACTGGAAAATTAGGGACAACCACTGTTTTCAGTGAGCTTAATTATAAACCAAATCAACCATTACAATTGAATGGTCCAGATTTGGTTTATTATCAGATTTTATCCAATGAAACGCCGTTTACACCCCCAGGTACTGCACCAAAGCTAGATGAATATATCCAAGGTTATGTACGTTTGCCTGTCACGCAGTTCTCTATTGGTGCGACGGATAGTATTGCTCATCTTTGGGGTGCTAAAGCATTGTTGTGGTCTGCAGAATTTGGAGCCAATCATATTGCAAATATAGGCAATAATCGTATTGGTCGTAGTAGTGCATTTAGTCGTAGTGAACTCTCTACAGGGGCTTATAATCCTGAAACTGGCGAATTTAAGTGTACAGCCTATGGGACAGCCAACTTAAGTAATAAGGAGGTTGATCGGTTAAATGAACAGTTTTGTGATGCGAAGGGTGGATTTTTTAGTGAGTGGTCTTTCGGTTATCGATTACGTGGGGCATTAAATTATGATGATTTATTTGCTGCGACCGTCATCACTCCTAGTTTAATTTTCCGTCATGATGTCTATGGATTTAGTCAAAATTTTCAAGAAGGGCAAATGAGTGTAGCCGCAGCATTATCTGCGACTTACCAGAAAAAATATACCACTGAAATTGCTTATCAGAGTTTTTTTGGTACCAATAAATACAGTGTCATTGACGATAGAGATTTTGCCTCTTTGGTTTTTAAAGTGAACTTTTAACGAGGCAGTGATGGGCGTTTTATATCTATAGTGCAAAAAAACTGAGCGTTCATTTATAAAGTGGCACGAAAATACATATCATTTAGATATGTGTTTTCGTATAAACACTGAACAAAATATTAACTCTAATTTAATGCTTGTTTTTTGATATTTGAACTTCATATATAGTCAAATCATGACTTAAATCAATTTATTGGTTGATGGAGGATTAAGAGTTAAATATTTATTTTTATGATAATGTAGTAGGTTATACATTGATAAAAATGATGATTGAGTTAACTAAAAAACCAAATGGATTTGGAGTGCAATAAGCTTATTTTGATAACTGTATATAGGAATTAAACTGAGCAGCATTTGGCTTAGGGTTGCAATTTAAATTATTGAAACTAATTACAAAATAATTTTTTCTTTATCTTGAAAAGGAGGTTGAGATGAAAAATGTCAATTTAGAAATTAAAGAAAAATCCACACCTATCGGCATACTTTCTTTCTTATCTCGTTTTTTACAAGATCAAGGTTTCGATCCATGGTTGTTGTTTCAGCAATTTAATATTCGACAAGAAGATTTAGATCACAAGCTCACTCCAATTTCTTTTCAAACCCATGGTGAAATTTATGAAGCTGCAAAGCAATTAACAGGTTGTGATCATTTGGGCTTGTTGGTTGGTCAGGATGCATGTCTGACGAATATTGGTCCATTGCGCTTTTTAGTATTGAATGCAGCGACATTACGTGATGCTATGCAAAGTTTATTTCATTATAGTAACTTGTGGTACAAAGGCATTCATTTTATTTTAACAGAAGAACAAGGATACGCAGGGATTCGGATTGCGATAGAAGGTAATATTCCCAGTAAAGAACAATTTCAAACAGGATATCTGGTTGCAATGGTTTCAATTATGGAGATGATTTTAGGACAATCATGGCGCCCAACATTGGTACGAATATCATATCCTAAGCCTGCATCAGCTCATTTATATGAGGCATTTTTTCGATGTCCTGTATGGTTTGGACAGTCGCAATGTGAGTTATTGTTTCCACAGGTGCAACTCGATCAGCAACGTATCGGACATGACAATCAATTAGACCATTTTCTACGTGGCCATTTATCAGCGTTACACACCACACATAAAGATTTTGATTTAGATGTACAGGTATGCCAAGTGATCGAAGCATTATTACCACAAGGTATCTGTACGATGGATCGAGTCGCAGAACATTTTTCAGTGCATCGTTTTACTTTATATCGTTATTTAAACAAATATAAGACCACATTTGAGTCACTCTTAGATGAGGTTAGAAAGAAAAACTCGATTCGACTATTAACCAATAAAAACCTACTTATTGTTGATGTTGCCAATCAACTGGGTTATGAAGATCAAGCTAATTTTACTCGTGCCTTTAAACGTTGGTATCAGATCACCCCAGGTCGTTGGCGAAGAGGGTTAGCTTAGATATTGTATTTTTTAATAAAATGAGAGGGCATCATGGTTTTGGAAGGATGAGTACATGGCTATTATTTAATTGAAGATAAGAAGAATAAATAAAATAGAAAAAATATTAATAATAGTGACTAAATGATAATTTTTAGTGACCAGATGACAAAATGTAAATCATTAGAGTCTGTAGTTTCTTAGCTTAAAAATCGATGTCATCTGATTTAAAACTTAAAATTTACTTGATTATCATCGGAAGATAAGGACATTTCAATGCATGGAAATATGATGTTTCAGCCACTTTTAATTAGTAATTTAATTGAACATGCTGAAATGTATCATGGGGATACTGCCATCATTTCTAAGAATACAGATGGTAGTATGACTCAAACCAATTGGTCGAAAATTGCAAAAAATTCAAAACGTTTTGCCAATGTTTTACAATCATTTGGATTATCTTTAAGTGATCGAGTCGCAACCATTGCATGGAATAACCATCGTCATTTAGAAGCATGGTATGCGATATCTGGAAGTGGCTTAATTTGTCATACTATTAATCCTCGACTTTTCCCTGAACAGCTCATTTACATCATTAATGATGCACATGATAAAGTGGTAATTTTTGATAAAACCTTCTTGCCTTTAATCGTCTCAATTAAAGCATCTCTTCCCCATGTAGAACATTTTATATGTTTGGATCATTATGATGCAGCAGTCATAGAATCCTTTCCTGAAGTGAAGTTCTATGATGAGTTGATTGCAACGCAATCGGATCATTATGTGTGGCCACAAGTTGAAGAGAATTTAGCAAGCTCACTTTGCTATACATCGGGAACAACAGGAAATCCTAAAGGCGTTCTTTATAGTCATCGCTCAACGGTATTACATAGTTATGCAATTAGTTTGCCTGACTCACTCAATTTATCTGCACATGACACTATATTACCTGTGGTGCCAATGTTTCATGTCAATGCTTGGGGCACACCTTATGCCGCAGCGATGGTGGGTTGTAGTTTAGTTCTTCCTGGGCCAATGCTAGATGGCGTAAGTTTGGTCAATTTAATTGATCAGTACAAAGTCACTAACGCCTTAGGTGTACCGACGATTTGGCAAGGATTATTAACCGCAGCTCATGATTTGGGTAGTCGACTCGTCAGCCTGAAACGGAATGTGGTGGGTGGAGCTGCTTGTCCACCTTCTATGATTACTACATTTCGAGAGCTATATCAGTGTGAAACGATTCATGCTTGGGGGATGACGGAAACAAGTCCAGTCGGTGCAGTCAATCAGTTAAAAGCCAAGCATTTTGAATTATCTGAAGCAGAGCAATTTAATCTTCGATTCTCACAAGGCCGTCCGCCCTTTGGTGTGACATTGCGCATCAGTGATGAAGAGCAAGGCATGAAAGAATTGCAACGTGATGGTCAAACGGCAGGTCATTTGCAAATTAAAGGGCATTGGATTATCGATTCTTATTTTGGTAAGAATGAAAATGCATTAACTGTAGATGGTTGGTTTGACACTGGCGATATTGCCACACTGGATGAAGATGGATATTTATCGATTAGAGATCGCTCCAAAGATTTAATTAAATCAGGTGGCGAGTGGATTTCATCCGTTGAATTAGAAAATATTGCAATAGGACATCCTGAAATTGATAGCGTGGCTGTCATTGCCGCTCGTCATGCAAAATGGGATGAACGCCCAGTGTTGATTGCTAAAAAATCAGTTGCAAGTCAAATCACGGAAGCCGATATTTTAAATTATTATTCGGACAAAATTGCGAAGTGGCAAATACCAGATAAGGTTATTTTTGTGGATGTGATGCCCATTGGTGGTACAGGGAAGCTTCTTAAAAAAGATTTGCGTGAAAAATTTGGTTCAGTCCTTTTAGATGCTTAGAACATTGAGTATTGTTAAAATTGCATTGATATTAACAAGCTAAGTTGGAAAAGTACGGTTGGGTGTGATTAAAAGCAGTGGTTTGATTTTGATATATTATTTACAACTGTACAGGGATGTTAGAAGTAGTTGCCGCCGTTGGTCAAAATTTGGAATGGTGGCAATAAATAAGTGTTTAATAAGTTAAAGTGTTCATAAATAGAAAGTTAAAATGATGATAGTAATCTTTTTTTTAGCTTTCTATTTTTTCTAGTTGCTCTATTCATTCAAATTGGAATGTGGAGTTCCTATTTGAAAGTTTCTTGAGAGTGGATGTTTCAGTAGATGTTCTAAGTTCATTTTACTTTTGAAATCATTATATTGATGTGTTTAATGCTATGAAGTCATCATGCATATCAACATCAAATTTTTAGTCTAACTGATCAATAGATTCATCTATTTAGTAATGAAACAGATTCTATAATAATTTTTCAAATCCAATACTCTGACCGAGTGGTAACAACTTATCATCGGTATTCATAAAAATATTTAAACAATATGTTATAATTCGTAAAATATCATACGATAAAGAAAAATAGTCTAGTCACTATTTCATCTTGATTTAAAAGCTGCTTACAGGCAGCTTTTTTAGTTCAGTAGATTGCTTTATCGGGAAAGTCATTTTGGTATGTTTATTGAATGCTTCATTCGAGCTACATTTGCCAATGTTCATTTAATGAATGCTCAAAACTTCACTTAACGCCTAGCTCAAACTCAATAGGGGCTCAACAATGACCACTTCAAATCCTTCAGCGGGTTTGCTTGAACGCTTATTTAAACTTAGCGAGAACAAGACTACATTCAGAACCGAAGTCCTTGCAGGTGTAACCACATTTTTAACGATGTGTTATATCATTATTGTCAATCCTTTGATTCTTTCAGCAACTGGAATGGATCATGGTGCAGTATTCGTGGCCACATGTTTGGCCGCTGCAATTGGTTGTTTGGTGATGGGGATTGTGGCGAATTATCCGATCGCACTCGCACCGGGAATGGGCTTAAATGCTTATTTCACTTATTCAGTGTGTATTGGAATGGGTGTGCCTTGGCAGACTGCACTTGCTGCTGTATTTATGTCGGGTTTGATCTTTATTGTAATCAGCATGTTTAAAATCCGTGAAGCGATTGTCAATGCAATTCCAATGTCTTTGAAGTTTGCTATTGGCGGTGGTATCGGTTTATTCCTTGCCTTGGTTGCATTAAAAAATGCAGGAATTATTGTTGATAATCAAGCGACCTTAGTGGGCCTAGGTGATATTAAACAACCGACAGTATTATTGTCATTGTTGGGCTTCTTCCTTGTGGTGATTATGCATCACTTCAGAGTGCGCGGTGCAATTATCATCAGTATTCTAGTGATTACTGTATTGGCAACGGCACTCGGTTTAAATGAATTTAAAGGTGTTGTAGGGGCGATTCCATCTATTGCACCGACATTCTTACAAATGGATTTTAAAGGTTTATTCACTGCAAGTTTAGTGGGTGTAATTTTTGTTTTCTTCCTTGTAGATTTGTTCGACTCAACTGGTACGTTGGTTGGTGTATCACATCGCGCAGGTTTACTTAAAGATGGTAAATTGCCACGTTTGAAAAAGGCACTATTTGCTGATTCGACTGCAATTGTTGCAGGTGCAGCTTTAGGAACATCTTCAACGACGCCTTATATCGAATCATCAGCAGGTGTCGCTGCAGGTGGTCGTACGGGTTTAACTGCTGTTGTTGTAGGTTTACTGTTTATTGCATGTTTATTCCTTGCACCATTGGCTCAATCTGTACCAGGTTTCGCCACAGCACCTGCACTATTGTTTGTGGGCGTGTTGATGATTCAAGGCATTGTGAATATCGAGTGGGATGATATTACCGAAGCCGTTCCTGCATTTTTGACCATTGTATTTATGCCATTTACCTACTCAATCGCAGATGGTATTGCCATGGGCTTTATTAGTTATGCATTGATTAAATTGTTTACCGGTAAAGCGGCTACTGTGCCTTATATGGTATGGATTATTGCAGTGCTTTGGATGATTAAATTTGCTGTATTTGGTGGCTAATTTATTCATTTAGATTGAGGGTGTAAACTTGGTTTGCACCCTTTTTTATTTTGGTTATTTAGATGTTTTATACTGAGGATATCTCGTGAATAGAATTGAACTCATTCGTGCTTTACCAAAAGCTGAATTACATGTACATATCGAAGGAACGTTTGAGCCAGAACTCATGTTTGCGATCGCTCAGCGTAATCAAATTGAGATTCCATATAAATCAGTTGAAGAGCTCAAGCAGGCATATAACTTCCATAATTTGCAATCATTTTTAGATATCTATTATGCGGGTGCCAATGTTTTGGTACATGAACAAGACTTCTATGATTTAGCTTGGGCTTATTTTGAAAAATGTGCTGAAGATAAAGTGGTACATACTGAAATATTCTTCGATCCACAAACGCATACAGATCGTGGTATTGCATTTGAAACGGTATTCAATGGTTTAAAACGTGCATGTACTGATGCCCAAGTTAAATTGGGAATTAGCGCTGAATTGATTATGTGTTTTTTACGTCATCTCAGCGAAGAGGCAGCGTTTGAAACTTTAGCACAGGCATTGCCATTTAAAGATCAAATTATTGCAGTGGGTTTAGATTCAAGTGAATTGGGTCATCCGCCTGCTAAATTTGAACGAGTATTTGCAAAAGCACGTGAGGAAGGTTTTCTTGTCGTTGCACATGCTGGCGAAGAAGGTCCAGCGGAATATGTTTGGGAAGCTTTAGATTTATTGAAAGTAAACCGTGTTGATCATGGTGTACGTTCAGAAGAAGATCCAAAATTACTAGAACGTCTGATTGCAGAAAAAATGCCACTCACAGTATGCCCATTGAGTAATTTAAAACTCTGTGTGGTAGATGATATGGCTGAACATAATATTCAGCGATTATTGCAGCAGGGTGTACATGTCACGGTAAATTCAGATGATCCATCTTATTTTGGTGGCTACATGAATGATAATTTTATTGCGATTGCTGAGTCTTTAGATTTGTCCAATGCAGAACTTAAAAAGCTCGCAAAAAATTCGTTTGAAGCTTCGTTTATTACAGATGTAGAAAAACAAAAGTGGATGCAACAAATTGATGCTCTAGCATAATTGTGATGTTCTTGATTTAAAATTTAAGCGTTTGTTTATTTAAATAAAGCAGTATCTGATGGGTACTGCTTTATTTTTAAAGGATGTATTGTGCGATATTTATTAAAGATTCTATTGGGGCTCATTTTTATGAGCAGTTCAATGGTCTATGCTGCAACTTCAGGTAAAGAACTGTCATTAATCCAGAAAATGTTAAAGCCACTGATTGAACAACAATGTGCTTCTGAATTAAAAGCATCAAAAATTTGGCAAGCATCCGCATTGTTTTTATCAGCTGCTCAACAAAGTCGTACTCAAAACAAAGTCTGTGGATGTGTGAGTGAAAATGCAATGCGTGATATTTCCGCAAAAGAAATTTTAATTGCTTCTGTAAATGAATCAGCCAAAAATGAATTAATGACGCGGGCTGTAATGAATAGTTTAAAAGGCTGCGCACAGAATTTTTAAAATAACTATGCTAAAAAAAGCGCATGTATTCGCTCAATAAAATGCGGACATGCGCGGATAATATTATTTTTCCTGACGAAGCATACTGCGTAGAACATTGTCTTTATCAATAAAATGATGTTTTAGAGCCATGAATATGTGGCCTAATACAACGATGCCTGCAAACCATGAAAGATAAATATGAATCGGTTTTATAATATCGAGTAAATCAGGATTATCTTGAACTAAACGTGGTATTTCAAATAAGTAAAGCACAGGTGCGGGGTGTCCAGCACTCCAACTGAATATACAACCAGTGATAGGTAAAGCCAATAACAACAGATATAAAACCAAATGACCTAAATGTGCCATAGTTTTCATGGTTGGTGACATGGCATCGGGTAATTGTGGGGCAGGGTGTGTATAACGCCAAAAAATTCGAATGATCACTAAAAAAATAATGACAGTGGCAATATTCTTGTGCAGGGTGATGATTGTGCCTTTTAAACTGCCATCCGTATCATAGCTGAGAAAATTTCCACTATAAAAGCCAATGAGCCATGCACTTATAAATATAATTGCCATAATCCAATGCAGGTATTGCGCCGTTCTTGTATAGTATTGTGTTTTTTTTTGCATGCTGCTCTCTAAAATAAGTGTTCAATTTAGTTCATATCATATTTATTTTTAAAGATTAAATCAGTGCTAAAAAATCAACGTATTGTTTTATAATTGAAACGTTATTCGATAATGCGTTGAGAATTTAAGCGACTAAGAGCACATTGCGTGCATACCGAGTATTTTAGGTGTTATCTCGGCATAAGATTAGGCACAATACGCGCACTTATTTTCAGAACCAAAGGATCAACTGTGAAAAAATTAGTTGCTATGCTTGCACCTCTTTGCCTTGTTTTAACAGCGTGTGCAACTACTGATTCAATGGGTACATCGGCTGCTGGTACGACTACGCAACAATTGGGTACAGTCGCTTTAAAAATTGCAATTAATACAAAATGTACCACTGAACTGAATAATCTTCCAGCATGGAAAACTGCAACTAAATTGATGACTACTGATCAAAAAACTAATGTTCAAGGTGAAATTTGTGGTTGTGTGAGTGATAAAGCACCACAAAGTATAACGGCTGTAGATATAGCAACTGCTGCATTAGATCCAAGTGCACGTGCAACGATTGTTGCGAATGCAGTCACCAAAACAATTAATGCATGTGTAGCTGAAGCGGTTCGCTAATCTCATGTTAGAATTGAAGAGGCTGACAGGTTCAGCCTTTTTTGATATAGATAGGTAAAGACATGTTAGTTGCTGGTGTAGATGAAGCAGGGCGTGGACCTTTGGTTGGTTCTGTGGTTGCTGCTGCTGTGATTTTAGATCCCAATAATCCTATTGAAGGATTAAATGATTCTAAAAAACTCACTGAAAAAAAACGTGAAAAATTATTTAAAGAAATACAAGAAAAAGCCATTGCGTGGGCAATTGCGGAAGCATCGCATCTGGAAATTGATGAAATCAATATTTTACAAGCATCTTTACTTGCCATGCGCCGTGCAGTCGAAGCCTTAAAGGTTCCAGCTGAGCATGTGTTGGTGGATGGTAATAAGGTACCACAGGGCTTAGTGGTCAGCTGTGATGCTGTCGTGGGGGGGGATGCAATTCACGCTGAGATTAGTGCGGCGAGTATTTTAGCAAAAGTGACTCGTGATCATGACATGGTGGAGCTAGACAAGTTATATCCACAATATGGCTTTGCTCAACATAAAGGCTATCCGACCAAAGCACATTTTGAGGCGATTGCCATACATGGTGTGATTGATCAGCATCGTCGCAGTTATGCACCCGTTAAAAGAGCATTAGGTTTGGAATAAACCTTAAAATTAGACTGAATGATAAATTTAAAGCGGCCTTTTGAGCCGCTTTATTTTTCAAAACTTAATAATCTCATCGATTATAGTTGTTTTGTGCCACATTATCATCTTCGAAAGAAGGCTGATAATCTTGGTCAATATGTTGAAGATGCTCGTGCATGGCGCGTTCATGTTGAATGCGTTGGTAAATTTCTTCACGATGGACAGAAACTTCTTTCGGTGCATTCACACCAATACGAACTTGATTGCCTTTGACACCAAGTACAGTAACACTGACTTGATCTCCAATCATTAATGTTTCTCCGACACGACGAGTCAGAATCAGCATGTTTATCTCCTTGCTTAAACGCTAAACCTGCGATAGTTTTTTCAAAAAAGTGAAAGCAACAACCTCGGTATCAGATGGAATCTTAACAGATAATTGTGATGAATTATGCAATTCTAACAGCTCTGTTCAGTTTTTCCAAAAAAACCTGTGGGTTTAATATAACAGAGCCACTATAAGAAAAACTATAGTGGCTCAGATTTTTTTATTATTTGATATAAACTAATAAATCATTCAATAAAAGCTTAAAAATTAAGCACGAACACTTGATTCGCCATGTTCACGGTCTAAACCAAAAGCGGTGTGAAGTGTACGTACAGCAAGTTCTAAGTAATTTTCTTCAATGATCACAGAAATCTTAATTTCTGAAGTCGAAATCATCAAAATATTGATACCTTCACTTGCTAAAGCAGTAAACATTTTACTTGCAACACCTGCATGTGAGCGCATACCAACACCGACGATAGATACTTTGACAATATCATCACGAGTGGCAACTTCACGTGCACCAATTTTTTGTGCTGTGTCTTCAAGAATTGCGGTAGCTTTTTTCAATTCACTGCGATTAACGGTGAAGGTGAAATCAGTGGTTCCATCTTCTTCAACATTTTGGATAATCATATCCACTTCAATGTTTGCATCACCAATCGGACATAAAATTTTAGCAGCGATACCTGGTTCATCCGGCACACCTAAAATAGTTAATTTAGCTTCGTCACGATTGAAAGCAATACCTGAGATAATAGGATTTTCCATGTTGTCTTCCGTTTCAGTGGTGATTAGTGTCCCGACATTTTGTTTGAAATCTTCATCAAATGCGCCATCATCATCATTATCAAAACTCGATAATACACGTAAAGGCACTTGGTATTTTCCAGCAAATTCAACCGAACGAATTTGCAAGACCTTAGAGCCGAGAGATGCCATTTCAAGCATTTCCTCAAATGAAATACGATCAATTTTTTTAGCTTTTGGTGCAACACGAGGGTCAGTGGTATAAACACCATCGACATCCGTGTAAATTTGGCATTCATCTGCTTTTAAAGCCGCTGCCAATGCAACACCTGAGGTATCAGAACCACCACGACCTAAAGTCGTGGTGTTGCCATTACTATCAAAACCTTGGAAGCCTGCAACAACTATGACACGACCTGCATCTAAGTGACTGGTCATGACATCAGTATCAATCGATTCAATACGTGCTTTGGTAAATGCGCTGTCCGTTTTAATCCCGACTTGACGACCCGTTAAAGACTTAGCTTCGACACCAATTGAATTGAGCGCCATCGCTAACATTGAAATCGTGACCTGTTCCCCTGTAGACACCATTTGATCAAGTTCACGTGGGTCAGGGGTTTCGGTAATGGCTTTCGCTAAAGCAAGTAGACGATTGGTTTCGCCACTCATTGCAGAGACTACCACAACCACTTTGTGGCCGTGGTCATGCCAGCGCTTTATACGACGAGCAACATTTAAAATGCGCTCGGGAGTACCCATAGAGGTACCACCATATTTTTGAACGATTAATGCCATAGTTGTTCCATAAAAGCCATAATCCTGAAGTACCTTTTCAGGATTCGTTACACAAAAAGTGAAGTTATTTTTGCTCAAGCCAAGCAGTTAAACCTGCCATCACTGGATCAAACTTCTCGTTAAGTGGCGCGCCACCTTGTGCTAAATCAGGTTTACCACCACCTTTACCACCAAGTTCAGTAGCTAAGTGTTTGATGATGTCACCTGCTTTAATATTTGCAGTAAACTCTTTCGCTACAGATGCAATCAGGCTCACTTTGTCACCATCGACACCTGCAAGAACGATTACTGCATTGTCTAATTTAGATTTCACACTGTCGTGTAAATTACGAAGGGACTTCGCATCTTGACCTTGAACAGTGGTAATGAGCGTTGAGCGAGTCGCAATCGTTTGAACTTGGCTTAAAAGTTCAGCAGATTGGAAATTCGCTAACTTTTGATTCAATTGATCTATGTGTTTTTGCAGCTGATGTGCAGTTTCAACCATCGCTTCAACTTTTTCAACAGTCTGATTTTTTTGTGCTTTCAATAATGCATTGATGTGTTGAATATCTGCATCAGTTTTTTGCACGATGTCTAAAGCTTGAGTACCTGTAACGGCCTCAATACGACGTACGCCAGCAGCAACACCACCTTCAGATGTAATTTTGAATAAACCAATATCACCAGTGCGTTTGACGTGAATACCGCCACACAGTTCAATGGAGAAGTTTTTATCTTCTTGGATTGAGCCCATAGAAAGTACACGAACTTCGTCACCGTATTTTTCATCAAACAACATCATTGCACCTTTTTCTTTGGCTGCATCAATGTCTAAAAGTTCGGTTGAAACGGCTGTATTGGCAATCACCTCGCGATTCACAATGCGTTCAACCTGTTGCAATTGCTCGAAAGTTACAGGTTGGTCATTGGCAAAGTCAAAGCGTAAAATATCGCTAGCAACCAAAGAACCTTTTTGTTGTACATGAGAACCTAAAACTTGACGTAGAGCCGCATGTAACAAATGTGTTGCAGAGTGATTGCGGGCAGTAGCTTCACGAATGTCCGCTTTTACAATGGCGTCAACACTTTGATTGGCTTTTAAGCTACCCATAGTCACGATACCTTGATGGACAAATGCACCACCAGATTTTTTGGTATCTTGAACTTCAAAAATACCGGTATCGTTTTTGAAGAGACCTGTATCACCAATTTGACCACCACTTTCTGCATAGAAAGGCGTTTGGTTTAATACGATGAGGGCTTCATCGCCTTCAGTGACTTCATCAACTTGTTCGCCATCTTTATAGATTGCAATGATTTGACCTTGACCTTGAGTTGCATCATAGCCATCAAATTGAGTTTCACTCTCTACTTTAATGATACTGTTATAGTCAACGGTAAATTTACCCGCATCACGAGCACGTTGACGCTGAGCTGCCATTTCAACTTCAAAACCAGCTTGATCAATTTCTAAATCACGTTCACGTGCAATGTCAGCGGTTAAGTCAGCTGGGAAACCATAAGTATCATAAAGTTTGAAAACTGTTTCACCAGGGATGATTTTGCCTTTTAGGTTACTCAATTCACCTTCAAGTAATTTCAAACCTTGTTCAAGTGTTTTAGCAAAAAGTTCTTCTTCACGAATTAAGGTTGCTTCAATCACACTGCGACGTTCAACAAGTTCAGGGTATGCTTCACCCATAACTTCAATCAGCGGTTGCAACATTTTGTAGAAGAATGTACCTGTAGCACCCATTTTGTTACCGTGGCGAACTGCGCGACGAATAATGCGACGTAATACATAACCACGGCCTTCATTGGATGCATTTACGCCATCAGCAATCAGGAAGCAGCACGAACGTGCATGATCAGCAACGACTTTTAATGAAGCAGGATAGTCTACAAGGCTATTTTTTTCTTTGGCTTCAGCTTCAAGAGCTGATGCATCAAAACCAATAATGTCGGTCGATGCTTTTAATAAGTGTTGGAACAAGTCAATTTCATAGTTTGAATTAACATGTTGCAGTACAGCAGAAATACGTTCTAAGCCCATACCTGTATCGACAGAAGGGGCGGGTAAAGCATGTAACACACCATCAGCAGTACGGTTGAACTGCATGAAGACGTTGTTCCAGATTTCAATGAAACGGTCGCCATCTTCTTCAGGTGTGCCAGGTAAGCCACCCCAGATGTGGTCGCCATGGTCAAAGAAGATTTCTGAACAAGGACCACAAGGACCAGTGTCACCCATTGCCCAGAAGTTATCAGACGCGTATTTTTCGCCTTTGTTATCACCAATACGGATAATACGATCTGCGGCTAAACCAATCTCTTTATTCCAAATGTCGAAGGCTTCATCATCGGTATGATAAACCGTGGCATAGAGTTTATCTTTAGGCAGTGCTAACCATTCATTACCGGTTAAAAAGTCCCAAGCAAACTTGATGGCATCACGTTTAAAGTAATCGCCAAAAGAAAAGTTACCCAGCATTTCGAAGAAAGTGTGGTGACGTGCTGTATATCCGACATTATCTAAGTCGTTATGTTTACCACCAGCACGAACACATTTTTGTGATGTTGTTGCACGAACATAATCACGTTTTTCTAAGCCAAGGAAGCAGTCTTTAAACTGGTTCATACCTGCATTGGTAAACAGCAAAGTAGGGTCGTTGGCGGGTACAAGTGAACTCGACGCGACACGTGTATGCCCTTGCGATTCAAAGTAACGCAAAAAAGCTTCACGTATTTCAGCAGTTGTCATAAAACGAGTACTCACAACCAAGTCACTCCTTAATTTTCGTATTGGCTAAAAGCATACTAACTGAGTCTAATCATGTTTGCTCGCTTAGTATGCGCGGCTTAATTTTTAAAAAACGCCAAATTATAACGGAAAAAGCCTGATCCACCAATGATTTTAAGCTGAATTAATGACAATTCTAATAATTTGAATTTAGTACTTTAGTTTAAGCTTTAGCAGAAAAATTAACATCTTAATGCATTCTTTATACTGCATGGATGAATTTAGGTGCTTCATAGAAATTGTTGATGAAAAATTTAAAAACATGAATGGTTGATGATTATTTTATGTGAACGTTAAAGTCAAATATTTATTACTGAGTCGAATTTTAATCAATTCAGCAATAAACATAAGATATTTACATTCTGATTTAGCAAATTATAGCGGTCATAAACATAAATCCGATAACATATAGGCAGTGTTAAAAATAATGCTTTTCACATAAAGGACAAATGATGCAACGAGTGGCGATAAATGGATTCGGGCGAATTGGGCGAAACGTATTACGAGCTTGGTTTGAAAATCCAAAGAACTTCCATTTTGAAATCGTTGCGATTAACGATATTGCTGATGTTGAAACCTTAGTACATTTATTTAAATATGACTCAACGCATGGTCGGTTTAATGGAAAGGTCAATGTCGTTCAAGAAAATGAACACATTTATATGCAAATAGAAGCAGCACAAACCCAATTAAAAGTACAAGTTTTGTGTGTGGAAGATCCTGAATTATTGCCTTGGAATATCTTGGGTATCGACCTTGTTTTAGAATGTACAGGTTTATTTCGATCTAGAGTTGCAGCCACTAAACATATAAGAGCAGGGGCGAAACGCGTCATCATTGGTGCAGCTCCGTTTGATACGGTCGATGCAGCAATTGTGTACGGTGTAAATCATCATGAAGTTCAAGCCAGTGATCAAATTATTTCAGGTGTTTCATGTACGACCCAAGCCTTAGTTCCATTGGTTAAAATTATTGATGATGCTTTTGGTATAGATACCGCATTAATGACCGAAATTCATGCAGTCACAGCCGATCAATCCGTTTTAGACCATGCGCATCGTGATTTACGTCGTGCGCGAGCATCAGGGCACAATATTATTCCAACAACATCTTCTGCTTTGGGGGCTTTAAAACAAGTGATGCCAAAAATGGAAGGTCGTATTGACGGTTATTCCATACGTGTTCCAACCATTAATGTAGCGGCCATTGATTTAACTTTTATTTCTCAGTCGCGTATTACAGTGCATTTAATTAATGAAGCGCTGATCAAAGCGGCTGCTGTGGATTATGCTGAAATTATGTCAGTTACAGAAGAGCCACTCGTCTCGAGTGATTTTAATCATTCACCTTATTCTTTGATTGTCGATTTAACTCAAACCATGGTGGTTGGGCAGCAAGCGAAGGTATTTGCTTGGTATGATAATGAGTGGGGGTATGCAAACCGATTACTGGATTTATCTGAATCTTTTTATTTTTGATAGATTGGATTATTATTTTAAAATAATTTTACAAGCTAGGGCACTGTAACCTAGAGGAGACGAATATGACGTCTGTAATATTGGGTATGATCTTACTCTACGCTGCGGTTGTTTTTTAGTATGGCAGTTGGGATTATTAAATAAAGAGCAAAAGCAATTGGCGCAAATGATGGGAGAGGAAGACTCTCGTATTGTTGCGCAGGAAGAGCATCTAAAAAGAACCTTGGAAATTATGCAAGATCTCGCAAAAAAAATGCACATGCAACAAGAGGTTTTGGATAGAACGACAGCGAAATTGAGTCAGATAGAGTTACAGAATGCTGAACTGATTCAAATATTACAAAATAGTTCTTCAAACCTGAGATAAAACGATTGTTTTAAAACAGATTTTGAGCGGTGGTTATTATTTTAGATATTATTTCTGAGGTTTAATCAAAGAAGGTTTGTAGAAAATCATTGTTTTTGATAGGGAATTTATGATATTAGCTTGGCGTAGATAAACAAGAAAGATTTCTATTTTTTTCTTAAAAAGTCTAATGCACAGTGCTGACTATCGTGCTAAAATAAGAGAAATCGGGTGTGCTCCCGATTTTTTTATGCGGATTATTTCCGCGCTGACAAGAATTTAGGTTTACAACATGCCCATTTCAGAGACATGGTTATTACCAGATGGTGTAGCTGATGTATTACCAGAACAGGCGCAAGTGATTGAAACTTTGCGTCGTGACGCACTAGATTTCCTCGCATCCCGAGGTTATCAATTGGTGTACACGCCATTTATCGAATACATTGAATCTCTATCTTCTCTTTCAGAATCAAATCAAGATTTAGACTTAGCCACTTTTAAAGTCATCGACCAACTTTCAGGCCGTTTACTGGGTGTCCGTGCCGATATGACACCACAAGTGGCTCGTATTGATGCACATGTACATCAAGTACAAGGTGTGGCACGTTACTGTTATGCAGGAACGGTTTTACATACGAAACCTCAAGGGTTTAATACCACACGTGCACCACTCCAATTGGGTGCAGAGTTATTTGGTTCAGACAGTATTGATGCCGATGTCGAAATGGTCGACCTCATGCTGAATCTAATCAAAACAGTTGGTTTGGTTGATGGTATTCATCTTGATTTAGGACATGTTGGTTTATTCCGCAGTTTAGTGAAACATGCAGGCTTAAGCCGAGCAGTTGAAAAGCAATTGTCGGATATCTATCAGCGTAAAGCATTGCCAGAACTTGCAGAATTTACTCAAACATTGAAGTTCGGCTCAGATTTCTATGCATTAGGACGTTATTCAAGTGATCTTAATGCATTACAAACACATTTAAGTGCAGCAATATTGGCAGATGATGCATTTAAATTGGCATTTGATGCGTTGCAAACCACACAAACTGAAATTCAGGCACGCTGGCCGAATCTCCACATTGGAATTGATGTGGTGGAATTACGTTCATACCATTATCACACTGGCTTAATGTATGCTGTGTATGCACCAAACCGTGCTGCACCATTAGCTCAAGGTGGTCGTTATGATGGTATTGGCGAACATTTCGGTCGTGCGCGACCTGCAACAGGCTTTAGTTGCGACTTATATGCACTTAGCGCAGGCCAGTTTAAGCAAACGACGATTGTGGTTGCGCCTAAAGGTACATCGCATGATTTGCTTGATGCAATTGCTCAAGTTCGTTTACAAGGCTTAGGCTTGATTCAGTTATTGGGTAATGATGATTTCAATTCAATTCCTCATGCAACACATCAATTGGTGAACGTTGCAGGTGAATGGAAAGTCGAACAGATTTAATGACGTGAATTAGTTTCAAGTGACTAATTTAAGTTTTCAATTTTAACAGCATGATGCAATGAGGCTATTATGGGCAAAAATGTTGTGGTACTCGGTACCCAATGGGGCGACGAAGGTAAAGGTAAGATTGTCGACCTGCTCACAGATCAAGCGGCTGCGGTAGTTCGTTACCAAGGCGGACACAACGCTGGTCATACACTCGTGGTTGGTGGTAAGAAAACTGTATTACACCTCATTCCATCTGGTATTTTACGTGAAAACGTACTGTGCTTAATTGGTAATGGTGTTGTACTTTCACCTGCTGCACTAATTGAAGAAATGGCTATTCTTGAAAAAGAAGGCGTGCCTGTTAAAGAACGTTTACGTATCTCTCCAAACTGTCCTTTAATTCTTCCGAACCATATTGCACTTGACCAAGCACGTGAGAAAAAACGTGGTAATGCGAAAATTGGTACAACAGGTCGTGGTATTGGCCCAGCGTATGAAGATAAAGTTGCACGTCGTGCAATTCGTGTTGCTGACTTAGTGCGTGGTGGTGAACATCTTAAAGCTCAACTTGAAGAGCTGCTTGAATACCATAACTTCCAATTAACTCAATTCTATGGTGTAGAAGCGGTTAATCTTGAAGATGTACTTGCGCTTTGCGACCAATGGCGTGAAGTTGTAGCTCCACTTGTTGTGGATGTAACAACTGAATTGCATAACTACCGTAAAAACGGTGAAAACATCATGTTTGAAGGCGCTCAAGGTTCACTTCTTGACGTCGATCATGGTACATATCCGTATGTAACATCTTCAAACACAACAGCTGGTGGTGTAAGCTCGGGTTCAGGTTTAGGTCCATTGCACCTTGACTATGTGCTTGGTATCACTAAAGCATATACAACACGTGTAGGTGCAGGCCCATTCCCAACAGAGTTGGTTTATGATGCTGCAAATGACGTAGGTGATGCAATTGGTAAACACCTTGGAACTAAAGGTTCTGAATTTGGTGCGTCTACTGGCCGTCAGCGCCGTTGTGGTTGGTTCGATGCAGAAATTTTACGTCGCTCTGTAGATGTAAACTCACTTTCTGGTATTTGTTTAACTAAACTTGACGTTCTTGACGGTTTAGAAGAAATAAAAATCTGTGTAGGTTACGAATCTGTGGATACAGGTTGTGTGGGTTCTTCTGATGCACTTGCATTTGGAGCGTTAAAACCAATTTACGAAACTATGCCAGGTTGGTCTGAGTCAACTTTCGGTGCGAAAAGCATGGAACAATTGCCAGCAAATGCAATTGCTTATGTAAAACGCATTGAGCAGCTTATTGAATGTCCAATCGATATCGTTTCAACGGGTCCTGACCGCGAAGAGACCATTGTGTTGCGTCATCCATTTGATGCTTAGGCATTGATGTTAAAAGAGCTCCTTCGGGAGCTTTTTTTATGCTCAATTAAAAATAATCATACTTTAAGTTGGATTTAATTAGCATTTAAAACTCTATTGGAGTCGGTATTTCCATTTTAAGTCATTAAATTTATTTAAAATAAGTTTTGATGTGTGAAATATTTTTTAGATGAGAGATATCTTTCAAGACTAAAGTTGCATGTTGAATTACTTTGTAGCAGACTCCTGCTTGTTAAAATACAAAGAGAAAATAAGGATATGAGTAAAGTAAATGCATAAGAATATCTCAGGAACGATGTTTTATTCCTTACTTTTTGCAATAGGTGGAGCACCAACCATTGCTATGCTAATTATCACAGCGCAAACCAATGATCCAGATGTGATTAACACTGCGCTACTTGGTCTGAGTGTGATTATTGCTTGTATTTTGGTTCCTGTTATTTTAATTCAAAATGCTTTTTTGTTTTATAAAAGAAAAAGTATGCAGCTCGAAGAAAATATCAAGCCTTTATGTCATATTTATTTGGGATTAAATGTGCTGTGTCTGGTTTATTGGTTATATATTCAGTTCTTTTAATTGAGTAATGATTACATAATTGCTATGAATATGAAGCAATAACTAATTTATGGGTAGAAATCAATTGGATATAATCGCCTTAATTATAGATGTGTATGTTTGGAAGATATAAATAATGAATAAAAATTTACTATTCAGTGTGTGTGCAGTGACAGCAGTTTCAATATCTGGTTGTACCACAATTGCAGATATGGCAGGAGCAGATTCAGCCACGTTGAATGTTGCAGCAGCTCAAGGTTTTAATAAAACGGTTCAAGAGGCGCAGGGTAATAAAACTTTAGATACTAGCTCATCGACTTATCAGCGAATTAATGCTGTATTTAATCGTTTAAAACCTTATGCAGACCAAGTGAATCAAACTGGTCAAAAATTTAATTGGCAACTGGCAGTGCTTAAATCAGATCAAGTGAATGCTTATGTTGCACCGGGTGGTAAGGTTGTGTTCTATACTGGTATTGTGAATAAGCTTAACCTCACTGATGCTGAAATTGCTGCGGTGATGGGGCATGAAATGATTCATGCTTTAGAAGAACATTCAAAAAATAAAATTGGAGCTCAAGCACTGACAGATTTGGCTTTAAATGTTGGTTTAGGTTATGCGGGTGGTAATGTTGGGCAGCTCGGAACGGCAGCTGCACAATTAGGGAGTCAGATTGGGGTGGGTTTACCTTATTCACGTAGTCTGGAAAGTCGTGCAGACCAAGGTGGCTTAATGTTGATGGCTCGTGCTGGTTATAACCCACAAGCGGCTATCACGCTGTGGGAGAAAATGAACAAGCTTGATGGTGCGAGTGGATCATCTTTCTTATCTACTCACCCATCAAATTCTCAGCGTATTGATGCGATGCGTAAAAATTTAGCAGCAGCTCAAGCAATTTATAACAAGCGTTAATAAGCAGTTATGTTTAAAAAAGGATGCGATAAGCATCCTTTTTTTTATAATTTTTTTGATTTTGAAAATCATAAATTATTTGTGACAGGTGAAGCAGTGCTTCACCTTAACAGGTAATTGAGAAATATCTATGGTGCAGGATTGGGTTGTTGACGATGAATATTTTCAATGCCTTGTAATATTTCTTCGGATAAATTGGTATCAAATGCAGCTATATTCTCTTTGAGTTGCTGCATCGTAGTTGCACCAATAATGGTGCTGGTGACGAAAAATTGTTGTTTAATAAATGCTAAAGCAAGTTGTGTTAAGCTGAGGCCATGTTTTTCTGCCAATAATGCATATTGTTCTGTAGCCCAGATACTTTCAGGATTGCTATAGCGTGAGAAACGAGAAAATAAACTAATCCGCCCAGTGGCAGGTTTTGCACCATGTCGATATTTACCGGTTAAATAACCAAAGGCAAGCGGAGAGTAGGCTAATAGTCCAATACCTTCATGTTGAGCAATTTCGGACATCCCAATTTCATAAGTGCGGTTTAATAAATTATAAGGATTTTGTACGCTGACTATTTTCTCAAGTCCTAATTTTTCCGCCAATTGTAGAAATTTCATGGTTCCCCAAGCTGTTTCATTAGACAGCCCGATATGGCGGATTCGTCCATTTCTGACTTCTTTGGAGAGTGCGATTAAAGTGTCCTCTAAAGGTGTGATGTCTATGCTCTGTTGAGCTTGCGGGTTGTTATAACCTAATACACCAAAGAAGTTAGTTGGGCGTTGTGGCCAATGTAGTTGATACAAATCAATATAATCAGTTTGTAAGCGCTTTAATGAACCATCAATGGCTGAAGAAATTTCACTTTCAATAAATTTAGTTTGGCCATTACGAATTTGGCTACCACCTTGTTGTGGCCCTGCTATTTTAGATGCAATAAACAGTTGATCGCGTTGTCCATTTTTTGCAATCCAATTGCCAATCATGGTTTCAGTTGAGCCTTGAGTCTCAGGTTTAGGGGGAACAGGATACATTTCGGCAGTGTCCCAGAAATATAGTCCTTGATCTAAAGCATAGCTGAGTTGTTCAAAAGCTTCAGATTGAATATTTTGTTCGCCAAACGTCATCGTTCCTAAACAAATTTCAGGAACCAGTAATCCAGATTGGCCAAGTACTTTTAACTTCATTTTAAAATATCCTTAAACAATAATGATTTAATTTTTCTCTTGAGCTTTGATCAATAAAATTTTGAAAAATTGATGATTAAAAAACAGCTGTGTTAAGTCAAACTCACTTAAATGGCATAAAAAAAGCAAATCCGAAGATTTGCTTTTAATTGCTATTTAGCTGAGGAATTACTCGTCAGCAGTGTTTAATTCATTTTCAGGGCTTGCAGATTCTTCTAATGAAACATCGAAGATTAGAATAGCTTTACCATCAGTTTCGATCATGCCTTGTTCTTCAAGTGTTTTAAGAACACGACCGACCATTTCACGTGAACAACCAACAATTCGCCCAATTTCTTGGCGAGTAATACGAATTTGACGGCCGTTTGGTAAAATCATCGCTTCTGGTTGCCCAGATAAGTCGATTAAGCAACGTGCGATACGACCAGAAACATCAATAAATGCAAGATCTGTCACTTTACGCGTTGTGTTCTTTAATCGGCGAACCAATTGAGCAAATACCGCATAGCTTAAGTCAGGATATTGTTTGCTGATTTCATGGAAATTCTCATAAGAGATTTCAGCAATTTCACAGACATCACGAGTTCTGACTTCTGCAGTACGTTGTGGGTTTGACTCAAATAACCCCATTTCCCCAAAAAAATCCCCAGGGTTCAAATATGCTACAACAATTTCACGGTCATCATCTTCACGTAAAATAATTGAAACTGAACCTTTTAAAATAAGATACAGAGACTTTGACTCAGAACCTGCATCGATGATTGCTGTACGCTTCGGGAATCGATTAATGTGGGCTCTTTTGAGTAAAGCTTTGACTGATTCAGGTAGCTGGCCTGGAGACAAAGCATCTGTACTAAGTTGTTGTGCAAAATTAGAAGACATGCTAAAAAATTCCGAATTGGATAGTAACTAGATCTGCTGATCTAAATTGAACTCGTCACATAGGAGCAGTAGAGATGAAATTCCTTATCAACTCATTTTATGCTAGTGTACAGGTACCCTGTAAATCTATAGTTTTTTTAAGGTAGTTGCAATGCAAACTAGCGTTCATTGGTTAGAGAATGTTGCTTTTGAAGCAAAATCAGAAAGTGGACACCAAATCGTGATGGATGGCTCATCAGCGTATGGTGGTGAAAACCGTGGTCCACGTCCTATGGAGTTGATATTAATGGGACTTGGTGGTTGTGCTTCGTTTGATATTGTGACGATATTAAAGAAATCTCGTCAAGATGTGACAGGTGTTGTGTGTGAGTTGAAAGCTGAGCGTGCAGAAACTATTCCTGCAGTTTTTACCAAAATTCATTTGCACTTTGTTGTGACTGGCAATGATGTTAAAGAGAAGCAAGTAGCTAAAGCTGTTGAACTCTCTGCAGAAAAGTATTGTTCTGCGAGTAAAATGCTTGCTGATGGTGGTGTTGAAATTAGTCATGATTTTGAAATTAAACCAGCCTAATAACTACAAATTTCAACAAAAAAGCTAATGACTACAATTGGCTTTTTTAATCGTTTTCATATAAAAAAGAGATGACTGGATAGATATTATTTGTTCACAATTAATTATTACAAAATATGTTTTTTATAAAAGCTTAGGCAGATTATTTAGATTTTACAAAATATTGATTTTTAAATGACAGATGATTTTATTATCGGGCTAAAAATAATTGAGGATCGACTCTCGCATTATTCAAATTCATGCCCCAATGTAAATGTGGGCCAGTGACTCGCCCTGTTTGACCCACTAATCCCAATAATGCACCTTGTTTTATGGGTTGTCCTTTTTGAACATTAATCTGGCTTAAATGACAAAACATACTGATTAAGCCCTGACCATGATCAATCAGTACAGTATTCCCATTAAAAAATAATGCCCAGTAGCAACGACCATACCATCTGCAGGAGCAATGACTTTTTGTCCGATAGGTGCTGGAATATCTAGTCCAGAATGTGGTGCACGTTCTTCTCCATTAAAAAAGCGTTTACGTCCAAATGAATTGCTAAACTTGCCAGTTGTAGGTCGAATGAATTGTGGAAAACTTATCCAGTTTGTGGGGGTGAATGATGTATATATATCATTTTGTTCTTTAGCTTCTTGCGCATAACGATCTAATTGAGCCTGCTTCGGATTCACATAATCATTATTTTTAACGGTTAAGTGTTGTTCTGCATATGAATAAGCCTTAATTTCAATTGGAATGACTCCAGCGTTGGTTTGGAGTTGTAAAGAACCGATAGGCGTTGAAAGCGGGATTCCAAATATTGCGTATTTTGTATTTGCTTCTTGTATTACTAAAATAGGGGCATTTTTAAAAGTAACATGAGTAATATTTGGATTTAAAGGAATAACCGCAATTCCACCAGCTCGACGCGAATCTTGGGGGAGTTGTGCGTAGAGTGTTGTTATAGAAAGTGATAATAAAACTAATACAGAGTTTGAAAAGTTCATGATTAATCACGGTGAACTAAAATATGGTATTAAAGTATGCTGATTTAAAAAAGCTTGAGCAAGTTAGGTTTTATTCATTAAGCATTCAAAAGTTCCCTTTCAATAGCGCACTTTTTATTTTAAGGGTTAAAAAATAACTATTTTAATAAAAAGATCCTATTACAGATATAAAAAGTAACTTGAAAAAGACCGAATATGCACGCATATTATAACTGTGGTTTAAGAGTGTTTGGTTATTTCTTAGTGATTGATAAATAAAATATTTTTAGTCTTTTGTGTTGAAAAAAATGAAACCATTCCCATATATCCATTAACTTGAAAATTTGTTGTGAGGAAAAATAAGAATGCGTTTTGAAAAATTTACAAATCGCTTACAACAAGCGTTATCAGATGCCCAATCTTTAGCGATGGGTAAAGACAATACCGCAATTGAAGGTATTCATATTCTCTCTGCACTATTGGATGAGCCATCTAATATTAGCTTGTTACAGCAGGCGGGTGCGAACTTACGTGATCTGCAAACCAAGTTACAACAAGCATTAAATGATGCAGCAACGATTGCACATCCAACGGGCGATATTAATTTAAACCCTGAAGCTGTACGTGCTTTGAATTTAGCAGATAGCTATGCACAAAAGGCAGGGGATGAATTTTTATCTACGGATTGGGTCATTCTTGCTTTAGCAGAAACTGGTACAACTAAAACATTATTAAATAGCGTAGGCGTGACAACGGATAGGCTACGTAAAGCAATTGAAAATATTCGAGGTGGTGACAAAGTTATGGCAAATAACCATGAAGACCAACGAGACTCTCTAAATAAATACACCCTTGATTTAACTGAACGTGCAATGTCAGGTAAATTAGATCCTGTGATTGGTCGTGATGAAGAAATTCGTCGTACCATACAGGTTTTATCGCGTCGTACTAAAAATAATCCAGTACTCATTGGTGAGCCAGGTGTAGGTAAAACTGCAATTGTAGAAGGCTTGGCGCAACGTATTGTTAATGGTGAAGTACCAGAAAGTCTCAAAGGTAAACGCGTATTATCTTTGGATTTAGGCTCGTTGCTTGCGGGTGCAAAATATCGCGGTGAGTTCGAAGAGCGTTTAAAAGCATTATTGAAAGACCTTGCAAAATATGAAGGTGAAATCATCCTCTTTATCGATGAATTGCATACCTTGGTCGGTGCAGGTAAGGGTGATGGTGCAATGGATGCAGGCAATATGTTAAAGCCTGCTCTAGCACGTGGTGAATTACGTTGCGTAGGTGCAACCACGTTAGATGAGTATCGTCAATATATTGAAAAAGACGCAGCTTTAGAACGCCGTTTCCAAAAAGTTTTGGTAGATGAGCCAAGTGTAGAAGACACCATTGCGATTTTACGTGGTTTGAAAGAGAAATATGCCACTCATCATGGTGTGCAAATTCTCGATTCAGCAATTATTGCTGCGGCAAAAATGTCGCATCGTTATATTACAGATCGTCAGTTACCAGACAAAGCAATTGATTTGATTGATGAGGCCGCTTCACGGATCAAAATGGAAATTGACTCTAAACCAGAGCCATTGGATCGTTTAGATCGACGCTTAATTCAATTGAAAATGCAATTGGAAGCTGTGAAAAAAGATGCTGATTCCGTCAGTAAAATTGAAGTTGAAAACTTGGAAAAACAAATCGAAGAAGTTCAGCGAGAGTATAACAATCTGGAAGAAGTTTGGCGTGCTGAAAAAACCTTAGTGGAAGGCACGAATCAAGCGCAAGTTGAGTTGGACAAAGCACGTACTGCATTTGATAAAGCACAGCGTGAAGGTGATTTGGCAGAAGCGAGTCGCTTGCAATATGGTGTTATTCCAGAATTGCAAAAACGCTTGGCTGAAGAAGAAGTTGCAGAAGTGAATGAAGAGCCAAAACTCATTCGAACTAAAGTGACTGAAAATGAAATTGCTGAAGTGGTGAGTGCAGCAACAGGAATTCCTGTATCGAAAATGCTGCAAGGTGAACGTGAAAAGCTTTTAAATATGGAAGGCTTCTTACATAACCGTGTGGTTGGGCAAGATGAGGCTGTAGTAGCGGTATCTAATGCAGTACGCCGTTCACGGGCAGGCTTGTCGGATCCAAACCGTCCAAGTGGTTCATTCTTGTTCCTTGGGCCAACAGGTGTCGGTAAAACAGAGTTGACAAAAGCACTCGCAAACTTCTTGTTTGATAGTGATGATGCCATGATTCGTATTGATATGAGTGAATTCATGGAGAAGCACTCTGTCAGCCGTTTAGTGGGAGCACCTCCAGGTTATGTGGGTTATGAAGAAGGCGGTGTTTTAACTGAAGCTGTACGTCGTAAACCCTATAGTGTGGTGTTGTTTGATGAGGTTGAGAAGGCGCATCCAGATGTATTTAACATCTTACTTCAAGTGTTGGATGATGGTCGTTTAACGGATTCACAAGGCCGAGTGATTGATTTTAAAAATACGGTGATTGTCATGACATCCAACCTTGGTTCACAAGACGTTCGTGAGCTGGGTGATGGTGCAACTGATGATGAAGTGCGTACGGTGGTTATGAATGCTGTTTCACAGCATTTCCGTCCGGAGTTTATTAATCGTATTGATGAGCTGGTGGTTTTCCACTCATTGAAAAAATCACAAATTCGTGGCATTGCGGATATTCAATTGGATCGTTTACGTTCTCGCTTGAATGACCGCGACATTGGCTTGAAAGTGGATGATGCTGCTTTTGATTTGTTGATTGAAGCTGGCTTTGACCCGCTGTATGGTGCGCGTCCATTAAAACGTGCTATTCAGCAACAAGTTGAGAATCCGCTTGCTCAGAAAATTTTAGCAGGTGATTTTATTTTAGGTGATACCATTTTAATTGGTGCTGAAAATGGGCATCTTAGCTTTGATAAGTTGAAACTTAGTTAATTTTGCGTTGTCCATAAAAAAACCCAGCTTTGGCTGGGTTTTTTTATTCAGGTTACAGGTGTACCTGAGTTTACTCAGGTGAATTAAATGATTTTGAATTAATGATATTGGTTTTAAATGGTATGTTTTTAAATAAATCCAAGATTGTGAGTTTAAGCAGGGGGAATATGTTTAATAGATGCAATAGATGGTGAAGCCTAATGTAGATTTGATTTTTTATTATAAATAACAGAAAAATATATAGTTTTAAATAACATACCTATTATCGGGAAGATTGTTCTTGATATTGCAGTTGACATGGAAAGTTGTTAGCGTTGAACAGGAATAATAAAAATGGATTAGGGGTTATGAGAATTAAAACCAAGAAATATAAGCACGTTGTTTTTACTGCTTTAGTGTTATCAGGCGTTGTTTGGGGCATTGTACCAAGTTTTGCAGTAGCCTCTTTGGATGATGCATCGTTGGCTCAGGAAAGTATCCATTTAGAAACATTGACACCGACAGTGATCACTGCTTTAAAAGAAAGTGTTGATTTATCAGCTGAAAGTCAACAAATACTTTATGACAAAATTGCACAACAGCGCACAGATGATCAACAAGAAAATATGATTGACAGTAGTGTGTTGACAGATTATCAGTTACAAAAGATTGAAGAGAATATCACCACGGGATTGGACGAGAAACAAGCTTTTATCCCGGCTAAATATCGAACAGTTGAATATGGCGTGAGTGCAAAAAATAATATGGTAAGAGTCACGACTGAAGATAAAATTACCATCTATGTCAGTCGTGACACTCACTAAAGTTTAAAAATTACACTGGATGATGAGTGATTTTCCAAGCTTTATGAATTTTAGTATTACGTTTGAAGTCTAGACCAATCGTTTCACTGGTGATTTCCTCAACATTAAACATCGCTTGAACTTCTTCATCCATTTCAAAACCACGATAGTTATTTGAAAAATATAAAGTTCCTGCAGTGGTCAAACGATTCATTGCTCGTTTTAATAACGAGTTATGGTCACGTTGTACATCAAAAGTACCGTGGAATTTTTTCGAGTTAGAGAATGTTGGTGGATCGATAAAGATAAGATCATATTGTTCGTGACCTTCTTTTAGCCATTCAAAACAATCACCTGCAAAGAATTGGTGTTGTTGGTCTGGATGATCGACGGTTAAGCCATTCAGTACAAAGTTTTCTTTAGACCAATTTAAATAGGTATTGGAAAGATCGACACTGGTCGTACTTGCAGCGCCGCCTAAAGCAGCATGTACGCTTGCAGTAGAGGTATAGCTATACAGATTTAAGAAATGTTTACCTTTGGCTTCAGCAGCAATACGTAAACGCATTTGACGGTGGTCAAGGAATAGACCTGTATCTAAATAGTCAGTTAAATTGACTAAAAATTTTGCTTTGCCTTCTTGTACAATAAAACGCTTAGAAGCAGTACTTTGTTTGGCGTATTGAGTTTTACCTTCTTGGCGTGCACGTGTTTTGATAAAGATCGCATCACGACCTAAACCAGTCACGGCACGAATTGATGCAAGTGCTAAGTTAAAGCGTTTCTTGGCTTTTTCAGGATCAATGATTTTAGGTGGTGCGTATTCTTGTACGTGTAAACGATCGCCGTATAAATCGACTGCAACATTAAAATCAGGTAAATCGGCATCATATAAACGTAAGCAATAAATACCTTCTTTTACTGCCCATTTTTTCAAAGTTTGCATATTCTTTTGCAAACGATTGGTAAAGTCTTCTGCACCTTCAATCGCTTCAAATTGTTGCGGCTGCCAAGTTTCTAGGAAAGGATGCATGACTGTTGCAGGTTTAATATCACCAAAACGAATATAAATAGGGAGCTTACCATTCATTAAACGTAATAGTTGTGGATTGTTGAATGCTAAAACATCGGCTTGTTCAACAGCAGCAGCAATTACAGCAGCATATTGATTTGGAAAGTTTTTCTGTAATAAAGCAGATAAACCCAAATATAAAGAACGGTTTGATGCTTTTTCACCTAGACGCTCACCATAAGGCGGGTTAGTCACGATAAATGAAGTTTTACCTTCAGTTTGGAAATCAGGCCAATCTGCTAATGTACGTTCTTCAATACGAATTGAATCCAATTGATCTTCAAAACCGGCAGCAATAATATTATGTTTAGTCGCTTTTACTGCTTCCCAATCTGCATCATAGGCATAGAATTGTGGTAAATCATCTTCTAAGGCTTTTTGATGGCGTTCTGCTGCTTCAGCTTTAATGGACATCCATAATTCATGGTCATGTCCATTCCAGCCATTAAAACCGAAACGACGCACGAAACCAGGTGCGCGGTCGGTCAACATCATTAATGCTTCAATGATAAATGTACCAGAACCACACATTGGATCTAAAATAATATCTGGATTACGTTCTTTAAGTTTAGCTTTGTATAGAATCGCCGCTGCAAGATTTTCTTTAATCGGTGCATCGGTCATATAGTGACGGTAGCCACGTTTATGTAAAGAATCCCCAGATAAATCTAAGCAATAGGTATGTTCTGTTTTACCTGCTAATACATATAGTGTAATTTCAGGTTGTTTAATATCAATACTTGGACGTTTGCCCACTGCTTCCATAAAGGCATCAACGACACCGTCTTTCACACGTAAAGTGGCGAATTGACTATTGACCTTAATTTCACGTTCAACATGCAAACGAACGGCAAAGGTGCTCTGTGGTGCGAAGATGAGTGACCAATCGAAGCTATTGGCGCCTTCGTATAATTCTTCGGCAACATCACGTGCATCATGAGTGAATTCTAATTCATGGGTATGAATCGGAGTGAGTACACGAGAGGCAAGGCGTGACCACATACACACGCGGTAAGCTTGTTCTAATGTACCTTTGAAAATTAATCGACCCGGAAAACGTTCAATGTTTTGAACCCCTAAACCTTCAATTTCTTCTTGAAGTAAGGTTTCTAGTCCATCCGCACAGGTGACCCAATATGTAGAAAGACGTGGTTTCGAATTCATGAACATTTCCAAAGACAATAAAGCAATCTGCTATTTTAACGTATTTTACTGACGAAAACTCATCGAATAAAAGACATGAATGTATTTTTTATCTTTGCTGTTTATAAAATTGATTTGGCATGCTTTTAATGTGTTGAAAATATATACCGTATTCTTTGTGTTATTTATTTTGATGCCATTCGCTTTAGTCTATATAAATATTCTAATCAACAATGTGAATCATCATTTTTAAATCGACTTTTGTCTTTAACTTTGGCGGTTTCTAAGTTTATTAAGAAAAATCAGTTTCAATCAAAACAATTAAATTAAAAGTGGTATGGATTTTGCTAAATAAAAATAATTAAAAAACAGTCGATTAATTCTGTATTGATCGAACTTTAACTGAGTTAAACAAGGGGAAAGACATGCAGAGTGAATTTAATCAAAGTTTTGAGGCACAAGGTGAAGCCTTTTCAATTGCAACCTTAATGTATGCAAGACTTCGACGTATGTTTGGTCGAATTATTGATGTGATGTATGTGGTTCAAGATAAAGATTACGCATGCTATGTAATTGCTTTTGCTATTGCGACAGAGGATGATGAGTTGAAACGGCTGGCATCTAGAATGCAGGCTTTAATAGAACAAGAAGTTGAATCTCAATCTAAAACATCGGATGCTTTAGTGCAGCAAGGCACCGTTATACACCCCATAGCAGAGCAGACCGAAATAATCGATGAGGTTTATCAAGCCCAGATTTCACATCACTATATTGGTGCATTGCGATAATATGTAGGCTCTAAATAGCACTTTTATTTAGAGCCTATGCTAAAAATGGTGTAGTTGTGAACGCAGCCCGATAAAATAAATGGATTTAAGGTAAAGCTAAATGTTTGAAAATATATGGACTATATGGTTGATTTAAGTAAATACTCTTTTGAGTGATTAAAACTTCAACTGCTAAAGTCGCTAAAATGTCTGTATAATATGTCAACTTAACCTCTCAGGAATCTCTCATGCACTTGGCGGCATTGCATACTCCGAGTCAGATTCAACTTAATCAAGATGGTCATTTAAAACATTTTCTCACCATCGAAGGGCTTTCTAAAGCAACCCTGACAAAAATTCTAGATACAGCCAATTCTTTTTTTAACGATCAAAACCAGCTGATTACGACCCCGCTTCTTGAAGGTCGTACAGTGATGAATCTTTTTTTTGAGAATTCAACACGGACGCGTACCACCTTTGAAGCAGCAGCAAAACGACTGTCGGCGAATGTACTGAATATTGATATTGCACGTTCAAGTACGTCAAAAGGTGAAACATTACGCGACACGTTGTGGAATCTTGAAGCCATGGCAGCTGATATTTTTGTGGTTCGTCATTCATCTTCAGGCGCAGCACATTTTATTGCAGAGACCGTTTGTCCAAAAATTGCGATTATTAATGCAGGCGACGGGCGGCATGCACACCCAACTCAAGCGATGTTGGATATGTTGACTATTCGCCGTGAAACCAATAAAAAATTTGAAGATATGAGTGTCGCTATTATTGGGGATATTAAACATTCTCGTGTAGCACGTTCGGATATTGCTGCTTTACAAACTTTGGGCTGTAAAGATATTCGCGTGATTGCTCCGAATACGTTATTGCCATTTGGTTTTGATGAATATGGGGAAGACGTTCGTTTATTCAATAAAATGAATGCGGGTATTCAGGATTGCGATGTCATTATGACTTTACGTATTCAGAATGAGCGTATTGATTCACCCGCGCTGTCTTCTCAAGCTGAATTTTATAAAATGTATGGCTTAAATAAAGAACGTTTAGCTTTGGCAAAGCCGGATTGTATTGTCATGCATCCTGGCCCAATGAATCGTGGCGTGGAAATTGATTCCAGTATTGCAGATGGGCCACAAGCGGTCATTTTACAGCAAGTCACCAATGGTATTGCGGTACGTATGGCTGTGTTGGCACTTGCAATGCAAGGTCAACTACAAGAAAAAGGTTTGTTAGATGCGATTGCGGGATAAGGGTTAGTCACATGAGTATTATTAAAATTGAAAATGTACGTGTCTTAGACCCCATTAAAAAGCTTGATTATGTACAAACCGTTTATATTGAAAAAGGTAAATTGGTTGCCGCAACCGATTTAGTTATAGAAACGATTGATGGGCAAGGTAAGTGGTTGATACCGACCATGGTGGATTTGTGTGCTCGTTTACGCGAACCAGGTCAACAGCAGCATGGAACGCTTAAATCGGAAGGTAATGCTGCACGTGAAAATGGTATCTTGCATCTTTTCACACCACCAGATTCACAACCGATTGTTCAAGACAATGGTGCTTTGATTCATGGTTTAGTTGAAAAAGCGATGTTGGATGGTGGGATCCATTTACAAGTGATTGGTGCGCAAACCCAAGGCTTAAATGGTAAACAACCAGCCAATATGGCGAGCCTAAAAAAAGGGGGGTGTACAGCAGTCACCAATGCCAATGCACCTTTTGAAAATGATGATGTGGTCATTCGTACCTTAGAATATGCAGCTGGTCTAGATATGACTGTGGTGTTTTATGCCGAGGAACATCAAATTGCAAAAGATGGTTGCGTCCATGAAGGTTTTATTGCATCACGTCAAGGTTTGCCAATGATTCCGGTTTTAGCAGAAACGGTTGCGATTGCAAAATATTTGCTCATGATTGAAGCAACCGGTGTACGTGCACATTTTGGATTGTTATCATGTGGTGCATCGGTAGAGCTGATTAAAATGGCTAAAGCGAAAGGTCTACCTGTGACTGCTGATGTGGCAATGCACCAGTTGCATTTAACGGACAGTTTAATTGATGGCTTTAATTCTTTAGCACATGTCCGTCCACCATTGCGTTCAGAGCGAGATAAAGACTTACTTCGTCAGGGTTTAAAAGATGGTGTCATTGATGCGATTTGTACGCATCATGAACCTTTAAGTAGTTCAGCTAAATTAGCGCCATTTGCAGAAACTCAATCAGGTATTACTGCTTTTGATACCTATGTGTCATTTGGTATTCAATTGATTAATGAAGGTTTATTTGAGCCATTACAATGGGTTGAAAAAGTAACAATTGCGCCGGCTCAAGTTGCGAATATGGCACAGCGTTGGGAGAAAGAAGCTGGATGGGCTTTAGTTGATCCTGAGCTGGAATGGACTGTATCAAAACAGAGTATTATTTCCCAAGGTAAAAACACACCTTTAATCGGACAAACAATTAAAGGTAAAGTCGTAAAAACCTTTTTAGTTTAAGTCGGTCTTTATGGCTTAAGAGTCAGCTTCGGCTGGCTTTTTTAATTTAAAGATTAAAAACTTATTTTGATTGAAAAGTAAACATAAATACAATATTTGTAGGTTGAAGAAGTCTTTAAAATGGTGAGCGTGAAATGTAAAAACCAATTTTAAAAAAAAGGAGCATTTTATGGATTTGATCAATATTTTAAAAGAAAAAGTCACTCCGATTGTTTTAAAGGACACAACTAGTCACATCACTGAAAAAGGAAATGTCTTGACGACATTTTATCCATTTTTCCTTTCATTACTTAAAGCACGCCCAGATTTAATCTCAACTTTACAAAATAGTCTGAATCCGCGTCTAGTCGATATTTTTCATAGTAATTTTGCAGCTAAAGATCATTTATTACAGGCAATTAATTTAGGTTTACCACAACATGAGTTGGAAGCAACCTTAAATCAATCCATTGCTCCTACTTTGGGGGTATTACAAGATTTAGCTGGTAGCGATAAGAAGCAAGATATTCTACAGTTATTAGAGCAGAATGCTGATTCATTTACAGGCTTACTACCACCTTGGGCGAAATCAATTGTCGGGACAGTAGGTTTAGCCTCTGTGGGTACAGCAGCTTCAGCCATACGGCAAGCAACACCAGCAGCTACACATAAAAAATCTGGCTTTTTATTACCAATTATCGCGTTATTAATATTGGCGGCTATAGCCGCTTTACTTTTTAAACAATGTAGTCATAAACCATCCACTCCAACGGCAGGGATGATGACTGAGAGTACATCATCGTCATCTACTATGGCCGCCTTACAACCTGCCGAACTGCATATTGCCACTGGCGTAGATGGTAAAGTGGAAAATTGCCAAGCTTTGGTTGGCAGTCAGGCATTGTTAGATCAGATTAAATCACAGCTTTCTTCTATATTTGGCCAAGCGGAGATTTGTCATGCGAGTGCTGATCAACAATTTGCAGGAGAATTAACTGATCAACAAGCCATGGAAAAGGTTTTTGCTAAAATTAAAGGAATCCCAAATGTTTCTTTGGTTTGGGTTGGTAATCAATTGACAGTTCAAGCACCAGATCTAGCTCAAGCTCAGAAATTGGCTGAAGAATTAAAAGTATTGGTACCCAATATGCAAGTTGTTGCAAGTCAGTCAGCAGATGCATCTAATTCTGTAGCTAAGGGCAATGCTCAGGCAGGTCAGGCACTAGCCAGTATTCAGCCTGATCAAGCGAATGCCAACGATATTGTTGCAGCGCTAAATCTTCAAGTCATTAACTTCGCTACAGGTTCTTCTGAAATTCCTGCTGAAAATAAAGCAATTTTAGATAAAGCAGCGAGTTTACTAAAACAACTTCCTCAAGCTAAATTATTGGTGAAAGGCTTTACAGATAATGTTGGAAAACCAGAGTCAAATAAAGCGTTATCACACAAACGTGCACAATCTGTAGCCAATTATTTAACGCAACAAGGTGTTAACGTAGACCAACTGACAGTCATCGGTTTGGGGCAAGAAAACCCAATTGCAGATAACTCTACCAAAGAAGGGCAATTTAAAAACCGTCGTATTGAGTTTGAGGTGGTAAACACTGAAACAACGACCACACATTAACCCTTAGATAAGGATATTTAATAAAAAATTTAAATGAAACATAAAAAAACCTCGATTTCCGAGGTTTTTTTATGCATGCTATCACCCTGCAAAAGTAATTTTTTTTAAATATATATAAAACAAAGACAATAAGGTTCTAGAGAATGAATAAGTTAGTATTAATTACAGCATTATCAGGTACGTTGCTGATGTCAGGTTGTGATTTTTTTAAACCTAAAAAAGAGGAAGTAAAAGCAACTGAGGTGGATGAGTGGAGCTGTACCAATCAAGCAAATATCAGTCAAATTCAACAATATTTAAAAGATGAATATTTAAAGCAAATTGATAAAGATTTACGAAATTCGAGCTATTATGAAGCAGATCAAGAGCTTTTAAGTAAAATTAATAATGGTTTAAAATTTGAGATCAAAAATATTCGAACGATAACAGCAGATCCTAAAGCAGCTACGCAGTTAGAGTGTGAAAGTCAATTAACTGTAAGTTTTCCAAAAGGATTACAAAAAAGAGCAGAAAATGCATTTTTAGAACAGCCCTGTGAAGAATGTGAAGGAAAGTCTACACTTCGTGATCGTCTCGAAACAAATGAGTATAAGTTGACTCTAGACAATGACACTTTAAAAGGGGCATTTAATTATAATATTATTAAAACAGACAAAGAAGGTTTGAGCTTAAATGTACAAAATCAAAATGCCGTGATTGACGGGGTTGTTTTAGTGGCTGTAACCGCTGTGCAATATGAAGCTTATGTAAAACTAAATAAGAGTAACCAAGAACAAAGTGAAAAATATGATATAGAAAATGCGGAGCAAACTGAATTGGCTCAAAAGGCCATGAATATCCGTAAGAAAGAGTTAGATGAGGAAAAAGCTAAACAGGTTGATCGCTTAAATCAAACTTGGGATCGTTTTACGGATGAGCAGAAAGCACAATTGCAACAAGATCAGTCTGAATGGTTTGAAAAGCGTGACGTTGATTGTAAGGTGATCTCTCAAAAATCTGTAGGTCAACTTTCTGATAATGAAAAAGAAACTTATCAAAAACAATCAAATTATTGGGATGATGCTTTAAGAGCTCAAAATCAGGAAATGCAATACACCAAGTGCTTTAATCAAAAAACCACTGAACGTATTGTTTATTTAAATAATGTTTTTAATTAATTTTTGAAAAAACTGAAAAGGACGAATTGATTCGTCCTTTTTTTATTGGCATGCTGTCGTGAATTATTTTATTTAGTCTATTGAAATGCGTATTAGTTTTATTGGTTCAGGACGAGTTGCAACACATTTAGCCCACGTTTTATCGATCTCACATGAGATTGTACAGATTTATAGTCAACAAATAGAGCATGCTCAAATACTTGCTCAAAAAGTACAGGCTCAGGCGGTTAATCAATATCAACAGATTGATCAAAATATTGACTTAATGATTATTGCTGTGAGTGATCAAGCGATTGCTAAAGTGATTGAACAGCTTTCGATTTATTTAAAAGACACTCTAATTGTGCATACGTCAGGTAGTACAAGTTTAGAGTTGCTGACACAATATCACCCAAAGTCAGGTGTTTTCTATCCCTTGCAAACCTTTAGTTTAGAGCGAGACATAGACTGGTCAAACACGCCATTATTTATAGAAGCAATAGAGGTTGATGATTTGCGACGGTTAACTGATCTTGCAAATAGCCTAAGTAATCACGTGTATTTATATTCATCCGAACAACGGCTCAGTTTGCATTTGGCTGCCGTATTTGCCTGTAACTTTAGCAATTATTGTTATGATATGGCAAAACAGGTGGTGGACGCTCAACAGGTTGATTTTGGTTTGCTTTACCCACTGATATTAGAAACGGCAAATAAAGCGACCCAGAGTGATCCAAAGAGGGTACAAACAGGACCTGCAGTTAGGAAAGACTTAAATATTTTAGACATGCATCAGCAGATGTTGTCGGGTTCGGGGCGAGATGATTTAAAACAGGTCTATGCGCTGTTGAGTCAAGGCATTATACAAAGGCATGAATCCGAATAGATTTGATGTTTTAACTTAAATTATTAGATAAAATATCTGAGCTAAAAGGGATTAGAATCAGTTGAGTTGTAATGATCAAAAAATAAACTTGCAACTTAAGGTTCTAAAACTTATATTTTGATTTAAGTTAATAAAAAAATATATAAAAATGAATCAGCATAGTCACTTATTACAAAATGTTGAATGGAAAGATTTGGTCAAATTAAATTTATTTGATGTGGTCAATGAATTATTGCTGTCTTTACCATGGCTCATTCTTTCCTTTATTTGTGCATTTCAGCAGTGGTATCCAATCGCATTATTCTGTTCTTTTATGTTTTTCTTAACAGGTTTAAGACAAGTTCATAATGCTTTTCATTTTGCGTTAGGGATTGGTCGCCAACAGACACATTGGGTGATGTTTCTTCTGAGTATATTGATGCTCGGTTCAATGCATGCGGTGCAAATTAATCATCTTAGACATCATCAACATTGCATGCAAGATGAAGATATAGAAGCAAAAAGTGCCAAAATGAAATGGTGGCAAGCTTTTTTATTTGGGCCATTTTTTCCTTTGATGTTGCATAAAAAAGCCTTTGAGGTAGGTACTATGATTCAACGGAAATGGATGAGTGCTGAGTTACTAACGAATGTGATAGGGCTTATTCTTGTATTTACCATATTCGATATAACTTTACTGAAATATCATGTGGTTGCAATGCTGATTGGGCAATGTATGACGGCATTTTTTGCAGTTTGGACGGTACATCATGATACTGAAGATCATATTTATATGGCACGTACCGTGCGAAATGAGTTCAAACGCGTGGTCACTTACAACATGTTTTATCATGTTGAACATCATCTTTTTCCTGCTGTACCGACACGGAATTTACATATATTGGCCAAGCGTTTAGATGACTATGATCCAACAGTTGAGATTAGGAACGTATTTTAATTCTAAAGTTGCTCATCGAAACATAAAAAACAGAGCTTAATTGCTCTGTTTTTTATGTTTTTATTTAATAAATTAATGAATTTTCTTAAATAAGAAGTCATTAATTTTATGACCTTCTTCTAAGCCACGACGTTCAAATTTAGTTTGTGGACGCCAATCTGGGCGAGGGTAGTTATTACCTTTACCTGCCATATTTTCAAGATTTGGACGATTATCTAAAACATCCAACATCCATTCTGCATATGGTTCCCAATCTGTGGCTGAGTGGAATGTACCGCCCATTTCCAGTTTTTGTTCAACCAATGGCATACGGTCATGTGAAACGAAACGACGTTTAAAATGACGTTTTTTCTGCCAAGGATCAGGGAAATATAATTGAATGGCATTAATACTGTTGTCAGGCATTTCACGCAATACTTGAATCGCATCCGCATCTAAAAGGCGTAGATTTTTGACTTCTGCCATACCTGCTTCATAAGCACATTGTGCAATACCTGGAATATGAACTTCAATACCGACATAGTTACGTTCAGGATTTGCTTTGGCCATGAGTACCAATGAACGACCCATACCAAAACCAATTTCAACAGTCAAAGGACGTTCAGGGTGTTCAAACTGCTGACGTAAGTCACCAACAGGATATTCCAAAATTAAATCACGATGTTGTTCAAGTGCACTACGTTGTGACGTATTTAGCGGTGAAGAACGGCGCATAAAAGTCACAATTTCACGGTGCTCTTGCAAATTGTCTAATTCTACAACTTGCGAATCTAATTGATCGTTTGACATAACCTTGGCAAATGTAAAAATTCAAAAACGGTATTGTAAGACCTCAGCCAATCAAGTCAAACTTTTTTATCTTTTAGTATGAGAATCTCTCTAAATTTAACAAAGCAATTCCAACTGAAACGATCATCAATTATTTGTCGGGATGTTGTGTATAAAAATCAATCTAATTAAAGCTTTTAATAACTATTAGAGATTTCTCACATGAGTTGCTGCTAATGTCCAAGCAATGAGGTGCTGATGTGTGGTACTTGATTCTATGATGATATTAGAGCGAACAATAGCGTTGCTTAATCCGTTATGTAAATCATGGAATCGGATACATTCTTGTTGCTTGACATTGATGAATTCAAGTTGATGATGTGTATTTTGAATTAAATTCAGCCATCTAAAAAACCTAAGTTTCTTGCAGTATCTATTGCTTTGGTTCTTGTACATACAGCCAGTTTTCGATAAATATTTTTAATATGAGATTCAACTGTATAACGTGAAAGGCTAATGTGAGTGGCAATCTCTTTATTGCTTAATCCTTGTGCAACTAAAGTTAAAACCTCATGTTCTCGTGCAGAGAGTAAGTCATTTTCATGTTGCGGTTTGATTTCTTCTTTATTCTGAATAGGTGGAGTTTTTTCATTAAATTGGAATTTTTTTAGAATTTTTTGTGCAATAAACGGATCAATGGGAATTCCCCCGCGTAATACACTACGTATCGACAAGGCCACTTCAATATCATCTCGTTCCTTTAAAATATAACCTGTCGCACCTGAGGCTAATGCATTTAAAATAGAATCTTCAGTACTCCATGCGGAGATCACCAATATTGCTATGGTTGGATTCTGGCTTTTTAAGGTTTCTATAACCTCTATACCATTACCATCGGGCAGTCCTAAGTCAACTAATGCAAAAGATACAGAATGTTCAGAGAGTAATTTATTTGCTAATGCCTTGCTTTGTGCAAAATATAAGTCTTCAGGTTTATAGCCGATATCAAATAAAATTTGTTTAAGTCGGATTTGAATAAGCGGCTCATCTTCTACAATAATGACGGGAACTGGTAGTTTTAACTCGTTACTTATCATATAAATGTTACCGATATTGAGATGGTTTATAATTTGCCATATTAATTGCTTTATTGCACAAGTATTTAAAAGATAAGGCTGCTTTATCTTTGTTAAGTTTAAGGTGTCACTGAGGTGCGTAGCCTGCCTAATATAGCAACATGAGCTTCATGCTCATTTGCCTGTTTGTCAAATTTTTTGACTTTAACTGTTTTACTAAACATCTCACCCGATTATTTTTTATTGGTTAGAAATAATATAATTCAGCTTGAAAAAGAGCGGCTTTTCCTGAATATTTAAAGTGTCAAATTTTTTACGCTTTCTTGCAATTTAATCGATTCAAAAACTTGCAAGATGTCTCGAAGCGTTCTAAAACATTAAGAGTTGAATAACAAGGATCAATTATGAAATTATATTATTCTCCAGGTGCATGTTCACTTGCCGCACATATTATTTTAAATGAAATTAATGTCGATTTTGACTTAGAACGTGTTGATTTAAAAACGCATAAAACAGAAAAAGGCACAGACTATTTTACGATTAACCCTAAGGGTTATGTGCCTGCTTTGGAGATTAATCCGGGTTTAATGTTGACTGAAAATGTGGCAATCTTACCATTCCTTGCACAACATGATCCAAAACAAGATTTAATTCCACCATCGGGCTTAGGTCGTGCCAAAGTATTGGAATGGTTAGGTTATCTGAATTCGGAATTACATGATGCTTATTCCGTATTTTTTGGACCAGCTTTATCGCCAGAAGAAAAAGAACGTGGTTATGCAACAATCAATAAAATTTTAGAATATACAGATAATTATCTACAAGAGTCGGATTATGATTATTTAGTGAATGATCACTTTGGTCCTGCCGATGCCTATTTATTTGTACTTACCAATTGGTCTAATTCGATTAATCATGATTTATCACCATTTAAAAATGTGATTGCATTGCGTAATAAAGTCGCCGGTCGCCAGTCTGTACAAATTGCGATGCGAGATGAAGGTTTAATTCCTTAATTTTATGTTTGTGGTTATAAAATAGCTTCTTTCAAGAAGCTATTTTCATTGCAGTATGGGCTTAAAATGGACAGTATAATTGATGTCCATAATGCTCATTATTGATTGTTTAGCAATAATGTTTTGCAGTATTTTGACTTTTTCTCAAGAGTTATTCTGATTATATTGACTGTAATTCAATAATCTTTGGTTAAATCATGAGTAACATCCTTATTATCAATGGCGCTAAACAATTTGCACACTCCAATGGTGAGTTAAATGATAGCTTAACTAACTTGGCTCACGATGTATTGTCTGAGCTTGGACACCAAGTACAAATAACACGCGCCGATAGTGATTATGATATTCAGCAAGAAATACAAAAATATGTATGGGCAGACACGATTATCTACCAAATGCCAGGTTGGTGGATGGGTGCTCCTTGGACTGTTAAAAAGTATATCGATGATATTTTTACAGAAGGGCATGGAACGCTTTATGCCAGTGATGGTCGGTCTCGTACAGATGGGGCAAAAAAATATGGTTCTGGCGGTTTAATTCACGATAAAACTTATATGTTATCGCTAACGTGGAATGCACCCATGGATGCTTTTACTGATAAAAATCAATTTTTTAATGGCATTGGTGTAGATGGTGTGTATTTACCTTTTCATAAGGCCAATCAATTTTTAGGTATGCAAAGTTTAGCGACATTCATTGTGAATGACGTCATTAAAGCCCCTGATGTTGCCTTATATGACGCTGAATATCGTAAGCACTTAATGACTGTATTTGCTTAATTAGGATTAAAACGATGTTCACTGTTATTGCGGAAATTTTAATGCCATCGGAGCAGGACTTTAAAATAGTTTTAGCGTCGTTTAATAGGGTTATGGGTATTGTTCGAAAAGAACAAGGTTGTCATGGCTATGAGCTTTATGTGGATAGTCAAATCGATAGTCAGATGCAAACCAAAGTTCCATATTCTATTGTGATGTATGAAAAATGGGAAACCATTCAGCATCTAGAAGAACATATGCAAACTACACATATGTTAGCTCACAAAGAAGCAGTTAAAGATAAAGTTTTGGATATCAAGATTCGAATTTTAGAGAAGGGTATTTGAGACGCATTTAAACTGTATTTTCAAATATTAAAAATAAAGCCAACATTATTGTTGGCTTTATTTTGGCTTATTAACGTTAAATATGATTTAAATCGAATGATTATTTAAAGAAATAGCCTGTTTCTGGTGAACTTGCATGTGCCGTACGTTTACGTGGCATACGACCCGCTAGATAAGCTTCACGTCCCGCTTCAACTGCTTTTTTCATCGCAGATGCCATTAAAATTGGGTGTTTCGCAGCTGCAATGGCGGTATTCATCAGTACGCCATCACAGCCTAGCTCCATTGCAATCGCAGCGTCACTTGCAGTACCGACACCCGCATCAACCAATATTGGAACTTTGGCATTCTCTTTAATAATAGACAGTGTATGTGGGTTTAAAATTCCAAGACCTGAACCAATTAAGCTGCCTAAAGGCATAATGGCCACACAGCCCATGCTTTCTAATTCTTGTGCAACAATTGGATCATCTGAAGTGTAAACCATCACTTCAAAGCCATCTTCAACTAGCGTACGAGCAGCTTTTAAGGTATCTATGACATTGGGGTAAAGTGTTTTTTCATCACCGAGTACTTCAAGTTTGACCAAGTTGTGGCCATCTAAAAGTTCACGTGCAAGCATACAAGTGCGAATGGCGCTATCTGCATCAAAACAACCTGCAGTATTAGGGAGAATGGTATATTTTTCAGGAGAAATAACCGAGAGTAAATTGGGTTGATCCGGATGTTGCCCAATATTTACACGACGAATAGCAACAGTCACAATTTCAGCAGCACTGGCTTGAATCGCTAAATCGGTTTCATTTAAATCTTTATACTTACCTGTTCCAACCAATAAACGCGATTTAAAAGTACGTGAACCAATAATAAGAGGGGTGTCTTGCATAGGAGAGCTCCGAATTAGCCGCCACCGACAGCGTGAATAATTTCAATACGATCGTGTTCAGAAAGAGGTGTATTTTCGAGTTTGCTTTTGGAAATAATTATTTCATTTTTTTCCACTGCAAATCGTTTGCCATCTAAGGCCAATTGCTGAATTAATTGCAATAAATTGAGGCAAGTGGTTTCTTGCTGCTCGCCATTGAGATAGATTTGCATAGACATTCCGTGTATGACCCATTATTTTGAGTATTTAAAAGCATTCCAAGCGAGAACTAACCAGCCTAGAATCATTAAAGTTCCACCAATAGGCGTAATGGCGCCGAATATTCGAGGAGCGCCAAGGCTCATTAAGTATAATGAACCACAAAATATAATAATGCCGAGTTGAAATAAGCTAAAACTTATTTTAATCGGAAGTTGAGGGGCAACTTTTGCAAGGATTCCCAAGGCCAACAGTCCTAAGGCATGATAGAAAAAATATTCAGTTGCTGTATGCCACCAAGCGAGTTGTTCTGTACTGGCATAGGTTTTTAGACCATGTGCACCAAATGCGCCTAAAATAACAGCCAATGCTAAATTGAGAGCTGCGATTGCAATCCACATAAGCAGGATACGCCTGAATAAATATGGGCATAACCTTAACATAGTTTTAAGGATTGAAAAAAGACCAAAACCACCCATTTTATCTAGCTAAAACAGCGGTAAAATATAAAAAAATAATATGGCATATTAAAATGCTGCCTTATTAGTTAGTAATAAGGCAGCATATTTTAAATAGTTAACGAGGTGTTATTAACTAGTTGGAGGACATTGCGACTTTAATTTTTTCCATCGCATTTTTTTCTAACTGGCGAATACGCTCAGCAGAAACATTATATTCAGCTGCAAGTTCATGTAAGGTAGATTTATCATCATCTAACCAACGACGTTGCAAGATATTGCGAGAGCGATCATCGAGTTGATCCATTGCTTCGTGAAGTGCAGAAGTACTTTGTTGTTCGTAATCCTCCTCTTCAACTAATCGAGCTGGATCATAACGAGTATCTTCTAGATACAGTGCAGGTGCAACATGGGTTGAACCTTCATCGTCATCATCACCTTGAGCTTCAAAAGCAGCATCATATGCTGTTAAACGACCCTCCATTTCCAAGACTTGTTCTGCGGTCACATTCAGGTCATTCGCAATGGATTGGGCTTCTGCTAGTGTAAGTTTCTTACTTGATTTCTTTAAGCTACGTAAATTAAAGAATAATTTACGTTGTGCTTTGGTGGTCGCAATTTTCACAATACGCCAGTTACGGATCACATATTCATGAATTTCGGCTTTAATCCAATGCACAGCAAAAGACACCAATCTAACCCCCATGTTGGGATCAAATCGTTTAACGGCTTTCATTAAGCCGAGGTTGCCTTCCTGAATCAGGTCACCTTGAGGTAGGCCATAACCTGCATAACTGCGCGCAATATGGACTACAAAACGTAAATGAGACATCACTAACATTTTTGCAGCATCTAAATCTTGATCATAATAATAACGATCAGCCAACTCTTTTTCTTGTTCAGCTGTCAAAATAGGAATCTGATTTACGGTGCTAATATACGCCCCAAGATTTACGCCTGGCGCAGATAAGGACAGGGGCATCAATTGCTTGCTGCTGTCACTCATGAGTTCTCCTTATCGGAATTTCGTTGTATGAGCAATGTATTCATCTTAATTCGAATAACATCCATAAGTAAGGAAATTTGGGTATAGAAATGTAATTTTTTATACAAAGATGCAATCAAAAAATCAATTAAAATAATTAAGATTCAATTAAGTAATGAAATTCAAGTTCAGATACTTTAATGAATTGACACTTAATTTGATGCATTTGACAGTATCGCAATAAGTCTATTTCACTATGAGGATCTGATGCTTTTAATATAAAGGCCTGATGAGGCTGTGCCTTTTTTAATTCACGTTTTAACATTAATAATGGCATAGGGCAGGGTTTCCCCATCGCATCAATACAAATTGGTTTAGTCATTTCCTATTTATGGTTTAGGATAATTGAGGAAGCCTATCTTATCAAACTTAGTTTATTGTTCCAAAAAGATTTTATAAAATAATTGCAGCAAAAATGCTTGAATTTTTATAGCAATAAAACTGCGTAATTTATATTCACACTTTTATCGCTAATTATCTAAAAAAATTCTATTAATTGTCATAAACCCATGTTAAGCTCTTTGCGTAATTAGGATTCACAGCAAAAGTTTTTTGTTTAGAATACTGATTATTAATGGATGTAACCGGGATTTTGTTAATAGTTTTATAGAATGATTACAAACTTTGAAATACAAAAATATTTTAAACTTTGTTTGCTCTGCTGTTTGCAACACCGGGTGGTCCTTTTTTCATCATACTGAGGATTAACTTATGACAGCTCGCGAACAAGGCGTTGTTAAATGGTTCAACGATACTAAAGGTTTTGGCTTTATTCAACGTAGTGGTGGAGATGATGTATTTGTTCATTTCCGCGCAATTCAAGGTGATGGTCACCGTTCACTTCGTGACGGCCAACGCGTTGAATTCAGTGTTGTTCAAGGTCAAAAAGGTTTTCAAGCTGAAGAAGTTCAGCCTTTAGACTAATATTTGGTTTTCGAACTGAATAAAGGAGCGCCCTAATATATATTAGGGCGTTTCGTTTTTAACAATATGATAAACCACAGAATAAAACTTATAAGCTGTTCCAAGCTAGGACTTCTATTCACGTTATCACTTATAATCATAATAAATAGCAATATTGATTTTTCATGCGGCTAAGCAAGCTCTGTGGATTAAATAATGATAAAAAAATCAATTAGGGCTATAATCAAGATCATCATAAATTTAAGTTATAAGTCAAGATGTTAGAGTTTTGATCTGATTGAGTTCTTTGTTAATTTAAACTTATGATTTTATTTGATTTTTATATTCATAATATCACAATATTTTATTGGGTATTTTGTTTATAATAAGCACGTTTTTTATTATTAAGTTAGAGCACGCATTTATGGCATCTGGTTTCCAAAGCTTGAATTTACATCCGCAATTAAGTCAAGCGATTGATGCTTTAGGGTTTACAGAGATGACCCCAATTCAGCAAAAAGTTTTAAAATATACTTTGGCTGGTCATGATGCAATTGGTCGTGCGCAAACAGGTACAGGCAAAACGGCTGCATTTTTAATTAGTATTATTAATGACTTACTCAACAATCCAATTAAAGAGCAGAGATTTCGTGGTGAGCCGCGTGCGCTAATTCTAGCACCGACACGTGAACTTGCGATTCAAATTGAAAATGATGCCAAAGACTTAACTAAATTTTCCAATCTTAATGTGGTGGCTTTGGTTGGTGGTGTGGATTTCGATAAGCAGCGAAAGCAACTTGATAAGGGTTTTGTTGATATTTTGGTGGCCACACCAGGACGCTTAATTGATTTTACTGAGCAGAAAGAAGTTTGGTTAGATCAAATTGAATTTTTAGTGATTGATGAGGCCGATCGTTTACTGGATATGGGTTTTATCCCATCTGTAAAACGGATTGTGCGTTATTCACCTCGTAAAGAACAACGTCAAACGCTGATGTTCTCTGCAACCTTTAGTTATGATGTGTTGAATTTGGCACAGCAATGGTTATGCGAGCCTGTAACGGTTGAAATTGAGCCTGAAAAGAAAACCAATGCTGATGTTGAGCAACGGGTTTATATGGTTGCAAAGCAAGATAAATATAAGCTTTTACAAGAGATCTTGCGTGATGAGCCGATTGAAAAAGTTATGATCTTTGCCAATCGTCGTGACCAAGTGCGTAAGCTGTATGATCATTTGAAAAGAGATGGTTATAAGGTGGTCATGTTGTCGGGTGAAATTTCACAAGATAAGCGTTTGAAAATGCTAGATCAATTTAAAAATGGTCAACATAACATCATGATTGCTACGGATGTCGCAGGCCGCGGTATCCATGTTGATGGTGTTTCACATGTGATTAATTTTACTTTACCTGAGCAGTCTGACGATTATGTTCATCGTATCGGGCGTACTGGTCGAGCTGGTTCACAAGGTGTAAGTATTAGTTTCTTATCTGAAGATGATGCTTTTTACCTGCCTGAAATTGAAAAAGCGATTGGACAAAAATTACCATTGACACGCATGGAAGGTTATTGTTAATTCCTTTTGCTGATAAAAAACACCCTCTTTTACAGAGGGTATTTTTTATCAGCATTACAATTATATTAACTTGCAGTCTTACAACTAAACGTCAATGTGGTTTGATAGTCGGTATCTTTTTCAATTGCTGTACTTTTGCCAAGTACAGAACCTAAAATATTGGCTGCAGCTGTAATTAATTGTCCAGTCTGTTCGTCGACAACGCCTTTTAATGCACCGCTATATTCAGTCTTCTCATTAATGAGTATCGGGGCAGCTTTTTTACCACAAGCATTATTTGCTGCGGCAATGGCATTGTTTTTGGCAATAATCTGACTTTTCCCTAGGCCGGTGACTTCGTATTGATTATTGTCTTTTTGAATTGCTAAACTTTGCTTAGGTGTTGTAGCACATGCTGTTAAGCTGAGAGCTGTTATCACGGTAAAGCTGATTGCTAAGATATTTTTCATTACTAATCCCCAAAATAAATTAAATACGATTCATGCTATTGCAACATAGCATGATGTAAAAGTTGAGGGAAAGTTGTATAGAAATTGAAGCAATTTTCTATATTGCTGTGATTTTAAAGTATTTCACTGGTGCAAAGCCCAGTCCATATGAGGCATTTTTTTAAGATTATGCTAAGCTTGCTCAATATCGGTTTCTAATAGATTAAAAGTCCATGATAGATTCAACATTGCAAGTTGTTCATGACAATATTCATCAGCGTCAATCGATTGGACATTTGGTTGAGCCTGCACCTAATGTAGAACAGTTAGAGTTGGCTTTTCAAGCCGCACTGACTGCACCTGATCATCATCGTTTAAAGCCTACACATTTTATTGTGGTTTCAGGTGAGCAGCGTGCTGCATTTGGTGAATTGTTGGCGCAAGCAGTTGCTGATTTAAATGAAATGGATTCAGTACAAATAGAGCGTGTTAAGCAGCATCCATTTCGTGCACCCTTATTGGTTTTGGCGGTGACTCGATTTCAAGACCATCCGAAAGTTCCCTATTTTGAACAAACTTTGAGTTCGGGGGCAGCGATTCAAAACTTTTTATTATCTCTACAAGCACAGGGTTTTTCGACCATGTGGCGTAGTGGTGCTGTTGTAGAATCTGGGTTTTTAAAAAAAGCTTTAGGATTAAATCAACATGATTTAATTGCAGGTATTATCTATGTGGGGACTGCAGTTAAAGCGATTGCCCCTCGTGCTGTAATAGATACTCAAGCCTATGTCAGTGTTTGGCAAAGTGATTCATTGTAAAGTTGTATTGAATTAAAAAGTAAATTAAGTGATTTGGGATAAAAATAATGTCGGAATTGAAATTTACAGATCTGATAGCGCCTGTAGTTGTTGATCAAAAAACGGCTTTACGTGTGACCATATTAGGTGGGGGAAGTTTCGGGACAGCTATGGCGAATACAGCTGCTCGGAATGGTTGTGATACGATCATTTGGATTCGGGATGAATTGATTGCAGCGGAGATTAATACAACACATATCAATCAGCGTTATTTGCCTGATTACACGCTCGAAACTTCTTTACGTGCAGAATCAAACCTAGAAAAAGCGGTAAGTGATCGAGATATTATTCTTGTAGCAATTCCAAGCCATTCATTTCGAGATGTATTGCGTCAGATTAAACCTTTTATTAGTGCTCAAGCTATTGTTTCACTCACTAAGGGGGTTGAAGCAAAAACCTTTAGCTTTATGAGCGATATTATTCGTGAAGAATTGCCTGAGGTCTCTTATGGTGTGCTTTCTGGGCCAAATCTTGCGAAAGAAATTATGGCGGGAATGCCAGCAGGTACGGTGATTGCCAGTAATTCAGAATTGGTTCGCTATGCCGTGCAACAGGCTTTACATAGTGCATTATTCCGCGTATTTGGCAGTGATGATGTGCATGGTGTTGAGCTAGGTGGAGCATTAAAAAATATTTATGCTGTAGCTATGGGGATGGCGGCCGCTTATAAAGTGGGTGAAAATACCAAGAGTATGATTTTAACGCGTGCCTTAGCTGAAATGAGTCGTTTTGCAGTCAAGTTAGGGGCAAATCCGTTAACATTCTTGGGTTTATCAGGTGTGGGGGATTTATTCGCTACTTGTAATAGCCCACTGAGTCGAAATTATCAAATAGGTTTTGCTTTAGGTTCTGGAAAAACGTTAGAGCAGGCGACTAAAGAACTCGGTCAGACTGCTGAGGGGATTAACACTATTGTACAAGTGAATGCGCGAGCGAAAGAGTTGGATGTTTATATGCCAATTACTGCAGCATTATACGAAGTGATTTTTGAAGGTGCACCCGCATTAAATATTGCAGTATCACTGATGAAAAATGGGCATCGCAGTGATGTGGAATTTGTGCTTCCACATAACGAAGTCTGATGATGATTCATAAAAGTGGTGCTAAAGGTAAAATTTTCACCAGGTTATCAAAAAAGAGATCATTTGATCGAAATGTCATAAATTTTGGATATACTGGGTTTTAAGCAGAAAAGGGATTGTAGATGCAACTGACTTTAGTTCGACATGGAGAAGCTGTTCCTCCTGTGAATGGTAATGATGATAAACGACCTTTAACACAACGAGGTCATTTACAGGCAGCACAAACCGCGACGTTTTTAAATGACCAAGATACGCCTGATATTTTTGTGGTGAGTCCGTTGTTGCGGGCACAAGAAACTTTGGCGCATATTCAGATATATTTTAACGATGTGCCTGTTTTAATTTGTGATAATATCAAGCCAGATGATGATGCGAAAGCTGCGATAGAGTGGCTGTCACAACTTCCATTTGAGAGAATTGTGGTGGTGTGTCATATGAATGTGGTTGCACATATTGCAGAGCAACTAACGCATGATCATTTCAATCCTTTTGCTTTAGCAGAAGCTCGAATTTATGAGCAGACAGTTATTGCCAATGGTTTATCAACACAACGTAAAGCCTTTGTTCCGACAGTATAGAATTTTATATAAAATTAATTAAACGGCAGAAAACGATAAATGTTGTACTTATGGATGCCTGAGGCCAATGGGGTTTGGCAATGGTCTCGTGGGGGAAGCTGGAATCAGACGCAGAGTCTGGAGCAGTTGCTACAAGAGATTAAATTAGAAAAAAGTGAAGAAGCAGTCGTTTTCTTTCCGAGTCGTGATGTGCAAATTATTCAGCAGAATTTGAATAAAGCTCAATATAAGCAATTGGGCGTGGATGGGATTAAATATTTACTCGAAGAATATGTGATTCAGCCCATTGATCAGATGAGGGTTTTTTCGCATTTTCAGCAACCAGATCAAGTCTCAATCTTGGGTGTTGCACAGAATACCGTGCTGACATTACAGCATTCTCTTGCTCTGATTCCCGTTAAAGTCATTGCTTTATTGCCTGATTTTTTAATTCTACCAGTGCCGGCGGAAAATGAAATCATATTGGCTAATGTTAATGGGCGTCTATTGGTACGGGAAAATGAATTCTTAGGGAATTCTATTGATGATTTGGCTTTGTATTTGGAATTCGCTCAAAAAGTTACTAGCTATAAATATAGTAATTTAACTAATGAGCAAGCAGAAAGCTTATTTGCAGTGAGTACGTCGGATATTCGTGAGAGTTTTAATTACCAATTTATTGAAATTCTTAAACCTAAGAGTCACCCTTACAATGTTTTACCTAAAGCGAAACAAGAGCAGTCTACAGTCTCTGGTTATTGGAAAGCATGTGCTGTTTTAGTATTCGCCTTGCTGGTTACGCAGTTTAGTTATGATGCTTTGCGCTGGGTGAAACTTAAGAAACTCGCAGACCAAACTGCGATTCTTGCCATTGATCAATACAAATCGTGGTTTGGTAATGCTGGGCGTGTGACAGAGCAAAATCTTCGGAGTTCTTTTGAAGGGAATTTAAGAGCAAGTCGAAATGCCAATACTCAAGCATTGCAATTGTTGAGTCGGGTCGGGCCAATTTTGATGCAACATCAAATTGTGGCGAATCGGATTAATTATGACACGGCTATTTTAAATATGGATTTGGTCGCAAAATCGACTGAAGGTCTGAATACTTTGGTGCAGCAACTAAATCAGCAGGGATTTAAAGCTGAATTAGGGAATGTGCAAACGCAAGGTACATCTGTGGTTGGTTTGGTGAAAATACAATAATGAAAAAAATACTAACTATACGAAATAGTCTGGATCTCTGGTTAGAGCGTATTTCTGAAAATTTAGAAAAAATGTCAATGCGCGAACGTATGCTCGTAATTTTTACGAGTGTATTTGTTGTGGTTGCTCTGCTGGGTTCGGCATTATGGTATATGCATGCAGCAGCAGAAAAACAACAACAGCGGGTTAATGAATTGAAAGACCTTGTTATTTGGATGCAGAGTAATGTGGTGACGATGAAGCCAGCTGATAATTTGGCACTGACGTCATTTGAAAAAATTCAGCGAGTTGCTCAACAGCAAGGTTTATCTGTTGCATCGCAACAAGTGGGGGAGCAAATGCAGATTGTTGCTCAGCATGAAAATTACGCTATTCTGGCAAATTTTTTAACTCAATTGGCGCAAATAGGGCTGAGTGTTGAAAAGTTAGAACTGATCAAGGTGGATAGTCAGATTAAATTAACAGCGACAGTACAATAGCCAGTAAAATAAACATTGGTCAGGCATGGTGTTTTAATGGGGCTGTGCCTATAATAAGGCAACTTAAAAAGCTGTAGACTTTTATAGATATGTTGTATTCACTTGCTCGCCCTTTGTTGTTTTCTTTGGCACCAGAGCGTGCACATGAACTGACATTATCATTACTTAAATCTTCCCATAAAATGGGTGTAATGCGTCAAGTTGTGGCAGCAAAACCGATCACGTGTATGGGTATTGAGTTTCCAAATCCTGTGGGCTTAGCCGCGGGATTGGATAAGAATGGTGCTTATATTGATGCTTTAGCCGGTTTAGGTTTTGGCTTTATTGAGATTGGTACCATTACACCTCGTCCCCAAGCGGGGAATCCTAAACCGCGTTTATTCCGTATTCCACAAGCCAAAGCGATTATTAATCGTATGGGTTTTAATAATGACGGCGTAGATCAATTGATAGAAAACGTCAAAGCTGCGAAATTCAAAGGCATTTTAGGCATTAATATTGGTAAAAATGCAGATACTGCGGTAGAAGATGCCGTTGCTGATTATTTAATTTGCCTTGAAAAAGTTTATAATTACGCGTCATACATCACTGTAAATATCTCCTCTCCAAATACTAAAAATTTACGTAGTTTACAAAGTGGTGATGCGTTAACAGAATTACTGGAAACACTGAAAAAACGTCAATTGGAATTGGCTGAAGAACATCAGCATTATGTGCCTTTAGTACTGAAAGTTGCCCCAGATTTAACGCAATCAGATATTGAATTTATTGCATCGCAATTGCTTGAATTTAAAATTGATGGTTTGATTGTGACCAATACTACTTTGTCTCGTGAAGGAGTCGAAGGGCTACCATTTGGTGATGAAGCTGGTGGTTTATCTGGCGCGCCAGTTTTTGAAAAAAGTACAGCATGTTTAGCTGAATTTTCTAAGTTACTCAAAGATCAAATTCCTTTAATTGGTGTTGGTGGAATTTTAACGGGTGAGCAAGCTGTCGCTAAGCAGCAAGCAGGTGCAAGTTTGGTACAGATTTATAGCGGCATGATTTATACAGGCCCAAGCCTGATTAAAGATTGTGTGCATGCTATGATTTGATCATGAATACCATAGATATTATCTTACTGATTATATTGCTTATTGGAGGGCTGAACGGTTTGCGACAAGGATTCGTTAAGGCCTTTGCGAACTTGGTAGGCTGGATTTTTGCACTGATTGTCGGCGCAAAATATGCCAATATTATCGCACCTTTAATGTCATCACTCAGTCAAGATCCTGTGGTGCAAAAAATTGCTGCTTTTGCATTTATTGTCTTAATTATTATTGTTCTCACTTGGCTTGTTACGGCTTTTTTAAATGGTCTTTTAAAGACACTAAAGCTAGGCCCTTTAAACCGCTTAGCGGGTGGTGCCTTTGGAACCCTGAAAGGTCTAATGATTGTTTTGGTGACAATGCAAGGGTTAAGCCCTTGGGTGGAGAGTTCACCGCATTGGAAACAATCCAAGCTCATACAAGTTTTATTGCCTTTTGCACCATTAGCAACGGAACTTTCCAAAGATGCAGCCAATCATGCATTGAGTGAAATGAAATCCGAAGATCCTCTTGAATCTAAACATGTAGATAAAGAAACTGATTCTGTTAATAAAGAACAGTCTTCTCATTCTACCAAAAACCCTTTTTATTAATCCTAGCTAGTCTGCGAGGTAGTTATGTGTGGAGTCGTTGGTATAGCCGGTAAAGCGCCTGTTAACCAAATGTTATTTGATGCGTTAACGATGTTACAACATCGTGGACAAGATGCAGCTGGGATCGTGACTTGCCATAATGGTCGTCTTTTTTTAAGAAAAGACAATGGTATGGTCCGTGATGTATTTCATACACGTCACATGCGTGCATTATTAGGTAACTATGGTATTGGCCACGTGCGTTATCCTACAGCGGGTTCGTCGAGCAGTGCTGAAGCGCAACCTTTTTATGTAAACTCTCCGTATGGGATTACATTGGCGCATAATGGTAATTTAACCAATGCTGCTGAAATTCATGATGATTTATTCAAAACTGACTTACGTCATATGAATACTGATTCAGACTCAGAAGTTTTGTTAAATGTCTTTGCGCATGAGCTACAAAAGTCAGCATCACTTGAGCCTACGCCAGCAGATATTTTTCATACCGTAAAGCGTGTCCATGAGCGTTGTAAAGGTGCTTACGGTGTGGTTGCAATGATCACAGGACACGGAATTGTGGGATTCCGCGATCCAAATGGTATTCGTCCACTGATCTATGGTTCACGTTTAACTGAATCTGGTGAGAAAGAATATATTATTGCGTCTGAATCTGTTGCAATTACGGCATTGGGATTTAAAGTTGAGCGCGATATTGAGCCTGGAGAAGCGGTTTTTATTAACGCTAAAGGCGAATTATTTGCGCAACAATGTGCAGAAAATCCGCAATATCGTCCATGTATTTTTGAATATGTGTATTTTGCACGTCCAGATGCAACGATTGATGGTATTTCTGTTTATAAAGCCCGTTTAAAAATGGGTGAAAAATTAGCGTATAGTATTTTACGTGAATGGGGTGAAGACCATGATGTCGATGTGGTCATTCCAATTCCAGATACCAGTCGTACTTCGGCAGTAGAGTTGGCCAGTATTTTAGGGGTGAAGTTCCGCGAAGGTTTTATGAAAAACCGTTATATCGGACGTACCTTTATTATGCCTGGTCAACAACAGCGTGAAAAATCTGTGCGTCAAAAGCTCAATCCTGTTGAGCTTGAATTCAAAGATAAAAACGTTTTATTGGTCGATGATTCAATTGTTCGCGGCACCACCTGTAATGAAATTATTCAAATGGCGCGTGATGCTGGTGCCAAAAAAGTTTATTTCGCATCTGCTGCACCTATGGTGAAATATCCAAACGTGTATGGTATTGATATGCCAGTTAAAGATGAATTGATTGCTTCTAACCGTAGTGTGGAAGAAATTGAGAAAATCATTGGTGCAGACCGTTTAATTTTCCAAAATTTGGAAGATTTAAAAGATGCTGTACGCACCAGTAAAGTACCAGCTGTAACTGAATTTGATTGTTCAGTATTTGATGGTCAATACGTAACTGGCGACATTGATGATGCTTATCTGGATAAACTGGAGCAAAATCGAAATGATTCTGCTAAGAAACAGAAAGACGGTTATATTGATGTCAATATTGATGCTGCTTCAGTCGATTTAAGCGGTATCAAAGAAATGTAATTGTAGTTTGAATAAACAATTAAAAAAGCGGGTATTTCCCGCTTTTTTAATTTAAGATAAATGGGTCTGCTGGAACATTCATTCTTGTATTTTTTTTTCACATCATGGGATGAATGATCATGCGCCAGAAGCAATGTAATGGGGAATTTTACATTGAAAGAAGTCAGTTATTATTTCATTAAAAACAAAAATATGCTGTGGTCTGCAAGTATTTGTTTGCTTGCGGTTATTTTAACCATTTTTATTTTAAATGCTATTTTGGGTTTATTGGTTTATTACCTTGATCCTACTCAATCCATTTTCTGGAATTTTTTAAGCCCTTATTTGGTTTGTCTATTACTTTTGGTCATGGGCGGCTCTATTGCCTATGAATTTTATGTTTTTCGTTCAGGTGGTCATTCACTGGCGAAGCAACTCAATGCAAGACGTTTAAGTCTTGTTGAAAGCACACCAGAAGAAAGCATCGCTTTAAGATTGACGGATAAACTTGCAGTCAGTTTTGGTATAGATTTACCAGCAGTGTATGTTTTGCCCGATGAAGTGGGGGTTAATGCGCTGACGGCAGGTTATCATCCTAAAGATACTGTTATTATTTTAACATGGGGTGCATTACAGAATCTTGATGAGCTTGAACTTTATGGTTTATTGGGGCATGAGTTTAATCAAATTTTATCGGGCGAGGCGAATGAAAATACGCGCTTAAAAATTTTGTATAGTGGCTTAACCACATTTAGCCAGTGGGGCAGTAAAATTGCAAAGCAGGGATTTAATCGCTATAGAGAGACGCGACATAAGTTTGAAACCAGTTTTGTCGCAGTCGGTGGGGTAATTTGGTTAATTGGAAGTATGGGGATTCTGATTACTCGCTTAATTAAATATTTTACCTTGGGTGGGCGTACTTTTTATAATGATCATAAGACTAAACGTCTATTGCTAAATAATGCCAATATTCAAACGTTATTAAGAATTTATGTACATCATGCCGGTTCACAAATTCATAGTGAGTATTCCGAAGCGATTGCACATATGTGTTTTGCAAATTCACTTAGCCCACAAAGTTGGTTGAACATCCATCCAAGCATTGAAGATCGTATTTATGAACTTAATCCAACACTTTTACAAGATTTACAGTTAGAAAATTTAAAAAAATTAAAAAGTCAGCCGTTATTTAGTTTGCTACGTCCATTAGAGGAGATTAATGCTGAGGTTTATAATCCGTGGGTTTCTCCACAACCATTGCCTTTGCTACGTTTGTCACCGATTAGTTTTGCTTTAAATGATGCAATCAAACCGCTTAATCCAGAAGTTAGACAGCATTCAGAACGTCCAGAGCTGATTCAGCGTGCTATGCAAACAGCAACGGGTTCGCGTGAGGTGATGGTTGCGATTCTTATGATTCGTCAATATCGCGAGTTTATTCCCTCTGGTGCTGAAGTCAGTCGAGCGATTGTGGACTCATTGCTGCATTTAGATGGTCGTATTCATATTCAAATTTTTCATGATGCATGTGCAAATTTAGGCAATATGCCTGCGACGAGCGCACGTCAATTTATTACTAAACTGGCTAAAATTATTCAAGAAGATGGTGAAATTGGGCTTTTGGATGCGTTATTGATTGAGCGAGTAAAATTTGAGTTAAATCTTTTACCCATGCACACACCATCATCATTAGAAATTGTAAAGCCGCAAATTGTTCGGTTGATTGATGCATTGTTACATGTACAACAAATTAATAGTGCAAATCAACTAGATGTACGCTATCAAATTTTAGAGCGCGTATTAAATAAAGAAGAGTTGGAGTTATTTGAGGAAATTTCTGATGAGCCGATTGATTTGGGTGAAATTGTCAATGATATTGCGGGGCTATTACTCAGAGATCGGTTAAGTATTTTAGGTGTTGCTGAAATTTGCTTATGGAATGATCGAATCATTACTCAGGATGAATTGGATGTTTTGGAGTTGTTGTATTGGCGCTTAGGTTTTGAAACCAATGAGATGATTGAGCTGATGCAAAAGAAAAATAGCATTATGATTGTTTGATGTGAATCTTTATAGCTATAAATATTTGCTGATGTCATTTTTTCATTAGTATAAAACACAGTAAATACTTTAAAAATTCGTTAAAATGCTGCTCAGAGAAATGATGACTAGATGGCGATGAATGTAAATAGGGTTGAACATCAGCGGAGTGTTTTGGCTGCTTTAGGTATTGATATTTGGATGCCGAAGAGTGGTGTGCAAGCTAGAAGCTATCAGAATACCTTATACCGCGATGTTGTAATGCCTGAAGCTTTACCTGTTGTAGTTGTGCCTGAAATTAATTTTCAAGCAGCAATACCACTCGCCACAATGCCGGATCAACAGGTCATGCGGCAAGCTGACGTGACTATACTACGTGTAGATGAGAATTCACAGCCTTCAAATACCATTCGGCCATTACAAAATATTAAAGAAACTGCCAAAGAATTAAAAAATGATATAGAGCTTTCTACATTATTAAAAATTGATGCATTTGAATTGCAGGCCTATTGCTTAGAGCATTGTGTGTTGGTGATTAATGCAACACAGCTCAGTGCTGAGCAATTACAACTATGGCGCAATATACGGACAGCTAAAATAGGCACATATGCGGAATTGAAATGGCCATTTCCTTTACTGCAATTTCAAGATGCTCGTGGCGCATATCTATATATACAAGGTTTTTTGGATGCTTTAACGCAAGATAAACAAGTACTGGGTCTGGGTGAAATTCCGCATTGGCATAATCAAAAAATCATAGCATTAGCGAGTTTACAAGACATGCTAGATCAACCCATATTAAAAAAACGATTATGGCAATTTATGCAAAATTAGGGTATTAAATTTAAGTTATTAAAATAATAGAGTTAAATGGATCTGTCATGCGTAAAAAAGTTGTGGTATTTAGTCAAATTGATTCGGAAATATTAAGTCGCTTACAAGCTCAATATGAAGTGGTGCAGATTAGTCCTAAGTTGGGTGATGTAAATACGCAAATTCAAACTGCTGTACAAGATGCGGATGGCATGATTGGTGCAGGTCGACTGTTAAATGCATCTAATTTGTCAGCGGCTAAACAACTAAAAATAATTTCATCTGTGAGTGTTGGTTATGATAATTATGATGTGAATTATCTTAATTCACATCATATTTGGCTTGCGCATACACCACATGTACTCACTGAGACTACGGCAGATTTGGCTTTTACTTTGTTGATGAGTGCTGCCCGCCAAGTACCTGCATTAGATCAATGGACTAAGCAAGGTGAGTGGAAACGGACGGTTGGCGAAGCGCAATTTGGTCAAGGTATTTTTGGAAAAACGCTCGGTATTATTGGTTTAGGAAATATTGGTACTGCAATTGCACGACGTGGTTTTCACGGTTTTAATATGAATATTTTGTATCATAATCGACATGAAAAATTAGAGTTGGCTCAAGCTTTAAGTGCACAGTATCGAAGTTTAAATGAGCTGTTACAACAGTCTGATTTTGTGGTGGTTGCAGTCGATTTAAATGATGACTCTAAAGAGTTGATTGGTGTAGAAGAGTTTGCACAAATGCAAAAGCATGCAGTTTTTGTCAATATTGCTCGTGGTTCGGTAATCAATGAGCAGGCGTTAATTGATACATTAAAAAATAATCAAATTTTTGCAGCAGGTTTGGATGTTTATAAGAAAGAGCCATTACAAGTTTCTGAGTTATTTGATTTAAATAATGTTGTGACTTTGCCACATATAGGCTCAGCAACGGCTGAAACACGTCAACAAATGGCTGAACTTGCATATCGGAATTTGGTTGATGTGTTGGAAGGGAGAACACCCCGTTATTTGGTAAATCCACAGTTTAGTTAAAACAACATAACACTTCATTGCAAATGTGTTCAAAATTCAATGTTATAGTTGATTGGTCGAATACTTTTGAGTTCATGCTTTGAAAAAAACTTTACTTGCCTTGGGTCTAAGTTTGAGTGCAGTCATAAGTTCTGCGGATGATTTTAGTTCGGTTAAAGTGCCACAGTTTGACGTACCTGAAATAGGCGGTGGAGTTGGTTTAATTGATCAACAAAAAGAAAAAATGATTGGAGAAAAAGTTTTTCGTGAAGTCCATCATCAGTTTTCGACGATTCAAGATCCATGGTTAGAAGATCAGTTTATGTTGGTTTTCACGCGGATTCTGAGTCAGACTCAGCTTGGGCAACCGATTGGTCTTATTGTGGTTAAAGATCCTCAGATCAATGCTTTTGCTGTACCAGGCGGTTTATTCGCACTAAATAGCGGTATGGTGACTTCGTCAAAAAGTATGGATGAAGTGGCGGGAGTGATGGCACATGAGATTGCGCACGTAGCTCAACGGCATTACAGTCGTTCACAAGAAGCATTTAAAGGGCAGGGTTTATTGGCACTTGCAGGCATTGTTGTAGGAGCAGTACTTGCTTCTAAGGCCGATGGTGAATTGGGTGGTGCAATGATGCTCGGTACCCAAGCAGCATTGCTAGATCGTCAGTTGAGTTATAGCCGGAATCAAGAGCGTGAAGCAGATCGTATTGGGATGCAGTTTATGTATAGCTCAGGTTATAACCCTGAAAGTATGGCAGATTTTTTTGAAACTATGAATCGTGCAACCAGTCGGCTCAGTTTTTTGCCCGATTTTTGGTTAACTCATCCATTAACCACGGAACGCATGAGCGAAGCGAGATTAAGAGCTAATCAATTTCCGCATGTACCTTTGAGTAATAATCAGCAAGAATTTGAAATTATTAAATGGTATACCAGTGTTATTTCAGATCAAGCCAATGAACAGCAATTAAAAATACTGGCTCAGCAAAAAAAATATGCTGGTTTAGTCGCTTTAAGTGCATTTTATTTAAGACAGGGCGATTTTGTTCAAGCACAGCAACAGCTTGATTATGCAAAGCAGATGAATAACGAGCATAATTTAGTGAGTTTGATTCAAGCAGATATTTATTTAGGCCAAAATAAAGTTGATGATGCATATCAATCTATAATTAATAAACAAAGAACAATGCCTGAAAATAGAGCACTGGCATATAAATTAGTTGAAATTTATATTCGTCAGAACAAACCAAAAGATGCTGAAAAAATGGTTAACCGCTTTATTAATAAAAATAATCGTGATGTTTCAGGCTGGTTGTTATTACAACAAGCTGCAAATTTAGAAAAAGAAAATCCGATGCGAACTATAAATGTGCTTCGAAATCGTGCTGAAGCTCAATATTGGTCTGGTGATGAGGAAAATGCAATTAAATCATTATTACATGCTCAACGTTTAGCAAAAGGCAATAATGCGATGACTGCTAAAGTTGATGCACGTTTAAAAACAATGCAGGATGAGCGTAAATTAAAAATATAAATTTGATTGAGCGATGAATCATGAAGATATTCTTATTTATATTGATGTTAGGCTTAAATCCATCAATAATTTTACACAAGAAGTGGGGGGAGATATCTGATGAGTTAAATGCTTTATTCAACCAAATGAATGAACGGTATGGCCTGCAATTTGAAATAAGAGTGAATTAAGTAATTGGAGAGCGTTTAATTGGTACTGAAATTAAAAATGATAATCGAGAAAAATCTATAACAAAAATAACTTATATGCAATATTTTAAAATTGTTGAAAATTTAAAATTTGGCTGTCAATATTACTCATGATTAAGCAATAAGATTATTGGGAAATAAAAATTAACTATCTATTTTTCTTGGAAAAAGATAATCTTATTCATAAATTTATAGATAAAACTTTTTACATTATATGAAAAAATTTATAATGGCTTTAGTTGTAATGTTGGGTTCTGCTCAAGCATTTTCAGCTAATGTGCCTGAGCGCTATGTTCGTGATATTGAAAAAATTTCTGCGCAATATAATACAGATATGAAAATTTTTTTGAAGAGTTTAAGTCCGCAACTTAAGCAATTTAATCCACAGCAACAAACGCAATTTTGTGGAATTGTTAAACAGTATGTTGACGATATGTATAAAACGACTGATCAGAATAGAGAATATTTACCACTTTCTTATACGTCTCTAACAAAGCTGGATGTAATAAATAAAGTCATGGCATCGCCAGAGATGCAAATTTTAAAGCAATATAATATTCAGTGTGATTTGAAATAATTATTAAATGATTAGTTATTTGAAATAAAGCAGGGTTTTGCAAAACATTTGAATAAAAATATAGAATGGAAAAATCTGGGCTATTTAATCAATTATTTTAGGATTAAATAGTCCAAATCAAACAAAAATTATAAAGATGAATGGCTGGGATTATGCAAGTTTTGCTTTAATTTTTGCAGAAACCTGTGCAGGATCGGCACGCCCGGCTATGATCGGACGTAGAGAATTCATCACCTTACCCATATCTTTCATGCTAGTAGCTTCTTGCGCAAGAATAGTTTGCGCAATGATTGAATCAAGTTCTTCCTCAGTCATAGCTGCTGGTAGAAATTGAGAGATAATCTCAACTTCGGCTTGTTCCTTACTAGCTAAGTCTTGTCGATTAGCACCTTCGAAGGCTTTAATCGATTCTTTACGTTGTTTGATTTGCTTTTCAATGACCGCAAGAACTCGACTATCATCAAGCTCTACGCGTTCATCGATTTCAATTTGCTTAATTGCTGCTTGTAGACCACGTAGAACCATTACTGTTGCCATATCTTTGGCACGCATAGAAATTTTCAATGCATCAGTAATTTGGGTTTTTAAAGTCGTCATATTTTATCCAAGCAGTTAATTAGTCACAAATTAATTTTAGTAAAGGCGAGTAGTACGTACAGATTCACGCGCCAATTTCTTTTGGTAGCGTTTAACTGCAGCAGCTTTTTTGCGTTTACGTTCTTGAGTTGGTTTTTCATAGAATTCGCGTTTACGAACATCAGCTAAAACACCCGCTTTTTCGCATGAACGTTTGAAACGACGGATAGCTACGTCTACTGGTTCGCCTTCTTTCAATTTAACTTGTGGCATGAAGAATCCTCATTAAGTTATGGATAAGATCTAGGCTGGATTGCCCAAGATCGCAAGTGAAGGACAGTATTTTACTCATTTACATCTCATACCACAAGTCTATAATAGCTTTGGCAAAATTTAGATACAGGCAATAGGTAGTTTAATGATCGTTCTTGGCTTGGAAACTTCCTGTGATGAAACAGGTTTAGCACTTTATGACAGTGAAGTCGGCTTAAGAGGACAAGTACTTTATAGTCAGATTAAACTACATGCAGAATATGGTGGCGTGGTGCCTGAACTGGCCTCCCGTGACCATGTTCGTAAGCTTGTGCCTTTAATTAATCAACTGCTTGAAGAAAGTAATATTCAAAAATCACAGATTGATGCGATTGCGTATACGCGTGGCCCGGGTTTAATGGGTGCGTTGATGACGGGTGCATTGTTTGGGCGGACTTTGGCTTTTGCTTTAAATAAACCTGCTATTGGTGTACATCACATGGAAGGGCACATGCTTGCCCCTTTGTTATCTAAAACACCACCAGAATTCCCATTTGTCGCTTTATTGGTCTCGGGTGGACATACCCAGCTCATGGCAGCGCATGGTATTGGTCAATATGAACTGCTTGGCGAGTCGATAGATGATGCGGCAGGTGAGGCTTTTGATAAAGTTGCAAAAATGATGGGCTTGGCTTATCCAGGTGGGCCAAATATTGCTAAATTAGCCTTACAAGGTAGTGCAACTGCTTTTGATTTTCCACGTCCAATGTTACATCAAGGTTTAGATTTCTCTTTTAGTGGTTTAAAAACATCGGTTTCAAATCAGTTAAAAAAAGTGGAAGGTCAAGGCCGAGAAGCAGACATTGCTGCCTCTTTTCAAGAAGCTTTGGTAGATACTTTGGTGAAAAAATCGGTTAAAGCTTTGAAGCAAACGGGTTTAAAGCGTTTGGTGATTGCAGGTGGTGTCAGTGCCAACTCACGTTTGCGTGAGCGTTTAGAAGCCGATTTAGCGAAAATTAAAGCGACGGTTTACTATGCAGAACCTGCATTATGTACTGATAACGGTGCCATGATTGCTTTTGCTGGTTATCAGCGTTTAAAAGCGGGTCAACACGATGGGTTATCGGTAACGACGACACCGCGCTGGCCGATGACGGAATTGACCAATCCTGAACAGGGGTAAATATTGAGATTTTGAAAAGAGGTGAAAGCCTCTTTTTTTATCTTCATTTATCTAAATATAAATGCTTTTAAGTCGCGTATTGTTAAAAAGAAACTTGAAACAATAAAAAGAGCAATTTCTCAATCAGAAATTACTCTTTTTATGATGAACTTAATAAATTAGTCTTGACGAATCAACACATTGAATTGTTCTTTAAGCTCAATATATTTTGGATTTAATTTTGCTTGATCGCTTTTATCTTTAAAAATTTTCGCCACAGTCACTTTGACTTCATCCGCATGGCTGCGTGGCTGTTTTTCAGTTGTTATAGCGTCATTGGGTAACACTTTAATCTTGGGAGTCACACCTTTATTTTTTCGGCCAGTTTTAAGCGTGCCTTTTTTATGATTTGCATAACGACGTGCACGAGTATAACCCATAAGCAAAAACTTTCTTGCCATGTCTGCGCCAACAAAATCATTTTTCTCTAAATATTCTAAGAATAATGCAAAGATTTTTGTACTACTTTCAGTAGCTTGTACTTCATCTTCAAATTGCCAAAAGGGTAAAATCTCAGACTTATACGGTTCAACCAATAAAACACCTTCCTCACCACGACCAATGCGATATAACTTCGGACGCTTTCTAAAATTAATATTTTCAAAGTCGAGTGAAAAGTCAAAACTGCGTGAAAATGGTTTAGCAGCAGACTGAAGCGTTAATGAAACTTGTTCATTATCGGTCATGGGGTATTCCTTAAAATGTGTAATTTCTCTGAATAATGAACACTATTCATAGAGAGTTTAGATAGTGTTTAAACATTGTGATCGGTCAAAAATGCAATGTATATAACCACAGCTTTTTATATCGCTAAATAAAAGGATTCAATGTTTTGAGAGAGAAGATATTAAACAATCAATAATCTAGAGTTTTTTGCAAATAAGAACGACTGAAATAACAATCTAAAATGATTGTACACTTGAATTTAGATTATTATTTCAGAAATCACGAGAAATTAAAAGGCTGCCAATTGTTGCGAACCAATCCAATGTTTAGAAAATTGATAAGCCGCACGTCCAGAACGTTGACCACGTAATTGACACCATCGCAAAGCTTCTGCACGAACATCTTCTGTTAAATTAATATCGTTTTTTGAGAGATAACTTTCGACAATTTCTAAATATAGATTTTGATCCATAGGGTAAAAAGATAACCACAAGCCAAAACGATCCGACAATGAAATTTTCTCTTCAATCGCCTCTTGAGGATGTAATTCTTTATATTGTGGAACATCAACTTTCGTAACAGGCGTATTTTCATGCATAAATTCAGGCAGTAAATGACGACGGTTACTCGTGGCATAAATAATAAAGTTACTTGAACCTGATTGTAATGAACCATCTAGGACGCTTTTTAAGCTGCGATAATTTTCATCTTCCGCATTAAAAGCCAGATCATCACAATAGACAATAAACTTTTCAGGTCGATTGACAATTAATTTTTGAATCTCAGGGAGGTCAGATAAATCATCACGTTCAATTTCAATTAAGCGTAAGCCCGCATGTGCATACTGACTTAAAAGGGCACGGACAATGGATGATTTTCCTGTACCACGTGAACCCGTGAGTAAGACATCATTGGCTGGTAAGCCTTTTAGAAATTGTAATGTGTTTTGAATGATTTTTGCTTTTTGCTTTTCAATGCCTTTTAAGTCATCGAGCTGAAAAACTTTAGGTTGATAAATCGCTTTAAGTTGCTTGTCTTGCCATCTAAAGGCGGGTGCAGAAAAATCGGTTTCTTGTTTAAGTTCAGGCAAAGCTTGCTGTAATTGTTGAAGAACTACAGATAACGATTGAATCAAATGTTCAGGTAAATCTAAAGTCGGCATTATTATTCGCTGAAAATTTTTAATAGCCAGATAGTAGCACTAGAAAAGTGCGCTGTTGTAGCCTGAACTTTAAATTTGATGATAAAAACAGTAAATAATTCGTTTGAGCTATTGATAATCTTAAGGTGATCTCACATATTGGAAAAGCGGATATAAATATTTTGGATTAATATCAAATTAAAGAGGCAGCTATGATTTTAGATACAGTTCGTGATCTTAATCCACATCAGGCATATCGTATAAAAAAACTTAAAAGACAATTAGATAAATCGGAAAGTTATGATGAGTGGAAGTCATTTGCGCTGAAACTTGATGAAGAAAGTGGGGCACAAGAATGGAAGTACGATAATAGCTCCCCTTATTTTGATGCAGAAATTATTTCATACCGCTTAAACTTATTAAAACGTTATCGTCAGCAGCAGCGAACTGCGGATTTGATTTATATATTACGCGAAGGTTTTAGTCATGATGTGGCCAATATTGGGCATCCAATGTTGTTTACCCAAACCTATTTTGGTACCAAAAAGTTAATTGATGATTACATTGAAGAAGTCAGTAATGCATTGGCTTATATCGCTTCAGAAAAATGTGAAAATTTAAGTTTAAAAGATAAGTTAAGTTTTTTAGAAAATTGTCAAAAAGCGTATGGGCAACCAGCACTGATGTTTTCTGGTGGAGCGACATTGGGCTTGTTTCACAGTGGCGTATGTAAGGCTCTGTTAGAGCAAGATTTAATGCCAAAGGTCTTGTCTGGCTCAAGTGCCGGTGCAATTATGACGGGGATGTTGGGGGTTGCAGAGCCAAGTGAAATTCCAAACTTGCTGATGGGAGATCACTTTTATAGTGATGCTTTCCACTTTAGACATATTAAAGAATTGCTGAAGGGGAATGGTGGTTTTGCAGATGTTAAATATCTGAAGAGATTTTTAGTTGAAAACTTGGGTGACGTCACCTTTGCTGAGGCTTTTGAAAAATCGGGTTTGGATATTAATGTAACGGTAGCGCCATACGATGTAGCACAAGAAGATGCACGTATTATGAATAAATATACCTCGCCAGATTTGTTGGTGTGGAGTGCAGTCTTGGCTTCTTGTGCTGTGCCTATTTTATTTCCACCAGTTCGTCTGACCAGTAAGCGCTATGATGGTGTGCATACGCCTTATTTAGCCAATACACGATGGGTTGATGGTAGTGTGCGCAGTGATTTCCCTCAGGAGCGAATGTCTAGGCTCTATAACCTGAATTACACCATTGCCAGTCAGGTCAATCCGCATATTGTGCCATTTATGCAGAATGATGCAGAACGCTTCCGTAAAGACTTACTGAGCTGGCCTGAGCGTATCGTTCGTACTCAAGGAAAATTAGCCGCAATGGGGGCAATGGATTTTACCCGAAACAGAATGGGACGAGTTCCTTCCGTTCGCCGCTTACTGGATCATGGTTACGGCATTGTGGATCAGCGTTACTATGGTGATGTGAATATTGTTGGGAATTATAGTTTGCGACATTATGGTTATATGTTGCAAAATCCTCGTCCGCATTTGTTCAAGTTATTACAAAGAGAAGGCGAGCGAGCAACTTGGCCGAAAATTTCCAGTATTGAAACCCATGCCCGCATAGGTAAAACCATTCAACATTGCTTAGCTGTGTTAAAACACGCGCAAGAGAATTCTGAAACTTCCAATTCAAATGTTTAATCTTGATATTCGTGATCAGTTGCAGTCGGCATGTAATTCACTACACAGCCAAAGTCTTGGTCGTCGGTTGTATCAAATTCAACAAGGTGAAAGTCGATATTGGGTGAAAGCACAACTTTTTGGACTCAACTCGATCAGTGAACAGGCTTTTTTGAATGAGTTGCATGTCTATCAACAACTGGCACGACAAAAAACTAAGATTTTATTGCCCTTTGAAATTGTCGATAGTCAGACATTATTTAACGATGCTGAGCAGTATTTACAGCCCACACTAATAATACAGCACTCAACAATGCTGTTTGAACAATCCTCCATACACTTCAGTCGTGCTGAAGTACTACATCGATTGTTAAAAAGTTTAGATGTGGTGTCTGATTTACATCAAGTCGGTTATTTACATGGTGATTTAAAAGCTGAGCACTTTCGACTGAATGGTAAACAATGTTATTTGATCGATTTTGAGCAAGCTACTCTACTAGATCAATTGAACCCTCATCATTCTGCGACACCACGTTATATGGCGCCTGAATTATTCCATGCCGAAGCAAAATCGATTCAATCGGATATCTATGCTTTGGGGATTATTTGGCTGGAATGGTTAACACAGCAAAGATTGCAAGAAAAAAGCTATATGGATTGGGCTTATTTACATTGCCAGCATTTACAAGTGCAATTACCTGAGCCATTTGAGAGGTTCGAACCTGTTTTGAGTGTCATGTTGCACAAAATAAAAGCGCATAGAGCAGCCAATATTAATGAAATAAAACAAAGATTAAGCGAATTTGTATAAAGATAAAGCAGTAGTGGGAATTTTTGTTTAATATTGAATCAAACGAGAAGTTTTTTTATAAAAAGGCTTGTCATGACCTAATGATCTCTATAATATACACAGCCATTGGGGACGTGGCGAAATTGGTAGACGCACTGGATTTAGGTTCCAGCGCCGCAAGGTGTAAGAGTTCGAGTCTCTTCGTCCCCACCAAGTAACTTAATTAAGTGGTTCTAAAGCTTAGTTAATTTGCAATAGAGGATTGGTGTAATGGTAGCATGACGGTCTCCAAAACCGTTCGTCAAGGTTCGAGTCCTTGATCCTCTGCCAAGTTTTATAAGAAACCACTTAAGTGGTTTTTTTATTCGGGGACGTGGCGAAATTGGTAGACGCACTGGATTTAGGTTCCAGCGCCGCAAGGTGTAAGAGTTCGAGTCTCTTCGTCCCCACCATATATGAAAAAGACAGGATTTATATCTTGTCTTTTTTTTGCATAAAATTTAAGGCATGTATTCGAAAGAATAAGCATGCCTTTGGGCTTGTACTAAATCATTGTATTGATGATAAATAAATAATAGAATTAAATTGATATCAAGCAAGTTTAGGCTTTTAAGTGATCTTCAAACTCTTCACCTAATTGTACAGCCAAGGTATTTCCCGACAGCTCACAGGTGACTAAACCATATTCTTTTTTGAAGCTGAAAGTAAATCCTTTACCATCGGCTAAATTTTTAACTGAATATCCTAATTTTTCTAACCAAATTCGGAATGCGATTAAATTTTTTGCTTTAACAACCTTTTTCACAGTAGATGTCCTTAATTCCTGTCTAATATTTTAATAGGGATGCATGACAAGCTTTTAAAGGGGTGAGGATGTAAAAATATTTTTTTATTACAAATTTTAATCAATGAAAAATGGGCTGTTTAAAATAATTAGAGGATTAATGCAAAAAAGTTTTATTAGCTTGGATTGGTATGGAATGAAAAACATATAAAATTCAATTGATAACATAGTGGTTTTTATATTTTACTTTCTATTTTAATAAAAATAAGAGAAGTTGAAGTTTTATCAATTTATTTATTGGGCATATTTTATCAATTTTTAATGCTATTGAATTTTGGGATCAAGTGTAAGTAAAAGTGTCAAATTATTTGAATATTATCGTATTGATCTCAATAGCTCTAATCCATCAAAAAATTTAAGCATGAAGACTTGTTCAGCAAAATTGAGGAAATTTTAGTTGTGCTTTTGGATCTCAATGAATCACAGAATATGTTTGGATTGTTTTATCTGGTGCTAATTTTAAATCGGGATATGGTCTGAATTTATTGTTTAATGGGTGAGGTAAGACAAAAACCATGTTTATTATGTATGTGATTATTTTTATTTTATGATTCAGTATTTACTGAATTGATAAACTCAATAAATACTGAATCACAAATTGTGATTGGCTAAAAATTATCTTTTAATTGTCGTATCTTGGCAAAATCTTCAACACTTTCTGCACGTAAAAATGGATTGGTTTCAAGTTCTAATTCTATGCTGCTAGGTAGTGTGATTTCACCACGATCACGTAGGAGTTGAATGTGTTGGGCGCGATTTTGAATGGCCAGATTATCAGGTTCAACATGCAGTGCAAACTGAGCATTGGCTAGAGTGTATTCGTGTGTGCAATATACTTTGGTTTGCGGCGGTAGGGCAGCTAAGCGATTCAACGAGTGATACATTTGTGTAGCTGTGCCTTCAAACAGTCGACCACATCCCATCGCAAATAAAGTATCACCACTAAATAAAGTTTCTAGTTTATCAATAAAATAAACAATATGACCTAAGGTGTGGCCTGGTACGGCAATAACTTCGATTTTTAAATGATGAAACTGGAAATGATCATCATGCTGTAAAGGATGGCTAATGACATGAATCTTACTGAGCTCTTCACGAGGCCCATAGACTGGAATTTGATGGTTAGAGAGTAAATCGGGAACACCGCCAATATGATCTTTATGCCAGTGTGTTAACCAAATTTGGCTGAGATTTAATTGGTTTTTTTGACAATATTCTTCAACTAAATGTGCTTCAGTAGGATCAATAACAACAACATCACGGCTATTAGTTTCTTCCAAAAGCCAAATATAGTTTTGTAATTGATTTTTAACCTCGATTACGTGAATTTTAAAAGTCATTGTTGTATTCCATTAAACTTTATTTGAGTGTATGCAAAAACTAGCTTAAATGTCACTAAAAATCTAAGTGGTGTATTTGTGTTACTTAAGAGAAGTTGTTGATCATGGTTGTGGGGTGATTATAAGAGAATAAAATGAGCATTGCTGTTAATAAAAAACCCTCTATAGAGGGTTTGATCGCTTATAGATTTATCTAATTTTAGAAAGCCAATCACCTAATGTTTGCACGATTTGAACCAAAACTAAAAGTACAATGACGGTCAGAATGACTACACTGGTATCAAAGCGTTGGTAGCCATAAGAAATAGCTAAATCACCGATTCCACCTGCGCCTACAGCACCTGCCATGGCTGTTGCACCAATCAAGCTAATGGTCGCAGTAGTGAGGTTTAAAATTAAGGAGCTACGTGCTTCAGGTACAATAAATTTAAAGATAATTTGCCAAGGTGAAGCCCCCATTGCCTGAGCGGATTCAATAATTCCTTCATTGACCTCGAGTAATGAAGTTTCAATTAAACGCCCCATATATGGACCAATATAAATAGTCAGTGGAACAATGGCTGCCCAAGTGCCAATTGATGTGCCGACTAAAAATTTAGTCAAAGGGATAACTGCAATCAACAAGATAATGAATGGCAGGGAGCGTAAGGCATTCACAATGGGGTTGAGTACATGGTGAATAATCTTATTGGGTAAAATACCATTTGGACGAGTAACGAGGAGAATAATCGCTTGAATGAAGCCCCAAATTCCGCCAAATAACATGGCAAAGAATACCATGTGAATGGTTTCTTGAAGTGCGGTAATAAATTGATCAATGGATAGTGAGCTGTGCCAAAATGGAGCTGTAATTTCAGTTAACCATTGTACGATGAGATCTCTCATACCGTGACTCCTGATTGTTCAACTCTGACACCATGTTGTTCTAAAAACTCAATTGCTTGTTGAATGATTAAGGGATCACCCAGTAATTGAATAAACATTTGACCAATAACCGCACCATTAATTTCGGTCATATTGGCAAACAGAATATTAAGACTAATATCAAACTGTTTAATCACCGCTTGTACTACAGTTTCTTGTGCAGAAGTGCCTAAAAACTGAAGGTTATAAATACTATTATGATTTTGGTTATCAAGATTTTTTAAAATATTGACAGGTAACTGTTGCTGTAAAACTGTTTGAATAAAATTCTTGGTGGTCGGGTGTTGCGGTTGACTGAAAATTTCAAGAGTTGATCCAGTTTCAATCACTTGACCTTGTTCCATGACGGCCACACGATCACAAATTGATTCAATCACATCCATTTCATGTGTCACCATGACAATGGTAATATTCTGTTCTTGATTGATTTTTTTGAGTAAAGCTAAAACTGATTTGGTTGTTTGTGGATCAAGAGCAGAAGTTGCCTCGTCACACAGTAATATTTTGGGGTGATTTGCTAAAGCACGTGCAATTCCGACTCGTTGCTTTTGACCACCTGAGAGTTCATCTGGAAAAGCATCTTTTTTATGTTTTAGGTCAATAAATTCGAGTAATTCCTTTAAGCGTTTTTCACGTTCTACTTTGGAAACGCCAAGAAGTTTAAGTGGCATTTCAATATTTGCTGCGACCGTTTTGGTTTGCAATAAATTAAAATGCTGAAAAATCATGCCAATATTTGCACGTTCTTGACGTAATGAGCGCGCATCTAAAGCGGTAAAATCTTTCTGATTGATAATGATTTGACCTTGAGTTGGGCGTTCAAGTAAATTAATCAAGCGGATTAAAGTACTTTTACCTGCGCCACTATAGCCAATAATGCCAAAAATACTACCCGCTGGAATTTCCAAATTAATTTGGTCCAGTGCGTGTAAGGTTTGACCCTTGAGCTCGTAATCTTTTGAAATGTTTTTAAATTCAATCATATCGTCAAATATTATGCAAAAATGAAAAAACAGGCAAAGTCACTTTGCCTGTTTTATTTCAGTGATTATATTACTATTTTGATTCTGTAAGATAGCTTACAGGTTTGTTTACATCAACTTTAGTTCCACCAAAGTGTTCTTGCACATATTTTCCAACAGCAGCTGAGTGATAAAGTGTACCTAACTTTTGTAAAGTTGGATCATCTTTACGAGATTCTGCAACAGCAATGATATTTACATTTAGTTTGGTTGATTGGTCAGTAGGTTCATGGAAGATGGAATCTTTTAATACATTTAAACCGCCTTCCATCGCCAGTACGTTGCCCAATACAATGGCATCCACTTCACTTTTAACGCGAACTGCCGTCGCCATTTGAACAGGTTTGATATCTAATTTTTTAGTATTTTCAATGATGTCGCTCGGTAAACCTTTTGCAGGGTCAAAATCTACTTTAAGTTTGATTAAGCCGGCAGATTGTAAAAGTAATAATGCACGAGCTTCATTTGCCGCATCATTGGGAATGGCAATAGATGCACCCTGTGGGAATTCTTCAACTCTTTTGTATTTCGTTGAATAGATGCCCATTGGTTCGAGATAAGTGGTCGCAAGTGGCGCAATTTTATCTTTATTATTAGTGTTATAGGCAATCATATAAGCATAAGATTGAAATGCATTCGCATCAATTTCTTTGTTGGCTACAGCGGTATTCATTGAAACATAATCAGTGAAATTCTGAACTTTTAAATCAATTCCTGCTTGCTTTGTTTCAGGTAAAGTAGCGATATAATTCCAAATATCGGTATCAGAACCACTTGAAGCAAGTGTGACTTTGGTTAGTTCACCTGAAGTTGTATCCTTTGCTGGTTCTGTTTTTGGTGCTTCTTGTTTGCTACACGCACTAAGTGTTAATACGGAGGTGCTTAGGAGAATGCTAATCAGCTTTTTCATGTATAAATCCTGAAAAAATATGAAATAAGTAGGTGTTATGCTACGATTCCAATAATAATTTGGTTTTAGAGTTTTGGTTTCACATCCTTGTGATGATTCATGTATTTGAATATCGATAGAAATCATAGTTTAATTTAACTATCTGAAAAACCAACTCTAAGATTTTATTCATCATATCAATAAATTTTCATTTTTTATAGCGTTGAAAGAGGGATGTGGCATTTCTTGATTTTCCTTAAAAATTAGTGATTTGTATAAATTAATAAGTAAAACAAGTACTTTTATTAAATTGGGGTGGCGTTCTGGTTTATTTTTATACTTATTCATAATATATAAGTATTTATGGATTTATTATCTGTTTATTGGATATAGGAGGGCCTGCAATTGTGGACTCTTAATAGTTGGTTTTATTGGGTTTTAGTTTATCAATTTTTATTTGGTAATTTCTTTACGTTCAATTGCTTCGCTTTCTAATAAAAATAGCTCATTCACTAAAAGAAACTCTCGGGTCAATTTAGAATAAGGTAAATCAGCTTCTTTATGAGCACGAGCATTTCTAAATGCTTGATATATATTTACAAAAAGTCTTCCTTTGGCTTGAGTCTCCCCAATGCTTATTGAATTCCATGTTAAAGGTGAATCTTTTTCACTTAGGGCGATTTTAAATAGTTCTGTGGAGTGAAGATGATTGAGTCCTGATCTTTTTCGAACTATATCTTCTAATCGTGTAAAAGCAGACATAATGGCTGAATTTGGATCCTCTTTAAATTTTAATGCAAGATCAAAGATTCGTGAGTCAATCAAATGATAAGGGAGCTCATTTGAATAATAATGGTTGTTGTTTTTCTGATAGTCTAAATTTTCGTAAATTGCATAGATGTATTCATATATTTGTATAGGGCGAACATAGCGAGAGTTTGAAATATTTTCTACATCAGTACTTGATAACAACGCTTTATTTAATTTTTTCATGAGTTTTGAGGAAATATTTACTTCTTCAATTTCAATGTGATGTTTTAAAAGTAATTGCAAGGCTGATGCTAAACCTTTTGTTCCTTCACCGAAATAACCTGAGCTAAAGCCTGATCGAATTACGTAAGTATTTTGTTCCGATATTATTAAAAAAGCATGAAATCCATTATTGGATAAAAGTAGTGCTTTTTCTATATATGGTTGGGTCTGAAGAATAAAAGTAATTGCTTTGAGATAATCCTGCGTATAAGGAGTTCCTAAATATTGAATTTCTTCTGAGGAATTATTGAAAAAATAGCTAAATATATTTTTAAGTGCATAATTTTTATGAGTTAAAATTAATATACAATAAAAAAGTCCGCATAAAGCGGACTTGTTTAAATTTTTGGAAAAACTAAGTTTTAAGCTTGTTCACGTGCAATGGCACGGTAACCAATATCTTTACGATATTGAACACCGTCAAAAGTTACTTTTTCACAAAGTTCTAATGCTTTTGCTTGTGCTTCACCAATGGTATTGCCCAATGCTGTTACGCAAAGCACACGACCACCCGCAGTCACAATCTCGCCATTTGCATTGACAGCAGTACCAGCGTGGAAAACTTTAGCGTCGGTCATTTCGGTGTCTAAACCGTAAATCACATCATCTTTGCTTGAAGTTTCAGGGTAGCCTTTAGATGCAAGTACGATACCGACGGTTTTACGCTCATCCCATTCAGCTTCCGCAGGTAAGTTTCCTGCAATACCAGCTTCAACCAAATCCACTAAAGATGATTTTAAACGCATCATGATCGGTTGGGTTTCAGGGTCACCAAAACGGCAGTTGAATTCGATGACACGAGGCTGACCTTGTTCATCAATCATCAAGCCTGCATACAAGAAACCTGTATAAACATGACCATCAGCCGCCATCCCATCAACCGTTGGGCGCATCACTTCTTTCATGACTTTATCGAAAACTTCAGCCGTCACCACAGGAGCAGGAGAGTAAGCACCCATACCGCCAGTGTTTGGTCCTTGGTCGCCTTCAAAGATACGTTTATGATCCTGTGAAGTTGCCATTGGCAAGATGTTGTGTCCATCAATCATGCAAATGAACGATGCTTCTTCACCAGCAAGGAATTGTTCAACCACAACACGAGAACCTGCATCGCCAAATTTGTTGCCTGCAAGCATGTCATCAATGGCATCAAATGCTTCTTGATTAGTCATGGCAACAATTACACCTTTACCAGCAGCAAGACCATCAGCCTTGATGACAATTGGTGCGCCATTTTGTTCAACATAGGCTTTAGCAGCATCAACTTCTGTGAATACATCATAGAAAGCGGTAGGAATGTTGTGACGTTTTAAGAAATGTTTAGCAAATGCTTTAGAGCCTTCAAGCTGTGCGGCAAATTGGGTCGGACCCCAAACTTTCACATCAGCAGCACGGCAAGCATCAACCACACCATTGACGAGAGGTGCTTCTGGACCAACAACAATTAAGGCAACATCATTTTCTTTAGCGAAAGCAATAATTGCAGCATTGTCTAAAATATCGATATTGACATTTTCGCATTTATTTTCAGTTGCAGAACCCGCGTTACCCGGTGCTACAAATACTTTTGCGACTTTGTCATCTTGTGCGATTTTCCATGCAAGTGCATGTTCACGACCGCCACTACCCAAAACTAAAATATTCATCGCTTCATACTCCATGAATCGAAATAACATGAAAGTCCTCATCCCAAAACAGGAGAGGACTTTCATGTAAGATTTAGAAATCTGTTTTAAACATGTATGACTTTGTCATTACAGTCAGGATTCCATCAATTAATGACGGAAGTGACGCATACCTGTGAATACCATTGCGATACCGGCTTCATCAGCAGCAGCAATGGTTTCTTCATCACGCATAGAACCGCCCGGTTGAATGATGCATTTGATCCCTGCTTTAGCAGCGTTATCAATACCATCACGGAATGGGAAGAATGCGTCAGATGCCATAACAGCACCTTCAACCACTAAGCCTGCATGTTCAGCTTTAATTGCAGCAATACGCGCTGAGTTTACACGGCTCATTTGACCTGCACCTACACCAATGGTTTGACGACCTTTGGCATAGACAATCGCATTTGATTTTACGTATTTTGCAACTTTCCAAGCAAAGATTAAATCGTCGATTTCAGCTTCAGTCGGTGCAACTTTGGTCACCACTTTAAGGTCATCTTTCGTGATCATGCCTAAGTCTTGGTCTTGAACCAATAAACCGCCATTCACACGTTTGTAGTCAAGCTGAGTTTGACGTGCATCAAGTGCAGGAAGTTCACCACAGACAAGAACACGAACGTTTTTCTTCGCACCAGTTACGTCAAGTACGCCTTCAGCAATACTTGGTGCAATAATGACTTCAACGAATTGACGGTCTACAATGGCTTGCGCAGTTGCAACGTCTAATTCACGGTTGAATGCAATGATGCCACCGAATGCAGATTCAGGATCTGTTGCGTAAGCAAGGTCATAAGCCGCAGCAATGCCATCTAAAGACACCGCAACGCCACATGGGTTTGCATGTTTTACAATTACACATGCAGGTTTAGCAAAAGATTTCACACATTCAAGCGCTGCATCGGTATCTGCAATGTTGTTATACGATAATTCTTTACCTTGCAGCTGTTTCGCAGTTGAAACAGAAGCTTCAGTTGCTGTGCTTTCAACATAGAATGCAGCAGATTGATGTGGGTTTTCACCGTAACGAAGGTCTTGTGCTTTATTTAACTGTGTATTGAAAGTACGTGCAAATTTGTCAGCTTGACCCTCTTCTTTACCGACGCGAGCGCCTAAGTAAGAAGCGATCATGCCATCATATTGTGCAGTATGTTCGAATGCTTTAACCGCAAGATCAAAACGAGTGGTATGAGATAAAGCACCATCTGCTTTAAGTTCTGCAATTACCGTGTCGTAATCAGATGCGTTAACTACAATACCCACAGACGCGTGGTTTTTTGCAGCAGCACGAACCATTGTAGGACCGCCGATGTCGATGTTTTCAATCGCATCTGCTAGTGAACAGTTTGGTTTCGCAACAGTTGCAGCAAATGGATAAAGATTTACAACCACTAAATCGATTGCATCGATGTTGTGTTCAGCCATGACAGCTTCGTCTAGACCACGGCGAGCTAAGATGCCACCATGAATTTTTGGATGTAGTGTTTTTACACGACCATCCATCATTTCTGGGAAGCCTGTGTGCTCTGAAACTTCTACTACAGCGATATTGTTGTCTTTAAGCAACTTATATGTACCACCAGTAGATAAAATTTCTACCCCAAGAGCCACGAGGTTTTTAGCAAATTCAACGATCCCTGATTTATCAGATACAGAGATTAAAGCGCGTTTAATAGTCATGATTTTCGTCAACAATATTAAAGGTCTAGATTAAAAACAATTGGGCATAAAAAATGCCCACGGCGTGAGCATTTTATCATTTATTCACTCATTAAACCGTGAGCTTTTAACTTTTTACGTAAAGTACCACGGTTAAGTCCGAGAATCTCGGCAGCGCGTGTCTGGTTGCCGCGAGTATATTCTAGAACAACAGATAAAAGAGGTTTCTCCATTTCTGCTAACACCATGTCATACACTTGAGATGGTTGCTCACCTTGTAATTGTGCAAAATAATGGCGAACTGCGCGATCTACATGGATACGTAGAGCGACATCAGATTGTGCAGTAAAAATAGGAGATTTGCTATTCATGCGAGTTTAATCCGAAAATCAAATACCACTTGAGTAAAGTGATATATAAATGAGGTCTAAAAAATATTTGAGCTCCGTTTCAGATCCTAAAACGGTTGGCTCTAAAACAAGAACAATTAGCTTGCCACAACTTGAGCAATTGAGCGAAAAATAAGCGTAACAATAGATTAATATTTGTTACTGCGCTCTTTCACGCAAAAAAACGTTCTACTTGCGCAATATGGGTAATAAAGCACATAACTAGATTGTATTTGTTGTGAAAAATTGCGAGGAGTTTGCAGGACAAAGCTTTCGTGGCGCGTATGATACCATTGTCTAAGAAAAAATGAGCAAGAAAACTACATTTTTTTTATTTTTTTATCATTTTTTTTTGTTTTTAGGGGTGAATTATTTCTAAATTGTAATCATTGAAAGAATTTCTCGGTTGATTGATCGTAAATTTAAAGCGATATGGGCGTGTAGTTGGAATTCGACTAATCCCGCTCAATCCACCATTCAGATATTGAGATGAGGTTAAAGTATAAGAAGCGATATTTTTATCTTCATTTTTAAGGGTGATTTTAATAATGGGTAAAGCTAAGCTTTTTTCATAATTATTGATTAAAGTACCAGAAAAGGCAGTTTGATTTTTACCGACTTTTTCAACTTTTAACCGTTCAACTGCCATTTGGCTGTAGCGTTGATCTATAGTATCGCAGCTTAAAATGGCACAGGTTTTTGTAAATAGCGTGTTTAATGTAGCGTATTGATCTGTCAGTTTTGGATTGAACCATAAAATTTGGAAAAACAAGATCGAGAGGAGAATTAAATTGACAACACTCCAGATCGCATAATATTTAACTGTTTTGTGCTTCTTTTTGCTCGATGAGGTGGTTTGAGAAGATAAGTGTAAAGCTGGAATATTTTGTAAAGGTTCGCTATTAAATTGATTTAAGCTATTTAAATAAGTGCGTAGATCAATATTTGAGTTTTCTGTTTTGCGCCTGAATATATCTAAAATGCTCATTTCAGCTATATATGCAGATTGGATGAGTTCGGATTTTTTTTCTTGAGAAATTTGATTGTCTTGATTGACTAAACCCAGTAGTGCATTAAAGTTAGTCGAGCATTTAGGACAACAAACCATACCCTGAGAAACAGTAAGTTGTGTTACTGTCACTTTGTAGAGTGAATTGCAGGTTGGGCAGCGGGTTTGTTTATCAGTCATGCGTCAATATTGCTCTAATCTATTTTTTGCGTTTACCAGAAATTCGGTACCAATTTTCATCGCGTTTTTCAACGTCTAATATATCAAAAAATTCAGAATAAACACGAGAAACATCAGCAACTTGCTCTTCAATTATACCTGCAAGTGCGAACTCTCCTTCAGATTTAATTAAAGTTGAGAACTCTTTCGCAAGTGACATTAGTGGGCCTGCAAGAATATTGGCTACATGAATGTCTGCTTGTTTACCTTTAAAGGCTTCATTGAACTCTTCAGGCAAGCCGACATAGAGTTTGTCTAGGACGCCATTGAGCTCGGCATTTTGTTTTGTTGCAAGCACTGCTTGAGGGTCGATATCCGTTGCATAGACTTTTTTAGCACCCAATAATAAGGCCGCAACACCTAAAATGCCTGAGCCACAACCATAGTCGATGACAACTTTATCTTTAACATCGGTTTTACCGAGCCACTGTAGGCAAAGGAAGGTACTTGCATGGTTACCTGTACCAAATGCTAAACCTGGATCTAGTTTAATATTGACGGCATCAGCATCGGGTGCTTCCATCCATTCTGGGACAATCCAGAACTTTTCACTAATCTGAATCGGCTCATATGCATCCATCCATGTGCGTTCCCATGCTTGATCTTCTAGGAATTCATGACGCAAAGGTGCATCTGGTAGTTGAGTGCGAATAAATGTTTCAAGTGCTGCAACATCAATTTCTTCGTCATCTTCCTGCGCATAGATACCTGTAACAATGACATGGTTCCAAAGCGGTGTTTCACCTGGAAGTGGTTCAAGTAAATCCTGATTTTCAGCATCATCTAAAGTTACACCGCCCGCACCTAAAGAGTTAAGTAGAGTTTCTGTGTAATCGACTTGCGCTTGTTCAACAGTAATATGAATTTGTAACCACTTCACGAGAATAACCTAATGTATATTTTCAACTGGCGGCTATTGTAGCGGAAACCAAGCAGCTTCGCTTATATTCAAGCAAAAAATAAAAGAATGACTTTGGTCATTCTTTTATTTTAGGATGGTTGAATCAATGTTGAGAGGTTTAATTTGTTTGTAATTGAATCTTCTTGTTTATAGCGAACTTATTTAATAATGTTCCAAAAATTGCAGCAAAGATATACATGAAAATTGAATATACTGCAGCAGGCATGGCGATGGTTGAATTTACCATGACTGTTAAAGCAATGGTCATGGCTAAAGTACTGTTGTGGATTCCAATTTCAAAAGCACAGGCGCGTGCTTGTGCGCTATTAATACCTAGAAAACGTGGCACAAAATAGCCAATGCTTAAACTACAGATACAAAATATGACAGTCGCTAGACCGACCTGAGTGAGATATTCGAGAATTTGATGCCGTTCTTTGGTAATCGCACCAATAATAATTAAAACTAAAAACACCACGGCAAAAATTCGCAGTGGTTTGTTCAGTTTCTCTGTAAATCGTGGAGCAAAATGTCGAATCAGCATGCCGATGCAAACGGGAACAATAATAATGGCAAAAACTTGTAAAATTTTACTGAGTTGTAAGCTAATTTGTTGACCATCATTCATGAAGTGTTGAATAGAAAAATTGACAATTAAGGGTAAGGTAAAGGCTGCAACGACTGAATTGATTGCGGTTAAGGTGATATTCAGTGCAATATCACCTTTAAAGAGATAGCTAAATAAATTTGCAGTGCTTCCACCAGGTGAGGCTGCGAGTAGCATTAAACCAACTGCAAGAAGTGGAGGAAGTGCTAATACTTTACAGATCACAAAAGCAATGCTGACTAACACCACTAACTGACAAAATAAAGCAATTAAAACAGCTTTAGGGTGTTGAGTAACACGTGTAAAGTCTTTTGGAGTGAGTTCTAACCCTAAGCCGACCATAATAATAGCCAATGCTAAGGGAAGTAATATGGTAATAATCCCTGAATCCATTTTTTGTCCTTTGTTATCGTAAAAATTATGTTCTTATTCTTTGAATATATGTGTTTTTTTTAAACTTGCAAATATATTAATCCGTCTTGTTGTTCGCTTGAGAGCCTATGCTTTAAGGCAGGTAAGTTTCTATTGATTAAATGTGAGGGTTTAATAGGTAGGTATTGATGCGATCTATCTAGTTTTACAATATTTGAATTTTAAAGGCTTTAATAAATGGGTAAATAAAAAGTGGTTATAAAAATATAACCACTTTTATCGGGGATTGTTCGGAATTGTTTATGAATGTGGAGCAGGCGGCATGAATTGGAGCTTGCCATGCGCATTGTGTTGACAGGTACCGTTGAATAATACGCCTTTGTAGTTATAAGACACCCATTCACCTTGCTTTTTATTGTGACACACTTTCATTTGCAGTTGAGTCACAGCATTATGTGTTTCAGTTTTACTCATTTTGTGTTGAGCAGCATTGGCATAACTAAAACTCATTAAACACATGAGTGAAATAGAAAAAGCTTTTAATGCAATATTTTTCATTACAATATCCTTTTATATGAAGTTGGATGATTGTTGAGGATTTTGAACAGTTGATAATTATGTTTTATGAATCATCAGCTTAAAATTTAATCTATTTTTGCAGAATATTCATAGTGAAAATTGTCATAACAATGTATGCAGTTGTCTATTTTGTGTAGACAATTTTGAAAAACAAATATAAGACAAGCTAATTTTTTGCTATAATATGCAGTCATTTTTTTTATCTCTCAAACCATTATGCATTATCCTAAAGTTTACGATGTCATTGTTATCGGTGGCGGTCACGCAGGTACCGAAGCAGCACTTGCTGCGGCGCGTATGGGTCGACAGACATTGCTCTTAACTCATAACATTGAGACTTTAGGGCAGATGAGTTGTAACCCTGCCATCGGTGGTATTGGTAAATCACATTTAGTACGTGAAATTGATGCACTGGGCGGTGCAATGGCATTGGCTGCCGACAAAAGTGGTATTCAATTCCGTATTTTAAATTCGCGTAAAGGCGCAGCAGTACGTGCAACACGTGCGCAAGCTGACCGTGTGCGTTTTAAAGCAGCTATTCGTCATACGCTAGAAAATCAAGCCAACTTAGATATTTTTCAACAATCAGCAGATGACTTAATTGTAGATGGCGATACCGTTAAAGGTGTTGTGACGCAAATGGGTATCCGTTTTGATACGAAAACTGTCGTGTTGACTACAGGTACATTCTTGGGTGGTGTGATTCACGTAGGACTCGAAAAATCGAGCGGTGGTCGTGCCGGTGATCCTCCATCTATTTCATTGGCAGCGCGTTTACGCGAATTAAATTTACCTGTAGGTCGTTTAAAAACAGGTACACCACCACGTATTGATGCGCGTTCTGTTGATTTCTCTGTAATGACAGCGCAGCCGGGTGATTTTCCATCGCCAACCATGTCATTCATGGGCGATGCTTCTATGCATCCTGAACAAGTAAATTGTTATATTACGCATACCAATGAACGCACACATGACATTATTCGTGGTGGCTTAGACCGTTCGCCAATGTACACAGGTAAAATTGAAGGTGTAGGGCCGCGTTACTGCCCATCAATTGAAGATAAAATTCATAAGTTTGCAGATAAAGATTCGCATCAAGTGTTTTTGGAGCCAGAAGGCTTAGAGACACATGAGCTTTATCCAAATGGTATTTCAACGTCGCTACCGTTTGATGTTCAGTTTGAATTGGTTCGTTCGATTCGTGGTATGGAGAATGCACACATTCTTCGTCCGGGTTATGCAATTGAGTATGATTATTTCAATCCACAAGCATTGAAGTTCTCTTTAGAAACCAAAGCCATTAATAACTTGTATTTTGCAGGTCAAATTAACGGTACCACGGGTTATGAAGAAGCTGGTGCACAAGGTTTATTGGCAGGTTTAAATGCTGCTCGCCGTGCTTGGGATCAAGAGCAATGGACGCCGAAACGTGATGAAGCGTACATGGGCGTTCTTGTTGATGACTTGATTACATTAGGTACGAAAGAACCGTACCGTATGTTTACTTCACGTGCGGAATACCGTTTGATGCTTCGTGAGGATAATGCGGATCAGCGCTTAACGGCAATTGGTCGTGAAATGGGCTTGGTTGATGATACGCGTTGGGCAGCTTACTGTGAAAAAATGGAAGCAGTTGAGAAAGAAACCAGTCGATTACAACATCTTTGGGCTGCACCAAATAATCCAATGGGTAAAAAATTCGTTGAGATGACGGGTGCGGATCTTTCTAAAGAATGTTCTGCGATTGATTTATTGAAACGTCCAAATATTAATTTTGCTCAAATTGCAGAACTTACAGGTTCTGAAGTTACTCCATTTGTAGGCGAGCAAATTGAAATTGCAGTGAAATATGCGGGCTACATTAATCGTCAGCATGAAGATGTTGCGCAGATGAAACGTTTGGAAGACACCAAAATTCCAGTGAATTTTGATTATGACATCGTGTCTGGTTTATCACGTGAAATTACATTGAAACTGAAAGATGTACGCCCTGAGACTTTAGCGCAGGCGAGTCGTATTCCAGGTGTTACACCTGCTGCGGTGCAGTTAATCATGATTACCATTCGTAAGAATGCACAAACGAAAAAAACCGCTTAAATTTTAGCTTTTAATTAATTGAGCCTGCATCCATGATGTGGGCTTTTTTATCTTTGGAACATTATGAAAAAGCATTGCTGATTTTGTCTTCAGACATATATATGCATTGTTCAGCATTTTTCATTATTTTGCTATCGTGGGTTTAACCGTTATATTAATTTTACGTTCACAACCAGAGGTAAAACCATGACAATGAAATCTATACGTTATAATAGTGGTGAACTCGCATGCTGTACGATGTGATGAACCATAATTCTTTAATGAATCAGCATTCATGTTGTATTTGGGGGAATAAAATCCAATATGAATTATAGAAGCGACAACGATAATAAGAATAACAATATAACCATAAAATTATTAAGAGCCTAAAAGGCTCTTTTTTTATTTTCTAAAGTTATTCAATTTCATGTACTGCATTAAAAACTTCAATAGGTTCGATCCGAATGAGTTTTTTACCAAAGCTTCTAAGCCACCAGACTAATTGTGATGTAAATGGAACATTGGCCGTAATTTGATAAAGTTCTGGGGTGAGTTGTTCAATTTTTTGCGCTTTACTGAGTTGGCTCTCGGTGAAATATAAAGCATCATCTTCATTCATAAGTAGTTTTAATTCAATATTTTCTGTTGGTTTAGAAAAATCAACTCTAAAACCGAGTGCGCCAGAATCAATATAAACATCAATATCAAAATTAACAGGGTGCAATGCGCGAGAGTCTAAAACGGTTGCTGATTTAAAACGATGTAATGCAAAGGTTTGTACTTCAGATTTATCAAAGCGCGTGCAAATGAGGTAAATTATGGCACCTTTTTGCACTAAACCAAGCGGATTTAAGGTGTAGGTTTTCTCTTCGCCTTGATGCCCTCGCGCACGATAAATACATTCAATTTGTTTGTCTTGTAATAGACCTTCATAAATGGCTTGTTGCGCTTGTCGTTCAACCACGGGGGGGATTACAGGTTGGCTCGCAGGAACAATTCGAACTCGATTAATCCATTGGCGCACATTATTTTGTGTCGATAAACTGCGCCGTGCTAAATCAAACCAAGGATTCATTTCATCAATCAGGCTTGGCGGCAGGAGGTGTTTGAGATGTTCTTCCACCATCATGAATGTTACGGCTTGAGAGCTGGTCATGTGGGGCAGGCTTTGAATCGGTGCATCCGAACGCCAACGCCATCCTTGAGGTACGGTTTTATTGCTTTCAATCGGAAAGCGCTGAGAAATTTGATTTAAATCACGCTGAATGGTTCGTAAACTAATTTCGATACCTTCACGTTCTAAAGTCTCTTGTAATTCACGCGTACCTAACCACTTCCCAGTAGAGAGACGGGATAAAATTTGCCATTGACGATACAGGCTATTGGACGTTTCTTTTTCTTGTAAGGACATAATGAATATTAAATCAATTAACCGTTAAGTGAGGAATTTGAAAAGGTACTGCTACACAATAAAAAATATCCTGACGTTTCGCAAGAACTATCATCATCCTACCGATTTATATTTTGTATTGTTAAGCTCAATGATACTGAAATAAAAATCCAAGTAGAGACCTGGATTTTTAAAAATCATCCAGATTATTTACGAACAGGGCGATTGCTTAAACGACAAAGGAGTTCATAGCCAATAGTGCCATTGGCTTCTGCGACATCATCTACCAATCGATCTTTCCCCCAAAGCTCAACCACCGTACCTAATGTTGCATTTAGTCCAGTGACATCAATAGCAATCATATCCATCGCAACCCGACCAATGATCGGAATGGACTGTCCATGAATTGCAACATAGTTTTGTTTGGGGAATGCACGTGGATAGCCATCGCCATAACCAATTGAAACAATGGCAATATCAATTGCAGTTTCAGCAGTAAAAGTTGAACCATAACCCACAACTTCACCCGCGTGAATATGGTTGAGCGCAATAATTTCAGCAGTAAAAGTCATCACAGGTTGAAGATCTAGTGCTTGTACAGATTGATCTGCAAATGGTGATGCACCGTAAAGCATAATACCTGGGCGAACAAAATCGAAGTTTAATTCAGGCCATTTGAAAATAGCTGCTGAATTACAGCATGAACCCATCACTGGTGAACATGCTTCTTTCACCTGTAAAAACTGATTTTTTTGTTGTTCGTTTAAAAGATTATCGGCATCGGCATTGGCAAAATGCATGGCCAATACACAGGTGAAACCTGCTGCTTTCAGTGTATGAATGATCTTGATAATGTCTGGAACTTTAAAGCCTAGACGATTCATGCCACTGTTGAGTTTGACCCAAACTTTTAAATTTTTAGCTTGGTATGCCGCTTTGTGTGCAAGTAACCATTCAATTTGTGGCTGATGATGTACGATAATTTCAATATTACTGTTAATTGCGATTGCCATTTCATCTTCAGAAAATACACCTTCAATCAACGTGATGGGTTGTGTGTATCCAAGGTTACGAATTTCTAAAGCTTCTTCTAAGCAGGCGACACCAAAGGCATCGGTAGAACTTAAGGCTGCAAGACAGTCTTTGATTCCGTGTCCATAAGCATTAGCTTTGACCATGCTGACGATTTTGGCGGTTGGTGCAAGTTGTTTGACACGGTTTAAATTATATTGAAGTGCTTCTTGGTCAATATAAACTGTTGCTTGGCGCACCCTTGTTGCTCCTTAAGAATGACAATGCTTTAAACTAGACAATCAAGTGCTAGATATGCTTTGTGAGTTGGGGGATTTTAGAATGAAGCTTTAATCAAAAAAAGATTAGTCTTACATGGGAAAAATAAGTAATTATTGTAGTCCTATCATGTCAAAATGGACATTGGTTTAAATGGATTTATTTAATGTTCTTGTGAAAAACGAAGTCAAATTCAATGCAATCTAACATTCTAGTGAATAAAAAAATGGACAAAAAATTGCCCATTTTTTTTATTGGTTTGAAATCTATTCTTCATCATCATATTGAGAATAATATTCAGGGGATAGATTGCTAAAACGCGTATATTGACCTTCAAATGCCAAGCGTACTGTACCAATTGGACCGTTACGTTGTTTACCAATGATAATTTCAGCAGTACCTGCTTCTTTTGAGTCCTTGTTATACACTTCATCGCGGTAAATAAACATGATCAAATCGGCATCCTGCTCGATCGCACCCGATTCACGTAGATCGGACATTACAGGGCGTTTATTTGGACGGTTCTCCAAAGCACGGTTTAACTGAGACAGTGCAATCACTGGGCACATCATTTCCTTTGCCAAAGCTTTTAAGCTACGTGAAATTTCTGAAATCTCACCAACACGGTTGTCGCCCATTCCTGGGACTTTCATTAATTGTAGGTAGTCGACCATAATACAGCCAAGCTTACCACCGTGTTGTTTGGCAATACGCCGTGCGCGTGAACGCAATTCGGTTGGTGGTAGAGCAGAGGAGTCATCGATATAAAGATGCTTCTCTTGTAATTGTAAGATGGTTCCAGTGACTTTAGACCATTCCTCTCCATCCAATTTACCTGAACGTAAATGGCCTTGATGAACTTTACCATAGGCTGAAATTAAACGCATGGCGATGGAATCTGCTGGCATCTCCATAGAAAAGACCAATGCGGGTAGGTCACAGTTGAATAAGACGCTTTCCACTAAATTCATGGCAAAAGTGGTTTTACCCATCGATGGACGAGCAGCAACAATAATGAGGTCGCCAGCTTGCATCCCTGAGGTTTTATTATCTAACTCCATAAATCCTGAAGTTAAACCGGTGATGCTGCCTTCCATTTGTGAAAGTTCATTCAGCTTATCAAAAACATCGGCAACAACGGCTGATATGGCTTTTGGACCTTGGGCTTTGGCATTATTGTTATGTTGTTCTGCAATTGAAAAAATGTTAGTTTCGGCCAAATCTAGAATTTCACTGACTTCACGACCTTTGGTGTCATAGGCATTTTGTAAAATTTCATTGCCGACTTTAATCATACTTCTAAGTGTTGAAAATTCACGAATTTTATGTGCATAGGTTTCTAGATTGTAGAAACTTGATGGCGAATCTGCCATGAGTTGCATTAAATATTCTTCACCACCAATCGCATCTAGTAAATTTTGCTTAATCAGCCAGTCGTTGACTAATACTGCATCATAAGGCGAGCTTTCTTGCGCCAATTTTTCAATCGCACGGAAAATATATTTATGCCGAGTCGCATAGAAATCATTTTCATGTAGGGCATCACTGACTTGTTCAAATGATTCGGCAACCGTCATGAGTGCAGCTAGCACCGCTTGTTCAATCGCCAAATTATGCGGTGGCGTACGAAATTCCTTTAACTGTGCAGCAGTACTGGTTTTTGCATCAGTTTTAAAAGTATTTGTAGAAGCAGGGGCTGGTGCCTGAGACATATAAAACCTTGATTTTTAATAATAAAATAAATATTCAATGCATGCTTTTGCACTTGCTCATAATTAAGCAAAAGTGAGTTAAGAGCTTAACAGATTTAGCAATAAGAGGGTGATACTGTGTTAGAAAATAAAAATAAGATAGGAAAACTTAAAATTTAAAGATAAAAAAAGAGCATGCAAAAGCATGCCCTTTTTTTGCAAAAATTACTCAGCTACGATTGTAACGAGAACTTCAGCAGCAACATCATGGTGCAATTGGATTGCGATGTTGAATTCACCAGTATGACGAAGTGCGCCATTTGGTAAACGAACTTCTGCACGGTCTACAGTAAGACCAGCATTAGTTAACGCGTCAGCGATGTCACGAGTACCGATAGAACCGAATAATTTACCTTCGTCACCAGCTTTCGCCGTGATTACGATATTTACTTCGTTCAATTGGTCAGCACGTGCTTGAGCAGTAGCTAATACACCAGCTTCTTGTTTCTCAAGTTCAGCACGACGAGCTTCAAAAGCAGCAGTGTTCGACTCAGTCGCAGCAACTGCTTTACCTTGAGGGATAAGGAAGTTACGGCCGTAACCAGCTTTAACTGAAACTTTATCGCCTAATTTACCAAGGTTTTTAATGCGTTGTAATAAAATAATATCCACAGCTCAACCTCACTTATGATTGTCAGTGTAAGGGATCAAAGACAAGTAGCGAGCTTGTTTAATAGCAAGCGCTAATTGACGTTGGTAACGAGCTTTAGTACCTGTAATACGGCTAGGAACAATCTTGCCATTTTCAGTGATATACTGTTTTAAAGTATCGATATCTTTGTAGTCGATGTAAGCAACTTTCTCAGCTGTAAAGCGGCAGAACTTGCGACGACGGTAAAAACGTGCCATTGATTGTTCTCCTTATGCTTCAGCAGAATCTTGAGCTTGTTGTGCTTCTTCACGTTGAGCTTTACGCGCACGTTTTTCTTCAGCACTCTTAGCAAGTAAAGACTCTTCAGTGATTGCGTTTTCACGACGGATAATCACATTACGAAGGATTGCATCGTTATAACGGAACAATTCTTCTAATTCATTAAGCGTAGTTTGACCACATTCAACGTTCATTAAAATGTAGTGCGCTTTATGGATTTTGTTAATTGGGTAAGCCAATTGGCGACGGCCCCAATCTTCAAGACGGTGAATTTGACCTTCAGCATCTTTGATGTGAGAAATGTAGCGTTCTACCATTCCCACAACTTGATCGCTTTGGTCTGGGTGTACCAGAATTACGATTTCGTAGTGACGCATTGTCAGCTCCTTACGGTTTATGCAGCCTCAAACTTTTTAAATAAAATTTGAAGCAAGGAGTCACAATCAAATATATTGATTGAGCCGCAAAAATTGCGAGCGCTGATTATAAGGAATATAGCGATTTTTAGCAATCTTATTCAAAATATTTGTTATCTGAAAAATAGAATTTGAAATAAAGTTAATTGTTAATCCATTTTTACTGCTAATGAGGAGAGAGCTATATATAGGTGTAATTTTTTCTTGTAGAGCAAATGAAAGATTTTTATTTATAAAAATTAGTCAGTATGTTTTTGAATTAAATGATACATATTGTGATGTGCGAAAATTATTTTATAAGAATAAGTGAATTGAAGATGTGATGTTTTAATGGATATTCATCATGAGTGTATAAGTAAAAAAGTAGTAAGTAAAAAAAAGATAGAGAGGACTCTATCTTTTTTCTTAAAAAATTGGCAGATGTGGTGCAGGAGAGACGTAGCTAAAACTAAAACTAAAGCTTAGTGCTGTAATTAAAATTACAGAATATAAAAAATAGCGCTTTGCCCAAATTTGATCATTTTCAGCTTTGAAACCAATGATCGATAAATAAATCCAATAAGCACAAAGTGCATTAAAGGTAATCAAAAAGATCACATTGGTATAGCCAAAACAATACAATCCATTTAACACTGCAGCAAATAATAAAACATAAATCAAACTTTCAACTTTGGTTCGATAAATGGAGCGTGCAACAGGTAAAATTGGAATGCCTGCATTTTTATAGTCATCAAAACGATATATTGCAATTCCCCATGAATGTGGCATTTGCCAAAGTGCATATGCTAAAAAAATTAGCAAAGCGGCAACATCAAATTCATTTGAAACGGCGGTATAACCGATCACGGGAGGGCTTGCGCCAGAAATACTACCAATCACGGTTTGGTGGATAGTAGTACGCTTACTCCAGAGACTATAAAAAATTACATAAACCACAAAACCCAGTACTGCGAAACCAAAGGCATACGCATTAACAAAAAACCATAATAAGCCGAAGCCAATCAAACCGAGTGCCGCAGAAAATGCCAGCGCTACAGTTGGACTAATGGTTTTTTTGACTAATGCACGATTCATCGTCCGTTGCATTTTTTGATCAATATCTTGATCAATCACGTTGTTGACGACGCAACCAGAGGCAACCACAAGTGTTGTACCAAGTAAGGTAATCAGGAGGAGAATGAAATCTATAGAACCTTGAGCGGCTAAGAAAAAGCCGCCCAAAGTGGTAACAAAGTTACCAAAGAGAATTCCTGGTTTAGTCAGGAATAAATACTTTTTAAACATAATGATCAGTTTAGATCATCATGTTTGAATGTAAGTAATTCATAATCCATACAGAACCAACTAAAAGTACCGCAATAGTTAGAATTGTATAAATAAATGCAATCACGTTCCAACGCTGCTCAGATGACGAATTCATGTGTAAGAAGAACACTAACTGAACCAGTACCTGAGCAACTGCAGTAATCGCAATTGTTGCAATAATCGCACCACGGCTAAAATCTTCAGTATGCATTGCCATATAGAATGGAACAATAGTCAATAAAACTGAAAGAATGAAGCCGATAGTGTATTGCTTAACGTTACCGTGAGATGCACCAGCGGCATTATGATCATGGCTCATTATACAACTCCTAACAAGTAAACTACGCTGAATACGCAGATCCACACGATGTCAAGGAAGTGCCAGAACAAGCTTAAACATGCGAGACGACGCGTGTTTGCAGTGGTTAAACCATATTTTTTGATTTGCACCATTAATATGATCATCCACACCAAACCAGAAGTTACGTGAATACCGTGTGTTCCTACTAGAGTAAAGAACGCAGATAAGAACGCGCTGTGACTTGGACCATGACCTTCATGAACTAAATGAGTGAACTCATATAATTCCATACCGATGAATGATGCACCAAAGATAAATGTAACGATAAGCCACAAAATCACTTGGTTAACATTCTTTTTGTAAGAAGCAAGTACTGCAAAACCAAAGGTTACTGAAGAGATAAGGAGCGCAAAAGTTTCAGTTAAAACGAAACCTAATGTGTCACCAAAAAGCTCTTTAGGGCTTGGTGTTCCAGCTGGAATATGACTGCTTAATACAGCGAACGCGATGAAGAGTGTACCGAATAAAATCAAGTCACTCATCAAATAGGTCCAAAAACCAAAGACGGTGATGTCCGTATCATCGTGATGATGTTCATCGTGTCCGTGGTTGTCGTGATGAAGTACTTCAGCCATATCCTTAGTCCTTCTTCAAGTGTTTTTCAAGTAAAGCATAACGTTCGTTTTCGATACGTTCTACTTCAGCAGCAGGTACGTAATAATCCACTTTTTTAGTGAATGAACTTACGATGAAGCTGATTACAGCACCAAGGAAAGTAATTACGACTAACCACCAGATGTGCCAGATTAAAGCGAAGCCCATTGTCGTAAGGAACATTGCAATAACAAAACCAGCAGCACGGTCTGTAGGCATATGAATGTCTTCGTACTTAGCCGGACGAGCATATGCTACACCATTTTCTTTGTCAGTCCAGAAACGGTCAATACCATTACCATTTGGAACTTCAGCAAAGTTATAGAACGGAGCAGGAGATGAAGTCGCCCATTCAAGTGTACGTGCATCCCATGGGTCGCCAGTATTGTCCATGTTGTCATGACGTTGTAAATAACCAACGATAATTTGCATGAGGAAACAGGCGATACCAATCGCAACTAATACAGAACCGAAGAAAGCAATCGCCAAGTACGGATCCCACTCAGGGTTGTCATATGTATTCAAACGACGCGTCATACCCATGAAACCAAGGATATAAAGTGGAATAAATGCAAAATAGAAACCGAAGAACCAGAACCAGAAAGATGCTTTGCCCCAAGCTTCACTTAACTTCCAACCAAACATTTTTGGCCAGTAGAAGGTGATACCTGCAAACATACCAAATACCACACCACCAATAATTACGTTATGGAAGTGAGCAATCAGGAACAGTGAGTTATGTACCAAGAAGTCAGCTGGTGGAACAGCCATTAATACACCCGTTAAACCACCAATACCGAAAGTTACAAGGAAACCAATTGTCCAGTACATCGGGGTAGTAAAGGTAATGCGACCTTTATACATGGTGAATAACCATGAAAAGATTTTAACACCCGTTGGGATTGCAATAACCATGGTCATGATGCCGAAGAACGCATTAACGTTTGCACCTGCACCCATGGTGAAGAAATGGTGAACCCATACCACGAACGCAAGAACTGTAATCGCGATAGTTGCATATACCATTGATTTATAACCAAACAATGATTTACGGCTAAATACAGAAGTCACTTCAGAGAAAATACCAAACGCAGGTAAAATCAAGATATAAACTTCTGGATGACCCCAAGTCCAAATCAAGTTCACATAAAGCATTGGACTACCGCCAAGCTCATTGGTGAAGAAGTGGAAATCGAAGTAGCGGTCCAGCGTTAACATTGCAATCGTTGCAGTTAATACTGGGAATGATGCAATGATCAATACGGCTGTACAAAGTGCAGTCCAAGTAAAGATCGGCATATCCATTAAGTTCATGCCAGGTGCGCGCATTTTAATGATGGTAACAAAGAAGTTAACACCCGTTAATAACGTACCTAGACCTGAAATTTGCAGAGCCCAAATATAGTAGTCAACACCGACACCAGGAGAATATTGAATGCCTGACAGAGGAGGGTAAGCCATCCAACCTGTTGCAGCAAATTCACCTAATACAAGCGATGCCATCATTAAGCCAGCAGCACCAGCAAATAACCAGAAACTTACAGAGTTTAATAATGGGAATGCAACGTCACGTGCACCAATTTGAAGTGGTACAACGATGTTCATCATACCTACAACTAGACCCATGGCTACGAAGAAGATCATAATCACGCCATGTGCGGTGAAGATCTGGTCGTAATGGTCAGGATGTAAGTAACCTTCACCGCCACCTTTAGCAAGGAACAGTTGAAGACGCATCATAATTGCATCTGCGAAACCACGAAGTAGCATCACAACAGATACAAGGATATACATAATACCGATTTTTTTATGGTCTACAGATGTAAACCAAGTTTTCCAGAGGTAGCCCCATTTTTTAAAATAAGTAATACCACCAAAAACTGCAATTGCACCAAGAGCCATAATGACCATTGTTACAAGTACAATCGGCTCTTTAGGGATCGCATCCCAGTTGAGTTTACCTAATAACAACATGTCTTATTCCCCATGAGAAGCATTAACATGTTCAACATTTGCATGTTCAGCACCTTGATGGTCTGCACCATGATAGTTGCTCATGTATTTGGTGATAATGCTTTCGAACAAGTTAGGCTCAACTGAAGAATAATAAGTTACAGGATGAGGCTTAGTAGGGAATGGACCTTTACGTTCAGCTTCTTCTGCAAGGGCTTTTTCTTCTGGTGTGTGAGCATTGTTAAGCATCGCTTCAATTTGGTGCGTAGAACGGTCACCATCTTTAAGAGAATCAAACTCTGCTTTATCTAAAACAGTTTTTTGAACAGCTTCAGGATTGATTGAAGTGCCGTTACCTGCTTTCACTGCAGCAATCCAACTATTAAAGTCGGCTTCTGTCACACTGTGTGCTTTAAAGCGCATTTGTGTAAAGCCATAACCGCTATAGTTCGAAGAGATACCACGGTATACACCAGGTTCATTTGCTAACATGTGAAGTTGAGTTTTCATGCCTGCCATCGCATAGATTTGACCTGCTAATTTCGGAATGAAGAATGAATTCATTGTGAAATTAGAAGTAATATTGAAGTTGACAGGTGTTTTCTCAGGAAAACGTACTTCATTGATTGTTGCTATTTGTTGCTCAGGATAAACAAAAATCCATTTAAACTGTTCAGCAATAACCTGAATAGTTAATGGTGCTTTGTCTGATTCTAATGGTCGATATGGGTCATACTTGTGTGAGCCCCACCATGTTAGATAAGCAAGAATAGCAATAATAATACACGGGATACCCCAAACAACAATTTCAATTGCTGTAGAGTGTGCCCAAGTAGGTTTATAGTCTGCATCTTTATTTGACGCGCGATATTTCCAACCAAACCATAATGCCATGATGATTGATGGAATCACCACCAATAGCATTAAATAGATCGCTTTCATCATCAGGTCACTTTGACCTTCTGCTACTGGACCTTTAGAGTTCAGAAGTACCATATCACCACCACACCCTGTTAAAAGCGCGGCAAGCGTTGATAAAGACAATACAGCTAAAATCGTTTGTCTCATTTTACAACCTCGGTGAAGAGTCCCATTCCCTAAATTAATATGGGATAGCGATTAAAGTGTCGCATGATTGAGAATTAAAATTATTTTCATAAATGAAAAGCATTCTCAATCATATGACACCGCTACGTTGTAGGGCATTATGCCTTATATCAACAAACTAAGCTATAGATGCACGGGCATTATGTTGATGTTAAAATACTTGATATTTTTAGTCGGAATTGTCGGTATTTTATTTATAATAATGTTTATTATTGAATGCCTTATAAGAAAAAAGAGGCGAAAATCGCCTCTCTATTAATTTGAAATATCAATGACTTTTGTTTTTGCAAGGCGATCATGCAAGCTATTGTTTCCTTTGTAGAAAAACAATACTAGATCGGCGATAAAGATCAGCGCGATTATAGGTAAAATACTGATGAATTGCGATAAGACTAAAAACAGAAATGAACGTATAAAAAAGCCACGTAACTGTCCAGGGAGTTGATTGGTTTCTGCGTCAACAATTTGAAGTTTAAATAGCTTTTTACCGATGCTTTGTCCTGATTTAGTAATGAGTAAGTTTTGAATGAAAAGTAACACAAGTGTGTAGGCTAATAATGCAAGTGGTACCCATGTTGGCATGCTATCTTTTAGCATTTCGGCGAGGCGTATTTGATTTTCAACTGAAAAATCCGTACTTTGTTGGATTACCTCAGTGGGGATAAAAAGCATTGTGACGATGATTTGCGGTAAAATTAACAAAGCAAGATCAATCATTTTTGCTGAAATACGTTTACCCACGGATGCAGCTACAATTACTGTAGTGCCTTCTTTTTTAGGGGCAACTTTCTTAATTTCATCTTGATGGTGCCATTGGGCGTGCGTATTTTCTGTTTTTGGGGCAATATAATCCGTAGGTTCATAAACAAGTTTACCTTGCGTTATTTCACCTAATGCTTTCCATTCAGTCATACCTTGATGCCAAACTAAATCGGTAAGTAACACTTGTTGGCTTGCGAGCATCTGATTTAATTGCTCAACGGTATATGGCCCAGCTTGTTGATTATTTCTCGCCAAGTAAATTTGCATAAAACTAAAATCTCAATCTAAAAAAAGATGGGTAAAAAAAAGACCCATGCATGGGTCTTTTTTAACATGTTTTATTACACTTGTTTAGTCTTTTCTTCTGCTAAGAAGAACCAAGTTTCTAAAACTGAGTCTGGGTTTAATGAAACAGACTCAATTCCTTGTTCCATTAACCATTGCGCTAGATCTGGATGATCAGAAGGGCCTTGACCACAAATACCGATGTATTTACCAGCTTTACGACAAGCATGAATGGCCATAGAAAGCAATGCTTTTACTGCTGGATCACGTTCGTCAAACAAATGCGAAACGATACCAGAATCACGATCTAGTCCTAAAGTTAACTGAGTTAAGTCATTAGAACCGATAGAGAAACCATCGAAATGCTCAAGGAATTGTTCAGCCAATAATGCATTGGTTGGCAATTCGCACATCATGATCACTTTAAGACCATTTTCACCACGTTTAAGACCATTAAGCGCCAATAACTCAATAACACGTTTCGCTTCTGCAACTGTACGTACAAAAGGAATCATGATTTGAATATTGGTTAAGCCCATTTCATCACGTGCTTTTTTCAAGGCGCGGCATTCTAGCTCAAAACAATCACGGAAGTTGTCAGAGACGTAGCGACTTGCACCACGGAAGCCCAACATTGGATTTTCTTCTTCAGGCTCATACAATTTACCACCAATGAGATTCGCATATTCATTTGACTTAAAGTCAGACATACGAACAATCACTGGTTTATTAGCAAATGCAGCGGCAAGTGTAGAAATACCTTCAACCAATTTTTCTACATAGAATTCGATTGGAGATGAGTAGCCCGCAGTACGTGCCAGAACAGCTGCACGTGTTTCACGTGGAAGGCTATCGATATTTAGAAGTGCTTTAGGATGCACACCAATCATACGGTTGATGATGAATTCTAAACGTGCAAGACCGATACCTTCATTTGGAATTTGAGCGAAGTCAAATGCACGGTCAGGATTACCCACGTTCATCATAATTTTGAACGGAAGTTTCGGCATAGATTCAATTGAGTTACGTTGAATTTCAAAATCCAAAGCACCTTCATAAATAAAGCCAGTATCGCCTTCGGCACATGAAACTGTAACTTCTTGACCATCGACCAAGACTTCAGTTGCATTACCACAACCGACGATTGCAGGAACACCTAATTCACGTGCAATGATTGCAGCATGACAGGTACGACCACCACGATTGGTAATAATCGCAGCAGCACGCTTCATAACAGGTTCCCAATCTGGATCAGTCATGTCAGAAACAAGTACGTCACCGTCTTGGACTTTGTCCATTTCTTTAATTGAAGAAACAATACGAACACGACCTGAACCGATACGTTGACCAATCGAACGCCCTTCACAAACCACAGTACCTTTTTGTTTTAACAGGTAGCGTTCCATGGTGCCGACGTTTTCACGACTTTTTACTGTTTCTGGACGCGCTTGAACGATGTAAAGTTGTTCGTCATCACCGTCTTTTGCCCACTCGATATCCATTGGAGAACCATAATGTTCTTCAATAATTAACGCTTGTTTAGCCAGTTCTTGAAGTTCTAAATCATTTAATGCAAATTGTTGACGTTCTTGTTTTTCAACATCAACGACTACAACAGACTTACCTGTAGAACCTTCTTCACCATAAATCATTTTTTGGTGTTTAGAACCGAGATTACGACGAATTACAGAGTGTTTACCGTTACGAAGCAATGGTTTTGAAATGTAGAATTCGTCAGGGTTAACCGCACCTTGAACGACCATTTCACCCAAACCATAAGATGCAGTAATAAATACGGCATCACGGAAGCCAGATTCTGTGTCTAATGTAAACATGACACCAGCAGCGCCCGTTTCAGAACGAACCATGCGTTGAATACCCGCAGAAAGGGCAACCACATCATGGTCAAAGTTTTGATGTACACGGTAAGCAATTGCGCGGTCATTATAGAGTGACGCAAATACTTCTTTAATTGCAATTAAGACGTTATCGATACCGCGAATGTTCAAGAAGGTTTCTTGTTGTCCAGCAAATGAAGCATCTGGTAAATCTTCAGCGGTTGCAGACGAACGTACTGCAACAGCAACATCTGGATTGCCTTTAGACAGTTCAGCGAAAGCATCGCGAACTTCTTTTTCGAACTCAGCTGTAAGTGGCGTATCGATAATCCATTGGCGGATTTTTGCACCTGTTTCAGCCAGTACTTTTACATCATCAACGTTCAGTTGTTTTAATTCAGCAGAGATTTTGGCATTTAAACCACTTTGCTCTAGGAATTCACGATACGCAGCAGCAGTCGTTGCAAATCCACCGGGAACAGATACACCAGCATTTGCTAGATGACTGATCATTTCTCCAAGTGAAGAGTTTTTGCCACCCACGATCTCAACGTCGTGTTTCCCTAGTTTTTCCAGACCGATTACGCGTGCTTCCAAAGTTGTTGCTCCACTTTTGCAGTATTAATCACTATCTTGGCATGAAATTATAACAAAAAACTTAGCATTTTGATCTAACTAAGTGATAGTCATGTAAGATGAGTTCACTATAAAGATTATACAGTGCTAAGACAAATGTTTGAGGAGAATTTTAATGTCAGAAAGTAACCAAATAAAGCGTAGCGTGTTTTTTATTTCGGATGGCACTGCAATTACAGCTGAAACCCTTGGACATTCACTACTTGCACAATTTCCGCATGTTAAGTTTGATATTCATATTATTCCTTATATTACCTCAGAAGAAGCCGCAATGAATGTGGTCGAAGAGATCAATCAACGGGCTGAAAAAGATGGGCAACCCCCTTTAGTTTTTGATACTTTGGTTGACCCTTATGCACGTGATATTATTAACACTGCAAATGCTATAAATCTTGATGTATTTGAAGGTCTTATTAGTAAGTTGTCAGATGTTTTGGGTACGGCGCCTACAACTTTAGTCGGACAGACCCATGCAGTAACTGATTCAGAGTCCTATAAAGCAAGAATTGATGCAGTACATTTTGCTTTGGACAATGATGATGGTGCGCGGACGCGTCATTATGATAAAGCTGATTTAATCTTGATTGGTGTATCTCGCTCAGGGAAAACACCCACTTCAATTTATTTGTCATTACAGTTTGGTATTCGTGTTGCAAACTACCCACTGACTGAAGAAGATTTAGACGATAATCGTTTGCCGAAAGTCCTTAAAGAACATAAGAGTAAGTTGTTTGGTTTGATGATTGATGCGGAGCGTCTTGTCGCCATACGAACTGAACGTAAGGCAAACAGTCGTTATGCCAGTTTTAGTCAATGTCAAATGGAACTACGCGCTGTTGAAGGGATTTATATTTCAGAAGGCATTAAATATTTGAATGTCTCTGAAATGTCGATTGAGGAAATTTCAACACGCGTTTTACAAATGACAGGTTTGAAACGTCGTATTGGTTAATGGTCATTAGATTATTCTATAGATATAAGAGTCTCTGTGTAGGCTCTTATTTTATCTCATAAATAATAAACAGAATGGGTGAGTTATATGAAAAAAATATCAAAAATTACTAGTTTTATGATCTTCTCTGTTGGTTTTTTAAACCATAGTTATGCCAATACCACGACTTTAAGTACTTTGGAACAACAGGTTTATACAAAATATGCTGCGCAAGACTTTTATACAGTCAATCAACAACTTGAAAGTGATGTAGTCAAGCTGATTGAAAAAAATGCAGATAGTTATGCTTATCGCTTTCCCAAACTTACCAATAGTTTGGGCTTAACTATTCATTACACGCCTGATCAATTGTTTAAAACCTATACTTTTGATGTTGGCGGCGGTGGCACCATGGGGACCTATTCATCTTATGCGCAGTTTAAAAATGCGCCTAAAAAGAAGCTTCAAACCATTGAGGCGGGTTTTATTCGAAGTGTTGATCAAGTCACGATGTCTGGACAGCCTATTTATTTGATCCAAAGTTACTATAAAGGCGATAGTTGTGTAGGTGCTTATAAAATACAAGCCTATAAACAGCAGAGAAATCAGTTGAATCCAGTACAAATTTTCCAAACCAAAACCAAAAAATTGGACACGATTGGTGTGGATTATAATTGTCAATATGATGCCGAGCGTAAAGGGGATTATATTCGTGTCTCGAAGGATATGAAGTTTATTGATATTAACTTGTTAGATCAAAATACTAAACCAACGGGTAAATACCTACGCTATCAAAAAACTACCAACAATTATCAATATATTGGTGTCGTGAAATAGAGCTGAAAAGAGGCTTTCAGCCTCTTTTTTTTGATATTCAATAAGTCGTAATAATGATATCAACTAGATGCTCAATTCCTTCCATCGTTTGAATCGAAGTTTCTGTAACTTTTATAATTGGCCAAGTAATTAAGTGACAGTTTTCACGCTGCAGTGTGGAATAATAGCGATCAGATTTGAAGAATACTTTATGCTCAGCGGCTGAGTTTGGCATCAGTTGACGTTTTAACCATTGATCCTGAATTTGAGAATCCAAATAGCGAATGGCCAATAATGATTTCACCCGATTATTAAATAAACGCCGATTTTTAATAATTAAGGGATGTGAAACTAATCTGTGAATACCTTTTTCTGTATGTGGTAGTACAAAATGTGGGGTGATTTGGAAAACTTTTACACATTTTGCCTGTTGAGTAATGGTTTCCAAATGCATGACTGTTTGCTGGTTTGCACCAATAATAGCAACTTTTAATGCTGTGAAATCAGTTGCTTTAATATCCTTGGCAGATATTAGTTGCCCATTAAAACTTTTAAAAAACTCTGGCGTATTTTGAAAAAAACCGTCCTGTTGGTTATTTTTTTTGATGACCATATTCATATCCTTTTTTTATTTTAGTGTATTACAGTAAGTTTTGACGTTAATTGATATATCTAAGATAGAGTCTGAGGTAAAGATATTTATAGAATCTAGTCAGTCATCTTCATACTGGTATGGATGAAAATGTGAAACTATTTTTGCTTAAAGTTGATGGTGTTGCGTGTGAAATAGGATGATTAGTTGATCTGAAAAACAAGACTTGTTCTGAGAGAACAAGTCTTGTTTTTCAATGTCATAGAAGGTTTGATCATAATGGGAAAAAAGGAAATAGCTTGCTTTAGCACAGCTTAATTTTGTTCATTGTCATATTCTATATTTTCAACGGGTGTTTGTGAATAATGAGGAACACTTGGCATTTGTGTATGCATTCTAAGATAGTCTAAATCTCGAATATTCTTTTGTACGGCAACTGCACCAAATAAGCTAAGTAAAAAAGCCATGATATAAAAGCCTTTTTCACTCAATTCAAGTGAAGCATTCCATAGACCAATGCTCAACAATGCGACACAGATTAAAATTGAAACCCAACAGAGTCCAAAATAAATAGCGGTTACATGAACGCCTTCAAGCTTATCTCGGATAATTTTTTGCAAAGATACTGCGGCGAATAAACCATATAAAATAAGAATTAAATAATAACCTTTTTCATTGAGTAGCATGTCTGCATTCCACAAACCGACCATATACGCTGCTGCACCTGCAATCAGAGCAACCCAACTGGCAGCGATAAATGCAGATGTTGGTTTATTAATATATTGATTCATTCTGTTTTCCATTTTTGTATTGGATTATTTTTTATATCACTATATATGCAGAAGTTGAATAAGATCGCAAATGCTGTTTAATCTGAACTGAGTAAAGATGGTGGTTTGCAATAAAACATAGCACCTGTCTAAGGTACTATGTTGGGAAGTATTAAAGTGATTAGGCGTTTTTGATATTCATTAATAAACTAAAATTTTCCAGTCGTTGTTGAGTATCATAAATATCACAAGTGAAAATAAATTCATCTATTTGATATTTTTCTAACAAACTTTCTAGACCTTGTTTGACTGTTTCTGGAGAACCAATTTGCGCCATTGCGAGGAAGTTTTGTACTGCAATTTTTTCTGAAGCAGACCAGCGTCCTTGCATACTATCAACCGGTGCTTTGAGTTTTAAGCTTTGACCCGTGAGTAAGCTTTGAATACGTTGATATACGCTGGTGGCTAAATATTCTGCCTGTGCATCTGTCGCTGCGACGACCGTTGGAACACCCATAGACACGTAAGGTTGTGCTAAATATTCAGACGGTTCAAAATTGTCCCGATACAGTTGAATGGCTTGTCCCAACATTCGCGGTGCAAAGTGTGAGGCAAATGAGTAAGGAAGTCCTAATTTTGCAGCCAATTGTGCACTAAATAAACTTGAGCCTAAAAGCCAAACGGGTACATGTGTGCCTTGACCTGGTGTGGCAGTAATTCTTTGATTCGGTTGTGCATCTGCAAAATAATTTAAAATTTCAATGACATCTTGCGGGAATTGTTCTTCTGTTTCCTGACGCCCTCGTCTTAAAGCACGCATAGTGACTTGATCAGTACCAGGTGCACGACCTAAGCCTAGTTCAACTCGATTAGGATACAAGGTAGCTAAAGTACCAAATTGCTCTGCGACAACCAAAGGTGCATGATTGGGCAGCATGATGCCACCTGAACCGACTCGAATTTTTTGAGTATTGGCTAGTATATAACCGAGTAAAACTGCAGTTGCAGAACTGGCGATACCATCCATATTGTGATGTTCTGCTAGCCATAAACGCTCATAACCCAATTTTTCAGCATGCTGAGCCAGTTCTAAAGCGTGTCTAAGTGAAAATTCAACGCTTTGATCATCTCGAACTGGGGCAAGTTCAAGGATTGAAAATTTGGTATCTTTTAATGTGAGCATTTTATTGTCGACCTAAGGTTTTAAACTCTATATCGAGATAATACGATATAAAGTGTGTTTTGTATATCGATTAATTGCGATATATTGTGTGTGTTAATATTCACCTTAGATGAAAAAAGCACCCGAAGGTGCTTTTAGTATGCTTTAGAGTTAATCATTCCAGTGGCGATTTTTATGGTGACCTAAGTGACGACCATTGTCGTGGCGATATGCTCGGTCATTATAGCGATATTTATTGTTGCGATAGTCGTTACTATAGTGATTTCTATCATCATAGCGGTCGTTGTAACGATCATCAGAACGACGGTCATCACTGACTTTACGACCTAAAGCTGAGCCACCAGCAGCACCTAAACCTGCACCAACATAGCCACCAGTGGTCCCACCTACATTTTTACCAACGGTATAACCGCCGACACCCCCAAGTGCACCCCCGATTGCAGCACCAGTTCGGTTATGACGATCGCTTGAAGCGGCTGCGCCACCCGCACCACCAATGGCAGAACCAATCATGGCACCTGTTGAACCACCCATTTTTTGACCGACAGCTGCACCAACGACACCACCTAAAGCAGAAGTAAGGGCGACACGGGTTCCATTGTCTGCGTGTGCTGTTGTCATCATTGTTGCTGTAATGATGGTTGCAGTCATTATTGCTTGTAATTTCATGTTCAAACTTCCTGTCGGAGCTGCTGTAACTGGTTTATCTTGTTGCTAAATTTACTTAAAAATTACGATTTGATTGTGAATAGCAATGTAGTAAAGAAGCATAAATTAGTTAACCGATTGTAAGTTGACTCAGTTATTTCTTCATATTGTTCTATATTTTGCTTAAATCTAGCAGAGGTCTATTCGCTCAATGTGCTAAGCCATTGTCGATTAAAATCATAAAAAGATAAAAAGGGATCTGTAAAAGGGTGGTGAATGATCATATTCGAAAATCATTTAATATTTTGAAGTCATAAATTGATGCTGTGTAAATATATAAAAAAGCACTCAAAGGTGCTTTTTTATATCATTCATAAATCAATGGTGACGATGTTTTCTATGGTGTTTTTTGTTGTATTTACGATTGTCATAGTGACGATCTTCAGAGACCTTTTTACCTAGAACTGAACCACCGGCAGCACCCGCAGCAGCACCAATATAACCACCTGTTGAGCCACCTAGGTTTTTACCCACAGTGTAACCACCAACACCACCTAAGCCACCACCAATTGCGGCAGCCGTACGATCACGACGATTTGTTGCAGCGGCAGCACCACCAGCACCACCAACAGCAGAGCCAATCATAGCGCCTGTATTACCACCTAATTGCTTACCAATTGCGGTACCTGCAACACTACCTAATGCTGAAGTTGCCGCAATACGAGTTGAGTTGTCAGCATGTGCGCTTACGGTAAACATTGAAGTTACTGCAAGGGCAGTACTTAATAACATGGCATTAAATTTCATCTGTTGCTCCATGTCCTTATTTGGACAGCTCTATCTCTATTTGATGCAGCAAATGTAACAAAAATGATTCCAAAGAATATGGAGATGAATCTGCATAATTCGCGTATTTGTTATTTAAATGTATATATTCTAGTGCGATCGCCGATAAAATAAGCAATTTTACTAAAAAGCTCATCATATGCAGTACATAATTTAATTGATCTGTGAAAGTTATCGACCTTTAATTACTTTTTAATTGGCTAAATCGTCAGTGTTTGATAAAGGGATGTTAATTAAAACTCAGAATCGGTAAACTATAGGTAATTATTGTGTTTGCTTATCTTACTAAATTTTCTTTAGATAAATTTATCTAGAATTTTAAAGCTAAGGTTGAGATTGAGAATTTATTTAAAATGAAAGAATCGTTACGTTTACGATTAGATCAACTTTGTGATCGACATGAAGAGTTAACTGCACTATTGGCTGATATTGAAGTGATATCGGACAATAAACGGTTTCGTAATTTGTCACGTGAGCATAATGATTTAACTGAAATTACAGATGTTTGGAAAAAATACAAACAAGCTGAAGAAAATATTGAAACGGCTGGGGCAATGTTGTCAGATCCTGACTTTAAGGAAATGGCACAGGAAGAAATTAAAGAAAGTAAGGCCATCATCGAGCAGCTTGAAGCAGATCTTAATATCTTGATGATTCCGAAAGATCCAAATGATGCAAATTCTGCCTATTTGGAAATTCGTGCTGGAACGGGTGGCGATGAAGCAGCGATCTTCTCTGGCGATTTATATCGCATGTACAGTAAATACGCTGAAACGCAAGGTTGGCGTCTTGAAGTGCTGTCTGAAAATGAAGGCGAGCATGGCGGTTATAAAGAAGTGATTTGCCTGATTAATGGTGATGGTGTTTACGGTCGCTTGAAATTTGAAAGTGGTGCACATCGTGTACAGCGTGTGCCTGCGACTGAATCGCAAGGGCGTGTTCATACTTCTGCATGTACCGTGGCAATTTTACCCGAAGTCGATGTGGATACTTCGGTGGAAATAAACTCATCAGAATTACGTATTGATACCTATCGTGCTTCGGGTGCGGGTGGTCAGCATATTAATAAAACTGATTCCGCTGTTCGTATTACCCATTTACCAACAGGTACGGTGGTGGAATGTCAGGACGAGCGTTCACAGCATAAGAATAAAGCCAAAGCGATGGCATTATTGGTGTCTCGCTTAGAAAATGCGAAGCGTGCAGCTGCAGATGCTGCTACTTCGGAAATGCGTCGTGACTTAGTTGGTTCCGGAGATCGTTCAGAGCGTATCCGAACTTATAACTATCCACAGGGTCGCATGACAGATCATCGTATTAACTTAACTTTATATAAGTTGGATGCGGTAATGGAGGGTGATTTGACCGAGTTACTGGATAGTTTACATCGTGAATATCAAGCTGATCAGTTAGCAATGCTTGCACAACAGAATGGTGGCTAATGAATATTGCACAGGCTTTAGCCTTACGTGGTGAAGCAGAAAGCTACGAACGCCAAGAAAATGCGTGGTTACTTGAATATATTACCAAAATTGATTCATTTGATTTGGTGATGAAAAAGGCACAAGAACTGACTGTTGAGCAAGAGCAAGCTTATGTGGCTGGTTTGGCACGTATTGCAGCTGGAGAGCCATTGGCTTATGTCACAGGTTCGCAGCCCTTTTGGACGTTGGATTTAAAAGTAACAAAAGATACTTTGGTACCACGACCCGATACAGAAGTTTTAGTTGAAACAGTTTTGCATCTAGAGCTACCTGAAGATGCACGTATTGTCGATTTAGGTACAGGTACAGGTGCTATAGCTTTGTCTCTCGCCAGTGAGCGAGCGAATTGGGCGGTGACTGCGACTGATATTTATGAGCCGACCTTAGAAGTTGCTGTATTTAATGCTGAAAAACACGATTTACCACAAGTGAAATTCTTCTTAGGTGATTGGTTTAAAGCGTTGAATCGACAATATTTCGATGTGATTGTTTCCAATCCACCTTATATTGATGCCGACGATGAGCACATGCCAAATTTGGCCTCTGAACCTGAACGTGCATTGGTGGCAGACCAACAGGGTTTATCTGATATTGAACATATCGTTCAGCAAGGTAAAAAATGGTTGGCAGCAGAAGGTTGGATTGTACTCGAACATGGTTATGATCAAGCCGATGCAGTACAGAAAATTTTTAAAGATGCTGGCTTTCGTCAAGTGCGTACCGTTAAAGATTATGGCGGCAATGACCGCGTGACTTTAGGGCAATGGCTGAATTAGTCAATCCGATGAATACTTAATTTTGCACCATAAAAAAACGACTCGATTGAGTCGTTTTTTTATGGTCATCAGGGTTAAATTGGATAATCTTGTAGACTATCTGCAATTTCAACGTATTTGAGCGCATCTGATTCTAGAGCCAAACACAGTGCAACAATTTTAGCGGTATCCGCAAGATTGTCTTTTTTTAGCGATGAACCTATTTGAATCGCCTCAATTTGATCTTTTGAAATATCAAGTGCTTGAGCAACTTCAGTAGCATCATTTTGAGAAAAGAAATCTGCAATTGCATGATTCAGTTCAATATCTGATGCATTTATAATAGCCATCATTAATTCATCGGTTGGTTCAGTTTGACTGGAAAGCGAGTTCAGGAAATTTTGTACAAGATTTTGTTCAAATACATCAATCATCTTAAGCATGGTATGACCTATCTTGAGGGTGAAGCAAAAAAATAGCAGGGAGAAGTACAGCCAGAATAAGCATAAAATACGCTTTTAATTTGGGTGAAAAATAACCTATTTTTAAAGTAAAAGCAAACTAATGAGGCAGATTGAAATGCGCTTAAGGATGATATGTCTGCTCAAAACATACAGATCTATTTAATAATTAAGAAAATGTGATTTTGTATATTTATGTGAATGTTTTAGTCTATTCATCCTTTAATTCTCGATATGCACCTGGACTCACGCCCGTCCATTTTTTAAAAGCCCGATGAAATGCACTTGGATCATGAAAATTAAGTTCATCGCTAATTTGGTGTAGTGATTTTTTAGTTTTTGTGAGTTGTTCGATGGCAGTGTCACGCCGGATATCATTCTTAAGTTGTTGATAGCTCATACCCTCAGCTTTTAAACGCCGTTGAATGGTTGCTTCTGAGGTATTTAAATGCATCGCCAACGCATGTAATTCTAACCATTCAGATGGATGGACTTGCATCAGCTGTTTGCGAATAATGGAGCTTAAGGCATTCGGATTTTTAAAACGCACCAATAAATTGTGCGGCGTATTTTGGATAAATTGATGCCATGATTTTTGATCTTGCTTAATTGGATACTTTAAGTAATTAGCATCAAACTGCATGTAGTTTTCATCGGCATGGTATTGGATATTCTCACAAAAGCGAACTTTATAATCTTGATTATCTAAGGGAGGATTGCATTTCAATTGAATTCGGTTGAGTAAGACCCGTTGCCCGATAAGCCAGCACATTAAGCCATGAATCAGCATTAAATAGGTGGCATAGCTGAACATACGTTTGGTCGGTTGGCGGTCATAAATGACGATATAAGCATAATTTTCTTCAACCAATAACTTACTTTCAAAATCATCTAAAATCAGATTTAAAAACTGCAAAGTTTGTTGTACGGCTTTGCCCAGAGTTTCTGCATGTCTGACCATTTTACACAATAACTGATAACTGCCACGCCGCATGGGATGTGAATCCATAGCGAAGAACTCATCATTCATCGTGTCTGCAAGTACAATCCATAATTGTGCATAAGCACTCACAGATACACGAGTTTTAGTTGAAGACATTAACTCAAGTGCAATCCCTGCTTTTTGTAAAAGTTGTTGTGTATTTAAGCCTTTATCTTGTGCAGATATTAAGGCTTCATGCACAAGGCTGATGGAAATTGTCCCTTTGCTATAGTGTAGTTGTTGTTGATCCACTGCATATTCCATTATTTTCGTGAGGCTGAATTGTCCAAATACATCATATAGGATGCAACTTTTGGAAATTGTACTCAAGCTTAACTGTGTTTAATCTGCATCTTAAGCCGAGTTGTCATTAAATAAAGAATAGGAAAGCAACATGAATATTACAGGAAAAGTATTTGTCGTGACGGGTGGTGCATCTGGTTTGGGTGCAGCAACGGCTACATATTTAGTGGGTAAAGGTGCAAAAGTGATTATGGTTGATATGAACCAAGCACTTGGACAAGAAATGCAAAGCCGACTGGGTGCTAATGCTAAATTTGTAGCACTTGATGTGACTGATGAACTTAGCGTAGAGCAGTTCTTTAAAGAGATCGAACAAGAATATGGGCAGCTGAATGGTTTAATTAACTGTGCAGGTATTGGCCCATCGGCGAAAGTATTGGGGAAAAATGGTATTCATGCACTGGATGCATTCCAAAAAGTCTTGAATATCAACGTAACGGGGACATTTAACATGTTGCGGTTTGCAGCAGATGTAATGTCTAGATATGAACTCAAAGCAGGTGAAGAAGAACGTGGTGTGATTGTGAATACTGCTTCAGTTGCCGCTTTTGATGGTCAGATTGGTCAAACGGCCTATGCCGCTTCAAAAGGGGCTGTCGTTGCAATGACATTGCCTTTAGCGCGGGAATTGGCTAGAGAGTGCATTCGTGTGATGACGATTGCGCCGGGGATTATGGAAACACCAATGCTGAAAGCTTTGCCACAAAACGTGCAAGATGCTTTAGGACAGATGGTACCTTTCCCACCACGTTTGGCCAAGCCTGAAGAGTTTGCACATTTGGTTGGGCATATTTGTGAAAATAGTTATTTAAATGGTGAAGTGATTCGCTTAGATGGTGCAATTCGGATGCAACCTAAATAATAGGTTTGATAAAGGATTTATTCTAATTTTTATCCTTTGATACGAAATTAAAAGGTTTATATAAGCTGTTTAATATTCGCAGTAAATTTTTATTGCTGTGAATTATTGAGATATAAATCATTTGGTTACTTTTATTTTATTGAAAGTAACCAAATGTCTTCGAATGACTTTTTTACTGCATATCAAATTTTCTTAAAATTTCAATACTTTATTCATGTGATTTCTAAGACTTCGCATAGGTATTTTATCACCTAAATATATACGAGAGGGATGCTCAATGATTTTAAATGATGAACAAAAAATGGTTCAGGATATGTTGCGTAGTTATTCACAAGATAAACTGAAACCATCTGCTGCTGAACGAGATAAAACCCATCAGTTTCCGACACAAGAACTTAAAGAATTGGGTGAGTTGGGCGCTTTAGGAATGACTGTTCCTGAGCAATGGGGTGGTGCAGGTTTGGATTACATCTCATTAGTGCTTGCAATTGAAGAGATTGCCGCAGCTGATGGTGCAATTTCGACCATTGTTAGTGTACAAAATTCTTTACCATGTGGCATTACTTTAAAATACGGATCCGAAGCTCAAAAACAAAAATATTTAACAAAACTCGCAACAGGTAAATGGCTTGGGTGTTTCTGTTTAACCGAACCCCAAGCAGGTTCAGATGCAGGTGCGTTGGAATGTAAAGCTGAACGTGACGGTGATGAATGGGTACTGAATGGGTACTGAATGGAACCAAACAGTTTATTACCACAGGTAAACATGCACAGGTTGCGATTGTTTTTGCAATAACGGATAAATCGGCAGGGAAAAAAGGCATTTCTTGCTTTTTAGTACCCACAGAGACACCGGGTTATATTGTTTCGCGTATTGAAGACAAAATGGGGCAACATTGTTCTGATACCGCAACGATTGTTTTAGATAATTGTCGTATTCCAGCTGAAAACCTGCTTGGAAAAGCAGGTGAAGGTTACAAGATAGCACTGTCTAATTTAGAATCAGGCCGCATTGGGATCGCAGCGCAATGTGTAGGGATGGCACGTGCAGCTTTTGATGCAGCAGTAGAATATGCCAATGACCGCAAAGCTTTTGGGGTGGAAATAGTGCAACATCAGGCCATGGCTTTTCGTTTAGCAGATATGGCTACGCAAATAGAAGCTGCACGTCAATTAATTTTGCATGCAGCCAGTTTAAAAGATGCAGGATTACCATGTTTAAAAGAAGCCTCTATGGCCAAATTATTTGCATCTGAAATGGCAGAAAGAGTTTGTTCTGATGCGATTCAAATTCATGGTGGTTATGGCTATGTCTCAGATTTTCCAGTTGAGCGTATTTATCGCGATGTACGTGTTAGCCAAATTTATGAAGGGGCATCGGATATTCAGCGTTTAGTGATTGCAAGGGAAGTTACCAAAGCTTAATTTTAAAGCTTAAGTTAAAAATTAGAGGCATCCGTCAATATCTCTGTCTTACTAGGATGAATATTTATTCATCCTATTTTTTGCTTAAATTTTGATTTTTGAGGTTATTTGAGTCTAAATCTGAGGAATTTCCAAAAGCTGCAATACGAATGAGGTCTTTGGAAATTGATGTGCAAGTATATCCATGATTATCTATAGGTAGAAATAGACTACACAGTTCAATGATTGAGCTGAGTAATACAACAACAAAACGGAATATGGATATGCAAAGCAAGTTGCTTTGTCAACAACAGGATGAGAGGTTGCCGTCATGAAGACACTAGAACAAGCCTACCAAGAATTTAATTATGAAACATTAATTCATCAACAATTGGCTGGTACACCACAAGCGATTAATGCATATGTAGAATGCTGTGGGAGACATTAGGTTCAAATAAAACAGCCTTAATTTGGGAAGGTATAAATGGTGCAGTCGAACAATGGAGCTTTGAACAACTGGCGGAAGCTTCAGGAAAACTTGCCAATTACTTAACCACACTGGGTTTAAAAGCAGGTGATTGCATCGCAGGTTTATTACCTCGGACACCTGAATTGCTGATTACGATTTTGGCCACATGGCGTATCGGTGCGATTTATCAACCTTTATTTACGGCATTTGAATCTAAAGCGATTGAGCACCGCGTGGAAACCGCAAAGACACAACTCATTGTGACCAATGAAGAGCAGCGTTCAAAGCTGAATGGGGTTCATCTTCCGCATATTTTAACGGTGCATGCTCAAAATACGATTGAACCAAAAAATGCAGATTTTTGGCAGGTAGTGGAGACACAATCTACGGACTTTGAGCCTGTGATGCTAAGTTTCGAAGATGATTTTTTGATGATGTTTACCTCGGGAACAACAGGTTTAGCTAAGTCTGTGCCTGTGCCTTTAAAAGCGGTATTGGCATTTAAAGAATATATGCGACATGCTGTTGATTTACATTCTGAAGATTCATTTTGGAATCTAGCAGATCCGGGTTGGGCATATGGTTTGTACTATGGAATTGTTGGGCCATTGGGCTTGGGTCATAGCATCATTCTGAACGAATCTGCATTTAGTGTGGATAATGCAGTACAAGTAATTAAAAAATATAAAGTTAGTAATTTGACAGGCTCACCAACTGCATTTCGGATGTTCTTTGGTTTTAAAGAAAAATTTGATGCTTCGATTAAAGCGCATTTACGTGTCGTGAGTAGTGCAGGTGAACCACTCACACCTGAAGTCATTCATTGGTTTAAGCATGACTTAAATGTCAATATTTATGATCAATACGGACAAACTGAATTGGGGATGGTGGTGGGTAATCATCATGCCTTGCAACATCCCATTAAAGTTGGATCAGCGGGTTATGCAAATCCGGGACATCGTTTTGCTGTGTTGAATCAAAATAATGAAGAGCTTGAAGTGGGTGGCATTGGTACACTAGCGATTGATTTTTCACAATCTCCCTTAGCATGGTTTAAAGGCTACGGCGGCAATAATCGTAAATCATTTGTTGGGCATTATTATTTAACGGGGGATACTGTTAAATTAAATGAATTGGGTGGTGTGGATTTTGTTGGTCGTGCTGACGATGTCATTACAACGTCAGGCTATCGTGTAGGGCCTTTTGATGTTGAAAGTACGTTGCTTGAGTGTGCAGAAGTACTGGAGTCTGCAGTGGTGGGTAAACCTGATCCTGAACGCACTGAGATTGTAAAAGCCTTTGTAGTACTGAAACCGCAAGTTTTAGCTTCTGCGGAATTAAATACTAAATTAAAGGAATATGTACGTTCCCGTTTATCAAAGCATGCTTATCCTAAAGAAATTGAATTTGTAGATGCTTTGCCTAAAACATCCAGTGGTAAGATTCAGCGTAATTTACTTAAACAACAAGAAATTGCCAAAATGCAGGGAATTCAGCAAGTCAGTTAATTGGTTTTGAATTTTTAACGTTGCATGCTTCGCACCTGTAAAAAGGTGCTTTTTTTAATATTAAAACTATACCTTATAACAGCCTATGTATTAAGGTGGTTTCCCTCATTCAGTAATAAGAGATAGGACACACCAGTGGTTCAGCTTATAGACACAGATTTAGAACTTACAGAAGAAGAAATGCACTTCTATTCTCGCCAAATTTTACTGGATGGCTGGGACATTGAGGCGCAAGAAAAACTTAAATTGGCTAATGTGCTAATTGTTGGCTGTGGTGGTATTGGTTGTACCACAGCAGAATTACTTGCACGTGCAGGTGTGGGGAAAATTACCCTTATTGATGCAGACACCATTGAAGTGAGTAATCTGCAACGTCAAATTGCGTATACAGCGCAAGATATTGGATTTTATAAAGCTGATATTTTGGCCAAACGCTTATATCAGGTTAACCCACATATTCGTATAGAAAGCTATATCACTAAACTCGATGCAAGCAATGCTCAACAACTGATTATAAATCAAGATTTGGTTTTAGATGGTTGTGATAATTTCACGACGCGTTATTTAGTTAATCAAATTTGTACACAATTGAATATCCCTTTAATTAGTGCCTCAGCAATAGGTTTTCAGGGTCAACTATTTATGGTTGAAGGTGAGTCTGCCTGTTATGAATGTTTATTTCCAAAACAACAGCATGCCAGTGAAAGCTTACGTTGTGCAGATTCAGGTGTACTTGCAACCACACCCAATGTGATGGCAAGTTTGCAAGCCCATCATGCATTATTATTTTTAGGTTTAGCCAAAACTCCTCTTAAGCAAAAGCTGCTGCTGTGGGATGGTTTAACGATGCAACAACGCATTTTGGCATTTGAAAAAGACAGAGATTGTGTAAACTGTCAGGCAAGCCATTCTGCACATCCCCATTAATTTGTTACACTCAGACTAATTTAATTCTACTTAGAGATTATGAAAAACAATATCTGGTTAGATGGACTGCGCTCAGTTGCCCGAGTTGGGGAAACTGCGGTAATTGCAGCAAGAGCAGGCATTAAATATGCCACTGAAAAACCAAGTAACGCAAAATTGATGCGTGAAACATTTGAGTCCTTGGGTTCTACCTATATTAAATTGGGTCAATTTATTGCCAGTACGCCATCATTATTTCCACGTGAATATGTGGAAGAATTTCAGGGTTGTTTGGATCAAACTCCATCACTACCTTTTAGTTATGTGCAAGGTGTTTTAGCTTCTGAATTTGCAGGTCGGAATTTAGATGAAATTTTTGCGTCAATTGAAGAAAAACCTTTAGCTTCAGCATCGATTGCACAAGTTCACGCGGCTAAATTGGTGAGTGGTGAAGATGTTGTGATTAAAGTGCAAAAGCCAGGTGTGGAAACCATTCTCTATACCGACTTAAATGTATTGCATTGGGCAACTAAAATTTTAGAAAAAGCAGTACCCAAAGTAAAGTTTGCTTCGCTAGCAGATATTGTTGATGAAATTAAAACGCGGATGGTACGTGAAGTTGATTTTATTGAAGAAGCACAAAATTTAGATGATTTTATTAATTATTTGAATGTCACACAAAATCAAGCTGCAACAGCACCAAAAGTCTATCATCAATATTCAACCCGCCGTGTACTGACCATGCAACGCCTATATGGTGTACCTTTAACCGATTTTGAAGTCGTGAAAAAGGTAGCGAAGGATCCATCTCAAGTGCTGGTTACGGCAATGAATACTTGGTTTGGTAGCTTAATGCTGTGTAAGAGTTTTCATGCTGACTTGCATGCTGGTAATCTGATGTTACTGGAAGATGGTCGCATTGGATTCATTGATTTTGGTATCGTTGGACAGTTAAATCCTAAAGTTTGGACTGCGTGTATGGCCTTTATGGATGCATTGCAACGGACGGATTATCCAGCAATGGCCAAAAATATGTTGAATATGGGTATGACCAGTAAACATATTGATACCGATGTTCTCGCTGCAGATCTAGAGCGTTTATTTAGTGGCGTAATCATGGCAGATCCACAACAAATACTCAGTTCAAATCCTGCGGATTTAAACGATATCATGATGGATATGGTGGGTGTAGGTGAGCGTCATGGCATTAAATTCCCACGAGATTTTGCCTTATTGTTTAAGCAGATGTTGTACTTTGATCGCTTTATGCGCATTCTTGCGCCATATACTGATATTTACGCAGACCAACGATTGCAAATGGTGCAAAATATTGATCCTCAGATACTGTTGAAAAATTAACTTTAAATCACGACTCATCTCTCTTTGGTTAGGGGGATGATTCAGTGAGAAATGAATAAAAGGTTTGCTATGGATGCAATTGTGATCGAAGGTTTAAAGGTGGAAACAGTCGTTGGTTGTTTCAATTGGGAACGTCAAATTATTCAACCTTTAATGTTAGATATGAACATTCACACTAATTTAGAGCAAGCATCTAATTCAGATGAATTACAGGATACGTTGAACTATGCAGAAATTTGTGAAATTTCAGCAAAAGTCATTCAAACCGCAGCTCCGAAATTGATCGAACATGCTGCTAAATTAGTATTAAACGCGCTTTTTACTACCTTCCCAGCGATAGATTCGATTATGATTACCATCCGTAAGCCTGCCATTATCGCGCAAGCAAATTCTGTAGGAATTCGTCTTGAACGCCACCGAAACGATATTCGCCCTAGCATTGGCGAGTAATTTTCATCCTAAACAAAACTTTGAAACTGCAATTGCACAAATTTCTGCTTTAGGTGAAGTGATATTTTCTAATATTTATTTGATCCCTTGTCGGGATGGTGTTGGCTCAGACTATTGGAATTCTGCATGTTTGTTGAAAAGTCATTTAGCCGTAAATGAAATGATGACTTTACTGAAACAAATGGAGGCTGCTTCGGGGCGGATCCGTCCATCACATCATATTTCACTAGATGTCGATTTAATTGCATGGGGTGTAGATTTGTCAGTAATGCAATTTAATCCGAAGAAAATACCTTTGGCTTTAGATGTTAAAATTCCAATGCAAGACGTTTGGAGTGATGAAAAATTTAGTCATGCGCAACATCAGTTTCCTATCGTAAGTTGTGATGCAAGAACTGAATAAAATGAGAAGAATATTTTTAAAATAATACTATTTCATATTGCTTGAAATACAATCCAAATTGTTTTTGTGGTTTTGTAAAGTTAGGATATGGATTCTTTATTTTATTAAATTCAACTTTTGAAAATATAGAGCCAACTCATATTGAAGTGGCTAAAAATATTGAATTGATTAGGATTCTAAGCAGAATATTGAATTATTGGTTTTCTGCAGCTTGAGCATGTTTTTTCGCAATTTCTGCATACTGTTGCTGATATTTCTTTTGAGTTTCAGCATCACTTTTTGCTGCAAAAAAAGCCATAACAATAATAAAAATAGGAACTAAAAGTCCTAATCCCATGAGTAACCACGGTAGAGGTTTTTTCTCAGTAGTTTTTGGGTTCATGTTGGTTTTTCCAAAATTGATCTCAGCGGCGCACTATAGCAAAATCTATTGGATTGCCCAAGTGATCAGAAAAGCTAAACTCTTAAATAGATTTTAAAAGTTGGCAGTTAAAAATAAGTTCACTACTCACTAAGAGGTGAACTTATTTTTAACTGTTTATGATCGAAAATGTGGAAATAAATTAGATAAAATAACTGGTTTTGGTCATCAGTTTAGAAATAGCAGTCATGGTAATTTTAACTGGAATGGGTAAATCGACACCGCCTGCATTTAAAGCCGTATCACGATGATGTAATTCATCTTCATTCATTTGCACTAAAATTTGACGTGAACGTTCATCTTGTGCAGGTAGCTGACTAATGTGGTGCTGTAGATGCATACTAACTTGGCGTTCAGTTTCAGCCACGAAACCTAAGCTATATTTGTCACCAGCAAGCCCTGCAATCGCGCCCATTCCAAAAGAAAGGCCATACCAGACAGGGTTGAATAAACTGGTATGACTATCCAGTTCTTTTAAACGCTCTTCACACCAAGCTAAATGATCTTGTTCCTCAATTGCAGCAAATTCCATTTCACGACGTACATTGGGAAGTTTGGCGGTTAAAGCCTGACCATGGTACAGTGCCTGAGCGCAAACTTCGCCACTATGATTGACACGCATTAAGCCCGCAACATGACGAGCCTCACTCACGCCTAATTTAGTCTCTACATCATTTGAAGGACTTGTTCTTTGTGCAGAAGTCACACCAGGAACCAGACTTCTTAAAGCTTGATCGAATGAATTGATCAGTTTGTCTATACCCGTGTATTGACGCATGTTAGTCCTCCAAGAAAATAGGGGTAGAGGCTGCCAACGGTTTAAGCCGTAGGAGTAGCCAAATACTGAAAATGGCACTGAAGATCGCAGTGATACAAAACAGTATTTTAATATCAATTTTAAATATACTTAAGATAATTATAGAGAAAACTGCGGAACAGACCATGAAAATAGCATTAAAAATATTATTTGCTGCAACGACACGAGCACGGTGTGATTTCGGTGCATACGCTTGCATCATGGCATAGAGCGGTACGATATAAAAACCACCACTTATTCCCAATAATGTCACCGCAAGCATCACGTGGTAATAGGCCATTCCTAGATGAAACATATCGCTAATGCCAATCAGGTTGCCTGTGCGTGTCGGAATAAAGGCTAAGCTGGCAGCCAAATAAAGTGCAAAAACAGTTAATCCAATTGCACCAATAGGAACCATTTTAATATTCACCGCAGCCCCCCCAATTTTTCGGCAGAGTAGTGAGCCTACACCAATACCTACCGAAAAAAAGGTGAGTAATAAACTCACGACATTTTCATTGGCATGTAAGTTTTGTTGCGTCAGTTGGGGAATTTGTGTGAGATAGGTTGCCCCATAAAACCAATACCATGAATTACCCAATAATATTAAAAACACTAGGGGTAAACTTTTTGCATATTGGATGGTTTGAAAACTGGTACGGAAAAAATTCCAATCTATATCTAAGTCTAAATTTGTGGTGGGTTGTTTTAAAATAAAACGACTACAGATGTAACCAATCACTGCAATTAGAGTCACGGTTAAGCTAATCCAAATGAGATTGCCTTGTGAGCTTGAAATCACTGCACCACCTAAAATCATCCCAATGAGAATGGCTATTGATGTTCCTGATTGGAATAAGGCATTGCCTGACATAAGTTCATTTGGTTTTAAAATATCAGGCAAAATCGCATATTTAATGGGGCCAAAGAAGGTGCTATGAGTTCCCATTAAAAACAGAGCAAATAAAAGTATCCATAAATTCCCCAATAAAAAGCCGATTGAAGCAATCAACATGATGACAATTTCTAATATCTTAATACTTCGAACTAAAAATGAACGTTCATACTTGTCTGCAATCTGTCCTGCAGTCGCAGAGAAAATAAAATAAGGTAAAATAAATAAGAGTGCAGCAAGATTGTTTAATGTGCTTATATGGGCAGATTGATGTTGAATCCACCCATAGGTAATAACCAGTAACAATGATTGTTTAAAGACATTATCATTTAAGGCCCCAAAAAATTGGGTGAGGAACATCGGTAAAAAACGACGTGTACCTAATATATGCTCATTTTTTTCCATTGTTGAATGTCTTCACTAAGTTTTATTAAGAAATGTGACGAATTGTTAACTGTATCGCAAAATCATGTATGATGTTTTAACCTTAAAAAAATGTCAAAAAACCACCTTATTTATATGTAATGTAGCACTTTAGTTCGCGATTTTTACATCAATTAAACAATGAGATTTAGAGCTCGGTATGCCAGCAAAAATTAAATTTAAAAAATCCGTGCTTGCTTATTGTTTGCAGAGCATGTTGAACACAAATGATATCAATAAATTGTTGTGTACAAGTATTTTTTTAAGTGTATTTGCTACGCCTTGTGCTTTTGCAGAACAAAGTAATGCTGAGGTTGTTCCAACAACAGCGACCTTATCCGATCAAATATTAGCGGATGCTGATTTAAAACATGCCCCAGAACAATCTAAAAATGGATTGAATCAGCCAGATTTAGCATCGAAGCAAATAGATGGCTTAGTTCAAAAGAATCAAAATACTCAACAGCAAAGTACATTTGATAGTGCGTTGATGTTACAACAACAAGAACAAAATCCAAATGAGATTTCTGATTTTAAACCGATTCAATTTGATGATTTAGAGAATTTATCCATTGCTCCGGTAGATCCCTCTTTGGTTAATGATATTTACCAAGAAGCAGAATCAGCGAAAAATGAAGCCATAAAATTTAGAGCGAATGTTAAGGTTACACCAGAAAAAACTGTTGCAGATGCGACTCATCAAGAACTCACGGAAATCAGTCAAGCACCTGTGAATGTTGATCAGTTGATCAACAGTATTAAAGCAGATAGCAAAATTGTGGTTGAGGCAAATGAATCAGGAAAGACGCTAGCGGAATCGGTATTGGATCCATTGGGCCAAGAAAAAGAAGGGCCGAATTTCTTTAAACGGTTATTACATAAAGTTCGCCCACCACAAGATAATGTGGTTGCTGTAGCCCGTATCAGTGCGGTTGTAGAGGGGGCACCAGCGTCTTTGGCCAATAATATTAAGGCACAGTTATCAAGTTTTACCACTGAAGCATTTTCAGACTTTAACTCGGCAGTTCCTCAATTACGAACGCTTTCTAATCAAGCAGCCCAAGCAGTGGGCTACTACAATGCTCAATTTAAATTTGAAAAGTTGAATCATGAAAAAGTTAAAGTTCTTGTTACACCCAATGATCCAGTCAAGGTTCAAGAGCAAAATATTGAGTTTACAGGTGCAGGAAAAAATTTAGCGCAATTTCAAGTCATTCGTGTCCTGCCTGAATTGGATATTGGCGATATTTTAAATCAAGGTTTATATGAAGCGACAAAAACTAAAATAGCAGATGCTGCAACCAATAACGGATTTTTCGATAGCTATTGGCGGTTACATGATGTCAAGGTTGAGCAACCACAAAATAAAGCATTTATAAATTTAAAATATGAAACAGGTGAGCGTTATAAGTTAGGTGAAGTCGAATTTAGAATGAGTGATCCCACTAAGCCATTACCGCTTGATTTAAAAATATTAAAAACTTTGGCGCCTTGGGAAGATGGAGCTGATTATACGGCTTGGCGTGTCAATGGTTTAGCGAATAATTTAACCAACTCACGTTATTTTAATTATACTTTGGTGGATGCAGTCAAGCCTGATCCCATTCAAAAACCATTAGAATTACCACCTGATTTACAAAAATTAGTAGATCAACAACATATCGCTGAGTCGGCATTTTTCGATCAAACTGAAGTGAAGAAAGATCTAGGTTCATCTAAGGAAGTGACGCAAAATGTAGTGGATGAAAAACAATTTGCGGGAACCAGCCCAGCTGAAGTTAATCCAAATTTACGTCAAATGAATGTACAACAACAGGCTAAAGAATCTGAAGAAGATTTATTGAGAGATCAAGCGCGTGCCGATAAAAAAATCCCAGTGATTGTGACCTTAAATGCAGACCAATTAAATAATTTAGAAGCAGGTGTTGGTTATGGCACAGATACAGGGGTACGTTTGCGGGGGCAGTATCGCCGTGCCATTGTCAATCATCTTGGGCATTCTTTTGATGCCAATATGGAATTATCACAAATTCGTCAATCTTTTGATAGTCGCTATAATATTCCCTATAAACATCCATTAAATGATTTTATTAGTGTGGTTGGTGGTTATGAGCGCGAAGAGCATGGTGCTGTCGGTAACGACCTCAGTTTGGTGATTGAGTCTGCCGTAGCAGGTGTAGATCGAATTATTAAAGGTTCACGCAAAGAGTGGCAACATATTTTTGGTGTACGCTATCGTCTAGATCGCATTACTCAGCAAGGAATTATTGATAGCAGTGATATTCCAGATGCTTTTTTAATACCTGGTGCGCAACCGCAACAACAATCCTTACTACTGGGTTATGAAACAACCAAAACAAACAGTGATAATCGTCTGAATCCAACACGTGGTTTTAAACAAAGTTATAAGATTCAACTTGGAAGTGAGTCATTATTGTCAGATACTGATATGGTGATTACCAATGCCAATTGGAGTGCTTTATATTCATTTGGGCAAAATAATGATTATCAGCTTATTGCTAGTGCTGATCTGGGATATATTTTTGCAAAAGATTTTGAAAAAGTTCCTTATAACTTAAAATTTTTTGCTGGTGGGGATCAGAGTTTACGCGGGTTTGATTATAAAAGCTTATCGCCCATAGAATATGGCTATAAAGTCGGTGGACAGGCTTTAGCCGTTGGTTCTTTGGAATATAATTATCAATTTAAAGAAGGTTGGCGCGCAGCAGTATTTACAGATTTTGGTAATGCATATGATGATAAGTTTAAAAATGGTACAGAATATAGTCTAGGTTTGGGGATCCGTTGGAAGTCTCCAATTGGTGCTATTCGTCTAGATATCGCATCCGGTATTTCAGATCCAGCACATCCTATTCGACTACATTTTTTTATCGGTCCACAAATTTAATAGCTTAAAAATAAATAGAGAGTTTTGGAACAGTTATGGCTGAAGATGAGCAGCAAGTGCAACAATTACCTGAACAGCAAGAAAAAAGACGTCATACTCTACGTAATGTGTTGTTGAGTCTTGCACTCGTTTTAGGCGTGTTAATTGCAGCTTTGGCCGTTATGTTTTCTACAGACAAAGGTAGTAAATTTTTACTTGATCGAGTTTTGTCTCATCAACAAATGATCAAGTACCAGTATGAAAGTGGTAATTTACTTCATGGGATTATTCTAAAAAATATTTTAGTCAGCTTAAAACCTGTTGATATCCAAATTGATCGTGCTGATGTTTCATTAGGATGGCGTGCCGTTTTAGATAAAGAAATTCATTTGAGTCATGCAGACGTTAATAATTTACGCATTATTACTAAATCTCCTCCTAGTCATGAGCCATTCAAGTTTAATGAAATTAAACTTCCTTTTATTTTACGCGTAGATCATGCCACGCTTGATCATCTAGCGATTCAAGTGGCTGCAGTGACTGTCGATTTTCATGAAATTGAATTGAATAAGACATTATGGTCGGGTACTGCATTAACATTTGAAAATACTAAAATGGATATGGGGTACCTTGCGGTCAAAGGTGCCACAGGCAGTATTAAATTTGAAGGTAAATATCCAATTGATGCGAAAGCCATTGTGCATTTGCCGTCATTGCAAAGTCTAAATATCAAAGATATTCATGTCCGCGCACGCGGGACATTAGATACAATTCGTGCAGGTGTGGCGACGACGACACCAGATTTGCTCACGGGATGGGCAGTTGTACATCCGATGCGACCACAAGTTCCGATGAGTGGTGCTCTAATCTTTAAAAATTATCATTGGCCATTATTGCTTGATCAAAAGTTATTGTCTAAAGAAGGGGTAGCCAAATTTTCTGGCAATATACAAAGGCTCGATTTGGAGGTTAATACTGACATCAGTGGTCAAAATATTCCTGAGGGTAAATATACTGCAACGGCACATACCGACCTAATTCATCAATTGGATATTGGCCAGTTAAATGGTCAATTAATGGGTGGCTCAGTTAATATAGCCGGTTTAGTTAGTTGGCAAGATCATGTGCATTGGGATTTAAATGGACGTTTAGACCGAATTAGTCCAAAAGATAAAATTATTCCGCAGGTGATTCGTGATTTTTTACCGCCGAGTTTAGATGCCAAAATCGAATCCAAAGGCGCCTTAAAACAAGGTCTGCAAGTTACCGCAAATGTCGCTTTTGATAAATTTGAAACATGGAATGTTAAACTTAATCAGGCAGCACAGAAAAATCAAAAACCTGAGCCAATGCTGTTAGATGTTGACTGGAAAAATATTGATCGTGCAGTCCCTTATATTGGTTGGTTAGCAAGTAACTCGGGCAATGTAAAACTTACTTTACATGAGGGTAAGCAAGATATTCATGTTGCAACAGTCATTAGTAAACATGATCAGGCAATGCTTCCAGCAGGTAAATATGATGCTCAACTCAATGTAAAATATAATAATTTAAACATACCAACTTTTAGTTATTTGGCAGATAAAGGCAGTTTGACTGGGAATGCAGTGGTGCAACTACCCGATACCAAGCAACAATTAAAATGGAATGCATTGTTAACTGCAAAAGATTTTAATCCCCAAACTGTTGTTACAACAGCACCGATTAATCTTCTCAATGGGCAAATTAAGGCTCATGGTTATGCAAAACCGAATGAACAAATTATTCAATTGGCTTCCATTGATTTAACGGGACAAATTGCGAATCAAGCTAATCCTGAAATAGTTAAATTAACAGGTAAAAGTACCGTTGCTGTTCAGTTTTATGATGCAAAATCGGGTGGTGGATTTAAAAGTTTTGGGGTGCAATATGACGGTGCATTGAATGCAAAACAAATGCAGCAAGGTAACGGCTTATTAAAATTTAAAGTAGCGGGAACTCCAGAGCTAATTAAAATTTATGAATTAAAACATGATGGTGTGGCTGGTCAAATTTTAGCGAATGGTTCGGTTTATCTAAATAAAGCCATCATTTGGGATTTAAATGCATCATTGGTGCATTTCAAACCACATTATTTTATTTCATCTTTACGGGGTGAAATTTCTGGAAATGTCAAAACCAAAGGGACTTGGAGTGATCAACTTAAGCGCATTAATATTGAACGGCTGAATTTGGCAGGGATCATTAACAATAAACCACTGCGTGGCCGTGGAAATTTAGCCGTTGTTTTAAATTCGAATCAAAAAGGTTTTTTACCACAACAGTTTGAAGCAAATAATTTATTCTTGTCGTATGCCAATAATCAATTGCAAGCAACAGGCAATGCTCAAAATCTTAAATTAAATCTGAATGCACCAGCACTGTATGAGCTTTATCCTGGACTCCGTGGAAAAGCTTATGGTTATTTAAATATACAGGCTCAGCCACGACTGAGTGCAACAGCAAATCTAGCGGTAGATAATTTTGGATTCAATGACACATTGAGTGTCAAAAAAATCAGTCTGAAAGGTGAATTACCAACTTCTGAAACTGTAGCGACTAAAATGGTGGCACAGTTAGATAGCTTACGTAGTGGTGGACGTGAAATTCAACATGCTGCACTAACCCTTTCGGGGACGCGAAAAGCACATTTATTGCAACTCCAAGCTTGGAATTATTACTCGAAATTTTACGTACAATTAGCTGGTGGATTTAATCCGCAAAATGATTGGCTCGGTCAAATTCAAAAAGGTGAGTTTGACTCGGTACGGATCCATTTGCTGCAAGAGCAGAATGCGCCAGTTATTTTTACATCTGCAAAGTCTGAGTTATTTGTAGGGCAACATTGTTGGTCGAGTCAACAAAGCCAACTTTGTTTTGATCAACCTATTCGCGTTAGTAGTGCAAAGGGAAATGTTTCATTCTTAACTAAAAATTTAGATTTACATGATTTTTCTACCTTTATGCCAGAAGGTTTAGCCATGACGGGTAAATTAAATGGTTACGCCAAAGCATCTTGGGCACAGGGTGGACAACCTAAATTAGATGCACGACTGGTTACACGTAATGGCGAAATTGGTTTGGCTGCGGCAGATCCAGAAGATATTGCATCGACGATGCATTATGACGAAGCCAGTATTATTGTTAAGAGTGTAGCGAATGGGTTACTTTTACGTACTGATTTAAAAGCCCCTAATATTGGTACAGGTTATGCAAATGTGATTATCAATCCATATGTCGCCAGTAAACCTATGCGCGGTGAAGTCGCTTTTAATGATGTGCAGCTCAAAATTTTAAAACCATTTATCGCGGATGTACGAAAAATCGAAGGCTCATTGGCCCTTGCAGGAAAAATAAGTGGAACGCTGACACAGCCGTTATTTGATGGTGAAATGCGCTTAAAAAATGGCGCCATCAGCATGATTTCTTTACCTGTGGATTTAACCAATATTCAAGTCTACTCGTCGATCCAACAAGATCATGCCACCTTAAATGGTGCATTTAATAGTGGTCGTGGCGTAGGTACTTTAAAGGGAAATATTGATTGGAAAAATGATCCAAGTGTACATTTACAATTAAATGGCAAGCAGTTACTGGTGCGTCAAGCTCCATTGGTGACAGCAATTGTGGATACAGATATTGCGGTTGATATATTGCCAATTAGTAAAAAAATTGCAGTAAAAGGCAAAGTAGATGTACCACGGGCACTCATTTCAATGCCTGAGGCGACGGCTACAGTGGTGAGTGTTTCTCCTGATGTGCGTGTTGTGCATGAGGGAGATGATCAACTCGCTATACTTAAAGCCGCGAAACCATGGGATATTCGTGCAGATCTTGAGGTGAGTTTGGGTAATCAGGTTGTCTTTCAAGGCTTCAATAGTCGTATTCCTCTGGTTGGCCGTCTTTATTTATCTCAACGAGGCTTGGAAACTGCAATGCGTGCCAACGGTGCGATTGGCGTAAGTCAAAAAGTAACGATTGAAGCCTACGGTCAAAAACTGGATTTGAACCGTGCCATTGCGCGTTTTAATGGTCCATTGGCGAATCCGACTTTGGATGTCGATGCGAATAAGAGTATTTCAGGAAGTGTTGTTGGGGTACGTGTGATTGGGACGGCAAGCAGTCCAAATATTCAAGTTTATAATGATGCTGGATTATCTGAACAAGAAGCGATGAATGCACTACTGACAGGGCGCATCAATGAAGGTACAAGTGGTTTAAGTAATGCGGAAGGGTTTAAATCTGACGTAAATAATACGATTGCTGCTGCTGGTATTAGTTTGGGCTTGGGCGGAACGCGCGCATTTACCAATCAAATTGGTCGAAATTTTGGTTTAAGTGGTTTGGCATTAGATGCACAGGGAACAGGTGATGATACGCAAGTAAGCCTAACAGGTTATATCACACCAGATTTATATATCCGTTATGGTGTTGGAGTCTTTACCCCAGTCAATAAGCTTACGCTACGCTATCAAATGAACAAACGATTATATTTGGAAGCCAGTCAATCTTTAGAAAAAGCCATTGACGTCTTCTATCATTGGCGATTCTAAGTATTTCCCTCAAAATATTTTCAAAAAGCCCATCAAACGATGAGCTTTTTCTGGGGCTAATCTAAAATGGTTGGCGCAGACTTTATTCTGAAGTTATGCTTATGTTGGGACTATGACTCAATTAAGATGCGTTATAAAGTAGAGAAAAATCCATCTGTAGAGGGTATATTTTTGCTTAAAATAAATAAGAAACGCTCCCATTTAGGCAAAGATTTAGTATGATATGCGGTATGAGGAGAGACGTAATGAAAAAGTTAGTGATCTTGGGTGCAATTAGCACTGTTTTAGTTATGGCAGGCTGTTCTGAAAAAAAACCTGCGACTCCTGAAGAAATTTGGAAAGGCTATTGTACCAGTATTGGAAATGCTGCGCGTTCGATTACATTAGATCGTCAAAACGGTATTACCCAAAAAGAAGCTGTGGAAAATGCCAATAAATTGACAGATCCAACGACTAAAGCATTTATTATAGCACAAATTGAAAAAATTTATGCATTGCCACAAGAGCAGCTTAAAGCGGATAAAGATGCTGTTCAAGCTCAGTTTAAACAACAAGCTTTTGAGATATGTTTAAACACACCGCATGACCCAGCTAAAATGCCAGATTACAAACCGTTCTAAGGAACGGTTTTTTTCTTAAAGTTTAATGTTCGATATTTTATGAAACAAAAAAGGATTAGCATAAAAACAGAAAAGCTTATATAAAATATTAATATAATAAATAAAAAGTACAAGGAGCTGAAAATGGAAGTAGTCGCATATTTACATAATGCAGATTTGCTCTTAGAAGACGAGCGAGGTGTCGCTGTGATTGGCGGAAGTCATTATGTGCTGAGTTTAGGTGATAAAGTCATTATTCAACAAATGATTGATGAGCATACTCAGTTATATCAAGTACAAATTTCATTTGCCTGTGCGGAACATGCTATGCTGCATACAGATGAAATCCAAATGAAATTTGAAGGCTGCCGTGAGCAGTTTAAACAATATCAACAAAATACAACTGTCCACTAAGGTGGAATGTACTTAAAACCGAATAAGAGGCAACATGAGTTGCCTTTTTTATGGCAATAAACGAGTCAAAAGTAATGCAATGAAACAGCACGTTTTGCTGTTGAAGGGGTGTTGTTTAGATGCAGCTACAGTTAAGGTATTTATTTACAAAATAATGGGCATCACGAATAAACACGCTACTTGCATTAACTTTTGACTCGATTTTTAGTAAAATTTGATAGTCCATATTACTTGTGAAGCTTTAAAGAAGCTGGAATTCATAAGTAATTTTTTAAAAAAGAGGAATAACACCGTGCTAGAAGCTTACCGCCAACACGTAGAAGAACGTGCTGCACTCGGAGTCCCACCGAAGCCACTTGATGATGTTCAAACTGCTGACTTGGTTGAACTGTTAAAAAATCCACCGGCTGGTGAAGAGGCATTCTTAGTTGATTTGCTTGAAAATCGTGTTCCTGCAGGTGTTGACCAAGCTGCTTATGTTAAAGCTGCATTCCTTGCTGCTGCTGCAAAAGGTGAAGCAACTTCACCTTTAATTTCTAAAGAGCGTGCTGTTTACTTACTCGGTACTATGCTTGGTGGTTATAACGTAGCACCTTTAGTTGCATTGCTTGATGATGCTGAACTGTCTGAATTAGCTGCTGAAGCGTTGAAAAAAACACTTTTAGTATTTGATGCATTCCATGACGTTGCTGATAAAGCAAAAGCGGGCAATGCCAATGCACAAGCTGTTATGCAGTCTTGGGCAGATGCTGAATGGTTTACAAGCCGTAAAGATGTTCCTGAAGAAATCAAACTGACTGTATTCAAAGTCACTGGCGAAACAAACACAGACGACTTGTCACCTGCACAAGACGCTTGGAGCCGTCCAGATATTCCATTACATGCTAATGCGATGTTGAAAAACGTACGTGATGGTATTAACCCAGAAGTTCCGGGTGAAGTTGGTCCATTAAAGCAAATTAAAGAACTCATCGCGAAAGGCAACCAAGTCGCTTACGTTGGTGACGTTGTTGGTACGGGTTCAAGCCGTAAATCTGCAACGAACTCTGTGCTTTGGTTCTTCGGTGACGACATTGCGCACATCCCGAACAAAAAAGATGGCGGTTATTGCTTAGGTTCTAAAATTGCGCCGATCTTCTTCAATACGATGGAAGATGCGGGTGCTTTACCGATCGAGATTGATGTTGCTAACATGAACATGGGCGATGAAATCGTTCTTAAGATTGATCATGCTGCTGCAAAAGTAACTGCGTTCAAAGCTGGCGAACAAATCGCTGAATCTGAACTTAAAACGCCTGTTCTTCTTGACGAAGTTCGTGCGGGTGGTCGTATCAACTTAATCGTTGGTCGTGGCTTAACCACTAAAGCGCGTGAAGCTTTAGGTCTTCCAGTTTCTACATTGTTCCGTGTTCCAGTACAACCTGCTGCTACTGGCAAAGGCTTTACTCAAGCACAGAAAATGGTTGGTCGCGCATGTGGTCTTCCTGAAGGTCAAGGTGTACTTCCAGGTACTTACTGTGAACCTAAGATGACGACTGTTGGTTCGCAAGATACTACAGGTCCAATGACGCGTGACGAATTGAAAGACTTGGCTTGCCTAGGTTTCTCTGCTGACCTTGTTATGCAATCTTTCTGTCATACAGCTGCATATCCAAAGCCAATTGATGTACAAATGCAACACTCGCTTCCTGATTTCATCATGAACCGTGGTGGTGTGTCTTTACGCCCAGGTGACGGTATTATTCACTCTTGGTTAAACCGTATGCTTCTTCCAGATACTGTTGGTACTGGTGGTGACTCACATACGCGTTTCCCAATTGGTATTTCGTTCCCAGCGGGTTCTGGTCTTGTAGCATTTGCTGCTGCAACTGGTGTTATGCCATTAGACATGCCTGAATCTGTACTTGTTAAGTTCAAAGGTAAAATGCAGCCTGGTATCACACTTCGTGACCTAGTACATGCAATTCCTTACTACGCGATTCAAGCGGGTGACTTAACTGTAGAGAAGAAGGGTAAGAAAAACATCTTCTCTGGTCGTATCTTAGAGATCGATCTTCGTGAAATGGAAACTGACCTCACTGTTGAGCAAGCATTCGAACTTTCTGATGCTTCTGCTGAACGTTCTGCTGCTGGTTGTTCTATCACGCTTTCTGAAGAGAAAGTTGCTGAATACCTGAAATCAAACATTACCATGCTTAAGTGGATGATCTCTGAAGGTTATGGCGATGCACGTACGATGGCTCGTCGTGTAGAGAACATGGAAAAATGGTTAGCGAATCCATCACTTCTTCAAGCTGATGCTGATGCTGAATACACGAAAGTGTATGAAATTGATCTTGCTGACATTAAAGAACCTGTTCTTTGCTGCCCGAACGATCCAGATGATGCAAAACTTCTTTCTGACGTTCAAGGCGTGAAAATTGACGAAGTATTCGTTGGTTCTTGTATGACAAATATCGGCCACTTCCGTGCGACTGGTAAATTGTTAGAAAAAGTTCCAGGCGGTGTATTGTCAACTCGTTTGTGGATTGCTCCACCGACGCGTATGGACGAACGTCAATTGATGGAAGAAGGTTTCTATAACATTTATGGTAAAGCTGGCGCGCGTACTGAAATGCCAGGTTGTTCATTATGTATGGGTAACCAAGCACGTGTAGCTCCGAACACGACTTGTGTGTCGACTTCTACGCGTAACTTCCCGAACCGTTTAGGTCAAGGAGCTAACGTTTACTTAGCTTCTGCTGAACTTGCATCTGTTGCTGCTGTACTTGGTAAATTACCAAGCCCAGAAGAATATCAACAATATGCAGCTCAAATTGACAGCATGTCTGCTGACATCTATCAGTACTTAAGCTTCGACAAAATGGGCGACTATACTGACGCTGCTGCGAATGTTGATACGAAGAAAATTGCTGCTGCTCAATTGTCTTAATTGAATAAGTAGTTGAAAATAAGGGCTGATTTATCAGCCTTTATTTTTTATATATAATGCATTTTCAGAAAGTTTAATCAAGTACGTACTGTGATAATTAAAATTAATCAAAAAAATTAAATTCTTCTAATTCACCTATAAACAAAACTTTTCTATTAGCGATCCATTCTGATCCACTTCTTTCATCGACGTCGATTAAGTAGAAATAATTTATAAAGAAACATCCAATATGTTCACTAAAACTGAAGCCTAATTGTTTCGAATTATCTTGAAAAATGTGATATGACATTTCTGTTTTTCCAATAGGCGAGTGAAAACAATCTTTGCCAAATTTTATTATTATTTCTTTATTTAAACTCATGGTAATTTTCAAACCAGTATTGAAGAAATCTCGATCATTTTTAAGTATTTCGACTACATCAAAAGGAACTTCAAAGTCAGGATTTGCATAAATTCGGCATCCGAAAGATTTTAAAAAATATTTGAATAAATTAGTTTGTTGGATAGGAAAATCATCTCCGTATACTTCTTCGAAATCAATAAAACGTTTTTCTAAAATTAAATCACTATTATCTATAACGTATCGAATAAATTGATCGTATGCATGGTCATAAGGTTGAGTTAGTTGATTGTTACATTGCTTACATAAATCTTTTGGATTTTTAAGTACATCAGAGTTTGCACCTTGAAGTTTGGTTTGCTTTCCATCTTTATAATGAATTGGTTGTTTTTCTCCTAAGCTAGAATATGAACCTTTGCCATAAGCACGAACAATATCGGCTTTTTTTAAAGCATGTTCAGAAGTATCTGCAATATTAGTATTACATATCCAACATAAGCGAGATGCATTCATATTTGTAATCATTAAATCCTTCTTAATATTTTGTGTTTTGACTTTTGAACATTCTAAATAATTTTCTCTATTAGTTCTTTTTTTAAACTAGCATATTGATACTCTGTAATTAGCTTAGCTAATTAACAGTCCATTTGAAAGTAGCTTCTAATATTGATTTCCGAGAAAGATAAACATAACAAAAATCTGTACTTTACACCTAATCTAATAAATCGTTTAATCACCGCATGATTCAGTGATTTAAAAAGTTGATGTAAAAATGGCAAAACAAGCACGGTTTTTATGTATTGGTGGGTTTCTTAACGGATCAGCCGTGAAAGACCAAGGTGACAGCTTTGAATGTATTGAGCAGTCAAAAAAAGTGACCTATCGAAAGCTTGAAATTTTTCATCCCGATTTATGGGATGACTATTACTATGTGTGTGAAACAACCACGGATAAACAAGCTCAAAATTGGGTGTATGACATCGATTCTAACTAATTGTTTATAGATAAATACATTTTTAAACCGAGGTTCAGATTGTAAAAATGATTTGAGCCATCAAACCTAAGTGATGCCAATTTAATATGTATTCATAGAATTCATCATGGCGTGCTTTACACTTTTCTAGCCGAACTTTTAAATTTAATGATGTATTGAAAAACAAATGATTGCCGCTTTAGCGGTTTTTTCATGCCAAAAATATAGGAGTGGTTCATAAATGCTTCACTGAGTATCAAAGATTTGCCATGGTTATTTAAAATTACGATGGGTGTAATTATGAAATTCACCTTCAGCGTTGCAATTAGCTTATATGGCGGTTCAGCATTTATCGAATACTATGAGCTCAGTCATTACTCACACATGGTGCAGGGGTTTGTGATGTTGATGTTTGCGGTATTTGGAATGCTCTGCATAGGTATCATTTATCAGGCAGTTCAATTATGGAAAGGCAAGACATTGGCTGAAATTATCACTGAAGTAAGAGCAACATTCGGAGCAATATTTAAATGAAGATGATTTTTGATAAATTGCGTGAATTATGTGGTGGGCAGCTCACTCAGAAACAAGTTGATGCTGCCAATACTGCAATCGCTACAGCTTCAGATACTGTAATTTCCGATATGCTGGGTATTGCTGTAGATGTAATGACAGTCAGTAAATTTGGTGTGGATCTGATCTGTGGTTTTGAGGGAAAGCGACTAGCTGCCTATGATGATGGAGTGGGTGTCTGGACCATTGGTTTTGGTACCACGATCTATCCAAATGGCATACGTGTTAATAAAGGTGATACTTGCACTGAAGCACAAGCCAAAGCGTATATGGCACATGATTTAAAGAAATTTGAACAGGCTGTAAATGATGCTGTAAATACACCTTTAAATCAGAATCAATTTGATGCGTTAGTATCTTTAACCTACAACATTGGTACTGGGGCATTTAAGAACTCGACTTTACTTAAAAGACTCAATGCAGGGGATTATCAAGCTGCTGCCAATCAATTTGATGTTTGGGTAAAGGCTAGCGGTAAGACGATGCAGGGTTTGGTAAATCGACGGAATTCTGAAAAGTCATTGTTCTTAAAGTGAAGTTTTTAATTATTATGCTGTGCATCCATTTCTCAGGTTGCACAGCGCAAAAGAGGTAGTGAATGAAACGAAAATATTGGATTTTACTTTCACCAATAATTTTGATTGCGTGTAGCCAAGATTGGAAAGCTGATCTAGGCTTCGGATGCCATATGAATGGAAAACTTTGCTTTGAATCTTTTGATTATTCAAACTCTAGTGCGACCAATCTTATTTTGACATCCAATAATACTGACTATCAAATAGAAGTTAAAAATTTTTGGACGAATTGGTTGGGATGCAAGGCTATAGATAGTGTAACAACCATTTGCTCAGCACAACAGTTGACGATATCTTTAAATGACTTGGATAAGCAGTGTGAGGGAAAAATTGATATTGTACAATACCCAAAAAATAAGTGGGTTTTAAAGTATTATATTATAAAATATAGTAATAATACCGTCCCTCCCTATGTAGTCAAGGAGGTAGATATTTATGAATTATTAAGAACAATGGAATTAGAAGAATGGCAAAAAAAACAATTTATTAATTATAAACAAGAGGTATTATGTGGCGAATAATTATTATGTCGTATGTTCTAAAATTAACATAATACACCTTATGCGAAATACTTAAATATAAAGCTGGTATGTGGGTAGAGTTGGTAGGAAGAGCGTTACAGGAATGGGTGAGTCGATAGAAGTCTGAAAAGTTATTGTTCTTAAAATGAAGTTTTTAATCATTATACTGTGCATCTCATTCTCAGGCTGAACAGCACATTCGATTATTACGAGTGGTATTGCTTATTTAAATACTTAAGCAAATGACATACCAACCAATAGATTAAAATAGGAATACCAAGAATAATCAGAGTAGATAAAATATATGAGACCCACACTGGTACTCCAAACCCAAAAGAAAAAGTAAACACTAAATTATTTAGAGCCTCAATTGGATTAAGATCAAAAAAACTAAATTCACCCCCACTACCTGAAAAAAAATAGCAAAATGATAAAAAAATAAAAAATGCGAATAAGCCGCTAATAAATTGATATAGTTTCATAGGGTTCTCAAGCAGACCATTCAGTTTTAATCGTAAATTGTATGTAAAGGCAGAGCCATGTTTTCATTTTTTCTCTAATTATTTTGTATAAAAATTGATAATATAATAATTTTAAATTTGGTTCGATTAAGTGTAGACAACTTATTTGTTACGCCAGCTTTTACGTAAATAGCTTGTAAGTTGTTGATTTTATATGTTAAAAAGCCCCGTGGTTAGGGGCTAGTCGTATATAAGTCAAGCTCATATACTGTAAGAGGCTCATCTCAAACTGAGGGTATTAAAACACAAATACAGATAATTTTCAGCAAAAGAATTCTAAACTTACTCAATCAACATCAAATCTGCAGCATTCGCCAACTTCAAAGGACGTAAAGCAAAAATAGAACGGGTATGACGAACGGCTTTCATCGAGTATAAATTCTTACGCAAAAAACGCTCATAATGCTCAGAATTTTTTACTGCAACTTTCACCAAATAATCATAATCACCTGTAACCAAATGCGCTTCAATCACTTCAGGCATATTGGCTAAGGCGTCACTGAACTCATTGAGAATTTCATCATCATGACGTTCTAAAGTAATTTCAATAAAAAACAACTCATTAATACCAATCGCTTTCGGATTAATATTTGCTGTATAGCCCTCAATGACTTTTAGTGATTCAAGACGTTTTACCCGCGTCCAACACGGTGAAGAAGACAAACCGACCATGTCTGCCAATTGGGCAACGGTTAAACGACCATCTTGTCTGAGTGCCGATAAAATTTTCCGATCAATCTTGTCTAGTGTGTATTGACTATCATTCATAAGCGATACCACAGTAAATATTTTCGTAAAATATAGTAATAGTGAAATTTAATTCCGAAAAACATCTAAATTAGATTCATATACGGGAAACATTCCGTACTCCAATCTTATAAAATAATCTTATTCAATCAAAGACATTTGGGAGAGTGGCTTTGATTCTATAGATCATATCTTTAACGGAAGGGTGCCATTAAAGATGTGATCTATAACCTCATTTATAATAAAAGTTACCATACTGTATTTCAGCTTTTCTTTATTTTTAGCCAATATGCCAAACTCAAACATGCGATCCACACAGGGATTAGCATTACTGCAATACGCATATCTGGCGTCATCCACATAATCACTAAAATACACAGCATGAAAATCACGCAAATATAATTGGTGAGTGGATAAGCAATACTGGGAAAAATACTCACTTTTTTAAGCTGAAGCATACGTTGTTTAAATTTAAGATGGGTTAGTGAAAGTACCATCCAATTAATCACGATGGCTGAAACCACAAGACTCATTAATAACTTAAAGGCTTTTTCAGGGAACATGTAGTTTAAAATAACGCAAATTAAGGTGACCAAAGCAGAGGTTAAAATCGCAGTGTAGGGAATACCACGTTGATTAATTTTGCTTAAGAACTTCGGTGCATTGCCTTGTTCAGATAAACCCAACAACATTCGGCTGGTGCCATAACTTGTGCCGTTATAAACTGAAATTGCAGCGGTTAATACCACAAAATTAAGAATAGTTGCGACAGATTGGCTGCCTAAAGAATCGAAAATTAAAACAAAAGGACTGCCACCTTCTGCAATTTGGTTCCAAGGATATAAAGACAATAAGATAAAAATGGTACAGATATAAAATAATAAAACGCGATAGACGATTTGGTTGACTGCTTTAGGAATTGTTGTCGTTGGATCTTTGGCTTCGGCCGCGGTAATGCCGACCAACTCAATACCACCGAAGGAGAACATGATAATCGCCATGGCCATGACTAAACCAGAAATACCATTCGGGAAGAAGCCACCTAAAGCCCATAAGTTGGAGACAGAAGCTGTTTCACCAGCATGACCACTCGCCAGTAAATATGCACCAAAGCCAATCATGCCAATAATGGCTAAAATTTTGATGATGGAAAATAAAAATTCCATTTCACCAAAAACTTTGACATGCATTAAATTAATGATATTGATTAGAATAAAAAAGCCTAACGCAGAGACCCAAGTTGGAATTTCAGGCCACCAATATTGCACGTACAAGCCAATCGCACTCAGTTCCGCCATACAGACTAAAACATTGAGTACCCAGTAGTTCCAACCCGACATAAAGCCTGCAAATGGGCTCCAATATTTATAGGCAAAAAAACTGAATGAGCCACTGACGGGTTCTTCCACCACCATTTCACCGAGTTGGCGCATCATAAAAAATGCAATTAAACCTGCAATGGCATAACCAAGTATGACTGCTGGGCCTGCAAGTTGAATGGTTTGCGAAATTCCGAGGAATAGACCTGTACCAATTGAACCACCGAGGGCAATCAATTGAATGTGACGATTACTCAAACCATGCTTGAGTTGGCTTTGCTTTTGCGAAGACATAAATGATCCATTTATGTGGTGTAGGCGGAGTGGAAAACAGCAGGGCTGAAAATAGCTGACTAATATAATAAATATTTATCAATTAATGAAATTTAATTTATGTATATTCGGTGTCCAAGCCATCTTTATAATTAAATATTGAGTTTAGTAGAGAAATTTTTAACTTAATTTGTGATTTAGAGGAAGGACGTATTACCATAGCTCTTTAGAAAAAAATAAAAGCATGGCGCATGAGACTGACTGTTTGGTACACCCTCAGAAAATTTGTATATGACAATTTACATAATGAGGCATATGAAACGATTTTTAGTCGGAGTATTAATTATTTTCTGATTTTGCTCATTATTGGTAATGTCATTGCTGTACTTTTAGAATCAGTGAATCCGATTTATCAAGCATATAAAATTTATTTTGATAGTTTTGAAAATTTATCCATTCTGATTTTTAGTGTGGAATATATTTTGAGATTTTGGTGTATTGTTGAAAAAAATCCATTTGAATCTGCATGGAAACAACGTTGGCAGTATGTGACTAGTGGCGCAGCGATTATTGATTTATTGGCGATCTTACCAGCCTATATCAACTTCTTTGTCCATATTGATTTACGTTTCCTACGGATTTTACGTTTACTTCGACTGTTAAAACTAACACGTTATTTTGTCTCATTACAAATTTTACTCCGTGTCATAGAGCGTGAAAAAGGTTCATTTCAAGCGGTTATTTTTATCTTGATTATTATGATTGTGATGGCCGCTGCAGGTGTATACATGGTTGAAAGCAGTGCTCAACCAAATGTGTTTAGCTCTATTCCTGCATCCATGTGGTGGGCTGTGGTGACCTTAACCACTGTTGGTTATGGAGATGTGACTCCAATAACGCCTTTGGGGAAGTTTTTAGGTGCGTTGATTACTATTTTAGGTGTAGGTTTAGCTGCATTGCCTGCGGGTATTTTAGCCAATGGATTGGCCAATGAGCTAGAATTACGCAAGCAAAAATTAGAATTAAAATTTAGAGAGTTATTGCAAGACAGTGAAATTGACGTGATTGCCGATGAAGATAAGGTTGAAGTATTACGTAAAGAAGTTGGATTAACTCCCGAACAAACGCAGGATATATTGTTGCAGCTAATTCGTGAACAACAGCAGAAAGCAATTGAAAAAGAAAAGACTCAATATTGTTTTTGTCCTCATTATGGACACCAGCTACCTGAATGACCGTATTGGATTGAAATGAGCCAGTCTTAATGAAGAGTGGTTTTAGATTCATGAGAAAATTTTATAGTATTTCGATTGTTAGCAGATAAGTTGATTAGCAGTGTCACAATATTGAGTGATGATAATACTAACTAAAATAAAGGAACTATATTTTGGTTGTTGCATGAGAAATTACAATAAAATTTTTTAGCGCGAATAGTACAAAGCGGATTCTTAATCAGAGACTTAAAAACCAAGGAAATGGATTTAAGGATATTTGATGTATTTTACATTTTTATAGCTGAGTTTATTGCGCATTTGGGGTTTAAATAACAACAAAAGGATAAATGAATACTTTATAAGAGGCTAAAATGAGCTTTCAGATAGATGCCTTTGGCACACTGGTTATTGCAGTTATTGTTTTATTTATTGGGCGTTTTTTAGTTCAGAAAATTACATTTTTAAAAAACTATAATATCCCTGAGCCTGTTGTGGGTGGGTTGATTGCAGCATTGTTGGCATTGTTGTTGTATAAGTTTTTTGGCATGAGTGCCACCTTTAGCGCAGAAATACAAAATACATTTATGTTGATGTTCTTTACTTCAATTGGGCTCAGTGCAAGTTTTGTTAAATTAAAAGAAGGCGGCTCAGCACTTTTCATCTTTTTACTCTGTGTGGCTGGATTTGTACTGGTTCAAAATGCAGTCGGTATTAGCTTGGCCAAATTATTAGGGTTAGATCCTTTAGTGGGTTTAATTGTGGGATCAATTACCTTAACTGGTGGACATGGTACCGCAGGTGCATGGGGTGAGGTTCTAGAAACGCAGTATGGTATTCAGGGTGCTGTTGTTCTAGGAATGGCGAGTGCTACATTTGGCTTAATCATTGGTGGGGTGATTGGTGGCCCAGTTGCGAAGTTTCTCATTAAAAAGTATCAACTGGCTGGGAAAAGCATAGATAATCAGGAGGATGAAACTTCAGCACATGCCAATGCAGCGGCGTTTGAATATCCACGTAGAACTCGTTTAATTACTTCGAATAATGCAATAACCACATTGGGAATGTTTTCACTGTGTATTTATGTTGCAAATTGGATGACGAAAATGAGTAATGGGCAGTGGTTTGAACTGCCTACATTTGTATGGGCACTGGGTAGTGGTGTAATTTTAAGAAATATTCTAGAACATGTGTTTAAAGTAAATATCTTTGATCGTGCCATCGATGTTTTTGGTAATGCCTCGTTATCACTTTACTTGGCCATGGCTTTGTTGTCGTTAAAGTTGTGGTTGTTAGCAGATCTAGCTGGCCCATTGGTAATCATTCTTCTGGTACAAACTCTAGTTCTCGCACTTTATACCGCATTTGTGACCTTTCATATTATGGGTAAAAATTATGATGCGGCTGTTTTAGCCGCGGGTCATTGTGGTTTTGGTATGGGGGCGACACCGACTGCAATTGCAAATATTCAGGCAGTTACAAATACCTATGGCCCATCGCATAAAGCCTTTTTAATCATTCCTTTATGTGGTGCATTTTTTATTGATATTATTAATGCGGTGGTGATTCAGACCATTATTAAATTATTTTAATGCACATATTTGACTGTGGTTGAATCATTCTTTAAAAGTTTACAATTACCGATGACAAGAATGAATAAGATATAAAAAATCTCTCCAACTGTAATGAGTGACAGATCTGCATCAACTTGTGCTTACCAGTGATTTGCTTCAACTGCATAAGTTTTTTTACAAATTTAGTTTGTGTCGTTTTAGCTTTCCAGTCGCTTGCTTCAGCAAATTTAAGTTCACGTTTTGCACTAAGACGTGGGTGTCCGATAATGTGCGAAGTCATAGCCCTGATATTTTCCATTTTTTTCAATAAAGAACAATTTTTTCGTTGAGGACATCATGAAATAAAAAAACATGAAACAAACTAATTAATTTAGTGATAATATGAATTTTATTCATTAAAACCGTGTTCTGTTTAGATGCATGCCTTGGCTTTGGCATGTGTCAGTCTGTATTCAGATCACACGGCATTGGTTTGGTTGTTTGCTCATGTTAGAAATTCGTCACTTAAAAACCTTAACAGCATTACGTGAGCATGGTTCATTGGTTTCTGCTGCAAATGATCTTTGTTTAACACCATCAGCGATTTCGCATCAACTCAAAGAGTTGGATCATTGGTATGGTGTTGAAGTGGTTAATCGTCGAAGCCGTCCAGTCTCTTTTTCGAATGTGGGGCAGCGTTTATTAAAATTAGCAGATGATGTTTTACCACAAATTCAAATTACCCAAACAGACATCACGCGTATTGTGCATGGGCAAACAGGCCGTATTATTTTTTCATCTGAATGTCATAGTTGTTTTGACTGGCTCATGCCGTTATTGAATCAATATCGCCATCAATATCCCGATGTTGACTTAGATTTTGCTTCAGGATTTGAATCTAATCCACATGAATTACTGCAAAATGCCGAGTTCGATTTACTTATTACAGCCGATCCAATTGCATTAAAAGGGATTGAGTATTTTCCTATTTTTGAATATGAATCACGTTTAGTATTATCTAATACGCACCCATTGGTTCGTGCTGAACATGTGACTGTTCAAGAGTTGGCAGAAGAAACATTGATTACTTATCCAGTGGATAAACATCGTTTAGATATTATGTCAAAATTGTTTATTCCAGCGAACATTTTACCAAAGCAGATCCGAACTACAGATTTAACTCAAATGTTAATTCAGTTGGTTGCTAGTGGTCGTGGAATTGCAGCATTACCGGATTGGGTCGTGAGTGAGTATGAGCAAAAAGGCTGGGTGACATCACGCCGTTTAGACTGCGTATCTGCTACAGGATTACGCCGTACTTTATATGCAGGCTATAGAACGGATGAAAAAGAAAAAAGTTATTTTGAGGGTTTTTTAAAACAACTTGAAAAATTTTCTCAAAAGCGCACGCATTATTATTCAACTTAAATAGCGTTAGATGGATTCATTTATTTTAAACATCCATAGCAGTCAATTCTATGGATGTTTTATTTCAGCTCAGGACGTACCAATTAATAACGATAAAATTCCTGCTGCGATTAAAGGTCCAACAGGCACACCGCGCAGTACCGCAACTCCAGCGACCGTACCAATTAAAAGACCAGCAACGACATCAGGTTGATGTGTCATGAGTTTTACCCCGCGACCGCCCAACCAAGCCACCAATAAACCAATGACAATGGCCAGAAAAGATTTCCAGCTCAAAAAGGATTTTAAAATAGTATCGCCAGCAATTTTTCCACTTGCAATGGGCGTTAAAACGCCAATGGTCAATATAATAATGCCAATGTTTAAACCATGTTGCTGTACAAAGGGGAAAAATTCACTGAGCGGTGTAATACGAAAGACAATAAGTACGCCAGCTGCAATTGTCACAGCAGAGTTATGACTAAAAATACCGCAGGCCAGTAGTATCAATAAAACTATTAAATTTAAATCGAGGTGCGACATCATAACGGATAGAGCAAGTGCAAGAGTTGAATATTGTAGCTGCTTTTAGATGTAGTTTCTGCTTCGTTTTGAATAAAGCATAAAGTCCATAATAATTTCAGTTAGAATGCCGTTTGTTTGATTGATGGAAAGGTATCGAAAATGTTTCTTGAAAAAATGTTGCAGTCACAAGGTTTTGGTTCACGGAAACATTGTCAACAATTGATTAAAAATGGCGCTGTAGAAATTAATCAGACTGTGGTTGATTCGCCTAAATATAAATTGGATATTGATCAGCTTTGTTTTAGCGTGCATGGAACAACTCATCAGTATCGAGAGAAAGTTTATATTGCTTTGAATAAGCCACAAAATTATGAGTGTTCACATCAAGCCACACATCACTTTAGTGTTTTTGATTTTTTTGATGATATTTTAATGAATCGTGGAATTCAGTGTGTAGGACGTCTAGATCAAGATACTACGGGTTTGATTCTGTTGACTGATGATGGACAGTTTTTACAAGCCTTAACCCATCCTAAAAAGCATGTTCCAAAAGTGTATAAGATGCAAACGGCAGATCCAATTACAGATGAACAGTTATTACAGCTTGAACAGGGCGTTGAACTGAGAAATGAAAATGGCGTATTTGCAGCAACTCAAGTGGTACGACTGACTGAATATGAATTACAAATGGCAATTCATCAAGGCGTATACCACCAAGTGAAACGGATGTTGGCTGCTGTTGGGAATAAGGTTGAAAAATTGCATCGTGCACAAATTGGACAATTGCGACTTGATCATTTGGCTGAAGGTGAGTGGATTTATTTAAGTGCTGAGCAGGTTTTAGCTGCAAAAAATCTTATTGAGCAAGAGCTTTCAATCATTTAAGGAAGCAATGGTAAATTTGGAACTCATCATCTTTAACAAATCCCATTGTTTCGTAGAGTTGGTGTGATTGGAAATTATTTTTCTGTGTTTCTAAGCTAATTCTTAACGCATTTTCTTGTCGTGCAAACAAAATAGCAGTATCAATTAGTTGCTTGGCTGAACCTTGCCTGCGGTAAATCGGTGTCACATAGACATCATCTAAAATATAATAGATTGAGCAGGCAAGAGAAGAAAAACCTAAATACAGTAATACAAATCCAGTTAAGACATCATCTTTAACATGAATAAAAATGACACTTTCTTTGTTTTCAAAGCGCTGTCTTAAAAAATTAAATGATTCTTTTAAATTCGAAGATGCACCATAGAATTGCCGATATTCATCAAATAAAACAGCCAGTTGTTGTAAATCGTCTAGAGTGGCTCTACGCACAATCATTTAGATACTCCTTGCAGTTTTTTATCCTGCACATCAGCATACCTAAAAAAGGTGACTTGAAATTTTAAATATTGTTTATAAATGCGACACTGTTAAGTTTTGTCGCTTTCCCCCAAAATCGCATTCAATTCCGCAAAAATATCATCGTCATCCAATACATCATGATCCTGAGAAAGTGGAGGATTATGTTGGTCTTGTTTAATTTTTTTTAGCTTTAATAATTGTTCCATATTAATGCTTTGATTTTCGATTGCAAAAGGAATGGATTTTGTTAACACGACTTGTTTGAAGAACAGACGAACAGCTTGAGCAGGGGTGATCCCCAATTGTTTAAACACCGCAAAAGCTTGTTTTTTTTCTTGTGAATCAAGTCGAACTTGATAGACTTCTGTTTTTCTCATGAATAGAACCGAACCACTTAAGTTTGAGATATATTTTAATCAAAATTGGCGCAATTTCAATCATTAATCAAAAATAAGTCCAGCTAATGTCATTACATTGAAATTATAATGTCAGGTCTAAGTCAGAACAAAAATGCATAGGCCGTAATGAAATAGGATCTTTAAAGTTTATTTCTTTGGCTAAAAGTTGTAGAGGTTGTGAAAAATCATGCTCTGGCTTATGTATTACACTTGGGTAAAAGGGGTCATTTTTAATGGGAATATTCAAATAATTTAAATGAACCCGTAATTGATGCTGTTTACCTGTTAAAGGTTTTAAACAATATTTAGCCCAGTGTTCGTTATGTTCTAAAATTTCAATTTCTGTATGGCTGTTATTTTTACCTGCAATCACTTGCATCGTATAGAACGGTTCACCTTTCTCCATTCTTAAGTGAACGGATTGTGGAAAAGTTAAATCGGGTCGAAATGGTGCAATGGCATGATAGGTTTTTTCAACCAATCGATCGGCGAACATTTGTTGATAGATTCCGCGTGTTTCTGGGCGTTTAGAAAATAAAACAACGCCTGCTGTTTCTCGATCTAAACGGTGAATAGGTGTTAAATTAGGATTATCAGTTGTTCTTTTTAAACGAACCAATAGAGTTTGTTGGACATATTGCCCAGTAGGACTCATGGTTAAAAAATGTGGTTTATCAACCACCAATAAGTCGTCATTTTCAAAAATTATTTTTTCATCAAAAGGCACATGGATTTCATGCGCTAAAAAGCGATAATAATAAATATGGGTGTTGGCCTGATAGATGCTATTTACAGTCAAGGCATGACCTTGCATATCTAAAATTAATTGATCTTCAAATCTTTGTTGCCATTCTGTTATTTGAATATGTTGGAAATGTTCACATAAATATTCAAATACAGTATAGGGTTGTATTGCTGATTGCGGTAAAAAGACTTTACTGGCAGAGACACCTTCAATCATAGGAGGGGTGTAATCTTTACAATTTCCATATTTGATACTTAACATAGGGCTGAGGCTGCAGTTGGGTAGAAGATTGGCGTAAAACCCTGTTGAAATGCTTTTACTATAGATCGTGGAGTAAGGACTTTGAGCAAGGTGTGGGCAGGAATATCAGTACGGTATAGATAACCATCAAAAGACCAGTTTAAATAGTAATTTTTTTTAGTAATCATAAAAGTTTCAGACTGATATTCAAAACAAGTACCAATAGGTAAATCTGCTAAAACAGCATCAAACGTTATTTTTTGTTGATCGATCGTGATTCTTTCTTGATGAACTTGTGTACCTATTTCAGCTAATTTTAGTTTTTGATTTGGTCGATTGGTTTGTATCCACGCAGTTTTAAATTGTTGACTACGATCATGTTGGCATTCTGAACAAGGTCGATGACCTGCTGCGAAAGCAGTTGCCTCATCTAGAAAAAATAATTCTGAATAACGTCCTTCTGCAAATATTTCCCGTTTATTGCCCTTGAATTGAGTTAGACAGCTGATCCATGCTTTAAGCTTCCAACTTCGAATAATTTTCTTTTCTTTGTTATGCAATACACCACGATTACCCATTAACATCGCTTTTTTTGATGGATTGGATTGTAAATTTCCCCAAGGATCAATTCTATTTTGAAGTGTCATATCCAGTTACTGAAAAGTTGTGGTGAAAATAGGCAGATTACACGGCCTTAATAGGCATTATTGCCTTGCAATGCTATCATATTGTTTGCTTTGGATCATGTCGTGAGTGCTATGCAATATTCATTTAAATTAAATTTGGGTAATGAGCAAGATACACAAAAATTAGCGCAAAAATTAGCGCAAAATATTACTCAGGGTGTGATTTATTTGATAGGTGATTTAGGTGCGGGGAAAACCACACTTACGCGGTATTGGTTACACAGCTTAGGGCATCAAGGTGCAGTAAAGAGCCCGACTTATACTTTAGTTGAGCCCTATCAAATAGCAGGTAAAGAGGTTTTTCATTTTGACTTGTATCGTTTAAATGACCCGTATGAGCTTGAGCTAATGGGTATTCGTGATTATTTAGATATAGCTGATGCATTGTTCTTATTCGAGTGGCCATCAAAAGGCGGTGATGAAATTCCGCAAGCGGATTGTATTGTCGATATTCAAAAAACTGAGGATGATGAAATACGCGAAGTCACACTTAGTTTTCATTCAGAAGCCTTGCTAAAAGTACTTCAAACCTAAATAGAGCCAATGAAATGTGTACGGTGAAAAGAAATAATGCAGCGCGAAGAAATTAGTCTAAGACGTATTCATCATCTAAACCCAGCATTGGCGAACCAAATTGCTGCGGGAGAAGTGATAGAGCGTCCGTCATCTGTGGTTAAAGAATTACTTGAAAATTCAATTGATGCTGGTGCAACTGAGTTGATTATTCGGGTCGCACAAGGTGGTAGTACGTTGATTGAAATTATCGACAATGGACGTGGTATTCATGCTGAAGATTTAGCTTTATCTGTCACCCGTCATGCGACCAGTAAAATTCAGACCGCAGAAGATTTACAGGCAATTGTCAGTTTGGGTTTTCGAGGTGAGGCTTTAGCCTCCATTGCGGCAGTTTCGCGTTTAACTTTGAGCAGTAGTCAAGATGACTCAGGTATTGGTTATCAATTAGAAGTCAATGGAACTGCATTTGATCATCAAAAAATTCAAGCTGTTGCCGCGCAGCAGGGTACGCATATTCGTATTCAGGATTTATTTTTTAATGTACCCGCACGACGTAAATTTTTAAAAAAACCAACCACAGAATTTGGTCATATTGAAGAAATTGTACGTCGTATGGCTTTAACACATTTTGATATCCGTTTTGTATTAGAACATAATGATCATATTCGTTTAAACCTGCCGATTGCAGATAGTGGTGAGTTGCGTTTTCAGCGTGTGCAACAGTTATTAGGTCGTTCATTTACTGGAAATGCCTATTGGATAGATGCCGATAGTATCCAAATGCGTTTATCTGGATGGCTCGGACATCCTTCAGATGCACGTGCGCAGGCAGACCTACAATATGTCTATGTGAATGGTCGTATTGTTAAGGATAAAACCATTTCCCATGCATTGCGCATGGCTTACGATGGTATTTTGCATGGCCATCAACATGCAGGCTATTTATTATTTTTGGAAGTTGATCCTGAAAATGTGGATGTTAATGTACACCCCACTAAACATGAAATACGATTTTTAAATCAACGCGAAGTACATGAGTTTGTACGACATTATGCCAAAGCAACTTTAGCGCAATTTCAAACCGCTTCTACCGATTTAGCTCAAGCGATGAAGTCTGAGGTAGCTGAAACGGTGGGGCAACTAACTCAACCGCGTTATCAGGAACAATTTCAGTTACATCGTGATTTAAATAATCAAAATCAAGCCAATCAGTTAACTCAGAATCAGCCAATACAAGAGAACAATAATCTCAATCACGAAGCCTCTATGGAGGCACTTACTGATTTTAGTTCGAATCGACCGCAAAGTGTTGCTTATCAGTCACAGACTCCGTATGCAGGGACTCAACAGCTTAACAATGCACTAAAAAGTTATTTGGCGCCGTTAAGGGAGCATTCTGTATCTGCCTCGCTGGGGGCTGATGATCAAAGTTTTAATGCTCCAATTGAAACTGTAACAAGTCGAGTGGATGAGTTCCCATTAGGTATCGCAATTGCTCAACTTCATGGTATTTATATTCTTGCGCAAAATACCGAAGGTTTAATCATTGTGGATATGCATGCCGCACATGAGCGTATTTTGTTGCAACAAATGAAACTTGCATGGGACAAACCAAGCTTTTGGATGTCACAGCAGTTATTGATTCCGAAAGTGATTTCGATTACGCGAATGCAAGCGACACGGATTGAAGAGCTGAAGCCACAATTGGAACGTCTAGGTTTGGATATTGATCAATATGGCGATGAACAGGTTATTGTTCGTGGTGTGCCTGCAATTTTACACAAAGCTGATTTTAGTGCTTTAGTTCCAGAATTGTTGAATGATCTTGATCCAAATGATGAAGCGCAGGCGTTGCAACAGAAACGAGATCAAATCTTAGCGGGAATGGCCTGCCATGGTGCTGTACGTGCTCATCGAATGCTAAGTTTGTCGGAAATGAATGCGTTGTTGCGTCAGATGGAACAAACTGAATTTGCCAGTCAATGTAATCATGGGCGTCCAACATGGCGTGCTTTTCCATTGACTCAATTAGATAAATTATTTGCTCGAGGAGAGTAGTTGTACATGTCAAATCAATTGCCCGTGATTAACTTAATGGGACCAACGGCAAGTGGGAAAACCGCTTTGGCATGTGAACTCTATGAGCGAGGAAATTTTGAGCTTATCTCCGTCGATTCTGCGCTTGTATATCAAGATATGGATATTGGTACAGCAAAACCAACTAAAGAGGAACAGGCACAATACCCGCACCATCTGATCGATATTATTACGCCGTTAGAGGTCTATTCTGCAGCGGAATTTGTAGAAGATGCTTATCGTCTCATTGATGAGATTCATGCACGTGGTAAAACCCCAATTCTCGTGGGGGGGACGATGCTGTACTTTAAATCGTTATTGGAAGGGTTATCTGAAAATTTACCCAGTGCCGATTTAGCAATTCGCGCTGAAATAGAAGCTAAAGCGGAACAGCAAGGTTGGCAGGCTGTATATGATGAACTGAAATTAGTAGATCCTTTGGCGGGTGAAAAATTTAAAGTTAGTGATAAGCAGCGAATTATTCGTGCCTTAGAAGTTTTTAAAATCACAGGTCAACCAATTACGAAACTTCAGGCGGAGCAGCCGAAGAACGTGGCATATCGTTACAATTTTCATAATTATGCTTTAATTCCTGATCGAGCTGAATTACATCAACGAATTGAAATGCGCTTGAAGAAAATGTGGGAAATCGGATTTTTAAATGAAGTTGAATATCTTATGATAAAATACGATTTAGACGAGAATTTACCCTCTGCTAGATCCGTCGGTTATCGCCAAGCACTAGATTTTCTTAAAAATAGTGATAAAAGTCATAAAAATAAGTTAGAAATGGAAGATAAGTCTTTGTTTGCGACACGACAATTGGCGAAACGTCAATACACTTGGTTACGTTCTTTGCAAGAAGCACACCAATTTAGAACTTATTTAACAATAAAGCAGGCACAAGAAGACTTGCGAAACTTACATGGATAAAGCAAAATTTAGCTACTATCTTTTTTATAATTTTTAATTGAAAAATAAAGATAGTTTTTGCGCTGAATTTTAAATTTTTTTGGAGTATAAAATGTCTAAAGGTCAAACTTTACAAGATCCGTTCTTAAATTCTCTCCGTAAAGAACGTATTCCTGTTTCTATCTTTCTTGTAAACGGTATTAAATTACAAGGTCATATTGAATCTTTTGACCAATATGTTGTGTTATTGAAGAATACTGTAAGCCAAATGGTTTATAAGCATGCAATTTCTACAGTTGTACCTGCACGTAATCCACGTCCTGCTGGTGCTCCTGCTGGTGCTCCTCAAGCTGCCGGCGGCTTCGGTGGTCAAGGTCAAGGCGGCTTCGGTGGTCAAGGTCAAGGCGGCTTCGGTGGTCAAAGTCAAGGTGGCTTCGGTAGTCAAGGTGGCTTCGGTAGTCAAGGTGGCTTCGGTGG
>NZ_NEGB01000004.1 GCF_002135235.1 Acinetobacter silvestris
TTTGTTTTGGGCAGTCAGCGTACCTTGCAGTTGTTTCTTGGCAATATTGGCTTTAACGCTACTGTTGGTGCTGACTTGGTAATTGCCTGCATCGGTACCCGTTAAGCTACCTGATACAGTTACATCTTTGCCTTGACCCGCGTTCTTATTGGTAAATTGACCTTGAGCATTCAGATTGACCTGATCACCGGTAATCACACCATTCAAGCTGCCATTCACAGTTGCATTGGTCGTGCCGTCGTAGACTTTGTCTTGCGCTGTAATTGCACCTGTAATCTGTTTTTGGGCAATATTGGCTTTGGCGGTTGAGTTGCTATTGACCTCATAGTTGCCTGCATCAGCACCACTTAAGCTACCCGATACATTTACATCTTTGCCTTGACCTGCGTTTTTATCGGCAAATTGTCCTTGGGCAGTGAAATCAACCACATCACCCTGAATAATACCTTCTAGGCTTCCATTCACAGCCGCATTGATCGTGCCGTCATAGACTTTATTTTGGGCGCTAATATTGCCTGTGATTTGTTTCTTGGCAATATCAAGTGAACCATTTTTATACACGATATTATAATTTGCACTCGATTCCGCGCCAGTCACTACATTTTCATAATGACCCGCATTTTTACCACTTGCTGCTGTATTATCAATACTCCCTAAAACCGCATTTCCATCATGACCTTTTAATCCAGAAACAGTGAATCCATCTACATTTTGCACATTACCATTGTAAATTGTATTCTGATTTTTACCTGTGACCGTTGCTGTTGCTTTAGTAATGGTATAAGTGCCATTCACAAAAGTAATATCATAGTTTGGATCACCTACCCCATTGTTTTTATATCCAACAGCATGAGTATAAGTCCCTGCATCTTTACGAGTAGCCAACGCATTCACAGATCCTGATAACACACTTTCATTCTCACCAGCAACTAAACCATCCGCGTTAAACCCAGTCACTTGCTGATTAAAGCCATTATATTCACGGGTTTCATCTTGCGCCGTTACTGTGATTTTTTTCTTGTTAATGGTAAATTGACCATCCACATAGTGAATGTCGTAATTTCCTGTTGCACTATTTTCACCTGTAATTTTATTGACATAATGACCTGCATTTTTACCATTAGCACCTGATGCCATGATATTTCCCAGTAACGATTCATCTTCACCATTCACCATCCCACTAACCGTGTAGCTTGAATGATTCATAGCTTGCTGTTGACCATTATAGATTTTGTCATTTTCACTCGAGCCTGTTACAGTCACTTGAGCTTTATTAATAGTTAATGTACCTTCATTACCAATAAAATCATAACCTTGTTGATCATTTGAATAATATGTCGCTTTATAATTTCCAGCATTGGTAGCACTGGTTGTCCCATTAACAATATACTTTTGACTATCCAAGCCCCAAACATCAGCAAAATTTTGTTCTTTGCCTGTATAAGTTGTGGTTTTATCAGTCACGGATAAATCCACAGTGGTGAGGAAACTACGCAGTAAAGGTGCACTTAAACCATCATAAATACGCCATGCCGTGTCTTTACCGCCTAGCTTACTATCGACATCGAGGAACGTAAATTTAGAGGCATCTTTCATATCTGCATTACTTAACGCAAAGCTTGCATCACTGCCTGCACTGTTATTTTGTCCCGTAGTGTCTTTATTCCAATGTCCTTTGCTGACGGTTGCATTATTATTACTGCCGACTAAACCGCCAATTGAACTATTGCCTGTAACACGACCTGTAGCATAGGCATTTTGAATACTGGCTTGAGCGGTATTGCTGCCGACCAAACCTGCAACATTCGTTTCACCTGTGATCGCACCTGTGGCATAAATATCTTTAATGGTTGCGTTTTGGTTCATTCCCACCAAACCACCGACATGGTTTTTACCTGTCACTTGGCTGGTTGAGTAAGCACTCTCAACTTTTGAACCCTCTTGCTGTTGCCCAATCAGACCGCCCATAGCACTCCCTGTACCTGTTACAGTTCCTGTGCTATACACGCTATACAATTGTGAATTTTGAGCACTGGTTCCAACCAAAGCACCGACCTGATTTTTACCGGTAATATTGCTGTTGAGCAACCCAAGGTTTTTAATGCTGGCATTTTGAATATAGCCAAACAACCCGACGTTATCGACTTGTTCACGGTAAATATACAAATTCGAAACCGTATGACCTAAGCCATCCAATTTTCCTGTAAAGGCATGCGCGCTATCACCTAATGATTTAAAACCTTCACCATCGATATCACTCCACGTTTTTGTTATTTGAGCATCGATATCATTGCCGATGAGATAGCGACCATCGAGTTGATTATTGACTGCTTGTAGTTGTTGAATAGTTTGAATAACACCATAAAAACCACCTGTTGCATCATTTTTATTAATGACTTGATTATTGCCTTTGTGATTCTGTAAATATGGTGTGGTTTGATTATTAGCATTTCCCCAAATATTTTTAAAATCAAAACCAACAAACTTATCCGCTTTAAACATTTCATCGCTGGTCAAGCCATTACTATTGGCACTGCCTGCACTGGTGCTTTGCCCAGTTTTATTTTTGTCCCAATAGCCGTTGGTGACTGTGCCTTGCACATTATTGCCCAGTAAACCACCGACGTTTTTCGTTCCCGTGACTTTGCCTAGAGCATAGGTATTTTCAATACTTGCAGCAAGGTTTTCACCCACTAAACCACCGACACGCTCACTACCTGTGACCGCACCTGTGGCATAAGCATTTTTAATTTGGGCATCATAGTAGTTATTACCAACCAAACCACCGACGTTTTTCGTTCCCGTGACCGTACCTGTGGCATAGGCATTTTTGACCGTAGCACCGTGATTATTGTCCCCGACCAAACCGCCAACAATCTCGCTACCGTCAACATTGCCAGTGGCATAGACATTTTCGAGGCTTCCAGCATCGTTACCACCGACTAAACCACCGACATAAGTCGAGTTTTGCTCACCGTGCACATTGCCTGTGGCATAGGCATTTTTGATGATACCGCCATCAAAATTCCCCCCCACCAGACCGCCAACCGTACCATAACCGGTGACTGTACCTGTATTAAATACATTTTCGATCAGGCTGTGATTAGTGCTTTGTCCAACCAAGCCGCCGACAAAACTGTCCCCAATCACGGAACCGCCAATTAAACCAATATTACGAACAATCGCCCCATCAATATGTCCAAACAAACCCACATCATAACTATTTGGACGGTTGATGGTGATATTGCTAACGGTATGCCCTAAGCCATCAAAACGCCCAGTAAAGTAATCAAATTCATTGCCAAGTGGGTTAAAGCCTTTTTCATCGCCCGCCCCCCAATCTTTGGTTTCCGTTGCATCAAGATCCGTCCCAAGGACGAAATTGCCTGACAGCTGATTATTGACATCTTGTAAGGCATCTAAATCGGTAATGACGTTATAATCTATACGCTTGTTGGCATCGCTGCCTTTTTGGGTACTAAAATTTTGCCCCGCCTGTAGATTGATCTTTGCGCTATTTTTAAGGTGATAATTGGCATCTTGACTGCCATTTTGTCCATACAGCAATACAACTTTACCATCTTGGTGTTGTGCGGTGATATTGGCATTGATATTGATGTCATTGTGCGCTTTTAAGGTCAGCGTGGTGTCTTTGTTCCACGTCACCGCAGCATTGACATGAATATCACCTTTTTCTGCGCCTGTGGCTTGAGTTTCTAAAGTCACCGAGGTGCTATTTAAATTCTTTTCTAAGGTGGTTGCGCCAATGCCACTGCCTGTATGTACTGCCGAACCTGCACTAATGGTAAAATCGGTCGGGTCAATTAACCATGTCCCTGTTTTACCCCCATCCGATAACGTCGAGACTTGGGTCGTGTCAGCTACTTTTACTTGTGCTGCACTGGTTTCAATAAAACCGCCATTTTGACCATTCTTCCCTTCGGCTTTAAGCACACCACTGACATTGGTGGTGCCATATTGCATGTCCGCCAATAAAATGATTTCGCCTTTACCATTTTGGCTTAAACGACTGGCTTCAATAATACCGCTATGATTGACCACCGCCTTGCTTAAACTATCTTTGGCTTTGGCAGTTAAATACACCGCACCATTATTGGCTAAAATTGCGCCACTATTATCAATTAAACCCTGTAACGTGCCAATTTCCACTTGGTATTCGGTCAGTTGACCATCTTGTAAACGCAAAGTCACTTGATCGGCTGCGGTTAAATGCACCATGCCACCCTGCGCCTGAATTTCACCTGTATTGATAACCGTCGGTGCAATAAATGCTACCACACCACCATTGGCAATCACCGAACCATGGTTTTCAACTTTACCCGCAGCACCTTGATTTTTCAGGGTAAAATTACCACTGATAATATCACCATCAGTGACATTTAAAGTCGATGCTACGATCCCCCCAACGTTGACTTGTGCGGTTTTAGAAAAAATCACCCCATTCGGATTGAGTAAAAACACCTGACCATTGGCGTTGAGTTTACCCATAATCTGACTGGCATTGCTATCTTGCACACGGTTGACTGCAATCGAAGATGAATTGGGTTGGTAAAAATTAACCGTGGCATTTTTCCCAATATTAAAACTATCCCATTGAATGCCAACATTTTGGCTATTTTGCTGCACATTTAAGGTATTATTATTTTGCGTAACTTGTGCTGAACCAGCCGTCACTATGCCATTGGTCGGCAGTTGCACATCATGCACTCCCGCCCAAATCGAAATCGGTAATAGCGCCAAACTCAATAAAGATAAACGGGCAAAATGCAATATACCTTGAGCGACTTGTTTGATTTGCCCTGTTACCGTTGCACTTTGGGCACTTTTACCATGACTTTTGGCCAACTCTGAAGTCACTTGCCAGCAACCAAGGTTTTTATTCCACACCGTTTTATATACTTTATTCATCGCTACCCCACCTTAAAATTAAATATTAACGCTGAATTTTTAATTTTCATTTCATTCATCATTATAAAAATGTGATGCAAGTATTATTTATAAAAAAAACAGTAATAAAAATCAATCAAATTAAAATACAACTGTCCTAAAAATAAAAAACTCGATCCATAAAACCTGCACCAAGATACAATATTTATCTTTATTTTAAAACCACACTACATAACAAACAATCAACTCAATTCATCATTAACTCATTATCCAACCAAGGAAAAATATTTAATTTTTTTATTTTAATGACAATTAAATATTTAAATAAAATTATTATAAAACATCATATTAGTTAATATATAGACAACCAAAACAAAAAACACCCATTATAATGACAAAAAATGTCACTTAATAACAATATCAACACCACATATAAACCAATAATTGTCATTATAAATTATATTAACAAGCTTAAAAAATCCCATCAGGCATATTTAATATATACCACCATAATTAATTTAATATATTATCTTACAAATAGAATCCCAGTTTAATACATTGCAAATCAGGTCATTTATAATATGAAAATTGTGACTAAATTCCCAATACACACATTAACCATATGTGTTTTATCAGTCTTAGTTGCTGCGTGCGGGGGAAATACCCCTGATGCTGATTCCAGAACACCTAATGATGCTGATTCCAGAACGCCTAATAATGCTGATTCCAGAGAACCGCTATTTGCATTCATGCGCGCTTATCCAGAACCGATCAAAGATATTCCTGATGAAGCCAGCTTAGGTTTTTATGACACCGATCAAGACGGTAACGTGCGTAGCGTGCGTAATGATTTAACAGGCAACTTTGCTGCCATGATTCAGTTTGCACAAGATCATACCGTTGACCCAAGCGGCAATGAAGCCAAAAACATGCCGCGTTTAACCAGTGAAAAAGATGGTTTGTTACTGGTAACACCGACCGCAGAAATGGGTGATATTCAGCAACTCAACGCTGAAATTTATTTAAATAGTCGCCTGATTCGTCGTGTGGCATTACAAGAACCTTCTCAAATTCCCGCTTCAGATCAAACCAATTCAGATGGCCGCCCACGAGTACAATATTCAAAACGCACATGGACGGCTGCACTCAATTGGGATGAAATTCAACCCGGTTTAAACATTCGTATTGTTGACCCTGTATCACGTCAAAATGGCCGTTTGGCTGCTACCGCAATTGATTTTGCTCCACCTGCCGAGCTATTGGTACAAAGCATTCGCTTAGGTATGCTCACGACACCTCGCACGTCCAATGGGCACTACATGCTCAATGAACCTGAAAAAGCAGGAACGGATTATTTCGAAACGATTCCTGCTGCTCGTATGATCGTTAGCCAATATGATGATATGCAACTCAATAAAGTCATGGTCGCAAGCGGTGTGATTTATGATGAAAAAAGTGCAACGGATGGCGATGTTTATAGCGGAGATATGCGTGGTGATACTGCTAAATCAACCTTTAGCACAGGCATCAACCTTGCCAACTGGGGTATAACCAGTGCAGGTATGTCCAGCCAAGAACAACCGCAGTTGACGCAAAGTGCAGTAATTCATCATGCATGGGGTAAATATCAAAATGGTGATGTCAGTCATGGTTTAAGCGGTGGTAACGGAATTTTAACCCTGATTGATTCGTCTGGAAACGAATTTAGCCATGAAATTGGACACCACTATGGACTTGGGCACTACCCTGGGCAAAATGGGGAAAATTATTTTTGGGCATCTCACCATGCCGATAGTGGTTGGGGATATATTGCGTACCGAAAAAGAATGCGTAGTAACTTAAATTGGAATAATAGTAACCTTGATAACCGTTTAGGTGGTACGCCATTATTTAACAATGCATATACCTATGCTCCTGACGCTATGGCCGGTGGTGCCTTCTCAAGTTCGCTTTCACGATTTACTCATTACACAGGTTATAGCGCCAAAACAAAAATTCAACCTGCATTTGACCGTGCAGTATGGGATGCAACTTCATCAACAGGCTATAAAAAGTGGAATGCAGTCACGCGTCAAATGGATGTTGTACAACCTAAAGTCCCTAATTCAAATAACGTTTGGTACAACCGTACCGATGGTAACTACCTAAAACCAACCCAATTTGGGGTACCCGTTTTTACCATTTTAGGTGGTTATGACCCTGTCAACAATGTGGGCTTATTGTACCCTGCAGCGCGCGGTAACTGGGGTAATGTCTTTACCCTACCTCAGGCGCAAACCAGTTTGGCTAATGCAAGCTGTTGGATTAACGTCAAATATGCAAACAAAGCAGAGGAAAATATTGCCCTTGCACCGAGCCGTATGGGAAGCAATGCCAATAAACTGCATATCAATATCGCCCAAAGTGATGCACCACGCAGTGTCGATTTATACTGCAAAAAAGCCAATGAGCAAGCCGTTAAACTATCATCGATTGACATTCCAAACTATGCCACAGCACTACCTGCTGCGGTGGTCATTGGTAAGCAACAAGGCTTTAAAGCACTACGTCAAGTTGAATTACCACAATTGGAACAAGCTTTACTCAGCAATCAAGGCAAAGCCATTGCCAACCTATCGCCCAATGCCAAAGTACTCTACGACTCTTACGCAAGTTATAAATCTGAGTTCACAAGTGCCGCACAAACTGAGTTACAACGTTATAGCGAGCAACAAACCAAATTGTATCGTCTAAACCGCTGGGTAAATACCTATCGTACTGACCTAGCTGCTACCAATGCTGATGCGGTTTCAGCATTTAAAGCTTTTGCTACGCAATTAGGTTTGCAGAATGACCAGCCTTTAGCCAATGTGACTCAATTACGTTTACCTTCAAAAGGTAATGCTTGCTTAAAAGCGGGGCAACTCGGCAATGGTACATTTGAAGTCTATGCTAGTGGTGTCAATGGTTGTAATGTTGCTGCTTCAGAATGGATTTATGACGCCATGGGCAAACTACATAACCACCAATACGTTAATCAATGCCTAACCAGCTCAATGACACTGACAGCATGTAGCAATGATGATGCTGGACAAGCATGGAGCCTCAATCCAACCACCAAAGCCATTCATCAAGGTAATCAGTGTCTTGATTTAAGCGGTGGTTTTACCCCAAGTGCCGATGGTCGTTCAACGATTATTCGTTACAGCTGTACAGGTAGTGTCAATCAACAATGGTCTTTACCCACTCAAAACCAAAGTTTTGTTTTAGCGGCAGCACAAGCACAAAACTTGGTGCTGATGATTAACAGCCTACAACCTTAAATCGATATAAGCTATAAAATCGGCAGATAACATCATCCGTTTCCTGCCGATTTTTCTATTATCAGCAAACCAAAATAACCAAAAATTAATAAATTTTGAACTAAATAAAATTCATAGAGGCTTAGAATATACATTCTGAAATAAAAGCCTGAATATTGCGTAGTGATAAAACTGACTATGATTAAAACTCAAACTTATTGAGTATCCAATCTCGTCCATCTAAATTATTTAAGGCTTTTTGAATCCAAATTTTTATGTGGGTTACTAAATGAGACAAAATCAGAGATAAAAAAAAGACCCTTGATTATCAAGGGTCTTTTCAAAATTTGGCGGAAGCGGTGTCCGTCTAACAGCAGTCCTAAGCAATCCAATCCAATATTATAAAAATATATTTTTCAATCACTTAATATATTTATAGTCCAACCCCATCTTGTCTAATCCAACTATTTCCAGTATTTTATGAGGGGTAGGTTGTGGGGTAAATAATGATATGCCAAAGAAGTCTAAAGAACTATCTGCACTCAGTGTAGCAAAAATCAAAGAGACCGGTCGATATTCCGTAGGCGGCGTTGATGGCTTATGTCTAAATGTCGAAGGTGGTTCTCGCGTCTGGATTTTGCGTGCTATTGTAGGCAAGCGTCTAGATAAAGATGGGAAACTAAAACCCCATCGCCGTGATATCGGTCTTGGGCCCTATCCTGAAGTTTCTTTAGCTGAAGCTCGTGCTAAAGCGATTGAGCTTAGATTACAGATTCGAAATGGGATTGATCCAATTGCTCATAAACAAGAAAAGTTTCAAGCTTTACGTGTCCAGAAGCTCCGTGAACGTACATTTAGTGAATGTGCTCAAATTGTGATTGCTAATAAGTCTCGTGAGCTTAAAAATCAAAAGCATATTGCTCAATGGTCTACCACATTAGAAACTTACATTTATCCAACTTTAGGTGATCGTGTCATTGGTTCAATCACTAAAATTGATATTGCCACAGCACTGGAAAAAATCTGGACTGATAAGCATGAAACTGCGAAACGCCTTCGTGGTCGCATTGAAACGATTTTCGATTATGCTAAAGCAATGGAATATTTTATTGGTGATAACCCTGCTGAATGGAAAGGCAATCTTGAGCCAATCTTAGGTAACTTAAAGCAGGAATCACGCCCTCACCCATCCCTACCTTATGAGCAGGTCGCTGAGTTTATCCAGCATTTAAGACAGAAAAAAGGGATTTCGCCTAAAGCACTTGAATTTGCAATTTTAACGGCTTGTCGCTCTGGTGAAATATTTGGAGCAACATGGCAGGAAATTGATTTTAAAAATAAAGTTTGGATCATTCCCAAAGAAAGGATGAAAGCTGAAAAAGAGCATCGTGTTCCTTTATCTAATGAAGCACTTACTTTGCTTGAATCAATTAAACCATATACTCAACTACAAGATTTCATCTTCCCTGCACCTCGGAATGGTTCAATGCTTTCTGATATGTCCCTGACTACTTTGATTAAGCGCATGCATGAACAAAAGCTTAAAGAAAATGGCTTAGGCTATATTGATCCGAAACAAAACCGAGTGATTACAACACACGGTTTTCGCTCGACTTTCCGTGATTGGTCTGCTGATAAAACTGATTACCCACGTGAGGTCTGTGAGCATGTTCTTGCACATAAGTTGCCTGATGAAGTTGAAGCAGCTTATTTACGTGGTGCTTACCTTGAAAAACGTAAAAGTTTGATGGCTGATTGGGCCAATTTTTGTAACTTTTTTATATCAGAATAAATTTAACATCTTTCTTATCTGCTTGTGCAGCCAAACAAAAAACAGCACGTTCATCTGCCAAAACTCCAAGGCTAAATGAACGTACTGTCTAGGTTATTTAAAAATTGGCTTTAAATGTCAATGAAGCAAAGTCTCGATCATCTAACACACTAAATTCATTTGAACCAAAAAAGTTATTATAAGCAATCTCAGCTGTATACTTTTTCTGGTAGGTCGCAGACAATCCCGCACCGATCACCATTTGTCCCTCTTGAAAATTTGGACCATAACCATGTACATCATGACGAAAGATTAAACTTGGTGTAATCACTGTCGCAACAAACAGATCATTATAATTCAAGGCGGCACGCACGCGATAACCCAATGACCATTTGGTATAAAAGCCATCTCTATTACAAAAACGCTCATTCATGCTATCAATGTCTGCATTTGGAAGACTGGCATTGCCATATGGCGTACATTTAAAATCACCCGTTTCAGGGTTATAAGCACCTTTAGACAGCTCACTCCGACCAAATGCACCACTTCGGCCCAGCCGATGATTACCAATATCTGCAATATGATTAATTCCAAACTCCCCAGCCAATGTCAATGCATTGGCTCCCAAAACATTTGGAATACTATCCATTGCGCCAATAGAAAACTGCGTAACAGGTAAACGTACATAACCATCTACATGCTCATTGAGACCTAAACGCTCACCAGCAGGTGTAAAAGGCGTATCATCAAATAACACTTGTGAATACACCATATCTGTACTAGTAAAATGTAAAGGCAGATTGGGTTTATAATTCAATTCACTAAAAATATTGGTTGTTCCAACTTTCCCACTCAAGCTCAATCCATACATATCTATATTTTCAGGATAAACTGAAAAAATCGTGGCGGTATTAAAGTTGGCTGGCCCAGGCACAGTGACGCTCGTGCCTGCAAAGTGCGAAATTCGGCTATGATAATTCGCATAATACACACCCAGTTCAGCATTGTTTAAATTCGATAAAGTTTGCTTCAGTGCAAGCCCATATTGACCACTATTTTTAGCATACTGACTTGCAGTTCGGGGGATAAAGCTATTGGTATCTATTGCATGCTCTGAAGTATTCCCACCAGCAATCAGCAATGGCCCACAATTTTCTGGGAAAACATCTGAAATTCCAAAAAATGTACCACAGCCATCCACAACAGAAGGTCTAAATTTAAACTGATAGAATCCTTCTACTTTTAATTTGTCATTAATTCCAGCACTAAACGAAAACATTTCAACAGGGATGATTCTTTCTTTAACATCCCCCCCGGTCGATTCATTGCTGCAAAATCAAATGCACTCACAGCATTTAAACCATTTTGGAAAAACTGTGATTTACCCCAATTTAACGCATGTTTACCCAGTTTTACATTGAGTGCTTGACCATTGTCTAACGCAAAATTTTTCCATAAATAAGCATCCCATAATTGTATGCCCTTAAACTTGGCTAATGCAGGCCATTCTGAATCATCGAAGGGTTTTAAATTACCGTGTCCTGTTTCATAAGCATGGTCATACCAATACTTGCCACTAATCACCGCACCCTGCTGTTTACCATTGAGTTTAAATTCAGTCAGACCTTTCACAATTTGTGAAATTGCATCATTTTTACTGAAATTCATTCGACCGTCATCGCCATTAACATCTTGGCCAGAACCTTCTTTTCCAATCAGATTGGCATCTGGTTTGAACAATAATGATGCCGATGGTGCTTGTGTACTCCAACTCCCCCCAGACTTAAACTGGTATTGGTTTCAAACTTCCAATCTTCATTGATATCAAAACTCGTTGCCGAGGTTTTTGACACAGAAAGAGCTAAGCCACACATAATACTTACTCGTTGTACCAGTAAAATATTATTCTTTATGCCATTCAGGCCCATATATTTATTGACCATATCATCTCCATATCGATATGATTTATTTTTAATTTACCCTCTTATGTCACTTACAATAAGAAGATGACTCTCTTCATTTATATTGAACTAGGCATCCTCGACCAGCCCATTTTGTGTTCATTATTTTTCTATTCAAAAAATGGTTTTTAACTTCTATTGTCTAAACTTGAGAGGACTCAGATGTGCATTGTTTTTGTATAGTTTCATCTACACCGAGTTTGCATAGCATTGTTAATATTATAAATTTCAGAACCACCAATGAATCACCATTAATACCAAGGCAACTAAAAAGACACTTTCACCGACCATCAGTAAAATAGGTTTAATACCCACAGAAGCCAGTTCTTTTAACTGCGTTTTCATGCCTAATGCGCTAATCGCAATAATCAAACACCAACGTGACAATTCATTCAATCCGCCTTGCACAACAACAGGTACCCATCCCGTACTGTTAATACACGCTAAGAGTAAAAAACCAACAGCAAACCACGGCAATAATGGCGGTTGTTTACCAGTACTGCTTGGGCCCTGCAAACGTGTAATCATCGCGGCACAAATAATTACGGGAAGCAACATCGCGACACGCATCAATTTAACAACCGTTGCCGTATCTCCCGTTTCCGTCGACATGCTATAACCAGCACCCACTACCTGTGCGACATCATGAATGGTGGCTCCCAAAAAGATACCCGCAGCCTGTGGTGACAACTCAAACCAGTTCGCAATCATCGGGTAGACAATCATTGCTAAAGTAGACAGTGCTGAAACACCAATCACTGTAAACAGAGTGGCTTTTTCTTTATGTGGATGATTCGGCAGTGCCGCCGACAATGCAAGTGCCGCAGAAGCACCACAAATAGCGGTTGCCCCGCCTGTCAACATGCCAAATACTCGTTGAAAACCCATTATTTTGGCGGCTATGACTGAAACTGCAATCGTCACCACTACTAAGGTAATCACTAAAACCACAGGCTTCCAACCCAGTGCAGCAATTTGATCTAACGTAATTCTCATCCCCAATAGGGCAATACCAATACGTAATACGGTACGTGAAGTGAACTCAATTCCCGCCTTACATTTACTCTCTGAGGAGAGAAAATTCAGCCCCATTCCTAACAATAAAGCAAATAACATCACTGGAGCGCTGTAATGCTCCGATAAGAAACCTGCTGCTGCGGCAACAATTAAGCTCACCACAAAACCCGGCAGCAACTCACGTGTACGCTGATTCCAATTCATTAGCATCGGACTATTCATGCTGCTCTCCAGCATCCATTATAATAAATACTTGATCATCAATGACCTTAACAGGATATGAAGCAACTTTAAGCTGTGTAGAGTTCAACAGATACCCACTGGCTAAACCATGCACACAGCATTGGAGCACGCATCCTTCAAACTTGCCGCACCTTAATGAAGTACCCTTATGTAGGTAACTCTCATCAATCGCATAAAATTGTCGAGCCACATGAAATAGAGTAGGCGTTTTATTCTCAATTTGGAGAAAGACACGTGCGCTTAGTGTAAGATTTTTTTCAATTGGAGGCTGAAATCGAGCTATCATTACACCTGCCCTCATACTACTTTTTGGACATTTAATCTTTTAATGTCATGGTGATAATGAGATTTTGCATAAAAGAATACCGCTGCCGATATAATACTCACCAATGGCATTAACTGAAACGCATTGTGTAAACCAATCACATCAGAAATCTTACCAATCACCAGAGGCCCAAGTGCTAGACCCAGTAAATTATTGGCTAATGTCAAGGTTGCAAAAGCAGTCGCATGTACTGAATAATGCGTCAGATTAGCTACCATCGCAGTAGCTGGGCCATTACTACCAAATACAATAAAAGCTCCTAAACAAATTAAAACCAGTTGTGCACTACCTACTGGCAAAGTAAAAGCCAGCAACAATAGTCCACAACTGACTAGACAATAAACAATCGCCAAACTAATTTTACGATCTGGATGCTCACGTCCTAAACGGTCACATAACATGCCACACAAAATAGTACCAACGGCACCACACAACACAATGACTGCTGCCATCGCACCTGCTTTATCTGTGCTCATACCATAATAACGATTCAAATAGCTCGGCATCCAAACAACAACTGTACCTCCAACAAACAATTGCAATCCACTACCAATATAGGTTGCAACAACGGAGCGGCTCGAATATAACGTCCGCAATGGACGCTGTGCTTTCATTCTTGCTTTGTCTTCGGCATCGGTTAAACGTACTGAGCTCACTCGTTTTTCTTTGACAACCACTGGATAAATAATAGCTAACACCAAACCAAATATAGCCATACCACCAAATGCCCAACGCCAACCTAAATACTCGGCCAATAGTCCGCCTAATGCCATCCCAAGTACCGAACCAAACACGCCACCCGCCATATAAGCACTGGCCAAAGTTGCACGCATATCTCTAGGGAAAACTGCAACAATAACTGCCATTCCCACACTGCCATATGCAGCTTCACCAACACCCACTATAAATCGAGCAAACAGCATGTGTTGATAATTTTCTGCGATTGCACAGCCTAAAGTCGCTAAGCTCCATAATACTGCCATCGCAGTTAAGCATTTAATACGGCCAAAACGATCTGCTAACAAAGACAAAGGTAAACTTAATAGGCCTACCATCAAGGCTACAATGCCACTGAGTAAACCTAGTTGACTATCACTGAGTAACCATTCCGCTTTAAGTAAAGGGAAAACTGCATTAAGTACCTGACGTGACATGTAATCTGAAATCAGTAAACCAAAGGTTAAAGCAAAAACGACCCATGCGTAACGACGCGGAATACTGATCGAGGTATCCACACTATTTGTATTGGCTATATGTTGTTGTACGCCCATATGAACTTCCCTATATTTTTATACTCTTAATTCTATTTCTACAGGCACGTTGTTAGGACTCAAGATATTTAGTCCCAACAAACTATAGACTTAGAGGAATTCCTTTCCATTTTCAATAAATATTGCTCTATAAAATCTTACAATAACGATTTAGAGTAATAAGATTCAACGTTAAGCCCCGTTTCTTTAAATCGGATATTTTCAATATCAAACATCACATATCTAATATTGAAATCATCGTCATTTAACACACTTAACGCTCGAGCAAAATCGCTCCAAATTGTTCACGTAAATCTTTCTTAAGCACCTTACCTGTACCCCCCATTGGAATCGTATCTACAAAAATAACCTTGTCTGGGATCTGCCATTTTGCAATTTTATTTGTGTAATAATCCAACAGGTCAGTTTCAGTCATTTGACTCGTAGCAGATTTTTTAGCGATTAAGATGGGACGTTCATCCCACTTGAGATGGGTGGCTGCAATCACCGCAACATTCTCAATTTCAGGATGCGCAATGGCAATATTTTCAAGTTCTACTGAGGAAATCCACTCACCACCTGATTTAATTAAGTCCTTAGAGCGATCGCGAATGTATAAATAGCCATCTGCATCTAAGGTTGCAATATCACCGGTATCGAACCAACCATCTTCAGTTAACGTATTGCTATTTTTGCCAAAATAAGTGTCAACAATCCAATGCCCTTTGATTTGTAAATGACCTGTGGTTTGGCCATCACGTGGCAATTCCTGCTGACCATTTTCTTCATCACTAATGCGGAGTGTCACACCAAATGGCGGACGACCTTGCGAGAAACGTAAATTAAACTGTTCAGCTTCTGAAAGTTCTGCGTGCTTCGCTTTGAGCTGATTAGCCGAACCAATTGGACTGGTTTCTGTCATTCCCCAAGCATGAATAGTTTCGCATTGATACACGTCTCGGAATGTTTTAATCATCGAAGGTGGGCACGTGGCGCCACCAACAACATTGCGTTTCAAACTGTGTAACTGACTGCCCAACTGATGTGCTGCGGTTAACAATCCTTGCCAGATCGTTGGAACACCTAATGCATTCGTTACATGGTACTGATCAATCAAATTGACTAAACTGATGCCATCTAACATCGGCCCCGGCAGAACTAAACTACAGCCAACCATCGCTGCTGTGTACGGTGCTCCCCAAGCATTGACATGAAACATCGGGACCACCGGCATGACAACATCCATCGCAGAAAAATTCAATGAATCTGGCATGCTAATCGCATAACTATGCAATACCGTTGAACGATGACTATAAAGGACGCCTTTTGGATGCCCAGTGGTGCCAGAGGTATAACACAGTGAACTGGCCAATGACTCTTCAAGCTCAGGCCACACATATTGGTCAGATTGAGTGTCAAGCAATTGATCATAGAATTTCACTTCTGGAAATGCATCTACAATGGCTGAATCATAGGCATCCAAACAAATAAAATGTTCAACATTCGGCAGATATTCTTTGATTGACACAATTAAATGAACAAAATTTTTATCAAACAAGACCACGCGATCATGCGCATCATTGATGATATAAATCAATTGTTCAGGAAAAAGACGTGGATTAATGGTATGACAAATCAATCCGCTTCCTGAGATGGCATACCATGCTTCTAAATGACGATGGTTATTCCATGCAACAGTTGCTACGCGATCACTTAAGGACAATCCAAAAGATTGTAAAACATTCGCAAATCGTTTTGAGTTTTTTGCAACCTGTGCCCAATTACTGTGAGTCATACTGCCATCTGTATTTTTAGAAATAACGGCAGTATCTCCATGATACATTTCAGCATGTTCAATTAGGCTACTAATCAAAAGTGGCTGAAACATCATATTTCCATTCATTGTTGTATCCTTACTTACAATTTTTATAAATTCATTTTTCATATCAGTAGATGACGACTTTTAAATTGATACTGGTGTACAAATGGAACTGAATTACTTTTTACTACCAATTCTTTTTCCTATTTTAACGCTTGCATTCGCAGTGGTATGCATTGGATTCACCCTTGAATCTGAGAGGAAATACAACTGTCCTTATCTACAAATGGGAATCTCCCTGAAAGCCTTGACTCAAGCATCGTATCCACACAAACTAAATATTAATCCTTAAACTGCTTCAAAAATTCCAGTAGCAACTCACTCACTTTCTCAGCGCTTTCTTCCGCTGCGGCATGGCCTACTCCTGCTAGTAGTACTTTCTTCTGAAGTCCGGGTAGATAAGTATCAAGTCCGTCGTAAACACTGCGAATTTCTATTGGTTCAATAGAAGGATCGGCAGCACCCCCGATAAACATACTTGGTTGGCGAACCACCGCACCGTCTAGAAAAGAGGTTATTTCCCAGTTTCGATCACGACAACGGTAATGATTAATAGCACCGGTAAATCCCGTACGTGTATATTCATCAACATAATAATCAATTGCTTGTGCACTCAACCATGATGGAAATTCCTTCGGCTCCGTGAACGAATTAAGAATAGGCTCACCTGCCTCGATAAACAGACGCCAGCGTTCGTTGCCAACAGCACTTCCAGAAACCGAATAGTAAATACTGCGTAATGTCTTACGCGGATCCAAAGCAAACTCACGATCAGGCTTATCAACCTGCTGAAAGTATAAGTGATGAAACACCCTACCTTTTGCCATTTTCTTTAAACCAACAGTTGGTTTAACCTTTCCGCGCGGTGGCACGGGTGTGTTGAGCATCACTAAGCCATGAAACAAATCTGGTCTCAGCATAGCTGCTGTTTGAGCGACCCACGCACCTAGGTCATGTCCAACAATTACCGCTGAGATTTCACCTAAAGCGGCCATTAATCCAACCACATCACCAACTGACTGGCTAATATCATAGTTATCAATGGAATCTGGCTGATCACTTTGACCAAATCCTCGTTGATCGGGGACAACCACGCGAAAGCCAGCATCAGCTAACACCTTGATCTGATTTCGCCACATGTACCAAAGATACGGAAAACCATGCAGTAGAATAACGAGTGGTCCTTGCCCTTCGTCGACATAATGAAGACGGATGCCGTTAACTTCGGCAAAACAATGTTTGAATGTAGCGGGATCATCCACGTCGACTTTAGCAAATGTTGCTTGGGACTGATCAATGTCTATTACAGTGCTAGTGTTCATTATTTATCTCCATTTTTTAATTTATGGAATATAAGGTAGCGTGAATTGACTATTTTATATTATGTTTAATAGGACATAATTTTGTAAAATTAGGACAGACCTGTGTATACCTTAACGCGAAGTGCCAGTCTCACTAACTTTGAACACGTGGCCCAGTCATTGGGATTAGATCCATTCCATATGCTTCGGATTGCTCAACTGCCAACTACAGTCTTTGATGATCCAAATCTGATGATCAGTGCAACCTCAGTCGGATGGCTGTTGGAGGAGTCGGCACGCCTATCCGCTCAAGAATCTTTCGGACTCTTGCTGGCAGAAACAAGAAGCTTAGCCAACTTAGGAATGTTAGCGCTGGTATTACGAGATGAGTCCACATTACGCGCAGCGATGCAATCTGGCATCCGCTATATGCGATTACATAATGCCGGCGTGCACTTACATCTTCAGGATATAGGTGATGTCGTACTACTACATATGGGTGCCAATATGCAAGGAGGGTATGGCATTTGGCGGCAGACAATAGAAATGTCAACCGGCATCCTATTGAAGATTTTCCAAGTACTGAGCGGAAATACCTTTCGACCAGTCAGAGTGACTTTCACACATGAACCACCCGCGAATCTTGAAGTACATCATCGCGTGTTAGGTACTAATATTGAATTTTCACAAGAATACAATGCCATCGTTTACCGTAAACGCGACTTGGACCTACCTATCCCTAAAGCCGATCCGACAATGCATCGTGAAGTGAAGCGATGGTTGGACATGGAACTGGTTAAACTCCACGACGAACCTGTATTACGGACGCGCCAGATCGTCAGAATGCTGCTGCCAAGCGGACTTTGCTCCGTTGATCAAATTGCTCAGCATCTAGGCATGCATCGACGTACTCTTAACCGACATCTAGCAGCAGAAGGTGAAAATGTCACTACTATCATTAATGCTGTACGTGCTGATCTCGCCAAAGAATATCTGACCACCAGCAGACGCCGATTATATGAAGTTTCCGAGCTTCTCGGCTTTTCCTCTTCCGCAGATTTTTCGCGTTGGTTCCGCAGTCAATTCGGTAAAACGCCTTCGAATTGGGCGACTCAATATCGTAAAAACAAGGCAAAGCCTTTTTCACATAAACTAGAAGATACAAAATAGGATTATTAAATTTAACTCACTAACTAACTAGCTCCCAATTTCACCCATTACCCGACTCTTCACATACTTTCTAGAAGTATACGAATGCTATTTTCGCGTAATTATCGGATTAACTGTCTCAATATGTTAAAAATACGTCCTAAAAAACCAAATAAAATACAATTGTAATGCGTATATTAGATCTCATAGCCAAGGAAATGGTGCCCTCTCAGCCCACTTAAAGGCTTTAAACGCTCGCCAGCGCACAATAACAAATCGGAGATATCAATGACATCTAACGCTGTAATGCAAAATACTATTCCACAGTCAAAGCCTGTCGCACCAGCAATCATTCGCCCATCGGTGCTTCAACATTCTTTTAAAGTTGAAATTTGTACACCCTCCATTGGTGCAGAACTCAGTAACATCAATCTGGCTGATGCAGCGCATGATCCAGAGATGATTGCGGAAATCCGTGCGCTCTGGCTCAAACACAAAGTACTATTTTTCCGCGACCAAAATATCACTCCGATGGAACAACAAAATTTCGCTACGCAATTTGCTGAACTAGAAGCACATCCTCTAGCACCAAGCCATCCAGAAGCAGATAAGCTATTGATGCTATATCGTAATCTTGACCGAGATAAACCAAATTTTGTTGAAAAATTCAGTCGCGAAAATTTTTGGCATGCTGATGTCACGTTCAAAAAGGCGCCGCCACGTGGTGCGGTATTACGCTGTGAAATGGGCCCAGAAACGGGTGGCGATACGATGTGGTCCAATATGGTGATGGCTTATGAAAAGCTACCTGAAATGATCAAGCAACAAATTGATGGTCTATATGCTAAACATAGCTCTGAGCATGTATTTGCTTCCCAATTACCACGTGAACAACGCCATGCAATGGCAGCAAAGAATCCTGACGTTGAGCACCCAGTAGTGCTTACCCATCCAGAAACGGGTGAAAAAGTATTGTTCGTCAATTCTGCATTCACTACCCATTTTTCAAACTTTTACAACTTTGAAGATGTTCGTTACGGTCAAGATTTCATGCCAGAAGCCCATCATCTAATGAACTATCTCACCTCACAAGCTGCGATTCCAGAATACCAAGTCCGTCTAAAGTGGAGAACCAACACAGTTGCCATGTGGGACAACTTACAAGTTCAACATTACGCAGTCGCTGATTACGGCAATGCACCTAGAAAAATGTTACGCGCTACCCTCGCAGGCAAACCACTGGCCTAAGTATATTTAATCATTTTCAACCTAAAAGACCTTAAGCAAATCAATGGAGATAGATATGCTATACCAACAAATAGAAACCGCAGTTATCGATGGTGAGTCACTGCCTTGGGTACCATTAATTCCCTTTTCAGACAAAATATTACTGAAATATTTCAAGCTCGATCCAATTCGAGGCGAATGGATCGTTATGATGAAGGTGCCATTCGGCGTATCCATGCCCAAACATCATCATACTGGTACAGTCATGGTTTACACTATCGAAGGTAAGTGGAGATATATAGAACATGATTGGGTAGCTACTCCAGGCAGTATTGTTTTTGAGACTGCTGCATCAAGTCATACTTTTGAAGTCGTTGAAGTAGGTGAAAGCGGATATTCGACCACATTGGTTCAAGTGAGTGGTGAACTATTGTTCCTCGACGAAAATGAGAATATCATTGCATCCGAGAACTGGAAGACCTCACTAGATCGTTACCTTGCCTATTGTGAACAACATAACATCACACCGAAAGATCTCACAGCATTCAATTAATGTGTAATTCTATTTAATGCAATGCTGAAAAAATTAAAAAAATATTAATAAAGAATGGAAGCGCAGCTTCCATTCTTTATTTCATATCAAAGATTCACGTTAAATAAAAATCAACAGTACAGGTTTTATCTGATAGTTTTCTAATTTTTTAGGCTTTTAATTGCCCATGAATTTTTAATGTTTTTTCACGTTTAGTTAAAATAAACATACGATGGCAAGCCAATACAGATGCCCCTAAATACAAAACTTAGCCCTAAAAAAATCATTCCTGACATTTTAATAATAAAAGTAATTAGGCCACTCTAGCAGTGAACTTCTTCCTTAATTGCCACAGCAATATTAGTAGTAACTTCTCCCAACCGCACCAGTCCCGCCAACGCCACTACTAGTTCTATTGGTAGTAAGCCCAATAGTATTAAAACACTAAAAAGGTAAAGTATAAAACTTACCTATTTCTATTTTAATCTGATCATTCTAGAGTTAATTTATTACTAATGATCATTAGTAATAAACTTCGAAGAGTACCTTTGTCGTTATAGGATAAATATCTGTCGTCATATGAAAAGTGATTTGTACCTTGAGTATTGTAGTTTTAGCTATTGTTTTTCACACCCTAAACAAAATACAAAACATGGATTTTAAAGATGTCGTACAGGCACATCAAGGTTGAAAAATACATAGAACGATAAGTCTATCACTTTTGTAATATGAAAGGATTTTTATGCAAATTGAACAATTAACTTGCCATATAGGTGCAGAACTGAGTGGTATTAACTTGGCAGATGCGATTCATGATGATGATTTATTTTCTGAAATTCGTACACAACTTCTTAAGCATCGTGTTTTATTCTTACGAGATCAACCATTGACTGGGGCTGAGCATGTTGCATTTGCAAAACGTTTTGGGGAACTAGAAGACCATCCTGTACTTGGAAACAACCCAGAAAACCCCGGATTGGTACAAATTTATAAAAGACCTGATCAGCCACAAGATCGTTATGAGAACGCATGGCATACGGACGCCACTTGGCGTGATGCCCCACCGATGGGGGCAGTGTTACGTTGTGTTGAGTGTCCACCAGTGGGTGGTGATACAATGTGGACAAATATGGTACAGGCTTATGAAAATTTACCTGAAGATGTAAAGATAAAAATTGATGGTCTTCGTGCACGTCACAGTATTGAGGCTAGTTTTGGTGCTGCAATGCCTATTGAAAAGCGTTTAGCACTAAAGGAAAAGTTTCCAGATGCTGAACATCCTATAGTTCGTATTCATCCTGAAACAGGTGAAAAAGTCTTGTTTGTTAATAGCTACACGACTCATATCAGTAATTATCACACACCTGAACGTGTAAGATTTGGGCAGGATGCTAATCCTGGTGCAGCAGACCTATTGCGTTACTTAATATCACAAGCAGCTATTCCTGAATATCAAGTCCGTTGGCGTTGGAAGCCTAATAGTATTGCAATTTGGGATAATCGCAGTACACAACATTATGCAGTTATGGACTACCCTGCCTGTCATCGAAAAATGGAACGAGCAGCTATTATTGGTGATCGAACATACTAAATTTATATGTTTATTTGCTCCACCCAATCCGTTCTACAGAATATCTATAAATTATTAAATTTCACCAAATATTCCGTAGAGCTCAAATTATGAGCTCTACGGAATTTATCTTTATTTTTCCTAAAATCAGCATATTACGCAAAATACTTATGTTAGAACACATTTGAGGCGTCTATATTTCAACCAAAAAATATCTAATCTATGATAGTTTTATTACCATAAACTAAATACAAATTAGAGACAGCGCACTCTGTAAGACTGAATTTTCCTAACCTAATTAATTTACTGCCCTCACACTTTCTTGTAATCCCTGATGAATATCTTGCACGAAACCATCCCCCTGATTAAATTTAGGCTTAACCTTAGTTTTTGATTCAGGCTGTATTTGTTCAGATTCAATTTTTTCATCCACATAAAACTCATCAACTACATCTAACCCCTCATCACTGTTGACCTCAAACCGTGCATTCGCAAAACCTTGTCTTGCCACATGATCTAAAGCCTCTTGATAAAACCCTGCGGCCTTACTCTGCTCATCAATCTGTTTGGCTTGAACAATGGCATCATTCAAACTAACACCCTCGCGTAAAGTGAGATCGACGTAATACACGGGGGTTCGGTAACTTTGTGTGGTGGACTTACCTCGAAGTGTCAGCTGTAACGGCAAACATGAAAGGAGACCATTGGATGCAGCATGGTAGTAAGATAAACGTGCTGCCAAGGTACGGATGCTATTAAAACCTGTGGTTCTAAAAATAAACGTGCCCAATTCATCCGATTCATCTAAGTTCACGTGCAAACGGCCATACGGTTTACAGTTACCGCCTTGTGCCAAGGGACATAAATCAGGCGATGGACATGGGTGATGTTCAATACCTTGATTAGTTAGACGCTGACAAGTTTCACCATTACCCACACACACTGGTCGCCCTGTTTGTCTGTCAAATAAACTGTACTCCGCGCGTAGATTGAGTTCAGGATCATTGAAGATCATCCGTACTGGAATGGTTCTAAGTTTCTGGTTTTGATTGGGCGCTTTAGCTCGAAGCTGTTCATCTAAAGGATGCTTAATCCAACCTTCTTTATTTTGGATTTGGCTGGTAATGGTAAATTGGTCATCTTTTTCAGGTAGGCGTTTACCGTTCTTCTCGACCATCTTACCAATGCTGATTCTGCCCAATATCGGTGGCGTAATTACTAAACCTTTAATCATATTATTTTCCTCATTCAGTTATTTTTTACGTTTGTCTGGTTGATATGTAAGAAACCAATCAACTTTAAAATGCATATAAATCTTCGCAATTCAGTCCATTTAGTTCTCTGTAGGTACTTCGGTGCTTACAGGGAACGGGGGCTGTTTTGCGATTTTTTGCAGATATGCGCTTAGATTGGATTAGGGTTAAGATGAAATTTGTTTATTCATCATCATGGCTATAGATGTTAAAGCGCCGTGTACCCTGCTTGCTTTGCGGAAACTGGTGCAACATTTCAGGGTGCATTTTTAATAAGGCTTTACTGTCTAAGCTGATCGAATCTTTGGCCTTTTTCCATGTCACTGATCCTGCCTTAAAAGTCGCGCGTTCTGCTTCTTGCATTTGGGCTTGCAGTTGATGCTTGAGTTGATCAAATTGCTGTTGATGCTTTTCAACTTGATTGCGCGCTTGAATCAGTTGCTCTAATCAGGAAAAACTGTTTTGCATCCAATGGCGTATTCAAAGAACATTATATGGCCAGTATTACCTGAATATGTTGGTCTATCATGATGATCAATATCAGTTGCAACTGCCTCAGGATCAAAACCTGTTATCACATGCTTTCGATGATGAACAGCAAACCATTAAATTAGATTTATCTAATGTTTTGACTCAGAATATTAAAATTGAACGTGATAATTTTCAGGGCACCAATTTAGCAGAGTGGAAAGTAATTTTTAACAGCATGCTCTATCCTGTGAAGTATTACTATTACCAATCCAAAGTCATATCAGCAAAATTTGAGTACATCGTTTACTAATTGTATTTGACTCGAATTTTCAACAGCCCAATACTTATTTATTGGGCTTTTTTATTCGTTAAAAATAGTTATAAGAGCTTCGGTGAATTTAAACTAATTTAATGCTCATTCCTATAACGTCCTAAATGTACCTAATTGATATGATCTAATCCAAAATTTTATGTGGGGTAGGTTGTGGGGTAAAACCATAGACAAGAAAAAAGCCCTTGCAAATACAAGGGCTTAGATCAAAATTTGGCGGAAGCGGTGAGATTCGAACTCACGGAGGGGGTAAACCCTCGTCGGTTTTCAAGACCGGTGCATTAAACCGCTCTGCCACGCTTCCATGTGCGCAAGAATACTAAGCTTTTATATTGATGACAAGGAAAAAATAAGCTTAAAGCATTCAAGTGCATATTGTTTCACCAGTTTTCTATAATTTGGCTGCCAATTCAGCACCCTCACGTATAGCTCGCTTCGCATCGAGCTCTGCAGCAAGTTTTGCACCACCAATAATATGATAGTTAGCTAGTGTGTTTTCCCCATCAGCAGGCATTAAATCCTTAACCGATTCTTGCCCTGCACAAACCACAATAGTATCAACACGTAGTAATTGATCATGACCATTAGTTTCAATCCATAAACCTTCATTGGTCACGGCCTTGTATTGAACCCCACGCATCATTTTAACCGCATGCTTTTTCAATTGAGCACGATGCACCCAACCTGAGGTCTTACCTAAACCAATACCTAATGGTGTGGTTTTACGTTGCAATAAATAAATCTGGCGAACTGGTACATCAACTTCTGCCGGAACAAAACCACCCTCTGTCATATAATTTGGATTTTGGTCTACCCCCCATTCTCGTTTCCAATGATCGAGTGGTTGAGGTTGTGGCTGATGTTCAGGTTTCAATAAAAATTCAGATACATCAAAACCAATACCGCCTGCACCTATTACAGCCACCTTATTCCCAACAGGTGCACCACGTAGTACTTGAGCATAAGATAGTACTTGAGGAGCCGTAGCACCCTCAATTTTCAATCCTCGTGGAATGACCCCCGTTGCAACAATCACCTCATCATAGCCTTCGCGCTCTAACTGCTCACGATTCACTTTGGTATTTAAACGTAGTTCTACGCCCGTTTTTTCAATTTGAACTTTGAAATAACGAATCGTTTCGTGAAACTCTTCTTTGCCTGGCACAACTTTAGCTAAATTAAACTGACCACCAACCTCTTTCGCAGCTTCAAATAAAGTGACTTGATGACCACGAGTTGCAGCCACTGTTGCAGCTGACATCCCTGCAACGCCTCCACCCACAACCGCAATTTTTTTCGGTTTTTTAGTTTTGAGATAAACCAATTCGGTTTCATACGCAGCACGTGGATTAACCAAACATGTAGCACGCTTATTTTTAAAAGTATGATCAAGACAAGCCTGATTACACGCAATACAGGTATTAATTTCATCCACACGATTGGTTGCAGTCTTATTGACCCAGAACGCATCAGCTAAAAGTGGTCGTGCCATCTGTACCATATCAGCTTTGCCTGATGCTAAAATCTCTTCAGCAGTTTCTGGCATATTAATACGATTCGATGCAATGACTGGCACATTAATATGCTTTTTCACTTCCGCGGTATAATCTACAAAGGCAGCACGGGGAACAGAAGTTACAATAGTAGGAACACGTGCCTCATGCCAGCCAATACCAGTATTTAATAAAGTAATTCCTGCTTTTTCCAAAGCTTGAGCAACGACAATGACTTCGTCCATGGTATTACCGTCATGCACAAGATCAAGCAAAGATAGACGGAAGCAAATAATAAATTTTTCACCAACGGTGGCACGTATTGCTTTCACAATTTCTACTGCAAAACGCATACGATTTTGAATATCGCCACCCCAACGATCATCACGTTGATTGACATGGCGACTTAAAAACTGATTCAGTAAATATCCCTCTGAACCCATAACTTCCACGCCATCATAGCCTGCTTTTTTGGCAATACTCGCTGTTTTAGCAAAATCAGCAATAGTATCTAAAATTTGCTTTTCACTCATTTGACGCGGTTTAAAGGGTGAAATAGGTGATTTAATTGGGCTCGCAGATACAACAAAAGGTTGATAACCATAACGTCCTGCATGCAAAATTTGCATTAAAATTTTTGCACCATGCTTATGTACGGCATGTGTGACTAAACGGTGCGGAGCAACATCGCCTAGAGTATTCATGGTACCGCCAGCAGGTAATAACCAACCTTGGCGATTAGGCGAAATACCCCCAGTAATAATTAATCCGACACCACCTTTAGCACGCTCCCCAAAATATGCCGCAAGTTTTGGATAATTATAAAATCGGTCTTCTAAACCTGTATGCATAGACCCCATCACGACACGATTTTTAATGGTCGTAAAGCCTAAATGTAGCGGTTTCAAAATATTTGCATAGCTAGTTGTCATGAGAGATCCTTTATATTTGGCTTTGCAACAAGTTGCATACTACTTTACCGACTTTTCATATTTTTATTATGACTTTTTAAATAATTTGTCCGCAAATAACTGTCAATTTGACATAAAAAAAGTGTGCTATTCAAGCTACACTTCCTATATTGCACAGGATCATAATTCACTTCAGTTTATGAAGATTTCCAATTTTTTAATTTTGATGTATGTCCAATACCAACATTAAAACTGTTGGTTGGGTCTAATTTTTGATAATGATTTTTCAATGCAGGCTTCGCCACATACAAATGCCCCACATTATGTTCTGCTGGATATTCTGCACCACGCTCATCCAGTAGATGCCACATTTGATGTTCTATCGCTAGAGGATCAACGCCCTTTTTAACAATATAATCCTGATGAAAGACGTGACAGAGAAAATGACCATAGTAAAGTTTATGAATCATCAAATCATCGATGTCTTTAGGTAAAGTTTCTAGCCATTCACGGTCATTACGGCGCAAAGCAATATCCAATGCCACAATATCTTCAACTTCGCTACGATGGGTATCCCGATAGCGAATGGCAGCGCCAGCAACCGCAAAGCGATGTAAAAAGGCTTTACGACCTTCATCCTCAGTACAGAGAAAATAATGACCTGAAGATTGTGCAGCAAAATAGTGTTTTAAAAATTGCTCAACCTGATCAACATCTTGATTTTCAATTCGAATGACTAAATGATGTTCATACAAATCACGGAATTCATTCATGCGCTTCGGTAAATGGTTTGGCATAAATTTGGTGATGAGTTGTAAAACCTTATCTGACAGTCCTTTCATGCCAAATTTTTCAAGATAACCATCAACCTTATCTTTCATGGCAAAAGCTGCTGGCACTTTAGCTGTACCAAACTTTTCAATAAACATGAAAGTATCTTTACCGTATTCCGCACCAATGTCATAAGCCACACGGTGAATATATTCGCCTGCGATGGGCAAGCGTGGTAAATCTTTGAGTAAAAAACGACGAATTTCGGTTAAATCATCCTGCGAATTTGTACCGACATAGAACACTTGACTTGGGATTTTTTCAAAAGTATCGAGGCGTACTGCAAAAACACACACTTTCCCTGCTGAACCCGATGCTTCAAATAAACGCGATGGATCTGCATTAAAACGTGCTGGGGTATTTTCATCGACCTGTTTGACATCATGTGCATAACGCTGATCCGATGCACAACAGCTTGAATCATGTTGAATATCATTGATTTGATATTGCTGATTTTCCAATTTAGATAAAATTTCTTCAGCCGTCGTACCTAAATCCACACCCAAATGATTCACCAGTTCTAGCTGACCGAATTCATTGACTCGTGCATACAGTGCTAGCTCAGTATAAGCAGGCCCACGACGTACCAATGCTCCACCCGAGTTATTACAAACGCCACCCAAAACTGATGCACCAATACATGATGAACCAATCACTGAATGAGGTTCACGGTCAAATGGTGACAATTCTTTTTCCAGTCGATCCAGTGTTGCACCTGGTAAACAAATCACTTGCTGACCGTCATTAATCACTTGAATCCCTGCTAAACGGCGGGTACTGATTAAAACGACTGGACGATCATAATCATCGCCAAAAGGTGTTGAACCACCCGTGAGTCCAGTATTTGCAGCTTGCATAATCACAACACAATCTGCGTCGACTGCGGTTTGTAAAACATGCCATTGCTCAATTAAAGAACCCGGAGCAACGACAGCCAAAACCTGCCCTGAACCATAGCGACGACCCTGACGGTATAAGCGTGTATCATGATCATCGGTCAAAACGTGTGCTTTACCCACGATATTGATGAGTTTATAAATGGTTTGCTGTGAATCTGATTGGGATTGCATATTCCATATCCTGTTTACGAATCCTTATTCAATATCAATCAACAAGGCATTCATTACGACGGAGGCTTTTTAATATTATTTATATTTCTGGATAAAACTTCGGTTCGACCTACCTTGCGAAATATATTTCTCATTTCAGGAAAAGCAGGCAAAACCATTGTCATCCGCAAAACTCGGCAAAGACCATCTTTCTTTTCAATACATTCTTCGCAGAAACATTATTTTGAATAATGTAGTCCTGCCTCAAACCATTGCAGATGACACTTTCGTGTATCAAACTTAGCGATTAAGTTTGTATTTCATTTTCATTCAGAATATAAATCACCCAAGCAACTCTTTATTCAACTTCACCAAACAATCAGAATTAATATCCGCAATGGTTTTTGCACCTGTCAATGTCATCGCAACACGCATTTCTTTATCAATTAAATCCAATAAATTAGAAACACCCTCACCCCCCGCAGCAGCTAAGGCATAGACAAATGCACGACCCAACATACAAGTATCGGCACCCATCGCCAACATACGAACGACGTCTAATCCATTACGAATGCCTGAATCGACTAGAATTTTAATATCGCCTTTCACCGCATCTGCAATTGGAGGTAACGCACGAGCAGAAGATAAAACACCATCTAACTGACGACCACCATGGTTTGAAACCACAATCCCATCGGCACCAAAACGCACCGCATCCTTAGCATCTTCAGGATCTAAAATGCCTTTGATGACCATTGGTCCATCCCAGAATTCACGAATCCACTCTAAGTCTTTCCATGATATAGATGGATCAAAGTTATTTCCCAACCAGCCAATATAATCTTCAAGACCTGTTGGTTTACCCAAGTATTTTGAAATATTACCTAAGTCATGTGGACGACCAAGCAAACCAACATTCCATGCCCAGTGTGGATGCATACACGATTGCATATAACGACGCATCGCTGCATTTGGACCACTCATGCCTGAATGTGCATCACGGTAACGTGCACCCGGAACTGGCATATCAACGGTAAAAACCAAAGTTGAGCAACCTGCTGCTTTAGCACGTTCCAAGGCATTTTTCATAAAGCCACGGTCACGCAGTACATATAATTGGAACCACATTGGACGTTTGATTGCAGGTGCGACTTCTTCAATGGGACAGACTGAAACGGTGGATAAGGTAAATGGAATGCCCTTTTTATCCGCAGCAACAGCGGCTTGAACTTCACCTCGACGCGCATACATGCCTGTTAAACCCACAGGTGATAATGCAACAGGCATCGATAAGGTTTCATCAAAAAGCTTGGTTTCCAAGCTCAATTGTGACATGTCATTTAGAACACGTTGCCTAAGCGCAATTTTTGATAAGTCTTCTACATTACGTTGCAGTGTATATTCCGCATTCGCACCACCATCAATGTAATGAAATAAGAAAGGCGGTAAACGACGTCTCGCGGCTTCACGATAATCATTAGCAGAAGAAATAATCATAGTTATATCCTGTTTAATCGACTGGCACGCTGACGACGGGCTTCTTCCTCATCAATCATACGCACTTGTTGAACTACAAACTCAATATGTCCACAGACTGCTGTTCGAGCAGCTTCTGGGTCTTTACGTTCAATTGCATCCATCACTTGATAATGTTGATCATGCAATTGATCAAAACGATGCGATTCTGAATAGACTTTTCGTCGCCCCAAAACCACGTTAAATTTTAATAAATCAAATAAGCCCCGCATCATTTGGATCAAAACCAAATTATGGGAAGCTTCAGCAATCGCCAAATGAAATTGAGCATCGGCAATAGAGGCTTGCTCATCGTCAGCTAACGACTGGAAATGGGTAATTTCTTCATAGAAATGGCGAATTTTCACCAAATCTTCTTTGGTCGCACGTTGTGCCGCATACCATGCTGTGCCACCTTCTAGAATGATGCGCGCTTCCTGCACATCAAAACGATAGGCAGGATCTTCATCAATCAACATACTTAAAGGTTGCACAATTTGATATTGCGACCAATTAGTCGGCAATTGCTGCAAAAAATTCCCCGCGCCAACTTTACTCACCAACATACCGGTACTGGTCAATTGTTGAATCGCTTCACGTAAAGAAGAACGCGACACGCCAAGTTGTTCACATAATTTCCGTTCCGCAGGCAAACGGTCTCCGATCTGCATATTGGTTTGTTCGATCAACATGCGAAGGTTTTGTACCACTTTATCGGAGACTTTCATTCTGGTTGTACTCAATTGCGTGTTATGGAATCATCCATGGGAACACATAGGCTTGTAAGGTCACAATAATACCAATCATCACCGTAAAAGTTATACTGTGTTTAACGGTAAAACGAAACAGATCCGACTCTTTACCGACTAAACCTACCGCTGCACAGGCAATGGCAATCGACTGAGGAGAAATCATTTTCCCCGTCACACCACCACTAGTATTTGCAGCAACCAATAAGACTTCTGGCACACCAATTTGTTGCGCAGTCGTGGCCTGTAGTGCAGAAAACAATGCATTGGCTGATGTATCTGAACCCGTCAAAAATACACCAATCCAACCTAAGAAGGGTGAGAAGAAAGTAAACGCTTGACCCGTATGCGCCAGTGCCAAAGCCAATGTTGCAGACATTCCTGAATAGTTCGCGATAAATGCAAAAGACAACACCATACCAATCGAATAAATCGGTGTTTTAAGATCATTAAACGTTTCAGCAAAGGTTTTTAATGCATCACGTGGTTTCATTTTCAAGTAAATGATGGTGATGATGGCAGCAATCATGATTGCTGTACCTGTTGCAGAGAACCAATCAAATTTATAAATGGCATCGTAGTCCTTAATTTCAGGAACCACAGGTGGCATTTTCTGAATCATTTGATGCAAATACGGTATTTTTATTGAGAATACCAAGTCATTCAGTGCACCACCTTTCGCAAACAAATCTTTAAACGGCTTAATACTCCAAATCGTCACCATGACGGTTAACACTGCAAATGGAGACCATGCTTTAGCAATTTGACCCAAACTGTATTGCTTACGTGTTTCAGCAACAACATTTTCATCCACTTTAATATCTTCATCTTGGAAGCGGAAAATATGCTTTGGCTGCCAGTATTTTAATAACAAGGTTAAGCTGACCAATGAAGCAATTGCTGCGGTAACATCGGGTAGTTCTGGACCCACAAAATTTGAGGTTAAATATTGCGCTAAAGAGAATGAAAGACTTGCCACAAAAATTGCGGGCCATGTTTCTTTCACCCCACGCCAGCCATCCATAATCGCCATGATCCAGATCAATACAATCGGTACCATAAATGGTAATTGACGACCCACCATCTGACTGATTTCCATGGTGTCTACACCAGAAACCTGACCTGCGACAATAATAGGAATCCCCATAGCACCAAAGGCAACGGGTGCTGTATTCACAATTAAACATAGCCCTGCTGCATAGAGTGGTTTAAATCCTAATCCCACCAATAAAGCGGCGGTAATTGCGACTGGTGCACCAAAGCCTGCCGCACCCTCAAGGAAAGTACCAAAGGCAAAACCCACCAACAGCATTTGCAAACGCTGATCTTCAGTAATAGACAAAATCGAAGCACGAATAATGTCAAATTGACCCGTTTTTACTGAAATTTTATATAGAAACAATGCGCCAAGAATAATCCAAGCAATTGGCCATAAACCATATAAAAAGCCATAAGCCATGGATGCAAATGCCATCGCAACGGGCATTTGGTATGCAAAAAGAGAAACAAGCAATGCCAAAACAACAGTGATTGTTCCTGCGACACTACCCTTCATACGAAATACGGCAAGTGCCAGAAAGAAAAAAATAATTGGAATAAGCGCAACGCTACTGGAAATCCAGATATTGCCCATAGGATCGTAATTCTGTTGCCAATGTTGCAGCATTGTCATCTCCTTGAAATGCTTGCGAGGATGTTAAGAGTGGTTTGGCTATCATTCATCTGAAAATCAATATTGGTAATACCAATTTTATTAAAACCAAGAATTAATCCAGATAATATGCCTTTATATTAGTTTCTGCTGATTTAAAGATCAATATTGGTCTGAATTTATTTTATATTGGTCATACCAATAATCAGAATAATTCGTTGATAATTCCAGTTTAAAATTCAGACCAAATAAAGTTAACAATATGATTTACTTTTTTATTTTTACAACTTAAGTCAAAGAATATCTCGCCACAGTTATCTTATGCGACTTTAGTCGTATGGTTTTATTTTCATCCCTTTCCCACTTAATTTAAGACTGTGAACAATGAATTCCACAGACTTATCGATTAAATATAAAGCACTCTCAATAACTAAATCGGCTGAATACTATGCTTCGTACTCACAATTAAGCACAGCACTCCAACTTGCTACTACATGAGGTTTAATATCTTCAATCTGTGTTTTCACTCTGTTACGGTGCATTTTTTGATCTAAATAGAAGATAGGTTTTAAATTTTTTATGCAATAGAAATCATCCCTCTCACTGAACTTACAATAATTTTAACTTTAACGAATATTTTTATTGAATGTCCTTTTTTAAGAAAACAAGCCGAATCAAAAGTGTTACAATACAGCGTTTATAAATTCTCCTTGGCCACCAATAGCTATGTGGTGCCTATTTAAAATAGTTAGGACGAGCAATGACTGATAATGCAACCATCTTGCAGCATGTACCCGTAGGCAAAAAAGTTGGGATTGCCTTCTCTGGTGGTCTAGATACTTCAGCTGCTTTATTGTGGATGAAACAAAAAGGCGCTGAACCTTATGCTTATACAGCAAACTTAGGTCAGCCAGATGAAGACGACTATGATGCCATTCCAAAGAAAGCTGAAGCTTATGGCGCGGTAAAAGCACGTTTAATCGACTGCCGCTTACAACTTGCGCTTGAAGGTATTGCTGCAATTCAGTGTGGTGCATTCCATATCAGCACAGGTGGCGTTCCTTACTTCAACACGACGCCTCTAGGTCGTGCAGTAACAGGTACAATGCTTGTTACCGCAATGAAAGAAGATGACGTTAATATTTGGGGTGACGGTTCTACTTATAAAGGAAACGACATTGAACGTTTCTATCGTTATGGTTTATTAACCAACCCAGCACTTAAAATTTACAAACCTTGGCTAGACCAAACCTTTATTGATGAACTTGGTGGCCGTGCAGAAATGTCACAGTTCCTCATCGACAACGGTTTTGACTATAAAATGTCAAAAGAAAAAGCCTACTCAACAGATTCAAATATGTTGGGTGCAACACATGAAGCGAAAGATCTTGAATACCTCAATGCAGGCATCAAAATTGTTGATCCAATCATGGGCGTTGCCTTCTGGAAAGATGACGTAGAAGTTAAAGCTGAAGAAGTATCTGTTACTTTCGAAGAAGGTATGCCAGTTGCTTTAAATGGTCAACGTATTGAAGATCCGGTTGAATTCATTCTTGAAGCAAACCGTATCGGTGGTCGTCACGGCTTAGGTATGTCGGATCAAATCGAAAACCGTATTATCGAAGCAAAATCTCGTGGTATTTATGAAGCTCCGGGAATGGCTCTGCTTCATATTGCTTATGAACGCCTAGTAACAGGTATTCATAACGAAGATACCATTGAACAATACCGCATTAACGGTTTACGTTTAGGTCGCTTATTGTACCAAGGTCGTTGGTTCGATTCTCAAGCGCTTATGCTTCGTGAAACTGCACAGCGCTGGGTTGCGAAAGCCATTACAGGTACTGTGACTTTAGAGCTGCGTCGTGGTAATGACTACACCATCATGAACACTGAGTCTGAAAACCTCACGTATGAAGCTGAGCGTTTAACCATGGAGAAAGGCGATTCAATGTTCTCTCCTATGGATCGTATTGGTCAATTGACTATGCGTAATTTAGATATTACCGATACTCGCGCTAAATTAGGTATTTATACCCAAACTGGCTTACTTGCAGTAGGTACGGGTTCAGCTGTTCCACAGTTAAAAGACAAAAATAAATAAGTTTGTTTAAAGTTAAAAAAACCGCCTGCTGAGGCGGTTTTTTTTAAATGTCATAATTTAAAGTTTCATTTTAGGTGAACAGAAAATAACATCACCCATTAAAGCAGTCCAATCTAACTAAAAAAATTATTCAAGAAATTTTACCACCACACCGGGTTGTACTTTACGACCTAAATCATTAGCATCCCAATTTGTTAGGCGAATACAGCCATGCGAAGCTGTTTTAGAAATCAATGACGGATTTGGCGTTCCATGAATACCAAAAGATGGCTTACTTAATGCAATCCAAATATTACCAACTGGTCCATTTGGCCCAGGAGGTAAAACCAATGACTTTCTATTACCACCCTGCACAAAGTTTTTCGGTGAATAACCATAATAAGGATTTGCTGCAACCTTGACTACTTTATGCGTTCCTTTGGGTGATGGTGTCTCTGATCCACCAATTGTCGCAGGAAAGGATGCAATTAAATGATTTTTCCCATTAAATAGATAAAGCTGGCGAGCTCCCTTATGGGCAATAATTAAATTCACATCGTGTGGCAAATCATTGCGTACATTAGGGACTAGAATTTTTTCACCTACTTGATTAAAGGTTGCTTTCGGATTGAGTTGACGTAAAAACTCTTCATCAATATGAAACTTCTCACCCAACATCTCCGTTATTCTCAGGTAATACAATCCCGGCATTTTGGCTTGTAATGCATAATTCCGGGGAATACTTTTTGCAAAGGGTCCTTTTAGATCTTGTGCAGTGATGACATAGACCCCAAAAGCAGGATTAGACTGTTTTGAAATTAAGCTATCCCAAGTTTGCTGAGTCAGTTGCCCAGTAATTGGGAAACCTTGAATTTGCTGATAGGTTGAAAGCGCTTTGAGAAAGTTTTTACCACTTTTACCATCTATTGCACCTGGCGAGGCATGTAAATTATTTAACATTACTTGCGCACGTGCATAGGCTGGAAATTGCCCTCGACCTAGGTCTATCGTCCACTTCGCTTTATTTATATCCTCCAGCGTCCAGACCTGTTTCACTTCTGTAACTGCAAGATTATTTTTTACAGTTGCATCTACTGTTTGAAGTGCAAATGATTGGGAAGGTAAATTCAATATTATAAAACACGCAACATATAAAAATTTTGGCAGCAACTTGCCCATATCACACTCTCTAAATTTATCTTAATATTGAATCTTTCATAACGTTATTCAATTAACTGCACTGAATTTTAATTTTAACAGTTAAAACGTTTCTCATTTGAATCTGGTTTAAATAAATAATCCCACATTATCTTTTCTCATTCGTCATAAAAGCATAAGTCATATTTAAAGAAAAAGAAATTAATTCAGCATCAGCTGACTAGAACATAGTAAAAAATTAAACACATATAAAAAAGATAAAACAACAACTTAACTTAAATATATTATTCCAAATAACAAACTTATGTTTACCACCCCCAAATAGCTTATTTTCAGATCAAATTAATGGTGATGATCGTCCCATTATCGTGCTTAATTTTAAATAGCAGTTACCATTTTGAGCCTTAATCGATTATTATCTATTTTATTTGCTTGTAAGAATGACCTTGAATACGATTACTTTACTTCAACCTGATGATTGGCATGCACATCTTCGTGATGGTCTCGCACTACAACGTACTGTACCTGATTTAGCAAAGCAATTTGCCCGCGCTATTTGTATGCCTAATTTGGTTCCGCCAGTAAAAACGGTTGAAGAAGCAAATGCCTATCGTGAACGTATTTTAGCGCATGTTCCGGAAGGGATACACTTTGACCCACGCATGGTCCTTTATTTCACGGATCATACTGCACCAAGTGAAGTCAAAAAAATTAAAGAATCTGCGCATGTCAATGCAATTAAGCTCTACCCTGCTGGCGCAACGACGAATTCTGACAATGGTGTGAGTGATATTCGTAAAGTCTACGCTGTTATCGAACAGCTAGAAGAACATCAAGTGCCATTATTACTACACGGCGAAGTCACACATCAACATGTTGATATTTTTGATCGCGAAAAGCGTTTTATTGATGAGGTTCTTTCCCCATTATTAAAACAGTTTCCTAAACTAAAATTAGTTTTAGAACACATTACGACCAGTGAAGCGGCACATTTCGTGCTTGAACATGATCGTCATGTAGCTGCAACCATTACACCGCAACATTTACTGTTTAATCGTAATGATATGCTGGTGGGTGGTGTTAAACCTCATTTCTATTGTTTACCGATCCTAAAACGTCAAACACACCAACAGACATTATTGGAAGTCGCCACCAGTGGTAGTCCTAAGTTTTTCTTAGGCACAGATAGCGCGCCACATTCTAAAAACGCGAAGGAAAATGCATGTGGTTGTGCAGGATGTTATAGTGCACCTACAGCGATCGAGCTCTATGCTCAAGCTTTCGATCAAATCGGTAAAATTGAACGACTAGAAGGTTTTGCAAGTCATTTTGGTGCAGACTTTTATGGTTTACCACGTAATACCAATACCATTACGCTGGTAAAAGAAAATCAAGTTATTCCTGAAAGTTTGGATTATTTGGATGGTGAGAAAATTATTCCACTGTATGCTGGAAAAACCATTCAATGGAGAAAAGTGTGACAACTGAAATACAATCTGCAATTGGCCAACGATTCCGTGGTTTTTTACCTGTTGTCGTTGACGTCGAAACCGCAGGTTTTAATGCCGAAACTGATGCACTGCTAGAAATTGCATGTATTCCAATTGTTTATGATGCTGAAGGAAAATTTGTTCCTGGTGAGGCACATCATGCACATATAAATCCGTTTGAAGGTGCAAACTTAGATCGACGCTCTTTAGATTTTATTGGGATTGACCCATTTAATCCTATGCGTATAGCAATGGCTGAAGATGAAAAATCTGCGTTAAAACGTATGTTTAAATCAGTCAACGAAGTTCGTAAGCAGCAGCAATGTACGCATGCCGTACTTGTTGGTCATAATGCCCATTTTGACCTCGGCTTTGTCAAAGCCGCAATTGCACGTACAGGCACTAAAAATCAGAATCCTTTTCATAGCTTTTCTGTTTTTGATACTGTGACCTTAAGTGCTGTGATGTTTGGACAAACGGTACTCGCAAAATCATGTATTCAAGCTGGAATAGAGTTTGATGGTAAGGAAGCACACTCTGCTTTATATGACACTCAAAAGACTGCTGAACTGTTTTGCTATATTTTGAACAAACTCGCACCTCACCTACTTGACACATTGGCGGCGGATCAATAAGATACCGCCATCTTCTAACGACCCTATCGTCTAGAGGCCTAGGACATCGCCCTTTCACGGCGGTAACCGGGGTTCGAATCCCCGTAGGGTCGCCATATATTTTTCATACCAATAATATTCAAATTATCTTTTTATTTTCTTAAAACTTCATTCCATACACATTCTTTCGATTCCATATTTATTATATTTAAGTTTTTTTAAATTCTTTCATTTCTTAATTGATAATTACATCTTCATTCGGTACATAAATTGTCGTTTTAAATCGTAAATTTATTGCGCTAGACTTGAAATATAAGAATCACCCTCGATTTAATAGATTAAATGAATTCTATTTATAACTGTGAATATGAACAATCAAAACAAGCCTGAAATTATAACCATTAATGATCAAAATTTTGGCAGCCATGTAGAGCATTGGAGTTTATTAACAGACGATCCTACAACAGAAGTGCCAAAATGGTTAGGTTTAGCTTTAAATGACCCGATTATGCCCATGGGTCTATGTAAACAAGAATCAGATATGGATACTTCATCTTGGCTTATTCAGGGACCAAGCTCTGCTAGCATTCAGTTAGCGCAAGTCATTGCCGTTGAAAATGGCAAACCCAAAGCGGTCAAAACAGCTTTTCCAACATTTGAAAGCCCATATGTGATTCATGCCAGCATTAATCGGATCATTACCTGCCAGTCCAATACTCAAGCAGTTCTATGCCTACAGCTCAGTCCAAACAGCACGGTATATGCTTTTGATAACTTGTATTCGGTCAATCATGATCAATATCAGAAAGATCAAACATACAAAGTGCAATTTAACGCTTGGGCGTATGAATTAGAAAAAGTATCTGACCATGAACAAATTATTGTGGATGATCCTGCATCAATTAAACATCATCGTGCATTAAATGATATTTTGTTCGAGAATAACGGAATTACACCACCTAATTTACAAGAACTGATTGATGCATGGGAACCAAAATCGGAAGATGATAAAGCACCAGTGACCGTCGACTTTTCCAAAATGGTGGCTTACTTATATGGAGAAACTATAGGTCAGGAAGATGAAGCTTGGTTCCAAGGTAAAATCGTCGGTAAAACTCAAATACAATTTATGCAACAAGACTATACCCTTTACGATGTCACTTTGATTTTAGAAGAGAATCAACCTGCGACACTTATTCGTATTGCAAGCAAAGATACGGCCTATAAAAACTTTGAAATTGGTCAATATATTCGTGGCAATATTTGGATTCAAGCCAATATTTTCTCAAATGCTGACTAAGTTTTAAATTATATATGCGAGGTTCTCTAAGTTGTGGATTAAAATCATTTTTAATCCACAACTTAGAGCAAAAACATCCATTTTTAAATAAATCATCATGCAATAAAATAATTGTGATTAATATTTAAAGTGTTAATTTCAAGTTTCATCATGATTCGGTATGACTAAAATCTAATTTTTATAATATGCGATGATAAATGTAGGTCGTAAACTTAAAACTGAGGATGCGAATAAAATAAATGATTAAGTCATGATTCAACACAACAGATAATAATCCAGCATTCTAAATTCCATAGCATTCCAAACTGACCAATCATTGAATACATCGCTTTTATAATTCATATTCAATACATGACATACTATTTAAATGTACATCACCATGTAAAATAGTACTTTATTTAATCAAAGTTTTATGTTAAAAATAAAAACTCAACAGGATTTAATAATAATTTAAAGTTCTAGGCTCAATGATGAAAATTATACCTGAACAATCAACCAGTCTAATTAATCAAGAAAGCAATTTTCGCTTAAGCTTGGATAAAGGGGCTTTTTGCTTTTTTATTTTAGGTATGTTTCTTGCTGCAATGATTTTCCACTATTTAGGTCTATTTCCAACAAGTTAATCCTGTCATCCGCAGCATTTTACCCTTTTGACAAAATGTACCCAATAAAAAACCCTCAGCCGAGGGTTTTTGATTTATGTAAAATACTTAACCTTGATGGCGTTTTGCAAAGTCATCCATAAAGTTTACCAATGCTTGTACGCCTGCCAATGGAACAGCGTTATAAATACTGGCACGCATACCACCAACTGAACGGTGACCTGCTAAATTAAGCAAATGATTATCTTCTGCTTCTTTTAAGAACAATTTATCGAGATTTGCATTCGCCAAAGTAAACGGTACATTCATAATTGAACGATTCGCTTCAAAAATTGGATTGGCATAGAAATCACTTGAATCAATATAGCCATATAAAAGTTGAGCTTTTTCAAGATTCACTTTATGTATAGCATCCACACCACCCTGCTCAAGCAACCATTCAAAAACCAACCCTGATAAATACCAAGCATACGTTGATGGTGTATTCACCATTGAATCATTCTTTGCTTGTGCTGAATATTTCAAAATACTTGGAATTTCAGTTTTAGCTTGATCAAGCAAGTCTTCACGCACAATAACTAAAGTTAAACCCGCTGGACCAATATTCTTTTGTGCACCCGCATAAATCAAACCGAATTTTGAGACATCAATCGGTGCCGATAAAATACTTGAAGACAAGTCAGTAACCAGTGGTGCATTCACTTCTGGAATTCCAGCAAATTGCAAACCGCCAATCGTTTCGTTATCTGCATAATGCACATAAGCAGCATCTGCTGATAGATTCCATGTGCTTTGCTCTGTAATCGCAAGTTTACCGTTAATGCTCGTCCCCGCTTCTACAACATTAATATCGCCATAACGTTGTGCTTCTTTTAAAGCTTTTTCAGACCAAATTCCTGTATGGATATAATCTGCTTTACTATTTTTACCTAAAAGGTTTAAAGGAATCGCAGAAAATTGTAATGATGCACCACCCTGTAAGAACAAGACTTTATAGTTCTCTGGAATATTCATCAATTGACGTAAATCGGCTTCCGCTTTTTCTGCAACAGCGACATAGTCATCACTACGATGACTCATCTCCATAATCGAAAGACCTTTACCGTGCCAATCCAGCATCTCTTGTTGAGCTTTTTCTAAAACAGCAGTGGGTAATGCAGCAGGGCCAGCACAGAAATTGTACGCGCGCATGATTTTTCCTTTCAAAGTGAAACACAATAAAATGACGGCATTTAACCACATATAGCAGGTGCTTGCAGTAAATTATCCTGAAAATATTTCAATATAATCGGACAATTAAAGTTAAATTTTCAATGAACATTTTGAATTAATTGCAGAATAATTTACATAAAAATACGGCTATGCCTATATGAACCCAGATAAAATGCAATAATGACTAAAAATTAATTAAGATACTTATATAAAAAACAATTCAGCGACTGAATTCAAGACACATTCTTTTTTTGCGCTGTATAATTTACCCAACACTGCTGAGTGACAAATCAATGTTGATAAAACTAAGAAAAATACAAAAACAATGTAGCCCACCCATTAGATCAAGTTTTAAAATAATATTACTCATCATCAGTATCACTCACTCAAGTACAATTTTTGCAGAGAGTATTAGCTATATACAAGCAGAGCAATCCATTTTAAAAGATTCCTATAGCACTCAGGCTAGTCAAGCATTCCAACAAGCCGCTCAACTTGAAGCAGATGCGGTTAAAGGCCTAGGTCTACCTCGTATCGATTTAAATGTGCGGGCTTATGCATTTCATAATGAAGTGGATATTCCTTTAAACTCGTTTAAGAACAATTTAGAACAAACGCTGTCGCAAGGCATTAACGATCGAATTGATCAAGTTAACTTACCCCCCAATATTTCAGACCCACTAAAAGAAGGACTCAATCAAACTATCCATAGCGGAGTTGGTCTATTTCCAGATTCAGCAAATGTTGTATTAGAAGATCAAGTCATTCGTCCAACCGTCTCAGTGCTTATGCCTTTATATACTGGGGGGCTTACCTCGAGTGCCAAAGAAATCGCCAAGATCAATGCGCAGCGCAGCCAACTCACCACTAAACAACAGCAAGATATACAACGCTTTGAAATCATTCAGGCTTACTTCAATACGCAACTGCAAAAACAATTATTAAATTCAAGCCATTCAAACTTTAAAGCAATGCAAATCCATTACAGCAATGCGCTAAAGTTGGAACAACAAGGTTTCATCAGCAAAGGCCAACGCATGCAATTTGAAGTTGCCAAGAATAATGCTGAACGTATTGAGCAAAACAGTGATTCTAATTTAAAAGCTAGTCTATTTCAGCTCAATAATCTGCTGCAAAGCAGTCAAATTACCGACTTAACCACACCTTTGTTTGTCAACTCGACACAGAGCCAATCTTTAAATACATTATTACAAACATATAAAGACCAATCCTCTCTCATTCGTAAAATGCAGATGGACACGCAACTCGCCAATGCCAATGTCAAAGTTCAATCGGCGGCAAAAAAACCCAATCTTTTTGCTTTCGGTGAATATAGCTTAGATGAAAAGCAGAACTGGATTGTCGGTGTGGTTGCTCGCTATAATTTATTTTCAGGGGTAGATAAAAATAAGAATATTCAAGCAGCTGAACTACAGCGTTATGCCTCCGAGCTACTAACCGAACGAACTAAACAAGAGATTGAAAATATTATTTATAAATCTTATAGCGAAATTACCAGTGCACAACGTAGTCAGCAACTTATCCAGCAAAATATGCAAGCAGCTCAGGAAAATTTACGTATCCAAACTTTGTCTTTTAAAGAAGACATGGGTACAGCAACTCAAGTCATTGATGCCCAAAATGCACTCAGCGGCTTAAAAAGCGAAATGGCACTGAATGCCTATAAATATGTCATATCATTGGCCACATTACTGCAAAGTCATGGCTCAATTGATCAATTTCAAAATTATGTTAATCAATCTCAAACTTATTATATTCGTTAATTTTGATGGGGGAAAATCAGATGACTCAAGATCAAAACAAGCCTGATCAAGATACAGAAAAAACCTTATCTGAAGAAACGTCTACAGATGAATCACAAAGACTGACTGAACAGAATACAACGACTGCGCTACCTCGACAACCGTCTCAGACTGAATCAGATATAGTATCAAACACCCTTTCTACACCTCAGCAAGTAGAACAAAATTCAGCTAATGAATCCAAAAAACTTAAGCTCATCAAAATTGCGGGCATCATTGCTTTAATTCTACTGTTAGGTCTCATTGCTTTTGGTTTATGGAAAAGTTATCAACCCAAAGAAATTGAATTACAAGGCCGAGTTGAAGCAGAAACTATTTATGTCAGCACCAAAGTTCCCAGTCGAATTGAAGAAGTTTATGTACATGATGGGCAAAAGGTAACGAAAGGTCAGCAATTGGTGCGCCTGTACAGTCCTGAAGTTGATGCAAAAAAGCAACAAGCCTTAGGTGTTTTACAATCGGCGCTCGCACTACAATCAACTGCGGAGCGAGGCTCACAACAAGAAAATATTGCGACACTGTATGCCAACTGGCAAAGTTTAAAAGCACAAGAACAATTAGCCAAAACCACCTATCAACGGGGTGAGAATCTATTTAAAGAAGGTGTAATTTCTCGGCAACGACGTGATGAAATGCATGCAGCCACAATCTCTGCAACAGAACTCACAGAGGCTGCGCATCAACAATATCTTCGTGCGCAACGAGGCAGCACCCCACAACAAAAATCTTCTGCCGATGCGCAGGTTCAAATTGCCCAAGCAGCAGTCGCTGAAGCCAATGCTTTAGAGGCAGAAACCAAATTACTTGCTCCAATTAATGGTACGGTATCAAAAACCTATGGCAAAGTCTCTGAATTGGTCGCGATAGGCGTACCTGTGGTGAGCATAATTCAAGACGATGATTTAAAAGTTAGTTTTAATGTTCGAGAAGATCAATACGCAAACATCTATCAAATTAAAAAAATACAAGGTTTTATTCCTGCACTAAATAAAACAACTACCTTTCAAATTAAAAACATTGATGCTGAAGGTGAATTTGCCACGATTAAAACCACTCGCCAAACGGGTGGCTATGACATTCGAAGCTTCAAGGTTCATGTTGTTCCTATAGAACCTATGCCAGATTTAAAAGTCGGTATGAGCGTTCTATTCAAAGTAAAAGAGGCAAACTAATGTGGTCTGGCTTGCTGCGTGAACTGCGCTATTTACTGACGCATAAATGGGACTTATGTTTAGTCACGCTCGCACCATTATTCATTATTGTGTTATTCACCAGCATGTTTTATCAAGGCAAACCTGAACATTTACCCATTGCCATTATTGACCAAGATCACAGTGGATTAAGTCAAAATATTGAAAAATATCTGAGCCATAATCCAACTTTAAAAATTAAGATGATTTCACAAAGTCAGGATGAAGTCGAAAAATTATTAAATCAAACTCAAATTTGGGGTTATGTGAGTATTCCTGAAGGTGCGGAACAGCGATTGGTTCGAGCGCAAGATGCTGAAATTAGCATTGCTTTTAATCAAAGCTATTTCAGTGTTGGAAATGCTATTTCTTCAGCAATGTTAGTCAGCACCCTAGAAGCTATTGTTAATTTCACGGGACAAAATTATTTAGAAAACACTATCCCTTATTTAGATATTCCAACACCGCATGTCAAAATATCACCATTATATAATCCTAATTTAAGTTACGAATTCTATTTAGAACCCTTTATGATTCCTGCAATCCTGCATTTATTACTGTGCTGTTGTGTGGCTTTTTCAGTTGGGCAAGAATTCACATTTAATACCAGTAAGCAATGGCTCAGTCAAACCAACCTCTTTGGTGCACTATTATCTAAAAATTTAACCTATGTCTTTATTTTTACCGCATGGACTTGGGCATGGATGTTCTGGCTAATTGAGATTCGAGGTTGGTTTGTTGCAGGTCATCTCTGGATCATATTAGTAGCACAATTTTTCTTTTACAGTGCTTATGCCTTTATTAGCACTACGATGGTACTGGCAACCCATAATTTAAGTAAAACGTTCGGCTTTATTGCGGTATATGGGGGGTCATCCTTAAGCTTTGCTGGTGTGACTTTACCATTAAATAATGCCCCACTCTTTACTAAATTTTGGGCCAATATTATTCCTTATACGCCTTATGCAAAATTACAAACTGAGCAATGGGTGATTGGAAGCCCCATCTCCACTTCTCTTTTTCCATTGGCTATTTTAATGCTATATACACTGTTCTATTTGAGTATTTCCTTTGGTCTCCTTAAGAAATATGTCAAAGGAGTACAGCTATGAAAAATCACGGGAAAAACTTTCTCCATTATTATGTTAAAACATTTAAGGATATTGCACGGAATAGCTCAATCCTAACCACATTAATTTTATCGGTTTTTTTCTATAGTTTTTTTTATCCCACAGCCTATAAAGCTGAACATGCAGAATCTCTGCCCATTGTGATTGTGGATGAGGAACAAAGTCTGATCACTGCCACCATTATTAATGAAGTATCAAAAAGCCCTAATGTCAGTATTAAAGCCGTCACTGGAAATTTTGCTGAAGCAGAAATAATGCTTAAAGCTCAGCAAGCGGATGCCATTTTATTATTGCCTCATAATTTATCCAACAGTATTCATCGTGGCGAAGTGGGTGGTGTCGGCTTATATTTAAGCGCCGCTTATTTTTTAAGAACCAAAGAAATTGGCTTAGGTATAGCCAAATCGATTGAACAAGCCATTGTTGAGCAAACTGAAAAGTTTAGCCATATTTCTGCTTTCTCCCCTGTACTTTCTATTCATCAAATTCCATTGTTTAATACCCAGTCGGGTTATGGCAGTTATGTTTTCCCTGCTATTGCACCTTTAATCATTCATCAGACTATTGTTTTAGGTCTAAGTATGCTCATTGCAAGCTATAGGCAATCCAATTGGCGACCTAAAAAACTTGAATTATTTGGTTTATTCTGCACCATTTTAACCATTGGTTGTTTAGGTTGTTTTTATTTATTTGGCTTTACTTTCTGGCTCTATGATTATCCACATGGTGGTAATTTTTGGGGCATGCTATTGGGCGTTCCTATTTTCATCAGTTGTGTGATTGGGCTCAGCCTCGTCCTTGCTTCATTCTTAGATCTACCTGAACGTGCAGGACATTTGATCGTTTTCACCTCCATTCCGCTGTTTTTACTCTCTGGAACCGCATGGCCACATTCAGCCATGCCTGAATGGATGCAATACCTAGGCAATGCACTACCATCCACCCAAGGTATTCAAATGTTTATACAGCTCAACCAAATGGGTGTTCCGATTGATCTCGTTATTCCTAAGATGATTTATTTAGCGGTAATTGGCTCAATACTCTTGATTTTAGGTTATTTTCGACTCACTCAACCACACAAAAAATCATGTATTCCTCCTACACAACATAAGATTAATAAATAAAACTTAATAAATAGATCGTATATCCAACTAAAACTGTATAAATTTTAAACAATCGAACAAATATTATATAAAAAAAGTTAGATTGTAGGCATATATCAATGCAAAATAGCGTTTTTCCAAACTTCATGAATATTTTTGTTATTCATTCCCATGCTCCCAGTAACATGTCGTGATGATTCCGATAGCGTTCTTACAGCTTTTTTTTCACTAAATATCTGATTTTAAGGGATTAACATGAAGAAAATTAAGATTAGCCTTGCATGGCAAATCGTAATTGCACTCATTTTAGGTGTGCTTGTAGGCTCTTTTTTACACTATTCTCCTGAATATCGTGAAGTTGTAATTAATAATTTTCTTAGCCCATTGGGTGCAATTTTTATTAATTTGATTAAAATGATCGTTATTCCACTTGTCGTTTCAATGCTAATTTTAGGTATTGCGAACACAAGTCACGGTCAAAATTTAGGTAAACTTGGCTTTAAAACCATTGTTTATTTTGAAGTTATTACAACTGTTGCCATTATTGTTGGTCTTGTTGCTGCCAATGTATTCCAGCCAGGTGCTGGCATTGACATGTCGAGTTTAACGCAAACCGATATCTCTAAATACCAAGCAACAACACAAGAAGTGAGTAGCCATGCTCACGGTCTAGTTAATACCATTTTATCGTTAATCCCTTCTAATATTTTTGGCGCACTGACTGATGGGCACATGTTGCCAATCATCTTCTTCTCAGTGATCTTTGGTGTTGGTTTAGGATCGTTAGCTAAAGAAACCAAACAGCCTTTAATTAATGTATTACAGGCCGTTTCTGAAACCATGTTCAAAGTTACGCATATGATCATGCTCTTTGCACCATTTGGTGTATTTGGTCTGATTGCAGCAACAGTTGCAAACTTTGGCTTCAGCTCTCTGCTTCCATTAGTGAAGTTGGCTCTCTTAGTCTATGGCGCTATTTTATTCTTCACCTTTATTATTTTGGGTGCAGTCGCTAAATTCTGTGGTTTTAGCATTTGGGCACTCATTAAAATATTGAAAGATGAGCTGATTTTAGCTTACTCAACTGCGAGTTCAGAAACCGTTTTACCGCGTATTATGGAAAAAATGGAAGCCTATGGCGCCCCTAAATCCATTACCAGCTTCGTAATTCCAATTGGTTATTCTTTTAACTTAGATGGTTCTACACTTTATCAGAGTATTGCAGCAATTTTTATTGCGCAACTTTATGGTATTGATTTAAGCATCACCCAACAAATTATTTTAGTTATCACTTTAATGATTACCTCTAAAGGTATTGCTGGTGTTCCAGGTGTATCTTTTGTCGTATTGTTAGCAACATTGGGCAGTGTAGGTATTCCACTTGAAGGTCTTGCATTTATTGCAGGTATTGACCGTATTTTAGATATGGCACGTACTGCATTGAATGTCATTGGTAACTCATTGGCTGTTCTTGTCATTAGTAAATGGGAAGGTCAATTCGACACTGAAAAACAGAAAAATTATGCTGTTGAAATGCAAAAAAATCGTGATATTAAGATGCAGGATGCAGCGTAATTCATGATTTTTTAAAAGGAAGCATTCGCTTCCTTTTTTTATTCATAAAATAAAGCGACATAAAATGACGTGATCACACCTCTCCTATTTATTGAGTTTGATGATATTTAAATCAAATTTATTTAATTTAAGAGGATATGGCTACCAACAGCATTTCTTGAAAACTTTAATGTGTCTATTATTGGAGAGCATATTCAGCAATCTTGCTGAAATTAGTTACACAATTTATGCAACCAATGCTGTTGATTTTCTGAATAGCGTTATTCGCCATACAACAAAGAAGTGCAAGATATTCTCATCAGATGAATCTATGAAAAAAGTAAGCTTTTAGCAGCAATGAACGGATTTACGATTCACCTCGATAACCACTTAAAAGATCTTTTATAAAAAAGTTAAAACGTATACAAAACAGTTTAAAAGCTAGAAAAAAAGGACGCCTAAGCATCCTTTTTTATCACCGTCAAAACTTACTCTTCTTCAGACTCATTTAAATCTGATTCATCGCCAGTTTCATCAGCAATCATTTCGTCAGCAATCAAAATTTCAGAATCAATTAAAGCTTCAGAAGTCTCTACTTCTTCACCTTCAATCACTTCTACAAACTCTTCTTCTTCAACTGCTTCAACAGCAACAATACCCACAAGTACTTCTTCTTGACCTAAACGGATCAAACGAACACCTTGCGCATTACGGCCAGTTTGTGCAACTTCAGAAGCACGCGTACGCACTAAAGTACCGCCATCAGAAATCAGCATCAACTCTTTAGATGCGTCTATCGCAACCGCACCAACAAGCTCGCCATTACGTTCTGAGGTCTTAAGTGCAATAACACCTTTACCACCACGTTTTTTGGTTGGGAAGTCACCGACTGGGGTACGTTTACCGTAACCATGTACAGAAGCACATAGCACTTCACCTGTTTCAGGTACTACGACCAACGATACAATACGGCTGACGAGAACTGAATCTGAACCATCTTCATCATCAGACTCTACATCGGTATCTTCTGCATCTTCAACTTGTGCTGCACCAATCGTGACACGCATACCGCGTACACCTTTGGCCGAACGCCCCATTGAACGTACATCAGTTTCAGCAAAACGAATTGCCTTACCTTCATTGGAGAACAACATAATCTGCTGCTCACCATCAGTAATCGCGACACCAATTAAGGTATCTTCTTCATTTAACTCAATCGCACGTAAACCATTTGAACGAACATTACTAAATTGTTCAAGTTCAACGCGTTTAATGGTACCGAACTCAGTCGCCATAAACACATAAAAGTTTTTACGAACTGCTTCAGCTTGTTGAGCAAAATCAGCAATGATTTCATCATCCAGATCAGTGGTAGAAAGTTCTACCCCTAATTGTTTCAATTGAACACGTAAAGCATCAGATAAATCATCTGCACCATCTTCAAGTTCAGCTAAAGCCGCTTCAAGCTCAACAAAATGACCATTAATAATTTCATTTTCTTGAAGTTTAGCTTTATTGGCTTTAACAAATGCTTGGAAATCGACTAAACGATCTTTAAATTTCTTCGGTGCATCAATCACAGGAAGAATCGCTGTAATGGTTTCATTGGCATCTAGTGGCAATAAGTTCACCATTGGACGACCTTTTGCTCCACGCGATGCTTGTGGCACATCATAAACTTTCAAGCGATATACTTTACCGACGTTGGTAAAGCATAAAACCGTCGCATGGTTCGATGTCACAATCATATGTTGAATGTAATCATCTTCTTTCATTGAAGTCGCAGATTTACCACGACCACCACGACGCTGTGCCGCATAGTCAGACAATGGCTGAGTTTTCGCATAACCTGTTTTCGAAACAGTCAGTACCATTTGCTCTTCAGGAATTAAATCTTCACGAGAGAAATCGATACGTGACTCAACGATTGCAGTTTTACGTGCATCACCATACTGTTGCAAAATCAATGCTAACTCTTCACGAATCACATTCATCAACAACTCAAAGTCATTCAAAATTGCTGTAAGTTCAGCAATTTGACCTAGAATCTCTGAATATTCTGCGTGTAGTTTGTCTTGTTCTAAACCGGTTAAACGATGCAAACGCAATTCTAAAATTGCGCTAACTTGAGTTGGTGAAAGACGATAAACAGCACCGTCAAAACCATACGGTTTAGATAAGTCTTCACCCTCAATAATTTCAGGACGGACAGAAACCGAGCCCGCTTTTTCCAATAAGGCAACCACACCACCTGCTGACCACTCACCAGCATGTAAGCGCTCACGTGCCTCAGCTGGGTTAGCAGAAGTTTTAATGGTTTCAATAATCGCATCGATATTGGCTAGTGCAACGGTTAGACCTTCTAAGATATGACCACGTTCACGCGCTTTGCGTAATTCGTACATGGTACGACGGGTCACCACTTCTTGACGGTGACGAATAAACGCTGCGATGATATCTTTTAAATTCATCAACTTCGGCTGACCATTGTCTAGGCAAACCATGTTGATGCTGAAGGAATTTTCAAGCTGAGTATTTTGGAATAAGTTATTGACAATCACTTCAGCGTTTTCACCACGCTTTAAGTCAATCGCAATACGCATACCGTCTTTATCAGACTCATCACGCAGCTCTGAAATACCTTCCAGTTTTTTCTCTTTCACCAATTCAGCAATACGCTCAATGGTTCTTGCTTTATTGACTTGATACGGAATTTCAGTGAATACAATGGTGATACGACCATTCTTCGGATCTTCTTCGAAGTGATACTTACCACGAATATGCAAACGACCTTTACCAGTACGGTAGGCATCAACAATTCCTGATTTACCGTAAATGATACCGCCTGTAGGGAAATCAGGACCCGATATGTGCTCCATCAAGCCTTCAATGCTAATGTTCGGATTATTGGCATATGCTAAACAAGCATTCACAACCTCAGTCATGTTGTGTGGCGCCATATTGGTCGCCATACCAACTGCAATACCCGTCACACCATTGATCAATAAATTTGGAATACGGGTCGGCATCACCTGCGGAATACGCTCAGAACCGTCGTAGTTATCTTCCCATTCGACTGTATCTTTTTCTAAATCAGCCAACATTTCATGGGTCAATTTGCGCATACGTACTTCGGTATAACGCATTGCCGCAGCACTATCACCATCGACCGAACCAAAGTTACCTTGACCATCAACCAACTGATAACGCAAGCTAAAATCTTGGGCCATACGTACAATGGTTTCATAAACGGCAGAATCACCATGTGGATGATATTTACCGATCACGTCACCGACGACACGTGCAGATTTTTTATAGGCTTTGTTGTAGTCATTGCCCAATTCGTGCATAGCGAACAGCACACGACGATGAACAGGTTTTAAACCATCTCTCACGTCTGGTAATGCACGAGATACAATAACACTCATGGCATAATCGAGATATGAGCTTTTAAGTTCATCCTCAATGGCAATCGGTCTGATTTCCGATACGCTCATGCATACTCCTTATTACAAACAGCGCGTACTGCAACTGTTCATTTATATAATCAATCTTGCAAAAAATTAACCCTAAAAGACTGAGTTAAAATCAAAAAATAGTCGGATACTATAGCATAAAAGCATCTAAATTTGTGTCAATCCATCTGCACTATAATCATGATTTTTTGTATTAAATTTAAGCAAAACCAACATTTGAGCAACAATAAAAAACCTCCGCTAAAGGAGGCTAAAATTCAAACGCATTCTATTCATATTTATGAATATTGGGGTATGCTGAAAACTCATCTAAAGTTGACTGATTTTCAGTTTCTAAGATTGGTTTATCTTGCTTCATTAACAGATAGGTCACTTCAAATAAACCCCAAATAATCGGGAACTCATACATTTCTTCCATGAAATTTTTATAAGCAATGTCATGTAAAAATACTGGCAATAAAAAACGACTATGCTCAATTGAATCGGCAATGATCAATGTGGTCAGAGCCAAGATAAAACTCCAAATGGGGAATTTTACAGTTTTGAACTTATTCATAATTTCTTGACGAAGCTGAGCTGAAAACAACATCAATACCACAGGGGTAATAAACATAACCGAAAGTGCTTTAAAATAGACTCTGGGCACTTCAGGAAAATAATCTCTGCCCCAACTTGTACTAAGACCAAAGAGGAGAATCTACCAAAATATAACCCATATCCAAAATTGCTTTTTCCCACCCGGACATCGGTCTGGACGTATATAACAATAACTAAAAATGGCAACCAAAATACGCAATAAAGCCTGAGTATTTTCAATATATCTAACAGATTCACCTTATAGCAAAGGTGCGTGAAGATCGGCTAAAAAGGGAATAGAAAACAGAGAGCAACAAACACTATTGTAGGACTTGTCAGTCTTTTAGATACCAACATTAAACAATAAGCCTTAAAACAAAAAACATTAAATAAATATTAATTTCAACATAACAAACAAATTAAATTTTTAAAATTGACTATCCAATCTAGAGACAACTTGCTATTTAAATCCATTTTTAAAATTAACCATTAAATGATTCATATTTTATTTAAAATTAGGAGTTAATCCAAATTACGGATAAGAAAAGTAATTGACAAAAATGATCCTTAGAAAGCATTCGAAAAATACCACAAAATTGAGATCCCACAGCATTATAAATATTTTAAGAAATATGTTTTTGACTGCTGATGGTGATTATATTTATTAAGAATAGAATGCGTTGGATATAACCGTTGCTCATGATTAAAAAATAATAAACAATAAAAAGACTAGGCATAAAAAATGCCCCTTTCGGAGCATTTTCAAACCGTATTACAGAATTATAGCTTAGCAACTAATTCTGGAACTACAGTATTTAAGTCGCCCACTAACCAGTAGTCAGCTACAGCATTGATTGGTGCTTCTTCATCTTTGTTAATCGCAACGATTACTTTAGAATCTTTCATACCCGCCAAATGCTGAATCGCACCAGAGATACCGACAGCGATGTAAAGGTCAGGCGCAACAATTTTACCCGTTTGACCAACTTGCATGTCGTTAGGAACGAAGCCAGCGTCAACCGCAGCACGTGATGCACCTTGAGCAGCGCCAAGTTTGTCTGCCAATGGATCAAGTACAGTGTGATAATTCTCACCTGAACCCACACCACGACCACCAGAAACAACAATACGCGCAGCTGTTAATTCAGGACGTTCAGATTTAACAATCTCTTCAGAAATAAATTTAGAGATGCCAGCATCTTGAACGTCAGCAACAGTTTCAACCGCTGCAGAACCACCTTCAGCCGCTACAGGATCAAATGCAGTACCACGAACAGTTGCAACTACAATTGCTTCATCAGATTGAACTGTAGCAATTGCATTACCTGCATAGATTGGACGTTTGAAAGTTTTAGGGCTTTCAACAGCAATGATGTCAGAGATCATGCTTACGTCTAAAAGTGCAGCCGCACGTGGAAGTACGTTTTTACCCGTCGTTGTAGTAGTCGCAAGGATATGTGAATAACCTTTACCTAAATCTGCAACTAAAGCCGCAACATTTTCAGCCAATTGATGTGCATAAGCAGCATTGTCAGCAAGTAATACTTTGCTTACACCCGCAACTTTAGCCGCTTGGTCAGCAACTGCTTGAGCGCCAGAACCAGCTACTAATACAGTGATATCACCACCGATTTTTTGAGCTGCAGCAACAACGTTTAAAGTTGCACCGTTAAGTGTCTTATTGTCGTGCTCAGCGATAACTAAAATACTCATGATTTTATCCTTCTGTATTAGATCACTTTCGCTTCGTTTTTAAGTTTTTCAACAAGCTCATCAACAGATTTCACTTGTACGCCAGCTTTACGCTCTGCTGGTGGCTCAACTTTAACTGTTTTAAGTTTAGTTGTACCTGAAACGCCATAATCCGCAGGAGACTTAACATCAAGCGGTTTTTTACGCGCTTTCATGATGTTTGGAAGAGCAGCATAACGTGGCTCATTCAAACGTAAGTCAGTGGTGATAATTGCAGGAAGATTCAATTCAACAGTTTGTAAACCACCGTCAACTTCACGCGTCACTTGAACTTTATCACCAGTAACATTCACGACAGAAGCAAATGTACCTTGACCAGCACCAAGTAAAGCACCAAGCATTTGACCGACTTGATTTGAATCATCATCAATTGCTTGTTTACCAAGAAGGATAAGTTCTGGTTTTTCTTGTTCTACAATACCTTTTAAGATTTTAGCAACTTCAAGTGCTCCAATCTCATCAGTAGTTTCTACTAAGATACCGCGGTCAGCACCAAGTGCCATAGAAGAACGGATTTGTTCCTGAGCTTCTTTAGGACCGATAGAAACCACAACGATTTCCGAAACTGTTCCTTTTTCTTTTAAGCGAACTGCTTCTTCCACTGCGATTTCACAGAATGGGTTGATTGACATTTTAACGTTAGTAAGGTCTACCCCACTATTGTCCGGTTTAACGCGAACTTTAACGTTGGCATCAACCACACGTTTTACAGCAACAAGAGCCTTCATGTAATCCTCGGCTGTTTTAGCAAAAGTAATAGTTAAGAAAAGTTATCATAACTCTTCTTTTAAAATTTTTAGGTGCCCTATCTTGCAATGTGTTTGGCATTTCGGTCAAGTCACAATTATCGAAACAGCAGTAAAAAAGTGCAAAAATCATTGAACGGACAGTTCATAAAAAATATTCAAAGTTAGATTTATTTAATCCCTATAAAAACTTTAACTATTTAATTATTGATTTTTATAATTTTTCAACCTTGTTCAGGTTTTTTATTTAAGGCTTAAAAAATAAACTCATTATTCGCATTTTTAATAATGAAACCTAATGTATTGCATAAAAAAATGTCATTTAAGATAGATAATTGAAAAAATTTTAATCTAGTGACGCTAACTGATCAACAATTTAACCATTTCTCAAGACCTTCTAGGCATTAATGCTCAAGAATAGATAAAATCAAACTTTTTTATTTTAATGGTTGCTACTCTTCGTTATAAATTTTGGCATTTTTTATCTATGCAATGCCACGATTCACACCGATGCTTTATATTTACTGTTTGCGTCATTCAATATTTCATGACGATATAGCAAAGAGGCTGTAAATGCATATTTATCAACTGAAAACTTCTCGACTTTTACTTAGACAATGGCAAAAAACTGATCTACCTACGTTTATACAATTAAATGCTGACTCCGAAGTGATGCGTTATTTCCCCAATCTGCTCACTGCTGAGGAAAGTATAGACTTAGCCGAACGTTTTAAAACAATCATCGCACAAAATGGTTGGGGTTTTTGGGCAGTAGAATTAAAAGCGACAGGACAATTTATTGGTTTTGTCGGCTTAAATGCTCAACCCGATAAATTTAGCTTTTCACCTTGTGTTGAAATTGGTTGGCGCATCGCGTCAGAATTTTGGCATCAAGGCTATGCAACTGAAGCGGCTCATGCCTGTTTAAATTTCGCTTTTCATACATTAAAGCTTAAAGAAATAGTCTCGTTCACTGCAAAACAAAACCAGCCTTCAAAAAAAGTCATGCAACGTTTAGCCATGAAATTTTCACACAGTTTTGATCATCCAGCATTGAATAATGAAAGTCCATTACAACAACATGTACTCTATAAAATTAATGATGAGCAATTTTCAACACTAAAAAATATAAATGGACATTACACACCTAAAAAATCACGATGAATATGACTTAATTCAATTAAATCTTGGTTTTCTAAATCAAAGGTTTTCCAAATTTGAATAAAATCTTCTTTTAAATCAATTTGACTCAATTGAACGCCCCCTTCCTGCCATTGCTGATCCGATATCCAAAGATAAATTTGCTGTGTCAGTTGATTTACAGCTTGTACCCGTCCATCTAAATTCAGCCCTAACACAATGCTATGTTCAGGTAGACAAGACTCTATTTTGGGTAAGCTAAGCTCCACAAAATGTTTAATTTGTCTCAACCCATAACCACGAAAAATTTCTTTTTGTGCTTCAGTTAATTGTTCATATTTTTGCTTAATATTATTCATTACACTCACTTTTACCTATACATTGGTCATTTTTGTAATGACCTAATTCTATTTTTATCTTGCAATAATAAAATACGACGATCTTATAATGCAATCCACGTTCTTTAATCCTTTCAGCATTAAGCTTAATCCCCCCTAAAAATAAGCATAAATTGTTCCAATCTCATGAATACTAACGTTTAGATACAGATATTTAATTAAATGCCACTGTATACAATCAGGTTTTTAAGTATTTTTTATAATAATGTCGCTAGAAATATGCTGAAAAACATCATTTTACGCTGCAATAGAGAGTATAAATAAACACTACAATTTTTTTCAAAAACAAGACAATAAAGTAGTTATTCTAAAAATACAGTATTCAGTTCGTTCAAACCCCATAAAACAAAATACTTAGCTCATCAATAAATTCATCACTTTCAGGAAAATAATATGAAAAATAATGTTCTGATTGTCGGTGCAGGACCTACTGGATTAGTCCTCGCTTTATGGTTAACCAAACAAGGGATTCCAGTCCGAATTATTGATAAAACAGCAGCACCAGTCGTCAATTCAAGAGCACTGGGTATACAAGCACATACTTTGGAACTCTATCAACAAATGGATTTGGCTGAAGAAATCATTCAGGCGGGTCACGCCAACTTACAACTCAATTTATGGGCCAATGGTAAAAAACGTGGCATTTTAAAACTGGTAGAACAAGGGCAAAAATTGACGCCCTATCCATTTCTCTTAATCTATCCGCAAGACCAACATGAGCGTATTTTAATTCGACATTTAGAAAAATTAGGAGTTATCGTCGAGCGATCAACTGAGCTCATCAGTTTTTCCGACTATCCTGATCATATCAGCGCACAAATTATCGGACCTCAAGGAAAAGAAAATTATCATGCCCATTTTCTTGCGGCTTGTGATGGTGGTAAATCACCTATTCGCCACCAACTTGGATTAAATTTCCCAGGTGGAACTTATTCACAAGTTTTTTACGTGGCCGACGTCGTGGTCAAAGGAGCTGCGGTCGATGGTGGTGCGCATATCTCTTTCGATCAACATGATTTTGTTTTACTTCTCTCCTATGGAGAACTTGGTCAAGCGCGTCTGATTGGAATTATCCGTGAAGATCAAGTGGAATCTCTACAAAACATCAGCTTTAATGATATTCACCACACTGCAATTCAAGATTTAGGCTTAAGTATTGAAAAAGTAAACTGGTTTTCGACTTATCGAGTACACCACCGTATCGTGTCTGATTATCGTATTGGTCGTGTCTTTTTAGTGGGCGATGCAGCACATTTGCATAGCCCAGCTGGAGCACAAGGCATGAATACTGGAATTGGCGATGCTATTAATTTGGCGTGGAAATTAGCTGCTGTCATTAAAAATCAAGCCTCGGAACAATTACTCGACAGCTATCAGATTGAACGTCGTGCTTTTGCCGAAAAATTGGTGAAAAGTACCGATCGCATATTTAGTCTGGTGACCGCAGAAGGTTATTTTTTCAGTCAGTTCAGAACTAAAATTATTCCGTATATTCTCCCTAAAATATATAACAACCATCACCTTAGTCAGTTCATTTTTCGCCTAATTTCACAACTGAGTATTCATTATCGGCACAGCCCACTCAGTCAAAAAAATTTAGGTAAATTACAAGGTGGCGATCGCTTACCTTGGATTGAATATGAACAAAGTAATAATTTAGAGTCTTTAAAAAAAATGCTTTGGCAGGTGCATGTTTATGGTACGGCTCCTCCCCAATTACAAGTTTGGTGTAAAATGAATAATGTCCCTTTAAATGTATTTGCTTGGGATATCTCTTGTGAGCAAGCAGGCTTATTAGAAAATGCAATATATTTACTCCGCCCAGATACCTATATAGCGCTGATTGACCCACAAGCAGAAACTCGTACTTTAGATGAGTACTTTCAAAATCGGCAGATAAACTGTTCTGCACAAATCTAAATCCCTGCTTTTTATAATGATACTCATTATTTTAATATTTTCTGGGCCCGAGGATGAGCTTGATCATAGACTTGTGCAAGACGATCAAAATCGATATGCGTATAAATTTGTGTGGTGGTTAAATTGCTGTGTCCAAGCATTTCTTGTACTGCACGTAAATCACCACTATTCGACAACATATGACTGGCAAAGCAATGACGCAACAAGTGTGGATGTAGATCGACATTGACTTGAGCTCGTTGCGCTTGAAATTTCACCCGATTTTCAATTTGTCGTGGAGTAATAGCATTACCACGCTGCGTAATAAATACCGAAGATTCAGGACTAAACTCACCCTTCCATATTCGATAAATTTTCAACCACCCAATCAGACTTTGTTTGGCTTTAGAGCCAAAAGGGACAATCCGAGTTTTATTTCCCTTTCCTGTAATTCTTAACAGTAAGCGATTAAAATCAATATCACGAATGGTCAAACCTTGAATTTCAGCCAAACGTAGACCACTAGAATATAGTAGCTCGAGTATCGCTTTATCTCTCAACCAAAGTTGTTGTTCTATGGGTTTTTCGGGTGCAGGTTGATCAATAATTTGATTGACCGTTTCAATATCAATCATGCCGGGTAAGGGTCTAGGCTGTCTTTTGATTTGTAAATCATCCGCAGCATTGATCGTTAAATAATTACCTTGCTCTGCCCACTTCATAAATTGGCGAATAGCCGTCAGATGACGTTGCAAACTACTGGAACTCAGCTGATCTTGCTCTACTTTAAACGCTAAATATTCACGTAAATCTGAAGCTTCAACCTGTTTGAGTTCTATTTTTTTTTGATAACAAAAGTCAATAAAACCCGATACATCTCGAAAATATGCATCTAAAGTATGTTCAGATTGATTTTGAATTTTGCGATCTTTAAGCCACATAGAGAGTAATTGCATTGCACCATATTGCATTTCACTCGCCTTAATTCAGTTAATTCAAATTCTATTCAACAGTGTAATTGAAAAAGCTCTGACTAATCAGAGCTTTTTCAATTAACTACTTTTCTTTTAGCTTTAAACAACTTTTAAGCCTGAAAGTAACGTAAATCTAAACGACCTTCATATACGGTTGCTGTTGGACCTGTCATCCACACCACATCACCTTCCTGCCATTCAATTTGCAACTTACCACCAGCAAGTTCAATTTCAACCGAATTAGCAAGTAAACCACGCCGCATGCCTGAAATTGCAGCTGCACAAGCACCTGTTCCACAAGCCATCGTTTCCCCCACACCACGTTCAAATACGCGTAAACGGGCATGTTTTTCATCCATAATTTGCATGAATCCAGCATTTACGCGCTGAGGAAAGCGTGTATGTGATTCAATCTGAGGACCTATGGTTGTTACATCAGCAGTTAAGACATCAGAAACAATTGTTACGGCATGGGGATTCCCCATATTCACCACATCAATCGTTAGTTTTTGGTCGTCAGCAAGGTCGATGTCATATAAAGCTTCAGCCGTTTCAGCTAAAAAAGGAATCTCTTGTGGTAAAAATTTAGGATAGCCCATATTGACACGTACCCAACCATTTGGGCCCAATTCAGGTTCCACAATCCCCGAACACGTTTGTACTTTAAACCTAGTTTTATTGGTGAGTTGGCGCTCGTGCACAAAACGTGCAAAACAGCGTACACCATTACCACACTGTTCTACTTCTGAACCATCAGCATTAAAAATTCGATATTTAAAATCAACATTTGGAAAATCAGGTGCTTCAACTATTAGAAGTTGATCAAACCCAACACCAAAATGACGATCTGCCAAACGCTGAATGGTCATTTTATCGAATGTAGCACGTTGACTAATCAGGTCAACCACCATGAAGTCATTGCCTAGACCATGCATTTTGGTAAATTCTAATAACATCTTAGATGACTCCTTTAAGGCAATAACCGTTCATTTTTCCAAAGTGATTCTATCGTTTCACGCTCACGAATCAGATGAGCTTGATCAGCATCGACCATTACTTCAGCCGCTCGACCACGACTATTATAATTTGAGCTCATCACAAAACCATACGCACCTGCACCTAAAACAGCCAGTACATCATTTTCTTGAATGGCTAACTCGCGCTCTTTACCTAAGAAATCGCCAGTTTCACAAATTGCACCAACAACATCCCATTCTTTTATTTCAACATCTGTACGTGGTGTGACCGACTGAATATCCATCCATGCTTCATATAAGGATGGACGAATTAAGTCATTCATTGCGGCATCAACAATGGCAAAGTTACGGTGATTCGTTGGTTTCAACAAATCAACTTGAGTCAATAATACACCCGCATTTGCAGAAATACTCCGGCCTGGCTCCATATACACTTTAAGACCTAACTTTTCTAAAGCAGGTTTCATCGCATTGGCATATTCTGTAACAGTCGGTGGAACTTCATCTTTATACGTAACGCCCAAACCACCACCAATATCGATATGTTTGAGCTGAATACCCAATGCTTTCAATTGGTCAATCATTGCAATCACACGATCCAATGCATCGACAAATGGTTTAGTTTCTGTCAATTGTGAACCAATATGGCAATCGATTCCGACAATCTCTAAATTTGGTAAAGAAGCTGCATATTGATACGTTTCAAAAACGCTGTCGGATGGAATCCCAAATTTATTTTCTTTTAAACCAGTCGAAATATATGGATGAGTTTTCGCATCAACATCGGGATTAACACGTAAAGAAATCGGTGCTTTTTTACCAAGTTTAGCTGCGACTTTTTGAATACGTGCCAATTCTGCATGTGACTCAACATTGAAACATGCGATCCCGACTTCTAAAGCTTTTTGAATATCTGCTTCAGTTTTTCCTAAACCTGAGAACACAATTTTTGTAGGTTCACCACCTGCTGTAAGAACGCGTGCAAGTTCACCACCAGTGACAATATCAAAACCTGAACCAAGCTTGGCCAATACATTCAATACCGCAATATTAGAATTAGACTTCACCGCAAAACAAATTTGATGATCAATAAAAGCAAATGCTTTATCCATATCAGAATAATGCTTTTCAAAACTTGCTTTTGAATAAACATAAAGCGGTGTGCCAAATTGCTGCGCGAGCTGTTCTAAAGAACATTGCTCTGCATGCAATACCCCATTAATGCGGGAGAAACTCATGAATGTATCCTTTCAATGAAAGCAAATAGGTCTAATTAGATGTTACTTCTGATGCAGCTTCTGATTGAACTGCAGGTTCTACAGCGGTGTTCTTCACTTGAGATGACTTGCTTTCTATATTTGAATGAAGCAAATATTTGGCGCGTTTGTCATAATCAGGGTCATTCTGCAACTGTAAAGCTCCAGATTGGCCACATCCAACCATGCTAAACGTGGTCGCAATTAAACTTATGTAACAAATGACGAGACGCATCTAACCACCTATCTTTTGAATTTTAGCCAGTATACCTTGATCATGATATTGACCAAAGCACTAACCCCCACAGCTTAAAGCCAGAATAAAAAAAACGCCAGTTTGAAACCAGCGTTTTTCATCAAAATTAATGGTTAACCATATGATTATTTTTTCTTATAGAAACCAAAGTAACCAATTGCAAGAATGATGAGCCAAATTGGACTCACTTTAAGTGCTCTGAAGGTATCTTCTTCTAAAGAAAGTACGTAAATCATACCAATAAAAAATGCAATGACCACATAACAGGTAACTGGCCCACCAGGCAATTTAAAGGTCGATTTTGCATGCAATTCAGGGCGTGTTTTATGATAAACCAAATAGCTCCACAGAATAATAATCCAAACCAAAATAAACAGAATTGTTGAAAGTGTGGTAGCTAAAGTAAATGCTTCAACGGTATTTGGAACAAAATATTGTAATGTCGCACCACCCAGTAAACAAACTGCCGAGAAATACAATGCATTGGCCGGTACTGCACGAATATTAAGTCGACCAAATGCCTTTGGAGCTTGATCTTCACGCGACAAACCAAACAACATTCGGCTAGTCGAGAATACCCCACTGTTCATAGATGACATCACTGAAGATAACACGACTAAGTTCATGATAATGGCTGCAGCTGCGATACCTGCCTGGCTGAACAAGTTTACAAATGGACTAATTGTAGGATCGATCTTATTCCACGGCGTAACAGACATTACGATGACTAATGCTAAAACGTAGAAGAAAATAATACGAATAGGAATTGAATTTACAGCTTTTGGTAAATTACGTTCTGGATCTTTTGTTTCAGCTGCTGTGGTACCGACCAACTCCACCCCGACAAAGGCGAAAATAGCAATCTGGAAACCTGCTAAGAAACCATGTGCTCCTGTCGGAAACATACCCCCATGACTCCACAGATGGGTAAATGATGCGACTTCACCTGCTGTAGAACTAAATCCCGTGAAAATCATCCATAAACCGACTGCAATCAATACGATAATGGCAATGATTTTGACCAGTGCAAACCAGAACTCCAACTCACCAAACAGTTTCACTGTCATGAGATTTAAGCCCATAATAAACACAATCGCAGCAACACTAATCATTGCGCCTTCAATTGGTGAAAATGGCAGACCATTATTAAAGAATTGTAAATAATAAATAATGGCAGATAAATCTGCGATTCCTATGGTGATCCAACACAACCAATACGTCCATCCCACAAAATATCCTGCCCAAGGGCCAATTAAATCTGTTGAAAAGTCGATAAAGGATTTGTATTGCAAATTTGAAAGTAGTAATTCACCAAGCGCACGCATGACAAAAAACACCATCAAACCAATAATCATATAGATAAATAGAATTGAAGGTCCTGCAAGGCTGATCGTTTTACCTGATCCCATGAACAACCCTGTTCCAATTGCCCCACCAATTGCAATCAATTGTAAATGTCGGTTGGATAAACTTCGTTGAAGTTCTCCCCCCTCACTCGAATGGGATGTATTTAATTTTTGCATTTTATATTTCGTCTTAGTATTCAATGCTAAACAAATTATCTTAATTTTCAAAAAAAGGAAAAAGAAAAATCAACACCAATCATTCATTATTCAAAACCGAATACAAAAATTTCATCTAAGAAATGCCCAACCTTTGAATAAAAACCCAGTAAAACCATTTAATTCTTATAAAAATCAAATACCAATCATTACTTTTAAAAATAAAAGAGGAAGCTTGTATACCAAATAAATCCATGTCAAAAAAGAAACATTGAAAAAAAAATAATCCTGAAATTCAAGAACTCATTTAGAAACATTAGTCATGGTCAAAGAAATGAAAAACTGCTTAGCGAAATACGAATCACGTGGACTGTGCTCAACCTTAAATAAGCTCAGTTCTTTGAGCCGTAACAATGCAGCTCTGTTTGTATAGATATTTCTACATGATGTTGTATAGTGCCTGCTGAACTCAATTTAGACATTTCTTTCGAATACATCATTATGGCAAAAGTTAAAACCGTTTATCGCTGTGAACAATGTGGTGCAGAACATCTTAAATGGGCGGGACAATGCTCAGATTGCGGTGAATGGAATAGCTTAACCGAAGTTCGTATAGAACCTACAGTAACACATCGTGCAAAGGCTAATTTAAGTGGCGGCTATACCGGTCAGGCTGCCAATATCACCCTACTCAACAAAATCACCGTTTCCAATGAAACTCGTTTGGCGACTGGAATTAGTGAGTTTGATCGTGTGCTCGGTGGCGGCTTAGTCACAGGTTCAGTGGTGTTAATTGGTGGTGATCCAGGGATTGGGAAATCAACGATATTGCTGCAAACTGCAACCCATATGGCCGCTGCGAATAGTTCGGCATTATATGTCACGGGTGAAGAATCACTCTCTCAAGTTGCATTGCGTGCTCAACGCTTAGACTTACCCACCGATCGCCTTAAAGTCATGGCAGAAACCTGTGTTGAGCGAATTTGTGAAGTCCTTTCACATGAGCGCCCTGCTGTGGCTATTTTAGATTCAATTCAAACCTTATATACAGAAACCTTACAATCTGCACCGGGCGGAGTTTCTCAAATTCGAGAATCAGCGGCCTTACTGACCCGTTTTGCCAAAAATAGTGGGACAGCTTTATTTCTCGTTGGTCATGTCACCAAAGAAGGTGCATTGGCTGGACCGCGTGTACTTGAGCATATGGTGGATTGCGTCCTCTATTTTGAAGGTCAATCGGATTCGCGCTACCGTATGATTCGTGCGGTAAAAAACCGATTTGGTGCAGTGAATGAGCTCGGTGTATTTGGCATGACCGATAAAGGACTCAAAGAAGTGGCCAATCCATCGGCTATTTTTCTAAGTCGTTACGATGAAGCCATTCCTGGTTCCATCGTCATGATTAGCCGTGAAGGTACGCGTCCCTTATTGGTAGAAGTACAAGCACTAGTCGATGATGCACATGGTCAACCACGCCGTGTCGCACTAGGCTTAGAACAAAATCGCTTAAATATGCTCCTTGCTGTTATGCATCGACATGGCGGCGTCCAAACCTCTGGACAAGATGTCTATGTCAATGTTGTCGGTGGACTGAAAATTACCGAAACTGGTTCAGATTTAGCCGTATTACTCGCCTGTGCCTCTAGTATTCGCAGTAAAGCCTTACCACAACAATTGGCTGTTTTTGGTGAAGTTGGACTCTCGGGTGAAATTCGCCCAGTTCCTAATGGGCAAGAACGCTTAAAAGAAGCCATTAAGCATGGCTTTAAATATATTATTGTGCCACGCGGCAATGCACCGCAAAAAAGCATTGCGGGTGTACAAATCATTGCTGTAGCTCGCTTACATGAAGCATTGACTGAAGCAATGCAACTTGCAGATGAGGTGAATTAGAACATTCGTTATATTTATGTGAAGATATTGATAAATAAATAGCAATGCGTATTGAAATTCAATCGAAAAGGCTTCATAAATAGATTTAACATTTAAACTTTGTTCATAGTAGGAAAAATCGATGGAAGTTCGACAGCGTAGTTTGATGGCCGGTCTTTTAATGGCGACACTGGTGGTTGCACCTTTAGCAGAAGCTAAACGTGCAGGCGGCGGTAAAAGCCATGGTATGAGCAGATCTAACACATCTAGCCAATCTTATTCTCAACCTCGTCAAGCTACACCTGCCCAACAACCTGCTGCTCCTGCAACTGCACCACAAAAATCTGGTCCAGGCGTAGGTGGTATGGTCGCTGCTGGTGTTGCTGGTGCTGCGCTTGGTGCAGTTGCCGCAAATGCGATGGCAGATGACCATAAGCCAAATGCTCAAGCAGCAAGCGAAACTCAAGTTGCACAGCAACAAGAGGAAAAAAAGAGTGGAATCCCTAGTTGGATTTGGCTATTAATTATTGCTGCTGGCGCATTCTTTATCTTCCGTAAATTCGGCGCAAAAAAAAAATTAGCAAGCAATAATCCATTTGCACCAAATAGTGCAGGTCCTGGATCAGCACCTTTTGGTCAAGCGAATGCAACCCCACGTAATGCTGGCGGAAACACCAATATTTTTGGTCAATCTGTAGCTGGTGATGCACCAACTCAAGCACCATTTGGCAGTGCCTCTACTCAAAGTGGTAGCCAATTGCCAGATGGCACTGAACCTGCTGCATTTTTACGTATTGCTCGTCAACGTTTTAATCATATTCAGTCAATGAACACTGCCAGTAATATTGCTGAGATTCAGCGTTATTTAACACCCGATCTATACCAGTCAATGTATAACGATATTATGGCAAACCAAGATCAAGATGTTGCTGAGTTCTCGAACTTAAATGCCATGGTGATTAATTCATCTACTGAAAATAGCCAATATATTGTCAGTGTTCGCTTTACTGGTACTGTAAGTGAAGACCTCAATAGCCTTCCACAAGCATTTGCAGAAGTTTGGCACTTTGTAAAACCAGCAGGTTCTAGCCAAGATTGGTTAGTTGCTGGTATTCAACAAGAAAGCTAAGCCCTTCTCAATATAAAAAACCAGTGCTTCGTCACTGGTTTTTTATTGGCTATATCATTCTATTAATACCATATAAAATCATGCCTCATGCATTTAAAACTCCATAAACAACTTGATAAAAATTCACCTTCAAACTGCTCTATTTTTTATTTAAATACTTACTTTAGTACGAGTTATTAGATCTTTGATTACATCATAATAAGGTTTATAAATACCCAATTCTTATATTCATTAATTTACTTCAAGTATTCAATAGAGCTACTTCCCTATAAAATGATTAGCCCATAATTTAATTGGAATCGATAGAGTAAAAATTGAAATGAATCAAACTGAAAGCTGCTTATTTTCAATACCCTATACGTAATTTAAATATCCAAATAAACAGCCAGAATTTCTCGTTAAAAATATTGCATAAAAAAGCCCTGAATCATCAGAGCTTTTTTATAACTTAATCTTAACGTTGTGGAAGTGGAATATACTGAGAATCTGGGCTCTGTACCTTGCGTTCACCAACTTTGACACTTAAAGCAACAGTCTGCCCACCACGAATCACTTCGACATGAATAATTGAATTGGGTGCTTGTAATGCAACATAATTAATCAAGTGCGAGGTTGAAGTAATTACCTCATTATTCACCTTCATAATTTTATCACCAACTTTTAAGCCAGCCAAAGCAGCAGGACCACCTTTCAACACATCTGCAACGACAACGCCAGCCTCGCGCGGCTGTAATACATCATCTTGTTTTGGTGGAACTAAGCTAATACCTAACCAACCACGAATAACTCGACCATCTTTTAAAATCGAATTCATCACTTGTTGGCAAACTTTCGCAGGAATCGCAAAACCAATCCCTAAAGAACCACCCGACTGCGAGAAAATTGCTGTATTAACACCAATTAAATTCCCTGCAACATCAATCAGTGCCCCGCCTGAGTTACCAGGATTAATCGCAGCATCTGTCTGAATAAAATCTTCATAGGTGTTAATACCTAAATCTGAACGACCAGTTGCAGAAATAATCCCTTGTGTCACTGTTTGTCCAACGCCGAATGGATTACCAATCGCGAGAACAACATCACCTACTTCATTACCACTGAGTTTAAAAGGTAAAACTGGTAATTTATCCAGTTCAATTTTAATTACAGCCAAGTCAGTATCTGGGTCAGCTCCAATAACTTTCGCTTCTGCACGACGCCCATCTTGTAATGCCACAACAATTTGATCTGCCTGAGCAATCACATGGTTGTTGGTTAAGATATAACCATCCGGGCGAACAATCACACCAGAGCCTAAACTGTTTTCAGTTTGCCCCTGATTTTGATCAGGAATTTGATTACCAAAAAACTCTCTAAACGCAGGATCATTAAAAAGTGGATTGCTCTGTTTCACCTTTTGTAACGTGAAAATATTCACTACGGCTGGAGCAGCCACTTTAACCGCAGCACTATAAGACACCACACCACCTGTACGTGATGTACCCACCAAGGGTTCAACTTTTTCTGCAGGCATTTTAACGCCATCTGCAGCAACAGGTGCTTGAGGCTGATGCAATTTTTGCCATCCAATGAAGCTAGCAATAACGATAACCAGTAACACCCAGGGTAACCATGTAAAGGAGCGGCGCACTATATTTACCTCTAATTTTTTTAATTTATGAATAAAACTAATATTTTATCTATTGTAATCAAAATTTAAAAAGATAGATAAAAATCACGAAGAGTTTTGTTCAGCTTTAGTTACAATTCAAAATATGCTTTGATATGTTTAAGATAACTTATTATTTTTCAGGTAACTCATGGCTCAATTAATTGATATTTTAACATGGTGTAACCAAACCCTTAAAACACCAGAATTTAAAGATTATGCACCCAATGGTATACAAATCGAAGGGAAACCAGACGTCCATAAAATAGTATGTGCCGTCACAGCCTCACAAGATGCAATTGATGCTGCGATTGCGCAAAATGCAGACCTCTTATTGGTGCATCATGGTTATTTTTGGAAAGGTGAACCTTACCCAATTACCGGTATGCGTGGGAAGCGTATTAAGAGTTTAATTCAACAGGATATTTCGCTGCTTGCTTATCACCTTCCTTTAGACTCACATCCGACTTTAGGCAATAATGCTGCAATTGCTGAGATTTTAGCGCTAGAACAAATTGAAAATTTAGAGCCAAGTGAACGTAATCCAATTGGAAATATTGGTTATTTAAAACAAGCCATGTCACCTGATGACTTTAAGCAATATCTGACTGATCGTTTAGGTTTTGACACCATTCACTTACCTGCAAATAAAACATCAATTCAAAAAATTGGTTTCTGTACTGGTGCTGCACAAGACTTTATTACTCAAGCGGCTACAATGAATTGTGATGCATTTATTTCTGGTGAAGTCAGTGAGCGGACTTATTATGAAGCCAAAGAATTAGATATCCATTATTATGCCTGTGGACATCATGCAACTGAACGCTATGGTGTGCAACGATTGGCAAAAGCTATTTCAGAACAGTTCAATATTGAGTATAGTTATTTCGAACTCAACAATCCGATTTAATTGCTATACCGCGATTTTAACATTTTCTTTATGCGTATAAATTCAGCTTATATTGTGTATTGTTATTTAAAGTGATGCACAATTACCCGAATTTTCTATTACAATAAAGCCACTTAATGTTAAAACCCAGCTTCATGCAAGGAATTAAAAACATGACAACCATTACTTTACCTGTACTTCCATACGGTTATGATGACCTCGCTCCACACATTAGCAAAGAAACGCTTGAGTTTCACCATGACAAACACCACAACACCTATGTTGTTAACTTAAACAACCTCATTAAAGGCACAGACCTTGAAGGTAAATCTTTAGAAGAAATCATCAAAGCAGTTGCTGGTGATGCATCTAAAGCAGGTGTTTTCAATAATGCCGCACAAGTTTGGAACCACACGTTCTATTGGAACTGTATGGCTAAAAATGGTGGCGGTAAAGCAACTGGCACTTTAGCTGCTAAAATTGATGAAACTTTCGGTTCTTATGAAAAATTTGCTGAAGAGTTTGCAGCTGCGGCAACCACTCAATTTGGTTCAGGTTGGGCTTGGTTAGTTGCTGATAAAGTAAATGGCAACCTTTCTATCGTTAAAACTGCAAATGCAGATACGCCACTTGCTCACGGTCAAGTTGCAGTACTTACCATTGACGTTTGGGAACATGCTTATTACATCGATTTCCGTAATGCACGTCCTAAATACATCACGACTTTCTTAGAAAGCCTAGTAAACTGGGACTATGCAAATGCTAAATATGCTGGTCAAGAAGCTGGTGTAGAAAAATAAGCGATTCAGTTCGTTTAAAAATCACCCTTTATGGGTGATTTTTTATGGCAAAAATAAGTTCATTACAATTCCTATTTACAGCCACTTTTCATATCAAACACAATTTAAAATTATGAGTAATCATTTTAATGCTGAGCATTTTACTAATCGATGCTGCTTAAAAATATAAAAAGAATCAATATATAGACAATTATTTCAAGATTGAACAATAAAAAAACATTCAAGCAAAAAAACTGTTAATTTTGCTTGACCCCGTATGCTTTCATCCCTAGAATTCGCATCAGATTCTCCAATAGCTCAGTCGGTAGAGCGACGGACTGTTAATCCGCAGGTCCCTGGTTCGAGCCCAGGTTGGAGAGCCATCTATTCTTCCATAGCTCAGTCGGTAGAGCGACGGACTGTTAATCCGCAGGTCCCTGGTTCGAGCCCAGGTGGAAGAGCCAAGATTCTAAAAGCCCACTCTATTTGCAGTGGGCTTTTTTTATGCGAATAACCATCATGTAATCAATAAAACAAGCCCCACCTAAAATTTGGTAAAAGCGCTTACTTTGAAAACAGCTTAATCTTTTAAATTATACAAATACATACTCGAAGCACTTTTAAAGAGTACGAACTTCGCAATCTGAACAATACTCGGATCAGAATTTGTACATAAATCTTCAAACCCAACATCTGGATTTTCTCTAAATTTTAGAGTTGTGTTGATATCAAAATTTTGTGCCAACCTAAAACTCAAATTATCTTCTTTTAGATCAATTAAATAATCTAATCCATCTTTTTTGACGGAAGCGACCTCGGAATCTAAATCTAAATCACCCACATCCCCCAAAGGAATCCCAATAGCACCAGCTGCATAATCAGCATGCTCTTCAAACTCTTGTCGAGTTAATTCAGAAATTTCTGCACGTTGAAGCTGACTTTTTACCTCTATTTCATTATCTTTATAAAGTTCTTGCCAAAGTGAATCATCAATCATTTGCGTAAAGGATAATAATTGACACGGCTTTGCCACAACCGCCCCACTCACAGTCGCTTGTTCAGCATTTTTATCGGCATGATTCTTTTGCGAAGAACATGCTAGTAATTCAAATAATATGCATATCAACAAGAGCTTAAGTTTCATTGTTACCTAATTTTCGTCTACATTGATGACGAGCGATCAATTATTTAGCAAATAATACGTTTTTCTACGTAATCAATCAATTTCTACTTGACCTTATTGCTCTGCATCCCTAAAATCGCTCTCAGATTCTCCAATAGCTCAGTCGGTAGAGCGACGGACTGTTAATCCGCAGGTCCCTGGTTCGAGCCCAGGTTGGAGAGCCAAATTCTAAAAACCCACTCAAAAGAGTGGGTTTTTCTTATCTCATTGAAAGATAAATATCGTGGTTAATTTAAGCCAAATTACATTTTTAATTATTGGGTGTATTGCAAGCCTTGCCATACTCATCATCATCAATCTTGAAAAAATTAAATTTAAACGTGACATTCAAATTAATACCACTAAAAAAGAATATTACGCTAAGCCTGTCATTAGTAAATTTGAAATTAAAATGTTTGAACGCTTAAAAAAAGCTTGCCCAGAGCATCATGTTTTAGCACAGGTCGCTTTTAGTGCATTAATGACCAGTAACTACATGGCAACACGAAATAAGTTCAATCGAAAAGTAACAGATTTTGTGATCTTAAATCACCATCTTGATGTGGTATGCATTATCGAATTAGATGATCCCAGTCATGCTGGCAAAGGAAATGAAGATGCAAAACGTGATGCCATGCTACAAGAAGCTGGCTACACCGTACTCAGATACACCAACATCCCCACGGTTCGCCAACTCCAAAAAGATATCTATTGAAAAGGAGCCGAAGCTCCTTTTTTAAATTCATCTTTAGCTTGCTGGCATATATTGTTGAATAAATGCCACTAATTCGGGATTCTTTTTAACAATTGCTTGAGTATGTGTTGCATCAAGCACTGGTAAAAATTTGACATTCGTTCCTTGTGCTAACATCGCTTTATACATTGCTTCAGTCACAGGATAAGGAACACTCATATCTGCAGTGCCCTGAATAATCAAAATTGGTTTATCAATTTTCACTGTTGCAGGCTGACTTTCCTTCAAAAACTTCTGTATTTGAGCACTTGCATAGAACTTATCTTTATTTAAACCTGGATAATCCAATAAACGCTTAGTTGGATTTTCCGTTAAGAATGCCACGATATCTTTAGTAAAGCGGTAGCGTAAACTATCTTCAGGATGGTTGATTGGATCAGAACTACTTAAACACAAACCATTGTCACCATTTGTGCCTTCTGCCAATGCTGCAATATTTTGCGAGCGAACATCGTTAAAAATTTCACGATAATCAAAACCAGAATCAGAAGCTTTAATCCCGACAGCTGCAAATGCAGCATAGCTTAATAGCGTTGCATAGGCACCAATAGAACCATTTTCTGCGCGGTAAGCCAATGTCGCACCCGCAGCCAACTCTTTATTTTCAGCTGCTAACAATGCAGGTGGAGCTACATCAAATATAATTTTATCCAAGCTTGATGCAGGCGCTCCAGCCACTGCACCTTTATAGTTTAAATCTGCATTCGCATATTGTGCTGTTCCCAATGAAGCTTGACCACCCTGTGATTGACCAGCAGACATCCATTGTTTATTTAAGACATTACCATAATGATCTTGTGCTGCTTTAACCGCAGCTATCGCTGATTTAGCTTCGCTTTCAAGATGTAAATACGGATGAATACCAGGAACCCCCATTCCCTCATAATCAGGTGCAACAATCACATAACCAGCAGCGAGAAGACTTTTCGCTAAAGGATCTTTAAAATTAGTACCTAAAATATTATTCGTTGGAGCACAATCATCTGCAACACCAAGTGTTCCATGCTCCCACACTACAACTCGATAACCATCTTTAGGTTGTGCAACAGTAGGAAATAAGACCATTGCTGTGGCTTTTGCAGTCTTACCTTTTACATTCACCATGTTATAAGTCATAACTTTGATAGATGCCGCTTCTGCTAAGCTTTTATCAAATACATAATTTTTTTCAGAAATAAACGTCTGACTTGGTGTTACGCCCACGTAATCATCATTACTGTCATTACAAGCTGTTAAAAAGAAAATGGCAGAACAACTCATAGCCAACAATGATCTTTTAAGTATATGCTTCATTTTAACATCCTAGTTTTGTTCGATTTATGCTCTCTCCTTGAGAGCTTTACAATAAAAACACAATTCAATAAATAAGGCTATATTAAAACTAAGTTATTAAATTAAAAAACATTTGTATTTTATTTGGCTTTTTTTGTTTTTGTGAACAAATGCAATCATTTAAATCATTAGCTGAATAATTATTCACTTTATTCTTGTCAATTATTTAATGTCTAGAAAATTTAAGAATAAAAAAGCACCCCTTCGGATGCTTCTTTTTAAACTTAACTGGATGAAAAAGATACTGCTATACCAATAAAAATAATTAAGCCAACCCAACGATTATGACGAAATGCCCAAAAACAATGTTGTGGGTCACGATCACGAGTTTTTGTCCATTGGTAAATAAAATCAGCCACAACCATCAACAATGCAATTAAACCATATGGCACAAGTAAGTTTTCTAAATACAAAGCACAACCAATTAAAAATACACTCGTCGCCTGTAATATAGAAATAATTTCAATGTCATATTTACCAAAAAGTATCGCTGTGGATTTCACTCCAATTTTTAAATCATATTCCCGATCCGTAATCGCATATTGAGTGTCATAAGCCACGGTCCATGCCAAATTACCAAAGTACAATAACCAACAAGCCCAATCTAGCGGTTTGCCCATAGCTGTAAATGACATTGGAATACCCCAAGAAAATGCCATACCGAGCACCACTTGGGGTAAATGCGTATAACGCTTCATAAAGGGATAAATGAATGCAAGCAGCAAACCACCCAAAGCACAATAAAATGTTGCAATAGGTAGAAACAGTAAGGTACAAGCGCTTGCTGCAATTAATGCAATAAATACCCAGACCGCCTCTTTAGCGGAAATAACCCCTGTCGCCAATGGACGATTTTTCGTTCTTTCTACTTGCCCATCCACTTTTCGATCAGCAAAATCATTGATGGCACAACCGGCAGCACGCATAAAAATGGTACCCAATACCATTGCAATCAGTATAGTGAGATTTGGAATACCTTCAGCTGCAATCCATAATGCCCACATGGTGGGCCAAAAAACAAGTTCTGTGCCAATTGGTTTATCAAAACGACAAAGATAATAATAAGCTTCTAAACGTTCACGCCATGTAATTTGATGCGCCGTTGCCATAACAATCCTTAACTATATTGCTTCTCAGTCTTTTGCTTTGCAAGAAACTGCATGAATTCTGGTAAAAATGTTTCCTGAACAATAAATTTACAGCCGCGCCAAGTATAACAACTTTGCCGAGTCCAACCATCATCAAGCAAAATAACACGGCGCTGACACCGTGGATTAGTGCGTTGAAATAGAAACAATCCAATTGGTTTTTTACCAATGTGCTGAAATAGACGAGCTTTTGCTTGCAGACTTAAAATAGGAAAAATACTTTTCGCTTTGACCCAAGGCTGCTCTTCACAGCCATATAAATAACTCTCACGCACCCATGACGTATGCTGATGAGACATCCCCATCCACTTCGCATCAATAAAATTAAGGCGCTGAAAATGCTCCTTTACGGGCTGAACACTAAATTTCCCACCAGCTAAATCTGTGAGTTGCTGAGTTAATGAACCGGATGCATACAGCCATATTTTCAATTCAGCTGGAATCTGCTGCATAATTTAATCCACGCGATTAATCCGCATTGCTCTATAAAGTTTTTAATTCATCAATAATTTAATTGATTCAATTCAAGAAGCAATCTTTAACAATTATCAGTTTTTGCAATCACTTCAAATTTTCCCTGTGGTGTTTTCACTAAAATAAAACCCTCTGCGCTTAAATAGAAACTTTTAGGATAGTCATATTCTAGTGCAAGCTCAGGATTTTTAAGTGCTACGAACTCCGCTTGCTTATAACCTTCTGGGGTACGACTCACTTCAATATAAGTCACCTGAGAAAAATTGAGTTTAAAACCTTTATCGTGGTCTTTTGCATCAATCCAAGGATAAAAACTGGTGTACTTTTTACGTTGTGCCATATATTTGCAGGCTTAATTGCGATTCATAATAGTAATGATACAAAAAAACCCGCTGCAAGAGCGGGTTTTTTTACAGTAAATTCAGTTAAGAATTACAGGCTGTAGTACATATCAAATTCAACTGGGTGAGTTGTCGTGTTTAAACGACGAACTTCTTCAGTTTTAACTTCGATATATGCATCAAGCATATCTTTAGTGAATACGCCGCCTTTCAGCAAGTAGTCATGATCCACTTGAAGTGCTTCAAGCGCCATATCTAAGCTGTGTGCAACTGTCGGGATTTTCGCTTCTTCTTCAGGAGGAAGATCATACAAGTTTTTGTCAGCAGCTTCACCTGGGTGAATCTTGTTTTGAATACCGTCAAGACCAGCCATCAACAATGCCGCAAAACCTAAGTATGGGTTCATCATTGGATCTGGGAAACGCGCTTCAATACGTTTACCTTTAGGATTCGAAACGTAAGGAATACGAATAGATGCCGAACGGTTACGAGCTGAATATGCAAGCATAATTGGTGCTTCGTAATGTGGCACTAAACGCTTGTACGAGTTCGTTGATGGATTGGTAATTGCATTTAACGAACGCGCATGTTTAATCACACCACCGATAAAATACAATGCCATTTCAGAAAGACCTGCATATTCATCACCAGCAAACAAGTTCTTACCATCTTTTGAGATAGAGATGTGAACATGCATACCAGAACCATTGTCGCCAACCATTGGTTTAGGCATGAATGTCGCAGTTTTAGCATATTGATGCGCAACGTTCCAAACAGCATATTTAAACTGTTGTACTTCGTCCGCTTTACGAACCATCGTATTGAAGCTCACACCAATTTCTAATTGGCAAGATGCAACTTCATGGTGATGTACTTCTACACGGCCAGGGCCCATGATGTCTTCGATTTTTGCACACATTTCTGCACGCATATCATGTGAAGAATCCACTGGTGGAACTGGGAAGTAACCGCCTTTAACACGTGGACGGTGACCAGAGTTACCGCCTTCGTAATCTTTATTTGTAGACCAAGCCGCTTCTTCTGCGATTAATGTATGGCGCGCGCCAGACATATCGATTTCCCATTTCACTTCGTCAAATACGAAAAATTCTGGTTCAGGACCGAAGAATGCAGTATCGCCAATACCTGTAGATTTCAAATATTCTTCTGCACGACGAGCAATTGAGCGTGGGTCACGATCATAACCTTGACCTGTAGAAGGTTCAATAACATCACAAGTCACAACCACTGTTGCTTCGGCAAAAAACGGATCAAGGAAGCATGTTTCCGCATCTGGACGTAAAATCATGTCCGATGCTTCAATGCCTTTCCAACCTGTGATTGAAGAACCGTCAAACATTTTACCATCTTCAAAGGTATCTTCGTCGATTGTATCTGCAGGGTAAGTCACGTGTTGCTCTTTACCCTTAGTATCAGTAAAGCGAAAATCGACCCATTTTGCGCCACTTTCTTGGATGAGTTGAAGGACCTTGTTCGCCATGCTCATTGTGCTCCGATGATTTTTTGTTGCACGTGTTAAGTGCGTGTTAGTAGTTGGTATCTATTAAGCAAATCTCGTACCAACTTTCAAAAGAAATGCTAAAATATTGAATTCTATATTAGATTTAATGCAATACTTGAATATCTTTGTGCTTATTATACTGTGTGTACTTATAATTGCACCATATTCACACACACTTATCATGATAAATTATAAAAGCACCACAGGGGTGCCCTATTTTTGTGCAAACATACAATAATGTCATAAAATGGTGCTGAATTTATTTTATCCACCGACTGTTTTTAGTATATTTTTCTCAAGTAAAGTACTGATCATTCTATTTAGAATATATGGAAATAAAAACTCAATTAAGCATATTCAATTTCGGCACGCGCGATTAATGCTTCAACCATGAGAAGTACATCATCTTTTTCACGCGCATCCACAGCAAATATAGGCATAACATAATTATTCATCGACATCCAATCTCGATATTTTTTGAGTAACTGTTGTGGATCTTTATCGACATGGGTGATCCCCACAATGATATTATTTACATGTTTTTTAAATGCATGATGATAAAACTTTAAATCGTCGAGTGCTGTTTTACGAGAGTGATCAATTAAAATAACAGCGCCAATCGCACCTTTGCAAATGACTGCCCAAACAAAATCAAATCGATCTTGTCCAGGTGTACCATATAATCCAACAATGGTGCCATCATCCAGTTTGATTTCACCATAATCAATCCCTACGGTTGTCCAAGCTTTACTATGTGCTGTCTCATCTGTATTCACCGCTTCTGTAGAGAGCACAGAAATTTCAGATAATGATTTAATGGCTGCGGTTTTCCCTGCTCCCATTGTTCCACCAAATACAATTTTATATTTCTGTAAAATCAATTCAATACCCCTAGCTCAGTAATACATTTAAATATTCAATAAATGTGTGACTCGATTTTAAAGCCTTAGTTTTAATCTTAGCTTCCCAAAAAAACCTCGCAACACATTTTCAGAGGGCTTCTCTTCAATAATAAGCTGTGCTTCACTTTCATCAATTTCTTTCAACACATTTGCAAACAATGCCGCTGAAACAAACTTTTGAATGATTGGCATTGAAATACTTAACTTCTTTTCAATCTGAACCATACTAGCCCCCCTTTCAAAACAAGCGGCAATTTTAAAAATATCTTGACGGTCTTTTGCTGTACTTGGCTGTGGCCAATATTGCAACTTATAAAACACTTTGGAAGACGTATCTTTAATCACACTTTCAGATTTCCAAAGCGTATTCCACAACCAATAACGTAAATCAAGTCCTTGAATATCACTTACACTTTGCGCCATTTGCATCGTTGCATAGGTATAATTTAAAGTTGCATCTGTACTTTGAATGTTTTTACCTGTTTCCATCCAAACTTGCTCAGTTCGGGTATTCATCAACCCCATATTTCCGTAACTATCAAAAATTTGTAAATTACCATTTCGTTCATTCAAAAATTCTTGAACTACTTTATGAATATCAAGTGATTTAGCACGATATGCGATAACACGTTCTACCTTTGAACTTACTGGAACTTGTAAATACCGATCTTTAAACCATTTTCTAATTTCATCGCTTGCAATAAATGGTAAAAATAATTTATCACCGTTAATCTGGCCCGATTTATCATTACTATTGATTAATCTTAAATATGGAATTTTTTGAGTACCAACTAAATTTTGAATGGTAGGTGAAGCAAAAAACATATCATTTACAAGAAGAATATCTAATTTCGGGTCTGCTATATTTGCCCAATGAATATGAACCATATCATCATACATCAAATGAACTTTTTGCTTCATATTTTCAAGCACATTCAGGCTTAAGCCAAAAATAGCAATTCGTACTTCTTCTTTCATTTAGCCCCCTTTGCCTCTTAATTTATGTTAAAAATTAAATACTTATACTCAAAAAAGCAAAACAAAACACACGATATAAATGTGAATTTATTCTTTTATTTCAATTTTATTTTAAAAAATTAAGCTCAAAACTTAATTTTAATCCCCAATCGTATTCAACAACACAATAAATGTTTATATTTACAATCCACCCGTATTAAATATTATTTTGTTAATAAATTCAATTCACAAAACCCTAACTATCGTCGAATTTATAATACCTACAAAAAAAATGGATTTAAATATTCTTAATAATTAAATGAGAATGAGTATTCTATAAAAACTTCTTCTCAATATAACTTTTAATAAAAAAACTAAATATAAAATATTTTCTACGATCTATAAAATATATCCTATATATAACTTTAAATATTTTTCACCACTCAATTAGATAAAATCGATTTTATCATTATTTCAACTATTCAATATTTGCAGATCCAAAGATATATACCCTCTCATTTTTGAGAATGAGTCCTGCCCAAGCCCAATTTTCTTCATACACTTTAATTTAACAACTTGTTTGTCAATAATGGTGCAAAGCTGAGTGCCTTATGTTTTTACAACTGCCATGAGTAGCTACTCCTCAATTTTTTGGCATAAAAAAAGCACCCGATATAGGTACTAATAGAAAATTAATTTTGTGGTTACCAACCAATATGCCAAGACGTATCAAAAGTAACTTGATAAATCCCAGTATTAGGGTCTTGATCCAAATCAGGTGGTCGCGTGACGTAACAATCTCGCTTAATAGCCCGCCTCACCTTTTCGGCAATTATCAGCGCTTCGCTTTCATTGGTAGAAAATACGCTAAATTGATATGTAGGCTGATTATGATTTGAAGGCTCATCTAGATTATTGTCTACATCTCCACTGATGGTTAAAACAGCTACATCAACTTTGCTGTGATTCATTGTAAAAAATCTGATAAAGTAGCCGCATAACAAGCGGCTTTATTTTTGCCTGTTTGATTTAAATGTAAATTTCTCAAAGTGAGTAACAATGTGAGTAACATGAACACAGGTTATTACATACCACTTTTAAAAACAAAAGGTTAACCTCAACATGCTTCTAATGATCGACAATTACGACAGCTTTACTTATAACATCGTTCAATATTTTGGCGAGTTAAATCAAGAAGTAAAAGTTGTTCGCAATGATCAAATCTCATTAGAGGATATTGAGCGATGGCAACCGAAGTATTTAGTGATTGGTCCTGGTCCTTGCTCACCCTCTGAAGCTGGAATTTCTATTCCTGCTATTCAGCACTTTGCAGGGAAAATTCCTTTGCTCGGCGTCTGTCTAGGACACCAAGCCATTGGACAAGCTTTTGGTGGCGATATTATTCGCGCCAAAACAGTAATGCATGGTCGTTTATCCGATATGTATCACAGTGATAAAGGCATTTTCAGCAATTTACCTTCACCCTTTTCTGCAACGCGCTATCACTCTTTAGTGATTGATCAAGCGACACTGCCTGAATGTTTGGAGTTGACCTGCTGGACCAATCAAGCCGACGGCTCAATAGAGGAAATCATGGGTGTAAAACATAAGACATTGCCTGTTGAAGGTGTGCAGTTCCATCCTGAATCAATTTTGAGTCAACACGGTCATCAAATCTTTAAAAACTTTTTAGAAATTTACGCATAAGTGAACGGCATGGATATTCAACACGCTTTAAATAATATTACCAAAAACATTGAACTGACTCAGCCACAAATGGAAGAAGTCATGCGCACCATTATGCGTGGCGAAGCAACGGATGCACAAATAGGTGCTCTCATGATGGGACTCCGCTTAAAGGGTGAAAGTATTGATGAAATTACAGCTGCTGCACGTGTCATGCGTGAATTTGCCATTAAAATTGATGTCAGCGACATTCCATATTTAATTGATATTGTCGGTACAGGTGGTGATGGTCAAAACTTATTTAATGTTTCTACTGCCTCTGCGTTTGTGATAGCAGCAGCAGGTGCTACGATTGCAAAACACGGCAATCGCGGCGTTTCATCAAATTCAGGCTCATCTGACTTATTAGAAAAAGCTGGAATTAATCTTGACCTTTCAATGCAACAAACCGAACGTTGCATCCGTGAAATGGGCGTCGGCTTCCTATTTGCCCCCAATCATCATAAAGCAATGAAATATGCTGCTGGTCCACGTAAAGAATTGGGTTTTCGCAGTATTTTCAACTTACTTGGCCCGCTTACGAATCCGGCTGGAGTGCGTCGCTTTGTGATTGGCGTGTTTTCAAGTGAACTCTGTCGCCCAATAGCAGAAGTGTTAAAGCAACTGGGTGCAGAACATGTCATGGTGGTGCATTCTAAAGATGGTTTAGATGAAATTAGCTTGGCATCATCTACCTATGTTGCAGAGCTGAAAAATGGTGAAATTACCGAGTGGGTGATTAATCCTGAAGATGTTGATATTGAATCACAAACCTTAATGGGCTTAATGGTTGAAAATTCTGCTGAAAGTCTGGCACTGATTAAAGATGCTTTAGGCAAAAACAAATCAACGAAAGGTGAAAAAGCGGCCAGTATGATTGCACTCAATGCAGGTGCAGGAATCTATGTTTCAGGTCTCAGTAAGGACTATAAACAAGGTGTCGCTTTAGCACATGATATTATTTATGGCGGACAAGCATTAGAAAAAATGAGCGTGTTGTCTGAATTTACCAAAACACTGAAAGAATACGAAGCTTAAAGCTATATAGGAATAAATGTCATGGTAGATATCGCCAATACCATTTTAGGTAAAATTGTTGACCGTAAATACGAAGAGTTTGCTGCCCGTTTAAAACAACGTAGCTTAAAAGATGTCGAAGAACTGGCAAAGGCTGCGACACCTGTACGTGGTTTCGCGCATGCTTTAAATGCTAAACGCCCAGGCGTGATTGCGGAAATTAAAAAAGCATCGCCTTCTAAAGGGATTATTCGTGAAAACTTTAATCCAGCTGAAATTGCCCAGCAATATGAACAGGCAGGTGCAGCCTGTTTATCTGTCCTGACTGATGTGGATTTTTTCCAAGGTGCGGATGAAAACATTGCCATTGCTCGCCAACATTGCGCCCTTCCCGCACTGCGTAAAGATTTTCTAATTGATCCTTATGGTGTGATTGAAGCACGTGCATTACATGCGGACTGTATCCTTTTAATTGTAGCCAGCCTTTCTGATCAACAACTTGAAGAAATGTCGAAAACGGCGTTTGAACACAATTTAGATGTTCTGGTTGAAGTGCATGATGAAGCCGAACTTGAACGTGCTATGAAACTTTCAGAATGCTGTTTATTAGGCGTGAATAACCGTAATCTAAAAACTTTTGATGTTGATTTAAATACATCGCTACGTTTGAAAAAATTACTGGAGCCTTCACGTCTTTTAATCACTGAGAGCGGCATTGCAACACCAGAAGATGTGCGCCTGATGCAGGAACATGATATTCATGCTTTCCTTGTTGGTGAAAGCTTTATGAAACAACCTCGCCCTGATCATGCCTTTACAGCGTTATTCGGACAGCCACAATGCGTTTAAATGAAATTTTAAAATTAACTTTTGAGTTATGATTTAAGTTATGAGCAGTAATGATTCTTCGTTTTCAAAAGAACAGCAAAATCTTTTGAAAGCATTTAAAAAGCAAATCACTCATCCTCATTCTTCTAAAATTGCGGCACAACCTGAGCTTAAAAAAGCTCAGCTAACTGCAACGAATGAAGAACCCAATGATGCTGATTTATTTAAAAACGCTTTGCAGGGTGTAAAAGCATTCGATAATAGTAATATTGCCAAAGTCGTAAACTCACATGCCCATAAAAAACCTGATGCTAAAACTTTGGCGAAGCGAGCGGCTGCAGAAGGACTGCGTGATATAGATCATGCTGAACTTTCAGATACGCAAGCGATGCTTAATCCAGTCGCGAGCCAAGCGAGCTTAAGTTATCGTATTGCCACCTTACAACATAAGGTTTTTGAAGATTTAAAAGCGGGAAATTTGCGTTGGTATGAAGCTGTGGATTTACATGGCTGCACCGTTGAAGATGCACGTTCTGCTGTGTTACAGATTATTCAAATGGCCAAAGATGAAAATCAGAACGTCATTAAAATTGTGCATGGTAAAGGCCCGGAAGCCGTTTTAAAAACTTATGTGAATAGTTGGCTACGTCAACATCGGGATGTGCTTGCCTTTGTCAGTGCTCCTGAAAAACAGGGTGGTACTGGTGCAGTTTTAGTTTTACTCAAACGTGCCGAGAAAAATCCTAAATTTAATCCATAAATGGTATAGCTGTAAATCAATTAGAAATGCCTACTGCTGAATTAGTAGTCAGACTTTTTATGTTTTTCTGCTACAATGCCGTCCTTGTTCAATCAGTGTAAGTGAACACGTTTTATGTCTATGCAGCAATCCTACGCAAATATTTTAACTGCCGTTGGCGAGGACTTGAATCGTCCTGGCCTAAAAGATACGCCAATGCGTGCTGCTAAGGCGTTTTCGTATTTGACGTCTGGTTATAGCAAAACTTTGGAAGAAGTGACCAATAATGCGGTCTTCCCTTCCGATAACCATGAAATGGTTTTAGTTAAAAATATTGAGTTCTATTCGCTTTGTGAGCATCACCTACTGCCTTTCCATGGTCGTGTACATATTGCCTATTTACCTGAAGGTAATGTTTTAGGCTTATCTAAATTTGCACGCATTACGGAAATGTTCGCACGTCGTTTACAAATTCAGGAACAACTCACTCAGCAAATTGCTGAAGCTGTCGCGGAAGTAACCAAAGCACGTGGTGTTGCTGTTGTCATTGACTCTGCACATATGTGTATGATGATGCGTGGCGTAAGCAAACAGGAATCTACCACGCGTACAGTATCTTTTGTCGGTGAGTTTAAAACTGACCGAGATTCGCGTAGAGAGTTTTTACAGGCAGTACCTGAAGCCTATTAAGCTCTAAAGATGACCAAAAAGCTCTGATCCTTCAGAGCTTTTTTATGTGTCGATATTTGAAAATAGAATTTATTCTAAAGACCTGACAACCAATATCCAAAGTACAACGATAAAAAGTAGAGGTAATTTTTATGATCAACGATAACCATAGACCCGACACAATTTTGATTATTGGTGCAGGTATCGCGGGATTAGCGTGTGCACAAAAATTACAAGAGGCTGGTGAAAATGTCATTATTTTAGAAGCCAAAAAGAGAATTGGTGGTCGGATTCACTCGATCCAAGAAGATTGCCATATCTTTGATTTAGGGGCATCTTGGATACACGGTATTGAAAACAATCCCATCTGGGAAATCACTCAAAAGAACAATATCGCCACCACGGTATTTAATTATATGGATTCAAGCTATTACCATACCAATGGGCAAATACTTTCAGAGATAGAACAACAAGAATTCGAACTTTATATTAGAAAAGTAAGCCAACTTTTGACTGAGTCAAAACATCATTCAGCATTAGAAGCAATCAATGAGATTATGTCTTCACTTGAATATTCCGAAACTGTATTTCCTGAAAAACAACTCAAAAGCCTATTATTGAGTTTTTTTGAAAGACTTGCCAATGACCCCTTTGCGACAGACCTCAGCCAGCTTTCAGCACATTATGAAAAATATGAAGGCTATTTTGAAGGTGATGAAGTCATATTCCCTGAGGGATATATTCAAGTTATAGAAAGTATTTCAAAGAATCTTAATATTCACACGGATATTGAAATTCTACACATCACCCTAAAAGATGATCATATCGAACTGATAGATCAACACAACAGACGTTATCTGGGCTCACGAGTGATCGTGACAGTTCCATTAGGCGTATTAAAAAAAGATAAAATAGTATTTTCACCGCCGCTTCCCGCGCCTTATCTTAATGCAATACAGGATATTGGGTTTGGTTCATTCAATAAAGTTTTCTTGGAATTTGAAGAACCATTACCCTTTGATTTAGATAGAACATCAACCAGTATCAGTGATTTTTACTGGCAGGATGGACATTGGTTTAATCTATTAAATCTCACGAAAATTTATAATAAACCCATGTATCTCATGTTATTCGGTGGTACGCAGTCAGAATATATAGATCATGCAACCGATGCTGAAGTATGGAATTTTATCTATCAAGGTTTAAATCGTACTTTCTCCAACATCCCCAATACGCCTAAAAATATTATTATTACCCGCTGGGGAGCAGATCAACAAAGCTATGGTTCTTTTAGCTTTCCTACACCACTTCACACGACTGAACTGGTTAAAACATTAAACCAAGCTATTGAGAATCGTCTTTTCTTTACTGGAGAGCATTGCAGTTTAAAATATGCGGGTACTGTACATGGTGCATATTTAAATGCACTAGAAGTCAGTCAAAAAATATTAGATGACACAACTCAAAAGTGAATTCCTAATCCTTCCTAAATCCGTTATTTTATAGCACCTTTTATTGATACAATCGGCGCTTATAAAATCAAAAAAATCTCACATAGCCTAAACCTAACTTCATCCAATCTTTGCGCTGCTGTTGTTGATATTCCCAGTTCACTCGGAATGAACTCTGCTGATTAATTGAATACTGCAACATACTATTGAAACGAACATTCCATTGCTGTGAATCACTCCAATATGGCAGTTCCAGTTGTAGCAAACTATTAACTCGATCTGACCATACATTCTGACAACCAAGCGTCGGCCCAATTCCAATACGCCAACCTTGATCTAAAGCTTTGCCTGCTTGTAACTGGGTCTGTAACTCAGCAAAACACAAATGCTCGCGTTGATCATCTGCAAGGGTGTAACCCGACTGCCCCTTTAAGCTAAACACACCATGCTGATCATGCTCACTAAAATGACCATTACTTACAGCTTCTTGTTGCCATGCAATATTAAAACCCCAGGTTAATGGTGTTTTAAATGGTGTAATCGGATTATAAGAATTCACGCTAAGTAAATCGAGGTGCTCAAATTTGAGAGCATGATTACGCCATTGTACTGCCGCATCTAAAAATAAAAGTTGCGTACCCATTCTAAAACCACCTTGTGGATCTTTTAAATCATGATAAGCCTGTCGATGTCCAATTTGTACAAAATGATCGCCTTGTACTTCTCCTACATCAATTGACCAATTCCGTGCCGAATGCCCCTCTACAGGATTAACGTGTGGTCGTTGTGGTTCTAATCTTTGTTTATCAATTTGTAGCTGACTACGTAAACCAAGCAACTGTCTAAAACGTGGCTGAGCAAATTCTTGCGAGACTTGTCTAGCAACAAACTGTAAATATAAATCGTCATACGCCATTTCTAAAATTTTAGCGCGATCAATTGCAGTATAAGACTTTAATAAATCTGGCATATGTTGCGGTTCAGCTAAAGCAATTTGATGTGCTTGCTTCGCTAAATCAGCGCCATGTTGCTGAGCTTGAGATAACAATTGGGTTTCTAAAGCGGGGCGATATAAGGTTTCTTTAATCAAATGCTCTTGATCAATCGCTTTAATGGTATCTATAGGAATAGAGGCATAACTAAACTTTTGTTTTAGATTGGATTGTGGGCGGACTAAATCAATTAACCCCAATAAACGATAGGCGCAATTATCACTGACAAAATAATAGGGGAAACTAACCTTTTGCATTTCCCAAATATGTTTTACTAAAAATTGTGTTTCTTGAGGATTTAAATTGAGTTCATATTCCCATAAATCACGACTTTCAAAATCACCATATTCTTTGACCTTACGATAATATGGCATTAATGAATATTCACCGGGGTACTGCCCTGTTAAGCCTTTCCATGCATAGGACCAATTATCATCGCCCTTTACCGTCGCTGCATAATTGACCGCATAAGACACCAAATTGAGCTGTTTTTGATCTTTAGGGTCTAGCCGTAATAAAGTATGCCCGAACATCGAACTAGGATTACCCATAAAATCTGTTGCATAAATTAAAGTTACTTTATAGGGCTTAATTTGCCCAAACCATTGCTCAAATTCGGGACATGCAACTTGAGGTAACTGTGATTCTTGAATATTCAGTTGTTGCATCAACCATTGGCTGCGAGCTGGAAATTTACAGCGAATTGATTGATTCGGTTCAGCAGTTAAAAATAAGGCTTGAATATCTGCTTGAAGCTCATTTTTAATATTTTGACGACCATCGGATGCTAAAAAGTAACCACTATAATTAACTTCACTCTGTGCTGTATCTTCAGCATATAACAGCCTTTGCCAAGTAATATTTTTGTCCAGTTGTTTTTGTTCGGCAATTTTTAAATAATTTTGAAGATTCTCTGATTCGGCATGTACAGAAAATGTTAAAACAGTACTCATTACAGCACTACATAAAGCAAAATATTTCATTCACATCAACAATATTCAGAGTCATTTAGAAGATATAACTTAAAGAAAACCCTGCCATGTAGACAGGGTTGATTCGAGATTAAACGTAAGCTTTTAAAATTTGATCTTTCGTCATCACTTGTTGCAATGAAGCTAAAACCTGTAAAGAATTTTGATTATCCGTTGAATAAATATCGGCAAAATTTGCTTTACTCACCGCAAAGAAATGTGACTTATCTTCTGATTTAATATTCAGTAATTCTGCAAGTACATTCAAGCTTTCACCCTGACCTACTGCCATATCACGTGCTAATGATTCTGCATTTTCATTGGTGAATGTTACCACTTGCGCTGTCACTGTACCGCTACCACAGCCAAGTGTACCAAAGGTAATTCCCAACAATTGATTGGTAAAAATCCCATTGGTTGTTGCAGCTAAAATTTTCGGAATCACACCGCTTTTTCCAGCCCAAACTTGAGAACCGACACCACAACCGACATCTTTATCGGCCATCGCCATACTTGATGTCGCCGCAATCACTGCAGCAAGTGCTAATTTTTTTAACATGTATTATTCTCCAGATTTTAATTATGCATTTGTTTTACTGTCATCGTTCTACATTGTGTAATGTTTGATTACACTGTATAAAGATTTACCACATCCAGTATAAATAGCAAATCAAAATCTGACATAATTTTCTGCTTATTTTAGAGACCTCAAATACCAATTCCCTACTGAATCTCGCTTTCCTAATATTTTTAAGACCAAAACTAAGCTCAGTAATAACAATAAATACCAAGATCCTAATTTCCCCCAACCCACCATATGCCAAGCATCAACCTGACTTGGATACAGCCAGATTTTATAAAAAGTACTAATATTTTCAGCGATCCAAATGAGAAATGCCAACACCATTAAGATCGGCAATATCGGCAATTGAAAATGATGATGTTGTAACTCAAACCGAATTTTGGTTTGCCAAAAGATGAATATGCTCCAAATAAAAAGAAGATTTCGAAAATCTGGAATAAAAAATTTACTCATAAAATTAATATAAGAAAAAACGGCCAAACTAAGCATATTGAAAAAATGAGGCAATTTGACAAATGATACCTGATATAAGCGCAATGATCGGGCAAAAAAACTCCCTACCGCTGAGTACATAAATCCAGCAAACAAAGGTACGGTCATCAGTTTGAATACTGCAGGTTGTGGATATTGCCATGATGCAATATTGGGATGCGTCAGAAAAACCTCCATACCCATAGCCATCACATGGAATAACGCAATAACTTTAGCTTCTGCCCAAGACTCTAACTTCAGGTAGAGCAAACAGGCTTGAATAATCAAAGCGTAAAATAACAAATAATCATAGCGAAAAAAGCCATGATATTCATAACTTCCCATCGATGCAGTAACCACAAAAGCGACTAATAATAAAATGCCAAATAAGGCAGCAGATGCTGCCTTATAAAGAAATTCATAGAAGGATTTTAAATAGATCATGCTAAATAGACTTCAAAACTCAACCTAGATATTTAGCACTGTATTCATGCACTGTATCAATAAATGCTTTCGGACTCACAGGGTCAACCCACTGGGTAATACCATGACCTAAATTGGCAATATAACCCGTTTTTTCACCATTGGCATAAGCGTCGTCTAACATAAGTTTTACGGACTTTTCAATCATGGCCGTTGAACCATATAGAGTTGCAGGATCTAAGTTACCTTGTAAGGCAACGCGTCCATTCACTGTTTGACGGGCTACATTTAACGGCGTGGTCCAATCCAGACCTAATGCATCCGCACCTGTTGCAATCATCGGTTCTAACCATTGACCACCACCCTTGGTGAAAATAATGACAGGCACTTTACGCCCTTCATTTTCACGTTTTAAACCTGCAACAATTTTTTGCATGTAGTTCAATGAAAATTCTTGATATTGACGATGCGCCAAAGCCCCCCCCCAACTATCAAAAATCTGTACCGCTTGTGCACCTGCATCAATTTGCGCATTTAAATACTCAATCACTGCATCGGCTAAACGATCAAGTAATGCATGTAAAACTTCGGGTTGAGCGTACATCATTTGCTTGGTAAAGCGGAAATCTTTACTTGAGCCACCTTCAACCATATACGTCGCGAGGGTCCATGGACTTCCAGAAAAACCAATTAAAGGAACTTGCCCACCTAATGCCGAACGAATAGTCGAGACCGCATTCATGACATAATCTAAATCAGATTTGGCATTAAATTGAGGTAAATTGGCAACGTCCTGTTCTGTACGAATCGTTTTATGAAATTTAGGCCCTTCACCAGCTTCAAAATAAAGCCCCAAACCTAATGCATCTGGAATCGTTAAAATATCAGAAAATAAAATTGCAGCATCTAAATCGTAACGGCGTAAAGGCTGTAAAGTCACCTCACAAGCCAATTCAGTATTTTTACAAAGGGAAAGAAAATCACCCGCTTTTGCTCGTGTTTCTCGATATTCAGGTAAATATCGCCCTGCTTGACGCATCATCCATACTGGTGTGGTATCTACTGGCTCACGCAATAAGGCACGGAGAAAACGATCATTTTTTAAGGTCGTCATTTACTTTCCCAATCCAAATTTAAAATTCGATCCATCATAGCAAAAAGGCTTTAAATTTAGTAATTTCTCTAGCATAAAAAAAATTAGAATGTCTAATCAAAATTAAGTAATTACACAAAACAAATACTGCATCAGGGTGTATTTTCTGCAATACTTGTGCCGTTTCGAAATCTAGTATGAATAATTCTTAAGGTTGAATTACATGTTCGTTCGCTCAATTCTTGCTTTGAGTTTAAGCTGCATCCTTTCTGGTACAGTATTTGCTGCTTCTAATACTGCTGAGCAACCATTAAATCCTAAAAAAGTTGCGATTACTGCACCTGTGGAAGATCCGATTGATCCACTCGCAGTTGATAGTGCAAGTACCAGTGATGTCCAAATTTCTCAACAAGAGCAAAAAGACTTAAATCAAGCTGCTGATACATTACAAAATCTTGAAAAAACTGAAGATAAAACTGCTGATGTTGGTACTAAAGCAACAACAAGCACCCCAACAAATACAGCTGCACCGAAGGCATCTTGGACTTTAGATGGTCTAAATAATGCCGAATGGTATGAAAATATTGGTAAAGGTCAATTTCCTGTTTATGCCCGTGCACATGTCATGTTAAACAATGCACATGCTTCACCAGGTGCAATTGATGGTTCAAGTGGCATGAACACCCTAAAAGCGATTGCATCATTCCAGCAAATGAATGGTCTCAAAACTACAGGTGTTTTAACCAAAGAAACTTGGGATACCTTGCTTGCAAAACAAGGCAATAAACCAGCCTTTGTCGAATACACCATTACAGAAGCAGACCTTCAAGGTCCTTACGCTGCGTCGATTCCACATGATTATGCGTTACAAGCAAAAATGAAAGGCTTGTACTACACTCGTGTGACTGAAATGTTGGGTGAAAAATTCCACATGGATGAAGAGTTTTTAAAAAAATTAAATCCGAAAGCGACCTTTAAAAAAGCTGGTGAAAAAATCATTGTGACCAATATTCGCAATGAATTACCTGAAAACATTCATCTTATTGTTGCGCACAAAGGTGCGAAACAACTGTATTTATTTAATAGCCAAAACCAAATGGTTGGATCATTTCCTGCAACCATTGGTAGTTCAGACACACCATCACCAACGGGTACTTATAAAGTCACTGGTGTAGCAAAAAATCCTTGGTATAGTTACTCTCCAAGCAACTTTCTTCAAGGTAGTAATACCAAGCCACTGTCATTACCACCTGGCCCAAATGCACCCGTGGGTAACATTTGGATTGGTTTAAGTAAAAAATCATTTGGTATTCATGGTACACCGAATCCATCAGCAATTTCTAAAACAGCTTCACATGGTTGCATTCGTTTAACCAACTGGGATGCAAATGACCTCGGTAAGAAAGTGAAATCTGGAGTAACAGTTAAATTCTTAGAATAATTTAACTGTTTAAAAATTGTTAAAATAAAAAAGCCTACTTTAGAGTAGGCTTTTTTATTTGCTATATCCCAATCAACTCAACAATAACCAATCGTTCCAAAAACGATACAATATGTTGCTTTTTTAACATTTCATCTCATTACTCTAAAGATTAAAATTATTTTAATGACAAAATAATGATTCGGAGATTGAGCATGACAACTTATTTACATCACAGTGAAGATCGTGGGCATGTCAAAGCTGGCTGGTTAGAATCGAAACACAGCTTCTCGTTTGGTAGTTGGTATAACCCTGAATTTATGGGAATAGGATCTTTACGCGTCATTAATGATGACATCATTGCAGCACATAAGGGCTTTGGCACACATCCGCATGACAATATGGAAATATTAACCTGTGTACTTCAAGGTACTATTTCTCATAAAGATAGTATGGGCAATCAAAGTCAAATTCATGCAGGTGAATGGCAGTTAATGAGTGCAGGAACAGGCATTCAACACAGTGAAGTCAACCAAGGCGATGAAGCACTGCATCTCCTGCAAATCTGGATTATTCCAAATGTACAAAATGCCGAACCGACCTACCAACAAATTGAATGCGACCCTAAACAAACACCAAATGTATGGCAGTTAATTGTTGGCCCAAATGCCAATGCACCGATGCATATTCGTCAAAATGCAGAAGTAAAAACAGCATTTTTACAAAAAGACCATACCTTAAATGTAGAAGCAACCCAAAAATTTAACTATGTGCATGTGATTGAGGGTGAAATTGAAATTTTAGGACAAGTTGTAAAAGCCGGTGATGCTTTGTTTTTTGATGATCTTGCAACCATCCAAGCGCATGTAGATAGCCAATTTATTTGGTTCGATTTAAATAATTAAGTACTTTTATCCAAATTCCCTTTTATTTAAGTTATACAGCGCGAATAGAAGGGAATTTCAAGCCTTGATTTTACAGCCGAAAACTGAGAATCATGCCGCCTACTCTATAGTACTGATCATCATTTATGTATGGAAAAAATTTACACTGACTAACCATCATTGTGCCGTATTCACTATTTATTGCTATACAATAGATACACATGCTGAAATTCAGAATTTAGCTATTTCTAAAACAAATCAAAAATAGCCTAGCCATTCAATCTACTCAACAGTTTTATCTAAATAATCATATTCAGAACGTCATTTTTAAAATAAGAAGTACATACTTCGATCAAGTTATTTTTATTTAAAAAGTTGCATCGCAAGACATTAAATCATTTGTTTTTTTAATAGTATCCATTGAAATTTGACCCTGCTAAGCCTGCTCTTCATTCACAGCCTCTTTCAACCACTCAATAAAAGCTTCATTTTTTGGCCACTTAAGATCTTTTTGTGAAGCAACATAATAATGCTGGTCACAGCGCAAATACATCTCTTGAAATGGCATCACCAACGCTCCAGTTTCTATATCCTTTTGCACTAATCTTTTTCTGCCCATGGTAATACCTAAATTATTTTTGGCCGCAATCAATGCCAGATCAGAGCGATCAAAGCTAATCCCTAAAGAAGTATCGATATTGGCATTAAAATAGGTTGCCCAACTGCTCCATTCATCGGTTCCAGTACCATTACTCCATGCTTGGCAATCATGCAGCAAGGTACAATGTTGTAAGTTTTCAATACTCCCCCTTAAATTAAACTTTGCCGCATATTCAGGGCTACATACGGGAATAATATGTTCATCCATCAGATATTGATAGTTCAATTGAAATGAAGGCTGATTATCAAAATAGAGGGCTAAATCTATCCCAGTGCGTTGAAAATTAATATTTTCATTACCCGTCAAAATAGATAACTGAATGAATGGATAGCGTTGAATAAAATCGGAAAGTTTCGGAACCAACCAACATTGCGCAATAGAAGGTCTCGCATAAATGGTGAGAGATCCTGCCAATGCCTGATTTTGTATCGCTTTAATTTCAGTATTTAAATGATCCAATGAGGATTGTAAAGCCCAAAAAACACGCCTCCCCTCATTGGTTAATTCCACCTTACGGTGTAATCGTAAAAATAATTTTATATCTAGTTCTTTTTCTAATAAATTAATTTGGTGACTCACAGCACTCGGGGTCAAAAATAGTTCTTCTGCAGCTAATGCAAAGGATTCATGTCTTGCAGCGACTTCAAAGGTATAAAGTTTTGACAATTGAAAACCCGTCAGGGTTTTATGTGGATTGTTCATTCATCTATCCTCAGTCCATAGGTCATGTTATTCATCAGAAATAAAACCCATTCATGGTACCCAATACAACATTGGAACTTAAAATCTATTTAAAGATCAATGCTTATTTCACTACATTTTTCAGATGAATTATTTTAACTCAAACACAAAATTTCATCATTTGACGTTGCGCTTTTATTCCACTCAAATAGATTAATCGGAATTTTGTCATGGAGACGTTAGGTATGGAAGCCAATTTCTGGGATGTCGGTATCTTACTGACCAGTATCTGTTTAATCATTTTCACTATTTTAAAATTCAAACTGCATCCTTTTTTGGCTTTACTTCTTGCCAGTTTCTTTGTGGGTGTTGCTATGCAAATGCAACCACTCGAAATGATCAATGCGATTGAGAATGGTATTGGAAGCACCTTAGGTTTTCTTGCAACGGTCATTGCATTAGGAACCATTCTTGGCAAAATGATGGAAGTCTCTGGGGCTGCCGAACGTATTGCGCTCTCCCTGCAACGTTGTAAGTGGCTATCCACAGATATCATCATGGTGCTGATTGGCTTACTGTGCGGTATTACTTTATTTGTTGAAGTGGGTGTGGTTTTATTAATTCCTTTGGCCTTTTCCATCGCCAAGCATACCAAAACTTCTTTATTCAAGTTAGCAATTCCTCTTTGTACGGCATTAATGGCAGTACATTGTGTGGTTCCACCTCATCCAGCAGCACTGTATGTCACCAACAAACTCGGGGCTGATGTCGGTACCGTCATTGTTTTTGGTCTTATGGTTGGCTTGACAGCTGCTCTTGTTGGCGGCCCACTATTTTTAAAATTACTGGGAAATCGCTTACCTTTTAAAGCTGTTCCTCAAGAATTTTCAAATTTAACCCTCAGAGAAGAACACACACTTCCTTCATTAAAAGTCACATTATTCACGGTGTTTTTACCGATTGGGCTAATGCTTATTAAAACCATTGCCGAATTGCATTCAAAAGCACAAACGCCGCTATACCAATTCTTAGACTTTATTGGCAACCCAATTACAGCCATGTTTATTGCGGTATTTGTAGCTTACTATCTGTTAGGTTTACGTCGCAAAATGCACATGGTAACCTTATTAAAAGATACAGAAAGTTCATTTTCTTCTATTGCGAATATCTTATTAATTATTGGTGCTGGCGGTGCATTCAATAGCATTTTAAAAGCCAGTGGCTTAGCCGATTCAATGGCCGTTCTACTCTCACACTTACATATGCATCCCATCTTACTTGCATGGTTAGTTGCCTTGCTTCTACATGCAGCAGTTGGCTCAGCGACTGTAGCAATGATGGGAGCGACTGCAATTGTGGCACCAATGCTGCACCTATATCCTGATATTAGCCCTGAAATTATGGCTATTGCGATTGGTTCAGGCGCGATTGGCTGCACCATTGTTACAGATTCTTTATTCTGGTTGGTTAAACAATATTGTGGCGCGACCTTAGGTGAAACTTTTAAATATTACACTTCTGCAACCTTTATTGCCTCGCTGATTGCGCTGGGCTGTACCTTCCTGCTTTCTAATTTTATTTAAGCTTTTATGAGTACTCTTATGAATTCTGATCAACTTAAGCAACTTGTACTGCAACATCCTATTGTTAAGGATCTAATCGAACTAAAAGAAACTGTTTGGTTTAATCCTAACTTCACGGCGCTTGCAGAAGGTTTACCCTATGTCGGGCTCGACCAATCAGATATTGATGATGCCCGTGATCGCTTAGCACGCTTTGCCCCGTATTTGGTCAAAGCCTTTCCAGAAACAGCAGCGACTGGCGGTATTATCGAATCTGAACTTGCTGCTATTCCCAATATGCAACAGCAACTCGAACAACATTTTGGTCAAACCATTAATGGTAAACTTTGGCTTAAAAAAGATAGTCACCTACCAATCTCTGGCTCAATTAAAGCTCGTGGCGGTATTTATGAAGTGCTCTGTCATGCTGAAAAACTTGCGCTACAAGCAGGTTTACTCACCATTGAAGATGATTATTCAAAACTAAATACCCCTGAATTTAAGCAATTTTTTAGTCAATACAGCATTGCTGTAGGTTCTACAGGTAATTTAGGACTTTCAATTGGCATCATGAGTGCGCAATTAGGCTTCGATGTCACAGTACACATGTCAGCAGATGCTCGCCAATGGAAAAAAGATAAACTACGCTCTCATGGTGTAACAGTCGTTGAATATGCGGAAGATTATGGTGTCGCTGTAGAACAAGGACGCAAAGCCGCGCTAAAAAATCCAAACTGTTTTTTCATTGATGATGAAAATTCACGTACTTTATTCTTAGGTTATTCTGTCGCAGGACAACGCCTAAAAACTCAATTAGAGCAACAAGACATTGTTGTAGATCAAGTACACCCTTTATTTGTTTATTTACCTTGTGGCGTTGGTGGTGGCCCAGGTGGCGTTGCATTTGGTTTAAAAATGGCATTTGGTGATCATGTACATTGCATTTTTGCAGAACCAACACATTCACCATGTATGTTACTGGGTGTTGCGACAGGTTTACATGATGAAATTTCAGTACAAGAGATTGGTATAGACAACATCACAGCGGCAGATGGTCTAGCTGTTGGTCGTGCATCAGGATTTGTTGGTCGTGCTATGCAAAGACTACTCGACGGTTTTTATACCTTAGATGATCAAACCATGTATTTATTACTCGGCATGTTGAATCAGTCTGAACACCTCAAATTAGAACCGTCTGCTTTGGCAGGAATGCTCGGACCAGTCGTGATCAATCAACATCCAGATTATGCTGCACTGCACCATTTTACTGAGCAACAATTACAAAATGCCAATCATATTGTTTGGGGAACTGGCGGTGGTATGGTTCCTGCTGAAGAAATGGATAAGTACTTAGCCAAATCTAAAGCTTAATATTTAAAAATACAGCACTTGTAAAAAAAGGAGATAATATCTCCTTTTTTTACATTATGTATCTGCAACATAAAATAAGCTGAATTTGAGTAGGCATCCTATTTAATTTCACCTATCTTATTGATTCGAGATTATTTGGCTGTTTTCTTCTTATTTAAACTTTCATACTCTTTGAATTTTTCATCGGCAAATTTTCGCAAAGAATCACCAATCGCAGCATATTGATACTCATTTAAGTTTGCTAAAGATGCACGAGCTGAAGGATGCATTACACCAAATCCAGAACCTGGTAATAAAACCACGCCCGTTTCCGCGGCAACACGGAATAGCAATTCCGTCGGATTTTTATTGTTCATGATCCACGTCGAAAACTCCTCGCCATAAAGTGTACGCGAAATTTTTTCTAGGTTAATAAGCGTATAATAATCGACACTATTAGGATCTTGAGGGGCATCGACTCCAAGATGGCGATATAATGTTTTATTCCGTTCACGGACAACAGATTTGACGGCTTTCCTATAAGCTTGACGTGAATCCATCATATCAAATAATGCAAATAGAACCATCTGAACTTGTTGTGGCGTAGAAAGCCCTGCAGTATGGTTTAATGCAACATTACGGCTATCTGCAACCATACGATCAATAAATTTCATACTCGATGGATCTGTGGTTACTGATGAATAACGTTCTTCTAATTCCTGTTTTGCTTTTTTAGGTAAGGCCGCAATTTTTTTATCTAAAATATTATTATCTGATAATGCAATTACCCCTAAGCGCCAACCCGTTGCACCAAAATATTTTGAGAATGAATACACCAAAATTGTGTTATCTGGACAAATAGAGAAAATCGATTGAAAATTATCTGCAAAAGTTCCATATACATCATCAGTAAGAATAATTAAATCTGGACGCTTTTTAACAATATCCGCCAAAATCGCAAGTCCTTCATCACTCATTTTAACTGAAGGTGGGTTACTCGGATTAACGAGGAAAAATGCTTTAATGGATGGATCTTCAAGTTTGCGTAATTCAGACTCAGGATATTGCCAATCAAGATTAGGATCAGCTTCTATAAATACTTCCTCAAGCTGATAATCATTTAATTTTGGAATTTCTAAATAAGGCGTAAAAATTGGAGTTCCAATCGCAATGCGATCCCCTTTCTCAATAATTTTATTTTCTTTTAGAGAGTTAAAAATGTATGCCATGGCGGCAGTACCACCCTCGACAGCAAATAAATCGATGGAATTTTTCGCTAAACCTTGAACACCCATCTCTCTCAAGACATATTCTTTAATAATAGTTTCGCTGACACGAAGCATCCGATCAGGGACAGGATAGTTACAGCCTAAAATTCCTTCAACCATTTCCAATAAAAATTCATCAGGATTAAGGCCTAATTGGTCGCGAACATAAGAAATAACTTTACCTAAAAAGACGACACCAGGCTTATCACGGTTTTCTAAAATAAATTGATCAAAGCGTGATTGCAATGCAACAGGACGCGGAAAACCACCTAGTCCTTCAGGCATATATGAAAATGAAAACTCTGATTCAGTTGCGGCAAATAATCCCAATTGGAAAAATGCCCGACGAGGTACAGTTGCCAAAAAATTAGGGTTTCCACGCCCAGCATTTAACATCATGCGGTCTGTACGACTTTGAGCTAATGCAATCAGTTCATCTTTAAGTTCAAATGGGCTAAGTTTTGCGTATTTAGAGTAATCAACATTCCCCATGGGAAGTCTCCTTGAATAAATATAATCGAAAGTAAAAAATGTATAAATCTAATGTATTCAATAATTTTGTTAGACCAGCCCGACAATCAGTGGTCCCAGTAATGTTAAAAAGACATTTGCTAAAGCATAAGTAATTGCAAAGGGAACGGTTGGAATTGAGTTTCCAGCTTTATCCAGTACACCACCAAAAGCAGGGTTTGCACTGCGCGAACCAGATAGCGCACCAGCCATAACAGCAACATTGTTATAACGTAGTACATATCGAGCAAAAAGCATCGAAAGTAAAAGAGGTACTAAAGTCACTACAACACCGATAAGAAAGAGTGACAGTCCACTATCTCTAATGGTATGAATTGCCTGTAAACCAGACTGTAATCCAACAGCAGCGACAAAACCTGCAAGTCCTAAATCTTTGAGAAGCTGTGATGCAGCAAGAGGCATATTGCCGTGTAATTGATTACGACTACGGAGCCATCCAAATAACAAACCTGAAAGTAAAGCACCACCACCTGCACCCAATGTTAGAGGAACACCGCCGATACGAATTACAAATAAGCCAATAATTAGACCAACAACCAGACCAGCACCATGAAAAACCCAATCTGTTTTTAAGCTTTCAGGAAGTGCCGTACCCGCTTGTTTTATTAAGCGATTAAGATCATTTTGATTACCATAGACAGTAACAATATCACCTTGGCGTAAAACAGTTTCATCAATTAATGGCAATGCTTCACCCTTACGCTTAATTCTTAAAACATAAATGCCATGCTTTAAAGATGTAGGTGTATTGGCTTTAATATCACCAAGTGTACGATTAAGATATTCAGAGTTATTGAGGATCACATCAGTTGTGTCCATCACCACTTCCATACCAGACGACGATTGCAGTTCAGTTCCGATATGATTCGATATTGCAACAACCCCAGCACGTCGCCCTACAACCAAAACAATATCATCGGTCAACAAGACGGTTTCAGGGCTTATATCTATAAATTTATCTTTACGTTTCAAGCGTTCAATTGTTACGCTACTACCTTTCTGCTCAATATCGGCAACACTCTTACCATTTGCCTGTTCAACTTTATAGATACGACCAACAAGTTCAGGCACTGCTAATTCTTGGCCTGGCGTCAGTTCAAAAGCACCTTTTAAACGCTCAGACTGAGCTTTGAGTGCATCATCACGAATTTCGCGCCCCATAAAACGGGGAAGAATATTGACACAAACAATAATTGCACCAAGCGATCCAAAAATATAAGTAACTGCATAACCAATAGCGACATTGGCTTGCATTTTTTGGATTTCAACTAAAGGTAAATCAAGACGAGATAATGCATCACCTGCTGTACCAATAATCGCTGATTGCGTCATACCTCCAGCAGCGAGACCTGCTGCAAGTCCTTTGTCTAAATGGAAAATTTTTGCCATGACCAATACTGTAATTAGGCCACACACTGCCATAAAAATAGCCAATAAAATCTCTTTTATGGATTCAGGCCCAAGAGATTTAAAAAATTGAGGACCACTTTCAAAACCAACTGCATAAATAAACAGTGCGAAAAGTATTGCTTTAACACCGTTATCGACTGGAACACCAATCAAGCTTAATATGACTGCAACAAGTAGAGATCCAGCCACACCACCAAACTGGAATTTACCAAATTGGAATTTACCTATCCAAAAGCCTATAGCAAGAGATAAAAATAGAAGTATCTCAGGACTATGTTTTAGTTCACTTTGCAACCATTCCATTATTTTTAATCCTCGTACTGATTTTTGTCATATATTGGAATTACATTTGCAGTATTTAATTGATATTAAAATATTTTAACTATTAATAAGTTATTCAATATTATTCATCAATAACCAGCCAATTATCTAATTTTAATTAGCCGATGGAAGGCTAAAGTACTCTCTTTTATATAATTTAGATTATTTGATAAATATATCCCGTATATTCTTCATTTAAATATTACCTTTTGTATTCTTATTATTAAAAAAAATATTTAAATGTAATTATTAACATTACAAACTAATATATTGTTATAAAAAAACATCAAATCAAACATAAGTTATACAAATAATCAGTATGAAATTATAAAAAATTCTAACCTATCTCCTATATTAGACAACTTGCATAACTCACAAGAAGATCAATTGCTGCTCTGTTTGAGCTATTGGCGTGAGTACCGCACTTTATTCCCTGTTGGAATGACTTATGGTGTTTCAAAAGCAACGGCTTCAATAATCATTAGCTATGTGAAAGACTATTTAATTCGCTCTAAGAAATTTAATTTACCGAAGAAACCACCTGCTGGTGGAGGTTTGGATTGAGATATTGTCATCGTAGATGCAACATAAATAGCCGCACAACATACTGAAAAAAAAGAAAAAATCTATAGTGGCAAGCAAAAGGCACATACGTTTAAAGTACAAGCGATCATTCATTATAAAACACGGAAAATTCTCAGTTTATGTATGTGCAAAAATGCAGTACACGACTTTGAATTATTAAAAAGAAACCAGCATTTAATTCCAAAAGCATCGTTTGTATTAGCGGATAAAAGTTATCAAAGGATCTACGCGATTTATGAAAAAAGTTTAATCCCAATAAAAGCAAAATGAGGATGGAAATTAGATCCTGTCTTAAAACAACATAACCGAAAAATTAATAAAAGAAGAATAGGGATTGAGCATGTATTTGGTGTACTCAAGACCTTTAAAATACTTTCAGTAGCGTTATCGAAACAGAGGGAAAAGGCTCGGCTTAAGATACAATTTAATTGCTGAAATTTACAACTTAGAAGTGGATTAAAAATAAACTATGAAAGAGACTTATTAAAATATAATACTCCTTGTTATTTTTAATGGGCTTTACTGTACAAAAATTTAAATACTACAACCTTCCTAAAATTTATTAGTATACTTTTATTTTTTATAGATAGTTGAAATCCGATACCATCCAATTCAATCACAAAGCTATGAAACTTTAAATAAAGCCTGTGACTATAGGCAAGGATAATAAAAATAAGGATTTAAGCCTGAATTAATATTGAATAGCTTTATCTGGATAAGTTTGATTCGGCTTGTTGCATTAAACGTAAAGCTTTCAGTGTCAATAGCTCAGGATCACCCGGGTCTGCACCGACCAAAAAATCTCACTTTTCGGTGTTTTCACTCTTGTAAAGCCTGTTCAATCAACTGATCCGCTACAGCAATATTGTCATTAAAACTTGTTCTTTTAGGGGACTTGCATATAAGTCTTCCCAAAAAATACGGCGCTCATCAGGAGTGCTAATTTTTTCTTTAACAACTGAACGCTATTTTCCAGAAAAATCAGCAAGCTTTCCCATACTTTAAGGAATAGTTGCTTCAAGTTGGGTACGAATTTGGCGGGATAAAACAGGAGATGTACAATTGGTTGCAATCGAAATAACCAAAGGTAAACGATCAACAATTGCTGGTACCATGAAGCGACAATGCGGTGGATCATCAACACTATTCACCAAAACATTTTCAGCCTCACAGACTTCAAAGATCTGTTGATTGGTGAGTTTACTGTCTGTTGCTGCAATGACCAAGCGATATTGACGTAGATCTAAAGATTTAGAATTGTGTAGATTTAATTGCTGTTCAAATGTGGCTTGAACATATTGCCCTTGGCTTTGCACGACAATCTCTAATAGATTCGCATCAACTTCAGGTGCAATCACACTAATCACTGCACCTGCTTTAGCTAAGAGCACAGCTTTACGATAGGCAATGTGTCCACCACCGACAACTAGACAAGGTTGCTGTTGCAACTTTAAAGAGATTGGGAAAATATCCATATTCAAAGACCCCTTGTTTATGATGAAAATTGATAGGTTGCAGGCATTAATTTTCCTTGTTCTAACATCAATATTTCAGCGTGTAAAAATACTAACTCATCTACATGGTGCGTCACATAAATCATCGGCAAATCAATTTCCTCTTTTAATCTTTTTAAGAACGGTAAAATTTGCTGTTTTAATTGATGATCAAGCCCTGTCAAGGGTTCATCCAACAGCAATAAATGGGGTGAAGACAATAAAGCACGACCAATAGACACGCGCTGTGCTTCTCCACCAGAAAGCTGATGCGCTTTACGATGAATTAAAGGCTTTAATTCGAGTAAATCAACAATCTCATTAAAATGAAATTTACGATCTGCGTGATTAACCTGTTTTTCTGCATACATTAAATTTTGTTGTACATTCATGTGCGGGAACAATAGTGCATTTTGAAAAATCAGCGCAATTTTCCGTTGATACATCGGCACATGAATGTTTTTTTGCTGGTCAAATAAAACCTGTTGATTAAACTGAATTAAACCTTGTGTTGGATGTAATAAACCGACAAGATTTTTTAAAAATGTACTCTTGCCACTACCAGATGCACCGACAATCCCCAATAATTGATCTTGCATTTCAAGCTGTATATTTAACTTAAAATCTGCCCTCTGATATTGAAAATCACAACATAGCATGAGGTTATCCTGTTAATTTCCGTTGATATTTCTGTAAGATAAAGTAATTGGCAATCAGTGCAGAAAAAGCAAGAATTAAAGAAAGAGTGACCAGACGCATCGCCATCTGTTCACCATCGGGTTGTTGTAAAAAGGAATAGATGGCGATGGGAATGGTACGAGTTTCATCAGGAATATTTCCGACAAACGTCATGGTTGCACCAAACTCGCCCAGACTACGGCTAAAACATAAAATACTGCCAATCAAAATCCCTGGCAGTGCCAAAGGCAAATTAATACTGAAAAATACTTTCATCGGACTAGCTCCCAAAGAACCTGCAATGTGTTCAAGCTGTTGATTCATCATTTGAAAAGACAGTCGAATTGGTTGCACTATTAACGGAAAAGCCACAATCATGGAGGCCAATACTGCACCTTTCCAATTAAATGCCAATTCAATACCCATTTGATGTAAATATTGTCCAATCCAGCCTTTATTGCCAAATAATATCAACAATAAATAACCCAAAACCACAGGTGGTAATACCATGGGTAATTGTAAAAAGGCTTCGAAAATAAATTTCAGTCGGAATTGATAACGAGCCAAATACCACGCCAATGCAATCGCAAAGGGAATGCAAAACAGTGTTGCAAAGCAGGCAACTTTTGCCGAAAGGTAGAGTGCACTTAGTTCTTCAGGGCTTAGCATCCAACATCCCTCTCACTCTTTGCCTATTTTATTAATTTTTTAGTCATTATTGGTTAATGCTAAAACCATATTTTTGAAAGATAATTTTAGCTTGTGGACTGCTTTTTACAAATTTTTCAAACTGTACGGCATCCCCATTCTTTTCACCCTGTTTGGTTAAAGCCAAAGGATAAAGAATCGGATGATGTGAGTTTTCAGGGAATGTCCCAATCACTTTTACCTTTTTGCTGATGAGTGCATCGGTTTTATAAACAATACCAACATCACATTCACCACGTTCTACAAATGCTAAAGCAGAACGAACATCATCTGTACCGACAATTCTCCCTTTCAAACTGTCGAGCCAATTGAGTTTGATTAAACTTTGTTTGGCATATTTACCCGCAGGAACAGATTCCATTTGACCTGTACACACATGTCCTTTAAAGGATTGTGCAAAATTAAAATTGGGTTGTGCTTTAAATGCAATATTTAATTTTTTTGGGCTAATCAGAACCAATTGATTTGACAATAAAGCTTTGCTTTTATTTTCAGTAATCATTTGTTTTTTAATTAAATAATTCATCCAATCGACATCCGCAGAAAAGAAAAGATCACTCTTTGCCCCCGCTTCAATCTGTTTAGCCAATGCGGATGATGCACCGAAAACAGGTACAATATCGGTCTGAGGATGTTGCTTTTCATAAATTATAGCAATATCTGAAATCGCATTGGTTAAACTCGCAGCAGCATATACCTTGACGGTTTCAGCTTGGGCTAAATTGCATAGACTGAATAATGCTACTCCAATCATTAAATTTTTCATGCTTTCTCCAATTACAAATTCTTGATATTTAGCGCAATAAATGACTTTATTTAGATGAAAAATCCATCTACAACTTGCCCTGCGCATATTTTTTCCCCTGCAGGAATACGAACCAAAGCATTGGCGTGCATCAAATTGATCAGCATATGTGATTGTTGATTGGACAAACTACTCACTTTTAATGTTGCTTGAGTAAAGCTGACACTCATGCGTAAAATGCGTTCCCGTGCATCGGCTTTTAAATCGTGGGTCAATGCTGCTTTAAAGCCATTGGGAATATGTCGATGCCCCTGCAAAGCATTTAAAATCGTTTGAGTATAAATGTGCATTCCAACATAGACCGCAGCAGGGTTTCCGGGTAAACCTAATAAAGAACAAACAGATCCATCTGTTCTGATAAATTCTGCAAACAGCATCGGCTTGCCAGGTTTTTGTTTCACTTTCCAAAATATTTGCTGAAAACCTAAATCCAAAGCGACAGGTCGAATAAAATCATAGTCACCGACAGATACACCACCGGTGGTTAGAATCAGATCGTATTTTTGATTTAAATCACCTAATAAACTGTTTACAACCTCAGCTGTATCTGCGACATGAAAAATATCAACTTTTTGGTTTTGTTGTTGAAACCATGCCTGAATAAGCGGTGCATTGGCATCAAAAATTTTCCCTGCTTCAAAATCTGAACTGCTTTTTGCGACTTCATCCCCTGTAATCACCACTGCGATTTTAGGATATTGATAGACTTGAACCTGTTGCACACCTGCCATACTCAGTGAAGCAATGGCACCGACTGATAATTGTTGTCCTGCTTGTGCCAAAAGTTGCCCAACAGTAATTTCTTCACCTGCATCCCGAATATCGGCATGAATTTTTAAATGTTCTGTTATTTCGATGGATTCAGCGTTAATGATCTGAACAATTTCCTGCCTTGCCACAGTCGTTGTACCTTGTGGAATTTCAGCACCTGTAAAAATCCGTAGCGCCTGCCCTGCCTGTAAAGTCAATTCTGCACTTTGCCCTGCACGAATTTCACCGATTAAAGTAAATTGGCTATGCGCTTGTATAACATCTTCTAAATGATTTTCTAAAGGATCAGCTGAATTAAGCGCATAACCATCCACTGCACTTTGTGAAAATAAAGGCAATTGAATGGCTGAAAAAATATCTTCGGCCAAATAACAGTTTAAAACAGCATTCAATGCAAGTGTTTCAGTACCTAAAGGTTGTATTTTTTCTAAAATCAAAGCTAAAGCCTGATCAATCGAAATCAATCCTGATTCCGTTCCACAGCCCGAATGTGTGGCAGACTCTGCTTGAAACGAGATTATTTCATTGATGCTTTCACTCATTCATAACCACCTTGATGTGGAATATTTTTTTGCACATCAAATAAATGAACCAACGCAGGTAAAATTGCGATTAAGGACTCTTTGGCACCCTGACGACTTCCCGGCAAAGTAATCACTAAACTGTTATCAATATAACCTGCAACTCCGCGACTGAGTGCAGCATAGGGCGTGCGTTTCTGTCCAAAACTACGGGAAGCTTCCATCAAGCCCGGAATTTCACGCTTCAATAAGGGTTGAATAGTTTCCACGGTTAAATCTTTTGGCCCTAAACCAGTACCACCCACGGTTAAAATTAGCGGATATTGATTTTTTTGCTGTTCAATCAAGGACAATAATTGTTCATGGCTATCTGCAATCACTTGATAGCTGATATTGCTAAAATTCGCTTCCTGTAAAATTTCCAAAACATTTTGTCCTGCGGTATCGGGCTTTTTACCCGCAGCGACTGTATCTGACAGCACAATCACCGATGCAGATAACACCTCTTTTAGCGCACGGGTAAAATGCGACTTACCGCCTTTTTTCTTGTCTAATTTGCACTGATCCAAACTTAAATCTTCAGGCTCACAATGTGGTTTCAGCATGTCATAGAGAGTGAGACCTGCAAGGCTGACTGCTGTCAATGCCTCCATTTCTACGCCCGTTGGGCCAATCGTTTCAACAGTTGCAATAATTTTTACATAATTTTCAAATAGTTCGAAATCCACATCTGCACGATAAATTGGCAATGGATGACACAATGGAATCAGCTCATCGGTCCGTTTTGCCGCTAAAATGCCTGCTATACGTGCTGTTTTAAGCGCATCGCCTTTTTCGGTATTGCCATTGCGAAGCAATTCAATGCAATGTGGCGGTGCGTACAAAATACCCGATGCAATTGCAGTCCGATAGCTTTCCGCCTTCATACCTACATTTTTCATGACAATATCCTTCAGTGCTGATACAACTTTATAGGTTTAGAGCATTCATTTAAATTATGATTGAAGTGAATGCTGTTGATGTGATTCATCACTTTATTAATGTGCTGTATCATGACAATGTTCATGCATGTGATGATGGCTATGTGAGTGATGCTGATCCTGATCTAAACTTTGATCTAAATCCTGCCGAATACAACAACCTTCTACATATTGGCTTGTCCCATCACAGTAAAATTCTTCTTTCCATACAGGCACTTCATGCTTGACCCGTTCCACCACTTCTTCACACGCCTGAAATGCTTCACGGCGATGCGCTGCATAGGCAATGGCAATAATCGCTGTTTCACCAATATCCAAAGCGCCAATTCTGTGAATCACCCGTACATAAGACACGCCGTATTTTTGTTGAATATCCTGTTCAATCTGACGAATCATTTTTTCCGCTACAGGTGCATAAGCTGTATATTTCAAAGCCTGAACGGCTTTACCTTCATGGTGATTGCGCACCGTGCCAATAAATACACCAATGCCCCCACACTCAGGAAAATGTTGAATGTCATCAAAAATATCCTGTGTAAATGCGTAGGTCTGAATCCGTGCAAAATGTTTTAGTGCTTGCATGATCAACCTCCTGCGACAGGTGACAGCATGACAAGGGTACTGTCATGATTGAGTAGCGTTTGCCTTGACACAATATCTTCACCAACGGCGCAAGCACAGCGTCCAAGCATTTTTTGCGCATGTGGATATAACAGTTCCACTTGTGCTAAAACATCTGCAATGCAGCTTGAAGCATCACACTGTAGGATTAAATCACTCGGTAATTGCCGTTCAATTGCACCAAAGGCTTCAATTTTAATTTGAATATTTGACATCTTTAACCTCCAAGCATATGCATACTGATTTTTCGGGATGCCTGCTGCGCTGTTCGGGCTTGAATAGCATCATAGCCTTGTTCTTTTTTCCAAATATAAGCACCAATTTTTTGCAATAATGCTAACTTCTCAGAGGTGCTTTCAGGCATTTTTTCAACTTTTGATAATGCAAATTGTCTTGAAGCTGACAATAGCGCTTTAATTTCTGTTTTCAGCTCTAAGCCTTTTGGCGCAAACAAACAGTTATACAATTCGCCCTGTGCCGTTAAACGAATGCGATCACAATCACCGCAAAATGAATGACTGATAGTGGAAATAATACCAATCGAATGTTTTTTGATGAGATGACTGACGCCTAAATGACTGTTGATTAAATATTGCCGTGCAGGATTGGCTCGATATTTAGCCGATGGTTGTACCTGAATTTGTACATCAAATTCAGTCGCCAATATCGCTAGAATCTGTTGCTCACTCACCACATCCGCAACCGACCATTTTTGATCACCATCAAGTGGCATAAACTCAATAAAACGTAGCACAATATCCTGCTGAATCGACCATTTTGCCAAAGGTAAAATCTGATTGTCATTCATACCTTTCATTAAAACCGTATTAATTTTAATCGGCAATCCAACTTCTTGTGCCATAGAAATCCCTGCCAATACAGGTGCCAACTCTTTTTGGGTCAGTTGTTTAAATTGTTCAGCATCCAAACTATCCAAACTTATATTCAGATCATCCAAACCTGCATTCTTCAGTGCTTCAGCATATTTTTTTAAATAATGCGCATTGGTGGTCATCGAAATACGTTTTAGACCGATTTTTTTGAGTTGTTGTAATTGTTCAATAAAATGTACCACACCTTGGCGCATTAAAGGCTCACCGCCTGTAATGCGGATATATTCTATGCCTTGCTGCACCATAAAATGGCAAAATTGATAAAGCTCTTCAAAACTGAGTAAATCCTGTTTTTTTACCCACTCAGGATGCTCAGGCATACAATAGACACACTTAAAATTACAGCGATCAGTCACTGAAATTCTAAGTTTGCGCTTTTGACGACCAAATTGATCATCAAATACGGCTTGTGTTTCCAATGGCATCATCACATTCATTCTGAGCACTCACCTATTTGGGTATTTAAATTTTGCACTCTATTTATGCTTCAACTTAAAACAGCCCAATCCATCCTGATGACTTGTTATTATTAGAGATAGCAATAAGTGTTCCAACTTTGTGCCAAAGTGAAGATTTGATTGAATTAATGGAGAAATTTTAGTTGTTGGTACTGCTGTAACTCATCTAATGAATTAATACTGTGAAAAAAGAGTGCATGATTTTTAAAACATACCACTTGAGCGTGCAAAGATTCAAAACACTGCTTTAAACTGCGCTGTTTTTGCTCAAGCTGTGCCACTAATGTGGGCAAACTGCTGCGCTTTAACAAACAAAATGGATATAAAGCAGTTTGATTCATTTCCACATAAGCCACTTCTGCCTTCGGGTTTTTAGCCAAAGCCTGATGCAACTTTGCCACGACATTGGATGGAATATAAGTTACATCACAGGGGACAAATAGCACATGATCAGATTCTACATGCGACCACGCACTTTTCATTCCCATCAAAGGCCCTAAAAAGCCACGTTCATCATCCTGATAACAATGAATGCTCGGAATAATTTTCTGATAAATTGAATCATCCCGATGGCTGTTAATCCACACAGTCGTTACAGTAGATTTAAGTTGTTGATGGATTTTAATCAATTGAATTTGATCATCAAATTTCTGCAAAAGTTTATTCATGCCATTCATACGCCGAGCCTGACCACCTGCAAGAATAACCAAATCAGTGGCAGGATAATCCACCTTCAAACTCACTTTCCGATAGATTCTTTTTACTGTGTTACGCAAGTCTATTTTTTTAAATGTGTCTTCTTTCATAGCTTTTATATTCATTGATTTTAGATTAAACGCCTTTATTTTCATGTTCATAACCGTGCCTCCATCTGACAAATTTTAATCAAACCACGAATTTCAGGTAGACATGAACCACAATTTCCACCAGCTTTTAAACACGCTGTGACTTGTTTTTCATCGGTGATATTTTTGGCTTTAATGGTTTCAATCATGCGGTTTTTCCCGACTTTAAAACAACTACAGACCAAGGCCCCCTCACTGTTCCCCATCGACATCGGTTGCCCTGCCAATAAAGCTTTACGATGCATTGCACTTAAGCGTTCTCGCTTAAACAAACTGGCAATCCAGTCCCGATCAGGCAATAATGCTTTTGGTGCAATATATAAACTAGCAATTAAAATGCCATCTCTGAGCACAATGTTATGACTGATATATGCCGATGGATCTTCTACATTCAGCCACTCAAAACTTTCATCCTCAAAAGCTAAAAGTTCTTTGAGCTTTTCAGTGGTCGCAGATATTTTTCGACGATCTGCCAACTCATAACGGGTGGCTTTTGCTGTAATAATTTTGGTCCACCACACCATTTTATCCACTGCATTTTTTGTATAATGTTCAAAACCTTGACGAACATATAACACGCCTTGCCACTGCGTATAAAAAGGCTGAATAATGACAGGTGTATGTTTAAATTCAGGCTCGCCCGAAATTGCATCGACCACAGGATTGACCACTTTACCAATTCTCGCATCGGATGCTGTTTGCTCTGTCCAATGAATGGAGGCAAAAACCTGACCACGGCGGATTTTATCGCTTAGCACGACACGTAAGACACAACTTCCCCATGCTGACTTCACTTCAACCAATTCAGTATCTTTTAAACCAAATTTCAAAGCATCTTGAGGATGAACCTCGCAATAAGGTTCAGCTTTATGGGTACTTAAATTGGCAGAAAGACCTGTACGAGTCATGGTATGCCATTGGTCCCGAATTCGACCTGTATTTAAAATCAAGGGGTATTCACTGTCGGTTTGATGTACAGGATCAACGACGGATGTGGCAATAAATTTGGCTTTCCCATCAGCATGGCTGAAATGACCATCGGCATACAAACGCGCCACAGCATCTTCTTTTTGTTCGCTTGACCATACAGGCCATTGAATCGGTGCTAAATTTTGATAATCGGTAATGCTTAAATCGGTTAAACCACTTAAATTAAAATAACGGAAAATAGAATCATCTGTTCGATCTATAGGTTGTACATTTTGATAGGCAGATAATTGCGCATGTTCTTTAAAAATGTCATGGCTACTGGTGAAATCAAAGCCATCAAAACCCATCTTTTTTGCGACTTGCGAAATTGACCACCAATCGGCTTTACATTGTTCAGGTACGGCTAAAAAAGCATTCTGACGGGAAATCCGTCGTTCTGAATTCGTGACCGTACCTTCTTTTTCGCCCCATGCCAGTGCAGGTAAAAGCACATCTGCATATTGTGTCGTATCTGTTTCTGCACAAATATCAGACATCACCACAAACTCACACTTTTCTAAAGCACGCTTTACTTGATCAGCATTGGGTAAACTCACCACAGGATTGGTCGCCATAATCCAAATGGCTTTGATTCGCCCACTTTCTACAGCCTCAAATAGATCAACGGCTTTTAGACCTGCTTTTTGTGCAATGTATGGACTCTTCCAAAATTCCTGAACCAATTGTTGATGTTTAGGATTTTCAATCTCCATATGCGCCGCCAACATATTGGCAAGTCCACCGACTTCACGCCCGCCCATCGCATTCGGCTGTCCTGTCATAGAAAATGGCGCAGCACCAAGTTTGCCAATTTTGCCTGTTAACAGATGACAGTTGATAATACTGTTGGCTTTATTCACGCCTTGTGAAGATTGATTAACTCCCATCGAAAATAAAGTCATGACTTTTTCAGTCTGAGTAAACTTTTGATAAAACAATTCCAATTTTTCCAGTGAAATCCCTGTTTTTTGTGCCACGTCATAAATAGAGGATTCACTGTGACTACTGTCCAAAGCAGCTGTTAAACCTTGGGTATGCATCGTTACGAAATTTACATCGGCTTTGCCATTTTGATATAAGTACTGTAATAAACCATTAAATAATGCAACATCTTGCCCAATCAGAATTGGAAGATGTAAATCCGCTGCTTCACACGTCGCAGTAAAACGAGGGTCAATGACCACAACAAAAAGATCGCGTTCTTCTTTGGCTCTCATAATTCGTTGATATAAAACAGGATGACACCAAGCTGTGTTTGAACCAACCAATACCACCATATCGGTATGTTCAAAATCCTGATAACTTGCAGGAACAATATCTTCCCCGAAAGCACGTTTATGTGCTGCGACAGCAGAAGACATACACAGACGAGAATTAGTGTCGATATTAGCTGTGCCCAAATAACCTTTAACAAATTTATTGGCGACATAATAATCTTCGGTCAACAATTGCCCCGACACATAAAAAGCAACACTTTCACGCCCATACTCATCTATACAATGTTGAAATTGCTCTGCAATTTTTGTTGTGACCGTATCCCAATCACTTATTTGACGTTGTGCCTTACGTCCAAGCATCGGCTGTAAAACACGACTTTCCAAACCAAGCGTATCGGCTAAATTACTGCCTTTAATACACAATTTTCCAAAATTGGCAGGATGATGAATATTTCCTGTGATCGTTACTTTTTGCCCCAAACTCCCCATTTGTACCTTAGCCGTCACGCCACAACCCACACCACAGTATGGGCACGTAGAATCCGTAGTTTTAATATTATTGTCTGTATGACTTTCTGTGGAGCCGTGCAGTTCCATCATAGGGATACTCTTCATTTCCTGCTGTGCTCCTTATTCCCAATCAAACTCATTTGGGCGTTGCTTTCATTTTCTAGAATCAACCCAAATATCTAAATTCACGATGATATAAACTATCGTGTAGTGGCATGGATGCCACCGTTGGACGGGGGTACAGGACGTACCCCTCGCACAACAAAGGATTTTTGTCACTTTTGATCCCTCAAAAGTGAGGCTACACCTACGCAAATAAAATTTAACTTAAAATGAAAATGTGAGGTCGTGACTTCTATTTTCCTGATAAGTAATGAATCACCCTGCTTGTTTTAATGCAAAATCTCGACCAAACAGTAGTTTATTGCGAATACTTGAAATTGAGCTTTGATCTGCAATCAATTCTGCATACCAAACACCGTCTTCGGTGTCACCAAACAACACAGCACCAATCATTTTGTCTTTTTGAATGATAATCCGTTTATAAATTTGGCGTTTTTCATCATTCAAAATAATGTCTTCATAGTCTTCTTTCGGCTCGCTATTTTCTAAATCAGTTCGACCTGCGGAAAACACATCACAACCACTTACTTTTAACTGCGTGGGTACGGTTGGCGCTTTAAAAGTTAAACTACCATGTTCGGCTAAATGAGTCGCACAAATGAAGGCTTGTCCCCACAATGGTTCAACCAATCCAAAAGTTTGATTACGATGTTCGATACACTCACCCACAGCATAAATACTCGGGTCAAACGTTTGCATGGTGTCATTTACTATCACACCACGATTACAGCGTAATCCCGCACTTTGTGCCAATGCCATATTTGGACGAATTCCGACAGCAAAGACCACCAAATCAGCATCTAAAATTGTGCCATCTTTGAGTTGAACTTGAGTAATGTGACCATCTTGTCCGATAAGTTCTGAGGTATTTGCATCCGTAATAATCGTGATGCCTTTTTGTTCAATACTATGGCGCAGCATTACACTGGCTTTACTATCAAGCTGACGCTCCATAATCCGATCCATCAAGTGCAAAACAGTCACATTCATGCCACGTTGTTTTAAACCATAGGCTGCTTCAAGTCCCAGTAACCCACCACCAATCACCACAGCATTTTTCTTATTTTTACAATAATCAAGCATGGTATTTACATCATAAATATCACGGAAGCTAATCACGCCTTTTAACTCGGAACCAGCGATGGGAGGAATAAACGGTTTTGAACCAGTGGCTAAAATCAAACGGTCATAATCCACTACCTGACCTTTTTGGGTATAGACTTGCTTCCGTGGGCGATCAATTTTCACAGCAGGATCATCGGAAATAAAATTGATATTTTTCGACTGATACCACGAATGTGGATGCAACATAATATCTTCAATGGTTTTTTCACCTGATAAAACAGGCGACAACATAATGCGGTTATAGTTACCCCATGGCTCTTCACCAATCACGGTAATATCATAGCGGTCAGGTGCCATATCCAATAAATCTTCCAAGCAACGCATACCTGCCAAACCATTACCAACCAAAACAAGTTTGGTTTTTTCCTGTGAAGATGGATTGTTGGTAATATAGGTTTTTTGTGCTATCGGGCAGACAAAAACACAACCATTTTCAATCTTGCTTGGAAAAACCAAGAGTTTTTGTTCTTTATCTTCTAAGCAACGCCCTGTCGCAAGGCTGAAATGTTGTTTATAAATAGGGGATGCGACCACACGTTCGCCCTGTAGATCCCCTACAATCCCCCGTGACATCACAAAAGCCTGACTAAATGGATCTTGATTACTTAAGGCATAGACCCGTTTTTCATTCCCGACACGGAACAATGCAATTTGTTGTTGATTGATGATTGCACCCACACCTGTATTTGGCGTGATGTCATCTAGACTACAAATTTCAATCCAGTCCAATTCATCTGTAGCATTCATTTCTTTTAAAATCGTCATATTTATTCTCCTTTATTCAAAAATGCTTAGGCTTCCACTACAGGAATACGAGTTGCATCTCGTTCCACTGTCGTTTTTGGGCGAATTTGCCCACGTTCAGCAGCAAACTGAATATGCGGATCATTCTGTTGTTCAGCTTTTGCATTAATAAAGGTTATAAAACGTTTACGCACTTCAGGATCTTCAATTGCAGTACGCCATTCGTCTTGATAAGTCCCGACAACATGATCCATACGGCGTTCCAACTCAATCGCAAGTCCTAAAGAATCTTCAACCACCACAGCTTTAAGATAGTCCAAACCACCTTCTAGATTGTCACGCCATATCGAAGTACGTTGCAGACGATCTGCTGTTTGAATATAGAACATATAGAATCGGTCGATATAGCGAATTAAAGTTTCAGTATCAAGGTCTGAAGCAAGCAATTCAGCATGACGTGGTTTCATCCCACCATTGCCGCAAACATACATATTCCAGCCTTTTTCAGTGGCAATGACACCAACATCTTTACTTTGCGCTTCGGCACATTCACGAGTACAACCAGAGACTGCCATTTTGAGTTTGTGTGGAGAACGTAAACCCTTGTAGCGGTTTTCTAGGAAGATGGCTAAACCCATTGAATCATCGACACCATAGCGGCACCACGTGCTACCGACACACGATTTAACGGTACGCAGTGATTTACCGTAAGCATGACCTGATTCAAAGCCTGCATGAATCAGTTTTTCCCAAATGTCAGGCAACTGATGCACTTGTGCCCCAAATAAATCAATGCGTTGCCCACCTGTGATTTTGGTATACAAACCATAATCTTTCGCCACTTGCCCAATGGCAATTAAACCTTCAGGGGTAATTTCCCCTCCTGCGATTCGTGGTACAACCGAATAAGAACCATCTTTTTGAATATTGCCCAAGTAATAATCATTACTGTCCTGTAGACCTGCATGAGTGGGTTTTAAAACAAAATCGTTCCAACAGGATGCTAAAATATTCGCTACCGTTGGTTTACAAATATCACAACCTAAACCATGACCATACTGCCCAATCAAATCATCAAAAGTTTTGATTTCATTGATACGAACCAAGTGATACAGCTCTTGGCGTGAATAGGCAAAATGCTCACATAGATGATTATTAACCGTCACACCCTGACGCTGTAATTCAGATTTTAAAACCTGTGTCACCAAGGCTGAACAACCGCCACACGCCGTTGCGGCTTTGGTGCATTTTTTTAGTACACCCAATGAGGTTGAACCCTCTGCAATTGCCGAACAAATATCTGCTTTAGACACGTTATTACATGAACAAATGGTTGCACTGTCAGGCAGTAAATCGACACCACTGCCCCTACTTTTAGATGGTGCATTGGCATAACCCGGCATAATCAAACTTTCAGGGCTTTCTGGAACAGCCAAGCCATTCAGCATCATTTGTAAAAGGTCGTTATATTCTTTGGCACAACCAACCAATACAGCACCCAAAAGTTTAGTTTTTTCAGCATTCACCACGATTTTTTTATAAATCATGGCATCTTCATCTGCATAAAAATAGCTGAGTGCATTCGGCGTCATGGCGTGCGCATCACCGACTGATGCCACATCAATACCCATCAATTTCAGCTTGGTGCTCATGTCTGCACCTAAAAATGCAGTGCTTGTTTGTGACATCACATGCTTGGCTGCAATACGTGCCATGTCATAGCCAGGTGCAACTAAACCATAAATTTTATTTTGCCATAATGCACATTCACCAATGGCGTAAATGTCTTCATCTGAGGTTTGGCAATAATCATTAATGCTGATTCCGCCACGCTCACCCATGTTCAAGCCACTTTGACGCGCCAATTCATCACGTGGGCGAATGCCTGCGGAGAAGAGAATGATGTCTGTTTCAAGCTCTGAACCATCACCAAACTTCATCACATGTGTGGTTGATGTACCCGCTTCAATCGATGATGTGGCTTTTTGGGTATGGACTTTCACGCCTAAATTTTCGATTTTTGAACGTAAAACTTTACCGCCCAAATCATCAATTTGTACCGCCATTAAACGGGGCGCAAATTCCACCACATGGGTGTCTAAATCTAAATCTCTTAATGCGTTGGCTGCTTCTAATCCAAGCAGACCACCACCGATGACCACACCTGTTTTAGCATTTAAACTTGCAGCACGAATAGCATCAAGGTCATCAATTGTCCGATACACAAAGCAATTTTTACGTTCATTGCCCGGAATCGGTGGAACAAAAGCATAAGAACCTGTTGCTAAAATCAATTTATCATAGGCAATCACATCACCATGATTGGTCGTAATGCTTTTATTGATACGATCAATGGCAACCGCTTTGGTGCTTAAACGCAAATCTATTCCATAAGCATCTGCAAAATCACTACGGCATAAAGTTAAATCTTTGACAGATTTTCCTGAGAAATATTCAGTTAAATGCACACGGTCATAGGCTAAACGCGGTTCTTCAGCAAGGATGGTGATTTCCACTTCATCGCCTGCATGCTCAAGCACCGATTCGATAAATTTGTGACCCACCATACCATGACCAATCATGACTAATTTCATTTCAATTCTCCTCAAATCTTCTTATTCTTTTGCGATTAAGCTACGTGATTTTGTTTAGTGCTTTGTGCAAGGCTCTGCTCAAGATTGCGACGCTCAAGAACAGCGGCTTCAAACAGTTTTTGCTCTTTTTCTTTATGCTCAACCGAGAAGCGAATCATCAGGACACAACTTGCAGCGATCACCACCAAACTACCCAACACCATCAGTGTGGTCTGAATATCAAGCATTCCTTTAAGTAAGAAACCTGCTGCCACTGCACCGACGTTTCCGCCTGCACCAATAATGCCTGCCACGCCACCTAAAGCATCACGGTCAATGAAAGGTACTAAGGCATAAGTTGCGCCACATGCCATATGCGTGAATAAAGCAAAAACAGTCATTGCGAGGATGGCAAATACAGCAGTATTCATTTGAGAGAAGACCACCAAAAATACACCTTCCATCAAAATCATCAGGAAAAGCACTCTAGTACGACCATCCAAACCTTTTTTTGTTGCCACTTTATCTGAAACAATGCCACCTAAAGCACGGGCAAATAAGGCAAGTAAACCGAAAATCCCTGCTGCTAAGCCTGCTTCTTTTAAACCAAACTGAAAATTATCGACGTAGTACAAAGCAATAATATTATGAATAAAGATTTCGATACCGAAACATGCCGCATACGCCCCAAAAAGAATCCAAACGCGGTAATTACGTGCAGCGTGCATTAAAATCGCTATGCCGCCTTTTTTATCACTGCCGACTTGAATACCTTGTACACGTAATTCTTTAAAATCGCCTTGTGGACAATCTTGCGTAAATTTCCAATACATCACACCAACAATCAGCATCAATACGCCCGGCACAATCAGCGCAATTCTCCAACCCATTGCCTGTTCAACACCAAACATCACTAAAGCTGCTAACATTAAGGGCATTAAAGCCTGTGTCGCACCACCACCTGCATTTCCCCAACCTGCTGTGGTTGCATTTGCTGTTCCCACGACATTCGATGCAAACATAATACTTGTGTGATATTGCGTGATCACAAAACTGGCACCAATTGCACCAATGAGTAAGCGGAAAAATAAGAAGGATTCATAACTGTTGGCAGATGCCACGCCAAACACAGGAATACTGCCGATGATTAATAGTGCAGTATAGGTTTTACGTGGCCCGTATTTATCACAAAGTGGACCAACAATCAGACGAACTAAAATGGTAATCGCAACTGCTGCAATATTAATATTAGCAATTTGATCTTTAGTGAGATGAAATTCACCTGCAATCACTGGCATCAGCGGTGCACAGGCAAACCATGCAAAGAAACAGACAAAAAAAGCGAGCCAACTCATGTGGAAGGCTCGCATCGCTGCGCTGTTAAAGTTAAAAAGGTTTATTTTTGTGGCTTTTTTAGCATCTAAATTTGAAGACATAACCTTCTCCTACCTGAACTGAACGTATTGGTTTTCTGCGGTGCAAATATTGCATTCACAGATCGATCAGAGCGGACGTCGTTGGCCGTCTTACAAATTTTATGAGAGTCGTCTTTGACTCGAAATAGATAATGCACTTAGTGTGCCAATACTTTAAATATAATTTTAATTATTTGATTTTTATATATTTATTAATTTTTTATTTTCTTAAACTCTATTTTATAGTTATTTAAGATACTTAAATTAAAATGATGATGACTTTTAAAATGCTTTGTTAATGTTCATCTTGCGCTAATCAAGTGCATCATGATGATGCATACCCCATAAGCCATTATTTTTCATAATTTTATATATTTATATATTTTGTATAAAATCTTTTATTTAAGCTTTATATTATTGAAATATATAACGAATACTCTATCCATCCAAATAAGCGCTTAAGGTTTATAAGAAACAGTATGATTGGCATCTTATTTGCTTGTTTATAGCTATAATTTTTTAAGTTTCAGCCATTTTCCAATGCCAAAACTAAAAATAGCTTTAATTGATGACGATTTGGATCGGGCGCAGTACATCAAAAAATCACTGATCGAACATGACTTCGAAGTCGTAGCATGCCTAATAATTGATCATTTAAATATGTTCGATCTACAACAATTACATGCAGATGTGATTTTACTGGACATGGATCATCCACATCGAGACATCATTGAAAGCTGTGTCAGTCAGTTTGATTTACCTACTGTCTTATTCACCAAGAATAGCCATAAAGATACGATTAAAAATGCCATAGATGCAGGAGTCACTGCGTATATTGTGGATGGTATTGATCCAAGTAAATTGGAAAGTATTTTAGAAATTTCCATTGAACAATTCAAAAAACATAAAAAATTAATGACTGATCTTGAAGATACTAAAAATAAACTAGCTGACCGCAAAGATGTCGAAAAAGCCAAAGTTTTACTGATGCAATTACATAGCTTAAACGAAGAACACGCTTTTCAGTTATTGCGTAAAAATGCCATGAGCCACCGTATGACCATTGGTGAAATGGCTCGTCGTTTACTAGACGCTCAACAACTTTTACAAAATCAATTGAAGGATTAGATGATGACAGATTTAGAAAAAACCAAAATCCAAATCGGCTATATTCCTTTACTCGATTGTATTGCAATACTTTGGGCAAAACAGCAAGGTTTTTTTGATGAACTGGGATTAGAAGTCAGTTTAATCAAAGAAGCTTCTTGGGCAAGCTTAAGAGATCGTTTGGCTTTTGGCATTTTAGATGTTGCCCATTGTTTATCAGCCATGTTACCTGCAGCAGCGTTAGGTGAGGATCAACTCGGTATTCCACTACAAACCAATTTAGTCTTGAGCCAAAATCGTGCTTTTATTTCACTCAGCCAAAAGCTTTGTCATCAACTCAATATTTCTCACCAAGATTCTGCTGAACAATCTGCGCAAAAAATTGTTCTAGCCATGAAAATTGGACAGAAGATACGATTGGCAAATGTATTTAAACAATCTATACACCACTATTGTCTACGACAATGGCTAGCACTTGCAAATCATGAGACTGCTCAACAATGCAACCTCATAACACTTCCCCCACCCTATATGGTCGAAGCCATTTCTAAACACTTAATTGATGGTTTCTGTGTTGGAGAACCTTGGAATACTCAAGGGGAATTAGCAGGTATCAGCCAACTCATCATTTCAAGTCAGGAAATTATCCCTGACATCGCAGATAAAGTTTTAGCTTTCACTCAAGACTGGGCCACACAACATCCAAATACACTTAAAGCCATTACCCAAGCAATTGTTAAAGCTCAACAAGAGTTAAAAAATATGGTTGATTTTGATGAGGTTTGGCAACTATTAATTGAATTTAATATCATTCAATTCCAATGCTCAGAAAGCCTTTATGTAGAGAAATATTATTCCATTCAAAATATCATTCGTCATTTAGTCAAAGATTCTGCAACACCTAAAATAGATGATTTTTATTGGCTCATTGAACAAATGATCAAATGGGATGACGTTACTTTAAAACCTGCTGAAATAACACGTATTGCTAAAAGTTGTTATTTGACGCCATCTTAAACATAAACTTTAAGTATTAAATACGACTTTTTTGCATAAAACTATCATTAGGGGCTTATCCAATATAATTCTCAAATAAATAAGCCTGCACCTAATTGGTCTTCCTACATGAGCACTATACTGTGCAAGTCTGATCAATAAAGGAAACATCTCCATTTGGTTTGATCCTACCACCCAATGGTATGCCCAGACAAAAGGACAAAATCAAACTTATTCTGATGCAGCTATTCAATATTAGCTCATGATTAAATCTCTATTTCGACTCTCTTTATGTATGGTCACAAGCTTTCTTCAAAGCCTTATTAAACTATGTGGTTTGAATTGGGCAGCGCCAGATTATTCCACCCTCTATAGAAGACAAAAGCATATTGATATTGCGATTAGTTATCAAAAAAGCAGTGATGGACTTCATCTACCCGTCGATTCCACCGGCTTGAAGTTTTTAAGGTGAGAGAGAATGGAAACATAAGAAGCATCAGCCTGAATATCGTCGCCAATGGCGTAAATGCTAAAACCCTGCAAATACGCGCTGTTCAGTTGACTACAAACAATGTCAGTGATTCACAGGTGCTCGAAGATTTATTTGATCAAACTCCACTATCCTTAATCATAGTCGGTAGCCAAAAGTTGAAACCATAGTTGCCGCAATATGTTGCAATGGCTAAAAATGCAAGTAAGTATATACGTGCATCAGACATATACCCGAATTTAATATTAGTGTGCTGATTAATAACGTGCCAATCCAAGTTACGCCAGTCTGTTATGAAAAATTGAAAGCTAAATTCCGTACTTTCAAGAAAAAAGTAAAGCACAAAAATAAAGTTAAAAGCAGTATTATTTAGACAAAGAAACCGCAAATTTTCTATCCAATTTTAAAAAAACAACTATAGCCCTGAAGAAAATATCATTGAGTATTTAGTCAAAAAAATGAAAAACAAGAATTAGATTCTGAACATCTAAACAAACTAGACAAATCAGCTATACATATTAAAAATTTGAAAAATGAATTAGCCGATTATAAAAAAATATCAGCCAAAATTGAAAATGATGCGCTACTCTTACAAACTCATATCAAGGAATTAGAAAATCTCTTAGCTAGAGCATATTTTTTAAATGAATTATTTAAAGAAACCCTACAAGAACACAAAGTTGAATTCCACCACCCTCTAATTGATGATGAAACTACTGAAAAGTATAAATTTTAAATAAGAAATAATTTACAAATTTATTTAAAATGAAATGTACTAAGTAAACCTGTACTAGTTCAAACTTGATCTGACAGTTATCCATTATTGTATCTGTCAGTTTGTTTGTAGTCTTTCTTATACCAATTAATTGAATCTCACATAATGAATTATCTAATCTAGTCTTTTTTAGTCTATTTCAATCCAAAATTTTATGTAGATTATTATATGAGACAAAAGTATAGACATAAAAAAATCCCTTGTAATAATACAAGGGATTTTAGATATTTGGCGGAAGCGGTGAGATTCGAACTCACGGAGGACTCACACCCTCGTCGGTTTTCAAGACCGGTGCATTAAACCGCTCTGCCACGCTTCCAATGGCGGCTATCATATAAATAAAATACCCACTTGGCAAATACTTTTATATTATTTTGATACTAAATGTTCAAAATAAAAACAAAAAAGCTTAATTTCCTAGAACTTCAGACTTGTCATAAAAAATTGAATTGATATACCACTGCTTTTTACCCAAAGGTGTCGTCACTTCAACCTCATCATTTACTTGTTTTGACAATAATGCTCTCGCTATAGGTGAATCAATTGAAATATGCTGTGGATGGTGGTCATAAATTTCATCTACCCCCACGATTCTTAATTTTTTTTGTTCACCCAGCTCATTTTCAATCTCAACCCAAGCACCAAAATAAACCTTCCCATCTTGCTCTGGTGAAAAATCGATAATTTTAAGCTCTTCTAAACGCTTGCCTAAGTAACGCACTCGGCGATCAATTTTTCTTAAAAGCTGTTTATTGTAGTGATAATCTGCATTTTCACTTCGATCACCGAGGCTCGCTGCCCAGTTCACTTTCTTGGTTACTTCAGGACGTTCTTCATGCCATAAATGCTGTAATTCTGCGACTAATTTATCATGCCCAGAACGTGTGATTAAGTTAGATTTCATGATCAAAACTACAATTAAAATGACGACGGATTACAACTCGATATATTTTATACACCATTTGTATACGCCTCGCGACACAAAATAAATTAACAATATAAATCAATAAATTACATCAAGCACCAATACAATATTCTGTACAAAATTTGACAATTTTATTTTTCGCCTTTATTATCTGCGCATGTTTTAGCTTATTTATTTCTCAATTCTGTAGTTTTACTACACAATATCCATATGTCATTTTGAATGACGTTCATGAATGCCCACCCTTATTGAATTTATCAACTTGAAAAAGTCTAGGCAGCTTTTGCTTCGATTTTGTAGGGCACTAAATTACTTGTAGCGGAGACAACATGCGCAGTAGTTCACTTTCTGGGTCGAGGCGTTGCCTTAACTCTATTTTTAACTCTCTCCCCCTAAAAACCTTGATTTTATCCACCGCATTAATTCCTTTCTATAGTATTAATGCAAGTAAAACCAATCAATATAACGCCGTAGTTAATTCAAGTAAATTGACCGTTGTTGCTGTTGCCAATCCGAGCATTGTATTTAAGGATGGACAATATAAACATGGATTTGCATATGATTTAGTCAATGACTATGCACAAAACTTGAATGTTAAGTTAGATTTTAAAACTGTCCCAGATAATGCCACGGCATTAAAAATGGTTGCACAAGGTCAAGCTAACTTTGCAATCACCACGGCAACAATGCAAACTGTTGAAGCGAAGCAATTAACTTCATTCTCAGCAACGTGTGGTGATTTTACTAGCCTGAAAAAAAATGGCTTAAATACCGAATTAAACTGGGTATTTAAACATGCAGATGACCCTCTTACAGCAACGGCGAGTGGTTTTGTTTGTCAAAGCAAACAAAATGGGACCATTCAGCAACTGGCTTCTTTTTATAACCGTAACGTGGTTAAAAAAGATGATTGGAATATCATCCAACGCGATTTAAGTAATCGTATGCCAATCTATCAGGCGAGCTTTAAAAAGACCGCTCAACAATATAATCTCGATTGGCACTTTCTTGCAGCAATGGGTTATCAAGAATCATATTTAAAACCAGACTCTGTTTCTCCCACAGGTGTCCGTGGCATTATGATGTTAACCAACCAAACGGCTAAAGCCATGGGTGTGAGCAATCGTACTGATCCTGCACAAAGTATTCAGGGTGGTGCTAAATATTTTGATATGATGCTGAGCCGATATTCTCATATTCCGAATCCTGACCGTCATTGGTTTGCTCTAGTGGCTTACAATATGGGTCCAGGTGCTGTGGATGGCGTTCAAAAGCGGATTAAAGCTCAAGGTAAAGATCCAAATAATTGGATAAACTTTTATGAGTATTTAACCCGTAATCAAGCACAAAATGGTCGTTATAAACAAGCAATTCACTATGTGACACGTATACGTGCGTATTTAGAACATATTAAAAGCGATCCTAAATTATTAGAAATTTAGACTGACGCTGTTACTCAATATGCAAAAAAAAAAGCTTAGCGATTTCCGCTAAGCTTTTTTTGTTTTAAGGGTAATTAAGCAGTATGCTCAAGTACTTTCTTAAATAAATCTTTTTGTTCTTGGCTAGGCTTAGCTGTTTGTAAAGCCATCAATTGTGACATATCACCTTGAACTTTAATTTTGCCTGTCATAAATGCTTGCATTGCAGCAGCCATGTCAAACTCTAAGAATACTTTACGTAAAGTATCAGCATCCATATTCAACGTAGTTTTAGCGTTTGCAGAAGTACCTTTAACGATTTTACCGCCATCTAAAGCTAGCTCTTTGTTACCGTCTGCATCGACAACGACTAAATTAATCGCTAAACCAGCCAATGCAGGTGGCAAATTTAAATCGCCAGCATCAGCCGTTAATTTTTCGACAGTTGAAAACCAATCATCAGTTAAAAATGCAGGCATGTTCATTCCTCAAATTATTTATTCAGTGTGTTGTCTATCCGAACAACATTATATGGTGAAGCATTTTCGCTTGCCCATTGTTATAGCACGATAATTTTAATTTAGGCTAAACTTTTTTGTACGCGCTGTTCATTCATTATTGATTTTATCGTTATCTTTTTTTTAATTAGGTACTCAATCAATATGAGTACCTAATGTGCTCAAAAAATTGGCAAAAATGATCAATCCGCAGATAAACTCAAATTCACCACATCTAAACGATTTTTCAGTTCAACACTGTCAGATTTCATATCAAATTCACGTTGTGCATCTAACGCTTCAAAATCAAATAAATCACGATCTGCCAATTGTGATGGAGATACATTTTGCATCGCACCAAAAATACTGTGTAGTCGCTTCGGATGTTGTTTATCCCATTCACGTAACATGTCATTAATAATGGCACGCTGTAAGTTTTCCTGAGAACCACACAAATTACATGGAATAATCGGGAAATGACGTAATTCAGCATATTTAATAATATCTTTTTCTTCCACATACGCCAGTGGACGAATCAAGATATTCTTTTTATCCGTTGAAAGTAATTTAGGTGGCATCGCTTTTAAGCTACCACCATGAAATAAATTCAAGAAGAATGTTGCCATGATGTCATCACGGTGATGACCCAACGCCACTTTGGTTGCCCCAATTTCTTGAGCAAAACCGTAAAGTGAACCACGACGTAAGCGCGAACACACCGCACAGAATGTTTTACCTTCAGGCGTGAGTCGTTTGGTGATGGTATAAGTATCTTTTTCCAAAATATAATAGGGAATATTGTTCTCTTCCAAATATCTTGGCAAAACATCTTCAGGGAAACCCGGTTGCTTTTGATCTAAGTTGACAGCCACGATCTCAAAATTGATCGGTGCGATACGCTTAAATTGCAACAAAATATCCAACATGGTGTAACTGTCTTTACCACCAGACACGCAGACCATGACTTTGTCACCTTCTTCAATCATTTTATAATCACGAATAGCGTGACCAACCTGACGACGAAGTTTTTTCAATAAGCGATGATATACCGAACTTGTTGGCAATTCTGGTTTAAAATTAAATCCTTGTTCGGACTCAACTGGCGAGTACATAGACGAATTAACCATAAAAAAAATACTGCGTAATTTTAGCTGATTCGTTCCTTAATCGCATCTAAAGAATTTTTATTTTTACAACTTAAATTGACTTCGTCATCTTCCCGTCTTGTTAAACGATTAAAAAAGAACGCAGCTGTTCATTTTTCACACCAATCGCTTATCTTTTGGACTTTTCCACAGTTTTCCACAAAAGCTGTGGATAAAATTGTGGATTCTTTGGGGCTTGACAAAGAATACTCCCGTTACAATGGGCTTTCCATTTAAATTGATCATTTTTTAACCATCATTTTATATTAATATTTTTCAACAACTTAACCAAGTCAAGCAATGCTTATAAAAAATAAATTAATATTTTTTTTGCTTAATATGCCAACGATTAAGACTTGATTTTTTTTATTTGTATTGTTAAAAAACAATTCACAGTTTTGCTAACTACAATAATTTGCTAAACTCAAAATATATGCGTGAATGACTCTATAAATTACTACAATGAAAATATTCTTAAAAAGCTCACTATTTTGTATTTTCGGGGGATTGAGTATTACATCATTCTCAATGCATACGCTTGCCGGTCAAACAATCTACCAACTTCAAGATTCTAACGGCACCACACTTCTCACCAATAAAAAAAGTAAATACGGTAATTTAAAAGTCGAAAAGAAAACCTATTATCCTGATAGTAATATGCATAGTTATAGCAACTGGGGAGCATCTGAAGCCTCTGTGTTGCCGAGTTATAGTCGAAGCAAAAATGCATTTGATCACATTATTCGTCAAGCCGCGCAAATGCATGGTGTTTCTGAAGGTTTAATTAAAGCAGTCATGCATACGGAGTCAGGCTTTAACTCCAATGCTCGCTCACCTGTCGGTGCACAAGGTTTAATGCAATTGATGCCTGCCACGGCACAGCGTTTCAAAGTATCCAATGCCTTTGATCCACAACAGAACATTTTTGGCGGTGCCAAATATCTGAGTTGGCTGTTAAAACGGTTTAATGGCAATACTCAATTCGCTTTAGCGGCGTATAATGCGGGTGAAGGTAATGTCGATAAATATGGTGGCATCCCTCCATTCAGAGAAACTCAAGATTATGTCCGCCGTGTTTCTAGTCGCTACTCCAATTTATATTCGAGTGGCTTAGGTCAAGTCAGCAATAATTCCTCAACTGGACAAATAATTGCCCAATCCAATCAAGAGAACTCAAACTCGAATAATGATATGGCGAGCACTCAACGAGAAACCTCACAAACCAAACATAAAAATAGCTCGATAACTCCAGCAAAATATTCGCAACGAAACATTGTTGTTGCCTCTGATGGTACTTTTACCGATGCACCATCAGGCTCATATTCGACTAGCCATGCTACCGCTTCAGCTCACATCACAATTTCTAATTAAATTCTATTTTCAAGCATCGATTTTTACGATTGTTGTTGAATTTTTTAGAGACAGACCGCATATTAAATAAATGATTTATGCTCTATAAATCGAATTATTAAATATTTTATAAGAGGAATTACTCGATGATGCGGATTGGTTTGTTTTTGCTAACCAACCTCGCGGTTCTGGTTGTAGCTGGCATAATCCTATCTTTATTAGGTGTTGGTAGTTACCACGGCGCTGGCGGTCTAAAATTAGGCAACCTGATGGTCATCTGTTTGGTCTTTGGTATGGCGGGATCACTGATCTCGTTACTCATGTCAAAATGGATGGCAAAGAAAACCACAGGTACTGAGCTGATTGACCCGAATGCTCCACGTAGCCAAGCCGAAGTTTGGTTATTACAAGAGGTTGCTCAATTATCTCAACGTGCTGGCATTAATATGCCTGAAGTGGGTATTTTCCCATCATATCAATCAAATGCCTTCGCGACAGGTTGGAATAAAAACGATGCGCTCGTTTCTGTCTCAACTGGTCTATTAGAACGCATGAATAAAGATGAATTGCGTGCAGTACTTGCCCATGAAATCGGTCACGTTGCCAATGGCGATATGGTGACACTTGCACTTATTCAAGGGGTAGTCAATGCATTCGTAATGTTCTTCGCACGTATTGTCGGTGATTTTATTGACCGTAACGTTTTTGGTCGTGAAGATGGCGAAGCACCTGGATTGGCTTATTTCGGTATCACCATCGTATTAGATATTGTCTTTGGTATTCTGGCTTCTGCCATCGTGATGTGGTTCTCACGCCATCGCGAATACCGTGCAGATGAAGCTGGTGCACAATTGGCGGGGAAAGACGCCATGATTTCTGCGTTATTACGTTTACAAGCAGAATCTGACATGCCTGATCAAATGCCAAAAGAAATGAAAGCCTTTGCGATTGCTGAAGGTAAAGAACAAGGCTTCAGTTTGGCTGCTTTATTCCAAACACATCCAAGTATTGAACAGCGTGTTGCTGCATTACGTCAACTTAACTTACCTTAATAAAAGTTAATTGATGTTCAAAATAATAAAGTCTCCGGTTGGGGACTTTATTATTTTAAGCTGATTGTTTTAATTGAATACAACGCAATAAACTTCCATTCAGATCAATCACACAGAACAGATCAATTTCATTTAGGTGTTCAATGTTCGTGATTTTAGCATTGGGATATTGTGCCCAATCCAAACCACACCATTGATTAAATAACAATGCCAAATCCTGTGTGCGAATACAGGCACTAAACCATGAGTCTTTTGAATCGAGCTGAGGATGATGAAAGAATTCCAGTTGCAAAGACCCTCTTTGCATAATCATCCACTCTTGAGATTGATCGCTACATTGAAAACCTAAAAATGCATAAAACTGGCGTGTTTGATCAAAATCAATGGCTGGTAAATTTGCTGAAATATAATCTTGCATGCTTGCTAACTCTATATTTTATTAAATGCTAAAAATGCATTCCTTGATACCAATGCCATACGGTTGTGATTCCAAACCATAATGCAAAACCAAGCAAAACTAAAACAATTAGCCCCAAAATATCAGGAATATGCAGCCATAACCATGCCACAATTGGATTCTGCCAAAATGATGAATTCAACTGTTTTTGTTCTAATTTTTCATGCAAAAAAGGATGCATAACATGGACGTCCGTTTTAATTTGATATTCAATCCGTATATGTTCATGTACCACATCTAAAGCTTTACGACTTGGGCGAATAAAAATATCAAATAGTGTGCCAGCAATTGGAATACAGCCCACCAGTCCATCCATGACTGCCAGTTTCATAACACCATTCAATTTTGCTTGCGGGACACCAATCTGTTTGGCTTTATAGATGGCATAACAAGTCAATATAAACCCAGCAACATCGCCAGCAATCGGAATAGTACTCAATGCCGCGTCAGCACCGACCCCCTGTTTGGTAAAAGGGATACGTACAACGGAATCCATCATATTGGCAAACTTTGCCAAATCACGTTCTAATTTAATCACTTCTTTCGTAGATAATTTTTTTTCTGCACCCATCTTTGCTTCGACGACCTAATCTGTATATATACTTCATCATAACCAATAGATTCAGCATCTGGTGTAATATTTTATATGGCTAGATATCATCACTTTAGATATAAGGCTAATCAGCAACTGGTTTTGCTTTAAACAGCGAACGAACCATAACATACATAAACGGAATAAAAATCAGTACCAATATCGTGCCAAAAAACACTCCACCGAGCACACTAACACCAATCTCTTGACGACTTGCTGCACCAGCACCTGAAGCCAAAACCAGCGGTATTACACCTGCACCAAAAGCTAAAGAAGTCATTAAAATTGGACGTAAGCGTAAACCCGCACCCTGCAACGCTGCAACAATGGCCGTGCTGCCTTTTTCCTGAGCGAGTACCGCAAATTCGACAATTAAAATTGCATTTTTACATGACAAACCAATGGTGGTCAGTAATGCGATTTGGAAATAAATATCATTTGGAAAGCCAGTAAGCCAACTGAAGATAATATTACCCCCTATACCCAACGGAATTGCAGAAATCACAGCCGTTGGAATCGACCAACTTTCATAGAGTGCTGCTAAACATAAAAAGATAAAAGCCACTGAAATTAAATACAACCAAATTGCTTGGCTACTCGATTTCTGTTCTTGAAGTGATAAGCCACTCCATGCTACATCAATACCACTATGCTGATTGACTATGCTTTGAATATCTTGCATGGCTTGACCAGAACTGACATGCTTGGCCGAGTTCGCTTCCATTTGCAAAGCGGTATAACCTTGGAAACGGTTCACAACATCTGGACCACCACTCCAATCTACAGTTGCAAAATTGGTGAAAGGAATCATTTGATTCTGACCATTGCGTACTGTCCAATATTGTAAATCTTCTGGTCTAGAACGAAATTCTGCATCGCCTTGCATCATCACCCGCTTAATGCGCCCACGATCAATAAAATCATTGACATAAGAACCACCCCAAGCTGTAGATAACGTACTATTAATTGCCGTTTGGGTTAAACCATTGGCCAATGCAAGTTTTTGATCTACATTCACCTTGAGTTTAGCTTTATTTGGATTAGATTTTTTATCTAAATTTTCAAAAGTCTTAAAATTCTCTGCTTCGGCCTGTACAGCTTTAAATTGCTGATCTAAATAATGTCGTCCCTGCCCATTAATGTCCTGCAACCAAAACTCTAAACTATCACTATCCCCTAAACCATTCACGGATGATGGCATCATCACCGTAATTTTGGCATTCGGATTGTTATTAAAATACTGAGTAGCCCGTTCACGTATCGCTTGTACCGAATTTTTGTCTCCTGAACGTTCATCCCAGTGCTTTAATGCAATAAATCCTGTTCCGAGGTTTTGACCGGTACCTGAAAAATTGCGTCCATAGCGAATGAGTACAATATCGACATTTTGTTTTTCTTTTTCTAAGAAGTATTTACGAATGTCTTCACCGACAATAGCACTACTCGACATCGGTGCACCATCTGCAAGACGAAACTGTACACTTAAGATGGCTTGATCTTCACTTGGAATAAAGCTGGTGGGCAATGTACGATAAATTAAGACAAAAACACTGATTAGGCCGATAAAGAGCACCAAAATGACCAGCTTCAAATTTAAAGTTTTTTGTACCAGCTTTAAATAGTGCTGCTTTAAATTTTCCATCTTCTGATTAAACCAAACCGCCCATCTTGCAGGTTTTTGAGTGGGTTTCAGGATAATGGCACACAATGCAGGTGTCAGGATTAAAGCAACTAACAATGATAATGACATGGCCGCGACTAAGGTGATCGAAAATTGCCGATAAATCACTCCAGTTGAACCTGTAAAAAATGCCATTGGAATAAATACCGCAGTCAACACCACCGTAATGCCAATCAAAGCACCTGTCATTTCTTGCATAGATGCAATAGAGGCTTGTTTAGCTGTAAGATTTTGCTCATGCATTAAGCGCTCAACATTTTCCACGACAACAATTGCATCATCTACCAATAAGCCTATCGCTAAAACAAGGGCAAATAAAGTTAAGGTATTTATACTCATCCCTAATGCAAACAGTACCGCAAAGGTTCCCAAAATCACGATTGGCACGGTAATAGTCGGAATCAGTGTTGCACGCCAACTTTGTAAAAATACAAACATCACAATCACGACCAGAATGATGGCTTCGATCAGCGTTTTCACGACCTCTTTAATGGATTTTTGTACAAATGGCGTATTATCTCGTGGATAAACAATTGTATAACCTTGCGGTAGTTTTTCAGATATTTTGGTTAATTCCGCCTTAATTCGTGCGGAAGTCGCTAAGGCATTTGCTCCCGATGAAAGCGAAATTCCCATCCCTGATGATGGATAACCGTTGATGGTATTAAATGATTGATAGTTTTCTGCACCGAGCTCAACACGTGCAACATCTTTTAAATAAACAAAACTACCATTAATATTTGATTTGAGAATAATTTGATTGAATTCTTCAACAGTTCTTAATCGAGAACCTGCTGTGACTTTGGCATTTAAGTATTGATTTTGAACTGTAGGTAAATCACCAATACCACCTGCTGCAACTTGTGTATTTTGCGCTTCAATTGCAGCTCGAACATCACTGGGCATAAGTTGGTATTGTCTTAGACTATTTGGATTCAGCCAAATCCGCATTGCATATTGCGAACCAAAGACATCCACCTCCCCGATACCTTCAATCCGAGAGATTTCTTGTTCGATATGATTGGACAGATAATCACCCAATTCAATATTATTACTTTTACCCGTGGTGTCATATAAACCGACCACCATAAACGTGTCACCCAAAGATTTAAAGACATTCACACCTTGCCGTTGTACATCTTCAGGTAATCTATTAATAACGCTATTAATACTATTTTGGACTTGAACCTGAGCCGTGTCAGGATCTGTGCCATTTTCAAAACTGATGTTAATGCGGGCACGACCAGAAGAATCACTACTCGAACTAAAATAGAGTAGATGATCAATCCCTTTAATCTGCTGCTCTAAAACTTGTGTAACACTTTCTTCTACCGATTCTGCATCTGCACCGGTATAGGTTGCAGACACCGTAATTTTAGGTGGGGCAATATCTGGATAACGCTCAATGGGAAGATTTAAAACTGAAAATATACCGAGAGCCATCACAATAATTGCCAATACACCAGCAAAAATAGGACGTTGAATAAAATATTTTGAAAGCATCAGATCAAATTCTGTATCAGATGAAAGTGAGAAAAACAGCTACGTTAATTTAATGACATTTATATTGATATTCTGTGACTTAAGCTAAAAATACAAGAAAAATAACAGAAATAAGAATCTTTTCAGCAATCATGAAGAAAATGTGTAGATTCTTAAAAGTTTGAAGTACAAATCACGCATTTATCACTTTATATTGATATCAATGCTATCAACTTCACTTAGCTATTACCTCTGGTCTGAGTTTCACAAAGATAAGGAAAAATAAATACGTGGAGTAACCAAGATTATATATGGTACTCATACACCAAAAGCACTTTATTTATATTACTGCCCTACTATCAATGAACATGGGAATGATCAGCAATCAGAAAACATGATCCATGTAGAAAAAACATCAATGAATAAAGATCTCATAGTGACTAGAATTTCAACTACCTAAACAGTTTACCCCCCAATAATCATCAAGGCCATAAAAATGATTTCTATATTATTTCTTTTAATTTTTATTCATTGTCACTATATATTTGTCTTTTAAAGACTTAAGCATTAATTACATTTTAAGTTTATTGTGTTATTTTGCCTAAAATTTCTGTAAATTCTTTTAAGTTATGAGTGAATATTCTCCCTATAAAGGAAAAACTGGTTTTAAACGAGTATTGAATGCTACCGGTTATTCTATAGCAGGATTCAAAGCCGCTTTTAAAAATGAAGCGGCTTTCCGTCAAATTTTATTGCTAAATATTATTTTAATTCCAATGACTTTTTTTCTAAATATAAGTCAAGTTGAACAAGCGCTAATGGTTGCCGTATGTTTATTGGCGATTATCGTAGAATTATTTAATTCAGCCATTGAAGCAGTGGTTGACCGCATTTCATTAGAACAGCATGAATTGTCTAAAAATGCCAAAGATATGGGTAGTGCAGCTCAATTTGTTACTCTCGCTATTATATTCTTTACTTGGGTCATTATTTTATTTTTATGACCAAATGTATATATAAAAATCCCCGCTTTAAGCGGGGATTTTTATGGATGAAGATCGGAGATGAATTACATCATACCGCCCATACCACCCATGCCGCCCATATCAGGCATTGCAGCTTTGTCTTCTGGGATATCAGTAATCATGCATTCCGTTGTTAACATTAAAGCAGCAACAGATGCAGCATGCTCAAGTGCAGAACGCGTTACTTTAGCTGGGTCAAGAATACCCATCTCAAGCATATCGCCATATTCACCCGTTGCAGCGTTATAACCAAAGTTACCTTCACCATTTTTAACAGCATTGATCACGACAGATGGTTCATCACCCGCATTTGCAACGATTTGACGTAAAGGCGCTTCGATTGCACGACGTAAAATGTTAATACCAACATTTTGGTCATCATTCGCACCAACCAAACCATCAAGTGCAGATGCAGCACGTACCAGTGCAACACCACCACCAGCAACCACACCTTCTTCAACCGCAGCGCGAGTTGCATGAAGTGCGTCGTCTACGCGGTCTTTCTTCTCTTTCATTTCAACTTCTGTTGCTGCACCAATTTTGATGACTGCAACACCGCCTGCTAATTTAGCAACACGTTCTTGAAGTTTTTCTTTGTCGTATTCTGACGTTGATTCTTCAATTTGCGCACGGATTTGAGTAACACGTTCAGAAATTTGAGTTGCATTACCAGCACCATCAACAAGTACTGTATTTTCTTTAGAAACAGTCACTTTATGCGCTGTACCTAAATCTTGAAGAGAAGCTTGCTCTAGAGACATGCCAACTTCTTCAGAAATAACAGTTGCGCCAGTTAAGATCGCGATATCTTGCAGCATTGCTTTACGACGGTCACCAAAACCAGGGGCTTTAACCGCACATACTTTAATAATGCCGCGCATGTTATTAACAACAAGCGTTGCTAATGCTTCGCCTTCAACATCTTCAGCAATAATAAGCAGTGGTTTACCTGTTTTCGCAACAGCTTCTAACACCGCAATCAATTCACGGATGTTGCTGATTTTTTTATCAACCAGCAAGATGAACGGATTTTCAAGTTCAGCCGTTAAAGTATCTTGTTTATTTGCAAAGTATGGGCTGATATAACCACGGTCAAACTGCATACCTTCTACAACATCAAGTGCATCTTCGAAGCCTGAACCTTCTTCAACAGTGATTACGCCTTCTTTACCCACACGTTCCATTGCTTCAGCAATCAATTTACCAACAGTCGTATCTGAATTCGCAGAAATAGAACCGACTTGTTCAATCGCTTTAGTATCAGAAGCAGGTTTAGCCGTTGCTTTAATATTTTCAACGACTGCACGAACTGCAAGATCAATACCACGTTTCAAGTCCATTGGGTTCATACCCGCAGTTACGGACTTGATGCCTTCATTTAAGATTGCTTGAGCCAACACAGTTGCAGTAGTTGTACCATCACCAGCGATATCATTGGTTTTTGAAGAAACTTCACGAACCAATTGAGCGCCCATATTTTCAAACTTGTCTTTCAAAACAATTTCTTTAGCAACAGTCACACCATCTTTAGTGATATGTGGTGCACCAAAAGAACGGTCAATAACAACGTTACGACCTTTAGGACCTAAAGTTACTTTTACTGCATCTGCAAGTACGTTTACGCCTGCGATCATTTTCGAACGTGCTGAATCACCAAATTTTACATCTTTAGCTGACATGCTGAACTCCAAATATTTTTAAATTTTAAACAAATTGGTCTGGATCTGTATTTTTAAGATTAAGCTTCAAGAATCGCTAAAATGTCAGACTCTTTCATAATAAGAAGCTCTTCACCTTGAACTTTTACTTTTGTTCCAGCATATGTACCGAACAATACATTGTCGCCAACTTTAACATCTAAAGCGCGCACACCATTATCAGTCACTTTGCCATTACCTACAGCGATCACTTCGCCTTCAGCAGGTTGTTCAGCTGCTGAATTACTTAAAATAAGACCACCAGCAGTTTTTGTTTCCTTTTCAACACGGCGAATAACAACGTTATCGTGTAAAGGACGAATATTGCTCATAGGAAACTCCATCAGACTAAGTCTTTTATAGTGAATTGATGATGACTTATTTATTCCATTCGTCATCATCAGAAAATTAATTTCGATGACACTTTTGTGGGGATGGAAAAAAACGCTTCAAGGGGAAAATCAAAAAATATTCCTTATTTTGTATATTTTTCGCTCAATCATCATGCTTTTAGCGACTTTAATCAGATTCAGCCACTTTTAAAACAAATTCTTGTCTCTGTTCTTCAAAAAAGTAATGTTGAAAAGAGCCGTCCGTACAAATGACATTAAAACTATTCGGCATCTTTTTATACAGACGATGTGAAGTTGCTGTTCCTGCATGCACTTCATAAATTGGATGTTCCAGATTTAACTCAAATTCGTAATTCAAGTCATACACAGCGACTAAATGCAAATGCCCATGTAACAAGGCATATAAGTGATGTTGCCCCCATTCTTTAAGCGCAAATTTTGCTAACGCGGGGCAATCATTTAAATGGTGATTTTCTTTTTCCGTATAAAAAGGCTGATGACTGACGATGATCTTCAACTTGTTTACGGGGGCTTCTATTAACTGTTGATTCACTTTTTGAATTTGTTCAAAAGAAACATGACCTTTGGTATGAAAACGTCGACGGATACTATTCAATCCTATTAAATAAAAATGTTCTGTCATGAAGGTTTTTTCTAAACTTCCAAAAAAAAGCTGATACAAATTAAAAGGACTAAAAGTCCGATTCCAAAGATGATACAGTGGAATATCATGATTTCCTGGCACTACAAAATAAGGAGTATTCAGTGATTCTAAAAATTGCTTACAACGATAAAACTCTTTAAATTTAGCTCTTTGCGTGAGATCCCCACTCACCACTATAACTTCAGGCTGATGTTTGACACAAAAATGCTGAATGGCTTGCATACATTCAAAGCGCTCTGTCCCGAAATGTAAATCAGAGAGATGAATTAACATAAGGCACCATAATATTTAACGCATTTTTTTCCACATGGATATTTAATGGGGGTGTCATTTCTACAATTTCACCATCTATAGCCACCGTCAATTTCGATTTTTCCGAATAAACATTGACTTGGTCTGCACTGAAACTATACACATCAGAAGCTTTTTCTAACTGTCCACGAATGGTCTGGACCAAGGTTTTAAATAAAGTTAATTTATCTCCTTTGGCGATGACGACACCTGCAACCTGCCCATTTTCCACACATTTAGCAATTCTTAACTTGATTTCTGAAAGCTGTAATTGATTGTTTCCAAAAAATATTAATAGCGTTTTTACTGGATACTTTTTCCCATCCACCTCAACCTCAAGCTTCAATTCTTTACGGTCACGAATCAATACATCTAGACCCGAAGTATAGGCATTTAGAAGTAGCCGACCAAATTTCCGATTATAAGCTTCTCGTTTTTTAATAAATAAAGGATACAAGCCCAAACTGGCATTATTTAAATAAATTTGATCATTTATGGTTGCAATATGTGATGAGCGCGGTTCGCCAGTACCCATGACTTTAGCTGCATCTAGAATATCCAAAGGGATATTTAATGCACGTGCCACATAATTAAATGTTCCCAAAGGTAAAATGCCCATCGGAATAGTCTGATGCAGCAGTTGAGAAGCCACTGCATTTAAGGTTCCATCCCCACCCGCTGCAACAATTACGCCCTGATCATTATATTGTTGATGTCGTTTCAGAATTTTTTGCATTAACACTTCAATATTCGCTTCGGATCTAATATCGAAAATCTGTATATCAAATCCTTGGGCTGTCCATATATTCATCAACTGCTCATAAATTTCAGCTGATTTATAGGTATGAAATCCTGATTTTTCGTTATAAACCATGGATAATGGTCTCAATTGTTTAATCATAATTAAATTTATTTTAAAGTAACTGCTCTAATTTCGTTGAAATATTAGGCAGATAATATTGCTGTTATGTAAAAAATGAATGAACAGCATTTATAAAACCAATCACAGAATAGAGCGATTACAATGCCACATCACACTGATAAATAATAACATTTTACATAAAAATAACATATATCACAAATTATAATAAGCTAATTTTTACAACTATATTTAAAGTAAAACCAATAATAACAACAACTTAAATAAACAGTGACTTTTCATATCTTTTACAGCCTTAGTCTTATTTTTTGCATGAATTTATGATTTAATACAGCCACTTTTTTTCATACTTAAATTTGAATGGTATATCACATCATTCAGATTGTTATTTGTACATAAAATTGTACACATTTGAGATAGGCCTCACCATGACCCAAGTGAACGCACCAGAATTCGTTCGTCACCCTAAGCTTATTGCCTGGGTTGAAGAAATTGCAAAATTAACGAAACCAGCGAAAATTGAATGGTGTGACGGAAGCGCAGAAGAATATCAACGTTATATCGACTTGATGATCGCTAACGGCACGATGCAAGCGCTTAACCAAGAAACACATCCTGGTTCGTATTTAGCTAATTCTGATCCTTCTGACGTTGCTCGTGTTGAAGGTCGTACTTATATTTGTTCTGAAAAACAAGAAGATGCTGGCGCTACAAACAACTGGGAAGCCCCAGCTGAAATGCGTGCCCGCTTAAACGGTTTGTTTGACGGTTCAATGAAAGGTCGTACTTTATACGTTGTTCCTTTCTCTATGGGTCCTTTAGGTAGCCATATTGCACATATCGGTATTGAACTTACTGACTCTCCTTATGTTGCTGTAAGCATGTCTAAAATGGCTCGTATGGGTAAAGCTGTTTATGACGTACTTGGTACAGATGGCGACTTTATTCCTTGCGTGCACACTGTTGGCGCTCCGCTTGAAGCGGGTCAAAAAGACGTAGCTTGGCCTTGCAATCCTGAAAAATACATCGTGCATTACCCAGAAACCCGTGAAATTTGGTCTTACGGTTCTGGTTACGGCGGTAATGCATTACTCGGTAAAAAGTGCTTAGCTTTACGTATTGCATCGGCTATGGGTCGTCAACAAGGCTGGTTAGCTGAACACATGTTGATCCTTGGTGTAACTAACCCACAAGGTGAAAAACATTACATCGCAGCTGCATTCCCTTCTGCTTGCGGTAAAACAAACTTTGCAATGTTGATTCCACCAGCAGGTTACGAAGGTTGGAAAATTGAAACTGTAGGTGACGATATTGCTTGGATCAAACCAGGTGAAGACGGTCGCTTATACGCAATCAACCCTGAAGCTGGTTTCTTCGGTGTAGCGCCTGGTACAAATACCAAGACCAACCCGAACTGTATGGCAACACTTCATAAAGACGTGATCTATACCAACGTTGCAGTAACTGACAACGGTGAAGTTTGGTGGGAAGGCCTAACCAAAGAAGCTCCTGCTAACTTAACCAACTGGAAAGGTCAACCGCATACGGGCGCAGAAAAAGCAGCGCATCCAAATGCTCGCTTTACTGTTGCTGCGGGTCAATGCCCTTCAATTGACGCTGACTGGGAAAATCCAGCGGGTGTTCCAATTTCTGCATTCATCTTCGGTGGTCGTCGTGCAGACACAGTTCCTTTAGTGTCTGAAGCTTTTGACTGGGTTGATGGCGTATATAAAGCTGCAACCATGGGTTCTGAAACTACTGCTGCTGCTGTTGGCCAACAAGGTATTGTTCGTCGCGATCCGTTTGCGATGCTTCCATTTGCTGGCTACAACATGGCTGACTACTTCTCTCATTGGTTAGAACTGGGTGAAGAAGTTGGTGCTAAAGCTGAAGCTGCTGGCAACAAATTACCGAAAATCTTCAATGTAAACTGGTTCCGTCGTGATGCTGAAGGCAACTTCGTATGGCCTGGCTTCGGTCAGAATATGCGTGTTCTTGAGTGGATGATTGATCGTTGTGAAGGTCGCGCTGAAGCAACTAAAACACCAATCGGTCTTGTTCCTACTTACGAACAATTGAACTGGACGGGTATTGATTTCTCTAAAGAACAATTCAACACAGTTACAGCTCAAGACAAAGATCAATGGATCAAAGAACTTGAAAGCCACACTGAATTGTTTGCCAAACTAGGTGACCGCTTACCTCAAGCACTTAAAACACGTCAAAATGAATTACTTGAAGCAGTTAAATCGGCTTAATTCATAATGAATCAAAAGGTCACTTCGGTGACCTTTTTTAAAAATTAAAATCTATAAATAAATTTAAAAAGCATCATCACACCAAGGAAAATAAAATGAAAAAACTTCTTGCTGTTACAGCACTTTTTTTCGCCTTAGCAAACGTAGCAAATGCCGAAAACACTGCGGAAACTACAGCAGTCACTAATACACATGCAAATCCAATTTGCTTAGTAGAAGGCATCCCCTCAACCGATCAATTCAGAACCATTAAGCGCATTAAAATAGCCAAAGGCACATATGGCAGCGTGGTCGAACTCTACCCTAAGTTTGCTGCATCAGCTCGAAAATTAGGTGCCGATGCCGTCGTTAATTATAATGGTAGTCAACGCTTTGGTTTTTGGCCATGGCGCATCGTAAGACCTGTCGTATGGGGCACTGCTGTAAAATGGAACACCGCTATTGACTGTAAGACACTTGATGGCAAAGAAATCTATTAATTAAAATAAAAAAAGGCCACATCAGTGGCCTTTTTACTTCACACATACACTTAAATATTCCACAATAAAACTAGGCTGCTGATTGTGCCCGTTGTTGATGCAACCATATCAAATATTCATCTAAAATCTGAATTTCACTTGGTGTAAATTTCAAACCTAGCTTAGACCGACGCCATAAAATATCAGCACTATTTATAGCCCACTCTTGATCGACTAAATAGTCCACTTCTTGTGCAAACAAATCATGCCCAAAATACTGTCCAAGCTCATCGGTTGAGGTCTTATCTTTGAGCACCTGCCAAACTCGAGTACCATAAGCATGTACCCATCGGATTGCCAACACCGCAGAAACACCTTGTACCTTTTGTACAACCTCTTGAGCCAAAGCATCTGCAGAAATAAAATGTTCTGCGCCTGGTAATAATGCTGCTCTAGTCCAACTCACTTGCATTTCAGGAAAAAATGCTTTGAGTTGCAGCATTACCGATTCAGCAAGTTTTCGATAGGTCGTAAGCTTGCCGCCAAAAACTGAAAGTAATGGTGCATCCTCTGGTTTCTCCTGAGATAGAGACAATGTGTAATCACGCGTTACAGCTGATGGATTATCAGATTCATCATCACATAAAGGACGAACTCCCGAATAAGTCCAACGAATATCCGCCCGACTTAATTGAGTTTTAAAATGATCATTCGAAACATTGATCAAATAATCAATTTCTTGATCTGTAATTTCAACATGATTGGGGTCACCCACATATTCGCGATCTGTAGTACCAATTAAAGTATATTCATCCAAATAGGGAATAGCAAAAACGATACGCTGATCATCATTCTGCATAATAAAAGCTTTGTCACCTTCATAAATTTTAGGCACCACAATATGGCTACCCTGAATAAGACGAATACCATAAGGTGATTTAAGTCTTAGATCTTGCTGTATAAATTGCGCCACCCAAGGCCCAGCTGCATTCACTAAAACCTTCGCTTTAATTTGATAAGCACCTTGCTCATTTTCCACATCAACCAACCACTCACCATTTTCATGCTGAGCTGATGTACATCGTGTATGGGTTACAATTTTTGCACCCTTTTCACGGGCTTGCATCGCATTTAAAACAACTAAACGTGCATCATCTACAGCACAGTCTGAATATTCAAAACCGCGGGTAATTTCTACTTTAAGTGGACTACTATCAACATTAAAATTGATAAGTTTTGAGCCTTCTAATTTTTCGCGCTTCCCCAAATGATCATAAAGGAATAATCCTGTACGAATCAACCAAGCTGGGCGCAAATGCGGTTGATGCGGCATAATAAAACGCATCGGTCGAATAATATGCGGGGCTTTATTCAATAACACCTCCCGCTCTGCTAACGCTTCTCGAACTAAGCGAAATTCTTTATGCTCTAAATAACGTAAACCACCATGGATCAGCTTGCTACTGGCTGATGATGTATGGCTGGCAAGATCATCTTTTTCACATAAAAATACCGACAAGCCTCGCCCCACAGCATCATTTGCAATGCCGACACCATTAATCCCTCCACCAATAACAACAATGTCATAACTGATCGGACTACTTGCAAAATCTTTCATTTACGCTCACCAAAATGTTCGCTTTATTTCGTTTTAGAAAATACTAGCTGATTAATTATTAAACTTCTATTATTTTTTGATCAAAATTACAATTTTTTTATACAATATCACATCAATAACAATTGGTATCAGCACATGAAATTTATGCAGCTACAATCAGTGAAACATTATTTTCATTCATTATTTTTACATACTGAGCATCAGGTTGCCGATCTGTAAAAAGACATTCAACCATATTTAAATGCCCCAAACGCATCATGGCATGCCGTCCAAATTTACTACCATCTACAGCCAATAAAACATGTTTAGAATTCTCAATAATCCCCTTTGAGACACTCACCTCCTGAAAATCAAAATCTAATAACACCCCGTCCTCATCTATTCCACTAATGCCAATCACAGCATAATCTGCTTTAAATTGACTAAAAAAGTCAGATGTTGCTTGCCCAATTACACCGCCATCTGGACGTACTTTTCCACTGGCAATCATGACTTCAAAATCTTCTTTTACGCTTAAAATTTTTGCAACATTTAAATTATTAGTAATAATTTTTAAACCTTGATGTTGTAATAATGCATGTGCAACAGCTTCTGTCGTCGTACCAATATTGATAAAAATTGAAGCATGATTTGGAATAGTCGCTGCGACTGCTTTCGCAATACTTTGTTTTGCTTCTAGATTATGACTTAATCGCATACTGTATTCAGTGTTCATCACACTCGAATCAATTGCAGCCCCCCCATGATAACGACGCAACAATTTCGCATCCGCAAGCTGATTAATATCTCGACGTACAGTTTGTGGGGTCACTGAAAAATGCTGAGCTAATTCATCAATACTGATATAGCCACGCTCTTTAACCAGTTCAATGATCTGTTGTTGCCTGATCAGCAAATTCATATTGAAACTCCAAAATTGAAACTAGTTTTTTCGAAATCGAACATTCAATGTATTATGGGATACAAATATCGTCAATATTGAAAATATAAAAACGATCTCGCTTTTAAGCTTTATCGCTCAAAAACCCTAACCAACTCAATATAAATAAACAAAAAATGAGATCCCAATGGTTTTTTTTAATTACCTATAAATTTATAAAAAATGCTAACCCATGTAATCAATTACAAATAACTAAGATAATCTATTTTCTCATTACTGCTTTGTAAACATTAGGTTTCAAGCAATACCAAAATTCAACCAAACCTTGATCGTTAAAAATCTCCAGCTATGGCATACTCAAATAAATAATAACGCTGGAACTTTCAAATATGAAAAACATGAAAATACTAGGTTTGGGATGCATTATTTTAGCTTTAACAGCGTGCCAAACCACACCACGTCACTACAATGGTGTAACAGGTTATCAAATTGAAAATCAAACAGCCAATAGTGCCACTTTAGCCTATACCTTAGCTGCTCGTTCGGATCGCCAACTAGATATCGATAAACTACAACGTGCTTGTCAAAAAGTTCTTGGTCTAAATAAAACTTATAAAATCTCTGTACTCAGCACCAATGAAATTATCAACCCTCAAACCACCAATCAAGATCCGACTGGGGTCAAATTAGGTCATTCACGCACTTCTTTTGGACTTTCGAATACACCAAGTTTAAATAATGGTGAAGATTATGCAACGCGCCAAGCTTTAGAAACGCGCCCAAGCACATTACAAGTGGTTCGATATACCTGTTCTTAATCCCTTAGATTAAGAAAGACGCTATTTATAGCGTCTTGTAAAAACTTACATTTCTAAATTCTAACGATTCATCTAAATCAGGCCATGTCGTTGCACTTCTTTCATCTAATTTTTCATATTTAGGATGACTAAAGTTTTTTACTCGACTGTCTGCTACCCACACTTCTGGGGAAAATTTTAAAAATTCATCTAAGAAAAAGCGATTACATTGGTCATACAACACATCTGCTGCCAAGAGCACATCAACTTGTTCAGCTTGATATAAGTCTTCTAAATATTCAAGCTCTACACCATTCAATTCCGCATTGGCACGACAAGAAGCTAAACTGATTGGGTCGATATCACAACAAATAACACGTTTTGCCCCTGCTAGTTTCGCAGCAATCGCCACCACACCCGATCCTGCACCAAAGTCCAACACCACTTTATCTTTGACATGATGTGGTTCTGCAAGCAACCACTGCGCCATTGCCAACCCTGAAGCCCAGCAAAAAATCCAATACGGCGTATCATTCCAAATACGACGAATGACTTCATCATCCAATTTATCGGTTGGAAATATAGGAGGAATCAACCACAGGGAAATGGGTGTGTCAGGTAGTTGCTGCGCAAGTAATTCACAGTTTGGAATCACTTCATGCAAAGCTTTTAGCAAATGTTCAGGTGCTTGAGGAAGTTGAAAAGTACAGGTCATTCAAATAAAACCTAATTCATTATTTAACAATTAATTCACAGTATTCAGATACACGTAAATGTCATCCACAACTGTCCGAGGCAGACTTTCATATAAAGCGTAAAGTTTCCGCGATTAATCAAATACTCGAAAACATTTGACGAGTTTTATGGATGACAATGGTTTTGCCTACTTTTGCCAAAACAAAAGTAGGTCGAACCGAAGGTTAATCCGAACACTCGAAGCCAAAAGAAAAGACTCCGCCATTCCACTTTTCATTCATATTTCAAATAAAATTTAAAATAAAAGCCACATAGGTAATGTACCCATGCAGCTTTTATGACTTAGATTCTAAATTAACCTAAAGCTTTTTCAGCAGCTTCAACGGTTTGGCGAATCAAAGTCGTAATGGTCATTGGCCCTACACCACCCGGAACAGGTGTATATGCAGAAGCAACGTCTTCAATACCGACCAATTGAATATCACCTACACCGCCACCCTCACGTGGATGGAAACCCGCATCAACCACTACAGCGCCTTGTTTAATCCAATCTTTTTGGATCAGTTCAGCCTTACCTACAGCACCGACAATAATATCCGCTTGCTTCACAAAATTAGCCAGATTCTGAGTACGCGAATGGCAAATGGTCACGGTAGCATTAGCCTCAAGTAACATTGCAGCCATTGGTTTACCCAAAATTGCAGAGCGGCCCACAACCACCGCATGTTTACCCGAAATTTCAATGTTGTGTTCTTTTAGAATCGTCATAATGCCTGCTGGCGTTGCAGAACCATACGCTGCTTCACCCATCGCCATACGACCAAAACCAAGGCAAGTTACACCATCAACATCTTTTGCAAGTGAAATAGCATCGAAACATGCACGTTCATCAATTTGTGCAGGCACTGGATGTTGTAACAAAATACCGTGAACATCAGGATTCGCATTGAGTTTTTCAATTTCTGCCAAAAGTTGTTCAGTGGTGGTTTCTTTACCTAATTCAACTTTTAATGAATCCATACCGACACGGCGACAAGCGTTACCTTTCATCCGTACATACGTTGCAGATGCACCATCATCACCGACCAAAATTGTCGCAAGAATTGGGGTACGACTTGTTTTTGCTTTTAACGCTTCTACACGTGTTAACAAGTCAGCTTCAATTTGTTTTGCCAATGCACGACCATCTAAAACTAATGCCACGGCACATCTCCAGAATAGATATGAATCAATTTCGCAAATAATACATCATTATTTGAATGATTTTATTCTATATGCTGATTTTATGTGCATCTACACTATTTATAGTATTGTTTTTTTTTCAAAGATTGCTAATATGTGCATCAACAAGTAATGGCGGGGTGGCAGAGTGGTCATGCAGCGGACTGCAACTCCGTGTACGCCGGTTCGATTCCGACCTCCGCCTCCAATCTTGTTGAAATGCCCGAGTGGTGAAATCGGTAGACACAGGGGATTTAAAATCCCCCGCCCACAAAGCGTGCCAGTTCGAGTCTGGCCTCGGGCACCATTTTAATACTTCTTAAAATGGTGCAATAAAAATTCCAGCTTTATGCTGGTTTTTTTATATCTAAAAATTATACTCCTTATATATCATCTTCTCTTGCCACCCCTTGACTGTTATCACCTATGCTGAATACAAAACAAGTTTCACTATATCTACAACAATTACAAACATTACACCCTCAAGCATTTAAGCGAAATTATTTATTTTATAGTCAAATTAAAACCAAGGGTCTTTTTGATGAACTCAAAGAAGCTGTTCCTTGGATTCTTGCTGCTATGATTTTTATCAGTATCTCCATTAGTTTAAGTCTTTATATTGGATCACACTTCCCACAGTTAGATACTTTCCAAACCAAAGGAATTTCAGTATTAATCATCATGCTTTTTTTCATGCTGATTGTTCCAGTAGTTATCAAGCAAATTAAACACAGCTCTACACATCTGTACCAACAACTGAGTCACACCCCCTTCAAAATAGCGACCTTAATTTTACTCCAAGCAGCGAATATTGCATTTATTCAAAGCTCACTTCTTCAAGGAGTATTATTCTTTTTAGCACTTAGCTTTGGTTTCGTTAAATTCTATAAAGAAAATATGTTTCGCGAACACACTAAAAATACCGACTACTACAATCTGCAACAGATTCGTCGTATTTGCCTGTGGTCGTACAAACAAGCAATTAAAACAAAATTTAAATTAACAATAACCAACAAAGACACCGAACAATACAAAACTTACCAACAACAATTTGCTTATTTTCTAGATTTACATTTACAGTTAATTCAATATGAAAATAAACTATGCAAGACTTACAAATTTATCGATCTAGATAGCTACATAGACAGCATGATGTAAAAAACCAAAACTTAGCTTTCAATCACTCTTAGTTCATTAAAATATTTATCATTAATTCAATATAGGGCCAAAGTCGCTCGATAATAATAATACCCCCACCATGTGATCAAACATAAACACACACATGACCAAACCGCAGCATGAATCAAAAGAAATACCTCGGGCTTTTAACCCATACCCTCTTAATTCTAAGTTTTTACGCTTTAAGACATAAAAACCCAATTTACTCAAACAGCATCAACACACCCAAATTGAACAGATAAAATACACTTAAACCATTTTTATGCTTTTAAACATATTAATTGTTTGAAAAGAAAGCAAATCATCATAAATAGTCTTGCCAAGATAAAGTCTGTACTTTATTATTGCGCACATGCCCGAGTGGTGAAATCGGTAGACACAGGGGATTTAAAATCCCCCGCCCACAAAGCGTGCCAGTTCGAGTCTGGCCTCGGGCACCATTTTAATATTTCTTAAAATGGTGCAATAAAAATTCCAGCTTTATGCTGGTTTTTTTACACCTATAAAAAAATATGCTTGAGATAATATTTATAAAATGAAAATAATTAAACAGATACTCAGCAGTACATGCATTTTGCTACTTTGCTCATTTACTTTTGCCAATGACAGCATAACAACTCAAAATACAGCTGAAACTATCTACGATATTTTTCCTGGTACCATTATCATCAAAAATAAACAACTGGTTCTATATCGCTGTACTTCTAGCGGTTATCAATATCCACTACATTTTAATCACATGAAAGATGAACAACGTATTAGAGAGTTAATCAAACTGTATCCCAAATTTTGGTTAACTTTAAATGCAAACCCTTTTGAAGAAAAAGGTCGTTATCGTTTAGCAGTAGAAGCCATTGCTGATGAACATTTAGGTGAAAGCTGCCATCTTAATGATGCATTACCACCATTAGAAAGTTAATTTAAACAAAAAAATAGAGAGTGACTTACCACTCTCTATTTGACACCAACTCTTCCATATCTATATCTATATAACCTTGATCTTGCACCACCATCATCATTGCTTCAATAATATAATCTGCAGCGGTACCATCTAGAGATGAATCAAGGTCTTCAAACTGCGGCTTCATTCCATTAATTTCAACCACAGTTGTACTCGCCAAATGATAGATTTCTCCATCAGATAAGCTTTTTTTTGCAAGTTTTTTTGCAAAACGTTCAATAAGTTGCTTAACTTCAGCAACCAGAATATCAGGATAATATTCATCATCAAACATTGGGAGAAGTAGATCGTTAAACATATCAACCTAAAAACAGCACATCAATCAGCGAGCTTATATAACACAATACCCGCAAAACAACAAACTGCCGTGCCTATTTTTTAGGTTTTACCGTCCAGTATTGATCTATTTAGGCCTCACTTGATCTGAGCTAAAATTCTTAGCTTGCTTGAGTAAATCTAAAAATTCTGCTCTTAATTCAAATGGATCTGGCTGATCTGCACTTTCCGCTAAATTTAGAATCTCATTCCAGCCCATTGCACCATTATATACACCACCACGCAACTGCTGCCCATAAGCGGCAACAGCAATCGCAAAACGAGTATCTGCACTTGCCTGACTCAAACTCTGACTAGACACCACTACAGGCTGACTCAGCAAAATACTTTGGCTTTGACTTGGCAACTTATATCTTAATTTTAAATAACCATATTCAGACTGTTTGCCTAAATTTTCCTTTTTACTCGGTTGATAACGTGGATCTGCCAACCAACCCTTTTGACCTACTGGAATAATTTCATACAATGCAGTAACGGTATGCCCCGCACCAATATCACCCGCATCGACCTTATCATTGTTAAAATCTTCATCCTTAAGCATTCGATTTTCATAACCAATTAAACGATACTCTTTAACCGTTGCAGGATTGAACTCCATTTGAATTTTTACATCTTGCGCAACTGTTGCCAGAGTTGAACTAAGTTGCCGTTGCAGGACTTTTTTGGCTTCTTTTTCAGTATCGATATAACTGTAATTTCCATCCCCAGCATCTGCCAATTGCTCCATCAATTGTTCATCATAATTACCCACACCAAAACCCAAAGTCGTAAATGAAATCCCCGTTTTACGCTTTTCAGCAATCATCCCTTTTAGGGTTTCAAAATTGGTAATTCCAACATTAAAATCACCATCAGTGGCAATCAGAATTCGATTAATCCCACCTTGGACAAAAGCTTTTTGTGCCTCACTATAAGCCAATTGAATCGCCTTCTCACCAGACGTTGCACCACCCGCTTTTAATTGAGCAATAGCACTTAAAATTTGTTCTTTATTTGCCCCTGATGTAGGCTCAAGCAATAATTTTTCACCACTTGCATAACTAATAATCGTGACTTTATCTTGCGGACGAAGTTGCTCCGTTAAAATACTCAATGTTTTCTTTACTAAAGGCAGCTTATTTGGATCATCCATACTGCCAGAAACATCCACCAAAAATACCAAATTTGCAGCAGGTAATTTCTTTGGATCAATATCTCGAGCTTTGATTCCAATTTTGATTATTTTCGCTTGTGGTTGCCATGGTGAATCTACGGTTTCGGTATGCACTGAAAATGGATGAGCTCCCTTCGGTTGAGGATAGTGATAATCAAAATAATTAATCAACTCCTCGACACGCACTGCATCTACAGGAGGTAACTGCTTTTCAATCTGCAAATAACGCCGCACATTGGCATAACTACCAGTATCAACATCAACACTAAAGGTTGAAATTGGTTCTTGAGCGACACGTTTGACCGTATTCGTTTCAATTTTTTGATATTTTTCGGTGTTTTCAATCAAATTTGGAACTGGAGCGACCATACTTGGCATTACTAGCGGTGCCACTCGAACCATCGTTTTTGCCGAAGCTTTTTCAGCATACTCCATCATTCCTGCATCATGAACAGAGTGTTGCGTTTGAGCGCAGGCGCTTAGTAAAACCACAGATACAGCTATAACCAATTTTTTTTGCTTTGCACGCATGACATCCATCCTATATTTTTATTTTAAAAATTCTGAGTCAAATCAAGTTAACATCATGCTCACCACATCATCTTAATGTTTTGTAACAACTTAAAGTGTACTTAAGTAAATTCATAAACACACTGTGCGTTAAGCATTGCGCATTGCATTCCATACTTTAATCGCATCACTCATCGCTTTAACATCATGCACACGTACCATACAAGCACCTTGTTGAATACTCATTAAGTGTGCAGCGACACTCCCCACCGCACGATGCTGCGCATCTGCACCACCTAAAGCCTCACCAATAAATCGCTTCCGTGAAAGTGCTGAAAGAATGGGATATCCCATTGCTTTTAATTGATAAAGCTCTTGTAGCAGCTTTAAATTTTGCTGTGCATTTTTAGCAAAACCAAAGCCAGGATCAATCATAATATGTTTAGCCTGAACCCCAGCCTGCAATGCAGCATCTACACGTTGTTGTAATTCATGCATCACATCTGAGGTTACATTTTTATATTGATCTAGATTATTCATCGTGGTTGGCTCACCACGCATATGCATAATAATAATTGGAATATTCAGCTCAGCTGCCGTTACCAGTGCCTGCGGACGTGTTAACGCACGCACATCATTCCAAATATGCGCCCCCGCATTTACTGCCGCTCGAATCACCTCTGGCTCTGAGGTATCAATAGATAAAACCACATCATATTTCGATAATGCTTCAACCACAGGCACCACGCGCCGTATCTCTTCTGCTATTGACACAGGTGTTGCACCCGGACGAGTCGACTCGCCACCAATATCAATCACTGTAGCGCCATCAGCGATCATTTGTAATGCATGCTTAACAGCTTGTTCTTTACCATTATGTTGCCCACCATCACTAAATGAATCTGGTGTCACATTTAAAATTCCCATAACATGCGGCGTAGATAAATCTAGTTGTCGGTTACTACACTGTAAAATTTTATTTGGTAAAGATACTAAATGCATGCTCAGTTCATCTCCAATAATATGCCAATTATTTTAGCGTGTTCTGAATACTTAGAGCGATATTTTTCATCTTGCGCTTTAGTATTTCCACCTATAAAAAAACCACCCGAAGGTGGTTTTAAATTTTAAGCTTTAGGCAAAGAAGGCAGTGGTGGCGGTGTTGATGGTCCCTCTGTAGGAGTAACATCCACAACTGGGTTTTCAGCCACATATACTTTAGGTGGTTGCGGCTCACGACCTTCCATGATGTCACGGATTTGATCACGATCAATGGTTTCCCATTCCAATAACGCTTTGACCATTGCATGTGCGATATCTTTTTTATTTTCTAAGATATCACGTGCAACGTTATACTGCTCATCCAAAATACGACGAACTTCCTGGTCAACTTGTTGTTGTGTCGCTTCAGAAATCGTACGGCTGCCAATATTACCCATAAATGATTGTTGAGAGTCATCTTCATAGACCATCACACCCATTTTGTCTGACATGCCGTATTTAGTCACCATTGCACGCGCCATTTTAGTTGCGCGCTCAAAGTCATTTGAAGCACCCGTCGAAATACGATTAATAAAGACTTCTTCCGCAATACGACCACCAAACAAAATTGAAAGTTCATTCAACATCTTGTCTTTATAATGGCTGGTTTGGTCGAATTCAGGCAACTGCCAAGTCACACCCAATGCCCATCCACGCGGCATAATCGTAACTTTATGCACTGGATCTGTGCCTGGTAAAGTTTCCGCAACAATCGCATGACCTGCTTCATGGTAAGCCGTAGCACGACGCTCTTCTTCACGAATCACCATCGATTTACGTTCTGGCCCCATGTACAACTTATCTTTAGCATCTTCAAAGTCATGCATATCAACTGTATTCTTATTACGACGAGCAGCAAATAATGCAGCCTCATTCACAAGATTGGCCAATTGTGCACCTGAAAAACCTGGTGTACCACGTGCCAATACTTTGACATCAACACCGGTTACTGAAGGTAATTTTTTCATGTGGACATTTAAAATTTGCTCACGACCTTTAATATCTGGCAGGCTAACCATGACTTGACGGTCAAAACGGCCTGGACGAAGTAAGGCTTTATCCAGTACGTCTGCACGGTTAGTTGCAGCAATAACGATAATACCTTCATTGCCTTCAAAACCATCCATCTCTACCAGCATTTGATTCAGCGTTTGTTCACGCTCATCATTACCACCACCTGTACCTGAACCACGATGGCGACCAACTGCATCAATCTCATCAATAAAGATAATACATGGCGCATGGCGTTTTGCCTGTTCGAACATGTCACGTACACGCGACGCGCCCACACCAACAAACATTTCAACAAAGTCAGAACCAGAAATACTAAAGAATGGAACCTTCGCTTCACCCGCAATTGCTTTAGCAAGTAAAGTTTTACCCGTTCCTGGAGGACCAACCATCAATACGCCTTTAGGAATACTCGCACCTAAACGCTTAAATTTTGCAGGATCTTTTAAGAAATCAACAATTTCAACAACTTCTTGTTTTGCTTCATCACAACCAGCTACATCAGCAAAAGTGACCTTAATTTGATCTTCAGACAACATTTTAGCTTTGGATTTACCAAAACTCATTGGTCCATTTTTACCGCCTGCACCACCGCCCATATTACGCATAAAGAACATGAACAGAAGAATAATTAATAATACAGGGAAGCTCGCAATGAGAAGCTGCATCAATAAACCTTGACGCTGTGGAGCAGTACCTTCAACAGTGACATTATTTTTTGTCAAACTTGGCATAAGTTGAGGGTCTTCTATCGCAGGACGGACACTTTCAAACTTAGTACCATTGGTTTTTTCACCGCTGATTTGTAGACCATCAATTGTAACTTGCTTCACTTGACCAGCATTGACAGCAGCCACGAATGCTGAATAGTTCATCGCATCGGGTTTGTCGCGGTCACTGATGTTACTGAAAATAAGAATCAGCACACCTAGGATAACGAGCCACAATACGGCATTTTTGAAGATATCGCTCAAAGCTTTATTCCCATATCAATCTAATTTGATCATGCCCAATAGCGGGTGACCCTAACCAAAGCTAGTAAACAGCTTGTCATAAATTTAAAATTGTACAAAATGCACAATTTTTCACAGCTTGGCAAGTAAACTTTAACGTAAAGCTTTTTTACGCCCCTGTCCAATTAAGAACACTTCTTTTGAACGGGCACGTGAAGCTAATGGTTTTGACGTTTTTAAAACATCAAAGCTATCAACAACCTGTTTACGGAACTCATCAAAACCGATTCCTTGGAAAACTTTTACCACAAATTGCCCTTTAGGTCCTAAAACCTTATTGGCAAAATCCAATGCCAGCTCACACAAGTAAATTTGACGCGGTTGATCTACTGCCTTGTTACCTGATGTATTGGGGGCCATATCTGAAATTACAACGTCTACTTGGCGTCCATCTAAAAGATTTAACAGTTTTTCGAAAACTTCTTCTTCACGGAAGTCACCTTGTAAGAAGGTTACATCAGTCAATGCATCCATTTCTAAAATATCAGATGCAATCAATAAACCCTTAGATCCCACCAGTTTACCCGCAATTTGCGACCAACTTCCTGGTGCAGCACCCAAATCAACCACGGTCATTCCTGGTTTTATAATTTTATATTTTTCTTGCATTTCAAGTAGCTTATAAGCTGCACGCGCACGATAACCTTCCTTCTGTGCTTTTTTCACATAAGGATCGTCTAAGTGCTCTCTCATCCAATCACGACTACTTTTAGATAACTTTGGGTTGGTGATGCGTGTAGCCATAACTCTCAATTTACTAATTAACGTCTGATCTTTGATTGTACGTGAAATTCTTTCATGATGCAGTATACATCTGTATCTAACTATGCACTCACCACTGCATGTTTTTTCAAATCAGCTTTATTGATTATTTCTACAGAATTTACAGCGCTAAGAGTCGAGCTTTGCTATACTGAGTCGTTTTTAAAATTAGGTTATCTTTATGGCGGCTTTATCTATTCAAGAACGTAAACGCTTACGTCAAATTGGACATGCACTCAGCCCAGTAGTCATGCTTGGCGGACAAGGTTTAACTGAAAGCGTCGTTGAAGAAACAAATCGTGCTTTGAGTGATCATGAACTGATTAAAGTTAAGATTGCAGGCGAAGATCGTGACGCACGTGTTGCTGCAATTACAGAAATTGCTGAAGTTACTGGCTCAGAAGTTGTTCAAACTATTGGTAAAATTGCTTTGCTTTATAAAAAAGCTGCAAAACAAAATCCAAAACTGTCTAATCTTGTTCGTCACGCAAATGTTGCAAAATAACAAGTTTATTCACTAGACAACTTTGAAGATTATTTTATGGCAAGTTATGACCTGAATGCTTTTGATCGTCGTTTTCAATCGATTTCTTTAGTTGCAGCAATTGAACAGCAGAGCCCATGCAGCTTAAATGTGGCTTTTTGGCTAAGCGATCCAAATCAATTGATTCAATATCCTGAACTAGCGAATTCACATCCTCGTCAGGATTATCTATGGGAACAGACTTGCTTTGAAATTTTCATTGGTGTCCAAGATGAAGATTATTATCGTGAAGTCAACCTCTCCCCTTCACAAGCTTGGCAAGTCTATCAATTTGAAGAATATCGTTATCCTGAAGACATGCCACCACAGCCTGCTTCTGATATCGATCTCAATCATTTAAAACGCACCCATTATGGTTTAAATGTTAGTTTAGATTTAACTGAGTTTATGGTTGCACATAAACTTAAATGGGAAAATTTGTTTATCGGTTTAACCGCCGTTTTAAAATTGGAAAACTCAAATCAGTACTATGCCATGCAGCATAGTAGCCCACAGGCCGATTTCCACAATAAACGCGATTGGTTACATCAGTGTTAATGCCTATTTAAATGCTTATTCAATATTTTTAAAGTGAGGATACCACCTCACTTTTTTATTGTTTGGTAAAATATAATTTTCCCTTACTCACTTATTCCACTGCATATCAAACAGATACTCTAAAAACACAAATCTAATAAAAATATGTATTTGAATTTTTAGTCAATTCCAAAATCCTTGATTTTTTAAAAAATATATCTTTCACAAAAAACAAGACAATAATCTGACATATTCTTGGTAATTAACGTGGACTTTTAACCCTTTCATGCGTATAATTCACTGTTAAGTTACAAGCGAGCAGACCAAGGGGGGACTATCTTTTTCAATTAAAGATAACCATCCTTTTTTTATGTCTACTCGCTTTTTTAAAGCCTAAAATTCAGGAGCTTTGGTTTGAGCATCCCCGCCATTTTAGCCCTCGCTGATGGAACGATCTTTAAAGGTACGTCTATCGGAGCATCGGGTTCTACGACTGGTGAAGTCGTTTTTAATACAGCAATGACTGGTTATCAAGAAATTTTAACTGACCCAAGCTATGCACAACAACTTGTGACGTTAACTTACCCACACATTGGTAATACAGGTTGTAATGAAGAAGATGCCGAGTCAGGTCGAATTCATAAAGTCTGGGCTAACGGTTTAATCATTCGTGATTTACCTTTATTGCATAGTAACTTCCGCGCTACGCAATCTTTAGGCGACTATTTAAAACAACATAATGTTGTTGCCATAGCAGATATCGATACACGTAAACTTACACGTATTCTGCGCGATAAAGGCGCACAAAACGGTTGTATTCTTGCAGGTGAAAATATCACTGCAGAAGAAGCAATTGAAAAAGCACGTGCATTTGGTGGCTTAGATGGTTTAGATCTTGCTAAAGAATGTTGTGACCCTGAAAGTTATGAATGGACTGAAGGTTCATGGGCACTTGGGCAAGGCTTTACTCAACCAGAACTTAAATTCCATGTGGTTGCATACGATTACGGTGTCAAAACCAACATCTTACGTATGCTTGCAGACCGTGGTTGCAAACTTACTGTCGTTCCTGCTCAAACACCTGCAGAACAAGTACTTGCTTTAAATCCAGATGGCGTATTCCTATCAAATGGTCCTGGCGATCCTGCTGCATGTGATTATGCGATTGAAGCTGTAAAAACCATTGTAGAAACCACAAATTTACCTGTGTTTGGTATTTGTTTAGGTCACCAAATTCTTGCGCTCGCTTCTGGTGCTAAAACCATGAAGATGAGTCACGGCCATCATGGTGCCAACCATCCTGTACAAAACATCGAAGATGGTACAGTGATGATTACTTCTCAGAATCATGGCTTCGCTGTAGATGCGGATACATTGCCAGCAACATTAAAAGTGACACATAAGTCATTATTTGATGGAACAAACCAAGGTATTCATCGTACAGACAAACCAGTATTTAGCTTCCAAGGTCATCCTGAAGCGAATCCTGGTCCACATGACTGTGCCCCATTGTTCGATCATTTCATCGAACTTATTGAAGCATCTAAGAAGTAATTAAGGAGCGATCATGGCTAAGCGTACAGACATTAAAAGCATCTTAATTATTGGTGCAGGCCCGATTGTCATCGGCCAAGCATGTGAGTTCGATTACTCAGGTGCACAAGCATGTAAAGCACTTCGTGAAGAAGGTTATCGTGTTATTTTAGTGAACTCTAATCCAGCCACTATTATGACCGATCCAAGTATGGCAGATGCCACATATATCGAACCGATTACTTGGCAAACTGTTGCACAAATCATTGAAAAAGAACGTCCAGATGCGGTTTTACCGACTATGGGTGGTCAAACTGCATTGAACTGTGCCCTTGCGTTAGACAAGCATGGCATCTTAGAAAAATTCAATGTTGAATTGATTGGTGCGAGTAAAGATGCCATTGAAATGGCTGAAGACCGTAAATTGTTTGATGATGCGATGCGTCGTATTGGTCTTGAATGCCCACGTGCTGCTGTTGCCAGCAACATGGAAGAAGCATTTGAAATTCAAGCAAAACTAGGCTTCCCTTCTATTATTCGTCCATCATTCACCATGGGTGGTTCAGGTGGTGGTATCGCGTATAACCGCGATGAATTCATTGAAATCTGTGAACGTGGTTTCGACCTTTCTCCAACCCATGAATTATTGATTGATGAATCTTTAATTGGTTGGAAAGAATATGAAATGGAAGTTGTTCGTGACAAAAACGACAACTGCATTATCGTATGTACCATTGAAAACTTTGACCCAATGGGCGTACACACAGGCGACTCAATCACTGTAGCACCTGCACAAACACTGACAGATAAAGAATTCCAATTATTACGTAACGCATCTTTAGCTGTTCTTCGTGAAATTGGTGTTGAAACGGGCGGTTCGAACGTTCAATTCGGTATTAACCCGAAAGACGGTCGTATGGTTGTAATCGAGATGAATCCACGTGTTTCACGTTCATCTGCGCTTGCTTCAAAAGCCACTGGATTCCCAATCGCTCGTATTGCAGCGAAGTTGGCAGTCGGTTATACCCTTGATGAATTGAAAAATGACATTACTGGTGGCGTAACCCCAGCATCATTTGAACCATCAATTGACTATGTTGTTACTAAAATCCCTCGTTTCAACTTCGAGAAATTCCCACAAGCTGAAGCAATCTTAACTACACAGATGAAATCTGTGGGTGAAGTCATGGCGATTGGTCGTAACTTCCAAGAATCTATGCAGAAAGCACTTCGTGGCCTTGAAGTCGGCGTATGTGGCTTTGATGAGCAAATTGAAGTGGGTGCTGAAGGCGCGAAGGATAAAATCCTACAAGAGCTTAAAGTTCCAGGCCCAGATCGTATTTGGTATATCGCTGATGCATTCCGTCATGGCTTCAGTTTAGATGAAATTTTTGCTGCAACCAATATTGATCGTTGGTTCTTAATTCAAATTGAAGACATTGTTAAGACTGAAGAACAAGTTAAAACTTTGGGCTTCGGTGATTTGAATGCAGATAATATCCGTTCGTTCAAACGCAAAGGTTTGTCTGATCTTCGTATTGCAAACTTGATGGGCATTTCACAAAAACAATTCCGTAAACAACGTTGGAACTTGGGTGTTTACCCAGTGTACAAACGTGTTGATACGTGTGCTGCTGAGTTTGAATCAGATACAGCTTACATGTATTCAACTTATGATGAAGAATGTGAAGCAAACCCATCGACCAAAGATAAAATCATGGTGATTGGTGGTGGTCCTAACCGTATTGGTCAAGGTATTGAATTCGATTACTGCTGTGTTCACGCTGCGCTTGCAATGCGTGAAGATGGTTATGAAACCATTATGGTCAACTGTAACCCTGAAACGGTTTCTACTGACTATGACACTTCAGATCGTTTGTACTTCGAACCAATTACACTAGAAGATGTGTTAGAAATCGTACGTATCGAGAAGCCTAAAGGTATTATCGTACAGTACGGTGGTCAAACACCTTTGAAATTGGCTCGTGCGCTTGAAGAAGCTGGTGCGCCAATTATTGGTACATCACCTGATGCGATTGACCGTGCAGAAGACCGTGAACGTTTCCAACAAATGATTCAACGTCTGCAACTTCGTCAACCAAACAACAGCATTGTAAAATCTGCTGAAGAAGGTATGGCTGAAGCATCTAAAGTGGGCTATCCACTTGTAGTACGCCCTTCATACGTGCTGGGTGGTCGTGCGATGGAAATCGTCTATAATGACGATGAACTGAAACGCTACTTACGTGATGCGGTTCAAGCATCAAACGAAGCACCCGTACTACTTGACCGTTTCTTAGATGATGCCATTGAAGTTGATGTGGACTGCGTATCTGACGGTAAAGATGTGGTGATCGGCGGGATCATGCAGCACATTGAACAAGCAGGTATTCACTCAGGTGACTCTGCATGTTCAATTCCTCCTTACTCTCTTTCAAATGAGATTCAGGACGAAATGCGTCGTCAAACTGTTGCGATGGCAAAAGAGCTTGGCGTGATTGGCTTGATGAACGTACAGTTTGCTGTAAAAGGTAATGACGTTTACATTTTAGAAGTGAACCCACGTGCATCACGTACTGTGCCATTCGTTTCTAAATGTATCGGCGAGTCTTTAGCCAAAGTTGCTGCACGTTGTATGGCTGGACAATCTTTAGTCTCTCAAGGCTTTACTAAAGAAATTATCCCGACACACTTCGCAGTAAAAGAAGCAGTGTTCCCATTCAACAAATTCCCAGGTGTTGACCCTATTCTTGGCCCAGAGATGAAATCTACAGGCGAAGTCATGGGCGTTGGTAAATCTTTTGGTGAAGCGTTCTATAAAGCTGTGTTAGGCTCGAACGACCGTTTACCAGGTCTGCCAACCGAAGGTGAAGTGAAACATGCATTCTTGTCTGTCCGTGAATCAGATAAGCCACGTGCGGTTGGTATTGCTAAACAGTTGACTGATCTTGGCTTTAAAGTTATCGCAACTGGCGGTACTTATAACGTGATCAAAGAGGCTGGTATTGAATGTGAGCGTGTGAATAAAGTCACCGAAGGTCGTCCTAATATTGTGGACCGCTTGAAAAATGGCGAAGTTCACCTCATTATCAACACATCTGAAGGTAAACAAGCGCAGCAAGATTCGTTCTCGATTCGTCGCTCTGCACTTCAAGGCAAAGTGTATTACACTACAACCTTAAATGGTGCCGATGCTGTATGCCAAGCTTTAGCAATTCAATTGCCAATGGATGTATACCGCTTGCAAGACCTTACTAAAGGTTAATTAAATTCCGATAAGTCCCGTCACCTATCGGTGGCGGGATTTTTTTCATTTTTAATCCGTATTTTTTAATACATAACAACTGTGAGGGACAACAATGAAACGTTATCCTATGACGCCTGAAGGCAAAATTGCCCTAGAGAAAGAATTACAACAGTTAAAATCTGTTGACCGTCCACGCATTATTGCAGCCATTGCTGAAGCGCGTGAACATGGGGATTTGAAAGAAAATGCGGAATATCATGCTGCTCGCGAGCAACAAGGCTTCTGCGAAGGTCGTATCCAAGATATCGAAGGTAAATTGGGTGCTGTTCAAGAAATTGACGTCAAAGCACTTGAAAAAAATGGTCGTGTGGTTTTCGGTGTGACAGTGACTATCGAAAACTTAGACAATGAAGAACAAAAAACTTATAAGATTGTTGGTGATGATGAAGCTGACTTTAAGATCAATAAGATTTCTGTGAACTCACCGATTGCTCGTGGTCTTTTGGGCAAAAGCGAAGGCGATGAAGCAAAAATTACAACACCTCAAGGTGAAGTAGAATACGAAATTGTGAAAGTTGAATATCTTTAAAATTTAAAGATTCGATTTCAGACCCCTCTTTTGAGGGGTTTTTCTTTTTAAGTATATCCACATCGCCATTTAAAATGAGCAGTACTTTTTCAGTTATAATAAAGCACCCTTTCCTGCTGTCTTTTTTATGGATCAATTGATTAATTCCCCTGTTAAACACTGGTGCGAGTTCGAATTCATCTCTAAAACGGTGAAGAACCCCAACATCCAGATCAAAGGGAATTATTCATATTATTCAGCTTATTGGGATCAAGGTTTTGAACGTTGTGTGGTGCGCTATCTACATGATAAACCTGCTACCGTTGAAAAACCGATAGATCAGCTACATATTGGCAACTTTGTCTGTTTTGGCGCAGAATGCGTGATTATGATGGGTGGAAATCAGTTACATCGCCCTGATTGGATTTCGGCTTTTCCGTTCGATACCCGTAGCTTTGTCCCTGCTGGTGATACCATTATTGGTGATGGTTGTTGGATTGGTAGCCGAGCCATGATTATGCAAGGAGTAACACTAGGCGAAGGTGCTGTGGTTGCGACAGGTGCTGTGGTAACTAAAGATGTGCCGCCTTATGCTGTGGTAGGTGGTGTTCCTGCCAAAATTATTAAATATCGTTTTCCCGAGGAAGGTATAAAAAAACTACTTTCTCTAAAGCTGTATAATTTAGATGAAAAGCAGTTTTTAAAAATGCGTGAACAATTACAGACGGATGATGTCGAAAAGTTAGTTCAATATTTTGAAAACTTTAAATCCTCTATTTAATTATTACAAAACAACAAGTTTCATATTATTAATTATATAAACGTAAGCACGATTTCCATAACAGCCAGATTGAAGTCCCAGACTAAATTTTTGAATCATCACGGATAGAACTTTTCCACTCACAACGCACTGAATTTTTCTTACTAGCCATGTATATCAATAAAAATTCAAGTGATTAAAAACAAACAAAATATGACTTTAAAAATCCCATATAGCGATGTATTACATTATTTTAAGTACGAATAAAAAGTAATTAGTGCTTTTAAAAAAGCATTAATTTATCGCAACTTCACCTTAAAAGTTCTTACTCAACTTTAGTGCAATAGAGATTATTTATTCATCAACTCTATGTTAGTTTCCTTACCAATAAGTACAAATATACATATATTATCCACAGCAAATTACTGGGTTTTATTTGTATAAAATAAAGATTATGATCAAAGAACAAGCTTTATTAGTCCGAGTCTTTATCAAAATACCGTTGCATTTTTTGTAAAAACAATAAGGAGAAATACACATGGCGTATCATAATATTCTAGTGCCTATTGACGGTTCAGAAAACTCACTCAATGTGATTAAACCTGTAATAGAATTAGCAAAAATTTTTAATAGTAAAGTGACGATTGTACAAGTGATGACCCTTGATCCTTATATTGCAGCAGAATATATGGTTAGTGGTCCCAGCAATCAACTGATTGAACGCGCAAGAAACTTTATTCAGGCAAACCTAAATACCGCAAAAGAAAAGTTTGCCGCTGAAGGTTTAGACGTTGAAACCAAACTTCTAGAAGGCGAAAGTATTTCACGTACCATTGCAAAAGCAATTGAAGAGTTAGGGAGTGATTTAGTGGTCATTAGTTCTCATGGTCGAAGCGGATTTAAGAAATTTATTATGGGCAGTGTGGCACAAAGTCTAATGACAGAAATCCAAACCCCAATACTTGTGATCAAACAATAAAAGTAACAAACATGATTTGAGAGCCAATCGAATCAGCTCAAACCAAGACAAAACTAATTTATTAGCTTGTTTTAGTTTGAGCCAATCTTAAGAATCTTAAAGTCATCTATTTACACTACGCTTCCAAATGAACATTGGTACTAAACAAACCATCCCAATGAATACAATCAAGCTTAAATAGTCTTGATAACCCAAAAGATCACCAGCAACCCCACTTACTGTGTACAGTACCCCTCCCAACATGGCCATAATAGAGACCTGAAAGGTAAAGTCCGTAGCTGCATGCATTTTACGACTATATTGCATAACGATGGTCAAGATCACCACCAATAACATCGCAGAAAATAGATCCTCACAGGCATTGATTAAATAGATCCACCAAGGTTGAATCATGCCTTTATTTTCAAATAAATGTGCCAACCATACAAATCCCAACAAACTCATTATTTTCAAAATTGAAAATAATAGAAGTGCATTGCTACGTTGTATATATTTAAGGAGATAACTTGCAATACCAGCTCCCAATAAAGCAGCAACTGCGCCCAACATGGTGACATAAATTCCAATTTGCGATAATGACAAACCTAAATCAACCAATAAGGGTTTAATAATGGGGCCTGATAAGCCATCGGTAAGTTTGATACTGCACAGAACAACAAACCACCACAGCATCGTTTTTGAGGTCAAAAAGTATCTTAAATAAGATCTAATTTGCGGAATGATTGATTGCAGGTCTACACGCTGAAGAGGTTTTTCTTCTCTATGTTTTTCTTCTCTATGTTTGTGTTCAGGTTCTTTATACAGCCAAATTGGAATGGTGTTGATTAAAACAATGCCCGCTAGAATTAAAAATGTTGCTTGCCAAGTAAGCCAATCCATCGCCCAAAGAATTGCACCACCACCGATGATAAAACCTAAGCGAGAACCAACCACTTGAAACATATTGCCCCAATGTTGCTGTTCTTCTTTTAAGATACTCACCGCAAGCCCATCAGTAGCAATGTCTTGAGTAGCACCTATGCCATTCATACAGAGTAAGGCAACAAAAAACATGCCCAGATACAGTGGCTGATTTAGCGCTTGAATCGGTAAAAAGGACAATATAATAAGGATTATGACACTCAATAATTGTGCTGGTAAAATCCAACTGCGATAATGACCAATACTTTTATATCCACATCGATCAACCCATGGTGCCCATAAAACTTTTATCGCCCATGGGGCCATTAACAAACCAAAACCACCAATTTGTGCTAAAGAAACACCTTGATAACGTAAAATAACGGGCAATGCATGCGTCATAAAGCCCACAGGTAAGCCTTGCGCCCAATATAAAGAAAAGAGTAAGAGATATAATTTGGGTGCTGTTGATATCATCATTTTAATTTATGTTTATTCATCCATACTTTACAAAACATCTCATCTAAAGTTATATATAGAAATAGAGACCATATTTAAGTTTTGCCTATGATCAATTCTGAGCAAAAATTTAACTTTTAAAACTTTTGAGTAGCCCTATAAAAACAATGTCAAAGAACTTCCCCACTCTACCCGACCAAGTTCCACAACGTGGAAGCCCTACAAGTCGTCATTTTTTTAAAAATCTCTATCTTGCACAAGATTGGGGATTTGATGGTGAATTTCCAAATCTACCTAAAGCGGTTGCAATCATATCACCGCATACTTCATATTTTGATGGTTTTTATGCTTTTTTAGCAATGTTGGGCATTGGAATTCAAGTCACTATTTTAGGTAAAGATAGTTTATTTAAACCTCCATTTAAATCTTTCTTTAAATGGATGGGCGTAATTCCGGTACAGCGGGATTCCCCTCATGGTTTAACGCAACAAGTTATCGATATTATCCATTCTAGAGATAAAATTTGGATCGCGCTTGCCCCTGAGGGAACCCGAAAAAGGGCAGAAAAAATTAAAAGTGGCTTTTATCATATTGCTTATGGTGCACAGATTCCGATTGTTATGTTTGCATTTGACTATGACCAAAAAGTTATCCGTTGCTTAGGTGTGATGCAACCTACTGGAAATTATGAAAAAGATTTAGCTGAAATTTTGTCGCATTATAAAGGTCATTTTTCTCCAAAAATTTCAGCGCGCTTAGCCAAACCGTTACAAAAACTATTGAAAAAACGCTAGAAAATTAAGCAACAATCTGTTGTCATGTGCGCATATTTTTGCTTTAAAGATGTACAAACATGCGATTTAAACAACTTGGATTTATAGGCCTGATCGGTCTTGCCTTAGTTGGATGTGACAAAACAGTCAAAACACCGACTCAAACAACAGCCATCAAAGCACGAGAGCCAATTATTGCAATTGCCTTGGGTGGTGGTGGAGCAAAAGGTTTTGCACATATTGGTGTGTTAAAAGTTTTAGAATCTCACGGAATTAAACCGAAGATTGTAACGGGTACTAGCGCTGGAAGTTTTGTCGGCAGTATCTATGCCAGTGGTAAAACGCCGTATCAATTACAACAAATTGCTCAGCAACTAAAAGAATCCGACCTTCGTGATTTAACCCTAAATAGTCAAGGCTTTGTCTTGGGACAAAAACTGCAAGATTACGTCAATCTCAATGTCGCCAATAAGCCTATTGAAAAATTTCCTATTCGTTTTGCTGCAGTTGCAACACGTTTAGAAACAGGTAAAAAAGCAGACTTTATTAAAGGCAATGCCGGACAAGCCGTTCGTGCATCTTGTAGTATTCCCAACGTCTTTGTACCCACTAGTATTGGTCAGGCAAAATATGTCGATGGTGGATTGGTTAGCCCAATTCCAGTACAAACAGCCAAAGATATGGGGGCTGATATCGTGATTGCCGTTGATATTTCTGCACGACCATCAGGTAGTCAACCGATAAGTATGTGGGGATTATTAGATCAAACCATTAATATTATGGGCCAACAAAGTATTCAAAATGAATTGAGCCAAGCCACGATCGTGATTCAACCGAAAGTTGGACATTTAGGTACACTCGATCTAACAGCCAGTAACCAAGCTGTTTTAGAAGGTGAAAAAGCCGCTCAAGTCAAAATTATTGCGATTCAAACTGCAATTAATAATTTCAAAAAATCACCCGCTGCGTTTAAACCAGCCCCGCGTGCTAAGTTTTAATTCAAAAAATGAGAAAATTCACGTTTTCATATTCAGATGAGTTGTGATCTGCTACATTGATATAGATGACCTGTCTTCTATATCAATGATAATGACAAGAGTAGATGTATGAACTTTATTTTTGAACCGTGGCATTGGTTTGTATTGGGCATTCTGCTCATGTTATCTGAATTAATCCTACCTGCATTTGCGGCATTATGGTTTGGTATTGCCGCCATCATTGTCAGTATTCTGCTGTGGCTCATTCCCAGTATGAGCTTTACTGTGCAAATTATCTGTTGGATCATCCTCTCTATCATCTGTACCGTTGCTTGGTTTAAGTGGATTAAGCCACTCTCTATCGATAAAACTCAAGCAGGCTTACCCCGTGAGGCGACCATCGGACAAACAGGCATGGTCATTCAGACGGGTTTAGCCCATGATCAAATTCGTGTCCGCTTTCCTATCCCATTATTAGGCTCAGATGAATGGAATTGCCGTACGCTAGCGCCTGTACAAGTGGGTGATCGCGTCCGTGTGACTGATATTTTAGGTAATGATCTTGTGGTACAACCACATTCGACTGCACTATAAATCAAAGAAAAGAGGTACAAAAAATGGGTTTTGGTTCAATTGTTGTTTTAGCACTATTATTATTTGTAGGTGTGACCATTTTTAAAGGCGTCCGAATTGTACCGCAAGGTTATAAATGGATCGTACAGCGCTTAGGAAAATATCATACTACACTGACTCCTGGCCTAAGTTTTGTCATCCCTTATGTCGATGAAGTAGCATATAAAGTCACTACCAAAGACATTGTATTAGATATTCCATCACAAGAAGTGATTACCCGAGATAACGCGGTATTACTCATGAATGCAGTCGCTTATATTAATTTGACCACGCCTGAAAAAGCGGTTTACGGTATTGAAAATTACACGTGGGCAATTCAAAATTTGATACAGACTTCACTACGCTCAATTGTCGGTGAAATGGACTTAGATGATGCCTTATCTTCACGTGATCATATTAAAGCTAAATTAAAAGCAGCAATATCAGATGATATCTCAGACTGGGGAATTACATTAAAAACAGTTGAAATTCAGGATATTACACCATCAAGCACCATGCAATCTGCCATGGAAGCTCAAGCTGCTGCAGAGCGTCAACGTCGTGCTACGGTTAGCCGTGCAGATGGTGAAAAACAAGCGGCAATTTTAGAAGCAGATGGTCGTTTAGAAGCCTCTCGTCGTGATGCTGAGGCTCAAGTCATTTTGGCAGAAGCATCGCAAAAATCCATTGCAATGATTACCGCTGCTGTCGGTGACAAAGAAGTTCCAGTCGCATATTTACTGGGCGAACAATATGTAAAAGCTATGCAAGATATGGCTAAATCAAATAATGCCAAAACTGTGGTATTACCAGCGGATATTATGAATACGATTCGTGGTGTTATGGGTCGTAATCACTAAAGCAATTTTGACCGATTCAATCAGTAATTGATCAAAATTATAAAACAGGCAATGTGTAATCACTGCCTGTTTTTTATGCTTAATGCCTTATTCTATTGTCGTATTTAATCTCTGTTTTCTTACAAATAGACACTCCAGCCCTGCCCCCTCACGTTAATTATTTTATATTCGCTCTATTATTCTATTCAGCTTGATAAACAAAGCACTGAGCAAGATCGAATTAAACATTTTGAAAAAATGAACTCTATATCAGCAATACACAGATTAAAAAATAGATACAAAAAAGGAGCTAGCATAGCCCCTTAGTCATTACTCAAAACTTAGCTTTTACGTGATAATAAAAATTGTGAAATTTGATTTAAGTCAGCCGCATTCTCGCCAAAATAAGCCAGTGCTTGGAAAGCTTGGTCATGTAATTCCTGTGCATAGACTTGAGCTTGCTCTATACCCATTAACGCAGGATAAGTCGACTTATCTACTTGCTCATCTTTACCTGCAGTTTTACCTAAAACATCTGTATCTGAAATGACATCTAAAATATCATCTTGTACTTGGAAAGCTAAACCTATGGCTTGACCATATTGACGTAGTTTCGGGATCGCATGATCTGTTCCTTCAAAAATCGTCACTGCAGCCATCATAATCGCAGCTTGAATAAGTGCGCCAGTTTTATTCCGATGAATTTTTTCAAGATGCTCTTGGTCTACCCGCTGACCTTCTGCTTGTAAATCGAGTACCTGACCACAAACCATTTTTGAACTTGCTGTGGCTAAAATCTGCATTTGCTTTAATACAATCGGTGCAGCAACGGAGATAGCTTGATCAAACAAACGACTCCCTAAAACCTCAAAAGCCATCGATTGTAAAATATCACCTGCAAGTAATGCCGTATCTTCCCCAAAAGCAACATGACAGGTCGGTTGTCCACGACGCAATAAATCATTATCCATACAAGGTAAATCATCATGTGCCAGTGAATAGCAATGAATTAATTCAATTGCGACGGCTGCACGACGCACTGCTGCATAATTGGATTGATCAGTACTTAAATTTGCCGTCGCATAACAGAGTGCCGGACGAATACGCTTACCACCTAACATGACCGTGTGAAAAACAGCGGCTTTTAACGGTTCAGGTATAGAAAAAGCTGTTAATGCTGTTTCTAAGTCTTGTTGAATACGTTGCTGTGCCTGTTGCAGAATTTCTGCATTCACATTAGGAATTGATGTCACTTTTGCCTCGGATTTTCAGCTTGGTGGTATGGAATCACCCATATTAATGATTAGTATTCTACAATGAATAGATGTAACTCTCATCTATTTAATTTATACAACGTTTTTAAATAATGAGCCTATTCTAAAATTCTGTTGGATTTAGCGCTTACTCCATTTTAATGAGACGACCTAGCGACATAAAAAAATTACGTTAACTCACTCTGCCAGCCAGTTAAAATTGATTCAACCTGAATCATAAACAATCAGGAATTTTCATTTTTACATTTGCATAAAAAAACCCTGCTTTCGCAGGGTTTTTTTTGAATCAATTGGAAGGATTAACCACCGAATTGGTTCATTGTGTTTTTAGAGTCATCACCAGCTTTCAATGCATTGTCGCCAGCGAAGATTTCTTTGTGATCATCACCGATGTCAGAACCAGCCATTGCTTGGTGTTTAACACATGCAATCGTACCGCGGATTTCTTTACGTTGTACGCCAGCAACATAAGCAAGCATACCTTGATCGCCGAAGTAACCTTTAGCAAGCTCATGAGTAGAAAGAGCAGCTGTGTGGTAAGTCGGAAGTGTGATCAAGTGATGGAACACACCCGCTTCACGAGAAGCATCCGCTTGGAATGTACGAACTTTTTCGTCAGCATCAGCAGCTAATTCAGTTTCGTCATACTCAGCGCTCATCAATTTAGCACGGTCATAAGCAGAAACGTCTTTACCTTCAGCAACAAAACGGTCATAAGACTGTTGACGGAAGTTTAAAGTCCAGTTGAATGATGGGCTGTTGTTATAAACAAGCTTCGCATTTGGAATTGTTTCTTTCACACGGTTCACCATGTGAGCTATTTCGTCAACGTTTGGCGTCGCAGTTTCGATCCAAAGTAAGTCAGCACCATTTTGTAAGCTAGATACGCAGTCAAGTACAACACGGTCAATTTGTGTATCAGGACGGAACTGGTACAAGCCAGAAGCTAAACGCTTAGGACGGTGTAATTTACCATCACGCTTGATCAAGATTTCATCTTCTTGAGCATCTGCAATGTCAATTTCAACTGTGTCTAAGAAACCGATATACTGAGAAGCGATATCGCCTGGCTCTTTAACCACTGGGATTTTTTGAGTCAAGTCAGCGCCTTCAGAGTCAGTACGCGCAACGATGATACCGTCATCAAGACCCATTTCTAAGAATGCATAACGTAATGCATGGATTTTAGAGATGAAGTCTTCGTGTGGAACAGTTACTTTACCAGCTTGGTGACCACATTGTTTCGCATCAGATACTTGGTTTTCGATTTGTAGTGCACAAGCACCCGCTTCGATCATTTTCTTCGCAAGTAAATAAGTCGCTTCTTCGTTACCAAAGCCAGCATCGATGTCCGCAATAATTGGCACAACGTGAGTTTGGAAACCATCGATTTGAGCAGTAATTTCAGCAGCTTTAGCAGTATCGCCCGCTTCGTTTGCTTTTTTAAGCGCACGGAATAAATCGTTTAATTCTTTCGCATCAGCTTGACGAAGGAAAGTGTAGATTTCTTCGATTAAAGCAGGTACTGAAGTTTTTTCGTGCATAGATTGGTCAGGAAGTGGACCGAATTCTGAACGAAGTGCAGCAACCATCCAACCAGAAAGGTAGATGTAACGCTTGTCAGTTGTACCGAAGTATTTTTTGTTCGCAATCATTTTTTGTTGTGCGATGAAACCGTGCCAGCAACCTAAAGATTGAGTATATTTGCTAGAGTCAGCATCATATTCAGCCATATCACGACGCATAATTGCAGCGGTATATTTAGCAATATCTAAACCAGTTTTGAATTGGTTTTGCATTTGCATACGTGCAGCATCTTCTGGGCTAATATCGCGCCAAGTGCTACCGAATTTTGCTTTTAATTCGCGGATTGCATCTACTGCTGTTTGATATTGAGTCATGATATTTCCTGTAATAATATTAGGATTTCATCAGTTGAAGGACTAAATCTTCTCACTATTTATTTGTTCAGATTTAGAGCACTTCGTTGTTATGAATACAGCTTAGAGGGAGTCAAATAATTAATCCAATAGCCTGCGTTAATTTTCAGTATTTATTTAAAAAATATGTAGATTAAAGTCGTATGATAATCATTTCAAGAATCAACAAGCATATGTTTTTAAAAAATTTATTAAAAATCAAACCACACTACAATTGTATAGTGAATCATCAGTTCATTTAATTTATCAATGTTAGACTTAAGTCTCACCTCACGATTTCATGTCTTATTTTTACTCGTTATAGCCCTATCCGAACTTATTTATGTGCTTAATGATCTGTTCTAAACAATCTGCGCTACAAGGTACAGACATCACTTTTAAGTGCTGATCTGTAGATCTTTCCTCAGATAAAATCCATGTTGGTGTAGATGAAAATGAATCCAATAAAATCTAAATTTTGATATTTTTCGCTTTATTCATTTATATAAAAAATTAGCTTTATATTTGTATAGTTACGCTGTTTTTTTCATCGTGTTTCTACACAACCCTTAGTGCTTATGGCATAATCATTATAATTTCTTGATTTTATCTTCGGTATTTTTTTTATGAATCTGGAACGGGTCGATCTAAACCTACTCATTTATCTTGATGTACTTCTACGTGAAAAAAATGTAACCCGTGCAGCAGAACAATTGGGGGTAACCCAACCCGCAATGAGTAATATTTTACGTCGTTTACGTAATTTGTTTAATGATCCGCTTCTGATTCGCTCTTCCGAAGGCATGACCCCAACAGAACGTGCTTTAGAATTACAACCTCGTATTCGTGATGCTCTTTCCGACTTATCGATGATTTTGGAACCGCGTACCGAATTTCGTCCTTATACCTCAAACCGTGTTTTCCGCATTATGACGTCTGACTATGCAGAGGCGACTTTAGTACCTCGTCTAGTCAAAGCCTTACGCTCAGAAGCCCCCAATGTTGTCCTCGACTTTTTAACGCCAAGCGATGTGTCCTACCGCGACATGGAGCAAGGTAAAGTTGATTTAGCCATTAACCGTTTCAATGAAATTCCACAAAGTTTCCATCAAGTTTTAGTCTGGCGCGACAGTTTCTCTTGCCTACTCAATAATAAACATCCAGCAGCAGCGAATTTAAATTTAAAAAGCTATTTAGATGCGCAACATATTTGGGTATCTAAAACAGGTATGGGCGTTGGCTTTGGCGTAAATCCTGATAAACAAGCTGGACTGGGCTGGATTGATCAAGCGCTCGAGCGTATTGGTCAAAAACGTAAGATTTCAGTCTTTACTCGTCATTATCAAATGCCGGCGCTTTTGGCTGCCAATGTCGATTTAATTGCGACACTACCGAGTCGTATTGCGCGCTTACAGTCAAATAATCCAAATCTTCTCATTAAAGATCCACCATTCTATATTCCAGAATTTGAGTTAAAGATGGCTTGGTGTCCATTATTGCACCATCACCCTGCTCATCGCTGGTTACGTCAGCTCATTCTGTATGTCGCACGTCAAATGATTGAAGAAGAAAATCGTGAATTTTTAACCAACAATTCGCATTTTTCTAAATATTAAGCTTATTTTTTTATAATTTGTCTTAAGCTCTTCCTCTTTCAAGCTTATAATTCTCAATTAGGTAGTGGATTTATTCACTATCTAGACACTTTTTGTGTTAAAAATATTTTCATAATAATGACAAACCACAGGTGAAATGTGAGTCTCTTTCAGAATATCTTGATCATTGTCATATTAATTATTGGTGCAGGTTTTTTATCTTTAACCGAAATTGCACTGGCAGGTGCACGTAAAGTTAAACTGAAAATCTTAGCGGAAGCTGGTGATGATCGTGCTCAAAAAGTATTAGATCTACAAGCGCAGTCTGCCGATTTTTTTGCAGCCTCCCAAATTGGTCTTAATGCTGTTGCCATCTTAGGCGGTATTCTAGGGGAAGCCGCTTTTCGCCCTTATTTTGTGACACTTATTGATCGCTTCTATGTCGGCCCTTGGACGGATAGCATTGGTTTCGCCCTTTCTTTCACCTTAGTCACGTCATTATTTATTTTATTTGCAGATCTTATGCCAAAACGTTTGGCGATGATTGCACCTGAAAAAATTGCAGTTGCAGTGATTAATCCTATTCAGGTTTTCATCATCATTTGTAAACCTTTGGCTTGGATCATTAATGCCATTGCGAATATGCTATTTAGACTATTTAAGGTCAATACCATTCGTGATGACAACATCACCTTTGCCGATATTTCAGCGGTGATGGATGCAGGTGCACAAGCTGGCGTGCTGCAAAAACAAGAGCATCACTTCATTGAAAATGTATTTGAGCTAGAAGAACGCAATGTTCCATCCAGTATGACGACCCGTGAAAATGTGGTCTACTTTACGTTAAAAGAATCTGAAGCCAGTATCCGTCAAAAATTAGCAGAATATCCGTATTCGAAGTTTTTAGTATGTAGTGAAAATATTGATGATGTCATTGGTTATATTGATGCCAAAGATATTTTAGTCCGTATTTTAAATAATCAGTCTTTACTACAACTAAATGAAAATACCATTCGTACCGTTCTGACCATTCCAGATAGCTTAACGCTGTCCGAACTGTTAGATCGTTTCCGTTCGACTAGAGAAAAATTTGCAGTCGTTATTAATGAATATGCGTTAGTCGTTGGTGTGATTACCCTGTCGGATATCATGATTACTGTTATGGGTGATTGGGTTATTCCAATCGAAGCAGATCAACAAATTTTTAAACGGGATAACAACTCATGGTTGATTGAAGGTAGTACACCAATCGAAGATATGAAACATGCCTTAGAAATTGATGAAATGCCCGATGAAGAAAACTATGAAACACTGGCTGGCTTTATGATGGTTCAACTTAGAAAAATTCCACGCCCAGCGGATAGCGTTATTTTTGGTGGTTATAAATTTGAAGTGGTCGATGTCGATCATTTTAAAATTGACCAATTACTGGTGACCCGATTACTCGAAAGACCGGAAGAGCCACAAAGCACGCCTGAAGAATAGAATGATTGGGTAGAAATACTCTTATAAAAATACTGATCTCGCCTATCCTCGTGATAGGCTTTTTTAGCTAATAATTCAATTTATCTATTTTATTATAATTAATGGTCCCATCATTAACAATTCCCTCCATTCCACAGACCGACTTCCTTCCCGTCATTCTTCACCCGACTCCATTTGAACAAGAAGTACCTCCGCCACCTTTACCAGAGAAGAAAGCTGTCGCTCATATCAGGATTCCATTACATGAAGAACAAGCTTCCGTAAGGGATCAGATGATTGAGATCGACTGGCCAGTGGAGTCAGTCACTGAATTACTGGTACTGATTCAGGGTTTGACTCAATGATCCGTATCGATGAAATTTGGCTCGCTACCCAGCCAATGAATATGCGTGCAGGGATGGATACGGTCATGGCTCAGGTGCTGAGAGCCTTTGGCTATGTCAAACCGCATTGCGCTTACTTGTTCTGTAACAAACGTGGCCATCGCATGAAAGTGCTGGTACATGATGGACTGGGCATCTGGCTGTGTGCTCGGCGGCTAGAACAAGGGAAATTCCACTGGGCTCAAGTTCATCAAGGTGAAACCGTAGCAATCAGCCCGGAGCAGTTACAGGCACTGATCCAGGGTTTGCCCTGGCAAAGAATCAGATTACAGCAGGTGGTGACGATGCTCTAAACCAAGCTCCTCCATTCTGCTATTCTCCAAACGTTCTATTTCATCGTATTCATGACCTCAGGCATACTGTGGTCATGAATACGATGCCTGATTTAAGCCAACTGACCCATGAACAACTGCTGGAATTTACCCAGCAGTTGGCGATGCAACATCAGTCCCTGGCACAATCAAATCAAAAATTAGATGCTCAAGTTCAACATCTTTCTATTCTCAATCAAAAATACGAGCATGAACTTGCTCTGTTTAAAAAATACAAATTCGGCAATAAAAATGAACATCTAACCGCAAAACAAATCCATCTCTGGGATGAGGCAGTTGAAGAAGATATCGCAGCGGTTGATCTGGAATTGGAACGGCTGAATGCAGATAAAACCGATGCAGCTGCACAGAAAGCCCCAGTCAACAAACCTAAACGTCGACTGCTGCCAGATCATCTACATACCATCCGTATTGAGCATGAACCTGCATCAACCCAATGCAGCTGTGGCTGCACCTTGCGTCGTATCGGTGAAGATGTCAGCGAGAAACTGAATTTCAGACCGGCACAGTTCTATAAGGAACAGCATGTGCGTGGCAAATGGGTCTGTGATCAGTGTGACACCCTGACTCAGCAAGCGATGCCCGCCTATGTGATTGATAAAGGCATTGCCAGTCCTGAATTGCTTAGCCATGTACTGGTATCGAAATATGCCGATCATTTACCGCTGTACCGTCAACGTCAAATCTTTCTACGCGCAGGTGTTGATCTGTCCAGATCAACCTTATCTGACTGGATTGGCCGCTGCGGTGTGGAACTGGAACCTCTGGCCAATGCCTTAAAACAGCTTGTGCTGCAACAACAGGTGATTCATGCAGATGAAACACCTGTCACCATCATGCGGATGGGTGAGAATGAGAAAAAACCGAAGAAAGGTTATGTCTGGGCCTATGCCACGACACAGTACAATCTAGTTCAGGTGGTGATCTATGACTTTCAGGATAGTCGTTCAGGTCAACATGCTGAAGAGTTTCTGAAAGACTGGCAGGGTCATCTGGTCTGTGATGATTACAGTGGTTATAAAGCACGCTTTAAATCAGGCCGGGTCATTGAAGTGGGCTGCATGGCACATGCACGTCGTAAATTCCATGAGCTACATGTGACCGGGAAAAGTCAGATCGCTGAACAGGCATTAGTGATGATTCAGAAACTGTATGCTATAGAAGCAGAACTCAGGAAAAAGATCGATGGTACGGCAGAACAACGCCGGGAATACCGACAACAGCATAGTCAACCAGTGATGCAACAACTGTATGAATGGCTCAACCAACATTATCTGACGGTGACGTCGAGTTCTCCAATCGCCAAGGCTATTCATTACACGCTGAAGCGTTGGCCAGCCTTAAGCCGCTATCTGGATGATGGCAATCTACCTATTTGCAATAACTGGGTCGAGAACCAAATGCGACCTTGGGCGTTGGGACGTAAGAACTGGTTATTTGCTGGCTCGCTGCGTAGTGGTCAACGAGCTGCCAATATCATGACTTTAATCCAGTCAGCAAAGCTGAATGGACTGGATCCGTATGCTTATTTAAGTGATGTGCTGAAAAGGTTACCGACACATAAAGTGACTCAAATAGAAGAATTACTGCCACACTGCTGGAAACCTGAACCGAATTAAAAAATAGCGATGGGGTTCAGCGGACGCTTACAATTTATCTTATGTTTGGCGACATTCAGGAAAGTCGCTATCTTCAAAATATAGCCAAAATATAAAAAAGCACCTTTCGGTGCTTTTTTAAAACTTACCTTCTACTACCATACAGTGAAATAAGTTGATCTAAAGTTGCCTGATAATGAATTGAGATATCTTCTGCTAAGATATTATAGGCATTATCAAACTGCACCATTGGCCAGCCTTCTTTCCAAAATGGAAAAATGTTGTGTAGACCTTCAGTGACTATCGCATCTTCACGACTAATCGCCTGAGCAACCTGAGACAAAACTTGTGCAGTTTCTGCACCATCAATCGCAAGATAATCAATCCCACGTACTTTCAAAATACGAATACGGTCTTTTTTATAACGGATTTTTTTAGCTTGGCCATCATTTAAGCCCAATGCCAGCACAACCGCTTCAACAAACTTGTTTTCGAAGCTTGTGTGTAATGCCACTAAAGCTTGCTTATGCGCTTCTTGGCGACCTGCTTTACCACCATTACGGATAATCTCTTTTGCTTCAACATCAAGCTCATCGTCTTTCATGGACTGTAAAATGTCTAAAATTTCGATATCACTTAAAGATTCAGGAGATTGCTCAGTCATGGGAGTCCTTATACAAAAATATAAAGTGCTATTGTCGCATAAAAGTCACAGCAAAACAGAACAAAAATAAAGATTGAATTGTACCTATCTAACATAAGATAAGTTATCTATCCACCCACAATTTTAATCACCAAATATACTTTATTGGAATACTCATTGAAGACATTTCAATTGAGAAAAATTCAGTATAAAAAGCCGTCAGCTATCCAAAAATAAATCCCTCATTTAAAAAGAGGAATTTATTTTTTATATTCAACGACAAATGATGATGAATTTAAAATTAGATCACTTCCACCACAATCTTACCGACATGATCACCAATATCCATGGCGATATGTGCATCAACAATTTGGTCGAACTTAAAGGTTTTATAGATCATCGGCAGACATTGACCTTTTGCCCAAAGTGGCACAACAGTGTCTTTTAAGCCTTGAGCTATTTCAGCTTTTTCAGCCGTGGTACGCGCTCGCATCGTTGAACCAGTAATGGTCAAACGTTTCATCATAATTTGACCGAGTTTTACTTCTTTGGCTTTTGCCCCACCCAAAAACGCGATATAGACTAAACGACCATCACGGCGCAACAAGTTCAAGTTACGTTCTAAGTATGGCGCACCCACCATATCCAAAATAATGTCTACACCACCATTATCGGTTTTCTCATTGATCACCTGTTCAAAATCTTGAGTTTTGTAGTTAATAGCAGTGGTTAAATCTGCAATCGCTGCCACTTTTTCGTCTGTACCCACTGTTGCAAAGGTTTTAATACCCAATACTTTACACAACATCAGCGCAGTCGTACCAATCCCACTGGTTCCTCCATGCACAAGTACTATTTCCCCTGCTTTAGCTTTGCCCATTTGAAATACGTTCGCCCATACGGTAAAGAAGGTTTCAGGAATCGCTGCGGCTTGGGTAAAACTGACATTGTCAGGAATATTCAAAGTTTGGCTTTCAGGCACAACGCAGTATTCTGCATAGCCACCACCATTGGTGAGCCCACAAACGTTGTCGCCCACTTTAAACTGAGTAACATTTGCACCGACTGCAACAACTTCCCCTGCCACCTCCAAACCCGGTACAGGTGTTACGCCTTTAGGCATTGGGTATAAGCCCTGACGCTGCAAGATGTCTGGGCGGTTAATACCAAAGGCATGTACTTTTACTAAAACTTCGTCTGCTTGCGCAGTAGGAATAGCAACTGTTTCATAGGCTAATTTTTCTGGGCCACCAGCTTCGGTAATAATAACGTGTTGCATCGTTTTTTGTGACATGTACTTTTTCCTATTTATTGACTATTCATGTTTTATATCTTCATTTGAACATAGATAGAGGTAGGAATGAAGTCCAGTCGGACTTATGTCTTAAACGTTTTCAGCATGCATGGAAATACTCAAATGAATGCAATTTAAAAGTTTTTAGCACTTAAAGCTTTATTTCTATTTTTATTCAATTTACTGTGAGAGCAATAGCAACAATAAAAAATGATAAATAGATATGGATTTAAAAGTCGTATTTTTTTTACGCCTCCCTGTTTAGTGATTGTTTTTCTCACGTGGGTTTTACACTTTCCGTGGACTTGGTTATTTAAAGCCGTGATTACTTTTGAAATCATCGTTGCGATTATTGTTTTTATTATTGAGCTTGGTGCACGAAAAATACTGGAAAATAGCGGTTGGATTATGATATTTGCGGGTATTTTCCAGATTTACTTCGCTGTATTGTTGATTTTGATTCGATTGGGAATTTGGGTTGATCAATATTTCAAAATTCATTGAAATGATGAAAAAGTAGCAAAGATATACCTTAAAGATGCACTTCAAATGCTAATCTAAGAAATTAGAAAACCCGCCTTTTAGCGGGTTTTCTTTTCAATCAGATCAGTCTTAAAGTCGAACCAATTCCACAATTTTTTCAGCAAGTTCTTCAACCGCTTCAACTGTGAATGTCACATCTGTACCTTCAGTCACAGTCGTAATCACCGCAATACCTGTTTCACGAAGCAATGCGACTTGCGTAACATCTAAATCTGCTTTAGCAATCACAACAATACCTTGTTGAAGCAATAAGCTCTCAAGTGCTTGAGCATTTTCCAAAGCTTTGTTCGACACCGTAATAGACGCAGGTTTTTGACCCAAACGTGCTGCACGGTCTTCAGCTGTGACAGGGTTGCTATGCGCAGACCATTCAACAGATTCTTCCACCATACCCGCACCAATCGTTACGTTATTCAAACGATCAATGAAGATAAACGAACCTGTATAACGGCTATCTTGATAACGGTCAAACACTACTGGCGCATCAAATTCAACCGTCACATTCGCAATCGCATTTAAGTCAAGATGATCCACTTGCATTTGCTCAAGCGTGTTCACATTGGTACGGTAGTTAATGCCCGTCACTTTGGCAGGAACAGTCTGCGTACCAATTTTAATGTTATACAGCTTACCTAGTACCAGCGGTTGATCCGCCATCCAGACCACAGTCGCTTTTACAGCACGTGAAATAGCAGGAACACCCTGATCTGCACGTATCAACATATTACCGCGTGATACGTCAATTTCATCATTTAGCGTTAATGTCACCGCTTGACCTGCAAATGCATGTTCAAGGTTGCCATCAAAAGTCACGATTTCTTTCACTGTTGATGATTTACCCGATGGCAAAGCGATAATTTTATCACCGACACTAATTTCACCCAGTGCAATCGTTCCCGCAAAACCACGGAAGTCGAGATTCGGACGATTCACATATTGCACAGGGAAACGGAAATCACGTTGCACCGTATCACGATTAATTTGCACAGATTCAAGTGAACCCATCAAGGTTTGACCTTTGTACCATGGCGTATTTTCCGAAACATTCACCACGTTATCGCCATTCAATGCAGAAATCGGCGTAAAGATGATGTTGTTTGGCTTACGGTTACCCAATTGCGCAATAAAGCCTGCATATTCAGTTTGAATTTCATTGAAACGCGTTTCAGAAAATTCAACCAAGTCCATTTTGTTGATCGCAACAATAATGTTCTTAATACCTAGCAAGCTTGCAATATAAGTGTGACGACGCGTTTGCGTTTGCACACCATAACGCGCATCAATCAAAATAATCGCAAGGTCACAGGTCGATGCACCGGTTGCCATGTTACGGGTATATTGTTCATGCCCCGGAGTATCGGCAATGATGAACTTACGTTTTTCAGTCGAGAAATAACGATACGCGACATCAATGGTAATGCCCTGTTCGCGTTCCGCTTGTAAACCATCAACAAGGAGCGCCAAATCTGGTGCATCGCCCGTTGTACCGACTTTTTTCGAGTCACGAGTCACTGCTTGTAATTGATCTTCATAAATTAATTTTGAGTCATAAAGTAAACGACCAATTAAGGTGGATTTACCATCATCGACGTTACCGCAGGTCAAAAAGCGTAATAAGTCTTTATTTTCATGTTGTTTTAAATAGCCCAAGATATCTTGGCTAATGAGTTCTGATTGATGAGACATTGCTCAAACTCCACAAATTCGTTAGAAATCGATTATCTAAAAGCTTAGAAATAGCCTTCTTGCTTTTTCTTTTCCATCGAGCCCGCTTCATCATGGTCAATCATACGACCTTGACGTTCAGAACTTGTGGCAAGCAACATTTCTTGGATAATTTCTGGCAAGGTATCGGCCGTTGATTCAACTGCACCTGTCAGCGGGTAACAGCCTAAAGTACGGAAACGTACTGATTTCATTTGTGGAACTTCACCTTCTTTTAAAGGCATACGTTCATCATCCACCATGATCAGTGTACCGCTACGTTCAACCACAGGACGTTCTGCAGCCAAATATAAAGGCACTAATGGAATACTTTCCAAATAAATGTATTGCCAAATATCCAACTCAGTCCAGTTTGACAATGGGAACACACGAATACTTTCGCCTTTGTTCACTTTACCGTTGTAAAGATTCCAAAGTTCAGGACGTTGATTTTTAGGATCCCAACGGTGTTTTGAATCACGGAACGAATACACTCGCTCTTTCGCACGTGATTTTTCTTCGTCACGACGCGCACCACCAAAAGCTGCATCAAAACCATATTTGTCCAACGCTTGTTTTAAGCCTTGAGTTTTCATGATGTCGGTATATTTTGAACTACCGTGATCGAAAGGATTGATGCCTGCATCTTTGCCTTCTTTATTTTGATGCACAATTAAATCGAAACCGTGTTTTTTCGCCATCTCATCACGGAATGTGATCATGTCTTTAAATTTCCAACCAGTATCGACATGCAATAATGGGAATGGAAGTTTTGCAGGATAAAATGCTTTCATCGCAAGATGCAGCATCACCGCTGAATCTTTACCAATGGAATATAGCATCACCGGATTTTCAAATTCGGCAGCCACTTCACGGATAATATGAATACTCTCAGCTTCAAGCTGTTTAAGATGAGTAAGTCTTTCCTCATTTATTGACATTGACAGCACCAGCTCACAAAAAAGTGTACTTATTACACATATTAAAATTTATATTCATTATAGTGATTTATAACGCTTTTCTTTTGCTTGTTTTTTTATATTCATATATAAAAACATCATATACCGAACATAGAAGATCAATAAATGTCGACAAAAATTACTGCTTTATCAGAAGTTTCTTTTGATCAATGGTTGCCCTTATGGCAAGCTTATCTCACTTTTTATGAATCAGAATTAACTACAGAACAGACCCAATTATCTTGGCATCGGATTACAGATCTCTTTCAAAAGGAGATGTTTGGCTATGCCATAATCATGGATGATCAAGTCGTCGGCTTTGTTCACTTGATTTCACATATGAGTATGTGGACCAAGCTCCCATATTGCTACTTACAAGATTTATATGTACATGAAGCCTATCGTCATCAAGGTTTAGCAAGACAGTTAATTGAACACAGTTATGCTGTCTGTGTAGACAAGTTTGATCGCGTATATTGGCTAACGCATGAAAATAATCAAACTGCACAACGATTGTATGACCGAATCGCAACCCAGACTGGCTTTATCCAATATAAAAAAGCCTTACACTCAATTGCTGACTAAAATAATACTAGCAATTGGATAAAAAGAAAAAAAGCTTACCCAAAATGGATAAGCTTTAAAATACACAAAAGCACAACCTCATCTTCTATGTTTTGCAAGGTAGGAATAACTTCTTTAAAAAGGTCAATTAAAGAAGTCAACACATTTTAAGTGATTAAAACTACATTTTACATCCCTGAAATCAGGTATTTTATTTGAATATTTTTCAGGTAGAATTTAAAACCTTTTGGGTAATCAATTTTACTAAAAACTGTATTTTAATATCCCCAAAGGCCTTTTTCCAAAGGTATTTCTACACCAATCGATGCACCTGCATCATTGCCTCGTTTGTCTGAATCACTCACCCAACCATTAATTTTTAATGGAATCGTCGGTTTGACATAATGCGTCCATGTTAAATCAAGTGCTTTAATTTTATCTTTTTCGGGAAAAGCTAAATTAATTTGATGATCTCCAAAATGATCAGCCGACTCATTTACTTTGGCATAAATAATACGACCATTTAAACGGTTCATCACATCAAAACGAATATCACCACCGACAGAGACCATTTGGCCATCACCCCCCATCGCGTGTCCTAACGGGAAACCATGCTGGTAATAACCATCTGTATAAATATAATGATTATACGAAATACCTTTTGCATCCCCATTGGTTCGTGTATCTGCCCACTCTGCATAAAGCTGATATGGCATGGTTTTAAAACTAGAAGAATAGTCCACACCAGCTAAATACATTTTTTTCGATGGTAATAAACCAGCTTCATCTTCACCGACATATTGTCCATATAAGCTTACAGGGACTTCTAATAATGGTTGTAAATTTAAACGTCCATCAAAACCCGCAATCTGATTTGACTTATCTTCAGCACCATTTTCAAAATTATCATTACCTTTAATAGCATTCCAAAGTGAATTTAAACTTTCAGAACGCCCTTCTCCACCCCATTGCAAAATACGAGATGCACCGATTTCTAAATATGGCAGTGGTTGTGCAGTTAATCTAAAACCCAGTAATTTTGCATCTAGAATGGCTTTATAATCATCCAATTGCCCCGCAAAAGCTTGATATTGCCAAGGCCCAATCCATGATAACCACTTCGATTCAAATGCTTTTTGTTCAGCACGTTGAGCGGTAAAACCATATACAGGACGACTTGCATCACCACGAATTAAGCTCCCATCATGTCCAGGGCCCCAATAGGTTGGAATTTGGCCTGCCACCAACCATTGATTCCACAGTTTTCCCGCAATATATGAGCCTTCAACATTAACATCTTGACCATTATCAATCAGAGGATCTTTTTCAGCATTGATACGAAGCTTAGCATCCCAATGTTCTCCACTTGCATTCAACTCAAGTGAACCTACATATTGTGCTTTATGATTATCACCAAAATTTTGTGGGATATTTTTTTGATCTGACTCTGCAAACAATCCTATTTTTGCTGTTTGAGCATCTGCTTTCAGTGCATTTTGAACAGAATTAATCACTTTTTGTTGTGTGGTATTTAAAATTTTTGCCTGAGATAAAGCACGCTGAATCTCATCACCACTCATTGGCCAAGTTGATGTGCTGAGTTGAATCACTCCTTGTTGATTTAACCAATTTAAATCTGTACGAAGATTTTGATCATTTAACACCAAACCCTGTGCAAAAACAGGTAAAGACATTGTCACCAATATGGCAGCATAAAGTGATTTTTTTAAGAACATGCGCTTTATTTTCTCTCATTTATTTCTCTGCCCCACCATAGATTTTTTAACCCTATTTTTCAATGGTGAAACGGAATTATTACAATTTTCCATCTTAAAATAAAACAGCCACCTATTTGAGGTGGCTGTTTTATTTGTCATCTTATGACTTTTCTTTACACATCTTTGCGGCGCATATGTGGGAATAAAATCACATCACGGATACTGGCTGCATCTGCAAATAGCATCACTAGACGATCAATCCCAATTCCCTCACCCGCTGTTGGCGGTAAACCATATTCTAAAGCTTCGACAAACTCTGCATCATAATGCATTGCTTCATCATCACCCGCATCTTTTTCTTCCACTTGTGCTTGGAAACGTTCAGCCTGATCAATCGGGTCATTCAACTCCGAGAAGCCATTCGCCAATTCACGACCACCAATGAAGAATTCAAAACGGTCTGTGATATGTGGATTATCATCATTACGACGCGCTAATGGTGAAGTTTCCGCAGGATATTCCGTAATGAAGGTCGGTTGACGTAATGTCGTTTCAACGGTTTCTTCAAATACGATAGTTTGTAGTCGGCCTAAACCAAAACCAGGTTTAACTTGCTCTTTCAATTCGTCTTGAATGAATTTTGCCAAAAATTCACGATCAGCAACGTTTTCTGGTGTAAAGCTTGGATTATTTTCCAAAATTGAGTCAAACATCGAGATTTTTTTGTATGGCCCTTTGAAGCTATACACTTCACCTTGATAAGGAACATCCGTCGAACCTAAAATATCGATGGCTAATTTTTCCAACATACTTTCAGTCAAAGCCATTAAGTCTTTGTAATCTGCATACGCTTGGTAGAATTCGATCATGGTGAATTCTGGATTATGACGCGTTGAAACACCTTCATTACGGAAGTTACGGTTAATTTCAAAAACACGTTCAAAACCACCTACAACTAAACGTTTTAAATAAAGTTCTGGTGCAATACGTAAATATAAAGGCATATCCAATGCATTGTGATGCGTTTCAAATGGACGCGCAGATGCACCACCTGGAATCACATGCATCATTGGTGTTTCAACTTCCATGAAACGTTCATTGATTAAATAGTTACGAATACCTGACACCACTTTTGCACGAATTTCAAAAGTTTTACGTGTTTCTTCATTCACAATTAAATCTAAATAACGTTTACGATATTTAACTTCAGTATCGTTTAAACCATGGAATTTATCTGGAAGCGGGCGTAATGATTTCGTCAACAATTCGAAATGTTCAATATGCACATATAAATCGCCTTTGCCCGAACGACCAATATAACCTTCAACAGCGATAATATCACCAAGGTCTAAGCCTTTAATCGCTTCTAAAACATCTGGGGCTAATTCTTTACGTGCGACATAAAGCTGGATACGACCTGTCATATCTTGAATCACGATGAATGAACCACGGTTCAACATCACACGACCCGCGACACTAACACGAACCTGTTCACCTACTTCAATTTGTTCTTTTGATTGATCTGCAAATTGATCTTGCAAATCTTGCGCATAATGCTCACGTTTGAATGTATTTGGCCAAGGGCTAACACCCGTTTGTTTGGCCTTCTCTTCAATTTGTTTTAACTTGGCATGACGCTGTGCAATTAAATCGTTTTCGGAAATGGGTTGTTCAGAAGTCGATTGAGCGTTATGTTGCGTCATCTCTGCCTCGATTATAGTAAAAAATGGAAGTCGCATAGAATAGCAGAAATCCAACATAATGCGTATGGCATTCACACAACGATCAATGCAAAAAATTAAAAATGATTAAAAACGCTAACCTAATGCTAAAACAGCTCATATTTATATGCTTAAAAATGACTCCTCAAAACGCTCTTTCATATAATCAATCATCATTTTGAACGATACATATTAACGAGAAGCGTACTTACTAGACGAAATAAATCATCCAATTTATCTAGTATCTATTTTCCACCTTAAGCAAGTAAATCAAGCGTTTCACTCCCTACCTGTGAATTAATACTTTCATACCTTTTTTGCTAAAGTAATCCTGCATTCTGCAATGTAATTAATTAAATGAACTGCCTATTACTTAAGTCTCTAAGACCAAAATCTAAGTTCTATAAATCACTGGGCTACGTACAATCATGGGATATTAGAAATAGTGGAAAAATATCGTTTCGATTATTTCCTATCTTTGTGATTAAAGACAGTGTGAATGTAATAGCCATGAACTCAAACGCTTTTAAAATTCTATTTTTGCATGGTTTGGATTCCTCAAAAGAATCCACAAAATTTCATGCGATTAATGCAAAAAATAAATTTTGTATTGATATCGATTATCGCAATTTAAATTATCAAACCGTTGAAAATTTTTACAATGAGATTATCGAAAAAATCAAACCTGAAATGCTAATTGGACACAGCTTAGGTGCATATTGGGCACTGAAAATGTCACATTTACATCGTATTCCAGCAATTATTGCTAACCCCAGTTTAAATCCAAATTTTCGTGATGATTATCAATCTATTAGCGAGATTGATTTAGAACACGATATTCCGCAAATGGCCTATATTGAACTCGGTGATGAAATATTAGATATGCATGCAACCAGCACACTATTAGAGCAATTTATGCAAGTTGATGCACATGAAGGTGGACACCATCGCTTAGCTCAACCCGAAAATTTGAATCATTTAATCCAATATATGCAACAAACTTTTTTTCGAGCATAAAAAACCTTGTATTTACAAGGCTTTTAAGCGTTTTAAAAATAAATCAATTTAAGCAACAGCAGCTTCAAGTGGCTTAGATGATTCATCCAGTACCGACCAAACGGTCATTCCCAAATCACCGTGTAATTCAGGTAAATCTAAGAAAATACTTGCACCTAAAACAGTATGTTCACATTTATGCATCAGCTGTTTAACGGCTTTTAATGTTCCACCTGTAGCCAAGACATCATCGACAATAATGACTTTTTGTGGCTCAATTTCAGCAGACACTTCTAAACGATCCAAACCATATTCCAAACTATATCCAACGCCTACAACTGGAGGCGGTAATTTTCCTGCCTTACGAACTAGAAGCAAGCCCTTTCCAGTACGTTGTGCCAAAAGGCTCGCCAGAATAAAACCGCGTGCTTCAACAGCGACAAAACTTTCCACTTCTGCCAATTGATCTTCAGGCAAACTTGCAACTAACGCATCTGTTAAAGCTTCAAGTTGAGTCAGAAACAAAGGGGTTAAGTCATAAAAACAAATACCTGGTTTAGGAAAATCTTGGACAGCACGGATGTTCGACCACAAAGCAGTAGACATATTCATAATTTGGGAGAGTTGTAAAAAATAAAGATTGAGTGAATTTTAACGCATTAACATCATGGCGAATAGCGTCTTAACCTTGAACAAAAACCTAAGCTTCATAAGCAATTGAATTTATTAAGGCCATTTATATAATAAATATTGGGTATACATATAGCAAAGCTAATTTTAAATTATTTAAGCGACTAATTCACTTAGACCTAGGTATAAACATGAAAGATCATGCTTCAGTTTTTTTATTTCAATATGTTTCATTCAATATTTTCAATTCAAAAACTGTACCTCTCAATCATTTTATGCTTATTCAACAACAAAGATTGTCTAACAAAAAAGTGGGAATTAGCCCATTAAACACATCTTTTATCCTTTTCAGCCATTCTGCTTTAAGATTAGTGAGTTAAACTCTGATATTTACTTTACTTTAGCTATAGAACTGCGTAAAAATTTACTTGAATATGTACATGATAAAATCATATCACTATCATTATGCAGTAGAAGGAATTTTCTGACAGTCTTGCTGATGACTGCGCAGAGTTTGGAGAATTAAATGAAGAAATATCAATGCATCGTTTGTGGATGGATTTATGATGAAGCAGAAGGTTGGCCACAAGATGGCATCGCCGCAGGAACTAAATGGGACGATATTCCAGATGACTGGACATGTCCAGACTGTGGTGTTTCAAAAGTAGATTTTGAAATGGTAGAAATCTAAAAATAAATAAAAGACCATGGATGCATGGTCTTTTTACATTCAGTTTAATAAATTTTGGAGTACATAATGCACCCGATCGTAATCATTGGTTCAGGAATGGCGGGATACACCCTTGCGAGAGAATTTCGTAAATTGAGTCCTGAGCAGGAACTCGTCATGATTTGTGCTGATGATGCGGTAAATTATGCGAAACCAACACTTTCAAACGCCTTGGTTGGAAATAAGGTTCCTGATCAGATTGGCCTGGGTGATGCTGAAAAAATGAGTACGCAACTCACAATGCGTATTGAAAATCATACTTGGGTTAAAGCGATACATGCTGAGCAGCATGAATTGGTTCTTGAAAAAGATGGAAAAACAACAATACAGCCCTATTCAAAACTCATACTAGCGGTTGGTGCTAATCCAATTCGCCTTGCGATTGCGGGTGATGGCAGTGATGACATCCATGTGGTCAATTCACTCATGGATTATCGTACTTTTCGCAATAGTTTAGATCAATGTAATACTGAAAATTGTGATGATAAACGTGTCGTCATTTTAGGTGCAGGTTTAATTGGCTGTGAATTTGCCAATGATTTACAAAAGACGGGACATCAAGTTACTATCATTGATTTAGCCTCACAACCACTCGGCCGTTTACTACCAACACATGTGGCTCAGGCTTTCCAAGAAGGTTTAGAACATGCGGGAGTTCAGTTTGCGCTGGGCACTACCGTTGAAAAAATAACAAAGCTCGCTGAACACGGTTATACAGTAACCTTGGCGAATGGCCAATCTTTCAAGGCTGATGTTGTACTTTCGGCAATTGGCCTACAACCTAATTTAGAATTGGCAAAAACGGCAACCATTCAAACCAGTCGTGGCGTTATAACCAACACATTAATGGAAACCAATTACACCGATATTTATGCGCTCGGCGATTGTGCAGAAGTAAATGGTATGCTGTTACCTTATGTGATGCCAATTATGCAACAAGCACGTGCTTTAGCAAAAACTTTGAGCGGTCAAACAACTACTGTTCATTACCCTGCTATGCCTGTTGCAGTCAAAACACCTGCTGCTCCTCTCACAGTATTACCGCCACCGATTGATGTTGAAGTGAATTGGGAAAATGAAGAATTTGAAGATGGTATGCTATCTAAAGCAATAGATGCAGAAGGTACTTTACGTGGCTTTGTCTTACTGGGTGCAACGGCAGGAAAGCAACGTTTAGTTCTAACAAAACTTGTTCCCGACTTGATTCCAGCATCAATTTAAGGTTTTAATGTATAGGATGTTTTTCAAGCAAAATATCCTTTTAGGACAATAACAATGAATAGCGCACTGCAATTCCAGATTTCACCCTATACATCCTTTATGCAAGAAACCAAAGTCGACTTAGGCAATGGTATCCAACTGCATGTAGAAATTGGCGGAAAAGAAACGGATCCAACCATTCTGCTGATTATGGGGTTGGGTGCTCAAATGCTATTTTGGCCTGATTTTTTTTGTAAATCACTTATTGATCAAGGTTTTCGGGTTATTCGATTTGACAATAGAGATATTGGCTTATCTTCAAAAATTAGAACCAATGGTCCACGCTTAAATGCTTTCAAGCTCATGAGCCGTTTTGCACTAGGTTTAGACAATAAAGGTGCGCCCTATAATTTATATGATATGGCCGATGACGTCGCTCTGTTGATTGACCGTTTAGGTCTAGAAAAAACCCATATTTTGGGTGCATCTATGGGCGGCATGATTTCACAGATTCTTGCAGCAAAATACCCTGAGAAAGTTGAAAAGATCGGATTATTATTTACCAGTAATAATCAACCTTTGCTCCCACCACCATTTCCTAAACAACTGTTCAGTTTAATTGGTAAACCTGAATCTCGAGATGAACAAGGTATTATCAATCATTCATTAAAGGTATTTAAGCATATTGGTTCACCTGGTTATGTCAACCACATGGAAACTATGCAAACCGCACAAAAATTATATCAGCGCAGTTACCATCCTGCTGGTGTACTTCAACAGTTTTTAGCCATATTATGTACAGGCTCATTACTTCAACTGGACAAACAAATCCAAAAACCAACCCTTGTGGTTCATGGTTCTAAAGACCGTTTGCTCCTACCAAGTCATGGGAAGGCTGTTGCTAAAGCAATTTCAGACGCTAAATTTGAATTAATTGAAGGAATGGGGCATGATATGCCTCCGCACTTTATTCCTCAACTTAGCGGTTTATTTACGCATCACTTTAAATCATAAACATCAGGACACTATGGCTGCATTACCATCCCTAAGACAACTGTCATATCTTGTGACACTGTCTGAGACGCTGCACTTTACTGAAGCAGCGCGTCGTTCATTCGTAACTCAATCGACTTTATCGGGTGGGATTATGGAACTTGAGCGTTTATTGGGTGGCGTACTCGTTGAACGTGATCGCCAAAATGTACGTTTAACCCCTTTAGGCGAACAGGTTGTTGCACGAGCTCGTGTTCTACTCGCAGATGCACAAGACTTAATGCGTTTAAGTCGTGAAATGAGTGAGCCTTTAACTGGTGACTTACATCTTGGAATTATTCCAACGATTGCGCCATTTATTTTGTCGCGTTTGTTAGAGGAAGTGCATAAGCAACTACCAAAAATTCAATTACATTTGCATGAAGCCCAAAGTGAAAAAATTGTAGAAAAACTCGAACATGGTAATTTAGACATGATCGTTTTAGCTTTACCTTTTGATACGCGTGGCTTAAAAGTTGCTGAAATTGCAAAAGAAAATTTATTTTTAGTTTGTAATAAAGCAGATCAAAATGCAGTACATGCCAAAAGCTTAGAGGATTTAGACTTATCCCATTTAATGCTTTTAGAAGAAGGTCATTGTCTACGTGATCACACTCTTAGCGTGTGCCCTATTGGCGAACGTAAAAATGATCATCGTTTAAAAGCAAGTTCGTTACCGACACTGGTTGAAATGGTCAGTTCAGATTTAGGTTTTACCTTACTTCCTGAAATTGCTTTACATGCCAACATGCTCAAGAGTAATGACAAAATTATCATTAAATCAATTGAGAATGCGCCTTCACGTATCCTCTCGTTGGTAACACGTAAGAGCACACCATTACAAAGTGAGTTTGATGTGTTATTACAGATTCTGCAAAAAGTGACTGCAAATCTGCATTGAATGTTAATGTAATATTTAAAGGGAGGCTAAAGCCTCTCTTTTTTATGCCCAGATCTTTATAATCACTCAATTATTAATTCAGCAGCAGTAATCAAATTATAGTTCCGCTATCTATCAAAAATATTTAAAAAATTAGTTACACAATAACTTAAATTAAACTGATTAAAAATACCCAATTATAGGGATAGCACTTCTGTTTGAATTCCGACACAGTAGCTCTGGATAATTAAAAAAGATTGTGGGAACAAAACATAGTGAATGAACTCATATTACCCGTGCCGGTCGTCATTATTGAAGATGAACCTCTCATTCAAATTCGTTTGCAAAATATTCTAGTAGAATTAGGTTATCCCCTTGATCAAATTATTTTAGCTTCTGGTGTTCAAGAAGCAAAATTGAAGTGTAATCAATATCTGCCTAATTTTGCTTTAGTTGATTTGGGCTTACCCGATGGCAATGGAATAGAATTAATTGAGCAGTTTAAACACAATGATCTCGATATTTCCATATTGGTTATCTCAGCATGGAGTACTCAAGATGCCATTTTAGGAGCACTCAAGGCGGGTGCCACTGGCTATGTACTCAAAGAGCGAGATGACTTAGAAATTTCACTGGCTATCCGCAGTGTTGTGCGGGGTGGCGCGCCAATAGATCCTTTTATTGCTCGACAAATTTTAGAACAAATGGAAACTGCTACTCAAACTGAAGCTCAAACTATTGAAAATAAAATAGAAAGTGATTTACTTTCTATACGAGAACATGAAATATTAGAATTGGTGGCAAAAGGTATGAGCAACAGAGAGATTGCCAATTTTTTAAACTTATCGCGTTATACAGTCGAATGTCATATCAAATATATTTACCGAAAACTATCCGTTTCAAGCAGAATAAAAGCAATCAATACAGCGCGTTCAATGGGTATATTACATTAATTCTTTATCTACTCATTACTTACGGTTGTTTAAAGATTGCACCGAGCTATGGGAGTCAATTCTTAGACATTGATCAGCCTAAAAACTGTTATGTTCAAAATCCAAAAATTTCAGTTGTGCAAGCGACATCGAACCCCGAAGTTCCACCAAACACAGGTTGGATTCCTGTAACCTTGCCAGACAATTGGGGTAAACGTTGGAAGGGCTATACGGGTACAGCTTGGTATAAATATGAATGGAATTATAACTGCCCTAAAAATACGGCTCCGCTCTCTATCGCTATTGATTATCTCAATATGGCTGGTGCTGTTTATCTCAACGATGAACTGCTTTGGAAAGATTACTCCTTGGTCGAACCTATTTCACGAAGTTGGAATAAGCCTCAATTATTGAATATTCCGCAAAGTGCCATTCGGCAAGGTCACAACACCTTATTGATCCGAATTGTTGGTTTTGCAACTCAATCCTCGGGCTTAGGTGAAATTCATCTGGGTGATTCGACTACAACTTCTAAATATTATGAACAAAGAATTTGGCAACATCGAACCTTACATTTTATTAACTTAATCTTTACTGCAACACTGGGATTGATTGGACTTTTCATTTGGTTATTTCGTAGATCTGATAGTAGCTTTGGATGGTTTGCTCTCGCTTCTTTTACTTGGGCAATATTTTTAAGCAATTTATTAATTACGGAACCACCATTTCAACTGAGTGTTTGGGCTATTGCAAAAATTAATGTGCTAATGGTACTGATTTACTCAATCTCAATTAGTCTCTTTTGTTGGCGATTTGCACAAAAACGGTTTCCACGCATTGAAAAACTTTATGGATTATTGACCATATTCTCACTCGTACTGCTTCTTTTGGTACCAACTAATCAGCTCGGTTCTGCACTTGCATTTGTATTTTTTTCAGGTGCGACCATCTTCTTTTTAAATTCGTTAAGTTATCCTTTTATCATCTTCAAATCTAAAAAAATTGAGTACTATTTACTCGCATTTTGCTTAATGATTTATTTATGGGTTGGCTTATATGATTTATATTTATTGCTCTTTAAACCTAAAGTTATTTTCTTTTTAACCCCCTATGCGGCTCCAATTACAGCGTTATTTATTGCGATAATTTTGGCTATGCGTTTGGCAAAAAACATCAACAAAATTGATAATTTCAATAAAATTCAAGCCATAAAAATTTTAAAAGTGTCCGAAGAATTAAGTTACTCGCTCAACACCCAACACCAACTTGAATTACAAAATTCACGCTTACAAGAACGTATTCAACTGTCGCATGACCTGCATGATGGATTAGGTGGCTCTATCGTTCGCTCTATGATTATTGTTGATCAAAGTAAACAGCCACTAAGTAATCAGCAGTTTTTATCTATACTCAAGCTCCTGCGTAATGATCTACGACAAGTCATCGATAGCGGTTCCAGTATCGGCAATAAAACGCCTGAAACACCTCAAATTTGGCTTGCACCTTTGCGTCATCGTTTTATTCAAATTTTTGATGAACTAGACATTGATTCTCAATGGAGTTCGCCAGAATCCTGGATGAATCAACCCTCAGCAATTCAATGTTTAACCTTATCTCGAGTATTAGAAGAAGCGCTCACCAATATTGTAAAACATAGTAAAGCGACTGAAATTTCGGTAACACTTCATTATCTTGAGCGACATCAACTCGAACTTTTAATTCAGGACAATGGTGTTGGTTTTGATGTTCAAGCAAATGAACTAATGGGTTTAAGTGTCGGTATGCAAAGTATGAAAATTAGAATGGGACGTATTGGTGGACAACTAGAAATTCAATCTACTCCAGGTAAAACCACCTTGAAAGCCTGCATTAGCTCGTAATTTTTATCATAATACATTTTAACGAACCATCAGCATGTCTTGATGGTTCGTTAGGTTTTAATTAACCTGTCACTGTTTCAATTAAATTTTGCTGGGCATTATACAATACCTCACCCTCTTTCGGTTGTGGTCGAATCCAAGTGCCATCACCTTGAAGTAGCCATGCTTGAGTATTGTCTTTTAAATAATTGATTAAACCTTGTTGGTAAATCCGTTTTTTCAATGCTGGATCTTCAATCGGGAAACAGACTTCCACGCGATTAAATAAATTACGATCCATCCAATCTGCACTCGAACAATAAATACGTGAATGACCACCATTACCAAAGTAATATACCCGTGTATGTTCTAAGAAACGCCCTACAATAGAACGGACACGGATATTTTCAGATAAATTTGGTAGACCAGGACGTAAACAACAAATTGAACGAATAATTAAATCAATTTGCACACCTGCTTGTGAAGCTTCATAAAGTTTATTAATCAATTGAACTTCTGTTAATGCATTCACTTTAATAATAATTTTAGCTGGCTTGCCTGCTTTTGCTAATGCAATTTCATCATCAATAAAGGCAATCAGTTGAGCATGTAAAGTAAAAGGTGCGTGCAATAATTTTTTCAGCTTCGCCATTTTCCCCATGCCTGTTAGCTCTTGGAAAATTCGATGTACATCTTCACATAGCTCTTTATCCGTGGTGAGCAAACCATAATCGGTATAAATTCGAGCATTAGTGGCATGGTAATTCCCTGTACCCAAATGCACATAACGGATCAATTTATTATTTTCACGACGAACCACCAAAATCATTTTGGCATGCGTCTTATAACCCACAATGCCATACACGACCACGGCACCCGCTTCTTGTAGTACATTGGCCACTGCAATATTTGACTCTTCATCAAAACGAGCCCGCAGCTCGATCACCGCAGTGACTTCCTTACCATTGCGTGCCGCTTCTGCCAGCACTTGTACAATCTCGGAATCTGCCCCACTACGGTACAAAGTTTGCTTAATGGCTAATACTTGTGGATCACGGGCAGCTTCACGCAGTAAATTAATTACAGGTGCAAATGATTCAAATGGATGATGGAGTAAAATGTCTTGTTTCTGCATTGCTGAAAAAATATTTTCAGTTTTTTTCAATACTTTAGGAATAGCAGGAACATGCGAATCATAGCGTAAATGTGGCAACTTAAAATTAGAAACTAAGCGTGCAAGGTTAACTGGACCATCCACTTTATAAAGTTGTTCATCTTCTAAATCGAATTCATTTAACAAATATTCATAGATATGCTTTGGACAGTTTTCTGTCACTTCCAAACGTACTGCACGGCCAAAACGACGAGAGCTCAACTCACCTTTCAATGCCTTCGCTAGATCTTCAACATCTTCGTTCAAAGCCAAGTCAGCATTTCGAGTCACACGGAATTGATAACAGCCTGTTGCGGTCATTCCCGGAAACAAGTCCGATACATGCTCATGAATAATGGCAGATAACATCACAAAATGCTCTTTTCCACCGGTCAACTCATCAGGTAAACGAACCACACGTGGTAAAGATCGCGGTGCTGGTACCACAGCTAAATCAATTTGACGACCAAAGGCGTCTTTACCCTCTAAAGTCACTATAAAATTTAAACTTTTATTCACTAAACGTGGAAATGGATGCGCTGGATCTAGGCTAATTGGTGTTAATACTGGAGCAACTTGCTCTTGAAAATACTTTTTAATCCAAACGGATTGTGCTGGCGTTAATTCACCACGGCGTAAAAAACAAATATCTGCTTCACGTAATTTTGGGAAAATTTCATCATTTAAGATTCGATACTGACGTTCAATTGCAGCATGTGTAGTTTTAGAAATCGTTTCTAAAATTTGCTTCGGCGTAAAACCATCTGGACTACGACTCTCATTGCCTAAGGTCAGCTGCTCCATTACCCCAGCAACGCGGATTTCAAAGAACTCATCCATATTCCGAGAGAATATTAATAAGAAATTTAAACGCTCAAGTAATGGATGTAAAGGATCTACCGCTTGTTCTAAAACACGTAAATGAAAATCTAAAATTGAAAGTTCACGATTAATATAGCGCTCGTTATAAGAATATTCTGGAAGCGTATCGTTCGTTACTGCGGTATTCATACAACAGACCTGCATCTATAAGACTTTACATAAGTATGCTTCAAATTTGTGACAATTTCATAAAAAAAGCACATTAAAATGTGCTTTTTTTGTCTTTTAAAATCATGTTGTTAATCAGGAATTCGGGTATAACGCATATATTTCAAAATCATTCGTTTCCGACTTTGGACTTTTGCATCATCTTGATGGTCTTGATAATATTTAGGATTAGGTAAAATTGCTGCTAAAAATGCGGCCTGCTCCTGATTGAGCTTATTTGCACTTCTGCCAAAATAATGTTGTGCTGCCGCTTCAACACCATAAATATGATCACCAAACTCCACAGAGTTCATATAGACCTCTAAAATACGGCGTTTGGTCCACATGCGCTCCATCATGGTTGTAGCAATCGTTTCTTGCCCCTTACGAATCAATGAACGACGATTATAAAAGAATAAATTTTTCGCCAATTGTTGTGAAATGGTCGATCCACCTGCCACAACTTTATCTTTTTTTAGATTGCGCTGTAATGCACCTTCAATTCCATCCCAATCAAAGCCATGGTGATCGACAAATTTAGCATCTTCAGCAGCAACGATGGCATGCTTAAAGTTATCACTAATATCAGCATAATCACGCCATTGATGTTTGATCGGTTCAAAGTCTGACAAATAAGTCCAACGCATAAACATGGTGGTTTCGACAGCGTGCGTCCGCCAATACACCAGACTTGAAAAAATCCATAATTGAATAATAATCAGAATACTGACAATGATTAACAAACTACGAACAATAAAGGCTTTCATGTCAGTGTGTTACTCCGAATATTTTGGAATTTCATGCTAAGCTGAACTTATCAATAAAAATATAGAAACGAGCGCATGTCTGATCGTCAACACACGCCTACCTTTGTACAAGCACAAAATATGAGTGGAAAAATTACCCTACTACTGATTGCCATCAACGTTGGATTATTTGCTTGGCAAATTTTAACTGGGGTTAATATTACAGACCCAAGCACGGCTGATGCATTACGTTGGGGGGCTGATTATGCACCTTTAACCTTTTTAGAGGAACCATTTCGTTTATTGAGTAGTATGTTTTTCCATTTTGGATTAATACATTTAATGTTCAATATGTGGGCACTCTATGTCTTTGGAAATGTCGCTGAAGAAACTTTAGGTCGTGTTTATTATCTTGGTTTATACGTACTTGCCGGCCTAATGGGTAGTTTACTCAGTGGCTATTTAGATATTCGGCATAGTTATGAATTACTACAAAATTTCGATCCAAGCTTAATACCACGCGTATCCGCAGGAGCATCTGGAGCCGTAATGGGACTTGGTGGAGCACTGACCGTGTTGTCATTATTTCCTCCAACGCCAAATCAGCGTTTTATTTTGGATCAAAAATCACTCATTACGGTATTGGCAATTAACCTTGCATTTGGTTTCTTTGCAACGGGAATTAATAATGCAGCGCATATTGGCGGTATGCTCATGGGTGCATTCTTGGCTTTAACCTGGTATGTCCTACAACGCCTTAGACAGGGAATCATTGCGCAGATCATCGTGCTGATCTTGGGTGCACTGATCACTTACGCCGTATATTTATATTGCCACAGTCTGGTTCAAGCAATTACGCCACTCTGGCAAGAAGCCATTACTCAAATGCGTAGCCAAGTAAAATTTTAAATCACTTATTTTGAATCAAACTCCCATCCTTAAAGATGGGAGCTTAGAAAGCAATTATCGCTATTGGTTAATTTCTCTCAAACTTTGTAAAGGTGGAATATCACATAAATAACTGAGTCGATAACGACCAATCACAGCGCATAACACACTCATCAAAATCGGTAAAATCACCCAAATTTCCCAATGCAGCTGGATCTCTAACCCCATTCGATAACTTGCAATCGCGCTAATCACTTCTGCAAACAAGCATGATACGACACCGGCAATTAAACCAATAAATCCGATTTCTACAGTCATCATATTTTTGAGTTGTCGCTTGGAACTTCCAAATGAACGTAACAAAGCAACCTCTCTTTTACGCTCATCCAATAATAAATTGATACATGCAATTAAGACTAAAAATCCTGAAAGACTTACTAAAATCGCAAGTACCGTAATGATTTGTGCGACCACATCCACTAGCCGTTTAATTTCATCCAGAATCAATGAGACATCAATAAATACCGTATTGCTAAACTGCTGGATCACACTCACCAAATGCGACTTTTCTTGAGGAGGCACATAGAAACTCCCCAGATAACTTCCGGCATTTTCATCCAGCGTTTGTGGTGCAAAAATAAAGAAAAAATTAGGACTAAAGCTTTGCCATTCCACAGTACGAAAATTAACGACTTTGGCGTTTAACTGTCCTTCTGGTAGGCTAAAGGTTAACTGATCACCAATATTAATATTCAACTCTTTCGCAAGCTTAGCTTCTATTGACACATCACCAATTTGCTTCAGCTTCGGATTGCCTTGCACAATTACATTATCAACAGGATATTGATTGGTCTGGGTTAAATTCAATTCACGGCGTAAGGAGTTACTCTTTTCAATCAGTTGTGGCGAAAATACTTGTCCATTTTTGGCCAATAAGCGCCCTTTAATATTGGGATAAAGCGGTGTACTTTGCCAATGCTGTGCCTGTAATTGCTGCTTAAATTGTTCCACCTCAAAAGGCGGTAAACCATAAATAAATTGATTCGGAGTTCCTTCAGGCAACTGCTGTTGCCAACGCTCTAATAAATCGGTTCGCAATACTGTAAGGACTGTAATTAAACTCAATCCCAAAGCTAAAGCTGTAATTTGAAATGCGGTTTGTGATGGCACACGTACAAAACTGGAAAGTTGATTTTTAAGTGCTTTTAAAGCGGTTAAGATCAGCCATACCATGCCATATAATAAGCCACTTAACAGAATGACCGCTCCGATTACCATAGCTGATAAAATCAAACTCTCCGTCAAAACCAAGCTAAAAACTATCAAACTGATCAGACCCGTGCTCATCATCCAAAGTATCGAACGGGCTGACTTTTCCTGCTGTCGAATCACACGAATCGGTGGGGTATTTAATAATTGCCACAAGCTCGGGAAAACAAAGCCAAATAAAACAATTGCACTGGTAAAAATTGCAATCGGTAATGGCCCCAGTAACATGGCAAATATTGAAAACTGCATGTCTAAATTTGGAATCAGTTGCAACATAAATTGCAAAAGGACATAACCTAAACCCAAACCTAGAGCGCTGCCAAATATCATCGCAATAACAATAACCGCCAATAATAAAACGATATATGCGTGAAGAATTTGCCCTTTTTTTGCCCCAATGCAACGCATTAATGCAATATGATCTTGATTCTGCTGTACATAGCGCTGGCTGGTAAGTGCAATGGCAATTCCACACAGTAAAATAGTCAGAATATTTGCCAATTGTAGGAATGTATCTAAGTTTTCAATAGGTTTCATTAAGCGCGTATTGCCATCATTGGCATTGCGCAATTTCAAGTTGCTTGCTGCTTCAAATTCAGTTGAATGAATACCGGAAGATGCTTCGGTTGGATTAGACTGCCGTGTTGTTAATCCTGTTTGCTGTTTTTTCTGTGTAGCATCTTCGAATGCGTGAAAAAATTGTTCATATGTCTCAACATTTTTTGCATCCCCTGCCATTAATAAGCGATATTCAATCCGACTTCCTGTCTGAATGGCCTTGGTTTTTGCAACATCTTGCAAAGCAATAATGACGGTGGGTGAAAATGCTGAAAAACCTAATTCCTGATTGGAATCATGGGCAATTTTTGCAGTCACTTTAAAATGACCGTCTGCAATTTGAATATTGTCTCCGATCTTGGCTTTTAACAAATCCATGGCTCGTTGACTTAACCACACCTCACCACTTTGAATATGTACTGCCTCAGGTAAAGTACGCAACTCGCCACGCAATGGAAAAGCCTGATCTATGGCTTTAACATTGACCATCACAAATTGGTCATGCGTCGAAGCCATAGAACCAAACATAATCACGTGTGATTGTTTCAGTTTTAGTTCATCCGCCTGTTTAAGCCATTTTTCTTCAATCGGATAATTATCACTGAGCTGCAAATCGGCTGCCTGCATTTGCGCAGCCTGCAAGGTCACTGCTTGCTGAACTTGTTCATTACTAAATTTTAATGCTGTCGTTGCCCCAATAGCTAAACTCAAAGCAATGATGAGCAGATAAATTCCTGTACTGTTAAAACTCTGTTTAAACAAAGGTTTGAACAATGCCATGATCATCAAATAACTCCTTGAGCGGCATGTTCAATTAACTTTCCACCCACTAACTCAAAATGTCGTTGACACTGCTCTGCCAGCTTAGAATCATGTGTAACCAGAACTAAGGTGGTGCCTAATTCACGATTAAGCTGAAATAATAACTGTTCAATTTCTGCTGCAGTCTGACCATCTAAATTTCCAGTCGGTTCATCTGCAAAGACAATTTTAGGTTCAGTAATCAGTGCTCTTGCAATTGCTACACGTTGCTGTTCACCACCAGATAATACTTTAGGTGTTTGGCTGCTTTGACGTGCTAAACCCACTTTTGCTAAGAGATTCAGTGCTTTTTTTTCTGCAGTTGCATAGTGAAAATTAGGCTGTAAGCGTAAAGGCAACATGACATTTTCGAGAGCAGATAAATGTGGCAAGAGTTGGAAGGATTGAAAGACGAAACCAATATATTTTAAGCGAACTAAGGCACGTTGTTCTTCATTCAACTCATGTATTGCCTCGCCACAAATCCATATTTTGCCAGAAACAGCTTGATCTAATGTGGCTAAAAGACCCAACAGCGTTGACTTACCCGAGCCTGATCGCCCAGTAATCGCCACTTGTTCTCCTGCATAGATATTGAGGTCTAATGCATTTAAAATAGTTAATGTTTTATTCTGTAATTGAATACTTTGCGTAAGCTGCTGTGCGGAAATAATTACTTGTGGCATGATGGAGCTTGTTGCATCAAACTGAACCGAAGACATTGTCAAGAAATCCTATATGCAAACTAAAAAATTGTTAAATCTAAACACGGTAAACAAAATAGCTCAGGCTTTATTTTTTAGCATGATCTATCTCATTCCTGTTAGTAGTTTTGCAAAAAGTATCATGATTGTCGGAGACAGTTTGAGCGCTGGTTATGGTATTACACCACAGCAAAGTTGGGTCAATCTGTTGCAACAGCGGTTAAATCAACAGTTTCCAAAACAGCATAAGGTCATCAATGCCAGTGTTAGCGGTGAAACCACCAGTGGGGCTTTAGCTCGCTTGCCGAAACTATTACAAATCCATCAACCGAATATTGTGGTGATTGAGTTAGGGGGCAATGATGGTTTACGTGGGCAACCACCGCAAATGATCCAAAGTAATTTGACTCAGATGATTCAGATCGCGCAAAAAACCAATGCTACTGTTCTCGTTTTTGGAATGAAAATCCCACCAAATTATGGCACTGCATATAGCACTGCATTTGAAAACACTTATAAAGTGGTCAGCCAAAAATATAAGATCAAACTACTCCCCTTCTTTATGGAAAGTATTGCAGGACATCCAAACCTGATCCAAAAAGATTTAATTCACCCAAATGCTGCGGCTCAAAAAATTCTCTTAAATAATGCATACCCTTATATCAAAGGTACTTTATAAAACATTCAGCTTCATCATTTAAACCTGATCAATTTAATTGCTGGAATTTACAACTTAGAATTGAATAAAAAGTGAGTACAAACCAGATTCCGTTTATTTATAAAAAAAAGCCAGTTTTTAAGTTGAACTGGCTTTTTTTAATGATTCTTTATTTTATAGATGAGTTAAAAATCAAAAAAAGTTACTTCACCTGTTTCAAGTGAATATTCAGCCCCAACCACTTTTAATTGACCTTTAGCGATTAAGCTTTCTAATACAGCCGAACCATGACGTAATTGATTGACTGAAGCAAAAACATTCGAACGAATGGCATGTACCGACAGTTTTTGTAAATCATCTTTCAATTCAGTCTGCATTAAAATTTCAACTGATGGACGGACACGATTCACAATCGACATTAAGTTTGCAGATGGTGGGCATTCGGGATTACGCAGTGCTTCAATGGTAGAGCTGATTGCACCACAATGAGTATGCCCAAGTACCACAACTACAGGACAGCTAAAACTATCAGCAGCAAACTCTACACTCCCCACTTGTGATGGCGCAACAATGTTGCCCGCAACACGAATAACAAAAAGATCACCTAACCCCTGATCAAAGACCATTTCAGCGGGTACACGAGAGTCTGAACAACCTAAGATAATTGCAAAAGGTTCCTGACTTTCTGCCATTTCCGCTCGTTGTTGATGCGATAAAAACTTAATATGCTGCGTTTCACCTTTAACGAAACGTTGATTACCTTGTTTTAAACGCTCTAAAGCTTCCTGAGCAGTTAGCATGATGCTTTTCCATTGTATTTGGAGAGTTGGGCTATTCTAATACTGTGTTTTTCGAATGTCACTGACCAAAAATAAACTCTGTTACAATTTTTGTTAATTGATTTAAAATCAAACCCGTTACTTCAAAATATTCATCAGGTCAGATTTATCCCTTGAACTCACAGCACTATTTCTCATAATTAAAAATTTCAAGCTAAAATATTTTTTCAACTTGGCAAAAAAACCAGCAACTTTTGAATATGAGCAAATGTTCAATGAAAACAAATGATCAATAATATTTTTGCTTTTATATAATGGCAGCCTCGTTCCAAGGAAAATCATGCATGCTTCATTTGCTTACTCAAAAAGTTCTTCAAACTTTGACAACTTCGATGTTAGTGTTGGCTGCTTCAACTACACTGTTATGGAGTACCCCAAGTTCTGCTTTAACAGAAACAGCTGAATACATCGATTATCAAAAAATATTACAAGAAGAACGTGCGTGGGCAGGCTTAAGCACCAAGAAAATACGCATTGGCGATGTCATTTGGTCTTATAGTGAAGGTGGATCAAAAACTAAACCCACTATTTTATTGATTCATGGTTTAGCCAGTAGTCGTGACACGTGGAATGAAGTTGCCCATCAACTTACCCCTTATTATCATGTGATTATTCCAGACTTACCCTCAAGTGGCAGTACAGTCGTTCCTACAAATTTTGATCTATCTGTTCCCAATGTAACTGAACAATTACGTCGTTTTGTAGAAGCAGCTCATATACAAGATAAACTCAATATCGCAGGGCATTCTTTAGGTGGATCGATTGCCATGTTCTATGCTGCGCAATATCCTTTTGATACCCAAAGCCTGTTTTTGATTAGCTCTGGTGGTCTATTTCAAAACAACAATACCAACTACTTAAAAAATCCCATTTATTTAAAACAATTATTGGTTTCACAACCGGGTGATCTCGACTTTGTCCTTAAAAAAGTCATGTATAGCCCACCCTTTACGTCTAGCGTGATAAAACGTGAACAAGAGAAAATCTTAATTTCTCATGCTTCGGAAACTGTAAAAATTATCAATCAAATTAATGAATTAAATAAATTATACACCCCAAGTTCCTTTGCTAAAATGGTTAAAGAAATTGAAGCTCCTACCTTAATTTTATGGGAAAAACAGGATCAAATTGTCAATATTGAAGTGGTACAAGATTTGAAAGGCTTATTAAAACGTCCAGAAACACCCATTATTTTAAACAATGTCGGACATATGCCAATATTAGAAGCGCCTGAACGTGTATCAATGTCTTATTTATCCTTTCTTGAAAAAACTCAGCATCAGAATCATTCTCTTTCTGAACATTATATGAATAAATAAGGATTTTTTATGCGCCACGCCATAATTGAACAACTGATTGAAGCCCAATTGGCATTTATAGATCAAGAAATTTCCCAACCAGAAACGATACAAGCTGAATTCACTCATTTTTATCATTGGTTTAGAAAGCAGACATTACAAGAGATCTGGCGCTTTGAGCAAATTAATCATTTGATTCAAAAACAAATTCTACAAACTCCAGCGAGCGAATTTTTAATTGAACAAATAGCTGAACATATCCGCTTTGTACTAATTCATCCTGCCAATGATGAAACTAAAATTGAAGATATTATTCCGGTCACCACCATTGATAAAATGGCGCTATACATTGCAAGTAAAAGTGTACATCGCCAAGCTTTGATTAAACAGATTGTCAATAATTCATCGTTTTCTAGCCTGCTGACCCAACTGATTCATCACTCAATTCAAGACTATATTGATAATTCAGTCATGAACAAAAAAGTACCAGGCGTGGGTCGCTTTATGAAAATGGGCAAATCTGTTTTAGAAACTGTAACAGATAGCAATCTTGATGATACGGTTAAGCACTATTTACAAAAAAATATCGTCAAGATCAGCCAACTCAGTGAGCAAGTTTTAAATCACCAGTTTGATGACAATAAGCTCTATCACTTTCAAGCCAATCTTTGGCATAAAATTAAGAAAGTTCCTCTTTCAAGTCTGCGTAATTATATTGAAGTCAATGACTTGCCTAAAACGGTAGGCCTAGGTCACGAAATTTGGGAACATCTTCGTCAAACAGATTATTTGAAAAAACAGGTTCATGATGGTGTTTATGCATGGTATGTCCACAATCAAGCACGTAGTTTTGATCTACTCTTACGTGATTTGAACATTGATGAAAGCTTGATTCAAAATGAATTACAGACTTTACTCGAACCCATTTTACAAAAAATGGTGGCTTCAGAACATTTGCGTTGTAGAGCTCGAATTTATTTAGAAAAATTCTACTATTCAGATCAGGCTCTCACCATTTTAGATCTCAAATAACATAGGCACTCAATTCATCTCAATACAGTCAAATTAAGATAAATTAGCCAACTTATGCTGTTTTGATGAATCAGTACTGCTGAGAGAAAAGAGATCACATATTGCTTATAATTTTTGCCTATGACATCAACAGCAAATTTATAGCCTACTCATCAGATCATTCGACTTTCAGCGATTCTATTCTTATATCTATAAAAAAAACCTCCTAAAAAAGGAGGTTTTGCTCATCAGAGATAAAGGTTATTTTAAACTTTTATTTAAAATACGCACCTTCAGCCTGACTATGGTCAGTTTGGTCGACCACACGACCTAATTCAGGAATATGTTGTTTTAACGTGGTTTCAACACCTTGTTTTAACGTCATATCAATTGCCGAACAACCTTGGCAACCACCACCAAACTTAAGTACAGCAGTTAAACCATGTTCTTCATCTTCCAAAACTTCAACCAAAGCACAGTTACCACCATGCCCAGCTAAACCTGGATTAATTTCTGCTTGAAGGATGTAAGTAATACGCTCTTCCATCGATGCATCTGGTCCAACACGTGGCACTTTCGAATTTGGTGCACGGAAAGTAAGCTGACCACCAAAACGATCTTTGTTGTAATCAATCACAGCATCTTTTAAATATGGAATAGATGGTGCATCAATATACGCGGCAAAATCAGCATAATCCTGCTTGTAATCTGTCGGAATAATTTCTTCAGGAGCACTATATGCCATACAACATTCAGCACGCGGTGTTCCTGCATTTTCCACAAAAATACGTACAGCAATACCGGGAGTATTTTGCTTTGAAAGCAAATCAAATAAATACTCTTGCGCAGTAGGTGTAATCAATAAATTTGGAATTTCATCTGCAACTGCAGTGTTGATGTTCTCAGTCGACATATCATTATCCTCAAGCTGACCTTGCCATTTTAACTGAAGATGAGGCAGTTTGAGTAAAAATCAACTAAAATTGTCGGAATTAATAAAAAAGTCCATTCTTGATTCTAAATAATGGCATTATGTCTCATCATCTTTGCTTTTTTATTAAGGCGCCTTATGCTGGATTTACCTTTTAATCATACTGTCAGTATTATAATTATTACCGTCATCATCTCTTTAATTGCATTCTCTAACCAAAAGTTGATGAATCGTCTCATATTTTGGCCACCAGCTGTCACTGATCGTGGTCAATACGATCGATTTATCACGCATGGCTTTATTCATGCGGATGGTACCCACTTACTCTTCAATATGATTACTTTATTCTTTTTTGGTAGCGTGATTGAAAGTTTTTATCGTCAATACTTTTTTGATATGGGCTTTATTCTTTTCTATTTGGGCGGCTTAATTGTTGCGATTTTACCCAGTTATTTAAAACATAAAAATGATACACATTGGGCCAGTTTAGGGGCTTCCGGTGCGGTTTCTGCTGTTCTTTTTGCCTATATTCTATTTCAACCGTGGAAGTTAATTTTCGTATTTTTTATCCCCGTTCCTGCCATTATTTTTGCAGTTCTATATGTCGCATATAGCATCTGGTCAGGTAAACGTGGCAATTCAAATATCAATCATAGTGCGCATCTTTGGGGTGCTGCTTATGGGGTGATTATGACGATCATTATTGAACCGCGTATCTTTCCGCATTTCTTACAGCAACTGAGCAAACTGCCTTTTTAAAATAAAATATATTTAACTAATCATCTCTTTAAAAGGAAAAGTTTAAATTAACTTTTCCTTTTTTTATTCATTTTTCAGCTACAGATATACAAATAAATACTCAGTAAAAATAATGCATAAGAATGCTGAATTCATTATTTTTTTATACACAATTGATCTTTTAACCTAAGACAAAATTTTGAATTAGATCATCTACATGAAAAGAAAAAATTTAGTTAGCTCTATTTCCATCGTACTCTTCAGTTTCTATTTAGCGGGCTGTAATGATAGTGATCATCAAGAAAATAAAACTCAGGTTTCGGAACAGCAAAAACCCAATGTGCTGTTTATTATGGCAGATGATTTAGGTTACTCAGACTTAGGGGCTTTTGGTAGTGAAATCCACACCCCCAATTTAGATGCATTAACCAATGAGGGTCGAATTTTAACTGACTATCATACTGCACCAACGTGCTCGCCCACTCGCTCTCAACTACTTTCAGGAACTGATCACCATCAAGCTGGAATTGGTGCAATGGCTGAACTGACACCTGCACATCTCAAAGGGCAAACGGGCTATGAAGGCTATTTAAATAACCGTTCACTCTCTCTTGCTGAAGTACTACATGACAACGGTTATCGAACTTATATTAGTGGTAAATGGCATCTCGGCTTAACCCCTGAAACCAATGCCAAAGCCCGAGGTTTTGACCATTCCTTTACATTACTACAAGGCTTTGACTTACATTACAAACAAGCACCAACAGGCTACAAACGTAATGCAACGTATACCGAAGATGGCCAAGATGTTCCAATTGCAAAATTACCAGATGATTATTTTTCTACCAATCATTACACCGATAAATTATTACAATATTTAGACAGTGACAAAGACTCTAAACAACCCTTCTTTGCCTATGCCGCATATACAGCACCACATTGGCCTATACAGGCTCCGAAAGCCTTTAGTGATCGATACAAAGGGGTTTATGATGTCGGCTACGATACAATTCGTGAGGCACGTTTAGCAAAACAAAAACAACTAGGCATCATACCGAATAACTTCTCTGCCGCCATTCCTATTGAGAGTCAGAATGCACCGGCTAAATCAGGAAAATGGAACGAACTGACCACTGAACAAAAAGCCATTGAAGCTCGTAAAATGGAAATTTATGCGGGTATGGTTGAAAATCTAGATTACAACATTGGTCGGATTATTCAGCATTTAAAAGCCCGTGGTCAATATGAAAACACCCTAATCTTTTTTGTTTCCGATAATGGTGCAGAAGGCTCTGCTGGCAGTGCCAATCCAGAGGCTCAGCTCGATAACTCGCTAACTGGCTTAGGTACAGCCAACTCATACACATTTATTGGCCCGCGTTGGGCAGAAGTAAGCTCAACACCTTTTCACCTATGGAAAGGTACGGCTGGCGAAGGTGCGACAACCGCTCCTGCTATAGTAAAACTTCCGCATCAAAAAGGTTCAGAAGCTAAATATCATGGATTTACATCAGTACTGGATGTGCTTCCAACGGTGCTTGAATATGCAAATATTGCCGTGCCCAAAGATCAATACAAGGGACGTCAAATTAATAACCCCACAGGTTATTCATGGAAAGCGACTCTTGAAAATAAAAGTAAAATCATTCGTCCGGTCGATTTTAGCTTTGCAGATGAATTACACGGTAATAAATATGCCAAACAAGGTGATTGGAAAATTGCCTTACAAGCCAATCCCAATTTAGGTACAGGTAAATGGGAACTTTATAATATTAAAGATGATCGAGGTGAAAGAAATAACTTAGCAGAGATCTATCCAGAACAAATAAGAAAATTGGTCGAGGTATATAACAAGTACACGCAAAATAATGGCGTTTTGGAATACAAACAATGATATTAAAAAATATCTTATGGATCAGTTGTAGCTTGCTGTTAGCAAGCTGTGACTTTTCACATTCTCAGCCAGAAAATACTAAAGCCAATGAAGTAAAATTGGGTAATATCCAAGATTGCAAACCATATTCTGGACTTCCAAAACATTGGTTAAAAGCAAAGCATGCAGGGATGATTTGGATTCCGACGGGTTCATTTGAATTAGGCTCTAAATTGGCCTATTCAGATGAAATTAATTTTGGTGAAAAACAAAGATCTGTGCAAGGCTTTTGGATGGATCAAACTGAAGTGACCATTGCACAATTTCAAACCTTTGTAGCAGCTACACATTATATCACTGATGCTGAAAAGCAAAACCAAGCAGCGGTTTTTAGCCCAGATCGTCAAAATCCTCAGCAATGGTGGCAATTAAAATCAGGCTATATCTGGAAAACTCCGTATGGAAAAGATGGAAAAATACCACAGCCTGCCGAACCTGTCCGTTATGTCACAAAAAATGATGCAGAACATTATGCACTCTGGTTAAATCACCAATTACCATCAGAACTAGAGTGGGAATATGCCGCAAAGGCAAATGCTCAGCATGATGTTGCCATGCATGATGAACCGCAAAATACATCACATCATCCGATTGCGAATTATTGGCAAGGTGAATTCCCTTTTCAAAATACCCATCAAGATCAATTTACAGATGTCGCACCCGTCGGCTGCTTTGCTGCCAACGCTTTCAAACTTTACGACATGATCGGCAATGTTTGGGAATGGACATCATCACCCTACACGGGTGCACATGATCAACATATGGGTGATTATCAACATTTACGCCATCAACAAATGCAGGCGCAAGCATTTGTCATTAAAGGCGGTTCGTTTTTATGTGCCAATAATTATTGTGCACGATTTAGAGCAAGTAGTCGTCATCCTCAAGAATTAGATCTAGCCACATCGCATGTTGGATTTAGAACAATGTCTAAAGATTAAAACCTCATCTGACATAAATATTTTGGCATATTCTCTCTGGATAAAAGGATTTTAAAAAGATCAGAACCACAAGAACTAAAATTTAAAACAATACTAGTTTACTGGTTAGCAATAACGTTATTGAAAAGCATTTATTTTTCTTCAGCATTTTGTCACTTATTGCTAACTCAAATTTTAACTTGGCATAGATAATGTATACATCTGTATATTAATGCAACAATAAAATGCGAGATAACATATGCCCAATTCTTTAGATGGTTTACACTTTCCATTAGACCCACATACCAACAAAATCAGTACTTCAAATGTCGGTAAACACATTATTGCGGAAGCATTAGCACTGGTCGATCATAAAATTTCACAGCAATTACTCACTGAAAAAAGTTGGCGCAAAAACTACCCTATCTACTTTAAAGCATTGGTTTCACATGGTATTCGTACAGTGAATAATCCAATTACCATTGCCAAACAAGGCCTACATAAAGCCCAACATAGTTTTGAGTTTCATCGTACTGGACAGCGTTATTTATTTAAAGATGTCATGACGATCCCCGCCATTCAACAACTACAAACGGTTAAAATTACTGGTGAAAGTCAGGCTCAACCCGAATGGTATGTGCCTTATCAAGGTCAAAAACTACAAGGACAATCATTATTAGATCAAATTCAAAAGTGGCAAAATTCTGGCATTATTGAAGCAAGTCATGCACAAGCTTTGCGGGAAATGAATGCCCATCCTGAATGGTTTGATTTATCTAATCGTACGATGGTGTTATTTGGTGCAGCATCTGAAGCGGGCCCTTTGACATGGTTATCTCGCTGGAAAGCCAATATTATTGCAATTGACCTTCCAAATGAAAAAATCTGGAATAAAATTTTAACCACGATCAAATCAGGTAATGCAACCTTATATGCACCAAGTTTAGAACACGTTGATGCGGATACACCGATAAATCAACTTAAAACCAAGTTAGGCATTAATTTACTCACGCACATTCCTGAAATTGCACATTGGCTTGCTCAAAATCCGAATAAACTTGATTTAGCTGCAATCGCCTATTTAGATGGCGAAAAACATGTCCGCGTGTCTATGGCAATGGACAGCATCATGACTTATGTCAGTGAGCAAAAACCTGACTCATCGCTAATGTATATGTGTACCCCGACAGATGTCTATGCGGTTCCTGAAGAAGTCATTGCAGGCTCTATACAAAAATTTGAAAATCGCTCAACAATAGAAAAGGTCGTTAGTAAAGGCATTTCAATCGTTTCGATGAAACAGTTCTTTAAAAATAATAATCAGCAATTGATTACATCAGACAATGGTAAGGCCTACGGTATTGCTGATTGCTTAGTAGTGGAACAAGGTCCTAACTACGCATTAGCAAAGCGTATTCAACAATGGCGTGCGACCTTAGCCAGACATCAAGGGCAGCATGTCAGCATCAATATTGCGCCGTCAACAACCACTCATTCTGTAACTAAAAATCCATTACTTAAGGCTGCTTTTAATGGCGCTGGTCTTTTTAATGTAGAAGCATTTCAGCCTGAAACAACCAATGCCATTATGGCGGCATTATGGGTGCATGACTTACACAATCCAGCATCGGTCGCTAATCCAGAAACACCAATGCAACATCCACTGGAGTTAATGATGGAAGGCGCCAATCATGGTGGATTATGGCGTGTACCTTATTTAGCCCGTACAGCTTTACCTTTCGCTGCCATCTATGGTTTTGCAGCAGATAAATTACCGATCAATAAAGCATTGGGTAAATTAAAAAGCTAATCAATATTCATAGCCTAAAGCCATCATTGAAAAACAAAAAACGCTGTTCGTTTTCTATCTAGTTAAATTTATATAAAAACAGGTTAATCCTTTATTTTATATTATTTTACAATATCTTAGTTAGTGTCTGTTTTTTATATGCATATAAAAACAGTATATAAAAAAAAGGCTGGCAGATTGCCAGCCTTTTTATATTTCAGCTAATATTTTTTGTATTGCAGATACAAAGCCTGACTTAAATAATGATCGTCCATTTTCGTCTTTAATAGAGCCCAGTCTAGAAACTATCCAACCTCTGTTTAGAAGATTATTTTCGTCAATAGCATCGCGAAGCGCTTCGATTTCACTATTGACCAATACGCCAGTTAACGATGGTATTATTTCGACTTGTTGCTGTACTTGGCCTGCTGAAAAAACCTGATTTGGCCTCATATCAACAATCACTTCTGTTTGTTGTTTGAGAATGTGGTTCTCTGCTTTGAGCTTTTTCTTTTCAGCAATGATTTGACCGAAGACTGCTCTCATCGCTGGATCATCTAGTTTCTTTAATAACTCCATGTCTGATGAGACTTCATTCTTTCGAGAATGACACTTGGAAGGTTTTTTTGTAGTGGTATCTGCTAAGGTTGCCCATTCTTTTATTAAAAGATTATAGTGCTTACCTGTTTTATTACGAATACTAACAGTACCCACTCCACCATTCTTTGTAGATATACGTCCAATTGTTGCTATTGAATAATCTTGTTCACAATCGTTAAAACGTTTTTCAAGTAGAGTGTTTAGCTTATCTAATGATGCTTGAGTATGACCGCTTTTATCCTTTTTGAGATTTTCCAAAAATGATTGCATTTTATAATTCACTTTCATCTTCTCCATGTTGAATACTGCTGATTAAAGACTTTAATGAAAGACTATTTATAGGTGTATTTAAATGCTCCTCTAAAGTTTTAATTCCAGTCTCAAGTACTTCATGATTTTGTAAAAATTCATCAAATTCTAAATACGATACAGTTTTTTGAAAACTTTCAAGTTTATTGGTACATTCAATTTGTTTCGTCATTGCGCGAATCATAGCGTTAGCTGCAATTAATTGCTGATCTTGATCAAGTAATAGTAAATGAGGTAAATAACCTTTTCGGATCATTATCCGGCTCAAACTTTGTGTCCTGTTTTGAATTACTGATGTCTTTTTAATATCATCGAGCAAATCGGGGTAAATTTCAGCATCTTCACAAAGTAATGAAAGATGTAATAGCTCAGATGTTGTTTCTATAAATCCAATTTTTATATCTTCTTGAGAACCAACAGCTACCAATTTTGTATGATGGTCATCCTCATTTCTTTTTTGCTCTATTTCAACTAAGCGTCGAATGAGGTTGAATGTAGCTATCCAATTTTTTGTGTACTCATCAGATTCAACTAATTGTTTTTCATGACGTCTATTAAGATTTTGTAATTCATTATGTTTTAGAAAAGGTATATTTTTTAACTCAGCTTCATATTTTAGCTCTTCGAAACTCTCTATATCTGCCTCTATCTTTGCTGCTAGATTGGCTGCATTATAGGCTTTATAACTCATAAAGTTGAGATGTGCATTGAGTGCTGGGAGGTAACTAGCATCGGTAATAAACCATCTGCATCGCACGCAATTTTCGCTACTGTGACCAACAGAACTATTAAGCCGTTTAGAAAAATTTTTGGAATCTTGTATTAATTCTCCACCATTCCAACAACCAGCAATAGATTTCACTTCGTCAGTCATTACATTATTACCTCCAGCTAAACAGAGTCCATGATGTCTCAACTCCCAACCTATTGGATTGCGATTAACTAATATTGATTTAATTGACATGTCATCATGGAAGGCCATTTTGGATTCAATTTGCCGTAGTTCAGCATCTTTTAAAAATATACGGATACTTTCTTTAGAATTATTTTCTAGTACTTTTGTTGCTTCTGCCATTTTCTCCTGCATGACAACAGGTGTTAACTTTGTATAATATATAGTCATTAAAATTCTTGAATGACCAGCCAAAAGTTTAGAAACAACTGGAAGTGGTAATTTAGCTTCTATTAAGTAGCTTGTAATGAGTGATACTCGTAAACTATGCAGTTGATAATTAGTTTTTACTTTTGGAGATTTGTAGTTTTTTTCGTAATGATGAACTAATTGAAGTGGTGTTCCATTAGGGAGTGTGTCTCCACAATTTGAGAGGTTATTTTCTAACTTCTCTAATAATTTATACCAAATCAAAGGAATACTTGCATCTGGAATTGGCTTTTTCCTATTTTCACTACAATTTGATGTAGCATCACGCATTAAAAAACAGCAATACCCCATCTTGGAAAGATAAGCATTTGATTTTAAATCTTTTGTGTGTTTGATTTCTAAGGTCGTACAATCTGTAGGGGCTACAATGGGATTGTATTTTTCTTGCCAATTTCTAAGTTTTTCTAGCCAATATAGTAGAAATTCATTTTGCCAAGGAATTTCATAGCCTCTTTGGAATTCATCTTTGTTTTGATCTGCTGTTTTATTCGTATTGATATATAAACCTGTTGAATCCAAACCTGTCACATTATCTTTGAATCGTCGAAATATACCTTTTGAATGACTATTTAATACAAATTTATATTTTGTATTTTTTATCCATTTACCATTTTGATAGCGCATAGCATCTGCTTCACCAGTATCTAACATACGCACCTGATATGTTCTGAGTGGTAGTTGTAATTTGACGAATAGCACCATTGCTGCGACAGGTGACCACATTTTATAAATTGTGACAGATTTTTTATTACGCATTACTATTTCACGTATCCAAACACAATCTTCATCATTCTTATCTATAAGATTCTCATCAACTTCAAACCAACCTGTTGCCGCAGTCGATCTAATTCCACTCAGACTTTGTGCCCAACTCCAATTTGAAAAACTTCCAGATGGTTTAGGACACAAGATTTCACTGAGACGTTGAATATAGCGATAGGGTAAAGGACTATGGACTGTTTCAGATAGTGTTTGCTTGCTTTTTAGTTGTTCGAGTGGATTTTTATAAAGATAGATTTTGCTACCTTTATCAGTATTTTCAAAGAAATGATTATCTAATATCCAATCAATAAAATTAGATATATAGTTAATTATTTCTGTAGTATTTCTATTATCTCTGCGCTTGGAATTTTTAATTATTGCTGATTTAAAATCATGACTAGAAGCTTTCCAACCGTTTTGATCTCCAGCTAAAAAGATAAATATATCAGCACACCACGGCACAGTATGAATAATATATTTTTCAAGAAAAATAGCTAGTGCATTTAGTTTCTCTGCTGTACTACTATCTTGACTTTTTATCCATTCTTCAGCTAACTCTCTCCATCCATTCATTTTTTCGCCATATCTTTTAGTTACCCATTGCAAAGTAAGATCACTTTTTCGACCATCAGGTTTGGCTATTTTAATTCTCATTTGTGTTTTCCAAATTTGGGATTCTTGCCAGCGAATAAGTTATATGGGTCAATGTCATCAAACCCATGCTGTAATAAAACTTGCCAGCTTGGAGTACATGTTTCCTCATTAGAATCTGATGGATTTAAAAGTTGTTCTGTTGCAGCAGTTAGAGCTTTTGTGACTTCTTTAAGCGAAGGAGTTGTATAGACTAATTGGGATTCTATTGATGAATGATGTAAGCATTTTTTGATAATTATTGGTTCTACACCTGCTCGACTTAAACGCCGACCATAAGCATGTCTGTGAGAATGAGGAGATAGTCCATCAGATTTGGAAACGTCTAAACCAATACGCTTCAGACCGCGTCGATAATTATCATGGAATGCATTAAGCGTGTATGCTTCACCTAGATGCTGACTATGAAAACTAATAAAAGCATATGGATGATTACGCTCAATACATACAAGGTATCGCATATAGTTATTCCAAGCTTTAGCAAAGATTTCTCCAAATTGAATTGGAAACCAATGTATTTCCAAATATGAATCTTTATTATCTGTTAATCGATTCTTCCACCCAACATTCTTTTTTCCACTTAATTGATTTCGTGGAGTCAAAGCATACTTTTCTAATAGGTAAGCAGCTCTTGTTGTTTGATTAGATCGTCCACGCCACTTATTTGGAGCTCGACCTTCTTCAGGATGATAAACACGGACTTTTACACTATTATTGTTAAAAGGATCAATTAATACATCTTCAATCCAGAGATGTAGTGCTTCTGACTCACGTAATCCACCTCCATGCATTAGCAACAAGATAAGTTGATCACGTAGAGCAACACGGCAATCTAATGCCCCGCCTAGACCACTAAAATAGAATTTTTCAAAAGTATTTTCAGGAAATTCTATTGCGTCATGAATTTGTTTACCTAAAGGTTTTCTACCTTGTATGCTACGTGCATAGCGAACAGTTGAATTTATATGTTTATCTTTAATATGTCCTAAAAAGTCATTTTGGTTTTTACGAAACCATGCTGCGTAATTTAACCGCTGAGTATGACTATCTGCTTTAATGAATGGATTCATTGAAGTGGATTTATGATTCTCAGCCATCCAATCTGTTAGTTGACTGAGAGCATAAATATATATTTGAGCAACTTGCTTGCTGTGAGGTAACCAGTATAGGCCTGATGGATCTAATCCCTCTTCACTGATCGTACCTGAATATAAACAACTACTAAAATTTTCAAACATGGTTTGAGGTGTAGAAAACCCATTCGGATTTGCAGCCATATACTCTAAGAGCCGCTGAGTAGCTCTAGTAGAATTATTAATAGTTGATTGGCTCTTTCCGTCACGTTTTAATTTTAAAACAAAATCTAAAAATGGCTGGATGATTTCATTATTTTCATCCATTAAAACAGGAGTCTGTATAAAAACCCCTGTGTCATTTTGTATTATTTTTGCTGTTACTTTGACAGTTCTCATATGACACTCTCTAGCTTTATATAAAATAAAAGGCAGAAAGCACCCTAGACATTGCTTAATCCAGCAATGTCTTTTAGAATAAAAATGTCTTGAACGACCAAGTAATAGACATTTTCATAAAGGCTCATACACGGTATGAGCCTTTGTGCTTTCTTAAAATTAAAAAAACTTATTTCATCCTTATTCTTCCTTAATTCCTAGTTTAATTGCAATTTTATGGCTTTCCCCACGCACTGGAACCCGATTCATTTTTAAAACTCTATAAACAAGTTCAGGTGAAAAATTATTCTCTTTAGCCCAGTCTGAAAATGTAATTCCTTTTGAATGAAATTCATTTTTTATTTGTTGAATAGACTTAACCATATTGGATCAATTTGAAGGAAATTAGATGAAAAATATATAAACATTCCTGCTGAGTCAAGCAGAAAAACATTAATTTAATATTATGTTTTTATTGGGTTATTTTTATTATTATAAAGTTTTTAATTTAAAATATTATCCATTAATTTAATATTTGAATTAATGTTTTTAATATCATTCTCTAATTTTTCTTTATGGCTAATAAAATATTTTTCTAATGTTTTATCATCTTCTAATAGTGATTTTATAAAATTAATATTATTTTCTTTGTCTTTTATTCGACCTGATAACTCTAACTTTTTAGTATTAAAAAATCGTTCAAGTTTTTGTTTCTTATGTTGATCTCTGAGTTCATTTAAACGAGGAGTTTCCTTATAACTAAATGAGGTTTTGGTTGATTTTTCATCGTCAACTTCCAAATACTTACACTCTAAAAGTACTTTTAAACCAGTATACATCTGGTTTTTGTACCATTTAGTTTTATAGCAGTCCTCAAGTTTTATCTTTTCCCAAAAGTGTCTTGCCCGCCAATTATTGATTTGATGGTTATCAAAAATTTCTAAGAATTCATCATATAGAGGTAATTTAATATTTTTCTTCACTACTTAACGGCCCAACATAAAAAGAGGATTATAGTCCGTGGATATATAAGCATCCAATAGTGATAGTTCTGATATTTGAACAAATGAAATCAAATGTCAGATTTATCTGTAGTGGTTGGTCAGTTAATACGCAATGCTAGACACAATAAAAAAATAAGTCAGGAAAAATTAGCTTTAATCTGCGACATAGACCGTAGCTATTTAGGGCGAATTGAACGAGGCGAAGTGAATATCACCATAGAAAAGCTATATGAACTTGCTACTGCTTTAGAAATGGATGCAAAAAACCTTTTACCATAATTATTTATAACGCCAAACCTTGTCGCATCTTATTATTTTCGCATAGCTTTCCCTTTTCAAATCCGACACAATACTCTCAAACAAATTTGAGAGTCATCAGTGTGATTACAGGCGAAATTAAAAGCAAAATTGACCATATTTGGAATGCGTTTTGGAGTGGTGGTATCTCTAATCCATTAGAAGTCATGGAACAAATGACTTTTTTGCTATTTATTCGTCGCTTAGATGAAATTCAGATTGCCAAAGAAAGAAAAGCCAACCGTTTAAAACAAGACATTGAACATCCAATTTTTACAGCGGAGCAAGACGCTTTACGTTGGTCTAAATTCATTACTTTAGGTGATCCTACTCAGTTGTATGAGCTTGTCAGTTCACAAGTATTCCCATTTATTAAAAATATTGGTAGCGAAGAAAACAGTACTTACAGCCACCACATGAAAGATGCTCGTTTTACCATTCCAACGCCTGCACTTTTAACCAAGGTGGTTGATTTATTGGCAGATGTGCCGATGGATGATAAAGATACTAAAGGTGATATTTACGAGTATATGCTCGGTAAAATTGCATCAGCAGGTCAAAACGGTCAGTTCCGTACACCACGCCATATCATTAAAATGATTGTGGATTTAATGCAACCGAAACCAACAGATACTATTTGTGACCCTGCATGTGGTACGGCAGGATTTTTGGTGGCTGCTAGTGAATATTTAAATGAGCATCATAGTTCAGAGATTTTTGCTTCACCTGAAACGACCAAGCGTTTTAGTGAAGAAACATTCTTTGGTTATGATTTTGACAGCACCATGCTTCGTATTGGTTCAATGAACATGATGTTGCACGGTGTAGAAAACCCATCGATTGAGAACCGTGATTCTTTAAGCGAAGCGCATTCACATATTGAAAGTAAGTACAGCCTGATTTTAGCCAATCCGCCTTTTGCAGGAAGTTTGGATGCAGAAGCTTGTGCCAAAAATATTCAAGCGATCGTTAAAACGAAAAAGACTGAATTGTTATTTTTAGCGTTGTTTTTACGCTTACTGAAAACTGGTGGCCGTGCTGCGATTATTGTGCCTGATGGTGTGTTATTTGGCTCATCGACTGCACATAAAGCTTTACGTCAAAAAATTGTTGAAGAGCAACAGTTAGAAGCTATTATTTCGATGCCTTCAGGTGTGTTTAAGCCTTATGCAGGGGTTTCGACTGCCATTATGATTTTCACTAAAACCATGTCTGGCGGTACAGATAAAGTCTGGTTCTATGATATGCAAGCCGATGGTTTTTCGTTGGATGATAAGCGTAATGAGCTAGATAGCAGCAAGCATGAAAATAATAACATTCCTGACATTCTTGCACGTTTTAAAAACTTAAGTGCTGAAAATGAGCGTAAAGCAACAGATCAAAGTTTCTTGGTAGATAAAGCGGCTATTGCTGCCAATGGTTATGACCTGTCGATTAACCGTTATAAAGAAGTGGTCTATGAGCAAGTGGAATATGAGGCACCAAGTAAAATTTTGGCGGATTTAGAGCTGCTTGAGCAAGATATTCTGAATGGAATGAATGAGCTTAAGGAGTTGCTTAAATGAAGGGATGGACAACATCAAAATTAAAAGACGTTGCTAAGGTAATAACTGGAAAGACACCTCAAACTTCAAATAGAGAATATTACGATGGAAATATTCCTTTTGTTTCACCTGCTGATTTAAATGAAAGTATCCTAGGTGAAACGAAGACATATTTGACTGATTTAGGTGCTGATCAGGTATATAGAGTACCTAAAGATACAGTATTGGTTTCCTGTATTGGTAATCTAGGTAAAATAACTATTGTAGATAGAGAAGTTTGCTTTAATCAGCAAATCAATGGGTTAGTTTTTGATAAAAATAAAATATTTCCTAAATATGGGTTTTATTGTGCTCAAACTTTAAAACCACAATTAGAAAAAGCATCTTCTTCTACTACTCTCCCTATTGTTAATAAATCACGTTTTTCTGATTTGACAATTAATTTCCCCCCACTTGAAGAGCAACGCCGAATTGCATCTATTTTAGATAAAGCGGATGAGCTACGCCAAAAACGTAAGCAAGCGATTGTAAAGTTAGATCAACTTTTACAAGCCACGTTCATTGATATGTTTGGTGATCCCTCTAACAATCCGAATAATTACAATCAATATGAGTTGGATACACTTATTTTGATAGGTCCTCAAAATGGATTATATAAACCCGCGACTATGTATGGTGAAGGAATACCTATTGTAAGGATTGATGGGTTTAAGAGTGGTGATATCATTGATAATAAAGGATTTAAAAGATTATCACTTGAGCAATCTGACATTGAAAAATATCAACTCAATAAATTTGATTTAGTAATTAATCGTGTAAATAGTCCTGAGTATATTGGTAAAACGGCTTTGGTAAGAAATTTGGAAGAACCTACTGTTTTTGAGTCTAATATGATGAGATTCTCTGTCGATACAAAAAAGTTAAATCCATATTTTTTACTTTTCTTTTTGAAACAGCAATTTGTATTAAATCAAATTGCAAACAAACGTAAAGATGCTGTCAATCAATCAAGTATAAATCAGCAAGATGTAAAAAGTTTGGTGATTAATATTCCGCCGATTGAAAAGCAATTATTATTTGCTAATTTCTTTGAAAAGGTTGAAATAAATAAACATTTATTTTACAAACAATATGTGAATTTTAACAATTTATTTAAATCATTACAGAACAAAGCATTTAGCGGAAATTTATAAAATATTTGAGGGTGTATAAATGAGTAATTTTCAGTTTCTGGAATCGGCATTTCCTGCTTTGGCAGAAACCGCTATAGGGGCTGAAAAGCTTGTTTATATTTACCCTCAAGCGGCATTGATGTGTGCAAGGCAATCTCTCGAAAGCCTTGTATTTTGGCTATATAAATATGATAAAAAACTCACTCAACCCTTTGATGCATCACTGCATAACTTAATTAATCAGCCCAAATTCCAAGAAATTATACCGCCTTACATTCTGAGTAAAATGGATGTGATTCGTATGGCAGGCAACAATGCCGTACACGGTAAAAAATTCAATAGCCTCAAAACAGAAGATGCTGTAAAGACCATCAGCGAACTGTTTATGGTCTACATTTGGTTTGAACGCACCTATGGCGCAGTCACCAGAGACCGCTCACAGCAGATTTTATTTAATCCAAATCTCATTCCAAATGACAATGCTGAACAATCAATAAAAGCAGACAAAGAGCAACTGCAAAAGCAAACCGAAATATTTGAAAAGCAGCTTGCAGATAAACATCAGGCACTCAAAGAACAAGAACAAAAACTATTTGAACTTTCTGCAAGCTTAGAAGAGCGTGAAAAATTACTCGCCAATATTGATGCTGAACTTGCGCTAAAACGTCAACAAGTTGAACAAGCCAAAGTTGCCAATAATGCAGTTCTAGACACGTATGACTACAACGAAGCCGATACCCGAACTTATCTCATTGACCTAATGCTTGAAGAAGCAGGTTGGGACATTGGCAATACGGTCAAACTTGAAGTTCCTGTGACAGGTATGCCAAGTACATCGGGCGAAGGTTTTGTTGATTACGTGCTCTATGATGCCAATGGCTTGCCACTGGCACTCGTTGAGGCTAAACGTACCACCTCCAGCCCGAAGATGGGTGAACAACAAGCCAAGCTCTATGCGGACTGCTTAGAACAAGCCACAGGACAACGCCCTGTAATTTTCTATAGTAATGGCTACCAGACTCATATTTGGAATGATGTGCAAGGTGGCCCACCACGTTTAGTCCAAGGTTTTTATACACAGGCTGAACTGAAACGCCTGATTGAAAGACGTAAGAATAACCCTGATTTAAGTAGTTTCCCGATTAATGAAACAATGGTCGAACGCTATTATCAAACTACTGCCATTAAATCGATACTTGCCGAATTCCAACAGAAGAAACGTGCAGGCTTACTGATTATGGCAACGGGTACAGGTAAAACCCGTACTGCAATTGCCTTGGTGGATGTGTTGATGCGGGCCAATGTGGTGCAACGAGTCCTGTTCCTTGCCGACCGTAATTCATTAGTCAATCAAGCAACACGAGAGTTTGCTAAGTTTTTTAAATCGGGTGCATCTGTTTTTAATTTAATAGACAGTAAAGGTGAAATTGGGCGAATTAATACCTGTACTTATCAGACTATGATTGGCTTGATTGATCAGCTCAATGAAGATGGTACGCGTAAGTATGGTACAGGCACATTTGACTTGATTATTGTCGATGAAGCTCACCGTAGTGTGTATCAAAAGTACGGTGAAATCTTTAAATACTTTGACAGCTTATTGGTCGGCTTAACAGCAACTCCACGAGATGAAGTAGATCGAGATACCTATGCCTTGTTTGGACTTGAAACTGGTGTACCAACGCATTACTACGACTTAGATCAAGCCATTGCTGATGGTTTCCTTGTACCTCCTAAAGCTTTCTCTGTACCGTTAAAATTCATGCGTGAAGGCATTAAGTACAGTGAACTTTCAGACGAAGAAAAAGAACATTGGGAAAACACCGATTGGGGTGATCAAGAAGCACCTGAAGAGGTTTCAGCAGCACAAATCAATAAGCAATTGTTTAATACTGATACCGTAGACAAAATGCTGAAACACTTAATGGAAAATGGCATTAAGGTTGACGGTGGTGATGTACTGGGTAAAACGATTATCTTTGCGGTGAATCAAAAACATGCGGAATTTATTGCCGATCGATTCAATCTCAGCTATCCGCAATATGATGGAAAATTTGCACGTATCATTACCCATGCAACCAAATACGCGCAAAGCGTAATTGATGATTTTAGTAAAAAGGATGTCGCAGAACCACAAATTGCGATTTCTGTCGATATGCTCGATACAGGGATTGATGTGCCTGAAGTGGTGAATTTGGTGTTCTTTAAAGCAATACGCTCTAAAGTTAAATTCATGCAAATGATTGGTCGTGGTACTCGATTATGTGAAAACTTATTTGCACCTGAATCGAATAAATCTGAGTTTTATATTTTCGACTACTGCTCTAACTTTGAATATTTTGAAATCAATCCCAAAGGTGCAATGGGCAGTACGGTAGAACCAATTGGACAACGTCTGTTTAAAGCACGTTTAAATATTATGAGTCTGTTGAATGCACCAGACTATAAACAAAAGAATCAGCTCAATGACCAGCAAGCCCAAGCATTAAATGCCGTTCAAAACGATTTATGTGAAGGGTTACGGGCTGAAGTCACGGCAATGAATAAAGATAACTTCATTGTTAAAACTGAGATTGAGCATGTTGAGAGATTCAAAACGGCTGAAGCTTGGGAAAACCTTGATGACCTTGCAATGGGCACATTGCGAGAACATATTTCTCGTTTACCGAATGAACTTCCTAAAGAAACCATTGAAGCAAAACTCTTTGATATGCTCTGCTACAACCTTGAATTGGCAGTATTAGAAAAAAATTCTAAAGCTTTAGAGGCATATGCCAGCCGAGTCGTTCAAATTGCTTCACAACTAGAATCAAAGTCTAATATTCCAGTGGTTGCCCCTCATCTTGCACTGATCCAAGAGATTCAGTCACAAGATTATTGGGTGGATATTACGCTTCCAATTTTAGAGTCGATGCGTAAACAAATCAGGGGCTTGGTCAAACTTATCGAAAAAACATCGTCTACAGTGGTCTATACCATGCTTGAAGATGAATTGGGTGCTACCACAGAGGTCAATATTCCAATTGTTGCCAGTGGCGTGAATATTGCCCAATATCGTAAGCGTGTAGAAAGCTTTATTAAGGCCAATGAAAATCACATTACCATTGCTAAATTAAAAAAAGGTTTACAGCTTACGCCGACTGATTTGACTGAACTTGAGCGCTTCGTATTTGATGCACAGGAAGTCGAAAGCAAAGATAAGTTTGAACAATGCTTTGGATCAGCCATTAGTTTGCCACAATTCATACGCTCTTTAGTTGGCTTAGATGCAATTGCTGTAAAAGAAGCTTTCTCTAAATTTTTAGTCGGCACAACCTACAATGCAAACCAAATCCGTTTTGTTGAAATGATAATGGAGCACCTTACCAAACGAGGTGTAATGCAGTCGTCCCAACTGTATGAGCCACCCTTTAGTCAAATGCATTATGAGGGGCTTGATGGGGTGTTTAATGATAAGGATGCAGATAACATTATTGGGGTTGTTGAGGCGTTTAATCAGAGTGCAGTGGCATGATTTTATGTGTTTTCAATTTCATAATACTATTTAAATAAAGTATAAAATTTTATGATAAAAATACCAGATCATCTTTCATTTTTAAAAAAATGTTCTCACCAGCTTCGTACTTCAGATGGTCATAATATTGAAATCTGGGAGTTAATGGTACCTTTAAACGATGATCTTTCAAGCTGGGCAAAACATTTTAGACAGTGTTACTGCATAGATGAAGAAATAGATATTTTACGTGATGGTACAGGTTTATCAAGAGCGGACTACCTTGAACAATTAGTTTTTCCAGATAAAAGTTTAGCACCCGGTCCTAGCATTCGTGCAGGAGATTTTGCAGAGCTATTAGTAGCAGATTTTTTAGAGTTCAATCTACAATATTGGGTTCCAAGAGGGAAATTTGCAGAGAAAGAAAGTCGTAATGAGTCAGCGAAGGGTGTAGATATTTTAGGGATCAAAGTCGATGATATTAATAAGCAATCAATTAACGATACTCTTATTACATTTGAAGTTAAAGCTCAATTGACTAATAAAAAATACGCTAATCGATTACAGAATGCTGTTGATGATTCATCAAAAGATTTTCTACGACAAGCAGCTACTTTGAATGCAATTAAAAGACGATTAAATCGTTCACAGCAAAATGAACAAGTTCTTATCGTTCAAAGATTTCAAAATCCAGCCGACCATCCTTACACTTATTTATCAGGAGCAGCAGCTATATTATCTGATATGGCGTATGATGAAATTGCTCTTAATACTGAAACGAAGGTTAATGAACATCTTAATATAGCTAATCTGCAACTAATTGTTATACGTGGTAATAATTTGATGAAATTTGTCCATGCACTATATGAAAGAGCTGCTAATGAAGCCTGAATTTAATAGTAAAAGGCTATTTGGTATCACACGTTCAAAAGGTAAAATGTACGAATTAGATATCCCTGAAAATTTGCATATATCTATACCAGAACAAAGTAATCCTGAAGAACTATTGGTTCTAACTATAGGAATATTAGGAGATGCTGTTGCTTTTATTTGTGATAACGCAACAACTAAACTACCAGAAAGGTTTATTAGCAATTTATTATTTAGTGCTAGTTTTTTTGATGCCTTTATTGAATCAAAATTAAACTCAAATATTGATTATGATTTACTATTAATTGCATCTTCAACATATTATTTAGCTGGAAGACCCGGTAGTAGTTTAGTAATTGCAAAAAGGCTATATGAATATGCACCAGATTATACAGTATCATCATTACAAAATTTTCTGAAATGGCTGCTTCAGTCAAATTGGAAAAATTACGTACATCACGATAATGAATATTATTGTAATAATACAAATAAAATTTCAAAACTATTAGCATTTCATTTTTTTAATGGTGAAAATGTTAGTGAGATTAATGAAGAGTTAATAAAATTAAGAAATAAAGTTTATAGTAATGGTTCAGCAATTGAGTTACTTTACACAGATATAACCATAGCTATTGTGAAATTACGATTAGCATACTCTTCATGGAACACATTACCTGAATTCAGTAATATTCAAAAAGAAGTTTGGCAGGATATTATTAAGAAACCACATTTTCCAAAAGAACTGTGGCCATCTCAACTAAAAATTGGTGAACAAGGACTTTTTTCTGGTAGTTCTGGTGTTATTCAAATGCCAACTAGTGCTGGAAAAACAAAATCTGTTGAAATTATTTTACGTAGCTCTTTTTTAAGCTACAAAACTAAATTAGCTATTGTCGTTGCCCCATTTCGGGCACTATGCCATGAAATTGCTCAAACTTTAAAAATAGCATTTAAAGGGGATGGTGTTCGGATTAATGAATTATCAGATGTTTTACAATTAGATTTTATGATTGAATTTGCTGAAATAATTGATAATCCAGATTCGTTTATTTCCAATTCCATACTAGTACTTACACCAGAAAAATTGCTTTATTTATTAAGGCAGAAAAGTAATATTGCGAATCATATTGGTACTATTATTTATGATGAAGGGCACCAATTTGACTCTGGAAGTCGTGGCATTACTTATGAACTATTGTTAACAGAAATTAAAAAAATTCTACCGCCTGATGCCCAAACTATATTAATCTCCGCAGTAATCAACAATGCTAAAGATATTGCATCTTGGCTTATAAGTAATGATGCAACGGTTGTTGATGGCCAACATTTATTAGCTACATCCAGAGCAGTATCTTTCGCTAGTTGGTTAGAGATTCGTGGTCAACTAATATTTTATGAAAATCAAGATTACAATAATTATGATTATTTTTTACCCAGAATACTAGAGCAACAAAATTTAACTCTTTTTAAAGGAGAAAGAAGTCCCAGAGTATTTCCTTCAAGAGAAGATCCGACAGAAATTGGAGTTTATTTAGGTTGCAGACTTGTACCGAACGGTTCTGTTGCCATCTTCAGTGGAAGAAAGGACTCTGCATATATCGTAATTAAGAAAATGGTTGATATATATAAGAGAGATTTTGTATTAAGACCTCCAGCTGATTTCTCAAACTTAGAAGAAATTAATAAATTACATGCTTTAATTTGTGGAAATTTTGGACAAAAATCTATTTTGAGTGAAGCTTCTTTATTAGGAGTTTTTCTTCATCATGGAACGACACCAAATGGGCTTAGACTTGCAATTGAATTTGCAATGCAAAAGAATCTTATTAATTTTGTTTCCTGTACATCCACACTAGCTCAAGGTGTTAATCTACCAATTAGATACCTAATAGTTCCTAGCGTTTATCAAGCAGGAACTAAAATTAAAGTTAGGGATTTTCAAAATCTAATAGGTCGTGCTGGACGTTCAGGAATGCACACTGAAGGTTTAATCATTTTTTCAGACCCATCTATTTTCGATAAAAAAAATCAAGAATCTTACAAATTTAATGGCGCAGTTAACTTATTAAATCCCGAAAATACTGAAAATATAACAAGTTCATTACTTAGTATTTTTCAGCCTATTGTAATTACCATCGGGTTTCAAACTATTGAGTTAGAATTTCCAGATGAATTACTTTTAGTAGACAGTAAGCGATGTATTGATTGGGCTGAGACAAAGTCTAAAGAATTTAGTAACATAACCCCTGAATATTTTTTAGATGATTTAAGACGAAGGAAAAACCTAACAACAGCCATAGAAAGTTATCTTATGGCCAATCGTGGTAATGGAGATTTCTCCACTTTTTTACTATCTGTTATTACTCTCTCAGAATCTACACTAGCTTTTCACTTAGCAGATGACCTTTTAAAGAGTAGAATTATTAATTTATTTACCTCTTTAGCGAAATTTATCGAAGAAAAAGAGCCTATAAAAGAAAATCATTTGATTTTTTCTAAAACTTTATTAGGAATAGATAGTTCTCAAGCTATCTATACTTGGGTACATGAAAATTACGATAAATTAATAAATATTAAGAATAATTTTGATTGGCTTACAATGATTTGGAATATTTTATTGCAACAAATAGATGATCCATTTCTTCATTTAGCTATTCCCAATCATTTCCCAATAAACCTAGCAAAAAAATGGATTGATGGGGAGTCTTATGAGGAACTGATAAATTTTTCAATTGCTAAAAGTGCAAAAAAACCTTATGGATCTAAATATAGAAAAGTTAAAGAAGATGATATCTATAATTTTTGTGAAAACACCCTAGGATTTCATGGCTCACTAATCATTTCAGCAGTAGGATTATTCCTATTTGGAGATAATTTTACTTCCGATAATGAACAAGCATTGTCGTTATTACTTTTTCAAAAATCTTTGAAGTACGGACTTCCTGATCTACAGTCTATTTCATGTTACGAATTTGGATTCTCTGACAGGTTTTTAGCTCAGGAGTTATGTGATAAATTGCTATTTGAAGGTTTTTTCGAGGACGAATTCTATAAGGCTACTCAAATTTACTCTGATACCATTAAAAAAGTTTTATTATCTTACCCTAGTTACTTTTCAACCATTTTAAGTGAATAACTATTATCCATAAATATGTAATAAATCAAGGACCCGTAATTTAATTTGATAGACCAGTATTGTTGTTTAGAACAAAATATACATAAAAGACCACTTGCGTAAATATGGTTTTTAATCATTTTTGATTTACGTAATACCTTATAAATCAAAGGTTATAGCTGATTAAGTTTTGACTAATGCAAGAGATCTAACTGCCTAAGTAAAATAAGAAACAGTGTTCATTACTACGCACCATTCAGTGTTCATCTAGATAAGAATATGCAGTCATAATATTGCATACTTTTAAGTGAATCCGGTGGACTACTCTTAATTAGAATTCGTGGATGATAATTACTGATATATACAAATAGATGTTCTAATCAGATATTAGATCATTCAGCATATTACTGAGATTTTGTTTTTTATTTCGTTCTATCAACCTTGCTGACATACCTAAAGAAATTGGTACTTCAACATCTAAAATCGGATGATCACCAACAAAGAGTACATCACACATTTGACAGGAGAATTGTTTTAGTATTACCTCATAAATATGCCTTTCAGGCTTTATCGCACCAACCTCATAACTTAGAAAAACTGCATCAAATGAGTTTGGAAGTATCGCTTTTAGTTTATCACCATAAGGCTTTGCCAAATTTGAACATAGCGCCAATTGAAAACCAAGACTCTTTAGCTTTCGAAGTGTTGGAATAGTATCTTTATAGAGCTCAATTGTATTTAGTTCAAAATCAATATCCTCTTCTATTTCTTGTAATAATTGTATTGGGATCTCTTTCCCAAAAACTTTAGCCAATTCTTCAATATCAACATCATTAGACATAATAATATTGGCATCTTTTAAACTAGGTTTTCTACCATCCTCTTTAAGCCATTTCATTAATTTACGATATGGGGATTTGCTTTGACCAATTTGTACAAGCGTTCCAAATGCATCAAAAACAATTACTTTAGGGGAATTCATAATAGACTAATAACGAATGTAATAATTGAAGTCAGTTTAGTCGATATCTTATTTTTGAGACAATCACATTTGCAATCTAATCTGGCGATTTTAGCTTATGGTTTAGACATAAATAATACTTAATCCGTTGGTAATCGTAAAAGCTTTAAAATAAGTTGGGAATCTTGAATTTCAAGGTAGGTTAAGAAACATAAAAAATTTTATATGTCTTATATAATTTCAACTAGAGATAACCAAATTTAAAACATTACAGTTGAGTCCAAATAGACTCCCTTGAGAGTCTATTTGATATGTTTTATATATTTACAAGTACTAGTAATAACAATTGCAGCGTTTTTAATTTTTAATTCAACTTAAAATACTTTTAAAAACAACCAATATAAAACGCCTGACAAACAAATAGTCGCGGGTAAAGTAAAGATCCATGCCGAAAGAATAGTTCTCACTGTCGCAAAATTGAGACCTGATTTATTGGCAACCATGGTTCCTGCGACAGCACTGTTTAACACATGTGTCGTTGAAACGGGCATACCAAAACCATCCGCCGCAGCAATGGTAGACATCGCAACCAATTCAGCAGACATCCCTTGACCATAAGTCATATGATGCTTACCAATTCGCTCACCAACAGTCACCACAATACGCTTCCATCCCACCATGGTCCCTAAACCCAATGCCAGTGCAACAGCAACTTTTACCCAAGTTGGAATGTATTGTAAAAATGAGTCTAAACTTTTGCGGTACTCTTTAACGACTTTGGTCTGATCAGCAGACATAGCTGGTAATTTTTCAGCTTTATCCAAGCGCTTAAATGCAGTAGTGCTTAAATACATATCATTACGTAGTGACGATACTTCTGCTTCTGGAATAGCTTTTAAATCACCATATTGACCAACACGCTCACCAAGTTGCTCAGTCAAACTTGCCAACGCTGGCACAACATTCGAATTGAGCTCTTTGGTCTGAATATATTTAGTCAAAACATCACGTGCTTGTGCATCAGCAATATCAGGACGATTTGCATCCATCACGATTGCCGTTTGTGCAGAAAGTTGTGAAAATGTTTGTAAATGCTGATGATCCAAACCTTTATTCAATGAATAAGCCAAAGGCACAATACCAATCAAGATCAGCATGATTAAACCCATACCTTTCTGCCCATCATTTGAACCATGCGCAAAACTAACACCTGTACAGGTAAAAATTAGAATGGCACGAATTAATGGTGGTGGCGGTTTATTACCTTCAGGTGGTTGAAAGAGTTCAAGTTGCTTTTTAAATAATTTTTTTACAATCAAGAAAACAATAGCAGCAAAGGCAAAACCAATCAGGGGAGAAAATAATAGTGCTTTACCGACTTTAGTGACTTGGTCCATATCTACACCACTTGCACCACTTGATGCATGTAGAATGTAGTTCATGATACCAACACCCAAGATTGAACCAATCAATGTATGTGAGCTAGATGCTGGGATACCTAAAAACCAAGTACCTAAATTCCACAGAATAGCAGCAATGAGCATGGCAAATACCATGGCAAAACCAGCACCACTACCGACGTTCATAATCAGTTCAACGGGCAGCAATGCAATGATGCCATAAGCGACTGCTCCACTGGCAACCATGACCCCAAGGAAATTACAAAAACCAGCCCACATCACGGCAACAGGTGCTGGTAAAGCATTGGTATAAATGACTGTAGCGACTGCATTAGCCGTATCATGAAAACCATTAACGAATTCAAAGCCTAAAGCGATAAACAACGCTGTCGCTAAAAGAATCACTGAATATAAACTTAAAGGTGGGACGTGTGCCAAGTCTGCATTCACTTGCACACCAATATAAATCAGTGTTGCAATAATGATCGTCAAAAACACCGGCATAAAAAATTTCGGTGTTGGCACATGCACATTGGTCGACTTTGTGGCCGTCGACGTTTGTGTTGAATCTGAAACGGGAGGAATATTAGAATTCATGCAGACGGGTAAGAGGATAATAAAATCCCCTTATTGTTCAATTAAATTATGACAATTATATGACAAACAAAGCTCAGATGAAGCGTAATTTATCACCATTCATCTTCATTATTAAAGAAAAAACACCCAAGATTTATTAAATTAAATCATAAAAAACAAAAATATAGCTCTTTTCAACAGACTACAACACTTACAAAATATGACACTTTAAACTGAAATAATATTTGTAATATTTCAATCCAATTGCTGCTCAAACCACCAATATGACCTATTTTGCTCGAGTTGTATGACAAATTGATGAATATTGAAAGCCTATAAAAAATTCATACCCCACTACTGCAGCGATTAAAATTCCACCAAGATTCTACTTTGTTGTCGCAATACAGCTGATTATTACTAAAACTGTATTTAAATCTGCTAAAATATCATCCATTTAATTCAACCTATCTTGCCAATATTGGGGTTATTTATGTCCACGCTTGCCACCCTGAAAGAGCTTCTTACCCAACGCATTCTAATTATCGATGGTGCGATGGGTACTATGATCCAACGCCATAAATTAGAAGAAGCTGATTACCGTGGTGAGCGTTTTGCTGACTGGGCATCTGATCTTAAAGGCAATAATGACCTTTTAGTTTTAACACAACCCCAAATTATTCAAGATATTCACGAAGCTTATTTAGATGCTGGCGCGGATATTATTGAGACCAACAGCTTCAATGGTACTCGTGTTTCCATGTCAGACTATCACATGGAAGATTTAGTCCATGAGATTAACTTTGAAGCAGCCCGTATTGCTAAAGCAGCTTGTGAAAAATATTCAACCCCAGATAAACCACGCTTTGTGGCTGGTGTACTTGGGCCAACCTCTCGAACCTGTTCAATTTCACCAAATGTAAATGACCCCGCTTTTCGTAACATTACCTTTGATGAACTCAAAGAAAACTATATCGAAGCCACCCATGCCTTAATAGAAGGTGGTGCAGACATTCTACTGATTGAAACTGTGTTTGATACCTTAAACTGTAAAGCAGCAATTTTTGCAGTCAAAGAAGTCTTCTTGCAGATTGGTCGTGAACTGCCATTAATGATTTCAGGCACCATCACCGATGCATCAGGTCGTACTTTGACTGGTCAAACCGCAGAAGCCTTTTGGAATTCAGTACGTCACGGCGATTTACTCTCCATTGGTTTTAACTGTGCCTTAGGTGCAGATGCTATGCGTCCGCATGTCAAAACTATTGCCGATGTTGCCAATACTTTCGTTTCTGCACACCCTAATGCAGGTTTACCGAATGCGTTTGGTGGCTATGATGAAACCCCAGAAGAAACCGCTGCATTTATTAAAGAATTTGCTGAAAGTGGTTTAATTAATATTACCGGTGGCTGTTGTGGTACGACCCCAGATCATATTCGTGCGATTTACAATGCAGTCAAAGACATTGCACCACGTCAAATTCCAGAGATTAAACCAGCCTGTCGTTTAAGTGGTTTAGAACCGTTTAACATTGATGATAATTCACTGTTTGTAAACGTAGGTGAACGGACCAACGTTACTGGATCAAAAAAATTCTTACGCCTCATTCGTGAAGAAAATTTTGCAGAAGCACTTGATGTGGCACGTCAACAAGTGGAAAGTGGCGCGCAAATTATTGACATCAACATGGATGAAGGGATGCTCGATTCGCAAGGTGCGATGGTACATTTCCTACATCTGATTGCTTCTGAGCCTGACATTTCACGTGTTCCAATCATGATTGACTCCTCAAAATGGGAAATCATTGAAGCAGGTTTGAAATGTGTCCAAGGTAAACCCGTGGTTAACTCCATTTCCTTAAAAGAAGGTTATGACGAGTTTGTCCATAAAGCCCGTTTATGTCGTCAATATGGGGCTGCAATTATCGTCATGGCCTTTGATGAAACAGGTCAGGCAGATACAGCCGCACGTAAACGTGAAATCTGTAAGCGCTCTTATGATGTTTTAGTCAATGATGTCGGCTACCCATCTGAAGATATTATTTTTGACCCGAACGTGTTTGCCGTTGCAACCGGTATTGAAGAACACAATAACTATGCAGTTGATTTCATTGAAGCAACCGGTTGGATTAAACAAAATCTGCCGAATGCGATGATTTCAGGAGGTGTGTCTAACGTCTCTTTCTCTTTCCGTGGCAATGAACCAGTTCGTGAAGCGATTCACTCCGTGTTCTTGTACCATGCCATTCAGCAAGGCATGACCATGGGTATTGTCAATGCTGGGCAGATGGCCATTTACGATGATATTCCGAAAGAACTGAAAGCTGCCGTAGAAGATGTTGTCTTAAATCAAAACCAAGGTGAAAGCGGTCAAGACGCCACTGAAAAACTGCTTGAAGTTGCAGAACAGTACCGTGGTCAAGCAGGTGCACAAAAAGCCGTTGAAAATCTTGAATGGCGTGAACAACCTGTAGAAAAACGTCTTGAATATGCCTTAGTCAAAGGCATTACTACCTTTATTGATGTCGATACCGAAGAAGCTCGTTTAAAATCAAAACGTCCATTAGACGTGATTGAAGGTCCACTCATGGACGGCATGAACGTAGTTGGTGATTTATTCGGTTCAGGTAAAATGTTCTTACCACAGGTGGTGAAATCTGCCCGTGTGATGAAACAAGCTGTGGCTTGGTTAAACCCGTACATTGAAGCTGAAAAATCGGGTAGCCAATCTAAAGGTAAAGTATTGATGGCAACCGTTAAGGGTGACGTACACGATATTGGTAAAAATATCGTCGGTGTTGTACTGGGTTGTAATGGTTATGACATTATTGACCTTGGTGTCATGGTCTCTGCTGAGAAAATCCTACAAACCGCTATTGATGAAAAAGTCGATATTATTGGTTTATCAGGTCTAATTACACCGTCACTGGATGAAATGGTTTTTGTTGCCAAAGAAATGCAACGTAAAGGCTTTCATGTTCCATTGATGATTGGTGGTGCAACAACCTCTAAAGCACATACTGCAGTGAAAATTGATCCGCAATATTCGAATGATGCAGTGATTTATGTGGCGGATGCTTCACGTGCCGTCGGTGTAGCAACCACCCTGCTTTCTCCTGAAATGAAGCCGAAATTTGTTGCAGAAACCCGTGCAGAATATGAAAAAGTTCGTGAGCGTATTGCCAACAAGCAACCGAAAGCTGCAAAATTGTCTTATGCACAGTCGATTGAAAATGGTTTAAAGATTGATTGGAATAATGTTCCCGCTGTACCCAAACTGATTGGCACAGAAGTTTTAACCAATTATCCACTTGAAACGTTAGTGCCATATTTTGACTGGACACCATTCTTCATTTCTTGGAGTTTGGCAGGCAAATTCCCACGTATTTTAGAAGATGAAATTGTTGGCGAAGCTGCGACTGACTTATATAACCAAGCGCAAGAAATGTTGAAAGACATCGTTGAGAATAAACGTTTTGACGCACGTGCAGTGTTTGGTATTTACCCTGCCAACCGTGTAGCTGCGGATTCTGTATCTGTATTTAGTGATGAATCTCGTTCAACAGTAACACATACCTTTGAACATATTCGTCAGCAATCTGACAAAGTGACAGGCAAACCAAACTTGTCTTTAGCCGATTTTGTAGCAACGGCAGATCAAGCTCAGGATTATTTAGGTGGTTTCACAGTATCCATTTTTGGTGCAGAAGAAATGGCACATGAGTATAAAGCCAAAGGTGATGACTACTCTGCCATTCTTGCGCAGTCTTTAGGTGACCGTTTTGCCGAGGCGTTTGCAGAGCATTTGCATGAGCGTATTCGTAAAGAGTTCTGGGGCTATCAAGCCAATGAACAATTATCGAATGAAGATTTGATTAAAGAAAAGTATGTCGGGATTCGTCCTGCACCAGGTTACCCTGCTTGTCCTGAACATTCGGAAAAAGCGACTTTATTTAATTGGTTAGGTTCTACCGAGAAGATTGGTACTGAGTTAACAACCAGCTTTGCAATGTGGCCACCTTCAAGCGTGAGTGGTTTCTATTATTCGAATCCGCAATCTGAATATTTTAACGTGGGTAAAATCTCTCAAGATCAGTTAGATGATTATGCGCAACGTAAAAATTGGACTTTGGATGAGGCGAAGCGTTGGTTAGCACCGAATTTGGATGATTCGGTTTCTTGATTGAATTTAATCTAAATAAAAAGTCCTCTTGGTAAGGACTTTTTATTATTGAGCATTTTAATCCCCCTAAATCCCCCTTTAATAAGGAGGACTTCTCACGAATTTAATGGTGGTATTGAATTCGTGTAATCCTTCCTTTTTTAAAGGGAGGTTGGGAGGGATTCCATTTATTAAAAAAACAATATAAATTTCATATAACTAAAAACCTTAAAAGATGAACAATGGATATAGTATTGAATTTCAAAGAACGAATAGACTCCGTACCAAATGACTCCGCAGAGATTACTTCTATTAGTCAGCTTTTAAATATTTTTTCTGTGGTTCCCAAAGACGATGTATCTGAACGTTACTTTAGAGGACATTCAGCTTGTGGTTACGAATTAATTCCTAGTATTTACCGGAATAATAAGAATATTGAACAAGAAGATATTTTAATTAAAGAGTCTTTAGCTCTTTGCCCAAAAGATTTCAACGATTGTAAAAATACTCTTGAGGTACTCGTAAAAATGCAACATTACGATCTACCTACCAGATTATTAGATATTACTTCAAATCCTTTAATTGCTTTATATTTTGCATGCTCTAACGATTTAGACAAATTAGCAGCAGGTGAACTAATTATTTTTAATATCCCTAAGAAAGACATTAAGTATTTTGACAGCGATACAGTTTCTGTTATTTCCAATATAGCTTTAAGACCCCAATCATTTCATATACCTCATGAAAATGATCTAACTATATTTAACCAAACAAGTGAACTCCAATTTTTACTTCATCAAATTAAAAATGAAAAACCTCATTTCCTTCCATTAGTTGTGAAAGATCATTTGAGTAAAGTTATTTGTGTTAAGCCCAAACTGGATAATCCTAGAATTATTCGTCAAAGCGGTGCATTTTTCTTATTTGGAGTTGGTCAGAATAAGCTTGAACTTACAAAGCTCCCAATCGGATACCAATTAAAACCTAACGGAAAACGACTAATAATCCCCTCTCAAAGTAAAAAATACTTACTCAAAGAATTAGATGATCTAGGTATCAATCAAGCAAGTATTTTTCCTGAACTTGATAAAGTCGCATCTTATTTGAAATCAAAATATAGTAGTTAAATGATTGTTAACGACTTATACAAATCCATTAGCCCCCTTAATAAAGGGGGGATTCCTGCTGAATAAATTGATAAACAACCTGAACCACCCCATCAATCTCTCTCAAAACCTGCCCATTATCAAATCTCAGCACTCTCAGCCCCAACTGAGCCAAAGCCTCATCTCTCACCCGATCAGCTTCCAACCCCTCATTTGTATAGTGCTGACTGCCATCACACTCAATCACCAAATTTACAGAAGAACAGTAAAAATCCACAATGAAATTTAAAAGCGGTTTCTGCCGATAAAACTGTAGACCTAAAATTTGCTTGTTACGAAGTTTTGACCACAGCAACTTTTCAGCATCGGTCATGTTATTGCGTAAATCACGAGCAGGTTGTTTTAAGTTTTTATTATAGAAAGACTTTTAATATTACTAAATCAGACATTTTCATAATCGCTCCACAAACAACACCCCATCCAAATGATCTACTTCATGCTGCACAATCCGTGCAGGAAAGCCATGAAATTCAGTTTCAAACTTTTCACCCTCTAAAGTAAAATAACGAACTTTAACCATTTCAGCACGTGCAACTTCTCCCCGTTCATTCGGAACACTTAAACAACCTTCTTCACCCAAAATGGTTTGCTCAGACTTTTCTAAAATTTCAGGATTCACCATGACAATTGCATCCATTTCAGGTGCATCTGGATAACGCGGGTTTGCGCGCGAAGCCACAATAATGATGCGTTTAGACACATACACTTGCGGTGCAGCAATACCCACGCCGTTACGTTCAAGCATAGTGGCTTGCATAGCATCTGCTAAGCCATTTAACCATGTACTGTTAAATTCACTTTCAGCAACATGCGCTGCGATTAAAGTTAAAATTGCTTCACCACGTTGTGCGACAGGTAAAATCGTACTCATAAACGAGTTCCTAATACTGCTACAGTAGAATTTCAAAATAGATCTAATTGATTCAATAAACTAAACATCAAAATTACTCAATTTCTGCATATTACCGTATGCTGTAAACTTATAAAAAGATGCTGAACTAAAATATACTTCATTTACTGATAAGAATTTATTTATGCTTGATTGGTCATCACTCTTACAACACTATGGTTATTTTGCCATTATTATCGGTACCTTTTTTGAGGGTGAAACCATTTTGTTACTCGGTGCATATGCCGTACATCAACATATGCTCAATTTTTGGTTACTTATTGCCGCAGCCATGTTAGGTGGCTTTATTGGCGATCAATTGTATTACCAAATTGGTGCAAAATATGGCTATGCCTTTATCCAACAACGACCAAAACTAGATGAAAAATTCCAACGAGCAAGTCAATTAATTGAGCGTTATCCGACATTAAGTATTTTACTGATGCGTTTTGCTTGGGGACTGAGAACAGCAATTCCCATGAGCTTTGGGATCAAAAAATACTCTAGATACCGCTATATTACAGTCAATATACTCGCCTGTTTTATTTGGGCTTTTATCATTGTTAGTGTTGGTTTACAGATCAGTCATTGGCTCCACGTATTCTGGAAGTTTTTAATGCCACATCAACATAAGATTGTTATTATTGGCGCTGTCATGAGCAGCATTATAATCCTACGCATCGTATATAGTGGCTTTATTCGTGTACAAAAAAGAAAGAATAAAGTTTAAAACCTGATTCTAAAGTAAAAAATCACTTTTAAGCATGCTTTAATTTTAATTCGCTATAAAATCATGATTCTTTCATAAAAAATAAATGATATGAACACCTCTACTCTGTTACTCGGTGTGTTATTTAGCTCGATAGGCTTAGGCTATTTCCTATATGGAAAAAAGCAAAAAAAAACAATGCCCTTCGTCTGTGGGTTAATCCTCATCATCTTTCCATATTTCATTGATCAAACAGCAGTACTGCTGATCATCGGTTCTGTACTATCGATATTGCCTTACTTTGTACGTTGGTAGAATAAGAGTGAATCATTATCCTACATGATATTTTCCGAGTCCTGTATGCCAAATTTTAGTGTTGTATTTTGCGCATGATAAATCTCTAGATAATGATTTTTGTAGCGAATAATTGCATCAAATTGCTCTGCACCATCATCTAAACCAGTCGCAATCCATACGGTTCCTTGGGGAAAGTCATCTAACCATTGCGCTTTATAAAAATCAGAAACTGAATCAAACTGCAGGTATTTTTCGGGTTCAGCAAGTATTCGTGATGCCATCTCATCAAACTGTTGTTGTTGATATTCAATAAAATCAATCAGCATCACGATGTCCTTATTTAATTTGCTCAAATGCCTTTAAACTGTGCAGTCAGTTGTTTCTTTTTAACTTGTTCCCACTGCCACCAGCCATATGCAGCCAATCCAACAAAGGCTGCATATAAGCCTGCTGTTGGATATAAATCTTTATAGATAAACATGCCCACATAAACAATATCCACAAACACCCACAGAATCCATGTAGCAATGTGTTTGCGACTAGTCCAATACGTTGCTAATAAACTAAAAGCGGCCAATTGTGAATCGAGCATCGGTAAAGCAGCATCGGTAAAATAATGCAACGATAAACCAAATAACAAGCCGCCTAGCGCAGCTAAAATCATTTGAAAAATAACAGTTTTAATGGCAATCGGTTCGATACGAATTTCATGATCTTGCTGTTTTCCTTTAAGCCAATGATAAAAACCATAAAAATTCACGACAATAAAGAAAAACTGTAAAATTGTTTCACCATAAAGTTTAAAAGTAAAAAATAAATACGCATATAAAACAAATGCTAAAAAGTTAAACCACCAACACCACATGTTCCGTCTAATCGTTAGTGTAACGCCAATAACACTAATCAAAACCGCAACAATTTCTAACGAAGACATAAATATAACTTTTAAGATTTTGGGATGAGGCTATTATGAAAAAAAGCTTAATGAATGCAAGTAAAATTACACATTAAACCGCTTCATTATTCATTTCAGTTGAAAGATGGGTCAGGGCGATGCAGCTCAACATTGCTCAATCAAATTGAGTCAAAAACAGCAGTTCTTGCTAGTTTTTGACTCATTGTTATGAAGCTTACCGATCTGCGTATCGCTTAATCTTTCTAAGTGTTAATTTTATCTCAAACCTATGAATCAGTACTTTATTGATCTGAAGGTTGCACTAGATGAATATTCGAAAAATAAGGTGCGGCTAACACAAATAACCAAACCACTAAAATAAAAGCAGATGTTAATGCAGGCATGCCTAGGGGTTCTAAAGTTGCAGATAAAGCTGCAAATACCACAGCAGTCACTATAACTGCCAATATTCCATATACGGCGGTAGATTTATTCATGATAAAAATTCCTCCACCAAATACAATTGCAGTTAATACACTGTTAAAACCAAAAGCACCTGCTCGAATCGCGGGTTCCGCAGCTCCCATTCCCCAAGCAACTAATGCACCAAGCAATGATCCAAGCAATGCCGCTATACATACAACTCGTGAACTGATCAACAAACCAATAATAAAAAATAGTCCTGTAATCAGATTACCTTGGAAAAATACCTGCGCAATCCCTGTAAACAGTCCTTCTATGAGCGTAGATAATGTCACAACACCTTCAATACTGGCTGCCGCTTTAGGCAAACCAGCAGTGGGCAGCACACCGGTTGAATGTAATTGACCAAAACGTGCACAGGCCAATATAAACAATAAAGTCGTCAAAACAAAAGGGGCTGTCAGTGTCGGTAAATTCCAAGTTTTCAAGACGCTTAACATGGCAGCCATAATAACCGTACTACTTGCCGTTGCCAGAACAACATAGCCCCAAGTCAATCCAGTGGGTTCTAGGAAATACAATAATGCAATAGCAACCAATACCCCATTAAAACCAAATAAACCCGCCTGAATACTGGTACGTTCAACACCCAATAACTGTGCAGTTCCTGTACTCACAATCGAACCCAAGAGTGCCGCACAACCCAGCACGATTGAATTATAAAAAATGCCTGCCAAAAAGAGTAAACCGGTATAACTATTATTTTGCAGCATCACCTGCCCAACACCGCGTAATACCGCATCGATAAAAATCAAGAAGGATGATTGTTGATGTGATGGGTCTTTGATGAGGAGTCCTGTTGATGAGAAATGCTGAGATAAACTCTCAAATGCACGGAAATGAGCAAGCTTCATATAGACACTCCATGATATTAAAAATAATGTATGCCGACCTGTATTCAAATCGGTTTTTATGTTTAAAGCTGAAATTTCAGATTGTTATCTCTAGATTATAGAAGAGTCCTCAGCACTAAAGTTAAAAATATCCAATGTATGTAAAATAAGTTCGGTTCCTAGATCAATATTATCGTTGTACCAACTCTATCTGAATTTAATTGAATACCATTAAGTATCTTCTATTCAAGTATTTCCAAAAAACTCATCAAATAAATGACTGAAAGCTCAACTTTACATTGATCTATTGCTTTTCTAAACCTCAATAGATATTGCACAACTTTCAGTTGACACGATTCAAGTAAAACAGATAAAACATTCAGAACAATAAAGGAATTAGAATAATGATGACACCTGAAAATATAGTTCAAAAGAATCCACACCAAGGAAAAGTCAGCCGTGAAATTCGTGGACATATTTTTTTAATTGGCTTAAATCGGGCAGAAAAAAGAAATGCTTTTGATAGTCATATGATTCATGATCTCTCCTTGGCTCTGACCGAATATGAAGATAACCCTGAACTGCGTTGTGCCATCCTACTTGCCCACGGTGAGCACTTTACCGCTGGGTTAGACCTGCTTGAATTACAACCTAAACTGGCAGATGGCGTATTCCAATTTTCAAATGCGATGGTCAACCCTTGGGGCACTGTCGGTCGCCAACGTACCAAGCCGTTGGTAACAGCCGTACAAGGCTATTGCTATACTGCAGGGATCGAATTAATGCTCAACTCAGATATTGTGATCGCGAGTACAAATACCCAGTTTACTCAAATTGAAGTACAACGCGGTATTTTACCTTTTGGTGGTGCAACAGTACGCTTTGTACAAGCGGCTGGGTGGGTCAAAGCCATGAGATATATCCTTACTGGCGATATGTTCCATGCTCAAAATGCTTATGAAATGAATCTAGTCACTGAAGTTGTCGAAGCACATCAACTCTTGGATCGTGCGCTCGAACTGGCTGAACGTATTGCCAGTGCTGCGCCACTTGCAGTACAAGCCACCTTAAAATCGGCGCATCAAGCTTTTTTACACAGTCCTGAAGTTGCCTTTAGTCACTTACAAAATCTATTAAATCCTTTACTCCATTCCGAAGATGCCGCTGAGGGAGTCCAAGCCATGTTAGAAAGACGTACGGCTCATTTTAAAGGAAAATAAAAGCACAAATTCAAACTATTCCGAATGAATAGCACCTAAAAATTTTGGATGACTCATCACCTCATGCCCCATTCCCATATCCAATTAAACCCACAAATGCATTTTGAAAAAAAAAACTGATTAAGTTCCCAGCAACCGATGGTTATGCATTATCAGGCATTTTGTATGCACCTAACGTACTCCCCAAAGCCAATGTTTTAGTGGCTTGTGCCACAGGTGTACCACAAGCATTTTATCGTCGTTTTGCAGAATATTTGACGCAATTTGGCTATCAAGTTCTTACTTTTGATTATCGTGGCGTTGCTGCTTCTGCTCCCCAAAAATTAAAAGGTTTTGAAATATCCTATTTGGATTGGGGAAAATACGATGTTTCAGGTGCAATTCAATATCTTAAACAAAATGATATCCCACTGTTCATGATTGGTCACTCCTACGGTGGACAATCATTGGGACTCACATCCAATCACGAACACGTGAAGATGATGATTAGCTTTGGTACCGGTACAGGTTGGTCTGGTTATATGCCAACCAAAGAAAAAATTAAAGTCAAAATCATTTGGAATATAGTCTTTCCACCTCTGGTTGCACTGACAGGCTATTTACCGTGGAGCAAATTTAATATGGGTGCTGATTTACCCAAAGGCGTTTATTCCGAATGGCGCAAATGGTGTAAACATCCCACTTATTTTTTTGCAGATACACAGCTTCGTAGTGAACTGCTATTTAAATTTTCTCAAGTCAAAACACCCATTATTGGTGTTTCATCCTTAGATGATGATTGGGCTTTACCCAATTCACGCTATAGCTTTATGCAGCATTACAGTAGCTCTGCCAAACAATTCATTAATATTTCACCTGAAGATGTGGGAATGCAACACATTGGGCATATGGGATATTTTAGAAAGGATGCGACAAAAATTTGGGATAAAATTGCACAAAAATTTGATCAGCTTATTTAAAGGTCGATTTGAATTGGACATTAAAATAGAGAAGCAACGTTTCATGTGGATAGATGATGCGTACTGAAAAAGTTTAAGCTTATTTAAATTAAACACCGTTATACACATGAAATAATATTTAAGTATTCTTAGACTCAAACTTATGCTCCACTCCGTAGCGATCTACATGGGTATAAAACACGCCATAACGCCCAACATAATATTCTAAAGATTGATCTTTATAAGTCCAATATATACACCATTCGCCAAAATCAAATTCACCAATTTGGCTTTGCGTGGGTGCGGGCATTTGATTTAAAAAATTAGCTTGAATCTGCTCTGCATTTTCAATATTTTTTCGCTGAATTTTTTGCTCAAAAAACAACTGGGCAACTACATCAAAACGTTCTTGTTGCTCTTCATTAACCCTTTCAACAATCGGTTCAGGCTTGCTGAATTTTACGTGCTCAGAAGCATCTAGTGGTTTGGTGAACGCAGTAGAATGTGGATTAAATCGTCTATTTATTCGTGGCTGAAAGAGCAATCGCCAAAATAAAAAAATAGTGATCATTAGTAAAATGAGAAGCATCAATTTAATCATCATGTCATTCCCTCATTCGAATAGAGAAGCCCAAGCATCATCGAAATTGATCTAACCGAATCTCGACTATAATGCTGCAAAAATATTTTTTTAATTTGCGTTCCATTCTTTTCACATCGATATTAATCGCTGCAATTTATAGCGCATTATTGTTGTTTAAATATATTGTATCGCTCAGACTTTTTTATCGCATAAATAAAAGATCTATACAGCTTTTAGTCATACTTTTTCTCAGCGATACAATCACCATTTAGTTCTTGAGTCATTTTTCAAGTCATGCAGCATCACAAACCTAAAGGTTTAACTCTCTAAAATATGACATTTATTTTACTTTTTCTCTAATACAATTTTGGCCAAACGATTACTGACATTGATAGCCAACTGATCAACATAACGACTATATAGCTCTGCAACAGCCAAAGTAACCACTATACATAGTCCTGAAGCGAAAATAACAGATGGCACATAAGCATATCCCCAATTTAAAAATACATTCAACAATGGGAGACAAACTAAATAAATCATCAATAAATGTAATAAATACACCGAAAATGAGACTTTTCCTAGCCATACAAAGAATTTATGATCTAATAGTGTCGAAAGTTTTGGACTCATCAAAATACTATAGACAATCAAGATACCTGCAAGAAAATTGCAATACTCATACGTTTTTTCGCCTAAAATTGAATAGATCCAAGCATATGAGTAACTGGTATTATGCGCACCGGCTAAATATAACCCAAAAATCAACATCAATGATGCTGAATAAATTGAAAGACGGCGACCATATAAATAAAAATAGATACCAACGACAAAACTGGAAATTGCTAAACTAAAATCCTCACCTTTCCAATAATAAATAAGGCAAAGAATGACAATTGATCCGATAAAAAATAAACTTTTTTTGTATTGATATAAATAAATCAAGAAAAACAAAACAAATGAACCCAAAAGCTCAAGTGTCATGGTCCAAAGTACCCAATTAACTTCACTTTCAGAAAAGAAAAAAGAACCAATCGTTCCCTCATAAATGGCTTTTTCTAAAGTAAAATTTTGTGTGACATAAGCCTGAAGCCAACCATTCGCATGCTGACTATCTATATGCACAAACTGAAATACCAGCCAAATACATAAACAAGAGATCAGGGCGGGTATCATCAAGCGTGGATAGCGCTTGACCATCATATTCTTAATTTTATCCTTTATTTTTTCAGGATTTTTCATGATGGCATAAGACAGTACATAGCCGCTCAACACAAAAAAAACAAAGACAGCCGCTGTCCCTGAATACCAAAATGCAAAGGGTGAATGATGAATCGCATGGATCAATGCATTATTTGCTTGGTCATGTGGATCAAAAAAATGTAAATATGGAAAAAAACTGAGACTTAAATGTGAAAAAACCACAGCCAAACACGCTAAACCGCGAATACTTTCCGCAGAGTTTATTTTTTGCATAACGCTGTTTCCATAAAAATCCACACCATTTTACTTACCTATCCCTTTTAGACCAATCACACTCAATAAAAAGTCCCACAACAGTGGGACTTTTTATAGGAAGTATATTATTCGATGACTGTTATTTTACCATTTTCATCATGATAAACGGTACTCACCTTTTGACGACGTCCCTGAATAATTTCTTGTTCTGGTAAATCAAAATACTCAACATAATCATTCAAAGATTTAGTCTCTGTCTTTTTAAAAGTTTTCGATGGGACAAACCGACTCCAGAGCAACAATGCAACAGCACAAGCTAACAAGGTCGTCAATCCATGTTGTACACCTAAACCGAGGGCGTAGAACAAATTATCTAATAAATGTGGTTTTTGTATCCCAATCACACCAACAATCAACATCAGTGGACGCCATAGTAATATCCACACTGCCCATAACATTGCTGTTGAAGTATTTGACATATAACGCTTATGCCATGGCAGTTGACGTCTTATATCAATAATCAAGTTACTTGGTTTCATTTTTTTATCACTCAAAAATATCAATCCTGTGAGCGAACGCCGCGGTCCGGACTTACCCAACGGGCTCGTTTGCCACCACCACGTAACAGTACTTTTGGAAATGCGATTATACTTGCACTGATCGTGATTAACCAAAAAACAAATGGATACCAAATCATCCAATAATAATTTTTAAATAAATTCGGTTCGTACCTACTATCCATCCATTTGCTTAAACCAAACTGAAATAAACAAGTGGCACCCAATAATATTCCACTACCATAAGGCAAAAATGGTGAGCTAATACCTTGACTGACCGCCTCTAAAGGCAAGATGAAATGTAACAACCAAATAATGGCCATGATCAGCATTAAATAAGACCAAACTAAAGTTAAAATCAGCTCAATCATTAAAGGCCATAAGTAATTCAATCTTGGTTTAAATAACACATCAATATTCTTAATGAGTACCTGTGCCCCACCCATTGCCCAGCGTAGACGCTGCTTCCACAACCCGCTCAAGGTTTCAGGCATTAAGATCCAAACCAATGCATTCGGTTCAAAACGAATATCCCAACCAGCACGTTGTAATTTCCAAGTGATGTCAATGTCTTCAGTCAGCATATCTGGCGACCAATAACCCACTTCATGTACAGCACTTTTACGAAATGCCGTAATTACCCCAGAGACCGTAAATAAGCGCCCAAAGCTGCGTTGTGCACGTTTTATCATACCAACAATCGATGAAAACTCACCAACTTGAATACGCCCCAATAAAGTCGAACGTGTCCGAATCCGTGGGTTACCTGTCACAGCGGCGACTGTTTCATCTTCTAAAAAGTGACGCACCATCCAGGTAGCTGCATGTGGATCTAATAAAGCATCGCCATCAATACCGAGCAAATATTCTGCTTCAGTTAACAAGCTACCAGCTTGCAAGGCCATCGCTTTACCTTGATTTTGCGCCAAATGAACCACGCGCAGCTTGTCATACTTTTCAGCCAATTGATCCAAGACTTCTGCGGTATTGTCAGAACTCCCATCATTAATTGCGATCACTTCAAAGTTCGGATAATCCAGTGACAATGCATAAGTAATCGTTTCTTCTGCATTATCACTTTCATTAAAACAGGGCACCAATACTGCAACCATTGGATAACTTTCCAAAGCGGCAGGTTGTTGATAAGGTGGTTCCTTACGTTCCTTTCTATAGAAAATAAGGGCACCAATCATCCAGAGATAAGACATAAACAAGGGATAGAAAAATACAAAGCTCAATGCAATATGCCAAACGCTGTGGAAAGTCTTCATGTTTAATACTTCTATGGCACTAGACGATTAGGTTGTAAATCAAAAGCTTTACGCATCATCACTGGATCGGGATGATTTTGGAACGGGTCATCTGGATAATACGCCACATGCATCGCACCTTGTTGATACAATGATTTTACAGTATCAGCCATCTCAGCAGAAGGAACCGGTTGATTGGTTCTCCAGTTCAATGCTTGTAATTCAAATACTGTTTTCTTTAAACCATGAGGATATTTTTTCACACGATTTACAATATCCGCATAAAATTTAGTTTTATCTGGTGCTTGCTCCATATAAGGCATTGCCATAATCGCTGTAAAATCATAGCGTTTTAACGATTGCTCTAAAGACTGTGAATACCAATTTTCAGAATATGGATTAAGTGCCACTTGAGCATATAAGTTACGTGCAGTCACTAAATAAGGTTGGTAAAAACGTAATTGATTTGCAAGTTGTAGCGCAAAATCATCAATGGTTTTAGTTTTGAATGCTGTCCATTTTTGCATCTCTGCATCATCTTTACGCACTGCGTCTAAATCAGTCGATAGGCCTGCTTTTTTATAGGCAGCTAAAGCTTCGGGACTCGCATCCTCATAATCAGATAAAGTAGTATCATCATGGAATAGAATACCATTAAATGTCGCTGATTTACCTAAATCGGCATAAATGCCTTGAATGACGTCGCGTGCTTCAGGTGAATAAGGACTTAGGCGATGATAGCCCATATTTAAGTGGCCATTGCTATTTTTTGCTTGCTGGGTGACCACAACATCATCAGAAACTGGATTGGTTTTAGGTAAATCCCATGCCAACAAAGGCATCCAAGCATATAAGCGTGTGACTTGTGTACGCGATTGAATTTGCCAAGCTACACGATTAAATAAATCTGAACGCATCGGTATATAACGGTTCGGGAAATACACCATATCTGCTGAACCATCTGCATCTGGATCAGAGAATGCTTGTAGATAAACCGTATTCACTTTCATTGCAAGAATACGATCTAGGAGTAAACCCAGATTTTTTTCTTGCTGGATTGGGTCTTTATCATAAATATAATCGAGATCAATATGCATGATTTTTTGTGGACGATTATTATCATTTAAACCCATTTCACGGGTTTTAATATCCGCCAATAAATCATTCAGCGAAGTGGTGTTTTCAATCAAAATTCGGTTTAAATGATCTAGCGGTTTCGTGACGAAATCGGCACCATCATCTAGCGTTACCGTGATCGGCATGCCTAATTTTTTCGCAATAGCCACCGTCTCTAAATTATAACGACCATACGGCCAAACCATCACACGTGGACTACGAATGCCATGTGCCTTTAAAACTTGATTGTTTTTCTTTAAATCTGCATAAATGCGGGCGGCATACGCTTGATCATTTTCATAGCTTTTAGTTGCCGGATCATATAAACGGGTGGTCGCTGCAGGTTGAGAATTCCCTTGCGGATTGCCTAAAATCCCGCGATGTAAATTATAGCTATGACTGCCAATTTCCACCCAACCACTGTCCTGCATTTCTTTTAATTCTGACCATGATAAGATTTCATCACGCTTAATCATTTCGTCGCCAAAGCTGACTTTTTGCTTGGCTTTAGGTTCCAACCACGATCCCACTACTGCTAAGACGACAGGAACCTTATTGGCTTTGACCACAGGGTATGCATATTTGTAAAAAGATTGATAACCATCATCAACAGTAATTAATACTGGCTTATTCGGTAATTTATATTTACCTTGATTGGCTTTTAATAGCTGATCGACACTAACAAAATTAAATCCATTTTTTCGTAATGAATTAATTTGCTGTTCAAACAGAGCAGGGGTAATCGCATATTGCGGAATTAAAGCATCTTTTTTGTCTGTAATTTCATGATAACCAATAATAGTTAACGTCGACGTATCCGCTTTCTCTGTTTCTGCTTTAGCAAGCATACTGATAGATGCAGTTAACATTGAAAGACATGCAATAAAAGCCGGTTTAAAAAAATGACTTAACATAAATTTTTGCTCATTATCTTTGTTTGTTCAGATTCAAAGTTCATTACAAAACATCAATATTTTGTGTAAGAAAACCATTTTAATGACTTCAAGAACCAATCTCTTTTCATTGCTAGTTTATAGATACTTAAACTGAAAACAATCTTAAAATTGCTTATTATTTTATTAATTTTAAATAACTTACACCAACACAATGATTTCTCCACATTATTCACACAATTATAATGTGTATCTAAATATTATATTTACTGACTAGTTTCATTTTATAAAATCGTTATATCACCGCAGATATTATTTTTAATACAGTTATTGGGAATGGAGCTAATTAAATTACAAATAAAAAGCCCTCAAAGTGAGAGCTTTTTTATTAGAAAAGGACTAATCGCGCGTTTTTACATCGAATAGTTCAATTTCAAAAATCAGGTTAGAATTTGCAGGAATGATCTTACCCATTTTACGTTCACCATAAGCTAAATGTGAAGGAACAATCAGTTTACGTTTTCCCCCTACTTTCATGCCCATAATCCCTTGATCCCAGCCTTTAATAACGCGACCTGTACCAATCACCGTTTCAAAGTAATTACCACGGTCAACTGAAGAGTCAAATTTAGTGCCATCTTCTAACCAACCCGTGTAATGTGTGGTAATTAAAGCACCTTTAACGGCTTCTTTACCTTCACCAACTTTTAAATCAATAATTTCTAATTCATTTGACATATGAATACCTAAGCGTTGAATGACATTTTAGCTTGCGGATCAATCTATTGCTGTGAAGCATAGGCTTTACAGAAATGTTCATAATCGCGTAACACCTGTTGATAGTAATTATACGCATATTCTAATAGTTGGGTTTTCCAAACTTGCGCATGTTCAGCAAAATCAATTAACTCATCAATATTGACAGAACCTTTGCGACCCGCCGAACGAATTTGTGCATATGCCATTAAACGTGCCATATAGTGGCAGGCATCGGTAAACTTTTTCGGTTTTTCAATACACTGTTTAAAATCCATTTTATCTTGTTCAGATTGTAAGGCTTTAACCAAATACCATTGCCCCTGAAAACTAAAACGAGAGAATAAGGCTGGAGGAATATACTCCATATAATTTTGGATGGTCTGAATCCGCTCAGCTTCATTTTTCCATGCAGGTTGTTGGCTTTTTAAAACTGGACTGAGTGGTAAAGAGGCCGCTTGAGCCTGTTTTATATCATACAAATAAAATTGTTTTTGTGAGATTTTCTCGACTAAAAAGACATAACGTGCTAAACCAATACTCCCCGTTCCCGCAACCCGTTGCGTAACATCTAAGACTTGCAGCTCCTGATTGCCTTGTTCATTCTGAATATTTAAATAGTCTTGAAATTGAGTAATTAACTGTTGTTTAGTTTTTTTTGAATCAATTGAAAAATATTTTTTCTGATCAACAATAAGCACCCTTTTATTGTGTTCATCTATTTGTGAATGGGCATTTAGAAACGCTATAGGATCACGTTCACTCACTGTTTTAATATATTTTTTTAAAATGCCATCTAGGGTCTCTTTTTCTAAGGCAAATGCCTTCCCTTGCATTAAGGCATCTAAGTATTCATTTAATAAAGTTTGAGCCGTATTTTTAAGATCATAATCTTGTAAGTTAAGCTCATTACCTGCAAGAAAAATACTACAGATAAAACGCACGATATCCCAACTAGGATATGCCAATACCGCTTCATCAAAATCATTTAAATCAAAATACACCACATCTTGTGTACTTTTATAAGAACCAAAATTTTCGACATGCAAGTCACCACAAACCCATGCCAAGGTTTGGTCTTCCCAAGTTTGGTTTTGAACTAAATCTTCGTAAAAAAGATGACAAGATCCTCGAAAAAATCGAAAGGCACTACTCGACATGAGTTTATATTTCAAAGGCAAAAATCGTGCATCTCGGTCTTGATTAAATTGAATCACACGTTCATAAGCATCACGCATATTGCCGCTCCTGATCCTAAAATCACATTTAAATAGTCATTAATTTAAAAACTCAATTCCTTAATTTCATCATCACCCAGTAAATATTGAGTAAGTTTCTTATGATTCTGCGCTGATCCGATTAAAATCCAACGCCCAGTGATGTGTTTTTCAGTTTTATTTTGTACACCACGCAAAATTTTCATATCGTGCTGTTTAAATAGCTCTTCATATTTATCTAAGGTTTCTTGTTGATATTCACATAAAATCAAATAATTACGTGCTTGATGAAATTCATCAATTTTGTCTTGAGCATAGACCAAAAAAATTAAAACAATCAGGACAATCAAAGTCGCAAACAAACTCAGAAACTCATAGCCTGCTCCAACAGCCATGCCTAGTGCTGCAACCATCCAAATTGTGGTGGCTGTGGTGATACCTGAAATCCGATTGTCATCTTTAAAAATAACGCCAGCACCCAAAAAGCCCAGCCCCGTGAGGATATTTGCAGCTAACCGATCTGGATTTTCCACGCCGATTTTAATAGATAAAATGGTAAACAGACATGAACTCAAACTGACCATGATCATAGTTCGTAAACCCGCAGATTTACTTCGATATTCGCGCTCAGTTCCAATCATGGCACCGATTGCAAGTGCAATCAGTAAATGATAAATATCTGGATGCATAACCAGTCAGCATTTTGATTATTATGCTATTAGGTATACGAAATTCAAGCATAAAGATGCAAGCCTTTTGGCTTACATCTTCATTGATAATTTAAGCATTATTGTAACTGTATCCACTCAACTTCTGCTTGAGCATGATCACCAATTAAGCTCCATTCACCATCCATGACATTTAATTGCAGTTGCATGGTTCGTTCGCATAATTGTTGAATTGCTTCAGTGGTTTTTTCAGACAATTGCCAAACTTGTACATTTTTTAAAGTTTTAAGTTTCGCACTCCGTTTATACCATTCAGCAACTGCTGAACCATAAACGATGACCGCAACTTCTTTACAACGTGCACTGGCTTTTTTGACTTTATCTTCATCAGGTAAACCGACTTCAATCCATTTCACCAATTGACCCGTTAAATCTTTTTCCCATAAAGCGGGTTCATCGGTTTCAAATAAATCTTTGGTAAATTCCAAACGCTCATCGGCAAAACGGGCATAGGCCAATACACGCACCATTAAACGCTCAATCGTTTCAGATGGATGCAATGCCATCGTCAATTGATAATCCGCATATTGATGAGTATCCATATTGGCAATATTCAAATCTGCCTTATAAATTGTTGCTTTTAACGCCATAAAAAATATCCTCAAATATGGCGCTCAGTCTATAAGATTTCATGCCTGATTTCTTAAATCATTTCTAGATTTAAGCTGTATTTTAGGACGGATCTATACGACACTTTAAAAGTTGCTCTTCAAAATTTTCCCAGTCTTGCTGAGTTTGAGTAATAATTTCAATCCGATTATCAATATTTTCCGCACCAGATTTATAGTTTAATTGTTCTGGATTAAAGTTAAAGGTCATCCACCCCTGATCGGTATTGAATATGCCTTTAATACGCAACCAATTTTGCTGTTCACACAATAAATCCAACAAATCGTAAAAATTAAATTGCCAACGCTTCGAAAATTTCCATCCAACTACACTATAACCTTGAGCAGTCTCTACATAATGATAAGGAAGTTGCTTAATTTCAGGTAGTACTTCTGGTGTAGAAAGTTTTTTTTGGATTTGAATAAGCGGCTGAAGCTTTCGTTCAACACCGACAAAAGGAACATCAATGCATGCTAATAGAATATTACCCTGCTCCGCTTTCAACCAAGTTGAAACATACACCAGATACTCATCTTGTAATTGAATGAATGCATTTTCATCCGCATTATTCATCTCATTGACATGTGAAACTACTACAATCTGTGCCGCTTTAAGCTGATCTTGATAGAGATTTTGACTACTCCATTCAGTATCATGTAACCTGGAACCATCCACTACCGTCACTAATGCCCGCATGTCAATTTGATTGCGCCAATGCGGTTCTGTCAATTGCTCTAACAATTGTGCTGGATGCCCAAGACCTGTCGGCTCTATAAATAAACGGTCTGGTTTTGATTCTTGAATTAAGCGAGATAATGCAATTTGCATGGGTAATTGACTGGTACAACATAAGCACCCACCCAATAATTCTTTAACCTCAAAACCGTTCCCTTGAGGTAACAGTTGTTGGTCAATCCCAATTTGCCCAAACTCGTTCATTAATACTGCCCACGTTTCACCTTCTGGTTTTTGTGCCAGTAATTTCTGTAATAAGGTGGTTTTTCCTGCGCCTAAAAACCCTGAAATAATATGGGTTTTCACAGCTTTAGAATGGACTAACTTCACAAGATCTACTCATCAACAGGAATGGGATATTATAAATGGCAACTCAAGATTTTAACGACATGATGATTGTGCAATCAGCAGCTAAATTTAAAATTTTCTTTTTATACTCAAAGTAAAATGCAATTCAGCAAATGATTTTCACGAAGATAAAACTAAAAAGGCTACTTGAAAAGCAACCTTTTGATTCAAGCCAATACTTAACCTTGAGCAGATTTTTTATAAATACTGCATGATGGATTATGATGATCCTGTAAACGCGCTACTTTACGCTGTTCAGCAGCTTCAAAACGACAACGTTTCCAATCATTATCCAAATTTAATGCTGGAATTTGTTTTGGTTTTCCAGTGTCATCGACCGCAACCATCGTAAAATAACAACTGTTGGTATGACGAACTGTCCGTTTTTGAATATTTTGAGCTTCAACACGAATACCAATTTCCATTGATGTACGCCCCACATGATTAACACTTGCAAGGAACGTCACCAATTCACCCACATGAATCGGCTCTTTAAAATTCACCTTATCCACAGAAAGTGTCACCACATAACTACCTGAATAACGACTTGCACATGCATATGCAACTTGATCCAGTAGCTTTAGAATAGTTCCCCCATGTACATTACCTGAAAAGTTCGCCATGTCTGGTGTCATTAAAACTGACATGCTTAATTCAGACTGGTCGTCTGTGGCTGGGATCACTTGATCTAATGGAGACATTGTTTTTAGACTCGGGTTAAGACAGGAGATATAACGCTATTATTATATATCTTTTCAGATAAAAAACATGCTTAATTCGGCAATTCCCCATTAATGCAAATGATGATTCATGCCACTATCATTTTTAAAATATATAATCATTTGAATATAACCTACTTATTTCCATGGATTTTCTATCTAGAACATAAGTTAAAATAGTATTCTCTAAACACATTTTATATCATTTCATCTTTTTGATACAACGCATCCAGTTAAATGCAGAATAATCATCATTTTTTCAATCAATGAATAGAACTAAGCAGCTAAAAACTACTCTTTTAAACCACTAAAACATCTCAAGTCTAGTTATAAGCATTGAGTGGACTTTCACTGATTGGATCTGATTGTTTCTTCTTATTTAAGACCGTATTAATATCTTGCAGGCGTTGCAAGGTTGCATCCACACCCGCCTGAATAGTCTCTTGACGGCCTTTAACATCAAAAATATGCGCTTTCTCACGTAAATCAGGCTGAATGACAATATCCGCATTTTTCAATTCTTCAGCCGCCAGCCTATTTTGCATAATATTAATGTTTTGGTTAAACAAGCCCCAAACATTACTGGTTTCGGTATAAACCGGTTGAGCCAATATATCGACTGCAATAATAATATCTGCCCCCAAATCTCGTGCAACATTCACTGGAACAGGACTCACTAGCCCACCATCGACGTACTCTTGCCCTGCAATTTTCGTTGGAACAAACATACTTGGAATTGAGACTGAAGCCCGAACCGCTTGTCCAGTATTGCCATAATTAAAAATGACTTTTTTTCCATGTTTTAATTCAGTTGCCACCACATACATTGGAATTTTCATTTTTTCCAATGAAGTCTGCCCCACTTGCTCATTGACATAATCTTCGACCTTTTTACCATCGAAGAACCCCTTAAATCCGATATTAATTTCTCGAACATCACCAACTTTCATTTGCATCGCAATGCTATGTAACTCTGCTGCTGACTTCCCACTGGCATAGATTGAACCGACAATACTGCCCGCGCTAGTTCCCACAATAAAATCAGGTTGAATACCATATTTTTCGAGGACTTCAATTACCCCAATATGAGCATAACCTCTGGCACCACCACTCCCGAGTACCAAGGCAATAACAGGTTTTTTAGCGGATTGTTGAAATTGATAAAAACTTTGATCTAATTTTGATTCAGCCTCATGCACCATTGCTAAATGAGTCATTTTTGTCTGTGTAACGTTATGCTGACAAGCAACCAAGGTAAAACTACCCAACAAAATTAATGTTTTTAAAAATTGCATCGATCTCACTAATTCAGCCAAAAAACTCAGCTGCATCTAAACATATATTTTTCTAGATTGCTGTTGTATTTATTTAAACTGCCATTTTTCGAGTATATTTTCTCAAATTTCATCACAATAAAAAGCATTACACTTTGGCAATTTTTTAATGCCATTTTTAGTCTCAACTTTGACTTAGACCTCATAGCGACCAAACTGGCATGGCTTTTAATTATCTATTGAGGGTAATTGTCGTTCGGCTTTACTTTACCTTCTACCCGATACATGATTCTGATTGCATACAATTTACAATATTGAAGTTTCGGTTTTAATCCGACTTTTTAACACACTAACCTTCTTACACTATAAGCTCTTATTATTCCTTTGATATTCTACTCATTTATATGATTTACTCACATTACAATACACATAAAACATTGGCTTAAAAGTCCTAAAATAATCTAGCTATGCTGACTCAATTTAATGATCATTTTCATTTAAAAACTGTATTCCCAATATAAAAAAGCCCCAATTCAATATTGAGGCTTTTTTTACAACTTAAACAACACTGTTTTAATTAAAAAAGTTTAAGAATAAACTGAATCACTGTCGCATTAATTAAATCAACAAAAAATGCACCACATAAAGGAACAATTAAAAACGCTTTATGTGAAGGACCATACATATTGGTAATCGCTTGCATGTTGGCAACAGCAGTCGGTGTTGCTCCCATACCAAAACCACAATGACCTGCTGCTAATACTGCAGCATCATAGTTTTTACCCATCACTCGGAATGTTACAAATGCTGCATACAATGCCATCGTTAAGGTTTGAGCGCCCAAAATCACCACAAGTGGACCTGCTAAGTCCGTCAATTGCCACAATTGTAATGACAATAGTGCCATAGCTAAATAGAGCGATAATGAAGCATTACCAAATACATCAATGGCACGATCAAAAATACTGACTTTAAATACACTTTCCAATACATTACGTAGAATAACCCCACCAGCTAATGTCCAGACAAAGGTCGGTAATTCAAACCAAGTTCCCTTACTGAAACCCGTCATAAATTCTGCAAATGCTAAACACGCAGCAAACATACCCAAAGTGGTAATGGCATTATCTGCGGTAATTAAACGAACTTGATGCGGATATTCAAAAGGAACAAATTCAGCTGAATCATTTTCAGCATGTAACTGCGAATCACGTGATTCCGCTTGAGCAAGCGTATGAGATTGTGCCAGTTGATAACGATTAATCAAAAGTTTCGCTAATGGCCCACCAATGATGCCACCGATAATCAAACCAAACGTTGCACTTGCCATACCCAGTGCTAAAGCACCGTGAATACCGTGTTGCTTCTCTAAGATTTCCCCCCAAGCACCTGCGGTACCATGACCACCAGTCAAGGTGATTGAACCTGCGATTAAGCCAATTAAAGGGTCAATACCCAATAATGTTGCCAGACTAATACCGACAAAGTTCTGTACCACAATAAATGAAGCAACACAGACTAAGAATATAACAAGGCCTACACCGCCTTCTTTAAGCTTAGCAAAGTTCGCACTTAAACCAATTGAAGCAAAAAATATCAACATAAAACTGGTTTGTAATGCACTACTTGTGGAAATACTATATCCCCAGAAGTTATGAACAATTAAAGATAAAATTGCAGCAACCAAACCACCTGCTACAGGTTCAGGAATATTGTATCGTCTTAGAAAATCAATATGATTCACTAAAAAACGACCAAGCAGTAAAACAATAACCGCAGCTATAAGCGTATAGAATGCATTAAAAGTAAATTCCATCATTTATATCCATCAAATATTTGGTGTAATACGTTTTTGTTCTACAGTCTTATTTGTCGATACAAATAAAAAATTTCAATAATAAGGCTTAGCTAAAATCAAATGAAAACTGTACAACAAAAAGGAATGAAAAAATTAAAAATACTCTGCTAAGAGTATTGAAATGAATTTATTGAGGACAAGTGCTTATAAATGATCCATTTGAATATTCTCGAAAAGAAAATTTCAAAATGAGAGATATTTGCATCTTCCGTCTCAGATAAAAGGATCATTTCATCTTTTAACCAGAAGGATTACTTAATCATGAGGGATGATCTCACCATAAGCTCCTAATTTAGGTAACCTTTACTGACATACCATTGTAAAGTATGTCCGAATAATTTGTGTTCTACTCCGACAAACCACCGAAGGAAACAATGGCTAAACTAAAAAGAGGAGATATTATGCAGATTTTATAAAAAATATCTCCATTTTTTTACAAAATAGGACATAAGTACGCTTTATTTATATATTTTTATATTTTTATTTAATTTTTAAATCCAATAACCCATAAAAAACTGAGGACTATGCCTCAGTTTTTAAATATTTTTTCTAATCTTTAATTAGAAATCATATTTTGCCATTACACCTAAACGGCTATCACGACCACCGATATCACCATTACCTAACTCACGCTCACCATAAACATATTCAGCACCAAAAGTGACTGGTTTAGTTGGGTTATACATCACGTTTAACCAACCTTGTTGTAAGGTATCATTTTGAGTTTTAGGCGCATCATCATAGAAAATTGCACCATAACCTAAAGTACTGCGTAACTTAGGCGTAATTTTATAAGTTGCACCGACAGTAACCGCATTAAATTCATTTAACTCAATGTTATCCTTAGCAGCATTCGTGGTATATGCATTATCTGTATAAAGAAGATAAGTACTATCGCCTTTAACATGAGAGTAATCGGCATTTAATACCAATTGTTCAGACAATTTATAATTTGTACCTAGACCAACGCCCCAACCAAATTTGGTATCATCATCTGCTTCACGCGCACGTACTTCTTGAATTAAAGCACGGGCTGTCACTAAACCAGAACTATCCGCAAATTTATGACTGATTTTACCTGTTGCTACAGGTAAGCGATTGTCAGCACGGCCTTTTTCTAATCCAACTAAATATTGAGTGCTTGCATTAATTTTATCGCTATAACGAACCATTGGCGTACGGAAAGTACCAATACCTAATGGTGCATTAAAATCAAGCATTTCTGGTTGAGTTTCTGTCGATAAGAATGAAGAAGTGGTTTGACCAACTAACCAATTGTTATAATTTAAGTAAGCATGACGAATTCGTACTGTATCGCCTGTACCACGGAAATCAAGCTCAATTTTACCACCAACATTAGCATCAGTGACTGGTGCAGTAAAATCTAAACCTATGCGCGTAGTTGCTGCTGTACTGTAAAAACGGTCTTCATTCGACTCTTTATTATCGACAGCATTAATACGGTTAAAAATACCATCGCCACCTTTAAACTGATACTCAGCATCTGCACGGACAAAACCATACAGGTTTACACTTGCTCCAGCCTTAGACACTAAAGATGGCTTAATCGCTGCGACATTCACTTGTACAGGTTGTAACTTTACTTCTTCAATTAATATTTGTTGTTTCTGTTGAACATTTTGCTGTTGTTGAATTAATAATTTTAAAGTTTGTACTTCTTCGCGAAGTTTTTGAATTTCTTCTTTATCTGTTGCCGCATTCGCCGAAGTCATCATCACTGCAGTTACAGCGACAGCTAAACCTTGTTGAATAAAAGACTTCCGGCTTAGAAATAGACTCATTTAACACTCCTAAAATTTTATAATATAGCATCCGTGCATGTTTGATTCCCCATGGCTTAAAACACTTTAAAGAATCAATCACTTTGTTTTATGAGCAAATTAATCACTCCAAAAAACACACTTTTTATGCTTGTAAGAACCGACAATGAAAGCTTCAAACTTAATAAGTAACATAATGTGTACAAGTACACAGCTGTAATCTAGCAACTTCTCAACTTTATTGAAATCAGTTTTACCGACAATGGTTTAATAATCAATCATACTTTTAGATTAACTTTTCTAAAAACCCTATATATCCATGGGTTGAAATATATTAACTCTTTCGGAGATAAGCTGACCTACGACTATTGTATATAGTGCAAATCACTCAAATAAAAATTCATATTCATATTTTTTATATATTTAATCCGATTTAACTGAACTGACGAAGCAATTACTTAGGAAAGTGCGATTCTCACATCGCCGCCTTAAACGCCTCAAAAAGTAGCAAAGCTATTTGAATATTTCGCTACGGAGCATTATCGAATGCTCAGATAATAGAAAATCAAAGTCGTTATACTCCAAGTCCAAATGAACAAAAATAAAATCATGGACGCATCTATTATTGTTTTGGCTCTTTAATACACCCACGCCTCACTCTGTTACCCAAGCATCAACATATTCGATCTTCGTATGAACATAGATGTTTTATAGCAATAAAAATATTATTCATGCTTGAGTTTTAGCACCAACTCATACCATTTAAAATAAAGATAGAGATGAACTAATCATGCCGCAGCATGCAAATCAAAGAGATTTGTTATGCGATTTTCTGCGTTTTAAGTTGCTGTGCTAATTTAACAATCACGAATAAACCTGTTGATGTAAACAGCAACATTAAAATTCCCATATTTAATAATGCGCTCCACACTAAAATATTCAAAACCACACCACCCAGTAAGCCACACGCAAATTGCCCACTCCCCATTAAAGCACTAGCTGTTCCTGCACGCGCACCCTGTTGAGACATGGCCAGTGCCATTGCATTAGGCCCTGTAAAACCAATCCCAGATACTGTGCAAAATAAACCACACATCAACATAACGAATGGAGCTTCATTCAACAAACCAGCAAGCACAATAATTAATGCCCCAAAAACTTGAATACAGCCTCCAAGCTTCAACCGCTGAATGATCGTCAACTTATGTGCTAAGCGTTTATTCATTGCAGATAAAAGAATAATGCCCGAGGCATTAAAACCAAAGGCATAGGCAAATTGTTGCTGGCTTAAATGATATTGATCCATTAAAATAGCAGATGCTGAACTGATATAACAGAATAAAGCTGCACCAGTAAAACAACCCGCCATCATCGGTAATCTGAAACTTTTATCTTTGAGAATTGCAGAATATAAAATAAAGACCTGTTTAAAAGTCAGTTTTAATCGTCTTTCTGGGGTCAGTGTTTCTTTAAAGAAAAAATGGACACATAACAAACAAATCACACCAATCAAAAAAAGTGTAACAAATACAGCATACCAATCAAAAAAATAGAGAATCCAAGCGCCGATGGTTGGTGCTAGAATAGGTGCAATCCCCATAACAATCATCATACTAGCAAAAGCTTGTGCTGAATGATGTATATCCAGTCGATCACGAATTGCAGCTCGAGCCATCACCACGCCAACACAGCCACCCAAGGCTTGTAAAATACGTGCGGCGATTAACGACCAAACATCAGATGCGAGTAAGCACAATAAACTGGCCACAGCAAATAAAGCCATGCCAAAGTAAAGTGGCTTTTTCCGCCCAATTCGATCACTAATCGGTCCATAAATGAGCTGTCCAACAGCCAGCCCCAAAAAATAAGCAGGCAATGTATTCGCAACCATGGGGGTACTTACCTCAAAGTCTTGTGCCATTTGTGGCAAAGCGGGTAAATACATATCAATAGACAGTGGCCCAAGTGACGTAAACAGTGCCAACAACATGATCCAACCCGTAGAATACTGCTGCTCTACTCTTTTTTCTGACATAGTATTTAATTTACAACATAACGAATGCAGACAAGTTTACATGCTCCATAGTATTATTTCTGCAATCTAAAGGTGAAATTTCACATTAACGACACGAACATTTGATATTTTCCATCCCACCAGTTGATAAGGATTCAACCTTGAACGCTTGGCTGATTCGGCTTCGTAAAGCAACCTATAACACAACCTTTATGTATAACTTACGCATGATTATTGCGTTTTCAGGCACAGCTTTTGTTCCTTATTTTTTAGGATATCAGCTGATGACGATTCCTTTAACATTAGGTGTGGTTGCTGCAGGTTTAAGTGATATCGATGATCGTTTTTCCGTACGAATCATGAATCTGATTTACACCTATATCGGATTTTTTGTGACTGCAGCTTCAGTTCAGCTCCTGTTCCCTTATCCGATCTTGTTTGCGATTGGCTTAATTATCTCATGTATTGGTTTGATCTTATTAGGATCTTTAGGTCGACGCTATGCCACCATTTCTTATGGCTGTTTAGTGGTTTCTGTCTATTCCATGTTAGGCGTACATCTGTTTGAACAATGGTATGCCCAACCAATGTTATTGGTCACAGGCGCAATTTGGTATGGACTCATTTCAACCATTAGTTTTTTACTTTTTCCCGTGCGCCAAGTACAAGATAAACTCTCGCAATGCTATTCGGCACTGGGGGACTTTCTATTTTCCAAATCGAATTTATTTGATGTCGATATGACCTCAACGAGCTATCAGCAAAGTATGATTAGCTTATCGATGGAAAATGCAAAATTAGTCGGTCTTTTTAATGAAATGCGTACAGCCTTGCTCACTCGCTTAAAAGGTGACCGTGGACAAAGTGATACTCGTCGCAGCTTACAATATTACTTTGTCGCGCAAGACATACATGAACGAGCCGATTCAGCGCATATTGATTATCAAAAATTAGCCAAAATGTACGAGCACAGTGACATCCTGTTTCGTTTTCAGCGCATTTTAGCGCTACAAGGTAAAGCATGTAAGGATTTAGGTGAAAGTATTCTGCATCGCACGACTTATCTACATAATGGTCGTTTTGAATATGCCTTTAGTAATCTAAGAAAATCCTTAGAAAAACTGCGAGATGATTCCAATTATGATCAAATTTGGGTCAATGCCCTATTCGCTTTACATCAAAACTTAAAATCGATTGATGCTCAATTACGTAATGTTGAAACTCTACGTAATATCAACCGAGACAAAGCCAAACATATTGAAAACCAACTTAAAGATGATGACTTAAAAGGTTGGGATGATATTGTGGCGCGCATTAAGCAGAATCTAACCCCAGAATCCGTTCTTTTTAGACATGCTATTCGCGTATCAATCGTTTTATTCATTGGTTATGTTTTTGTTCAAGTGACCAAAATTGAATATGGTTATTGGGTTCTATTAACCGCATTATTTGTCAGCCAACCCAATTTTAACGCCACCAAACGTCGTCTACGTTTACGAATCGTCGGCACTTTGGGGGGGATTATTTTAGGTTATGCCATTCTTTATTTTATTCCGTCGATTGAAGGGCAATTGGTCATGTTAGTGATTAGTGCCGTACTCTTTTTTGAATTAAGAAGTAAGCAATATGCACAAGCAACTGCCTTTATCACCATCATGGCTTTGATCAACTTTAATCTCGATGGTTTAGGTTTTGAAGCGGCTCTACCACGCATGATGGATACGATTATTGGCTGTGCACTGGCATGGTTTGGGGTAAGTTTTATCTTCCCAGACTGGAAATTCAGACACTTACCGCGCACGATTCAGCGCTCATTGGAAGCGCAATGCAAATATTTAGCAGATATTGTGAGCCAATATCATCATGGACGTAATCATAGTTTAAATTATCGGATCGTCCGTAGAGCAGCCCACAATACTGATGCTGATGTGGCTTCACTCATTTCCACCTTGGCGACTGAACCCGATTTTGATCCAACTCAAAAAAGCTTAGCATTTGAATTTTTATGTTTAAATCATACCTTTTTAAGCTATATTGCCGCATTAGGTGCACATCGTGAACAGATTCACGATCAGGAAGTTTTGGCCCTACTTGATCAAGCCACAGATGATATTCAAGGTGCATTATTAAGAGATGAAATGCCTGATCTCACCGTGCATAATATGTTGCAAACCATTCGAGTTCGTTTAAATCAATCCGATCAAAATTCATCTAAATCATTGATTGTTCTGCAACAACTTTCACTTATGTTTAGTATTCTGAAACAATTCAGTACCTTAAAACAAAGTTTAAGTCATGACCGAGATAACCAATCTACAGAATTAGCTTCACTCTAATATTCACCCTGTAAATTGGTACAATATACTCACTGATAGAACAGATTTAATGCTAAACTCTGTTCAGTTCTACATTTCACTTACTACTGACACTATGACTGCCAAGAATATTTACGCTTATACCTTACAACCTGTTCCGTACGAAGTGACAGAAGCTGAACAACGTAATGCACAACTTGTGCTTTCACGTAGTAATTATAAAATTGGTACCAAAGCTTGGGCGATTATGGGCGTAATTGTCGCGCTTTCGCTACTTGGTCTCATCTTTATTAAAAACTATTCAACCGTTATTTTTTGGGTTGCCTTAGCCGCTGTACTTATTTATTTTCTCGTGCGTAAATTTGGTATCGAATGGTATGTAAAACGCAAAATGAATGAAGTCCCTGTTCAAGAAATTAAAGGAATTCGTTTAGGCATTCAGCCGCATGGTATTTCTATGCTCCAGCAAATGGGCATGCAGCAAGGTACGATGGTTGTCGGTTGGAAAGATATTTATGAATGGTACAACACCCCTGATTTTTTGTTAGTTAACTTCAAAGTCAAAGGTCAACAAGGTGCCTATATCCTACCAAAACGGATGGATAGCAAAAACTTTTCTTTTGAAACACTGCGCAGACATTTAAAAGAAAGCGTGGGTGAAGCAAAAACTTTATAATTCAAATAATTTAAAAAACCTCCAATATTGGAGGTTTTTTAAACCCTAAATAAAAATGATAATAAGAATAAATATCATCTACAAAATCATTTTATCTACGCCATATTCAGTTATAATTTCGGCCATCTAAAAAATTTAACTCCACTTACCGCCATGCTCAAGAAAATATTTTTCCAAATACATTGGTTTCTAGGGATAACAGCAGGACTCATACTCTCGATTATGGGAGTTACGGGTGCAATTTATTCTTATGAACAGCCCATCCAAGAATGGATGAATCCTGCAAGCTATACGGTAAAAGTTGAAAATAGACCTCAACTCAGCCCTGCTGAAATTTATCAACATTTCCAAACTACTCAACCAGAAATGAAGATTAATAGCATCACCGTCGCTAAAGCCCCAGAAGAACCTGCCAGTATAAATATCGTCAAAGAAGGTTCGCGTAAAGGTTATAGCATGATGCTAAATCCTTATACTGCCGAAATTTTACCTGAAGTGAAAGGCAAAGAGTTTTTTCAATTTGTGCAAAAATTACACCGCAACTTAACTGTAGGTGAAATTGGAGCGCAAATTACGGGAGCATGCACATTAATCCTGATTTTCTTTGTACTCAGTGGTTTATATTTACGCTGGCCTAAAAAGCATTCTTTTAAACAATGGTTTGTGATTAAGCCCAAATTAAAAGGTCGTAATTTTTTATGGGACTTACATGCCGTTGTTGGCACATGGGTGATTATTTTCTATCTATTGTTAGCCTGCACAGGACTGTATTGGTCATATGATTGGTGGCGCAATGGTATGTTTAAAGTTTTGGGTGTAGAACCACCACAACCTGAAATGCAAGCAAAGCCGCGAGTTGGAAAAGAAAATCAATCTAAACAAAGTAATAACGGTGCCAAACCTAATCACGAATCGAAAGATGAAAATTCGAAACAGGGTTTAAAGCCTGAGCAAATCAATCTCGCTTTAACTCAAGCTTGGACAGGTTTTAATGCGCAAGTCGGACGTGATTATTCTTCTCTGACACTGTCTATTCCTAAAAAAGCTGATGGAAAAATGGATGTCTCTTTTGTCGATGCCATTCCACAACACGAACGTGCACGAAACAAAGCCACCTATAATTATCAAACCTCTCAGATTGAGAAATTAGAGTTATATGAAGATAAAAAGCTCAATGAAAAAATCATGAGCAGCATGCTTCCCGTGCACCGTGGCAGTTTCTTTGGCCCTATCTTCCAATTTCTAGTTATGCTCGCTGCACTGGCTATGCCATTGTTCTTTGTTACGGGTTGGATGCTATATCTGAAACGCCGTAAACAGAAGAAATTGACTTTAGCTGCACGACATACATCTTCAAGCCTCCAAGCTGATCCTAATGCAACTCCTTGGCTCATTGCTTATGCATCTCAGACTGGCGTTTCTGAACAACTCGCTTGGCGAACTGCCACGAGCTTACAAGAAGCACATCAACCTGTAACCGTTAAAGCTATTCAACTCTTGAGTGCTGAAGATTTAATACAAGCCAAACAAGTTCTTTTTGTTGCAAGTACTTATGGCACTGGTGAAGCACCAGATTTAGCATCAAGCTTTGAGAAAAAATTTCTAAATCGCCAACTGAATTTATCTCATTTAAATTTTGCAGTTCTAGCACTCGGTTCGCGTGAATATCCAGAGAGCTATTGTAGTTTTGGACATCGTATTGCGGATTGGTTAACTCAGAATGGTGCACAAGCCTTATTTAGTACCATTGAGGTTGATAATGGCAATAATGCAGATATTCAACAGTGGAACCATGCTTTAGCAAAAGTAACAAAACTCGAATTACAAACCATGTCGATTGAAAAAACTTTTGATCAATGGCAGTTACTCAAACGAGAGTTACTCAATCCAAATAGTTTAGGTGCACCCGCATTTAATATTGAATTACAAGCCAAACATGAAGTCAGTTGGCAGGCGGGTGATATTGCTGAAATTCAACCAGGAAATAGTTCTGAGCGAATTCAAGCTTTTTTAGCTAAGCATAAAATTCAAGCCAATACTCCTGTCGACTCACTACAACAATCCATTCAACAGACATTATGGGATCGTGATTTAACGGTTGAGGTTGAACCCTTTGCTAATATGGATCATTTACTGGAGCAACTTCCTGTTCTTGCTTCACGTGAATACTCAATTGCCAGTATCCCAACACAACAAATCTTACGTTTAGTTGTACGTCAACATAGTGATGAAGATAGCAACCTTGGACTTGGCTCTGGCTGGTTAACACAACATCTCCAATTACGTGACAAGGTTTTATTACGTATTCGCACCAATGAGTCATTCCATCTGATTACAGACAACCGCCCGATCATTTGTATCGGTAATGGTACAGGTATCGCAGGATTAATGAGCTTACTACATGCCCGCACTCGTTTAGACTACACCAAAAACTGGCTAATATTTGGTGAACGCCAACAAGCACATGACTATTTTTACAAAGATGTCATTCAAGCTTGGCAAAATACCAACATGATTAAACGTTTAGACTTAGCCTTCTCACGTGATCAAGCTGAAAAAAACTATGTGCATCATAAATTACGCCAACAGGCTGACGAACTTAAAACATGGATTGAACAAGATGTAGTGATTTATGTCTGCGGTAGTATCCAAGGAATGGCCACGGATGTTGAGCTCGCACTCATTGAAATATTGGGTGAGGAAAAAGTTGATGAACTACGTCAAAGTGGCCGTTATCGCCGAGATGTTTATTAACTGGAAGTATGAGTAAAATAAAAAAACCGAGCAGTAGGGCTCGGTTTTTTTATTTATATGTGAGACAACTATTCAGATAAATCAGACAAAACTTGATTATGCTAAAGAAAATTAGATCAACCTAGAAACTCATGACTAAATATTCAATACTGCGCGCCCTTCTCTGTATTTTAGGATTAATACTTTTCCTCGATGGCTTATTACTAATTTTACAAAAAAAGATTCATTTAGGTACCCTACTGCCCTTCACCATCGGTTTATTTTTTTTAATCTATAGCGTATTTTTTAACAAAATAAACGCCTTTATTGCGCAACATCCAAAATTAAAAAAAATATGGAAAATCGGTTGGATGCTATTTATTACATGGCTACTGAGCTTAGCAGTATTTTTTATTTATTTGACACAATATAACCAATCCATAAATCCCAATTCAAAAGTAGCCGTTATTATTGTCTTAGGCAGTGGCATTATACAAGGTAAAGCTTCCCCGACTTTAGCCGCCCGTCTAGACTCAGCAGCTCAAATTGCATTACAGCAGCCACAAGCAATAATCATCGTCAGTGGTGGTTTAGATTATGCTGAAACAAAAACTGAAGCAGATATCATGGCACAGTACTTAACTGAAAATTATCACATCCCAACCACACGGATTCTCAAAGAAGACCAAAGTACCAGCACAGCACTCAATCTTGAAAACAGTGCAAAAATTTTAGTACAGCACCAAATCAACAAAAATGCCCCGATTGCAATCGTCACCAGTGACTTCCACACACTTCGAGCTGCTGCTATTGCCAGAAAACAAGGCTATCACGACTTTATCACTGTCAATGCCCCAACACCATTAGCCACACGCTATAACGCTTGGCTGAGAGAGTATTTCGCCTATATCAGTGGTGCCATACTTGGTGAATATTAATCTAGCCATTTATTATTCAAGCGAATCTTTCTAGGTAAAGGCAATCTATTATTTTCAAATAATGAAGGTTGCTTCAAATACAGCTGATACAAATACGTTTTTAAATCTAAAATAAATTTCTCCCCTGAAACCAAAATATTTTGCCCTTCAGGGGTTAAATTAATCGATAAATGTGTTTTATGTTTACGAATATATGGCAATATTTCTTCAATAAAAGCCTCAAGTGCAACATCTTGAACCTGATAATGTTCCCATTGATCTTTAATCAATAATTGTGCAAGGCCTTTACTTTGCCAAATTGCTAAAGTTTGCTGACCTGATGGGGTTGAACACAAGGCCCAGCCTTCATCATATAATGCATAAAGCTTTGTTTGAGAAACAATGGTTTGAATAAACTGAATATATTGATCTTTTGCAGAAGTAGTGCCATTTTGGGCATTCGACGCAGTCTTGCGTTGATATGGATTTCTCATGTAATTGAATATACTTAAAAACAGGAATGATCGTATCTTATATGAAAATTATAAAAATGAAATATGAGGAATAGAATATGGTGGGCGCTGACGGGATCGAACCGCCGACATTCTGCTTGTAAGGCAGACGCTCTACCAACTGAGCTAAGCGCCCTGAATGATGAGTAACAAAGCTTGGCTTTGTTTAAGTATAAGAAAAAAAATATCTTTCTACAACTTAACTCTCAAAACAGATCTTTCAAATGTAAGAAAATTGCTTTCTTTACACATCCACTCTCAAGACTAAACATCTAGAGAAATGGCGCAGCGGACGGGACTCGAACCCGCGACCCTCGGCGTGACAGGCCGATATTCTAACCAACTGAACTACCGCTGCGTTACGGCTTTTGTATTGCTACAAAAAAGTTCAAACAAACTATGGTGGGCGCTGACGGGATCGAACCGCCGACATTCTGCTTGTAAGGCAGACGCTCTACCAACTGAGCTAAGCGCCCTGAGTAAAAAATTCTATTGAATTTTTCATACACAAATAATGAAATACATTATCTATGCTATTCCCATCACCTTAACCTCAGGAGTTAAGAGAAATGGCGCAGCGGACGGGACTCGAACCCGCGACCCTCGGCGTGACAGGCCGATATTCTAACCAACTGAACTACCGCTGCGTTACGGCTTTTGTATTGCTACAAAAAAGTTCAAACAAACTATGGTGGGCGCTGACGGGATCGAACCGCCGACATTCTGCTTGTAAGGCAGACGCTCTACCAACTGAGCTAAGCGCCCTCAAAAGCATTCTTGGAAAATGGCGCAGCGGACGGGACTCGAACCCGCGACCCTCGGCGTGACAGGCCGATATTCTAACCAACTGAACTACCGCTGCATTTTCACAATGTTGCTATTGTGGCACAAACGAATTAAGAATTAAGTGGCGCAGCGGACGGGACTCGAACCCGCGACCCTCGGCGTGACAGGCCGATATTCTAACCAACTGAACTACCGCTGCACTAAATTCCTAACGTAAAGACTTGGTGGGCGCTGACGGGATCGAACCGCCGACATTCTGCTTGTAAGGCAGACGCTCTACCAACTGAGCTAAGCGCCCTTACGACTTTATCGTTTGTGTGGTGCATTATAGAGAATCTTCGCAGGCTGTCAAACGCTTTTGTTCATGAATCCTGGTTTTTCAGTTTGAGTGATTAAAAAATAGATCATTTTGCTTAAAAATGGTGTTTTTTGTTTATTATTTATCTATTTAAGTTGTTTTTATTTTTATCACATTTCCCCTAAATCGAATTAAATTGAGAAAAACATAATATTCACACTGATTTTATATCTTGAATTCAATTAAGTGCGCGCTAATTTTACTATAAATAGGCTTAAGCACCTTAATGTGTACAAAAGCTGAGTACTTATATATTTTCACTCTCCCCTTCACCATTCTATAAAATGTGCAGGAATTAATTTTATTGAGTTTTAATTCAATCTACTTTTTTCTAAAACAGCCTAATATTTTCTGAATTGACTTAACACAAAAATATCTATTTTAAGACTTATATTTTAAAGTCATCTTGAGAGGATATTACAGTTTTGGGTTCAGGACGTAACCACAGCCAGATTGCAACACTCAGCATCGTCAAGTCTGTAAAAGTCTTCACCCAAAACGGTGCATTGGTGAATAACATGATAATCCCACTAATCAGCATCATTAGACTGGCAATCCATTTGGCTTTTCTAGGCACAGTGCCATTTTCTCGCCATGCTCTTAATGTTGCTCCATATTGAGGATGTTGCATCAGCCAAGCATCCATTTCAGGCCAACCTTTTGATGCAGCCCACGCCGCCAAGATTAAAAATACTGTCGTCGGCATACCTGGTAATAAAGCACCAATAAAACCTAGGATAATAAAAAGGATCACTAGGCTACGCCAAAACATTATTTTCATACAGCAACTCAATCAGATGAATTCGGTTAGTATATATGTTTTTCAATCACAATCTGTCCGCGAAATTATATTTCACTGCTGTTGATTATACTTGAGCTCCTTACTATGCCATCTTATTTTGAACCGTGGTTTGCGTATCAACACCCTATCGTTCGGCAACTGGCTTTTGCAATTGCCAGTCCGAATATTATTCGGTCGATACCCAATGAGCTCGATCTCAAATATAACTTCCAACTCCATACAGATGATTTTTGGCAAGCGCATTTTGCACGTTATCAAAATAGACTGCTTGAATTAGATCAAAACCCACAGGTGCTACTCGATTTTTTAGCTCGGTTAAAAAGTACACGCCTTGGTTTACGTTTTGAACATTTAATCTGGTTTTGGCTGTCTGATGAAAAATATCATCACTACACCCTATTAGGACATAGCATTCAAATCATTGCTGGAAAAAATACACTGGGTGAGCTTGATTTTTTATTATTCAATAAACAAACTCAAAAAATTGAGCATTGGGAAGTTGCACTCAAATTTTATCTTGCCGAGGCTGACTTAAGTTTAAAACATTGGTATGGCTTAAACCGGAGTGATACTTTATATCGTAAATTACACCATTTTAGCCATAAACAATTTCAATTTGAATCTGCACATAATTATCATATAGATCATCGTTTTACTATTTTAAAAGGTCAACTGTACTTGCCTTTTCACCAACACAGTACCCAGCCAATGCAACCAAATTGGGTAAACACATCAAGAAGTCTGGGCACTTGGGGACATCAGATCAGAGCCGACTTCTATCGTTTACAACGCCAAGAATGGATTTGTCCAGATCTATACCAAAGTTCAGCTCCACCACGGTGGTGGACTAACGGTTTATATTTCCAAGCAAAAAATCAGCGACATTATATGTACCGTCAACCCCCGCTTATTTATTTAACTGTTTAAAAATTGTATTTAACCAATCAAATTCGTACATTTATTCACCGTAAACCATTCAAACTATAATATTCATGTTGTAACTTAGCCACTAATCTAACTAGACATCAGAATAATTCTAATGGAGATGATGATGAAAAAAATACTAGCAACTTGTTTAATTATGACTTTTGTTTTAACGGGTTGTAATACATTTAAGGGCGTGGGTAAAGACGTTTCAAAAGCGGGTCATGCTGTTACAAATTCTGCTGAAAAAGTTGAGAATAAAATGTAATTCTTCAACACTTTTCTTAAAGCCTTATCATTTGATAAGGCTTTTTATCATCTGATTCATAAAATCCGTATTTAGATTTTGTTTCAGTTATATCTTGAACTATTATATTCAACAATTTGATCAATCGATGCTTGTACATGAACCACTCGGAAACGTTAGAACTTAGTTTACAACTCCTTCGTCAGCCATCTGTTACTCCAATCGATCATACTTGCCAACCTATTATGGCGGATCGTTTAGCAGCAGCAGGTTTCAATATTGAAAATATGCGTTTTGAAGATGTTGATAATTTATGGGCAAGACGTGGCACTGAGTCACCAGTATTCTGCTTCGCAGGTCATACCGATGTTGTTCCAACAGGTCATTTAGATGCGTGGTCATCCGATCCGTTTTTACCTGAAATTCGTGATGGCAAACTCTATGGTCGTGGTAGTGCTGATATGAAAACCGCACTTGCTGCGATGGTGGTCGCTTCTGAACGTTTTGTCAAAAAGCATCCAAACCATAAAGGTTCAATTGCATTTTTAATTACCTCTGATGAAGAAGGCCCATCCATTAATGGCACAGTAAAAGTCGTTGAAACACTCGAAGCACGTAATGAAAAAATGACATGGTGTTTAGTTGGCGAACCATCAAGTACCAACACCTTAGGTGATATCATTAAAAATGGTCGTCGTGGCTCACTGAATGCTGTTTTAACAGTAAAAGGCAAACAAGGTCATGTTGCTTATCCTCACCTTGCGATCAATCCAATTCATACTGCATCTAAAGCCTTAGCAGAACTGTGTGATACGGTTTGGGATCATGGGAATGAATATTTTCCAGCGACTTCATTTCAAATTTCGAATATTCAAGCTGGTACTGGAGCAACCAATGTCGTACCAGGGACGATGACAGTGACATTCAATTTCCGCTATTCAACTGAATTAACGGCTGATCAATTAAAAGCACGTGTTCTAGAAATATTAGATCGTCATCAAGTTGAATATGACATTGCATGGACGCTTTCTGGCTTACCCTTCCTCACTCCCGTAGGTGAACTGGTCAATGCAGCCAAACAAGCCATTAAAAATGTGACAGGGACTGAAACTCAATTATCCACCAGTGGTGGTACATCAGATGGTCGTTTTATTGCACCGACTGGCGCACAAGTTTTAGAGTTAGGTGTGCTGAATGCAACTATTCATCAAATCAATGAACATGTGAATATTGCTGAGTTAGATCCATTGGCTGAAATTTACGAACAAATTTTAGAGCAACTTCTAAGTGAATAATTTTACACTTTAATAAAAAAAAGGACGTTTTAAAACGTCCTTTTTTATGTCAACTTTAGGCGCTTAAACCAACACTCAGCTGAATTTGGGATAAATTCGGTACATGATAAAGTGCTTTACCAATTCGAACATATTGAAGAATCGTCTGATCTAAAGCTTCGCGTTCATCATCAACCACTTCAGAAATACGGAGACGAATAGACTCAGGCATTTCATTGCACATCAATGCAAATCTCTGTTCCTTTTCATCCCCCTCAATCACCAAAGCAACGCCTAAAGCTCGATTCGCATCACTCACCCTAAATACAGGTAAGGTATATTCATGCCAATCTATCGTATTCACTTGAGTTGCGCTGTCCAATGCAGATAACACTACATTTTGAGGCAATAACATCGGCTCTTTTCCAGAACAAGCAATAATATAAGCATCGATAAAACCAGTCGAAACGGTAATTAAATGCTGTAATTCTTGTGCATTCACACGATCAAGCGCGTTACTCATCTTTTGTTGAGTCATAACCGTTCTCTACCTTGTTTCCAGCAATGCTGTAATATTTTCCAACAACTCAGATTCTTGGAATGGTTTGCCCATATAGTTCGTTACACCGAGACTAAAAGCACGCTCACGATGTTTTTCACCAGTACGAGATGTAATCATAATAATTGGCAATTCACGATGGACTTCATGATGACGAACCAAGTTCGTGACTTCAAATCCATCCATACGTGGCATTTCAATATCCAGCAACATTAAATCTGGTTTTACATTTTCAAGTTGCTCAATTGCATCCACACCATCTTTAGCCGTAATCACGTCAAAACCATTACGCTCTAGCAATCGGGTCGTTACCTTACGTACCGTAACCGAGTCATCCACAATCATCACTAAACGACGTTGATCACGATGACGCTGATTGTCACGATGTTCACCATCATCTTTTACACGATGATTGGCTTGAATTTGTCGTGCAATATTTTGACCATCTAAAATTAAGCAGACATGGCCATCACCGAGAATGGTTGCACCAGTAATGACACCAATATTAGAGAACTGCTGTCCAATCGGTTTAACAACAATTTGTGAACGCGAACCAATCAACTGATCAACCAACACCGCAATGGTTTGTCCCATACTGCCTTTAATCAACAATACCGGTAAAGAATGTGCGATACCATGTAAGCGAGGTACTGGCTGATGTGCAACAAATTCAGCAAGATAACGTAACTTGTAAGACTGATGATCTATCTCAAAAAATTCAGACTTACTACTAAAGTATTCATCCAATGCTGTAGGTGAAATTCGTACAATTCGATCAATCTGTGACAATGGTACAGCAAACTGCTGATCACCAATTTTCACCATCAATGCATCACTCACCGATACAGTCGTTGGAACTTGTATGGTAAAAGTTGACCCTTTACCCAGCTCGGAATGAACGGTGACTTGACCACCCAGCAATTTAATTTCGCTTTGCACCACATCCAGTCCGACACCACGACCTGAAATCTGTGTCACTTGTTGTGCCGTACTGAAACCTGGATGGAAAATCAACTGTAAAATTTCATCAGAAGTCAGTTGTTGTTCCGCAGTAATCAGACCTTGCTCAAGTGCTTTGGCTTTAATTTTCTCAGCATCAATCCCTTTACCATCGTCGGTAAAGGTCACAATTACATCTGTACCTTGACGGCTAATATTTAGATCAATACGACCCGTTTTCGATTTCTGACTATTCTGACGTCCAGATGCATCTTCAATACCATGGTCGATTGCATTTCGCAGCATATGCTCTAATGGAGAAATGAGCTTTTCTAGAATGGTCCGGTCTAATTCACCTTCAGTATTATTCACCAGTAATTCGGTTGGCTTATTCAATGTTGTTGAGGTTTGGCGAACCAGTCGCTGTAAACGTGGCAACAATCGAGAGAATGGAACCAAACGTGTCCGCATTAAGCTTTCTTGAATCTCAGCTTGAATCCGTGACTGTTGTAATAATAAACTTTCCGTATCGCGTATTTTTTCGGATAACGTGGTTTTAAAATCAATCAAATCGGAAGCTGACTCTGCAAGCGATTTAGACAATTGATTCAATGATGAATATTGGTCCATTTCTAATGGGTCAAAATCGGTATAACGCGAATTCAAGTCACCATGTTTGGCTATAATTTGTGATTCTAATTCACCTTCCATTCGACGTAATTGGTCAACTAGACGTTGAATTGCCAATTCCATATCACTGAGAGTATTACCAAACTGCCCTAAATCCATCTCAATACGCGAGCGGTTAATCGCATTTTCACCAGACAAATCAATCATTTTTTCAATCAGATCTGCTGAAATACGAATCATCTCATCATTTTGATCAGCATGATGAGACTGCCCCCACTCACCAAACATCGAAGGTGGTTCAACACCATCCCCAGCCACAAAATCAGTGGGTTTAAAGTCGGAGAGTAAATCAGCACGAGTCAGTTTATTCGGTAGCTGAACAGCGACATCGACATAAGTGATATTGGCTAAATTGCTTTTCAACTTATCATAATGCTGATAGTTCTGCTCTTTTATGGCATCTTTGAGCCAATTAAATGCCATATCCAAGAGTGAATCATAGACATTCGAGCTGAAATTATGCACCGCAAATTGTTCAAATACATTTTCAAGTTCATAGGCAATTTCCGCAACTTGCTCTAATCGCACCATTTTTGCGCCACCTTTAATACTGTGGGCAATACGCTGTAATTGAAGCAATAAACTACGATTATTACGTTGGTCAAACCATAAACTTAAAATATGCTTTGAATCATCTAGCAGTTCTTCAGCTTCTTCGAAGAATGTTTCTCTGGCAATCAACTCAGCCTGATCAGGTTCATTTTCAGAATTTGAATCGTCTTCTACTGTACCTTCTAGAATCAACGCTGCAGGTGTTAAATCAGCAACATCGACCAAATCATCAACAAGCTCTAGATCAGAAGTTGCAGTTGCAGTCGTTGCAGCATAAGTCTCAACAGGGGTCGTCACCTCAACTTGATGCTTACCTAAACCACGTAAAATGGATAATACGTTTTGAGCAGGATAATCGACATGTTGCTCATGAATCATCTGTAAACGATCTGCAATATTATCTTGAACAATCCGAATCACTTGGACCAATTCAGGCGTGGCTTGCATTTGTTTTTTAATCATTCGCTCATAAATTGTTTCCAACTCATGCGCAATCCAACCGATATGTTCCGCCTGCACCATATTTGCACCACCTTTTAAGGTGTGTAAATGGCGCATCAAGTTCTTTAAAGCCGTCGTATCTGAGAGATTTTTCGACCATGTATTTAAATCATGATCAATATTAATGAGCAGCTCATCCGCTTCTTCAATAAAAATGTCCAAGACTTCAAGATCAAAATCACGATGACTTTCAGTTGAATCGAGTTGCTTTTTATCTTCTAAAATTTGTGCCGTGATTGAACTCAAATCAAATACTGAAGCGGCTATTGGCACTGCTTCAGCAACACTCATCGGCTCAATAGTTGTTGATAAATCTGATTCAACAGAATCGATATCCTGTTGTAAATAAGCACTTATTTCATCTAAAGCTTGCTTTGAATCATCATTTAAACTTACACGTTGTCCAGAAGCTAAAGTATCAAATAAATGAATAAACTCTTGATGAACTTTTGAGAACAACTCAAATGCATAGTCTGTATTTAATAATGCAGGTGTACCTAAAACAGCGATATAGCACGCTTTTAATTCAAGACTAAATTCATGAATACCTTGTGAAGCACGATTTTCAGTATGCTTGATTAACTGGCTGGTTTGATCAATTAATTGCTCAAAATAATGTGGATAATCTACTTTGGCACGTTTATCAAATTCGAATTCAGCATCTAACAGATAATCAATATTTAAGCTCACTAACTGAGAGATTAAATCGTGTTCACTCGCCTGATCTTGTAATTGTTCGATTTGGAAATCATAACGATCCCAAGCACGATTAAATACTTGATAAATACTCTGTAATTTAATATCACTCGCGCCATCTTGCTTCAAGACATGTAAATAATCACGTACAAATTCAGCATAATGCGTGAGTAGTGCATTTTCATTGGTACTTGATTCAGTATCTGCTTGCACTAAAACTTTAAATAATTGTTCAACTTTACCACTCACCTCAAATACGTCATCGACATGTGCCATAGAGGAACTGCCACGCAAGGTATGTAAAGCCCGAATTAAACGATTATATTGTTCTGGAGTATGATGTTCTAGTTGTAAGAATGCCTCTATCGCTGCCAAATGCTCTTCAGACTCTTCCACAAAGATTGCCAAAGTTTCTGTAAGAAATTGATCTCCTTCATCCGATCTTTGACTGGGGTATTCTCCCTGATGAGATTGGGCCAATGAAGTATTGGTTTCAGCAGAAATCAGCTCCTCATTACGCGGTTCAATCGCTTCATGATGTGCGATATCCACGCCAGAAACACGAGCAAAAGTCTCTTCTGAAATGCTTGCTGCAGATACAGCCACATTTTCCTCAACACTTATTACAGGCGCTGCTGGAGCAGATTGAGCATCAATATCAACTTTTTCCAAACCAGTGATGACATTTTCAGCATTTAACATCGTAGATAAAACCAAGAGCTCTTCTAAAGCCGGTTCAATACTGACATTTTTTTGAATCTGCTGCCCCAACAACACCAAAGGTCTTAAATCAATTTGATGTACCTGATTATTATTAAAATCATTATATAATTTATACTTATAGGTATTAAAAACTAAATTTACATAACTCTGTAATGGTGCTGAAATGACTAAACTTTTCGCAATGACTCGATTTAGAGCCTCTTCTACAGTCCAAGCCAATTCACCAGAGCTTTTAGCCCCAACCATACGCCCCGAACCTTTTAAAGTATGATAGTGGCGACGAATATTAAGCAAAACCTCATCTTGAGTTGGATCTTGTATCCATTGGCTTAATAACGGTTGTAAACTTTCAAAAATCTCTTCAAGTTCTTCTATGAAAATTTCTAAAATTTCAGCATCTTGCTCAAGATAACTATCTTCTGGTAAGACTGTCGATTCAACTAAGTGTTTTAATATTTCTTTCATAGCTCAGGCTTCTATGTTTAGCTTCCTGTTACAGAAACTACAACCTACTAACATTTTTTATCTTAAGCATTTTAACTTAATCAATAAATGTCCTATTGTTTGCAATACCCACATAACCGTGGATATTGCATACCCCATAAGATGTTGAATCCAATTATTCAGGCAGTTTAAAGTCTGTTACTGATTGACGTAAAGATTCTGCCATATTCGCCAATTCAGAAACTGAGCGCGCTGTATCAAATGTCGCAGTGGTTGTTTGTGAGGTAATCTCTTGTACAACCGTCATCGTACTTGCAATGTGACCTGCTGAAGCAGACTGCAATTTTGCAGAATCAGAAATACTAGCAATCAATTTTGCCAAACTACCCGATACAGATTGAATCTCATCCAAAGCAACTCCAGCATCTTTTGCTAGGTTTGCACCACGTACAACCTCAGAAGTGGTTTGTTCCATTGAAATTACTGCTTCATTGGTATCCGTTTGAATGGTCTTAACCAGTGCTTCAATCTGTTTGGTTGCTGATGCAGAACGCTCTGCAAGACGCTGAACCTCATCTGCTACCACGGCGAAACCACGACCTGCTTCACCTGCCATAGAGGCCTGAATAGCTGCATTTAATGCCAAGATATTGGTTTGATCGGCAATATCATTAATAAGCGATACAATATTTCCAATTTCTTGAGAAGATTCACCCAGACGCTTAATACGTTTAGAGGTTTCTTGAATCTGTTCACGAATCGTGTCCATACCATCAATTGAACGATTTACAACATCCGCACCATTCGATGCAATTTGTACCGAACGTAGTGCTACATCAGCTGATTCAGAAGCATTCGCAGATACGTGATCAATCGACTGTGCAATTTCGTTAATCGCGGTTGAAGCACCCGCAATTTCTTGTGCCTGATGTTCAGATGCTTCTGCTAACTGGTTGGTAATGTTCTGTGTATCTTGCGTATATCGCGCAACTTCTTGCGAAGTTTCATGAATTCGTGAAACCAAGTCACGTAACTGGTCAATGGCAAAGTTAATCGAATCGGCAATTGCGCCAGTAAAGTCTTCAGATACTGTCGCATAAGAACGTAAATCACCATCTGCCAAGTCAGCAATCTCATCCAGTAAACGTAAAATTGCATTCTGGTTACGGTCATATTCATCTTGTAAACGGGTTACACGAACTTTATCGGATGAACTACGGAATACCAAAAGTTTAAATACACTAAAGAAGAAAACAACCAATGCGAGAATCAATAGTGTCGCAGGCAGAACAGTTTTCAAGCCTGTATTGACTTCTAATTGATTTAAAGCTGTTAAAAGCTTATCCGACTGTGAAAAAATATCTGATGATGCTTGACGAACTTCAACAATTTGTTTCGAGTTATCTGCTAAAGAACTTGCTGCAGCTTTTAAAATTTTATCGTAATCATCTTTAATACTTTCGAGTGATTCACGCAATGCAGGTTGATCAATACGTGTTACACCGAGCTCTGCATTCCCATTTAACTGTGCATTTAAATAAGCACCAAATGTTTCTGTATCGGCATTAAAGTCATCCGCAGAGGCTTGTGAGTCAGCTGAACCACCGAGTACCGCACCGATCGAACGTAAAATACGTTCAGCAATAAATACTTGGTTCTTCGCAATAACCACCTGACTACTTGGCATATTTTCACGTGCCATTTGGTCAACCATTAAGTTATATTCCGCCTGCATACCTGGAATTGCATCACCAATAGCCAGGTTGGTTTCATATAAATTATTAATAACCTTTTCTTGAGAGGTTACAGTTGTAATATCATCGGAAACTTTAGACCAAATCGAATTCACTTGCTGCAAATTTTTATCATTAGAATGTGTATCTTTCACAACTTTAAGATTATCTGCAAACTCTTGTTGTGATTTTTTCAATGCTTGAATTGCACCGCTACCAGATACCGATGATGTAACTTCTGTCGCTTGACGAGACATAGTTTGTGATAACAAACGTAACTCACCTAAACTTCGAGTTAAGTCATTATTCCGAGGAACGCTATAGAACAGGTACAATAAAATGAATACTGCGAAAATCAAACTGATGAGCGCCATTAAAATAAATGGTTTCGCTTGATCGCTATCACCGAACAATTTAGAAAATTGGTCAATACGTGATTTTATTTTTGCCACAACAACTGGACTACTTTTTTGAGTAGCGTCACCTGTATTTTTCTTTTTAAGTTTAAAGCCCATTCAGCTTCTCCCCGGGACACTTAACTTTAAGTTCAGCGTCAAAGCTAGTTTATAAATTTTTCTGATGCATTCAGATACTTAGGATCATTTAATAAGCGACTAAACAAGAATACATTCCAAGCATGGTTGTGCTGATGAAAATGCCCTTGGCAATAACGATTAAGTTTTTCATCTAAATTTTGATTTTCTGAAAAAAAACTCTTTTTATTAAAATGTTGAATCCCTAAAACCTGGTCTACAATCAAACCAACATAATGATCATTGTGGCTAATACATAAGACTTTCTGAGTAGGTAAAAATTGACTTCTTTGCCCTGAAATAAAACATGCTAAATCGGAGACAGATAAAAGTCTTCCACGAATATTCGCCAACCCCCACACCCAATCCTGTACATTTGGAACGGACGTATATTTAGGAGGATAGATCACTTCGGAAACTTCACCTAATGGGGCAATAAAATATTGCCCCATCATTTCGAATGCAATGCCTGACCATCGGTTTACTTCACTTTCATCATCACTGTAGTTTTTATTGCCACGTTTTGATAACCGAAGTAATTCGATAAATCCATTCGCTGCCATAAGTTATCCCGCACTGAGATATTGTTTAATCACGTTAATTAGTTGATTCTCATCAATAGGCTTGGTTAAGTAATCACTCGCCCCTTGTCTTTTTCCCCATACCCTATCCGTATCTTGATCTTTAGTACTCACAATGATGATAGGTATGTGTTTTGTTTCTGTACCGCGAGCAATTTGACGTGTTGCCTGAAAACCATTCACACCAGGCATAACCACATCCATCAAAACCAAATCAGGCAGTTCAGCTTGCGCTAAAGTCACCCCATCTGCGCCATTAGTTGCTTCCAAAACATCAAATCCATGTTTATTTAAAATTTCTTTAAATCTAAACATCTCTGTTGGTGAATCATCAACAATCAGAATACGTGCCATTTTTTTCCCCAATCAATTCGTTTTAAGCACCAACATGGTTACGAATTGCATTTAATAACTCGTCCTTACTAAAAGGTTTAGTCAAATATTCATCTGACCCAACCACTCTTCCTTTTGCTTGATCAAATAAACCGTCTTTACTTGACAACATAATGACAGGTGTATTTTGATAATTTTGTGAATTTTTAATCAAGGCACAAGTTTGATAACCATCAAGACGTGGCATCATAATATCGACAAAAACAATATCTGGATTCGCTTCTGCAATTTTAGAGAGTGCTTCAAACCCATCAACAGCAGTCACAACTTCACAGCCTTCACGCTGTAATAAAGTTTCTGCTGTACGACGAATCGTTTTTGAATCATCAATTACCATGACTTTTAGATTTTGAAATTTATCATCCATTTAATGACCCGTCCCCTTAATTTGGATTTGATAGAGCTGAACTCATTTATTTTTTACAATTAATCTCTATTTTTTAACATATATACACCAACTTTATCAATGAACATTTTTCGTTAGCGCCTCGTTTTTTTACATTTGCACTTTTAAAAACCAGTTTTTTTGATAATTTACCCTTTATTTTCGTATTTTTATATTTCATACTCTAATTTTAATGCTTAATATGTGTTTATTATTTAGGTAAAAATACTCTTAAAAGTATTTGGGGGAACAATGTTCAATCAAAAAAATGCATCCTCGTCAAAATATTTTATTTATCCACTCTTCATCATTACAGTATACACCCTGACCAGTTCAGCTTATGCTGCTGAAGCAGTGCAAAAAAAATGGTATCGCTATTATGATAAAAACGGTGTAGCCAATATTAGTACATCTGTGACGCCAGCACATATTCGTAATGGCTATGAAGTTTTAGGATCAAATATGCAGGTGATTCAACGTAATCACGCCTATAATACTGAACAAGATGTCAAACAATCTAACTCTCGAGCCTCTGTTGCTCGCCAAAAAGAACAAGACCTAAAATTAAAAAGAGCTTATGGCAGTAGTAAAGTTGCTGAAAGTAAACGTAATGAACAATTTGGTAGTATTAAAAAACAAATTGCACTCCAACAAGATCAACTCAAGCAATTACAAGCCGATCGAATTAATTTTAAACGTCAAGAAATGGAGTACTTCCGCAAAGGCAGCCCTGTTCCTACACAGCTTAAAAATAATATAAAATACAATGCTGACAATATTAACAATACCAAATCTACGATTGAATCTTTACACATCAGCTATGGTAATACCCAAGCTTATTACGACGACATTATTCAGCGCCTCAAAGTGTCTGAATAATTTTTTCACACATACAATTTACGCTAAAATATGGTTATACATACAAAAAATTCAGTAGATTTATGACGCTCATGCTACTTATTAATAAGCTTTGTACTTAAATGTAAAAAAACTATTCAAAATTCCAAAAAATAAACTTGAGAAGCACAATTCTTTTAACTAGATTTAGTTAAAGCTCAATAAATCCATATGCCTTAAAAAAACAACATTGATAAGAATCAGCTGAAAATCAAAATACCATTCAGATCCAAAAGATAACTAATCAATAGCTATATTACTTAAGAACCATAACTAGTCTGTAACTCGCTTAGACCCTAATTTGAATGATCAATAGCGCTCTAGTCATAGCTGTATGTTTCTTGCTTTAAATTTATATAAAACGGTAAATAAAGCATTTCCATAACACATGTCGTGACTGGCTGTGTCATCCCCTATGCCCTACGACTCCCCTCACCTCTTTGGATGATTTCAAAAATTTCATATCGTGACCATTTCAAAAAATCACATCTTCATAAGATAATTTAACAGAAGGCGACATTATCAAATGTTCGGCGGATTTTTTTAACGTATAATCCCTCTTTAAATCTAAAAATTTCAGGATAGTTTCCATGCGCGCGAGTCGCTTTTTATTTGCTACGTTAAGAGAAACCCCAAATGATGCTGAAGTTATTTCACATCAACTCATGCTACGTGCGGGGATGGTTCGTAAATTGGCTTCAGGTTTATACACTTGGTTGCCAATGGGTGTACGTGTGTTAAATAAAGTTGAAGCGATTGTCCGCGAAGAAATGAATCGTTCTGGCTCACTTGAAGTATTCATGCCAGTGACTCAACCCGCAAGCTTATGGGAAGAATCAGGCCGTTATGTACAATATGGTCCTGAATTATTACGTTTCAAAGATCGCCATAACAATGACTTTGTATTGGGTCCTACTCATGAAGAAGTGATTACCGATCTTGCGCGTAACGAATTAAAAAGCTACAAGCAACTTCCAATTAATTTCTACCAAATTCAAACCAAATTCCGTGACGAAATTCGTCCACGTTTTGGTGTAATGCGTTCACGTGAATTCATCATGAAAGATGCCTACTCATTCCATGTGAGTCAGGCATCTCTACAAGAGACCTATGATGTGATGTATGACACCTATTGCCGTATCTTCACACGCCTAGGTTTAAATTTCCGCCCTGTGCAAGCAGATACTGGCTCTATTGGTGGTTCAGGTTCACATGAGTTTCACGTATTAGCTTCAAGTGGCGAAGATGATATCGCATTCTCAACTGAATCCAATTACGCAGCTAACGTCGAAATGGCTGAAGCGGTTCTGGTGGGTGAACGTGCAGTAGCAACGCAAGAACTGAAAATTATCGATACACCAAATCAAAAAACCATTGCTGATGTCTCAGTCTTTTTAAATACAGATCCCGCACAATCGGTAAAAGCATTATTGGTTCAAGGTATTGCCAATGAAAAAGGTCAAGTCCCTGTCGTTGCATTATTCCTACGTGGTGATCATGAACTCAATGAAATTAAAGCTGAAAAACATCCTTTAATTGCCTCACCACTAGAGTTCGCAACAGAAGCACAATTACAAGAAAATGGTTTAACTGCTGGCTTCTGTGGCCCTCAAGGACTCGTAGAGAAAGGCATCACTGTCATCATTGATCGTGCAGCTTCAGTCCTTTCTGATTTTGTTGCAGGAGCTAATCACATTGATCAGCATGCAACTGGAATTAACTGGGAACGTGATGCCAAGTTTACTGAAGTTTATGACTTACGAAACGTGGTTGAAGGAGATCCATCTCCGGATGGTAAAGGCACACTGCAAATTAAACGCGGCATTGAAGTGGGTCATATCTTCCAATTGGGTCAAAAGTATTCTGAAGCCTTAGGTTGCAAAGTTTTAGGTGAAGATGGAAAACCATTAACTGTTACTATGGGCTGTTATGGAATTGGGGTAACCCGCGTCGTTGCATCTGCGATTGAACAAAACTTTGATGATAAAGGCATTATCTGGCCTGCTGCGATCGCACCTTTTGACCTTGCAATTGTGCCAATGAATGCGCACAAATCCCCTCGTACTGTAGAAGCTGCTGAAGCATTGTATGTAGAATTACAGGCAGCCGGCTATGATGTTCTTCTCGATGATCGTAACGAACGTCCAGGCGTTAAGTTCTCTGACTTAGAGCTCACAGGTATTCCACATCGTATTGTCATTGGTGAAAAAGGTTTGGATGCTGGTACATTTGAATATAAAGGCCGTACTGATGCCGAATCTGTGAATATTTCTAAAGCTGAGTTAATGGCTAAATTCTCAAAATAATCAATTGCTTTAAGAATAAAAAATCCCACATGAAGTGGGATTTTTTATTCTCTCTTTAATCTTACAATCCACTTACTTTTACTTTTAAATCCGTGATTGATGCACCAACAGCTCCCATATTTCCCATAGAGCCATTTTTCAAGCCATTAAAGACATCTGTGCTGGATGAGTTTAAAGCTCCCAACGTCATACCATTTAATGCTGCATCGAACTTACTGGAGGCACCATTATTACCAAAGACTAAACCATCAGGTTCCACTCCAGCATAAAAACCATTTAATAAAAAGCCATTTGTTGCATCAGTCGCTTTTAACTGTAAATTAAAAGTTGCGCCTGTATTTCCTGAAAGCAGAGCTATAGGACATCCACCGCCATCATCAGTACCACAAATCGATTGGATTGCTCCACTTAGCACAATCAAATGACTTTGCGGAACATTACCCAATTGAATATTAAATGATGGTTTATTCGTATTATTAAAATTAATTGCAAAATTATTTGATGCACTACCAATGGTTAATAATTTAGTCACATCACCATTCAGCGTTCCACCAGCGGTAAAAATAGACTTTGAGGTTCCACTTATAGAGGTTGAATTCGCTCCGGCAAGATATATAGCAAAAGGGGAAACTTTAATTCCAGTAATATTACTGCCAAAACTTAATGCAATATTTGCAAACGGATGTCCGCCTCCACCATCTACATCCATGACCATTTTAAACGTTGAATTTGTATTATTTGCCCCTAAAAAAGTCACATCAATTGGAGTATTTGTTGAACCCGCAAGAACAAGAGCTGCTTTGTTTTTATATTGTGTTGGAGTCAAACCATCGGTATCAATGACTGAGACTTGGTCTACTTGAATTTTACTGATGTTTATACCCAAATTAATACCATCTTGCCCAGTTGTCTGAGAAAGACTTTGATCATCCAGAGGCTGCATTGCCATGGATAACGGACTGCATAGCAATAAAGATACACATCCGAGTATATTTTTTTTCTTCATCGTCCTAGTCCTTAGGAAAATACTTTTAGTTTTACTGACTGTCAAAATGAGTTTAAAGCGTTTCAAACCCTGATCCAATCAAAAACCGACAAACTGGCAATATCATAAAATGTGCTTTAGCGCGGTATAATATTAAATTCACTGGTTAAACGCCCCCCGGTAATTGCTAGCTCTCCTAAACGAGCACCAGCTCCAGTTTGTGGCGGATACAGATTTAAGTCTCTTGCCCTGAAAACACCTGCTGGATTTTGATCAGGGTTAAAGATTAAACCTGTATAAAAACCAACTTTACCCAATCCACTTTCTTTGTCTTTACCAATCACAATTGCATTATTAAAACCAAGTTTCCCTGTTAAATTATCTAAACCTAAAGTTGAACCATTCACGGGATCACTAATTTGTATAGTATTTCCTGAGCTTGCAAGTGTTAACTCACCAACCACACCCAATCGAGAACCCGTTCCGTCACTTTGAATTTCACTATTTGGAATAAGTGATAGATCCATATCTCCACCTAAACGAAGTTTCATACCAAATAATACATTATCGTTTAGAGCAAAGTTATTATCTGGTGATTTACTTCTACTGGAACAAGCCGATCCAAAGGATGAAATTCCTAAAGCACAAGATTTATAGGTTGTACCTGGTAAATAACCCGCGGCCACCTCAGCAGCCATAACAATCAGCATGTTTTTTAAACTTAAATTTAAACTGCCATTTTCAACGCCAATATTACCTGTGCCTTTCATCAATAAATCAACATTACGTAATCCCATATAGTAATCTGTAGGTTGTACTGCCCCAGACTTGTCTGTATAAGTCCCACCATCAATCACTAAAATAGAGGTTGTCTTATTTCCTTGATTGATATAATTAGTATTTTTATCAATCCCCTCAGTACTCATAGCCATTGAAAAACCAAGACGTGCTGTCTCACCAGTGGTCGCAACCTGATTTTTCACACCATTGCCCGTATAGTAATACGCAGTATTTGCTGCTACTTTTGCTCCATACATCGCGATATTAGCGTTCAAATTATAAAATGGTAATGCCAGCCCCCACTCATTATCCAACCCATCCTTAGTAAATAAGTTGGTAGGATCAATCACTCCTGCACTTGTCGTAAAACGTCCTCGACGAGAAATCGCTTGGAACTCTCCACCTCGAATACTCGTGACCAGTGCATAGGGATTTGTCGATAATAAATGAATATTTTGCTTATAATCATTCAAAGTGGTCAAATAACTATTATTACCAAAACGGCTAGTCTGGAAATTATAATTTTCTGGTAATTGTAAAGTTTTTGTATCCACTAAATTGGTATAAATATTACCACTATCAAATGTTCCACGAGTCCCAGATCTTAATCCGGTCAAATTTCCAAATTCAAAACCATAGGTATTTAATCCAGCTCCACCTATTTCCAAGGTCGTTGCTTTTCCATCAGTACCCAGCATCGCATCCTTATCTTTGGTGAAGTCAGCTTTCATACGAAATGCGATACCAGAACTCCCCATAATATTATTATTCGTTGTTCCAGATGGAGAGTCAGCCTTACCCAAAAGATCAGTGCTTCCAGTTGAGTCCAATCCTCTTAGTTGAAGATAACCGTTGATCATCCTACCACTTGCTCCCACGCGAATTAGTCCAACTGCTCCTGTAGGACTATTTGTAGTAGGATCTAATGCATAAGGAGTGACTGAATTCACACCCTTATTCAACATAATTTCAAGATTTAAACCTGCATTCGTGGTTTCAGAACCGTTACCATAAGTTCCTGTATTTTTAAAACCTATTTTATTGGAAGCAGAATCTGCAACACGGGTAAAATCCACATAACCATATTGGTCATTTGGAGCCTGTCCAAGACCTGCGTCAGCCGAACTATTCGTTTGAAGCTTCAACCCACTTACTTCATCAACAAATACAAAACCTTTACCATTAAAGTTAAAGTTAAAGTTTTTAAAAATAAGCTGATTGAGTTGATTATTAACGTTAGTTTGCCCTAAATAAATATTTGCGTTTTTCAACCCTAAAAGCAATTCTGCTTGGCTCGTTTTACTAAATAAACCATCTCGCGTTTTAAGACCAACATTTAAGTCTGATGTGGTTTGTACAGCAATATTTCCAATTTTATCACTACAATACCCAGTCACATCACATATACGAAATGAATCTGCAGTCAGCAATAATGGTGCAACAGCCAAATTAAAATCCAGTCCAGTCTTATTGCCTTCGCTGCCTAAATTAATTTTATAATCCATGCCTAGAGGAACACTTAAAGCATTACTCTGCTGAATTTTAACAGTGTCTGCAATAGTCGTCAGTCTTGAATCTGTTGCTCCTGGTGTACCTCGCCCCACATTATCAGTCCAATACAGGGTATCAATATTTGCCTCTTTAAAGGTTGTAGATATATGCACACCATCTTGACCATTTACATTTCTGAGCTCCCCATCACCCAATGCCTCTAAAGCATATGTAGAGCCACTCATAAATATCATGCTGAGCGTTAATGTATTTAAGATAAATCCTTTACCGTGATTTAGTTTTTTATTTATCATCACATTTTCCTTTTCATATCCATAAACAGACTAGCAGCGTGGATGACTTCCATCACAACTGAAGATCATGACTTTTCCGTTTAAAGCTAAATTTCCATTCATCATCATACCGGTAAAGCCTGTTTCCTTACCCTGATCGTAAACGGAAGTAGTTCCTACTTTTCCATTCGCGATATCCGTTACTGTCGAGTAGACTGAAGCTTTGGTATATCCATAATCTTTAGAACTTGCTCCAACGCCTTCATTATCAGCAGTACTATTAAAAGTATCTTGCTCTATTGAAAGTGCACTAAAACCATAATTATGTATTTTTATTGGTGATGAGGCTGTATAACCTAACTGAATAGCAGGTTTGATAATTTCTTTACCCTTATACTCACCAGAGTCACTGGTATATTTTAAATCCACGCCATCCAAACTTAATTTTTGAATATCAATTGTGCCTTGCACACCCTTAAATACCAACCACAACTTATGACCTGAATTACTATCCGCAACAGAGAAAATGTTATCTTTATCATTGACACCTTTAGTCACAAAGCGCTTATTTACAGACAAAGCAATTCGACAAAATTCAAGTTTTCCACATAATGTAGAATCAAAATTACCATCATTTTTTTGATTCAAAGTCAGCTTCAAAGACAAATCTGCACCAGCCTGACCTTCTACTAACTGTAAATCTTGATCTGACATTGGTTCTAAAGCAGCTAAAGGAAAACTCATAAAACCCGTTAAAATAAGAAGCAAACTTTTTTTCATCATCTTTTCCCTATTTATAAGCCTTTTGTTGTAATTTTCATATGCTGAATCAATAAGCCATCAATAGCAGCTGAACCAAAATTATTTGATGGTATATTTGGAGCAACGTCAGGTTTTACTCCCGGCATATTTGAAATATTCGGCGTCATACCAACCAATCCCAACGCGCCTGCCGAAGCAGTTTCCCATAAAGCACCGGATGCATTCCAATCTCTATTGCTGTTTGCTGGATCTTGTGCGGTGGAAGGCTTTGTTCCTGTACAATTATAAGTACAACTTGATGGAACATTTGCCGCGCCAGGTGGAGTTATATAACTCCCAGGATTACCTGCTCCCACTTTATATTCCCAAGCTCTAACAGTTCCAGTACTGCAACTCCAGACAAGATTACAACTATAAGTCCATGTTCCTATCACTTTCGCTTGTCGGAAGCGCGATTGTATATCTGTATAAACCCCTGTGATTACATCACCTGTTGAGGTATCCACTAATTTTCCAAATGAAATACCAATCGCTTCTACACCATTATAGGCAGTAATTTGATTTAACTTATTATCATAAACCGTAGAACCAATCGTAATACTACTATGCGTCGCACTATTCCCCTGAAAACCAGCAATACTGCTGCTACCACATTGATACACATTACAAGTCGAACCCAAATAGGTTTTATCTAAGCCCGTATAATCTGTATAAATTTTCTTATAGATCGTTTCCTTATTTGGGATACGGGCGACTTCTAAACTAAAGTTTTTGCCATCCGAACCTAAAGTTAAGGGTTGATACGTCGTACCCAAAACCAAGTTAGAGTTTAAGTTATAAATATATATACCTTCACTCGAGTCAAAATTTGGTGCTCCCCCTCCATTAATGGCTGGGGTATATATATTATTGGTATCAGAGGTTTCACGCGTACTTAGACGGAGCACCTTATTGGTTATTTCTGGGCTAGCCGCAGACCATGTCGTGTTTGAAGTATCTGTCGTTGTGCTTTTTCGCACTTGATATTGACAACCACCTGAATAATTAGGAGTACCACCTCCTGCATTATTACATGATGCACCACTAGACTTGCCCGTTACCTTATCGAAATCTACTGTTGAGCCATCATGAATCATCGTCCATGCCGACTGATTTCTAGTAGTCTGCGTAGTAATTTTCGCTCGTAAATTACTAGAATCACCACTGTTAAATCGCAATACACCAGATGCACCCAACGTATTATTAGAGAAAACACTCATTCCACCTGTGTTGGTTGCACCACCCAGCGTTTGAAATAATTGTATACGACTGCCATTAATACTAAATCCATTCCAAATGGCCTGTAAACGCAATCTATTCGCTCGGTTTACATCACTCGTACCCGCCATCTGTCCCAATAAATATAAATTAGGGTCACTTTCAGCCTTACTTTGATCCAAAACCAAAGCATCAGCCCAAGTTGCTAATTTTAAGTTATAGGCATCGGCTCCCTCTATATCCTTTAAAAAATCGACTTTATCCGCAACCTGATACCAATTGCTTGAAGTGTCTGGTCCATTTGGATCAATTTTTTGATTTTGATATAATACATTTCCATATACATCTTTTTTAGGCTTGCCATCAGTACCGATAATTGCAATTGGATTTGGACGTGTACTGGTTACTGTTGAACTGCCATATAAAGGAGCTTCTAAAGCAAAATATGGAACTGAACCCGTCTCTGTATTTTTAACTGCACCATTATCTGGAGTAAATGTGGGTACATTACTCTCTGTTCCCACTTGTAATAACCATGGGTTATCCGCTGTGCCCCAACTTGAAATTTTTGCAGCGGCTTCTGTTGTCGCCAAACGACTATTACTATCACCATCCGATTTAGACAATGCTAAACCATATAAGTAAAGATCAGCCTTACCCACAGAATGCCCATCTGGACGATTCAATGCAGTATCAGACAAGGGACCTGTAGGAAGATAGTGAATATAGCCTGTATCTTTACTCCGATTACTAAACAATTCTGCTTTACTTTCATTTGCTCCGTAACCGCGAAAGACCATATAAGCATCTTGCGGAAGTAAAGCAACACCCTCACCAGTTGTATCACTTAAGTTTTCATCCGACAATGCTTCGAGTGCGAAGCAAGGCTGGCTTAGACATAAACCAATTAAACTCGCCAAAACGGTTTTTTTTAATTCCACCGTATAATGGGATGCCGTCATCTTGACCTTCCTTTTTTTTATACGGCGCTCCGCACCATATCTTTTATTTACTATTCCTACAATCTGTCGAAATTTAGCCCTCAATTTCAACCAGTCTTTATATTCTTATCACTGTCCATAATAGGTAATTTTTCTTTTGTTGGCAAAGTAAAAGCAATAACAACAATAAAAATCCGATAAACGCCAACTCCTAAACAATATGACACTGTATTTAGCAATATACCAGCTCTACACCCTCCTCACCTTCTGAATAAAAAAGCGACTTAAAAGCCGCCTCTTCCCATAAAACCAAAATTAACAGAACTTCAAACTACCATAGCAATTTGCTGTAGGGTTCTGATTAGCTAATTTGATATTTGAAAGTGTTAATGTTGCAGGATTTTTTAATGTTGCAGCACCTAAATCAACAACAATTGGCTGAGGTGTAGTCAATGTCATACCAAATATCGATCCCAATGCCGACCCTGCAGGTACGTATACGCGATTCTCTTCTTTGAGCAACTCATTGGTCATTAATGTCGCAACTTGTGGCAAAACATTTGAAACATCAACTTTATCCGAAGCCTTTAAATAGCCCAGTTGTACCGGCTCAGCAAATGACATCCACCACCCCTGCTGAGCAACGTCAGTTTGCAACATCTCAGATAAATTTTTAGCCCCCATATCACTTGGATCGACATAACTCCCAGGCCATAAAAGGGCTTGTTGCTGCAGACTTAAATACCCCCCCGTGCCAACCAATGGAATATTATGAAACATACTTAGAGCTTGATCGAAAGTAATATCCATATTCAAGTTTTTAATCATAGAACCTGTTGCTAACTTAATTTTAGAACTCGTAGCTACTAACGCTATTGCATCAAAGTTAACTTTTAATTGATTACTCGGACCATCAGATAAAGATATTTGCCCAATAGTTGCTTTTACATGCTCTACATGAGCATTCGTCATACGCCTACCATTCACCTGAAAACCCGGCATTGTAAATCCTGCTTTCATCGATGGAACGGTAACCCCATTAGTATCCGAACTCCCCGGTTCACTGGTAAACTCCCGATCATTTCCTAAAGCACTAAGCAAGCCCTTAATTTGATGATCTGCCTGCTTACCAAAAAGAGTTGGTAATGTATCCACTTCACCCGTTGTAGCCGCGATACGCATAAAACCACTTAAAGACTGGATACCATCTGTACTCGAAGGAAGCATCCCATTTGCTATACCTGCAGAAAGTAATCCTGTAATTTTTTCTGCACTAAATCGCAATCCAACAATTTCACGAGTCGCAGCCTTATCTGGATTTTTGACTGCAAATTCCATAAAGGGATTGGTCAACTTAGCACTTGTTGAGGCACGATCGGTCAAACCATAATCTGGACTTGAACCACTGGCGGCATTATAACCAGCAGGCAATCCACTGAGTGATAAATTTTTAATATCGACATCACAAGAACCCGCACCATTTACACCACCGCAACCTAATTGCAAATTACGAATATTAGCATTTAAGTCCATCTCAGCTTCAAGACCGAGCTTATAAAACCCCATATTTGAACCATTACTATACTTTGTCATCAAATTAGCAGTATCTGATGGCGCAAGATAAGCCAAGCTCATGAGTGCCTGTCCCACAGTGTCAGATAATTGCTGATCACTCAGTTGAACCAGTGTATGCGCCTGCAGTTGACTTATAATGCCAACTGAAATTAGCGCTGCTATTATTCCTTTACGCATTTTATCCCTATTTTCCCAGTACCATTCCTATTAAGAATAACAATATATATTTTTAATTAAAAAAATTATTGAGATGTGATGAGTGTTTTAAATCCATTAAAAACATCATTGACTTTATCTTATACAAATTACCAACCTTAATCTTTGATCATATAACTTGTTATTACTTTTTTTTAAACAATAAAAAAGGTGACGCAAGCCACCTTTTTTTATTGTTTATACATAAATATTAGCAAAATTTCAAGCTTCCATAACAATTCGGCACAAAATCTTGACCCGCTAGCTTAATTGGATCTAATGCAAAAGGCACCTTGGTATTGGGTAAATTTACCGTTCCTATTGCTAAAGAACCGCCCAAACATGATAAACCAGAACAATACGCCATCGCCCCACCCTCATTATAATGCTTATACAAAGCACAGTTAATGCCAGAGGCGTTACCATCAGAACAGCCTTGAGGCCCCATAGCATCCGCTAAAACCGAATTTGGAACATCTAAACTATTTGAAGGTGTTAATTTTCCCACATCAACTGGATCATCAAATGCCATCCACCACCCTTTTAATGCAGGCGCAGCCATACCTGGCCAATATACCGTATCATTTTGCAGTGACAACGAAAATGGACTATTTACTTTGACTTTATGAACATAGCCTAAACTTTCATTCATACTCAAATCTGCCTGAAGCCCCTGAATCGTCCCCGTAATATCCTTTGACATATTCAAGTCCGCCCCAAGAATAGCTTCCTTAATCACAATGGATAACCCTTTTTGAGAAAAATTCATAGGTTGAATATAAGCTGTTCCCGTTACAGGAACAGAAGTTAATCTATTACCATAGACTACAGTTTCATTGGTACTAAAGGGTGCCGTAGTTTTATCCAAAGTAACATTATAATTACTGGCTTCATAGTTTCTTATGCCTATACCTAATAAGTCGACGTTAACTCGACCCGTCATATTTTTCCCCGTATCAGCCTTACTCATATTTCGCCCATTAACCGTTGCAATGCCCGCACAACCTGCTGGGTTTGTTGCAGCCATACTTGCATTACATCCTTGGGCAGCAATTTTCATATAACCGCTCATAGCATTAATACCATTAGGTGTATTCGTGTTTTCGGTACCAAATGTTAACATTGCTAGTGCATTTTCGGCACTTAATCGAATTCCTTTAATTTCACGGGTTGATGCTTGATTAGGGTTCTTAATTGCAAATTGTAGAAATGGATTGGTTAAAGTCGCATCAGATGCAACTCGTGATTCACGATTCGCTTTAGTATCAGAAGTCTCGTCTACAATGCCACTTAAACTAAAATTATCAATATCAATGTCACATCCCCCAACACCATTTGTACCGCCACAACCTAGCTGTAACTTCTTGATATTCGCATTAATTTCTATATTGGCCTCTAAACCCAATTTATAAAAACCCATATTTTTATCACCACCTGCACGTTGTGATTCTAAATTTGTCACATCCGTAGGTGCAATATACGTTAAACTCATGAGCGCCTGCCCAGTCGTTGCAGACAACTGCTCATCTGTCATTGACTGTAGACTTCCAGCATATACACCACTCATACTTAAAGTACTCAGTGCTAATAATGCAATATTAAGATATTTTAATTGGAGCATGAATACTCTCTCCTATCCGTAGTTAATGAGCATATTTTTATTATTTCCAATATTTTTTTAACTTATTTGATCAGCCATACAATCAAATAATTCACATTACTCAGTATTATAATTTAACTCATAATATTTATTTGAGTATGTATATTTAATAACCAATATTAACATTATTAATCAAACACAATATATCAATTTGATACTTTCCGACAAGAGGCTGTATGTTTTTTAAACCAAAACATATAATCCCTCATACCAAATAAACTATAAAAACATGATTATATTCATCTAAAAGTCCTGTTAAGACTACAAAAAAAAGCAAGCCTATGGCTTGCTTTTTTAACATCATATTTTACATCACAGTTCAAACTAAGCCTTGGGTAAGGTAACTCCAGTTTGACCTTGATATTTACCACCACGATCTTTATAAGAGGTTTCACACACTTCATCAGATTCAAAGAATAACATTTGTGCCACACCTTCACCCGCATAAATACGTGCAGGCAAATTGGTGGTATTAGAAAACTCTAAAGTCACATGACCTTCCCACTCTGGTTCAAGTGGAGTTACATTTACAATAATTCCACAACGTGCATAAGTTGATTTACCTAAGCAAATAGTCAGTACACTACGAGGAATACGGAAATACTCCATTGTACGTGCTAGGGCAAACGAGTTCGGTGGAATAATACACACATCTGATTCAATACTGATAAAACTGTTTTCATCAAAATTTTTAGGATCAACAATAACGGAATGAACATTCGTAAATACTTTAAATTCACGTGCACAGCGAACATCATACCCATAGCTTGAAACGCCATAAGATACAATTTTTTCACCTTGCTCATTCACACGAACTTGATTCGCTGCATATGGTTCGATCATGCCGTGATTTTCGCTCATCTCGCGAATCCAACGATCAGACTTAATAGCCATTTTGAAATATCCTGAAAATAGGTAAAAACATTTATTGCGCTGTACTTTAACTTAAAAGCAGATTTAAGGAAATGTATAGTCATAACAAAACTCAGGTCTGAAAGGAATACAGCCTGAGGAAACATGCCAATTTGCGCATGCGCTTAAAGATGTAAAAGTGCCGAATAACTCAAAGGAACAGAAAAACTAATGAGCACCAATGATGCCATTCTTTGCATATTACGTTGGTTTAACCAACTGACTTTATTACTAGAAAGTGCAGATCCAATATAAGTCCAAAAAAATGCAATGGGCACAATGAGTAATAAAAAAGCCAGCATATGCGCGATATACGCAGCCATACTTTGCCATACAAATACAGGGAAAATTGCTGAAGCAAATAGCAATGCTTTCGGATTTACTAACGTTGCAATAAATAATTCTTTAGGCTGAATGGTCGGCTGATCAAAATCCACATCCTGTGTTGCGGTTCGCCATAATTTAAATGCTAAAAATAAGATATAACCGGCACTAAACAATTTTAAAATAGTTGGAATAATAGGAAATTGCTTTGAAACCGTCCCAATAATGACGCCCCAAATTGTAATTGAAATAAAATAACCCAAAGCTTCCGCAGGAATTAAGACTAAAGAACGGCGTACTCCCACTTGTATACCGGAAGATGCCAAAAGCGTATTGGTTGGTCCTGGTGTCAATAAAATCGTCACCACCAACCCTACAAAAAGCCATGAAATCATTAAATGACCTCACTATATAATTGAACGCACAATAAATCAGTTTATTCAACTTCGCAAAAAATAATTGTAAGACAACATATTACAGAAATATATGACCTATAGAATATATTGTTTTTCAAAATGTTACATATAAAACTAACACCTTTAAAATATTGAACTATTTAGTCACCCTTGCTTTAAAACATGGTATGTAATCAATTATTTATCTATTACATGATTTAAGTTTGGTTTCAGTTTCTAAGTTTATACTGGGTCACATGTCCACGGCATTAATCCGATCCCCACCATTCAAGCTGTCGTTTTTCTATCCAATCAGGCAAAATGGCATCACCTTCGTCAAACAGACTTATATTAACTATGGCAAAGCGTTTTTTCCGGTCTTGGCTTCCGTCTCCGGAACAAGTCAATAATTTGAAAATAATGAAGATTTTTGGTGATAAAGCCTTAAATCCAACGCTTTGGTATGTCAATCGTAAATCTATTTCTAAAGCCATGTTCATTGGTACATTTTGGGGAATATTACCTATTCCACTTCATAGTATCCTGATTATATTGACTGTTTTAATTTTTGAAGCCAACTTACCCATTGGCTTATTATTGGCTTGGGTGATGAACCCATTGACCATTGTACCCATTCTTATTTTTGCGTTTTGGATTGGTTCTAAAATTTATCATGTACACATGATTAATAAAGAGATGTTACTGGGTGTTTTTCATCAAATTACCCATTGGATAAAAAACTTTGGGCATGGTCATATTGACCTAAGTTTAGCGAAAATTTTAGCCACAGGCTTGTTGATTGAAGCACTTATTTTTGCAGTACTTTTTTTTGCAATCACTCGTATCTATTGGCGCTGGTCTATTATTAAGAAATGGAGAATGCGCCAAAACTGTAAATGAACTTCAATAAAGTTTTACTGTGATTTCCCTGTATTGATATAAAAACAGCCCACATATGAAGAACAAAGTGAGCTGCTGGTTTGACTATTCTATGAAAACTATTAAAAAATTCGGCTTTGATCTTTTTCGGCCTTAGGCAAAGCATCAATAACTTTCTTGGCAATCGCTAGATAGCTTTCTGCAGCATCATCCCCAGCAATTACAGAAGGTTTGCCTGCATCCGCATTTTCACGAATACGGACATTCAATGGCAGACGACCCAGCAATGGAATGTCATATTGTTCCGCAAGCTTATCTCCACCACCTGTACCAAAAATTTGCTCTTCATGGCCACAGTTTGAGCAAATATGCGTCGACATATTTTCGATCACACCCATAACTGGAATGTGTACTCGATTAAATAGTTCAATCCCTTTGGTTGCATCCATCAGTGCGACATTCTGCGGTGTGGTCACAATAATTGCTGCTGTCACAGGAATACGTTGTGCCAATGTCAGTTGAATATCGCCAGTACCAGGTGGCATATCAATAACCAAAACATCAAGTTCTGGCCACAAGGTTTGGTTAAATAACTGCATCAATGCACCTGTTGCCTTTGGCCCGCGCCAAGCCACAGGCGTATTATGATCGCCGGTTAAATGCCCGATCGATAAAACTGCCAAGCCATATGCATCTATAGGTACAAAGTTTTCTGCCTCAATCATCGGTGTCCGTCCCTGATTGCCCAACATCGTCGGAATGCTCGGTCCATAGATATCAGCATCGAGTACGCCAACTTTCAAACCTAATTGTTGTAAAGCCAAAGCAAGATTGACCGTCGTCGTTGATTTACCAACACCACCTTTGCCTGATGAGACCAATATGACATTTTGAATACGGGGATGCTTAGGCACATCACGTTGTTGCGGTGTTGCTTTTTGAATTGGGGGATTATTCGGATCAATTTCCGCTTGGCTTTCCTCAGGCTTAGACGCGCCAGAAGCATCAATCACAGGCGGTAAATTTGCTTGTTGCTTAGTTTCAGCTTTAGGTTGCGTTGAACAACTATGCCCTTCTTTAGCATGATCATGACTCGAACAAGCATCACCTTGGTTATGCTTCTGTTGAATCACATGCATATTCAACTCTTGAATACCACATTTTTCCAATGCATCAGCCAAATCATCGTGAATTTGTTGTAATTGATCTGCTTCGGCTGGAAGAGTATTGATGGTAATTTGTAGCGTTCGACCTTCAACATTGATTTGGCTGATACGATCTTGTAATGCATTTTTCGAATTCGGCAAAATATAGCTTTGGAGCACATTTTGGATTTCTTCCTCTTTCACCTCCTGCGCGGGTGAAAAAACAGATTTAAGCGAAGAAAGCCATGACATAAGTTTGCTCCAAATATGGAATACATCTAAAACTATAGTTTAGCTGTAAATTGAGCTCAGGTTAAGTCAACTTCGATTAAGCTTGTTAAATGCACCGATAAATTCTAGTAATTTACTCAGATTCTAATGCCGTATCCATTACTTGACCATTGTCGAGCCTTGCCCAACGGTGATGTCATAAAAATCATCATCTGTAGTAAATAACGAAATCCATGCGGGGCAATACATGTAAAGTCATCATTCAACAAGTCGATGATTTTTTTTTCAAGATCAACTTAATCCAAATAGGAATACAATTCAAACAGCAACCATCATCCAATAAATTATACCGTCATCCCTATTTTTAATGATGAATTATGAAATACCCCGAGTTATTAATATTTCAGATACAAATCAAGAAGCAAAGTTAAGTTATAGTCAAAACTTAATCCCTGATATTTATCAGCTATTTTTATAATTTCAAGGCATTGAATATGAAATCTATTCTCATTTTTTTTCTTTCTTTAACATGCTCTAGTCTATTGTTTGCAGCCAATGAGACCGATACTTTACGTACAGCAAATGGTCAGTTGGTAACGATTGGTGATAGTTATACCAAATTGATCGACCGTATGGATCAATCCCCTCTTTCTATGAGTTCTTATGAATGGAAAGAAGGAAAAAATAGTTATACTGCTATGGATTATATTTATCAGATTGAAAATACCATTTATACCGTAACAGTGGTGAATAATCAGGTCAAAAAAATTGAATGGATCAATAAAGACATTTAGATCAGCGAAGATTTCAAATCAGTATTATTTTTTGTGAAAGAAGATTTATAAACTTAGGACAAAAGAACAAATTCAATCGAAAAAGTCCATTTAAGTGAAGCTCTTTCCTCATTATCGCGCTTAACCTAAAGTCATGGCATATGAGTTACCAATAAAAAGACTACCGCTCAATTAAACCATTGATCGGTAGTCTTTTTATTACTGAGTTGCACATATTTTCTTTATACGATACTTAGGTATTAGCCTTTATCATTAGACTTAAAGCTATTAAGGGTGTCGGTTGCTTTTTTCTTTAATTCATCAAATTTCCCAGTTGCCTGAACTTTAAGTTCATCAAGCTTTGCAGAAGCTTCATGTTTAAGTTCATTTGCCTTGAGCTTAGCTTCTTCTAATTTATGCGTTGCCTCCGTTTTCAATTGTTCCAGTTTTTCATGAGCTTTATCTTGAAAATCTGCGGCTTTATCTTTTACAACATCAATTTTTTCTTCAACAGCAGCTTTTTCTTCAGCATGTTTAGCTTCTACATCATTTTTCAGCTCGTTTAATGCCTTTTCACCCTCGAGTTTCACGTCTGATACTTTATGTTTTAAATCATCACCAAGTTCTACTGCTTTATTTTTTAAATCATCTAACTTACTATCGTTTGTCATCGTATTACCCCTGTTTTTCAAATATCGTTTAAAAAATCTAAAAGCTCTGAATTGAGTTAAGACTGTCTATAGTTATATATAATTCAAGCTCCGTTTCGGTTTAAAACTGCAATTTGCAATAAATACCATACATAATGTAACGTTGTATCTTTTGATCATTGACAAAAAATGTATAAATTAAACTATATAAGTTAAGGCCTTGAAGAATGAATACCGCACTTAAAGAGAAAATACTCAAAGTATGTGATGAAAAAATTAATCAGAAAGGGAACAATGTTGGATTATCTTTTTATGCTTTTTTCGCCAATAAAAATAATGATCCTGAATCGTTAATGCAAGTTGCTGAATGGTGGATTAAGACCCATCAACTGGATCATTTTGAGAAAGCAATCAAGATCAAACAACTAATTGAAACAGAAAAGTAAGCTTATGCTTTTTTAAGCAGATCTTCAAAGCTTTGCATATGAGTAAAAACAGCCTCTTTGCGTTGATATTGATCAATTTGAGGAACAAGACGCTGAAAGTGTTCAGATTGCACATGTGCATCTAGAGCAGCTCGGTCAACCCACTCTTCAACAAAGACAAAATGTCCTTGATCTCGCAGATCATGATAAAGATCGTAAGCGATACAACCTTGCTCTAATTTAGTCTTTTCCACCAGCTCTTGGTACAAAGGCAAAACCAAATCAATGTTATCGACTTGAATAAAATCTTCTGCGAGAAGTTTGAGCATATTGGTTCCATTATAAGTCAGGGGCATATCCCAATCATCTTAAGACTTCAAGGTACTCATAAAACTAATCACTGAGAATAACCAAACAAACAGTACAAAGCTACGTTCATGGGTAAAATGTACGACATCTGTCCCATGTACAATATTATGACGAGTCATGGTCACAGTCGAACTGCTATCCATTTTATAAGCGTCTAATTCAGCAAAATAAACATTCAACTCACAGGCAATTTTAGACTTATGCCACAAGCTCTTTATTTCGTGGCCTTTTAAACCAGGAACGATTTTATAGACATCAATAAATTTGGTATGGTTCTGTTTTAAATAACCTTTGGCAATCAGGACATCAGTCAACAAACCTTCCAATTGTGCATATAAAAGCGGAATACAACCTGCAAAACATTGCATCTCATACAGCTTAAAGGCTTCTTGAATCACTAAGCGACGTTGAGCTTTATTCTCACCAATCTCAAGAGCATCAAAAGCTTCAAGTAATTCAGCTTGAAAATAGTCAGTCTTGATGACATCTAAAAGATTAAAATCGACATCACTTTCATGCTGATTAATCAAATTCCAAATATGCACTAAATTCAAGGCATCATTGGCAACTTTACTGTCAACAGGCTGATCTAACTGATTCGCCAAAACATCAAAATAAGGCTCATTGGCTGCAAGTACTTTTAACATCTGAATGAGGTGTTTATGTTCAGCAGCAGACATTGATTGTAGATATTGATCGGCATCTTTTAAAATGCTTTGCCCGAGTTGTTTACCCTGTTCATGTTGCGGAATTCGGGTTACTTCTTGTTGTTCAAAATCATCGAAATCGTCATCAATCATTTGTATCTAACTCTGTAGCATCTCTTTAGCTCAACATTATCCCTGTTATTGAATCAGCAATATACAAAAATCTACTTTTGAAAAGAATTCACTGAATCCCTTGTGCATCTTCCCAGCAACTCAGGTAAAATCATTGACCTTGCAACACTTTGCATAACGACGAACGAGAGAGTTATATCCGTGCGAAATATTTTAGTCACCAATGCCCTTCCATACGCCAATGGCCCTATCCATATGGGTCACTTACTCGGTTATATCCAAGCAGATATTTGGGTTCGTGCCATGCGTGCAATGGGACATAACGTGACTTATGTATGTGCGGATGATGCTCATGGTACTGCAATTATGCTACGTGCCGAAGCCAATGGCATTACACCTGAAGCGCAAATTGCCAATGTTCAAAAAGAACATATCCGTGACTTTGATGGTTTTGGTGTGCATTTCGATCACTATGATTCAACCAATAGTGATGAAAACAGAGCCCGTTCAGAAGAAATTTATATTAAAAACCGTGAAGCAGGCAACATTGCTGTTCGCCCTGTCACGCAATTGTTCGATTCTGAAAAAGGCATGTTCCTGTCAGATCGTTTCATTAAAGGCACATGCCCGAAATGTAAAGCAGAAGATCAATACGGTGATGCCTGTGAAGTTTGCGGTACCACCTATAACGCAACAGAATTGTTAAATCCACGTTCAACCTTAAGTGGTGCGACACCTGTAGAAAAATCATCAGATCATTATTTCTTTAAACTGCCAAATTTTGCTGAATATCTGCAAAAATGGACACGTGACGAAGGTCGTTTACCTGTTTCAATTGCCAACAAACTGGATGAATGGTTTGAAAATGGCTTGAACGATTGGGATATTTCCCGTGATGCACCGTATTTTGGTTTTGAAATTCCAGATGCACCAAACAAATATTTCTACGTTTGGGTCGATGCGCCAATTGGTTATATGTCGAGTTTTGAAAATTATATTAAAAATAAACGTCCAGATTTAGACTTTAACGACTATTGGAAAAAAGATTCTCAAAATGAGGTTTATCACTTCATCGGTAAAGACATCGTGTATTTCCACGCGCTGTTCTGGCCTGCAATGCTTGAAGGTGCAAACTACCGTACGCCATCAGGTTTATTCGTCAATGGCTTCTTGACTGTAAACGGTCAAAAAATGTCAAAATCACGTGGTACGTTTATTAAAGCTGAAACCTATTTAGAGCATTTAAATCCTGAATATTTACGTTATTACTTTGCCTCTAAATTATCTGACAAAGTTGAAGATTCAGACTTAAACTTAGATGATTTCGTGCAAAAAGTGAATTCAGACTTGGTTGGTAAAGTGGTCAACATTGCCAGCCGTTGTGCGAAGTTCATTAATACCAGTTTTGATAATAAATTATCTGCAACCTGTGCAGAACCAGAATTGGTGCAAAGCTTTGTTGATGCAGGTGATTCTATTGCGCAAGCGTATGAAGCACGTGAATTCTCTGCGGCCATTCGTGAAATTATGGCGCTTGCAGACAAAGCCAATCAATATATTGATGAGAAAAAACCGTGGGCATTGGCTAAACAGGAAGGTCAAGAACAACAAGTTCATGATGTGTGTTCTGTCGGCATTAACTTGTTCCGTCAATTGGCCGTTTACTTGTCCCCTGTGCTTCCAACTTTGGCAACACAAGTTCAAGACTTCTTAAAACTTGAAAACTTTGATTTTGCTTCAGGTAAAACGGTTTTAGTAAATCATGAAATTGCACAGTTCCAAGCTTTAATGCAGCGTGTTGACCCGAAAGCTGTTGCTGCAATGGTCGATGCTTCTAAAGACTCTTTAGCTGCTGCGGCTGAACCTGTAAAAGTTGAAAAGAAAAAAGAGAAGAAAGCAGCCCCTGCGAAAGTTGAACCTAAAGTTGGCGAAGCTGAGATCATTGGCATTGAAGACTTTATGAAGGTTGACCTTCGTGTGGCTGAAGTTTTAGATGCGGCTCACGTTGAAGGCTCTGACAAATTGCTTCAATTGACTTTAAATGTCGGTGAAGCTGAACCACGCAATGTCTTTAGTGGTATTCGTGAGTTCTATGCGCCTGAAGACCTTAAAGGTAAACTGGTGGTCATGGTGGCTAACCTTGCACCACGTAAAATGCGTTTTGGTATTTCAAATGGTATGGTGCTTGCCGCAGGTAATGGCGAAGGTGTTTGGGTGATTTCGCCTGAATCTGGTGCGAAAGCGGGTGATAAAGTGTCTTAAGATTTAGATGTTAAAAGAAAAGCCTCTACGTTGTAGGGGCTTTTCTTTTAAAACAATAATATTTAATTTTTATGTTATTTTCTAATATATTACTTTATAAGGCTAAACTAATGGCAACTTATTTATTTACTTGGAATCCTAAGAGATGGGATTGGAAAAACCTTAACAATCAAATATTACAACTCCAAAATAACGAAGAAGTATTCAACGATTGGGGAACAGGCTCTCGTAAGCACAATATTGGCATTAATGATCAATTTATTCTTGTTAGAGTAGGCGTACAACCAAAGGGTATAATTGCTATAGGTTCAATAGAATCCGAACTTTTTGAACGTAATCATTGGGATAAAAATCTTACAAAACAAGGGAAAAAGACTTCTTTTGTAAAATTAAAATTCAATAACCTAAGTCCAGCTACCTTTATTAAAGAAGAAGAATTACAAAAAAGGTTTCCAAAAATCAATTGGACTCCCCAAACTAATGGCATAAAAATTGATGAGGCAATAGCTGCTGAAATTTTTAAAGAGTTAAATACAAATTTAAAATTGTCACATCAAGATATTAATGCTCAACTTGAAAATGAAATACTCCAAGACCCTAAACTTACCGAAACAGATAAACAACAATTGGTCTTATCGCGCATTGGGCAAGGGCAATTTAGAAACTTATTAATTAAATATTGGAATCATTGTTGTGTTACTGATCTTCCACTCATTAATATACTAATCGCTTCTCATATTAAGCCATGGAAAGTTGCCGATAACATGGAACGACTAGATCCTTATAATGGCCTATTACTAACACCAAATTTAGATAAGCTATTTGATAAAGGTCATATTTCTTTTGATAAAAATGGAAAAATTATGGTTTCCAAAGTCATATCTGAACATATGAATGCACTGAGTATTTCAAAAGAAATGCGTATTTGCCTAACTCCAAATCATGAAAAATATATGGAATATCATAGAACCCAGATTTTTAATGGAGAATAATTCGTATATGCATAATGCTATTGTTCATTTTTTCACTTCAGCAAAAACCTCTTTTAAGCGTATTTATATAAAAAACAATAAATTTTTAATAAAAAGTTATTATTCAATTACATAACCTACAAAATATATGTAGTACTTTCGTTAGAAAGGACATGGAAGTATTTTATAACGAACAGTGGCTTTTTTTACTCTTCTCAATCAAAAACAAACCCTCTAAAAATGATCTTCTCGTAAACCCCTTCATTAAAACCCATCAAAAACTAGATGAAAAAAATTAGCTCACATGCTAAAAAATAAACAATTCAACAAATTTCGTAAAACTTTATAAATGAATAAATTACTTGCTTCTGCTTTAATTAGCTCCAGTTTAATCAGTATGTCAGCCTTTGCCATTTCCCCACCTGCCCCAATCCAACAACAAAAACAGGTTTCAGGCTATTACCAATATCAAGCTAGCGATGTGCAAATTACTGCCCTATTAGATGGCACCAATTTCATGTCACCAAAACTATTTCAAAACATTCCAGAAAAACAAGTGCATGAAATTTTAAAGAAATATGCTGCTGACCAAACTAAAGGTGTACAAACCTCCATAAATGCCTTTTTAGTGAATACAGGTCATTCACTGGTTTTGGTTGATAGCGGAGCTGCCAGCTATTTTGGCGCACATTTAGGTTCAGTTTTAAGTAACTTAAAAGCATCAGGCTATAAACCAGAACAAGTCGATACCATCTTGCTTACCCACCTACATCCAGACCATGTCTGTGGCATTAGTCAAAATGGCGTGGCTAACTTTCCAAATGCAACAGTTTATGTATCGAACGATGAAGCAAACTATTGGCTCAGTCCTAAACAAATAGACAAGCTTCCGAAAGAAAAACAAGCAGGCTATTTAGGTACTGTAGAAAAAATTAAACACGCCATTGCGCCCTATCAAGCCAAAAACCGCTTCAAAACGTATCAACTAGGCGATCAAGTTCAGAGCTTTAAAGTCATTAATACCGCGGGGCATACGCCGGGACATTTTAGTTATGAGCTCAAAACCAAGAATGAAACGATTGTGTTTATTGGCGACATCGTACATTCACATACTGTGCAATTCGACAAACCTGAAACCGCTATTGATTATGATATAGACCCGAAAAAAGCAGTTAAAACACGCTTAAAGCAGTTTGCTGAATATGCTAAAGGTGGACAAACCATTGCAGCGCCGCATCTACCATTCCCGGGGATTGGACATATTTATTCAGCAGATGGGAAAAGCTATCAATGGATTCCTGTGCATTTCAAAGATTAATCTAAGACTCATACAATGTTTATGAGTTTAAAATTTTTTAGATCAGTACAGTGTTGTTTAAAATTAAATCGCAATATTTTTATCTCTAAAACACCCCATAACCATCCCTCGGCGGTTGTGGTTATGGGGTAGAAATTATCCAGTTAAATCCTCTAAAGTATCCATAACATCAGCTTGATAACAATTGCGCCCTTGTTGCTTCGCTTGATATAAATTCTGATCGACCAACTCTAAAAATTTCATTTGATCGCACTGTTCCGTTGGAACAATGGTCTTTACACCTATACTACAAGTGACAAATTCTGAAATTGTGGATGTACAATGCGGTAATTTGGCATTTTTTAAAGCCTGCATTAAGTTTTCAGCAACTTGAATAGCCGCCTCGGCATTGGTTTCTGGCAACACAACCGCAAACTCTTCACCACCAAAACGTGAAACTAAATCACGAGGGCGACTACAGCAGGTCGACCATAATTGAGCAATCTCACGTAAACACTGATCACCGTTAATATGACCATGTCCATCGTTATATTGTTTAAAATAATCAAGATCAATTAAGAGGACTGACAGCGGCTTTTGCAACCGCATGGCGCTTTGCCATTCACGTGCAAAAAACTCATCAAATAAACGGCGATTTGCAATACCAGTCAGACCATCTTTATAAGAAAATTCTTCCAACTGACGCTGTAATATTTCTAACCGTTCTTCTTGTTTTTTACGTTCAGAAATATCAAACATAAAGCCCACTAAAGAATCCACCTCACCATTCTCTTTACGAATCACATGCACCACATCGCGGATCCAAATATATGAGCCATCTGCTTTTAAAGCACGATAATCTGCTTCATGGTCAATACCAGCAAGCGATTGTGCAACACACATATTAAATGTTTGTTCACGATCTAATTCATGCATACGATCAACCCAATCTTGTACTGTTTTCCATGATTCTTGTTGCCAACCCAACAATTTTTCAATTTGTGGGCCAATATAACTGAACTGCTTACTATCCCAGTCAATACTCCATGGAATCGCAAGCGTCGATTCAATCAAAGTCTTATAAACCACTTCGTTATATAATTGATTATTTTTAAATGGACTATTTTGCATACAATATATCCTTGGATGGGAAGTTCGAGTTATGGGTTTAGCACTTGAACCTGCGTATTCCCATGCCATGACTCAATCAAAAGTTGAAAATCCTTTCAACCGAAATTTTATTTTTCTCAAATCAAGATTATTCGCCAAATGATCTGCTCAAAATAAATCATCATGACTTGATCTTTACAGAGTAAATCACATTTAAAATACGATTAAATATTAACCTCAAATATTTTAATCAACATTAATTCTTTTGTAACCACATTCATTTTTGTAATTAAAAGAAAATAGCGAAATATTTGAGATTTTGTAGTCTATTTTTAAGACCATGATGATGAAGGTTATAATTTAAATATGTTCATGATTATCTATTGATGCATATCTTAAATTTTAACCTTCAGAACTTAAGATATGATCAGTAAAAATTACTTCATTCCAAAAATCAATTTCAAGCCAAGTAAGGTCATTACACCACCTGCAACGCGATCAAACACTTTTTTAAATTTTAAATATACACGGCGTGGTTTCTCTGCTGACAACACCACAGCCACCAGTGAATACCAACCCGCATCAATAAAGAAACACAACATTGGTAAAACCACGTAGAAATACGTTGGAATTTCTTTCGGTAAAAGTGCGGTAAAAATACTCGCCAATACAATCGCAATTTTGGGATTACTCAGCTGAGTAATAAATCCTAAACGATAAGCCTGTGCATAACTCATCAGTTGGACTGAACTATCTGCTGTGTCCATGGGTTCTTTGGCATGTTTAATAATTTTATAAGCCAGCCACAACAAATATAAACCACCACAGATTTTCAAGGCAAAATAAGCTGATGGCACAGCCAATAAAACAGCCTGTAAACCCATCACTGCTAAAAAGCCAAATAAAGCCGCACCTGTGCCTGTTCCAAGTGCAGTAAATAAACCATGTTTACGTGAAATTGCGATTGAGTTTTTGGCTACATAAATAAATGTAGGACCTGGACTAATTGCCCCTAACATTAAAGCTAAAGCAATTGGGCCTAAAATCAATAACGAATCCACTTTATAATTCTCAAATCATAAAAAATCTTGCTGAATTTTACGGTATCAAAGCAAATTTTGCTCGAATAATTTAAGCCTTTATCAATTAAAGCTAAAAACGCTACTCCATTTCACGTATATCATTCTCACGTGCGGTTAAGCGATAATCCTTTTCGTAAATAGGTGCACCTGCAATTTGTATAGAACGAACTTCTGCTTTCGTTTGACTCATTGGACTTCTTTCACAACCAAGCATCGTCATTGCAATGATGATATAAGAACATACGGATAGCATTTTCATTCGATATCCTCTTCCATTATTTTTATAGGTTTAGCATAGCACTTTTGTATAAAAATCACCCATATTTTATCGCTAAAAGTTTGACTCTCGTTGTGCTTAACGAATTCACATTTATCTCGATCATTTAAACCCAATCGTGATACATACATAATATTGATTGAGATCATCCAATTATGCTAAATATCTAGCAGCAGTGCATTGTCATTGACCTGCTCATCAATCAGACGATTATCTCTAATATTCACTCCACCTTTAAACACGTGACCATATTCATGGGTATATTCTGGGATAACGTAATAGATAATTCAGAATAAAAAATATTGATAAATTATATTGCCAATTGATTAACACATGCCTAAACACTGAAGTCGGGTAAACATGGAAAAGACGCCTCGTATACTAGAACCCATACCAGATTGGACCCCAGAAGAACGTCCAACTTTGCCCGGCTCACCTGCGTTCATTGCACATTCAACCCAAAAGCGTTTGATCTACTTCTTTATTGGTTTATTTATTGCAATCGTTGGGAGCTTAAGCAATGGCTTCATTATTGCAAACCTTCCCCTGATTCAAGGTGAATATGCATTAACGCCGAGTGAAGCGGCTTGGATTCCGGCGGCTTATGTGATGGCAAATGTAAGTTCTAACTTAATTCTGTTTAAGGCACGTCAACAATATGGGTTAAGGCTCTTCTCTGAAATTGGCTTAGTCCTCTTTATTATTGTTTTAATTTTACATTTATTTGTGCATACCTATGAAATGATGGTGTTTGTGCGATTTATTAGTGGGTTAGTCGCCGCCCCCCTCAGTTCTTTAGGTATGTATTACATTTTACAAGCCTTTAAGCGTGAAAATTTTGGACGGGGTCTTTATTTGGCTTTAGGTCTGCAACAACTGGGTATTCCCTTGGCTTGGATCATCTCTCCAACACTTTTAAATGCGAATGATTGGAGCGTATTGTATATTTTTGAGCTAGGTCTAGCACTGTGCAGTCTCGCCATGGTGGTTTCTTTAAAACTCCCTCGCAGTATCAGAATAGCCGTTTTTGAAAAACAAGATTTCTTTACTTTTGCCTTATTGGCACCGGGTTTTGCGCTACTGTGTGTTGTGCTGAGTCAAGGTCCTATACTGTGGTGGTTTGAATCCAAATGGCTGGCTTACATCCTCATTGCTGGCTTTAGCTTGGTTATCGTGGGCTTAACCTATGAACATTTTCGGGTGAATCCCCTGATTATGACCCGATGGCTAGGGGCTTCTTCAACAATTCGCTTCATTATTGGAGCACTGGCAATTCGCTTTCTGATGTCAGAGCAAAGTTATGCCGCCGTGAATTTTCTTAAATCTATGGGCATGGGACCTGATCAATTTGTCCCGCTATATACAATTATTTTTTTAGGGATTGTCGCTGGTACTATATTTAGTGCCTTGACCTTCTCTCGCGAACGGATGATTTGGCACTTAATTCTTGCAGAAGTCTTAATTTTAATTGCTTGTGGTTTAGATTATCATCTCACCAGTGATGTTCGTCCTGCTAATTTTTATCATAGTCAATTTATCGTAGGTTTTGCCAGTGGCATGTTTATTGGGCCATTACTATTAACGGGAATGATGAGTGCACTACAAAAAGGACCATCCCATATGGTCACTTTTATGGTGTTATTCTCTGCAACCCAAAGTTTTGGTGGTTTATTGGGGAGCTCATTTTTTTCCAGCTACCAACAAATTCGCACCCAAAACTATCGGGTAGAAATGCTGAATCACCTACCGCAAACCGATCCCATCGTGGCACAGCGTTTACAGGCTTACCAACACAGTACAGCGCAATATACGCTAGACCCTATACTTGAAAAAAATCAGGCACTGCGTAATTTAAATCAAATTGTGACGAGAGAAGCTCAAGTTCGTGCTTATAACGATGTAATCGCACTCAATGGTGCCTTTGCGCTGTTATTACTACTTTGGGGTGGCTTTATTATCACCAAAACTAAATATGCACTACGAAAACAACAAACACTGAATACCACATAAACGCATCAGTATAGTAACAATGAAAATGAACCTAAAGCATTAAAGATTTACTGAGAAAACATCATGTCGAAAGATCAAAATAATACTGAAAATACATCTGAAACAGTACAGGTAGCAAACAATGCCACAACTATATTTGCTCCACCTTCAAGTAAGTTGATTCCTACCGCTACGCGAACCTTAGTGTTAATGTTTTTCGTATTATTAATCGGTATTACTGTGATTTTATGGGCGTGGGGAATTGGTCCGTTTCATAATCAGATTGAGTCGACAGACAATAGTTATGTAAAAGGTAAAACCACGATTTTATCCTCCCAAATTAACGGCTATGTCAAAGATGTACTGGTGACTGACTTTGATCGCGTTAAAAAAGGGCAAACTTTAATGCATATTGATGCAACAACTTATAATCAAAAAGTCATTCAAGCTGAAGCGGGTGTCGATCAAGCTCAAAATAACCTATCTAATCAAAGCCAACTAATCGAACAACGTAAAGCAGATATTATTGCGGCTCAAGCTAAAGTTGATCAAGCACGTGCTGCCTATGAACTGGCTGTAGCACAACTCAATCGTTATCAACAATTAGGCAATAGTGGCGCAGCGTCTAAAACTGAACAAGATAAAGCCGTAGCAGATACCCAGAATAATCTTGCACTACTTAAACAAGCACAGGCCAATGTCTTGGTTGCACAGGAAGCGTTAAAAACGGCTCAAGTGGCTGAAACAGGCTTAAAAGCACAAGTGACCAATGCCAAAGCACAATTAGATCAGGCCATCACGACCCAAGAATATAGTGTGATTATTGCACCTATGGATGGTCAACTGGGTGAAGTTAGCCCTCGTGTTGGGCAGTATGTCGCAGCAGGAACACAACTTTTATATCTTATTCCTCAGCAAACATGGGTGATCGCCAATTTTAAGGAAACTCAAATTGCCAATATGCAGATTGGTCAAAAGGCGACATTTAAAGTAGATGCAATGAATCATCAAAAATTTACAGGAAAAGTTGAAGAAATTTCCCCAGCAGCAGGCTCAGAGTTTAGTGTCTTAAAACCTGATAATACGACAGGGAACTTTACCAAAGTCGTGCAACGTATCTCAGTACGTATCGCGATTGATCCCAATCAAAAAGGCATGGAAAAATTACGCCCAGGGATGTCTGTGGTAACTTCTGTGGATACCAGCACTTCCTAAAGTATGTAGAAAGTCTAAATACCGAAATAAAATTGATGAGCAATTTTATGTTCACTACAACACCAGTGATGTAATACTCACTGCAAATTTCAGTACAATACGCTTGAATATTTAAGACTAAACTAGAATGTTTGACTCTATTGCGCATGCCATTCCCTACCAAAAACTCAACCTAAACTCATCGATAGATTTGACCATAAAGCGTTTAGACTTAGTCCATCCAAATATTTCAGGTAATAAATTTTTTAAGCTTAAATACAATTTACTAGAAGCACAAAAATTAGGGCTAAAACAAATCATCACCTTTGGTGGTGCTTATTCTAACCATATTGCAGCGACAGCTTTTGCAGCACAACAATTTGGTTTTAAGAGCATCGGGATTATTCGTGGTGACGAGTTAATCCATAAACCATTGAACCACACCCTCTCAACAGCACAACAATTGGGTATGCAGCTAGATTTTATTTCACGTGAACAATATCGACTAAAAGATCAAACTGAGTTTTTAGCTAAACTGAATCAAAATTTTCCAAATAGTTACATTCTTCCTGAAGGTGGCAGTAATACTTTAGCCATTCAGGGCTGTACAGAAATTTTAACCGCTGCTGATCGACAAAATTACGATGTCATTTGCTGTGCAGTTGGAACAGGTGGCACAATTTCAGGACTGATTCATGCAAGCTCAGTACATCAATCTGTACTCGGATTTTCTGCATTAAAAGGAACTTTTCTACAAACCGAAGTTGAACGAAATACAATAAAGAAAAATTGGAAAATTTTAGATGATTATTGCTTCGGCGGTTATGCAAAAACCCAACCTGAACTTTTACACTTTATGCAAAACTTTGAAGCAACCTATCACATTCCACTAGAACATATTTACACTGCCAAAATGCTATATGGTATTTTTGATTTAATTCAAAAAAATTATTTTCCTGCACATTCTCGTATTCTAGTGATTCATTCAGGCGGCTTACAAGGCCGTCTTCCATCGAGTGAATAGTCCTGAAAAATAGTTCAAAACTGTCTATAATGCCCTGCTTTTATCTCCCATGAGTTTGCCATGTCTTCAAATCAATACGATGTCATTATTTTAGGTGCAGGTGCGTCTGGCCTAATGGCAGCAGCATTGGCAGCAAAACGTGGGCGTAAAGTTTTGGTCATGGAAAAAGCCAATAAAATTGGTAAAAAAATTCTCATGTCAGGTGGTGGAAAATGTAACTTCACTAATCTGTACGTCGAGCCTGAAAACTTTATTTCACATAATCCACATTTTGTGATTTCAGCTTTAACACGCTATACCAACTGGGATTTTATCGGTTTAGTCTGTGAATACGGCATCGAATATGAAGAACGTAAACATGGTCAATTGTTTACCTTAAAGGGTTCAAAAGAAATTTTAAACATGTTACTGAATGAATGTGACAAAACTGGCTTAGTCGATATTAAATGCAGTTGCGAAGTTAAAGCGGTCAACGCAATTACAGATCATCGTTTTCAAGTTGCAACCAGTCTAGGATATTTTGAAGCAGAATCGGTAGTCGTGGCATCAGGTGGTTTATCCATTCCGACTTTAGGTGGCTCAGGCATTGGTTATGAGATAGCAAAAAAATTCGGACACCATCTGTATCCAACACGTGCGGGTTTAGTTCCGTTTACCTTTTCGGATCAATTTAAAGAAGTCACTACACGTTTAAGTGGTAATGCTGTCGAAGCGACCCTATCCAATGAATTAAATAGTTTTACTGAAGCATTACTGTTTACTCATCGTGGTTTAAGTGGGCCAAGCTCGCTACAACTTTCGAATTATTGGGATGTAGGGCAACGCTTTAAAATTAATTTTCTACCGTCTATGGATCTTCAAGAGTTCTTTAAAGCGAAAAAAACTGCACAACCTAAAGTTTTACTAAGAACCTTACTGGTCGATCACCTACCTAAAAGTGTGGTGCTTGAATTACAAACCCTCATTTGGTCTGATGTTGCCGAAACAGTTATTGGTAATATGAGTGATGATAAACTTGAAGCCATTGCCCAGCGTCTACATACTTTTGAAGTAAAACCTTCTGGAACTGAGGGTTATCGTACTGCTGAAGTGACTTTAGGTGGTGTAGATACCACTGAAGTTTCATCTAAAACCATGGAAAGTAAAAAGCAAAAAGGCTTGTATTTTATTGGCGAAATTCTCGATGTTTCAGGACATTTAGGTGGATACAACTTCCAATGGGCGTGGGCTTCTGCACACGCCGCATCACAATATGTATAAGCAAAAAATTATTCTAAATCATCTGTTTTAAATAGGAAGATATACGAATTTTGCTGTACTCGAGTAATCGTCTGATTCATTCTTTCACATGAGTCAGACGTTTCTAGAGCACCTTTAGCATTAAGTGCATTCAAATATTTAGTGATATTATTTATCAACTGAATAAGTTGCATCAATGCTCCCTCTTTTTTAGTATTTTCTACCCGTCCAAGGATAAGCCATTAATATTTAAAGCACATTAATGGCTAGAATTTAATCCGCTTCATATTCTTTATACCACACCTTTAATTTTAACTTTTCCTTAACAAACTTAAAAGTGATCGTTCCTGAATAAATTTAAAAATCAAAATTTCATTGAAGAAAGCATTTTATTTCTCATTAATTTGAAGAGGATATTCTTCAGTTTCAGCGCTTTGTTGCTTTTCCTGCTGCTGAGGCTTACTAAACACAAATTTATAGGCACTCGCTAAAAAACCAACGGTAATTCCTGCAATAACAATTGGAGCAATAAACTTATTTGGCTGTTTTGCTGACATTATTTTCTCCTTAACAATTGATTCAACGCTGAAATAAAAAAGATCGTTCAGTTAATCCTGAACGATCTTTTTAAAAAAATACAGGTTATTTCGGGTCATTATTCTCTGATGTATGCTGATCTATTTGCGTTAATGCATTGGTTTTTTTACCCTCACATTTCGCTTTATCAATTAAATCAGTCAAAACACGTTCAGCAGGTTGACGACCACCTAAACCGAATGCCAGAGCAAATGCGACAGCCACAGCACCTAAGGTTAATCCAAATGCGAGATTCACAATTGAATCAGCAATACCCATCGCTTTTAAACCCATTGCAATGACTAAGCCCATAATTAACACACGAACTAAGTTCCCTAACCACTGAGAACTATGATATTCACCACGCTGCACCACATTCGCTACAATATTGGCTAACCAGAATCCAATCACCAGAATTACTGCACCTAATAAAATATTGGCACCAAATTGGATGAACATGGAAATTAAACCACTCACTTGTTCAAAACCAAGTCTATTCGCAGCTTCTGACACGGCAAATAACATGGTAAAGAACACGATCAAGTAACCAATAATGCATGAGACTTTGGTTTCACCTAAAAAGCGCTGAACATCCAATTTTGCAGGAATTTCATCAACACCTGTTCCAGCTATTACTTCCGCCACAAGTTTTGCGACAAATCGAGAAACCACATAAGCAACAATTAAGATTAAACCGGCTGCAATAATATGTGGAATCGCGTACATAATTTCTGCAAGCATTGCCGTTGCAGGTTGAGAAATCGCCTGTATACCTAAAGCTTCAAATGCAATAATTAAAGCGGTAATCATCACCAATGCAAAAACAAATGAACCAAGTAAATGCGATAAACTACTCTTTTTAAATAGACCCATTTTTTCAGCTTGAGCCTGCAAATCTAGACTGTTGGTCAAACCTTCCACAATGCCACGAACAATTTTTGCCAGAATATAGCCCACAAAAACAATAACGCCAGCAATGAAGATATTGGGTATATAGGCAATGGCTGCACCCAACATATTCTGAACAGGAAGCAGTAAACCTTGTAAACCTAAAATAGATAAAACAATCGGGAGAAATAGCAATAGAATCAGCCAATACACAATCTCGGCAATATTCTGACTAATGGGACTAACGCCAACCTCTGAACTCAGCTTTTCATCTAACTGTGTTTTTGCCAAAACACGTGTTAAGCCCGCACGAACTAATCTCGCCACAATCCAACCGATAAAACCGACAATAATTGCAGCGATAATATTGGGAATAAAAATGAGGAATTGTGCAACCATATTACTGAATGGGCCACTCACACTATTAATATTCAAAACATTTAATGCTGCAATAACCGCGAGAATGAAGACAAACCAAAATACAAACTTGGCAATAATCGACTCATAATTTGGAGATGACTCTGTAGCAGCATGCCCTGCTGCGTTTGAGAGCGCATGATTGGTATTGGCTTTCTGAAGTAGTTTTTTTATACCAGCTGCAATTACTAAACCAATGATCCAGCCAACCAACAATATAACAACCGCTGCAATAATCGGGTGAAACTGATCCCAATAATACATTACACCAAGCCCACTATGTGGGCTTCCTGTCAAAAAATCATTCATTTTCATTCCCTCTTTTTATATCAATAATCATTAAAATTATGTGCGTGGTTCATGAAACGATAAATTACTATTACAACGTATCTATTGCGTATTTTTTGTACAATACGCTGCTGCATAAATACAACAAATTCAAAGTAAATGATTGCAAAAAAACTCTAGCTATTTAAAAAATAGAACTAGAGTTTTTATTTAAAATATTTAACTTAGAGCGACTATTCAGAATAATGATTCAACGAAAACTTAGATTCACATTCAAGCTTGAATCATAAATGCATCTTCATCTTCAGTTCTTTGGATTGAGCTTTACTTCCAATCCGCTAGCATGTAAACCAGTAATGCAATGAAAAAAAGACCGACGAGAATAAGCATATAGACAGGTAAGCGTTTCTTTTGTTTCACTTCTTCTGGCGTTGTTACATGAGATGGTTTATTGAAATCATGTTGCATAATTTCTCCCTCCCTATCTTATTATTGGTGAAATTTCATACTAGCAAGCTATTCAGTTACATTGTGTAATTTATTTTAATTCAGAGTATATTTTTTATAATCGATGAGAATGCCTGATAAATGCGCTATAATATTGACCCCATTTTTCGGCTATTATAGATATGGCTTACTTGCGGCAAAGTGCTTCTTTAGAACTGGAGACTGATGTCACACATCAATGTTTTTTACATACCACTCGTGATGAACACTTGATTGGAGTTATTGAATTTAGTAAACCTAGTTTTGTACTGAAATGGCCAGATTTAGAATATTTTCGGCGCCGAACTGAAGAACTTTCCGTCATGCCATTTCCCGATTGTGTAAATGCCATGATCATTGATATTCGCAATATCACTGCATTTTTAGATAATGAAGTGCCGATTACTCCTTGGCGTTTACTTGAGGAAGACTGTCCGATTCGTTTGGTCGTACCAGCAGATCGTTTAGAACATTATATGGGGATCTTTGAACCCACTTGGTTAACCACAGATACTGAAACAGCCATTCAAGAGTTACGTGAATTCATGGATATGTTTGTGCATTAATAACAACACAAATACATAAAAAATCCCGCTTTAATCCAAGCGGGATTTTTTATAAATTTCATTTTAGAGTCTAATACTTACCAATAATTCTCAACCGCAATATTTCCTTCTCCACGACGGTTCATGGTTAAACCCCGGGCTTTTAATGCCGCTTTGGTATCATCAACCATTTGTGGATTACCACACAGCATGACATGCGTGGTTGCAGGATTAAATTCCAGATCAACTGCTTTTTCTAATTCGCCATTTTCAATCAAAACTGGTAAGCGATCATGCAATACTGCTAAAGGATCCCGGGTAATAATCGGGACAAATTTAAAACCAGTATGTCCTTCTCCAAAACTTTCTGCAATCTCTTGAATACGTTGCAAATACGCCAATTCTGATGCTGTGCGCACACTATAAACGAGATTGATATTTTTATATTTAGACCATGTATCAAAATCTTGGAGCATTGAAATAAAAGGTGCTAAACCGGTACCTGTTGCCAACAACCATAAATCTTGTGGTAAGGGTAATTGATAACGTGTCAACGTTAGAAATCCATACGCTGTTTTTTCAAGATAAAGCTCATCGCCTATTTCTAAATGTTGCAAATTCGACGTAAAAGCACCTTCTGGAACAACAATAGAAAAGAACTCTAGTATTTCATCAAAAGGTGACGACACGACCGAATATGCTCGTACCACTAACTCATCCCCAACTTTTAATCCAATACGCGCAAACTGTCCTGCTGTGAACTTAAAATGTGCAGGCCGCGTCATGGTAAAACTAAATAAAGTATTGGTCCAACGCTGTACAGATAAAACCTTTTCTACGCTAAATTTTTCAATTGACATGATTTCTACGTGGCATGAAAGATACTCCTCATGGTAGCATGACCACATAATTTATTAATATTTTTTAAATGTTAAGGCTATATTCATGCGCATGACTTTACGCCAGCTGGCTGTTTTTGTAGCAGTTGCTCAAGAGGGAACCGTTACTAAGGCAAGTGACGCAGTTCGATTAACTCAAAGTGCTGCAAGTATGGCTTTGGCAGATTTAGAAGACGGTCTTGGGGCACCATTATTTGACCGTTTAGGTAAACGTCTACAGCTCAATGATTTAGGACGCTTTCTATTACCGCAAGCACTAGAAATTTTAGGTCGTTGCGATGCCTTTGAACAAGCAGCCAAAGGTGAATTACAAAGTATCGATTTACGCATTGGTGCAACACTGACCATTAGCGATTATTTAATGCCTGATTTAATGGCTGATTTTTTAAAAATTCAGCCCCAAGCTTATTTACAACTGCAAGTGGGGAATACCCGTCAAATGATTGAGGCTGTGAATCAATTTCAACTTGATTTAGCTTTAATTGAAGGCTCTTGTCATTTACCACAATTACAATGTATTCATTGGCGTGATGATGAACTCGCCGTGTGTTGCTCACCTAACCACCCTTTAGCGCAATTTAATCGTGCTTTAACCGCACATGATTTTCATCATGTCGAATGGGTTTTGCGTGAAGAAGGTTCAGGTACTCGTGAAGTATTTGATAATGCAATATTAAAAGATTTACCTGATGCCAATATTCGTCTAACTTTAGGGCATAACGAAGCCATTTTAAAAATCGTGGCAGGCGGATTAGGCATGTCATGTATTTCTAAACTGGCGATTGCGCCTTTGGTCGAACAGGGACAATTGGTTATTCTCGATACACCTTTTTGGCAATTAACGCGTCCATTGTTCATGCTCGCACATCGACAAAAATACCAAGGGCCAGGACTAAAAGCCTTTATGAAATTTTGTGATCGCCCCATTTAAGAAATCATAAAGCGCTATTGAAGCGCTTTATTTTTTATTGATTAATACACATTATCGTCTAAATTGTTTCTCACATGGAATACCATCTCGATTCCCATCCATTTTGGTATTTGGGCAATTGCGGATAAAAAATAAAGCTTCTTCATAAGAACGCATTTGGCTGCAATGCTGTCGACCATCGCAGCTAAACTCAGCTTGAGTTACAGTCTTCTTATTCACATGATCATCCGACGTATGAACATTCATCGCTGTTGCCGTATGGATAGGAACAGCTCTAGTCGTATCCAGCGCGCGCTTGGATTTCTCAGAAAAGTCGATTGATTTAACCTCTCCTACCGCCTTTCTTTGCATTGCAATAATCTCCTGTTGCTGTTGCATCAGGGTTTGAACTTTAATCTGTTGTTCTATTTTATAGTGTTGATACTGATTCCAAGCTAAACTCAAACCCACAATAAATGCGATTAAACAGAATAATAAAATGGTATATCGCAATTTAGAATGACTAGAGCCATTCTTGTTCTTCAGTTGCTGTGAATTTTTAATTTTATTTGACTTCACTGGCTCTGAAGTTGAGATTTCTAGACGAACGATCTGACTGGCTTTAAATTTCCCATTGTCTTCAACAATGAAAAACTTTAATGATTCATTAATTCTTGGCTCACCACCATGTTTTGGAAAGTCAGAAATGTGAAAAAAAATATCATCGCCTGAATCTTGATGTGTAATAAATCCAAAACCTTTTTCAGATTGATATTTTTTAACACTGCCAAAGTTATACATTTAACCCCCTACCCATCTGTAAAAAAATGGTTTCAATCAATAATTGGATGAATATTCAGCCCAATGATTTAGATTACAAAATACCGCCTTGTGCTCTATGGAGCTCTATATTTTTTTGCTTCTGTTCTTCAAAATACATTTTCGCTTTTACCTCTTGATCTTGTTTATATTTTTTATATTGATTGTTGGCATAAATAGCAGAATTCACAATAAATAAGACCACGACCCCACCCAGTAAATACCGATAATTAAATTCTATTTTTTTTGAGGTTTTCTGAATCATCCGTTTTTTACGCGGTTGATAAAAGAATTTTACTGTTAATTTTTGCCACCCTGATTGCCATTTGCTTGATGTCTGCCTCACCATATGGTTCGCTTGGATGGCATGAGATCCTACAGATTCCACAGATTCCACAGATTCCACAGATTCCACAGATTCCACAGATTCCACAGATTCCACAGATTCCACAGATTCCACAGATTCCACAGATTCCACAGATTCCACAGATTCCACAGATTCCACAGATTCCACAGATTCCACAGATTCCACAGATT
>NZ_NEGB01000005.1 GCF_002135235.1 Acinetobacter silvestris
ACACGCTCAAGGTGTTCAAATTAGCCAATATGCAGTACGTACAATAAAGAAGGTCAATAAACTCTTTTGCAAGCGCCATAAGCGCTTTAAAAGAACAACAAACAGTGATCACAACCGTCCCGTCTACAAAAACTTATTAGAGCAAAAATTTAACGTGAGCACTCCAAACCACGCGTGGGTAAGTGACATTACCTACATTTGGACAAACGAAGGATGGCTATATCTGGCTGCTTCAAAGGATCTTTATACAAAGCAGGTTGTTGGCTATAGTCTAAATGAACGTATGACAGCACAGTTGGTCTGTGATGCTCTTAAAATGGCTATTCGGAATCAAAAACCGCCACAAGGCTTAATTGTTCACTCAGACAGAGGCAGTCAATATTGCAGTCATGTATATCGAAATATGATTGAAAAATATGATTTTCAAGGTTCAATGAGTAAGCGTGGAGACGGCTTTGATAATGCACCAATTGAAAGCTTCTGGGGCATATTAAAGAATGAACTTATACACCATCGTACTTATGAAACGAGGGAAAAAGCGAAAGCAGATATTACAAAATACATAGAGCTATTTTATAATCAGCAAAGAATCCAAAAAGGATTGGATTTTAAGACACCAAATCAAATGGCAGAGGACTTTTACAGGTTGGCTGTCTAGAATCCTCCCAAGCGAAAGCCTCCGTTTTTATCAACACACATCAAAATAAAATAAGCAGTAAAAAGGGAAAAATTAAAATGAATTTTTCATACAGAATATATTAAAGCAAAATAAGACTGAGCATGATGACAAAAAATAGCCTGATAAGGGCTTTTTTTTTAATAGCTTGGAAATCGCATAACGGGATTTTATGTTAAATAGTGTGCACCTGAAAGAGGCCGTTTTCTTTAGGAAGATAAGCTGTAATTTTCTATGTTAATTACGTTTAAATTCCAACCCTCTCATTTTCCAACTAGCTCAGGTTATAATAATGGCCTCCCAAAATATGGTTGATCTATTATGAACACCTCCAATGACCCTCTACACGGCAAAAAACTTGCTGACATTTTGGATGAACTATTGGATTACTACGGTGGCTTTGAAGGCTTAAGTCGTAAAATTGAAATTAGATGTTTTTGCATAGATCCAAGTGTTAACTCATCATTACGATTTTTACGTACCACACCATGGGCACGTGAAAAAGTAGAAAGCTTATATTTGTATGTCTTACGCCAAAAAGCCAAACAAAAATCGTAGTTATCAAAACACAGGCCTCAGCAAAATATTTTATACCAAATACTAAACTTATTGAATAGCCATCGATTTTGTAGACACCTGTTAGTTAGTGGTGGACTGCCACTACTCTCCTAGACAAATTTAGTCTATTCTTAAGACTTTTTTAGTAGGAAACTATGTATTCATAGATAGGTTCATGAACTAAATAATTTATAAGTTATCATTTTAATACTCTAAGTAATTAAATTTATTGTTTATTAAACATAAATTTAATTGTGAACTAGATTCTAGGTGAACATAAGTTAAATAGAATATCTAAGACTGTGGCCTGCACAGTTCAACTTTCGTGGTTCGTGGTTCGTGGTTCGTGGTTCGTGGTAAATCTACTCTTTTATTTCATGTTTTCTTTAATGATTTGAATCACGAATTGGAATTATAAAAAATATTCTGTATCACTCTGAATTTTAGGCGAAATATACTGCTCAACCCACGTTAACCATGCTCTTGTTTTAGCATCAATAAAATGACGTGATGGTTAAGGTATAAACACCAATATCAGGTGATCTCCAATCGGCTAAGACGCGACGTAATCGTCCAGTGCGCACAGCCTCAATCACAGCAAAGGTTGGAAGCAATGCAATACCCATGTCTTGCTGAACCATGTCCAGTAATAGTTCTGGTGTATCTGCAATCAATGGCCCTGTAATATCGATTTGATACGAACAACTATTTTCACTTACGAGATGCCATTGCGGTGTAATCGATGGGTTCACCAATCTTAAACATGCGTGTTTTTGTAGATCGTCTAATGATTTCGGTTCGCCATATTTTTCTAAATAAGCTGGTGATGCGCAAAGTAATGAAAATATTGTTCCAATTCTGCGAGCAACAAATCTGGAGTCAGCCAAAGATTCGGTGAGATATAAACTGACATCAATTCCTTTGGCTAAAAGGTCTGGTACATTCTGCGAAGTACGGTATTCAACCGTAAGCTCTGGATAGGTTTGACAGAACTCGGCCAGCATCGGGGATACATAATGATGACCAAAACTGGCCATACTCAAAACACGTAACTTGCCCTGCGGTTTGCTTGCCATTCCCATGGCTTGAGCTTCAGCCTCTTCCACCATTGCAAGTACTTGACGGCATTGCTCTGCATAAGCTGCACCAATATCGGTCAATGCATGCTGTCTGGTAGATCGTTGTAGTAATTTTGTACCTAAACGCCCTTCTAACTCGCTAATGAGTCGAGACACTTGCGCTGTTGTCAGTTCCATCTGCTCTGCGGCAGCCGTAAAGCTGCCACTATCAATGACTTTTAGGAAAGCATGCATTGCATGGAGTAATCCACCATCAAGATTTTTGCGCATAACGTAAATATGTTTTTCTTAATTACGCATTGTTGCACCAGTCTGGATCACCCACAATGACATTAATGTACATACATTGAACAGTTTCATTGTCTTAAGTTGAACTGATCAATATTTTTCTCAGTATGTCATTTACTCCAAATATTCAACCGGATGTTGAGATAAGAAAGTAGCTCGAACTACAAAATTCTAAGGAGACATAAATGAATATCGCGACAAAATTTACTCCAAATAAAATTCCAACCAAGGATGTATCACTTGAAGATAAATATTTAAGAGATGACGGTACTGCTTACATGACAGGTATTCAGGCATAGTGCGCTTACCACTCGCGCAAAAACGTCGGGATACTTTAAACGGTTATCATACTGCTGGTTTTATTTCTGGTTATCGTGGTTCCCCTGTCGGAAATTATGATAATTTTCTCTGGCAAGTTGAAGGCATACTCAAAGACCATCATGTTGTTTTTCAACCTGGCGTAAATGAAGATCTCGCTGCTACTGCAATTTGGGGTACTCAACAAGCCAACCTTGCAGGTCAAGGTAAATATGATGGTGTAACCGCTTGGTGGTATGGCAAAGGCCCTGGTGTAGATCGTTCTGGAGATGTTCTCCGTCATGCCAACCTTGCAGGAACATCAGAGCGAGGTGGTGTGGTTGCCTTCTTTGGGGATGACCACTCTTGTAAATCTTCGAGTATTCCACACCAGTCAGAACATGTCATGATCGGTTGTGGCATTCCAATTTTTTATCCTACGTCAATACAACAAATTCTTGATTTAGGTGCGCATGCAGTCGTAATGTCACGCTTTGCTGGTGTATGGACGTCGATGAAGCTAGTCAGTGAAATCGTCGAAACCTCTGCTTCTGTTCATGTTGATTTAGATCGAATCATTCCTGTTTTACCCAAAAATGTTCAAATGCCTGAAAATGGTGTCAACATTCGTTGGCCTGATCATGGTATTCAACAAGAAGAACGTCTTTATAAATATCGCTTACCTGCGGTATTGGCTTATGCACGTGAAAATAAACTGAATCAGGTAACATGGCATTGTCCTGATGCTCGTATTGGTATTGCAGCAAGTGGTAAAGGTTATTTAGATACCATTGAAGCCTTACGTATTCTAGGAATTGAAGGTGAAACAGCCCAACAGCTCGGACTACGAGTATATCAAGTGGCTTTAATTTGGCCCTTAGAACCGCAAGGTCTTCGTGAGTTTGCCGAAGGTTTAGAAGAACTGATTGTTGTAAAAGAAAAACGCCCTATTCTTGAAGCACAGATTAAAGATGAACTCTATGCACTTCCAGATGACAAACGCCCTCGTGTCATCGGTAAAGCCTGTGATGGAAAAGGTGAATGGAGTACATCGATTGATGAAGCGCCTTTGATTGGTCACTATGAGTTCCAACCTGAACCGATTGCAAAAATGTTGGCCGCTCGATTCTTAAAATTAGATCTTCCAGAAAGCTTAAAAACACAAATTCAAAATAAAGTTGAGCTGTTACAAAAAGCAGAGCACGAATCACGGCGTGTTCTGGATATTGCAGAACGTAAACCTTTCTTTTGTAGCGGCTGCCCTCACAATTCATCAACAGCATTACCCGAAGGCAGTCGTGCACTGGGCGGGATCGGTTGTCATTATATTGCCGTGTTACAGAATCATGGCACAGAAACGTTCACGCAAATGGGTGGCGAAGGCGTAAGTTGGGCTGGTGCTTCCCATTTCACCAATGAAAAGCATATTTTTGCCAATCTAGGCGATGGAACGTATTTCCATTCAGGTTATCTTGCAATACGCCAAGCGATTGCTGCAAAACTCAATATGACCTACAAAATTCTTTATAACGACGCCGTTGCAATGACGGGTGGACAGCATGTCGATGGTCATCTCAGCGTGGCACAGTTAACACGACAACTTGATGCCGAAGGAATCACAAAACAAGTGATCGTCACGGATGAACCTGAGTTGATTCATGCCGAAGAAGGTATTGCTGCTCATGTCGAGATTTACCACAGAAATGAACTAGATGATGTACAACGCAAATTACGTGAGATTTCTGGGGTTACGGCGTTAATTTATGTTCAAACCTGTGCCAGTGAAAAACGTCGTCGCCGTAAACGCAATGCGTACCCTGATATTGCAGAGCGAATTTTTATCAATAGTGAGATTTGTGAAGGTTGCGGCGACTGTTCTAAACAATCGAACTGTTTATCGATCGAACCCGTTGAAACGGCGTTAGGAACAAAACGTCAAATTAATCAAAGCAGTTGTAACAAAGACTTTTCTTGTGTCGAAGGTTTCTGTCCAAGTTTTGTGACCGTACATACCCGCGACATGAAACGCCCAGAAATCTTCAAAGGTATAGAAGCTGGCTGGCCAGAAAAACCAATCATTCCCGAACTTGATCAACAACCGATCCGGATCATGGTCGGTGGTGTGGGCGGTACAGGTGTGGTGACAGCAGGCGCTTTACTGGGAATGGCTGCTCATTTGGAGGGTAAAGCTGCACGTATCATGGATATGGCTGGGCTTGCTCAAAAAGGTGGTACGGTTTACTCCTACATACAACTCGCGACTGAAGATGAGCAAATCTCTGCAACCAAAATCCCTGCAGGACAATGTGATGTTTTAATTGGTGCAGATGCGATTGTCGCAGGCAGTAATGCAGCACTTTCTCGTTTAAAAGCGGATGCTGTTGTCATCGTCAATGTAGAACGACTCAAGGAAAACTTACATCTTTACCTGTAACACGTATTGCCACACAAGTGCTGGGTGATGCGATCTTTACAAATCAAATCTTACTTGGTATGGCTTGGCAAGCAGGTCAAATTCCGTTGAAACGTGAAAGTATTGAACAGGCCATCCGTCTGAATGGTACGGCTGCTGAAAAAAACCTTGAAGCTTTCCGCATCGGTTGTCATCTGATGAATGACCTTAGCTTAGCCAAACGCATTATTGCAACCATACCTACAACGCGTAAACCAACCACATTGGCCGAACTCGTTGAAGATCGTTCTGCGCGTCTGGTCGACTATTGGAGTCAAGATTATGCAACTCAGTATCGAACCCTTGTTAAACAAGCTACCAAAGTATTGCCCGAAGAATTAGCAGGAACCATTGCGACTCAGCTATATAGAGTTATGGCGTATAAAGATGAATACGAAGTTGCGCGCTTACTCACGGGAAAAAGCTTTAAACAATCGATTGAAATGCAATTTGGTCAAGGTCTACGTTTACCTCCTGCTTTGGGTGCGCATGGCGCCATACGCAAACGTGCTTTCGGATATTGGATGCGTATTCCGATGATGATTCTTGCTCGTCTACAATTGCTTAGAGAAACTTTCCTTGATCCATTTGCTTTACAGCAAGAACGTCAAAAAGAACATGCTTGGCGTGATCGTTATATTACATTTGTGAAAGACATTAGTTCTGCACCTGAAAGCTATGACTTATCTGTTGCTGAGAAAATCGCTAAATTACCAGCAGATGTACGAGGTTTTGGTCATGTCAAAATGCAAGCGATGGACGCAGCGATACAACGTTGGGATGAGCTTTCCTTAAGTCTTCGTAAAGAACATAAATAGATTTATCTAAATAAGTAGCTGATGCAGGATCAAACTGAGGTTGTATTGATACTAAGGTTATAGATCAGGTTCAGCTACTTTATATTTAGAATCTAAAAGGTTATTTTGAATACAAAATCTTTAAATTTTTAAAAATCACCCTGCATCATTAATCATTTCTATTGTCAAACTGAACGTATATTATTGGGTGTAGTTTAATATTTAAGTCTGCTATGAAAAATTCATTTTCTGACACTCCTCAAATTGAAGTAGTTTCTACTTTTTCTGAACTTGTAAATTCCAATTTTCAAGGAGAGATGAATGCCATTTGTTGGAATAGAGAGTTGGTTGGTGATTTTAAAGAAATTTTGGCTAAACTTGAGTTAAAAGAGAATATTACAGAAGTTTCCATTGAGGATCTTTTAGCGTTAAAACTTTCAGAAGAAGGAAATTTAGCAAAGGAAATTATTTTAAAAGATATCCAGCGATTAACTGATTTCGGAGCATCCCCTACGCTTAACCTACTAAAAAGTTACGAACGAGATGAAGAGCTAGATTTTATTTCAACGGATGTATATTCATTTCATGTTGATCGCTCACCTATAGAAACAGATACTTTCTTATGTACCTATCACGGTGCTGCAAGTGATATCCTGCCTCATGATCAAGTTGAACAAAAGATTTTGATTCCAGAAATTAGGGGAAAGCTTAAAGAATTACATGACGGCCCAGAAGCTGAATTTGAAACTTTCTTAGAAGAGTATTTTTTTGATTTGCATTATCAGCCTAAACCCAATGCCAAACCTGTGAATTTAGGTTTAGGGCATCTTTGGCGTCTGGCTGTAGATCATCCAACACAACAGACCTTACCCTGTGTTCATAGAGCGCCTGTCGAAAAAGATGGTGAATATAGACTGCTATTGATTTGTTAAATATTGATTTGATATATAGTAAGTGAATTCGATCGCTATAAAATTTGGTTATTACATCTGCCCATTTCTTAAATGTTATAATCAAGAATAGAAAAGCCCATTAGATATGGGCTTTATCATAGGAATTAACTGAATATATTTTAAAGTAATCCCTTAAAAAGAAAAAAACATCCTACGCTAAGCAACAATACAGCAAAGCATTTTTTCAACATTTGTGGTGATAATGCATGTGCCACTTTAGCACCTAACTTTGCTGTAAAAAAACTCATTGAGCTTATGCCAATAAAAGCATAAATATGCACATAGCCAATACTGTTTGAAACCAGAATATTATCTTGCGCCCCAAAAAACATAAAGCCCAGTGCACCAGCGATTGCAATTGGTAAACCACATGCTGCTGATGTTCCAACCGCTTTTTGCATGACCACGCTATAATGATTTAGATAAGGTACAGTTAAACTACCACCGCCAATTCCAAAAATTGCTGATGCAACGCCTATTCCAGTACCTGCAAATACTTGTTTAGTCGTTGATGGAAGTACTTTATGCTGATCTACTACTTTTTTTGCACCAACAAACATGTTGTATGCAACCCAAATTGCAAATAATCCAATAATTAACTGTAACTTAGCACTCGATAATAATCCCGCAACACCTGCCCCTAAAAAAGATCCGATGACCAGCCCTGGCGCTAAATTTTTGAATACAGGCCAAATGACTGCACCATTTTTATGATGAGCCATCAATGAACTTATAGATGTCACAATAATGGTTGCTAACGATGTACCCAAAGCTAAATGCATCACCACCTCAGGATCATAGCCCATTTGCGTAAAGACCACATATAAAAGTGGTACGATGATCAGTCCACCGCCAACACCAAAGAGCCCAGCAGCAAATCCTGCTAATGCACCTATTGCTAAAAAAATGATTAATTCCACGACATACTTACTTGATTGAGAGTTAATGTTAAATAAAAAGTGAGTTTAAGCAGTTTCGGTCTGCCCCACCTGATGATAAGCACGATTAAAATAAACTAAACTTTGATCATGCTTGCTTTGCTGAATAGCGACAATACGACACATAAACACCGTATGCGTCCCAACTTCTTGAATGTCATCAATCTCACAATCAAAATTGACCAAAGCATCTTCTAAAACGGGTGCACCCGTTTCTAATTCTGTCCAAACGCCGTGTTTAAACCGCTGTTCTGAACTCATCTTGGACGAAAATACGTTGGAAATATGCTCATGATGTGAACCCAAAACATTCACTGTTAAAATTTTATTTTCTATAAAATGTGCATGTGACCGAGAAGCTTTATTCATACAGACCAATAATGTCGGCGGTGTATCCGTGACACTGCACACGGCAGATGCAGTAAATCCATGACGATCAGACATGCCAGCCGTAGTCACGACACTCACTGCACTGGTTAACAAAGACATTGCATTTCTAAAGTCTGTTGCTTCAATCATCATTTTATTCCTACATTGAACCGTACATTTTTGTTTAGATTGAACTATACCGCGTGTTGCGGTTATATAGATATATCATCTAAACGAGTTTCGACTAGGTCGGACACATGCTTTTTACTCGGATAAGAACTACCCATTTCGTTACAAATGGGTAGTTCTTTCACATCACGCTATGGATGCGTATGAAGGCGAAAGCTCTCTACGGATAATTTCTGCGCCAGCACTTAAAGCATTGAGTTTGCCTCTTGCAACGTGACGAGCCAAAGGTGCCATGCCACAGTTGGTCGAAGGATAGAGTTTATCTGCATCGACAAACTGAAGTGCTTTTCGTAGCGTATTGGCAACTTCCTCAGGCGTTTCAATGGTATTGGTTGCCACATCAATGGCACCAACCATGACTTTTTTACCGCGAATCAGCTCAATCAGATCCATTGGCACACGAGAATTTTGACATTCGAGTGAGATGATATCAATTTTAGATTGTTGCAGCTTAGGAAAAGCTTCTTCATATTGACGCCACTCTGAACCCAAAGTCTTTTTCCAATCGGTATTGGCTTTGATGCCGTAGCCATAGCAAATATGTACCGCAGTTTCGCACTTCAAACCTTCAAGCGCACGCTCTAAAGTCGCAACACCCCAGTCATTCACTTCATCAAAGAAGACGTTAAATGCAGGCTCATCAAACTGAATAATATCTACACCAGCAGCTTCTAACTCTCGTGCTTCTTGATTGAGAATTTTGGCAAACTCCCAAGCCAATTTTTCACGGCTCTTATAATGACCGTCGTATAAGGTATCGATCATGGTCATTGGACCAGGCAGTGCCCATTTGATCGGTTGATCTGTTTGACTGCGTAAAAATTTTGCATCTTCAACGAATACGGGTTGTTTACGAGATACTGCACCGACAACGCTTGGAACACTTGCATCATAGCGGTCACGGATACGAACTGTTTCACGTTTGGTGAAATCAACACCTTCTAGATGTTCAATAAATGTGGTGACAAAGTGCTGACGGGTTTGTTCACCGTCACTGACAATATTAATGCCTGCATGCACTTGTTCTTGTAATGACAAACGTAAAGCATCTTGTTTCGCTTCGAGTAATGCTTCACCGTCGAGTTTCCAAGGTGACCAAAGTTTCTCAGGCTCAGCAAGCCAAGAAGGTTTAGGTAAACTGCCAGCAGTTGATGTTGGTAATAAAATTGCCATTTTAAATCTTCTATCTCTATATTTTTTTCAGGTAAATTAAGCAGCTTTGCTGTTTACGGTGTAATTCGCAGCCCATTGCTCAAGAATGTTTTGATAAGGCTTAATAAAGTTCTCTTCCGTCCATTTACCTTGCTTGACCGCTAACTGACCACGTTCAACACGGTCATACACAATGCGTGTCAATGAATAATCTTGGAAGTTCAAGCTTGGTTGATACACCACACCTGCAGGTACATTGGTGTTATAAATCTCAGGGCGATAAATTTTTTGGAAGCTTTCCATAGTGCTGATCGCACTAATCAATTCAAAATCGGTGTAATCACGCAATAAATCGCCAGCAAAATAGAATGCCAAAGGCGCATTACCGTTTTCAGGTTTGAAATAACGAACGCTTAAACCCATTTTTGCGAAATAGTCATCTGTACGTGAATATTCATCATTTGTGTATTCCACACCAAGTACAGGATGAACGTTGGCTGTGCGGAAGTAGGTTTTACTGGTTGAAACACTCAAGCAAATGACCGGTTGTTTGGTAAATTCTGCTTTAAACACTTCTGAATTTACCAAATGTTGGTATAACTTACCGTGCAAATCACCAAAACTTTCTGGTTTTTCACCCGTTTTACAACCCAGTTCAGGTAGAACAACACTGAAGTCATAATCACGTACATAAGAAGAGAAGCTGTTACCAATCATGCCTTCAATGCGTTCATTGGTTTGGTGGTCAATAATGATACTTTTCAATGTTTCAATAAACGGGAAAGTTTGACCATTACCTTCAACATCAAGTTCAGCAGAGATAATGTCGATTTCTAGTGAATAGCGATCACCATTCGGGTTATCAACACTTGCTAAGCTGTTAAAGCGGTTGTTGATCATCGCTAGAGTACGACGAAGATTTTCTTCACGGCTTTCACCACGCGCCAAATTGGCAAAGTTTGTAGTCAAACGTGTGTTATCAGCAGGTTGATAGTTTTCGTCAAAACGAATGCGCTTAATTGAACATGCAAACTCTTTACTCATGGTGATCCGCTACCCTAAATTTTTTAATTAAAGCTAAATTTCTGTATGGCTTTATTTAAACTTGAATCATTAGATGAGTAAAACGATATAAATTCACAAAAAGATGAGTAAAATTCATGTTTGTCGATTGTTTTGTATTTATTAAGAAAGAAAGGTAGAAAGCAGGCTGCACTATCTTTGATAAATCCAGTCATTTAAAACACATGAAATCATTGGAAATAAACGTTTAGGTTCTGTCTTAGTGTATATCCAGCAAAAGTATAAAAAATGGAATCGACCTCAAAAGATGCCTAAAAGGAGAGTAAAGAAAGCTGCAATTCAAGAGTATCAATTGAATACGGTGCTTAAATTGGAAGATCCAATACAGGAAGTTTCTATATTGAAACAACCGCCCTTACTTATTATGAGGCCTCTAATATCACTCATAATGAAAATACTTCATGTTAGAGAGAATTAGTATATTCACCTTTTTAATTTATCCTAATGTTCCCACTAAATAATTTACCTTCTGTAGCTGTACATCACTTCTTTGAACAGCATGCAAAAAACGATAGGCAATTTTTTGCTCTTCTTAATTGGTTTATAATGCTGTTTTTGAATGACTTAAACTATATAAAATTATTTTGAGAATTTATGAAAAAATAGATCATTATTTTTTAATTTTCAATTCTAAAGAGCCTTACAAACACCGAAAAATATTCTGTAATACTTGAATAAACCAAGTTCGTGCTTCTAAATCATCACGATGATTGTACCAATTGATACTGACGTTAAATGGCTTGACTGTAAACGGTAATTCGAAAATGTTCACATCACTATTACGCTCATAGACCTTTGCTGCGCGTGAAGGTAGTGTAATCAATAATTCAGAACTGGTAATAACATCTTGTAATACACTAAAATGCGGCAGCTCAAGCATTATATTTCTTTTCAAGCCCAATTCTTTAAGCCTTTGATCAATTTCAATATGTCCAGTCGATGATTTAATTGCTGCATGCTTTTCTTGTAAATATTGTTCTAAACTTACATGATCTTGTACTCGCGGATGTTGCTTTTTCACAATACACATATACCGTTCTTCAAATAAATTACGTGATTCTATTTTTGGCATGACGGTATAACTACTATTAAATACGGCAACATCTAAAAAACCTTCTATGAGCCATTCTTCTACTTTATCGGATTGTATTTCTTCTATGTGTATTTTTATAAATGGCGCTTCTTTAGAAAGATATTCAATGAGTGATGGTAATAAACATATTTCCCCCAAATCTGATAATCCTAAGCGAAATACTCTGCTTGACGTCTTAGGATTAAATTGTTTCGAAGCGGTAATCGCCATTTCAATTTCAGCAATGGACTGACTAAAACTAGGATATAAACTTTGTGCCAGTTTGGTCGGCTTGACGCCAAACTTATCTCGTTCAAATAAAGGATCATTTAAAAATTTACGTAAGCGATTGAGGTTATAAGTCACAGAAGGTTGACTTAAATTCAGTTTTAAAGCGGCATGACTAATGTTTTTAGTTTCGTAAATAATAATAAAAACTTTAATAAGGCTAAGATCAATCAATTTTTAATCGTCCAATATCAATCAGGGAGGTTACCCTCCCTCAGTGCATTATTAAGCTTGTACAATTTCAGCTTTTAAACTTTTTTTCTTTAAGCGATAGTAAATCATGGAAACACTCATAACCGCTATGATACATGGTATGGCAAGTGCTATAAAATTATAATTGATCGGTAAACTTAAGCTAAGTAACCAGCCACACAAGATAGGACCCAAAATAGCACCTAGACGTCCAACACCTAGCGCCATACCTAAACCTGTTGCACGAATATTAGATGGATAGAATTGAGACATATATGCCAATAATAAGATTTGCCCGCCAATTGAAGCAGCACCCGCAATAGCAATACAAATATACAGAATAAAAGTAGGCAGACTGTAACTTAGTAAGAATAATGCAATGGCTCCACTTAAAAAGAGTGTACACAACACCTTGGCTAAATTAAAACGATCAGCAAAGTACCCACCGCCAATAGCACCTAACATTCCCCCAATATTTAAAGCCAAAAGGAAAACTAAACTGGTTGATAAATCATATCCAGCTTCAACCATAAGTTTAGGTAACCAATTTCCTAAGGCATAGACTAGAACCAGCGCCATAAATACACTCCCCCAGAATAAGAGCGTGATTGATCCACGATTCTCAGCAAATAAATCTTTCACAGGCGTTTGAGATGAAGTCTGATTTTCATGATGTAAATTAATTTGCGTCTTGGCGTTATATGTAAGACTGCTATCAATTTGTTTAAGAATTTGGAACGCTTTTTCCGTTTTCTTAGCACGTACTAAATAATCAATTGATTCTGGTAGTAACAACCAAATCATGGGTACTAATAGAAGTGGAACTCCTCCTAAAAGAAACATAATTTTCCAACCAAATTGTGGAACTAACCACATACCTAATAAGGCTGAACACATTCCTCCCACTGCATAACCACTAAACATTAAGGAAACTAAGGTGGCACGTAATTTTTTAGGTGCATATTCAGTCATCAATGCAATTACATTGGGCATAACCCCACCTAAGCCAAGGCCAGCTAGGAAGCGAAAAATACCAAAACTTTGCGGATTAGATGCATAACCACATAAAAAAGTGAAACTACTGAATAAACATATACATAAAATAATTAATTTTTTACGACTAAATCCATAACTTTCTAGTTTATCGCTAAGACTACCAAAAATGATGGCACCAAACATCATACCAAATAAGGCGATACTGCCGAGGAATCCAGCAGTGATGCTATCAATTTGCCATTCCACCATAAGTTTTGGTAGAGCCACGCCATAAATCACCAAATCATAACCATCAAAGATAATGATGAGCGCACTCAATAGAATCACACGCCAATGAATCGCTTTTAATTGAGCATGATCAATGACTTCATTTGCATTAATGTTCTGCATTACAGACCTCCCTGGTCATATTATTGCAATTTTTATTTTAGAGATTTAACCTGCTATTTTGAGTTGCTGCTGCATATCGAGCTGCAATGCTGTAGTCGCATTTTCAACATCTTGTTCAAGTGAGTATTGCCATAACCAGTCAAACCGATGAGCTAAATGTGCACCAATTTCTGCAAAACTTTGGTACTTGGGGGACTGAAACTCATAAATTTCACCTGATTCATGTGAAGTTTGCTGAACTTTAACAGCACGCTCTAAACGAACTTCCTCATAAATCTTTGATACCAAATGAATGTTTTGAGCAGTCAGTGCTGGATTGGCTAACAAATTGGCCAATATCAAAGCATCTTCTAATCCTTGCCCTGCACCTGCGCCTTGATGCGGCAACATAGCATGTGCTGCATCACCAATAATAATCACATTCTGAGTTTTATTCTTATAGGTTGTTAAAGGCGGTGTTTCATGTAATGCCCAAATGGTCGGATGTTCAATCAGACTCAATAATGCCTGACAGCTGTCACTCCAATCCGCAAAATCATCTAACATTTCTTGTTTAGAAACGGGTTTAGTCCAAGGTGTATTTGCTGGCAATGTGGTTTGAGTACGGTCTGATTTAAATGCGACAATATTAATTTCTTCGCCCTGACGAATCGGGAAAGTTAGAATATGTTTGTCTTTTCCCAACAGCATTTGTGGGACTTCAGCCAGTTCTAGATCATTCCCTAGTGTTTTGACTGCTTGCTTAAAGTCTTCAAATTTTATAATTCCACGATATGCCCAAGTTCCTGAAAATTCAGGACTCACCTTTGGTAATTGTTGGGACTCCAATACATGATTACGCACGACTGAATGAATGCCATCACAGCCAATTAAGTAATCGCATTTAACCACCTGCCCATCCATAAATTGAATTGAAACTTGATCTGCTGTGGCATCAATTGCTTGTACGCGTTTATTAAAATGCACATTATTCTGGGGAACCAATGGAATTAAGGTATCTAAAAAGTCTGCACGATGTACAGAAGACTGTCCTACATTTGGCGCTACAGAAGCAGATAAATATTCATCGGTATAACCATTACGCCATTGAAACCAAATATCAGTAAATGGAGCTTTTACTTTATCGGCAATACTTTCATATTCATTGCTCAATCCCAATAAATGAATCGCTTTTACAGCATTCGCACCGAAAGAAATACCTGCACCAATTTCAGAGAATTGTTCTGCTGCTTCATAAACATGAACGTCTAAATGTGAATATTTGACCAATTGTGTAGCCAATGCCAATCCTGCAATACCACCACCAATGACCGCAACTTTAACTTTTTTGTCCATTTTAATATTCCTTCATCATTTTCTTTTGTGTTCTTATCATTGGTTATTTTTTTAATTTTATCCAATTTATATTTTTTACATCAAACTATCTAATTTTTTGATAGTTCATAGTCATATTATTTTTAAAGTGATGAAAAATTAATATTCCTAAAATCAAATACAATTCTATTCATTTATCACTTCAATAGACTATATTCATACATTAATCCCATCAGTATTTAAGGATAAACCTCGGTGGAAATAGATGAAGAACTCACGCTCAAAAAAATTCAAATTTTTTTAGCTTTTATGCGCTGTGGTAATTTGTCAAAAACAGCTGTTGAAATGCAAATTAGTAATGTCAGTGTTCATAAAGCATTACATTCTCTTGAAAATTCATTACGTTGCCCTTTATTTAAAAATGAGGGACGAAATTTAATTCCCTTAAAAAGTGCCTATGTACTTGAAGAACATTCCAAAAAAATTGTTCAAGACATTGTCACGACCGTTAATAAAACACGTGAAGCCGCAGGATTTGCTTCAAAAATCTTTCATTTAGGTTCTTTATATTCTTTAACCGTCAATACTATTCCAAGTGTTATTAGTGGTTTAAAACTCAGACGAGGCGATTTAGATATACAACTTTTGTTAAATTCAAATCTAGATTTAGTCAAAAAGCTAAAAGCAACCGAATTAGACGCTATTATTGTCGCCCTCAATGAAACCACTCAAGATCAAGAATTTGAATGTTTGCCAATGTTTCAAGATGATATCTTTTTAGCTGTACATAAAAATTCGAAATATGCAGCACTTAAAGAAATTGATTTAAGTCAGCTTAAAGATGAAACTTTTTTGATACTGGCAAAAGGGTTTGCTACGCGTAATGACAGTGATTTTGTCTTTGAAAAAGCAGGGATTGAACCTAAAGTTTTTTTACAAGTTTCTGATATTTTTACTTTAATTAGTATGGTGAGCTCTGGCGTTGGACTTGCATTATTGCCTGGTCGAATTTCAACAATTTATGAAAATTCTGTCAAATTAATTCGGCTTAAGCGCCAATATCAAATTAAACAAGAAATTGGTTTGGTTTTTCTAAAAAGGAAGGAAAGAGACCCAAACCTATTGGCATTAATTGCTGAGTGCCGCATGTTTTCAAGAAATGTCTAAAAATAAAAAATTGGGCAATTTATGTGTCATCAATAAATTGCCCATACTGGATAAAACAAATTTATTTAGCCAAAAATAGCATTTATCGTAAGAAAGAATACAGAAGGCCCCAATAGGCAACCTAAACCAGTATAAAACGTTGCAACCAACGCACCATAAGGAACGAGACGGACATCAGTTCCAGCTAAACCAGCTGCCGTTCCACTTGTTGTTCCGGCCAAACCACCAAATACCATGGCAGATTTTGGGCTTTTTAAGTACATAAATTTAGCCAGTAATGGAGTTCCTACCATAAAGAACACTGACTTAATTAGTCCAATCGCAATTGATAATGCAATGACATCGGAACTCGCACCAATCGCGGTGCCTGTAATTGGGCCAACAATATAAGTCATTGCACCTGCACCAATGGTAGTCATTGAAACTGGGTCTTTATATCCCATTAACCATGCCACCATTGCGCCAATCACAAAAGGAACAACACAACCAAGTGCTAATGCAAGCAGCCCCACTTTTCCTGCCTTTTTAACTTCTTTCACATCTACTTCAAATGCAGTAGAAGCAATAGCAAGGTCACGAATCATTGCGCCACCAAGTAAAGCAAATCCAGAAAAAATGACAATATCTGAAACGCCTTTGGTTCCTTGTGTATATACACCCGCAAAATACGCCACGACCAAACCTAAGGTAATTGCAATTGCAGAACTTTGTAATTTACCTCGAGTCAAATACTTTGACAGTAGATGAGAAACAAACATCATCAATCCTGTGACTGCAAGTGCAGTCACTAGCGCATTTTTACTTAATACCGCAATTAAAGCATCCATTTAATTTAATTCCTTTTAATCATTGAACTCATCGTTTTATAACGAAAATTAAGCGGTCTTTTCCTGAGATTCGACTGGCCATTCATAAGTTTCATAGTCACTATTCATTTTATTTAAATAACGAATGACCAAAACAGTACCAATTAATGACGCCACTGAAACGATTAAACCCAACATTCCGCCTGATAATGCGGCAACAACATTTTGACCCGCAGACATGGCAACCACAATTGGGATGTACATGCCTGACCAATACAACACGCCGAACTGAGTTCCTTTAGGTAAATATCCTTTTTTTGCTAAAAGCTCTTTTGATAAAATAAGTAAAATCATAGAGATGGCAACACCACCGACATTTGCTTTAACCCCTAGCAACATACCTAAGGTATTACCAAAATAATCTCCTAACAGGTGGCAAATGGCTAAGAGTGCTGTTCCATATATAATCATTGTTAATTCCTCACATCCTTGGATAACGACTTTTTTAAAATTTATTTAGCGACTCATACCGTGATTAAGCACTTTCTTTATGCATTGCACAGATAAGACTATCTAAACGTGTTCCTTGAAAAGAAAGAATATTTCCTTCCTTAAAAATTTTTCTAGCAAGCCCAGTTAAAACTGAACCAGGTAAAACTTCGATATGTAACCTAACGCCACGCTCCCACGCTGCTTGAACCGTACTTTCCCAATCAATGGTTCGGCACATATTAAAGATCAGATCTTCTTTAATTTGCTCTGCTCTATGAATTAACCGCGCAGATGTACCACTTAAATATTTAAACTTTGCTGGATTCAAATCTATGTGTGCCATAGCCTGAACCAGTTGTTGCGCCTGTGCATCCAACAATTCACAATGTGATGGCACACTTATATTTAATTTTTTAGCAATCGCTCCCTGATTTTTTGCAATTTCTATCACCTGTTGCATCGCCATTTCTGAACCAGAAATAACAATCTGATTGGCTGCATTTAAATTAGCGACATAAACATCACCTACTTGTTGATAAATCTCTGCAACCCATTGGCTTACCTGCGATTTATCTGCATTGATGATGGCGGTCATCCCATAACCAGAAGGATAAGCGTCTTGCATGAGCTTTCCGCGTAATGACACGAGCTTTAGACCTTGTTCAAAACTATAAACACCTGCGACCGCTGCTGCTGTCCATGCACCAATCGATAGCCCTGCCACATAATCAGGCTGTCCTTGTCCATCAAGTAGGATGGCTGAACTGATATAACCTGCTAAATATAAGCACAGTTGTACTGCTTCTGTTGAACGCAGTGCCTCCGGTTGATCCAAGGTCAGTACATCACGCTGCAAAGCCACTGAAGCGCGTTCTAAATAGTGTTGAACCAGTCGATGTTCAGGCAAGTCATGCAACATATTGACTTTTTGTGCACCCTGACCCGGATATACCCAAATTGAACTCATGCCATCATCCCTTTACAGCCAAGGATTATTTACCAAAACGGCACCATCATTTCGTTTTAGTAATACTTTCCCTGTAGAGCTTGCCCATTCTTTAAGTGCTACACCACCCTTTGGTGTTTGTAGTTGCACATCCAGTTTTAATTCAGTTTGTTCCAGTTGTTGAAGCAATTGTTTAGCTTCATCCTTAGCCAAGAATTCCTCTGTCCGAATCAACAAGTCAATGTCACTGTTTTCAGTTACAGTCTGAATACCTGTTGCCAGCTCAAATCCAACGCTACCTGTATATCCCCATGTCCAACGTTTTTGATTCAATATGTTCTGAATCATCCGCAATTGGTTCATTAAATATGGAAAACGGTCTAAATCCACATTACTCAATGCCTCTGGTTTTAACTGCTTGGTAATTGCAGAAACTGGCATTTGTGTCGCATAACGTAGATGTCTTGCTGTACCACGAATTCCAACTGCAACGACTGTGGAATTTGTTGTCGCACGGCGCACCACAACGGGTTGCTCTTGTGCAATAGCAGCCTTGACCCACACAGGCGCATTACTATCCAAAAAATCATAGCGCATCCCCCATAACAGGTCATGTGCTTGAAGTGGAGTTTCAGTCTGCATACCATTGCTCACGCAATAATTCACGTACTTTTTTCGAGGCTTGTCGGTTTTCACCATGTAAACGATGTTCAAGTCCCGTTGAACCAATAACTTGGATGTCATTCAATGCATGTAAAAATGCATTTTGAACAGATGCAATATCTTCAATTGTCGGTTGTTCAGGGCTCACAACGGTTAAAAGATCAGATAACAAGCCTAATGTGGCATAGCTTTCAATGTCATAGGCCATAGGTGGAATATTTGCTGCAAGTTTTTCTAGCTCATCCACAGTACGCAGTGTCACACGGGCAGCAGACTCTTTCCCCATGGCATGCACCATAACACCTGTATCTTTAAGTGCAATGATACGATTTGCTTGGTAGCCATGTGCTAAAAATGCACCTGACATTGACTTGCCAACCAGTAAACTAATGATAGGATGCCCTGCCAACCGTGCTCGTGCATAACTATCGACAGCACCAGCGAGCGCTTGATGGATACCAAAAAGTTCTTCACGTCGACCATAAGCCTGACTTGGAACATCGACAATACATAAAATGGCACGTTTATGATCACGATCTAGATCAGCTTGGATGACATCATCCACGACTTTGGCTAAAGTCCAACCTTCTAGCAATCCCACTTCACCACTTTGGGCACGCGGATAAAGATTGTGTTGATGCGGAACAACAGCAATGACTCGAACTGTTTTCCCTGAAATTTGTCCATCTGCAATCCAAACAGACTCTACAGCATCTTTAATCTGGACAAAATCAGCAGTGAGTGCCTTAAACCAGTTTTGGCCACGTGTTGATGTTTTAACTGCATGTACATCCATATTCATGCTTGTTCTCCTTGATATAAAGTCCAAACTTGAAGCGGGTGTAGCCTGAACCGTAGTATCAACAGCCTGTAAATGATTCAAATAAAAATCATAGTTTGAGCTACGATGTAACTCTGGTTGCCCTTGAATTAAATACTGTAAAACTTGTTGCTGAATCTGCTGACAATCATCTTCAACATAAGCATCAACCAAGCCACTTGCAAAACGCTGTTGTCCGCCAGTAATACTCCAAATAAATGGTCGATCCTTAGAGTCATATTCTTGTACGCCAGCTTCTTGTTCAATGACTTGTGGGCCGTTTAGTCCTAAACGTCCTTCTTGGGTCATAATTAAATAACTGCATAATGCCGCTGCAATCGACATGCCACCAAAACAACCAACACTTCCAGCAATAACGCCGATAACAGGTTGATATTGTCTCAGTGCCACGATTGCGGCTTGTATTTCTGCAATGGCAGCCAACCCTAAATTTGCTTCTTGTAACCGAACGCCACCTGTTTCAAGCAATAAAATAGCGGCAGTCGGAATTCCTTTAAGGTTATCTTCGACAGCAAGTTCTAATGCACCCGCAATTTTTGCACCGCCAACTTCGCCTAGGCTTCCGCCCTGAAAATTACCTTCAATCGAAATAATAACGACTGGTTTTTGCTGCAGTGTACCTTTTGCAACCACAACACCATCATCCGCTTGTGGCACAATATTCTGCTTGGGTAGCCACGGCGACATCATTTGTGCAAAAGGATCTAATAACTCACGAAAGCTTTGTTCATCTAATAATGCTTTGGCACGTTCTCGAGCACTCAGTTCAATAAAGCTTTTCTTAGCCAGTAAAGTTTGTAAATCAGCCACGGCTCACCTCCTCAAATGCTTGTTCTAAACGTAAGCGAACAACACCGGGTGTTGCACCAAAATCATGAATATCAATATGTACAGCTAGTGGCTTTTGTTCAGCAAACATCCGCTCAAATAAGTTTTCCCAACGCTTTGAACTACCATCAACTGAGGTGACAACTTGAATTGAAATTTTTCCTGTTGAATTGGGTTGCATTAAAACTTCTAAATCACCAGAACCGACGCAACCAACCAATGCTTTTTTAGTGGGTGTACTACCCGCAGAAAATTCAAAATTAAGTGTTTCCATGACTACACATCCAATTTATTTTTAAAATAAAGTTGCTCAACACGATCAATAAATAATGTGGTTGCAAGTAAATCTGCCACTCCACCTGGTGAGGCTCTTAAACGTAAAAGGTCTTGTTCTAAGAAATCAAATTCACGTTGTCCAGCGACAGTTGAATAACCGCCCAGTGCGAGCACCTTTTGAGCACCTTGTTGCATACGCACTAATCCTGCTTCTCCTGCACGATATAAAACGCAGGTATCATCAAGCGTGGTCATCATGGCCAGCAAAGCATCTATTCGTGCGGTTGTTTCATTGCCCTGTGTTTGACGGCTTTTATACAGTTCAGGTAATCCAAAACTTACAATTGCAGGAAAACCTTGTTGTGCTTGTGCCTTAGCACCACTTATCCCTAAGGCTTTTTGTACTTGTTGACCGTGACTTAAGGCCTGTTGAGGAATAAACCGATCTTCCAGTTGCGCAATTTTCCCTGCCAATTGACATAGTTCAATGGCTTGTACTGGTTTGGCATCTAAGCTCATCAAGGCACTTGCTGTGACCAACAGTCCTAATGCCCAAATTGCGCCACGATGGGTATTCACCCCATGGGTTGTCTGTAACATAGTGGCTTCACCCACACGACCAATTTCACCAATTGCCTCACGTAAGGCTTGCGAACAAGTTCTATGTTGAACAGCAACCTGTGCCATTGCCACAAACATCGGATGTAAACTACGAGCTGAACGCTCCATCAAATCCAATGTTAAATCATCATGTGCGCCACTTCCACGTTGATCGACCAACGCAGGTTTTGGGGTTAAATTGACTTCTGCAACCAAGGCATTGACTGCAAAATCTGCAAGCAAAATACAATGTTGGCTAATATAGGATTGAACACGTGCATTCATTACCAACTCCTAAATTTTGCTGGAGGCTGATATAGTCCATCAGACCATGTCACAAGATCAGCAATATTTTTTGCAGCTAATAATTCACGTGTGGCATCGGTACGACGAATTCCCAAATCTTCTGGAAATACAACCAAGCCTTCACGTCTTAAACGTTCTGTTGTTTTAGGATTGTGGTTTAAGCCAATTTCAGTCACTCCTGCAACCGCAGCAATCATCTCCTGACGTTCTTCTAAACTTCTGGCTTTATACAGATATGCAATGCCTTCTTCTGTTAAAAGGTGCGTCACATCATCGCCATAAATCATAATTGGAGCGAGTGGCATGCCCGCTTTTTTAGCAACTTCTACTGCATCTAAGGTATGTACAAAAGTCGGTTTTCCACCTTCTTGGAAGGTTTCTACCATTTGTACAACCAATTTTTTACCACGTGCAAGATAAGTATCTGTTTCTGTTGCACCTGAAGGACGCATATCTAACCATGCAGGTGTCGCATGACGTCGCCCACGCGGATCATGCCCCATATTGGGTGCACCACCAAAACCAGCTAAACGACCTTTGGTTACTGTTGAAGAATGCCCACTACCATCGACTTGCAAGGTTGCGCCAATAAATAAATCCACCGCATATTGTCCTGCAAGCTGACACATCATTCGATTTGAACGTAGAGAACCATCCCGCCCTGTAAAAAATACATCTGGTCGTGCTGCAACGTATTTTTCCATGCCCAGTTCTGTACCAAAACAATGCACACTTTCAACCCAACCACTTTCAATTGCAGGAATTAAGGTTGGATGAGGGTTGAGCGTCCAATTGCGACAGATCTTGCCTTTTAAACCTAAAGACTCACCGTAAGTTGGTAAAATCAGTTCAATTGCCGCAGTATTAAACCCAATTCCGTGATTCAAAGACTGTACATTATGACGTTCATAAATCCCTCGAATTGCCATCATCGCCATTAAGATATGTACAGGTTTGATATGCTTCGGATCGCGAGTAAATAAAGGTTCAATATAGAAAGGCTTATCAGCAACAACCACAAAGTCGACCCAAGAAGCAGGAATATCAACCCGAGGTAGATCTTTAACGTCATCCACCAGCTCATTAACCTGCACAATTACAATGCCATCACTAAAGGCCGCAGGTTCAATCAGTGCAGGAGTATCTTCAGTACTTGCACCTGTATAAATATTGCCTTCGCGATCCGCCATGAAACCTGCGGAAAGCACAACATTTGGAATTAAATCGACCAATAAACGTGAGTAGAGTTCAATATAGGTATGAATTGCACCAATTTCGAGTAGTCCATCTTCAATAAGCTGGCTAATGCGTAAACTTTGTGTGCCAGCAAATGAAAAATCAAGCTTACGAGCAATACCTTTTTCAAATAAATCCAGATGTTCAGGACGCCCTACGCTTGGCATGATCATATGTAGGTCGTGTAAAATATCAGAGTTCGTTTGTGCCAATGAGCGAGAAAGGAAATCGGCTTGTTTTTGGTTATTTCCCTCTAAAACAACGCGGTCACCCGCCTTAATTAAGATTTCTAACACCTGAACAATATCTTGCGCTGGAATGACGACACCATCGGCATACTGACTGACCATGTCTATTTTTAGTTGTTTGGCATGTCGCCGTGTATTCCATTTACGCTCTATGTTCTGAACCGAACCATTCATGTCATTTATCCTAATTCTGTATTTTGATCTAAGCCTATAAGAGCCTTTTCTGAGTCTTTGATCAATCAACCTTAAGTCACTTTCATTAACTTTAAGTTAATATTGACATTGAATATTAGGTTTAAATAAATGGATTTTTAGAATGATGGTGGTGATTCAAGTTGAGATAATTTTAATAGATAAGCCAATTGCTAAATATTTTTGTACGACCAATCTTATTTTTATATAGTTGAAATTAATATTGAGTTGGTTTCTAATTTATATCAGGCCTTCAAATATAGAAAATACAGCCATTTGATAATAACTATTTCTAAACTTCATGAAGTTTTAAATTATTCATCTAACAAGAAAATTATTACTTTAATTAAAAATACTTGGTTTTTAATTAAAGTAATATCAATTTGTGAAGTAATTTTTTGGTAAGCATAAGTTAAATAAAATATCGGAGATTATGGCTTATACAACTCAGTTGTATTTACAGTTCAACATCATGGATATGAAAAATTTATTCATGATGTTGAGTAGGCTAAGTAATATAATATTCGTTATGAAGGAATCCTGTACTATCTAAACCGTTGGATCTAGTGATTAATTTTTATACCTAATTAAAATGCTTTTGTCGTAGTTGCTCAAGCCGTAGTTGATACTGCTGTTGCCAAGCACTGTCAGGCAAATTTTGTTTTTGCTGATTCATTTCTTGGTTTAAAGTCGCAAGCTCCGATTGATAACGTTCCATTTGTTGTTGTTGCTGAGTGACTTGTTGTTCTCGCTCAACCAATTGTGCGGCTTCTTTGGGCGAGAAGTAGCTGTTAAGCAATTGTTGGGTAATTTTATGTTGTTGTACAGGATCAGTGACACCAATTAAAGCCAATTTAAGTGCTTTATCATAACTACCACTTTGACCATCAATATTTTTGCTTGGATTTTTATACTGCTGTTGTAGTTGCGCAAGTTCACTCAGCCGTTGCTGTTGTGTCATTTGTGGTGCACGATTTAGGAGTTCACCATAGGCAAACTGATAGCTGGCAAATTCTTTTTCTTCGCCAAAGCCGAGTTGTGCTTCCTTTTGACCTAAAGTCTGCTCACGTAAATTCCAAATTTCCTGATAACGCTGCTGTGGCGTCATTTGCGTCGACATTATTTTAGCTTGCATGGCTTTTTCGTAGAGCGGTAGGCGTTCAATTAATTGCTCTAAAGTTTGGGCAAATTGTCGATCAGGATATTCCGCTAATATTTGTTTTAACAGTGCCTGACAATGTTTATCAGGGCAGTTTTGCTGTAACTGAGTCAATAATTGAGTGATATTGCCTGGATTTTTTTGAAAGAGTTGAATTATTTGTTTGATCAATTCTTGTTGCTGTTGTTGATGCATTTTTGATTCGTCATTGTTTGCATCAGCAAGCTTATCTTGCAAACCCATTGGCTGCCCAGTTTTTGTTAAGGATGGTGATGAGGTCTGAGTTTGATCCGAGTTTGATGTGGCATATGATGGGCCAAGACCCAACCATATACCAACACCAATCACCGATAAACTCAGCACCAAAGCGATAAACCTAAAGTGCTTCATTGATATTCCTTATGGGTTATATTGGAATTGACCCATGACTGGGAAGTGGTCAGATAAATCCCAAGTCATAAATAATGAATCAGCAGTTGAGCGAATAATGCGTACATCGTTACGTGCTTGCATGGGTTGACGATGATTATTAGATGACACAACATAATCTAAATATTCAACGGTAGAACCACCAGTTAAGCCAGCACCCGAGAGCTTGTTGACACGTGGATCAAAAGTCGACTCGGTATAACCCGTGCTAACTGGAACAGTACCATTGAGGTTGATTTGCATTTGAGCATAATCTTGAGGCCACAGTAGTTTGTTAACGTTAAAGTCACCTCCCATCAATACGGCATCAAATGATGGAATATTTTGTTTATCGACCAAAGCTCGAATTTGCTTAAATTGTTGCTGGCGTAGGTCTCGTGCCGCATCGGTATCAAATGAAGCAGTATGCGTTGAGGTTACATGGTAAGCCTTCCCATTTTTCAGAATTTCAGCATAAACCACGCCTTTATCTGCAAAACAATCAATGCCTGTACAGCTTGGATAAATAAAGTGGTCCATCTTCACAATTGGGTAACGACTCGCAATCAGTGTGCCACTGTCATAAATATTAAAGCCTGAACCCACAGGAATATATGTTTGATAAGGATATTCCTGTGCTAATTTAGCCAACATTGCAGTACGGCCAGCAGCAAAAGTTTCTTGAAATAAAATGGCGTCGTAGCCTTTGAGGTTTTGTGGTAGTTGACCTAAGCGTTCATCAATTTTACTCGCAACTAAAGGCAGCGCATAAATATTATAGGTTAATACTTTAAACTCGTTAGCACTACTTACAACAGGTTCTGGCACCGTGTTTTGATGAATGGTGTAGTGGAAATCATCATAACCGCCCGTGAGTTCAGCTTTAAATGCCGTTTGGGCTAATTTACCCGCATAGTTGGTGCTGTAGCGCTGAATATTACGATCGTTGAACCATGGTGCAGAAAAATCACTGCCAGAAGCCGAATGCTTAATATCACTGCCAGACCAAGTGCCGGTCATCGATTGTTTCAGCGTTACACTTGAGCCACCACCCGTAATCACGGTATCAAAATTATAAGTTTGACCCGACTTTACACCCGTATAACGGTTATAACGCAGTACACGCTTGGTCTCGTAAGGGGCAATTTGGGTGGCTTCTTGTGCCCATTCGCTTCCTTGGACTAAGGTGCGTGTCCCGTAATGATTAATATTGACAGATACCGTTTCAGGGGTAGTATTGGTCACATAAATGTATGAGTCGGCAATCGCTTGCTGACTGCATAGTAAGAATGATAGCCATACGATATTTGTCATTAAGTTTTTATTAGATTGGGTGATCATTAGTCCCCTCCATGATGTTTTTATTAAGTATTATGTAAACAATATGCAAGAGTCACTATGACATGAATTTTTTTCAAGTCAGTGACAATGTACGACAGTCATTTTACTTTCTGACGAATGAACAGCAAAAAAATGATTTAAAGTTAAAAGTGCGATTGCTTTCACCATGATAGTTAGATAAGTATAAAATCTTGAGGAACACTCAACTACTTTATGTCTATGTAACAAAGCCTATTTTCACTATAAAATAGTCGTCATCAATGTTTAACCTATCTGCTATCAAACAGATCATTTATTTGATTAAAAATATTTTTATAAAAAACTATTTACCCATAAAGCGTTATAATATTTCGTTCTCAAAATTAAGGGAAATGGGATGAGTCAAAATATCGAAATTGAAGCGATGCGCAATGCTGCTGATACCGTCGTTGTTGCTTTAAAATCTTTAGCCAATACAGATCGCTTACTTATTTTGTGCCATTTAGTTCAAGAAGAATTAAATGTTTCTGAAATTGAAGAAAAAACTCAAATTATGCAGCCAACACTTTCACAGCAATTGATGATGCTTAGAAAAAATGATGTCGTCAAAACACGCCGTGATGGGAAACAAATTTATTATTCAATTAAAGATGAAAAGCTGACGCTAATTTTAAGTCAGCTGTATCAACTCTATTGTCCCATTCAACTGTAATTATGATTTCGTTTTAACGAATCCTCGTTCTCTTTTATTCTAAAGTGTTCTCTGTCTTTTTTAGCTTTTTTTCTGCATAATATATACATAAATGTGATAAAGATTTATGTATGGCTCATTCAAAGTTTAAAGTTCTTACCTTTTTGCCAGCTTGGCAATGGTTAAAAGACTATGATTCGCCTACATTTAAAGCTGATTTACTCGCTTCACTCATTGTCATCGCCATGCTTGTCCCGCAGGGTATGGCTTATGCCATAGTTGCAGGCTTACCTCCAATTACTGGGTTATACGCAAGTATTCTTCCGATGATCATCTATGCATTGATTGGTGGCAGTTCTACACTGTCTATTGGCCCTGTTGCATTAATTTCAATGATGACTTTTGCGACATTGAGTCCATTGTTTGAAGTTGGATCAGCAATATATATTCAGGCAGCATGCTTACTTGCATTAATGGTCGGCATCATTTCCTTCTTACTGGGTATTTTTAAATTTGGTTTTTTAATTCGTTTAATTAGTCATCCCGTAATTAAAAGTTTCATTATTGCTTCGGCTGTTCTCATCGCCTTTAGTCAAATTAAATTATTATTTGATATCCCTTTAAAAGCCGATAATATTTCTAGTTTTATAGTCAGTACTTGGCAATATTTTCCTTATACGAATATCGCAACTTTTGTATTTGGAATGATTTCTATTTTATTCCTTGTTTTAACGCCTAAATTACTAAATTCAGCTTTTTTTTCCAAGAAAGTCTCAAGCGCTGTACGCTCAAATTTAACAAAAGCCTTGCCATTAATTTTGGTCTTTGCTTCTATTTTATTGGTACATTTTGCTCATTTGGATCATTTAGGGATTAAAACAGTGGGTGAAATCCCTTCAGAATTTCCTCCCATCAATATGCCATATTGGTCATGGGCATTAATTGTTAAACTGTTCCCTGGTGCAGTGATGATTGCCATGGTGAGCTTTGTGGAATCTATTTCCATTGCACAAGCGACCGCATTCCAAAAGCGTAAAAACCTCAATAGTAACCAAGAGCTTATCGCATTAGGTTTAGCAAATATAGGGGCGGGTCTCTCCTCCTCTTTCCCTGTCACCGGTAGTTTATCCCGTACAGTGGTCAATGCTGATGCAGGCGCAAAAACACCAATGGCAGGTGTAATTTCCTCAATCTTTATTATTATTGTCAGTCTATATTTTACTGGATTATTCCGTGAATTACCGCTAGCGATTTTAGCTGCAACAATCATGGTATCTATTTGGAAGTTGGTTGATTTTAAACCTTTTTTCGAGACATGGCATTATTCCAAAGCAGATGGTATTGCCATGTGGGTAACATTTTTTGGGGTACTTTGTTTTGATATTTCTACAGGTTTAATTATCGGGGTAATTTCAACATTTATACTTTTACTATGGCGAATCAGCCGCCCACATATTGCAGTCATTGGCTTAATACAAGATACGCAGCACTTTAGAAATATAAGCCGTCATAACGTTATTACCAATCCTCAAATTGTTTCAATACGAATTGATGAAAGTCTCACTTTTTTAAATGCCAATGCTTTAATGGAATTTATTATTGCTGAAGTAAGCCAAAATACCCTGCTGAAACATGTCATCATTAATTGTTCCAGTATCAGTTCTATAGATTTAAGCGCACTGGAAACTTTAGAAGAAATTAACGAAGAATTATTAAAATTAGATATTCAATTGCATTTTTCGGAAGTAAAAGGCCCTGTGATGGACAAATTGCAGCACTCTAAATTATTACAGCATCTTAGAGGTAAAATTTTTCTTTCACACTTTCAAGCCGTTCAAGAATTAGAAGCTGAAATTTCCTATTCACAGACATCGTATATGATCTAAATTTTTTCTGTTTTTTGGGTTTTATAAAAATTTTACAAAAAAACTTCTTATTTTTTAATATGATATTTTTTATCAACATTTTATTTTTAGCTGCAGCCATTTCGGTATAAAATAGCCGGCTTGTTTTTACTATTTTAAGCGCGAAAAGCTCTTGATAAGGCGCAATTATGTTCTCAGCCCTTGCACGGTTAAGTCTAGTTACTCGTATTCTCATTGCCATTATTTTAGGTGGTTTGGTTGCAATTTTATTTCCTAATGTTGCACCCTATGTGAGTATTTTGGGTGATATCTTCATTAAGGCTTTAAAATCAGTTGCTCCAATTTTAGTCTTTGTTTTAGTGCTGGCATCCATTACTAATTTTAAAGTGGGTGACGGTGCGAGCAATTTAAAACCTATTTTAATGATGTATGCGATTGGTATGTTATTAGCAGCGTTTAGTGCTGTTATTGCCAGTACCGCTTTTCCGAGTACGTTATTTTTATCAATCAGTCCAGAATCACAATTACAGCCCCCTGGAAGTATTGCTGAAGTTTTAAAAAATTTATTACTCAGCTTTATTACCAATCCAATTACAGCACTACATGAAGCAAACTTCATTGGTATTTTGGCTTGGGCAGTGGGATTGGGTGTTTCACTTCGTCATAGTTCAGATACGACCAAACGGGTGATTACCGATATTTCCGAAGCCGTAAATTCAATGATCCGTATGGTCATTAGTTTTGCGCCAGTCGGTATTTTTGGATTAGTCGTCACGACATTTGCTCAAGCGGGCTTAGAGACCTTAGCAAATTATGCTCATTTAGTTATTGTATTAGTCGTAACTATGGTTTTTGTCGCATTGGTCATTAATCCGATACTGGTTGCATTTGTAATGCGCAATAATCCCTATCCGTTGGTTTTTAAATGCCTAAAAGAAAGTGGGATTACTGCATTTTTTACCCGAAGTTCGGCTGCGAATATTCCTGTAAATTTAGATTTGGCCAAGCGTTTGGGTGTCACTGAATCAACTGCGAGCGTTGCTATTCCACTAGGGGCGACCATTAATATGGCAGGTGCAGCAGTAACCATTACTGTGCTGACCTTGGCAGCTGTAAATACGCTAAATATTCATGTTGACTTTGTGACCATGATTATTTTATCGGTAGTTTCAGTTATTACCGCATGTGGTGCATCTGGTGTTGCCGGTGGTTCATTATTACTGATTCCTATCGCTTGTGGTTTATTTGGTATCCCAACTGAAGTTTCAATGCAAATTGTTGCCATTGGTATGGTCATTAGCGTATTACAAGATTCAACTGAAACAGCATTAAACTCTTCTACTGATATCTTATTTACTGCAGCTGTCGATTTAAGTAAAAAGTAATATATGGATTCATATGGTATTTCTATTTTGACATCCCTATGCCTTTAACATTTTCCTATTTGGATTCAACCTGATGCTGTCATGCTCGCAACTCATGCGGGCATGATTAATCACTCTGCTTGATTAGAACCTTGCATCAAACTTTCACATGTGATGGGTAATGTCAGCCTATTGGCGTGAGCGCTTGTCTCTCAATACTTCGATCCATATATGAATCTTACCCAAATTTATTTTGAGGATTATTGCAACCCTGCTCTATCCTTATTTACAATTAAATACCTTCCTTTTACCCGCAGCACTAGTTTTACTTTATGCGTGGTATATTGGTGGCGATATTTTCAAAATTCTTTTGCTCAAAAGTAATGGTTGGTAGTTAAAATGGTTAAAAATGCGTTACAAGCTCAGTTGCTCAAAGCTGGCTTAGTTGATAATAAAAAAGCAAAAAAACTGTCTAAACAGGTGCAACATGAGCAACGAACGGGTCAGAGCAGTGAAACTGAACTTAAAGCTAAAATTGAGCAAGATAAACAGGAAAAAATTGCAAAAGATCAATCGTTAAATATGGAGAAACAACGCCAACTTGACGAGAAAGCCCTTAAAGCTTCAATCATCCAAATGATTAGTCAACATCAAATTAAAGATACCGATGGTGACGTTGCTTACCAATTCATTGATGATGCTAAAATTAAGAAGGTCTATATTAATCAGCAAATCTATAATGCCCTAGTTTCAGGAAGTTTGATTATTGCCAAAGATCATGATCGTTATGCTTTTTTACCGAAAGAACTCGCAGAGCGAATCAATGAGAAAATGCAAGGTTTCTTAATTATGAATAATTCTGAAAAAAATGAAGAAATTACTGAAGAAGTAGATCCTTATGCTGCTTATGTCATTCCAGATGATTTGATGTGGTAAGTTTATAATCCAAGGTGCTTAGTGATTTAAGCACAATAAAATACATAGAAAATTAAAAACCAGCGAAATTAGCGCTGGTTTTTATATGAAAAAGTTAACCTTTTTGAGAGTGGGACAACAGCCATATGATTGCTGTATCAAATAGCTTCACTCCATCCGGATTTAAATTGGTGAAAGTGTCATTATTTAAAAAAAACATCATCCTTTTTGCAGGTGCAACAGTTTCATAATCCATTGTAGCTCCCTTTTCATAAGCCCAAATGGCAGGTTTTTCTGGTTGGCCATAAATGGTTGCGATGATCGTTGCACCTAAACCTGGTTTCCCCCAACTCATTGGTGCTTGAGCTTGATAGACATTTAATGTTCCTGCAGCTAAATTAGCCGATAAAGGATGTGGTGCATTCACCATCCATAAATGTCGATCTTTTTCAACTTCACCAAAGTCGGTATCTGAACGTTTTCCTGTCATTGCCAAATCATCTAGATAATCATTTTCCCAAGTCAGTAAAGGAATTGCTAATTGTCGCCATCCTTGCTTCAAATTTTTTGAAGCAACCGTTGAAGAAATAATAACTAAATCGATATTCTTAATTTGATTAGGTGATTGAGTCTGATCTACGACTTGAACATCATAGCCCAAATTTTGTAGATGTTTCTGAATCGCAAAATCAGTAACTGCTGATAGACTTTTAATTTGAGAAACAAGCATAATATTAGCTGATTTCGCAAAAATAGAATTTGCAGTTAGCATACAAATACTCATCGTGATTAATTTTAAAAATAGCTTTATCAACATTAATACTCTTTTAATGGAGCAATCACAGTAACGTAATTGCTCCTATTTAATCTTTCAAAATCATTAGAATTTTACAGTTGCACGTAAAACAGCTTGACGAGAATCACCTTGAGAAACTGTTAGGTTATTCACACTGGCTGTGTAATATGTAGTATCGAACATATTATTCAAATTCAATTTAAAATTAACATCTTGCTTTGCAATTTTAGTGTCATAACTAATAAAAGCATTGGCAATGGTATAATCTGGTAAGATAAATTTATTCTCAGTATCACCCGCACGTTTACCAACATAATTTCCAGCAAGACCCATTCGCAGTTGACCATTTAAGAAGTCACCATAATTATAAACCAGTGCTAAAGATGTGGTATTTTTTGCAACATTACCTAAACGGTTACCTACAAGGCTCGCCTTTTCATCTTCTTTAATTCCTGCATCTGTATAAGCATAGGTTAAAGTTGCATCGAGTTGATCGGTTAAACGCCCAGTAAGGTCAAGTTCTACACCTTTTGAGCCAACCTCGCCTGCTGTATGTAATTGAGTTTCACCATTCACCGTAATGGTATTCAATACATTTTGCTTTTTAATGTTATATAAGGCGAAATTGGCCTGTATACGATTATTTAACTCATATTTAGCACCTAATTCATAAGACTTAGACTTTTCAGGAGCAAGATTAGAGTCAATCACTTCACCGCTCATAGGAGCAATTGATGAAGATGGTTTAAGCGACTCGGTATAACTACCATATAGTGATAGTTGATCATTCCACTTATAAACTAAACCAGCATGAGGTAACCATGCATGATCATCCGTATTGGTATTTAAGCTAAATGGCCGTCCGCGTCCAGCCTGTTGTTGATATGCAAGATAACGTCCACCGAGTACAGCAATCCACTGATCATTTAAATGAATTGCATCCTGTAGATAAAAACCATAGGTATGGAGTTTATCCATTTGATCACTATCCGATGCAACAATATTTTTCGAGGGCTCGACTTGACCAAAAATTGGATTTAAATAATCCAATGTCGAAGTATTACCGCGCACCATATCAGGTCTAAAATATTTACGATATTCAATATCAGTTCCAAGTTGAATATCATTTTTTAAGCCAAAAATATTCATTGACCCATTTAAATAAGCTTGTGCTGCACTATCTACACTTTCAGCATTTAAGGTGGCATCAGTACGACGGGTGACGGTATGTTTGATAGTATCCAGTTTAGTTATACGGAGTTGATTGGCATCATAGCTTTCATAGTTATAGCTATACCCTAAATGCGCACTCCAATTGTCATTAATTTTATGGTCAACAGACAATTGTGCTAAATGATCTTCACCTTGCATTTGGTTGAAAGCTTCGTCTAAACGTGTATATTTTGAGATAGGTAAGGCTTTACCAGTGTTTAAATCAAAAACTGTTGAACGATCAAATGGCACATTAAAATCACGATATTGATAACTTAAATTAACTTGAGTTTGTCCATTATCCCAAGCCAAAGATGGTGCAATTAAAGTTTGTTTTGAATTACCAAAATTACGCCAATAGTCTGCATCAGAACGGTCCACAATCAATCGATATGCAAAATTACTATTCTCTATCGCACCTGTGGTATCAAAACTTGCACCATAACCATTTTTACCTGCTTCATAGCTTGAACCATACAATGAAACTTCTGTACTTTGTTCTTTCAAAGGCTTTTTAGTAACCACATTTATAACGCCACCAGGGTCCATAATACCGTAAAGTAAAGAAGCTGGACCTTTCAATACTTCAACTTGATCAACGGCTGCATTCATTACGCGACCTTGAACAATTGGCATACCATTGACCATAATTGAACCGTCTCGGTTATCTCCGAAACCACGTTTCATAACGGTATCTTGTGTTCCACCCAGAGTATTTCCTTGGGTAATACCACTCACTTGTGTCAGTGCATTATCTAAATTGGCAGGGTCATAATCCTGAATATATTGTTTTGAAACAATATTTACAGTTTGAGGTATTTCTAGATTTTTTGTATTACCTCTTAGTGTACTACCTGAAGATTGAGCCAAATAATGTGATATATCATCACTTTGTGCTATGACTTGAATGGTTTCGAGTTGCTGAATACTTTGTTGTTCTGTTGCATGTGTGATGCTCGGAAGAATGCAACCAAAACTAAATAATAATTTAATGCTAAGACTTAAAGTGTTTGATTTACGCACAGATATCTCAATATTGAAGTGGGAGAATTAAATTGGATATATTTTCCACAGATATTTCACTATCTAGGTCAGATAATGAGAATCACTTGTATTATACTTATCATAATATTTTAAATCCAATACAACCATTGATAAAAATCATAGGATATTGATTGCTTTATTTTAATAATTATTTGGTAAGGTAATGCAGTTATTATCAAATCAATATCTAGACAGATAAACAATCTATACTGACGGTCTTTAATCAACAATTAGAAAATCAATCGGTATATAATTGCAGATGCTTCATCAATATTGGTGCATTTAGACGGTGTAGAGATAGATATACCTTAAGGAACAGACTCAAAATTTATTGCTAATCGTGTGTCAATGCCAACCTTTTAGCAATATCAAATTTAGAATAGTTATGAAAGCTTCGATTAGGTATATTCGATACTTTAATGATGATTATTCCCGCATGTGACTTAAGTATGTATCAAACACACCTTTGGTTTCACTCCTCGATCGCCATCTATGCGCATGTATTGACAAATAATATCAACACCATAAGAGAATTTTATGCTGCAATGGTTCGAAAAATTAGTTGACCCCTATCCATCTAAAGGTTTAAACGAACCATTGCCACAAAAGTTTTTTCCTTTTGTTTGGCAAGCGGCTCATGGGGTAAAACGCTATTTATTGGTACTTATTTTACTAACTGCTGCCACTGCAAGTTTTGAAGCAATCTTTTTCTCTCAGATAGGACATTTGGTCGATTGGCTTACTCAGTCTAAACCAGAGAATTTTCTACAGAACCATAAATCAAATCTGATCGTACTCAGTTTCTTCTTATTTGGTAATATTTTATTTGCCAGTATGCAATCTGTAATACGTCATCAAATTTTATATAGTAGCTTTCCAATGCGTTTGCGTTGGAGATTTCATAACTTATTATTATTACAAGGTTTAGATTTTTTTCATAACGATTTTGCAGGACGGCTTTCTGCCAAAGTGATGCAAACCTCACTTGCTGTTCGTGAGTTTTGGGTCATTTTAGGTGATATGCTCACCTATGTTATTATTTATTTTATTACCATTAGTATTGTATTTGGTTCAATTTCACCCATTCTATTATTACCATTGTTTTTATGGTTAATTCTATTTGTTAGTTCTGCGTGCTTTTTTATTCCCAAACTAGGTAAAATCTCCAAAGAACAAGCCGATGCACGTGCTGTTATGACAGGTCGTGTTACAGATGCTTATACCAATATTCAGACAGTAAAACTTTTCGCACATGCAGGTCGTGAAAGCCAATATGCAAAAGAATCCATGCAAGAATTTATGCGCACTGTCTTTAAGCAAATGCGTTTGGGTACACTTTATGAAATAAGTACCAATATTTTGACAGCAGTTTTATTTTTTGGTGTATTGGGAACAGCTGTTTGGCTATGGTTACAAGGTCAGGCTGCAATTGGTGTTATCGCCGCAACTACAGCGATGATTCTTAAATTAAATAGTATGGCATCATTTATGATGTGGCAGACTTCTGCTCTGTTTGAAAATGTTGGAACCATTCAAGATGGGATGATGACACTGGGTAAGCCCATCAATATTCAAGATAAAGAAGATGCCAAACCGCTAAAAATTAGTGCGGGTGAAATTAAATTTGAAGACGTTACTTTTGCTTATAATGATAAAAATGTCATTGATCATTTTAATTTAACCATTCAACCAGGCGAAAAAATTGGTATTGTCGGCCGTTCCGGTGCTGGTAAATCAACGCTCATTCAGTTACTACTACATTTTTACACCATCAACCAAGGTCGTATTTCTATCGATGGACAAAATATAGAAGATATTACCCAAGATAGTTTACATAAAAATATTGCCTTAGTTACACAAGATACCTCGTTATTACATCGTTCTGTAGCAGAAAATATTAAATATGGACGACCCGATGCATCAGATGAAGAAATGTATGAGGCTGTTCGTAAAGCTAAAGCCGAGGAATTTATTCCAAGTTTGACTGACTTGCGTGGTAAAAAAGGTTATGAAGCGTATGTCGGTGAACGTGGCGTAAAATTATCAGGTGGACAACGCCAACGGATTGCAATTGCTCGAGTATTTTTAAAAGATGCGCCAATTCTGATTTTAGATGAAGCAACCAGTGCTTTAGATTCTGAAGTTGAGGCTGCGATTCAATCCAGTTTAGATGATTTAATGGCGGGTAAAACGGTCATTGCCATTGCTCATCGTTTATCGACCATTGCACAGATGGATCGTTTAATTGTATTAGATCAGGGGCATATTGCGGAGCAAGGAACGCATGAAGAACTCATTGCACAGCATGGTATTTATGCACAGCTTTGGCAGCGTCAAACAGGTGGTTTTTTAGTAGAACAACAGCAAATAAAGAACAAGGAACAAGTTTAATATGTTGTATTTAGAAGATTTAAATATAGGGGATCATTTTCAAAGTCGTGAATATGAAATCACTTTAGAAGAGGTTTTAGAATTTGCTCATAAATATGACCCTCAAGTCTTTCATACCGATGTTGAAAAAGCCAAGGAACATCCTATTTTTCAGGGTCTTGCCGCAAGTGGATGGCATACGTCAGCCATTACCATGCGTCTTTGGACTGAATGCTTTCCTATTGCGAAAGGTTTAATTGGTTCAGAATCCAGTCTACGTTGGCCAAAACCTACCCGCGTTGGCGATAAGATTCATGTAGAAGTCGAAATTGTCGCGATTACACCATCGAGAACTAAAATTGATCGTGCAATTGTGACCTATGTAACCCAAGCAAAAAATCAATATGGCGATGTGTTACTCATTTCTACGACTAAAATTGTGGTATTTAAAAGAGAATTTGAATAAAGACATTTTGTCTGTTAGACAATTTTTCTATGTCATGCCACAACTTCATGACAATATGTCGTTTAGCCAGCACGGATAATATGTGAGAGCAATGGATCGCAAATGAAAACAATGTCAACTCGTCCAGATCAGGGAATTCCTGGCGTTTATGGTCTTTTGTTACTAGATGTCGTTTCACGTTGGGGCTATAGTGCAGAAACCTTATTTGCACCGTTTCACTTTACCAGCGAAGAACTTGCAGAACCAGATTTTCGTATTTCTACACCAATCGCAAATGAATTGGTCAAACATGCTTTAAAAATGACGGGAGAAAGTACGCTAGGCTACCATCTTGGTACACAAATGCGTATTTCGATTCATGGCTTTATTGGTTATGCCATTATGACAGCCAGTGATATCACCGATGCATTGGTCTTAGCGAATCGATTTATTCAACTACGTATGCCCTTTTTACAACTGTATTTTTCAACTTTTGGTGAAAAAGCAACCTTACAATTACAATGTGATATTGCGATCGAACCATTACGCACAGAAATTGTCACCAGTTTGACCTTTGGCATTATGACCATGGCTAAAGCACTTACTGGAATTAGTGAATTAGAAGCGGATGTGGATTTTGATTTCCCACAGCCTGAAGGCTTTGATAAATATCTATCCAAAACCTCCTCTTATCATTTTCGCTTTGACCAACCGCATTTATTATCCAGTTTCGATAAAAAATATTTGGGCTTGAAAATGGTCAATGCGGATCCTATCTCTAGTCAAATTGCAATTAACCAATGCGAGTCCGAGCTTTCTGCATTAGGAGAGCGTCGTCGTTTAGCGATGCGAGTTCGTGATATTTTAACGCACTCAGAACAGCATTATTTAAGTATCGAAAATGTAGCTGACCGTTTACATATGTCAGATCGCACCTTAAAACGTCAACTAGCGGCAGAAGGAACATCCTTCTCGACCTTAGTGGATGAAGTTCGGTATCGGCATGCAACTTCTTTGCTTTCTCGTACAGATTATTCGCTAGAGCAAATTGCAGATGAACTTGGATATTCTGATGTTGCAAATTTCAGTCGTGCATTTAAACGTTGGAGTGGTCGTAGCCCAAGCAGTTGGCGTAAAGACCCCTATTTATAAACCTTTTGTTTTTATCGAAAAACCTGTATAACAATGGCAAAAAATAATTGAAACACTTTAAGGACTCATGATGAATCATCCTGCTGATTTAAAATATGCAACCACACATGAATGGGTAAAAATTGAGGGTGATTTGATCATCACTGGTATTTCTGATCATGCGCAAGATGCTTTAGGCGACTTAGTTTATGTAGAAGCACCTGAAGTCGGAACTCATTTAACCGCTGGACAACAAGCAGGCGGCGTTGAATCCGTTAAAACAGCTTCTGATATTCATGCACCTGTTTCAGGTACAGTGATTGAAGTAAATTCTGCGCTTGAAGATGATCCAGATTTTGTGAATGATGAACCATATGGTAAGGGTTGGATCTATAAAATTAAACCTGACAATATTGCTGATGTTGAAACACTATTAAATAGTAGTGAATATGAAGCTGGTCTTTAATTCTATTTGAATTATAAAAAAATCAGCCTGCCGGCTGATTTTTTTGTTGATCACATCCAAAAACCACGTCATGAACTCAAACAGCATTCTATTTCTTCCACTATAAATCATAAAATAGCATCTTTATGGATGCTGCTTTAAAGTAGAATAAAAAGTAAGCTTTTTTAAGCCCCGGCAGTTTCTGCTTCTTTCCTTTCAGCCATGCCAAATGATGATGTACTCTGTGGTTCTTCTCGCTGACGGGTACTTTTTAATTTAATTTGTAGACGAATTTCATTGACCGAATCAGCATTGCGCAATGCTTCATCATAACCAATCGAACCCTCATTATATAAATCAAACAAAGCCTGATCGAAAGTCTGCATACCGAGTTCACGTGACTTGGTCATGACTTCTTTTAATTCGTGGAAATTTCCTTTTAAAATAATATCTGAAACTAAAGGGGTATTCAGCATGATTTCTACTGCCGCACGACGACCTTTTCCATCTTCTGTTCGAATTAAACGTTGTGAAATAATCGCCTTCATATTGGATGATAAATCCATGAGTAACTGATTACGTCGTTCTTCTGGGAAAAAGTTAATAATTCGATCCAAGGTTTGGTTGGCATTATTAGAGTGCAGAGTACCTAAACATAAATGGCCAGTTTCAGCAAAAGCAATCGCATGCTCCATAGTTTCAGTATCACGGATTTCACCAATTAAAATGACATCTGGCGCCTGACGTAACGTGTTTTTTAAAGCATTATGCCAAGAATGGCAATCAACCCCCACTTCACGATGCGTAATCATTGATTTTTTATGTTTATGTACATATTCAACTGGATCTTCAACCGTAATAATGTGCCCTGCTGAATTTTCATTACGATGATCAATCATGGCAGCTAAAGACGTCGATTTACCTGAACCCGTACCACCCACAACCAAAATTAAGCCACGTTTTTCCATAATCACATCTTTCAGTGATTCAGGTAATTTTAATTTTTCAAAATTAGGAATTTCTGCGGTAATGGTACGAATAACCATCCCAACTTGTAATTGTTGTTGGAAAATATTGACACGAAAACGCGATACATTGGGAATTTGAATCGCAAAATTACATTCAAGTTCTGATGTAAATTCAGCACGTTGCTTTTCATTCATTAAACTATGTGCAAATAACTTGGTTTTTTCTGCACTTAAAGCTTGTTGCCCAATTGGCTTCATTAAACCTTGATGTTTAATACTGGGAGGAAAATCTGCTGAAATAAATAAATCTGAACCCCCATATTCCACTACTTTTGTCAGCATATGGAACATAAACTTTTGGGCTTCATCTAATAATTCATCAGTATACATAAAGCAGATTTCCCTTTGATTTGGATGTATTTTATACAGGTGTCGTGTTTTAAATGTATGTTTTAACAGTAAGTTAGCACATATTTATTATCTGTTTTATATGATGCACAAATCCAAATTCAGGCTCAAATTTATAAATTCAACTATTTCAAAGAAATATTAAAAAATGTATATTTAGTCCTATTGTTTGAGCTGTATATTTAATCAATTGAATTAAATTGCATTTGATCGTTATAAATGAAAAATAAAGCCCCAGTAAAGGAGCTATATTTTATAAAAAGCAAAATAATGATATTGAAATAAAATTAAGCACTTCGTTTTAATGGGCTCAATTGTAATGACGTAGCAACTTCAAGTAGCAATTGCTGGGTTTTATCCCAACCTAAACAGCCATCCGTCACAGATTGTCCATAAGTCATTTCAGCCGAAATTTTTTGTTGACCGTCAACCAAATAACTTTCTAGCATCACGCCACGTACTTGAGTGGAATGCCGTTCTGCAATAATTTGCTTTAATACCTCAGATTGCAGTAATGGATTTTTAGCACTATTACCATGGCTACAGTCAATGACGATGGCTGGCACATGTAAATGATGCTTTTCTTGAATTTTTTGGATTGATTTTAAGTCGAAATTTGGCCCTGTATTAGAGCCACGTAAAATTAAGTGTGCCAATGGATTACCTTGACTATGTAAAATACTTGGTAAACCTGTTTGACCCATGCCTAAAAATTGATGTTGATGTGAAGACGATTGAATTGCATCTAAAGCAATTTGAATAGACCCATCTGTACCATTTTTAAAACCAATGCTGTACGGCATATGACTGGCTATTTCACGATGGATCTGTGATTCACTGGTTCGTGCGCCAATTGCGCCCCAAGCCAATATGTCATCAAAATAAGCCGTTGCCATTGGGCTTAAAATTTCACTCGCAATCGGTAAACCGAGTTCAGTAATTTTTAGATATAAGTCACGAGACTTTTCTAAACCCAATTGTAAATTTGATGATCCATCCAAATTTGGATCATATAAAAAACCTTTCCAGCCCACTGTTGTACGTGGTTTTTCGATATAAGCACGCATCACAAAGAAAATTTGATCTGAAACTTGTTGTTGTAATTTTAGTAATTTTCCAGCGTATTCCATTGCAGATTGAGGATCATGAATGGAACAAGGCCCTGTCACCACCAATAAGCGTGAATCTTGACCTGATAAAATATTTTGAATGGTTTGTCGATGTTCAGCAATTTGCTGCGCCAAAACTTGACTAAGCGGGTATTGGGTTTTTAATTGTTGTGGCAGACTCAGTTTAATTACTGTTGCAGTATTATCTGTAAGTGTTTGGTTTAAAGCATTCATGGGTATATCCTTTGGACTGGTTTATTCAGTCCGATCTTTTATTTGAGCTTATGTGGTCTATTCGATTGCAAGATTTGAGTCATGAATTGACTAAAGTAAAACCAAAAAAAGTTGCTAAAATATGATAAATTTAAGTTATACATCATGTTCTCCAAAAGTTAAAAATAAAGCATAAAAAAACCTGATCGGTGTTGCCGATCAGGTATAAACTTTGATGGGCAACTTATATTTTGCCCAAACGTATTTAGGCAACTATCTAAAGAATTGCCAAAAATAATATCCGTTACTAATCAAAGGTTGTTTTAACATCTTTATTTCAATATTTAATAAATTCGTCTAAATCCTACAATACCCGTAGTTATTGCCTTTGACAAGTAATTTTCATTAAATTATTTTAATAGTACATATAATTAAATAGAATCAATTCCCACTGAGAGAGTTGACTAAAAATAACTCAAATACTATGATTGCTCTTCTCTCCATTTTATTATTCGAGTATCTGCCAATGAAGTAAGTCATTTTTTTCATCATTCCATTTATTTGTTTTTGATGTGCAAAATAGACTTACTCAAAAGATACCATTCAGCTTGAATTTGCATTCAATTTTTTGATGCTTTCTGTAATTGATTATTATTCTATTTTGCACTGCTTTTTAGGAGTTCATCTTATGACTCAACCAGCATGTGTAATTTCCAAACTCGATTTAGAGATTGGCCATTCCCGTATTTTTCACCAACTTAACTTTCAACTTTTTTATGGACAATGTTCGGGATTAATTGGAAGAAATGGTCAGGGGAAATCCTTATTATTAAAAATTTTACGAAAAAATTCTGTAGATGATGCTGATTTTTATCATGGATGCCATCAAAGTGGTAAAATTCATTGGCAAATCTCGCATGCCTATTTACCTCAATTAAACCGCTTAAATGGACTGACCATTGCTGATGCTTTGGGTGTTACAGAACGAGCCAATAGTTTTCATCGTATTAAACAAGGCCATGCAGAATTAGAGGATTATGAGCGTGTGGAAAATTATTGGCATCTTCCACAACAGTGGAATCAATTATTAGCTGATGCGCATTTACCCATAGATTTACACTTCCTTAGCCAAAATCTAAGTGAGGGACAAAAAACTAAACTGGCCTTATGTCGCTTATTTCAGATGAAAGATCATTACTTATTATTAGATGAACCCAGTAATCATTTAGATCTTGAAAGTCGTGCTTGGCTTATTCATCAAATTCAAAAGCATCCAGCAGGATGTTTGATTGTTAGCCATGATCGTGACTTATTAAATCAAATGCAGCATATTTATGCTTTAAATGAACATGGAATACAGCATTTTTCAGGAAATTATACACTTTATGAAAATCAAAAACTGCTAGAAACAGAAGCTTTACAACGCACTGTAAATCAAGAAAATCGTGAGTTTAAGCAATTAAAACATCAACAACAGCAAACTTTAATCAAGGCACAGAAAAGGCAACAAACAAGTCAACAACTTCGGAAGAGTCAATCACAAGCTAAAGTTCTTTTAGATTACAATAAAGAGCAAGCGGAACAATCGCGCTCTAGCTTAACGCGACAATTAGATAAACAGCTTGATCAGGCTAAAAATAGTTTAAATGAGAAACAAAAGCTATTGGAGATTACTAAGCCACAACGACTTTTTCTTAACTATCAGCATCAGAAAAAATCAGGTGAATTACTGAGATTAACGCAAATCAAGTGGCCTTATCTACATTGCCAGCCAATTCATTTTTCAATGAACTACGGGGATAAACTACATCTTACTGGTCGAAATGGGATTGGAAAATCAACTTTACTCAAGGCTATTCAGCTTCAATCTAGACCTGTTTCAGGTGAAATTTATGTACACGCTCAAAGTTTTTATTTAGATCAAAATTTTAGTTTTTTAAATACTGAATTAAATGCAGTAGAGAATTTGAAGAATCTTAGCCCACATTTAACTGAATTAGAATGTAGAACTGCTTTAGGCCAATTAAGATTGCGACTAGAAAAGTCGATACAACCGTTAAAGCAATTGAGTGGTGGTGAGCGTTTAAAAGTCGCTTTATTGGCTATTTCTCAGCTAAGTCAGCAAATTTCTTTATTATTACTTGATGAACCAGAAAATCATTTAGATATTGAATCACGTGCATTACTGGTGGAAGCAATTAAAAATTATCAAGGTGCAGTTGTGCTTATTTCTCATGATCCTCAATTTGTACAAGACTGCGGCATTGAGCAGTATTATCATCTCGAATAATCAATTGAAATCAACACTTAAGCTAAGCACAGTTTGATCTATGCTTAGCACGTTATTTAAATAATTCTGCCTAGCATTTTATTAGCTAATCAAAACCCTGAAGAACTAGATATATAAATCTGAATATTTAACAAAATATATTGTTCTGATTAGATTAAAAATTCAGAAATTAGTGTATTTACTTCGGATGTTTTCTCAGCATGTAACCAATGACCAGCATTTTCAACTGTTTCTAGCCGAGCTTGTGAAAACTGTCGTTCAATCGCTTGTAGATGGATATTTTGACTCATATAGGGTGAATGACCACCACGAATAAAGAGTGTCGGTTTATGCCAAACTGGAATTTCTTGCCAATCTATGATTTCTTGATAATGCTTAAATAACGCATTGACATTGAAGAGCCATTGCCCTTGATGAAATGATTTTAAAAGGAATTGAATGACCATTTCTTCATTTAATAGACTACGCATGATTTCAGTGGCTTCTTTTCGTGATTCAATCTGGGCATTTTTCACTGCAAATAATGCCTTAAAAACTTGATCATGATGATTTTCATGATAGGCAAATGGCGCCATATCTAGAATGACTAATTGCTGTAGACGCTCTAATGCTACTTCAGTCAATTTCATCGCTAACTTTCCGCCCATAGAGTGGCCAATTACAGAAAATTGTTTAATCTTTAAATGATCTAGAGTCTCGACAACATCTTGAGCCATCGCCGTGTAACTCATCTCATTTGAGTGTGGTGAATGACCATGATTTCTGATATCAATCAGAACAATATCATGTGTGCCATTTAAAGCACGACCAATCATTCCTAAATTTGTTAAACTTCCAAATAACCCATGAATTAGAACAACTGGGATATTTTGATTAGGCTGAATTGTTTGATGATATTGAAAATTGAGTAGCATTTTGAGCATCCAGATTTTTAAATAGTACAAGTATTTATATATATATGATGTCAATATCTATGCATTGGAACAATCGTTCATTACATTAATCTAATCATCTTGCTTTAAATCGCTACAACGTATGGCTCAATATCAATATTAAAGCAGCAATTGTATCTACAACCTGTAGTGTTATACAGCTGAAGGCAAAGTTATTACTGAAAAACTCAAAGATGCACATATCCAAACTGATGCTCTACAAGCAGTACATATATTAAAAACGGATTTAAATGCTGAGTGGAAATAAAGGTAATCGTTTTAAAATCGATACCTTTAAAGGTTTACTCAATAGATAACCTAAAGTTGAATAAATAATAAAAAATAATCCGCGATCAACTGTTGAGTCATCTATCCACTTACCTATATGATCTCATTCAAATATCTTCGTTTAATTTAGGACTTTGAGCCATGTTTCAACATGTAGATCCTTATGCAGGTGATCCAATTCTATCGTTGATGGAAGAATTTGGTAAGGATGAACGGATAGAAAAAGTAAATTTAAGTATTGGTCTATATTACAATGAAGACAATATTGTTCCACAATTAGAAGCCGTTAAAACCGCATATAAAAATATTGAACCAAGTAATGATCAAGTAAAACTTTATTTACCGATGGATGGTCTAAAGTCTTATAACCTCGTTACTCAAAAACTCCTTTTAGGAAAAAATAGTCAAGCAGCTAAAGATGGCCGTGCTGTAACAATTCAAACACTGGGTGGTTCAGGTGCTTTAAAAGTAGGTGCAGACTTTCTTAAAAAGTATTTCCCAGAATCTGATATTTGGGTGAGCCAACCAACGTGGGAAAACCATATTGCTATCTTTAATGGTGCAGGTATTGCTTCTCACTTTTATACCTATTTTGATGCCACTACCAATGGCGTTAATGTTCCTGCGATGTTGGATGAGTTAAATAAAATTCCAGCAAAAGGGATTGTATTACTTCATCCTTGTTGCCACAACCCAACAGGTGCTGATCTAACCCCAGCTGAATGGGACCAAGTGATTGCTGTACTCAAAGCGCGTGATCTGATTCCTTTCCTGGACATTGCTTATCAAGGCTTTGGTCAAGGTATAGAAGAAGATGCATATGCGATTCGTGCTTTAGATCAATCTGGTATGAATTTCATAGTCAGTAATTCATTCTCTAAGATTTTCTCATTATATGGTGAGCGTGTCGGTGGTTTAACATTTGTTTGTGATGATGCTGTAACTGCACAAACAATACTGGGTCAACTCAAAGCAACTGTACGCCGTATTTACTCTAGCCCGCCAACAACTGGGGCTTTACTGGTCAATAACGTACTCACTGATGCTGCATTAACAGCTGAATGGGAAGCTGAATTACAAAAAATGCGTGAACGTATTATTCAAATGCGTGAAATACTCAAAGAAAAATTGAGTCATGCTTTACCGGCACGTGATTTTAGTTATTTAACAACACAGCAAGGGATGTTTAGTTATACCGGACTCACCGCTGAACAAGTAGATATTCTAAAAAATAAATACGGTATTTATTTACTCCGTAGTGGTCGTATGTGCGCGGCTGGCCTTAATCTTAAAAATATTGATTATGTTGCAACATCCATTGTTGATGTTATTCAAGCGACTAGCTAAAATTTAAATTCCAATAAAAAACGGGCAAAAGGCCCGTTTTTTTTAACATCAAAAATTAAAAATGAATCACTGTTCGAATAGACTTCCCTTCATGCATTAAATCAAATGCTTCATTAATTTTATCTAATCCCATCGTATGGGTGACAAAAGGAGCCAGTTGGATATCACCTTTCATGGCCTCTTCAACCATTCCTGGCAATTGTGTACGACCTTTAACACCACCAAATGCCGTGCCTTTCCAAGTACGCCCAGTGACCAATTGGAACGGACGAGTTGAAATCTCTTGACCTGCACCAGCGACCCCAATAATGACTGATTGCCCCCAACCACGATGTGCTGATTCAAGTGCAGAACGCATAACATTGGTATTACCAATACATTCAAATGAATGATCAACACCCCAGCCCGTCATTTCTACAATCACTTGTTGAATCGGTTGATCATAATCTTTAGGATTTAAAAAGTCAGTCGCACCAAATTCTTTTGCCAATTCGAATTTATCCGGATTAGTATCAATAACGATAATCCGTCCTGCTTTAGCTTTTTGGGTACCCTGCACTACGGCTAAACCAATTCCACCTAAACCAAAGACAGCAACAGAATCACCTGCTTGTACTTTGGCTGTATTAGATACCGCACCTAAACCAGTGGTTACGCCACAGCCCAGTAAGCAAACATGTTCATGATTGGCTTCAGGATTAATTTTAGCTAAAGACACTTCAGCAACTACAGTATATTCACTAAACGTTGAACAGCCCATGTAGTGGTAAATCGGCTCACCTTTATACGAAAAACGAGTCGTACCATCTGGCATGACGCCTTTACCTTGAGTAGCACGTACAGCGACACAGAGATTGGTCTTATCTGATTTACAAAATAAACATTCACCACATTCAGCAGTATAGAGTGGAATGACATGATCACCGACTTGAACAGACGTCACACCTTCACCGATTTCAACTACAACTCCAGCACCTTCATGTCCTAGAACGGCAGGAAAAACACCTTCTGGATCATCACCTGATAACGTAAATGCATCGGTATGACATACGCCTGTATGACTGATTTTAACTAAAACTTCACCTTTTTGCGGTGGTGCAACATCAATCTCAACAATTTCTAAAGGCTGACCAGGTCCAAAAGCAACAGCAGCACGTGATTTCATTTGACTTTTATCCTTAAATTAATTTGCTTATTTAACAGTTAAGCTACAGTAACCTTTTTCACTTTACAGATTCAAGCTGTAACTAATGTTATGATTTATCTAAGATAGATTTTTGTACAGCGCAATGAAACATCGAAAGACAACTTTAGTTATTTTTTCTGTTTTTATGTTAACAGGATGTAGTCTGCCTATGAATCAATCTAAACAACAAGAACCTACGATTACACATTCTGAAGGTTGGGTCAGTGAACCCGACACTGAGTCAAAATTAAAACAAGGATTGACTGCTTATTTGGCCATGAACGAAGCTTTCCAAAGTATTGCTGCACGCGTACATCTTATTCGTAAAGCCAAATACAATTTAGATTTGCAATATTATATTTGGGCCGATGATTTCATTGGTCAGTTAATGTTACATGAGTTATTAAAAGCGGCCGACCGTGGTGTGAAAGTTCGGATTTTAATTGATGACCAAAATGGAAATAAACTTGATCAGCAACTAAAAGCCCTCAGCACGCATCCGAATATACAAATTAAATTATATAATCCGTATACTTTTCGGAAATTTCGAATTTTTGATTATCTATTTCGTCTGAAACTAATCAATCATCGTATGCATAATAAATTGATTATTGCTGATGGTGCTATCGCCGTTACAGGTGGCCGTAATATTAGCAGTGAATATTTTGATGCAAGCGAATCATTTCAATTTACAGACATGGATATTTTATTTTTTGGAACTGCGGTTAGTCGAGCCAACGATGTTTTTTCAGAATTTTGGAATTTTTCTTTAAGTTATCCAGTTCAGCAATTTATTGGTCAAGGTGAACCTAAAGATTTAAAAAAATTACGCATTAAATATCAAAAGCTTGAACATAATGATAACCCAACGGATGAGAAAGTAAATGCAGAGCAGCAAGAACTTGCCAAAGAACTGCATTACAATAAACTCAACTGGGCACATGCCGAATTTTTAGCAGATTCTCCCAAAAAGTCATTAGGCCAAGCGCAAGGAAATGAATTAATTTCTTATCAAATACAAAAGTATATGGGTGAACCCACTCAAGAGATGGATCTCATTGCCGCGTATTTTGTACCCACAAAAAATGGAACCCATTATCTTAGTCAATTTCCAAAGCGTAATGTAAAGGTTCGAGTTTTAACCAATTCTTTTATCGCTAATGATGTCGCCGTGGTACATGCTTTTTATCAGAAATATCGTGTTGATTTACTCAAAAATGGTGTTCAACTTTATGAGTTTAAACCCTATATTGAACGAAAGCGTCGTACTTGGTATGAAGTCATGACCGGTAATGTCATACCGAAAAAAGGAAAAAATAAATCCAGCTTACATGCTAAATTTATTGATATCGATGACAAAGTCTTTATTGGTTCCTTTAATTTAGATCCCCGCTCATTTAATTTAAATACAGAAGTCGGTTTAGTGGTTAAATCTGATCAGTTGCAAGAACAAATTTCAAATTTACTCGATAAAACCTTGCTGACAGTTGCTTATGAATTAAAACTCAATGAGCATCATCAAATTATTTGGTTAGATCATCAACACAATGGCAAAATGATTGAATATACAGTGGATCCGAAAACAACCCGTTTTCAGCGCTTTATGATGTACAGTATTTCTTACCTACCAATTGAATGGATGATGTAATGACATTGGTATGACGTATTAAAAGATTAAATTTTAATTATTTAAATTTACTAGGTTCATTGATTGATGTTGGTCTTTTAATACCTGTAATGCATCTTGTAGTACCTCAAAAATTCGCTGATCAATACATTGTGCCACATTAAAGCGGACAAAGTGTTTGGCCTCTTTAGATTGGCTAAAGGCATTGCCCGGGGCAAGAATGACGCCTTGTTTTAAACACAGTTTGGACAGTTCAGATGCATCAATCATTTCTGGCAATTTACACCATAAGAAAATACCCGCTTTAGGAATGATCCATGGCTGAATATCGAGTAATTCTAATTTTTTAATACACTCATTGCTGACCTTGAGTAGTTTCTTCTTTAAGCTATCCAAATGTTTAGGATAGCTACTGTCCATTAAAGCTTGATACGTAATTTCTGCATTTAAATTACTAGAACTAAAATTTGTAGCAATTCTTAAATTTATGAGTTTTTCAATGTTTTCTGTATGAGAGATGATATATCCGCAACGTACTGAAGCCGATAAGGTTTTTGTATAACTGCCAATCTGTATTACATGATTCAACCCTACGAAAGAGATATATCTTGGTGCGGGAGCATATTCAAAATCTGCAAAAATCTCATCTTCAATAATGAATACATTGGCACGTTCAACCAACTTTGAAATTTGGTATGCTGTTTGAAGAGATAGACTCGCTCCAGTAGGGTTATGAATTCCAGAATTGGTCAAATAAATTTTAGGTTTGAATGTAAGAGCCTGTTCAAATTGAGCTATATCTGGACCTGTTTCGGTAAAGGGAATCGCAACGGCCTGTAGATGATGCGCTTGGATGAGTGCTTGAAAATTAAAATAACAAGGATCATCAATTAAAATGACATCACCTGCTTGAAGCAATAATCTAAAAATTAAATCAATCGATTGTGTTGCTGAATCAGTAATGAGTATTTGATTAGGATGAAGATTTAAATCATAGACTTCTTTTTTACGGATAATTAATTGTCTCAAAGCCAAATGTCCATGTGGCGCTGCATAATCCATCAATATATTCGCATCAGATTTAGAAACCAATTTCAATGCTTTACGAATACTGTGTTCTGGCATCCAATGTGTTGGTAACCATCCACATCCAGGTTTTAAAATTTCTGTTTTTGCCTCAAGTGATTGTCTAGAAATCCATAAAGGATCAACTTCTCGATGATATTTAATTTCAGTGTCAATCAAAGTAACTTGCGTGGTTTTACCTAATACAAAATAGCCAGCTCCGATTCGTGATTCAATAATTCCTTCGGCAACCAATCGTGCATAAGCTTCAACTATAGTCGATACGGAACAATCAAGTTGTATTGCACTTTGACGCACAGACGGTAAGCGAGCGCCCGCTGTTAATCGCTTATTGCTGATTTGCAGTTTAATTATTTCAATCGTAGTTTCAATTTTAGTTTTACGCATTATTGACTCAAAATTGACTCAAATTTTAAAATTGTACTGGTATTTAAGGCATAACAGTTTCTTTAAACTGTATTGCATTGTCTATATTCAATAAACCGTTATTACCGTTTAATCATCATAAATACAATGAGTCTTTTATCATGGACAAAACAAATTTAGGTTGGATAAATGGTTTAATGGGTGTCGTTATTTTTGCAGGGTCAATGCCAGCAACTCGAATGGCTGTGATGGACTTTACCCCTGAATTTCTTACAGGCGCACGTGCAGTTATTGCGGGTATTCTTGGGCTAATATGCTTAATCATTTTTTCTAATATTAAACCAAACCTGCAGCAGATTGGATCTTTAATTATTGTCGCAATTGGGGTTGTGATTGGTTTTCCATTATTTACTGCATTAGCTTTACAAACGATTAGCTCAGCCCATGCGTTAATTTTTATTGCGCTACTTCCACTTTCAACTGCAATTTTTAGCGTAGTACGTACGGGAGAAAAACCAAGTTTAAAATTTTGGTTATTTGCGTTGTTAGGCAGTAGTTTTGTGATGAGCTTTATGTTGTTTAATGGACAGCGTCATAGACCCTCTATAGGTGATTTATATATTATTTTATCCATTATTTTCTGTGGTTTAGGTTATGCCGAAGGTGGAAAGCTCTCAAAGGAATTGGGTGGATGGCAAGTTATCTGCTGGGCGCTAGTGATCGCTTTACCATTTATGCTTTTATTTAGTTTGTATTATTACCCTGTAAATTTTGATCAGGTCAAAACAGCATCCCTGCTAGGACTGTTATATGTTGCTATATTTAGTATGCTTATTGGCTTTTTCTTTTGGTATAAAGGCTTAGCTTTGGGTGGAATTGCTAAAGTTGGACAAATACAATTGCTTCAACCTTTCATTGGACTCTCTTTATCTGCACTTTTACTCGGTGAGCATGTTAGTACGGCTATGATCTGTGTTTCTATTGCTGTGGTTATTTGTGTTGCGATGGCGAAAAAATTTGCGTGATCACTATAAAGCTTACGATTAGTAAGCTTATTTCTAAAAGTTGAGTTGATTAAATAATTTACGGTACGCTTCTGCCTTCTTATCTAAAGCCAAAGGATAAGCTCGAGATGAAGAAGGCATTCGATATAATGTCATTTCACGCTGCATAAAAGATACCTTTGAAGACTCACCAATAATCGGTTTATGAGTTCCTTCGGGCATAGAAAGCATTAACGTATCCGTTGCTTTATCTCCAGTGGTCATAATGCTATGACATAACGGAATTTGAGCTAAAAGTTTAGATAAATTGGTTGCAGTTTTAATTTGTAAAAACTTATCTGAAGCATTTTCTTTTAAACGAATCACTTGATAGGCTGTATCAAAAATTGCAATGCCTTTATCAATTAAAAAATTGCGAATCAAATCTTCTTTAAACTTTTTATTGGCTAGATCTAAGAAGTAGTCTTTATTCTCAAAAAAGATTAATCCAAAAATTCGCCACATATCATTCTGATAATTAGGATAATAAAAATCCATTTTCCAGCGTGCTTTGGGTGGTGGAAAACTTCCCAGCATTAATAATTTAGCATGAGCTGGAAGAAATGGTTGTAATGGATGAGTCTCTATTTTTAATTCGGTATCATTCATAATTGTTTATTCATTCATGAGTATTTTATCTGAAAAATTTTGGCGAATTTTATCAGCCAATTGTTTCGCCCAAAGCTGATAAATCTCCTGACTTGGATGAAAACCATCTTCTGCCATATCTAAATTTAAAGATTTAAATTTTGCTAAATCAAACTGAATCAATTGATACGCTGCTCTTCTTTGAATAAATTTCGCTAAGGTATAATTCATTTGTTGTGAATACTGCCCAAATAACCACGAAATTGGGTTGGGCAATGCTGGAAATAAATTCATGGGCGGCACGCCAGTGACCAAAACTAATTCGGGTGTAAAGCGTTGTTCAATTTCAGCATAAAATAATTGTTGCTGTTTAATCCATTTTTGTGGATCGATGAGTTTAGTCACATCATTTACACCAACGGAGGTGATCACCACATCAAAATTTTGATGTGGAATATTCTGCATTTTTTGAATCACTTGAATAGTGGTATCACCCGTTTTGGCTTGCAATTGATAGCTGATTTGAAACTGATGTTTTAATTCAGATAAAATAGAACCCAACAAAGCATGATCTTGAGATTGAACACCCACGCCTGCTGCTGCGGAATCTCCAAGTATAAGCATAGATAAAGGCTGACCTTGACCAATTACACCTGAACGGGATCCTTTAGGTTCAGGTAAATGTGGTATCTTTTGCTTGACCAGATAGCCTTGAATTATTAATGCAGGAAGTAAGGCAATGGTCGACAATTTTAAGAACATATTTAACCTAATCTGTAATTTATTACATCATTGTTGTTATAAAGTACGCAAAACCAAATATTCCCAAGAAATTAATTAAACGCCAATAATTTCGATCTTGATAATATAAGTACATCATTTGCGCACCCATTAGAATTAGGATGCTATAAGAAACAATATAACTTGTTGTAATATCTAAGTTACATTGCAATGTATTACACAAATTATTTAAGGTGAAATATACGTATCTTGCGGAGAACACTAAAATTGTACTTATAGCAAAACCAAGTACAGCAAAAAAATACTTCATTTAGATTTTCCATATCATCATATTTTAAATTATACAGTTTTCAACGCTGATAAAGATAAAAGACTCATTTGAGTCTTTGTCACAATAACGATTCATACATAATCAATTAACTTAATTTATTCACTAATTTTAATGGCAATATTTTCATTGCCAAGCCAAGTGGCAACCACGGCCATTGTGGTACATATGCTTTCACGGGTTGTTTTTCTATCGCGCTCACCAGTAAGCGTGAGCCAGTTTCCACATCTACCTCAAAAGGTAATTTTTTAGCACCTTCATTAATTTCAGTACGAATATATCCTGGGAAAATAGTCGATACTTTAATAGAAGTATTTATTAACTCAGCTCGAATACCTTCAGCTAATGCAGCAACACCTGCTTTACTGGCACCATAAGCAGTTAAATGTTTTGGCATACCACGAATTGCGCTCATTGATGAAATCATGACTAAGTGTCCAAATTTCTGTTCGCGAAAAATTTCAACAGCGGCTTCAGCTTGTGCTAATGCAGAAATAAAATTGGTTTCAACGGTTACTTTATTAATGTCAAAATGTCCTTGACCAATACGACGACCATTACCAATACCTGCATTGACAATAATTCGGTCAATCGTGCTGAATTCTGCCTTAAATGCTTTAAACACCTCAAACACTTGATCGTAATGAGTCACATCTAAAGTTTTTGCGATGACTTTAATGCCATATTTACTTTCAAGTTCTTGTTTTAAAGTTTCAAGACGCTCTAAACGACGTGCACAAATTGCAAGATTATAGCCTTTCTGTGCAAATTCACGCGCCATTCCTGCACCGATACCAGAACTGGCACCTGTAATTAAAATTGTTTTTGCCATGCGGTCTATTTTTCCTATTTTTTTAAAATTAAATCCATGTCAGTAATTGAGGATCTTCGGCTTTTATAAAATGATGTTCATTTAAACTCAGAAGTTGTGGTTCATTTCCAACCAAACGTAACGTAGTTATACTGGTATTGGTAATTGCCAAATTTAAAGCAAAAGTTCGATTTGCATTTAACTCAAGTAATTTACCTGCTGCGACTGAAATCACACCACCCGATGTAAAGACCACCGCATAACGCGGCTTGGTTTTTGCAAGTTCATCACTTAAATTTTGCAGAGCTGTTTCTACACGGTTTTTAAAATCGGGCCAAGACTCATCATATTCATGGTGATAGTCACCCCCCGTCCAACGTTCAATCGCACCTTCAAAAAATTTAGCTAAATAAGCATGTGGATTCGTTTCTTTCTCTACATCTGCTTTAAGTAAATGTGGTTGATTAAAGCGTGGTTCATATTGGGAAAAAACTTGTTGATGATTAAACTCATTCCAAGCATGATCAGTGACGATATTGGCTTCTGGAAAACATTCTACTAAAGCTAAATTTGCTGTTTGTTGATGGCGCTGCATAGAACCCGCCACGACATAGGGTTCTTCTTTTAAAATCTTATCAAAATACTGACCTAATAACTTTGCCTGAAATTCACCATTTGGGGAAAGTTTGTCATAATTTTCTGCACCAAAGGAAGCTTGCCCGTGACGGATGAGATAAATTGTAGTCATTTTGGTAAAATTTCCTTAAATTTTTCAATATATTTTTGTGCAATTTCATTGGCTTCTATTTTTTGTTTGCCAATAAGTTTTAAGGCACGGATATGTAAAGCATGAATAATAATCCAAAAATCTTTAAACGCTGGATTATCAGTTTGCTTGTGGTAATAACGATAGTAAATTTGCTGGGCAATGACGGCTAAACGAAAAACACCGAACACTTCGTAAAAAGTCCAATTTTCAGTCTGTAAACCTGTTTTATTTAAATAATATTCAACCACTTGTTGACGCGTAAACATCCCTTTTAAATTGGTTGGTTGACGACGCGTAGACTTGAAAATGTGATTGTCTGATTCTTCTACCCAGTAAGCCAAAGCTGAACCTAAATCCATTAATGGATCACCCAAAGTCGCCATCTCCCAATCTAACACACCAATCACTTCAGTTGGATTTTGTGGATTTAAAATCACATTATCCAAACGCCAGTCATTATGAATAATGCAGGTTTTAGAATCTGCGGGGATATTGTCATGTAGCCATTTCCGTACATACTTAAATGAAGGTACATTGATGGTATGGGCTTTTATATAACGAGCATCCCAACCTTCGACTTGACGACGACAATAACCGTCGCCTTTGCCTAATTGTTCAAGTTCAGTCCCTTGAAAAGGTACTTGATGTAATTCAATTAGTTTATCTAAAAAATTAATACACAGTTGATGTACATCGGCTTCATCAAATTGCAATTCAGGTGGTAATTTTGCACGAGGAATAATGCCTTTGATGCGTTTCATCACATAAAAATCACAGCCAATAACGGACTCGTCTTGACACAGTGCAACCATTTCAGGCAGTGCTGAATAAAAAGGTACCAGATTTTTTTGTACATGATATTCACGCGCCATATCGTGTGCCGATTTAGCTTTAGTGCCTTTTGGTGGGCGACGCAGAATTAAATCAGTATTGTCATATTTTAAACGGTAAGTCCAATTGGAAGCACCACCTGAATATTGAGTCACTTCAACTTGACCTTGTAGATCAACACCTTGTGCTTTGAGCCAATTTTCTACCGCAACGATATCAAGTTCTTCGCCTTCACGGACATTTCCGCCAACATCAATTACTGACATGATTTTTTCCCTAAATCTTCAATTTTAAAAAGACTTCTTACTTTATTTATACCTTTTTAACTTTCGTGCATAAACATAAAAATTTAAGCAAAATTGTAAGAGGTCTCATTGAGCATCATTTATATTTTTAATCTTACTTACGACGTGAGCCATACCCGCGCTTTGCCAATTCAAGTTTAGCAATCATACCTTTATGCACTTCATCTGGGCCGTCGGCTAAACGTAGGCTACGTGCTTGAGCAAAGAAACCTGTTAGTGGTGTATCGCGTGAAACCCCTGCACCGCCGTGAATTTGAATGGCCATATCGACCACTTTTTCAAGCACACTTGGCGCAACTACTTTAATGGCTGAAATTTCAGTTAAAGCGGCCATATTGCCTAAAGTATCCATTTTATACGCAGCATACAAAGTTAATAAGCGTGCTTGATCAATCGCAACTCGTGCTTCTGCAACACGTTCTAAATTACCACCCAGTTTAAGAATTTCTTGACCAAAAGCAGTACGGCTCATACCACGGTCAATCATCAACTCTAACGATTTTTCCGCAGCGCCAACACAACGCATGCAATGGTGAATACGTCCAGGCCCTAAACGTCCTTGAGCAATTTCAAAACCTTGACCTGCACCACCAATAAAATTACTCACAGGCACACGAACATTATCGAAGCTAATTTCGCCGTGACCATGTGGCGCATCATAATCACCAAATACAGGCAACATACGTTCAATTTTCACACCTACCGTTTCAATAGGAACTAAAACCATAGAATGTTGATGATGACGATCTTTGGTTTCGTCTGGTGTATGTGCCATAAAAATAATAATTTTTGCGTTTGGATCACCTAAACCTGACGACCACCATTTACGACCATTCAGGACAATTTCATCACCAACCACGACTGCTGTCGCTTGCATATTGGTCGCATCACTTGAAGCAACTTCAGGTTCAGTCATACAAAATACTGAACGGATTTTTCCATCTAATAGTGGCATTAACCATTGTTGTTTTTGTGCTTCACTACCGTAATGCCACAATACTTCCATATTACCACTGTCAGGTGCATTGCAATTAAACACGGTTGGAGCAATTAAACTGCGTCCTGTAAGTTCGGCAATATGTGCATATTCTTGAACAGATAAGCCCTGACCTAATTCAGCATCGGGCAAAAACATATTCCAAAGCCCCGCGGTTTTAGCTTTGTCTTTTAGATCTTCAATCTGTTTGGGCCATTGCCATTTCGTCCAATTACCACCTTGATTTAGCTCATGAACTTCATTCCAAAAATCTGTTTCAATCGGTTCAATTTCATTTTTTATAAAGACTTTGGTTCGTTCAATATAATCTTGCGCACGTGCTGATAATTCAAACATCTCATGATCCCTTAAAATATTATGCTAACTTCGCTTTACAACAACATAACTTGAAAACTATTATGAATAAAATGATTTAATTCCATACTTCACTATGAATAATATTCATCATAAAGATGTCTTAGACATGGCTGTCTTTCATAAAATTGATATCAATTTATATCCATTGTTTATTGCTATTTTTGAACAGAAAAGTATTTCTAAATCTGCACAGTTACTCTGCATTAGTCAGTCAGCAGCCAGTCATGCCCTGCAACGACTACGACAACATTTGCAGGATGATTTATTTATTCGTGCTGGCAGTCAGATGTTGCCGACACCATTTGCTGAACGGATTTATCCTGTCATTAAAAATGCTTTGTTTGCTATTCAAAGTATTTCTCTACAAAAGCAAAACTTTGACCCAAGCATGGTACAGACACTTAAAATTGCGATTCATGATGAAATTGAACCGATTATTTTTCCGAAACTGGTTGAGCATTTTCATCAACTTAATTTAGAGGTGCAATTTTCCAGTATTAAATTAGATCGTAAGAATGTGCTAACCGATCTGGCTACGCAACAAATCGATTTTGTAATTGATTTAGAACAAAATTTTAACGATAAAATTCAATTTAAAAAATTGGTACAAGACCAATTTGTCGTCTGTACTCAGCAGAAAAATATGACTGCTGAAATTTATTTTGCTTTGCCACATATCGGCGTTTCTTCGCGACGTACAGGTGTACTGGTTGAGGATATTTATTTAAACCGTAAACAACTTTCTCGGAAGATTTTTTTACGCTGTCAACATTATTCAACAGCTTTACAAATTTTAGCGCAACAAGCCGCTGTCATTTTGACCATTCCTAAGAATATGCTTGCTCATTTACATATGGCAGAATGTTTAAATATTTTTGAGGTACCTGTAGAACTGCCGAATATTAATATAGGGATGTATTGGCATAAAGATTTGCAGGAAAATGCAAGACATGAGTTTTTACGAAGTGAAATCTTAGAAATTTTTGCTTAGGCTATTTATGTGTGGTTGCTCAATTTGCTTAGGCTATTTTGAATGAAGATTTTTCATTCTTTTTGCTTATTGTCCTTGAGCTTTATTACACGTTCAATTTGTTGCTTAAATAGGCAAAACTCTTAATTAATCATGCTTACAGCACTATTTGCTTATTTATTCAGCGCTTATTTTCCGCGATTTCAATTAAACTGATACTTCATTTCTCTCTTTTTATTGTTGAATTTAGATTGAATTTTTCAAACTAATTTCAACAAAGTTCTCTTTTATGTTGGCAAATCTCTCCCCTGTTTCGCTTATGGTTTTAGGCTTCATCTGTTGTCTAATTTTTTTATTTATTTTCCGTAAAATTTATACATTTTTAAGTACTTTTTTTAAGCCGTTTAAAAAAGGGAAAAGCTATTATTGCCGTGTCACTGCCATTAGTGATGGCGATACCCTCACCTGTCACCGCTTAAACTTCCGACGCTCAGAAACCAAATTACGTTTTGCCTATGTCGATGCACCAGAATCGAGTCAAGCTTATGGCAAAGAGTCAGCACACCTAATTAAAAGTATGGTGCACAAAAAATGGGTACGGGTAAAAATTACCGATATTGACCGTTATGGGCGCTGCGTGGGGGTGATTTACCGCTATCGTAAAAGCATGAATGAAGAGATGGTCAAACGCGGTGCGGCTTGGGTATATGAGGAATACATCAAAGATAAAAAATATCTGCAATATATGCTGTCACTGCAAGATAAAGCCAAAAAGCAGAAAAAAGGTTTATGGAACAGTAGCCGCCCTATACACCCTAGCCTTTACCGTAAACAAAATAAATAAATTTCTATAGCATGAATTACAAGGAACTCTAGCTATTCTTTTTTATTTCGATTATCTAAGTCAAACGAGCCAATTCATTTTGAATAAGTTCTCGTAATTGAGCCATACAGAGCCCAATTTCTGTATGGTTTAAAGATGAAAAACCCAGTACAAACCCATATTCAATATCAAACTCATAAAATTGACTGAGTGCTGTTAATGCAATTCCTTTTATTTCAGCACTTTTCACCAATGCTCTTTCTAAACTTATAGGAATTTCTTTTTTAAAATAACAGGCGATTTGCATACTTGGGTGATGATCTTTAATTAAACAAAAATCAGCTAAATACAGATGATAGTAATGAATAAAATATTGATATCGCTGCAAATATAGATGTTGCATTTGCCTTAAATACTCAAAATAATGTCCTTTTTGCATAAAATTTGCGAGTAACACCTGAAAATATTTAGACGGTGCACTGCCATCAATATAGTTTCTATAGCGTTTAAATGGCTCAACTAAAGCTTTAGGTACCACTAAATAAGATAGCCTTAAACTGGGTAAAATATATTTACTAAATGAACCAAGATAAATGGTGCGCTGATAAGGGTCTAAACCTAAAATTGCAGTATTTTTTGACTTATTTAATAACAAAGCATCATAGTCATCTTCAATAATATAACTATTGTTTTTTTCCGCATATTCAATAATTTCTTTTTTTCTTTGCTCCCCCATTTGAATCCCACTAGGATATTGATTTGCTGGTGTGACAAATACTGCTTTAGGATTAACAATATTTTCACATTCTTGGATTTTTAAACCTTCAGCATCTAAATTGACACAATGCAAATCTAAGCCCATCGATTTAAATAAAATATAAGCTCCTGAATAGTATGGATTCTCTAATATTATTTTATCTTTCGGGCTAAAGAGAACACGTCCGCATAAATACAAAGCTTGTTGCGTACTATTAACAATAAGTACTTGATCTGGAGAAATAGTTGTATTGCGATGTAAATTAATTAGCTGAGTAATCTGCTCGCGTAATAACGTATCACCGGCTTCATTATCTTTCAAAAAGATCTTTAGACCTTGTTGGCTTAATACATTTTTTTCATTTTCATACCATTTTCGGAATGGGAAATTTCGAATTTCTGGCATGCCATCTGCAAAAAAATTTAAATTTTGATCAAAAAATAAGCTTTCTAAATTCTCTGTATTTTCTGGTAGTTGATAATCGATATCAGCTTCTAAGCTATGTGTAGGCGTTAGAATTAATTTTGTGGAATCTTGTTGGATACAAATGAATGTCCCTTTCCCTTTAATTCTTAGAAAGAAACCTTCTTGTTCTAATTGTGCGTAGACCTTTTCCAAGGTATCACGGGATACGCCTAAATTTTCAGATAAAAATCGGGTAGATGGACATTTAAAATCTTGTTGTAATTTAAGATGTGGCAGTATAGCTTTAATTGCTAAATAAATTTTAGTTCTAAGTTTCTTTTCCTGAATCTGAGCCAGCTGTATCGTTAGTAACTGGATAAACTCATTTTGTGTCATTACGAATCCAAATAGCTACATGATAAAAGAATAAAATCTCATGCCTTACCGTAATAAGGCATTTCATCGTTTGATTATATATAAAATTAAAGTCTTAGTGATTATTCTGTGTCGTTGTTGCAACAGCAGCCCTTTTTTGAGATGGCATATATTCAGGTTCATTGGTCACGGCTAAATAGAAAAAACCTAAAAACATACAACCTAATAATAGGCTAATACCAACGACTAAATAGGGAAATGGCTTTTGTGGTTTAGTCATGAATAGACCTCTTTTTCAGATTTAAATGTGTGTTTGAAAATAGTTTCAGTGAATTCACCAAATACCGATAGTTTTTCCAATAGGTGCTCGCTATACATGAGGTCATCAATAAGACGCTCTGCATCGTGTAATTTCATATTGAACTGTTGGCTAATTAACGGCGCATTGGCTTGAGTAATGCTTTTACATAGTTCAGCACTATCTTCTGACTTCTTTTTCCAAAATAATGTTTTGAAATCGATTAGATTTAAATTGAAATGCTCTTGTCTGATTTTAATTTCATCAATTTTAATTTTGGCCATTTCTGCAATCTGTTGTTTAATACCAGCATCTAAACCACTTTGCCCAATTAAAAAAATATGCTGACAGTTCGGATCAAGTAATGCTTTTGCTAAAGCATAAATACGGAATTCAGTCGCATTAAACTCTGAACTGACTAAATCTAAGTCCATATCCATTTCAATTAAGGTTTGGCACTTATTCAACTTAAGTGCATCTAAACGAAAATATTCAGCATAAACATGTTCAACAATATTTTGTCGTGGTGCGATATAGATTGTTTTTTGATTGAGAATGGCATTAATAAAAGGTGAAAATAAATAGCTTAGGCTATTTTCTAGCGTTGAGGTCTGAATAATATATTGATGCTGTGCCGTTTGAGTCATTCTCAATGCCAGACTAATATTTAGACTCTGATCAAAATTTTCGACTGATTGTAGTCCCAATCTCTGTAAAATTTTGGATTTATTTATTGAAGTAAATTCAAATAGATCGATAAGATATTCGAAGTTAATACTATGCGACATGATTGCCTCGTTGGATTGAAGCCAGATAAATTTATTTTTCTAATATAAATGTTCTTATTACAAAAGTGGTCTGTGTTATAAAAACAAAGTGGTCTGTTTTGTGCAAATTACGTTGTTAAAAGTTACTTTAATAACTCAAATAATTTATACATTGAATAGCATTCACATCAGCGATATTATAAAAGTTTAAACAGCTAAAAATTTCAGTTATATGCTAGAAATCAACCCCATTATTTTAATTAATCAACTTGAAACCATTCCAATTAAATACTAATTCTAAACAATTATTCAAAATATCATAAAATTCTTGGATATTTACTCGGGAAAATACGATACTCCGCGAGAATATTATTAAGAATTTCTTAAATTATTAATAATTACGTAATCAACATAAAAAGAGCAGATATTTATCTGCTCTTTAGTTTTTATCTACACCATAAGGTAATTATTTAAACACTTTAAAACGAACCGCATTGTCAATAAATGATTTTTCACCAGCAGGTGCTTCAATCGAACCTAAGACCAGTTGTGCTCGTAATTTCCAATTCGATGGAATTTCCCATTTAGCATGTACTTGATCATCAATGATTGGATTATAATGTTGTAACGACGCACCTACACCCTGTTCAGCCAAAGCCGTCCAAGTTGCCAATTGTGCCATAGCAGTGGAATGTTCAGACCAAACAGGAAAGTTATCTGCATAAGCGGGGAACTGATCCTGCATCATTTTAACCACGTCCATATCTTCAAAAAATAATACTGTTCCTACACCTGCCGCAAAACTTGCAATTTTGGCTTGAGTTCGTGCTTCTGCTTCTTCATCACGTAAAAACTCTTTTAACTTCTCAAAAACCACCTTCCAAAAAGCTTCATGTTCCTGACCAAACAACAAAACTGCGCGTGATGATTGTGAGTTAAAGGATGATGGCGAATGAATAATGGCATTTTCAATAATTTCAGTCAGCGCTTCAGTACTGTGTTTGACATTTTTACCAATTGAATAAATGGTACGACGATTTTCTAGCAAGCTTTGGAAGTTATTTGACATTGTTAAGTCCTGTTTTTGATTATTGAATGAGTATAAGCTGCGATTTAAACTTAAAAAATATTTTTATGATTGTTTTTCGTTGCTTTTTATAAACAAAATAAAAGGACAGAATTTCTGTCCTTTTATTGATATTTCAAGACGATATGTGATTATGAAAATTTTGCATTTAATACACTGCTAGATACATCATTTTTCCACAAATCACGTAATACAGGTAAATAAAACTTTTCACCTAAATCTATAAGTTCTGCATCAATCAAACCATGAATTTCATGCATAAATAAATAGTCCAGTTCCACGCTTGTTAACAGTTTGTGTTGCTTGGCAAATTCTTTACGTTTTACTTGTGCTTTTTTCACCATTTGATCGGCAAAATCTTTATTTTTAAATTGGCGAATAGCTTGTAAGCGAAGTTCAATAATGCCCCAACCGCTGAGTAATTTCTTAAATATCTCAAAATCTTTATTGGTTGATTCCCAAGTCATATTATCCAAGTTTTCATCATCTGGAAGTACAGGCAGAAGCAATTCCATGACACTTGGAAAAATCTTTTTAAAACTTAAAACGAATTTAACTGGATGCTCACCTGGATAATCTTTAAATTGAACATGGCTCTGAACATCAGTTAAATAAATATCGAACATTAAAAAGATCCTAAAGTAAAATTCTGTTTTTTATCGCTTTATTTTTAGGCTCGCAAAATAAATGCAAAACTAAAACAAAATGAGAAAAGAAAAAGAGAGGCATTTTAACAATTATGACAGTTTATGCAATGCCAATTGAGGTATTAAAAATCACAACGATATGAGTCATAGCGGACTAGATTCACTCTGCATGAATCAAATATCCATCTACAAGCTTTATACATTTTGATGTGCAACTTTCGGGTAGCTCTGGTTGGGTTACTCTGCTTATACTAGTAAAGAAGTTGAGCAAACAGCTCATACAGCAATTGAAGCTATTGTTAAATGCTTTATTGAGAAAAAATTAGGTAGTGATATTTAGTTTAAACAAGAAGCTAACTTGCTCATTTCTACAAGTTTATTCAATATTTAGAGAGTTACAATCTATGCAAAAATTTGACGGTAACATTAAAAATAACTGATGAAAAACTAACACAACAGTTAATTCCTGCTCGCTTTATTCCAGAAACACCAGAAGAGCATAAAGGCAAAAATATGGTTTATATTTTTGATAGCGAGGATTCATTTAATCTAACTTATGATGAATTAGTTGAAATTGTGAGCAAAGCCAAAATGGCTGGTCCTAGAATGATTCCAGTGTTAGGGATAGTAAAATAATATGAAATTAAAATCACCAATGTTTTGGGTGTACCTTACTGTAAATTTATATCTAATAAGTATGCTTGTATTTGTGAGTGTCGAATTTTTTGGAGATTCTGATTTTAATAAAATTTCAGCATTTGGGTCAGTGTTAGGTGGGATAGGAACATGTTTTGCTGCTTTTGTTGCTCTTTACTTTTATAATGATTGGAAGGAACAACACAATGCTCAAATTAAATACAACTATCTAAATAATACTATCTCCATCTTAAGAAGTGATTTAGTTTCAATAGCCCCTATTTTGAATAAGGTGATTATTGCTGGTGAAAAATATCAACATGAAGATATTGTAAGCTTAGTGGATTTTGATCTAAAAATAGTCCATGAATTATACTCCTCACATAAAACCGCAGATTTACTTTTTAAAGAATATTATTCAGTTTTTAAAGATGATAGCACTTATCTGCTATATCTAAAATTTAGTTACATAATGGAAAAAACACTTAACTCACTACTTACGATACACTCAATTGCTTCAGATCTAGAAAAACTTGAAGAAATAACCAGACAACTGCAAATCGTCGCGATACCCCATAAATTCAATAAAAATACCATTACAAGTCATAATATTTGTAAAATGCTTCCATTAGATCTGTACAGACAAGTTGAAGTCTATTATTTTTCTATTATTGACTATCTAACCAATTATAAAATAAAAGAATAATACATTTTAAAATCCTCTAAAACAAAGCCCTCACTTAGAGAGCTTTCACACATATCCCGACATTAACACTGATATTAATTGAATGGGCTGTGCAGCCTGAGAACAAAATACACAGCATTATAAATAATTTTTTAGATTTTCTAATTACCTAAAAATGTAAATGGTTTTGTTATTACAAATGATAAATTAGTCTTACCTGCGTATACCTTTGCCTGATCAACGCCCAAATCTAATTTTTTTGTTTGACCATCATTAAAGTTTATATCATTTAAATCGACCCAAAATATATTTGGTGATACAGCTGATTCAAAAAAATAGCGACCACGTTTATGATCAACTACAGTTCTCCATCTTGTAGATGAAATATTAGGCTCTTCCTCGGTATTCAGCCCAAATGGTACAGATGCATTTCGAATTACACTAAATACGCTGGCGAGTGAATGTTCAGCTGACGTATTTTTAGGAATAGCATTTATATAGAAAGATGCTCGAGCAAAACGATCTGCTGCTCGATTTGTCCCTGGTAGCATAGTTGTACCACCTATTGCCTTCCAATAACTATTTAAAGCAAGCTGTTGTTCAAAAATAGGAGAGTTGGTCATTACTTGATAAGCACGATTATGATGAATTACCTGTTTTCCATTAATGTATTCAATAATCGCACTATCACCTGTAGCATCTGAAATAGATAAATGTAATGTTGCTAATCGCTTCTCACCTGGTACCGCATCTGTTACAACTAGAAACGGTTCTTTTTCCAAGGCTGTAATTGCCTCATTAACCGTGGAAAAATTATCTAAAACATATTGTGCCCAAAGTGAAATACTCAGCTGTGGTTTATTGTTATTTTTTATCTCTGGATATTCTGACTCAACCAACCAGAGTAAATTTGCATTCAATCCTTTTTCATTTACACCATCAGTTGTGGAAATATCATAACCTGTCGCAACAACACTCCCATATTTAGACGTCCATTTAATCGACTTAGGACCTGACATTCCCGTACGATTTACTTTATTAGGCAGAATCCATAGATTAGTCCCAACATCACTTTTCCAATCCATAGAACGCGCGGTCATTACATCATTATCGCCAAGATAAACAACACGAGTACATGCCATCGTAAGCTCTCCAACAATTAAAAGACCCGTAGTAAACAACATTTTTTTTAGAGTTTTATTCATTATCTTATCCTTTTAAAAAATAGGTAAATTTAGACCAATAACTGGACCATGTTGCCTAATATCCCAGTTAAAATTATTAGAATGATAGTCCTGTTTAAGATAGCGATAACCACCCCTTATGTTTACCTCTCGATTAAATATGGGCAAGCGATATCCTAGATAAGTTTGAGCAGAGATAGTATTTTCTGTACCAAAAGTAATCTCAGTTGCTAAATTCCATGGTGAATCGAAATTATATTTAAATCGACTCCCCCAATAAAACTCATGCCAAGATTTATCTGTTTCAGCAATTTTATTTAAAATCGTAAGTTTTGCATTTACTTTAGTGTGATGTATGCCAATGGTGGGCTCAACAATCAATTTATTTTGATTCTTTTTTGTTATTTGTGGTGAATTAAAGGCTTGAAAATATATACCATAACTGCTTTGATCTAATTTAGTACTCAAAGCTATAGGAAGCTGCATTAACTCTTTTTCCTGAGAAATTTTTACAATTTTTTTATCTACATATACCCCCCATTTTCCTTTGCTCACATCAATGTGTGCCATAAAAGATTGATCAAGGTTCTTAAGAGTCTCTTTGAAAGGTTGATCTACATCATATTTAATATTTCCTTTACCAATCGAACCATCTACATCTGCTGCAAATACATATAGATTTAAATTGATTTTAGGTGTTCCCTTGAATGTTTCTATAAAGCTATTTGCAAAAGAGAATGGGGTTAATACCATCCCCGTGATTAGAAATAAATAACGCTTAATTTTCATAATACTTCCAATATTTTTATAATTAAGTAATATATTTTTATCATATGTTCAAATTTTAGACCACGACCAAATGAATCATTTTTTATTCTAATTATTACTCAAAGCCCCCTAAAGGGCTTTTTTAAACACTACTTTTTTACTTGCTCTTCAATTTAAAAAATTACACTAAACTCTAATCATCTGTTTGCAAATCTTGTATTTAATGACCATTGAAAGATGCACAATCCATTTTAAAATGAATAATCTTAAAGTTGGTAAATCAGCATAAACTTTGGCAGGTCATGCAACTCAACAGATGATTAAATTTATGCTTTAGCTTTATTTAGCATTAGGATGAACCATTTTTTCAGGTTGAACGACTTCATCAAATTGCTCAGCTGTGACCAATTCTAATTCCACGGCGACCTCTTTAAGTGTCTTACCTTGCTTATAGGCAGTTTTTGCAACTTTGGCAGCATTTTCATACCCAATTACAGGGTTTAATGCAGTCACCAACATCAATGAGTTATGTAGGAAGTAATCAATTTTTTCACGGTTTGGTTCAATTCCGACTGCGCAATGTTCATTAAAGCTATTACAGGCATCACCCAAAAGTTGAATGGACTGAATCAAGTTATAGCCTATTACGGGCATAAATACATTTAACTCGAAATTACCTGAAGCACCCGCAATATTAATGGTAGTGTCATTCCCCATGACTTGGGCAACCACCATAGTCATCGCTTCGCACTGCGTTGGATTAACTTTACCCGGCATAATACTTGAACCTGGCTCATTTTCAGGGAGATGAAATTCGCCCAAACCACAACGAGGGCCACTTGCCAACCATCGAATATCATTGGCGATTTTATTTAGACTTGCCGCCAATGTTTTGAGCGAGCCTGAAGCAAATACAGCAGCATCACGTCCAGCTAATGCTTCAAATTTATTCGGTGCTGTAATAAAAGGTAAACCAGTCAATCGTGCTAATTCTGTAGCCGCTTTTTCTGCATAATCTAGATGAGCATTTAAACCAGTACCTACTGCAGTACCCCCGAGAGGTAATTCATACAGCCAAACTAAAGCTTGTTGTAGGCGTTTAATGCCATGATCTAATTGAGAAACATAACCACTAAATTCTTGTCCAAGTGTTAATGGCGTTGCATCTTGCAAATGCGTCCGTCCAATTTTAACAATATCTTTAAAATCGATAACTTTTTGGTTCAAAGTGTCACGCAACTGCTGAACCGCAGGTATTAATAACTCGTTAATTTGTAAACTTGCCGCCACATGAATCGCGGTTGGAAATGAATCATTGGTTGATTGCGCACGGTTGACATGATCATTGGGATGTACTGGTTTCTGAGAACCTAAAGCATTACCTAATTTTTGATTGGCAATGTTAGCAATCACTTCATTACAGTTCATATTACTTTGCGTACCAGAGCCTGTTTGCCAAACCACCAATGGAAATTGAGAATCCCATTTTCCAGCAATCACTTCATCCGCTGCATTAACAATATATTGAGATAATTCATGCGGAATTTGCTGTAATTCAGCATTGGTAATAGCAGCCGCCTTTTTAACCAAGCCCATGGCACGAATCATTGGCCTAGGCATGCGTTCCGTGCCTATTTTAAAATTCTCCACGCTCCGCTGAGTCTGTGCACCCCACATTGCGTCACTAGGAACTTCAACATCACCCATGGTGTCATGTTCGGTACGTGTTTGCATATCAACCTCTAGTTTTTTAATTAAGATGATCACGGTTTTTGAACGTTTACTTGCAATCGCTAGCCTAATAGATGATAATCAAGCCACCCATTAATGTAAATAATTATCATTATCAATTTATTTGAAATTTAATGTATTCTGATAAAAACGCCACTCATCTTCAATCATTTGTTTTAATGCTCGTTTTGAATGCCAATTCAATTGTTCCTTAGCTTTTTTACTATTTGAAGCCGTTTGTGCTAATTCTTCAAATTGATACGCCGCTTCTACTGTTTTAATACGACTATTTGTAACGGATGTAACAATCTCAAGTAATTTTTGGATAGAAGATACTTCGCCAGCAATATCAAAACTTTCACAACAATTATGCTGTTGTTGTAACCAATATAAACTGGCTTGAATCGCTTCGCAAACATCAAGTACATGTACAAAACTTCGCTCTGTTGTTTTATCTGTCGTATCTACATAATTTTGTAATTCAATCGAATCACGTTGCATTGCAGCAACTTGCATCGCCAAAGGCACTATGTTTTTAGGCAACGGTGGAACCAACTCTCCCATTACTCCATGTTCAAATGCACCAGCAACATTCGCAATACGTAAAATAGCAATTCGCCATTCATTATCCGTCCGGAAAGTATCACCAATAATCGCTTCAATCATTTGTTGAGATTTTATATAAGGATTTGGATAAGTGTAATTAAAGGGTGTATTTTCATTCAAGGTTAAACTAGATTGCCCATACACCGCTAAACTAGACAAATGAACTAAGTTACGAATCCCTGTACGTTGCATAGCACGCAACAAACTCATAATACAACTTACATTATCATTATAATATTCAAGTGGTTTAAGTCGTGATTCTTCTATCGATTTGAAACCTGCTGCATGAATAACCGCATCAATCGGATATTGCTCAAACACTTTATTCAATGCAGGTGTATTGCGCACATCAATTTTAACAAAAGGCACAAACATACCCGTTATATACTCGAGTCGCTCCAAGACTTGTAAGTTCGCATTGGCTAAGTTATCCACAATGACGACTTCTTGTCCCTGAGCAAGCAAGCTTAAAACCACATGCGAGCCAATAAAGCCTAAACCACCAGTCACCAAAATCATTGTATACTACCTATTTGTTATCAAGTTTGAATCACGCCTAAGTTGCCGTGTATTCATCAAGTGAAGTTCAATGAGTACCTTATTACTAATTACCGCTACACCGAGTTCTATCCATGCTTGGCATGCTTTGGGTCTTGCCCAAGCTTTAAAAGCGAAAAATGTAGATTTCCGCGTGTTCTTCTATCAAGACGCTGTTGCTGTTGCGAATAGCTTGCAATGGGTTCCGGATGATCAGCGAAATTTAACTGTAGAATGGCAAAAATTGTCTGTCAGACTTCCTGTCTGTGTAAGTGCTGCTTTAGCACGCGGTATTACAGATCAGGAGAATGCACAACGTCATCAGATTCACACCCATAATCTTGCTCAAGGCTTTGAGCTGGTTGGTCTAGGTGAACTTGCTGATGCAGTTCAATCTACAGAGCGTCTTATTCAATTCTAAGTCGTTATTCTAGTTATATTGTTGCAATTCAAAGGTAAATTGTGTGAAAACTGTACTCATTATTTTAACTCAGTCCAATTTGACTAGCTTACAAGTGCATGAAAGCTTATCTGCAACCATGGTACTTGCAACCTTTGGTAGTGAAGTTAAGGTTTTGCTGCAAGAAGCTGGACTAAGTTTGTTAAAATCAGAACTCACTTTTGATCACTTAAAACAAGCCTTTAAAGTGGCCTCAAATATGGTCGATAGTTTTGAATTTTATGACTTAACACCAATTCTCATCGAACATAAGAACAAGAATTCTCACTTTGTTACAGAGTCTCAACAAGAACTTGAGTTTATCGAGCTTAATGCTGCATTCATTCAATCTTTTGATCATGTTTTGTATTGGTAATTGAGTAAATTATGAAATCTAATCAAACCCTATATTTAGTCCAATCGACTTATGCACATACTGATGCAGCACTCAATAAACTGCTTCAAATACATACTATGCATGATGCCATTATTCTCATGGGTGATTCTGTTCTTTTTGCCGAGGATCAACGGCTGATGCATTTAGAAAATATCTATATATTAGAAAATGATGCTGAAATTTTAGTGAGTAACCTACCTACTCATATTCAGTGTATTCACTATGCACAATTTGCAGATTTAATTCTTAACTTCACACGCAGCATAAGTTTAAAATAGTGCGAACCTTGATAGCTCAGTTTAACTCTTGAGAATTTTAATTTGCTTAGGCTAATTTATGAATATGGAACAAAATTTAATGCTTGAACTTGATCAAGATGGTCATTTAGTTGATTACACAATCTGGAATGAAACTGTTGCTCAAACCTTAGCAAAAAGTTTAGCAATAGAGTTAACGCCATGGCATTTTGAAGTTTTACTGGCTGTCCGTCAGTTTTATGCTCAATTTGGGCATTCCCCTTCAACGCGACCTTTAATTAAATTTTTAATGAAAACAGTGAACCCTGAAATTAATAATACTATATTACAAGAAAGATTTAATACTGGTTTAGTTGCACGTCATTTAAGCCGTTTGGCTGGCGTACCCAAACCAGCCAATTGTTTATAATCATTTTATATAATGATCTTTAATACAGAATTAAGCCTGTTGTTGTCGTTCTAAATAGTGAAAATAGGCGGGCATTAATTGTGGTTTAACTTGCTTAGCGTGAACTTTTTCTCCGCATTCTGAGCAGCTTAATGTTGGTTTAAACGTATGACCACAACTATTATGTACATAGCTTACAGGCTGCCCAAGTCCTTCGTCCATCCATGTATCCGCCCATGTCGCCATAGAAAGTAAAATCGGATACAGCTCTAAACCTTTTTCAGTCAGTTTATATTCAAAGCGTTCTTGACGATCTATATAGGGTGTTTTTACCAAAATTTCATGTTCAACCAAGCGTTTTAATCGCTCAGAAAGTACATGCCGTGTCACACCTAAATTTTGTTGAAAATCATCAAAACGACGTATCCCAAGAAAAGCATTACGTAGAATAAGCATAGTCCATCTATCCCCCACGACAGATAAAGTACGGGCGATTGAACATGGTTGATGGCCTATTTCATCCCATTTCATTAATGTTCCAAACCTAAAAACATGATGTGTTTAATGTACCGATATCGGAATATTTTTTAAAGGCTTATTTCTCAATCATCATAATAAAGCCAATAGGCTCTATACATCGACGAAAATTAAAATAGTTTGTAATGCGCAATAAACAAAAAACTTAATTAGAATATTAAAAAACCCGCCTTTAACAGCGGGTTTAAGATTTAATCAAGCAGAACTTGATAACTAAAACATTAAAATAGATCTGATCAGGGAAAATCAAATACCACTTTGTTTTAACACGCTTATTATTCCTGTTTTTAGTAAAAATACTTTATCATTTCCTGCCATTTTCATGTCATTTCCTGACAACAGGTCTTTTCAAGTTTAATGTTCTACCTTAGATGCAGCACAGAATACTTGTTCTGTCATTCCCGAATCAGTAAAGCTTTGCTTTTGTCGCTCTAAAAAACTATTGGCTGCCATCAACATAATATTTGCACCGCCCAACTTAATATTGGCTTGAGACATATCTGCAATCTGTTGATAAACCTTTAAACGGGTACAAAAAGCGTGTTTTTGTGTCGCTGCATCTGACTTTGCACTAGGATCATCTAAAACTTTCTTCGTTTCATTAATCTGCACTGTATATTGTTGAAGGCGCTGATCATATTGAGTTTGACTCAATTTCTGAACGAGTTCAGCATAGCTAAGATTACTCATGACAATCATAAGTAATCCTAGACCAAATTTTGAAATTAATATTTTTTCAAATTCCATTTTATTTAATCTTTAGCATGCATCTGCTTTCCACACATCTTCATATTCATCAGCATCAATCATAAAACGAAAACCTTCTTCAAGTGCTAAATATACAATCGCATCTGGAAAAATTGCTTCTAGTTCCTTTACGGTGACAATATCAAAAAAGTCAGATCCGTCTTCTAACTCTCCCCCATAAATAAACCAAGCCACATTATCTGCATCTGGTTTTTTACGTAACCCAACAATAGGCTCTTTATTTAATGTTTGTTTTGCAATAGCGACTAAATCATCTTCATTGACTTTAATATATTTAGAATCAAACTCTTCACAGAGGAGTTTTTGTTCTTCAATAAAATCTTGTAACATGAGTGATTCCAACATCTTTAAAAGTTTAAGCCCTGATTCTAAGCCGATGACGTTATAGACACAATAAAACAGATAAAAGAATCTTTTGAAAAATGTATATTCTGGTAATTTTGAATCGGTTTCATCTTCAATAGGATTGTTAATGTCTTAACTTGATGTATTATTATTTATTCATAAGCATTCAATTTATTTTAAAACACTTTCCACCATACAAATTGGTCGTAAAATCAGCCAATCATTAAAAGCTTATAAAATTTATACCTACTTAGGCTTAACTTTTGCCAATAATAAGCCTTTGTCGAATCAATTTTCTATACTCATCGCACACAACATCTGTGAACTAAATGGTCAATCCTGTATTCACTTCAATCCCCCATCAATTCCATCCAAACGCATACTATCTTCACGAAGTTTTGCTTCTGCACTCATTAATAAAGAAATAACCAAACAAGCTGCCATTTTTCATATACATCAAGCACATTGTCGGCTCATCAAACAACAATTTTGTGCCTGTATACAGGCTTATTTCTATAAAAAGACAACTCAGCCCCCCCCTATAAAATGGATTTCATATACTTTTGGAATAGCATGTAAAACCGATAATTTACTCTTATTTTACAAAATAGTATTAAAGCAAACATATGTTTTATTTAAAGAAAGTATAAAGTATCTAAAAATCTCAATGAAGTTCTTAGCCCAACACCCTAAATTCATGATTTGACACCCCATAGCACATATTCAACAGTGGGATCATCTCATACGAACATTACATACAATGTAAGATCATTTTTTTCAGATGTATTCAAATCGGTTTTTTATTCTAGAAGTTCTGCGTAGCAAATGCTTAACAATATCGCTCACCTCGCTTAGCACCTGTTGGAAAGAAATTCCTACGATTAGCGATTCGCATAGTGCTGTTACACAAAACAAATGAACAGTTTTCGCCAATCTGGTTTACAATAAAATAAATAAAACCACAATAAAAAATGTCATATTTTAACATTGCTAATTCGCTGCAAAGTTTACATTATATAGCGTATCAAGGGCACCGATTTTCTACTGCAAATAAAAACAAATTATAAAGATTGAGTAGAAAAACATGCCATAATATGCAAACTTTGCAGACATCTTGCAAAAAATTATTGCAACTTTCAAATTGGAGCAAGCTCAATGAGTTCGACCATTTTGGTCATACATGGACCAAATTTAAATTTGCTAGGAAAGCGCGAGCCTGAGGTCTATGGTCACCTCACCCTAGACAATATTAACCAACAACTCATTGCTCAAGCTCAGCAATCTCAAATTTCATTAGAAACTTTCCAAAGTAATTGGGAAGGTGCTGTGGTTGATCGTATTCACCAAGCACAACAAGATGGTGTGAAATTCATCATTATTAATCCTGCAGCATTGACACATACCTCTGTTGCAGTTCGGGATGCTCTTTTGGGCGTTGCAATTCCGTTTATTGAAGTACATTTATCCAATGTACATGCGCGTGAAGCATTCCGACATCACTCATATTTATCAGATAAAGCTGTTGGCATCATCTGTGGTTTAGGCGCACAAGGCTATTCTTATGCACTGAACTTCGCCATCAGTAAACTTCAATCTAATCAGCAATCATAATATTAGGAATACGTATCCATGGATATTCGCAAAATCAAAAAGCTCATCGATTTGATGATTGAGTCAGACCTTCAAGCGATTGAAGTTAAAGAAGGCGATCAATCAATTGCATTAACCCGTCGTAATCCTGTTATTGCTGGTGTTGCACAGATGGCTGCTCCAGTTGCAGATGCCCCTGTGGTAAAAGCAGCGTCACGTGGAGCTGTCGAGACTTCACCAATGGTAGGCGTATTCTATTCAGCACCTAGCCCAGGTGAAGCGCCGTTTGTAAATGTGGGTCAAACAGTATCTGCTGGCGAAACACTCGGTATTATTGAAGCCATGAAAATCATGAACCCAATTGAAGCAACTCAAAGTGGTGTGGTTGAAGAAATTTTAGTTAAAAATGGTGATGTAATCCAATTCGGTCAACCATTATTCCGCTACCGCGCGTAATACTCGGGGATTGATATGTTGCAAAAAGTACTGATTGCAAACCGAGGTGAAATTGCGTTACGCATTACGCGTGCCTGCAAAACCCTCGGGATTAAAACCGTTGGGATTTATTCCGACGCAGACAAAGATTTAATGCACTTACGCTTTGTAGATGAAGCGGTATGTATTGGACCGGGCGCAAGTAGCGAAAGCTATTTAAATATCCCAGCGATTATTACTGCGGCTGAAATCACCGGTGCAGATGCGATTCATCCGGGTTATGGCTTTCTTTCTGAAAATGCTGAATTCGCTGAAATCGTAGAAAGCTCAGGATTCATTTTCATTGGTCCGCGCCCTGAACATATTCGCCAAATGGGGAATAAAGTTTCTGCAATTCTCGCAATGCGTAAAGCTGGTGTACCGACTGTACCCGGCTCTGCACATGCAGTGACTACCAGCAATGCCCTAGCCGAAGCGAAAGAAATTGGCTTTCCATTGATTGTAAAAGCTGCTTCTGGCGGTGGTGGTCGTGGTATGCGCATTGTAGAGCGAGTAGATACACTACTTGAATCTGTACAAGCGGCACAGCGTGATGCAGAAATGTGGTTTGGTGATGATACGGTCTATATGGAACGTTTTCTACAAAAGCCTCGCCATGTAGAAGTTCAAGTACTAGCTGATGGTAATGGTCATGCTGTACATTTATATGATCGCGACTGTTCACTGCAACGCCGTCATCAAAAAGTACTTGAAGAAGCACCTGCACCGAACTTACCAGAACAAGCACGTGCTGATATTTTAGAAGCCTGTGTGAATGCTTGTAAAATGATTCAATATCGTGGCGCAGGTACATTTGAGTTTTTATTTGAAGAAGATGAATTCTTCTTTATTGAAATGAATACACGTGTGCAAGTTGAACACCCTGTAACTGAAATGGTCACTGGGATTGATATTATTGAACAACAGCTCCGTATTGCTGCTGGTTTAGGTTTAAACCTACAACAGGAAGATATTCATGTCCAAGGGCATGCGATTGAATGTCGTATTAATGCAGAAGATCCCACCAATTTTTTACCTTCACCAGGTAAAATTGAAAGTTTCTATGCACCAGGCGGCGCAGGTATTCGTTTAGATTCGCATATCTATCAAGGTTATAGTATTCCACCTTACTATGACTCTATGATTGCCAAAGTTATTGCACACGGTCAAGATCGTCAAACTTCAATTGCGCGTATGAAACAAGCCTTAGATGAAATGATCTTAACAGGAATTAAAACCAATATCCCTCTGCATAAAGATTTGATTTTAGAAGATAAAAACTTTTGTGAAAAAGCAATGGATATCCATTATTTGGAAAACCATTTATTGAAACAAATTCAAGGTTAGGCAAACGATGTCTAAAAAAACCTCTTATCATTAAGAGGTTTTTTTATTTTTACACCGCGAGATTGGCTTAAGGTAAAACACGATGTAAAGTTGCGAAACACTTATCTTCTTTTTCTGAAGTACAAAAATTAATTGTATGATTGTTTTTCCAACGTACAAAATATTGTGAAACTTCACCAGCTTGATTTTCTTGCTGCCCCGAACAATCGACCTTATTGTTTTCATATTTAATTTGCATAATTAAAGCTGGCAATTTTTCCATAGTATTATCTGGAGATGGCTGATAATCGAACAGACCAACCGACCATTCTTCACCACTATTAACAACAACTTCGTTTGCACCTCTAAAATTATAGAGTTCTATGCATTTCTTGTTGTTTGGAATATTCATTCCCCATAAGCCCAATATTTCAGGTCGAGTGTCAATACGAATCGTATTCGCTGGTTGACTATTAGTATTCGGAGTCAAATTATGACTGGTGTTCACGGCAGTCGTCGTTTCTTCAGCCAAGACCGAACAAGATATCAAAATTAATAAAGGTACAATAAGTGCTGTTTTATTCATACTTCATCAGTATCAAGTTTTATTCATGATAAATTAGCACAGATTTATAATATTGCATGTAAAATTAACCATATATGAACAATCAATATTGTTGCTTTTTTAGCAATGATTCTCACAACTTCTGAATTAAAAAATTAAGGTGTAACCTATTCAAATGATGTTGGCTATGGGAATTAACACTCGCAATGATTAATTTAAACTGTCAAAATATTAATGATCATGCTATTGATGGTTTATTTTTGCAAGAAGTCAGCAATCACGTTAAAGTACAGATCAAATCGAATGATGTATAGGTCTTTTAGCTGATGAAAATTTTCTATTTTATTAAAAAATTGAACATTAAAATAACACATTGAAATAGTACAACGAATTTGCAATATTGGGCTGATGTCACATTGTATCAAGCTAAAGAAAAAGGTCGAAATCAACTTTATTTAGAAACTCAATTACAAACCCTTTAAAATAATATGCAAGGATTGCGATGAAATTTTCAGAATATAGCCAATATGATGGCTTAGGCTTAGCAAAACTTATTCAAAACAAAGAGGCTCAAGCATCGGAATTACTTGAAGTTGCCATACAAAGAACTCAACATATTAATCCGCAATTAAATGCTATTGTCATTAAAATGTATGAACAAGCTCGACAACGTGCCCATCATAACTTAACAGGTCCATTCGCTGGCGTACCCTTTTTACTCAAAGATCTACACCAAGAATATGCGGGAGTACCGACATCTTTTGGTTCAAATACGTTTAAACGCTTAAACTATATGCCTACTCAAAATTCTGAAATGGTCAACCGTTGGGAAAATTCAGGGGTCATTATGTTTGGTTTAACCAATACTCCTGAATTTGGAATTAAAGGCATTACTGAACCAGAAGCTTGGGGAAGTTGTCATAATCCGTGGAATTTAAAACATAATAGCGGTGGTTCTTCTGGTGGTTCAGCATCAGCTGTAGCGGCAGGAATCGTCCCAATCGCAGGTGCGAGTGACGGTGGAGGTTCTATTCGTATTCCTGCATCATACTGTGGCTTATTTGGTTTGAAACCAAGTCGAGGCCGCACTCCATGGGGCCCCAATAGCAGTGAGGCGATGCATGGTGCGGCAATGCAACATGTCTTAACCAAATCTGTGCGGGATAGTGCTGCAATGCTAGATGCAACTCAAGGCCCAGATCACACTTCATTATTTAACATTCAAGCACCAACACAGAGCTACTTAGAACTTATTAAAAAATCCCCTAAACCGCTTAAAATTGCATTTAGTACTGAATCCCCAATTGGGACACAAGTGTCTCAAGATGCTATCCAAGCCATTCAACAGACTGCCAAACTTTTAGAGTCTTTAGGCCATCAGGTTGTTGAAGCCAAACCTCAAATTGATGGTATGGCACTGGCTACAGACTTTATTACCACATGGTTTAGTCAATGCGCCTATACGGTACAACAGTTCAAAAAATTATATGCTGTGACTGATCATGACTTTGAATTAGATACTTTAGCCATTGCAGGCTTAGGTGCGAAAGCCACAGCTTTAGACTATATACATAATTTAAATAATTGGGGTGTTTATGTCACCAAAATGAATCGCTTTTTTGATGATTATGACTTATATCTCCTGCCATCCACCGCTTCTGTCGCGCCTAAAAATGGTGAAGTTAAAACACCTGCTTGGCAGATCCCCATTTTAAAAGGCTTATTAAAAGTTGATAAAGTCCATTTACTCGCGAAAGGTAAATTAGTTGAACAACTCATTAAAAATAATCTGCAGTGGGTTCCTTTTACACAACTGGCCAACATTACCGGCCTGCCAGCAATGTCTGTTCCACTCTACTGGAATAAAGATAATTTACCATTAGGCTCGCAGTTTATTGCACCATTTGGAGGTGAAGATATCTTATTACAACTCGCTGCCCAATTAGAACAAGCTCAACCTTGGATGCCAAAATACCAAGAAATCCACATTTAATTTAGTCTAAATGCGACATTCATCGAGATGTCGCATTTTCAATATTATGATATAACTTTATGGAGATTTGTTTTCAATACGATTGGGCAACCAGTACACAAATAATAAGCCAAACAGACTCGATAATCCCGCTAGAATAAAAACCATTTCACCCGAAATTATTTGCCAATAATGCCCCGCTAAAATACTCCCTGATGCAACTCCCAAGCCCCACATCGTACTATAAAGAGCCTGTCCACGACCTTGTTGACCAGCTGAAAAGTTTTGAAAAATTATACGCATGGCGATCATATGAAATAGACCAAAACTAAATGCATGCAGGCTTTGTGCAAAAAATTGCAATATGAACGATTGAGGAAATAAACCTACCAATACAAAGCGCAACCCTGTGAGTAATAAGCAAAAAATTACCAATCGTCGCCATGAAAAATGATTTAATAGCAATGTGGCATAAGCAAACATCACAATTTCCGCAATAACTCCCACAGACCATAAAAAACCAATTTCAGTCGTGCTATAACCTGCATTTTTTAGATAATTACTATAAAAACTATAAAATGGTGCTTGAGCAAATAGCATTACAAATTCAATTACAAAAAATGCAGCCACAACTGGTTGCTTTAATATGGGGAATAGCGGCTCTAATTTTTTTTGCGGTAAAGGTGCAGACTGTGGTTCTTTAACTGTAAACGACCAAATAAATGCAGTAAATGCAATACATAACAACATGATGGGTAGCATTGTTATGGGTACAATTTCTAATAAAGCACCTATACTAAAAACACCGAAAATAAATCCAATTGATCCCCACTTACGTACTTTTCCATATAATTTTGCCCTTTTCTCACCTAGCCAAAATAATGTCACGCCTTCAAATTGCGCTAAAATGGCATTCTGAAAAAAACTAAAGATCAACATCAATAAAGCGATTGATTGAAAATTATTAGGGATGATAAAAATCAAAAACCAAATTGTTGCTTCCATCCATGTTGCAATACGTACCAATAACATACGCTTACCAGACTTATCTGCAACCCACCCCCAAATAAACGGCGCAAAAAAACGCGTTATTATCGCAATTGAAGATAAAACACCAATTTCTTGAAAACTAAAGCCCTGATCTTGAAGATATAAACTCCAATAAGGCATAAACGTTCCAACTATTGAATAGTAGAAGAAGTAGAAACCACCTAGTCTGTGTTGAACTGGAATTGGTTGCATCGAGTTGCATATCCCTGTATTTTCAATAACTTAAAATATTAAATAGTTGCACTAGGTTGCATCAAGTTTGCTTCAATTGCATATCAACAGTCTACAAAATCTAAAAAAATATTTTTTAGATTTTGTAGACTAATCTATAAATACATCTAAATTTCACTATTTCGTGATATTTAATAGCTATATATTTTGGCTATACGGAATAAGGTGTATAAAACTACTCCCAAAACATTATTTCTCAAAAAACTTCCTACACCCTTCTAAAAAGTCATTACCAATATTCATTTCAGGGATATCCTTTTCATCATCACACTGATCAGCCGACTTTAAATTGTCCTGAGCATATAGATAGCCGGAGTATTGCTCGGTATCCTCTTTGTATCCACCCAATTCATCAGGCTTCATTGAATACTGAAAATACAGAAACGCTAAAAACTGCAAACACACCATTTATGATTTTGAATTGTTTTGAGACCATGATTTTTATACTTTGTAATTTCAGAAGAATGATAATTAAAAAATAATCAGGTCCTCTACCTAGATTCACATTGGTATTGGTCGAATGAACTGTGCAGCCTGAATGCGCCGTAGTCTTTATTCAGGCCATGCATCACTTAATCATTCGACATCAATTGCGTGTCCATCTGCTCTCCACCTGTAATACTGAATTATAATAACTCTAGAGATACTAAAATTATAAATTCTGAGAATCAAATGAAAATATGGTTCTATTTTTACATCAAACTCACAGTTAATAAAGTAGTTCATCATTCCAGGTTGTTATTAGATTTGGCTCTCAAGCTATTCACAACCTTAATATTCCTTTCAAAAAAATTTCCCTTCAAAGAAATAAAAGATTCTAAACGATATATATTCTTATGCATGACAAGAGCTTTATTATTAAAACTCTTGTCAAAGATCAAACTAAATTTTAAAGCTTGGCAATAGTTAACGTTGACACATTACTTCTTACAATAGCTGCATAATTTGCGTTAGCACTTACTGCTCGTACAGAAACCTTTGTTCCTTTGGTCAAATATATAGTTGCGTTAACAACGCCTCTCTGTCTATATGGATCTGGAGCAACTGTATTACTTAATCCAGAAGCAACTCCATAAATATCATTTTCATCATATCCATTGTCACCAATGTCTAGCATTGGAGTTGCGGCACTTGCTATTGGCTGTACCGAACCATCTGTAATAAGTTGAACATTAAATTGATACAGACCAGATAAACCTGCAGTAAATACCGTCCCATTCCAAGAATTTCCACCAGTTAAATTTGCATTTGCTCCATTCGATGAAGAAAAATCAATCCTATCGGGGGTATTCAAAGTTACTACTGGCGAACCTAGTGTCTGATTTGTAGGTTTAGTTACGTACAGTTGCAAAGAAGCGCCTGAAACCACATTGTTAATGTTAACACCAGTTCCCCACTCTCCTCCCAACTTACTATAAATTAGGCCTGTCCCTGTCTGAATATAAAGATCACCATTATTCCCAAAGCTATCTATTGGTACTGATGCTCCTGTATGAATAATTGTACCCGCAGTGCCTTGAGGACCAGTTGCTCCCGTTTCACCTTGAGGACCAGTTGCTCCCGTTCCGCCTTGAGGACCAGTTGCTCCCGTTTCGCCTTGAGGACCAGTTGCTCCCGTTTCACCTTTTAACGAAATACGCAGTGTCCAAACAGATATAGTTGTTTTTTCATATAGCATACCATTGGTATCAATATATAAATCACCAATATTCCCAGCTGTAGATAATGGAGCTGTTATGCCATAAAATATTTTATTACCTGCCGCGCCAGTTGCCCCTGTAGCACCCGTTTGACCTTTTAACGAAAGTGCTAAAGAAGTCCAATTAGCACCTGTTTTACTATAAAGCCCACCTTCAGTTGTATCAATATACAGGTCTCCCACTTTTCCTAAAACTAATGGTGGTTGACCTACTCCAGATAAAATGGTCGCACCAGCAGCTCCTTGTAATACAATACCCGAACCCCAAGTATCTGCCGCTTTAGGCCCATAAAAGGTATTGCTTGTTGTATCAATGTAAAAATCACCTGTACTACCATCGGAAGCTAATGGAGCACGAGCAGCATTTAAAATTGTCCGACCGTTCTGACCAGCCGCACCAGTATTTCCTATTAATGAAGTAAAATTAGCATAATTCCAACCATTTACTGTTTTTGCAGAATAAAGCCGTCCATTAACTATATCAATGTACAAGTCACCTACATTACCATCACTTAAAGTAGGTGCTCCCTGACCACTAATAATAGAGAAACCTGCAATACCTTGTGGACCTGTGGCACCTGCTGACCCTGCTGCTCCTGTAGCACCAATTAAGGAGATACCAGACTTTGGCCAACCTGTGCTTGTTTTAGCTCCATACAAAATAGTGCTATTCGTATCAATATAAAAATCACCAACACGACCTATTTCTTCAGATGGGGTTCCCTGCCCGCTGAGAATACTGTAACCATTGACTCCATTACTCCCTGCTGCTCCAACTAGAGAAACACCAATTTCAGGCCATACTCCATTTTTCTTTGGTCCATACAACACATAAGAATCAGTATCAATATAGAATCCACTTTCAACACCAACATCAGCCTGTGGTTTTCCAGAACCACTACTAAAAGAGTTCACAGCGTTAATCTCTTTTACTGTTTCAGTAATATGCTTAGTATTATCGCAAGCAGTTAAACCTAGCATACTCCCCAAAATCATTGCACTTAAAACTGCTTTACGAACAGAAACTAAGCCTTTATCTACCCCATAACTTCCTATCATTGTATTTTCCTGATCTAAAATTTTAAACTTTATAATAAAGCACCTGCTTATCCTTAAAATTTATTCCCAATGAATTGTCCGATGTCCATTCCATTTTTGTTTTAATTCTAAAAATTCAGTTCGCCTCACCTAATAATTCCCCCTTCATTCTATAGAAGAGACTTAATAAAAAAACTTTTTCATTAAAGTTTTTGATATTTCTTAGGTATAGGGGCAAGCCTATTACACGAAAGTTAAAACTCCATAAAATCAGTGTTTTCTCACAGTTTATTATATTGGCTCTACGGATTAAGTCCGCTATTACGTTATTCATGAAATTTCTTATACGAGAAAGCCCCCTAAAGGGATTTTCCAAACAACTCTTTTTCAACTTTACGACGATTCACCAAACCCTGCATCGTCTTACCACCAGCCTTCACCCACACATCACATTGATATAGAAGTAGGTAATTCAAGTATTTCACATAAGGTGTATTATGTTGATTCTAGATATTATTAACTTCGGATAGTTTCAAAAAATCACCCCATCACAAGATGGGGTAATTTTTTGTTTTAATTAACGAATTTAATAACATAGCTATTCTTCAATTAAAATCTGGTCCTATATAAGGCTTACCAACTAATATTCACCCGTCGATTTGGTGTTAAGCATGGCACAATTTCAACCTGTGCAGATACTGCACAACTTTGATATTCTTCAGTTACGCCTTTTGCTTCGATACGAATACGCTCAGATGATAGACCTGATCTAACTAAATAATCAGCAACCGTCGAGGCACGTTTTTGTGATAGTTTCTGGTTATAGCCGACATTACCTAAACGGTCAGTAAAACCTGTAATTACCACAGGATTTTGAGATGCCGTAGCTTTGATATTTGTAACTATACCATCCAGAATTTGAGGACCTTCAAGAATGGCCTGCTCATCAAAACGATCAAAGTTAAAAAGGACATTAGCATTTCGCTGTGAAACTGTCTCATCAACAATTTGAGTCTCAGGAACAGGTACTATATTTTCAGAACGCAACATAAGCTCTTCACATGCTTCACCTTTCCAGCTTAAACGTTCAGATAAGCCTTTTTTGTCAAAATCGATACGCAATTGGCAGCGCTTATAATCTTGTGTGTTCGGCTTGCGGATATCTAAAACATAATTCCATGTTTTAACAAAGAAAATACCTTCACTAAAATGTGGGTTTCCTAAAATATGATGGAATTGATCTTTGGTCAAATCAGTACTTAAACGTGCTACATCTGCATACTCATAGCGTTGGACTTGTTTCAAATAACTATTTTCAATTTTTGGAAATATCACTTCTTGCTGGGTTTGTACTGGTTCAATCTCAGCATAAATTGACATTGTAGTTACAAGCAATACACCACCGATGATGCTTTTAACAATTTTTTTCATAAATCATTGAATCTCTAAAGTTAAATATATAAGGAAGACTGCAGACAGTCTTTCTTAGTTTTCATCGATTGTGTATTAATCAATTACACCGCTGACACCGATACGAAAACTTGGATCGCCTTCAGAAGCAGCAGCAATACCACCTGTTAATGACCAACGCCCATTATCAGCAGTTTTTCTTAAAGTCACACCTACAGCATTTTCACCACTATGATGAGCCGCAGCTGCTGCATAAGTCCATTTACCTGCTACATAAGGAGCTGTTTCTAATGCCATAGCAGCAGCAATACCAGCATTTGCACGTTTTTCCACACTATCAATACGTTGATTTGTGCTAGTAAAGACTTGCTCTAGCTGATTGCCTAGATTTGTGATTTTTTGGTCAAGTTGATTGTCCCGATTATTTAATGCACTTAAAGCATCACCCACATTATTATGAGTCCCCCCACCGACGTTATAAGTCGGACCGGTATTGGTTTCATAGTTTGCACCACCACCTAAGTGGTTATAAATATTAGTATTACTTGTATGAAGTTGAGATCCATTAATGGCATCTTTTGAATCTTTGCTAATAGATCCATCAGCAACACCATTCACCTTCTTATGACCAGCATTGATGCCTGTGTCTTTATCTATAGAAACATCGCCAACGGTAATTTTATTGGTATTTACAGAGTCGAAATTTACATCTTTCTTGGCTGCAACCTTATAGTTAGTACTACCATCTTGATTGGTAGACTGGCTGACAATAATGTTGTCGCCTTCTGAAACTGTTGTTTTAGCTTTAGTTACATTGTTAATCGCATCATGTAACTGACCACCGTTCACAGCATCTTTTGAACCTTTGGCTATCGTACCATCTTCTACATTCGTGATTTTTTTGCTTCCAGCATCGATACCATCTTTGGTTACACTTGGACCACCTTTGATGGTTAAGCCATCATTATTGACTATTGTATCACCAGTTTGAATACTACCGTCTTTACCTAAATTAAGATCTTTAGCTAAATCCATCTTAATTTGATTACCGTTTTTACTCACTTGGATGTTGCCATCAGTATTTGTAAAATCAACCGTATCACCAGGTTTTACAGCGCTTGAATTTTTTCCATTTGCTGTTAAATTCCAACCTTGATTAGCAATGTTTACTTTATTATTAATTGAATCAATCGCATCATGAATAGTGTTCTTACCAGTATTACCTACATTTGAGGTCGTTACACCTCCATCAGTATTTAGTGACGTATTACCACCAATACTGTTTTTAATGCTATTTGTAGTATTATGAAGCTGGCTACCATTCACTGCATCTTGTGATGTACTGTTAATATCGCCATTTGCAACATTGGTAATTTTCTTTTTACCCGCATCAATGCCTAATGCTGAAATGCTTGGACCATCTTTGATGCTTAAGCCAGCATGATTAATTAGGGTATCGCCAAGCGTGACTGAGTCGAATTTAACGTCTTTTTTAGTTGTAACTTTATATTCTTTGCTACCATCAAGATTAGTTACATCTGTACCGTAATGTTGTCGCCTTCCACAACGGTAGTTTTTGTACCAGATCCAGCATTTTTTTCAATTGCTTCTGCGATAGAAGTATAGTCATTACCAGCAACATTAAATGGCCCTGTTAGCTTGCCATTATCACCTACTGTAACACCCCCACCAATAATATTTGCAGCGCTATTTGCGATATTACCCAACACCACATTGGTTCTATAAAGCTGGCTACCATTAATACCATCGGTACTTGTAGCACTAATTTTACCAGCCGCAACATTTTTAAGTTGACGTTCAGCTCCTGCAGATCCTAAAGAAACTTGATCACCTGCTTGACTAGCAGCACCAGCAAATGATCCAAATTTTATGCCATCAATCGTTGTTTCTGTTTCTTTTGTTGCATCTGTATCGGTATTTGATTTTGAACCAATTGCGACAGCATTAATTTTTGTTACTTTAGAGGAATTACCAATGGCAATACCATTACTTTGTTCTACTCTTGAACCAAAGCCTAAAGCTGTTGATTCTTTTGCATTGGCAGAAATCAAAGAATTTGACCCCAAGGCTAAACTTTTTTCAGCACCACCTTCAACAGATGCTCTACGACCAATCGCTACAGTATCTGCAGTATTATCACCAATTTTAGAAGCAATACCGATTGCAACACCACCGTCAGAATTTCCTGAATTAGCTTTAGCACCAATCGCAACCGATGCATTTTCTACATTCGTTTGTGCTTGATCAGCAATAGCCCCTGTACCAATAGCAACACTATGCGCCCATGCCCAAGAATCATTACCAATGGCAACCCCACCTTTATCATCCCCACTATTTGCATTTGCATTACGACCAATTGCAATACCATCATTAATTACACGTGCGTTATCCCCTAAGGCAATCCCACCAACAATTCCTGTTCCGCCTGAGACGCTGGCAGAACAACCTATTGCAATTGAGTTCGGTAAGTTGGTATTGGCAGAACCACAATTTGGATCTGAAATTGCAATAGCTCCATCATTACCACTTCCAACATTTACCGCATATAACTGGGGTGAAAGTGAAAGTAAAGCTGAGGCTAATAGACTTAAATTAATAGTTTTCTTTGTTTTTACTATTGTTAATTCAGTACTAGAGTTTAAAACCGCTTTGCTACGAGATGAAGAAGGTCCTTTCGCCATTGCTAGCTCAGAAACGGCAACCCATGCACCCACTGAAGCGTTCCAAATCACTTTATAAATTTTATTCACACCAACCCCATAAAAGCGACGCAAGTCTCATTACCAAAAAATAAAGAGACAATATTTGCAGAAGCTGGGCATTATATTCATTTTTTATAATTTATCCATACTTGATATATAATTTTTTAATCTTTTTGCAGAAAACCTATCTAAATCATTGATGATACCAAGTTAAATCTGAGTATCCATGCCACCAAACCTATGATGATAAAAACCATCATAGACCAGACATTTTTACTTTGGAGAAACCGGATATTTCTATTTGGGGTTTACATGCCCTCACTTGAGGGCTTTTCCAATCTCTATCCATGCATCAATTTGAGCCGAACATTCATTATATTTAGCCACAGTATCCACTGCCCAAGGCAAAACTGACCTACCCTGTCCTGATTCCAGTATTTGAAGATCAGGACAAGGTTGCATTAAATTAGCTGGAATCACTGGCGATAAGTGAGTTGAGCTGCTGCACCCCATCATCATCAAAACAATGGTTGAGATACACAGGACACTCAATGATCTTTTGCACTTCACGTGTAACTGTTTCGACTTTGACTCGTTGTTCTGATTTGACTTGCTCATAGTCTGCACTCACTTGGTTGATTTCATTTTGTTTGACGGCTAAAGCTTTTAATTGCTTTTGTTCCATTGCTTGAATGGTGGCTTTGCACTTGGCATCCGCTGCTTTGAGCTTTCCGCTTAAATGGTTGGTGTATGCAATTTGCGACAGCCATAAAATAAAAAAGACCGCTATTGCGATCCAAGTTTTAAATTTCCATAAGATTTGAATGATTGGCATCAATTTTCCCCTATACATTTGGAATGTCGTTCAACCTGTCTGGTCCATACCCCATAACAACCATTGGATCGGATGGAACAATCCCGCTTTGCAACGTATTTCCATTTCAGCAATGCATCACAGGCTTGTTTGTAATTGCCCTGTTTTAAGTTACGCAGCATTGAAGAGGTAGATCAAGCGGGAGTGCCAAATTGATATGAAAAATCTAAATAGCTGTCATATTCAGTTTGGGATAATTTCACTCCAGTTAAAGTTTTTTTAAATACCACTTCACGTTTAGATACAACAGGAATAACGGGATATGCGGTATATCCCTCTTTCACCTTCACCCCTGTGAAAAATAAAACTGATGCTGTTATGGTTGAAACGAGAACTTTACTCTTTGCTGACATCAGATAGCCCCTGTAATTGTTTTTTAGTAAGTTCGTGAATTTCTTCTTCGCGCTTATCTTTTTTGCGCTGAAATTTAAGATTGGTGATGTAGTTATAGAGGCTAATCAATAGACCAACTAAACCAATCCCGACACCAATCCAAAAGCCCCAATCGATTGCTGCTGCCCAGCCTGTAATCATCACCCCTACACCTGTTGCCGTGGTTGCTGTTGCAAACTTTCCTACTACCGCTGATGTTGTTTCTTCCACTGCACTGACTGCGGTTTCAGACATTTCGCCCCCTTATTTTTGGCAATAAAAAAGCACCCTACTGGGTGCTCAATGAAAGTATGTTCTAGAGTTTTATAGATTTCATCAATAGAGATGACATTGATTTAATCGATTTTTCAAACACATCAAATCTTAAAATTAAACAAGTATTTACAGACAAGAAAACACTCATCATTAACCCTAAAGCAAAACTATCTTGGTATTTAAAAAAGTGAGATAAGACAATAACTATAAAACCGTGTAACAAATAAATTGGCAATGTATGTTGCCCTAAGCTCACAAATTTAGTTTTAAAAATTTGAGTTATTGCTAATATTGATAAAACACCCAAACTAGAAATTACAAATACTAAAAGGCGCGTCAATAAACCTTCAAACATTCCTACATCTGATTGTTTATAACTCAAACTCCCAAAAAGCCAACTGCTCTCTATATCACTAAATTTGACAATAAATACTATGAAAATTAGAAACAAAAAACCCAAAAATGCATAAACCCTATTGGTCTTTAATACCTCAATTATTTGCTTACCATACACACTTCCAATTACAAAAAAAGGCAAAAATACAAAAACTCGCCCCACTGAAAACAAATAGTTATCAATCGGCGACAGCCCTATTAACATAGATAAAACTATTGATATTAGAACTGGATAGCCAATTTTTTTTAAAAGTGGTGTAAGAATTGTCCAAACTACCATTCCCACTAAATACCACAAAATCCAATAGGGTTTTATTAACCATGCAAATGAAATTTGATGGTTAATAATTGAATCAAATAATACATACGCAATTTGAAATGGTATTAACAATGATAAAAAATAGACAACTTTTTGGAAAATATCTTTATGCTTAAAGAACACTCCTGATATAAAAATAAAAGCTGGCATATGTACAAAATATATAGTGCTCAATAAAATTCTATTAGTTTCATTATCCCACCCAATTATTCTTTCTAAGAAGTGCCCAAAAACAACCAAAAAAATTAAAATTCCTTTTGATGTATCTAAATAGGTATCTCGCATATATCTAATTTTAAGTAAAATATGCGAGAAGTTTAACTCAAATTCCTTCCGCAGCGTTGAGGATTTTCCTGATATTAAGTGTGTCAGTAGTTACACCAGAAACAGCTAAATCTACATATTGTTTCACTAAGTTTTGATCATTCATTGTCCAGATTTCTACAGGTATTTCTTGATCAAAGGCATAATTACATCGATCCTTATTTACAGAAGAGTATTGAGAATCAATGAACACTTGATTCGTTCCTGTTTTTAATAAATTTGTTTTATCAATCATGTCGGGTGTTACATCTGCTAAATAGCCTAATCTCGCATAAGGGTCATAACTCTTAATCATGACTAAAGCATCATAATTAAAGCTAATATAAGTAACTTTTCCTTTAAGTCCTGCATGTCTAACCATTTCTGCTAATTTAGTGGCTCTTGCTACCGTGATTGGCATACCTTGCTTTAATTCAATGTAAGGATGCATTCCAATACGATGACATAAACTCAAAAACTCTTCATAAGATGGAATTTTTGTTCCTGCATATTGACTGCCTTTCCAAGCTCCAAAATCATATTGGCGAGCTTGGCTAAAGGTCATTTGAGTAATATTACCCGTACCATTACTTGTACGATTAATAGTATCGTCATGAAGTAAAATAGGGATTTCATCACTGGTGAAATTAATGTCTGTTTCAGCGTATGAATAGCCTTTTTTCTTGGCTAATGTATAAGCAAGAAGTGTGTTTTCAGGGGCTTCGATAGAATATCCACGATGAGCAATTGCTTTTACCGTATCGTCTAAACGATTTTGTGCAACACCACCATCAGAAGAACCGCCATTTTTAATATCATAAATGACACCATCAATAGCATAAGGTGCACCAATATCTAATGAGATACGTCCCTGATTGGATTCACCCCAGTAATTACCCCTATCACGAATAGAAGCGACCAATACATAACGGTATTTTTGCAGTGCTGTTAGTTTATCATTCCATTTCTTAGCTATAAGCGTATCAGTTGCAATATCCCATCATAGTTGAATCGCACTAGATTCAATGCTACCAAAAGAGCTTCTAATTTTAAAACTGCACCGGATCTAATCGTTATTATTCGTGGCGGTGGAGCTGTGAATGATTTAGCTTATTTAAACGACTACAATTTAGCAGCCCTACTCTGTAAACGCTCTGTTCCTATTTGGGTCGGCATTGGCCATGAAAAAGACCGTACGATTTTAGATGAAGTGGCCAACCGTTCTTTCGACACCCCAAGTAAAGTGATTAGTGGTATTCGTAATTTGATTGTTAAACGAACTCAGGAAGTACTGGAATCACTACAAACGATAAAGCTCTTATTTCAACACCAGATTACGGCGTATCAAAGCCAAAATAAAACATCAAACTGATTAAAACACTCACTCATGGTCAAATCCATGAATCAAATAAAACCTTGGATTTAATGAAAGGTACAACTCAATATTTAGCTCAACAACAGATAAAATTAGCATCTAATCAAGTTGAATCATTGATGCGTGAAACTCTTCTACAAAATCCAAAAAATGTGATGGCCAAAGGTTTCGGTATTATTCGAAGTCAAGGCAAAGCTATTCGCTCAGTTAAACAGATTTCAGGTGATAGCATCCAAGTAGAATTACTGGATGGAACTATCGAAGCCAATGTGATACAGGTACAAAGTAATGACTAAAAAAGAATTAACATTTAAAGAAGGTTATGAAGTTCTTAAGAAGAATGCTGGCTTGCTTGAATCACAAGAAGAACCTGATATTGATAATTTGATGAAAATTGTCGAAGAGTCTATGTCTGCATACAAAGCCTGTAAAACACGTGTAGATGCTGTACAACAGGCTTTAAATGAGACTTTTAAAGAATAAAATATTGCTTTTAAGAAATTATCTATTAAATTGTCTCATTATAATATTTAGAATCACTCTATAACATTAATCATAACAATCGGTTTAAACATACTAGAGATATAACAATGCAAGCGACAATTACAATCGGAGATAAGACAACTCATGGCGGCACAGTTTTAGAAGTTGATTCATCTTTTATAGTTCAAGGTAAAGCCGCTCATTTAAATGGAATGCAACACTTCTGCCCTAAATGCAAAATTATTACATCAGCTATTGCAAGCAATCATTTAGTCACAATCAATGGTAAAGCCATGATTGTTGCTGGTGATAAAACTACTTGCGGTGCAACTTTTATTCAAAGCCAAAATTTAGTTGTAAAGGATCGAGGATCTTCTAATGGCTCTGATAGCTCCGTAAGCTCATCACAATCTTCAATTTCAAACTCAAATCTAAATAATAATTTTAGTGAGAAAAAAGATAAGACTAAAATTTACTATGTCGAAAGGCATACAACAGACGTCTTTATTAGTCATAAAGCTATAATTATGCCATTTGATGAAGGTGTACAGGGATTGTCAGGAGCTGTGAGTTACTTCTTAAACTATGTACTTACAGGTAAAAATCTTTTTTTAAGTGTAACCATGGACCCTAATCCGATAATTCATAGTGCTAAAATTTTCCCATATGGCAAAGCTACAATAACCAGAGAAGGAGAAAACTTTGGCACCACGAAACTTAAAGTTGGTTCAGGAATTTGGAATACAGACAAAGGACGAATTCCTTTAGGCAGCTGCAACATTATCCTTCCAGATCCCAACATACAAATTGTGGAAGTATCTCTTGAACTTGGATATACAGCTCAACCAAGTGATAGCGTAGGTGCTGTATCCCCTTTACCTCCGTATAAAAAATATAAATTCACATTAAATTCATATGCAAAATGAGTAGAGTTATGAAAAATTTAATATTGCCATTTATCATTGCAGTGGCTCCACTGACGGCTTGTAATAGTTCAGAAAATATCTCTATACCAGACTCAAGCATTCATTCTAAAGAAGTTTTGAGTCCAGAAAGCCTAAAAATTATTAATGAATATAACTCTATTATTCAGAATGCACACAATTTTGAAAACGATGATGTCACTAAATCAAAACTTAAAAGCATTCTTCCTCAATTAAATAAAATTAATAGCGCCAAAGAGCGTAATAGCATTTTATTAAATACTTACTTACGTTTAGAGGAATTCGATCAAGCTTATAATTTGACAGAAAAAATCTTAGCAACAGAAAAAAAACCTAATATGCAAAATTTTCAATGCCTATTAATGGAAACATTGAATAAAGATAAACCTCAAATCAAGAAATGCTATGAACTTGCTTCTGCATTATACAAAATAGATGTTGAAAAACTAAAATCCAACAATCCAAAGTATACTTTTACCTTATGGAACTATTACTCAAATATGTACCAAGCTGGTCATGAGGAATATATTGGTAAACTTAAACAAATTATTAAAGATCAGAAGCATGAAAGTGATAAGCAAATGTATCAAACCTTATATGAGATAGAAACGAATCCAAATGAAAGGAAATCTCTTTTAGATTCACTAAAGCTTCCAAACTAAGTTTTAAATTAAAGCACCAATATTGGTGCTTTTTTAATATCCAATAAACCCATACCGACTATGCAAAACAGCCAATCCACACTTCACATCAGATCGTGCATCATTTGAGTACGATCTTCTCTTACCATCTCCAACCATGAACAGCCATAAAAGTAACGGCTAATGATTGCATCCCCCCAGTCATCTAGTACTTCTGACTGCCCTTTGACATCTAAAATCAAACACTGAACTGCTCGAGCCTCATTATGAATAAGCCTTCAATGGTAGGTTTGTGCAACAAAGCCCCTATAAGTTAAATATGCATCATAAAAACCACACTATTAGGCCTTATTTTATATTCTTCCAAGAAACACTATTCCACCAAATGAATCGAAATAAAATACAGGTTTTCATACATTAGAAATTACGTGCACCATTATGTAAAGCTATAAAAAAACAATATCGAAATACCATAATACCTCCATAATCGCTTATCATTTTGCGCCAAAAAATCATATAAATTTGCATAAAATATCACTTTTAAACCTGTTTATTGGTTGACCAATAGAGTATTCACTCTAATAATGTGTGCTATGTTTCAGAAAGGATCCGCTGAAACTATAAAAAAAATATTGAACTTTAAGGAAGTTAGTCATGAGTCAATTTTCTAAAATTGTATTGCCAATAGCATGTCTATTATCTACAAATTTAGCGTACGCGGATTCTTCAAATTATAAACGCTGGGCAGTCAGTGCGGGTTGGATGCATGTAATGCCACAAGGAAAAGCCAATTCCACTCATGTAACAACTGCTGTCGAAGAAGGCGGTAGTTATGGTGTTGGGTCATTGTGGGGGGCAGATCTTGATAAATATGCAACCAACAGAGATAAACTAACTGGTATGGGCAAATTGATGTTTGACAGTTTTGTCAAACACAGTCAAAAAGATCCTGAATATAAAGTACCTAACAGTTTAATGAATGGTGCAAGATCTGATATTTCAGGAATTTCAGATTATACTGCTACGGGTGGTATGGAAGCTGAAAATACCGATACACTGGGACTGACTTTAAGCTATTTCGTGAATGATAATGTTTCCTTAGAGTTGGTCGGTGGTATTCCACCTAAAGTTGATATTAAAGGTGTGGGAGAAATTCGTGCTGTTGCTTTATCCACCTCTAATTCACCTCCACCACTTGGAACACCACCGACTTATTTTAATGGTTTACAACTGCTTAAAGATACCTTAATTACCGATCTTGGTGCTCATGGTACGGTTGCTGAAGTCACAGCTTGGACTCCTGCTGTTACCGCTAAATACCATTTTGGCACATCAGGTAAGGATCGCTTCCGTCCATTTGTTGGTGCAGGTGTTACATATGGTCATTTCAATAAATTAAAACTTAATGGTGGTGTAGAAGAAGACTTAATTCAAGCCGGTTATATGATTGATAATATTTTAAGTGGTCGTGCAGGAGAGGCTCTGCATGGTGGTAAAGGTAGCTCGACAGCTACACCTAAAGTGAAGGTTGAAACCAGCGATGCTTTTGCACCTGTCTTTACTGCAGGCTTTACCTATGACTTTACCGACCGTTGGTTCAGTACTGGTTCACTCAGCTATATGCCAAACTTCAATAATGTTGCAACGGTTACTGTAACTGATACCTCTACAGGTAGAGAACTAATTAAGTCCAACACGAAAATTGATCTAGACCCATTAGTAACTTATGTAGGTGTGGGCTATCGTTTTTAATATAAGTACTATTTAACATTCATATGTGCTCATTTAACATAATGGGCCTTATACTAAAAAGCCCTCTCCCTAGGGGCTTTTTTTTAAATACTACCTTTTCACCTGCTCATCTATACACTAAACTTTACCAAACTCAAATCTTGTATTTAATGACCATTAAAAGATATACAATCAACATTCAAACACTTTGAACAATCTTTAATTAAGATATCTGAAGATGATTTTAATCAATTAATATTTGATGCTTTAGCTAAATTAGAAATTTCAAAGAAAAAACATCAGCTTTATATTGTTCAATAATGCTTAGAGTACTGACTTTCTTCAAAATCAGTACTAAATTTAAATACCTTAATCCCCAAAGAAAAAAAAAGAATACTTAAGTACCCTATTGATTAAAAAAATGTATCCACAGAAACATTAAATCGCTCAGACAATGCTTTAATATGGCGAATATTTAACTGACGTTTACCACTCAATATTTCAGAAATAACAGATTGTGTTGCAACTTCGGCTAAGTCTGATTGACCCAATCTATGTTGCTCCATCAAAAAGGCTAAAGCAGTACGTCCATCACCTTCGGGCATAGGTAAGTGTTCATTTTCATAAGATGATACTAAATCACCAAGCTGATGAATTAGCCCCATTAAAGAATGTGCCTCATCATCACCTACAATATCTAAAAGCTCATCTAAGGCTTCAGTAATTGCATTAAAGTCTTCGTCATTCTCTGGCTTACTGAGCAATGGTGCAACATAACGCCAGTGATCAACGGCCTGTTTAATCATCGCATTCATATTAGCCTTCCTTCCAATAACCTTTGTCATACTCATTGTGAGACAGAACATGACGGATATACACACGCTTTGCCTGATACATTACAACGGCAATAAGCCGAATCTTATTTCCACCAATATCAAATACATGAAGTTTTCCAACCTTATCGACTGCATGAAAAAATTGTTTCATCTCGGCAAAATTTTTAGGATCATTTGCCTTAATAATGCGATACCAACCATCTAATGCATTTTCAGCCTGTGGCCACTTTTGGATTGCTTCAATAATTCGAGCGTGGGTGATCACATGCATAACATTTTATCGCATTTTGCTATAAATCGAGTATATACCAAATATCGCATTTTGCAATAACCCACTAATTGATGCTTTTATCAGGCTGATATATGGCTTTTTGAAGCCAACACTCAATAAAATTTGCTCCAGTGCGCTAAACTCTGGAACAGCTAAATATAAATATAATCATCGACCTATTCATTCTAGTTAGACTTTCCATTGTGCATTTGATTTAAAATTCAATTATCTTAAATTATCAAAAAGATGACTAGGCCGCTATTCATTTAAATAAAACTGCTCAATAAAAAACTCACCTTTTCAATAGGCTTCTATTATTTAGTCTTTTGCTATAAATCAGTACCAACAAACACATTTTCAATAAAAGCAGATGCATCATAATCATCGGGCAATTCTATATTTACCTCAAAATGAATAACTTCGGCGCCAGTCTTTTCTTTAAAATCAGCAAACTTTTGAGTAAGAAATTCATGGATTTCATCTTCAAGCTTAGCTCTTTCAATTCGATATTCTTCTAGTGCTTCTTTCACAGCGACCACCATGGTTTTTAATTGTGCAATTAATTTACCATAAAAATTTAAAAGCCCGACTCGTTACCGAGCTTTTATTATTATACGAAATCAATCTGGTAATGAACTAAAATTAAACGACTTAGAATAAAGAAATCCACCAATAAAAAGCACTTACCTGAAGATCGTCTAGGCGTACCCCAAATTAAATTGGATATATTTTAGTCGCAAAACCTAATAATTTTGATCTGCTATAAATAATTTTAGAGTCTGATATTTCGGTTGAGTTTCAAAATATTTTTCAGATTCAAAGGAACCAATAATCGACATATGCCTTCCATCAAGAGAATAAGGTGTATTCTTCAGTGCTAATTGATCGGGTTTAAATAAGTCCGCTTGTGTAAGCAAAAGTGCATTGTGATAATTTGAAACAATAGCCGAAATTGTATTTAAAGCCAACTTTTGTTCAGTAGCTTTACTGTTACTTAAGTAATTGTTTAAATTAAAATCTTGATTTAGCCACATTGATCTTTTATAGAGTAAACTGATATTTTTATCAAAAGCATAAGGTTCAGACATAACAATGACTTTTTTATGATGCTGTGTTGCAACGTCTAATAAGTCTTTAAATCCATTTTGTTGATTCTGCCCAACAATATCAGACCATCTACCTGCAAAAATAAGAACCTCATATTGATCTATATTCTTTTTTAAATAGTTCCTATTGACCAAACATTGGGCATAAGCGCTCGTATCTTTAGACCCCGTAAAGTTTTTATTCAAACTTGGATAACACCAGTTTGTTGCAACAACATTGATATCTAAATTTAATTTTCGTCCTAATACATCCCAAAAAGGAATATTATGACCAGCAAAAGAATCTCCAAATAAAAGTGCTTTTTTTGCATTTGGTTGTTGTGAGGCAACATGACATTTAAGTCCATCTTCACCGACAGTCAGTGATTGATTATCTTTGATATTGTAAAAGCACCATCCATTTGAAGGAGAAGGCATCTTAATTAAAGAGGTTGATTTAAGATAAGCTGGACTTGCGCGTGATGGAATCCCATCTTTTTGAATCAATTCAAATAAAGTATAGAAAACAATCACCACACTCAATAATAATAAGTAGGCCGTTTTAAAATTAAATTTTGATAGCAAGGCCCGACTGGTGTTTTCTATATATTTATAACTCAACCAACCCAATATTATAGATAATGTAATGGCAAGAGAAAGAGTGATGATATTTCGCTGAAACGCAAAATAGGCAAAGAAAAAAACAATAGGCCAATGCCATAAATAAATTGAATAGGATGAACTTCCTATCATTTGAATAAACTTAGATCGAGTGAAAAAAGATTGCTGATTATTGGAAATTAGAATTAATACTGTTCCAAAAATTGGAAGAATGGCTGCATAACCTGGCCATGGGGTATTTTTATTAATGACCATTAGGCTGATAAAAAGGCAGGCATAACCTATAATTTCACTCGATCTTTGAATAAATGGAGTGAGCGTACGATTATTAAAGTAAACATAGACTATTCCACCAGCGAGCATTTCCCAAGCCCGTGTTGATAGCATAAAAAAAGATGAAATAGAGTTCTTAGGCGTTATTATCACTGATAATAGCAATGATAAAATAGAAATAAAGACGAGCAATAAACCAATAGAATGTAAATTTTTTCTAACTTTGATAAAGAGTGAAAGGATAATGGGGAATAAAATATAAAATTGCCACTCTACAGCCAAAGACCAGGTATGCAATAAAATTTTATCACCCGCGCTGACAGCGAAATAATCTCCAGCTTGCCTGCTATACAGCCAATTCGATAAAAATGTTATACTATACTTGGCATCTTTCGCGTAGTTTTTAAATTCTTCTGGAATAAGAATAAACCATCCTAAAAGAGTAATAATCAAAACTAAAAACAATAATGCAGGAAAAATCCGAATAGCTCTTGATAAATAAAAGTTTGCAAATGAAAATTGATTATTTAATAGCTTTTCAATAAGTATTTTCGACATTAAATAACCAGAAATGACGAAAAATATATCAACCCCCATAAAGCCTGCAGAAAATCCCAATATTTTAAAGTGGTATAAAACAACAAAAATTATGGCGTAAGCTCTTAATCCATTAACATCCGATCTAAATACTTTATCTTTCATATAGATACAAACAATTGCTTATTCTTGAGTAGCGGTATTATATGTAATGAATAAATAACTGTATAAGTGAAATGTGTTGAGAAAATGTAGCCTTTAAGATGGAAACTATACGGACTCAACCGAACAGTATGTAATGCCAATCATTGTATAAAAAGCACCTAGAATGCCCCCTATTACTCACTCATACAAGGATGCCCTATTGTAGCCACAACTATAGAAATATACTCGGAATTTGCCTAGTTGGAATCTCTAGTATATTCAGCACACATCAACCAACTATAAGTTAATATTTTTATATAAAAATAAAGCACTTAAAAAATTCGATCATTAATAGACAATAAAAAGTCCGCAATTTTATACAGACTTTTTAAATTGATATACAACAAATATATACTTTATATTTGAAGCTTAAAATTACTGGTATTAGTCTAATTTACACACAGGAATGCAATCATTTTTTTAGCTAAAACTAATTTACCTGCCCTAATGCCCAAGCCAAAAAATCATCTTTATTGGTAAATTCTGGTGCTTTCATGCCATTAATTTTCCGCACAATACCGCCAAATGAGCCAATATAGGTAGAATGATTTTCCATAACAATTCTTTCTGAATCCTTATCCTTCATGACATCTAAGAAAGCTTTCAATTTTTCATGCTGACTTAATTCTCTATATTCTGGCCGCTCTATTAAATAGTAATATACCTGTTCTACGACATGTTTTTGATTTGATAAAATCATATTTACCTCATATTCATTTTAGTTATAAAGCTTGCACATTCTTTTAAAATAATGCTTTTCAGTCTAGCTTTTTAACAAAAAATACATGATGGCTCAATGACTTTTTTTAACATTCGGTAAATTATTTTTTAATTCCTATATATTCCAAACACATAAAATCACACCACAACTTTAGCTTTAAAAGTCTTCAAGTTAATTGTTTATATTTATTATCCAATACAATAATAAATTCATACAAAATCTGCCATAAATTGAATATAAGAAGTGTTATATTTTAATCAGATAAAGAATCTTGTAATAAGAGGAAGATCTTATGAATTACCAACACCTTCTTGTTGCTGTTGATGATTCTGCTGTATCGCTTGAAGCGGCTGAAAAAGCAATGATTTTAGCAAAAGCCCTAGAGAGTAAAGTTACCCTAGTCAGCGTTGTCTCTATGGATCCTTTAAGTAGTATTAGCTTCTATGGAAAGGCTTCTCGCTCTGTGGATTATTACTCAGAAGCAGAAGATCATGCGAAAAATGTATTAACAGCGTTAAAACTCAAATTTACCAATAAAGGGATTGATACAGAGACTAAAATTCTTGGAAATTTATCTGAAAGTTATGCCATAACCCAATTAGCTGATGAATTAAATGTTGATTTGATTGTGATGGGTTCGCATGGTCGCACAGGGTTTAAAAAATTAGCTCTAGGCAGTATCACTCAAGATGTGCTCACATTAAGCCATGTCCCTGTATTGATTATAAAACACACACAGTAATATGACATCCCCCCCCTTAAAAAAACCCACGATTGTGGGTTTTTTAAAAATCAACCTTTCCCAAAAAAGCCCTAGCAATTTAGAAACTAATTAATCCCGTTAAATTGTAGATTCAGTTTTAAAATAAGGATGATTACAACGATATACACTTAATTTTTTTAATTCTATTTTTAGAAAAGATTCAGACTCTTGTTCCCAAGTCGGCTGACCACTGTAAAAATCGGTATTATTAACTGTCCAATCAGAGACTAAACCATATATAAATGAATTATCAGCAAAAACTAATTTCGATTTATTACTCGTTTCACTCTTAAAAACTTTATGTGTTGGTAAAGAACCAAACACATTAAAACAAGTATATAAATATTGATAATTAAGATTCATCGTGCGAGCTCACTTCCATTGAGCATACTATAACAGTAAAGCCTCCTCTCTATCCCCCTAAATCACCGCCGATAAAACTCTAAGCGTATTATAAATATTGCTTATCATCTTGATCATTACTACAAACTCATCAACGAATATTAACGGATTCAAATTGCGAGCTGAACCACGATGTGCTATCAATAAGAATAAGAATTAAATACGATATCCAAAGGATAAAAACCATGTCATATAAACATATTTTAATTCCAGTTGATGATTCTCCTATCTCTTATGCAGCAATTGAACATGCTGAAAAACTTGCGAAAGCTTTTGGTAGCAAAGTGACAGTGATGAGCGTTATTGCCTTAGATCCATTCACAGGTGTAGATTTTTATAAAATCGCTCCTGCTGTCACTCAATATATTCTTGAAGCAGAAGCAAATGCTGAAGGTCGCTTAAAAGATATTAAAGAGACTCTAAGCCATCACGGCATCCTTGTTGAAACAAAAATCATTCGAGAAGTTCCGACAGCAACCGGAATTTTAAATATTGCAGATGAAATCAATGCGGATCTGATTGTAATGGGATCTCATGGCCGTACAGGTCTTAAAAAACTATTTTTAGGCAGTGTCGCTCAAGAAGTGCTTACGATCAGTCCTATCCCTGTACTCATCGTCAAACAATCAAATTAAGTTAGCTTAAATTTTATTTTCAATCATGTAGGATATTAATCATGTCATACCAAAATATTTTAGTCCCAATTGATGGTTCAGAAATTTCCTTATCAGCTGCCAAACATGCAGCCGAAATTGCCAAAGCTCTTGGCAGCCAATTAACTGCGATTAGTATTGTATCTGAAGACCCTTTTTCAGCTGCAGATTTTTATTACAGCCCAGATATGTTGAAAGATTATATTCTTGAGGCATATAAAACTGCTGAAGAAGCACTTGAAAAAGTAAAGAGTATTGCTTCTGAAATAGGCGTTAGTATTAATACCCAAGTGATTAAAGGTCCCGTTTTTGCTGAAACCATTTCCGAAACTGCTGAGAAATTAGGTACAGATCTTATTGTGATGGGTTCACATGGTCGTAAAGGCTTTAAAAAGTTTCTGCTGGGTAGTTTTGCACAAGATGTTTTAGCAAATACTCATCTTCCTGTACTGATCATCAAACAATAGATTTCTCATAAATAGTGAGCATAAAACCCACTATGTGGGTTTTATTAAGTCTGATCATAATAAATATTATCTAATCATGAGTCGCAATCACTTTAATCAAAATCGTTTGTGATTCCTCAAAATCATCAAAGATTTGCTTACGCGTAAGCTCCTTGGACTTTACTTTAAAATTATGGCTTTGATAATGAATAACTGAAGGAATTTCATCAAAGTATTGACTTCCCGCATCAAGTGTCTCTTCAAATAATGGTGTACCAAGCTGATATTCTTTACTTTTTAAGACAACATATTTAACTGTTGTTTTCATGGTTTACACTCCTTTTTCACATACACTTTATTTTTATTTATATCATCTTTTGGGTTATATAAAAGAATTAAATGAATGACTTTGCATAATATTCCCACAAATAAGACCAAAACATAAAATCTTTGCTGTGGTTGAAATCACTCCTTACGACTTGAAGTACAGCATAAAACGTCTTCTTATTATCCCTTTTGCAAAAATGGCATCAATTTTTTAAACCAATCAACATTTCAATTAGCTAATTTTTTTCTGTGTCCGATTTGATAAACCGACACAAATCGTAATTAACACCAATAAAATGAACGATGCCGTAAATCGACTTAAAGCTAAACCACCATGATCAATCGGTTTATCTAAAAAGTCCCCAACCACTGCACCTAAAGGTCGTGTTAAAACAAAAGCGACCCAAAACAACAAGGTTCTAGAAAGGTTTGTCCAAAGATATAGTGCTAAAATTAATAGAATTAAACCACCATAAAGATATATCCCACCCGTATAGCCAAGACCTGCGGTATCTGCAGACCAATCCCCCAATGCTGTACCTAAAGTCTGTGAAAACGTAATCGTCAACCAGTAGAAAATTTCTATACGTGGACGATCTACGCTATGTGGAGAAATTGAACCTTCTGATTTATACCAAATTAGTAATGAACCAAGCACTAATGCCAATAAAATAGTACTTCCACCAACATAGCCAATCCCTAAGGAACGATCGACAAAATCTGCTAAGGTTGTTCCAACCGTCGTACTGGCAATAATGGTTGCCCAATATAAAGCTGGCTTATAGGTTTTACTTGAAATTTGTAAATATAAAAATGCAATAAAAATAAAAGCAAAAATAGTCGTGCTTAATAAATATCCTAAATTTAAGGACATTGATAGCGCATCACCAGCTGTTTCACCAAATGTCGTGGCAAAAATTTTTGTGATCCAAAATAAACCCGTGATTTGAGGAACTTTCACCAAGGTGTTTTTCAAAATTTCGTTCATCATAAAACTCGAACTAAGGTTATATTTATAGTTCAACGCTAACACCTTAAAATCGGCTTAACCTACTTTTAAAATCAAGTAAGCGACACTCATTCAGATGGTAGATATTGAGAAGCTTATTTGTGATATTAACTCAACATTATGAACTTTTTTAAAGAGCAAAATCTTAAAAAGTCTTCATAATAAGTTCAAAACAAGATGAGTTATTTGCTATACAAACTTCACAAATTAAAAAAATTAATAGAAAAACCAATTAACTAAAACTCAAACACATCAAGTTTATTGCAGTCTGAATGGAACATCCTGTAACAAAGTTAAAGACTTTCATCAATTATATGATTAGGACAATTGTTTATCTTTTTAATATTCAATCAATTTAAACTGTTATTATCACTTTCAAATAAATACAATTTTACAACTAGTTAATTACTCTACTCTGTTTAGTTTTAGATATAAAAAACTCGATTCAACGCTAACTTTAGACAATAAAAAACCAGACATATCATCTGGTTTTTTATTGATCCTGATCAAATTATTTAGGTTCAATCGGATTAAACGGTGCAACTACATCCGCATTCTGTGCACGATGACGCATGAAGTGATCCATCAATACAATTGCAAACATTGCCTCAGCAATGGGTGTCGCACGGACACCGACGCAAGGATCATGACGACCTTTAGTTAATACATCGGTATCTTGACGATCAATATTAATGGTTTTACCCGGTGTGGTGATACTTGCTGTTGGTTTTAAAGCAATTGCCACACGAATGGTTTGCCCAGATGAAATACCACCCAGAATTCCGCCTGCATGATTGGCTAAGAAACCATCGGTAGTGAGTTCATCACGTGTTTCATGACCAAATTGTTCTGCAACTGCAAAACCATCACCAATTTCAACGCCCTTTACCGCATTGATACTCATCATCGCATGGGCAATATCGGCATCTAAACGATCAAATACAGGCTCGCCCCAGCCCACTGGAACTTTTTCGGCAACAATTTCAAGCTTTGCACCACAACTGGTACCTTGTTCACGTAGTGAAGTGACAAGCGCTTCAAAACGAGGAACTGCATCCACATCTCCACAGAAAAATGGATTATTCGGCACTTCATTCCAATCTAAGACCTTGGCTTTTTCCGTTCCAATTTGAGTGACATGACCACGAATCACTATACCAAATTTTTCAAAAAGATATTTTTTCGCAATCGCACCTGCAGCCACGCGCATTGCCGTTTCACGAGCACTAGAACGACCACCGCCACGGTAATCACGAAAGCCATACTTTTGGGTATAAGTATAATCTGCATGACCCGGACGGAACGTTTGTGCAATATTGCCATAATCTTTCGATTTCTGATCCGTATTACGAATCAGTAAACCAATCGATGTACCTGTCGTTTTACCTTCAAATACACCAGAAATAATTTGTACTTCATCAGGTTCTTTACGCTGAGTTGCAAATTTAGATGTCCCCGGTTTACGGCGGTCTAAATCTTTTTGCAAATCTGCTTCACAAAGTTCGATCCCAGGCGGCACACCATCGACAATCGCCATGAGGCCAACGCCATGAGATTCACCACAAGTCGTTACACGGAAGAGTTGCCCAATACTATTACCAGCCATGTTCACAACTCCTTATGCTTGAACAGATTCTACAAATAAATCACGATATTTTCGGCATTGCTCAGCAGTTAAAGCAAAAATACCAGAACCACCTTTTTGGAAAGTTAACCAATGGAAATCAACAGTATTAAAGTTTTGCTTCATTGCCCATTCTGAATTACCCACTTCGATGACAATTAAACCATCTTCAGTTAAGTAATCGGCTGCTTGCGCTAACATTTTACGTACCAGATCTAAACCATCTTGACCTGCGGCTAATGCCAATTCAGGTTCATGTAAAAACTCAGCAGGAAGATCAGCCATATCTTCCGCATCTACATAAGGTGGGTTCGATATAATTAAATCATATTGATTTTCAGCTGGTATTTTAGTAAATAGGTCTGATTCCATCCATGCAATTTGATACTGCATATTGTGATGTTCAGCATTAATGCTTGCAACCTCTAAAGCCTCTTTAGAAATATCAGTAGCATCAACTTCTGCATCTGGGAATGCATATGCCAAAGCAATGGCGATACAACCTGAACCCGTGCACATATCTAAGATACGGCGTGGCATTGTCGGATTTGGGTTCTCAGGTAAGTTATTTACAGCCTGTCCCATTTCGCCATTTTCATCGATACAATACGGCGCAAATTTGTTTTGAATGAGTTCAGCAATGGGTGAACGTGGAATCAATACACGCTCATCAACGTAATATGGTTTGTCACAGAAATAAGCCAGATTCAATAAATATGAAGTTGGAACTTTTTCATTAATTCGACGTTCAAGTAGGCTAATAAATTCAGCTTTTTCACTTGGTAATAATTTTGCATCGAGAATATCTGGATTAACCTTCCAATCTAATGCCAATGTTTGTAAAACCAAGGCAGAACTTTCAGCAAAGAAATCTTCAGTACCTTGACCTAAATGTGCATCATATTGACGTAAAGCCGAAACACCAAAGCGAATAAAATCGCGTATGGTTGTTAAATTTTCAGCGGCTTCCTGTAAATGTTCAGGGCTAATAGTCAGTTGATCCACTTAAGGCTTCTCCAAGGTCAATTTTTTAAACGCTTTATGATACCTTGTTTTGCTTACATTTATAATGCTTTCGTTATCATCAATTCCATAACTGTTATCGATATCGATATGTTTTTTGTTCTAAACTATTGGCTTGTTGCACTGTCATTTTTAAAGCGCAATTATAATATCTAGATTTATGCCCGAGTGATTCTGATTTATTTTTTTCAGCACAACGCTGATCACGTGTATCAAACCACTGTTTTTGCAAATCTTTCTGTGCTTTTCTTTCATCAGAATTATCGTATTGCATTAACAACACATTAAAATAAGATTTTACCCGCTTATCTTGCTGCTTTAATTCATCCTGCATACAGGCAGTAGTATTGTTCGATCCCGCTGAATTCATACACGAGACATATTCCGAGCTATACCCCATCGCAAATATTTGTGTAGGCAAAAAAATGGCGAAGATCGCACCCCACAATTTATAATTCATTACTATTCCCCAAATTTAAAACTGATTTTTATATTGAAATTTCTCATTCAAATGAATTTTAAAAGAATAATGTCAAATAACAAAGAAATGTTTTAAAAACTTCACACTTCGCATAGAACTTAAATGATTCATCTAATACATGATACAAGAGATATTAATGTGTAATTTTTATATGAAAAGAAGCCTTCCTTATTTTAGAAACATTAAGCCACTTGATTTCGATCACAACGATCATTATATACTTGACACAATTTTCAAGATTTACAATCTCGATGAGCTATAAGCACAATAATTTAATGGCCATGCGCCAAAATTACTGGAATGATGAATCATCTGCTAACGTGATTTCAGAAAAACATTATTTCCAACAGACTCTCATAGAACACGGTGTGTTTGAATCTGCATCAATTGAGGATGCTAAATACTTCTTTTTTAGCTTACCCAGTATCATTATCGTTAAGGGTTATGCTTTAGGGTTTATGGATCACACAGTGAAAATTTTGATTTCAAAATATATTCATGACAATAAGCAAATGTTGATGCTTCGCCAAGACATTAAAATTCAATTCCGTATGTAAATGCTTCACATATAAAACTTTAAATACGATTCATTGACTTTAATTTAATCAATTATCCGTCAAGTTGAACTATTTTAATACGGTCAGACCATGTAATATTCATTACTATGATTTATGTGCTCGTATTGCTTAAAGGATTTAATCTTCATGTCAGATCGGAACCAGAAGCTTAAACAGTTAAAAACCTCCTCTATGGATCGACGCTTATCGATTGCTAAAGCCTCTTTACTTGCGGGTACGCGCTGGGCTGCTTCTAGTGCAAGCTCTATGTTCTCAAGCGAAGAAGAAAAAGAAAAAAACCGCAAAAAAGCACTAAGAGAACAAGCAAATTATCTTGTTTCTGAGATTGGGAAACTTAAAGGTTCAATCGTTAAAATTGGCCAAATGATGGCGCTATACGGCGAACATTTTTTGCCAGAAGAAATCACACAAGCACTCAACACACTCAACAATCAAACTGTTGCATTGGCTTGGCCAGCCATTAAAACACAATTGGTCAGTCAACTCGGTTCAAAACTAGATGATTTAACCATTGACCATGAACCTATTGGCACTGCTTCACTGGCTCAAGTCCATCGTGCAACGCGTAAATCAGATGGTCTAGAAATTGTCCTTAAAATACAATATCCAGGCGTAGCAGATGCCATTGATTCCGATATGAGCTTATTTAAAAATATGCTCAAATTAACTCGAATGGTTCCACAGACCCGTGAGTTTGACCAATGGTTTGATGAGGTCAAAGAAATGATGCATCGTGAGGTGAATTATCACGTTGAAGCTGCCACGACGCGTCGTTTTGCAGAACGTTTACACGATGATCCTCGTTATGCTGTGCCACAAATTATTAATGAATATTGCACCGATCAAGTACTTTGCATGACTTTTGAACGTGGTGTACCCATTAATAGTCCAGTGATGTTGTCACTTCCTCAAGAACGCCGTAACCAATTGGGTGAAGCATCCCTTGAAATTGCGGTGCGTGAAATTTTCGAATGGGGCGAAATGCAAACCGACCCTAATTTTGGGAACTACCTCGTTCGCTTAGGTAATGGTATAGACATCAAAGACAAGATCATTTTGTTAGATTTTGGTGCTATTCGCCAGTTTGATACACAACTCTTAAGCGTAGCACGTAATTTGATTAAATCTGGCTATGAGCATGACGCGGAAGCTATGGTCAATGCCATGACGGGTTATGAGTTCTTTGATGCTATGCCATTGAGTATTAAACCAGATATGGCAAAAGTCTTCTTACTGGCAACTGAAGCCTTTAGTACGCCAAGCAATAATCCAGATCTACCTGAGGGTGTCATGGATGAGCATAATCGTTATGATTGGAAAAAGAGTCAGCTACATAGCCGTGTAATGCAACGTGCATCTAAATCAATGACCTCACGTTATTTTAGTATTCCCCCAAAAGAATTTATGTTTATTAGCCGTAAATTTATTGGTGCATATACGTTTATGACTGTAATTGAAGCGAAAACCAATGTCCGTAAAATGATCACGCCTTTTTTATAATTTATATCCCAAATTATTACTAAGCAAAAAAGATCAAATTGTCATTTAAGTCAATATCCTACTTTTGTAGGATATTTTTTATTTATTAAACAATAATAAATCATAAACTTACACATAAACACCCATTAGTAAAACCGTTTATCTTTGGTCAATGAGTTTGTCAGCTTCGACATGGTTTTTTAATCATGCTCATGTCAGGATAATTACATACCAACAAAAAATACAGAGTAGTATAAATGGGTAACATGGCAAACAAAGCTCAAGGCTTCGGCTTAGCATTTATTACAAAACTAGCAGGCAGTGACTTACTTGATCAATTAAAACTTCGAAAATTCGTAGAAAAATCTTTATACCAAGGTTCGAAGGTCAGTTTCAAAACATTAAGTACAACGCAGAAAGTATTTAAATCCAATGCCAAAATCGGCAAGCAAAGATTACCCAATCAACAAAAATCATTATTTGATTTAAGTCTGACTGAAGAACAACAAATGACGACTGATGCCATGGATCAGTTTGCATCAGAAGTACTTTATCCTTTAGCGCATAATGCGGATCACAACGAGAAATTCCCCGTAGAACTTTGGCAACACATTACAGACCTTGGGTTAAACTTTTACGCCTTACCTGAAGCTTTAGGTGGTGTTGCTTCAGAAAAAAATATTCTGAGTAATATTTTAATTGCTGAACGCTTAGCCAAAGGTGATTTTACCCTTACCGCAGGTCTACTCTCGACATTTAGTGTAATTAATGCCATTACACAATGGGGTTCAGAACACATTCAATCGACCTATTTAAACAGTTTTGCTGAAGACACAGAAATTCATGCAACCTTTGCTATGCAAGAAGCAACCCCTGCTTTTAATCCCTTCAAACTAAAAACCAAAGCAACATTAAACAATGGTCAATATTTAATTTCAGGCGAAAAAACCTTAGTTATATTAGGTGAAACCGCAGATTTATTTTTGATTAATGCCGAATTTAATGGATCAGCAGAAGTTTTCATTCTAAAACGTGACCCCAGTATTACTGTAAAAAAATCATCAGCAATGGGTTTAAAAGCTGCAGAAACCGTGACTTTAAAATTTGAAAATACTCCTGCTGAACGCTTAGGTGATGAGGATTTTAATTATACAACCTTCCTCGACCTCGGTAATTTAATGTGGTGTGCCATGGCTGTGGGTACCTGCGAAGCCGTAAAAGAATATTGCATAAAATATGCGAATGAACGAATTGCATTTGGTGAACCTATTTCGCACCGTCAAAGTGTCGCATTTATGATTGCAGATATGAGCATTGAACTTGAAGCAATGCGCATGTTGATCTTAAATGCTGCAAGCCTTGCTGAAGCTGGCCAACCTTTTCATCGTGAAGCATATTTAGCCCGTTTATTATGTGCTGAAAAATCCATGAAAATTGGTACTGACGGCGTACAACTGCTCGGTGGTCATGGTTTTACCAAAGAACACCCCGTAGAACGTTGGTATCGTGATTTACGTGCCACAGCAATTTTGCACTCAGGCTTACATGCTTAATCCATCAGTATAAATAGGAATATAGATCATGAATTTACAAAATCCTAAAAAATTCCAAATGCTTTTGGATCAGGCACATGAAACCGCCTTAAATGTACTCCGCCCAATTTCGCGTAAATATGACAAAGCAGAACATGCTTATCCTAAAGAGCTGAATATGTTGGCCTCTTTATTAGATGGCATGAACGATGGTGGTGATGGCATGAATGCGGGCGCTGCGGTCAATAAACGCGGTGACACCGATTCCAGCAATAAAAATGGCGTTAACATGTCCACCGCATTGGGTGTGATTGAAATGTGCTATGGCGATACCGGCTTATTACTCTCCATGCCACGCCAAGGCTTAGGTAACTCAGCGATAGCCGCTGTTGCCAATGATGAGCAATTGGAACGCTTTAAAGGCACTTGGGCGGCAATGGCCATTACTGAACCTGGCTGCGGTTCAGATTCAGCAGCCATTCGTACAACTGCAATTAAAGACGGTGATGATTACATCCTCAATGGCGAAAAAATCTTTGTGACTTCAGGTGAGCGTGCCGACTCTGTTGTGGTTTGGGCCACCCTAGATAAAAAACTGGGTAAAGCAGCAATTAAATCATTTGTGGTGCCTAAAGGCACATTAGGCATGAAAATAGAACGGCTTGAGCATAAATTGGGGATTAAAGCCTCAGATACCGCTGCAATTAGCTTCATTGACTGTCGTGTTCCTGCTGCAAACTTATTGGGAAATCCTGAGATTGATATCGCCAAAGGTTTTGCGGGAGTTATGGAAACCTTTGACAATACTCGCCCATTGGTAGCAGCAATGGCAGTGGGTTGTGCTAAAGCTTCTTTAGAGCGAATTAAAGAGATTTTTAAAGATAGTCTAGACCCAGACTACAACACACCATATTTACAAACCTCATATCTTGCCTCGCAAATTTATCGGATGGAGGCTGAATGGGAAGCTGCTCGCCTACTCACCATGAAAGCGACATGGATGGCAGACAATCGCAAACCAAACTCTCGTGAAGCATCAATTGCAAAAGCCAAAGCGGGACGTATTTGTAATGAAATCACGCTGAAATGTGTCGAACTGGCTGCAAGTGTGGGTTATAATGAAGATGAGTTATTAGAAAAATGGGCACGTGATTCTAAAATTCTGGATATTTTTGAAGGTACGCAACAAATTCAACAATTGATTATTGCCCGCCGTGAGCTGGGTAAATCATCAAGTGAATTAAAATAATTTTCATCCTTTAGGATGCAATACCTTACAAGAGATGGATTTATACGCAATATCGTATTATAACAATCCATCTCTTTTTATTTTAATACTTTGATCCATATGTACCAGCTCAGACTCATTCAAGCCAAAGACAATCCTAAAATCGCTGAGATTATTCGTGACGTTTCCAAAGAATTTGGCTTAGCAGCAGAATCTGGTTTTGCTGTTGCAGATCCAATTTTAGATAATCTTTTTGAAGTTTATTCACAACCCCATTCGCAGTATTGGGTGGTTGAAAATAAACAAGGACAAATTTTAGGCGGTGGTGGTTTATCACCTTTAGCAGGTGATAACTCGATACTTGAAATACAAAAAATGTATTTTCTGACTGAGGTGCGTGGCTTCGGTTTTGCTAAACAGATTTTAGAAAATGGTTTTAAATTTGCTCAACAAAATAATTTTAAATCTTGCTATTTAGAAACCACCAAAGACCTGTGGCAGGCTGTTAAATTGTATGAAAAATTAGGTTTTGAGTATTTAAAGCAACCTAAAGGCAATACTGGCCATAGCCATGCGTGTGAAATTTGGATGGAAAAAGTTTTATAAGCGTATCTTACAAACTAAAAACGCTGTCTAAATAAAAACATTGAAATCATTACAGTGTGCTGCGTACTTTAATGACTTTAACTAAAAGAGTCTGGCTTCTTCGATGAGCTAAATGCAATAATTCTTATCTGCAACATGATGATTAATCGAGTGAATATATAAACCGATCAAATCTAGTCATAAATTAAATTGAGTACAGCTACACTTTTGACTAAACCTACAGTTACAGGTATTGTTTCTGCATAATATGCGGCTTGCAGGCTTTTAGTTACTGTTTTAGAGTTATTTAACATACCAAATGTAAACTTATTGTTTAATAACAATGGACCTATTGGTATCACATTATTTGAAGGATCTATTAATTTAATTTTAATATTTGAACCACCAGAAGATGCTGAAATACTATTTGTTAATATTCCATTCATATTACTAGCAGATGAGAAATTATCAGTGATTGCTGCAGAATAGCTCGTATTAACAGCATCATTTGGACAGTTCGCTGTAATAGAAAAACTTGTTGTACCACCGATTTGATTAATACTACTAAAATCGGAGCTTCGCATAGAAGGCAAGGTAATATTAGAACTATCTACAACACAAGTAGATGGTGAAATTGTATAACTTAAATTAGAAATATTAATATTTTTAGATGAAGTTTTTGTGCCAGTAGCCGTGTAAGTACCTAAAATAATATTACTTATACTATATGTACCAGGAGTTAAATTCGTTCCACGAATTAATACACCGACTTGCTCTAAACGCATACCTCTGGTCGAGCTTGATCCAGTAAATAAGCTATATGATGTCGTAGACGAGTCAACAGGATACAATGTTGCAGAATCCTGATTATCTTTAACACTGAAAGCAATATAAATTTGAGCTGGGCTTGCAGCTACAGGATTTTGCGGAGTATTAATTCTATAATATGTACGACTATTTAAATTAATGATGTCTGATGTACTTAAACTTGTACCATTAATTTGAAAAGAATTAGATCCTGTATTATTACAATTATTAATGATTGTGCCATAACGATCAGGAGTCGTGGTTGCAGTAACTCTTTGATTATTCGCATTCGTTTTAAAATTACCCAAATTACTCAATGTAAAATTAGGATTTTCAGTTCCAGTCGTATTACAAGCATTTACGTCAAGTGAAAAAAATAATACGAATGAACTTAAAAGTAATGGATTTCTCATATCAATGACACTCCACACTAAGTATTTCAAATTGATAGTTTTTCTTATCTTTTTTAGTCTTTGGTGACGATATTGGTGGAACATTACAACTTTCATTCATTTCACTCCCCCATTCGACCGTTAAAGGTTGTTCAAATATATCATTTCTATTCTCTAGTATGACTTGATTCGACTGACCCAAAATCCCAACAAAAGTTCCACTTTGATTTAAGACACGACTTCCAATTGGCAATTTAATCTCTTTTCCAGTTGATATTCGCAGCAAAATATTTGAAGTTTTCTTCGCATTAAAAGTTGCTAATGTCGAACTAAATTTTCGTGGAATCACCTTAACTTGATTTGAATCTAGAACCACATCTATCGGTAAATCTTGCGGGTTTATACTAATATCATTTTCACTATAAGCTGAGTTTGCCGGATAAATTGCATTCCCAAAACGATCTAACTTTACACCCCATGCATTGTTAACTTTTGCACCTTTACCATTCTCTACATGGACAATCGTATATGTATCAGATAATGAGTTTACTGGCGTCAAACCAAATTGATGAGCGACAAGTGCTCCACGTGCTGACAATGAATATTGTTGATGATTATCATACGTATATGCTGTAGCGCCTAACGTTATTTTAGGAAGCATATAATTTGCATAAGCTTGTAGTGAGGTTTCCGCATCACTATTTTGGTAAGTATTTGATAAACCGATACCATAGTTAAAATTATTTTGATTTCCTAAAGTACCTGAAAGATTCATATTTGCAGTATTTATATTGCGATCATTTCTACTATTTTGAATATTAGAATTTATAAATAATCGATTTTCTTTCCAATCCAATGGTAATGAAAAACTCATATAAAGTGTTTTATCATCGGTATTGAATAATGAATAATCTGTTTGACTATATCCCAAGGTGTAACTTAATTTTTTCCAAACATTACTGTAACTTAAGTTGTACTGTTGCGCGCTTTTTTGCTTATCCCAATACTTATTATTTGAATAACTCAAGTTAAAGCTAGCTGTATTATTTACAAAGTTAGACTTCATAATATTTACAGAAAACTGATCTTTTAAGTTATTTGTAAATATATAATTATTGTACTCGGAAGCACTTAAATCATCGAAGTTAAGCTTAGATAATGTATTTGAAACTGTTAAATAGTTTTTACTTTGATGCAATGTATTAAAAAAAAGGCTTAAACCTTTATTTTCAAAGCTATACCGATAATCAAAATTAAATTGATCCCCACGATACTTCTCCGAAAAAATGTTGGCTTGACTTGAGTTGACTTTAAAATTCATCCCACCAATTGCCGAACTAATACCCGCACCAAGCAATAGACTTTTATAGTGTTCAGAAGCATTAACACCTCCTAAAAGTGTTAAATTATTACTGATTCCATATCCATAATTAACTTGAGAAATAATCTCATCCGTTATTTTATTAAAAAAATGATAACGCCCTAAAGCAGCACTATAATTATACCGATCAGGTTTAATTAAATTAAGATTTTGTTGTAGAGGCATCGTGTATGTTTTTATTTCACCACTATTTTCTACAATCTCAACCATCAAACTTCCATTACCAACGGAACCTAAATCAGTAATTTTAAAAGGCCCTGCTGGAACAGTACGTTCATATATTTTGATACCATTTTGATAAACTTTGACGACTGCATTTGAGTTCGCAACATTCTCAATGACTGGAGAATAAGTTTGTTGTAACCACGGCAACATCGTTTGATCTGAAGCAATCTGTGCCCCGATAATCGGTAAACTTTCTAGCTGATAATTCTGGGTACTAAACTGCCCTAAACTCAATCGTGAATAAATTGGTACTATATCTGTATGTAATACATTTTCATTTGATCTATAGGTTCCTAGACTAGAATCCTCTGAGTCAAAGCTACCTTGATGTCTAAAGTACCAACCATTCAAGTTTACACCACCATTTAAGCTCAAATATTGGGTATTTTTTTCATTATTATGATTTGTATTATAATTATAAGAAATAAATGAAGAATTTACCCCTTTATCGAATAATTTTGGATTTATATATCCATCTGGATGTTCTGTACGCAATGCTTGAGGTATATAAATATTTAAAATTAATTTAGATTCATCAAATTCATAATATGCACTGCTACTAATATCTTTAACATTTAAACAATTTACAGAAGGTAAATTTTTAATCACCCCCTTAGTCAAATCAAGATGATTCAATAAACCTTGATCAATACACAATATTGCAGAATCTTTATTCTTTGGTTTTGCAAATGTTACCGTTGAATCGACCATTCTTTTTTGATTTATGTTTAATTGAACAAAGTACATTCCTTCAATAATACTATTTTTAACATTAAAGTCTTTAAGATTAATATTTCGATTACTTTGACCATAAAGCGAATTTGAGTTAAAAAATACAAAATTCGATGTATCAAATGCCTGTAAATTTTCAATTGAATTATCAACGGGTTTGACAACCGTCTTCTGAGTCGATGTGTTGTCCAAAGGGATTTGAATATTCTCTAGATTATTGGGGTTACTTGCATGAGTGCCAAAGGATACAAACATTAGAATATAGAGATGTTTGTATTTAAAATTTTTCATTGACGACTATCCAACCTAACTAATACTAAATTAATTCATGCTTTTAGAAATTGATTGCACGCCGCCTAGATCATTAATAAATGAATAATTTACATTATTCGGTTTATTTTCTAGCTTAAAATCAATTTTTTGACTTGAAAATGGAAGGACCATGATTGATTTTTTGTAATCACCATCACCTGAAGAAGTTTTAAAATTTAAACTGACAAATGTGATGTAATAAGGCGTTGGATTTTTTAGTTCAACTGTTTTTTCATCAGCAAGGTAATTAAACTGAATTTGATTAAATGCATCATTAACTGAAATTTTTAATTTACTTGGTCGATAAAATAGTTTTATACGAGTCCGTACAGTAAATGATAATAAGTTTTGCCCCACTAAATTAGGATTATCTGGTGGTATATCTAGCATATTAAACCAAAATAAAGACTCTCTATCTTCTGGTAGTTTTGATGACCCAGTCTGAATAATACGTATAATCTGACCTTGATTCGGCTCTACTCGACTCAGTGGAGGCGTCAATACAAATGGAATTTCTTCAGCTGTAGGTATTTCATCTATATTTCCATTATCGATCCAAGTTTGAACCAATGCTGGAGTATTAAATTCATTACGAACCTGCACACCGACATTGGTTGAACCTGCAGGAAAAATGATGCGCGTACCATCAATGCTTACACCCGCCTGAGTCAAATTAATCCAACATACAGTGAGTAGCGTTAAGACAATCTTTCGCATAACTTTTCCTTTTTATTAAAATTATGGATAAGTAATATTATAAGTAACAACAGCATTTACATCCTGAGCAGCAGGAAGAATGGATCCTGTTCCTGCATAATATTGAGCTGAGTAATAAAACTTATTCGCAGTAGAATCATATGCAGCTTTTGCTTGCGTAGAAGTATTGCTGTAATCAACGAGTGTGCCTGCGCCGACTGAAGTAGGCTTAGCTAAAATTTGAACAAACACAGGATTTGTTGTTGATTTTGTTCCTGCTTTATTGACTAACGCAGTAGTCTCAGTCGCACTATAATCAGCTGATGTTGAAGTACTCAAAGTAACTACTGGTGCTAAGTTCGCACTTAAACCTGTTGCCGTATAACATGCCGTACCATCAGTTTTACTCAATGTCACATCAAAGTTTTTCAAACCACTCATACGTGTCGTTGTTGTGAAGTTAGAGCTAGGAATCGTATCTAAAGTAACAACCACATTGGTTGTACCTAGCGCATTTGTTCCCCCAGTTAAAACACAAGTTTCATTATAGATTTTACCATTAATGGTAATCGTCCCTGGATTTGCGAAGGTAATAGAAGACAGACTTAATGCTGTAATAGCCAATACGATTTTTAAAGTTTTCATTTTAGTATCTCATAGAGAATTCAGTTTTTAATTTCAGATACGCAACACAACACACAATATGCAAAAAAGTGTGAATCAATTAACGCTATCTGAGCGAATTATACATAAAAACTAAACAATTAATACAATAATGACTATCAAGTTATACTTTTTATTTTTGAGATATATGAAGCTTATTCTCAACATTGGATAATTGAAGATGAACAGAGATAATTTCTAGGGGGTATATTGCCTTTAATAGGTGATAAATCGATACTTGAAATACAACAATGTATTTTCTGACAAAGGGTATATAGCTTAGGTTTTGTTATACAAATTTTAGAAAATGGCTTTAAACTTACTCAACAAAACAACTGTAAATCTTGCTACATAGAAACTACGAAAGCCCCTTTTGGGGCTTTTACTCAAACAGCTTCTTTACTTAAAAGCTTATCAATCACACCAAATTTTTTAAAGATTTGAGCCCGACGTTTTGGATGAATATTGGCTTTATTCAAATTCCCTCGATAATGCTCAAATACACGTTTATCCATTATCTTAAACCACAATGAAGGAATCAGTGCTGGTAACAACATACTTGCATAACCACTGGGTAATTCTGGTGCTTCATCAAAATGGCGCAAAGCTTGAAATGGTCGTGTTGGATAAGCATGGTGATCCGAATGACGTTGCAATTGATAGAGGAATAAATTAGTCACAATATTATTGTTATTCCAACTATGCTCAGGCATGGTTCGCTCATACTTACCATTTTCATCTTGTTGACGTAACAAGCCATAATGTTCAATATAGTTAATAATCTCAAATAAACTTAAACCATAGAAAGCTTGTGTTGCTAAATAAGGAATCGTTCCTTTTCCAAACACTGCAACCATACTTGAATGAAATGTAGCACTCATCCCCCAACCTTGTAATAACTCATTCTCCTTAGACCAAAAAGATAAACCTTTTCGTTTAAGGCGCTTGGTTTCTATTTCTATTGAAGATTTTAAGGAACCAAATACGGTACGTGGCCAAAATTCGTAAAATGTTTCACCCATCTTTGAAGATGCTGGGTCTTCAGGTGTTGCTGCGCATTTATGATGCCCATAAGGATGTTCAATACGAAAATGATTATATCCAGTTGGAACCAATGCTAAATGTGACAAAATGTGGTCTAAACGATCAGATTTATGACTCAATTCATGGGCTGTATTAATGGCAATCCCATTGATTGCACCCATTGAAACACCTAATAAAATCTTATCAAGTAATGAGGTTTCTTTACGGCTGGCTAAATAACACGCATAAACATTAGCAATATACTGTAAAGGAATAAAAGACTTTACCAATCTAGAATAATAAGGATCTTGCTCCAACAATTTAATATCTTCTGTGGTTGGATTATTACTATCTTTACCAATTAGAGTATCTATGCTCGGAATCACGATGTGCAATACAATTGGGCCACCTAATGCAAAAAACTTTTTTAGTGGCTTCGGTGAAAATTGGTATCCGGCTAAAATACCAATCCCAATAACAGGTAATGCTGGACTAATCATCCATAAATAACGTTTTTTATCGAGTGCCATCCCTGATTTTTGTACGCTATCTTGAATCTGGTGTTCAGTTAAATTTACTGGTGCATTCATCGCATTACCTTCCCTATCTTTTTATAGCTCTATATTTCAGTAAAGCCCTCCATAAAAACAGTTGTAAGCGTCCAAAAAAGCTATGAAAAAGTCCTTGGCACCTTTAACATTCTATTTGTCCTTTTCGCACATGCTTTAATTGCATATCCTTTTTATAATTGATCATGACAGTGTTTGAATCGAACCTATGGATGCACTCAGTAAAATTTTTGATGATATTCATCTCAATCGATCAGAATATATTTATTTACAAGCGCAAGGAAATTGGGAGTTTTTTTGCCCTGAACAATCGGCAGTGATTGCACATATTGTTTTATTTGGACAAGCACACATTCATTTTTCCCCTGAGCTCAACTTAACCTTAAATACTGGCGATATGCTGCTGATTCCTGCCGGATTAGAACATCACGGCATGAATAACACGCATCAAAAATTGATTGAACCGTTAAATATAGAACCATTATTTAATGGCTTAAGACATGATTCCATACATTTTGGACAAGGTGATACTGAAAAAGCCCTAATTCTAACTATACGCTGTCATCTTAATGCCATTATGGCACGCCCATTGGTGAATGCTTTACCGCCATATTTACACCTGAAAAATGCGCTCAGTGATGAAGCTCCTGAATGGCTGAAAATTGGCTTGTATTTTGTGGCGTCAGAAACCCAAAGAACGGCTGCTGGTAAAAACAAAATTATGGATCATGTCGTAAGTATCATGGTGCTCGAATGTGTCCGAGATTATATTGAACAACTCAATGATCAAACTATCAATAAACAAAATAATTGGCTTAATGCACTTATTCATCCAGAACTGGCAAATGCTTTAGCCGTTATTCATAGTCAACCAGAACTTGCATGGACGGTTGAAACGTTGGCTGAAAAATGTTGTATGTCCCGCTCAAAATTTGCCAATTTATTTAATCAAATTATTGGTGAAACACCCCTAGCTTATTTACAACAACACCGCTTACGTTTAGCCAGCCAACATTTAAAACATGGTCAACTTTCCATTCAGCAAATTTCACATCAGGTTGGTTATTCATCAGAAACGGCTTTCAGCCAAGCTTTTAAAAAGTATTATCAACAAAGCCCAAGTCAATATCGCAACCAATCCAATTTAAAAAGTAAGTTTGTCTAAAATATAACGCATAAAAAAAGCGCCGAAGCGCTTTTTTTATCAATCCAAATTATTTAATTTTGGCTTTAGATTTTAAGTATTGGGTATAGTCATCCAATTCTTGCTGACCACGTAACTGTTGATACAATTGCGTTAACTGTTGTGCTTCTTGCGGATTAAGCGATTCAGCCGAAGACTTGGTCACATCTGCAACAGCAATTACCACCATTTCATTTGGCAATGTCGCTGTAGTGACTGACCACATTCCCGCTTTAGGTGCAGGTAAACTAAAGGCAACGCGTTCAATTTCACGTTTTAAACCTTGTGAACGGGTGAATATACCCGCATGTTCAAAAGCAAATTTATTTTTCGCTAACACTTGTTGTGCAGGTTGTGTTTTGAACTCTACTAACATCGTCGCAATTTTTGCTTTTGCTGCCTCATACGCTTTTTGCTCAATCAATAAAGCTTTAATTTTGGCACTAGCTTGCGCTAAAGGTTGTACACCAGCCGCATGATAATTACGCACTTTCACCCAAACAGTATCGCCATTGGCCAATTGGATGTTACTTGATGCATTACGATCACCATTTTTAACATCATCATTAAACAATTTAGTTTTTACGTTAGGATCGGCCAATACAACATTTTGAGTCGCTAAAGTAACACCGTTAACCGATTGTACTTTGGTGTCTTTGACTTGCTGTGAAACAGGATCTAAGGCGTCGCTACTTACAACCAATTCATTCAAACTATTCACTGTATCTGAAAAAATATTAGCAGATTTTGCTTTAATCACTTCAGCAGTTAACTCAGCTTTTTTCGCTTCAAAACTTGGCACTGAATTGGCCGCTTGAGCCACTTCAATAATATGATAACCGAACTGTGTTTTAACTGGCTTAGAGATTTGACCTTTTTGTGCGCTATTGACTGCTTGATCAAATTCATTTCCAAATACACCAACGGTATAAGACTCAACTAAACCGCCGTTAGACTTTGAACTAGGATCTTCAGAGAACTGTGCAGCGGCTTGGGCAAAAGGTAGACCCGCTTTAATTTTGGCATAAACCTCATTTGCAAGTTTTTCAGCTTCCGCTGCAGAACGTGCATCTGTAGTAATTAAAATATGCTTAACTTCACGCTTTACATCTTGATTCTGTTTTTCCACAAACTGTGCATAAGCTTGCTTTAGCTCTGCTTCCGTTACTTCAGTATTCAGCTTAGTTAACATTGCAGGGCTTAAAACCACATAATCAACATCAACCGATGCGACCTGTTTAAATTTATTTGGATACTTTTTATAATAATCTGCAACTTCTTGATTGGTTACCTTCACATCTTTTTTATAATCATCGAGCTTAATACTTGATAAAAACAAATTACGTTGTTCAGACTGTAAATTATACACTTGCTGAATATCTAACTTACTGACTAAAGCATAATCAGTAATTGAGCTCATTAACATTTTAAGTGCATGATCTTGACGCAGATTTGCAATCAAAGCCTGACTGGTCATGCCAATTGAGCGTAGATAATTTGCATAAAGTGTATCTGAAAACTTACCATTTTCTTGGAAGTTTGGCTGCTGTGCAATCATTTGTTCAATTTGAGCATCACTTAATGAAATACCCAGTTTTTCGGCTTGTTGAATCAATAATGTACGCGCAATTAAATTATCCAAAACTGAATTTTGAATAAAACCCATATTCAGTAATGACTCATCACCTTTAACTCTTTCACTATTTAATAACTGATCTTTATAACTTTTCGTCTGGGCTTCCAGATCTTTTTTAGAAATATCTTGACCATTTACCGTTTTGGCTACGTCTTCTTTCTGCCCCCCACTAAAATAACCCTCAATACCCACTAAAGCTAAAGGAGTTAAAAATAAAATGAGTAGGAGTTTGCCGAGCCAACCCCTGATGACATTACGAAAAGATTCCATAAGTATTCCAATATTTTATTTCGTAGGATTCTAACTGATATTCAAAAATGAATGAATGAGCAAAGCATTATAATTTTAAATAATTCATAAAAAACGCGCCCCAAAGGCGCGTTTTCAACAAGCAAAGATTAAGCTACAGAATCTTTTAAGCCTTTACCAGCTTTGAAGCTAGGAACTTTACTTGCTTTAATTTGTAGTTCTTCACCAGTTTTAGGGTTACGACCAGTACGTGCAGCGCGGTCTTTAACACTAAATGTACCAAAACCAACCAAAGTAACGGTATCACCTGTTTTTAACGCTTCACCAATTGAAGCAATAGTCGCATCTAACGCTTTACCAGCATCGGACTTAGACAATCCCCCTTTCTCTGCAATTGCGTCGATTAATTCTGATTTATTCATGAAGATTACGTCCTCTTATATCGTTTGTTTAAATTCCAAGGCTGTTGTTTAAAAGGCCATGACGACTTTATAGCAATGCTTTGGGGGGAAACGCAAGACTACAATTCCGTATTTCACTAAAATATAGGCTAAAAATTATCAAAAAATGTATTTTTTACTCATTTTTTTGGAATTTGAGTTTTCAAACGCAAATTCTCTGCGGTCAATGCATCAACCTTATGATGTAATTCTAAAATTAAACTTTCTAAATGTTTTAAATCTTTGGCCGTCACCAAACCCAGTCTATTTAATGAGTGATTAATGCGCTGATCTAACGCTTTTTCAACTTTATCTTTCGTCTCTATCACAGATTCTTTGGTTTTTTCTGTGACTTTAGCTACAGTTTGATCTGTGATTTCAACTGTCTTAGATTCTAGCTCTTCCCCAACCTTGACTAAAGAGTCAAATAATTTATTACCTTCTTCCTCAGCACGTGAAAATGCCCCTAAACCAGCCAACCAAATTTGTTTAGTATACTTCCTAAAATCAAGTGAAGATTTACGTGATGACTTTGATTTTGAATGACTTATATTATCTTCAAGATTTTCAGATTGAGTAATTAAAATATCTTTAGCTTCTTGATCCATCTACATAAACTCCAATTTTTATGACTGCAAATCGCTTATTTTGCATAAAATATCACTACTATAACAAATAAAGCCCTTGAACCTTTGGCAAAACTGTTCTACAAAGCTAAGCTATACATAGTTTTGTATAGATATACGACCTTTCGTTATCATGTTTTATATTTGAGATTGGATTCTCAACAGTTTTTTGTATAGGAATTTTTTATGAATGAATCGCAACAAAAACAAGGTCAAACTCGTTTGTTGCTAAACATTGTCATGATTATATTAGAAACCATTTATTCTTTTGTATTAAAACATGATCGTGTTGTTCGCTTGCAGGCTAAGAAATTTGTCGAACAACAAATTACAATCAAAATGAATAGCTATATTCCTTACTTAGACTTTTATATTCAATTTACTGACAAAGGTATACTGTTTGATCTAAAAGCACCTGAAAAACCTATAGATTTAGCCGTCAGTAGCACTATCTTTGATTTTCTACAAATTTTTGTATTTGCCAATAAACGTAGTATGAAAAAAATGCGTTTAGAAGGTGATGCTATTTTAAAAGATGAATTTAGAGATTTAGTATTACATCTCACTGCGCCAAAACTACTTTCCGACTGGAAAAACTGGCTCACCAATGCAGATGACGATGATAAAAGTCGTGCTTCTAAAAAACGAATCAAACCACTAATAGAAAAAATTGATGCGCAGCGCTCTAAAATTAATGCACTACAAGTTGAAGTAAAACAATACCAAAACCGCATTAAGAAAATGCAGCGAAATCAACAACGCATAACAACTGCTTTTTATGTAACAGGGGTACTCTTTATTGCGTTACTCGTGTATAATTTTTGGGTATTTTTCAAATAATTTTAAATATAAATAAGCTTTTAAAGCTTCGCTCAAAAATCCTGACAAATTTAGTAGGAATTATCAATAAAAAACTTGACTATTTTAGTCAGGATTCATAAAATCCAATCATCTAGTCTAAACATGTGTATCGAATCATGCGCTTAACCACTCGCGGTCGCTACGCAGTGACTGCTCTACTTGATTTAGCTTTGCAGCCACCTGAACAAACGATTACGCTAGCAGAAATTGCAACTCGTCAAACGATCTCCGTCGCCTATTTAGAGCAATTATTTGCCAAACTTAAGCGTCATGGTCTCGTTTCAAGTGTACGTGGTGCGAATGGTGGCTATCATTTAGCGCGCAATGCTGAAGAGATTACTGTTTTAGAAATTATTGAAGCTGTAAACGAAACTGTTGATGCAACACGTTGCGACCATAAAGGGAATTGTCAGAATGGTGCAATGTGTCTCACTCATGATTTATGGCAAGAACTCTCCCTCCATATTGCCGATTACTTAGCTAAAATTACTCTTGCCGATCTTGTCGCTCGTGACAACGTACAAACCGTTGCATTACGCCAAAACCCAGCAAGTTTTGATACAGCTCTTTTATCAGTTACAGGTATTTGACATGAAACGTCCGATTTATCTTGATTACGCAGCAACCACTCCTGTTGATCCTCAAGTAGCAGACCGCATGATGGAGTGTTTAACTTTTGACGGTATATTTGGTAATCCTGCATCGCGTTCACACGCTTATGGATGGCAAGCCGAAGAAAAAGTTGAATATGCACGTGAACAAGTTGCCAATTTAATTAAAGCAGATCCTCGTGAGATTGTTTGGACGTCTGGTGCAACTGAATCAGATAACCTTGCGCTTAAAGGTGTAGCACAGTTCTATGCATCTAAAGGCAAACACATTATTACCAGTAAAATTGAACACAAAGCAATTTTAGATCCTTGCCGTGAATTAGAAGAAGAAGGCTTTGAAATTACGTATCTTGAACCAGAAGCCAAAACGGGTTTAATTACTCCTGAAATGGTTCAAGCTGCAATTCGTCCAGATACTGTTCTTGTTTCCCTGATGATGGTTAACAATGAACTTGGTACGATTACTGATGTTGCTGCAATTGGCGAAATCACACGTGCCAACAAAACATTCTTTCATGTCGATGCTGCACAAGCTGCGGGCAAAGTTGAAATTGACCTTTCAACGATGAAAATTGACTTAATGAGTTTCTCTGCACATAAAATTTATGGCCCGAAAGGCATGGGCGCATTGTATGTTCGTCGTAGCCCACGTGTTCGCTTAAAAGCGCAAATACATGGTGGTGGTCATGAACGTGGTATGCGTTCAGGTACACTTGCGACCCACCAAATTGTAGGTATGGGCGAAGCATTTGAACTTGCTGGTAAAAACCTTGTTGCTGAACAAACGCGTTTACGTGTATTACGTGACAAGTTATGGAATGGCCTGCAAGGTTTAGAACAAGTCTTCTTAAATGGTCATCCTGAACATAACGTTGCCAACTACTTAAACGTAAGTTTCAACTTTGTTGAAGGTGAATCACTCATGATGGCACTGAAAGATGCAGCAGTATCTTCAGGTTCAGCATGTACTTCTGCAACATTAGAACCATCTTATGTACTTCGTGCATTAGGTTTATCTGATGAACTTGCACACAGCTCAATTCGTTTCAGCTTTGGTAAATACACCACTGAAGAAGATATTGATCATGTACTTGAAATTACTAAAGCAGCAGTAGAAAAATTACGTGATCTTTCTCCACTTTGGGACATGTACAAAGACGGTATCGACTTAAGCACAGTTGAATGGGCTGAACACTAATATATTACAGGCATCTTATTGAAAACATTCAATTGAACTTCATTAAGATGCCCCAATATATAAATATACGATACATATTATCAACGCTGACCCCGAGGTATGGAGACGCATCATGGCTTATAGCGAAAAAGTAATTGATCATTACGAAAACCCCCGTAATGTTGGTGTTTTAGATAAAAATGCTGAAAATGTGGGTACTGGCATGGTCGGTGCACCTGCATGTGGTGATGTAATGCGTCTTCAAATTCAAGTGAATGATGATGGCATTATTGAAGAAGCGCGTTTTAAAACTTATGGCTGTGGCTCTGCAATTGCCTCTAGTTCATTGGTTACAGAATGGCTTAAAGGTAAATCTTTAGACCAAGCGCAAGCCATCAAAAATATTGATATTGCAACTGAACTTGCACTTCCTCCTGTAAAAGTTCACTGCTCTGTACTTGCTGAAGATGCGATTAAAGCGGCTGTTGAAGATTACCGTAGCAAAAAATCTAAAGCTTAATTTTTACCAAATTGATAAATGGAGTTTTCATGATCAATTTAACTGAAAATGCTGCAACTCATATCAGCAATTATTTAAAAAATCGCGGTAAGGGTGAAGGTATTCGCGTTGGCGTGAAAACTTCTGGCTGTTCTGGTTTAGCTTATGTACTCGAATTCGTTGATGAAGTTGATACGCATGACCAAGCATTTGAACAGTTTGGTGTTAAGGTTTTCGTTGATCCAAAGAGTCTAGTTTACCTAGAGGGCATGGAAATGGACTATGTTAAAAATGGTCTAAACGAAGGCTTCGAATTTAACAACCCAAATAAAAAAGGTGAATGTGGTTGCGGTGAGTCTTTCACTGTTTAAATAGCCTTTTTTGTTGCATTAAAACAGTGTATTACACTGTTTTAATTGCATTAACATCTTGTTTTTATTGTACTACTATCTTGGAATTCACTCCCAATGAATCATTTTGAGTTGTTCAATCTCCCTGTAGCACTCGATATTGATTTAGCAAGCTTAAAAGCTCAGTTTTTAATATTGCAGCAACAATATCATCCCGACAAAGCTGAAGATAAAGATCAAGCCTTGATTAAATCAAGTGAGATCAATCAAGCATTCAAAACTTTATCAAATGTCGATAGTCGTGCTGGGTATTTACTGTCTCTAAAAAAACAAGACCATCACCTTGACCAATCCATCAGTGATTTCGAATTTCTACAATCTGCTCTAGACATCCGTGAACAATTGGATGAAGCAACCAATATCGAACAACTCCTCTCCTTAAAAAAAGAAGTGCAGCAATGGATCGATGGCTTAGTTCGTGAATTCAAAATTGATTATGATGATGAAGATTGGGCTGAAGCACGCGATACTGTACGTAAGTTACGTTTTTTTCAAAAAGTGATGCTGGATCTCGACAAAGCTGAAGATCGACTGCTTGATGATGAAGATTTTGATTTAGATGATGATTTTTAATTTTATTTTTTTGACTGATGACCAAGGGATTTAACATATGGCACTCTTGCAAATTGCAGAACCTGGACAATCAAGTGCGCCACATGAACATCGTATTGCAATTGGCATAGATTTAGGTACAACCCATTCTTTAGTTGCTACGGTTCTTTCTGGTAAAGCCAAAGTTCTCAATGATGAACAAGGTCGCGTATTACTCCCTTCTATTGTTCACTATGCTCAAAATTCAACAGAATATGGTGATGCTGCAAAACCATTTACCACCACAGATCCTAAAAATACGATCGTATCTATAAAACGCTTTATGGGGCGCTCTAAAGCAGACATTAAATTTCAACATCCCTATACACTTGTGGGTGAAGACCACCAGATGCCTGCTTTTGAAACAGCACAAGGTCGTAAAACCCCTGTTGAAATTTCCGCTGAAATCTTAAAACAACTCAAAGATCGCGCTGAAGCCAGCTTAAACAACCCTATCAATGGTGCGGTAATTACCGTTCCTGCTTATTTTGATGAAGCACAACGTCAAGCAACTCGTGATGCAGCTCAACTCGCTGGTTTAAATGTATTACGCTTACTCAATGAACCTACCGCTGCAGCCGTAGCCTATGGTTTAGACCAAGATACCAATCTGGAAAATGATCGCAACTATGTGATTTATGATCTCGGTGGCGGTACCTTTGACGTATCAATTCTACGCTTTTCACAAGGTGTTTTTGAAGTTTTAGCAACTGGTGGGCACACTGCTCTAGGTGGCGATGACCTCGATCGCTTAATTGTAAAATGGGCCAAAAAACAATTAAATATTGAAACTCTAGATGATGCTGAATATGCACATTTCATTGTTGCCGCGCGTAAGGCCAAAGAAGCATTAAGCGACAATGAAGCTACTGATCTTAAAGTACTTGATCAACACCTCAGTCTAGACCGTGCTACATTTGAAAATATTATTAAAGTCGCATTAGATAAAACCATTAATGTCTGTAACCGTGTTTTACGTGATGCTAAATTAGATTTAAGTGACATCCAAAATGTAGTTTTAGTGGGCGGATCGACTCGTTCTTATGCTGTACAACAAGCTGTGCGTGAAGTGTTTAAGCAAGAACCTCTGTGCACCATCAACCCAGATGAAGTGGTTGCCATTGGTGCTTCCATTACCGCTAATCAATTGATTGGTAATAGTCAGGATGGCTCACTACTGCTTGATGTTACCCCGCTTTCCCTTGGCTTAGAAACCATGGGCGGATTAGTTGAACGTTTAATTTCCCGTAATACCGCAATTCCAGTTGCACGTCGCCAAGAATTTACCACCTATCAAGATGGTCAAACCGCCATGTTAATTCATGTCGTTCAGGGTGAACGTGATTTGGTTGAACATTGCCGTAGTTTAGGTCGTTTTGTACTCCATGGTATTCCACCCATGACTGCAGGTCAGGCACGTATTGAAGTGACTTTCCAAGTCGATGCTGATGGACTACTCAGCGTTGCAGCAAAAGAAACGACTTCTGGTGTCAATGCACATATCGATATTAAGCCATCTTATGGTTTAGCCGATGATGATATGCAACGCTTGCTGCTCGATGGCTACAAGTTTGCTGAAGAGGATAAAAATCTTCGTCATTTGCAGGAAACGAAAGTAGAAGCAAAACGTGAACTTGAAGCATTAGAGCAGGCATTAAAAGTTGACTCAGCACTGCTTTCAAGTGTTCAATTAACTGATTTAAATCATGCTAAAGAACAGCTTGAGCAACAGTTAACAACATCAGATATTAAAGCCATAGAAACTGCTGTAGAACAGCTTAAAATTCATAGTGATGCTTTTGCTGCCGCACGAATGAATCAACATATTGATCAGGCTTTAAAAGGCACAAAGCTTGATGATTGGTCAAACTCAAACTAATTAATAGGTAAAGACTATGCCACGTATTAAAGTCCTCCCCCACGCGCAAATTTGCCCGAATGGTGCTGAGTTTGAAGTTGAGCAAAATGCCAATCTTTGCCAAAGCTTACTCAACAACGGCATCAAGATTGAGCATGCTTGTGACATGTCAAAAGCATGTACCACATGTCATATCGTTGTGCGTCAGGGTTTTGATAACCTTGAAGAAATGGATGATATTGAAGCAGACTTACTTGATCGTGCTTGGGGATTAGAACCCGATTCTCGTCTATCTTGCCAAGTTAAAATTACAGATCAAGATTTGGAAATTGAAATTCCAAAATACACGATTAATCATGCATCAGAAAATCATTAAGATTAGATTTCCTCTCGTTAAAAGATTAAAACCACTCAATTAGAGTGGTTTTTTATACTTAGCAAAAAATACGGCTTATTTAATTTCATCTTCCAAATTCAACCGCGCAATACCCTGTGAATTGGTCAAATGCTGTTGCACATGAATTCGATCAATCATTTTTTCTAAAATATCCACCAACTCAGGATATTCATAATTCTGAACTTCCTCTAAATTCAAGACCAAATGAAAACCTTTATATTCATAATCAAACCATTGCTGATTTTCATTTCTATTGGCAGCATGTTTTTCCATTACTTGCCATGTTTTCACTAAACCTTGAATCCCTTTTAAAGCAATCGGTTTTTTGGGCGCACAGAGATAGTCATTCTTAATCAACTTATAAGTTTCATCTGAAACTAAAATTTCATCAATATCCGCCGCACTTTGTAATCGAGCTGCTAAATTTGCATCACGGCCAACAATGGTATATGCCATACGATGGACTGCGCCATAATTACCAACGTGACAATAACCCGTACTAACCCCCATACGAATATGTAAGGTTGCATACCCCATTTTAACCCATCGTTCTCGCAGCAGCTTCATCTGATGACGCATTGAAATTGCCATATCAATACAATTTCGTGCATCTTGCTCTACCCCTTGAGAATCAGGATCCCCAAAAAAGATTAAGATCGCATCACCCATGAACTTATCAATAGTCGCACCATACTGTTTGGCAATTTCAGTCATTTGACTTAAATAATCATTCAGTAAAAATGCTAAATCATCGGGAATCAGTGTTTCAGATAGCTCAGTAAAACCTTGAATATCCGAGAAAAATACAGTTATTTTTTTACGCTTATATTCTAATTTTGCCTCAGTTTCACCACGCATAATGGCTTGCCAAAGTTGCAATGGTGCGTAACGGCTTAATTTATTTGAAAGTTCAATATAGCGGTTCATTTCCTTAAAGTAATTTTGTTTTTGCTCTTCTATGCGTTTCATTCTTCTATTTTGATAATAATTACCAATATTGGTAAATATTGCGATACACACAAAAGCAAGGACTGAAAGCTCTGGATTGGTTTGTTGAAAATATTCATCAAAACCAAAAATAAAAATAATATTCAGATAAAAAACAATAATTGCAATAAGGCTCGCGAAAGAGCCCATCATAAAAGAAATTTTATTATTAATTGCATTGTAAACAAGTGCTGAGAGCAATACAAAAGATACAACCAAACTCAAATGTACGGCTGCTAAGGCTGAAGCAATGACAATGACATCAATGACAAAAAATACATTTCTACGTATATGATTATCAAATCTATATTGAATCCAATGCGATAGCTTTTGACTAATCACAAAGATCAACAATAAAAAAAATGGAAAATATAGTTGATAACTTGCATCTGGGGAGGTGAAATAATACACCACCACCAGCAAAGCAATCATGATATATCCCATTAAACGTTGGAATACCTCAAATTGCTTTGGCTCTCTATCTAACATTCGATCTAATGGCACTGAATTAAATCACTCCAATTTCACTTCTACACAAATCCATGTGTATATTCGTTAGTCCATACGCCAGTCAAATGGCATATCCCCTTGACCACGTAAAGCGAGCATTAAAGTTTGGCGCATATGTGCTAAAACATCATTGCTGTATGGTACTGCTGGTGTACCCCAAACTGGTCTTGGCCAAGCCACATCATTTTGGTAACGCACGACATGGTGAAAATGCAGTTGTGGAACCATATTTCCCAAAGCAGCAACATTCATTTTATCTGCGCGGAACACACGAGCTAGCTGACTTGACAACCAACTAGACTCTCTTAAAAACTGCTCTTGGTCAGATTGACTCAATTCATACAGTTCAGTGATTCCTGGCACACGTGGAATTAAAATTAACCACGGAAACTGCATATCATTCATTAAACGACATGTAGAAAGCGGAAAATCGCCAACAAAAAAAGTATCTTGAGCAAGTTGTGGATGCAAACTAAACATATCTTTATAAATGACGTAAAATTAGAAGGATGGCTAATACTAACACATCAATTTTGGCATGAATATTATTAGTCTTGTGTTTTACTACAAATAAATACAGATTAGCTTAAATCCAATCATGCCATATACATTAAAGCTAAATACCAATACTTTAAGCTCTTGACTCAATTTCAAACCCTCTATGCAAATTCACACGAGGGCTATAAGATTTTGTTTTTTAAGCTGAGACGCTAGTATCTGTTTAGCTTAAACTTACTTCACTTAATAATTTATTTAATAAATCTAAAATAAACTGAATCCGCTTATCAAACTCCTGCAACATCACCATCACTTTTAAGCGTTGCCCACCATCCATTTTGTAATAGGTCGGATGCTTTTGCATCAACTGTATGATACTCATTGCTTGTACTGGCGTATCTGGAGAAAATTCTAGAGCACCACCATTGGCATGTATATCAATTTTCATGATCCCCAATTGTTCGGCTTTAATCCGAATTTGATGCACACTGAAAAGTTGTTTAACGGGTTGCGGTGGCACACCAAAACGGTCAATTAACTCCATACGAATGTTATCTAGTTTTTCTTGGGTATTAGTATTACTAATACGTTTATAAAATAACAATCGCTGATGCACATCTCCCAAATAGTCATCTGGGATCAAGGCAGGCATATGCAAATTAATTTCAGCAGTTAACGACAATGGCACATCAAAATTTGGGGTTTTCCCTTGTTGAATGGCCTTGGTGGCTTTTTCCAACATTTCCATATACAAACTATAACCAATGGCTTGCATAGATCCACTTTGTTGTTCACCCAACAACTCGCCTGCACCACGAATTTCCAAATCTTCAGTGGCTAACATAAAACCAGCACCTAGATTTGAAGCACGTTGAATGGCATCTAAGCGTTTTTCAGCATCACCTTTTAAGCCTTTCAGTGAAGGCACCATCAAATAAGCATACGCTTGGTGATGTGAACGCCCTACACGACCACGTAGCTGATGCAATTGTGCCAAGCCCAGTTTATCTGCCCGTTCAATAATAATGGTATTGGCATTTGGAACATCAATCCCTGTTTCAATAATGGTCGAACAAACAAGGACGTTGTACTCTTTATGATAGAACTGTTGCATTACCTGCTCAAGTTCACGCTCTCGCATTTGACCATGTGCTACAGCAACACGTGCTTCAGGTACTAAATGGCGAATGTTTTCTGCAGCACGTTCAATCGTATCGACTTCATTATGCAAGATATAAACCTGACCACCACGCAATAATTCCCGCAGAATCGCCTCTTTCATGGTTGCATCAGTTTGATCAAGCACAAAGGTTTTTACCGCTAAACGACGCGCAGGTGGCGTCGCAATAATAGATAAATCCCGCATACCAGAAAAAGCCATATTCAATGTACGTGGAATTGGGGTCGCGGTTAAGGTCAACATATCTACGTCTGCACGCATTGCTTTAATCCGCTCTTTATCACGCACGCCAAAACGATGTTCTTCATCCACAATCATCAAACCTAGATTTTTAAATTGGATATTTTCCTGAAGAATTTTATGTGTGCCAATGACAATATCCACTTTACCATCTGCTAAATCTTCTATTGTTTTAGTATGGGCTTTATTGGTGCCAAAACGTGATAAAACTTCAATCCGAATCGGCCAATCGGCAAAACGATCTTTAAAAGATTCAAAATGCTGTTGCGCCAACAATGTAGTTGGAACGAGTACAGCAACTTGCTTATTATTTTGGACAGCAACAAATGCTGCACGCATTGCGACTTCAGTTTTACCAAAACCAACATCACCACACACCAAACGATCCATGGGTTTGGCCAATTGCATATCATGTAATACCGCTTCTATCGCATTGGCTTGATCGAGCGTTTCCTCATAAGCAAAACCACTGGCGAACTGCATATATGAACTTTGCTCAAGTTCAAAACTAATTCCCGGTTTAGACTGACGACGTGCTTGAATATGTAATAGTTCGGCAGCAACATCATGAATTTGCTCTAAAGCTTTACGTTTCGCTTTATTCCATGCATCAGTACCCAATTTATGTAAAGGAGCCAGATCAGGATCACCACCACTATAACGACTAATCAGATGCAGGTTGGTCACTGGCACATAAACTTTTGCCGCATCCGCATAGTCCAGCTGCAAAAACTCATAATCCTGATCATCAATATTTAAAGTGACTAACCCCGCATAACGACCTACGCCATAGTCGATATGTACAACTGGTGCTCCAAGACTTAATTCCGTCAAACTACGAATTAAAAACTCTTCTGAAACTTCTTGTTGGCGTTTGCGGCGACGTTGTACGACCCGATGTTCATATAACTGATTTTCAGAAATAACGGTTAAATGATTGGTAATGACCAGCCCTCGGTCTAAAGGGGCATTGGTAATAGCTACGGAATAATTGCTTTTTTTAAACTCTGCAAAATTTTCAACAACTGGAATATCACCCAAACTTGGGCGTAAAGCATCCTTTAAAGTTTCACGACGGCCTGGGCTTTCGGCGACCAATAGCACAGGGTGATTGGCTGAATTAATATATTTTTTAACAACTGAAAATGGTTTTTCTTGTTTAGGATCAACTGGAAGCCGAGATGGTAGCTCTACTGATAAGTTAATAACACCAGCTTTTTCAATAATTTCATCAGTTGATACAATGATTCTTGCAAAATGATTTAAAGCTTCAAAAATTTGATTCGGTTGTAAAAACAAATCTTCTGGTGCAAGTAGCGGCTGGTCAATATTATGACGTCGATCTTCATAACGGCGTATTACATCTTTCCAGAAAGTTGCTAATCCATCATCCAACTGATTATCTGTAATGACAACAGCATTACTAGGTAAGTACGAAGTAATGCTGCTTTGATTGTGCATTGCTTCTTTACTAAAGAACAATGGAAAGTAAAAATCTAATCCAGGTGATGCAATACCTTCTAAAACATCCTGATAGATTGGATTTTTCTTCGGATTTGCTGTTGGAAAACTTTCCGCATAACGATCTCTGAATGTTGATCGTGCTTCTTTGAGTGGAAACTCTTTCGCTGGTAAAACCGTAAATCGATCTAATTTTGTGGTGGTTCGTTGTGTTTCAGGATCAAAAAATTTAAGCGTATCAATCTCGTCATCAAACAAATCAATACGGATTGGTGAGTTTTGCCCTGATGCATATATATCCATAATACTGCCACGGACTGCAAACTCCCCATGATCATAGACCGTATCCACCAAGTGGTAACCAGCCTGAATCAATTTCATTTTTTGTTGTTCTAAATCAAATTTTTGACCGACTTTGATATCGAAATGCTCGCCCAATATCCATGAAGTTGGTGCAACACGCTGTGCGAATGTCGTTGCAGAGATCAGTAAAATGCCTTTTTTGGGCATATTAGAAAGAATGGATAAACGCTCTGAAATAATGTCTTGATGCGGTGATAATCGATCATAAGGTAAAATTTCCCAATCGGGGAAAATGGTTGGCTTAAGACCATAAAATTCGAGTTCACTTTCCAATTGCCCTAAATGCTGATTGTTCCGTGCAACCAAGACAAATAACTGCTCAGACTGCTCAGATATTTCTTTAAACAATAAAGATGCAGATGAACCAAGCATTGAGCCGATCCATCGTTTTTCACCTGCTTTGAGTCTTTTTAAATTGAGTTCAGAGATTTCTTTTTGGAACATAGTCGCTATCGGTCTAAAAGACATGGCTACTATTTTAGCATGATGAATTTTATATAAGCTTATTTATCAACACAGTCTTACTTTTATTTTCTAAGAAAATTGCTGCATTTTTGTAAAATAATCTATTGCTCTTTAACCTAGCTCTACTCGAAGGGTTTCACTTTACATATTAATGCATAGGTGATTTCTTTCTTTAGGAACTACTACATACCAAATGAAATATAAGTCATGCTCTCTTCTTTGTTTTTATTTATCTCTTTTAAAAATTTTATAATAATCATTTAATTTTTGAATAATCACCTTAAACTGTTTTAAGTTTTCTTCGGTATTTCCTAAACGTGTAACATAACGACCAGAAGCAATTTCTAAATCAATTTTTTCATTGATCAAAATAGCTTTATAAAATAGCTCTTTTAAATCATCGAAATTGGTTAATTTTCGGTTAGAAAAATATTCTAGACGCTCTGAGCATTTATTTACAACGATACCATCAACGATATAGCCTTGCTCTATATCAAATTGGATATTGTTTTCACGTAGATAGACTTGTTCAGCTGTTTCCTTACTGCCTTTCAACAACGCAACCAACTTATTCAACATGCTTGTTCTTTTCCAAACCCAAAACTTCCAGCCATCATAGCAAATTAAATACTTTACAGCCGCAACATAAAAATGGGGATGCCTCACACGGCCCCCCCACTTTCTTTACAATAAATTATTCATCACCTAAATCATCTAGAAAATCGATGGTAGGAACAAAAAATAAAGTTCCGGTTTTAGCCGTACTAAAATCCAGTAGTCGATCTAAATTACCTGCTGCATCACCTTGAAACATATGTTTTAGCATTTGATTGGTGGTACTAAACTTACCTGCATAACCAATAAAGAATGTGCCATATTCATTTTTTGAAGGATTTGAAAAAGGCATATTCGCTCGCATAATTTTGAGTTCATTGCCGTCACGATCATGTGCTTTACTCACCACATTATGCGCAGTGCCCGGCTTAACATCATCACCTAGCTCAACATCATTAAATTTTTTGCGTCCAATAACTTTTTCCTGCTCTTCATCACTTAAGCCACGCCATTTATCCATATCATGCATATATTTTTGAATAAAGGCATAACTTCCCCCTCTAAATTTTGGATCTTCTTTCCCAACCAAGGCATATTCAGCGGCAATTTCAGGTTCAGGATTCTCTGTTCCATCCACAAAACCAATAATTGCCCGACCATCAAAATAACGAAAACCATGCACCTCATCAATCGAATGTGCTACATCTTTGAGTTGCTCTTGAATAATACTCGCCAACTCAAAGCATAGATCTTGACGACCTGCACGAATATGAAAAAATAAATCCCCAGCTGTTGAAACAGCAGTATATTTTGGACCTTTAAGCTCTTTAAATGTTATTAATTCTTTTGGTTTACTTAACTTCGGAAACAATCGATCCCACGCATTTGAACCAAAACCCATGGTCGCATTAAATTGAGCTTCAGGAAATCGGTTGCTTAAGCTCCGTGTTAATGCTGAAAAGTTAGCTGAAAAATCTATAACCGTTTCTACAACTGCATCAGTTTGATTCAACCCCAATACGATGAATAACGCATTTTCGCCCGGACGGCTCATGACCGGTTGAATTCTCGTACTTTTCATAAATGCATGCTCTCATTTTATTATAAATATTCATAATCTAGCATATTGCAAAACTTCTTTTGTAACATTGAGCAACAATCATGATCCAATAGTTCAATTTCACTACCCATACATACAAAAAAAGCACCTCAAGGATGCTTTTATTATTCAAGTATTTAATATCAACCATATTTTTGCTGTAAATACTTCACAATATCTTCAGATTCAAATAACTTCGCACCCGTATTAGGATCTTCCAAGTAAGGAACTTGAATATCTTTCTTAAAACGACTCATCACTTCAATCACTTTTTCACGCTTACCGCCCTGTAAAGGCACATATTGTCCCGGTTTTAAACGTAATACCGCAGGCCCCTGATCTTGCCAACGCTCTTTTGCTACATTGTGAAAAACAAAAGGAATTTCTAATTCTGTAAGAACACCACGCACAACCCGCGTATAAGGACTCGCTTCAAAACCCCATAGTTTCAATAATTTTTCAGGAGCAGCACGATCAACAATTTTCTGGTTAATCCACACACCTCGAGCACCATTAATGAGCGTACCCGCCAGAGCCACAACTGGATATTTTGGATAATGTGTATACTTTTTAGGTGTTGTACCGCTTTTCCCATAATGCTGAAATAAATAATCAATAATGGCTTTCGACTCATACATTTCAGTGCCCGTATTCTCATCCACAAAAAAAGGAAATTGTTTTTTCCCACCTTTCTCTTTAACGATTTTACGGTATTTCACTCCACCTTTTGGGCATGGATAAACTTCATAATCTAGATTTAATAACGTCATAACTTCACGTACACGACGACAAAATGGCGAACCTTCAAACTCATACAACTTAATTGCTTTTTCAGGCTGATTCGGAAAAGCTGTACCAGTAGCTCCACGCCCTCCTGCTGTTATAGATGAAGCAAGTGCTTGAACGACTTTAATTTGATGATGCACCATTTTATTATCCTTGAGCTTTCGATGGTTATTAACTTATAAATCGACCAATTTTTCTTTTGAAACAACAATTCCATTATTATCTGCATAGAGATAATCACCTGAATCAATGCTTACACCTCCAAAATAAAGGCTAATTTCAGTCTCGCCTATGCCTTTACGCTGACTTTTTTGTGGAATTGCAGCCAATGCATGCACACCTAAATCAAGTTCTGCAATTGCATCAACATCACGTACACAGCCATAAATGACCACGCCATTCCAATGATTTTTTACCGCTGACTCCGCAATCATATCGCCCATGAGCGCACAACGCATAGACGCTCCACCATCCACAACAAGGACCTTTCCTGTACCATCCGTTGCCAATAACTCTTTAACTCGCGAATTATCTTCGAAACATTTCACCGTGATAACCTGCCCCCCGAAGCTTTTACGTGCACCATAGCTTTTAAAAAACTTACCATCCATAGATGGTGTCACGACTTGAATGTCTTTTTCAGGATGATCATCTAATAAATCACAGGTTACGAAAGGTATTGAAGTCACTCTATATCTCCATTATTTGGTGTTTTGTATGTGTAAATTATCATAAATTTCAAACTTATCAGTCTGATTTTGTGCTGCCTCAATCATAGTATGAGCCACTTGTTCTGCTGTCACTGGCTTATATTTGAATGTATTAGGCACCAAATGCGAAAATCTTTGATAAAGCTTTTGAGTCACATCTTCGAACACCCGTTTTTCTTGACGCTCACCCAATAATAATGATGGCTGAAAAATAGAAGTACAGCTTAAATTCAAATTGTGGATATAATTTTCTAATTCGCCTTTAACCTTATTATAAAAAATTTTAGAGGTCGAATTTGCCCCCATTGCACTGATTAATAAAAAATGAGTCGGTGTCATTTCAAATAAATCTGCAAAATGTGCATTAATGCCATAATCGATGTTGTAAAAAGTCTGCTTTGAACCCGCTTTTTTAATGGTTGTGCCTAAGCAGCTAAAGGCGTGGCTATATTCACTCACATCCTCATCATTCAATAATAAGAAGTCATCTAAAATAAACTGTTTTACTTTTGAATAATTTTTAAATGCTTGATCTTCGTGACGCACAACCACTGTTATACGCTCACAACCTACATTTGAATTGAGTTGTTTCACTAGCTCCCGGCCAACCAGCCCAGTCGCTCCAATCACAATTGCACTTCTTATTAATTTAGCCATTTTTTAATCAATCCCACTAAGATTCGGATAATTTAACGTTTTCTTTCAACTTTATCTGCATCTAAAATGTTGCCAAAGCAAGTCAAGTCTTGACTTTGATGCTTTATTTAATCACAATATGGCACTTGTTTACGGGCTGGTGATAATTCTTCTGATGAAGGTTTTCAGATGCAATTTCAGCCCGCCCAGACCAATCTATTTCAAGGAGTGCACGAGTGGCAAACTCTGCTCAAGCTAAAAAACGTGCCCGTCAAAACGTTAAAGCACGTAAACACAACGCTAGCTTACGTTCAATGGTTCGTACTTATCTTAAACGTACAGTAGCTGCTATTTCTGCTGGTGACTATGCTGTTGCTTCAGAAGCTTACAAAACTGCTGTACCAGTAATTGACCGTATGGCTGATAAAGGCATCATCCATAAGAACAAAGCTGCTCGTCATAAGAGCCGTTTAAATGCACAAATTAAAGCTTTAGCTAACTAATTTATGTATGTGAAAAAAGCCCTATAAAGGGCTTTTTTTGTGTCTATTTATAATCAATATTTAATAAAATAAGCCCTTTATAGAGCTTATTTTATTTACTCAATAATTAAAAGTATAATTATTTCGTTAAAAGTCTCGAGATCAATGGTAAATTTTTACCATTAGACATCGCTAAAATTAAACTTTGATTCTGCTGAACAATAGTCCACTTCTGGTTATTACCACCGCCACAACCATACATGGTAATTGCACCACGCCCATCTGCAGCTGGGGTATAACCACCACTCAAGTCTAAACAACTGTTTCCTTGACGAAGTTGTTGTGTATTATCAGCATTTACAGCAACTTCCCACACTTGACCTTGCAAATCATTATTACATGAAGAAAGTGTTCTAGAATTGGTTAAACATAAATCTGGATACTGTTGACTGTGAATTTTACCAATTGCATCATGAATCCATACTGTGGATGGCTCTCCCGTACAGCCATTCTTACCACTCATATAAACATTCAATGCTCCAGTATCAAGTTTCTCTACTTTAAGACAACTATTGCCCATTTTTGGCATGGTTAACATGCTGGCATTTGCCAATGGAAGATCATTGTTTAAGCCGATTTCATTCACAAAAGCATGGAATGCCTCTAGTGCTTCTGTATTGCCGCTACTTAAGTCAGCATAATAAGTATTTACCCAACGATTCAAACGATAAACTTTGATTTGTTGTTGTGTATAACGCACCATTTCAGCTTGAGCATCTGAAGAAAACTCATCTTTAAAAAGACGATAAGAATCATAAAACATTCTAAAAGTAGGTGATAAATTAACGACTTCTTTACCCTGATTTTGCAAGAATGCTTGGCTCAATTGTGGCAGTTCAACATGCTTTAACGCTGAATAACCGTCCTCCTTGCCAATACTTACATACGGTGACATAGCATCAACACTAACAGGAATCGTAATACTTGAAAGTTGAACTGCTACCTCATTTTCTTTTTTACAATACAAATCAACCACTTGAGGCTGGTCACTTTGTGCCAAATTAACATGGAACTTATTCACAACAGCTAAATTATTGGGATCAAGGTTAGGATTCATTCGTTGTGGTGCCAATGCAATATTTTGCACACCACCAGCAGACTGCACTTTTAACCAGCAACTCGCAGCTGTACCGCCAGTATTGGCTTGCGGCAAATCAAACACATTACCCCAGTTACCACGTGCCGCAGGATAAATTAAACCCAACTGATTGACGGGATCATATCCACCCACAATGGTATATACAGGCACACTAAATAAACGGGGTTTTAGAAAATTCCCATTCGCACTGTTATACCAAACATTATTCGATTTCGCAGGTACTCTAGGCTGTGATACCTCCATCATTCGAGTTTCTTTATTCCACTTTTTATAACCCGTAGCGGAATCGCTCGCCCAAACATCGCGATCAAGCGCAGGTTGGATTTTTTGCTGTGCCGCATAGCCAGTATAGTACGTGTATTGTGACAACGATCCCGATGGATAACCACTAGACATCGCATTCATACCATAGGCATAAAGATTGAGGAAACTCGGAATATTACTTTCTGGGAAACCCCGATTACCACTATTCCAATCTAAGTTACCACGCATACGATTACGATTTGCTATATAACCCCAGCCACTATCTGCATGATGTGTTTCTAGTGAACGATCTGTGCCATTTTTCCCAAAATAGTCACTCATACCAAAGTGATGTCCAATTTCATGACTAAATTCATTACCAATTGAATTATATAAAGTCAGGATACCATTACCCCCACTTAAACCATGACTGTACTCACCATTATTGGACTGGCCTTTATCATTGATCTCTTCATTAATGTATTTACCGCGAGCATGATGAATCACAACACTTTGGGTTAGTTGTGGTTGTTCCTGACTCTGCATTGATGAACTGGTCACACCCCAGTTTGCAAGGTTAATACCCACACTGAAGGTTGATTTAGCTGTATTCTCACGCATGTCGCCACTATACGTACCGCCATTGCTTGCACTTACTGAGTCATAAATAACACCACTTGCGACCATCACTTTGTTAAGCTTCATATCTTCATATTTACTAACAATCATGCGTGCTGCTGGAACGGTCTGGAAATAATCCGTCCCTGCTTTCTCAGGCTCGAGCAACATATAGTGACTCGTTGACTTTGGTGGATCTGTCAATAAGCCCAATCGAATACTTTGGACAACCAACTCACCAGGTGCTGCAAAATCAATGTCTTCTGCACGTAAATCGCCAGTCTTATTATTTACAGGATCAACGATTCGAATAGATAATCCCGGACGGACTTCACTCCATGACAATGCTGTTGACCATGCACGTTTTGAAAATTGTACCCGTGGCCGATCATCAGCATTGGACTGATCTGATGACGCAATACGCGAAGGTTCTTTTAATTCAACCGTCCGAATCAACTGATTATTTAAATATATTTCTGCATTTAAAGTTTCAGGATCACCCATTTCTATCGTTGGTGTCACGAGAAGCAAAGCATCTTTTTCAGTGGTTAATCGCGGTAAAAATTGCGATTCATTATTCTTAGGATTGACCACATGACTTTGTGCAAATTGCACCATCGCCGAAAAACTACCATTTAAATCATTTCTGATTTGGCGAGTAAGTCCAAGTTTATCAAAATCGAAAAAACCCAAAATAGAACTATCCAATCTATCTCTTTTAGGTTCAGGATATTTTGAGATAAATGGTGGTTTTACTGGCGTACTTGGTTCTATTGGTATTATAGGTATACCCGTATCTGGCTTTACTGGTGTACTTGGCCCAATTGGCGTTAAAGGTATACCCGTATCTGGCTTTACTGGTGTACTTGGTCCAATTGGCGTTAAAGGTATACCTGTATCTGGCTTTATTGGCGTACTTGGTCCAATTGGGGTTGTGGGTATACTCGTATCTGGAATTTCTGGCTTACCATCTCCTGGAATTTCTGGCTTACCATCTCCTGGAGTTTCTGGTCTACCATCCCCTGGAAGCTCATTCGTTCCATCCCCTGGAACTTGATTTGAGCCACCACCAGAACTGTTAGTTGAATCATTGTCTTTATCGTAATAACCAGAGCCACCACAAGCTACCAGCATTGCAGACAACGTACATAATGTTAAATACTTAAACCTTAGTTGCATCACATTCCCCAATGAAAAACATTACTGCTTCACCTATTATCAAAATTAAGTGAAACAATAAAATAATATTCAATATCAATGGGTTAAATTAACACAATTCAAATGACTGTCAATTTCTTACCAATCAACAAGCGAAAAAACACCCAAAATGGCTTTTTTATCTTTTTAAGCATCAATATTTAATTTATTCAGAAAAAAACAGCACAATTTTTTATGATTTATAAAGTAAGTTAAATCACTCGAATCACAGATAAAAATGCATCTAAAAGACGATCGCACAAAACCATTAGGTCACTATATCTTTGACTGCAAATAATATTTAAACATGAATTAATCAGGTGAAATTGTCAGTATAGCTGTTGAGCAAATATCTAAATAGTTAAACAACCAGCAAGAGGATTAAAAGCAACTCTTTATGCCGATCAAGAGCAGATCAGCCAAGAACTTTAAATCTAATTTTAAAGAAAAAGCTATTGATTTAATTAAATATAAATAAAAAAACTATTTCAGCTTATTAAAAGATCAGTACGAAACTTAATAATGAGTAAACCTTATACTGTTATAGATTAATTCTCTGGAATTTATGCATCTTTATATGCTAAATAGCATCATCAAAAGTAAATCAAATAACGAAATCATTGGCTTAAGTAGGATTCAAGTTAAATCGTTTTAAATATACTCAATTTTTTATTTTTAATCATTAATACTTCAAAAAGCCAACTCAGCACTCACCAAATTGACTTTTCTTACCAAAAGTTACTTCATAAATCCAGAAACTAAATTCATTACATTCTGAATATCATTATTCGCTTCTTTGGGATCGGTCGCATCACCTTGAGGTGTTAATGAATTAATAATTTGCGGAAGCACTGAAGAAATTGCACCATAAACTTCTTGAGTGGGTACCTGAGCTTGTTGTGCAACTTGCTCTATATCTTGTGAATTAAATAGACTTTGAATTTGTTGTGCAGGGACATCACTATTACCTTGATTTGGATCAACCCAACTTTGTACTTGTCCAGTTAAACCTGCGCCTTGTAATTTAGCTAAAGCTCCTTGTAAACCACCATTCTGTTGAATCCAACCAAGTACCAATGGAACGACGGCTATCAATAACGATTGCGCATTAAAACCACTTGCTTGCGCTGTTGGTTGTTGCTGACCACCACCGAGGCTACCAAGAACTGACCCTAAAATACCACCTAAACCACCTTGTTGAGTTTGCTGCTGACTACCACCCAAACCACCAATAACCGACCCTAAAATACCGCCTAAACCACTTTGTGATGATTGTTGTTGTCCACCCAGTGCTTGCTTCGCTAAAATTTCAACAATATTACTTAAATCCGTCATGAGCTTTCCTAATTTGATTTTATACTCATCAACAGAATACTTGGCTTTATTTACAAAACCAAAATGCATATTGTTATTTTTTGCAAGAGCTTTAAAAGCCCCACATTTACCAACGAAATTTATTCCAATTTTCAGGGTTCGCCCAAAATTTAGAATTAAACCAATCAGGCACATGCTTATACGTTAAAATATTGAACTGCCATAAAGCAAAATCACAATCATGCGAAGTTTTATCAATTAATTGAGTAAAACCTAAAGAGCGCAATAATTTTTCATCTTGGCGTTTACACACGACAATAATACGCTTAGCCATCAAATCTCTTAATTTCACCAATAACTGTGATTTCTGCTGATCATTTACATTTATGAGTTCATCAGTATCTAACAACACAAAGCCTAAATCATAACGCCCAGTAAAAGGCAGACTTAAAAAGTCAGTTAAGTTAAAATACTGCCATTGAATTGAATGATTAATATTGTATTGGGCAAGATCTTGACCAATGCACAATGCAGTTGTAATTGGCTGTTCTACTGATAAATCGTCTAGCATTGAAGTGATGACATTGTACTCAGCCATAACTGCACCTTTATTTTGAGTGAGTAATTAAATATGGAACTACAAGGCATTTGCCATAAAATGCATGCAGGTTTAAAAAACCTTAGTGTAACTGATCAACAAACTCACAAGGCAAATGTTGAATATAAATTTATATTGGATCGCTCAGAAGTTGATCTACCCTTCAATTTAGGTCAAGAAATTGAAATTGAAGCGACAGGAAATATTTATTGTATTTCCTGCGGCACCAAAACGCCAAAATCTTATTCTCAAGGTCATTGTTTCAAATGCATGAAAACTAAAGCGTCCTGCGATATGTGCATCATGAAACCGGAAACCTGTCACTATCATCTAGGGACTTGTCGTGAAGATAGTTTTGCTCACGAAGTGTGCTTTCAACCGCATATTGTCTATTTAGCCAATTCAAGCGCTTTAAAAGTTGGCATTACCCGCTTAGGACAAATGCCAACACGTTGGTTAGATCAAGGTGCAACACAAGCCCTACCCATAATGAAAGTCGGTTCACGTCGTTTATCTGGTCAACTTGAGGTTATGTTCGGCACACAAGTTGCAGATAAAACCGATTGGCGTAAATTGCTTAAAGGTGAAGCTGAACCCGTGAATCTAATTGAAATTCGTGATCAACTCATTGAAGATTTTGCACCAAAAATTCAAAGCATTCGGGATGAATTTAGCCAACATTTAGAATTTAATGAAACGGTTGAGTTACTGGAGACTGAATTACCACGTGAATTCGTTTATCCTGTCGATGAATATCCTGAAAAAATTAAATCACATAACTTGGATAAAACCCCAGTTATCCGTGGCAAATTACAAGGGATTAAAGGTCAATATTTAATTTTAGATACCGGCGTGATTAATATTCGAAAATATACCGGCTATGAATTAAAAATTAGAATTTAATCTCAAATTTATACGCTCTCTAAAAATAAAAGCCCATCAATTTATAATGATGGGCTTTTATTTATCTAAGGCTTTATTTAATCAAAGTTAATTATATTAAGCCTCATTCAACACGCCAATATCTAATGATTTTTCAAGATCAGACCGATTTAATTTAATCGACTCAATATCATCACCTGATTGCATCGCTCGACTTACCGCACGTCGTGTTGCACGAGTTACTAAAGAGTTCAAATCACGCCCAGAATATCCTTGACTATTTTCAGCAATTTCTTGAGCGACAGCATTGATATCAAAGTCAGTCGGTTTTTTCGCCAACATTCCTACTAAAATTTTTACTCGCGCGTCTAAATCTGGTAATCCAATTTCAATCTTTCGCTCCAATCTCGACATCAATGCACCATCAATATTTTCAGGATGGTTACTTGCAGCAAGTAGAAAAACTTGGCCTTCTTTCGTTGCAACACCATCTAGCTCTTGAAGCATTTGCCCTACGATTTCTTGCGTAAAATTATCATTCTTACCACCTCGAGCACCTGCCACAATATCAATTTCATCAATAAAAACAATACAAGGTGCTTGTGAACGTGCTTGCTCAAACAATTGCTTTACTTTACTACCAGATTGACCCGTAAAATTGGCTTTTAAATCTGAAGTAGCCGCGGCAATAAACGATAGGCCAGATTGACTTGCTAATACCCGAGCAATTTGCGTTTTACCTGTTCCCGGTGGGCCATATAGCAAGATTCCTTTCGGCGTTGAAATACCTAATTTTGCTAATTTCTCAGCATTTTTAAGCTCTTTGCCTAGATTTTGAAATTCCATTAGAGTCTCAGAGGGTAATACCACATCATCCCAAGTCAAAGATCTCACTTGAGTAGAACCCTTTCCTCTAATTTTACGTACTTGTTCAATTAAATTTTCTGGTTTGAATTCTCGATTAATATTTTCAGCAACGATCGTGGCAACCAAAGTATGAATATCACGCCCTGACATGCCTGTAGTTTCTGTCACTAAGTCTTCAGTGACCTCTAGTGCAATTTCTGCTTCTTTAAACTCATTTTCGAGTATACGCTTACGTGCTTGATCATTAGGTAAGCCAATTTCTACACTTGCGGTAAAGCGAGATAAGATTGCATTATCAATAATATCGTGACGATTGGTTGCTGCAATGACTAAAACTTTCCCAGATGCTTGATTAAACCCATCCCATTCGGATAAAAAGGTTTGTACTAACTCATTACCAAAGGCATCATTATCTGTACCACCACGTTTTGCAAATGCACTTTCACATTCATCAACAAATAACAAAGTCGGTGCATTTTCACGACAACGCTCCCACAGCTCTTTGACTTTCGGAGCAGTCTGACCAATATACCCTGCCTTTAAATCAGAAATATTTACCGCTTCAAAGTGACAATTTGCATGTTTAGCCAGTTTACGTGCAATTAATGTTTTACCTGTACCCGGAGGACCATATAACAAAATACCTTTAGGCGATGGCTTGCGCCCTGAGACAAACAGATCAACTAATTTTAAAACACGATCAAGTGTTTCTTCTTCTATCGCAACATCTGACCAATTTTGCGTAACATCACTTAATGTTTTAAAGCGCTGTTCAAGTGATGCAATATACTCATACGCCCTAACCCATGCTTCAGCATGCTCAGAAAAAACTTGAACTGCCGAAATATCTTGAGAAAATTCAGGAACTAAATCAAGTGCGATTTGTTTGTAAATCGGCCAATTCCATGCTTCTGTATTGGCGTTAATATCAATAAACTGAGCTGGTTGTCCATCTTTAGGCATCAGTAAAATTGCAAATTCATTGTCGGCTTGATTTAAACCATGGAAAACTACAAAATCCGCACCAAAAACTTTGCCTGATTTGTCACTAATACGCCAATTTTTTGAAATATTTTTCTCAGAAGCAGGGGCGCAAATAGCTTTATACGGATATCCTTTTTCACTACTTTCTTTGTCCCCAAAATGCATATAGCTAAGTTTGCACTGTCCCAATAAATGGATGCTTTCAACTTCACTTTTACTTTTTCGATCACCTTCTTTTTGCATCCCCTTTCTTACTAAAAACACATAGACAGTAATCGCTAAAATATAGCTCAAAAAACTACCAATTAGTGCTTTTGCAAAAAATGGAATAAGCAAAAAAATACAGCCCCACAAAAGAGCCAAAATGATTCCATTTTGGCTTAGTGGCTTTAAAGTTAAAGCATTTAATAGACTATCTTTACGTGCTTTTTCGCGAACAGCATTTGCTTTTATAGCCGTATAATTCTGTAGAATTAGTTCTGCCTTATGCGCAGCAGCTTCCACGGCAGGATAATACTCAAAAGTTTCAGCTTTAATTTTCTGTAAACTTTCTCTAGCTTCGCTAAGCTCACTCTTGGCTTGATTAAGCTGTTGTCCTAAATAGCTTTCCTGTTCAGCAGATGAATTATTATCCATAAGAGGTTTTTCTCATAAAGTTTCTTATTCCTCCATTATGCATAAAATAACTTTTTTTACATTATTCATTTAATTTGATCACACTTTTTCTTTAAAAAAATCAGATATCTATAAATATAGCTAATTATTAAGTTTATATTTCAATATCATAAAAAGCCTTTTACGCTGCTGAATACCCCTAATCAATACATTTTTACGTCTTCAGATCAGTTGAATATACGGTATTCACCAAATTCAGTGATACGTTTGCGATACCTGTACCTAAGATATAAATGGCTTTACAACCGATTCATTTTTAGATCATGCTGCAAAAAATTGACTATACTGATAATTTATAATAGTTTTTCTACTTAAAAATTTATCCAAAGCTTAGAGCTAAAAATACTTATTGTGTCACACTCTCTTCACCATAGTCACTTTATTAATTAAGGCTTAAATATAGCTTTAATCAACTCTAGTACTCTGTATTTTAGGTAAAATAAATTTAAATTCATTAACCGATATACCTCAAAGTAATTAAATATATTTTCAAAACAGAAATTCATTGACATATTTGCTATAATCTGCACAGCCTAATTATTCTTTCCTTGTATTGTTCTATGCATAAACATTTAGCTGAATTTGAAGCTTCTGGTTGCGATCAACCACAAACTCGTAGAGGTCATGAACGACGTCTTGCGCTTTTATTCAGTGCGAATGATTTATTTTTGGAACGAGGTTTTGATGCGGTTTCATTAGATGATATCGTTAATCACGCTGGCGGCTCAAAAGCTTCCATTTATAAATACTTTGGGAATAAAGATGGTCTCTTCACTGCAATTTGTGATTATCGGCGTGAACAGTTTTTCAAAGATATTTGTGTACCCTTTAATTTTACGACAGATGATCTGCGCTCTTATTTAATTCAAACACTCATGAGTTTTAAGCAACATCTGATCATTCCAGAAAATGCAGCATTCCTTCGTTTAATTTTAGAACAAGCCCAACGCAATCCAGCACTTGCTCACTATATTAATGAACAAGGTCCAAGACATATTCAATTGGCAATTGCTTGTGCACTCACCAAAGCGGATGAGCTTGGTATTATTGAATGCAAACAGCCTATTTACTCCGCTCAGCTATATTTCGGAATTATCCGTAATATTGAATGGTGTGTCCTCATGAATATTCACATCCAGAAAGATGATCAAGAAACAATCGAATACATCAGTTTTTGCGTTGATCGCTTCTTAGCCGGTCATCAAAGAAGCTAGTTTTTTTGCAATTCTGTTGTCTTATAGTATATTACTTGAATCTTTTTTACTTTCTACCAACCAACAATACATTGTGGGTCAATTTTTTATTGGCTAAACAATGATTGTGGAGTGACCATGGCTCTACGACATTTTCTAACTTTACGTGACCTATCCACCGCTGAGCTGAACCGCATTATTGATCGTGCGCAAGAGCTTAAGCTTAAGCAACATAACAATGAAGTGTTTCAACCCTTTGTTGGCAAAGTAATGGGGATGATTTTTGAAAAGTCGAGCACACGTACCCGTGTGTCTTTTGAAGCTGGTATGAGCCAATTTGGTGGTAGTGCTATTTTTCTTTCTTCACGTGATACTCAATTAGGTCGTGGCGAACCTATTGAAGATGCTGCACGCGTCATTTCCAGTATGCTTGATATCGTAATGATTCGTACTTTTGGTCATGACATCGTCACGCGTTTTGCTGAATATTCAAAAGTTCCAGTGATCAATGCATTGACTGATGATCACCACCCTTGTCAACTTCTTGCCGATGTGCAAACTTTTGTCGAATATCGTGGCTCGATCCAAGGTAAAACCGTAGCTTGGATTGGGGATGGCAACAATATGTGTAATTCATATATTGAAGCCGCACACATGTGGGGATTCAAATTAAAAATCGCATCACCTAAAGGTTATGAACCAAAACCAGAATTTTTATCTGAATATGCACATTGTGTAGATCTTGTTGATTCTGCTGAAGATGCCGCTGTGAATGCTGACTTAATCGTAACTGATGTTTGGGCAAGTATGGGACAGGAAGAAGAACAAAAAATTCGTGAAAAAGCTTTTGCTGCTTACCAAGTTAATGAACAATTGATGAGTTTAGCTCATCCTGATTGTTTATTTATGCATTGCTTACCTGCACACCGTGGTGAAGAAATTTCAGAAAATATGCTAGAGCATAAAAATGCAGTCGTTTGGGCGGAAGCTGAAAATCGCTTACATGCGCAAAAAGCTTTAGTTGAGTTTCTAATCAATGAAAATTTAAAGAAAAATTAATTTTATCAGTTAAATAAAAGGCTTTGTAAATCAAAGCCTTTTTTATTTTTATGCATTATGTATGCTTAAAGTAGATATCACTCAATCATATAAAATCTCAAACAAATACTTTAACAGAATTCAATAACATTTTAATTTAACGTATCAAACCATGTGGTTGTAAAATAATTAGTGCCGCACCAATTAATACCACAGCCCCACCCATCAGATCCCATCGCGTTAAAGATACCTGATCAACAAACTTTAACCACATTAAAGCAGTGAAAATATAAATTCCGCCATAAGCCGCATAAATCCGACCGGAAGCCGCAGGATGTAATGTCAACAACCATACAAATACCGCTAAACTTAATACCGTTGGCACCCATAACCACTGGGATTTCCCTTGATTCAAAATTAAATAAGGGAAATAACAGCCTAGAATTTCTGCAACTGCAGTGATTAAAAATAAAAAAAACGTTGTTACTACTTTGGTAATTTGAATATCCATCATCTTCTCAAACATTCAGTTCAAATTAAGCCTCAATAAAAATAACCCGTGAATTCACGGGTTATTTTTATTTAAATTAATGCGTTATGCAGGCTCTGCCGTTTCATCTTCAAAAACTTCTAATTTCAAACCAACGGCTTTACCATTTTCTTTTTGTACAGAAACAGCAACATTACCACCATGATCTGCCAACTCACCGAATAAAATCATTTCTGCAAGTGGTTTCTTCAAATGATCTTGAATCAAACGTTGCATTGGACGAGCGCCCATTAAACGGTCATAACCTTGCTCGCACATCCAATCACGCGCACTTTGATCCACTTCGAGCACAACTTTTTTATCATCCAATTGCGCTTGTAATTCAGTTAAGAATTTATCAACCACCGACTCGATTACAGTCGTTGGTAAAGCTTTAAATTGAATCACACCATCCAAACGATTACGGAACTCTGGAGAAAATGCTCGCTTCATCGCCTCCTGATTATCATTACTATTGTCTTGCTCAGTAAAACCAATACTGGTACGAGAAATACTTTCTGCACCAATATTGGTTGTCAAAACAATGATGACATTGCGGAAATCTGATTTACGACCATTATTGTCAGTTAATGCACCATGATCCATCACTTGCAATAACAAGTTGAAAACATCTGGATGTGCTTTTTCAATTTCATCCAATAATAAGACACAATGTGGATTTTTGTGAATTGCATCCGTGAGCAAACCACCTTGATCATAGCCAACATAACCTGGAGGTGCGCCAATTAAGCGAGAAACTGCATGACGTTCCATATATTCAGACATATCGAAACGCACCAACTCCACACCCAACAATTTAGCCAATTGCTTGGTCACTTCAGTTTTACCAACACCAGTAGGACCCGCAAAGACAAAACTACCGACCGGTTTATCTGGAGATTTCAAACCAGCACGAGATAACTTAATTGCTGAAGAAAGCGCACCAATGGCCTCATCCTGCCCAAAGACCACACGTTTTAAATCACGTTCAAGATTTTCAAGTACAGATTTATCATCTTTTGACACAGTTTTCGGTGGAATACGTGCAATTTTTGAAATAATATCTTCAATATTTTCAATCGTAATGACCGTATTATCTTGTTCCGCTTTTAAACGGCGTTGAGCACCGGCTTCATCAATAACATCAATGGCTTTATCTGGTAAAAAGCGATCATTAATAAATTTAGCAGACAACTCTACCGCTGAAACCAATGCGTTATCATCATATTGAACATGATGAAATTCTTCAAATTTACTTTTTAGTCCACGTAAAATATCAATCGTTTCAGAAATTGATGGTTCATTGACATCAATTTTTTGGAAACGACGAGACAATGCATGATCCTTTTCAAAGACTTGACGATATTCTTGGAACGTTGTTGAACCAATGCAACGTAAAGAACCATTGGCTAAAGCTGGCTTAATTAAATTCGATGCATCCATGGTACTACCCATACTTGAGCCAGCACCAATAATCATGTGAATTTCATCAATAAATAAAATTGCTTCAGGTTTCTTTTTCAAGGCATTTAACAATTGTTTTAAACGCTTTTCAAAATCACCCCGATATTTTGTTCCTGCAACCAAGGCACCAATATCAAGACTAAATACCTCTGCATTCGCCAATGGCTTAGGTGCTCGTCCATTCACGATTAACCATGCCAAACCTTCTGCAATTGAAGTTTTACCGACACCCGGATCACCTACAAGCAAAGGATTGTTTTTACGACGACGACACAAAATTTGTGCTGTACGTTCAATTTCTTTCTCACGACCAATTAACGGATCAGTTTTTCCTTTTTGTGCTTCGACGTTGAGGTTAAGGGTATACAACTCAAGTGGCCCAGCATTAGCTGAAGAACTTGATTCACCATCTAAATCTTCAACTTCTTCTTCAACTTGAATTTCTTCTTTACGTCCACCGTGTGATAAATACTGCGTCAAAGTTAAACGATTAATTTGATGGCGTTTTAGTAAGTAGACGGCGAATGAATCACGTTCCGAATACATCGCAACCAGTACATCCGCCCCCTCAACGGTACGATCACCACCACTGGATTGCACATGAAAAATTGCACGTTGTAAAATTCGATCAAAGCTTTCAGTTGGATGTGGCGCTTGGTCACTATTTTCACCAAGTTTAGGGGTATGTTGTTCTACGTATTCTTCTAATTCTTTACGCAAACCGATAATTTCTGCACCACAAGCTTTCAGTGCATTTACAGCAGAGTCATTATCGAGTAATGCCAATAGCAAATGTTCGACCGTAAGAAACTCATGTCTCTTTTGACGAGCCATGCTAACAGCCAAACGTAAAGAAACTTCTAATTGACGACTGAGCATGAGATCCCCTTATTCTTGTGGCTCAATCTGACAAAGTAATGGATGACCTTGAGATCGAGCATAGTTGTTTACTAGGTTTGCTTTTGTTTCCGCAATGTCTCGCGGATAAACAGCTGCAACACCTTTGCCTTCATAATGTACTGTTAACATTACTTGAGTAGCTTGGTCAAGATTCAAAGCAAAGTATTGTTGTAAAATTTCAATAACAAAGTCCATTGGCGTGTAATCATCGTTCATTAAAACGACCGCATACAGTGGTGGACGCTTAAATTCAGGCGGTGCGGTTTGTACTGCAACATCACCTTCCTTTTCTTCCTGATGATCTGAATCACTCAGCCGAGGACTCAAATGCCAATCCACATAACCAGTATGATTAAAAGAGGCTTTTACTTCAGATAAACTGATTTGACGTTTGTAACTGCACATATATTTAAAATTCACCACTTATTGAGCATTCGCTTCTGCTTGCGGAACTTCCGCAGCTGAAGCAGCTGAGCTTTCTATAGGTTTTCCACGCGACCAACTAAAGCGTTTAATTACTGGTGTTGCTCCGTTTAAGCGCACTTCGATAAATTGAGGATTAAAACCTTTCGGCATAGTCCAACGACCCGTTAAACGCTCAAAAGCTGCAAAATTAAAATTACTATCTTCCATTGGAACAACTAAAACTTCTGTTCCACTAATTAAGCGTAACTCTGCACTTCCTGAAGCCTGTCGATTATTTGGGCTCACTTGCACCAAATCAATTTGGTATTCATAAGCATTTTCAGGCAAGCTTTTAACTGCTATGTTTTGCACCGTCAAACTCATACCACCACGTTGCTTTAGCACTTCACGATAAATCGCACTCATACCATCTACTTGGGCTTTTTCAGCATTTGCCAAGTTAAGGGCCTGAAATAAATCATTTGAATTACTAACAGCAACATCACGCTCTTGCACTGCTGCATTCAGATTTTTATTGAGCGTGCTGAGGGTTACCTTTTGCTTCTCAACCACATCGACCAATTGTTTTGCATCAGCATCATAACCGACCACTGTTAAACCTTGACGATGCCCCACGGTGTATCCCAATAATATACTGCCTGCACAAAGCACCACCCCACCAATAATGAGCGGCATACTTCCTTTCATCAAAGATTTTTTTGGCGTCTGAATTTGTTGTGACGTAGTATCTATTTCTGTGTTCTGCATCGTCATCTCTGATCATGGATAGAGTCAAAACACACATTTAACGCGAATGTGAAATGTGTGTGAAGTTTAAAAACGTTTTTTATGGTAATAATCCGATGCCTTGTAAACCTGCATCCTCAACAAAACCAAACATTAAGTTCATATTTTGCACAGCCTGTCCTGCTGCACCTTTAACCAAATTATCTTGTACCGATAAAACAATCAACTTTTTCGGTTGTGGTTTATACAATGCGATTCGTAATTGATTAGCACCACGCACCGAACGAGTTTCGGGTGAGCTATTCGCAGGCATCACATCTACAAACTGCTCATTTGCATAGAACTGTTCATATAAACTTTGCAAATCGGTTGCATCACCAGCCTCGGTTAAATCAACATAGATCGTACTCAGCATGCCACGAATCATAGGCACTAAGTGCGGTACAAAAATAATGTGATCAAACACACCCGTTTGACCTGAAATATTTTCCAATGCTTCAACAATTTCAGGATGATGACGATGACCAGCAACGCCATAAGCTTTAAAGTTATCTGCATTTTCAGAATAAATCATACCTAAACTAGCTTTACGACCTGCACCTGAAACACCTGATTTTGCATCAATAATAATACTTTCAGGTTTAATTAGTGTTTCAGCTTGTTTAAATAATGGCGCTAAACCCAGTTGTACCGTGGTTGGATAACAACCGGGATTGCCCACAACATTGGCTAGTTTAATTTTGTCACGGTTTAACTCTGATAAACCATAAACAGAATCTTTTAAAATTTCTGGACAGCTATGCTCTAAACCATACCATTTTTCAAATTGTGCTAAATTTTGGAATCGGAAATCTGCAGCTAAATCGATAACTTTGGTCTTTGCTGCAACCAATTCAGTAGCATGTTTCATTGCCACGCCATGTGGTGTTGCAAAAAATACAACATCACATTTTTTTAGTTCATCAATATTTAAATCTGAATAGCAAAGTTCGGTGTGACCACGCAGGCTTGGGAACATGTCATCAACACGACGGCCATTTTCAGTTCGTGAAGTCAGTACATTAACTTGTACATTTGGGTGTCGTAGTAAAAGACGCAACAATTCAACGCCTGTATAACCTGTGCCGCCGACAATACCAACTGAAATCACGTTCTTTACCTCAATTCAAAGCATCCATTTCGTAACTGTGCAGTATGACAGGAAGTTGAGGTTTTCTAAACTATTTTGCTTGGTTTTCATTATTTTTTCTCATTACGACGACTGGTTCCATCTATCCCTTCATCATTTTTTCATGCGTTTCCAATAAAGTACAATTACGTCCAGCACGTTTCGCTGCATACAATAATTTATCCGCAACCCCAATAGCATGCGTTAGATCTTGATTTTTCACCTGAGTAAGACCAAAACTGGCTGTGACTGATATTTTTTGCTCTAAAAATAATTCCATTTCAATTGCGGTACGAATACGCTCGGAAAGTTGATATGCCACAATTAAATCTTCAACTTGCAATAAAACAATAAATTCTTCACCACCAAAACGTCCAACCAAATCATGTTCACGGACATTTTGACTAATAATCAGACCGACTTCATTTAAAATTCCATCTCCAGCCAAATGCCCATAACGATCATTAATTTTTTTAAAATGATCCACATCACACATCAACAAAAAATATTTTTTTATAGGCGATTTTACTAAATTTTCTTCAGCATAATCATAAAAACCACGCCGATTCAGCAAATGAGTCAGAGGATCCCGTGAACGTTCATCTTTTAGTTTTAAAATAATATCTCTCACTAAAGTCCCTAATAGAACCATTGCGAACCACATACTCAGTAAAATACTGGCGGCTAACATCATCAACCACCACACTGATTTTGAAAGCATGGCAATCTTAATATCCTCTAAAAAATGAAAAATAATAAGACAACGAATGAAGGTATAAAGCACGATAAATAAATATGAAAGATCAACAATTTTATTTAACCAGTCGTTATTCTTATAACCCCGAAACATTGAAACCAAAACTAAGCTGCTTACAGTTGCTATACCGAAATTCAAAATCAACATACGCATCCACAATTGTTGATCTATATATGAATAATAACTCAGTAAAGCGGTAAGTATCACAATCAAAAACCATGCGACTTTAGAATGTGCATGTGCTTTTTTTCTTAAAGCCATGGCATATGCACTGGCCCAAGCACCAAATAAATACATCCCCCCCAACACAGGAGCGGCCACATTCAGCTGATCACCAGACATCAAGCATTGTGCAGCTAAAGAAAATGCAGGAACAATATAACCCACGCCCAACCACAACAAATAATGCGGAGCTTTAAATAAAAAATGACAAATTAAGAATAGGCTACCCATCAAAATTAGACAGCTAGGGACTATGAGTATGAAATAATGAATATCTGTAAAATTCAAATTTAAGTTCTTTATTAATATAACGACAATGGATAAATAGTTGTTTTAACATAGTACAAATTTTAAATCATTTTTTTATATCTTCTCAATTCATACTTAAAAATATATTTATAATATCATTCAATATTAACAGAACCACCAATATGGCATTGAACTCGTTTTTAATATCTTTTGATGGCTTTTATAAAATATATCATGTTTAGTAACTTCTGCCCAAAATTTTTTACTATGATCAAAATGCTTGGTGTGCGCCAACTCATGCACACATACATAACGCGTAATTGTTTGAGGAAATAAAACCAAACCACCGTTCAACATAATATCGTGTTTAGAGGTACAGCTTCCCCAACGTGTTTTGGGCTGACGGATGCTACATTTACCAAAATTTAAACCAGTTTCAGCACTCACTTGCGCCAAATAAATAGGCAAATGATGCTTTGCATAAGCAACGATGAACGCTTTTAAATATTGTTCAGGCTGACGATCACTAATCAAAATTAAATGATTTTTAGAATCAAAAATAAAAGATGGCTTTTGAGGTTGATATTTAATTTGTAGAGGTTGATCTACATTAAATAATTGTAATTCTGTAGGTAAAGTTTGCTCGTTAAATTTTAATTTTTGTTGTTGCTTCTGCCAAGTTTCACACAACCACTGTTGCGATTGATCCACAAAGTTCTGAATTTGTCTTTGACTACAGAACACAGGAGCTGTTAAACGAATCTGCGTGGGTTCAACACGTAAGTGCAAACGTGTTGCCCTCACATGTCGAACGATTTTAATTTCAGGTAAATCAGCAAAATTCATCGAAATTTCAAACCCAACAACAATTAAACTGCTGTACGTTCTTCAATTCCATTATCAGTAGCAACAACCGCAATATCTGCTTTTTGAATAGCAAAGATACCGTTACAAACCACACCTGGAATATTATTCAATGTTTTTTCAAGCTCGAGTGCATTTAAGATATTCAAATTATAAATATCTAAAATCACATTACCATTATCCGTTACTACACCTTCACGGTAGACTGGATCACCACCAAGTGAAACAATTTTACGCGCCACAGCAGAACGTGCCATAGGAATCACTTCAACAGGAAGTGGGAATTCACGACCCAACTGCTCAACCCATTTCGAGTCATCCACGATACATACGAATTTTTTCGCAATCGACGCGACAATTTTTTCACGGGTCAGTGCAGCACCACCACCTTTGATCATATGCATATGACGATCAATTTCATCCGCACCATCGACATAAGCATCTAAACCACCAACATGGTTCATATCCACTACTTCAATGCCTAATTTTTTAAGACGTTGTGCAGTGGCTTCAGAACTTGCAACCGCTGCTTCTAATTGCAATTCTGGTAATAATTCAATGAGGAAGTTCACAGTACTTCCTGTACCTACACCCAAAATACCGCCCTTCGGCAAGTGCTTTAACGCAGCTTTTGCGACAGCTTGTTTCTTTTCATCTTGGGTAGCATACAGACTCATAACTTGGCTCAACTATTTTCGACATTTGTTGCTGATTTTACAGCCTAAATGCACAGGGTTTGTTACAATAAAAATCTATTTTAAACTGTTAGATGGAAAATTAACATGCTGTCTCGTTTGGTTCGACAAATATTACAAGCAACTGTCTATGATGTTGCAATCGAAACTCCACTCGAAGCAGCGCCACGAATTAGTGAAAAACTAAACAATAATATTCGCTTCAAACGCGAAGACTTACAACCGGTCTTTTCTTTCAAACTACGCGGTGCTTATAACCGTATTAGTCAATTACCGAAATCTCAGTTAGAACGTGGCGTTATTACAGCTTCTGCAGGTAACCATGCGCAAGGCGTAGCTCTATCTGGTCAAAAACTGGGAATCCACGCCATTATTGTGATGCCAAAAACTACACCTGACATCAAGGTACAAGCGGTAAAACGCTTAGGTGGTGATGTAGTTTTATACGGCGATTCATTTGATGTTGCCAACAAATATGCCATTCAACGTGCTAAAGATGAAGGGCTAACCTTTATTCCGCCATACGATGATGAATTAGTCATGGCTGGACAAGGTACCATTGCCAACGAAATTTTACGTCAATGGCGTGATGTCGACTATGTATTTGTGGCTGTAGGTGGTGGTGGTTTAATTGCGGGTGTTGCCGCATATTTGGGCGATGTTGCGCCCCATGTGAAAGTCATTCCTGTGGAATACGATGAATCGGCATGCCTCAAAGCCGCTTTTGAAGCCAATGAACGTGTGATTCTGCCACAAGTCGGCTTATTTGCCGATGGTACGGCGGTAGCACAAATTGGTGAAAAACCATTTCAAGTGATCCAACTCCAAAAATCAGATAATTCAGGGCCAATTGTTGAACGTGATGTCGTTTTGGTCAATACAGATGAAATCTGTGCTGCCATTAAAGACACTTATGATGAATGCCGTAGTATTGTTGAGCCTTCTGGTGCAATGGCACTGGCAGGCATTAAAAAATATGTTGAACAACATGGTCTAAAACATAAGAACATCGTTTCGATTGTGTGCGGTGCCAACATGAATTTTGACCGCCTACGTTATATCGCAGAACGAACAGAACTCGGTGAACGTAAAGAAGCCATTTTTGCCGTGACCATTCCTGAAGAAAAAGGTTCTTTCCTGAACTTCTGCCGTGCTTTACAAGGTCGTAATATTACTGAGTTTAACTACCGTGCCAGCACTTCAAGTGCCGCTCAAGTCTTTGTCGGCATTAGTCTCAAAGGTGGCGAAAAAGAACGTCATGACATCCATGAACTCTTACAAGCCCACTATGATGTCGATGATTTATCGGATGACGAAGTAGCCAAATTACATATTCGTTACTTGGTTGGTGGACATGCGGATATCGAAAATGAGCGTTTGTTCCGCGTAGAATTCCCAGAACGTCCGGGTGCGTTATTAACCTTCTTAGAACGTCTTGGGCCAACGCATAATATTACTCTATTCCACTATCGTAATCATGGTGCTGCTGAAGGTCGTGTACTGGTGGGTCTTGAAGCAACCGATGCCAAACAAAACCCCGATGGTTTAATTGAAACATTGGAAAAAATCACTTATCCATATGCTGAAATTACCAACAATTTAGGTTATCAGCGCTTTTTAAAATAAGATAAACCACTATATATTTCAAATATCTAAGCCAAATAAAAAAGAACCTCAGTTGAGGTTCTTTTTTTAAAACAACATACCAAATCGATCGTAGGTAGTAAAAGCTTTGTAATACTCTATCTTTAGAGCATCTTCCTTTTCGCTATATCGATTACGACCAACTTTTATCCAAAACTTACGAATATGTTTTTCTAATAACATCCTTTCCAAGCAAACCAACTATTTATAACCATCAAATACATAAGTCGTTGGCTGAATCGTGTTTTTAAAGATAAAATAGAAACATGATTTCAATCACGTGAATACCTATTATATTCTTGATGCCTAATTTCGTGATCATCAAACATCTATCAGATTTTCATTTATAAAAGGATATTTTTAAATATGGCACTGTTTGCTGTCATCGGTTTAGGAAGTTTTGGTGGAACAGTTGCCCTAGAACTCACAAAGCTCAATCATGATGTGATCGGAATCGATACCATTAAGAAAAACGTGGAAAATATAGCCGATCAAATTAGCCATGCTGTTATTGCCGATGCGACTGATGAGCATGTTTTAAATGAGCTAAATGTCAAAAATTGTGATGCTGTGGTGGTTGCTATTGGTGAAGATATTGAAGCCAGTATTCTATGTGTATTGCACTTAAAAAACTTAGGGATTGAAAGAATTTTAGTCAAAGCAAAATCTAAAGCTCATCATATGATTTTGTCACATCTTGGAATTACTAAAATTATTCATCCTGAAGAAGATATGGGGATTCGAATTGCACAGAGCTTGAGTTTCCCCATGGTTCAACGCTATATGGAACTCAATAACGAGCGCTATATCGTAAAAGCTGAAATTGGTGCTAATCTACAAGGTAAAGAATATCAAACACTCATGGAAGAGGCATATGACTTAAAAACACTCTTATTGCAGCGCGGCTCACATGTGCTTTATGAGATTGCACCCGGTACAATTTTACAGGAAAAAGATATTTTAATTATTGAAGGTCCTGTAGAAATGTTAAGAAAACTTTCGTCCCGTTTCTTATAAAGAAGCTTTTATGAAATTTAAAAAAACTGAGCTGATTAATAAAAAGCAAAATAGCATCAATCTAAGTCCACCCAGTTTACTGGCCCTAGGCTTTTTAAGTTTTATTGTCATCGGTACAATTTTACTCAAACTCCCCTTTGCACATCACGGTGAACTGCCTTGGCTTAAAGCACTTTTTACGGCAACATCAGCCGTCACCATTACTGGGCTTTCCGTTGTTAACGTTGGTGAATCTTTTACGCTGTTTGGTGAAATTATCATCATGATCTTAATCCAATGTGGCGGCTTAGGTTTTATGACTTTTGCCATATTGGCAGCACTCAGCCTATCTTCCAAAGTCGGCTTAAAACAACAGATTATGGCTCAAGAAACGATTGGACAAACCAGTCTGGCGAGAGCTACCTTTACCGTAAAAGGCGTATTACTGTACTCTTTATTTTTTGAAGGTGTCGGTACCTTTATCTTAACCATCGCTTGGATGCAACATTATGACTTTGGGCATGCTTTTTTCTATGCCTTATTCTATAGTGTTTCGGCATTTAACAATGGTGGATTTTCCTTATTTCCCAATAGTTTAATGAGTTTCTCAGACCAATATATGGTGACATTCACCATTAGTATGTTGTACATCATTGGTGGTATTGGCTTTGTTGTGTTAATGGATATTAAACGCGCCAAACGCTGGAAAAAATTATCGACCAATAGCAAACTCATTTTATCGACCATTGCAGGTTTAAATCTATTCGCCTTCATTGTGATTTGGTGTTTAGAGGCCAGCAATCCTCTGACACTTGCTCCCATGTCAGTTGGAGACCAAGCTTTAAATGCATGGTTCCATGCAACTGTTCCTCGATCTTCTGGCTTTAATAGTGTTGAAGTCAGTAGCATGACCGATGCTTCAGCTTTAGTCACCATGGTACTGATGTTTATTGGCGGTGGTTCACTCAGTACTGCTGGTGGTATTAAGGTAGGTACCTTTATTATTATGGTATTGAGCGTGATTACCTTTTTAAGGCGTTCTGATGAGTTGACGGTATTTAAACATTCTATTCCCTATCACATTACCTTTAAGGCCTTAGCCGTCATTTCTATTACGTTTATGCTGATTTTAGTCGGTTTTTTTGCACTGCTAATTTTAGAACCGAATAAACGCTTTCTCGACTTACTCTTTGAAGCTGTTTCCGCAGCCTGCACCGTTGGCTTATCCAGAGGTGTGACCGAGGATTTACGACCTGCTAGTTTAATTACACTCATCATGTTGATGTTTGCAGGACGCTTAGGCCCGCTTACTTTGGCTTATTTAATCGCAACACCGAAAAAAAGCAGAGTCAACCACCCAAGTACCGAAATTCAAATTGGTTAATAAATTAAGTTAAAAAAATCGCTCGATTGAGCGATTTTTTTAGGTTTAGAACCAGTTCATCAAGGAAACACCCAAACCAACATAGGTAGCTCGATGGTTATAATCAATCAGACTTTCCCCATAGCCATCAAACAATTGAAAATGACCACGTAATTTGCCTTTAATCGGAAAAGCCCAATCAAACTGCATCGCACCATGCGAATCATCACCACCTTTAAGCGAGTGGCGTAACATCAATGAAAAATCATGCTCGTTCCAACGATAGAATGCAGTTAAGTCACCGCGTCCAACATAATCCTTAATATCAGGATTGTTATCATCTTTCGCTGACTCATCCATACGATACCAAGGACGAATCATCATTGCGAAATTTCCTTCTTCAAAACCTAGGTTCAGCATCACGCGATTCCAACTACGTGACAAAGGATCTGAACGCCCATTCGATTGGTGATTAAAAGTAACTCCCAATAAACGCCCATTCAAACCTAAAATTTCATAGTTGGTACGAAATATCAGACTTGCTTCAGGTTCATAATTGGTTTCACGAAATGGACGAGACTCTCCAGAATTATAAACTTGCCAACGCGAAGACTGAGTATAACCTAACCACACATCACCATTATCACCAATCAAATTTTCAACCGCTTTGGTCTTAAGGGAAATTTGAAATTTCGCTTCCATCGATTTTAAATTTTGATCTTCCGTCACAGTATTTTGTGGATTTGGGCTGTGTGGAAATTCATTTTTACTACTCGACCAAAATGCAGGTAATAAATACACCGGCTGATTGGCCCGAATATTCCAAGTGCCTAATTTACTATCCGCTGAAAGTTCCCAACGCTTATCCAACAATGATGTATTTGGATCAATCTTAGGCCCCTCAACTGCAAACAGACTCCCAACCTTCTGTTCAATTTTATCTTTCAAAGTCACTGGTTCAGTAGCTGGCTGAACCAATGCTTCTGCTGCACGCTTTTCTGAAACTAAAACTGGAGCTATAACACCTGACGTTTTAAATATTTTGTCATAACATGCCAAACGATCTGCATTTGACTCTAAAGCAACACATGCTTGCGTACTTGCAGGGTTAACTTGAGTGGAATCATCTGCTTGCGCGGTAGACACCCAACCAAAATTGAGCATCATTAAGATGCTCAGATTAAGTGGTGTACGTTCAAAAGACTTGAACGACATATTTTTCTCCAGAATATTTATTTGACTTGTTTTATTTCAAATCCAAGTTGTTCCAAAGTCTCTTTTTTAGCGACAGGTGCAACTACGGCTTTAACTGGTTTTTGTTCAATTAGATACGTTTGTGCCACACGTTTTAAATCTTGCAATGTGACTTCTAGTAATCGTGTACGTAACATTTTTCTAAATGCAGGTGTACGCCCATGCAACAACGCATAACATGCCGTAATTGCCTCACCTGCTGGTGAACCTGGTTTATCCATACTCGAAACTAAGCCCAAAATCGCTTCTTCAAGCTGATGTGATTGTTGTTCAACATTCATCAACCAGTCAATACTCGCTTCAAAGTCTTTAAAAGTTTCTGCTAAACGTGGATCACGATAACTATAGAAGCGGAATGAGCAGGCATTCCCATCATAACTTGCCCCGCCACCATAAGCGCCACCTTTTTCACGAATCGCACTATGCAAGAATCCATTACGTAAATAACCTGCGAGGACCATTAATGGCGCTGCATCTGGATGAGCAACGTCAACAGCAGCATAAGCCGCAGCACAGAATTGTACATTGCTCTGAATGAGCCAAGCTTGGTCTTTGTCGCTATTTTCTTGTTCAACTTGAGTTAAAGCAACTGGCGTTTTATCTATAGCCAATTTATCCCAAACCTCTTGAACTTCTGCCACCAAAGCGTCTGAATGATGCTCTTCACAGACCAACAAAAATTGTTTTGGTGCCAACATTAATTCGCGATGAATTGCTTGCAGTTCTGCAATGAGTGCATCGTATGCAGCATCGTCTTTTTCAATTTGAGCAACCAGCTCACTTAACCAATTTAATGCACCTAAACCAGTATTTTGATAATCACGTTGTGCCAATGCACTCATATTCCGCGATGCAATTTGCATGGCATAACTATGACCAGAATCTGACAAACGCGAAGCCCAACGAGTTTTACGTTGTTGTAATAACTCAATAATACGATCTTTTTCATCAAATCGAAGCTGTTCAAACGCCAGTTTAAGCAATTGAATAGCATTTAGCTTATGCGTCAACGATTTAGTCGTTAAAGTTAACCATGCAGTAATTTTACCTTTATCATCCACTTGAGAGCGTAATGATGCTCCCATGCCCAAACCACCACTCACAGCTGTTTGTAATTGTTGCAAGGCTAAATAATCATATTCACCAGCACCAACCTCACCCATTAAAATAGATAACAAGTTAAAATATGGTGATTTTACAATTTGGTCAGGAATTTGAATCAACACTTGCTGATAATAAATACCATTGGTTCCAGCATGATATAGATTTAAAGGAGTATCTAAACCATTGGAGATAATTTCACGCAATTGACCTTGTACAATCGCCAATTCTGCTGGAATATCCTCTAAACCAACTTTTGGCAATAAATCTAAATCATCAGGAGTTGCTTGACGAATATTTAAAGCTTCCGTTTGTTGGATAATTTCAGCTTTCTGTTCCTCAGTTAAAGCTGCACCTATTTTTGCCAAACGTGCTTTTTCATCTTCAGCTTCTTTTGCAGATTTCGTCGCATCGGGTACTAAAGTCATTTGCACACGATGTGGATTATCCAAAAGATGTGTGGTGATAAGATTAGACAGCCACATTGGATCTTTAAGCTCTTCTTTTACCAAATCCATAGCAGCATCGACATCCCATACATGAATAGGATCACTATGATGAATTGCACTACTCAACCCATTCAAAATCAAGGTCAAGCCATATGGCGTACCATCCCCACTAATTTCACGTTGATGCAATTCTATTTGATGCAAGATTGCATCAACCATGTCTTGATCAGCAGGTTTTGATGCCACATCTTGTAAAATATTCAACACACCTTGTTTGAATTCTTCTGCATGTTCAGGGTTCGAACCTTGTACACCACAATAAAACGTCATTTCAAAATTAGAATCATCGACGCCCATAATTGGCCCAGTCGATTGTGCATAGTCACATGTTTCTAAATAATAACGTAATGGAGATGCTGAGTCTTCGAGTAAAATTCCTTCAACCAAGCGCATACCTAAACGTAGTTTAATATCACTTGATTCTGGTAATAACCACGAAAGAATATGATAGGTCTTATCTTTTAAATCTTCTGCATCAACCGCATATGTTTCAGTCACTTCAAGCGGTGCAGTCAAACGTTGTTCATGTTTAGAATAAAGCGTTTCGCCTTTTCCAAATTTTGCCAACGCTAATTTTTCAAATTGCTCTTGTAAATGATAGGCAGGTTCATTGCCAAAAGTCATAAATACCGCATTACTTGGATGATAATGGGACTTATAAAAAGTTACCAATTCTTCATAGGTAAGATCAGGAATATCTTTGGGATCACCGCCAGAATTGTAGTGATAGGTTGTTTTCGGGAATAAATGATGTGCCAATTGATGGTACAGTTGATCTGACGGTGAACTCATAGCACCTTTCATTTCATTAAAGACCACCCCTTTATAAACAGGCTGACCTTCCTCCAATTCAATACGAATACCTTCTTGAGCAAAATCAAGTGGATTCAAATTGGCTGCAAAAGCGGCATCCAAATACACTTCCAATAAATTTTGAAAGTCTTTCTTATTTTGTGTTGCGAATGGATACGCTGTCCAATCGGCAGCCGTAAATGCATTCATAAATGTGTTTAATGAACGACGAATCATTAAAAAGAATGGGTCACGTACTGGAAATTTCTCTGAACCACATAACGCCGTGTGTTCAAGAATATGCGCCTCACCTTTTGAATCCATCGGTTGAGTACGAAATGCAACGAGAAAAACATTCTCATCGTGTTCAGTCGCCAAGTGATAATGCATCGCACCAGTGACTTTGTGTTTATATTCAGAAACTAAAATATCTAAAGCTTCAACATGGTGTTGACGTACCAACTGAAACGCAGGATGAACAGTATGGGTTATGGTTTCAGTGACATCTACAGTCATGTGATCTCCTCAAAATTTGTAATATTTAACTTAACGGCATTATACATTCACTGTCCCATACAATTCACCCTTTAATCACAGTGCGATGATAAATTTAACCGACTATTTCAATCGGAATTATCTAATAACTGAGTGAACATGCTAACTTATTATTTTTAAATGGGTAATTTTAGAATTAGTTAAGATTGATTGGTAGTTGCAGAAATATAGCAATTAGATGCACTTTCTGTAGCTATCAATAAAGTTATCACTTGAAAGTCTGGGGACTCAAATCCTTCAATGTCAGCAAGTAATAATTTCACCAAGCCTGATTTTCAACAACAAGAATGTACATACCCCCCTTATCATCATCTAATCTGTTTTAGTAAATTTAAAATTTATATAAGAATAAACATGAATTTTATTCATCAATCTACAGTAAAACTGAGCATTGGTGTAAACTTTGCATTTTTAACATTGATGTGATGAAGAACATGGCTACAGTTGACCTTTTTGCAATTGGTAATGCACTGATTGATCAGGAGTTTAAAGTAACTGATGAATTCCTAATTCAACAAAACCTGCAAAAAGGCACCATGCAATTAGCAGATGGTGATACACAAGCTCAATTATATCAAAACTTACAAGCAAGCCAAATCTATAAAGGTCAAACTTCAGGTGGTTCTGCAGCCAATACCTCAGTTGCTTTCAGCGCATTAGGTGGTTCTACATTTTATGCTTGCCGTGTTGGTCATGATGACTTAGGTGCCATTTATCTCAATGGCTTAAATGAAGCCAAAATTCACACTACACCTAAATCAATCAGCCAAGGTGTAACCGGTACATGCATGGTTCTCGTGAGTGCTGACTCAGAACGCACTATGCAAACTTACTTAGGGATCACTGCGGAATTGACTGCCGAGCAAATCGATTTCACAGCTTTAAAGACTGCAAAATGGCTATACATCGAAGGTTATTTATCATCTAGCGATACTGCACGTGTTGCAGTAAAACAAGCTCGTCAAATTGCACGAGACAACGGTGTTAAAATTGCTTTGACATTATCTGATCCCGCTATGGTGCAATATGCACGTGCAGGTTTAGATGAACTTTTAGATGATGGCGTAGATTTAATTTTCTGTAATCAACAAGAAGCAATGATGTATACAGAAACTGATTCTGTAGAAGCAGCATTGACTAAACTGAAATTACTTAGTAATGAGGTTGTCATTACATTAAGTGAAAAAGGTGCCCTTGTAGCAAATGCAGAGCAACATATTCACGTTGCTGGTCGCAAAGTAACAGCAATAGATGCCAATGGTGCAGGTGATGCTTTTGCGGGTAGCTTCCTATACGCTTTAAATGCGGGCTTAGGCTTACAGACTGCTGCTGAATTGGCAATTCTAATTTCAAGTGAAGTTGTTGCACAATATGGCGCACGTTTAGACGTTGCCAACTATGCTAAACTTTTGCAAAATTTTCAAAAGGAATGTGCATAAATGTCTAAAATTGCAATGACCGAAGAGATTCCTGAAAGAGAAGCACGTGCTTTTGACACAGATGACGGTAGAACCATTTTTATCACTCAACGTGATGGGGCTTACTATGCTTACAATAATCTTTGCCCGCATCTACAAACTGAATTGGAATTTTTAGAAAATCAGTTTTTAGATCAAGATGGTGAATATATTCAATGTTCAACTCATGGCGCATTATTTAATGTCGAAACGGGTGAATGTATTTCAGGACCTTGCTTAGGTGAAAATCTTGAAAAAATAAATATTAAAGTTCATTCTGATGGTGGAATTTACATCGAAGACTCACCACGATAGGTCTTTAAATTAGACTCAATTGCCTCAAGGACAGCCATGCTAGCGTTTTTTTTAGAACATGACTTAATGCCATTTCATTTAAGTGTCTGTGCTCTAATCTTACTTAGCACGGCTGAAACTATTGGCTATTATATTGGACTTCGCCCCAGCACTTTTTTCAAGCGAATTTCTCCTGATTGGCTCACTCACTCCCCTTTTATCCAAGTAAAGTTTGCCAAAGTTCTGATTGTGGTCTTCTTTTTCATTACCTTTAGTTTTGCTGGATACCTGCTACAACTCATCGTATATGCCAGTCAACATTATTTTTTCGCATGGTATTACATGATTATACCGGCACTGGTTATCGCCATTTTCTTTACGGTATTTATGATTCATTGCTTAGATCAAGTTATTAAACCGCAAGTCATAAAAACTCAAGTCGATCTTTTAGGTCGCTTAGCAACCGTTTCAAGTGGAAATGCTCGTCCAGGTTTTTCAGCGCAAGCTCGCGTTCGTGATGAATTTGGACAACTCCACTACGTTCAAGTTGAACCTGAATTCGGCGAACTCGAATTCCAATCACAAATTATTTTAATTCGCTTTAGTAAATCTCATTACATTGCAAAAAATATTTCAAAATCGAACCATCTTTTTAGCTCAGAGCAATTTTAAATAAACACAAAAATAAACAAACCAAGTCCAACATTTAGCTCTCATTCAAAAATATCATTTCAGTCAACCTAGTGTTTGCCAGCTCTGTACAAAAGTATTATTTCCTAATAATCAATCAAAGCTCATAGCTATTCCTTCATCAATATAAATGGCATATTTAAAAATCGTCCGTGCCATTTACTGACTAAAAATCTTTACAATTTATCGCACTAAACGACTTGAATTAAAAATTATAACCAACTAATTTACTATGAATACTTTACGAAAAAACCAAACAAAATTTTATTAAAATATTCAATCCATATTAATTCAGTTGGTTTATTTTAAATAAACAATACCAATTTAGTTGGTTTATTTCTTAATAATCACAACTGTTTTAATCAACTTTAAAACAGCATAAACCTAGATTATTTTTATTTAATTAAACAACTAACATGCTGTTTATAAATAAAATAATAATATATTTTTATTTTAATTGTTTTATCTGTTTATTTTATGTCTAATTTTGTTTAATAATATAAAAGAAGCTAAATAATAGGCTTATCTTATGAGCTTAAAATCCAACGATATAAATCGTCGTCTTGTTAAAGAAATCACAATCATATTAATAATTAAGATTGTGATTTTATTAACCATCAAGCATATCTGGTTTGATGCGCCAACGATCCCTAAAAATTTTGACAATCAAGTTGCTGAGCATATTGCTGGCAATCCTTCCCAAATCAAGGAGACACGTTGATGATTTCTGAAAGCGTGGTCGATCTTTCGCGGTTCCAATTTGCAATGACCGCGATGTATCACTTTTTATTTGTACCACTGACTTTAGGTCTGGCTTTTATTCTTGCCATTATGGAAACCACATATGTGATTTCTGGTAAAGAAATTTATAAAGATATGACCAAATTTTGGGGAAAACTTTTTGGTATTAACTTTGCTTTAGGTGTAACCACGGGTTTAACCATGGAGTTCCAGTTTGGTACAAACTGGGCGTATTACTCACATTATGTCGGTGATATTTTTGGCGCACCACTGGCGATTGAAGGCTTAATGGCCTTCTTCCTAGAATCAACCTTTATTGGTTTATTCTTTTTTGGCTGGGATCGCCTTTCTAAAGTTCAACATTTGGGTGTAACGTGGTTAGTTGCCATTGGTTCGAATTTATCCGCCTTGTGGATTTTAGTCGCCAATGCGTGGATGCAAAACCCAGTGGGTTCGGCATTTAACTTTGAAACCATGCGTATGGAACTGGTTGACTTTGGTGCGCTCATTTTTAACCCTGTTGCGCAAGTTAAATTTGTACATACCGTCTCTGCAGGCTATGTAACGGGTGCCATTTTTGTATTGGCTATTTCAAGTTATTACTTACTTAAAAAACAAGACTTACCCTTTGCCCGTCGTTCATTCGCAATCGCCGCAATCTTTGGCTTAGCGTCTACACTATCGGTTATTTTACTGGGTGATGAATCTGGTTACGAATTGGGTGATGTTCAAAAAACCAAACTTGCTGCGATTGAAGCAGAATGGGATACCCATCCTGCGCCTGCACCTTTTACTTTATTTGGTATTCCAAACCAAGAAGAAATGCGTACTGACCATGCCATCCGTATTCCTTATGTCATGGGCATCATTGCAACACGCTCTTTAGACAAAGAAGTCATGGGGCTTAAAGACCTCATGGTTCAACACGAGATTCGTATTCGTAATGGTATGTTGGCATATAGCGAACTAGAAAAACTTCGTGCAGGCGACCGCTCTCCTGAACTTATGGCATCATTCTCTGAGAACCAAAAAGATTTAGGTTATGGCTTACTTCTTAAAAAATATACTCCGAATGTTGTAGATGCATCTGAAGAACACATTAAAGCGGCAACCAAAGATACCATTCCAAATGTAACAGCTCTGTTCTTTTCATTCCGTGCCATGGTTGCTTCTGGCTTCTTGATGTTACTTCTGTTCATTCTTGCAACCTATGCAGTGGCTAAACGCAATGCAGAAAATAAACCGTGGTTGCTCAAATTTGCCTTATTTGCTCTACCATTACCTTGGATCGCAGCGCAAACAGGTTGGTATGTCGCTGAAGGTGGTCGTCAACCTTGGTCTATTGGTGAAATACTCCCGACACACTTATCTGCCTCTAGCTTAAGCACGGGTGATGTGTGGGGCTCAATCATTGCACTTGCAGCGTTCTATACGGTACTTCTCATTATCGAAATGTATTTGATGATCAAATTCTCGCGTTTAGGCCCAAGTTCGCTACATACGGGTAAATATCATTTCGAAAAATTAGCTGCAAAAGATCATACCCATCACGCTAAAGTTGAGGAGTCTTAATCATGATCGAATATGAACTTCTCAAAATCATCTGGTGGGTGTTGGTTGGTGTATTACTGATTGGTTTTGCACTCACAGATGGTTTTGATATGGGCTCAATGGCACTCATGCCATTTGTAGGCAAAACAGATGATGAACGCCGTGCTGCAATCAATACGATTGCACCACACTGGGAAGGCAACCAAGTTTGGTTCGTGACTGCTGGCGGTGCACTTTTCGCCGCATGGCCAATGGTCTATGCCACTGCTTTCTCTGGCATGTACTGGGCACTATTACTAGTCTTATTTGCACTATTTTTACGACCTGTAGGTTTTGATTACCGCTCTAAACTACAAAATACTCAATGGCGTACTTCATGGGATTGGGGCTTAGCAATTGGTGGTGCTGTTCCTGCATTAGTGTTTGGTGTCGCATTTGGCAACATGTTCCTTGGCGTACCTTTTACTTTAGATGAAACGGTTCGCTCAACCTACACAGGTAGCTTCTTTGCCCTACTCAATCCATTTGCTTTAGTTTGTGGTTTAGTCAGTTTATCTATGCTATGTGCACATGGTGGTGCATGGTTAATGCTGCGTACCGATGGTGTGTTACGTCAACGCTCTGCCAAAGCAACACAACTAATGGGAATCATCTTTTTAGTCTGTTTCTTAGGTGCTGGTGCTTGGTTGTATTTCGGCGGTATTCAAGGTTATACCTTAGTACAACCTTTTGATACCAATGGTGTCGCGAATCCATTAGCAAAACAAGTACTCACCAATGCAAACCCAGGTTGGATGAATAACTATTCAACTTATCCAATCACTATGCTCGCTCCAATTGCAGCAACCTTAGGTGGATTACTGATTGTCTTTGCCGCAGCTAAAAATAAAGCAGGACTGAGTTTTACAGGCTCGACTCTAGCGGTCACAGGTTCAATCTTAACCGCTGGTTTTGCACTGTTCCCGTTCCTCATGCCATCAAGTATTAATCCAACTGTCAGCTTAACCATGTGGGATGCTGTTTCAAGTAAAAATACACTTACAGTAATGACCGTTGTGGCCGGTATTTTTGTGCCAATTATTATCGCTTACACTACTTGGTGCTACTATAAAATGTGGGGTGTCATTACCAACAAGCACATTCAAGATAACTCACACAGCCTTTACTAAGGTTGTGTTTACAAGAAATAAGGAGAATAGTTATGTGGTATTTCGCTTGGATTCTTGGCATCTTGATGGCATGTTTTGCGGGTGTACTCAGCGCCCTCTACATTGAGCATCATCAAGATTTAGATGAGGAATAAGACCATGACAGAAGTCGCAATGACAACAAAAGAAAAGAAGCCGAATAAATTTGCAATGGCCATTTCGTTTTTGATGGCATTGCCACTGGCTGCGGTATTATTAATCCATCCAAGTCTGATGCTTGATGTTCATGGTCACTATAATCATAGTGCCTTAATGATGATCATGATTGGTATTTCAGGTGGATTCATACACGGCGTAGGATTTCTGCCTAGGTTTTGGTTATGGAAATGGTTATTTAGTCCCTATATTGCATGGCCACTCATGCTTTGGGGTTATTACACTTGGTTCTTTACCTAATAAACCACCTTATCTTTAAGCCCTCAAAATGAGGGCTTATTTAATTATTGATTTTTTAATTTTAAACTCTACCCAACGACTCATTAAATATATAACACTCGAACTGCATCATTATTATTGATCATTTATTTAAAGCTATAGAATGATTGATCTTCTAAAAAATTATACCAACCAATTACTTAATTACACCCGAAATTTATATTACTACGGATTTCTTCATTTTAATCAAATGTAAGTCCACAATGGGCTGACCCACATTTGCATCGACTGGATAAGCTTCTATCTCACCCGTTTGTACATAACCACGACGTTCATAATATTCAATTAACTCATTACGAACATTGAGCACCCACATCACATAATAGTTTAATTCTGCTTGCTGCTGTTTTACATAAGCCTGAGAATAGCTCTCCGCATACGCTAAAACATGCTTACCTATGCCTTGATTCTGCCAATGTGGTGCTATACAAAAAGTACCTATTTCAAACTCTAAGTTAAGATATGTCAAACCAATACAAGCAATGATGGTTTTCTTATCCTTACTTTGTATTTCAGCGATTAAGAGTTGATTATTCTGTTGCTTGATTAAGTCTTCTAATTGCTGTTGCTGGATACGATCACCCACCACAATATGTGATTCACTAGTCCAGCTTTGCCCTGAATTTTAACGATAGGCAGAATTAATCAATGGAACCAATTCTGGAATATCTGATGTAGTTCCAATTCTAAACTCTAGTTTTTGCATAATAAATCCATTTATCCCAACGACTTTTAGGTTACTGGACAAGGCCTAAAATTGCCTGAACGGGATCTTCACTATTACCTGCCAATAACTTCTTATGCATGGTAATCAATTGCATCACTTGAATTTGTGAGGTTTCGATATTCATCAACTTTTCAATTTCCGCAGCTAATTTTTCAGGGGTTGCATCACTTTGAATTAATTCTTGAATCACTTTTTTACCAGCAATAATATTTGGTAAAGAGTAATACTGAATTTTGACCAATAATTTCGCAATAATATAAGTCAACCAATTAAGCTGATAAAAAGTCACCATTGGTCTATGGAGTAGCATCGCTTCTAATGTCGCCGTGCCAGATGCCAAAGCGACAATGTTCGCAGCGTTCATGACCTGACGACCGATTTTAGATTCTTTATCTGAGTTTTCCATTAAGCGAATTTTAGCAACCAAACTTGCAGGACATTGTTTTAGCAAATCTTCAATTTGTAGTTTTCGAGCATCATTAATGGCTGGAATTAAAAACTCATATTCAGGATATTTTTTATGAATAATGGCTGCTGCATCTAAAACCAAAGGACCAAGTCGTTCAACTTCTCCACGACGACTTCCTGGCAATAAGGCAATATGCTTTTGATTCACATCTAAACCTAATTCTAGTTTCGCATCATGAACTGGGTTCTGTAAGGGCAATTGACTGGCCAAAGGATGTCCAACAAAAGCAGCTGGTACTGCAAACCGTTGATAAAATGATTTTTCAAATGGGAATAGGCATAACACTAAATCAATCGAAGCTTTAATACCATGTACGCGCCCCTGACGCCAAGCCCATACCGATGGACTCACATATTGCACAGTTTTAATCGGCAAATGATTTTGCTTAATACTTTTAGCAAGACGTAAATTAAAATCAGGTGCATCAATACCAATAAAAATATCGACTGGATTTGCGGTCCATTTTTCTACCAAACCATCACGTACAGCAAATAACTTTTTAATATCTTTAAGGACTTCAACAATCCCCATCACCGATAAAATATCCATGGGATAGTAGCTTATAAATCCTTCAGCGATCATTTGAGGACCACCAATCCCCTCAAATTCAACCTCAATACCTTGCTCGCGAAAACTTCGAATTAGCTTTGCTCCCAATGTATCACCAGAAACTTCGCCCACCACCATTCCAATTTTAAGCTTTCGATTTTGCAAGACTTAAGTCCCCTAGAAATTCCAAGCCATCTTAGCATAATCCATCCTGGCTTAAAGTTGTATTTCTAGATAAGCCTCACCCTGAAAAATTTATAGTACCCAAAAGCAAGAATAAATACGAACCGATTTACTTTAGCATTTTTTAGAATAAGTAAATCAACAATCAAGACAACCACTTATATGAAAAAGTCATAAGATAAGTCTGATTTTGATATTTGGCATTTTAAGTCATGTTTGGTCCAATGGAATTTATTTTAGCAGGCGTTTTAGTCGGTTTTTGCGTAGGTATTACTGGAGTTGGCGGAGGATCTTTAATGACCCCTATTCTAATCAGCCTATTCAAAATAGAACCCCATATTGCCATTGGTACCGACTTATTATATGCCGCGATCTCAAAATTTTGCGGTTCAATGGTACATGCCAAAAAACTCAATATTGTTTGGCCTATCGTAATTTGGTTGGCATTGGGTAGTATTCCCGCGTCATTAATGACCCATTGGATTTTAGATCATTATTTAAGCCAATCGAGTCATTACAAAGCAGTACTCACCACTGTTCTTGGGTTTATGCTGACATTAACCGGCCTTTCCATCATGTTCCGCGTCCATATCGAACGGTTTTTTAGTCGTTTCCGCCAAACTAGCGATCTGGAGCAAACACCAAAATTTGATATTGAAGGTAAACGCATATATGTGGTGATTATGGGGTTTACTCTCGGTGTGTTAGTAACCTTATCTTCAGTTGGCGCAGGCGCTTTTGGTATCATGGCACTGATCCTCATGTTCCCAAACTTACCCATGATCCGTATTATCGGTTCAGATGTGGTACATGCAGTATTACTGACCTCAGTCGCGGGCTTTGCGCACATGAGTTCTGGAAATGTTGATTTTCACTTACTTGGATGGTTATTAATGGGCTCAATTCCTGCCATTATTATTGGTACATTGATCAGCTCACACTTACCAGAAAGAATGATTCGTAAGATTTTAGGGATTACTTTATTTGCCCTAGGTATCAATTTTATTCTCCACCCAGTGAAAACCAAACCCATAGAAAAACCACACACAGTTCAACTCATCAGTACGGAAAAATCATTCCATGTATAACTTAAACGATCTTATCTCCAATATTTCACGATTTTATTGATGTTTTATATAGATTTTATTGATGTTATCTATAGCAATAACTCAATCAAATCGTGTTATATTCGGACAACTATAAATACTTTCGTATGATCCAATACCAGTGACGGCAATGAATACAGTAAAGTCAAATCCTATTACTCAATCAGATATTGATGACGTGAATGTACAGAGCATTCAACCGCTTGTAACTCCAGCTGAACTTAAAGCTGAACTTCCTTTAAATGAAAAGGCCTATCAAACTGTGCTGCATGGTCGTGAAACTGTGCGCAATATTTTAGATGGCAATGACAAACGTCTTTTCGTTGTGATTGGGCCATGCTCTATTCATGACATTGCGGCTGCCCATGATTATGCAGATCGCCTCAAAGTTTTAAGTGAAAAAGTAAAAGATACGCTATTCATTATTATGCGTGTTTATTTTGAAAAACCACGTACAACCGTTGGTTGGAAAGGTTTAATTAATGATCCTGACATGAATGACTCTTTCAACATTGAAAAAGGTCTTCGTTTAGGTCGTAAACTTTTATTAGAGTTAAATGATAAGGGTTTACCATGTGCAACTGAAGCACTTGACCCAAACTCACCACAATATTATCAAGATTTAATTTCATGGTCTGCGATTGGCGCTCGTACTACGGAAAGTCAAACACATCGTGAAATGTCTTCTGGTCTATCTTCACCTGTTGGCTTTAAAAATGGTACAGATGGCGGTTTAACCGTTGCAACCAATGCTATGCAATCAGTTAAACATGGTCATAGTTTCCTTGGTCTAAATAACGAAGGTCAAGTTTCTGTTATTCGCACCAATGGTAATCCTTATGCACACGTCGTTTTACGTGGTGGTAATGGCAAACCAAACTATGATGCTGGCTCTGTTGCAGATGCTGAAAATGCTTTAGCCAAAGCTAAAGTTAGCAATAAAATTATGATTGATACGAGTCACGCCAATTCCAACAAAGACCCCTACTTACAACCGCTTGTTCTGAAAAACATCACAGAACAAATTTTGGAGGGGAATAAGTCTATCGTTGGTATTATGGTTGAAAGCCATATTAAAGGCGGTCGCCAAGATATTCCTGAAAACCTTGCTGATTTAGAGTATGGCAAATCAGTAACTGATGGTTGTATCGACTGGGAAACTACTGAAAAAGCATTATTGGAAATGGATCTTGCTTTAAAAGAAGTCTTACCAAAACGATAAGATAATAACGAACGCCATCCTTCGTGATGGCGTTTTTATTTAAAGATTGACAATTATTATGAATGATATCGAAACAGAATTAACACAAATCCCGAATTTTCAGTTTATCCATGAGCACTTGTATAGTTCTGGACAACCTACGGCTGAACAGTTCAAACATATCAAAGAATACGGTGTGGACACTGTGATTAATCTCGCATTTACTGATGCAGATTCGCACTTACAACATGAAGATAAAATTTGTGCTGAACTGGGTTTAAATTACATTCAATTGCCCATTTTATGGGAAACACCTGCTGATGATCAATGCCTCTTTATTTTAGATTTGCTTGCTCATTTAGTTCAAAATAAAATGGTCTGGATACATAGCAACCAAAATAGATCTGTCAGCAGTTTAATCTATTTATATCGTCAATATTTTCTTGATATGGATATGCCGTCAGCACAAGAACTCATGCATCAAATATGGGAACCCAATGAAACTTGGACCGGTTTGATTTATGCAGTGAGTTTACAACTGCAAGGGCGTAAAGCAACACAAGACTTACAACAGTCTTTAATGCATGTTGATCAGTTTGCATAAATGCCCCGTGATTTTAGATACAACCAAAATCACTTTTGCATCCCTTCACCCAAAAGCATCTCAAATTAGCCCTATAAAGGGCTAGTGTTAAAGTTACTTTTTAACCTGATGAGAAATTAACACGGTCGCTGTCGCTAAAATCCCTTCTTGCCTACCCGTAAAACCCAACTGTTCGGTTGTGGTTGCTTTAATACTAATTTGTGTTACATCGACCTCTAAAACATCAGCGATACTTTGGCGCATTGCTAAATTATGTTTTGCTAATTTTGGTCGCTCACACGCAACTGTCATATCAGCATTATTCAAAATATAACCACGATCCAAAATCAGTTGATACACATGTTTTAATAATTTTCGACTATCTGCACCTTTAAACTCAGGATCAGTATCAGGAAAATGCTGTCCAATATCACCTAAAGCCAAAGCACCTAACAATGCATCACATAGTGCATGTAATACCACATCACCATCAGAGTGCGCTTTTAAGCCCTGTGTATGTGGAATTTTAACCCCTGCCAAAGTCACAAAATCACCTTGTTCAAAGGCGTGTACATCCATTCCTTGTCCAATACGGATTTGAGCGATCACTTTAGGCTCCTTTATACAGTTTTTAAATTTGAAAATGTTGTATTCATACTTTCTATTTCGCTATAGTACGCATGCAAGCATTATGAAAGTATAAGCGATCATGTTGTTGAAAACCGAGATTAATCTGATTAAAAATATCGTTAAAGTTCTATGGCTAGGCTATTTGGGAATGAGTGCTGCGTATGCTCAACCAATCCAATGCGACCAAGAAAAATTGTCGCCTAGTCTTAAAAAACTCTGCCATGACGATTTAAAACCATTACGTCATAAATTTAATGAAAAATATCTTACCGCTTTTCTCATTACTGATGCGCCCACACGCCTAGTGGAAGATACCAATACACTTTGGCTCAACCATATTCAACAATGTAAAAATATACAATGCTATAAACAACAATTTGATTTACGTCTTGAAGATTTGAATTTTTATAGCTCTATGAACCAAAGTCTGACTCAACATTTTATTAAATATGAAAATGGTAAAATTGCTAAACAGCCTGTGCACGTACAAGTTCATCAACTCACTAAAGAGCGAGTCAAAATCGAAGGCATTGCTTACCGCAATCCGAACAATCGCACAGAAACACAAACGGTCTCCTTACTGGCCTACACTACAGCCAATAAAAAAAATGAAATTACAGACAATGAGCATGACTGTAAATATCAATTAAATTTCCAAAAAGCCCTTTTAGTAATTAAAACCAATCAAAAAGGTTGTGAACGTTTCGTTGGTACTTATCGCTTGTATGACTAACAGGGTAATGACTCTTGTGAAACTTTTTAGAAGATAGTTTTTATCTTATGTTTTAAGCCAAAGCCAAACAAATCACACCAATCAATCCGAATATAAGACTCAAAGCTGTCAGGATTTTGAATTTTTCTTTAAATATGAGTAATCCTGCAACAACACCGAATAATACAACTAAAATATTCATTCCTGCAAAAACCACTGCCGGTGAATCTTTAAATAACATATGTGCATTCACATACAGTGCAATATTCGCGAAGTTTAAACAACCTAAAGCGAATCCAGCCCAGACATTCTGTAACTTCCATCCAGTTTGAGTAACCACTAAATACAGCATAGAAAAAATAAAAGAGCAACCAAACATTAAGTTTAGAGTCACTGGAAATTGCAGCCCTAAATTCGTTGTATACTTCAACAAAATATCAATCAATGCATAACCGCCCCACACACTCAACAAATAAGCACTACCATTACCTTTTTGTCCTTGTTTTGATGTGGTAGCTTGCGAAAATAATAAACATAACACTGCACCAATACCAAGCATTACACCCAATATTTTAAATAGGTTAAATTGTTCTTGAAATAGCAAATATGCAGCCAACAACGATAAAACCACAGATAAGCGCTGTGCAATCTCTGTTTTTAAAATACCCGCTGTTTGTAATGATTTAGTAAGGGCTAGAAAGATACTCGGAAGAATTATTCCTAATACAACAATCAGCCACCATGGTGTATCAGAAAGTGTAATATGAGCTAAATCGGGCTTGAACCAGAAAAATGATAAAATACTGGCAACCGCATAATTCCATGCAATCATTTGTAATGCATCAAAACCGTTCGCCTTACAAAACTTCAAGAGTATTGAGACCAGCACACTACACATTGCTGCTGCAAATATTAGTTCCATCTATTACCCTACTTTAAGCATAAGAAAAAAACCCGCAATAAATGCGGGCTTTTGATTATAGATAACCTTTAACGATTATTTATAACGACTCACCATTTTCTCTAAAGAAATAGGACGAATCTTGTCTGCATGACCTGCTGTACCAAATGATGTATAACGATCTACACAAATTTGTTTCATTGCATCAACTGTTGCAGCGAAGAATTTACGTGGATCAAATTCACTTGGTTTTTCAGCCATCATACGGCGCATTGCACCTGTAGATGCTAAGCGTAAATCTGTATCAATGTTAATCTTACGCACACCGTGCTTAATTGCTTCAACCAATTGCTCAACAGGCACACCATAAGTTTCGCCAATTTCGCCGCCATATTGGTTAATAATCGCTAACCATTCTTGTGGCACAGAGCTTGAACCGTGCATTACAAGATGTGTGTTTGGCAATGCTGCATGAATTTCTTTAATGCGATCAATGGCTAAAATATCGCCTGTAGGTGGGCGTGTGAATTTGTATGCACCGTGTGAAGTACCCACTGCAATTGCCAAAGCATCCACATTGGTATCGGCAACAAACTGAGTTGCTTCTTCTACAGATGTAAGCAGTTGAGAATGATCGAGTACGCCTTCTGCGCCAACACCATCTTCTTCACCTGCCATACCTGTTTCAAGGCTACCCAAACAACCAATTTCACCTTCAACAGAAACACCACATGCATGTGCTAGAGCAACAGTACGACGTGTAACGTCTACATTATATTCATATGAAGTTGGTGTTTTACCATCTGCACCCAATGAACCATCCATCATAACTGATGAAAAGCCCAACTGAATCGAGCGTTGGCATACATCTGGATCTGTACCATGATCTTGATGCATCACCACTGGAATATGTGGCCATTCTTCAATCGCAGCCAAAATTAAATGGCGTAAAAATGGAGCACCTGCGTATTTACGCGCACCCGCAGAAGCTTGTACGATCACAGGTGAATTTGTTTCATCCGCGGCTAACATAATTGCGCGCATTTGTTCTAAATTGTTTACGTTAAATGCTGGTACGCCGTAGTTGTATTCGCCGGCGTGATCCAAGAGCTGGCGCAATGAAATAAGAGCCATAATGTCCTCCCAGGTAATGCCCCGTATTCTACATGTGGATTTATTTCAATTCAGCAACAATATGTACTTTTTCAAAAAAAATCCCTGCTTTCGCGGAGACTTTTAACAAAATACAACAATTACTCAAATTATTGCGCTTTGGATGCTTCTACTTCAGTTGCAGGTGTAGCAACATCAGTAGCTACATTGGCTTTTTCGGCAGAAATATCTATGTTTTTTTCATCCAAAACTGGCTTATCAATCGCATCAATAGCTGCCTGCTGTTCTGGCGTTACCACTGTAGGCTCACTCATCGTTGTTTGTTCTGAAGCAGGTGCTTTTTCTTGTTTAGAACATGCTGTAAGTGCTAAAGGAGTAATAATCAGTGCCGCAAAGATCAATTTAAAATTCATTACATCATTCACATTGGAGATTCATTAGCGATGAGTTTATTGCAGTAATATTTCATTTTTATTACTTAGCCATGAATCAAATAATCTCCACAACAAAAAAAAGGCCAACATCAAGTCAGCCTTTTTTATAATTACCTTAAAAACAGATAATTATGCGCGTTCTAACAATACCGCAACTGCAGGAAGTGTCTTACCTTCTACAAATTCAAGGAATGCACCACCACCCGTAGAAATATAACCAATTTTGTCAGCTACATCATATTTATCAATTGCGGCTAAAGTATCACCACCACCGGCGATAGAAAAACCTTGAGACTCAGCAATTGCCAATGAAAGTGTTTTTGTTCCTTCGCCAAATTGATCGACTTCAAATACACCTACTGGACCATTCCAAAGTATTGTTTTTGAAATTTTTAAGATTTCAGCAAATGCTTTTGCAGTTTCTGGACCAACATCCAGAATCATATCGTTGTCTGCAACATCAGCAACATTCTTAATTACGGCTTTGGCTTTTGTTAAAGAACCTAAGAAATCTGAAAAATCAATTTCAGCAGCATCAGCCACAACAACATCCGTTGGAAGTGGTACAGATACTTTTGCAGCAATCGCCTTTGCTGTATCTAATAAATCAGCTTCATACAGTGATTTACCGACATTGAAGCCTGCTGCTGCAAGGAAGGTATTGGCAATTCCGCCACCCACGATCAATTGATCACAAATTGTAGCAAGAGACGTTAATACATCTAATTTCGTCGATACTTTAGAACCTGCAACAATTGCAACCATTGGCTTTTCAGGCGTTTGTAATGCACGACCAAGTGCATCTAATTCAGCCGCAAGTAAAGGACCTGCTGCGGCAATTTGAGCATAACGCGCAACACCTTCAGTCGAAGCTTCTGCACGATGTGCTGTACCAAATGCATCCATTACAAATACATCGCAAAGTGCGGCATATTTCTGTGCAAGTTCTGGATTATTTTTCTTTTCACCAACATTAAAACGACAGTTTTCAAGCAAAACCACTTGACCTGCAACAACTTCAACGCCATCTAAATAATCAGTTAATAATTTAACATCTTGACCTAGAGCTTCGGTCAAATAAGCAGCCACAGGAGCAAGTGATTGTTCCGCTTTTGGTTCACCTTCAACTGGACGACCTAAGTGAGAATACACCATCACTGCCGCACCTTTTGCAAGCGCAGCTTTAATGGTTGGTAATGCTGCACGTAAACGAGCATCACTGGTAATCACACCATTTTTAACAGGAACGTTTAAGTCTTCACGAATAAGTACACGCTTACCTGTTAAATCAAGGTCAGTCATACGCTGAAAATTCATGGATTGCTCACTTTATAGATATTAAAAATCGCGTAGATTCTAAATGATTACTGAAAAAAAGGTTAGCTTCTTTGAAAGAAAAGCTGTAGAAATATTGAGTTTTGATTATCATAGTCTCAAACTTATTCATCTTGTGTGCTTATGTCATTTCATCCAGATCCAAAAATCAACGGTTTAAATGTTTTAGGTGAGCCTTTGGCGAGCTGTTGTTTCTCTCCTATTACTGGCTATTTTCGTAATGGCTTTTGCCACACCGCACCTTCAGACTTAGGTCAACACACTATTTGTGTCGAAATGACCTCGGAATTTCTCAATTACTCACAGAAAGTGGGCAATGATTTAATTACCCCACTGCCTGAACATAACTTCCACGGCTTACAACCGGGAGATTTTTGGTGTCTATGTGTCACGCGTTGGGTTGAGGCATATCAAGCAGGTATGGCACCCAATGTAAAACTACAAGCTTGTCATCAGGCTGTATTATCTTATGTACCGTTAGATATTTTAATGGAATATGCGGTTTAATGACTGATTGCAAAGTGAATAATCCAAAAATAATTTTGGCATCATCAAGCCGAACCCGTCAGGATTTAATGAACCGTTTAGGTTTGAAATATCATTGTATTTCACCTGAAATTGATGAATCTCCTCGTGGTGAAACTCATGCAGATGATTTAGCTAAAAGATTGGCTTTTGAAAAAGCATATTTAATAGCTCAAGATCATCCCAATGCCATTGTTATAGGTTCTGACCAAGTTGCTTGGCGTGAACATATGCCACATGAATTTATTGGTAAACCCCTGACAATTGAAAATGCCATTCTACAATTACAAGCCAATTCAGGTCAGAATGTGTATTTCAGCACTGCTTTGAGTGTACAGCATCTTGCTTCAGGTTTTGAGCAGACTTTAATCGAGCATTATCACGTCAAATTCAGAGATTTAACTTTAGCTGAAATTGAACGTTATATTGAGATTGATCAACCTTTACATTGTGCCGGTAGCTTTAAATGTGAAAGCTTAGGCATCAGCTTATTTGAGCACATGATTGGTCAAGATCAAACCACGTTAATGGGTATGCCAATGATTCAATTGTGTCATATTTTACGCCAACTCGAAATTCAACTCCCTTAAATTTAGTGTTTGCATTAAATTAACCCAAATTTACTTAGGCTATTTCCATGTCCCAACCTATCGACGTTTTAGGCGGTATTACCGCAGAGCAATTCCTTTCAGAATACTGGCAAAAAAAACCATTATTGGTTCGCAATGCACTACCTGAGATCGCCAATATTTTAGAACCTAATGATGTTATGGAGTTGGCACTCGATGAAAATGTCACAGCCCGTTTAATTAAACAAAAAGATAAAGACCCAAATCAGTGGACTGTTAAAACATCACCACTAATTAAAGGTGATTTCCAAAAAATGCCAAAACTATGGACATTACTGGTTCAAGCGATTGATCATTATTCTTTTGATCTAGCTGAAATGTGGAAAAAATTTCCTTTTATTCCACAATGGCGCCGTGACGATATTATGGTGTCTTATGCCCCTAAAGGTGGCTCAGTCGGTAAACATTTCGATTTTTACGATGTCTTTCTAGTGCAAGGTTATGGACACCGTCGTTGGCAGTTGGGGCAAATGTGCGATGCTGACACTGATTTTATTGCAGGACAGCCTTTAAAATTACTCCCTGAAATAGATGTAAATTTTGATGAAGTTTTGGCACCTGGCGATTTTCTCTATGTGCCACCAGGGTTATCACATTATGGTGTTGCTGAAGATGATTGCCTAACCTACTCATTAGGTTTCCGCATGCCAAACATTTCTGACATGATGGATCGTGTCAGCGAAAAATTTGCTACAAATACAATACTTCGTAACCCACTATTGGACATTGCCCGCACCAACCCAACTCAAGTTGGTGAAATGACTCCCCAAGAATTAAGCTATTTAAAAGCTGAATTACTTGCTCACCTACAAGATTCTAGCATTTTAGATGATGCTATTATGAGTTTAATGGCTGAATCAAAGTATCCAGAAAATATTCCTGAAGTAGATGAAATTGGGACAGGCGATTTAGAAGCAGCACTAGATCAAGGCTATTTATTAATGCTAGAACCTGCTTCGCGCTTACTGTATACCGAACAGGAACATGAATTATTGTTTTGGGCAAATGGTGAGGCGATTTGTATTTCTAAAGCATTTACACCAATTTTAAAAGCAATTGCAGACGGCCAGGCGATCTTGCTGGATGCTAAACTAGCAAACGAAGACATTCTTGAAGATATTGCTCATCTACTCAATGAATCTATTTTAATGCTATTACCACCAGTAGAAGAATAGTTCCATCAGATTCGAATGATCTAAATTCTAATTTGGATCATTCGAATCTTCTTAATATAAAAAATCAGTCTTCAATTTTGCATAATTAAAAACAATTCTCAATACCAACAAATCATTACTTGAGCTTACTCAGCATTATTGGCAACGTAAGTTTATATATTTTAATTCATTGGAAAATCACACAACAATGGCCAGCCCCTCTCAAGCAGTCAGAAGTCGACTTTTAAATACTTTTTTTTCAAGATTCTCCATTTGGTTCACTTGTATTTTTATCGCAATTTATTTGACATGGATTATTTTCTTTACTGAATCCCATTTTATTTATTATTTTTTTTCCGACACTATCTTAAATCTTATTTGGCTCATTAGCACCTTACTCAGCTTAGTCGGTTTATTCGATGTCTTACAAAATAAACATGCCATTCTAAGAAATTATCCGATTATGGGACATTTCCGTTTTTTCTTTGAAAGTTTTCGTCCTGAAATTCGCCAGTATTTCATTGAATCAGATAACGATGCCTTACCTTTCTCTCGTTCACAACGGAGTTTGGTTTATCAACGCGCAAAGAATGAAAATGCTGATAAACCTTTTGGATCAATTATTGATGTCTATCAAGAAGATTACCGCTTTTTGACACATTCCTTATCTCCATGTGCACCTGCTGACATTAAAACATTCCGTATTCATATTGGAAATGAACAATGTGCTCAACCTTATAGCGCCTCAATTATGAATATTTCAGCAATGAGCTTTGGGAGCTTAAGCGCTAATGCGATTCTTGCACTGAATAAAGGTGCAGAAATGGGAGGCTTTTACCATGACACAGGTGAAGGCAGTTTAAGCCCATATCACTTAGAAAATAATGGTGATATCGTTTGGGAGATTGGTAGTGGTTATTTTGGTTGTCGAACTTTAGATGGACAATTTGATCCAGACAAGTTTGCTCAACAAGCAATTTTACCTCAAATTAAGATGATTGAAATTAAGCTTTCCCAAGGTGCTAAACCTGGTCATGGTGGTATTTTACCTAAAAATAAAATCAGCGATGAAATTGCACAAATACGCGGTGTGAGCCAAGATGAAGATTGTGTTTCTCCAGCGAAACATTCTGCTTTTACTACTCCCATAGAAATGATGCAGTTTATTCAAAAATTACGAGATCTTTCTGAAGGAAAACCGGTCGGTTTTAAACTCTGTATCGGACAGCCTTGGCAATTTATGAGCATTGTCAAAGCAATGTTAGATACTCAAATCTTTCCTGATTTTATCGTTATCGATGGTTCTGAAGGTGGAACAGGTGCAGCGCCTATTGAGCTTATTGACCACATGGGTACGCCATTACGTGAAGGTTTATTATTTGTGCATAATACACTCGTAGGCGCAGGTCTTCGAGATAAAATAAAAGTCGGTGCAAGTGGTAAAATCATTAGTGCTTTTGATATTGCCAGTACTATGGCCATTGGCGCAGATTGGGTCAATTCTGCACGTGGATTCATGTTTGCAGTTGGTTGTATTCAAGCGCAAAGTTGTCACACCAATCAATGTCCAGTCGGTGTTGCCACACAAGATAAAGAGCGCCAAAAAGCCATTGATATACCGACCAAAGCAGATCGGGTTTTTAATTTTCAAAAAAACACCTTAAAAGCACTGGCTGAAATGATAGCAGCAGCAGGTTTACAACACCCTGCTGAGATCAAAGCCCATCATTTAGCCCAACGCATTAATGACCGAGAAATTAAAAATTATGCACAATTACACTTTTGGTTAAAAGATGGTGAACTACTCAATTGTGAACATAAAGATGAAGAAAATTTTTATTTTAGAATGTGGAATTTAGCTCAATTAGATCGATTTTAACTATCAGGAATGAACACTGGCAAGCTAAGATCACTTCAAGATGATATGGCTTGCCAGTCTTTTATAAAAAAATTCACTTAATAATCTTCTTGAATTTTTAAATACAGATGATTTTTTAATAATAATCACCGCTGGATTGTGCATGGAGAAATGCAGGAATTAATCCAGTCAAAGCCGCACGTATATCTGCCCGCTCATTAATCAATTGATGAGAACCCTCTTCTAACATCAACAACGTCTGTAATCTAAATTTACGACGAATAAAATCAATGTTGTAACGCCAATCCACAGTTTGATCTTGCGCACCTTGTGCTAACCATACCGGAATTCGACAAGGTGGATAATTTTCCATTTCTTGCATCCATTTTGACATTGCAAGAATCCAATCCATTCCCATCATCCGAGGTTGTAATGGATCTTTTAAACGTACAAATCTTAAAAACTCAGGGTTATGGTTATTTCGTCTAAAATGGCGCGGTACTTCACGCTTAATTCGACGAATAATCCCCAAACCAATAGAGTTATGCCACCATGCCGATTTGGCTGGGCGTACCAATGGAGACAATAAAAGTACGCGCTCCACAATGGGATTTTCACGGCGCTGTGCATATTCCAATAAATGATGCATCCAGATTGCACCGCCTGTACTTTGCCCAATTCCTACCCACGGTTTAGGCAGTTGGTTTGCATTTTTAACATATTGATAGACTGCATGCAGAACGTCTTGATAATGGTCAAAACTTTGAATATTTGCAGGAGAACCATCGGTTAAACCATGGCCCGGTAAATCATATGTCAGAACACTAAAGCCCTGCTCTAAAAGTTCTTTGACGATGGGCTGATAAATTCCGCTATGTTCTAAATAACCATGCAATAGACAAACCGTGCCTTTACTTTTTTCAATTTTCGGCTGGAATACGTGTACATGCAATTTAAACAGCGGCATTTTGATATAGCCTTGCCAGTGCTCACAATTAAGTTGATCAAAACCATACAATCGGCAATAGGCTTGAATTTCTCGTGATGGAATAAATACTCGATTTAAATTTAAAGGTTCTAATAATTGTGGTGTTACATCCCGACTTGGTACGGGTAAATCAAGCTGCTTTAAAATAACTGGATTTAAAAAAGGAATATCTGACATTTATGGTACCTCCCTACAACCGCTGGTTCCAAAAAGTACATCACGTATGGTCGCAAGCATTTCATAATTTGCTCTACGACTATGGTCATAATTCAATTTGCTTGGTTTCCATTCGGTTAATTGGGTCGGCATTGGTGCTTCAACCGCAATTGTTTCGACACCGTTAAGAGCAAATAAACGCCGTGTTCTGGGCATATGATATCGATCAGTCACCAATAACACAGTCGGCGCGCCGCCTTTTTTTTGTAAAAGTAATGAACTAAATCTGGTGTTTTCACAGGTATTCATACTACTATTTTCTAATAAGTTGGCATCAACTCCACGCGCATTTAACCATTTTTGCATATAAGGTGCTTCCACACCACTCAATACGATCGGAAGCTTGGTTGCTTTTCGAATCTTTAACGTAGTTTCTAATCGTAATCTTGTATAGTCATTTACAATAATATCTTTTTGATTTTTATCCAGTGTCAAACCACCACCTACGACAACAATGGCATAAGGTTGTGACAACGTCCGTTTTTTATCTTCATTTTGATTCTGTATTAATGCAATATCTTTATAAACTTGTTGATCTACAGATAACTGTTCAGCACTTTCAGCTATTTGATAGCTTTTTAAAAAATGCACATACTTATCCATTAACGCTTTATCATCATCACTATTTTGCGTTAAAAGTTCAGCCACATCTATTTTAGCAAAAGTCGCTTGAACTTCCGATGTCGCATTTTCAGGCTTAAGCATTAGAGGAATATGAGGCTTTTCTTGTGACTCATCTTCCTCTGCTTGTTCTTTTTGAATATCTGCTTGCAACACTTTATAACGGGCTTGAATCAATGCTAACGCTTGTGAATTCTGATGCTTAATTGCATCTTCAACCACCGTAAGATACGCTTGTCGAGCAATCCATTCATCCGACCCTGGTTCTAAGTCTTCAGTATCTGTTAAAGACGCCATTTGCTGGCTTTTAGCGGCAACTCGATTAACTTCTATAGGTACAAATTGATCTAAAGCTTTAACAATTAAGTTTGAATAAAACGGCGTATACCAGAAAACCACCAGACATGCCAAAAGTACAAATAATATTGCCGCCATTCGTACCAATTTGATCATCCAATGCAGCTTTCGCATAAACCTTAACTCAAATGTGATTGTATTAAACCGACTTCATTAAATAATACAGGTTCAGGTTCTAATAAAATATTAAATTTTTTAAATACATCGTGTTGAACAGCGTGATAAGTCGCTTGCACTTCTTTCAATGTTGCATCTGCATAATTCACAAGAACCAAAGCTTGCTTATCAAACATTCCGACTTGAGCCAGTTTTTTTCCTTTCCAACCAGACTGATCAATCAACCAACCTGCTGCAATTTTAACACAACCATGATTTTGTGGATAATGCGGAATACTAGGTGCATCAATCATAATTTTCTGCAAATCATGTTCAGAAATAATCGGATTTTTGAAAAAGCTCCCCACATTTGGAAACTCTTGAGGATCTGGAAGTTTACTTTGACGAATGCGAATCACTTGTTCTTGTAAATTTTTTGCCGTGAGTTCATCCATCATTGCAGTTTTTAAATCGCCATAATTCATTTTCAAATCTGGCGTTTTAAGCAGTTTAAAGACCACATGGCTAATTACATAACGGTTTGGATTAGTTTTAAAAATACTATGCCGATAAGCAAAATCACAATCTTCCATCTGAATAGTCGTGAACTGATTTAAATGACGATCATATACATCGACAGATTCAATAAATTCTCCCACTTCTACACCATAGGCACCAATATTTTGCACAGGTGAAGCGCCAACCAACCCAGGAATCAAGGCTAAATTTTGTAAACCATACAACTGCTGATCTGTAGTCCATAACACAAAGTCATGCCAAACTTGTCCTGCACCCACCTTAATGGTTTTGGTTAACTCATCTTCAGCTAAAAATTCAATGCCCTGAATATCCATGTGCATGACCAAAGCATGCAATTGTTGTGGCAATAACATATTACTGCCACCCGATAAAATAAGAATATTTAACTGTTGTGTTTGTGCAAAATGAATAGCATCCACGACATCATCTGTAGAATGAATTTTGACATAATGTGAAGCTATCGCATCTAAATTTAAAGTATTAAAAGGTCTAAGCTGAACCTGTTGCTGAATATTCATCATGTTCCTTTTATTTTACTGTAAATGTTGCTTAAAAATATTCACCCAAGCTATGCTACTAGACTCGCACTGATCCAACACCTGTTCAAATCCATCATCGCCACCATAATAAGGATCAGGTAATGCTTGTTTTGGATAGCTCAGATCATGTTCGCTCATCAAAGCAACTCTGGCACGGATGTGCTTCATTTCATGCTTTGCTTGTTGCATTAAAGCTTGAATTTCACTTAAATTTTCAAAATCCATAGCCAAAATTAAATCAAACTCCACAAAGTCCGCTATTTTTAGCTGCCGTGCACGCAAAGAAGATAAATCATAACCCCGTCTTAATGCGTGTTTTTGACTGCGTAAGTCAGGTGCTTTATTGGGATGATAATTACTTGTTCCAGCGGAATCGATAAAAATAGCCAGTTGCTGCCTGTCACAATAATGTCGCAAAACGACTTCAGCCGTGGGTGAACGACATATATTTCCTAAACACACACATAACACCTTGTATGGCGTTTTGGACGGCATAACAACCTCAAAAGTTCATTTCTTTTCAAGGCTGTTATGTTAAGTTATTTACAAGGCGAATCCTATAGAACTACAAAACAATAATGTTTAATTTACGATGAAAGATTAAGGAAAATACATATGAGCCACTTTCAATTCCAAACTGTTTCTAACATCATTTCTGGTCTAGGCTCTATTCAAGAACTCAAAACAATTTTTACGCAACAATCTTATAAAAAAATATTAATTGTGACTGATGCCGGCATGATTCGACATCAATTGCATCTTCCTATTATTGATATACTTGATCAAATCAAACTACCTGTTGTGATTTATGCAGATGTTCAAGCAGATCCATCTGAAGCAATCATTTTACAAGCTGTAGCATTCGCCAAGTCGGAACAAGTCGATGCCATTATTGGATTTGGGGGTGGCAGTTCAATGGATGTCGCAAAAGTCATTGCCATACTTGCAGACCCACGACAAACACAACCAATTCAAGCACTTTATGGTGTAAATAATGCCAAACGACCTCGCCTACCATTGATTCTCATTCCAACAACAGCAGGAACGGGTTCAGAAGTTACACCTATTGCAATTGTCACTACTGGTGAAACCACAAAAACAGGCATTGTATCTCCAGTACTTTATGCCGATGTTACTATTTTGGATGCAAACTTCACCCAAGGATTACCTGCACATATCACCGCTGCAACTGGCATTGATGCGATGGTGCATGCAATAGAAGCCTATACCTCTAAAATAAAAAAGAATTTTTATACGGATATGCTCGCAAAACAAGCCTTAAAATTACTGCATAAAAATTTAAAACTGGTTCTGAAAGATGGTTCAAATTTAGAAGCACGGCAAAATATGCTCTTAGGCTCTATGCTTGCAGGACAGGCTTTTGCCAACGCACCTGTTGGCGCTGTACATGCATTAGCCTATCCACTCGGTGGGCATTTTCATCTGTCTCATGGTCATACCAATGCACTGGTTTTAGTTGAAGTCATGAAATTTAATATGTCAGAAGCAAAACAACATTATGCTGAGCTGATGCAATGTATTAACCCCTTTAGCCAAGGCAGTATCGATGGCTTATCTGATTTATTTATTGACCATATGCAACAGCATTTAGCAGAAAGTGGATTAACTTTAAAACTCAAAGATCTTCATGTACCTAAAGGTCACTTAGAAATTTTGGCACAAGATGCCATGCTCCAAACACGCTTACTGCAAAATAATCCCCGTGAATTAGTACATGCGGATGCATTAAATATTTATCGCGCTATTTATGAATAGCCTTTTATAATATCCACATATAAAAATTTATCGCTTATGAAACCTAAAACGCAATTACGTTCTCAATATACTTTTTTCTTCGCGATTCAAACCCGCTGGGCAGACAATGACATCTATGGTCATGTGAATAACGTGATGTACTATAGTTATTTTGACACAGCTGCAAATGCCTTACTCATTCAAAAAGCAGCTTTCAATATTCATCACTCACCTATTATTGGTTTAGTCGTAAATTCATCTTGTCACTTTTTACAAGAACTGACTTATCCTGAAATTATTGAGGTGGGTGTTGCCATTCAAAAAATGGGGAATTCTTCATTAACCTATGAATTGGCTATTTTTAAACAGGAGCAAGAACAAGCCTCTGCACAAGGTCATTTCGTTCATGTTTTTGTGGATCGCCACAGTAAAAAAAGCACCCCGCTTCCACAAGAAATGCGTGATGCTTTGAATCCATTTCTATCGAATTAGCAATCAGACCACGTTGGATAGAAATGGGATGAGTTATTAAAAATCATTATCCATTCAAGAAGTAGGTCATTGCGGGATCACTGACAGAGTGCTCACCTATTTCAACCCGCCCTGCAAAACGTCGGTAAAACTTAAGATCACTATTACAGGTCACAGCAAAATCATACCAACACCCCACATCTTTTAAATTCCAATGTCGAGTCACTGTTTGCTCTGCCTTAACAATAATTTTCTGTACAGGGTCCATTCGATAAGCAATTGAAGTGATACTGAATTCCGTATCTTTCAGACCATAATTAGTTAAATCAACATATACATGACCATTTGCAATGTCATAACAAACGTGAATCTCAGGATTCACTTGAGCATCCGCCAACGTATTAATATCACCTTTAAAATGACGATGATATCCATTGGGACCAAGAACCCATAAGTCATACATTCCCAAATTATCTTTATTCACATTCCATACATCATCTATACTTTTTCCAGCTTCAACAACATAACGACGAGGAATCCGAGTCAAATTCAATTTGTCATAGACATGGAATACAACTCCCTGTGTTCCCGTATTTGAAAATAGCAGTTTGATATTGCCATCTACCTGACAACGAGCACTGGTGTGTAATTCATAAGGTAATGCACGAGATGGACGGATTCCACTTTGTTGAATTGGAAGCTTAATGTCACTTGGAATAGGTACAGCAGGCAATAATTGCTGACTTTGACGTAATTGATCAGCTTGGTCACGAGTTTGTTTACCGCTTAATTGTGGTAATGGCTCTTCATTTGGTGTTTTAAAATTAAAAGTACTGCTTAAATCCCCACAAATAGCACGGCGATAAGGGCTAATATTGGTTTCTTTCACCCCAAAACGTTTTTCTAAAAACATTAATACTGATGTGTGATCAAAAACTTGAGAATTAACCCAACCACCACGACTCCATGGAGAAATCACAAATAATGGAACACGTGGTCCTGGGCCATAAACAGCATTATCTTTCTTTGGTTGTTTGGTACTTCCAAGCGGTGCATCATGTACAAAATATTCATATTGCATCTCCGCATCACTTAAAGTCGATTTACCCGCATAGGTTTTATCCGCTTGGAATGAAGGTGCAGATGGCGATGGTACATGGTCAAAATAACCATCATTTTCATCAAAGTTAATCAACACTACTGTTTTACTCCAAACCTCTGGCACAGCAGTTAATGCATCAATGATCTCTTGAATAAACCATGCTCCTTGAGCTGGACTTGAAGGACTAGGATGCTCACAGTAAATTGATGGCGCATTAACCCATGAAACTTGTGGCAATTTTCCAGTTTTAATATCATTTTTAAATGCATCTAAATATTCTTCAGGCTTGGTTCCCGGCAAAGTATTTGCAATACCTTTATATAAGGGATTTTTGGCATTATCAGTATCATGATTATAAGCTTTATAAGGTAGAGCTTGCCCTGTTTGTGCATATGGACTGTTTGGAGCACCCCCACTACAGACTGGATAACCTGAATCTATATTCGCCTTCTTAAAGGTTTGAAATGCCCCCAACATATTATCACCCCATTCATCGGGCATATTCTGGTAGCACATCCAACTCACGCCTGCCTCTTCTAAGCGCTCAGCATAAGTTTTCCACGTATAACCTATATTTACAGTGGCTGGATTTCCATCAACCCAATCCCACTCATTATTTACAAAGGAGGTGTTTGTTGCTGTCGCACCATTGGTTCCAGTCAAATGAAATGAGCGATTTGCATCCGTACCTGTATGCATCGAACAATGATATGCATCACAAATTGTAAAGGCATTGGCTAGAGAAAACTGGTATGGAATTTCTTGCTCTTTAAAATACCCCATTGAAGTATCGGTTTTATGCGTAGGCCAATTTGCCATTCGCCCATTGTCCCAAGCTTTTTGACTATCACTCCATGAGTGTGGTGTACCACTGGTACGCTGCGCATTGTTTGCCGTTCCATCCAAGTGATAAGGCGTTAAAACATTGCCATTACTACGCTGTTGCTGCCAGACAGAACGCCCATTAGCCAGTGGGACTGTGAAACGGTCACCAAAACCACGCACACCTTTTAAAGTTCCAAAATAGTGATCAAATGACCGATTTTCTTGCATAAGAATAATGACATGTTCAACATCTTGAATTGTGCCTGTTTTATTATTTGCAGGAATGGCTAAAGCTTTTTGAATACTGGCAGGGAATGAGGCTAGCGCAGCTGCACCAAAACCCGTCTTAATTGTGTTTGATAAAAATTTACGACGACTAATCATTATTCTTTCCTTGATTAATTACGGAGCACAACGCATCACAGGCTTTTTAGATGTATCTGGATGAGATACCACTTGATTTTCTTTAGAATCATTACAAGCAGTGAGCACCGAAATTAAAGGAAGAATAAAAATAAAAGCAAAATATCGCTGAAACGGTATAAACATATAAATGAACCTAACAAAGTTTAGAATAAACTAGACTGCGCAGGTGACATTAGAATTACATTAATATTTCAAAGTGATGATAAAAAAATAAGCCCGTAGGCTTATTTAAAATTAAAGAAAACAAGGTTTTATTTCAATTGGATATTTTGTAAACCTGCATCAAACATCTCGACCAAATTTTTCACTACAGGCTCTTGATGCAACATAACAGCAGCACGATCAAAAGCTTTTATTTTTCGTTCGTTTTGCATATTGAAAGGCGTAATTTCATCAACATTACCATATTGTACCAAGAAACGTGAATTAGGCCATTTTTGCTTTAATTCTGCTTCTAAGTCATGTTGAGCTTGAAACAATAACTTTTCATATTTTTGCGGAATATGAAACAGCGATTCACCATCAATATGACCAGTCATCACGCCATGCTGAGCCAACTCCTGAACCGCAGGTGAAAGTGCACTATTTCTAAACCAATATTCCCACTTATCGACATTCCATTCACCTTCTAAAACTTGTGGAACGAGCTTTAAAATCTCTTGTGGTGTTTGATTTGTTGCAACAGCATGTGATCGTTCAGGTTGATTCACAGACAATGCAACATCAACATCTACGTTTTTGACAGCTTGAGTATCTTCAAGTAACGCTGAAGAAACTACATCTGCTTGCGCCTCGAGTTCTGGTGCTAAAAAGAAAACATCAGAATTATGATTTGACACATTAACAGCTATCATTGGTGTATTATTTTGGAGTGATTCTCCCCCAAACAATGATAATTCAGGCTCTGTTTCTAGCGTGATATTTTCAGTTACTGACTGCGTCTGCTCAATTTCTTGGACATCACTAGGCTGCTCTACAGACTCAATACTTTGCGCTTCAATCGGCTCATCTAAAAAATCATCGCTACTCGGTTCGTGCGTATTCTGCTGTTGATCCTCTATAATGTCTTCTGGCTGATTAAATCCATCAACTTGAGAATTCTGTAGATCATCGATCTGATGAGTTTGAACATGTTGAGGTTGAGAATTTTGCTCTTGAACTACGATCGTATTTTGGTGAGTGGAATGTGTTTCATTATTCACGATTTGAGGTTGTGTAGCTTCTGAAGGTACAATCTGCGTACTGGACACTAAAATTTCATTAACCTGTAACGGTCTAAAAGCCAATAACCGCAGAATGGTCATTTCAAAACCTTGCTCTTGCGTGACTGCAATTTGCAATTCAGCACGACCTTTACATGCAATTTGATAATACAACTGTAAATCTTGAGCAGAAATCAACTGAGATAATTGCATGATTTTTTTATTAATTTCAGCACTGTATTTCAGACTTAAATCGGGTAAATATTGCAACATTGCTAATTCATGCAAAGTTGAAATAAATTGATCTAAAACCAAAGACACATCTAAGGCTTGCTGTCTAAATTGCAATAACAGTTGGCTTACGCGTTCACGTTGATTTTGGTGAATCGCTAAAATTAAATCATAAATAATGGTTCGGTCGATTAAACCCAACATCTCTTTGACATCTTGATGATGTATCGCACCTTGACCATAAGCAATCGCTTGATCGGTTAAAGACAATGCATCGCGTAATGAACCTTGAGCCGATTCAGCCAATTGCCACAGTGCATCTTGCTCAGATTGAATGTCTTCTTTCTTTAAAATATCCGTTAAATGATGGGTAATTTCATCTACGGCCAATGGGCGTAAAGTAAACTGCAAACAACGTGAAATCACCGTAATTGGTAATTTTTGTGGATCTGTGGTGGCAAATAAAAATTTCACATGCTCAGGTGGTTCTTCTAGCGTTTTAAGCAGCGCATTAAATGAATGCGTTGAAAGCATGTGCACTTCATCAATCAGATAAACTTTAAAACGTCCTTGAGTCGGCGCATAAGGAACATTATCTAACAGCTCTCGAGTATCTTCCACTTTAGTTCGAGATGCCGCATCGATTTCAATCAGATCGATAAAACGCCCTTCATTTACAGCAGTACACGTTGCACACACTTCACAAGGTGTCGATGTAATACCAGTTTCACAATTGAGACATTTTGCCAAAATACGTGCAATCGTGGTTTTACCAACGCCGCGAGTTCCTGTAAACAAATACGCATGATGCAAACGCCCACGATCTAAGGCACTGGTCAAAGCACGTGATACATGATTTTGACCAACCAATTCGTTAAAGTTGCGTGGACGATATTTACGTGCAAGTACCTGATACATGGATGCTCCTAGTGACAGGTCTAAGGATACTGGTTTTTTACCTATTAGTGAATGAAGTTATGCAGAGTTATTTCCGCTTAGAGATAATTCGAGCAATTTCAGCAAATTTATTATTTTAATTTAAATGTTTGATTAAAAAATAATATCAATAATCACCCTAAATTAATTTAAATCAAAACGACTAATGGAGTTAAATTTCACTTAAAATTTCAAAAGCCGTTCAAAACACTTTTCCTTATCATCATTATTTATTTTGATTAACGATTACCTCAACTATTGCTCAGCCAACCAACTCATAAAACGTTGGCGTTCCACTTTAGTTGCTTTTTGCCAAACTTGAATTAATTGCTGATCTACTGAGTTAGACATAGTATTAGCTTGTGGACTCACTACTGGAGTAGCAGCAACTGTTGGTAAAGATAAGTTTTGTGCATACATTGCCGCAGGCTGATTGGTACTTTTCTTTTGTGTTAAATCCAATACCTGACCAAACACTCCACTACTTAACCACGGTTTTGCTTGATTATTCGCACCCATTTGCTGCACCAAGAGTTGGTTATTTTTATCATATATCGCGATCGTTGGTTGTACTGCATAAGCTTTTGCTGCATCAAAACTTTTGGGTGGATTGACCAATGCCAATGTATAAGCTTGTCCATCTTGCAAATTAGGTGCTTCAATCGTTACCACACCTGACTTCAAAATATCATGCTCACCGTTCAAATGTTCAAAATACTGTTGATACCGCACACTTAAAGAAATATTCCCAGCATCCACTTTATAATCATTTTTATGATTTCTTAAAAATCCAGCATTAATTTCCTGATCATTCACTGCCAACATGACAATTTCTTCTGGTACTGAAAGCGTCACTGCTGCAAAAATGGAGCTACTCATCATTAAACTTAATGCAGCCACGCTTAACTTGAATGTCATATAATCTACTCTGCTGTCAAAAACTGTAAAATTTAATGCACTATGCAATGTAATGATGACGAATTTATGACAACATACATGTAGATTAAGGCTGAACTCCTCAAATAAAAAAAGTGATGATTACTCTCAGACAGAAACATTGTTGCATAAAAAAAAGAACGCCAAAACGTTCTTTTTAAACATCAATTACTTTATTTAGTTAAATGTTTTAAAACGGACTGCATCATCCATAAATGTTTTTTCAGCAGCAGGTGCTTCAATTGAACCAAAAACCAGTTGAGCACGTAATTTCCAACTTGCAGGAACATCAAATATTTCAGCAACCTCTGTATCTACAATTGGATTGTAGTGTTGTAATGACGCTCCAATACCTGCTTCATGTAATGCAGTCCAAGTCGCAAATTGTGCAATGGCTGTAGAATGTTCTGCCCAAACAGGGAAGTTATCTGCATACAAAGCAAATTTTTCTTGTAGATCTGTAATAACATCCATATCTTCATAAAATAAAACAGTGCCTGCACCAGCAATAAAGCTGTTTAATTTTGCACTGGTACCTTCAAATACTTCGACAGGTACGATTTTACGCAACGTTTCTAAAACAATCGTCCAAAATTGAACATGAGAATCACCAAATAAAATGACTGCACGTGAAGATTGTGAGTTAAAAGAGGATGGACTCTGTTTTACTGCTTCTTTAATAATGTCTTCAATTTTCGCTTGCTCTAAAGTTACATTTTTACCAATTGCATAAATTGAGCGACGTTGTTTGATTTGATCTAAAAATGACATACTTACAATCCTTCTATGACCAATGGTCGTATTCTTTAAGATGATCGTAGTGTATTGCATTCTTTAAATGGACGTCAGCCTTATAAGAATAACAAAGTGTTCTAATTTTAGAACAATAAGATGCTTTTAAAGATTATAGTCTAGATAACATACATTATATTGATATCAATTAATTTTTAAAAATGATTAACCCAAATAACAGCCATCTCCTTAGAAAAACACCCGAAATAACACATCATCCTCTTTTCGCTCTTTGGGTTCAGGTGCAACTAAGATAGAACCAAAAATTAATTGTGCTTTAAGCTCCCAACTTTTAGGTAGCTGTAAAAATGTAGTCAATTCTGTGTTAATTGCAGGGTTGTAATGATGTAATGAGGCACCCAATTCTATACTTGATAATGCCGTCCATACTGCAAACTGCGCCATTCCAGAAGTTTGCTCTGACCACCGTTTAAACTCTTCCGCTTGTAAAGGTTTTTGCTTTTGCAAATTTTTTACAATCTCTTGATCTTCAAAAAATAAAACTGTGCCATACGCTTCAGCACAACGATCCACTTTTAGCGCCACACCTTCATAAATATGTGCAGGCACCTGCGTACGCTGTACCTCTTTCACCAATTGCCAAAATTGGTAATGTGTATCTTCATATAAGATCACCACACGCACACTTTGTGAGTTGAGTACTGAAGGACAACAATGTACAGCTTCTTTAATTAAATCAGTTAAATATTCACGACTTTGAATAACACGATTACTTAATTTATAAACACTACGCCGCTTTTTCATATCATCAAGCAAGCTATATTCTGTAAATTCAGTCTTCTTCTTTTTGAACATAAAATCTGTTGATATATCAGTAGTCAGCACCTGACTTAATTTTGTTAATAATGCCATTTTATTTTTCCCAACCAAGTTGCCTAAAGGCATACATTTTGTAGGTATTTTAACTTTATATTTACAGAGATATTTAAATAAATATTTTATTATGTTTCTTTTTAAATCAAATAGATAATTTAAAGCAAAAAAACTCCGCACTTGGCGGAGTTTATGTGAAATATATCGCTTTCAACAATTAATCATTACACGCTTATTTATCTGTCTCAAACAAAGCAGCAACAAATGATTTTGCCGAGAATGGACGCAAATCATCAATTTTTTCGCCAACACCAATAAAACGAATAGGCACATGCGTACGACTTGCAATATTAAACAGTACGCCACCTTTGGCAGTACCATCAAGTTTGGTAATGGTCAGACCCGTTAAACCGACAGCCTCATCAAACATTTCGACTTGGTTAATGGCATTCTGACCAGTCCCTGCATCAACCACCAACATGATTTCATGCGGTGCAGTTGCATCAATTTTTTGCATTACTCGTTTAACTTTTTTAAGCTCTTCCATCAAATGGCTTTTATTGTGTAAACGACCTGCAGTATCAGCAATCAGAACATCGATACCTTTGGCACGTGCGCTTTCAAAGGCATCAAAAATCACAGATGCGCTATCAGCACCATGACCTTGTGCCACGACAGAAATATTATTACGCTCGCCCCAAATTTCCAACTGTTCCGTTGCTGCGGCACGGAACGTATCCCCTGCAGCAAGCATCACTTTTTTACCTTCACCTTGTAAACGCTTAGCGAGTTTACCAATTGTTGTAGTTTTACCCACACCATTTACACCAACCACCAAAATAACAAATGGCGTCTTATTAGGATCAATATGTAAAGGTTTTACCCGTGGTGCAAGTAAAGCAACCAACTCTTCTTGTAGTGCTTTATAGAGTGAATGTGAATAAATTAAATCGCCACGAGCAGTACGCTCAGTTAAATTGGTGATAATTGTTTTAGTAGCCTCTACCCCAATATCAGCAACCAGTAATTGCTCTTCAACTTCCTCAAGCAATTCATCATCAATTTCTTTACCACCGATCAGAATATTAACCATTCCATCAGCAAGGTTTTTGCGTGACTTGCTCAAACCTTCTTTCATTCGGCTAAAAAAACCGCCTTTTTCTTTTTCCTGAACTTCAGCTAGACTTTCTGATTCGATTGTTGCACTTATGCCTTGCTCAGTAACTTTAGCTTCTTTTGGGCTACTTTCGATGCTTTGAGTTTCAATAATAGGCACATTAACGGCTGGTAAACTAGGTAAAGTGATATCGTCATCACCGATATCCGCATCAATCAAAAATTTATTTTGCTGTTGTTGCATGCCGAATCCTTGAAAAGCATAGCGTAAAGGAACAAGTTTAACATAGAATCCATACCATTCGCGCTGTAATGACACTTTTTGAATTTGCACTCAAAACTCTACTGAATACGACACTTAATCTCAGCAAAATTTTACGCCTTGTAATGACTGACTGCACGCTGATTTTGTATTTTTCCTATAAGAATTAATTTGCTTGCTCTGCATCATCCTGTGCCATAGCTGGATATTCTTTTACTTTAGACGATTCTGTACGATGCGCCCACATCAATCTAAAATAATCTGACGTAACAATATCATCTTGCAAAATCAAATGATTTGCCATTTTTTGCGTTGCAGGATAAGTGTACTGTTCTGTGAGAAGCATAACTTTGTGATATTTTTGTGATTCAATCGGTCGCTTTAATGCCAGTACAGCACAAAAAATAATGCTTAGAATAACCAGAACGACCACTGTATTAAGTACATCTTCCAAATTGAATTTAGATTTAAACTTTAAAAACTGATCTTTAGAAATGAGCATGAACTACCTCGAATTGCGCGTAGTTTAATATTGCTCAACGAAAAGTAAAAGACTTGATTACCTGACTAGCCAAATAAATCATTACTAGTCAGGTCATTTTAAGTCGATTTATATGTACTAACCCACTAATGCGCGAATTACCGCAAAATATAAAATAATCGCGATAATAGCTAATGCTAAAAAAACGGTAAAAATACTTAAACCATTTTCAGCATACATTGGATGCAGATCATCATCATCTGCCAAGCGCCTCAACTCGCCATCATAAGCCTGATAGAATGCCTTTTTTTGCAAAGGTTCTAAAAGTCTGGTATAGTCGTACACGCGTTTTCGTTGTGCAAGACAAAAATCACCTAGGTGTATTTCTTGATGATAAATTGCTTCATCAAGTTGTTTACGATGGAATTGAGCCAAAGCGATAATTTGAGACTCAGCCAGAGGTAGTTCGAAGTTAAACCCATCAATTGTGTTTGTCATTTTTGTTCTCCTTTTTTCATATTTCTCATATTGATTTTAATAAAAATTATTTCTGATTATTGTTTAATCATGTAATCTTGAATTATCCAACACCACCCACATATATTAGTTGACAAGTTAAGTAATTTGTAATATTAGTTTAATATAACTTAGTTAAAGTAGTAAGAAGACCAAATTGGTCGTTTGTTAAAGATGTAGCAATCATAATTACAATAAGGAGTTTTATATGATTCAACAATTTTCCCATCATGACTTAGAGCATGTATACGCAAATGCTGTAAATACGATTCAATGTGAAATGATTTTTGTAGATGCAGTACAACAGTTAGAAGAAGCAGCACGTGCTGGACATGGCAAAGCAGCAATGTTTCTTGCAGAGCTCTATTTCCAAGGTTTCCGTGTAGAACGTGACTCAATGAAAGCACAATACTGGCAAAAAATGGCCACGATGCAAGCTTAGTAAAACGTCACCTAGGTGGCGTTTTTTTCACTCTGTTATCCAACAGATCACATTCAGATAAACACGAACAACAATTTCAACTTCCGTACAAAAATCTATAATCAATGTGATCTGAATTAAAATAGATCACATTGCGAGCAAAAATTGAGTCACTTTAACTCCTCACACGTACATGGCTAAAACCTACCCTTAATCAGTTTTTGAAACAGCAATCCAATCAATACAGCATTTTTAGCAAAATACTGAAAGATCGAACATCTCATTCAAATAACTGTCATCATTTTGATTTAAAAATTGACATAAGTGAGAAAATTACCATCTTATGACTGGAAAGTATTTGCATTCTTTAAAAATACAGCTAATTTAAAGGTATGTGAGATTCAAAATAAAATGAATAGAGGAAAAAGAATATGACCACAGTTGCACAAGTGATTCAAAATAAATTAGGTCAAGAAATTTACACCATTTCACCATCAGCAACAGTACTTGAAGCAATTACGCTTATGGCCAATAAGGGTATTGGCGCAGTCGTGGTTTCAGAAGACTCCAAAGTGGTCGGCATTCTTTCTGAACGAGATTACACTCGAAAAATTGCTTTAATGCAGCGAACATCTGATCACACGACTGTTGCTGAAATTATGACGAGCAAAGTAATTTCAGTCACACGCAGCAATACTGTTGATGAGTGCTTGGAACTCATGACCAATCGTCACCTACGTCATTTACCTGTCCTAGAAGAAGGATTCTTAATCGGCTTTATCTCTATTGGTGATTTAGTCAAAGCAACAATGGAAGATCAACGTAAATTAATTGACCAATTACAACAATATATTTCAGGTTAAATTTATTCAATAAAAAACCTCTCAATATGAGAGGTTTTTTTATTTTTTATCTTTCAAAAAAGACTACGCCCAATGCTTTAGTTTAATCCTAATTTTTCAGCCACATAATCAGCATCTTTATCACCACGACCAGATAAATTCACAACAATATTAATATATTTTGACATCTTAGGCGCTTCACGTAAAGCCCACGCGACTGCATGTGAACTCTCTAAAGCCGGCACGATTCCTTCTACACGGGACAAAATCATAAAGGCATCTAAACATTCTTGATCCGTTGCCGTTGAATACTCCACACGCCCCAAATCTTTTAAGAAGCTGTGTTGTGGCCCCACTCCTGGATAATCCAAGCCAGATGCAATCGAATGCACAGGCAATGGCTCCCCCTGCTCATCCTCAAGCACATAACATGCCATACCATGCAGTTGGCTTGGCTTGCCTAAGGTTAAGGTAGCTGAGTGCATATCTGTATCCAAACCATGTCCTGCAGGTTCCACTCCCACAAGTTTCACATCAGCTTCATTTAAAAAAGCAGTGAAAGCACCTATGGCATTAGAACCACCACCCACACACGCCACAATATAATCAGGATGACGACTAAAGCGTGCATTACTCTGAATCTTGATTTCATCACCTATAATGGCTTGAAAATCACGAACCATTTTTGGGAAAGGATGTGGCCCAACCACTGAGCCGATCGCATAAATAAAGTTTTGTGGGTCTTTCAAATATTCTTCAAATGCACTATCTACAGCATCTTTCAAGGTTGCTGTACCACGCGTTACTGAAACAAGTTTTGCACCCAAAATTTTCATTTTAACGACATTAGGATGCTCTTTTTCAATATCGACTTGTCCCATATGAATTTCACATGGAATCCCGACCAAAGCACACGCTGTCGCCAAAGCTACACCATGTTGCCCTGCACCAGTCTCCGCAATAACTTTACTTTTCCCCATATATTTAGCAAGTAAAGCTTCACCTAAACAGTGATTAATTTTATGCGCACCCGTGTGATTTAAATCTTCGCGCTTTAAATAAATTTGCGCACCACCCAATTGATCAGATAATCGTTTTGCATGGAATAATGGACTTGGACGACCAACATAGTTGGCAAATAAATCAGCCAACTCATCCTTAAACTCAGAGGTATGACGAATTTCTTCATAAGCAACATTAATTTCATCCATCGCAATTTTTAAATGCGGCGGAATAAATTGGCCACCATATTCACCAAAAAAACCATCTTCATTCGGTAATGCAATACCATTAATTTGAAAATCCATTTCAATTCCCCATGCTAAAACCAATGTATTGGTTAAGTTTATCTCGCTAAATATTTAGTCATATCTTCAATGCCTTTTAAGGTCATTGGAAACATATGATCTTCAAAAGTTTGTTTAATTAAACCGATGGTTTGCGTGTAATGCCAATAATTTTGTTCTTCAGGATTAAGCCACGCTGTTTTTTCAAAGTGATTCCGCAAACGATGCAACCAAACCTCACCCGCCTCATCATTCATATACTCAACTGAACCACCAACTGATTTCAGCTCATAAGGTGCCATACTCGCATCACCTACAACGATGACACGGTAGTCTTTACCATAAGTATTGAGCAAATCCCAAGTATTCATTTTAGAGGATGAACGACGGTGATTATCTTTCCAAACATAATCATACAAACAATTATGGAAATAAAAATAATCTAGAGTTTTAAATTCAGTCTTCGCTGCACTAAATAGTTTTTCGCATTGCGCAATATGTGAATCCATCGATCCCCCCACATCAAATAACATTAGCACTTTAATACGATTACGACGTTCAGGCACCATCTGTACATTTAAAATGCCTTGCTTTGCTGTTTCATAAATCGTGCTATTGATATCCAGTTCTTCAGCTGCACCCTGACGGGCAAACTTACGCAAACGACGTAATGCCATTTGCATTTGTCGAGTACCCAAAATTTGATCATCATCTAAATTTTGGTATTTACGCTGCTCCCAAACCTTGACTGCAGAACGTTTACGCCCCGGCCCACCAATACGGACACCTTCAGGATGATCTCCGAAAGCACCAAAAGGTGAAGTTCCGCCTGTACCAATCATGCGATTGCCGCCTTGATGCTTTTTATGTTGTTCGCGTAACCGCTCTTCCAACATTTTCATCAATTCTTCAAGTGAACCTGCTTTCTTTAATTCTTCACGCTGTTCAGGTGTTAAATGCTTTTCTAGCAGTTCTAAATCAAACCAATCTTTCGGAAGACCTTGAACTTTATTCAACAATTCATCTAAATCGAAAGTATGAATACCTTCAAAATAGTCTTTCATCGCACGGTCAAATTTATCAAAGAATCTTTCATCTTTAACCATGACGGTTTTTACAAGCTGATAAAAATCTTCTTGATCTGCAAACACTAAGCCCGCACTAATCGCCTGATTTAAATCAATCAATTCACGAGTCGATACGGGTACACCGTATTTTCTGAGCGTATAAAATAATCGCACAAACATTTGGCGATTACCTCTTAGCGACGTGACATAAAGGCTAAACGTTCTAACAGTTGCACATCTTGTTCATTTTTAATGAGTGCGCCATAAAGCGGTGGAATAGCTTTAGATTTATCATGATTACGCAAAACATCTTCAGGCATATCATCCGCCATCAATAAACTTAACCAGTCAATCAACTCAGAGGTTGATGGTGGTTTCTTTAAACCCGGTATTTGACGGAGTTTAAAGAAAACCTGTAAAGCTTCACTGACCAAAGTAGAAGAAATTTTTGGGAAATGTACCGCAATGATTTCACGCATAGTGGCTTCATCAGGGAATTCAATATAATGAAAGAAACAACGGCGCAAAAAGGCATCTGGCAGTTCTTTCTCGTTATTCGATGTAATAATCACAATCGGACGCTGAGTTGCAGTAATGGTTTCGCCAGTTTCATAAACAAAAAATGACATTTTATCCAGTTCATGCAACAAGTCATTCGGGAACTCAATATCTGCTTTATCAATTTCATCAATTAATAAAACGCAGCGCTCCTCACTGGTAAATGCATCCCATAATTTACCAGGCTTGATATAATTTTTAATATCATAAACACGATCATCACCGAGTTGACTATCACGCAAACGTGATACTGCATCATACTCATACAAGCCTTGTTGTGCTTTGGTGGTTGATTTAATGTGCCATGTAATCAGTTTTAGACCTAAACTTTCTGCAACTTGTTCAGCAAGTAAAGTTTTTCCTGTCCCTGGCTCGCCTTTGATGAGCAATGGTTTTTGCAAGGCACGAGCAGCTTTTACAGCTAGTTTTAAACTATCAGTGGCAATGTACTGTGCTGTACCTGTAAATTGTTGAGAATTAACAGACATAATTAACCTTTATTTTTTCTTTAAAGTGGTGAAATATTTTTTACTGGAGCGCTATTAGTGACCATATTTTTATTGATTTTGTATTTTGACCACAAATAACCAGTAATTAAACCGAGCCCAATAACAAAAGTGATAAGTGCTGAGTTTGACCAAATCAATGGCGTATCTTTAGTTAAAATACCAAAAAGTAGACCAAAAATTGCAGGAGCAACCTCAGAGTTTGGTCCTTCAGAAATGGTTGGGGTTGCGATTACCGCAAATACAATAATCCATGTAATACCACCAAACGGTGCTGGCAAACGTTTTGAAATGGCATACCAACACCATAGAATAATCAATACACCAAGAACATAGACCGTAATGGCGATACTATCTTCAGGAATTGAATCTAGTAATGCGAATAAATTTGTCCATATTCCTGATTGATCTTCACGCACCGCGTAATCCCTCTGGTTCAACCGCATTTGGATTAATTAACCCTTCAGGCGGCACTTGAATAAAGAAGCCTTTGGTTTGTAATGAATCAATCACATGCAATACGTTCACACGTGCTAATTTTTTTGATTCACTGAGCTCTAAATGCATGACGAAAGTCGCACGACCAAAAGCAGACCGCAAAGCTTCAGATAAAACAGCTAAAGGATCAACGCCCTCTTCTTCATGAGGATGGTTTGGACGAGCCACATAAAGATACATTTCATCTTTTTTGCTCGATTTATAAATATCACAATGCATTTTTTTTCAACAGCGCTTACTAAACTCAGGTCACAGCATACATGAAAAAAACGACAGATACATTAGCCTTTGTTAACGCATCAGTCGTATTTCTAAGCCAACCGCTACAACTTTAAACAGTTTTTAAAAATATCAATTGACTTACTCAATGACTGTCATTTGAGTAGAAAGATATTCTTTATCTTTATTGAGCAATTCAAGCAAAGGTCGTGTGAGAATCTCATAACGCCAACCCAATAAATAGCGTGGTAAATCTTGCTCATCCGCTTGAAAAACCACATGCTGATACAATGAATTTAACCATTTTTTACGCATTAGCACTTCTTTAGGTACTTGATATTCCTGAACAGCCAAATCAATAAATGCATCAACGGCTTGCGTTACGCCCTTAGAAGAGTGCCGAATAGGTCTTGCCATCCGTAAAGGCCATTCTCCACTTTCAGGTAGAAATTTAAGTAGATCTAAAATTGTTTTGCCATGCTCACGTACAACATTGGGACGAATGTCTTTAACTTGTGCTAACTGAAAATTATTTTTAGGATTTTTTTCCACCAAATCATAGATGGTTGAATTCTTGAGCAGAAAACTACGCGGTTGATTCAGCGCTTTGACCATTTCTTCTCGCCATACCATCAATTGCTGTAATTGCATCAATTGCTTACGTGAATGACGATAGTTACCGATATCCATATACAACTTGTCTTTGGGTGTTTCGACTGAAATTTCATAGGTTAAACTTTTACAATCTTCCAACACACAATGATATAACTGTTTTTCTTCTAATTCCGTTTTAAGCTTCTGTGCCAATTCTGTAATGTACAGTACATCATTGGCGGCATAACTCATTTGCTCAGCTGAAAGCGGACGTGCTAACCAATCTGAACGAGTCTGATCTTTATCAATATCGATATCGAGCATTTGTTTTAACGCATTTTGATAACTCACTTGCAGACCATGCCCTAGAAATGACATCGCAACTTGAGTATCAAAGACATTATCTAAACTCGAATGATCTGCATAATGATAAATTAAATCAATATCTTCACTACATGCATGAAAAATATTTTGTTGTGCTTGAAAAATCTTTTTCCAAAAACCTGCCAAATCAAGTGCCGTCCCATCCAGAAGGAATACTTTTCCATCAACATTAATTTGAAAGACACCTAATTTTGGCCAAAAAGTATCGACTTTAATAAATTCTGTGTCTAAGCCATAAATTGAGCTTTGCTTCATGTGTTGCAACACATTTTCAAGGTCAGACTGTTGATTGATAAATTGGAACATGTTTATACGATTCAAACGACTACATTCAAATATAAATTATACGTTACTTTCATCTATAAATATTAAATATAAACGTTTCAATCAATCTCCTCACAAAAGCTTTTATTTTTTAAATTAATCTTTTTTACTATTTCTATTTTTTCATTTTAATAAATACAATTATCGACTCATTCAAAATTAAATAACTATTTATTTTTCAAAATCTTAATCTAATTTCTAAAAAAGAAAACCACCAAATTAAACATCAGCTACAGTTAAAATAAGCACAAGTGTGCTTATTTCATCCGCATTCGATTATGTACAGCCTGACTTAAAGTATGACTATCGACATACTCCAACTCTCCGCCTTGCGGCACACCTTGCGCAATTCGAGTCATTTGAATCGACAAATGTTTGGTTGCTTCAACCAAATAATGGGCTGTCGCCTGACCTTCAACTGTGGCATTGGTAGCTAAAATGACTTCTTCAACACTACCTTGAGCCAAGCGCTGAATTAAATAAGGGATACCTATTTCTTCAGGTCCAATTCCATCCAAAGGTGATAAATGACCACCTAGTACGTGATATTTCCCTCGAAAACTACCACTTTGCTCAATCGCCATAACATCTGCTGGTGACTCAACTACACATAATAAATGATCATCACGCTCTGTTGATATGCAAATATCACACACTTCATTTTCAGTTAAAGAATGACACATCGTGCATTCATGAATATAAGAAGTCGCTTCGTTTAACGCATGCGCCAAACCAATTGCACCTTCTCTATTTTTCATGATCATATGTAAAGCCATGCGCTGAGCCGATTTCGGCCCTACGCTTGGCAATATTCTTAACGCTTGAACAAGTTGATCAAAACGATCACTAAACACAAATCGTATCCTTAGAATATTTTAGTGGCTTAAAATAAACCTGAAAGACCTGGCGGTAAGCCCATACCAGATTTAGCACCGTTCAATTTCTCTTCTGAAATAACTTCAACTTGACGTGCAGCATCATTCATTGCAGCAGCAATTAAGTCTTCAATCATATCTGCATCATCTTGAAGTAATTCAGGATTAATCTCGATACGTTTAACTACATTACGACATGTCATAGTCACTTTAACTAAACCGCCACCCGCTTCTGCATGTACCTCAGTTTGAGCCAGTTCTTCTTTGGCTTTTTTAACATTGCTTTCCATGTCTTTTTGCATGCGCTGAGCTTGCTGCATGAGCATATTAATGTTCATAAAATTCTCCGAACAAAATCAATTTTCAATCAAAATATTTTAAAGTAAATCTAAGCCGCGTTTGATATCAGCAATAATATCATCCACATCTTCCAAGCCCACAGATAAGCGAATAAGTCCTTCGCCAATACCCGCTGCAAGTTTTGCTTCCGCAGATAGTTTACCGTGAGTTGTGGTCGCTGGGTGAGTAATTGTCGATTTTACATCGCCTAAATTACCTGTAATTGATATAAATTTTGTATTATCAATCACTTTCCAAGCACTTTCACGCTCACCTTTGACCTCAAAAGCAACAATACCACCGAAACCCGTTTGTTGTTTTGCTGCCAATGCATGACCAATGTGATCGACTAAACCTGCAAAATACACTTTTTTAACCTGTGGATGTGTATTCAACCATTCCGCTATTTTTTGCGCACTACTTGAATGTGCTTTCATACGTAAACTTAAAGTTTCTAAACCTTTTAAGAATACCCACGCATTAAATGGACTCATTGATGGTCCAGTCGTACGTACATAAGCAAAAACTTCTTCAAGCAGTTTGTGATTTCCAACGACCGCACCACCTAAAGCTCGCCCCTGACCATCTAAATATTTAGTGGCTGAATACACCACAAGGTCAGCACCCAATTTTAGTGGTTGTTGTAATATAGGCGTACAAAAACTGTTATCTATCGCCAACAATGCATCATTTGCATGCGCGAGATCAGCTAATGCTTGGATATCTGCAATTTCAGCCAATGGATTAGATGGTGACTCAACAAACAGTAATTTTGTTTCAGGACGTACTGCATTTTTCCATGCATCTAAATCAGTTAAATCGACAAAATCAACTGCGACACCAAACTTCACCACATATTTTTCGAACAAGGAAACGGTTGAACCAAAGACAGCACGTGAACAAATGACATGATCACCTGTTTTTAAAAATGACATTGCTACAGCCATAATCGCAGCCATACCAGAACTCGTCGCAACAGCACGCTCACCACCTTCTAATGCTGCTAGGCGCTTTTCAAACATGGCAACGGTAGGATTGGTAAAACGAGAGTAAATATTACCAGACTCAGCACCAGAGAACTTAGCAGCTGCTTCTGCTGCATTTTCATAAACAAAAGATGAGGTGAGGTAAATTGGCTCACTATGCTCACCTTCAAAACTGCGGGTATGACCAGTGCGAATTGCCAAAGTATCAAGTTGATATTCGATGTCGTCTTGTTGGCTCATTTTATTGCTCAGTCCGAAAACTGCCTTTGCGAAGAATTGCCAACATTTTGAGCGTCTAGTGTATTTAAGGTCAAGGTATAATGTAAAAATATCGCTTAGACTTCGAACAAACTTACATGAAAATGAGACTAAAATTGCGTATGGAACAACTCAAAAAGAAAGTACAGGATCGTTCTCTCAAATTTAAAAACCTTTCTACCCGTATTTTCAATGGGAAATCTCTGGTTCTCTCCCAAAGCACGCCCTATGAAGTCATTACAGAATATAAACAGGCACGTGTGCGCTATTACGCTGCATCTGAAAGAAAATATAAAGAACCCCTCGTTTTTGTTGCTCCACTGGCGATTAACATGGCCATTTATGATCTATATCCCTACCGCTCCTTAGTCAAATATTTCTGTGATCAAGGCTTTGATGTGTATTTGCTTGATTGGGGACAACTCAATTATAAAGATCGTTTTTTAAATTTTCTTAATTTCATTGATGAAGCCATTCCCTACTGTATCCATAAAATTAGAGAACACGCTCAGAGTGATCAGATTTCACTCCACGGTTGGAGCATGGCAGGAATTTTTGTACTTTTATATACCGCGCTCCATCAGCCCAATTATGTGAAAAACTTGATAGTATTAGGGAGCCCGATTGACAGTTATGCTTCTGGAAGTATTGGTAAACTATATCGCAAAATTAACTATTACTTATCCCAAAATAAAAAAATTAAACAAGCAATTTACTCCGGTCTTATTCCCAAACAATTTTTACATACCCCTGGTTTACTCAATGCGATTGGCTTTAAAGTTTTAGATCCAAAAGGATGGTATGAAGGTCATAAACAACTGTTACTCAATTTAGATGATCAACAATTACTCCATGAACATGCGACTTTAGGTAACTTTCTGAATCATATGGTGGATTACCCTGGTGGCGTAAACCAAGACATGCTCTTTAATATTTGGCTTCAGAATCCACTCAAGCAAGGTATGATTCAGTTAAAAGATAAAAAAATTGAGCTCAAAAAAATTGATTGTTCACTCTTGATTGGTGCAGGTCGCAGTGATCAAATGATCACGGCAGATGCAGTTAGGCCTTTAAGCGAATTGACAAATAGCCATGATGTCACGTTTACTCTCATTCCAGGTGGACACTTAGGGCTGATGTCGAGCCAAAAAAGTGCCGATGAGTTTTGGCCAGTTCTGAGCGAATGGTTAGACCAGCGTTCAACCAAGTTGTAGACATATTGCTACAATCATCAATATAGGAAAATCAATCATGATTCAATCAGTTGCATTTATAGGCTTAGGCGCAATGGGTTACCGTATGGCGGCACATTTACCTCAACATTTCGATACCGTTTATGTTTGGAATCGTAATTTTGAAAAAGCACAACAACATGCAACTGAGTTTGGAACTTTGGCAATTGAACTACAAAATGCAGTACAAGCCGATATTATTTTTTCTTGTTTACCGACTAGCCAACAAGTTGATGAAATTCTTGCACAAGTTCAACTTAAGTCAGGTTCAATTTGGGTAGATTGTACTAGCGGTGTTCCCGAATCTGCGCGTGCACAATCCGAACAACTCTTACAACAAGGTGTTCGCTTTTTAGATGCACCTGTGAGCGGTCAAACGATTGGGGCTGAAAATGCAACGTTAACCTTTATGGTGGGTGGCAATACTGAAGCTTTTGCTCAAGCCCTGCCTATTATGCAGACTATGGGAAAAATCATTAAGCATGTGGGTGAGTCTGGTACTGGTTTTGCGGTTAAAGCAGTCAATAACATGATGATGGCGGTACATTTATGCGCAGCAGCAGAAGGATTTACCACGTTAAAAGCACACGGCGTACATCTTCAGGAAGCACTTGATTGTATTAATGCATCGAGTGGTAAAAGTGGTGTAACCGAAACTGTACTACCACAACGTGTATTCAACCGTAGCTTTCCTTTAACTTTTGCACTTCCATTACTGGCCAAAGATACTGGAATTGCTGTTGATTTAGTGCGTGAAGCTCGAATTTCCGCACCCGTTATTGGACTAACACAAAACTTAATTCAAGTTGCTAATGACTTAGCTGAACCCAATAGTGATTTTTCTACTGCAATAAAAATGTATGAATCATGGAGTAAAATTACATTAGAGTAATTTTTCAACATTGAATATCGCATAACACCCCATATAATTGATGTAATACCTAGACAATTTAAAGTGTCAATTGAAGGATTCTTATGAAGAAGCGTTCTATCACAATTATTTCTATACTATCGATGTTTTTTGGCGCTCAAGTTTATGCAGCCGATGCTGCTCAAGAATGTCAAAAGCTACAAGATGACTATAACGTAATCTATGCGTCTAAGGGATTTTGCTTTAAAGATCCTGATGCAAAAGCTAAATTTGGTAATGAAAACTGCTTTACCAGCAAACCTAAATTTTCAGAAAAAGAGCAACAACGACTTGACGAAATCAAAGCGCGTCAAAAAGAATTGAACTGCAAATAATGACTTTAAACACCATCAAGGAACTCAGTACAATGGCTTACGATGATCAAAATATATTTGCTCGAATTTTACGTAACGAACTTCCAGCCATTAAAGTATATGAAGATGATCAAGTACTTGCATTTATGGATATTATGCCACAAGCCGAAGGTCATACTTTAGTTATTCCGAAAACACCTGCCGTCACTTTATTAGACCTACCACCCGAAGCTGCGGCTTACACCATTCAAATTGTGCAGAAAATTGCCAAGGCAATTGAAACTGCCTTGAATGCGAAAGGCATTGTCTTAATGCAACTTTCGGGTGCTGCCGCGGGTCAAACTGTTCCGCACGTGCATTTTCATTTGATTCCAAGTTCGGTTCATGAGCTTGGTCGCCATGCGGTGCAAATGGGCGATCAAGAAAAAATTAAAGCATTGGCGGAGAAAATCAAAGCGCTACTTTAATTTTGAAATTGATAAAAAACGAGGCTTATGCCTCATTTTTTTGCATTCTATTTTCTCCAATCTTTCAAGGATCAAAGCGTCATAAAACTGTCATTTACTCTTCACCCATTTGTAACAAAAATTACAGATACTGCATGCAAGTTAGTCAGCATCTGTAATTTTTTGTACCAGAAGCTTGCTAAATAAAAAGAGTAAATCAGGCAGACGCCATTTTTGAACAAGTTTTGGAGAAATCTCAATGAAAAAAGTGCTACTCGCTGCAGCAGTTGCATCATTCGGCTTAAGCGCAGCGCAAGCAGCGCCAACATTGTATGGTAAGCTCAATGTATCTTTAAATCAGGTCGATAACAAAGACTTTAAAGGGACTAATGAAACTCAATTAAATTCAAATGCTTCACGTATTGGGGTTAAAGGTGAAGAGAAACTTACCGACAACGTAGGAGTTGTATACCAAGCAGAATGGGCAATTTCAACAGATGGTTCTGGTTCTGATACAGATTTAAGTGCTCGAAATCGCTTTTTAGGTCTTAAATTTAAAGATATCGGTACACTAAAAGCTGGGCAATACGATTCATATTTCAAAACATCTGCAGGTAAATACCAAGATATCTTCAATGATGATACCAATCTTGATATTACCAAAACCATGTATGGTGAAGAACGTTTAAAAAATGCCGTGGGTTTTGAAACGGATAAAAATCTGCTCATTCCGGGTTTACAATTCAATCTTATGGCACAAACAGGTGAAAATATAACATCTGTATATTCAACCAAAAAACGTGACAGTTTTAGCGGTGTTTCAACCTCACTGTCTTATGAAAACAAGGATTATGGTTTTGCGACTGCCCTTGCTGGAAACTTTGCTGTAGCAGGTGCTTATAATGCACTCAGCTTGAAAGATATTGACTCCAATGCTTATCGTGTAACAGGTTCTCTCGATCTAAGCAAAGCAGGTCTTAACGGTTTAGTTTTAGGTGCATTGTTCCAACATGCTGAACCCTCTAATTCGCCTTCCGCTGCGGATTTAACGGCTGCTAAACTTGATGCTCGTGTTGCATCACTAAAAGAACAAGCTTGGATTCTTCAGGCAACTTATAATGTTGCTAATACGCCATGGACTGTTAAAGGGCAATATCAATCAGCTAAAACTGAGTGGACAGGTGATGATCGCGTCCTTGACCAATATGGTGTTGGTGTGGATTATAACTTGAATAAACAAGCACGATTGTATGGTGTTCTGGCCCAACAAAAACGTGATTGGCAAACTGATGATAATAAAAAAACCGTGTTTGGTTTAGGTATGGAATATAACTTCTAATTAGAGGCTGTTTCCCTATCTAAAAAGAACATGCAATTGCATGTTCTTTTTTATGCACTCTATCCAAGCAACAAATGGATTGTTTTTTATACATGTTATAAAAAATAAGTAAAACCCAAATGCTCAATACTTCTTGTCGTACTCAATACCAGTCTGAATATCACTTAAGAAGCATGACTGAATTGACTCATTAATTACAAAAAGCAGCAATTCCTGTTTGTGCACGCCCTAGAATCAATGCATGGATATCGTGTGTTCCTTCATACGTATTCACAACTTCAAGATTGACCAAATGTCGAGCAATGCCAAACTCATCGCTCATGCCATTTCCCCCCATCATGTCACGTGCGACACGTGCAATATCAAGTGCCTTTCCGCAATTATTACGCTTAATTAAAGATGTTCCTTCTACTGAAGCAATTCCCTCATCTTTCATTCGACCGAACCGTAAAGCAATTTGTAAACCCAAAGCAATTTCAGTCTGCATATCTGCCAATTTCTTTTGAATTAATTGATTTGCAGCCAAGGGGCGTCCAAATTGTTTACGATCCATCGTGTATTGATGTGCCGTCTGCCAGCAAAATTCTGCAGCACCCATTGCTCCCCATGCAATTCCGTAGCGAGCGCTGTTTAAACAAGTGAATGGACCACGTAAACCACGAATTTCTGGAAAAGCATTTTCTTCAGGTACAAAAACATGATCCATCACAATTTCACCTGTGATTGAGGCGCGTAAACCCACTTTTCCATGAATGACCGGTGCTGAAAGCCCTTCCCAACCTTTTTCTAAAATAAAGCCACGAATTTCACCGACATTGCCTGCAACAGACACTTCCTTAGCCCAAACCACAAATACATCGGCAATTGGACTATTAGTGATCCACATTTTGGCGCCACTTAGAAGATATCCACCATCGACTTTTTTCGCACGAGTAATCATGCTATCTGGGTCTGAGCCATGATCAGGTTCAGTTAAACCAAAACAGCCAATCAATTCACCAGAAGCTAATTTAGGCAAATACTTGTGTTTTTGCTCTTCAGAACCAAATTCATTAATCGGCACCATCACCAAAGAACTTTGTACACTTGCCATAGAACGATAACCAGAATCTACTCGTTCAATTTCACGGGCGATTAAACCATAACTCACATAATTTAGACCTGCACCACCATATTGTTCTGGAATGGTTGATCCAAGTAAACCCAACTCTCCCATTTCACGAAAGATAGAGATATCAGTCTTTTCATGCCGGAATTGTTCAAGTACGCGGGGCATTAACTTCGCTTGACTATATGCATATGCCGTATCACGAACCATGCGTTCTTCTGCAGTCAATTGTTGTTCGATTAAAAATGGGTCTTGCCAATTGAATTGCACACGTTCTTTTTTTACTGTTTTGTTCATTTGATTCATTGCATCCTCTGCATAATAATTTTGTTTATCGTTAATCTGATGTTATGTGCGAACAGAAAATTATTAATTTATATTCGGAAATTCTATTTATACCTATTTTGATTCTATTGATGTCATTTTTAATGGTTAAACTGCTTAAGCTTGCTATTTTGAGACTTAAATAATTTAGAATATTTCTATATAAATGTTCTTCACAAATACCTTTATCAACAGCCATTCTAGGAATGGATATGCCTTCTATGATTCCATCATTATAATCATTAAAGTATTTTGAATCTGCGATAAAGCATTTCTTACAACAAACGACACGCCCGATATTGAGGAAGCATAGTTTAAGATCACTAACGATGATTATCACAATACTCGGCACTTACACCGCAAAACGTTGAGGAACAAAGTTAAATACAAGCTCAAATAAGTTAGTAATTAAAACATCAAATTATGGGTTTAGATCTTATTACTTTGTTTATGCTGAATAACAACAATCGTCATTCATCAAAAAATTTGTAACCTGACTAGAAACTGAAATTCAGCTTCCTTAGAGCTAAACTTAGTTCATAACTTACTGCCATTGGCCAAAGCAACTCAATCAATTGCCTTTGCTGTTAAGCCAATGTAGCGATACATTCCTTCTACCCCTAAATCAGCTTGGTAAATGACATAATCTGGAAAAGTAGATTGTGAAATTTCATGCCAGATATTAATGCTGTCATCATCATGTGCATGAATTTCATCTACTGTTCGTTGCATGGTTGCTTCATATGCATCTGAAATATATTCAAAGCCCAAATCCATGGCAATAAATAAGGTGTGTGCACACGGCTGTATATATTGCTCTTGAGACCAATCTAGAACATCTTGCTGACAATAAGGACATGTTACATTTACCTGGTTTTTTTCAAGTTGAATCAGTTGAAAAGACATAATCTTTGGAACAAAATAAAAGGATATTTTAAACGAGTCAGAATATTTTAAATACTGGTTTAAATTTCTTTAAAGTAATAATTTTTATAAAGAAGACCAAAATGATGTCAATAATTGAAAAAGCAATTGCATTGGCTGTGCAAAAACATGCAGGACAAGTCGATAAAGGTAACCAACCCTATATTTTGCATCCCCTTCGACTGATGTTAAAAATGAAAACACCAGAGCAACAAATTGTTGCTGTACTCCACGATATTTTAGAAGATACAGATACCACAGTAGTTGATCTAATTTCATTGGGTTTTAGCCAAGAAGTTATTGAGGCAATTCAAGCACTCACCAAAAAGGAGAATGAATCTCGAATTGAAGCTGCATATAGAGCGGTAAAAAATCCAATTGCTCGTACAGTTAAATTGGCCGATATTACGGACAATATGGATTTAACACGTATTCCACATCCGTCTGCTAAAGATTTATTAAGACTGGAAGAATACAAGCATGTACAACAAATATTATTGTCTGGTGCTTAGTCCTTGAAATAATAAAACAAGATCTAAATTGACAAAATGCAACAAAGTATTTTTACAATGCAAGATTGTTGCATTAATGGAATGTTCTCATGCTCACCGATTTAGATGATTTTTACTGCTTCGCCCTTGTTGTAGAACATGGCGGATTCAGTGCTGCAGAACGAGCAACAGATATTCCAAAATCTAAATTAAGCCGCCGCGTTTACCATTTAGAAGAAAATTTAGGGGTGCGCTTAATTCAACGCAGTTCTAGACATTTTGCAGTGACTGATATTGGCATGAATATTTATCGTCATGCACAAGTCATGATGAACGCCGCGCAGTCTGCACATGATTTGGTTGATCATTTAAGTGCTCAACCACGTGGCGTCATTAAAGTCAGCCTGCCAGTTTCTATCGCACAGAGCGAAATGGCAAAAATTCTGCCTGATTTTTTGAAAACATACCCTGAAATTAAAGTGCAATTATTGATTAGTAATCGTCGGGTAGATATTATTAATGAAGGCATTGATATTGCACTTCGTGTGCGTGCCAATTTGGATGATGACCCCAGTTTAGTACTCAGAAAATTTGAAAATATTGAACAACATTTATTTGCCAGTCAGGCTTATTTAAATGAATATGGCATGCTCAAGACCCCAGAAGACTTAACCGAACATCGAATTTTAAGTATGGTGGATGAACATTTAGATCAACAGATGATTTTGCATGATGATAGCAATCATCAGAAAAAGATTACGATCAATCCAGTCGTTATGGGATCTGACTTATTAATGCTGGCTAAACTAGCCAGTCAAAACTGCGGGATTGCTCTACTTCCAGATACCACTGCCGGTGATTATGTAAAATCAGGTGAGTTGGTTCGTGTCCTTCCTGAATGGAAAGCCCCCCATGGTATTTTCCATGCGGTTTATCCATCACGTCGTGGCTTACTTCCAGCGGTACGTGTGTTTATTGATTACTTAGTTGAACACTTAGCCAAAAGATAGGTTTTATACATTTTATAAAATTTATTTACAGCGTTTATTCGAGAGGATGGGCATTTAAAAATTGTCCATCTCCCTCAATTTTTGATACCATCCTTGCTTGCTTTGTCTTAGTGCTTTTGATTTTTTATGACTTCATCTTATCAACAACAGCTTGCTGCTAAAATTGAACGTATTCGTACTCAATTTGCCGAATTTAATCCTCCTGAATTAGAAGTGTTTGAATCGCCTGAACAAAATTTTCGTATGCGTGCAGAGTTTAGAATCTGGCATACAGAAGATGATATGTTCTATGCGATGTTTGAACGCAGTGAAGATGGCACAGAAAAAAAAGTTGTCCGTATTGATGAATTTCCAATTGCACATCAAAGCATTAATCAACTTATGCCGGTTTTACTCAAGCAGCTTAAAAGCAATCCAATCCTTGAAAAACGTTTATTTGAAGTTCACTTTCTCGCCACTTTAAGTGGTGAGGTTTTGGTTTCCCTAATTTATCATCGTAAACTAGATGAAGAATGGGAGCCTGTAGCGAAACAACTGGCCGATAAACTCAACATTAAATTGATTGGTCGTAGTCGTGGTCAAAAATTTGTATTAAGTGATGAGTTTGTCGTTGAAGAACTCCAAGTCTTGGATCGTACATTTAAATACAAACAAATTGAAAGCAGTTTTACTCAACCCAATGCACATGTATGCCAAAAAATGTTGGAATGGGCATGTAATGCTGCGGAAACAACGCAAAAAGATTTATTAGAATTGTATTGTGGCAATGGTAATTTTACTCTGCCTTTATCGCTTAAATTCAATCGTGTTCTAGCAACAGAACTGGCTAAACCATCGGTTTATGCAGCGCAATGGAATATTGAACAGAATCACATTGATAATATTCAAGTCGCACGACTTTCTGCTGAAGATTTCACTCAAGCCTATAATGGGATTCGTGAATTCCGCCGCTTACAAGAAGCAGAAATTGATATTCAAAGTTATGATTTTGAAACTGTCTTTGTTGACCCTCCTCGTGCAGGTATAGATGATGATACTTTAAAATTACTACAGGGTTTTGAGCAAATTATTTATATTTCATGTAATCCAGATACCTTGCATGACAACCTGAAAACTTTACTACAAACGCATAAAATTCAAAAATTTGCGATGTTTGATCAATTTCCATATACCCACCATGTCGAATCAGGTGTGTTATTGAAAAAGATTTAAACAATTTATTTTAGCTTTATAATGGACTACATTCTCGTAGTCCATTTTTTTTGCACGATGAATCATATAGTTATAATTTATCAAGCGCTATGGCTGTCATAATTTCGTTAAATTGAGCTGTTATTATCGATATTTTTACTTATAAATTGATAATTGCATCACCTTCTAATACTTGAATTTTATTTTAAAGCGACTATATTTCAAACTATATTAGGTTATGTATGAAGGCTCTATGAGTTTTTGGCAAAAGCTGTTAATGGCAAATCAACAGCAAAACGAGCATAAAAATCAAATTGCTTGTGTTGAAAATGATTGCTCTTGTAAATCCAATGATCAACTTCTTTCCGTGCTCTTAAAAGCACAAGATGAAGATGTCATTATTGGGATTAAAAAAGTACTGATGTCACGAGGCTATAGCCGTAAAGAGTTAAGCCAACTACAGCATCCACCTATTCAATAGTTATGGATGACCGTATAAAAAAGCACTTAGTTGAACTAAGTGCTTTTTTATACGGCAGTAAAATAGCTAAAGCGTGGAAAAAAGGATATCAATATACGTATTCAGTCCCATCTACTCAGATTTTTTGCATATTATCGATGTGTAATCGTTCTGCAGCGACTTAAGCATAGAATGCTTTTATAATCAAAATTCTCTGTTATGATTGATTAACCTACAATAAATTAAAGCGTTATATATGAAAAAAATATTATTACTAAGTCTTGCCAGTCTGAGTGTCAGTCTTACTGCATGCAGCAATATGCCAAAGGAATGCGAGCAATCTTGGAAGTACATGGAAGATTTAGCTAAGAAAAGTGGTATTCCAGCAGATGCCATTCAAGCACAGAAAAAGCAATTTGAAGAACAAATCAAAAACATGTCTAAGGATCAAGCGATACAAGCTTGCCAAGCTCAAAGCTCTATTTTAGGGATGGTGAAATAGCCAGTTAACGTAAAATAAGCTGTAAGGCATTTTTTCTATTCAGCACCCTATTTTATTTTTCACCCGTTTTAAGCGATAATCTAAAGTAGCTCGACTCATGTTTAATAGTCGAGCTACTCTAATACCTTTTACTGAGTTTTGATGATTACGGATACAATCACATCTTATTAATACTAATCAGTAATTTAAGATTTAGATCATAAAACAGACTAATCTTTAGCTACTCAATTCGCTTTAACTGTCTAATAAAATATTGACAAAATCTTCCCGTAATTTACGTTTTAACATTTTCCCAGTTCCACTCAATGGAATTGCATCTACAAAAATCACTTTATCGGGAATCTGCCATTTCGCAATTTTATCGTGGTAATAATCTAAGATTTCCATCTCAGTAATTGGACTATTTGGCTGTTTAACCGCAACCAAGACTGGTCGTTCATCCCATTTTTCATGTTTAGCAGCAATCACCGCAGCCATAGCCACCTCAGGATGTCCCATAGCAATATTTTCTAATTCTACAGATGAAATCCATTCCCCTCCTGATTTAATTAAATCTTTCGCACGATCTGAAATCGTTAAATAACCATCCGAATTCAGTCTTGCAATATCTCCTGTATCAAACCAACCATCGCTGGTTAACAGTGCATCAGATGCGCCAAAATAATGTTTAACGATCCAATGACCTTTGATTTGTAAATTACCAATTGCTCCTACATCCTGCTGTATAGATGTTGTGTCATTTTCTTGATTAACAATACGTACTTGAATCCCAAAAGGTGGGCGACCTTGAGACAAACGTATTTCAGCTTGCTCAGATGCCGATAAATCCTTATGTTTGGCTTTTAATTGATTAACTGTTCCAAGAGGACTGGCTTCTGTCATTCCCCAAGCATGAATCGTTTCACAATGATAATCCTGTTTAAAAGTCGCAATCATTGAAGGTGGGCAAGCTGAACCACCGACCACATTTCGAGTCATACTACACAGCTGACTTCCTAACTTTTGAGCTGCACTAATTAAGCCTTGCCAAATGGTTGGAACACCCAGTGCAACAGTCACCTGATAGTCATCAATCATCTTAACTAAGCTTTCACCATCTAAATACGGCCCAGGTAAAATCAACGTACAGCCAACCATAGCAGCAGCATAAGGTGAACCCCAAGCATGGACATGGAACATCGGAACAACTGGCAACATCACATCTTGCGCAGATAAATTTAATGAGTCCGGAATACATGCAGCCAAGGTATGTAATACGGTAGAACGATGACTGTATAAAACTCCTTTCGGGTGACCTGTTGTTCCTGAGGTATAGCATAATGAACTTGCGGTAAGTTCATCAAATTCTGGCCAATCATAATCTGCGGTTTGTTGTTGAACTAAATCATCATAAAATTGAACTTCTGGAAGTGCCTGTTTTATGTCTTCATCATACGCGTCTAAACAAATAAACGTTTCTACATTCGAAATATGGGTCTTAATCGCCAAAATTAAAGGTAAAAAAGTTTTATCAAATATCAGCACTCGATCTTTTGCATCATTCACAATAAATATTAATTGTTCTGGAAATAATCTTGGATTAATCGTGTGACAAATGAGGCCACTTCCAGAAATGGCATACCATGCTTCGACATGCCGATAATTATTCCAAGCCAATGTTGCCACACAATCTCCATGCTGCACATTTAATGCATTTAAAGCTTTGGCAAAACGTTTGGCATTGGCTGATACTTCACCCCAATTCGTAGTATGTAGACTTGTATCCAAATTTTTAGAGATAATTGCTGTATCCGCATGAAAATTGGCTGCATGCTCTAATAAACTACTAATCAATAGTGGTTTAAACATCATTTGTCCGTACATTGTCACGTCCTCATTGTTTTATTTATTGTGAATATGGCGCTTAAGTTGCTTGGAAAATTGCAATGCCAATGCATCCATTGCAATTTGTACGCATCGCTTGGGCATCCAGCATTGCAATATCACGGTTTATGCGGTTAATAACGTTCCAACAAATTGACGTAAATTAAGTTTTGGTTTACGTTCTGGGACATGAATTCCAGCCGATTTTAGGTCAGCAACTAACTCTGCTCTAAAATCGTTATAGTCCACTTCAACTGCATGTCGTTGTCCACCATCAAAATGGTGATGTGGATGGTCTAGTTCATATTGAATCGCTTTTTTCATATCCGTAGGACGTTGGTATCTACCCAAAATTTCCTGACAAGCAATTTTTGCTTGGAAATCAGACAATGGCCAAATACAACCTAAAGGCTGGAACAATCCAATAAAATATAAATTGTCATGTTCTGCAGACATCATTTTGCGATACAACGGTACTTTTTCCACATGTTTAAAATTGATAAGTTTTTGATCAAAGAATGGGAAAACGGTCCAAAATCCCGTGCAGCAACAAATAATATCAAATGTTTCAACCGTGCCATCTACAAATTCAACCTGTTGGCCATTGAAGCGTTTAATGGCTGGTTTAGGTTTAATTTTTCCATGACGAACATAATCTATAAAATCCGAGTTTGCAGTCGGATGCTGAGTCAACATCGGTCTGGTATTTTCCGGTAAACCGAAATCTGAATATTTGCCTGTGAATGCTTTAACTGTTTTTGTTAAAACCATTTGTCTCACTTTAGGTGGCAATTTCTCCAATGCTTTAACTAAAATATCTGCAGGCTGACCCAGCATAAACTTAGGAACAAACCACTGTGGACTACGCATCGAAATATAAATATCTTTAGACACTCGTGCTGACTCTACAGCGACATCACAACCCGAATTTCCCGCACCGATCACCAATATTTTCTTATTCCGCCACTCATCATTCACACCTTTGAAATCATGTGAGTGCATCCATTGCCCAGTAAACTCACCTTCATAAGTAGGATACTTTGGCATCCAATGATGGCCATTGGACACCATTAAATAGTCATATTCTTTGCACTGAGTTTGGCCTTGATCATCAGTAAAGTTTACTTGCCATTGTCCAGCAGCATTCTTTTCAACATGATCAACGGTATGATGAAATTTTATGTTTTCATATATCCCAAAATTTTTGGCATAATTTTCAAAATATTGTTGTAATTGATCATGCCGAGGATAGTCTGGATAATGCGCAGGCATGGGATAATCTTCATACTCTGACATGATTTTTGAGCTAATAATATGGGTATTTTCATATACTGAAGAATGCCCAGTTTTTGCGTTAAATACCCAATTACCTCCGACTTTGTCATTTTTTTCAAAGAGATCAAAAACAATACCTGACTCTTTACAATTTTTAGCAGCAGTAATACCTGAAGGACCAGCGCCGATGATGCATACAGTTTTCATTTTGCTTCCTTGAAATTTTATTTTTATAAAACCCAACTATAGTTGGATATTTAAACTATAATTGGTTTTTTTTTAATCATCAAGATCGGAAAACAAAATACATGCTTTTAAATGAAATTAAATTACCCGTTCAAAAAAGAAGCAAAGAACGACTTGAAATAGTCATTGCCACAGCCATCAGTATTTTAGAAACAAGAGGAATTAATGCCTGTACAATTCCTGAAATAGCATTCATTTCAAATATTCCAAAAACCTACATATATCAATACTTCACAACCATTAATCATTTGTATATTGTCATTATTCAACGCTATTTAGATGCCTTACAAACATATGTTTCATTTAGAAGCGAGACCTATCATACGTGGACAGTGAAAGCGATTACAGCCAATCTCATTACTAAAGTCACTCATTTTTACAACAGTAACAAAGCTGCAAGTATTTTAATTTTGGGTGGCCCAGTCAATGTTGAAGGCTTTAATTTACAAGAAATTGTCATTGAAAAAATTTCTAGTGATTTAGCTTATTTGTTTAGCCATAAAAAGAATCCTTTAAATTTCAATCAAATTGAAGATCTCACCTATTTGGTCGAAATTGTTTTTGCACTCATGAAACATAGCTTTTATAAATATCATTACATTACTTCGAACATCCAAAAAGAATCGATATTCTTGAGTGATACTTATCTGATAGGCAAAGGTTATCAGATTGAAACTTAATTTATAAACTTTGCATAAAATGATGATGTTGTTGCATTAGCTGAGATTTATACGGTTCTTTAAATAAATCAAAATGCCCGCAATATTCTTCATAATATTCAATATTTTGGTTTTTTTGCACCATCTTTCGGGTTGCTTGAATCGGAATGAGTGAATCCTGTTGGGCACCGATCACCAAAGTCGGTGATTGGATTTTATGAACGACTCGAGTCGGTCGATAAAAGCCAATACTGGCAATAATACGAGCTGGAACGGCATTATCCCATACCGATGTTGTGGGAATTATAGAATGATAACCCTCATAACAATCCTCACCTGCCAATATTGCAAACCGTTGCGGATCCACAACGGGCATGGTCTTTACCTTACCAAAAGACTGATAAACAAGATCCTGTATGGCGTATAAAGACGCTGGTATTAAATATTTCTTAGGATATAGTGCCAAACTTGCCAATCCGTCGACATGCGGAAAATTGGCAATAATTCCTTTAAAATTCATAGTACTTGCGAGCATGAGTACATGTGCCCCACTAAAAGAATACCCCCATAAAATCATATTGTTTTTTTTAATATTTAAGTTCGACTCTAGGTAAGCTATGGCAGCGTACCAATCTTGTAATTGACTATTTTTGTCCACTAAATTTTTGACTTTTCCTGTGCTTTGACCAAATCCACGATGATCAAACACGCAAACGTTATAACCAATATCCTGATAAGCTTGTGCAAAAAAATCTAAGCCATATTGCTTTTCACCCGCCAAGCCATGCGCCATGATAATCGTAGCAGAAGAAGCATTACGAGGATTGTGATAATAATCTGCTTGAATTTGATCATTTTCAACGGGGATCCAGAGTTTATCGATATTCATTTTTATTCCTTTTTTTTATTTTTAAAATACTTCATCATCATAGACCGAAATTATTTTATAGTAAATCCAACTTTTATCGGATTTTTAGTTCTGCATCTTTTTCGAATAATCTGCTACATGTCTATTCCAGATCATTCGCTTTTATTTTCCTTCATTAAAAGTCATGACTATAAATGACATATTTTAGCGCTGTTGGCATCCATCTTTAGGTTCAATATAAGCAATGATTGGGCCTAAATCAAAGGCTTGATCATCCCTTTGGGCTTGAGGAATATATGCACTTGAAATAGAACCATCTAGATATAATGCATTTTTAATTTTCAGCTGATCCTTAAAGATCATCGCAAAATCATAGAAATTAATCGGATGATGACTAATCATAAAATACAGTTCATTATTTTTCAGACCCACGCCATTTCTTATTTTTAATGAATCTGAACTTTCACTAAATTGAGAATTTATCTTTCCATCAATAACTAACATTGGACCAGATTGAGTTGCATATTTTGCTTTAAAATTCATTTTTTTATAATCTGTGGTCGTTTGAATGACCGCTCGTTGACTATTCCATGCCAATACCCCATTGGGCTGCATATAAAAATTGCCAAAAGCTTGCATTTCATTCAATATATTAAGCTGCTTTGAATTTTCAATATATAAACCAACAGGTGAAAAATCGGCTTGATACATGCCCGCATTCATCGCAAAGTGCATTTTATCGCAAGGCTTTAAGCTATTTTGAATGGCTAAAAAATGATGATATGGCTTGGCGTTGACATCATCTAACCACAGTGTTAGATCTTTGAGCCATTCAATTTTAATCACATCAACTTCATTCTTTTCCGTTTTAATCTGTTGATATTGCACATCTGCAAAAGTTGTAGATACCGCAGATAGTATTACGAAAAATAACATTCCTAATTCTGCTGACTTCATTTTTAATTCATTCTATTGCTCTCTTCATTCACACATTTTATAGCAAAAACAATCATCAATTAAATACAATTACTCCATCACAATTTTGTACAATTCACCCTCATACACCACATAGAATACAAGCACTTTGTGATCATTTTAGCTATAATCGAGGCTCTTTCAATAAAAAGACATTTGTACAATTTATTGGAACTCAGTAACTATGTTAGAAAGTTCAAGAAAATATCCTTTAGGATCACACTTAATCGTCTATCACTTTGGCTATAGCCATCATGGAATTTATGCTGGCAAAGGTCGAGTGATTCATTATTCTGGGTTTGCACATTTTTTTAGAAAGCAGCCTATAGAAGTTACGTCTATTGAAAATTTTGCTCGTGGCAAAAAAATTATCATTCGGCATTATGAAAGCTCGAAATATAAAAATCGTGCAGTTGTACGACGTATGCGCTCACGCATGCATGAAAATAATTACCATTTGATTATTAATAATTGTGAACATTTATGCAGTTGGGCTATTACTGGCGTTGAAAGTAGTCCGCAAGTCATCAGAATGATGGGCCGCTTAACTACTCTCGGTTATATTAGTTCAATTATGAGTTATATGAACGGCGTGTTTTTAACGCTAGCAACTGCATGTTTTGCTTTGGTGCTGTATATAAAAATGAAACTTAAAACTCAAGCAAAAATGGAACTTCCGACGTATGTATCATTACGTGATCGACAACAGAAAAAATAGTGTTGATGACCACTCTTGTATATAAAGACGGCTTTGTTGCATAAATAAGTTGAAGCTCCCCCAGAACTACTCAAATTTAAGAGACAACTTGGGTATGAGGTCGACCTAATTCCGTGAATTTATTGAGGACTGCTACACGTGCATGAATCTCATTAACTTGGCTTTGAAAGCCCCTTACACTGAGTTTATCGCCCAATAATTTGATGCAATGCATCTTAGTTTCTACCAAACTTCGACGATGGTCCCCAGACCACTTTTTTCAAATTGTTCTTCCTAGGCATTTGACTGTTTTCAATAATTCATTCCTTTCTAAAGATCTCACTTGCTTGTCTTTCCAAGGCTTCGCATTTTTTCTTGGTGGAGTGACTGCATGTGCCTGTCGACCTAAAATGACTTTTCTACAGTATTTCGTATCATAAGCCCCATCTGTATACACAGAATCAATTTTCGCATCTAGTGGAATTTGATCAAGTAAATCCCCAAATACTTGCGAATCACTGACATTATTCGTAGTTAACTGTATAGCACGTATTTGTAGGGTTTTAGCATTTATACCGATATGGAGCTTACGCCATTGCCGACGATACTCAAGCTGATGTTTCTTACGTTTCCATCCACCTTCACCTAAAAACTTCAGGCCTGTGGAATCTATGATGAACAGTGTACTGCGCAAGGCAGTCCATCACGACTTTTTTTGATAGCTAATCGCAATATCAATAGGCTTTTGTCTTCTGCAAAGTGTTGAATAATCTGGTGCTGTCCAATCTAAACTACAAAGTTGAATCAGGCTTTGAACAAAGCCTGTGACCATTCGTAAAGCAAGGCGAAATAGAGATTTAATCATCAAACAGCATTGAATTACTGTATCAGAGTAGGTTTGATTTCGTCCATGCTTGCCTTGTGGCTGAGCATACCCTTGAGTATTAGGATCAAACCAAATTGAAATATTTCCTCGCTTAATTAAAGCTTGGTTATACGAGGAGCAATTGGTTGTACGGTAGATTTTGGGTACTGGCTTCTTCATTTGGAAATTATATTGCTGAAGAAGACGTTAATAATAGCTTTATTCACAAAGCCCTGTTAAACCAAAGATGCTTGAGTATCATATTGTTGCTTGGCGATTGAATCTTGTTTCCAAAGCTGCGCATAACGTTGCAAATCCAATTTTGCATTACTCAGCAACGCTTCATCTCTTAACAGTTGTCCGTGACTTTATAATAAGACAGCTTTCGGTGCTCGGTCATCAATCTGTGCTAAAAGTTGCCCTTTCTGCACAAAACTCCCCTCTTTAAAATAGACCTGCATGAGTACGCCGCTCACGAGTGGATGAACAACAACGGTATTAGAAGAAGTAATCGTACCTAAAGCTTGTATTGAAGCATTAACATCTTGTTGTATGACGGTGGCGACACCCCACGACAATTGGGGCAGCCTTGGTACTACCTTTTTTGCTTTGATCCGAACCTTGAGTAGATTGCACTGGTTTATGGGTGAAATGCCAAATCCCCCAAGCGACTAAAAAGAGGAGGATAAACAAAATACTGTAACTTATTATGCCTTTAATTTTAGAGGTTTTTTACGACTTTATTCTCTTCAGATGCATTATTCATGTTGTCATCATTAGTATTATTTTATTCTAATATAAATCATTCAATCGCTTTAATTTCAGTTTAAATGTTTCTTAGTTATAACCTATATATAGGAAAATTCAGCAATAATTTTATACATTATTGACTGCCACCTTAAACATTGAACCCATAAAAAAGCCCAACCGAAGTTGAGCTTTTAATGATTAAGACAGGACTACTTACCTGGCTTAAAGCTGTCTTTTAAATCCAAAATACGGTTAAACACTGGCTTTTCAGTCGTATGGTCATACTGATCTGCAACAAAATAACCTTCACGTTCAAACTGGAAACGATCTTCAGGTTTCGCTTGTGCCAATGCAGGTTCAATCACAGCTTGAAGCACTGTTAAAGAATCTGGGTTTAAGTTTGCCAAGAAATCATCATCTGCATCTGGTGCAGCTTCAGTAAATAAACGATCGTAAACACGAACTTCAGCAGCAATCCCTTTTTCCGCAGAAACCCAATGTACCACCCCTTTCACTTTACGCCCTTCAGGATTTTTACCTAAAGTTTCAGGGTCAATCGAACATTTCAGCTCAATCACTTCACCATTGACATCTTTAATTACTTCATCGCATTTAATCACATAAGCATGACGTAAACGTACTTCACCTTCAGGAATTAAACGTTTAAAGCCTTTCGGTGGCACTTCTTCGAAATCTTTACGGTCAATATAAATTTCTTTAGATAAAGGAATAATACGTTCGCCCATGTCCACATTGGGATGGCGTGAATGCGTTAAATCCATATCTTCAGGAAGATTAGTTAAGGTCACTTTAAGCGGGTTTAACACAGCCATACCACGTGCAGCGATATTTTCCAGTGATTGACGAATACAAAACTCAAGCATTGCTACATCGACAATACCATCTGTTTTAGACACGCCTACACGTTTACAGAAATCACGTAGTCCTTCCGCAGTAAAACCACGACGACGCATACCCACAACAGTTGGCATACGCGGGTCATCCCAACCATTAACAAAACCACCTTCAACCAACTTACGTAATTTACGTTTAGAGGTAATCGTGTAATCAATATTTAAACGGCTCGATTCATACTGATGTGGAACGGCTTCAGATTTAACTTTTTCCACTACCCAATCATAGAATGGACGGTGATCTTGGAATTCAAGCGTACACAGTGAATGAGTAATGCCTTCAATCGCATCTGATAACGGATGTGCATAGTCATACATTGGATACATTTTCCATGTATTACCCGTTTGATGATGCTCAGAATGCAATACACGATACAAAATCGGGTCACGCATATGCACGTTTGGAGAAGCCATATCAATTTTGGCACGTAGCACCGCTTGACCTTCGCCCAATTCACCATTATTCATTTGAATAAAAAGTGCAAGATTTTCTTCCACACTTACATCACGATAAGGTGAGTTTTTCCCCAATTCAACAAAATTACCACGGTTTAAACGAATTTCTTCAGGCGATTGCAAATCGACATAAGCATCCCCTTGATTGATCAATTGAATTGCCCACGTATGCAGTTGGTCAAAATAGCTTGATGCATAGCGCGGTTCGCCATTCCAGTCAAAACCTAACCATTTTACATCGTTGGCAATCCCATCAACGTATTCTTGTTCTTCTGCATCAGGATTGGTATCGTCAAAACGCAAATTACATAAGCCTTCAAATTCTTCTGCAATACCAAAGTTTAGGCAAATCGCTTTGACATGACCAATATGTAAATAACCGTTGGGTTCTGGCGGAAAACGCGTCACCACTTGTTTGGTACGGCCTGATGCTAAATCTTCAGTAATGACTTGACGTACAAAGTCTAAGCCCGCCTGTTGTTCTTGCTGCGCAGCATCGACAGATGTATTACTGGTTGTCGGGGTCTTCGGCAGTTCTGAAACAACATCATTTGGCTTCATAGTTGATAAATCACTTCTATAAGATAAAATAGGGTAATAAAAATGCAATTCTAAGTTAATTAACAAAGAAAATCGCGTTTTTGCTTGCCTTGTAGTTTACAGTTTGCTTATGCTTCTCTCAACCAAAAACCCATGGCTTTTTTTGTCCATGATCAGGAGATTATAGAATGAGTTTTCCTCAAGTCGAATTAAACACCAATAAAGGGCGCATTGTTCTTGAACTTAATGCTGAAAAAGCACCTATTACTGTGGCTAACTTTTTAGAATACGTTCGTGATGGTTTTTATGATGGCGTAATTTTCCACCGTGTTATTGAAGGTTTCATGATCCAAGGCGGTGGCATGGATGAAAACTTCAAAGAAAAAACAACACGTGATTCTATTGAAAATGAAGCGGATAACGGTTTAAGCAATGAAGTAGGTACAGTTGCTATGGCACGTACTCAAGCGCCTCATTCGGCTTCTGCTCAATTCTTTATTAACGTAAAAGACAACTCATTCCTTAACCATACTGGCAAAACTGCACAAGGTTGGGGTTATGCAGTATTTGGTAAAGTTGTTGAAGGTCTAGATATTGTTGATGCAATCAAAGGCGTACGTACTGGCAACCGTGGTTACCATGCCGATGTACCTTTAGAAAATGTAGTCATTGAATCTGCTAAAATCATTTCTGAATAATTTTATTTAGGATTGCTCGTGACGTATTTGTTTATCGCTGATTTACATTTGTCACCTGAACACCCTCGACTGGTTCGAGGGTTTTTGGATTTATTAAACCAGTATAAAAATAGAAATACTCAACTGTATATTTTGGGTGATTGGTTTAATGCTTGGATTGGCGATGATTACACTGCCCCATGGTTAGAAGCAGTTATTGACGCTTTAAAACAGTTTCACCAAGCTGGCAATCAAGTTTATTTCCAAGTTGGAAATCGTGACTTTGCTTTAGGTCAAAAATTTCTAGATCAATTTAACGCAATCCTTCTTCCAGATGTGTATACACTCAAAATAGGCAATAAAACCTTTCAGTTAGAACATGGCGATGCTTTATGCACTGATGATATTTCCTATCAACGCTTTAAAAAAATCATTCGTAATCCAGTGATTCTTAGAATACTTAAAAGTACCCCCTTAAGCTTTCGACAAAAACTTGCCAATGGTTTTCGTAAAAAAAGCCGAGAATCTCAACAGCATAAAACGTATGAAATTATGGATGTGAATGCTGAAGCTGTGAATCAAGCCTTGAATAATATTGATATTTTAATTCATGGACATACCCATCGCCCTGAAATTCATACTGTAAATGGCAAATTACGTATTGTCTTAGGTGATTGGCGTGAACGTACTTCTGAAGCCATGATTTTAGAAGTCGATGAAAATGGTGAATGGCAATTGATTCACTGGAATATCAAATAAACTTGTCGATTTCAAATTTCAAATAAATGATTTTCATGTTTACTCACGCTTTGATTACGTTCTTTTCATATTTTATGCCTATAATCAATTCATATTTAAAAATTGAAAGTTGGGTTTAAAACATGGATTTATTAAACGTTTCCAAAACACGCTATACCACCAAAGCTTATGATGCTAAAAGAAAAATTCCGCAGCAACAATTTGAGCGTTTACTTGAAATTCTACGTTTAACCCCATCTTCTATTAATATTCAACCTTGGCACTTTTTCATAGCCGATAACCAAACAGCCAAAGAACGTATTGCCAAAGCGCTAGTGGGAAAATACGCTTATAATGCAGCTAAAGTTTTAGATTCATCACATACCATTTTATTTTGTACCAAAGCAGATATCAGCGAACAACACCTTGATAATTTACTCAACCAAGACGATCTAAGCGGACGTTTTAAAGATGAAAAAACCAAGCAAGGACAAAAAGATAGCCGCTCAGGTTATGTCCATTATTACCGCAATGAAAAAGGTGATATTCAACGTTGGGCTGAAAATCAGACTTTTATCGCTTTAGGCCAAATTCTATTAGCTGCAGGGATTGAAGGCATTGATGCTACGCCTATCGGTGGTTTTGATGAGGAAATCATGACCGAAGAATTACAATTGACTGAAAAAGGTCTAGTGCCTTCAGTATTGTTAACCCTAGGTTATCGCAGTGATTCCGACTTTAATGCGACTTTACCTAAATCTCGTTTAAATAAAGAAGATATTTTTACGCAATTATAAAAATAGCTCAAAGGGTAAGTAATCTATAGACTTACCCTTCTTTTAAAATCTATAGCTTCAACCCATCCGTGATTCATACGCATTATCACTATAAATTGTATGTCTTAAAAAATTTGGTTCGATTATTTGTGATTTGAAATAATTTGATTTATTTCATCAAATTTTACGATTTTAATTTTATTATTTTCATTTCGATTTAAAAGAATCATTTTGTCTTGAGTGGCATCTAGTACATTCCAGATTTGAGTTTCTTTTTCAACTTGTTGATTTTTTAAAATTGCAATCGGCAACTTATGTAAACTATTAAGTTTAAGGTGAGCGGAAAAGCATGCTGTTAAAATCACAAGAATAGCAAATATAAAAAATTTTAAAGTATTATCCCTTTTAACCTCTGTGTTCGTAAATGATCCAAGAATAGTGCCAATTAAAATACTCACCCAAAACAATGATGCAAAAGTAATAACTTTAAGACCAGCCAAGACTGTAATAAAAACAGCACTGAATAAAGTGACAAAGTAAGATTGTCCCGTCTGGAATTTTCTAGCACTCTTTTTAATTGCATCAACAGCAATCTGATTATCCTCTCCAGAAACCAATCTATAACGTTTATTGGGGTGAACTCTATTCATTATTTTTATTAATCTATGATAAATATCCATTAAAAATCCGACTACCGTTATCATCACGGCCATAATGACAACAACTTTAATAATCTCAGAAATATAAAATGACGGTGATAAAATTGACATCACCCATAGTGCATCTAAAGAATAATAAAAATAGGTATTTGATAGCATCGATATAGACAAGGCGATAACCGATAAAACTCCAAATAGTTCTGTAATAGATAATTCTTTTTTAATCATTTAGTTAATTCAAAACCAGCCTTTACGCCCTTTTAACACAGCATCAGCACAACGTAAAGTTTCTTGGCTTAGTCCCCAAAGACGATAATCACCCGTTATTGAACCAATCATAAAATTATGTGTATAAGCAAAACTGAGTTGCCGTTGTGGATCACACCAAGCACCAGAGCCATTGTATCCGATATGACCAAAGCCCTGTTGAGCACGTTTACCCATCGTTAAAACACGGTGATAACCTAGTCTCCATTTCATTGGAATCGGCATCACACGATCACGTTTGAGACTTTGAATTTGGCTCAATGCTGTAAAAACTTCAGGTTTAAGTATTTCTTGGTTTTCCCAGACACCCTTATTGGCCAGCATGGCATACATTTTAGCCAAACTATTGGCCGTAAAAGCACCATTCGCAGCAGGAATAATCGCTTGCAAACCTTGATCACTAAAGAAACTAAAATCTTTCATACCTTTCGGTATCATTGCATCTAAAAAATCTTGTGGATTTTGCCCACTTAATTCAATCAGTTTTTCAGAAAAATGACGTTTGTGTTGTTTTTTAATGACAGGTTGAACTGACTTATGCTCTGTTTGAGCTAATTCAATCGGTGATTTTATTTTTGCTAATGGGCGAGCCACACGACTAAGCTGGTCTAAAGGTACACCAAAATATGCACCATCTAAATCTAAAGGATCAATCAAATAACGTTGCATCAACCAAACCAATGGTTGCTTGGTGGCTTTTTCTAATACACCACCCACTAACCAACCAAAAGTCAGTGCTTGATAAGCACTATCAGTCCCAATTTCAAACCGAGGTGTTGCTTGCTCCATGACTTTTAGCATATGTTGCCAATCCGCCATTTCAACTGCTCTCGTAATCATATTTCGAATATCATATAAACCACTTTGATGACTCAAAATATGCCTTAAAGTCATGGCTGATTTACCCTTTTGCCCAAACTCGGGCCAATACTGAATAACCGGCGTATCGTAATCTAAAAAGCCTTCACTGACTAAAATATGCGCCAATGTTGCAAGGACACCTTTCCCTGTTGAATAACATACAGATAAAGTATCTTGTGCCCAATTTTCTATTGCAGATTTTTTTCCAGTAAAAATATCAACAACTTTTTTCCCCTGAAAATAAACAGCAAGCGCAGCTCCACCATGATCAACACGTGCATCTTGTAATCGGCTAAATTGCTGTGCTAAGTCTTGAAATCTTTCATCGACCAAACCTTGGTAATTCTCAGTATTAGCAAAAATAATATCTTTAAACTGGCCCATTACTTTAGTCACCTTATTCTTATTGCTTTATTAAAAAAGCCTAAATCATCTCGATTTAGGCTTGATATGTGCACATGCTTATAAAGCTTGCACCACACCAGTCACATGTGGTTTTTTGGATTTAACATTCCGAATCAAAAAGTCAGTCTCCTTACCCTGTTGAGCCGTTAAAAACTCAACTGTAGAAGGCAAATACATCGGCAATTTAAACCAAACATCAGCCTCATAAGCATCTGGCAAAGTTAAATTTGCCAATGCACGCGCCTTACTCCACATACCATGTGCAATGGCTTGTTTAAAACCAAATGCTTTAGCAGTTACAGCATGAATATGAATGAGGTTAAAGTCCCCTGAGGTCATTGCATAACGACGACCCATATTTTCCGACACATTCCATTCTGCTTGAACTTGATAATTCGGCTCTTTGCTTTCTGTGGCTTTTTCTGATGCCGCACCTGTGGTTTTTTGACGCGATAAATAAGTTGTTGTACCTTGCATCACAACGTCATTGCCCACTTTTGCTGTGGTGATAAAATCGAATTGCACGCCTTTATCATGTGACTTAAGTTCACCAAACTGACACGATAATGTCAGTTGCTCATTCACACCAATTTTACGTGTTTGCTGAACAATATTACGAATATGTACCAAACCTAAAATTGCAAATGGAAAAGCTTCCGATGTCATCATATGCATTTGTAAACTTTGTGACAGTACGGCTAAGTAAATGGCAGGAATATAACCATTATTTTTAAAACCACAGACTTCGTTATAAGCTTTCAAATGACTTGGATCAATTTTGAATGAATCCACCACATACTCAACTTGTGGTAGAACTTTATCAGCTTGTGGCTTTTTAAAAATAAGACCTTGTATCACTTTTGGATAAGCTAAATAAGGTTTAGGAAGTTGACTAAAATGGCGAGTATTCATACTGAACCTGTATCGAATTATTTTTAGATAAATCATTATGCAGTGTTTTCTCTTGTATCGGCTTTAAAAATTCTTCCAAGCATCAACAAGAGCTGATTAGAGAGAACATATACCTAGATGAAAACACCTTGATTATCCCTCTCTAACTTTTTCCAGTGTGCTCATCATTAAAGCACACTGGAAATCCATTAGAGTGCTTAAGCACCCAATAAACTTTGACCACAGACACGAACTACATTACCATTTAAACCTGTTGAAGCACTTGATGCAAATAAAGCAATCGTTTCTGCAACATCAACTGGTAGACCGCCTTGACTCATTGAGTTCATACGACGACCTGCTTCACGAATCGCAAAAGGAATTGCCGCAGTCATTTGAGTTTCAATAAAACCAGGGGCAACAGCATTGATAGTAATACCATCTTTTAATACAGGTGCAGTAAATTTCACCAAACCAATCACGCCAGCTTTAGACGCGGCATAGTTTGTTTGACCCAAGTTACCTGCAATACCAGAAATTGAAGAGACACAAACAATGCGACCATTCTCATTCAAACCTGAATGATTCAATAAATAATCATTGATGCGTTCTGCAGCAGATAAATTAATATTGATCACCATATCCCATAATTCAGGTTTCATATTCGCTAAAGTTTTATCGCGAGTAACACCAGCATTATGAACAATGATATCTAAGCCACCTTTAGACGCAGCAGCAACTTTAATTTGTTCACCAGCATCAGCAGCAGTGATATCAATCGCAAGTGTTGAACCACCAATTTCATGAGCAACGCGATCTAAATCTGCTTGTTGTTGTGGTACATCTAAACAAATTACATGTGCGCCATCACGGGACAATACATGTGCAATCGCTTCACCGATACCACGACTCGCACCAGTCACTAATGCTGTTTTGCCTGCTAAAGGCTTCGCCCAATCAATATCAAGCACATTTGCTTTAGATACATGGATCACTTGACCAGATACATATGCAGAGCGTGGAGAAATTAAGAAACGTAATGATGATTCTAAGTTAGTAGCGGCATCTGCATCTACAAGAATCAAATCCGCAGCGATCCCTTTTTTGAATTCTTTACCTACAGCCTTCACAAAACCTTCAAGTGCACGTTGCGCAATGGCTTGCTGAATCGTTGGTGCAGATTCTGGAGTTAAACCAACAACAATCACACGACCTGAGTTTTGAATTTGGCGCGCAATCGGATGAAAGAAACTGTATAACTCATGTAACTGTTCTGAATTTTGAATACCAGATGCATCAAAAACAACCGCTTTAAATTTAGATTCTTTATCACCTTCATTAAAAGCATTGACCGTTAAACCTACTTTAGCAGCGGCTTGCTGTAATTCAGCATTATTTCCCGCATAACTATTTGCATGAATGTTACTTAATACTTGTGCAATTTCGCCTGAAAAAATGCTATTTGGTGCTGCACCAACGAGAACTGCCCCTTTAAGCACAGGTGTCGCAGATTCAAATCGATCTAACTCAAGAGGAGCAGGTAAACCTAAATTTTTAATGACAAATTTACCAATTGGAGATTTAGAAAAAGCTTGGTATTGGTCAGACATGATTATTATCTCTCAGCAATATAATTGTGAATGAATTGCAGGTATCATTTAACTTCAATGTAATGTCAGATACTTATAATGACTTCAATTCATTCGTTCCACCATAATAATACTTGAGTTACCCCCTTGATGTCTTGACCTGAATGATCAGTCAAATGTCATTTTAGTCAATTCAGGCCATTTGACTCTATGGTAATGTATGCCCTAAGAATATCGTAAACATGCTTGGAAAAGCCTTATGAGCAAATCAACTCAAGAAAATCCAACTGTCGAGAATTCTGCGACAGAAGCTGTGTCAAATACACCAAAATCACGTACACGTACGAATCAAAGTACTGCTACGGCTTCTAAAGCAGCAAATACTACTGCGACACCTCGTCCTCGTACGACATCTTCGCGTAGTAAGCGTACTGCAACACATACTAAAAAAGCTGAATCGACAGCACCGGTTACAACTCAAACTTCTGTTCCACAGGAAAAATCTATGAGTCAAAATACTATTCGTCGCGTTGCTATTATTGGTGGCAATCGTATTCCGTTTGCGCGTTCAAATGGTCCATACTTCCAAGCATCTAACATTGATATGTTAACGGCGGCATTAAATGGCCTAGTTGAACGTTTCAATTTACAAGGTCAACGTTTAGGTGAAGTTGCTGCTGGTGCAGTATTAAAACACAGCCGTGATTTCAACATGACACGTGAATGTGTATTAAATACTCAACTTGCACCAGAAACTCCTGCTTATGACTTACAACAAGCATGTGCTACAGGTTTACAAGCAGCATTCCAAGTCGCCAATAAAATTGCTTTAGGTCAAATTGATGTAGGTATCGCAGGTGGTGTAGATACAACTTCGGATGCACCAATCGCTTTTGGTGATGGTTTACGCAAAGCATTGCTTGAATTAAACATTGCTAAAACAGCGAAAGATCGTTTAAAAGCACTCACTAAAATCAATATCAAAGACTTACTTGATGCACCTAAAAATGGCGAGCCACGTACAGGCTTATCTATGGGTGATCATCAAGCAATCACGACACTAGAATGGGGTATTGCTCGCGAAGCACAAGATGAGCTTGCAGCCTCTTCTCATCATAAAATGGCCAAAGCATATGATGAAGGTTTCTTTGAAGACCTAATCACACCATTTATGGGACTTGAGCGTGATAACAACTTACGTGCAGATTCAACTGTAGAAAAGTTAGCAAAATTAAAGCCTGCTTTTGGTAAAGGCGATGCGCGTACGATGACTGCGGGTAACTCTACTCCGCTGACCGATGGTGCTTCTGTAGTGCTTTTAGCTTCTGAAGAATGGGCTAAAGAAAATGGTCATGAAGTTTTAGCATATCTCAGTTTTTCTGAAACTGCTGCAGTGGATTTCGTTGGTAAAAAAGAAGGCTTATTGATGGCACCTGCTTATGCAGTTCCACGTATGCTTGAACGTGCGGGTATCACACTACAAGACTTCGATTATTATGAAATACATGAAGCCTTTGCATCACAAGTACTTTCCACATTAAAAGCTTGGGAAGATCCGAAATTCTGTAAAGAACGTTTAGGCTTGGATGCACCTTTAGGTTCAATCGACCGTTCTAAATTAAATGTTAAAGGCTCTTCTTTAGCTGCTGGTCATCCATTTGCTGCTACTGGTGGTCGTATTCTTGCAACTGCTGCAAAACTATTGAATGAAAAAGGTTCAGGCCGTGTACTGATTTCAATCTGTGCTGCAGGTGGTCAAGGCGTAACGGCGATTGTAGAAAAATAAGAGCTCTACTTTTAAGTGTTGAATAAAAAACACCTCTTCTGAGGTGTTTTTTAATTTAAAATATTCTTTGCCAATGCTTCATTTATAAATTACAACTTAGACTCTCTATTGCAGGGAAATTCTCTACTCCCTCAACAATCCTCTATTTCTACCAAGCATAAATTTACTTAATTTTTATTCGTTTATTTCTACTTTATTAAAATTATCTAAGCTAATAATGCACAAGCCTTGTTTTATTTTACTATCCAGATTTACATAAGTATTGATTCCTCAACAATTACTCATCTTAATAAAAAAGCCACATATATCATGTGGCTTTAAAACTCATCCTTCATTTGACTTAAGCTGAATGTGCAGGCTGATAACCCAAACGTGCTTCAATATAGTCATAACACCATTGGAAAATAAAGGTGTAGATCAAAATACAGAAGGTCATACTAAAATCAAGTAAGATTGCCTGAAGAATACTCATATCCATCGCATAAGCAACCATTGGAATCGTGGCTATCATTAAACCACCTTCAAAACCAATCGCATGCATAATTCGGACTGGAATGGTTCTTTTTAATTGATGTTTTTTTTCATATTTTTCAAAAAAATGATTAAAAATCATATTCCAAATTACAGAAGTGACCGCCATAGCGATACCTAATGTACCGGCTATTTCCATAGGCACTTCAAAAATAAAACTTAATGCAATCGCTATGATCACCAACAAGATGATTTCATAACTTAGTGCATGAATAATCCTTCTCTTGGAAATCAACATTTTAAGCTACTCTCTATATTATTCATTGGATGAGTTGTATTTTATGCTTATAATATTGATCAATCGAGTTGGATTCTTTCAGTTTTATTGATAGATAAACTCTTATAAAAGTGATTATGTATGAATATCAACCAAGAACAACTGATTATTTTTAAAACGGTGATTGAAGCTGGATCTTTTTCTGCAGCAGCACGAAAACTGGGTAAAGTACCATCTGCCGTTAGCATGTCTATTTCAAACTTAGAAATTGATCTTAATCTCAATTTATTCAATCGTATCGGGCGTGAGCCTATTCCCACTCCTCAAGCACTCAGCCTGTATGAAAAAACTGAACAATTACTGATAGAAATGAATCAATGGAAGCAACAAGCTTCTGCCTTGAGTAATGGTTTGGAATCTGCATTAAATATTGTGGTGGTTTCTGAACTTTTACATACACATTGGACTGACTACATTTCTTTACTTGAGCAAGAATTTCCTGAACTTCAAATTAATATTTTTTCAGCTCCTCAAGAAGATGCCTTAAAGTTGCTGATGAATCAATCTGCACAACTCGCCTTAATGTTTGAACGTGAACAATTAGAAAGCCGCGAACAATTTGTAGAACTAAAACGCGAAGCATTGGTTCCTGTCGCAGCCAAAGACTATCCTTTGGCACAATTTGAACACGTTAGTTTTGAACAAATCCTACAAAGTCGACAAATTGTCGTCGCCAGTCGCGACCGAACCATTAAACCTGAATTACTCTACTCAAAACGCAATTGGCGTACTGACAATCATCATTCTGCATGCGCAATGATTATGCAAGGTCTAGGTTGGGGAGTATTACCTTTAGAAATGTTTAATGAAAACCCAAGCTTAAAAAAGCAATTAAAAATTTTAAACTTTTCAGATTTCACTCCTAAATTTGAATATTTTGTCGATTTAGTTTGGAGTCGTGAAACTGAACTGGGTGCAGCTGCTCGTTTTTTGATTAATCACATCCGAAAGCAACGAATTCATACAAAATAAAGCCGCCATTACCCGATTTTTCACTTTCACCAAAATCACATTATGCTATAACTGAGCTTACAAATAATTTAACTAAGAATTAGATCGCAATGACACAATCTACATTAAACCAATTAAAAGCATTCACCACTATTGTTGCGGATACGGGTGACTTAAATGCAATTCAACAATTTCGCCCTTTGGATGCAACCACCAATCCATCCTTAATTACAGCCGCAGCCAGCCAACTTGAAAATAAAGAGTTGATTGAAGCAGCATATGATCAGGCTAAATCTGAAGGCTACCAAACAGATGAGTTGATTGAACGTACCATTGATATTTTAACAGTCAAATTGGGCGTTGAAATCTTAAAAATAATTGAAGGTCGTGTCTCAACTGAAGTTGATGCTTCATTGTCTTACGATACTGAAGCAACTATTGAGAAAGCCAAAGAATTATTAGCGCTCTATCACGCTTATGGCGTCGATCAAAATCGTATCTTAATTAAAATTGCTTCAACGTGGGAAGGAATTCAAGCGGCAAAAGCATTAGAAGCGGAAGGCATTCATTGCAATCTCACCTTATTATTTGGTTTACATCAGGCTAAAGCCTGTGCTGATGCAAAAGTAACCCTGATTTCACCTTTTGTAGGGCGTATTTTAGATTGGTTTAAAAAAGCTGAAAATGTTGAGCATTATCCAGTTGATCAAGACCCTGGTGTTTTATCGGTCAAACAAATTTATCACTTTTATAAACAATATGACATTCAAACTGAAGTGATGGGTGCGAGTTTCCGCAGTGTTGATCAAGTCCTTGGTTTAGCTGGATGTGATTTACTCACAGTATCACCGAACCTTTTGGCAGAGTTGGAACGTGATCAACGTACTGTAACGCCGCAACTCACGTGTGATCATGCGCAGCCACATCAAGCATGTCGTCATGAAACACTCACTGAAGAACAATTCAAACAACTCTTAAATGCTGACTTAATGGCATTTCAGTTGTTACAAAGCGGAATAGATGGCTTTATTAAAGCACGAGAACAATTGAATACCTTATTACGTCAGTCCTTTGGACTGAGTGCAACCATTAAAGCTTAATCAGGTGAACTGAGCATGCTCAGTTCACTTATAATAAAGCTGAGTTCGTCATGCTATAACAGCTCAGCTTTTCTTAGTCTATGTTTAAATAAGTGAGAAATTTGTGTTTGGCATTATCGATATTGTCACCTTTATTATTGGGACTATTTTTATTGTGATTTTGCCAGGACCAAATTCTTTATATGTGATGTCAATTGCGTCAAGATTTGGAATTAAGGCTGGTTATTGGGGAGCCTTTGGTGTTTTCACTGGAGATCTTCTTCTGATCATCTGTACCGTTTTAGGTGCAGCCTCTTTATTGCATGCCTTTCCGTGGTTATTTATTCTGTTAAAAGTCATTGGTACAGTCTATTTATCCTACCTCGGAATAAAATTACTCATTGCCAGTGTACACACTTGGAAAAATAAACCCAAAGTCATTCAATCGAACCAAACAGCAGCAACTCGTTTAGATGTACATCCTTATCGAACTGCATTAATGATTAGTCTACTCAATCCTAAAGCGATTCTTTTTTACTTATCTTTTTTTGTGCAATTTGTAGATCCCAATTATCCATATCCAGCACTTAGCTTTACTGTGCTTTCGATTATTTTACAAATCATTAGCATGGGATATCTCACCATTCTCATTTTTTCAGGGATTAAACTGGCTGATTTTTTTAATACCCGTTTTAAATTGGCATCAATTGCAGTGGCATGCGTGGGACTCTTATTCTGTGGCTTTGGTTTGAAACTTGCCTCTTCAACCATGTTATAACGCTAAATAAATCATCTCGTACTCAACTCGCTTTAAAACATCTGCTTAAGTAAGAACGTAAAGGATTATGCAAAAATTTATTCAAGATTTCTCTATACCCGCTGTATTTGCAGGATTTATCACTTTTCTCATTGGGATTAGTGTTTCTGCCGTTTTGGTCATTCAAGCTGCACAGCTTTTAGGAGCAACAGCCGAACAAATTAGTTCTTGGTTTTGGGCACTCGGTTTGGGCATTGGCTTTTCAGGATTGATATTGTCTTGGAAGTTTAAATATCCTGTGGCAACTGCATGGTCTACTGCAGGCTTAGCGCTGATTCTGGCCACAGCCAGCGGATATACCCTACACGAGGCCATTGGTGCATTTCTTATTTGTGGACTAATGACAGCGATTTTAGGCTTTTCAGGTGTCTTTACCAAAGTCCTTTCTTACATTCCGCAAAGTCTAACCAGTGCAATGTTGGCAGGTGTTTTACTCAAATTTGGAATTGCATTATTTGCCAGTATGCAAAATGATTGGGGCTTTATTCTGGCATTATTGGCAGTTTATATTGTTTCTAAACGACTTTGGACACGTTATTGCATTGTCATTACCGTGATTGCAGGTATCGTACTTTGCCCTTTTTTCATGGAATTTCATACCCCAGTCCTACATTGGTCACTGGCTAAACCCGTATGGATTACGCCCGATTTCACATGGTCAGCCATTTTTGGCTTAGCACTGCCATTGTTTGTGATCAATATGGCGTCACAATATTTACCAGGTATCGCCATGATTAAAAGCTATGGCTATCAACCCCATGTCAACCAACTCATTGGCTGGACAGGCACGATACAAGCTTTACTCGCACCGTTTGGCTGTTATAGCGTGAATATTGCTGCCATCAGTGCTGCAGTCAGTTTAGATGATCAAGTTCATCCAGATCCGTCAAAACGTTATATTGCAGGTATAAGTTGTGGATTTTTCTATATCTTGATGGGTTTATTCGCAGCAACATTAACTGGTTTACTCATGTCATTTCCACATCTATTTATTGTCGCTTTGGCAGGTATCGCCCTATTTGGCACGATTAGTCATAATATTGCGATTGCCTTTCATGATGTCAGTGATCGAGAAGCCGCATTGATGACATTCTTATTTAGTGCATCTGGGGTGCAATTTTTTGGTATTGGTTCTGCATTTTGGGGGCTACTCTTTGGCTTCGCAGTATCAATCATTCTAAAATTCAGAATGAATAACTAAGGTTGACTGCTCACTATCCTTTCGAATCTGAATTGATCATTTAAATCTAAATTTTTAACAAAAAAAAGAGCTTATCCTGAGATGGATAAGCTCGAAAACTTAAATCAAAAAAGAAACTACAGCGAGAATCTAGACTGAATCATATCGTTTGTATGCTTTTCAAGCAAACACTTTAAAAAAATCATACTATACCTAAAAGGTATAAAAACCAAAATCAAATACGTATTTTATGCTTTCACATCAACCGAGTGGTTTCACACCATTCTAAGACCAAACATTCATAACACTAAAATTGATTTAAATTTCTGGATAAGAGCCTGTGCCTTCTGGCCATGGTGAGAGTAACTCAAATCCAGTACTGGTCACATAAACCATATGTTCCCATTGTGCTGATAGTGATTTATCCGTAGTCACGACCGTCCAACCATCTTTTAGCTCTTTAACTCTCGCTTTACCTGCATTAATCATTGGTTCAATGGTAAAAACCATCCCTTCTTTTAATGCGATCCCCTGTCCAGGTTGTCCATAATGCACCACATTCGGGGGTTCATGATAAATTTTCCCAATACCATGACCGCAATATTCACGAACAATACTATAACCTTCACGATGTGCAACACTTTGAATTGCAAAACCAATATCACCTAAGGTCGCACCTGGTTTCACGGCATGAATACCAGCAACCATTGCCTCGTAGGTCGTATCCACTAGTTTTTTTGCTTCAGGACTCACATTACCAACAAAATACATCCGGCTCGTGTCGCCAAAATATTCATCTTTAATAATGGCAACATCAATATTAATAATATCGCCATCTTTTAAAATAGTATTTGCTGATGGAATGCCATGGCAGACCACTTCATTCGGTGAAATACAGGTGGTTTTGGTATATCCGTAATAGCCAATATTTGCAGGGATTACTTTTAGTGTATTCACAATAAAATCATGGCAAATATCATCTAGATATTCTGTAGTTACACCAGGCTGAACATACTTCCCTATCATTTCTAAAACTTGTGCAGCTAACCGCCCAGAGACACGTAATTTTTCGATGTCCTTTTCAGTTTTAATGGTAATAGTAGAAGCTTTCATTGCATCAATCCCCTGATTAGTGCCGCTATTATAAGCCTTTTATCGATAAATTTCGCGGCTTTGATTTTCTGAATACATGAATACTGCTCTAATTTTATTCTCATTCTTAAATATTCTCTTTTTCAATTAAAAATAATGTCCTTTCTATAGTTGTAATAAGCTCACAATAATATATTAATATTTTATTTTTTCTTTATATTATCATTAGTATAAATTAACCTTATACAATATTCACCCACATAACCTGATAACAAATATAAATATTCTTTATAAAATAAAATACAAAAGTCACTTCAGATCCTCTAGAATTTATACTTTTGCAACATACTCTCCTTTATGACTAGTCTCCGTACTCGGGATATTATTGCTTTAGGTTTCATGACTTTTGCCTTATTTATTGGGGCAGGCAATATTATTTTCCCACCCATTGTGGCGCAACAAGCTGGTGAACATGTTTGGTTCGCAGCGCTTGGATTTTTAATCACCGCTGTTGGCTTACCTGTCATTACCATCATGGCGCTTTCTCGCACCCATGGTTCCATTGCAATTTTAAGCTCACCTTTAGGTAAAGTTGCAAGCTTAATTTTAACTGTAGTGTGTTATCTTTCAGTTGGTCCTTTATTTGCAATACCACGTACTGCAACTGTTTCTTACGAAATTGGATTCTCCTCACATTTTGGTACCACAGCAAGTAGTTTACTGATTTACTCTGCAATCTATTTTGCTTTTGTGACCATCATTTCACTTTATCCAAATAAACTGTTAGATACAGTGGGTCATGTACTTGCACCGCTCAAGATATTATCTTTGGCAGTTTTAGGCATTGCTGCATTTCTCATACCTTCTAGCTATATTCCACCTGCTATCCATAACTATGTTGCCAGCCCTGTTTCTGAAGGCTTTGTGAATGGTTATTTAACCATGGATACTTTAGGTGCTTTAGTTTTTGGTATTGTGATTATTAATGCGATTCATTCTCGTGGTGTAACCGATACCAAGTTAATCACCAAATATGCTGTGATTGCCAGTTTAATTTCGGGTGTGGGTTTAACTTTAGTTTATCTCAGTTTGTTTAAACTAGGCCTAGGTAGCCATGAAGTTGCACCGAATGCAGCCAATGGTGCGATTATTCTACATGCTTATGTCCAACATGCTTTTGGTGATATAGGTTCACTCTTCTTAACTGGCTTAATCTTTTTGGCCTGTATGGTGACAGCCATTGGTTTAACCTGTGCTTGTGCTGAATATTTTGCTCAACTTACTAAAATTTCATACAAAGTTTTAGTCTTCATATTAGTGGGCTTCTCTTTCATCATTTCAAATTTAGGTTTAACTAAACTTATTGCGGTTTCAGTGCCTGTATTAAGTGCAATTTATCCACCTGCGATTGTCGTTATTCTATTGAGCTTCTTTTGGGGACGATTTAATAACCCACGTTTGGTTATCGCACCAACCACTGCGGTTTCATTTGTATTTGGCGTGATCGAAGGAATTAAAGTCACTGCTTTTAAAGATAATTTACCGAGTTTTGTTCAAAATCTTCCATTGAATGAACAAAATTTAGCATGGTTAATTCCATCGTGTGTCGTTTTAATTATTTGTATTATTATCGATAAAGTTAGAAATTAACGATCTTCAACTTTCGTCAGTAAAATTTTGTTTTTACCCAAACATGATTTTATTTATGATCAATAATTGCCATGTTTTACCCAAATGGGCTGTTATTGATAATCTACCAGACGATCATGAAATAGTTTTGAACTAATTTTATCCTACCTATTCTTGGGACAAAATTAGGTTTTTACTTTTCGAGAGCATTAAAGAGAAACCTTATAAGACTTTTCAGCGACCACCTTTGCTTCCATTGCTCAACGAAATAACCATAAAAGTGATGATCTGAAGCAAACAATCATTAAAAAAAACAATTCCAATAAATTTAAAAATAGAATGATATACACCACACTAAATCCTATCAATTCCACGCCTACTATTCACATTCCATATCATTTTATCTTTACATTACTCTTTGTATTAGTCCTCAAGCATGGATGTTTAGCTATCCCTTTAAATTTTGTGGAAATACCCCAATATAGCTTCATTATATTTATACTTTCATGTCGTAAAAATGAACGCTTTTTTATGCGCAGCAAATTATCTCAAACCTGCCATTTCTACCATTAAAATAGCGTAACTAGATCATAAAATAGTGCCATTTACACTTGAAATAATATATAGATATGGTACAACTGATATTCAAACCTGACTAAAACAATTAGGTTTTGTCAAGCATGACAGGAGGGGTGGAGATGTTATCAATACATTTCAATAAGCAAGTCTTCATTAATTCTTTGAAGGCCAATAAAAAAATAGTCATTTATCTGAGTACCAGCATTGCGCTGATGGTCATGTTAATGATACATGGATTAATTCAAGGTAATTTAAAACCTGAATTCTTTATCTATGCATTATTTGTGTCTGTAGCATTCTATGTATGGGATGTGATTGACCATAAGTTTAGAAAACAACGCACAGAATTTTTAGATTAAAAATGGATGCTCTGCATCCATTTTTAAAATACGAATATAGCGATAAATGGCTGAATTATAAAACAACGATTCTACTTTAATGATTCACAATTGAATCATGCTGAGATGAACAACTAGAAGAAAATATATAGACATCCAAATAATAATCCACCTGTCGCCACTATTTCACCAATGACCAATAAAATCATCGCACTTCTTAATATCCACTTCGGTAGTTGCCACTTGCCCATTTGATGCGGTTGTTTAAATTGATTCGAAGTATCCTTTAACCATCCATGTAAAATATAACTAAAAATCGAGAAGCTAAAAAAGATTAAATTAATCACTACAAAAGCTAAATTCAACCATTCAGGCCAAGATGAAAAATAAGCCAATACAGCTAAGATCAGTGTAGCTGGTGCATAAAGAAGACTACTTCGATGTGCAATATCAACATAATAATGTGCACGCGCATGCTCAGACTGACTGATTTGATAGTATTTCCATACCCCAGTTAACATTCCTACCCACAAATAAATCCCACTAAAAATAATTGCAAATTTAACTGAATATTGTAGCTGTTCAACGTCCATGAACTTGATTTTCCATTATTTAATTTGAAATGATTCTAACAACATCTCAGCCCTTTCACAAATGACTTTTAAGTCATATTTTAATCAAGTTTCTTTTTAGAACTTGTATAAAGTAAAGCAATACTTTTTAGCTTTAATCCATTATGAACTCTTTTGAAAACTTAAATATTACGTGTACTGATGGTTATCAACTTAGTGCAAGATTTTATAAAGCAACTGTAGCCACTCAAAACCTTCCAATATTAATCTGCCCAGCGACAGGTATTGTCAAAGGTTTTTATCATGCGTTTGCAGAATGGCTTAACACACAAGGTTATGATGTTTTAAGTTTTGATTTTCGCGGCATAGGTGACTCTTTACATGGCGCACTTAAAGATTCTCAAGCCAGTATTCAAGATTGGGGGCAACTCGATATCCCCGCTGCAATTGAAACACTCATTCAAAAAACAGCTCATGAAAAAGTCATTCTGCTTGGACATAGCGCAGGCGGCCAACTTTTAGGAATCACACCTAATTTTGAAAAAGTCGCTAAAGTCGTTGCTGTTTCTGGTTCAACGGGTCATGTGAAAGGCTTAAAAGGTCACACCAAACGCATGGCACCCGTGATGTTTAATCTCATCTTCCCTATTTCAAGCCTGATTAAAGGCTATGGTGCAACCAAAATGTTGGGAATGGGAGAAAATTTACCTAAAAATGTCGCAAAACAATGGGCACATTTTTGCAGTAAACCCGGTTATGTCTTAAATGCCATTGGTAAAACTGTCTTTGATGATTTTCATAAAGACATTACCAGTCCAATGACGGTATTTTGGTCATCCGATGACGAAATTGCCACGCAAGCCAATGTTAAAGATTTAATCCGTTTGTACCCAAACTCGGCTACAAAAATGCATGAACTCATCCCCTCAGAACATGGTCATAAAGCCATTGGACACATGTTGATGTTTAAAAAATCTCACCAAAATATTTGGCCGGTTATTGCACATGAGCTAAAAATATAATTAAGACAAATGTTCATTTTTATAGTATCTAAATACGTAATCCTATTTAGATGCTCTTTTTATACAAAAATGCCTCACATCGCGTAAGGCATTTTTTTCATACTCAATCAGATTTTAAAACTATGCATTAAAACTCTGGACGGGTAATTTTTACCGTTTTAATCCGATTTCCATCCATTTCAAGTACTTCAAACAAAATACCATCATGCTCGATTCGTGTTCCAACATCCACATCACCTTGAGTTTTATCTAGAATTAAACCTGCAACGCTAAAATACCCAGAATCCTCTTGAACAAGGTCTAAATCTAACGTACCTAATGCCAGTTCTAGCTGATACAAATCAAGCATACCCGATGCCTTCCATGTTGTATCATCTATCCTGACTAATTCTAGCTGCTCATCGGCATCAGGAAATTCACCTGCAATTGCTTCAAAGACATCTAATGGTGAAATAAGTCCCTGAATATTACCAAACTCATTACTCACCAATACCAATGAGCCTTTAGATGCACGTAAAGTATTAATTGCATCAATAACTTTCATCTTTTCAAAGATGAAAATAGGACGATTACGCTTTAATAAAGCGTGTAAGTGTTCAGGTTCATCTAAGACATCAATCAATTCTTTGGCACGAACAATAGTCACCACTTTATCCAATTGTCCACGACAAACAGGAAATAAACTGTGTGGTACAGATAGAACTTGCTGACGAATACTTTCAGCATCGTCTTCTAGATTGACCCATGAAATTTGATTTCTAGGCGTCATGATTGAAGCAACTGAACGTTCAGCAAGTGTTAAAACACCACCCACCATATAACGCTCTTCATCACCAAATGCTTTTTGTGCAGCAAGTGATTCACCACTTTGCATTAAATCAGCATCTAAACGATTTCCCATTAACTTTAAAATAGAATCTGCAGTTCGATGACGTAAAGGAATTTTAGATTCATGCTTGACAGCATTTCGACTTGAGAATTGGTTGAAAGCTTCAATGAGAATCGCAACACCGATACCTGAATAGATATATCCCTTCGGAATATGGAAGCCAAATCCTTCTGCAATAAGGCTAACACCAATCAGTAATAAGAAACTTAAACAGAGAATCACGACTGTTGGATGACGGTTTACAAAAGCGGTTAATGGCTTAGATGCAAGCAACATCACGAATACGGCTATTGTAACGGCTGCCATCATGACATAAATATTATCAACCATGCCAATTGCTGTAATTACGGAATCCAATGAAAAAACTGCATCCAAAACAACAATTTGTGCAACGATCACCCAAAAGCTGGCATAGACAACCGAAGTTGTACTTTTAATTTCAGGCTTGCCTTCCATTTTTTCATGTAATTCAGTGACCGCTTTATATACCAAGAACAATCCACCAAAGAGCAAGATTAAATCTCGCCCAGAGAAACTCAGATGAGAAATCTCAACAATAGGTTTGGTTAAAGTGACAAGCCACGAAATGACAGATAATAAGCCTAAACGCATCACCAAGGCTAAAGAAAGACCAATGATCCGTGCTTTATCACGTTGTTCTGGAGGGAGTTTGTCAGCCAAAATAGCAATAAAAACTAGGTTATCAATACCTAGAACAATTTCTAAAACAATTAAAGTAAGTAACCCTACCCAAATGCTGGGATCTAATAAAAACTCCACGATTAGATCTCCTGTTCTTTATTATAAATAAACAAACGAATAAAAATGAAATTTGACCTACACGGCGACGGGGCCATAAATGATACCTTTATAATAAACGTGATTTTATTATGCACTATCTATCATTATTTTATGTAGTTAGATGATTAAAATTTCATTTTTAAATTACTCTTGATTAAAATTAAAACTGATCCTGAATTATTCTGTAGAAATTCCAATATTGTAAATCTTACGATTTTAGTTTTAAATTTTTTCTACTGACTATGATATGAATAACCTCCCACCTTAAAATATAAAAAACTAATCGCGTGACTTGTTTACACGTTAAAATTAAGATTCCATTACTAGAAAATAAAATAACCAATTATTTTATAATGGTATTTAAGATATCAATTAAGATGATTTATGACACTTTAGACAGAAACTTTTTGTTAAAAAGTCACGTCCTAAAATGTGAAAAATTCATTAAAATGGAAGCTTAGCCACGACTGTTGTATAAATATTCAATGGCTATTTAAAATGTGTAAGTTTCTAATCCAAACAAAAGAATTTTTCAGGATTGAGCACTATGAAAAATGATGCATTGGCCTTTAATACAAAATCCAAAATGATTGGAAATACAAACTATGAAGGTGCATATATCAATCGTGATGTCGCATTTGAATTGCATCAGGTTAAAGTTGTAGTCATGCAAGAGAACCAAAAGCAAGAATTACTCTACCAAGTCATTCTTGAAGATACACTTCTGACAGCACAACTTTCAGAATCTGTAATCATTCATTCTCAAATTCGGGCAGAAGCAACTAAATTTGCTCAAAGTATTGTTGCATTTCATCAAGATAAAGACAGTTATACACTCTCTTTATTAGATAATCCTGCATAATTTTTACGCCAAGAGAAATCTAGCCTTACCTCATTTCTCTTATTTTATTTAACTTTATGATCTAACATGAATTACATTATCTATATCATTTCAAATAAAAATAGTACAATGAATGACTAGATAATTAAAAAAAAGGGAATTTCAAAATGTCAAAAAAATATTCTAAATTTTTACCCACGACCGAAGATTTCAATTTAGAAGATTTTCCTTTTTATTGGATTACTCAGGTCCATGCTCAATATGTACTAAATGTTGATCATGTATTGAAAAAATATGGCGTTGACAACTCCAGACGTCGTTTACTTATTGCACTTGAGTCTCAACCGAATGCGAGTGTTTCTGACCTTTCAGATAAAATTGTTTCTAAAATGTCGACCACCACTAAAATTGTCTATCGCTTGAAAGAAGAAGGTTTTGTTAACACTTATTCCTGCTTAGATGATGCAAGAATTACGCGTGTAATTTTGACAGAATCTGGTAAACAAATGACGCGTAAAATTAATGACTTAATGGCTGTTATATTAGAACAATCCTTTGAGGGACTCACAACCCTCCAAATTGAGAAAATGATGGAAAGTTTAAAACATATCTTTAAAAATCTTTCTCATTAATCAAAAATGTCAAACTGTGTTGAGTTTTTAAGTTTTCTTGTATTCGAGCAAGATAAGCTTTTAGACTCATCAACACAAAATTCAGAATAAAATCATTTTAATTTATTTGTCTCATTAACTTTAATTTTTCGCGCATACGTTAACCATCAAAAACAGCCCAACAACGTAAATAAAAATTAAGCTCCTCGCAAGCATATTATTATACCTATACACTGCCGTTACACGCTTTATTGAATGTGTACTTAACTTATATTTAACACACATAAACTATATATTTTTATACAATTTTTAGAAAATTAAATCTTATAATATAAATTAAGAAAGCGTTTTCAGACACCCTTTAACTTACATGACAAAAGCATACTGAAAACCTTTTTAAATACGTATTAAGTTTCTACTCTATGCGATAGTCACACCGTCCTCCCAATGATTTAAAAATTAATTCTGTCAGAAGAATTCTGTGACATTTTTCAGCCTAATGCTTTGCCGATAAAATTTTAAAAATGCTTACAAATAGCTGATAGTAAAAATTTATTAGCTCATGAGGATAGATAAATGAATAAAAAATCACTTACCGTTATAGCACTTATACTGACCACAACATTAATTGCTAGTTCTCTTTTCGCAGAGCGATATGATGATCATAATGATTCGAGGAATCATGATAGAGATAGAGACTATCAAGATCATCGTAATGAACATGATCACCATGATGGACAACAGTGGGATCATCAACCCCGTTATATGCAAAACCATCAAGCTTATCGCCATGACCTACCAAGACCACATCATGAGTGGCGCAGAGGTCAGACCATTCCCTCTCAATACCGTAGATCAGATTATTATATAGATGATTGGCAGCGTTACGATCTTCCAGCCCCACCACATGGCCATCGTTGGTTAAATGTGAATGGAGACTATGTACTAGTTGCTGTTGCAACAGGTGTTATCGCAAGTATTCTTCTTGGTGGGCATTAATTCACGTGTTAATCAATTTCACCATAAAAACTGTAGCCTCGTTCTGCAGTTTTTCACTTTAATAATGTATATCTTAAACATTCACTTTTCATAACGATACAACATAGCTTTACAATTTTTGATTCTGAAGATGCTATTAAAAATAAAAAAGCCTCCGAAGAGGCTTTTTATTTACAGTGGAAACTTAGTCCCCTGTATAACCTTTTAATTTTAAGCGTGCAGCATGCAACAACGGCTCTGTATAACCAGATGGCTGCTCACCACCTTTAAAGATCAAATCAGACGCAGCTTGGAATGCAATACCATCAAAGTTTGGACCCATAGCTGTGTATTCTGGATCATTTGCATTTTGCTGATCCACAATAGCAGCCATACGTTTCATGACTTCTTCAACTTGCGCACGTGTCACAATACCATGACGCAACCAGTTGGCAACGTGTTGAGATGAAATACGTAACGTTGCACGGTCTTCCATTAAACCTACGTTGTTGATGTCTAAAACTTTAGAACAACCGACACCCAAATCGACCCAACGAACCACATAACCCAAGATCCCTTGACAGTTATTTTCAAGTTCTTTGGTTTTTTCGTCTTCAGACCAGTTTGTGTCTTTCGCTAAAGGCGGAGTCAACAAATCATCTAAAGGTAATGCTTCAGTCGCCAATAATTCTTTTTGACGATTTGCAACATTAATTTGGTGATAATGAATCGCGTGAATAACCGCACCCGCTGGTGATGGCACCCATGCACAGCTCGCACCAGCTTCTGGATGTTCAGTCTTGGTTTTATACATATCAAGCAACATATCTGGTTTAGGCCACATGCCTTTACCAATTTGCGCTTTACCACGTAAGCCTGCTTTCAAACCCACCATTACGTTGCGGTTTTCATATGCAGGGAACCAAATTTGCGCTTTTACTTCGCCTTTACGAACGAATGGGCCTGCTTCCATAAAGGTATGAATTTCATCACCCGTACGATCCATGAAGCCCGTATTGATGAAAATCGTACGATCTTTCGCTTGAGCGATACAGTTTTTCAAGTTTACAGAAGTACGACGCTCTTCATCCATGATACCGATTTTAAGCGTTTTAGCTGGCAAACCTAATAATTTTTCAGCACGTTCAAAAATCTCTACAGCAAATGCAACTTCTTCCGGACCATGCATTTTTGGTTTAACGATATACATAGAACCTTTACGCGAGTTCTTAATTTCGTTTTCACCTTTGATGTCTGCGAAAGCAAGTAATGGTGTAATTAAAGCATCCATAATGCCTTCGTAAATTTCCGCACCATCCACAAGGATGGCTGGATTTGTCATTAAATGACCCACGTTACGAAGAAGCATCAATGAACGGCCATGAATAATGGTTTCACCGCCAATTAAGTTTTTATGTGTACGGTCTTTATTCAAACTACGAGTAACAGTTTTACCATTTTTCTCGATCGATTCTTCTAAAGTACCTTTCATTAGACCTAACCAGTTACGGTAGCCTTCAACTTTTTCTTCCGCATCAACAGCCGCAATTGAGTCTTCTAAGTCTTGAATCGTGGTTACTGCAGCTTCAAGCACCAAATCTTTAACGCCTGCCGCATCAGTTTTACCGATCGGGCTAGTCGCATCAATCTCGATAATGACATGCAAGCCATTATTCTTGAATACGATTTCTGTAGGGGCAGCGGCTTCGCCGTTATAACCTACAAATTGCGCTTGATGTGCTAAAGTCGTAGTCGAACCATCTTTCAATGTCACGACAAGTGCATTGTGATCTACAGCATAGTGTGTTGCATCAGCATGCGAACCTGAAGCAAGTGGGAAGTTTTCATCTAAGAAGTTCTTCGCGAATGCGATAACTTTTTCACCACGTACAGGGTTATAACCTTTACCTTTTTCCGCACCACCTTCTTCTGAGATGACGTCAAAACCGTAAAGCGCATCATATAGCGAGCCCCAACGTGCATTCGCAGCATTTAAGCAATAACGCGCATTACGTACAGGTACGACAAGTTGTGGACCAGCCAGCAATGCGATTTCTTCATCGACATTTTCTGTGCTGATTTGGAAATCTTCTACTTCTGGTAGCAAGTAACCAATTTCTTTAAGGAAAGCTTTATAAGCTTCTAATTCAAATTTATTATCACGGTGCCATTGATCAATTTTAGCCTGAATCTCATCACGCTTTGCTAAAAGCGCTTTATTCTTAGGGCTAAGATCGACAACGACTTGCTCAAAGTTCTTCCAATATGTTTCGCTCTCTAAACCAGAACCTGGTAAAGCTTCATTTTCGATGAAATCGTAAAGTTCTTTAGCAATCGCTAACTTGCCTTTTTGAATACGTGCAGTCATTGTCTTTCCTGATATTGCTACTTTTTATAACAAGAGTTTGTAGTATACCGATTTATATTTTGCTGAATACTAATATCACATTCCTAAATAGTGAGCATTTTTTAAATGATAAATATTGACATTATCAAAAAAATAATTTTTAAAATTTAAGATATATCAGCAAATTAAATACCGATTTACAGTGTATAAAGTTTTTAAAATGTCGAAATTAGACTTAAGTTCAGAATGTCCCACTTATTCTGATTTTTATTCGATAACCGCTATGAATGTACAAATATTTAGCTACAAAAGCCAATCAAATTCGATAAAGCTCCATATTTTTATAATTATTAATAAAAAAAGCACTCCGAAAAATGCTTATTCAAATAAAAATCAATATCTTATGATTAAACTTTCAGTTCTGCACTATCCTTTTGTTTATTCTCAATCTGATGATGTGCTGCTTGTAAATAATCATCAGATTGCATTTCCAATAAACGCGAGCGCGTTCGCTCAATTTCAAATGCCAATTTTTGACCTTCATAAATCGTAATAATTGAATCTTCTGAAGTCAGTAATAATTTGACGCCGCGATCATAAAACTCATCGACCAGATAAATAAAGCGACGCGTCCCTTCTGACAAATAATCGGTTAAATGCGGTACATTACTGACCAGAACAGTATTATAAATATTGGCAATTTCAATAAAATCTGCTGGACTACGTGGCTTCATACACAATTCTGAAAATTCGCACCACAATACATCTTCTGTATGGCCCAATGTTTCCACAATACGATGATTAATAATAATCGGTTCATCAGAAACTTTTTGTGCTTGTGTTAACGCGGTAAATCGCTTAGCCATCCACAATTTATGTTCATGTGTTAACGGTGACTTAAACAATTGCGCTTGTTTTAACACACGTAAACGATAATCCACACCAGCATCTACATTGAGTACCACACAATTTTGCTTGACCATTTCAATCGTTGGAATAATACGGTCACGATGGATACCATCTTTATATAAGCCATCTGGTGCAATATTCGAGGTCGAAATCAGTGTAATACCTCGTTGAAAGAGTTTTTGAAATAAATCACTTAAAATCATTGCATCCGTAACGTTTGAGACAAAAAACTCATCAAAACAAATCACAACTGCTTCCTTATAAATTTGATCTGCAACCAAATCGAGCGGGTTCCGCTGACCCGATAATTTATTTAACTCTTTATGTACATACTGCATAAAATGGTGAAAATGCATTCGTGTTTTACGACGAAACGGTAATGACTCATAAAATTGATCCATCAACCACGTTTTACCACGGCCAACACCACCCCACATATACACACCACGAGGTGCAGTCTGACGACGGAAACGACGAAAGGCTTTTTTAGAGGCTTTATAACGGTTCAATAACTCCTGCCAAACCCGTTCTAACTCATGTACCGCTTGAGCCTGCGCATCATCGGACATAAACTGTCCAGAAGCTAAAGCCTGAGCATAACGCTCCGCAGGCGATAAAGGTGTAAATGCTGTCTTATGCGTTGCTTTCTGATCTAACATATCGCTTATGTACTTTTAAGGTCTAGTGGAAGTATATCGAAATATAAACTTTGATAAATAAAACTTTGGCATATAGCTGAAGATATCACTTAGGCTATTTTCCATACTGCCTTGGACTCTGCCCAAACCATCGTTTAAAAGCATGATTAAATGCAGCGGGTTCAGAATATCCCAATAGCTCAGCAATCACCTCAATTGAATATTCATTATATTCAATCAATCGCAATGCTTTATGTTTTATCAATTGTTCACGTATTTGCTTATAACTGGTATTCAATTGTTGTAACTGATAGCGCAACGTTCTTTCAGGAATATTCAACGCCTGTGCTGTAATGCTCATACTTGGAATATTGCCTTGTTGTAATTCTAAATAGCCCTGAACACGTTGAATAAGTGAAGATTGATTCGTCTCTTCAGCATTTAAGCGTTCAATTTCAGCCATACATTTGGCTTCATAAACGCGAAAAGTAATAGGATCTGCTGATGGAATCTTAACATTCATCACAGCATCATCCAGCTGAAAAGCTGCTTTTTCGGCACCAAAATGTAAGTCCAAGCCATAATATGCTTGATATTGATTTAATACATCTAAGTCTTTTGGTTGCTGAAAAGGTAACTCAACTCGAATATTCGGTGCAACCAAACCCATCATTTTATAAATATCTTGTAAAAACTTATAAGTTCCAGATACTTCACATTGCGCACGTAACAAACCCATTTCCGTGTCTAGATCAATCGGTGCATAGGTCAAAGTCACATGCTTGTTCGAATAAACCAATCCCAAATGACCAAATAAATGCGTTAACCCTTGAAAATGAATCCCATATTTGAGTGCATCTTGAATTGTGCCACAGGTCACAAGCAGCATTAATAAAGGACCATAACCTGCTAAAGCATAATGCTGTCCAATCAACAGTCCAACTTCAGGCTTAACCCCTTCTCCAATGACTTTTTGAATATCCCATTCTAAGCTAGGGTGAATAATTGAACTTGGATCAAGTGCATCTGCTTTTATTCCAATACTGGCAAGTCTCGTATCCACATCAATACCTGAGTTACGCATCCCATGAATTAAATACATCAAACCAAGTATCGATCGCTTCATCATATCTTCAATAAAATCTTTACAAACGGTTTTACAATAAATAGGAAACTTTGAAAATTGCCGAATCTATCAATTTTATCGTCAGCGAAATCATGTTTCTTCATTTGAAAATCTATTAACCTACAAAAATCAAAAAAATGATTCTAAAAATTAGGATAAAAATCATGTCTGCAGCAACATCTGCATCTAAAAAAGCACAAAATAATGTGCAAAAAACTCAAGTCGCTATTATTGGTGCAGGTTTTGGTGGTCTTGCAATGGCAATTCGTCTACTTCAAGCCAATATTCAAGATTTTATTATTTTAGAAAAAGCAGATGATGTTGGCGGTACTTGGCGTGAAAATCAATATCCTGGTGCGGCGTGTGATGTACAATCCCACATGTATTCTCTTTCTTTTGCACCTAAAAAAGACTGGTCGAAACGTTATGCCGAAGCAGCAGAAATTTTTGACTACATACAAGATTTAATGAAAGAATTTGAACTCAAAAAATTTATCCAATTTCAACATGAAGTTATTTCAGTAAAATTTGATGAAGCCGCTTTGAACTGGCAATTGCTCATGCAAAATGGTCAACGTATTGAAGCACAGTTTATCGTATTTGCCTCAGGCCCACTCCATGTTCCACAAATTCCAAAAATTAAAGGTATTGAAAACTTCAAAGGTGAAGTCTTCCACTCTTCACAATGGAATCACAATTACAATTTAAATAACAAACATGTTGCATCCATTGGAACAGGCGGTAGTGCAATCCAATACCTTCCTGAAATTGCACCCAAGGTTGAACAACTCTATGTGTTACAACGTACTGCTGCTTGGGTAATCCCACGGGATGAACGTACTTATAATGCTTTAGATAAAAAACTTTTTAGTCGTTTTGAATGGTTCCGTAAATTACACCGTGCGCGCTTGTATTGGTCAAATGAGTCACGTGTTGTGCCTATTGTAAAACCTAAAATCATGAAATACGGTCAAAAGCTCGCTGAAGCATTTATTAAATTCCAAATCAAAGATCAAACACTTGCAAAAAAATTAACGCCAAATTTTGTCATGGGCTGTAAACGCATTTTAATTTCAAACAAATACTTTCCGACTTTTAATCGTGAAAATGTGGAACTAATTACTGAAGCCATTCAAGAAATAACTTCAGACAGTATCATCACCCAAGACGGTCAAAAGCGTAAGATTGACTGTTTGATTTACGGCACGGGCTTTATTACAGATCCACGTATTTATTTAAAATCCTTTACATGTTATGGCAAAAATAATTTAGAACTTAAAGATGCTTGGAAAGATGGTGCTGAAAGTTTTTATGGAATTACAACCAAAAACTTCCCTAATCTTTTCCAACTATTAGGGCCAAATACCGTACTTGGACATAACTCTGTGATTTTTATGATTGAATCACAGACCAATTATATTATACAGATGATGCAATTGGTGCATAAAACCCAAACACAAGCGATTGTGGTTAAAGCTGAAGCCCAAGATCAATTCAATCAAAATGTCCAAAACCAACTTAAAGGCACGGTATGGCAATCAGGTTGTGTCAGTTGGTACCAACAAGATGGTGGTAAGAATTTTTCACTATGGCCAACCTATACATGGAAATACTGGCTAGAAACTCGTAAAGTTAATCCCGCGGATTATCAACTCCTTGGTGGTATAAAACCCAATAACAAAACACCCCACGCAGCATAAAGTTTGCTTATAATAAGCAGGTGTTTACCCACCTGCTGACTTTTCCATGCAATCGCTTTGGTTGATTTTCCAACTATTATTTTGTTTATTTTTCGGATTTATTTTAGCGCGCAGACTTCCACAATGGTTGGAAAAAATTGCTTTTAAAATATTACCCTTTTTCACCTATATTCTGCTTATTGCTATTGCTATTGAGTTTTCCCAAACCTTACAAAGCATGAATAGCCCCACACAAATTTTAAGTAATGCCTTAATACTATCGCTAGCAACATCAATAGGTGCCTTTTTCTGTTGTTATCTGCTGTTTAAAATGATTGGTTATCAACCGATGCAAGGTAAGGTCTCAACTGATTTATTAGTCGGATCACTCCTCAATATCAGTTATGCTTTTATTGCATTAGGCTGCGGTTATGGCTTAGCAGAATTGTTTAATCATTGGAGTTACAGCCTGCATGTGAGTACGTGGAATCTATTATTAGTTTTCATGTTTTTAATTGGCCTAGATTTGGCTTATTCACCACTAGACCGCTCATGGCTCAACTGGAAAATCATGCTCGTCCCATTTGGTTGTATTATTGGCTCACTCTTAGGCGCTGTCACCGCATCGTTGCTCATCAATAATATTAACCTCAAAGATTTAATCATGCTTTCCCAAGGTTATGGTTTTTATTCAATGACTGGCATCGTTGTGACTGAATTAAAAAATTCGCAATTAGGCAGTATTGCTTTAATGAATGATTTATTTAGAGAAATTTTTGCAATTTTATTTATGTATTTGATTGGCTGGCGCTATCCTCGCTCGGCAATTTCTTCTGCGGGTGCAACAGCAATGGATGTTACCTTGCCCATGGTTAAACAAGCTTGTGGAAATGAATTTATTCCACATGCAATGGTGAGTGGATTTATTCTATCCCTACTTGCACCCATTGCCGTCAGTATCTTAGCGGCACTTTAAAGAGAATGAAAAGTTTCCTTAAATCCATCATACAACAAACGGATTTAAGGAAAATGTATTAAATAGAGGCCAAGATATCTTTCAAAGTCTGACGCGGCTGTTCAGACTGTGTAATTGGACGACCAATGACTAAATGCGTTGCACCATCCACGATTGCTTGTTTAGGTGTCACAATACGTTTTTGATCATCCGCATTTGAACCTGCAGGACGAATACCTGGTGTCACCAAAGAAAAGTTGTGACCTAATTCTTGACGTAACATTTTAGCTTCTTGCGCAGAACAAACAACTCCATCTAGCCCGCTTTCTTGAGTCAATTTTGCAAGGCGTTTCACTTGTTCAAAAGGCTCAACATCCAAACCCAAATCACGTAAATCCTCACGCCCCATTGACGTTAAAACGGTTACAGCTATCAGCTGAGTCTGATAATTACCTGCTTTTAAGCGCTCTACGCAAGTTTCCATCATTTTACGCCCACCTGATGCGTGCACATTTACCATCCATACCCCTAAGTCAGCAGCAGCACAAACCGCTTGTGCTGTGGTATTTGGAATATCATGGAATTTTAAATCTAGAAATACTTCAAAACCTTTGTCATGTAATGCTTTTACGACAGATGGCCCTTCATGAGTAAAAATTTCTTTACCCACTTTTACTCGGCATAGTGATGGATCAAGTTGATCTGCAATTGTTAATGCTTCATATTGGCTTTTAGCATCCAAGGCAACAATGATACTCAAGAGTTATTCCATCACATAAAAAGATACGCAATTATAAGGGGGTTTAGTCAGCGCTGTAAAACATTGATCGGCGACTCATCTCAATTAAATCAAGATAGCTATTCTTTTTTTTCAATGAATCTATCCGATGATAAAACCAATAAAATTTGTTTTTAATAAATTCACTTAAATCTCAACTTAAAACTTTAAAAATAAAAAAGCTCTTTATTGCTTTAACAATAAAGAGCTTTTTACTAGCTTTAAAACTATAGAGGATTAGGGGATTTATCTTCAGGATGAATATCTAATATTGTCTTTTCATGGCGAGCATGTGCTGCTGCTTCCGCCGCTGCAAACTGTGCCGTTTGTATTTGTTCTTTACGTAAGTGCTCTATATCTTTGCGTAAACGCTTAATTTCCCAACTATTTTGGAAAACACGGAAAACTTGAACACCTAAAAGTAATCCTAAAACGATACCAATGGCTAAAGTAAATAATAGCAACAGACCTAAGCGCATTGCAGGCACTTGAGTAAACCATAAATCTACTGCAAGCTCTGTACCATTAAGCAATACTAATGCTAAAGCATAGCCAAAAACAGCTATTAATAGCAGCACTAAAATATAGCGCATAAACACCCCGCTCGAATTTTATTTATTGGCAGATTCGTTTACTGCATCACGTAGCGCTTTACCAGGTTTAAAATGTGGAACAGCTTTCGCAGCAACTTCCACTGATTTACCTGTTTTAGGATTACGACCAACTCGTGGATCACGATGGTGTAATGCAAAGCTACCAAATCCGCGAATCTCTATACGATCATCTCCAGATAATGATGCAATCATTTGATCGATCATTATTTTAACAGCTTCTTCTACTAAAGGCTCAGCTAAATGTGGGTTTTTTAGTGAGATTCTTTCTATTAAGTCAGACTTATTAAGTGCTTCAGTTGTCATTTAAGACCTCATTCATTTTAATGCTATTTGCTATGTTATAAATAATATCCTTTTTAAATACAAAAAGGTAGCGCAATAATTAAATACTGCGCCACCTTTTACAGTAATTGTATAAAAAGTATTAATTAGTTACATTAAATAATACTTCTTTACAACGACTTAGTGATTCATTTGAGCTTTGATCAAATCACCAATAGTCTTAGGACCATTTTCTTGACCAGCAGGTGCTGTTGTTTTCAAGCTAGCAACTGCTTCTTTCTCTTCAGCTTCGTCTTTCGCTTTGATAGACAAGTTGATAGAGCGAGATTTACGATCAACGTTGATGATTTTAGCTTCAACTTCTTGACCAACTTCTAAGAATTTAGTTGCATCTTCAACGCGATCGCGATTGATTTCAGATGCTTTCAAAGAAGCTTCAACTTCGTCTGCTAACTTAATAGTTGCGCCTTTAGCGTCAACTGCAGTTACAGTACCTTTAACCAACGCACCGCGTTCGTTAGTCGCCAAGAAATCATTGAACGGATCGTTGTTCAATTGTTTCACGCCTAAGCTAATACGGTTGCCTTCAGCATCTACAGATAAGATAACCGCTTCAACTGTGTCACCTTTCTTGTAACGACGAATAGCTTCTTCACCTTGTTCGTTCCAAGAAATATCAGACAAGTGAACAAGACCATCGATACCGCCAGGTAAACCGATGAAGATACCAAAATCAGTAATTGATTTAATAGTACCAGAAACTTTTTCACCTTTGTCGTGCGCTTTAGCAAACTCTTCCCATGGGTTAGCACGAGTTTGTTTGATACCAAGAGAGATACGACGACGTTCTTCATCAACTTCAAGAACCATAACATCAACTTCATCACCAATCTGAACTACTTTAGATGGGTGGATGTTTTTGTTAGTGTGATCCATTTCTGAAACGTGAACTAAACCTTCAACACCTTCAGCGATTTCAGCGAAACAACCATAATCAGTAAGGTTAGTTACGCGCGCTTTAACGATTGAACCTTTAGGGTAACGGTTCATGATCGCTAACCATGGATCTTCGCCTAATTGCTTAAGACCTAAAGATACGCGATTACGTTCTTTGTCAAATTTAAGTACTTTAACAGTAACTTCTTGACCCACTTCAACAACTTCTGAAGGGTGTTTGATGCGTTTCCAAGCCATATCTGTGATATGTAGAAGACCGTCAATACCACCAAGGTCAACGAATGCGCCGTAATCAGTAAGGTTCTTAATAGTACCTGTAACTGTTTGACCTTCTTCAAGCTGAGAAAGTAATGCTTCACGGTCAGCTGAAGATTCAGCTTCCATAACTGCACGACGAGATACAACAACGTTGTTACGTTTAGCATCAAGTTTGATTACTTTAAACTCCAACTCTTTACCTTCAAGGTGAGTCGTGTCACGGATAGGACGAGTGTCTACCAAAGAACCTGGTAAGAATGCACGAACTGGACCGATGTCAACAGTGAAACCGCCTTTAACCTTACCAGAAATAACACCAGTAACGATTTCGCCGTCTTCAAAGATTTTTTCAAGTTTAGTCCAAGTTTCAGCACGTTTCGCTTTTTCGCGAGAAAGAACTGTTTGACCCATACCGTTGTCAAGTGCTTCAACAACAACGTCAACTGTATCGCCAACTTGAACTTCAAGTTCGCGTTGTTCGTTTAAGAATTCAGAGCGAGATACAACACCTTCAGATTTAAGGCCAGTATCAACAGTTACCCAGTCAGAATCGATGCTAACAACGATACCTTGGATGACTGCACCCTTTTCTACGTTGAGGTTTAATTCACTGGCTTCAAAGAGGGCTGCAAAAGATTCGGTCATGATATACCTAGTAAAGTCAGCGGTCTTGGATCAGACAAGGCCGGTTTAATTAAGTATCCACATAGTCCATATAAACTGATCAAGCTATGCTTCTACTGATATTTGATTAAATATTGGTTATTTAGCTAAATGTGCATCGGCATAATCAGTCATCAGTTTGAATACTTCATCGATATTCAAATTTGAACTATCAATGATATAAGCATCATCTGCTGGCTTGAGTGGAGCGACTGTACGTTCCATATCTCGCTTATCCCGAGCTTGTATATTTGCTAAAATATCGTTTATTTTAACATCCAGCCCCATACCCTGCAACTGTTTTACACGACGTTCAGCACGTGACTCCGCAGAAGCCGTCAGATAAATCTTAACTTGAGCTTCTGGAAATATCGTTGTCGCCATGTCTCGGCCATCTGCAACCAAACCTGGTGCTTGTGCAAAAGCACGTTGTCGTTCTAAAAGTGCTGCTCTAAGTACTGGAATTGCGGCAACTTTTGAAGCACATTCGCCAATTTGCTCAGTACGTATAATTTGAGTGACATCTTTACCATCAAGTAAAATGATGATTCCATCACCTTTGCTCTTAAATACGATGTCTAAATTTGTTGCAATTGTAACGCATTGTTTGAGCACATCCTCATTTTCCAAGGATTCGAGCAGATTTTTTTGCTGTAATGACAACCCAAGTAAGCGATACAAAGCTCCCGAATCCAACAAATGAAATTGATAGTGATTGGCGATTTTTGCAGCTAATGTTCCTTTACCAGAACCACTTGGTCCATCGATTGTAATAATTTGAATTGTCATTGATTGCCCGATTTATACAGATTTTGCCAATTTGGAAAAACCTAGTGTAATCGCTAGTTTGAGCTGCGCAAGTATTAATTTACTCACAAATGGAGCATGTGCTTGTAATTCAATCGTATATTTCACTAGTGTATGGGTTGCTGAAAGCGCTTCAAACTCAATAATTCCAATATGGTGCTTAATTAAAGGATTATTAATTAACTTATATTCAATACGTTTATTAACATCAAGCAAAGTAATCTGCTCTTGAATCGGCTTGATCGGCCCAAACCCCATTCTACGGATTGATCCCAAACCATCTGGGCGTGCAGGATCTGTAGCATCCTTGACACGTACGACTTGCACTGGTGCAAAGGCAACATTATAGGTTTCATGTTTTGAGAGTAACTCAAAAACTTGATCAATCGGTGCATTGAATTCTTTTTTGACTTGAATTGCATTCATTTTATTCTCTCAGCGTTAGTGACAATACGTCACCTTGTTTTAGTCTATTCTAAATTATTGTTTTGCTTCTTCAGTAAATTCTGTTCGACACGATGCTGTTTTTTCTGCTCGCGACGCATTCTAAAAAAATCTGATAACTGGGCTGAGCACTGAGCGTGCAAACATCCGCCTTCAAATTCAAAGACATGATTATAATAACCTAATTCTAATAGTTTTCGACTACTGACTAATGAGCCTGCTTTAGGCTCAGTTGCCCCAAAAACCACGCGATGGATTCTAGAATGTATTAAAGCACCCACACACATCGTACAAGGCTCAAGTGTTACATAGAGTGTTGCATCATCAGGTAAGCGATAGTTTTGAATATGAGAACACGCCTGCCGAATTGCTTGTATTTCAGCATGTGCCGTTGGATCATTTAATAAAATAGGCGCATTAAAACCCTGTCCAATCACATTTCCCTGACTGACAATAATCGCACCAACAGGAATTTCCCCCTGAGAAGCAGCGAATGCAGCTTGCTCATAGGCATGCTGCATCCATTGTTCATCTATTTTTTGTTGCTCACTCAATTCACTAGAAATTAAGATAGTAGAATCAACCATTAAAAATTATGAGATCACATGATATTGTTTTAACAGTGCATTCCAACTCTCAATATTAGTGACAGGTGGATTTTTTGCCAAAATACCATGTAATGACATTGATTCACAGGCTTCCCATGCAGGTGATAAGTCTTTATCAACCAAACGTGCACGTACACCTTCTACAAAATCAGGATGACGAATTTTCCAATCAGAAATCTGTAATTCTAATGCAAAAACCTCTTGCCAAGAATGAACTTGACGCCCCCATTGCCACAACAGCCAAGTAATAGCTGCCGTACTTGGCGAACCTTTTGCTAAGTTTTCGCTGGCTTGACGCAACCAATCACTACGCGCATCAATCAAACCAATAATCGCTTGATAATCTTGCTCAAAACTTACACCACGACATACGCTATGGATCACATCCAACGAGTTTTGTAATGGTCCTGGTGCTACCGGACGATGTAAACCATTTAAAGTATCATCTAAAGCACGGAAATCTCCTGCTGGATAATGATCCCAATCAATATTCAATAATTTTTGCAATACCACATCACGCTGTGCATCACAAATATGCGTTGCCCAACCAATACCATAACCACCCGCAGCAGTCATGATTGAACCAGTAAGACCCGTAAATAAGCCAATCGGACCACGATCCGCCAAGAAGCGCGTCGCGCCCACATCTGGATAGAGCCCAATATTCACTTCTGGCATCGCCAAACGTGAATATGGTGTTACTAGACGGAATGGTGCAGCCATGAATAACCCAAGCCCACCTCCCATCACATAACCTTCACCCCAAACCACCACTGGTTTTGCGTAATCATGCAGTAATAAATCTAGTGCATACTCTTGTTCAAAGAATTGATTTGCAGCAGCTACTTCGTTATTAATCACCAATTGACGCAATTTACGTACGTCACCACCAGCACAAAAAGCCTTTGGCGTAGTTGAGTCTAACCAGATAGCTTTAACTGAATCATCATGGTGATAATCTTGAAATAGCTTTAATAATGCAGTTGCAATGGATTCATCTAAAGCATGAAGAGATTTTGGACGGTTTAAGCGAACAACTCGCCAACCATTTTTAGCATCTTCAATGATGAGATCCGGATGATAATCGTTTGTTAAGGGAGAATTTGTCATGCGTCCAGCTGCCAATCTATCGGCTCAATGCCATTTTGTTTCAGATAATTATTTGTTTTAGAAAATGCTTTACAACCAAAAAAACCACCTCGGTTTGCTGCTAAAGGTGATGGATGTGCAGCTTTGAGTATCAAATGTTTATTTTGATCAATACGTTGCCCTTTGCGTTGTGCATAAGCACCCCAAAGAATAAATACCACATGTTCACGCTGCTCATTCAACACATCAATGACCGTATCGGTGAAATCTTCCCAACCTTGTTTTTGATGTGATGTTGGCTGCCCTGCTTCTACAGTTAAAACACTATTGAGCAACAGTACACCTTGTTGTGCCCATTGACTTAAATCACCATGTTTTGAAATGGTCAAACCTAAATCAGTATTCAATTCATGGAAAATATTACGCAATGACGGGGGTAATGCAAGTCCCTTTTGTACAGAAAAACTCAAACCATGCGCTTGATTTGGTCCATGATAAGGATCTTGACCTAAAATCACCGCTTTGACTTGATGTAATGGTGTGGCATTTAAAGCATTAAAAATAAGTGAACTTGGAGGATAGACCACTTTATCCGCTTTAATCTCAGCCAGTAAAAATTCTCGTAAATGTTCCATTTTTGAACTTAACAAGAACTCTGACAAACTGTATTTCCAACTGTCATCCAACCGAACTTGATTCAATTTTGCTTGTTCTTGTTCAGTTAATTGCATTTGTATTCATCCTAAAACCACAACTCCATACTCAGGGAACTCATTTAAACGTGTACTTGCAAATCTACTTCTGGATTTTGAAACTTCAATCCTTGTTTTAAATTTTCATACATTTGTGGATCAGTCCATTCTGCTTGTACTTGTTCTGAAAATACAATTTGATCTAGACCTAAAATCCCCATTTGAACATTTTCAATATCTTCTTGAAAGCTCTGTGCATAACCTGTATCGGTTTCATGCACGATTACAGAATAAACTTCTACATCGCCCTCACCATTTTGAGTGATGGTTGACTGTAGAACTTGCTGTGCCAAATAGAAAAAAATTCGAGAAAATTGCTCTGCAGACGGCGATACGGGTAAAGCCACCCAACGCGCACTAAATGTTTTACATGCTTGAATATATTCTGCACTGTCATTTTGCCAGAAACAAATCGCATGATCAAAGCTATCAAATAAATCTTTAATCACACCTTTGAGCAAGCCAAAGTCATATACCATTTGACCATGATCTAGTTTCGAAGCCTTTAACAGTAATTCTACTTTATAACTGTGACCATGAATCGAACGCTTACAACGATCAGATGTGCAGTTACGCACGATATGTGCATTTTCAAATTTAAATAACTTACGAATTAACATGCGCCAAAATTTCAACAAAACGTTAAGAAATTTGATTATAAAGCAAAACTGAAACCCTGAGCATTAATTTTACCGTTCTTGACAATAGGCAAAAGGTATTAGCAAACCCGATATATTAATTTAATCTCTATTTTTTAAGATACCACCTACCAAATCCCTACCTGCATATGCCGGTAGCACACTGTTCTTTCTACTTTAAAAAGGTGCTAAATTTCGAGCATAGACAAAAACATGCTTGTCTTTACGCATCATATAACTGGTAAATTGTCTTTTACGATTTGAAAATAACACCTCGATTTGAGCTTTAAAATAATTTGATTTCACATCAAAAACTTGTGGTGCTAGTGCTTTTGCTTCTGGATTGACTGAATCAAATGGTGGTATTACCATTAATTCATTCACATTGGAAAAATGCTCTAGCTTATTTTGTTTTGCTTGTATCGCAGAAGTTACGGTATTCACATCTATTTTTTCATCTAGACTTGCCAAAAGTAAGGGCTCAGCAGTATTCACATTTATTTTTGTACTAATCTCGGGTAAGGCTGAAATATAAGGCGCAATCAAATCAAATTTCGCGCCTTCAAAACCACGAACTTGTTTTAGTTCTTCAATTTGATGGAATTGAGTATTGGCAGCTAAATATGGACGAGGCAGTCCTTGATAATAATTACTTTCAGCACCCATCGCCCCCACAGTTAAATCATCGGGGTCCTGCCAATCAATGACGGCTTGGCTCAATTCAGCTGGCAACCCTACTCTCACTAAAAGCTTTTCAAAAAACTTCTTAGTCTCTGGATTTTCAGCGCCATCACTCTTTAACAAAGTATTTAAATTAAATTTTCCGGATTCATCTTTTAACGTGCCTGAAACGAAACCATCTTCAACAGGAAATGCTGGCATGGGTTGTGCCCATGTTTCTTGTAAGTAATCCACACTCGCACTACTGTCACTGTCTTGTACCAACAACTCTGCAAAAAAAGCTTCTGCACTTTTTGCATAATAAAGCGCTTGGTTTTGCCGCATTAAATAGGCAGTACTCTCAAAAGTACTCTGTTGCCGCTTTGCAATGGTTGCAGCAATAATCGTCGCTAAAGCAACCATGACCAATATGGTAATTAATGCAATCCCTTTCTGCGACTTCATTCGATGACTCAATGATCTAAACTACTGTTGAGTGAGCTATTATTCTGGAAACCATTATTGAGTGAATTATGGTTCTGTCCATCCTGATTGACATTACTATTTGGCGTACCGCCATTTGAATCACTGCCACTACCCGATTGGCTTTTCAGCAAATAGTTGGTATTTAATAGACTAAAAATCCATTCATATTCAATATCACGAATCATCACTTTGATCTTTAAACCACGGGGCAATAATTGCTGTGCTTGAATATCATTTGCATCGCTCACTGTTGCAGGCCAACGGTCTAATTCACCCGGATTTAAAACTACAATACTGTATTGATCGACATCTGTTAATAAAACACTGGATAAGGGTTGCGCTGAATTGGTTGTATTCAAATTTGCGTATTTCAAACGATAAAGCTTTTTTTCTTGTGCATTATATTGATATTCAATCCGTTCATACGGTGATAAACCTTGTTTTAAAGGATCTGTCACACCCGCCTTACTAAAACTTAAATTTTGACCAATCAAACGTAAAGCAGGCTGTATCTGTCCAGCCACATTTGCAGTGAGCGGTAGAATCTGTAACGTATCACGCTGAAACTGTTGAAATGCCTCTTGTAACTGTCCTAAATTTTCTTCGTGTGTCGCATTACGATCTTTTACCTTCAATAAATAGTCAAAAACCTTCCACCCCATTGCCGAAAGTACAGCAAAAATTGCAATCGCCACGAGCAGCTCAACTAAAGTAAAACCCGCTTTTGCTTTTATTTGGGAAATTTTCATGCTATTTGCTGCTTCACGATGGATTATTTTTTTGTGGATAGTTAAAAAAAATCAAATTCGTAATTCCTGACTCTACTTTACCTTGCTCAGTATTAAACAAGCTGATCTGCACATCAATACGTTGTACATTTGGGCTAATAGTGGCTTCGGCCTTCTTATCAATTTGCCAAGTTTCACCTTGTGAGGTTACTTGTTTAGATTGAGTGCCTTCCAATACTTCCTGATTAATTTCCATTTGTGCAATTTCATTCTGTGCAACAAATTGTTCTTTGGTCCGTAAAATAGCATTGGCGGTTGATTGTGTATATTGCATCGCCACATGCGTTAATGCCATAGCAGCGACTGCAAAAATTGCCAATGCTACAACCACTTCAATCAGCGTAAAACCTTTACTCTGCATCGGTGATCTTCCCCAAATAATCAATATTAATGGGTGAACCGACTGGGTTTTGATCATAATACATTTGAATAGAAACAGGTTTTACCTCACCATTTCCCAACCAAATCAATTGTGGGGCTTGGGCGCCGATTAAATCTGCATTATTGGCATTTTGATATTGATGATCTTGTGCTTGAACCATAAATGACACATGCTCAGGTAAAACTCTAGACTTAAACTCGGTTAAAGCTTGCCATTTATTTTGCTCAAGCACTTGAATACGACTATTTTGATCAATTGATCTGGGTTTATATTCTGTGAGTTGATAAGTAAAGGCTGTCACATCTGTAGCTGGATGAGTATCTAAAGCATAAATTCGCGCCTGATCATTGGCTTCACGATTAATCTTCTTTAAATCCAAGATCAGAAACTCGCGGGCTTGCATTGTCTTACGCTGATCAACACCACCAATATTAAGCACCACCAGCGAAGCCATAATACTAATGATTACAATCACCACCATCAACTCTATGAGGGTAAAACCTTGCTGCCGAGATGGTGATGGATGATTCATAGCATCTTCTTAATTGTATTCAGCAATTTGTTCCGTGACTAACGAATGTTTTGGCAATGCCAAAGCTTGATCAATCAACGCCACTCTTAGTGTATCTCGGCAACCCAAATAACGCTGATAGAAACTCGAATTTAGAATTGATGCAGCACCCTGAGTGATCGACCAAATAGAAGCCAGATAATCGCGTACACTCATGACACTTTCAATCGACTCTAAATAGCGCTCAGTCATACGAATAATAATACGTAGGCGTTGCTTTCTAACTTGGTAGAGTTCACTAAATAAATGATGAATTCCTTGACCTGTGGTAGAAAGACGCTCTTCAATTTGGTGAAATAAAACTGCACGCTCTGGATGATGTAAATGATGCAGCATAAAAAACGCCAAATGTTCAGGAAAGGCTTTTTCAGTATCTCGCACCATTTCAAGTAGCATGTTCTCATTACGAATAATCAGCAACATGTACAATTCATCTTTGCTTTGAAAATGTTTATAAAGTGTCCCTTTAGCTAGATCCAATTCGGCCGCCAAGGCATCAAGCGTCATGCCCGCTTCACCATTTTCTAACAGTAGTTGCTCTGCCACTTGAAAAATTAACGCTTCTCTTGCTCTAAACTGAGCCTGACGATCCATCTTCACTCGATAAACTCTCTTCTTGCTATTCTATCCGTAAAAAAATGACGCACTTCTATTCACATTACTTTTGTTTAAGGAGATTCTCAAAGTTTTGTGTGGTAATAAAAGCAATCTCCTCGAGTGTTTTATCATATACATCACTTAAGGCTTTGGCTACATAAGGAACGTATTTAGGTTCATTCGACTTGCCTCTATATGGCATGGGTGCCAAATACGGACTATCTGTTTCTATCAGCAAACGATCCAATGGTACCTGCTTGGCAACATCTCTTAAATCCTGAGCATTTTTAAACGATATAATCCCTGAAAAAGAAATGTAATAACCACAATCCAGCACTGCTTTCGCTGTTTCCCAGTCTTCAGTAAAACAATGCAAAATACCATGTGTCGATTTTTCAGCACGAATGATATCCACAGTGTCATGTTTTGCTGAACGAGTATGTACCACCACAGGTTTTTTAACCAATTGTGAGGCTTGAATATGTCGTGCAAAACAAGCTTTTTGCTCAGCAATAAATGCTGTACTATGAAAATAATCGAGTCCCGTTTCACCCAATGCCCATGCTTTTTCAGCTTGCGCGAGCTCAACTAGATAATCCACCGTGGCACGCTGCATAACATCAACATCTTCACATGGATGTACACCCACGCTATAGCCTACATCTGCATGTCGAGCCGCAATTTCTGACAATGCAATGTGATCATCTAGATCAACTGAAATTCCCATAAATTTAGACACACCACATTGACGAGCCTCAGCTAATGCTGCATCTAAACTGCCTGCATAGGGCTCTAAATTCAACATAGTTAAATGACAATGCGTATCAACAAACATTTTACCTACCAACAACGATCTGCTTAAATTTTATTTACTAAAGCGCTTACCAAAAAATCACATGGTAAAACTAGGCTTATCTGAAGATAAACTTCCTGCAAGCAACTTTTCAGCTTCCATTTTATAGTAAACACCTTTTTCACCACTCATTTGAATGGCAAAACCTTGGGGTTTTAAGCCGGCTTGCTTTTGTGTAATCCAAATCACTTTACCAGTTAAGGGAATTTTTTGTAATTGATCTGGCAAAGTTGCCAAAACAAAAATTTCCTCACCCATTTTGACCACTTGCTTTGAGGGAATAAACAAACCGCCACCTTGTACATAAGGCATATAGCTCGCCTGCAAAGTCACTCGATCACCAATATTAACTTGTAATAAACCGCCCATACGTGGCTGCATCATTATTCCCCTTTAATTATGTCACACTGATGAAACATGCATTAATTTTATAAACAGCTGATCAACAATTAGATTCGTTTGCACATTTTGATCAACCATTTGTTTTGATTGTTGTAAATATTCATAAATATCAAACAATGTTTGCACTTGATATTGCTCTGCCAACACTTTGAAGTCTAGATCTGAATTCTTAACTGCTTGGTTCAGCTTGACACAAATTAAATCTGACAACAAGTATTCAAACATTTGAATAAAATCTGTAAAAACCAGCAATTTATTCCATTTACTGGCCAATTGCATTGGCATATTTTTTTGTATCACTAGTTTTTGCCAATCTTGAACAAAATCAGCCCGCAGTTTGAGCCATGCACTTTGCGCCAATTCAAGCGCTTGCAAAGGCATCTGATTCGACAAACTCATCAACAACGCAATATTTGATGTTTCAACGTCAGATAAATGCGCTTTTAAATAAGCCTTACCTTGCTCCATAGAAATACGATCTAAAGCATAATGTTGCAAACGACTACGAATAGTTGCTGGCAGTTTTAAATAATGATCGGCCAAAAGAATAATCATAATTCTTTCACCAGGCTCTTCCAAGGTTTTGAGTAATGCATTTGCAGATGCCATGTTCAATGCTTCTGCAGGCTCAATGACAATTACACGCCAACCATCTACAGTTTGTTGTACAAAGGGCAATAAATCACGGATTTTCTCAATCTTGATTTTAGCATTTTGCTTTTTATTATCTTCATCGGTAGAAATATGCACATAATTCGGATGAGTGTCTGATTTTAACCACAAACAGCTACTACATTCGCCACATGCTGCTTCTGGTTTCTTATTCAGACATAAAATCCATGCTAAAAAATGTTGTGCAAATGCTTGTTTACCACAACCATGTTTACCATAAAATAATAAACCATGACCCAAATTAGGGAATCGCCCCGTTAAGGTTTCCCAAATTTGCTGTTGCCATGGATAAACTTGTGAATGTACTGCACCCATGCTGATTAAACCCACTGTGCTTTATTCAAAATTCTTAATATCCATCGCATTTAAACGATCTAAATCAGCTTGAGTATCTACCCCTGGTGGTAAATTCACTGCCGCAATATTAATAGCAATACGATGTCCATTTTCCAGTACACGTAATTGCTCCAAACTTTCCAATTGCTCTAACTGCCCGATATCCCAAGTCACATAATCCTGCAATAAATTTACACGGTAAGCATATAGACCCAAATGACGAAACGCCTGCTGATGTAAGCTTGCAACACCTTGCTGAGCGCCATCACGGTCATAAGGAATCGGTGAGCGACTGAAATACAATGCTTCATTAAATTTAGACATTACTACTTTTACAATACTATCGCGTTGAAACTCATCCAAATGATGAATCGGCTCACATAACGTTGACATTGAACAATGTGGCTTTTCAATCAATAAATTTGCAACCTGTTGTACCAATTGCGCTGGAAGTAAAGGCTCATCTCCTTGGACATTCACAATGATGTCTTGCGCATCCCAACCTTTAATGCGAGCAACCTCACTTAAACGATCTGTCCCTGATGGATGATTCGGGTCTGTAATCACCACATCAATGCCCTCAGCACGACAAACTTCAGCAATACGCAAATCATCAGTGGCCACACACAGATCATCAAAACCTTGCACTTTTTTAGCTTGATCTACCACACGCAAAATCATGGGACGCCCATGAATTTCTAATAATGGCTTCCCAGGTAAACGTGAACTTGCAAAACGAGCAGGAATAACAATGTGTTTCATTTTAAAGCCTTAAGCAATCTGAATGCCGAGTTGTGACAATTGACGATTTAATAATGCATAGCACTGATTTGATAATACAGCTTCAACTGGAATGACCCAAATTTCACGATTAAAAGTTGGATGCTGCCTTAATAAGGGCAAAAGCTTTACCGCATCTTTTTCAGTGGTAATAATCGGATTACTATCTTCAAACTGAATATCATCAATTTCATAATCATGATGGTCAGGGAATTCATGACATTGAAACTGCTCCACTCCCAAACTTTCTAAAGTCTGATAAAAGCGCTGTGGAAAGCCAATTCCCACTACAGCATAATAATCTAAGCATGGATCAAAAAGCTCTGCTTGATCATAAAGTGGATTAAGCAAATATGGTATAGCCACTTCAAGATGCATATTCAACTCAGATGTTGGATGGGCGCCATGTTCAATCACCGTACTGTCTTTTAGACGTGATACAGGTTCCCGCAAATAACCTTCGGGTAAGAGTTTTTGGTTACCTAGACCTCGATTTTGATCAAGAACAATCCATTCCAACTGACGTTCTAAAGCCCAATGTTGCAAACCATCATCACTAATAATTAAGTCCAAAGCCGCGTGTTGTAATAACAACTCAATGCTGGCTTGACGATTAGCCCCCACGGCCATCAACACACCTGTAGACTGCACAATTAAACAAGGCTCATCACCAACAATTTCAGGCATAGCGTCTACAGTCACTAAGGCAGGAAATGGGCCTTGCCCACCATAACCTCGGCTAATAACTCCGACTTTAATTTGATTTTGTTGGAGATATTTTACCAACTGAATCAACAACGGTGTTTTACCACTACCACCCACCGTAATATTACCAATAACCATAACGGGTACTGGTGCATGATAAGCAGTTTTGAATTTGCTTTTATAACATTGTTTATTCAGTAAAAAACCAAACCGATATATCCATGACAAAGGGCGCAAAACAATCAACCACTTTGCTTGCGTATTCCAAGCATTTTGAATGATTTGCGCAATAGACATACCTGCTTATTCCTCAAAGTTTCTTTGATGTAATTGATAATACGCACCATGTTGAGCCAACAACTCAGCATGACTACCTTGCTCAATAATACGCCCTTTATCCATTACGACAATAAGATCTGCATTTTCAATGGTTGATAATCGATGTGCAATCACTATGGTAGTTCGATCTTGCATCGCTTCATCAAATGCTTTTTGAATAAAATATTCAGATTCATTATCGAGCGCACTGGTTGCTTCATCTAAAATGAGAATTGGCGCATTTTTTAAAATTGCCCGCGCAATCGCAATCCGTTGTCGCTGACCACCTGAAAGTGAAAGACCTTGTGCACCAATTGGCGTGTCATAACCTTTTGGTAAGTCCATAATAAAATCATGCGCATAAGCAGCTTTTGCTGCGGCAATAACCTCATCATCCGTAGCATTTTCCAATTGACCATAAGCAATATTGGCACGCACTGTACGATCAAACAAAATGACTTGCTGATTCACCATCGCAACTTGTGAGCGTAAGCAGCCCAACTCAATATCACGAATAGCAATATCATCTAAATAAATCTGACCTTTACTGATTTCTTGAAAGCGCACCAACAGATTTACCAGTGAAGTCTTACCAGCACCCGAACGCCCAACCAAAGCAACTGTTTGCCCCGCTTGAATATTGAGTGAAAAGTCTTGAATGGCATGCACTGTTTTTTTATAGGTCAACTCAACATGATCAAACTGAATTGCGCCACGTAACTTCGGCTTTAATGTTCCCGTATTGGCTTCTTCAGGCAGATCCAATAATTCAAATACTGAATAAGCAGCAGCCATACCACGTTGTAGCTTCTCATTCACATCCGTTAAGCTTTTTATCGGTTTTGCCAACAAACCCGCCGCAGTAATATAAGCAACAAACTCACCTGACGAGGTATCACCTAAAATTTGTGGTCGTAATGCCAGCCATACGATGACACTCATCGCAATAGCCATAACCAATTGCACCAAGGGGCTATTCAGGTTTTGTACCACCACCATTTTCAAGCCACGTTTTAAGTTTTCTTCAGAAGATTTATAAAAACGCTTTTGTTCATTTTCTTCACCAACAAAACTTTTAACTACCGCCTGCCCATTGACACTTTCTTGTACCACATGATTTACATCACCCATGGTATTTTGAACTTGAATAGAAAGCTTACGCATGCGTTTTGACGCCTTACGCACAAGGAAAGCTATCAGTGGCATAAAAATAAAAATACATAATGTTAAGCGCCAATTGCTATACAACAAATAGCCAAACAAACCCAAGGTAATCAAACCATCTTTGACTACAACTTTTAATGATTCCGATGATGCTGCTGTAACTTGCTCAACGTTATACATAATTTTCGCAGTAATATGCCCAGATGAATTATCCAGATAATACTGCGAAGGTAAGCGAAGTAATTTTGCATACACCTCTTGGCGAATACTAAACACTAAACTTCTAGAAATAACAGCAGTAAAGTACCCCCCCATGAACAAGCCAAGCCCACGGAAGAATATTAACAACACAATGAGCGCTGGGAACCAATCTAAATCTGCACGATTTCCAGATTGAATCGCATCAATGATAAATTTCAGTAACTTAGCAACCGAAACCTCTGTTGCAGCATTAATCCCGAAACCAAGAAGAACAAATAAGGCAATACCCCAATATGGCTTTAAATATGAAACGAGGCGTAAATAGACCTTAAAATCTTGGTTCACGAATTAATAACCTCTAGATGGAACTTTAGTACTGATATTGATATTTACGAAACCGAGTTGACCTGCGGCATCCATAACACGAATGACATCTTGATGTGTTGCCTGTGCATCAGCTGCGATCACAAACATTAAATCACGACGATCATTTGCAGCTTGCTTAATTGCCGTGCTTAGATCAGCCGTTTCTTTACTTGAAAGCGCCTGTCCATTCACCGCATAATGCCCTGAAGAGTCTACCATGACTTCAATTTTTTGATCGTACTGTTTTGGTGGAACACCTTGTGCGTCAGGCAAAGATAAATTAATGCGGCTCTGCTGAGTGAATGTTGTCGTGAGTAGCAATATCACCAATATAAATAATAAACAATCAATTAAAGGCGTTAAATTGATATGAATATCCTCAACACTCTGTCTCTTAAATTTCATTAAAGCATTCCCAACAGTTAACCCGCTTTCTTCTGATTGGCTTGATCATGCTTTTGATAAAATAAAGCTGCATGAAATAAAGTCGACTGTTGTTCTAACTCAGCGATATAAACTTGCACGACCCGCTGAAAATAGCGATAAGCGAATAATGCAGGAATCGCAATCACCATACCGACTGCCGTAGTAATTAATGCTTTTGAAATCCCTGGGATCATCATTGCCGGATTACTATTTGAACCCAAATCCAGCACTAAGAATGACTCAATAATACCCACCACCGTTCCCAACAATCCTAACAACGGGGCAACTGCACTCAAAGTCCCAAGAAAGTTAATATATTTTTCTAAGTAACCAATTTCACGTGAAGCGGTTGCTTCCATTTGAGCACGAGCATATTCTTCACCATGTGGAAACGCATCCACACCATCTTGAAAAATATAACCCAGCGTCGATTGCTGTGCTTCTTTATCTTTTTCCAATACATCTAAAACTGAGTCTAGACTACGCCCTTTTTTCATTAACAAGTTTTTAGGTAGAACTAAAGAACTCTTCAATCGAATGAGTCGCTCGACAGAAATCGCTACGGTAAATATTGAACACAGCACCAAAGGTAGCATCAACCACCCACCTGCCTTAACCAATTCCCACATCTTTAGTTCCCCAAAATTTCAAACCTGTAATGTAATATTTTTTTATTCAGATAAACAGATATTTAAAATACCATCCAATTCATCTAAAGAGTGGTAATGGATAACCAATTTACCCTTCCCTTGTTTATTGTGATCAATCTTAACGTCTGCACTAAAGCGCTCTGATAGTTTTTTAGTCAGTTGCTCCATATCCGCAGAAGACACCTCTTTCGCTTTCTCTTGTTTCGGCGTACTTAAGTCACGAACCAACTGCTCAGTCTGACGAACAGATAAGCTTTTCTCAATCACAATTTTAGCAATATGCAATTGATCTTTGGCCTTTAAGGTTAAAATTGCACGAGCATGCCCCATATCAATTTGACCTTGTTGCATCAAATCTTTGATTTCATCCGCTAAGCTCAACAAGCGTAGCAAGTTACTTACCGTCGTTCGTGCCTTGCCTACAGTATCTGCAATTTCTTGATGACTTAAACCAAACTCTTCATGGAAACGCTGCAAAGCTAAAGCCTGATCAATTGGATTTAAATCTTGGCGCTGAATATTTTCAATTAGCGCTAAAGCAATTGCGACTTGATCAGTTAAATCACGCACAATTGCAGGAACTGTAGCTAATCCTGCAATTTTTGCTGCACGCCAACGACGTTCACCAGCAATAATTTCATAAGGTGTGTGTTCATCATCAATCGGACGAATCACAATAGGCTGCATCACGCCATGCTTTTTAATGGATGCGGCCAATTCTTGTAAGTCTTGCTCATCAATAAAACGACGCGGTTGATACGCGCCACGTTTTAATTGCTCAACATCAATCTGTTTCAGCTGACCGTGATCTAATGCTTGAACTTCGAGTTGTAATTTTTCTTTTTGAATCGAACCCAGCAATGCATCCAAACCACGACCTTTTGCCAATCCACGTTTTTTAGTGGTCATGCTTTACTTTCCTTTTTTACTTTACTTTTTTTTAACATTTCTGCTGCTAAGTTTAAGTATGCAATTGCACCCTTAGAGCTTTTTTCAAAATAAATAATCGGCAATCCATGTGCAGGTGCTTCAGCCAAACGTACATTTCGAGGAATAACAGTATCGTAAAGTTTCTTACCAAAATACTGCTCCAACTCTTCCGATACATCACGTGTCAATGCGTTACGCGCATCATACATCGTCCGCAATACACCAATAATTTCCAAGTCTGGATTTAATGCTTGCTGAATTTTATCAATGGTTTGAGTTAAGTCTGCCAAACCTTCCAAAGCATAATATTCACACTGCATCGGAATCATTACACTGTGTACCGCAGATAAAGCGTTGACCGTAATTAAACTTAAGCTTGGTGCACAGTCGACAATGACATAATCAAAGTTATGTTCAATTTGTTGCAATGCATTGCGCAGAATAAATTCACGACCTTCTTGGTCTGCAATTGCCAATTCAACACCCGCCAAATCACGATTTGAACCTAAAACTTTATAGCCGACTTCTGCTTTCGTAATGGCTGTTTCAATCGGCACTTCACCCAATAAAACATCAGTGACCGAATACAATAAGTCATTTTTTTGAATCCCCGACCCCATGGTGGCATTGCCTTGGGAATCCATATCCACCAATAACACACGTTTCTTTAAGACAGCCATAGAGGCAGCCAAATTTACTGCTGTTGTGGTTTTACCTACGCCACCTTTCTGGTTAGCGATTGCTATAATTTGAGCCATGGTAAATCCAATCCTTAGTCTGTTTCTAAATCTGTTTTAATAAAAGTAAATGACGTTGTTCATCTAAGCGCGGCACACGCAACTCAATCACATCACAACTAAAGCGGTCTTTCACTGCAGCGACTTCGTCACTTGGGATTAAACCTCTCATTGAAGCAATGATACTGGTCGCATGCATATAAGGTTTCGAAGCATCAACAAAATCAGTCAATGACGCAAAAGCACGACTGGTAATCACATCAAACTGACCCAGCTCTTGAATCATGTCTTCATTTTCAACTCGAGTCTGCACAGCAATGACATTTTTTAATTTTAAATCTGCAATAAACTGTTTGAGAAAACGAATTTTTTTACCATTGGAGTCAAGCAACACACATTCACGTTCAGGCTGACACAAAGCAATGATCATGCCTGGCATACCACCACCTGTACCAATATCAAGCAGACGCCCAACTGGTAAGTCTTTTAAAATACTCAAGCTATCCAACAAATGCTTCACCAGCATTTCTTTCGGATCACGAATAGCGGTTAAATTATAAGCTTTGTTCCACAGCACTAAAGTATCTTGATATTTGAGTAATAAATTCAGTGCTTCATCACTCAGCTCTAAACCAAGTTGTTGGCTACCCTGCTTTAACTCTTGAAAAAATGGATGCATAGCGAAATAACATCTCAATAAAATTAAATGGAAGTATACCGATTTCTAGACCGTGGAACACTAGTTAACGATTAGTGATTATGCATTTAATCGTATATCCCCTGACGAATCTGCAAATCTAAGCTACTTAACCGTTCAGGTGTACCCACATCCACCCATGCAGTCTGCATTTTAGTAGCAGATACTTTTTCCTCAGCCATTGCTAATTTCAGCAAAGGCGCCAATGGTCGCTTGCCACCTTCCAAACCAGCAAACATTTTAGGATCAATCACAGCCAAACCACTGTAGGTTAAATTTTCACCCTGTCGATTTTGCTCAAAAGTATAAGCACGACTATCTACAAGGGTAAAATCGCCCTTAGGATGCTGCTCAGGATTGGTCACTAAAACCAAATGTACCAAGTCATCTTTGAGCTGAACATCCAACAACTCCGCAAAGTCAAATGTTGTCCAAACATCACCATTCACAAGAATAAAAGGCTCATCACCCAATAAAGGCAACGCATTGATAATTCCACCCGCAGTTTCCAGACCTTCATCTTCACGTGTCCACCGAATATTCACGCCAAATTGAGTTCCATCTCCGAGCGTGCCAATCAATATATCGGCCAACCATGCAGAGTTAATGATAATATCAGTCACACCAATTTTTTTTAATTTTTCGATATGCCAAACAATCAATGCTTTGCCACCGACTTCAAGCAATGGCTTAGGCTTATATAAGGTGAGTGGACGCATACGATTACCCAAACCCGCTGCTAAAATCATAGCCTTCATTATGCAAGCACCTCATACGTGCCATATTTTTCTTCAAATTTTGGCATAACTCGTTGTTGCACAAATTGCATAAACGGCTTTAATTCCGCATAAGGTTTACTCTCTTCAAGCAAATACCACATCACACGTGGCAGATCCTTCAAATAGCCTGACTTACCATCACGCTCAAATAAACGTACAAAAATGCCTAAAATTTTAATATGACGCTGAATCGCCATCAAATCTGCATCACGTTTAAATTGTTCAAAATCACGCTCTTGTTGCGCAGATGCTGGCAATAAGTCATAAAATGTTTTAAACCATTGATAAACACGATCTGCATTCCACTGTACATAAGCATCTCGCGTTATCGAGATCAAATCATAGGTATCCGCACCAATGACTGCATCTTGAAAATCAATCACGCCTTGTTCTGTCTCATTTTCTAAGATCATTAAGTTACGGCTATGAAAATCACGATGCACAATCACTTGTGGTTGTGCCAAAGCAGCATTGGCCAAAATTGCAAATGTACGCTTAATTAATGCTTGCTCTTCTTTTGTTGGTTCAATCTTTAAGGATGGTAAAAGCCAAGCGGTTAATAGCTCCATTTCTGTTATCAGCTTTTCATAAGAATAGTCAGGGAAATGCCCCACACCATCAATCGATTGCAATTGAATCAACTGTTGGAAACTTTGCGCATAATGACTATCTACAGTTTGATCATTTAACTGTGTAGATAACAATATATCGCCAAAATCTTCTAATAATAAAAAACCTTGCACTAAATCCTTAGCAATTATATGGGGTACCCGCACCCCATTTTGATCAAAGAACTCATCAATCGCCACAAAAGGACCACATTCTTCCACTAAAGGGGGTGCATCCATGAGCATAAATGTTTTATTATTCAGAGTAATTCGTGCATAACGACGGAAACTCGCATCGCCAGCTAAAAAGTGAATTTGAAATTGATCTGATTTGAGTACAGATGTAAGCCAAGTTTGTATGGTTTGTTCACGTTGTGTATTCATTTGCAATTAAATCTAATTCAGGCTGCATTTTGAACCACCAAGTGTAGCTACTTATCAACTTTTTCTCTATGATGCGATAATAATTAATTGCGATTTGCATACTTGGTTAATGAGACAAAATGAAGCATCAGTTTAAATTTAATCCTTTAGCGACTGCTATTTTGACCCTTCTTTGCGGAAGTTCTGTATCAAGCTATGCTGAATCTACAAAAACAGTTTCTAATGTTAATAATCAGCAGTTAAAAGCAACGATAAAAGAAAGCTTTCCCGGTCAAAATTTCTTTGAGCAATATTATGTAGACAAACATTCTGCGCCAGCTCAAGTGCGCGATGTTCAATCTGCAAGCAATCGCTTTTGTGAAGGCGTCTGGGTGACACCCTTTAATGCCGAGACCAAAGCAGCCTCAGCTCAAGATGGCACTTCAGTCATTACTGCTGATCATGGCTATTTCAACCCTAATGGCGATTCAGTTTTATCTGGTGATGTTGTGATTGACCAAGATGGTCGCATGATTCGTGCAGATGAGATCACCATTGATAAAACCCAAACCTTCGCTAATGCCAATGGCAATGTACAAATGGCACAAGGCGGTTTAATCGCACAAAGTGACCGCATCAATTACAATCTAAAAAATGAAACTGGTGATTTAAGCAATAGTTTTTATATTTCTGAAGCAACCCATGCACATGGCCATGCTGCTAAAATTTCAAGAACTTCACCTACTGTCGTTGTCCTTGATGATGCAAGTTATACCACTTGCCCACCGGATGAAACACCGACTTGGAAAATTCAAGCCAAAAAGATTGAGATTAATCAAGATACTGGTCGCGGCGTAACACGGGGTACCAAGCTTTACATTAAAGATACTCCCGTAATTGCTGTACCCTACTTTAACTTTCCAATTGACGACCGACGTGCAACTGGTATTTTAAATCCAAGCTTTGGATTTTCGAATGACGGTGGTTTTGAACTAGCAATTCCTGTCTATTTAAACTTAGCACCAAACTATGATGCAACGCTTACGCCACGCATTATTACTGACCGCGGTCTGATGGCTCAAGGTGAGTTTCGCTATCTTACTCAAAATTTTGGTAAAGGCAGTATCTGGGGAAGTGACTTACCCTCGGACAATAGATACAACAATAAAGATCGCAAAGACTTACACGTTTTACATGATTGGCAAATCGACAAACAATGGTCTACAAATCTTGAATACAATTATGTTTCCGATAAAGACTTTTTTGCAGATCTAGATAGCAATCCTAACACCCGAACTGAACTTAACCAGCGTCGTGCTTGGGCGTTTAATTATGGACATGGTATTCCTGGTTTAAGTGCTCAATTTAAAGTGGAAGACTTCCAAACTTTAGATAAAACCATTCCAGATATCGACAAACCTTATGCACGTTTACCCCAATTACTGGTGAATTACGTGGGTGGCAATCCACAAGGCTTTGAGTATGAATTTAACAATGATAGCACTTATTTTAAAAAATCTATCAATGACTCAACGGTAGACAACCAACCTAGTGGTACACGTTTATACAATCAATTCGCAACCCGATATAACTTCCGCAATCCTTGGGGTTATGCAATTCCAGAAATGTCTGTTCGTAGCTTAAATACATTCTACGACCAAGAAACGATTGCAAATAGTAATTCAAGTTCTGACACCAAAAATAAATCTGTTGTCGTCCCTCAATTTACTTTAGATACAGGTCTTACTTTTGAAAAAGAAGGTAAATACCTACAAACACTTTCGCCTCGCGCTTTCTATGCCTATGCGCCGTATAAAAATCAAAATGACTATCCAAACTTTGATTCCACGACTGCATCAATTAGCTATGACCAGCTATTTAACCCTTACCGCTTCTATGGACATGATCGTCTAGATGACAACAATTTTGCATCTTTAGGATTAAGTTATAGCTTGTTTGATCCAGTAGGCTTAGAACGTTTACGTGCTAGTATCGGCCAAAGTTATTATTTTGACGATCGTAGAGTTACACTTAATAGAAGTGATGCGATTGATACTGAAAAAAGAACAGGCCCAGTATTAAGCCTTTCAAGTCAGTTATCTCAAAATTTCACCATCAGCACCAACTCAGCTTGGATGTCTAATGGTGAGAATGCTCAACGAGATTTCCAAGTTTATTATACTGGTGCAAAAGGCAACCTATATAATCTTGGATATTTCCACAGAAATTTCTTACCTGACCGTCAAGATGCTTATGATCAAGCAGTTGCATCATTTATACAGCCGGTAAAAGACAATTGGCGTATTATGGGCCACGTTCAATACGATATAGAGAATCATGTTGCTCGTGAATATCTATTGGGTGTGAACTATGAATCTTGTTGTTGGGGTGTTTCGGTCTATGGTCGTTCATATTTTAACGATCTAGACAATGTTAACGATCCTAATGTAAAACCTAAACGTGCAGTAATGGCCGAATTCACATTAAAAGGATTAGGTGGATTAAACAATAAACTTAGCTCATTACTCGAAAACCGTATTTTAGGATTCGATAAAGTTAATCAATCTTGGACACATTAATGAAGACGCAAAATTTTAAAAACCTCTTTAAAGCAACAGCACTCACCCTACTCATTTCTTCATCAATGCTTGCAATTGCAGCACCAAGCGATCAGGTCATTGCAGTCGTTGGAAACAGTGCTATTTTAAAAAGTGATTTAGATCAAGGCGTCGCAGAAGCTACACATCAACTGCAAGCTCAAAAAAAAGCTATTCCACCTCAACAATTTTTAGAAAAACAAATTTTAAACCAACTTATTTTACAAAATGCTCAGCTTGAACAAGTAAAGCGTTATGGTTTAAAAAATGATGAAAAAACCTTAAATGAGGCTGTACTAAAAGTTGCAAGTCAATCAGGTACGAAAAGCTTAGAAGCTTTTCAACAAAAGCTTGATGCTGTAGCACCTGGCACCTATGAAATTTTACGTAATCGCATTTCAGATGATTTATTAATTCAACGCTTACGCCAACAACAAGTTATGTCGCGTATCAAAATCACTGACCAAGATGTTGAAAATTTTCTAAAATCACCTGAAGGCCAAGCCGCAGTAGGCAGCCAAGTACATGTTGTACATATGCGAATTTCAGGTACGGGTTCAGCCGATGAACTCAATGCTGTTGCACAAAAAATTAGAAATGAACTAAACAACTCCACTGATGTCAAAACCATTGAAAAGAAATATTCTACAGATACGGTAAAAGTAGATGGCGCCGATATGGGATTCCGTCCATTGTCTGAAATTCCAGCGGAACTTTCTGCGCGGGTGAGCATTTTAAGATCGGGGCAAACGACTGATCTCATTCAAGCAAAAGATGGTATTCACATTTTAAAATTAATTGATCGCAAAAGTAATGACCAACGTGCTTTAGTCCCTCAATACCATACTCGTCACATTTTAATTAAAACTTCAGAAGTTGTTAGCCCTGAAAATGCGAAACAAATGATTGATAGTATTTACAATCGAATTAAAGCAGGTGAAAGTTTTGCAACACTGGCTGCAACTTACTCAAATGACCCTGGATCCGCTCGTGATAGTGGTAGTCTAGGTTGGGTGAACCCAGGTATGATGGTGCCTGAGTTCGATAAAATCATGCAAAGTGCGACAGTTAATCAAGTGTCTGCACCCTTCGAAACTCAGTTCGGCTGGCATATTCTGGAAGTAACCGAGACTCGTAAACAAGATATGACCAGTGAATATCAAAAACGTATGGCTCGTCAAATTTTAGGCGAACGTCAGTTTGATTCAGAACTAGATAGCTGGTTAAGAGAATTGCGTGCAAGCACATATGTTGAAATAAAAGACCCAAGCCTTGATAACAAAGTAAAACCACAGTAATACTAAAATTTGAGAATGAACATCTTCTCAAATCAGGGCTTGATTTTATAAAAACCAAACCGAGTTATTGCATAACTCGGTTTGGTTTTTATAACTTTATTTTCTATTCACAATAAACAAACTAAAGAGATACTAATTACAAGACCTTGCAGCAACTAATGGATATCATTAGGCAGCCATAAATAACTCCTGTTAAAATAATCTATAGAGTCTCAAAACTTTAGCCTCACCAAATCATTAATATTAATGATAAATTTCTAAAATCTATTCAACAGCATATTTCATATTTTACTTATCATATACTTCATTGGTAAAACACATAAAAAAAGACGCTTTAAAGCGTCTTTTTTTCAATCATCAATTAACGATTATTTTCGTCTTCTTGACCATCTTCAAATTTTGTTTCGCCTTCGAAACCAGTATTTGATTGACCACCGAAGCCGCCTTGACCACCGAAGCCACCTTGACCACCGAAGCCACCGCCTTGACCACCGAAGCCACCTTGACTACCGAAACCACCTTGACCACCGAAGCCACCTTGACTACCG
>NZ_NEGB01000006.1 GCF_002135235.1 Acinetobacter silvestris
GGCATTCAATAAGACCTTGGCGAGTAAGCATAAACAGTTGTGCTGGCGACAATAGCAAGAGTGAACCACCTGATCCCTTCCCGAACTCAGAAGTGAAACCTCTTAGCGCTGATGGTAGTGTGGGGTTACCCATGTGAGAGTAAGTCATCGCCAGCTCATTAATTCTAAAAACACCCCAACTTAACAGTTGGGGTGTTTTTTTATGGGAAATATGTATGGAAGTTAGAGAGAGGGAGAATTAAAATGATATGAGCATGTTTAAATAGCTAAAAATAATCTTATGATTATGCTTCTTTATCTTATTAGATGGGGGAATTCACTTAATATACAAAATTTTAGTTGTGAGTTTCAGTTAAAATTATTCGATCTGTGGTGGTTATATGATCGCTTTATTTTGTATATAGTCTAATATTACTCAAGTTACATGTGACGATTCTCTATTAATAGAAATAATTTTATATAAAACTGATAGTTTAAGCAACATTTTTAAAACAGTTCTATGCAGAATATTTACACTGGGAACGAACTGTGTTTTCATAGCGGTTATTAATTGATACCACTAAAATAAATTTATTGGAAAAAATAAAGTTTGGGGATTTTTATGAAAAAAAGATTTAGTCTTAAGCTATCTGCAATTGCGGTTTCTACAATTTTAGCAAGTTGTGGAGGTGGGGGGGGCTATTTTAATAATAATACGAATAACTCTAGTGGAAATGGGAGTACAGAAACACCTCAGAATACTGCTGCTGAACTGTTATCGATAGGGCAAAGTAAAAGCAGCTTAAATGCTGGTACAGCAGATAGTTTAACTTTAACAATTCGTACCCTTGATAAAAATGGCGGTATTGTTCCAAAGTCGAATGTTAAAATTGAAATTGTAGATGCACAAAATTCTGGTGCAAGTCTAAGCACGCTTACCAATATGGTCAGTGATGATAAAGGGCTTGTATCTACTGATGTGACATTGGCTGCAAGTACAAATCTAAATTCTAAAATGAATCGTACCATTACAATTGTTATAACGTCTGGTAAAGTTAAACAGGAAATTTTGATTCCAATTAGTGGTACAGTAGTTGGAATTTCTTCTGATGTAACTTTATTGGAAGAAGGGCAAAGTGCAACATTAACTGTGAAAGCGGTAGATGCAGCGGGTAAAGCGTTGGAGAGTGCAAAAGCTTCTCTTGTAAATGCCGCTGGTGTGGAAGTTTTTGCAGCTGTTGCTACAGATAAAGATGGTAATGCAGTATTTAAGGTACCTTATTTACAGGTAAGAAACTCTGCTAATCAGAAACTTGAATTAATTGGAAAAATTACAGTTGATGGGCAGAACCAATCTGTAACAAATTTACTTTCATCAGGTGGTATTACATTAGTTGCAAATGTTGCAAACAATGTAATTCAGACGATTTCTGATTCTACTCCTGTTGGTGTTGGAGTTAGTAAAAATATAACGGTCAAAGTTTCTGCGAAGACTCAGGCCGAATTAACCAGTCAAAGTGTTAATTTTGAAACGACTAATGGGAAAGTTACAGCCTCATCTCCAATTACTAATATTCGTCAGGAAAATGGTCAATGGGTAGGTGAAGCTAGTACTACGCTTGTTGGTAAAATCGCTGCTGTAGCGACAGTATCTGCTCAATTTGGCAATAGCATTGCTTATATTTCACAGCAAATTAGTGCTGGAGCACCAAAAACAATTTCATTGCAATCAGATGCAAGTGTACTTGCCCCTGGCACAAATACCAAAGTAATTGCGCTTGTAAAAGATCAGAACGGAACGCCAATTCCAAATACTAAGGTTAATTTTACTGTACTTAAAGATACCTCACTAAGTGGGCGAATTTCGCAGCCATCGGCAATGACTGACTCCGCTGGACGTGCTACAGTTATTTATACAGCAGGTTCTGCACAAACATTAGGTGGTGGCGTTGAAATTCAGGCATCTGCAGGAGAAGCAACTGCTCCTACACCCGTGTATTCAGAAAATCTATTATTAACTGTATCTATGCAATCTGCATTTATTACTGTTGCGCAGAATCATCAAATTCTAAAAGTTGCAGGTGATGATACTAATTACTATAAAGAGTTCTCAGCTTCAGTCGTGGATACAGCGGGGAATCCAATTGCAGGGCAAAAAATCAGTATTTCTTTGGATTTAGCAAGTTTTTATAAAGGTAAATTCAATTGGGTACGTGATTATAGTTATGGTCAGGATGGTAGTGGTGCTTGGGCTTGGTTAAGCAAGCTGCAATGGTCTCGTGATTATATGACTTATATCAATGGTATTTCAAAACCAGTAGTGACTTATGTAGAATGCCCAAGTAATGAATTTCCGAATCCAATTTCAATTTTAGGCTCAGATAATTCTATTCTTGGTACTCAAGGTAGTTTTGTGACAGATGCTCAAGGTAAATTCTCATTTAAAGTACGTTATGGTCGTAATTATTCAAATTGGCTGCGAGTTAATTTAAATGCTTCTACAAATGTTTCTACCAAAGACAATATGACAGCATTATCTTTCATGCCTCCTGTAGCATCAGATGATGTTGATGATATTGATGGTAAATGGCGTCCAGATCATGAAAGTCCTTACGGCATGGATATTTCAACATGTTCGAATTATAAATAGTTTGGTTTAATAAAAAACCGCAGTTAAACTGCGGTTTTTTAATATTTAAACTTTTTAGATTGCTGTCCCCATACTCACACCAACAGTCGGTCTTATGTTCATCGAACTACAAGCAGAAATGACTAAACAACAAACCAAAATCAACATTAATTTATTCATTGAGTAAGCCTTGAGACTTTGCATTATTAAAAAGCGTGGTTGATCGAGAACCTGTTTTACAGATCATCAAAATAGGCTTGGGTAGACTATTATAATATTTGGAAAACTCAATAATGTCGGATTGAGAAATTTGACCACTGCTAATCGGTTGATAGATTAGGCTTACTTTTGATTTTTCACTAATATTTCTGAGCTGATGTGCCGTAGTTAAATTACCTTGTTCATCATCAGGGCGGTTGACAACAACTGACTTAAAACCAAGTGCAATTAATTTTTGAAATTTATCAGTTGTCATTTCACCTGAAACACTGACGTCAGTCGCCAGTGCTCGGCTGAGATCTACATTCTCTGCATAGGTTACATGGGTATAAATTAAACAACAGCAGAATACTAAGGAGATGAAACTTTTAGTCATCTAAAAGATCCATTTGCTTTGCCAGTTGGTACAAATTATTGGAACGGTTACCCGTACGGCAGAACATTAAAATAGGTTTTGGAAGCTCATTATAATGATTGGCAAATGTACGCACATCGATTTCTGTAATCTGACCAGCAATGATCGGTTGATAGACATAGTCTAATCCCGCAACTTGTGCTGCTGCTTCAATTTGAGCACTAGTGGGTTGTGTCGCACCACCTTCCATATCAGGGCGGTTATTGATGACTGATTTAAAACCTTTTTCAACCACTTGAGAAATATGTTCAGGGCTAATTTGACCTGCAAAACCTACACTTTCACTCATGTTGCCACTCCAAATAGCTTAAAAATACTCTATGCTAATATAATAACACTAAGCTTTGCCTTGGACTAAAATGACCGAGCATTTTTATAAGAGAAAACTAACAAATAATAATGCAATGGAGCGCGTATGTACGTGTATACAGTAGAACCACTGTATGTTCAAAGCGGTCAAGATGTCATAGCTGCCGATTTTTATCGACCTAAGAATATTAGAAAACCTGCAGTAATTGTGATGGCACATGGCTTTGCAGCCTTACGCCAATTTAAATTGATTCAATACGCACAGCGCTTTGCTCAGGCAGGATATGCTGTGGTTTTATTTGATTATCGGTTTTGGGGGGGGAGTACTGGACATCCTCGTGAACTGGTCTCGATTAAATATCAATTAGAGGATTGGAAAACAGTCATTTCACATCTTGCAGCAAAAAAAAATATCGATGCACGTAACATAGTCCTTTGGGGCACATCCTTGAGTGGTGGCTATGTACTGAGCCTCGCTTCTGAACTGAAAAATATTCAAGCCGTGATGGTACAAGTACCTTATGTAGATGGTGCAGAAAGTGCTAAGACTTATCCATTGCATCAATTACCAAAAGCATTAAAATTATCCAGTCAGGATTATATGAGTGGTAAAGTCGGGCTGGTCACTAAAACTTTACCCGTGGTTCACCCTTTTGATTTGTGCTTTTTACCGACGAAAGACAGCTATAATGGCTATATGTCGATTGTCAATCCAGACTATTTTTGGAGTGGAGAAGTCCCTGCAAGAGCCTTTTTTAACTTAATTCGTTATCGGCCTATACAAACTGTTCGTAATATTAATTTGCCAGTCTTGTTTATTGCAGCACAAAAAGACAGTTTTATTCCAATTGAATCGAGTCGAGAAACGGCAACCAATATTGCACCATTTGTACAATATCATGAATGGAATATGTCACATTTCGATATTTATCATGGGGTATGGCTGGAAAAAGCAATTTTGACTCAGTTAGAATTTTTACATCAACATATAGGAGTGAGCTAGATGATTATTGTATGCCCATCTTGTAGCGCTAAAAATCGTGTTCCTAAAGAGAAACTAGATTCTCAACCGAGTTGTGGTCAATGTCATCAAGGCTTGATTCCGCTTACTCCGATTGAACTTAATGAACAAAATTTTAGTCACTTTATTAGTAATAGCGATTTACCCATTTTAGTGGATTTATGGGCAGAGTGGTGTGGGCCTTGTAAAATGATGGCGCCACACTTTGCTGAGACTGCCAAGCATAATCCGTATGTTGTTTTTGCCAAGATTGATACAGAAGCCAATCCACGATTGAGTGGTGCATTCAATGTCCGCAGTATTCCAACGCTGGTTTTAATGAAGAAAACTAAGGAAGTTGCTAGAATAAGTGGTGTGTTACGCGCTAACCAATTACAAGAATGGTTAGACCAACAGTTGAATACCCCAGAATAGATCTCTGGATTTGGAGTTAATGTGTCAGATTCTCATGTAAAACCTGAAGGTACACTTTCTTTACAAACTATTGCCATGCCAGCAGATACAAATTGGAGTGGTGATGTTTTTGGTGGTTGGATTGTTTCACAAATGGACTTGGCAGGGGCAATTCATGCAGAGCGTTTTAGTAAGGGGCGTTGTGCGACCATTTCAATTAATCAAATGACTTTTTTAGTGCCCGTCAAAGTCGGTGACGTCATTAGTTGTTATACCAAAATTTTAAAAGTGGGTAACACGTCTATTCAAATGCAAATTGAGGTGTGGGATAGTCATGATAGTTCCCGCGTACCGATACGAGTCACGGAAGGAGTTTTTACTTTTGTGGCTGTAGATGTACAAGGTGGTAAACGTCAAATTTCTGAAGAAATTAAACAAAAGTACTTGGTTAAGTAGCCAACGCAAGATAAAAAATCCCAATCTTCATTGGGATTTTTTATTAACTTCAAAACATGGTTGAAGATGAGGGCATTACTTTTTTAGCTGAGATTTAGCGATCCAAGCCCATAACATTTCACACTGAATGGGTTCTTGTCCTGTCTCATCAGTCACAGAAACAGATACTAGGGTTTCACCTTTTTCGGTGCTTTGCATGAGCGTGATTTGTTCATCAGTCAAGGTTGCTACAGCCTTCATATTACCCTTAGTTGGGCGTTTGAAGTCTACTTTTAAGCTTTTGATTAGAACAATACAGTGATCAGGAACATTCATCCCTGTCACAAAACCAGTGGCTGTTTCCGCAATGAGTGCCATTGCACAGGCATGAACCTGACCAATATGGTTTTGGATTGCACGATGGTTTTGAATTTCAACAATCACTTGAGAATGACTGACTTCAATATATTTGATATGGGCAGTGCCGACCATAGGAACGACTCGACCAAAAGCCTTGCTCCACAGCGTACTTCGAATACCTTTCGGAAATTTTGCAGTCGCTTTTACCAGTTTTGCTAAACGATTGGTCTGAGTCATATCGAATCCTATGTTTATCTAAAAGACCTTAGTCCTTAAAGTTATTAAATTGTAAAGGCACGCCGAATTGTTGTTCTTTAAGAAACGCCATAACTTGTTGCAAAGTATCGCGTTTTTTATCGGTAACACGAATTTTATCGCCTTGAATAGAAGATTGCACTTTGATGCCGCTTTCTTTAATGGCTTTATTTATTTTTTTTGCGGTATCCGAGTCAAGACCATCTTTGAGTTTGATGACTTGAATAACATTTTTACCTGAAGCTGTCATTTTTTGTGGATCAAGTGCTTGAATATCAACTTTGCGTTTAAAGAAATGATTTTCCAGCATGCTAAAAACTTGTTCACATTGGAAATCACTTTCTGTCGAAATTTTAATTTCTTTATTTTTTTCACTGATTTCAATTGAAACGTCCTGACCACGGAAGTCAAAGCGCGTTGCAATTTCTTTTTGAGTGTTTTGAACAGCATGATTCACTTCAAAAATCTCTAATTCTGAAACAATATCTAAAGATGGCATAGTTTAACCTTTACAAAGGGAAAGAATATCTGAGATGCTAGGGATGTTTTCTTCATTTGCCAAGTGCTGTTTACATCAAAGGAGTGTGCAATGATCCGTAAACAAGAAATTACTACATTTGAGTTCCCAGAAAATGCGATTATTTGGGATGTTCGTGATGCAAAAGCCTATGCAGAAGGTCATGTTAAAGGTGCTGTCAATCAGCCAATTGATGATTTGAATGCGCAAAGCTTGACTCAAGTGAATTCGGATCAGTCCATTTACATACTATGTGGTGGTGGGAGTAAAGCTCCTCGTGCAGCTGAGAAGTTAGAAAGCTTAGACAACGCTCGTGATTACGTTGTTTTAATGGGAGGCACACGTGCAGTACGTGATGCAGGTATTCCTTTAGAACAAGGTTGTTAAAATAAGCGCCGAAAGGTGCTTTTTTATGTCGTGAAGAAGATTCGATTTTATAAAGCCTCCATTTAGGAGGCTTTATTGTTACGGTTGCAACGTAACTTTCAGCCTGCACATTATGGTCTGACAATCACACCATTAAAATAAGGTTTTTTAGGTTTCACTTTTTTTTGAAAACGTCTCAGACTTAATTTTTGTAACAAATTTTGTGGCATCGGACATGCTTCGGCTAAAACTAGTGCAGCCAAGACTTCACTGCATAAAGGTGCATATAGAAATCCTTTAGATCCCAAGGCCGAGAGCGTATAAATTTCGGTATCTTCCTGCATTTTTCCAAGGAGTGGAAAATAATCAGGACTTTGTGTGCGCACCGAGGCACGACCTTGCCATTGCGCGATGGGTGCTAATTTTTCAGCATATTCAGGAAAAGCACTGTGGATAAGGTCATAGTTATGCACATGGTCTTCGATGAGTACTTCATGATCATCACGATGTGGATAAAATGAAGCACCTAGAATTAAATGTTGTGGATCCAGTTGCAGGCAATAACCAGTATAACTATAGGCTTGATTGGCTTGAAGTGGCTGCTGCTGATTGTTGACCCAACTAACTTGACCACGATTAGGTTTCAGCTGAGGATAATTTTCAATAAAGTTTGGGCTATTCATTGCAGCACAAACCATCACATGATCAAACTCACCTAAGAGATGATCCTTACTGAGTAATGTGAGTTGACCTTGTTCTTGTTTTTGAATGCTGTCTACTTGCGCATGTTGAAAATGAATTAATGGATGTTTCAAGATACTGGCTTGCAGCTGATGCGGATAGATTGCGGCAGCAGCTTTTAATTGTAGACTGGCAAATGGGGTTTGGAGTTCTAATGCATGGGCATCTTGCTGTATAAAAACGTCATCTGAATATTGTTGTGCAAGGCTTAAAAATTCCTCAGCATCTTTTTGTGCCAATTGATTGACGTGGAGTGCACGAAACCCATCAAATTGTTGATAATGCTGTAAAGCATATTGCCATGTTGCGGTGACTAAATGTTCTGCACTTTGTGCTGCAGAACCCAGTTTAGGATTAAGCAAGGCTAGAGGGTTTCCAGAGGCCCCAGCAAGAGGTGCTGTTTGATCGTAAATCGTGACTTGATGCCCACGTTGAGCGAATGCCCATGCGCAGCTCAAACCTGCGATTCCTGCGCCAATGACCGCGATTTTATGTTGTTTAAATTGAGCTTTTGAATGAAGTGATGCTGTGTTAGAACTTTGTATTGGATCGGAAGTTGAAATAATATCTTGATCTGGTGATACTACTTGCCAAATGGCTTTTAACATTTGATGTTTATGCCCAAAGCCTTTCGGACGAGAAATACTGATACCTTGCTGTTGCAAACCTCGTTTCAATACGCCTGCCACACTGAAGGATGTAAAGGTCGTGCCTATATCTGATAGGCGGACAATATTTTTTAAGACCTGTTCTTGCCACATATCGGGGTTGCATGACGGTGCAAAGCCATCTAAAAACCATGCATCTATAGCTTTAGTTTTATATATGTTCGGCAAGACATCATGTGCATCACCCAGCCAAAGGTCTAAAGAAAAGCGCTCATTGGGGAAATGCAGACGATGGCAACCAGCAATCAGTATGGGGTATTTTTGAATCAATTGATCTGCAAGAGGTTTGAGTTCCGGCCAAACCTTTAGCGCACGAATGAGATCTTGTTTGGTTAATGGAAATTTTTCGACACTAATGGTATGTAAATGACTTTGGTTCGCTGGACGAACTTGTTGCCAAAGTTGCCATAAAGCTAAAATATTTAAGCCTGTACCAAAACCTGTTTCACCGACACTAAAATATTCAAAGTCTTGTAGGTTGGCTAAACGGGTTGGTAAGTCATTGCCCGCTAAAAATACATGACGGGCTTCTAATAGACCATTGTCTTTAGAAAAGTACACATCAGAAAACTGATTAGAAACTGGAATTTCAATTCCATCAATGTATTGCCAATCTAGGTCAGCAGTTTGAATGGCTTTAGACAAAGCAGATTAACCTTTAAAGTAACAAGTCAGTGGCTTACCACTGACGACGACGTTTGGTATAGATATAACTGGCGATGAAAAAGCCGAGTAATACACCGACAGCAATCGTAGCAGCGCCATATAAAAACATTTGTGCACTGGCTTCACTTTGTAGCACTTGAACTTGTACACCTAAACTATCGTTTTTAAGTTGTAATTCTTGGTTTTGTGCCAAAGCATCTAAATTGGCTTTTTCGAGTTGCTGTAAACGAGTGGCTTGGTCTTTGACCAAAGCTTTAACTTTTGCATCTTGAGATGCTTTTTCTTTGGAAATTTGTTCAGCTGTCAGTGCTTTCGCCTCTTTTTCTTGTGGAGAGGGTTGCACGATAGTATTGGTACCTGCTACAGCTGAAATAATACCTGGTTTGGGAGCGACTTGAGGGGAAGGAGGCGTTGCAGTTGTGCTTTGTGCCGTAGAAGTGGTCGTTTGCGGAGCAGGCTCAGCCCACGCGATAGAACAGATAAGAGATAAGCCGAGTAAGCTTTTGACCACAACGCGCATCATATTATCCTTTTGGAAATGCTTTATTGAACGGCTTAACATCAATGTTGGCGTAGATCCCTTCTTTTAAGAAAGGCTCTTCTTTGAGCCAAAGATCTAAGGCTTCACGATTGTCAAAATCAAGAATCATGGTGCTACCATAAAAACCCTCTTGTGGGTTTTCGCGGTCTTTAGGCATTGCGCCCGCAACGATGACACGGCCTTCTGCATCTAACTGTTCTAGGCGTGCGATATGTTGTGGACGTACAGCAAGGCGTTTTTCTACAGTGCCGTCATGATCGGTACACGTAATGATAAATAAAGGCATCTTAATTTTCCAATTTGTTGATCATCAACACTTATTCTTGAGGCGATTTAAAGTGCTTACGCAATACAATAAACTGGATAATGATAAACGATAACATCACTAACATGTCACCAAAAGCAGTAAAATTTACCCAAACGGCATGGTCTTTTGATGGATCTGGATAAATAAAACCAAAGAAACAATGTAGAAATGCCATAAAGCAAAATAAGCCGACCCAAGCCAAGTTGAGTTTAATCCAACCGGATTTGGTCAATTCTAAAATTGGGTCAAACATACGTTGAATGAGTGGCTTTTTCTCTTTACCAATCATTGGACTAATCAGGAAGGCTAGACTAAAAGCGAGATTTAAAAAGATGGCTTTATAAATCATAAAATCGCCATCACGTAGTGCGAGTGTTAAACCACCAAAAATGATGGTGCTCACAACGACTAAAATTTGCGGTTTTTCGAGTTTAAATTTTTGTGAAATAAATAAATATAAGTACACGATTAAGGTTGAAACCATTAACGCTAGCGTGGCAACCAAGATATTTCGATTATCCAGTGCACCTGTAATTCCAATGTTTTCCAATACAGCTTGACTCTGTTCTGGCTTTATTAATTTATATACTGCAAAGAATATGATTATTGGTAAATAATCTAAAAATGCTTTCATGTTAAAGTATCAAACTGTTCAGGTGAATAATAGTAGTATAGAAGATGCAAGGCGTAGATTTACATACACATAGTAATATTTCTGACGGAACTTTGTCTCCAGAATTATTGGTGCTGTCGGCGCTTGAAAAAGGCATTCATACCCTTGCACTGACTGATCACGATACCATGGATGGCTTAAAACAGGCTGAAGAAGTTGCAAAAAACCAACCGATTCAAATTATTTCTGGGGTCGAAATCTCGAGTCAATGGTCAAGACCTGCCACTAAAAAAAGTTACGGTGTGCATATTGTTGCTTTGAATATGCAAAATCCTGAACCCTTACAACAGCTTCTTATTCAGCAAAAAAAAATCCGCGCAGCACGTGCCAAGCTCATTTGCGATTTACTTATCCCATTAATTGGTCAAGATATTTATGCTGATGTCTTGGCAAAAGTAGCGGATGAGCCTGACCGTGTCACGCGGACACATATTGCAAAAGTCTTGGTGGAAAAAGGTATTGTTTCTCGTCCACAGCAGGCTTTTGATAAGTACATTAAAGAAGGCAAAAAAGCCTATGTAAAGTTTGATGGTTTAGGTTTAGCAGAAACAATTGACGTTATTCATCAAAGTCAGGGTTTTGCCATTTTGGCACATCCAACTCGTTATGATTTATCTGCGACTAACATTCGCTATTTGATTGAAATTTTTGCATACCATGGTGGTGATGCAATTGAATTACCACCTGCAATCGAGCCTTTATCGACTCGGCAAATGGTAGATAGGATGATTGCAGAGTTTAATTTAAAAGTTTCGGTCGGTAGTGATTTTCATGGTGATAATATGCCGTGGATTAAATTGGGCAATATTCCAAGAGTAAAAGAAGGGCAAGTGGGGATTTGGGAGAGTTTTAGCTAGTTTTTATCTAAATGCTCAATGTCTTCATCCCTCTTTCGTTCAAGAGGGAGTTTGAAAGTATCCGAATGTCAAAGGGAGATCGAGTAGGTTTATAAAAGGTTATGATCCTGTGCTTGTATTGGTGGTGGCGTGGGTTTGCCTAATGTTCCCAATAATTCAATTTCAATCGTACGAACCATCGAATCTAAGGGGAGGTCATTACTTTGTGTACCAAAGGGTTCTTCTATTTCTGTACTTAAAACATCTAGTCCTAAAAAGGTATAAGCCAAAATTCCCACCAACAACGGTGTCGCTAAACCCAATAAAGAGCCTAAACTAAATGGCAGCATGAAACAGAAAAAGTACACGGTACGGTTCAATAAAACTGAATATGCAAAGGGTAAAGGGGTTGTGGCAATCCGGTCACAGCCAGTTTGCACTAAACTTAACTCATTCACGTGTTCATTCAATTGAACATAAATAATGTCGGAAATTTCCCCCTCCTTGAGGGCTTGCATTAATTCCCATTGAATTAAACTGAGTGTGTATTGTGGTGCATTGTTTTGTTGATACAGTTGCGCTAAAGCCTGTTGGCTCATACCACTGGTTTCGATGAGTGAGATTGGATTTGCAGTTTGATGACGCAGACGATCTCGAAGGACATTGGCAAATACAATCACATGATGAATGATGCGTTCACGTCGACCTTGGGGAAACATACGGCAATCACGATCAAAATGACGTGCATTGGCAATCAACATGCCCCATAACTTACGTGCTTCCCACCAGCGGTCATAACAGGCGGTATTTTTAAAGCCCAAGAAAATAGACAGCACGACACCAATTAGGGTAAAACCCACTAAAGGTAATTCAGGAAATCTATAGAGATCAATATATTCAACTCCGCCGACGATTGCGGAAATGAGCATAACTACACCTAAGGGTGGCAACACTTTGGGTAAAATTGTGCCACGCCAAGAGAATAATAGTTTTAAGGTGTCGTTTTGTTCACGAACAATCATATTATTTGAATCAACATATTTTTAAGTCGATCCTACTAGCTCAAAAGCCTTTGTCAATATGCTTTCGGCATTCTCTGTGGACTTTTGAGTAGATCATGCTCGACAAAAGAAAAAGAATGTTCGGATGCGACGATAATGTGATCCAGCAATTTTATTTCGACCAAATGACAGGCATTCAAAATTTCTTGAGTCAAGTGCAAATCTTCAGCTGAAGGGTGGCAATTCCTTTGGGATGATTATGGGCAATAACAATTCCGGTGGCATGAGATTGTATGGCGTGTCTGAGCAGTTGATTAATGGAAATAGAACAATAGTTCATTGAGCCAAAGAACAATTTCTTAAAGTTGATTTTCCGGAGTTGTGCATCTAAGCAGAGTACTGCAAAGACTTCTTGTGATTCACCAATTAATTCATAGCGTAAATAGTCCCGAATCAAATCTGAGCGACTGAGGTCAATACCTTGATACAGTTGCTGTTTGATATAACGTCTGCCGAGCTCTTTGACAGCCATAAGTTGTGAGTATTTGGTTTCAGCAATGCCATGAAATTGACTCAACTCTTCTAAAGATGCATCAAAGACTGGATTTAATCCCTCAAAATGCTGAATCAGTAAGCGAGCGAGTTCCACCGCAGAATGTTGTTTGGAGCCTGATCTGAGGAAAATAGCCAAAAGTTCAGCATCAGAAAGACTTTCAGCACCTTGGTGTAATAAGCGCTCTCGCGGTCGTTCTTGTTGTGGCCATTGTTTAATTGAGTGATTCATTCTTATTCGCTTCGTTAATTTATTTTACTTTTATTTTCCCCAGCGAATTGCTTGGGTCACTGAATATTTAATGATATTGTGAGCGCCACTGCAACAGAAAGGTGACATGAGCGTGAGTTTTGATCTCAGTGTGATTTCCAATAAAAAAATTATTCTTGCTGTAACTGGGGGGATTGCTGCGTACAAAAGTGCAATCTTGGTACGTCGACTGAAAGATTTTGGTTTTGATGTTCGTGTCGTCATGACCAAAGGGGCGCAAGCATTTATTACCCCTTTAACGTTCCAAGCACTCTCAGGAAATCCAGTTCATACTGAATTATTAGATCCTGAAGCTGAAGCAGGTATGGGGCATATTGAACTGGCACGTTGGGCAGATTTAGTTTTAGTGGCTCCTGCAAGTTGCGATACGATTGCTAAGTTTTCAGCTGGTTTGGCCAATGATTTATTAAGTACCTTATATTTGGCGACGAAAGCACCAGTTTGGATTGCACCTGCAATGAATCAACAAATGTGGGCAGCAAAAGCGACGCAACGTAATTTGAATACCTTAGTTGAAGATGGCGTCCATGTGATTATGCCAGAAGCTGGCTCACAAGCCTGTGGAGATGTGGGTTTGGGGCGTATGCCTGAACCTGAAGCTTTGGCTCAACAGATCATGGATTACTTTCATCGTGCGCAACGTGCGATTGCCGAAAAATTTGGTATGTTGGCAGGCAAACGGGTGGTTGTAACTGCTGGTCCAACCCGCGAAGCGATTGATCCAGTCCGTTATATTTCTAATCACAGTACTGGCAAGATGGGCTTTGCGATTGCCGCTGCATGTTATGCCGCAGGTGCAAAAGTGACCTTACTTGCAGGGCCAGTCAGCTTAGATACCCCCAATGGTGTACGCCGTATTAATGTGTCATCTGCGATAAAAATGTTAGATGAAAGTATGCATCAACTTGAAGAAGGCTGTGATATTTTCATTGCGACGGCGGCTGTGGCAGACTATCGAGTTGCTGAAGTTGCTGAGCATAAAATTAAAAAAGCTGGTGATGAGCTAAATGTCAGCTTGGTAAAAAACCCAGATATTGTTGCAACAATTGCACAGCAAACCAAGCGTCCATTTATGGTGGGTTTTGCAGCAGAAACCCGCAACGTAGAAGAATATGCGGCAGGAAAATTAGTTGCTAAGAAGCTCGATATGATTGCCTGTAATGATGTATCACGTGCCGATATTGGTTTTGCTTCTGATGAAAATGCCATGACGGTTTTTTTCGCTGACCAATACCAATTGGAAAAGCGTGATTTAGAAAAAGCATCTAAGCAGGATATTGCACAACAGTTGGTTGAAGCGATTCATGATGCATTACATTATGAGATTGAACCTGTCTAATCCAGCTTGGCGATCAAATTTTTATTAAAATGCAACGATCTTGTTGCATTTTTTATGTATGCTGAATGAGCTTTAAACCAAAAGATAATATGCAAATTAGGCAATGCTTAAGTGCTAAAAACAACCAAATTTTGAAAGGATATTCAAATGATCAAAAAAACTATAGCCGTACTGATGATGATTTCAACCTTCGCTGTCAGCAGTATGACTTTTGCTGCCGATCTTAAAAGTAATATGAAAACACTTGGGAAAAACTATAAAGCGTTTAATCAATCGAGTACTCCAACGGATGCCATCCAAGCTTTAGATAATATGCGTGCAGCAGTGTTAGATGCCAAAAAAGTGCAATTGACACCTCAAGATGGACAAGCTGCGCAACCATCTTCGACAGCATTATTTGATCAATTGGTCATGGAAATTGATAAAACGAAAAAAATTGTTCAGGCCGGAAATCTTGATCAGGCCAAAATGGAAGGGAAAAAACTGGGTGAAATTCGCGATCAAGGCCATAAAATTTATCGTTAATTAAAATTGTATCTGCCATAAAAAAAGACCGCTCAAAGCGGTCTTTTTTTATAATCAAACTTAAATACTTAAGCTTGACCTTCAGCAGCAGTTTCTTGAGCACGTTGCATATTGGCTTCAAATTCTGCATCAAAATTGATTGGAGTAAGAAGCAATTGTGGGAAACTGCCTTTAGTTACAAGATCATTCACCGCTTCACGAAGGAATGGGAATAAAATATTTGGGCAGTAAGCACCAAGAATGTAAGGAAGGCGATCTTCTTCAATACCATCAATGAGGAAAATACCTGCTTGAGTGACATCAACAATAAATGCAGTTTCACCAGCATTATTTGCTTGTACAACGACTTTTAAAGAAACTTCAAAGTGAGTTGGATCAACTTTTTCAGCAGCAGATGATAGGTTGATATTCAACTCAGGTTGCCATTCTTTTGTAAAAACGCTTGCCCCAGGTACTTCAAAAGATAGATCTTTAGTATAAATACGTTCTAAAGCAAGTTGCGGTTGTTGTTCTTCACTCATTCTTAATTTCCTTAATAGTATGAGGTAGTGATTGACGAATTAAACTGCGGCCAACATTGAGTCAAGTTTACCTTCTTTTTCTAAAGCATAAAGTTGGTCAAACCCACCAATAAATTGGTCGTTAATAAAAATTTGAGGTACGGTACGATGTTTGGTTTTTTGAGTTAGCTCCATACGTACTTCAGGTGCTTCATTGGACAAATTAATTTCTGTGTAAGCTACGCCTTTACGCTCAAGAAGCTGTTTTGCACGAACACAATACGGGCAAAAATTTGTTGAATAAACTTTTACTTCAGCTGTCATAATAACTCCTTAAGCTTATTTCGCTTTAACTAGAGGTAAGCCTTGGGCTTTCCAATTACTAATGCCGCCATCTAGACGATAACTATCCGAATGACCGACTTGTTGCAGCGCAGTGCCAGCAATTTGCCCCATATTACAAATGAATACAAGTGGACGATCAGACGTTTTTAACTCTTCAATATGACTTGAAATTTTGCTATAGGGAATGTTACGGCTACCACTGATGTGACCTTCACGGAAGTCTTTAGCATCACGTAAGTCAATCAACATCGCATTTTTAGCTTTTACTAAAATTCCAAGTGATTGTGCTGAAATTTTACGACCACTACGTTGTCCTTCAAAAACGAAGAACAAGACAATAAGTGCCCCTAAAATACCAAATAAAAAGGGGTGATTCCCCATAAATTCGAACCAACGTTCCACAAGTCACCTAATTACAAATCAAAACTGGATAGAGTATAGCCTATATATATGGTGATCAAAATCACCGCTTCAAGGCTGCCATAAAAGAAAACTAATTTTTTTGTTGCGCCTCAGTAATCTCATTAATCAGACGCAAATAACTATCCAAACGACGTGGCAAAATTTCACCGGCTTCGGCTGCCTGTTTTAAAGCACATTGCTTTTCATGGGTATGCGTACAGTTACGATACTGACAATGCCCGATCAAATTAAAAATTTCAGGGAATCCATTTTCAATTTTGTCGATATTTAAATGCCACAGTCCAAATTCACGAATGCCGGGTGAATCAATAAGTGCACCATTTTCACCAAAGCTGATTAAACGGGTTGATGTGGTGGTGTGTTGGCCTAGGGCTGAGTTTTCAGAAATAATATTGGTTTTCTGCGCAGCATTTGGAACAATAGTATTGATGAGTGAGCTTTTACCAACGCCAGATTGCCCGACAAAGGCAACAGTTTCGCCGTCTATACGCTGCATTAATTCAGTTAAATCACCCGTAGACTGCGTTTGCATGACTTCATAACCCAAGGCTTGATATTCAGCAACGAGTTTTAAGAGCGGATCATTTTCTTTGAGTAAGTCTGTTTTATTTAAAACTAACAGTGCTGGAATATTTGCATCTGCGCATGCAACCAAATAACGATCAATAAGAGTTGGGGCTGGGTCAGGGATGACTGCAAACACAATCACAATTAGACTGATATTTGCCGCAACGGGTTTCACTTTATGATAACGATCGGGACGTGTTAATAATGAATCGCGCGGGTGGATGGCAGAAATAATTCCTAAACCAGTATTCGGATCGGCCTGCCATTTAACTTTATCGCCAGTCACTAAAAGCTCTAGATTGGTTCGTGTATGGCAGCGCCAGACACTGCCTAGTTCTATTGGCTTCCAAAAGGCTTCAGGTTCACCTTCTTTGGTTTTAGGTTGGATTGGCGGCTCATCGGGTACCGAAAGGGCTTGTACTTCGAGTTGTCGTCCATAATGTTGGACCACGAGACCTTCTAACTCATTGGAAGTGTCTACATCTTCTTGACGTGTTTTTTGTTGCTTCTGAATCCGGCGTTGCTGCTGTTCAGTTAAACGACGTTTACGAATTAAAGCCATTCATAACCTGAGTAAACCATAATAATAAGAAGGCAAAAATAGCATGATGAGGGCAGTATTTACAGCGAAGATACGAGAAATTTGCTAGTATTATGGTTTTTTAGCCTAATAAGATTGCACATTTATGAGCAGCACCCCAGACACCCGCTTGATTTGGATTGACCTTGAAATGACAGGTCTCGATACAGACAATGACCAAATTATTGAAGTTGCTACAATTGTAACCGATGATAATTTAAATATTCTTGCGGAAGGCCCAGTACTTGCTGTGCATCAGTCTGATATTGTGCTTAATGCAATGGATGAGTGGAATACTCGCCAACATGGTCAATCTGGTTTGGTTAGTCGTGTACGTCGCAGTAAACTTACGGCACGTGATGCTGAGCTACAAACCTTAGAATTTCTTAAAAAATGGGTTAATCCTAAAACATCGCCGATGTGTGGCAACTCAATTTGCCAAGATCGTCGTTTCTTACATCGTTTAATGCCAGAAATGGAACAATTTTTCCATTATCGGAATTTGGATGTGTCTTCGGTTAAAGAGTTGGCTAAACGCTGGCGTCCAGAAATTATGAGCGGTTTGAAAAAGAATGCCTCACATTTAGCTATGGATGATATTCGTGATTCGATTGTTGAATTGAAATACTATCGTGAATATTTTTTCATTATGAATCAACCTGATTAAGCTAAAAAACAGTGGTAATTAAGAGACTTTAATAGTCTCTTTTTTATACATGTTGCATTTTAAATTTTTAAGCTATACTGATTTTGATAAAATAAACTGATGTGCTTACAAAAAGAAGCAAGTGCTACATCAGTTTGCAGAGAAATTATTTTACAATCCTTTTATATTTTTAATTATTACAATGAGTTGAATTATGCAAAGTAATAACCCGATTTTAACCCGCGCGGAAACCTATGCAGATTATGACCAACCTATGACGGTACAGGGTGCAATTCAAAAGTCAGTATTATTGACAGTGATTGCAGCTGTACTTGGTTTAGGGATCTTTTTTTATAGTTTTAGTAGTTTAAATATTGGCCTAGCCTATGCTGCTGCCATGGTTGGTGCAATTGGTGGTTTAATTTTAGCGTTAATTACGACATTTAAACCGAATACAGCCCGTGTACTTGCTATTCCGTATGCTTGTTTTGAAGGTGCCTTTTTGGGTGGAATCTCTGTTATTTTTCAAATGAAATTTCCAGGCATACCGTTACAAGCATTATTGGCTACTTTCGTGACCACCTTAGTCATGTTTGGTTTATATAAATTTCAAATTATTCGTGCCACTGAAAAATTTAAAGCAGTGGTCATGTCTGCAACTATCGCCATTGCACTGGTATTTGTTGTACAAATGGTGATGCGCTTAGCTTTTAGTTCAAGCATTCCTTTTATTTTTGAAAGTAATTGGTTAGGCATTGGTTTTGCAGCTTTTATTGCAGTGATTGCCTCTTTGAATCTAATTTTAGATTTTGATTTAATTGAAACAGCAGCAGCTCAACGCGCACCTAAAGCCTTTGAATGGTTATGCGGTATCGCATTATTAGCCACTTTAGTATGGATGTATTATTCATTTATGCGTTTATTGAGCTTGTTACAAGGCGATGATTAAGCTGAATCTGATTTTAAAAATCAACAAATCGCTCTTATTTTAGGGCAATTTTTTATTAATTTACGAAACATTGTAAAAAAGATGCATTATGCAATTTCGAAACTGACTTAGACTTGGCATTATGCATACAAACTATTTCGAGTGGAAATTTCATGTCACAAGGACTTTTGGCGGGAAAACGCTTTTTAATCGCAGGTGTTGCAAGTAAATTATCAATTGCCTTTGGTATTGCACAAGCCTTGCATCGTGAAGGTGCAGAACTTGCATTTACCTATCCAAACGAAAAATTAAAAAAACGTGTTGATGATTTTGCTGAGCAGTTTGGCTCTAAATTGGTTTTCCCTTGTGACGTTGCAAATGATGCAGATATTGACAATGCATTTTTAGAACTTGCAAAACACTGGGATGGTTTAGATGGCGTGGTACATTCTATTGGTTTTGCACCAGCACATACCTTAGATGGTGACTTTACCGATGTCACGGATCGTGACGGTTTTAAAGTTGCACACGATATTAGTGCATATAGCTTTATTGCGATGGCTCGTGCGGCTAAACCATTATTGTTAGTACGCCAAGGCTGTCTATTAACCTTGACTTATCAAGGTTCAGAACGAGTGATGCCAAACTACAACGTCATGGGAATGGCAAAAGCCTCTTTAGAAGCAGGTGTACGTTACTTAGCGTCGAGTTTGGGTGCAGAGGGAATTCGTGTCAATGCGATTTCAGCGGGTCCAATTCGTACATTGGCAGCTTCAGGGATTAAATCTTTCCGTAAAATGTTAGATGCCAATGAAAAAATCTCACCATTAAAGCGTAATGTCACCATTGAAGACGTTGGTAATGCTGCGTTATTCCTATGCTCACCTTGGGCGAATGGTATTACTGGTGAAATTCTATACGTAGATTCAGGCTTTAATACTGTGGGCATGAGCCCAGAAATGATGTTAGATGACTAAAGTTTTCGTGGTATCGTAAAATTAGACGATAAGAATCAATATTCCTATCGTTGCATAAGCCTAAGTTTGAATAATTGAATGAGAGCATTATTGTTTGATTTAATTATAAAACTTGGGCTTTTTTATGGATATTAAAATTGAGTTTCTCAAGCCAGATCCGATTTTATATGCTGATTGTACTGTCGAATGCTAAAAAAAATATATTCAAAAAGTGAGGACACGGTTAATCTAAGCGTATACGTGTTCTCGTGCTTTGTATTAAAGGAAAAATCATGTCTCGTGTTGCTCGCTACCATGCTGATCGTACCAACCAAAAACTCTATTTTGCGCGTTTAGCGTGTCAGCAAGCAGAACAAACCGAGCATGTGCAACAAGTGCAAGCACATCGAGAAGCCGCTGTTTTTCATTTACATGGAGCAATGCTGGCTTTTTTACAGGAATTGGTGCGTTATTATCGGCTCAATGATTCTACGCCGACCTTGCAGTCTATTGAAAGTCATATGGCAGGCAAAGGACAGGTTTCGCCTGAGGTTTCGGTGATGCAGCAATTAGCGAAAGAAGGTGTTATTGCTGAACTTAAACGTGCATATCGTTTGTGCCAGTACACGCCAGAACCAAGTACACCAGAACCTGAAAATGAAACTTCTTCTCATCTAATTATTAAGGTTACACAAACACCGCAGGCATGGTTGCCTGATACAAAAATTCTGCGTGAATGGCATCATGATCTCACCCAACTGATTGATGGTTTTCGCAATGAGATGGTTGAATTCTAATCTTTTTTAGAAAGTCATCTTGAAATTTAATGTTGGAGTACCTATATAAGATACTTAGCAGTTGCAAAGTGCATACGGTACTTTGCCCCATGTTGAGCATGGAGGGGTGTATGTCTATAGAACAGTTAAAACAGCTATTTGGTAATCAGGAAGCCGTTCTTGAGCTGGTTCAACTTGAAAATGGCGAGTTGGCTTTGCGAAACTCAGGCTCTGAACAAGAACCTTTGGTCACTATTCAGTTTAATGAAGAAGTGAAAGCATTGCTTGGTGATCAAACTCCTGTCGTTGCTCAGCATATGTTTCAAGCTGCCTTATTTGCATTGCTTGAAAAACAAGCCAACGAGTGGCAAGCTGAAGTGGTTGATGAACCACCAAAACTGATGAGCTGATGCTTAAATTTGCATAAAATAAATAGAAACTAAACGCACTCATGAGTGCGTTTTTTAATTTGCATATTTGGGATGCAGCCATTAGAGAAAGATTTAATTCTATTGAGGCGATATAAATAAAGAACCGATAAAGACAATTCCGATTCCAATTAACTGTAAAAAGAAGGGATTTTTTGCATCACTCCAATGCAGGATGAGGAAAATGATAGATACCGGGGAAAGTAATAAGCAACCCAGTCCCCATAGAATACTGTTTTTAAAAGCAGCAATTAAAAAGCCAATTGATCCGATGATTAAAACCATAAAGCCTAAATATACGAGTAGCATAATTTTCCCACTTATTTTTAATGATTAAGATAATTTTTTAATAATTTTAATAAGATAAATGATATCTATATTTTTCTTGGTGTGTGTTGATCTCTATCTACAGGTTGTCAGTTGTGGCAACCTGTAGATTCTTATGGATTAATGTGTTGGCTCATGGTGATGGGCAATTTGGATTTGGTTTAAAATATGGTTGCTCATATTTTTTGCCATTTCGTCTTTCGCATAATAGACTTCACCAATTTGATCTGCACGAATGACTTCCGCTTCCTCTTTGCTTTCTGCACAAACTAAAACTTGAATTTGTGGATTAAGTAGTTTTGCTGTATCCACAATTTTATGAATATCTAAAATGTCCATAGGGGAAATGACTAAAAGACGCGCATGTTGAATATGGGCTTGAATCAGTACGCTAGGTTCAGTCGCACGGCCTGAGACGGCAGCAATCCCTTTTTCACGCAAATTTTCAACTTTCTCACGGTTTTCTTCAGCAATAACCACTTTAATACCATGTTCCATCAGCGTTTGGGTCATACGGCGTCCAACTTCACCATGCCCGACAATCACCACTTGGTCACGTAGATAATCTTGATCGACTTCATCAGGTAACATGGCAAGCGGGTCACCACTGCGTTCGAGTAAACGTGCTAAATGTGAGCGTTCTCGAATCCAGTTTTGCACAGGTTCAATCGCTGAAAAGAGAAATGAATTTAGGGTGATGGAGAATAGTGCACCTGCAAGAATTAGATTCTGTGCATCAGGGGTAAGTAAGCCAAGAGATAAACCCAAAGTGGCTAAGATGAATGAGAACTCTCCAATTTGTGCCAAACTTGCACCTACAGTCAGTGCTGTATTTAATGGATAACGGAAGAATAATACCAACGCCATAGCAGCAATAGTTTTACCAATCATAATGATGGCAATAACCGCAAGAATATGGAGCGGTTGTTCAATGATAATTCGAGGATCAAATAGCATCCCTACAGAAACGAAGAATAGAATTGAAAAAACTTCACGTAAAGGCAGGGTTTCTTCTTCTGCACGGTGACTGAAATCCGATTCTTTAACCACCATTCCTGCAAAGAATGCACCCAATGCCATAGAAACGCCAAAGACTGCGTATGAACCATAGGCAATTGAGATAGCCGCTGCAACGACGGTGAGTGTAAATAGCTCTCTCGAGCCTAAACGAGCGACGTGTTGCATGATCATGGGTACAAGGCGTTTACCAATAATCAACATAAAGGCAATAAAGCCAATGACCTTCAACAAGGTAATACTCAGCGTGAGCCAAATATTATCATTATTCGCATGGCCTTCTACAGGATGACCACCAAGTAACACTGCAGTAGCAGGCAGTAACACAAGTACTAAGACCATAACCAAGTCTTCGACTAGTAACCAGCCCACCGCAATTTTACCATTCACTGAATTGAGTAAGCCTTTGTCACCTAGGGCTTTAAGTAAAACTACGGTACTTGCACAGGATAGACTGAGGCCAAAAACGAGGGCTGAGCCAAAACTCCAGCCCCAAAATATAGATACGGCCATACCGAGTAAGGTTGCTACTGCAATTTGTAAAATTGCACCAGGAAGGGCAATGCGGCGGACTTGTAGTAGGTCGTTTAGTGAAAAATGCATACCGACACCGAACATCAGGAACATGACGCCGAGTTCAGCCAGCTGATTTGCAAGTGCAAGATCCCCCACAATACCGGGGGTGTTGGGACTAATAATAATACCGGCAATGAGATAGCCAATCAGGGGGGGTAGACGTAACCGTGCAGCGATATAGCCAAAAATGAGGGCAATACCAAAACCGACTGCAAGTAAAATAATCAAATCTACATCATGAGGCACTAAAAATTCCTTAAATTAAGCAGGTGTAATTATGAAAATAATTAAAAAGATTAAGAAAGCGAACACGCAGGCTAAAGTTTAGCAAGCTGAGTAAAAAAAATGCAAAAAAAACGACCCATTTGGGTCGTTTTTTTAGAAAACTAAAATTATTTAATTTTAGCTTCTTTGAAAATTACGTGTTGACGGATTTTTGGATCAAATTTTTTGATTTCCATTTTTTCCGGCATAGTACGTTTGTTCTTAGTAGTGGTATAGAAATAACCTGTACCAGCTGAAGAAACTAGACGAATTTTATCACGCATGGTTCAGACTCCTTAGACCTTTTGACCTTGAGCACGAATGTCCGCAAGAACCTTTTCGATACCCAATTTGTCGATAATACGCATACCTTTAGTGGTTAGACGAAGACGTACAAAACGCTTTTCGCTTTCTACCCAAAAACGGTGGTGATGCAGGTTCGGCTCGAACCGGCGTTTGGTTTTGTTATTGGCGTGCGAGACGTTGTTACCAACGACTGGACGCTTGCCGGTAACTTGGCAAACCTTAGACATGGTGTAACTCCATTGAGTTAGCCAACAGCAAAACTGTATGGCCAGTCAAAAATAAACGGATGAATTCCTTCAAGGGGCGTTTTATACCAAAATTCCGCTTAAAAGACAAGCGGAATCGATTAAAACTCGACATGACTAAGTTCGATAGATCATGCCTTGATCAGTTATCGTAGAAAGGTTTTCTCTAGGATTTTAACAAAAGGTTTGTTAAATGGTGGCAAAATGAACTTAATGCTAAACAGCTTGGGAATAGACATTACTGAGCGTTCATGTGACAAACTAAAGAAACCCTCTGGACCATGATATTTTCCCATACCTGAAGCACCTACGCCACCAAATGGTAAATCGTCTTGTGCAACATGGGTTAATACAGCATTTTGACCAAAGTGCCCCGAATGCGTACGTTGCGAGACATAATCCGCACGTGCATTATCAAAGTCGAAATAGTATAAAGCAAGAGGACGCGGACGGCTATTGATAAAGTCAATTACATCATCAATTTTTTCATATTCCATGATTGGTAAGATTGGACCAAAGATTTCATTTTTCATGATCTCCATATCTGGCGTAATATTTGTTAACAATGTTGGTGCAATTTTACGAACGCTCGTTAAGTCTTCATGCTGAGGATTTAACTCTATAGAGGTTGCACCTTGTGTTTGTGCATCTTCTAAATAGCTTTGAATGCGGTTGTATTGTTTATCATTGATGATCGATGTGTAGTCTTGATTATTGGCTAAGCTTGGATACATTTCATGGACAACCGCTGTATAGCTTTCCACAAATTCAGCTGTTTTACCTTTGGCAAGAAACATATAGTCCGGCGCGACACAGGTTTGACCTGCGTTCCAGAGCTTTCCAAAAGCAATACGTTGCGCGACTTCTTTGAGATCACTGGATGGATGCACAATAACAGGGGATTTTCCGCCAAGTTCGAGAATCACGGGAACTAAGTTTTCAGCGGCAGCCGTCATCACTGTTTTACCGATATTGGTAGAACCTGTAAAAATCATTTTGTCGAAAGCTAAATGACAGAAAGCATCAGACAATGCACCGCCACCGGTTACGACTGCTACTAGTTCTTGAGGAAACGCTTCAGAAAGTATATTTTCAAGCAGCTGACCAAAATTTAGAGATGCACTTGAAATTTTGATCATGGCATGATTGCCTGCAGCCAAAGCACAAATCAGGGGGCCAAGCGATAGTAATAGCGGGTAGTTCCAAGGTGTAATAATGCCAACTACGCCTAAAGGTTGATATTGTACCCATGCTTTTGCAGGTTGATGAATCATTCCTACATGGCGTTTAGATGGCTTCATCCATTGGGTTAAATGCTTGCTATAATATTTGATGTGTTCTAAACAGGTGAGTAATTCACCTATTTTAGTTTCAGAGATTGAGCGGTTCCCATAATCTTGATTAATTGCATCTGCAATTTGATCTTGATACTTTACTAGGACTTTTTTTAGACGTGCCAAACGTTCTATGCGTTCCTTGGCTGTAGGAACCGGATAACGTTGATAAGCCGACTTTTGCTGAGCTAAAAGGTCATGCAAATGTTGAACTTCTGGCGAAAAGGGAGTCATCGAGTTTGTTTTTGTTTGACTGTTCATGACAAAGACCATTTACGAAAAGTTTAATTTAATCTATTTTTTAGAGTAAATACTCTAAATAGTCAAGTCACTTTATGTGTTAGCGTATGCTAACGGTTAAAAGATGGTATTAGGATGTCGAGCTCCAAAACATTGAAAACGAAAGATCGGATATTACAAATTAGCTTGCAGCTTTTTAATGAGCGTGGTGAGCGTTCAGTTACGACCAACCATATTGCAGCTGAGTTGGGGATTAGCCCAGGCAATCTGTACTATCACTTTCGTAATAAACAAGAAATTATTAAAGAGTTAATGGAGCAGTATCAAAAAGAAACTTTGGATATGCTGGCATTACCTGATGACCGACCAGTCAATGCAAATGATAAAATTCGCTATTTCCAAGTGCTGAGTAGCCAACTTTGGGAATATCGCTTTTTACATCGTGATGTTTATCATCTTGTCGAAAATAATGCTGATTTTAGAAAAATCTACCCACGATTTGCGGGTAAAGTGATGCAACAAGGGCAAAAAATTTATCATGCCTTTGTAGAAGCTGGATTAATGCAGATGACCTCTTCTGAAATTGAAGCATTAATTATTAATATTTGGATTGTACTAACCAACTGGACTAACTTCTTATATATGTCTGGGCATTTGAGTGATTCCAATCATTTAGATGAAAAATGGATTTGGCTGGCATTGCGTCAGATGGTGTTCTTAGAAGGGGCTTATTTACGCGGTGAAAGTCGTGAAACCTATGAGCGCTTACTAGAGTCATTTGGCTCTTCCGAACTATTTGAAAGTTTATCGACCGCAAAAAATGAGTAAAGTGTATTTGAACGTGAGGCAATTTTGAATCGCTTCTCAAAAAGGGTTAGAATACTTGGCTGTTTTTTTAATTTAACTTATAAGTGATATACAACAACATGAACATGACTACTGCCAACACAGCACGTTTACTGATTACTTGTGAAGACAAGCCCGGTATTGTGCAAGCCGTATCAAGCTTTTTGTATCATCAAGGCGCAAATATTACTGCACTTGATCAATATGCAACTGAAGCTCAGGGTGGGCGTTATTTCATGCGTGTTGAATTTGAATTGGATCATTTGCAAGCACGTAAAGATGCATTATTGCAAACTTTTGAGAGTAATGTCGCTGAACGTTATGCTATGCAATGGCGTATGGCATTGGTCAGCGATGTGAAAAAAGTCGGTATTTTGGTATCTCGAGTAGACCATGCTTTACTGGAGTTATTGTGGCGTCATGCACGTGGTGGTTTACCGTGTGAAATTACACAAGTGATTTCCAACCATGAGACTTTACGTGAGTCGGTAGAAAATTTTGGTATTCCTTTTACCGTTGTTCCTGTCAATAAAGACAACAAAGAAGAAGCGTATGCCAAAATTGATGAACTGATGCAAGGCAATGACTTACTGGTACTTGCCCGTTATATGCAAATTTTGAGTGAAAACTTTGTACAAAAATGGCCAATGAAAGTCATTAATATTCATCATTCTTTTTTACCTGCTTTCGTTGGGGCGAATCCTTATAAGCAAGCACATGAAAAGGGTGTGAAATTGATTGGTGCGACTGCACATTATGTGACTACAGAGTTGGATCAAGGCCCAATTATTGAACAAGATGTCGAGCGTGTAAATCATGACTTTACCGTCGATCAGTTACGTGAACTTGGTCAAGATGTAGAACGAAATGTATTGGCACGTGCTGTGAAATGGCATTTGGAAGACCGTATTATTGTTGATGGAAACAAGACTGTTATATTTCAATAAGATGTAATTTTCACATTAAAAAAGGGATGTTTTATACATCCCTTTTTTTATTTTCTATTTGGAAAAACGATGAAAAGCATTGAAAAAGTAGTTGTAAATGAAAACACTTCTCATTTATAATTATCGGACTTTAATTGTTCGATCCGATGAGTCCGATTTACAAATCACTTTTTGTAGTCTATCTCTGGTTTAGGTATACAGATTCATATGAGTCAATCTTCCATAGCAAGTCTTCAATCTTCTCCCTCGATGAAGAAAACAGTGCTCACCGCTTTGTTGGCAGTCGTGATCGGTCATATGGGTGTACTTTGGGCGGTGAGTAATATGAAAGCACCTGAGCTCAAGCCAATTGAAAAAACGCCATTAAAAGTCAAATTTCTTAAACTTGTGGAAGATACTCCGCCACCGCCTGTTCCTCCTAAGCCGATTAAACCTAAAGTACAACCTTCAAAGCCTAAAGTTGAACCAGTACTGCCAAAACCAGTTGTGAAACCGAAAGTTATTGCAACTACGACACCTAAAATCGATAAAAAGACCATTCAGCAAGATGATACACAAGAGAAGCTGAAACAAGAGAAGTTAAAACAAGAGCAACAGAAACTTGAAAATCAACGTGTTATTGATGAGCAAAAGCGTCTGGATCAAGTTAAAAAAGATCAAGCATTCAAAGATCAGCAGGCGAGAGAGCAAGCTGCACGTGACCAAGCGGCACGCGATCAGGCCGAGCGTGACAAAGCTGAAAGTGATGCTAAAAATGCACCACGTAAGTTTAGTGCAGGAGATGTTTCGTGGGCGAGAAAACCACGTCTCTCTTTCACCAATAAAGATTTAGAAAATGCGAAAAGAACAGTTGTTGTGAATATTGTCGCTACAGCTGATGGAAAGATTACGAATGTAAAAGTGACTAAGTCGAGTGGTTTGACTGCTTTAGATGATAAAGTTTTACGTGCAGTTCGTGGTGCTAAATTTGTAGCTTCTAAAGATGGTCGTGCAATTTATGGCGATTTACCTTTCGAATTAGAATTGAATTAACCGGCTAACATATTAATTAGGAGTTCGAGTATGAACTTTTCAGTTTATTGGCAACATGCAGATGCAGTCAGTAAAACACTGTACTTCGTGCTTTTGATCATGTCTATTGCGACTTGGACGGTGTTTGTTCTTCGTTTGATGGGAACACGTCAATTGAAGCAGCAAGCTCAAGTGCATCTTGCTCAAGCGATTAGCAAGTTAAAAGCAAAACTTGTACCTTTAGCTTTTGAACAGCGTAAAGCTGTGGCAGAACAAGCACTTTTACGTCAAATTTCAGTAGAAAAATCTTCTGCTGAGAAAGGTGTTTCAGTTTTAGGAACGATTGCTTCTATTGCACCATTTGTCGGTTTATTTGGGACAGTGTGGGGGATTTTTCATGCGCTTGTTGCTGTTGGAAAAAGTGGGCAAGCGGGCCTAGCTCAAGTGGCAACCCCTGTGGGTGAAGCACTGATTATGACAGGTCTGGGTTTAGCGGTAGCGATTCCAGCCGTTCTAGCCTATAACATTTGTGTACGTTTTAATCGTACCTTATCGAATGAATTGCAAGATCAAGCGCATGGTTTATTGATTGACACAATGTTGCAACAAGATTCATCCACGCACACAGCTACAGCGAAGACCACTGAAAATGTTTTAGTTGGAGGTCAAGCTTAATGGCTTTTCAATTGGGTGAAGACAACGATTCTGGCATGAATGAGATGAATCTCATTCCGCTGATCGATATTATGTTGGTATTGATGATCATCTTTTTGGTGACAGCAACCGTTGCGAACCCATCAATACCATTAACCTTACCAAAAACTACAGCTGAAGTTGTAGAACCACCACCAGAAGCCATTACCATTAGTATTAATGAAAAAGGCGAAGTGGCTTGGAACAGTCAAATCATTAGTTTGGATGAGTTGCAAAAGCGCTTTGATGAGGAAGGGCTAAAAGCAACTAAACCAGCAGTTCAGTTAAGAGCAGATAAAGACGCACGTTACGATACAGTGGCACAAGTCATGTCTCGTGCCAGTAAGGCTGGTTTAAATGATCTGGCGTTTCTGAGTGATAACTAAGTCAGATGGATAAAGCGAAAAAAAGCGATCCATTACTTTCTTTCTAGTAGAAAGTGTATAAAATGAAAGAAAGATGCAAGTATAACCTTTAATATCAATTTCTTATCTCGCATCTTTCTTTTTATATATGTATAAAATAAATATATAAAAGCTATAATTCTTTCCAGGACTCCAAATGATCTAGAATTTTTTTAATAGCTAGCACAAACCCATTTTTGAGTTTTAAATTTCCAGAAGGCATTGAAGAAAAGTAGATTAATACAAAGCTTGATAGCATAGCAATATACTGAGAGTGTGTTGTCATATTATAATGACAACACACATCATAGATTGTTAGTTCTCAACCTTAGGATATCTTTTTATCAAGTTAAAATATCAAAGTTAAATAAGAATAATTGATCATGATACTTAGTGTCCATTTGTACAGAAATATGCATTTTGGCTTATATTTGTGTAATTGAGTTTTTATAATTTATATATTTTTTACTAGTAAAATTGATATGAAATTATTCTTTAAAGAATAAAAAAGATCCCAAGAAGGGATCTTTTTTATATGTTTTATATATATTACTTAACTAGTAATAAAAATTAGATCGCTTTTTTTATCTCTAAAGATTACCTCAATAGTTCTTGGAATTTACTGCTTAACTTCAATAATTTTGGGGGGATAGAGAAATTACAATATCCTTGGGAAGGATTACGTGCATAAAAATTTTGATGATAATCTTCAGCAGGATAAAAGGTCGGAGCAGGGCTGAGTTCAGTCACGATATTTAAACCCTCTGTTTTTAACTGATTGATATACGCTTCTGCTTCCGTTTGCTGTTGAGCATTAAAGTAATAAATCACTGAACGATATTGTGTTCCAATATCGTTGCCTTGCCGGTTTAAGGTCGTCGGATCGTGTGTTGCAAAAAAGACATCCAGTAGTTGTTTAAAATTAATTTGGCTGTCATCAAAATCAATCAAAATCACTTCGGCATGTCCGGTATTCCCTGTACAAATATCATCATAATTTGGATCTAAGGTATGACCACCGGCATAACCACTGGTGACTTTTTCTACACCTTTAAGTTGTAAAAAAACTGATTCAGTACACCAAAAACATCCACCACCGAAGAGTGCTTGTTGCATTATAAAATCCTTATTCTTTTGATCATTCAATAATATATAAACTTATGATGAAGTCATTATGTAATTTTATTTTTTATACGTAAAAAAGAGCCTGAAATTCAGGCCCTTTTTTATGCTTAATTAGCGAGGTTGCACGGTACTTCTGTATTTCAATACGACATTGCCATGGCGATCTAACAGTTTTAAAGTTTGCCCATAGACTTGATATCCTGCAACTTGGCTCAGTGCTTCATTATATTTGCTAGAGAGTTCCATGGTTTCCATACACATCATTTTGGTTCCAGCCATTGGGCTAAAATTAATTTGATTGCCTTTAACCACATAAGTTCCCATTAAACGGTTACAGCCATCTGTACCATTTACACGCATTTCATTTGAATTAAACTGAATGCTGGGCGCATTGGGTGCGTGAGGATCCATTTTATATTCAATAGCACCAATGTGCGTCATTACCCAGATTTTATTCTGTAGAAGTGCCAAATTTTGTTCTTGTTGTATTGTACTCGGCATAGAGGTACAACCTACAACGGCTAATGTTGATGAAATAAGTACAGTGGCAATCAGTTTTTTTAGCATGAGTGATCTCTATAGTGAATCTATTGCTACTATCTAAACAAAAAAATAAGTAAATCGCTATGTCTAGAATGTATCTCTGCATTATTTTTTAGAAGAAAGATTCTGTTGGACGACGGGTAAGCCCGTTCGAATGATTTCCGAATAGCTTAAGCGATCTGTAGGTGGAGAAGACTTAAAGTTTTGTGTTTTAGGATTTACATGGGAGTATTGGTACCATTCTTTCATTGACCATTGATGGCTAATTGCACCTAAATCATAGAGATAATTGGGTAAATAGCCAGAGGCAAGCAGTCGATAATCGGTTGGTAATTGTTGTGGTGAAATAGCTTGGATCATATCGAAAACTATAGTGGTACAATTACTGGTGAGTGTGTTGTACCACTTCGGTTCTACACCTAACTCATCTGATTTTTTTAAATACTCTAAGAATAATGCCTGCATTTCAGCTTTTGGCATTTTAATGGGGAAAAAATAAACCTGTTCGCCACGAATATTACTCCGCGTATAGACAATATCTTGTTCATCTGCTGCCACTAAACTGAGTTCAAATTTACGGAAGAAGCCGCCAAGGGCTGAAAAGCTTTCTGATTTTTCTTTACGAATTTCGATTGAAAAAACCAACGGTTTTTGGTCGGTAAAATCGAAGCTGACTAAGGTATGGGCAATTTGAGGCCCCATCCAATAGGAGGTGATGATATTGATACCACTGATATGCTCTAGGTTATAGCGACGAGTATCCCAATGTTGATCAAATTTATCTTCGCTATACCAGGTGAAATTTCGAATATTATGTAGGGTGACAATATTGCCTTGTTTTTCATAGCTGAGTAAGCGTGCAACATCGGGACTCCAGTCTCGATCTTGCTGTGCTGGAATATTGAAATACCAAAATAAACTACCAATAAAAGCGAGGATGTAAATGAATAGATCTTTACGACGACTTAACCCGCTTTTACCAATGTAGATCCCTAAAATACTGAGTGAAAATATAATCCAAATCGCAAGCATGATTCGACTCAACAACCATCCCCCTGGTTGTTGAATCCATATTGCGAGGCAAAGCCAAATCGAAGAAAGAATTACCAATAAACTAATTAGGGAATGGAGTAGCCCCATTCCTAAAGCATGGAAGAATTCTTTTTTTCCAATGTTATGCATATTGGGCTATTTTTGCTGAATAAGTTCTAGGCTTATTTTTGATAAGTGGCGAACTCAAAAGCAATCCCTGTTTTGTCATCATGGTGCGATTCACTAGTTATTTTTTTAAATTCGTGTGGAATTTCAGGGTAATGAGCATCACCTTGAACATCAAGCTGTACATGGGTCAATTCTAAACGATCAGTGATATCAATCGTCTGTTTAAAGATTTCTCCACCACCAATAATAAAAATTGACTCAGGTTTTTCGGATGCTTTGACATCAGGAATGGCTTGTTCTAAAGCGTCTTCAATACTATGTGCAACTTTAACCCCTTCAAATGTCCAGTTTGGATCTCGAGTAATGACCCAATTGACACGTTTAGGTAAGGCACGACCCATCGATTCGAGGGTTTTTCGCCCCATCACCACCACACCACCTTGGGTGATTGCTTTAAAGTGTTTGAGGTCTGCTGAAATATGCCAAGGTAAATCATTACCTTTACCAATGCAGCGTTGTTGATCCATTGCCACGACATGCACGATTTCGAAATTTTGATAGGCCATAAGAAACTCTTTTTAACTCCTCTCAACAAGCAGATAGAATGGGGTGAAGAGAGGAGGATAAATATTAAATACGTATTTTAAACTGCGACAGGGGCTTTAATGGCAGGATGTGATTCATAGCCAATGACTTCAATATCTTCAAATTTAAAATCAAAAATATCCGTAATTTCAGGATTGAGTTTTAATTGGCTCAACGTTAAAGGCTCACGACTGAGTTGTAATTGTGCTTGCTCAAAATGATTCACATACAGATGAGTGTCACCCCCTGTCCAAACAAAATCACCGACAGCCAGACCACAGACTTGTGCAATCATATGCGTCAGTAAGGCATAACTGGCAATATTAAATGGCACGCCTAGGAAAACATCTGCACTACGTTGATAGAGTTGACAAGAAAGCTTGCCATCTTGAACAAAGAATTGGAATAATGTGTGACACGGTGGTAGTGCGACTTGTCCAGCTTCTTGAGGATTCCAACCCGATACGATTAAACGACGCGAATTAGGATTGGTTTTAATTTCATTAACCAACCATTGAATTTGATCAAAACCATCTTGCTCATACAAGCCATCTGCTTTTTTAGTTGCACCGAAATTACGCCATTGGTGACCATAAACAGGGCCGAGTTCACTTTCAGGACGGCCAAAACGCGCAGTTTGTTCTGCAGTAGCCCATTCATCCCAAATTGATACTTTGTTGTCCTTTAAGTATTGGACATTAGTATCACCTTTTAAAAACCACAATAGTTCAATGACGATAGAGCGGAAATGAACTTTTTTAGTCGTCAGTAAAGGAAAACCTTTAGCAAGATCAAAACGCATCTGATGACCAAATACAGAACGTGTCCCTGTCCCTGTACGGTCGCCTTTATCGCCGCCGTTGTCGAGGATGTGTTGTAGAAGGTCTAAATACGCTTTCATAAAAATTCCAAATTAAGCTCTTAGCGACATTTGCTGTCGTTTAAAAAGGGCATGTCATATTCTCGATGAACCTAGCAGTTTATACTAATCTCTAGATATTTTTAATAGTACATAACAAGAGAGAATAACGATGAATGTGAATTGGAATGATATTCCTGAGGCGATTCAGCCATATAAAGATAAAATTTTAATAACGGCTCAATCCAGTTTCGAAATGTCTTTAGTTTCTGATGAGCATTTGGCTTTATGGCAAAGTAAAGTCGGCGGGGAGCCCTATTTACCTTTGAAGCATCAATATCCTGTTGATTCAAATAATGTTCCACTTAAACTGCTGGCGCAAATTAATTTTGCAGAATTGCCTTTGCATCCAGATTTACCTACAAAAGGTATTTTACAGTTCTTCATTGGTGGTGATGATCTATATGGTGCTGATTTTGAAAAGGGGCAAAAACAGGAGGGATTCCGAGTTTTATTTTTTGATGATGTGATGCAAGAAAAAACTCAACTTCAGCAAGATTTTGCTCCCCATTTATCTCGATTTACAGATGAAGAGTACTGTTCACCACTTTCAGGTCAATATCGCATCGAATTTAAACCCGTTGTTCAATATATCAGTGTTGATGATTTTGCTTTTGGACAGAAAATTTTAGCTGTTGAACAGCTTTATGATTTTGAGGAAAAATTTGAGGGTGAAGATTTTTATGATGAATGGTTAGAACCGTATTGTGAAAAATTCTCTGCAAATGGACATCGATTGTTGGGCTATCCTTACTTCACTCAATCTGATCCACGGGAGTATGAAAAAAATATTCAAGACTATGTCTTGTTATTACAAATTGATAGTGATGCGAATGAAGGCAACGATATTATGTGGGGCGATGTCGGTGTTGGTAACTTTTTCATTCATCCAGATGACTTAAAAAAACGTGACTTTTCAAGGGTTTTATACAACTGGGATTGTAGTTAATTGTATTATAAATAACTACTTATTCTAAAATAGGCAGTTAACTTTTAAGAAAAAATTAAGGTTGGTTTTAATTTAAGCAGTGCTAAAAGATCAGTGCTATTTTTTACAAAAAAGTATTTTTTAAAATCTAATAATAAAGAGTGAGTTAAAGTATTCTCATTTACAATAATAAATTTGCTTACATTTTTTGATGTGGAAATTTAAGATTCGATGCTTACTATCCCTGCTTCACGAAATGAAGTTGCGTTGTTTAGAGCGTAACTAATTCTTTGAGAGACGTTAGAGGTTTAAGCATGATTTATGACCAACATGTTGATGTATATGATAATGTTGCGCCTGCAAGTCATATTGTAATTCGATCCACAGCATCACAGAGTTATCCACCTGAAGTGAAAAAGCATTCCACCTCTAGAAACAAAAAAGTTGAAGAGGGCGGTTTTAGAAGCTTTAGTTTTGACAATGCATATCAAATTGATGTGAGTAAATTCACTCAAAAGTTAGCCGGTATTTCGAGCAGAAGAAGTTCTGCAAAGTGTGCCAAAAGCATCCGTATAGCCTTAGAAACAGCAGGAGCACGCTTTGTCCAACATCCTGTTGCCGCAGCAGATTGGGGTAATACCCTGACTAAAATTGGATATCGACAGATTCAACCCGCATTTGATCACCCTAAAAAAGGTGATATCTATATTATCAATAGAACCAATAAGCATCGATATGGGCATATTGCTGGATTTACGGGCTTAGAATGGGTCTCAGACTTTAAGCAACGCAGCTATGACGTCTATAAAGATGCTCAAGTTACTTATGAATATTATCGAATAAATTTATAAAAAATAGGCGAAAATTAGGCATTGTTAATGTGCTAAGCGTATTTAAAAGGAAGGGAATATGACTAGGAACTTCCTTTTATTTATTCAAAACGTTTTGCTCGATTTTCATAAATTGACACAATAAACAAGCCAATCGCACTAAAGCCAAGGCATTGGATTGCCAGATAGATTTTATTTTGAGTTGGTAGTAATTGAATTAAAGTGACTAGGCTGATGATTGAAAATAGAATTTGAAAGCCTTGTTGATATAGATGTTCATTTGAAATTTTTAGTTCCAACTTTCTCAGTAGATGAATTATGAGACCAATACTCAGGCTGATTCCTACAAAGAGTGGTGTCAGCTGTTGTATCGATGAACAAATATAAATAATCGCACAGGTCAGGATACACACGATGAGTTTTATTTGTCGTGTACATTGTTTCGAATACCAAAAGTTGAACATGATGAAAAGCTTACTCTGATTTGTTGTTATGTAATAACGATAGCGGAGAAAAGAGACAGACAGCTAAAGCCATAAAGCCAATACCTTGGGCACCAGGCATTAGAATTTCACCATTTTGCATGTTCTTAAAAATAAGCGCGATTAATAGCGCAATCGGAATCCAAGTTAACAATCGGTAAACTAAGCCGCTTGGATTTTGAGCAGTAAAATGTGTTTTACAATAGCGACAGATTAGAAAAATAATGCCTGTACCTAAAAACATCAAAATTGCAGCAATGGTGAGCGGTTGAATTGTATAGAGAACCGCTGTCGTAATTGCAATCACGATAAGAATCAATAATTTTTTTGTCAGCGATGTTTGAGGATTAAACCAAAATTCAAGCATAGTTCATCAAAATAAAAGGTATTCAGATAACTTTAGCATAGGAAAAAAAATGAAGCACTGCTTCATTTTTTCGCAAGAAGGTTATTGGTACAGCTTCATTTTTTTCAAGATGATTAAAAATATGGCTGCATTATTCGCTATGTGCAGCTTAGTTTGGGGTATTTTTCTGTGGACCCCAGTCAAAAATTTTCTTCTGGTAAGCGTACCAAATCATCCATAGACCGATCAAAATCATCGGTAAAGAGAGCATTTGACCTTTGGTCATCCAGCCAAACAAGATATAGCCTTGATCGGCATCGGGTTCACGGAAGAACTCCATAAAGAAGCGAGCACAGCCATAACCCATTAAAAATATTGCCGAAACAGCATAACGAGGACGAGGTTTAGCACTATAAAACCATAAAATGATAAACAGTAATAAACCTTCACATAAGGCTTGATATATCTGTGAGGGGTGACGAACCAATTGCAAAGGATCTGTTGGGAAAATCATACCAAATGCAAAGTTGGGGTCTGAGACTTGGCGACCATATAGTTCACCACCAATAAAATTACCAATACGTCCGAACATCAAACCTGTAGGTACGCACGGCGCAATAAAATCCAGCGTTTCAAACCAAGTCTTTTTATATTTATGGCACCATAACAACATGGCAACCATGACACCTAAAAAGCCACCATGGAAGCTCATACCACCCGTCCAGACTTTAAATAACCAAATGGGATCAACCAAGAACTTGTCAAATTCATAGAAAATCACATAACCAATACGTCCACCAAGTACCACCCCTAAAGCACCGTAAAATACTAAATCCGAAACCATATCCGATGACCACTGATCACGTTGTTTGGCACGATAGGTTGCAAGCCCCCAAGCGCATAAAAATGCCAATAAGTACATTAGTCCATACCAGTGTACTTGCAAGGGACCCAGTGCAACTGCAACGGGGTCGATATTTGGGTAGGTCAGCATTCCTGTTCCTTGATTTTCTGTTTTGCACAGATTTTAGCTGAAAGATATAAAAAATGTTGTACATTCAATGTGTAAAAGTAAAAGAGAATAACTTATGTGTATTGTGGCACTGGCTTGGCAGGTTTTGGATGATCAGCCCTTATGTTTACTTTCCAATCGAGATGAATTTTATCATCGACCTAGCGCGCAATTACAGGCTTGGGAAAACAGCCCAATCATTGCTGGGCAAGATTTACAGTCTGGCGGAACTTGGATGGGAGTGACTGCACAAGGCCGATGGGCCATTGTGACTAATTATCGTGATGCTACTGACAAAAAAACCTATTCAACCTCACGAGGAAAATTGATTCAGGATTTTTTAGAATCGAACCAAACCCCAATCCGCTTTGCGCAAGCACTGGAAAAAATCCAATGTAATTATGCTGGTTTTAATTTATTTATTGGGGATGTCGACCAAGCAGTGTATATGAGTAATCGTGGTGAGGCACCACAAGTATTATCGACAGGGGTCTATGTGGTTTCAAATGGCTTACTTTCAGATGATTGGGAAAAGACCAAACACTTGAGGAAACGCTTTACTCAAGAATTTTTACCGATGATGCAGTTATCTTCGCTGCCTGAAGCGAATCTGCAATACGCAGCGTGGGATATTTTGGAAGATGAACGGAAAATCTTTCCTGATTTATTGCCCGAAACTGGGATTCATCCTGAAATGGAACAATTGCTTTCTTCTACCTTTATTCAAAGTCCAATTTATGGGACGCGTTGTTCCAATTTCTTACGAATCACTCAGCAAAAAATAGATTGGATTGAAAAAACACAACAAGGTGAACATGCTGGAGAGCTGGTTCAACAGGTGCTCGAGTTCAGTTGATTTATGCAGAATTTAGTTAGAAATATATATTTATATAAATATCAAAGATGAATAGCGTAATAAAAGCCAAAATTACAGACTTTTATTACACTATTTTAGATTTCAGCTGTTTTGCGCTGTTCAAGAATTTTGCCCAATAGCAGACCTATTTCAAAGAGTAGCCACATTGGAACTGCTAGCATAATCATCGAAATCGCATCGGGTGGGGTCATAAACATAGCAATGAAGAAACACCCAACAATAATAAAACGGCGTTTTTCAGCCAAGGTTTTTGTGGTGACAAAACCAATTAAAATAAGCACTAAGGTAATAATCGGAATTTCAAAAGTGACCCCAAACACTAAAAATAGCTTTAAGCAAAATGCCAAATAGCTATTAATATCAGTCATTGGCGCAACGGTATCTGGTGACACACTCATGAAGAAATGTAGAATAGAAGGTAAAGCAACAAAGTAGGCAAATGCAATTCCAGAATAAAATAGAAAAATGCTGCCAAATAATAAAGGAAAAGCTAAATTCTTTTCTTTTTCATACAATGCTGGTTTTAGAAATGCCCAAATTTGATAAATCACAAATGGCATGGCCAACATTAATGCAATAAAAAAGTTCAGCTTAAAGGGTGCCATAAATGTTGCGGTAACATCTGTGGCAATCATGGTGGAGTTGAGCGGTAATTGGGCTCTTAATGGTTCAGATAAGGTCGAATAAGTTTTATTGGCAAACGGCAGTAAGCAAAAAAAGATAACAATGAAAATCCCGACGATTTTAAAAAGATGCTGACGTAACACCATTAAGTGCTTGGTGATCGGCATTGCTTCAAGTTGAATTGGTTCTTCAGTTGGATTAGATGGGTTTTGAAGTTGTGGCGAAAGAGAAGTTGTCATACAGCCACCTGTAACTGCGCTGGGTAAACTGTTTCAACAGGCGGAATATAGACATCAGCGCACTGTTGTTGTTTTATCCACATTTTGAAGAAATAAAATGAGGGAACTGTAGGTTTTATAAAGTGATAGGTTAAAGATAAATTTTTATTGGACGATTCTGCTGCGGGTAATTTTTTTTCTGCAGCGATAATCGATTGTTGTTGTAACTCTTGCATCTGAGCCTGCACTTTTTGTTCCAGTTCTTGAATACGTTGCATTTCATTTTGCATTTGTTCGCGAAACTCGGACAGACGTAATTCACGATCGATATCATTTTGAACATTACTGATGACACGTTTGAATTTGCTGTACCATTTCGCAGCAAAACGTGCAGCTTCAGGAAGTTTATCAGGGCCTAAAACCAATAGAGCGATAATGCCAAAAACCAGAAGTTCAGAAAAACCTACATCTAACATGATTTACATCTCCCAGTTTAATGTTTCACTGTAGAGTTCACATCAGTATGATTATTTTGATGTTCTAAAGTACGTGGTTCTGTGAGAGATGCTGCAGTCGCTTCTTCATCTTTAATTGATTTTTTAAAATCCTTGACAGCACCACCGACATCTTTACCTAAGTTTTTGAGTTTTGATGTACCAAACAATAAAATCACCACGATTGCGAAAATGAGTACATGCCAAATTGATAAGCCAGCCATAGTTTTAACTCCTATTTTATTAAGCCTATATCAACAGTTAGATGTGACAACAAAGTGACGTAGATATTTCAATTTAAAGACAATCACTCAAAGTACAATTTAAAAAATGTTAGCATTTCAGCATGATCAATTTTTGGATGTATTTGAGTGGCGTTGTTATTCCCATTGTTGTCTTTTATGTGTGGCTTAATACTGGCATCAACAACATTGTCGACTCAGCTTAAAGCTTTACTATCTGCTTTATTGGCTCGCGTATTTATTCCGATTGTCATTATCTACAACATGGTGTTTTATCGGGAGGGCAGTTTAAGTTTGATGTTGTTTAGTTTCTTTGCTGCATTTCTGTTGTTTTTTACTTTTTTAGCCATTTCCAAAGATCGCTTAGCATCACTCTGTTTTAGTTATACCAATATGGCATGGCTGGGATTTCCGATTGCGGTAGCACTATTTGGTTCAGAAATTAGTTCAGCGATGATTGCCTTATATATCGGTGTTTCAATTTTTGGTAATACTTGGGCAGTCACTTCTGTTCGCTCAGCAGCACAATCATTTAAGGAAATTATAAAGAAAGTGATGCAGTCGCCACCCGTTATTGCATTATTCATCGCGCTTATATTTAGGGGGCTAGACTTTCATCATTTGCATAATCATCTATGGATAGATGAAATTTATAATGTTGCAAAGTGGGGCATGAGTTTTGCAGGTATGTGTGTCTTGGGCTTATGGTTACGTCATACTCGTGTTAACAAGCGTGATTTATTGCAAAGTTTGAAAGTTGCAGGCTTAAAATTAGTATGTGGTGCTATTTTATGTGGCTTGGCATATCAATTCTTAGCCATTCCACATATCCATGAATATATTGGAGTCATGTTTTTATTATTTTGTTTACCCCCAGCTGCCAATATTGTGGCATTGGAAACGCATTATCAAGGAACGGGGATTTCGGCTAAATATATTGCTTCAGGAACGATCGTGAGTTGTGGTATTTGTTCTCTATATGGTCTAAGTTTATATTTTATTTAGTTTTTAAAAAGTAAAACCCTTCACGCTAGCAGAGGGATTTTACTTTTTAATGCTAAATGATCTCTTTAAAAAGAAAAAATTAGCTGACTATACTTTTACGGAATAACTGCATCGCTTGACCACGATGACTAATTTTATTCTTTTCTTCTTTTGACATTTCAGCGCTCGAAATATTTAGTTCAGGTAACCAAAATAAAGGATCATAGCCAAAACCATTTTCGCCACGTGCTTGCTCTAAAACTTCACCTTGCCAGATACCTTGGAAGATTTGAGGAAGGGGATCATCGGCATGTTGAACCAGAGCCAATACACATACAAACATCGCCTGAATTGCTTCGCCGTTTTTACGTAACGGTTTTAAACTTTCCAAAAGCTTAAGATTGTTGGCAGTATCATCGCCATGTTCACCAGCATAGCGAGCAGAATATATTCCAGGGGCACCATCCAATATCGGTACACAGATACCTGAATCATCTGCTATCGCAGGTTTACCTGAAATACGAGCAGCATGACGGGCTTTAATAATGGCATTTTCAACAAAACTTAAACCATCTTCAATTGCATCTTCAATATTCAACTGACCTTGAGGAATCACATCTACAGGGAGGTTTAATTCGGCAAACATTTTGGTAAATTCTGCAATTTTACCTTTGTTGTTACTGGCGAGTACCAGTGTTCCTTGTGCTAACCAATCTTGTGTCGACATTGTAAAAAGCTCTCATCTTGAATAGGAATCATTTTAGCTGATTTTATGGATTGTATGATGCCAATAAAAAAAAGCACCCGAAGGTGCTTTGGAAAACAGGGCAACATTATTGCGCTTGAATCCATTTGTCAGCACGATCACGTGCGGTACGAATTTGATCAGGGGTTAAGTTTGCAGCTAGCGCCGTCTTCTTGGTTTCAGACATATTGATGACTTTATTGTCTAACATACCATCACGGGTAGACAGCTCATACCATTGGTATGCACCCATATAGTTTTTCTTTTGTTCTTCCATTACGGCAAGATTGAAGCTAGCACGGTTATCCCCATGACTGGCTGCTTTTTCAAAGTATTGGCGTGCAAGCGTTTCGTTGATAGATGTGCCCATACCATCGGCATACATCCGCCCAACATTTAATTGAGCAGATGAAATACCTTGATCGGCAGCAGCTTTAAACCAACTAAATGCTTGCTTTAAATCTTTACCAATTTCATTACCCGATTGATAACGGGTTGCCAAATAGAATTGAGCTGCAGGTTGTCCTGCTTTAGCCGCTTTCTGTAAATCAGCAACGCTCATATGTGCGTATTGTGCTGCCATTGCAGAAATGGATTGTTGCTGCTGTGGAATATAGTCTGCATGGGCTTGAACATTGAGCAACCCCAAAAATAATGTACTGCTTAATAATATTTTTTTCATAGAGCACTCACTCGATAAATAGCGACCTCGCCGAACAAATTAGGCAAATGCTTACTCAGCATACTGCCTTGTTGGTTCCCATTTACAGCGAGTCGATTAATAATCTTAATCTGATTTTCTGCACACAATGCTTCAAAATCACGAAAGGTACATAAGTGGATATTCGGCGTATTATACCACATATAGGGTAGTGCCTCGGAAACAGGCATTCTTCCTTTCAATGCCAAAAAAGAGCGTGTCTTCCAATGTGCAAAGTTTGGAAAGGTAATAATGGCTTGTTTACCTACACGAACCATATCTCGTAACAAAACATCTGGTGCATCAACAGCTTGCAATGCTTGTGCCATAACCACATAGTCAAAAGATTGATCAGCAAAGCGTCCTAAACCAAGATTTAAGTCTTGTTGAATAATATTTAACCCTCGACTGACCGCAATTGCAATCTTTTCTTGATCGATTTCTAAACCGTATGCACGGATTTGCTGTTTTTTGCTCATTTGTGACAATAATTCGCCATCACCACAGCCTAAATCAAGCACACTTGCACCTGGGGTAATCCATTTTTCAGCGAGTTGTTGATCTATACGCATTACACAGTCTCCTGAGGTGTTGCTTCAAGGTGCTCAGGGCCACCTAAAAATGCACGTAATGTTTTGACATACAGCGGAATAGGGAAGAGGAATGAGTCATGGCCTTGTTCTGCATCAATATCGATATAGCTCACAGGCTTATGACTGCTAATCAGCGCATCCACAATTTCCTGTGAACGTTGTGGGCTAAAACGCCAATCGGTAGTAAATGATACGACTAAAAAGCGGCACTGGGTTTTCAACATCGCTTTGGTGAGAGATAAATCATATTCTCGTGCGGGATCAAAATAATCCAAAGCTTTGGTCATGATTAAATATGTATTGGCATCAAAGTTACGACTAAATTGTTCACCTTGATAACGTAGATAGCTTTCAACTTGGAACTCAACATCAAAACCATACATAAAGTTGCCTGATTTTAAGTCACGTCCAAATTTTTGTTTCATAGCTTCTTCAGACAAGTACGTAATATGTCCGACCATACGTGCCAAGATTAAACCGCGTTTAGGATAACTATCCTGTTCCAAATAACGGCCGTTATGAAAATCTGGATCAGACAAAATAGACTGACGTGCCACTTCATTAAAGGCAATATTCTGTGCAGAAAGTTTGGGTGCGCTGGCAATAATCACACAATTTTTTAAACGATTAGGATAGTCAACGGACCACTGCAAAGCTTGCATACCACCGAGTGAGCCACCAATAATGGCATACCAGATTTCTATACCTAAACGATCTGAAAGCATCGCTTGGGTTTTAACCCAATCACGAACAGTGACTAAAGGAAAATCAGGCCCATAAGGTAAATTATCATTTTCAGGATTAGGTGATGTTGGGCCAGTAGAGCCGCTACAACCACCGATATTATTCAGTGCCACTACAAAGAACTTTGAGGTATCAATGGCTTTTCCAGGTCCAATACAGGCATCCCACCAGCCTGGTTTTTTATCATCGGCATGATGATAACCTGCGGCATGATGATGTCCTGATAATGCATGACACAATAAGATTGCATTGGATTTGTCTGCATTGAGTTTGCCGTAGGTTTCAACCATGATGTCAAAACGTGGCAATATGCGACCACATTCAAGCTCTAGAGGCTCTTCAAATTGGAATTTTTGCGGGCTAACGATGCCCACTGAGTCAGCTGGAAAAGACACAGGAATAATTCGCCTTAAAATCTTTAGGATGAATAACAAAAGGATACCACCGAGGGTATCCTTTCAAAAGTAATTTATAGTGCTATTACATATCGTTATTGCTTATACCGCAGCAGCAATCACGTGTTTGGTACTTAACACGCCTTGTTCTATTAAACGGTTGGTACATGCAATAATAGCTTCAATTGACGAGGTCACAATATTGTCGTGTACACCTGCACCAAATGCAGATTTACCGGTACCTTTAACTTGAAGTTCGATTAAGGCTAAGGCTTTTGCATGTGCACCTGAGCTAATACTACGTTCTTCATAATTTAATACATCAATCGGCAATTGTAAGGCATTTAAAATTGCAGAAATAGGACCGTTACCTTCACCACGTAAGTGTTGAATCTCACCATCAACCACCAAGTCAAGCTCGATTACTTGATTGCCATTATCATCCGATAATCTGTAATTTTTCGCAGAATAATGTGCATCTTTCACTGCAACATAGGTATCTTGGAATAACGTCCAGATTTCTTGTGAGGTGATTTCAGTACCTTGTTCGTCGGTATGTTGTTGAACTTTTTGAGAGAATTCAATCTGTAAGCGACGTGGTAATACCACGTTGTAATTAGACTCTAATAAATATGCGATACCACCTTTACCTGACTGGCTATTGACACGAATCACCGCATCATAATCACGGCCTAAATCTTTCGGGTCGATAGGTAAGTATGGCATATCCCAAATTTCTTCACCTTTTTGGAATTCAAAGCCTTTTTTAATCGCATCTTGGTGTGAGCCTGAGAATGCAGTAAAAACTAAGTCACCTGCATAGGGATGGCGTGGATGCACAGGTAAGCCAGTACATTCTTCGACAGTGGCAATAATTTCATTGATATTAGAAAAATCTAATTCTGGTGCAACCCCTTGGGTATACATATTCAAGGCAATGGCTGCAACGTCGACATTACCAGTGCGTTCACCATTACCAAATACACAGCCTTCCACACGATCCGCACCAGCCATAATGGCTAATTCTGATGCTGCAATACCGCAGCCACGGTCATTATGACAATGTACCGAGATGATCACACCATCACGACGTTGTAAGTTACGGTGCATCCACTCAATTTGATCGGCATATACATGTGGCCCAGAAACTTCCACAGTTGCAGGTAAATTTAAAATGACTTTATTGGTTGGCGATGCTTCCCAAATTTCAGTCACTGCATCACAGACGTCTTTGGCTACGTCTAATTCAGTCGCAGAGAAACATTCAGGACTATATTGGAAAATCCAGTCGGTATTTGGATATTGCGCTGCATATTCTTTAACTTTTTCAGCGGCACAGGTGGCTAATTTTTTGGCACCAGCCACATCAACATTCAATACTTTTTGACGGAAGGTTGGTGAGTTTGAATTATAAATATGCACGATAGCACGTTTAGCACCTTCCAAAGCTTCGAAAGTACGTTGAATCAAATGATCACGTGCTTGAACTAAAACTTCGATGTATACATCATCAGGAATATGACATTCTTCAATCAACTTACGGGTGAAGTCAAAATCAATTTGAGAGGCAGAAGGGAAGCCAATTTCAATATGTTTAAAACCAATTTTGACCAACATTTGGAACATTTTAAATTTTTGTTCAATGTTCATTGGCTCAAAGATCGCTTGGTTACCGTCACGTAGGTCGGTACTCATCCAAATGGGCGCTTTATTAATTTCATTATTTGGCCATTGGCGGTCTGGTAAGTCCACACGTTGGTACATGCGACGATATTTTTTACTTGGATCTGCCAACATCATGTGAAACTCCTGGTGTAGGATCGGTTGCTCTAATCTTGGGTAAAGGCAACTTACTACTCATATAGATTATGTCTATTCTAGCGATTTACAAGCACAATTCGGAGTTCTATCGCCTAAAGTGGCATAAAATTATGCGTGGATGTAACACGGCATAAAGTAAAACTCAGTTATCTTGTAAACGGATTAAGTTAAGATTAATTTTAAAAGACTTGCTTCGGAAATAATTCCCTTAATTTATGTAAAAAACTCAAATTAAGAGAATTATTTCCTGATTTTTTAGAATTTTGAAAAATATATTCTATATTGGTTTATTTTGTGGAAGATAACTGTGTTCAAATAGACTTAAGATTATTAAATTTCAGCCCATTTTCGCATTAAATTATGATACATATTGGTCAGTTTAATCACTTCTTTATGTTGATCTCCCAGCTCTATTCGCAAATTTTGCACAGTCTGATCTAGATTAAACAGCATATAGCGATTTGCATCGTCACGAATCATACTTTGTACCCAAAAAAATGAAGCAATACGGCAACCCGATGTAATCGCCGTGACTTCATGTAGACTGGTCGATGGGTAAAGGATCATATCACCAGCAGGGAGCTTCACTTCATGATAGCCATACGTGTCCTCAATGACTAATTCACCGCCTTCATATTCCTCTGGTTCAGTTAAAAAAATGGTACAAGATAGATCTGTTCTTAAACGCTCATTGCTACCGCGAATGCGTCGAATCGAGTTGTCGACATGAAAACCAAAAGATTCATGGTTTTCGTAACGGTTAAACAGTGGTGGGATAATATCTAAAGGAATCGCAGCAGAAAGGAATAGGGGATGCTGTCCTAAAGATTCTAAAATAATGCTACTTAAATGGTGAGTCAGTGGATTATCTTCAGGCAGTTGTTGATTTTGTTTCACTGTCGCGGAAAGCGTGCCTGCGGTGACTTTGCCATTCACCCATTCAACTTTATTCATTTCTGCACGGAAATATTGAACTTGTTCTTTACTAAGGACGTTTGGAATATGATGAATCACGGCAATACACCTTTGAATATATAAATGCTTTATTTATAAAAATAGCCTCTACGAATAGAGGCTATTTTACATTAAATCCATAAAATATTTATGGGATTTTTAGAGATTAATATTTGAAGTTAACCGACAATACTGCACTACGACCTTCAGCTTCAGTTGCATAGTGTGATGCATAGGCTTTAGTGAAGTAACGTTTGTCAGATAAGTTGTTTAGGTTTAATTGTAAATCTACATTTTTGTTGACGTTATAACGCGCCATTGCATCGTAACGGACGTACCCTGGAACCCACTTCGTATTAGCCGCATCACCATAGACTTTGTCCATTGCAATTGCACCTACACCTAAATTCAGTTGTGGTAAAACTTGATAAGTTGTCCATAAAGTTGCGCTATTTTTGGCTACATTTTGAACTTGATTACCGTTATTAGGGCTTGGCACATAGACAGCAGGCTGACCTGTTGCCGCTGTATTTACAAAACCAGCATCTACAATTTCACTGTCTAAATAAGTATAACCAAGTGACAGTGCCCATTTATCAGTAAGGTTACCGTTAGCACCAAGTTCAATACCGTCGACACGTGTTTTACCAATATTACGGGTAAAACCATCTGTATCTAACGCGCGGGTATTATCCTTTTCAGTACGGAAAATAGCAGCGGTTAAATTTAACTTATCATTTAGTACATCCCACTTTGTGCCAATTTCATAAGTCTTAACTTCTTCAGGTTTGAGGTTGTTAATCGCTCTAGCTTGTGCATCATTTGTATTTCGACCTGGAACGCTTAAACCTTCTGAGCCGTCACCCGCATCGACACCAACAGGATTGGCTGAAGTTGCATAACTTGCATAAATGCTACTATTTTCAGTTGGTTTAAATGTTAAACCCGCTTGATAGTTAAAGAAATCATTACTTGAGTTATACGCTGTACCAGCTTTGATTAAACTTGCACCTGAGCCTGAGTCTTTATTGTACTTAACATCAGTGTCAAACTTATCCCAACGGACACCTAAATCGAGTAGCCATTGTGGCGTGATTTCAATATTGTTGAGTGCATAAATAGATTGTGTTTTAGAGGTAATATTGGTTACATTTGGATTGGCTGTAATATGACCTAACCAAGGATCTTTAGGGTTAGGATTAAATGCATCGGTACACCAACCATTTGAATTGGCTAAAGAACATGCATTGGTTGCACCGCTACCACCAATTTTAGAGGTGTTTGGATCTGTAACAATATTAGTACCGCGATCAGAATCTTGTTTACTGTATTCAGCACCAACATTGAAACTATGCTTAAGTGAACCAGTATTAAATTTACCAGCCAAAGATAGTTGATCTGTAAAGCTATCAGTACTTGTTAAGTTCGTATTAACACGACGCCAAACTTTACCGTTTGCAATATTTTTTTGGCTATCATCGGGCTGTGTCCACAGATAATTATTATCTGATTTGTTATAGACAGCCGTATTGCGAAGTGTAATCTCATCGGTTAGGTCATGTTCTAATTTAATAGTTCCACTTTGATTTTCTTGTTTTTGAAAATCACGAGCTAACCAACCATAGTAAATACCTTGTTTAGCATCTAATGGCTTGCCTGTTGCAGTTTTATCTGTAGGGTTCCAGTACGGTACACCTGAATCTGGTGTATCGTCAGATTTCAAATAGTAATAACTTAAAGTTGCACGAGTTGGAGTGTCTAAACCAAAAGTAATGCTTGGGGCAATACCAGCACGCTTGTATTCAGCACCATCTTTTTGACCTGCTTTTTCATTATGGTGGCCCATGACAGCTACACGAGCAGCAATACCATTACCAAAATCTTTATTACCATCCAAGGTAATACGTTGATAATTATCTGTACCACCAGCAACAGAACCTTCTAAGAAGTCGCCTTTTTTAGCCACTTTAGAAATCATGTTGATGCTACCACCGGTAGAACCAGCACCACCAAGTGCAGAAGCAGAACCTTTGGTGACTTCTACTTGTTCAATCGCAAACATTTCACGATTTTGCGAAGTTGAGTTACGAATACCATCAACATACATTGAACTTTCAGAGTTATAGCCGCGAATAAACGGACGGTCGCCGTTTGGATTACCACCTTCACCGGCACCTAAGGTAATACCTGGAACGGTACGTAATGCATCACTTAAAGTCGTAACTTGTGTATCTTCAATCAGCTGTTTAGAAATGATAGACACTGATTTTGGTGTATCTAGCAGGGGGGCAACAAACTTAGTGTTTGCAGATTGATCAACTTTAAAACCTTGTTGTTGTTCTACACTTGCCTGTGCATGAATCGTTGGAAGTTGTGTTACATCATCTTGCGCCATTGCTGTAACCGCAACGACAGATAAAGAAGATGCGATCGCAGAAGACACAATCTTTTTACGTGTTTTGATGAAAGACATGATGAACTCAAAATTAGTAATGTAAATTTGTATGCGAATAATAATGATTCTTATTTGTTATTGCATTAGTTTTGAATTGAAATTATCGATTAAATTGTAATTTTAAACTTGTTATTAGAATTGATAGGACGGGTATCTTTTTGTATCTGTTTGTTATTTATATTTTTTAATCAAAATCACAATGTTTCACATTGTAATAAAACAGGATAAATTATGAATAAATGCGGATATATCTGTAAAGCAGAAAAATATTTTGGATAAAGCAAAATAATCAGCATTGATTAAAACGTTAAAAACTTGAAATTAAAATTTAAATTGCATGATTTTCACAGGTATTTTGTATATCTTCAAATGTTGTCATATAATGTGGCACTTTTAAAAAACTGTAATTATTAAATTCTATCGAGGAAGCCATGCAAGTAACTTCTGAAGCGGTTTCGGGCGTTGCCCGTCGTTTAAATGTATCTGTACCGACGAGCCGTGTAAACGAGCAATTTGAAGCTCGCTTAAAACGCACTGCCAAAACTGCGAAGATTAACGGCTTCCGTCCAGGTAAAGTACCTTTGGACGTTGTGCGTCGTGAATATGGCGCGGGTATCTATCAAGAAGTGGTTAACGATGTTATTCGTGACACTGTATTTGAAGCAATTCAACAAGAAAAAATCAATGCTGTAGGCATGCCAAACATTGATAAAGTTGAAAACAAAGCTGATGCTTTAGTTTATGAAGCAACTGTTGAAGTTTATCCAGAAGTCGACGTTAAGTTTGATGGCTTGGAAATTGAGCGTAAATCAACTGAAATCAACGATAAAGACGTTGATGTAATGCTTGAGAACTTACAAAAGCAACGCCAAACTTGGGCTGAAACCAAAGGTATGGCTAAAAAAGACATGCAAGTAACTTTCGATTTCGAAGGTACTATTGATGGTGAGAAGTTCGAAGGCGGTGCTGCTGAAGACTTTAAACTTGTTCTAGGTTCAGGTCGTATGATCCCGGGCTTTGAAGATGGTATCGTTGGTATGAAGAAAGGCGAAGAGAAAGTCATTGATGTTACTTTCCCTGAAGACTACCAAGCTGAAAACCTTGCAGGTAAACAAGCGCAATTTAAAATTACTGTGAAGCAAGTTGAAAAAGCAAAACTTCCAGAAATTGATGCTGAATTCCTTAAAATCTTTGGTTTAACTGAAGAAGAAGGCGTTGAAAAATTAAAAGCTGACGTTCGCAAAAATATGGAACGTGAAGTGAAAAATGGCCTTCGTAACCAAGTAAAAGGTGCAACTTTTGATGCGCTTGTTGCTGCGAATGAAGTTGAAGTTCCTGCTGCAATGATGACTCAAGAAATTGATCGTCAACGTCAACAAATGATTCAACAATTCACACAACAGTTTGGTGCTCAAGGTGCGAAAGCATTTGACAGCAGCATGCTTCCAGATGAATTGTTTAAAGAACAAGCTGAAAAAGCAGTTAAACTTGGTATTTTAGTCAGCAAAGTATTAGCTGATGCTAAATTAGAAGTTGATCCTGCTCGTGTTGAAGCGTATATCGCAGATATGGCGTCTTCTTACGAAGATCCGACTGAAGTGATTGAATACTTCAAAAATGACAAACAACAACGTGCTCAAATTGAAGGCGTTGTGTTAGAAGATCAAGTGGTTGATCACATTTTAGCTGCGGCTAAAGTGACTGATACTCCAGTAAGCTATGAAGAGTTGTTGAAAGAGCAGCAAGCTCGTCAGCAAGGCTAATCGCTTATTCATAAAAAAAGGCGCTTTTAGCGCCTTTTTTTTATGTTGTTGAAAGTTTGTTAAATGTCCCGTATTCACAATGCATATCCAAAAAAAATCTGATATTTAATGGGGAATATTTTGCATTTTCAGCAATTATCCCTCATATTGTGAATATGAGTTAAGTAACAAAAAATTCAGGAATAAATAACGTATGTATGTTCCAATGATTGATAATGCTTTAGTTCCGATGGTAGTAGAACAATCTTCTCGTGGTGAGCGTTCTTTTGATATTTTTTCACGTCTTTTACGTGAACGTGTGATTTTTTTGACTGGTGAAGTTGAAGATAACATGGCGAACTTAATTGTTGCTCAAATGTTATTTTTAGAAGCTGAAAATCCAGAAAAAGATATCCACCTATATATTAACTCACCGGGTGGTTCTGTGACTGCGGGTATGGCAATTTACGATACTATGCAATTCATTAAACCCGATGTGGTGACGTATTGTATGGGACAAGCCGCTTCTATGGGCGCTTTCTTGTTGAATGCTGGTGCAAAAGGCAAGCGTTATTGTCTTGAAAATGCACGTGTTATGATTCACCAACCACTTGGTGGTTTCCGTGGTCAGGCATCTGATATCGAAATTCATGCACGTGAAATTTTATATATTAAAGAACGTTTAAATCACTTGATGGCAGAACATAGTGGTCAGGATTTTGAACGAGTAGCGCGCGATACAGACCGTGATAACTTTATGACAGCTCAAGCTGCTAAAGAATATGGTTTAGTGGATGAAGTGCTTTCGAAACGTCCAAAAAACTAAACGGTTATCAGTGTTAAAACTAACAAAGATTTAAGATTTGGAGTGAAAATGTCCGAACATCCTCAAGGACAAAAGCATTGTTCATTTTGTGGTAAAACACAGTCTGAAGTTGGGAAACTAATTGCAGGCGAGGACGCTTACATTTGTAATGAATGCGTTGATGTGTGCTTAGACCTCGTCCAAACCAGTCAGCAGGTTGAAACTGGTGATTGGGCAACGCGTCCTTTACCTAAACCACATGAAATTCGTGCGGCTTTAGATCAGTATGTTATTGGGCAGGATACTGCAAAGAAAACCTTATCGGTTGCGGTATATAACCATTACAAACGTCTTAAAGTCAGTCAGTCTAGCCACAAACCTGCTGATACTGTGGAAATTGCCAAAAGTAATATTTTGCTGATTGGCCCAACAGGTTCGGGTAAAACTTTACTAGCACAAACTTTGGCGCGTCTTTTAGATGTTCCTTTTGCGATGGCAGATGCAACCACCTTAACCGAAGCTGGTTATGTCGGTGAAGATGTTGAAAACATTGTACAAAAGCTTTTGCAAAAAGCTGACTATGATGTGGAAAAAGCGCAAAAGGGTATTATCTATATTGATGAAATCGACAAGATTACTCGTAAATCAGAAAACCCATCAATTACGCGTGATGTTTCTGGTGAAGGCGTGCAGCAAGCACTGTTGAAAATGATCGAAGGTACGGTTGCATCTATTCCACCACAAGGTGGTCGTAAGCATCCGCAGCAAGAGTTCATTCAAATTGATACCTCAAATATTTTATTCATTTGTGGTGGTGCTTTCTCTGGGCTTGAACGTGTAGTGCAACAGCGTCAGGAAAAAGGCGGTATCGGCTTTACTGCTGATGTGAAGAGTAAAGATGACAGTAAAAAACTCTCTGAACTTTTCCGTCAAGTTGAGGCATCTGATTTGGTGAAATTTGGTTTAATTCCAGAGTTCATCGGTCGTTTACCTGTGATTGCGACACTTGAAGAGCTGGATGAAGAAGCATTAATGCTCATTTTGACAGAGCCAAAAAATGCTTTGACACGTCAATATCAGTATCTTTTTGAAATGGAAGATGTTGACCTCGTTTTTGAAGATTCGGCATTACGTGCGATTGCAAAAAAAGCGTTGGCACATAATACCGGTGCACGTGGTTTACGTTCAATTCTGGAAAAAGTATTGCTTGAAACTATGTATGACTTACCAAGTCGTGCAGATGTGGGTACTGTAGTCATCAATGAAGCGGTGATTAATGACAAAGCTGAACCTGAATATCAGAGTGCACGTCAACCTAAAGCAGACCAACAGGTTGAAGAAAAAGTTGATTTAAAAGTGATTGATAGTAAGTCAGCTTAATCTGATTAAAATTGATTGCTTTGCAATTCATCTGAAACGTGTAAGAAGTTTAGCTTTTTACACGTTTTTTTATGTCTATAAAGACATTGCAATGTTAAGCTCGATATGGACAATAGAGTCTTGATTAAAAACCAAAAATAAAAATACGTGATGAGGGATAATCATGCGTTACCTAGGTTTAATGTTTTTAGCGAGTTGTGGTTTAACTGCGTGTCAGAGTCATAAAGCTCCGCAACAATTGCATGCAACTCAAGTGGTTTCGACTTTGGATGCAATCAATTTTGAAAAAGAAAATTCATTAATACATGCTAAGTTAGATCAATATAAGGTTGGAAAGTTTTCTGTTGGTTCTTGGGTTAATCAAGAGCCAGGTCAATTTTTTAAATTGGTCAAACCACAAAATCCTCAAGCTGCGATCATTTATTTTTATCGACCAGATAGTCGTTGGAATAGACAAGAAATTATTGCATCTAATTTTTTCTTAAATGGTAAACGTGTACCTAGTTTAATTAGTAACCATTACTATTGGGTTGAACTGGCTGAAGGGGATTATAAATTAAGTTTAAGCCGTCCTTTGGCGGTTCTACATTTTCAAAAACCTAAAGTCGCATACTTAAGTGTTAAGTCTGGTGAACAATATTTTATCAAATATGAAGAAGAGCAATTTCGTGGTGGTCCAAATGGAGAAGCAGGATTATTGCGCGTTGGTCCTTTAATGCAAATGCCAACCCGTCAGGCTTTAAAAGAAATTGGAATGACGCAATTGAAAACGCCGGGTCTCAATTTTGTTGCTGAAGTGACGCCAGAAGGTCGAGTGATTAAACCCAAACAAGAAATTAATAGTGGCGTGTATCATGCCAGTGATGATGCGCATTTATCGACCCCATTTAAGCTCTGGAATCCACTCACTTGGTAGTGTGATTGCCAATAAAGAAGAGGGGGATTATCCCTCTTTTTTAGATTTGAGATATATAGCAAGTTATTGCTATTGAGAAGATCCCTGTGCTGATTTTTTAAGTTGTTCGAGTTGAGTATTAATTTCTTGAAAATCTTTTTCAGTGGCTTGTATGGTACTGGCTAAGCGTGAATTCATAACTTTCATAGATTCTTGAGCAACTTGAGGGGTTTTATTTAAAATGGATTGTCCTATTGGACTAGAATAAAAATCAATTTGAGCCTGAATTTCTTCTGCGTTATACACATCTTTATAAATTTTTTGATAAATTGGCTGCATCTCTTTCCAAGCCACAGTTTTTTGACTTTGCTGGTACATTTTATCAGCCAATTGATTCGCTACAATTTGCTCTGGTGGAGTCAATTGTTCATGTTGCACAATATTTTTTACAACCATATAAGCTTGTTGATCTAGCTGAGGTCGTATCTGTTGTATCGTTCGTTGTAAGAGTTGATCAAGCTTCATTACTTGCATTAATTTATTGACGGCTTGATCGCTGGGTTGTGCCGCCAAGCAAATACTTGAAAAAAAACTGATCCCACAAGCCAACATCCACTGTTTCATTTTTTAATCTCAGAGTATAAAAAAGCACCCTAATCATAGAGTGCTTTTAAAAGTATATTCAAGTATTTAGCAAGATTTTTAACCAAGTACTAAACCGTATATTGCTACTTAGTTTGCAGCAGCATCAACTACTGGGATTTTACCAATTTTGGCTTGCCAAATTTTTGGTGCAATCGCATGAATGGAAGTACCATTAACATCTACAGCAACCGATACGGGCATATCTTCAACGACAAATTTGTAGATCGCTTCCATACCTAAATCAGCAAATGCCACTACTTCCGCTTGGCGAACGGCTTTAGATACTAAATAAGCAGCACCACCCACAGCCATTAAATAGGTTGCTTTATGGTCTTTGATTGCTTCAATGGCTGTCGGACCACGATCAGCCTTACCAATCATACCAAACAGGCCAGTATGTTCTAAAACTTGACGGGTGAATTTGTCCATACGTGTTGCTGTAGTCGGGCCAGCAGGGCCAACAACTTCATCACCAACAGGATCTACAGGGCCAACGTAGTAAATGAATTTACCTTTAAGGTCTACTGGTAATTCTTCACCCTTGTCGATCATTTCACACATACGTTTATGTGCAGCATCACGACCTGTATAGATGGTACCGTTCAGAAGTAATGTGTCACCTGGTTGCCAAGTGTTCATTTCTTCTTGAGTAATATTGTCTAAATCTACACGTTTAGATTTTGAAGAATCCCAAGTCACTTCAGGATAATCAGAAAGTTTCGGTGCTTGAATATGTGCAATGCCTGAACCATCTAGTTGGAAGTGTGCATGACGCGTTGCAGCACAGTTTGGAATCATACCGACAGGTTTGCCTGCCGCATGACAAGGGTAATCTTTGATTTTAATGTCAAGAACTGTGGTTAAACCACCCAAACCTTGTGCGCCGATTCCCAAAGCATTTACTTTCTCGAAGATTTCAATACGAAGCTCTTCCATTTTGCTTTGTGGACCACGACGAAGCAATTCGTCCATGTTGATTTCTTCCATCAATGCTTCTTTAGCAAGCATCATGGCTTTTTCAGCAGTACCACCGATACCAATACCCAACATACCAGGAGGACACCAGCCTGCACCCATAGTTGGAACGGTTTTAAGTACCCAATCTACGATTGAGTCGGATGGATTCAACATTGCCAATTTAGATTTATTTTCTGAACCACCACCCTTAGCAGCAACAGTGATATCTACTTTATTACCCGGAACGAGTTTGTAGTGAATCACAGCAGGGGTATTATCTTTAGTATTTTTACGACCAAAAGCTGGGTCTGCTAATACAGAAGCACGTAGTACGTTAGAGTTTTCTGAGTAACCTTGGCGTACACCTTCATTGATTGCGTCATCTAAGCTCATGGTTAAATCGAATTTAACATCTAAGCCGACTTCAAGGAATACGTTAACAATACCAGTATCTTGACAGATTGGACGATGACCTTCTGCACACATACGAGAGTTAATTAGAATTTGTGCAATTGCATCTTTTGCAGCTTGGTTTGCTTCGCGGTCATACGCACGACTCATCGCTTGGATAAAGTCTTGTGGGTGGTAATACGAAATAAACTGAAGTGCATCCTTGACCGATGTGATCAAGTCATCTTGTTTGATAATAGTTGTCATACCAAAAATCTCTTGAGCGGGCTGTTAGCTAGCGGGCTAAATTATACGGCATAAAGTAAGTTTTGTGGATGCTTCGCTGTAGTTTTAAGCTAAAGTTTAAGACATTAAATCATGTATTTATTGTTATAAAACTCGGTCATTTAGACAGATGTATTCATGTCATATTACAATAAGGATCATTGATTTTAGAAATTATTCAAAAACAATATTAGTATAAGGTGTTGTTTAGAATTAGTTTTTATTGATATTGGTGGAATGTTTTTTAATATAAAAGCGTTGTCATAAAGTTGTCATAAAACTTTTACATAATATGGGCATCAAACAGTAAAGACAGATAAAATGACAGTTACAAGTGTATTGATGGTGGTTGGATTTGGTATTTATATCGCAGCGACTTGGATGTATGGTCAAAAAAAAGATTAAGTAGGCTTACTTGATCTTTTTTTCATCGGTTACTTTTTATTGATCAGCATACTGAAAAATAATATTTCTTCTAATTCTGCTAAAATTTTGCTTAATCATTTTTAAAATAAATGCAAATTTATGTCAGATCAATCACATGGTGCAGATCCAACTTTTCTTGCAGACAATATTATTGAAATTTATAAAAAACATGCGCAAGCATGGACAGCATTACGTGGTCATTTTCTTTATGAAAAAGTTTGGCTAGACCATTTTCTAACACTTATTCCTGCTCATTCTCAAATCCTAGATTTAGGCTGTGGTTCAGGGAAACCAATTGCACAGTATTTCATTGAACAAGGACATTCCGTTACAGGTGTAGATAGTTCGGATGTAATGATTGCAATGGCAAAAGCCAAATTTCCTCAGCAAACTTGGTTACACGCAGATATGCGTCAGCTGCATTTGGAACAAAAGTTTCAAGGCATTTTGGCTTGGGATAGTTTCTTTCACTTAACGCCTAATGATCAACGTAATATGTTTGCTAGTTTTGCTAAATATGCAGAACAAGGTACGGTTTTGATGTTTACCAGTGGTCCTTCATATGGTGAGGTGATTGGTGATATGTTTGGAGATGCTTTGTATCATGCCAGTTTAGCAGCACAGGAATATAGAACTTTATTGACGCAGTATGGTTTTCAAGTGGTGAAAATGGTTGCTGAAGATGTTGAATGTACAGGACATACGGTTTGGTTGGCACAAATGCAATAAAGAGTAAATGCAATTTTTATCTTAAAATGGCAAAGGAATGGGCATAAAATTTAGACATAATAAAATGGATTAGCCATGTTAGATCTATCGCAAATTTTTACTTTTACACTCATTTGTTTGGCAATGGTATTAACGCCAGGGCCGAATATGATTTATTTAATTTCTCGATCTATTTGTCAGGGGCATCAAGCGGGTTTCATCTCGTTATGTGGCGTTGCATTCGGTTTTATTTTTTATATGCTCTGTGCGTCACTGGGGATTACTGCACTTTTGATGGCGATTCCCTATGCGTATGATGCCATACGAATTGGTGGTGCACTTTATTTAATCTGGCTCGCTTGGCAGTCATTCAAACCAAATGGAAAATCGCCATTTCAGGTTAAAAATTTACCGATAGATAGTAATATTCGATTATTTACGATGGGGTTCATTACTAATTTATTTAATCCCAAAATTGTCATGATGTACTTATCATTATTACCTCAGTTTATAAAACCTGATCATGGCAGTGTTTTGAGTCAATCCATTTTTTTGGGATTGATACAAATTATTGTCAGTGTTTCTGTGAATGGGCTCATTGTTTTATCAGCGGGAAGCATGGCGTTATTTTTAAATAAAAATCCAATATGGTCGAATATTCAAAGATGGATCATGGGAACTGTTTTGGCGTCATTAGCAGTTAAAATTTTAATGGATACAAAACGGTAAGCGTAATATAAAAAACCACTCTTTTTTTGAGTGGTTTTTTTTAACATTTAAATGAAATTAAGAGGCTTTATGCATCTTTGCTTCAACTTGTTGCTCTGCTTGAATTGCAGTCAAAGCAATCGTGAAGACAATATCATCCACCAATGCACCGCGGGACAAATCATTTACAGGTTTGTTTAAACCTTGCAACATTGGCCCGACACTCACGACATTCGCAGAACGCTGAACCGCTTTATAAGTGGTATTGCCTGTGTTTAAATCTGGAAAGATGAATACATTGGCACGCCCCGCAACTTTAGAGTCGGGTGCTTTCGATTTACCAACACTTTCAACGGATGCCGCATCGTATTGCAGCGGGCCATCAATCAATAAATCTGGGCGACGCAATTTAGCAATTTCAGTCGCTTTGGCCACTTTTTCGACTTCTGTACCTGCACCTGATGTGCCTGTTGAATAGGAAATCATGGCAATACGTGGATCGATACCAAAAGCTTTTGCAGAATCAGCAGATTGAATTGCAATTTCTGCTAATTGTTCCGCATCGGGATCGGGATTAATGGCACAGTCACCGTATACATAAACTTCATCAGGCAGCAACATGAAAAATACAGATGACACCAGTGAATAGTCTGGGGCGGTCTTAATTAACTGGAAGGCAGGGCGAACTGTATTTGCAGTGGTGTGTACCGCACCAGAAACAAGCCCATCCACTTGATCAAGTGCCAACATCATTGTGCCTAAAACGACGGTATCTTGCAGTTGTTCACGCGCTTGTAATTCGTTGATTTTACCTTTACGTAACTCAACCATTTGAGCGACGTAGTTTTCACGGATCAAATCTGGATCAATGATTTCTAAGTCAAATGGCAGTTCGATGTTCCGTGCTTTGGCAACTTCAATGACTGCTTCTGGCTTCGCAAGTAAAATGCATTGTGCAATGCCGCGAGATTGACAGATGGCAGCAGCTTGAATGGTACGTGGCTCATCACCTTCAGGTAAAACAATCCGTTTCTTCGCAGCAATCGATTTTTGTACCAATTCATGACGGAACGCAGAAGGGGATAAGCGCGGTTGGTAATCGCCATTCAACAACTGAATTAACCAGTCCGGATCGATATGACTCGATACGAAACGGGTGACTTGATCAGCACGTTCAGTATCATCAACAGGAATTTCATTGCTCAAGTTTGAGAGCTGTTGTGCCGTTTCAAAGGTACTGAGCGTGGTATGTAAAATTGGTAAACCATTTTTAATGGCCGTTTGGCAAAAATCTAACACTAAAGCATTGGGTTCATGATGTTCGGTCAAGACTAAGCCAGCCAATGGAATGCCATTACTGCTGGCTAAGCTACTGGCTAGTAACACATCAATACGATCCGATGCACTAATGATGAGTTCACCAGCAATAAATTTATGCAACTCATGTTCAATGTTTGACGCAATGAGACTGCTATGCAATACGCGACGGTGTTGCGCTTTACCTTGATTAATCCAAGCCGCTTGAATATGTGTTGCTAAGTCTGAAACGCGAGGTACGCTTAAGGTATCACTAAACGGTACCAGTCCAATAATCGGTAATTGCGCCGAACCAATATACGCATGAGATTTTTGCAAATTCGCTGCAAATTTTTGAGTGTCATGAATTAAACGCAGATTTGGATCAATCGTGACGGGAATTTGCGCTGAATCAGCGGGTAAGCCACGCGTACGCATGAACAGTACCCCAGCATTACGGGATGAGGATGCACCGCCAAAGTTGCGTAATTGAGTTTCTAGTTTTTCAGCAGTTTGATCTGGGTGATTAATATCAGCATTGCTAATAAAGATCACTTTAGCATCCAGTGCTTGTGCTAAAGATGCATTTAAATTACTCGCAAAAGAATCACGTGCAGTCGGAACCAATCCTTCAACAATGATAATGTCATGCTGTTTGGCCACTTGTCGATGAAGGCTTACGGCTTCTTCCAGTAGTTCATCGGTTTCACCCGCATTCAGTTGTTGCGTCATTTTGGCAAAAGAAATGGGCTCAACGGTATCAGATTTGGAAATATGACGATAAAGTGCCGTAGTACGATCCGCTTCTGCCTTAACTTCTTGTGAAAATGGTTTTACAAAGCCTGCTTTAACACCTTGGCATTCAAGTGCATAAACTAAGCCGAGGCATGCGGAGGTTAAGCCTACGCCTTCTCCAGTAGGAACTAATAAAATTGTTTTCATACAAAGTTCTTTAATCAATAGTTCTAAAAATATTTTAAAGTTTTTTCAACATAGCAGGAGGGCGACTACTTATGCAGTCGTCATTTCAGCTTCAGACTTTTTTGCAGCCTGTTGAACCTCATTTTGTACAACAAGGTCAGTTTCTTTCGCGATACGACCTTCTTCATCAGTTGGAATAACCCAGATTTGAGGGCCTGTGCCTGTATCAATACGACCTTCGGTACCACGTTTTAAACCATCATTATGGTCTTTGCTGAGGTTAAAGCCAAAGTGAGGTAGGTAAGACATGGTTTTTTCACGGATATAAGCTGAGTTTTCACCAATTCCACCAGTGAAAAAGAGGCCATCAATTCGAGGTAGGCCACAGCTCAATGCTGCAAGAGATTTTGCTAAGCGATAGCAGAACACTTCAATGGCAAGTGTTGCATCTTCATTACCTTGTTCAGAGGCTTCAATGAGTGTACGCATGTCATTAGATAGGTCAGATAGACCGAGTAGACCACTTTGATTGTTGAGCATTTTATCAATTTTATAGATATCCCAGCCAAGGTTACTGGCTAAGAAACGATGAATGCTTGGGTCAACATCACCACTGCGCGTTCCCATGACGACACCTTCAAGTGGGGTTAAGCCCATAGAGGTATCGACACTTTGACCATTCCAAATAGCACAAGTTGAGCTACCATTACCTAAATGTGCAGTTAACCATCCACCTTGTTTATAACTGCCTGCCAATTCAGAACCGCGCTCTGATACATAGGCATGGCTGGTGCCATGAAATCCATAGCGACGGACATTATGTTCTGTATAAAGGAATTTCGGCAATGCGTAACGATAAGCATGCGCTGGCATGGTTTGGTGGAATGCAGTATCAAATACGGCAACTTGTGGTAATTCAGAGAATAGACGCATGGTTGCATCAATACCGACTAAATGTGCTGGATTATGCAAAGGTGCAAGCGGTGTTGCTTGACGAATACGTTCTACAATTTCGGGAGTGAGTAATTCTGCTTTGGTCAGTGTTCCACCATGCACAACACGATGACCAATGGCTTTCGGTTTATATTGTGCTAAGCGACCTAAAATGGTTTCTAATGCTTTTTCATGGTCTGCATGTGGAATGGCAATTTCGAGTGGTTGGTTGCCAGCGGTAACGCCTTTAATACGTGCATCAGCAGAACCTAAGTTTTCTGCTAAACCAAAGATTCGATCTTCACGATGCTCTGAAACAAGCGCATATTTAATGGATGAAGATCCGCAGTTAATCACTAATACTGATGTAGACACGTTTTATTACCCGCATTGTAATTTGAAGTAGTCGTCCTGTTGATCTGATTACTTGGTTTATTGATGTAATTTAGATCAGTAACAATGTTGTACCATGTGTTGTTTTTCTGTTCTAGCTAGACTTTAGGTGATTAGACTTAAGCCTTATCGACCCTTGATTGATTAATATTTAATATTTATCAGTTGATTGCTTTAACTTAGCATCGCTATCTTGTGATTAACGTATAAAATTTGCGGAGAAACGCATATTTTTGTAAGTCTTAATTTTCTGTTTAGATCAGTATTTTTTACTCGCAATGAATGTTTGTTCATCCATAAAAATTAGAGCTTTATTGAGTTGATGAAAATCTTATTTTTTTATTCTAGTTAAAACGATGCAGTAATTGTTCAGTTGTATAATTTATTGAACAGTTACTGCATTTTGATGATGATGTGCTATTGATTATTGGCGAATTTGTCCATCACCTAAGACGATCCATTTTTGTGAAGTTAAACCTTCTAGTCCAACAGGACCGCGAGCATGGATTTTATCGGTTGAAATGCCAATTTCAGCACCTAAACCATATTCAAAACCATCAGCAAAGCGGGTTGAGGCATTGACCATGACTGAGCTCGAATCAACACGCGCTAAAAACTGGCGCGCTAAACTAAAGTTCTCAGTAATAATGGCATCGGTATGATGTGAGCCATACTTGTTAATATGTTGGATGGCTTCTTCCATACCTGACACAACTTTTACAGCTAAAATTGGTCCTAAATATTCTTCATACCAATCTTCTTCGCTTGCCGGTTTGATGGTTGCACCTAAAATGCGCTGCGTTGCTAGGCAGCCACGTAGTTCAACTTGCTTCTCGGCATAGAGTTCAGCAATGCGAGGTAAAAATTCCTCAGCAACCTTTTCATCAACCAATAGCGTTTCCATAGCATTGCAGACGCCATAGCGATGGGTTTTGGCATTTAATGCAATCGGTAAAGCTTTATGTAAATCTGCATGCGCTTCAACAAAGACATGGCAGTTGCCATCTAAGTGTTTAATGACTGGAATGGTCGCTTCACGGGTAATCCGTTCAATGAGCCCTTTACCGCCTCGAGGAACGATGACGTCCACATATTCAGGCATGGTGATGAGTTGTCCTACCGCGGCACGATCTGTCGTGTTAATGACTTGCACACAAGTTTCAGGTAAGCCAACAGTTTTTAGACCATGTTGAATTGCTTCAGCAATGGCTTGATTGGAATGCAGTGCTTCAGAACCACCACGTAAAATAATAGCATTCCCAGACTTAAGTGCCAGTGATGCTGCTTCAAGTGTGACATTTGGGCGTGATTCATAAATCATGCCGACCACACCTAAAGGTACGCGCATTTTACCAATTTGAATCCCAGATGGGCGGTAAGCAAGATCTGTGATTTCACCAATTGGATCGAGTAGATTCATTACATCTTTTAAGCCATGTAACATATCTTTAAAGCGTGTGGGGGTAAGTTCTAAGCGATCAAGCAGAGCACTGTCAAGATTATGATCTCGACCTTGAGTCATATCAATTTGATTGGCTGCTAAAATTTTCGGCTCACTATTTTTTAGAGCAGTATAAATAGCAGATAAGGCATTATTTTTTACAATCGTAGATGCGGCTGCCAAAATACTCGATGCTTGGCGAGCTTGTTGACCTACAGTTTGCATATACTGTTCAATTGAATCTTGCATAGTATTCTATTTGATCGCTAAAAAACTCTGTTTGATAGTAGCAGCCAGTGTTATAACAATCCATGGATTTACAAGAAAAAATAGCGGATCAATTCAAGTTGGTCGTGTGTATTTGGCATATTTGACCGTTTAAACTCGATAAGCGGTCAATTAAGCGATTGCGGATAAAACAAATAGTTGTATAGAATGAAACAATAAGGACATTGACCCACTACAAATTTTATTATTTGTGATGACTGGAAAAACAACGGATCTTGCAAAATAAAAAAATAAAGCAAGAATGGAGGCAGGAAATGAATTCCATTATCCAAATGGACGCGGAATCACACCAATCTTTCTCAAGTTTTGGTTTTTTTGATACTTATCATAAAAACAGTTTTAAGCAACCAGCACGAACCACGTGGATTGATGGCTGGAAAATTGAATATATGGCGATTGCAGACCCTAAAACAGCACACAATACGCCTATTGTTATTGTCGGTGGGGCATTCCAAAACTTTAATTCCTATAAATATTGTGTAGAACAGTTCTTTGAAAGTGGTCCAGTGATTTTGATAGATCTTCCCTCTATGGGGGCGAATCAACAAATTAGGAATGTTGACTCGGGTCTATCAGCAGGAACCTTGGAGCTACCGGACCTATCGCGTATGTTGGGTGAGTGGCTGGATATGCTTAGTGTTCCTAAAGTTGCGGTGGTTGGAATTTCTTTAGGCTCTGTGATTGCCTCTTTTTTTGCAGAGCAACGTCCAGATTTAATTGAAAAAATAATTCTGATGGGGGTTATGCAAAAAACCCGTAAAAGTTGGCGAATGCTATTGGAAGAGTCGCTTGCGCTAATGAAAGAACAGCGCATGGACGAGTTTGGCCAGGCTGTAATTCTTTACTTAGTGAACCATGCCAAACTTGATAAAACGCGTATGTCTCCAACTGCAAAACGTTTGTTTTTTAAGCAAATGGCGGATTTTACCAGTACTGAGCAAGAACGCTACGAAATTAACTGTAATCGTTTATTGCGCTTATCTAATGTGCCTGCACCTATTTGTAATACGCTGGTTGCATGTGGTCAATACGATAGTTTCACTCTACCGCACGAAAATGCTGATTTTGCGTTGCAATGTCCAGATATGCAGTTTGCCATGATTGCGAATGCAGATCATGTGCCACAGTTACAGCGCCGTAAAGAAACCATGAACTTATTCACCACTTATCTAAAAGGTGAGTCCATTAAGAACTTAGATGGCATCATTAATTTAACCCGCGAACAAATGCAAAATATGGAGCGTCGCGGTGAAGAGCGTATCCAAGTTTTACAACCGAATCGTCAGTTAAGCCATCGTCACTCAGATCAAGAAGTTGCAGTTTCAATCGTAGACTTAAATTACTTTGGCTTATTGATGCAGCTTGATGATCAATCGCAGTTTACTTTTGTTGATTCACATCCTCGAGATTTAGCCTTAAATTTATGTGATGATGAGGGGGAATTTAAGATTGAATGTCTTATTTTTGAAACTTCTCAATATGGCATACGTGCATTATTTAAGCATGGAAGTTTTGCAAATGCAGATCGTTTACTTCGATTTGTCCAACGACAAAAACAAGTGAATAGTATTGCAGTGTAATTCTTTTACTTTGGTCCAGTTGCCGATGTAATGTCATCTGAAAATAAAAAAACCAGTCGAATTGGACTGGTTTTTTTATTGGGTCATGATGGCTTTTAGAGTGTGAAATTAAACGTCATGTGATGGATCTAACTTCGCATGAATCATCCAAACCAGATCGCCTAAATGTTCATCAGTATTGGCGGCAGAGTTTTTTTGAAAATAAATGCTGGGTTGTATAACGTCTACTTGATTGAAGCCAGCTTGTTGAAAGAAATTACAGACTTCGGCAGGGTGAGTAAAGTGAAAACTAAAAGCACTACGTGACATGACTTTCAATAATTTACTACTATTCCAAATGATTTTCGCCAATTTGTTTTTAACTGGGTCTGGATATAGATCAGTGAGATAATGTAGGGTTTTGAAGTTTTTCCCATAGAGCACAATGGATTGCAATAATTGTTGTAATAAAGCTTTATCAAAGTAGTTAATCAATCCCTCACTGATGATCACCAGTGGTTTAGCGGGATCAAACTCATCGAAAGCTGTTTTAAAATCTGTGGTAAATAAATCAGCAGAAAGAACATCTGGACTGTTGGGATCAATTTGTTTTAAAGCATCTTGTTTGGTTTGTGCCATATCGGGCAAATCTAATTCACGATAATTAATTGCTGGATAGTTTTTTCTAAACCACCAGCCACGGGGTGAAAGCCCAGCGGCAATTTCTAAAACTTGTATATCAGGATATTGCTGAATGAGTTGAGTCAAATGTTCATCTAATAAAGTATGTCGGGTCTTTAAGGTGGTGCGCATACTGCCACCGACATATTTTTCGGCCCAACTCTCAGCAGGGTGTGCCAGATAAGCCAGTGATTTTCCTTTAGCGGTAGCAAGTAATGGATGTGAAATTCCCATTTGATACCAAATATACCCCGTGTAATGTGCGGTAAAGGAAATATGGCGATGTTTGGATAGTTGTGGCTGTGTCATGGTTATCCTTAACTTAATTTATTTTTCTAAATTTTTACTGCTGTCGATTTGAATGCTTATTCATTTGTTTGAAAATTTTTCAAGCAAATTAAAAAAGGAACATCTGAGATGTTCCTTTATCTTTTAACGAGAATTTTTAAATTCTTCAATGGCTTTTCTGACAGCTTGCCATTCATTGCCTAATTCAAGCTGTGCTCCAATTTGAATATTGGGAATTTTTCCACGCATACGTTCCAGTCTTTCTTGATTAGGCAACGGTAAGTTTTCAATACCTGCCAAAGCTGTACGTGCCGATTCACGATGATTACACACTAAGCCCATATCACAACCTGCATTTAATGCCGCTTGAATCCGGGCATCAGCACCACCTGCAACGCAAGCAGCTTGCATGGTTAAATCATCTGAGAATAAGACACCATCATAGTTAAACTGTTGACGTAAGATCTTTTGCAGCCAAAATTTTGAAAAACCAGCAGGATTGGGATCCACTTTTTCATAAATCACATGTGCAGGCATGAGTGCATCAAGTTGTGGCATGAGTTTAATAAAGCTTTGCATATCTTTATGATAAATTTCGTCATAGCTACGCGTATCGATTGCCGCTGCGACATGAGAGTCTGCTTTGACGGAGCCATGACCAGGGAAATGTTTGCCTGTGGTTGCCATCCCGGCACGTTTCATTCCGTGCATAAAGGCATCGACCAGTGGGACAATATCTGTCATATTTTGTGCAAAACCACGATCGCCAATGACATCACTAATATCATTCAGATCAAGTACGGGCGCAAAGCTGAAATCAATACCCACAGCTAAGACTTCAATGGCCATGAGCCAGCCACATTTTTCAGCAAGTGCTAAAGCTTTTTCTGGTTCAGTTAAGTAGAGTTCTCCAAATTGCCCCATGGCAGGCAGTAGACTAAACCCATGTTTTAAACGCTGTACCCGACCACCTTCCTGATCCACTGCAATTAAAATATCAGGGCGAATTTGGCGCATATGATCGGTTAAAGCACGAACTTGAGCTGGAGATTCTATATTTCGTGCAAATAAAATCATGCCACCGACTTGCGGAGCTTGTAATAGTTCAATATCTTCTAAGGTAAGTTCAGTACCTGCGATGTCTAGCATCAATGCGCCAATCATAGAAAATCCGTGGTTGTATTTTTAAAAAGTAACAATACTCGAATTCTGCAATGATTTGCTACATTTTGTCAGTCCAGATTATGATAAAACGACACTAGATAAAGTTGTTTAAGATTTTGAAACTGTTGAGTGTAGATTGAAAAACAACATAGAAATTGGAAAATCCAAGGAAGTATTAAGAATTTATGAAACTTCAAACAATCGCTTGTGCCGTTGCTATTGCGACGGGTAGTTTGTTCTTTACCCATACCATCGATCAAGCTATGGCGGAAACTAATCCTGCTTCCGTTTCTCAATCCATTCATCCGACTCAAGAGCAAGCCTTAGTAACACGCCAGTTGGCAACGCTGATTGACCGTCAACATTATTTGAATATGCGCTTAGATGCAAATACATCGAATCGCATTTTAGAGATGTACATTGATAGTTTAGATCCGGAACATACTTTATTTTTAGCACCAGAAATTGAAAAATATAAAAAGCAATATGGTGCGACCTTAGGTGCTTCACTTAAAGCGGGTGATTTATCGGGCCCTTATGGCATACATGCTCAATATCGTGAGCGCTTAAAAGAATTCTATACTTTCATTTTAGCTGAGCTGAAAAAGCCGCAAAATCTGAATCAACCTCATGAGTATATTGATTCAGATCGTGAAAAAGCGCCATTTTTTACGACCAAAACAGAGCTGGAGAACTATTGGCGTAAAACGTTGGTCTCTCAGCTGATAAATCTGACGATTTCTAAGCAAGAAGATCAAGCCAAACAAAAAGCCTTGAAAGATGATCCTTCGCTTGCCAATGGTCAAAATTTAGCATCACCAGAAGATTTAAGCCCCGTACAAATGTTAACGAAACGTTATACACGTCAGTTAGAGCGTATTGGACGTACCAAAAGTGACGATGTACTCGAACGCATTTTAAATGCGATGACCTTAACTTATGATCCACATAGCAACTATTTCCCACCTGTGGATGCGATGGAGTTGAATCGTCAAACGACATTGCAATTAGAAGGGATCGGGGTGTCGATCCGTCCAGAACGCGGCAATGAAGATTACACCAAAATTGAAACTATTGTTGATGGTGGTCCTGCCAGCAAATCGGGACAAGTCAAATCTGGGGATCGCATCATTGGTGTGGCTCAAGATGGTAACAAAATGGTGGATGTCATTGGTTGGCCAAGTTCTGAAATTGTGGGTTTGATTCGCGGTAAGCGTGGCACCAAAGTTGCAGTGAAGCTCTTAGGCGCAGGTGCATCAATGAACCAAGCACGTGTGGTGACTTTAACTCGTGACGTGATTCAAGAAGAAGATGCAGGCGTTCGTACCCGTACAGTTGAAATTAGTCGAGATGGTCAAAAACATAAATTTGGTGTCCTTGAAATTCCATCTTTCTATTTAAACTATCGTGCACGCCGTGCAGGGACGGAATATCGTTCAGTTGCTGAAGATACCAATAAAGCATTACAGTCCTTGGCAGCACAAAATGTAGAAGGCATTATCATTGATTTGCGTAACAATCCAGGTGGTTCACTGGAAGAAGTTGCCAAAATGATTGGACAAGTTATTAAAGAAGGTCCAGTAGTTCAAATTCGTGATGGGAATGGCAATGTGAGTGTCTTCCAAGACACCGATGGTGGGGCACAAACGTATGCTGGACCGTTGGCAGTGTTGATTAATCTTGCTTCAGCATCGGCGAGTGAAATCTATTCTGCGGCAATCCAAGATTATGACCGTGGTGTGGTGATTGGAAGTACGACTACTGGGAAGGGTACTGCACAGGTGCAGTTAGATAGTTTAGCCTATGGCCAAGCAACGTTAACCCAACGTAAGTTTTATCGTGTCACTGGTGGTAGTACTCAGAATAAAGGGGTAGTCCCAGATATCAAACTGGTGGATATCTATGATGAGGAATTTGGTGAGCGTAAAGCGAAAAATGCCTTGAAATGGGATACAATTCCGACTGCGCCATTTAAGCGTGATGGTGAAATTCAAAAATATATTCCACAGCTCACTGTGTTATCGCAAAAACGTGTGGCTCAAGATCCACAATTTCAAATGTTAGAAACACGTAAAAATATTGCACAGCAAAGTAAGGAACAAAAGAAAGTCGTGTTGGATATTGACCAACGTAAAGCTGAGTTAAATAGTTTAGAGTTGAAATCATTGCAAGCTGAAAATACGCGACGAATTGCAACTGGGCAAAAACCATTTTCAAACTGGGAAAGTTATCAAGCTTCATTGGATGCTTTGGCTGAATCTAGAGCGAAGATGAAGGCGAATCAGCGACCAGCTTTACCTGAAGAGGAGACTTTTGTGATGGAATCTGCGAATGTGTTGCTCGATTTAGCAAATTTGAAAAAAACGAATTAAAAAGAGTTTTAATGTATAATTGAAAAAAGCATATTTCGATATGCTTTTTTCAATATACTACTTAAAAAACAACTTGACCTTCAATAGGATAGTGATACTTTAAGGAAATTAATATTCTTAAAAAAGATGAGCCTTTACGCAGTGATGCGTTATCTCTTTTTAGTTTCTAATAACAATAATGGATTCATTTTGGAAGTGTTGTTTTATGATTCATATGGGTTATGACAGTAATCTCGTTATAGGTTCTGCATGCATTGCAGTTATAACCTGTTACTGGGGTATTTCATTTGAACAACGCATTTTTAAACAACCCAATTTAAAACGTCAACGAATATTACTTTGCTTGTGTGGTTCCATATTTGGATTCGCTATTTGGAGTATGCATTATGTGGGAATGCTTGCTGGTCATTTACCTGCTGGGTATTCTTTTGATCCTGGTTTAACCATTTATTCATTTATTATTGCTGCAGCAGCTTCTACATTTGCCATTTGGCTGACTACCCGAGAGACCTTACCTTTAGCTAGATTGGTTCTTGGGGCACTTCTCATGGGGCTAGGTATTTCAGGCATGCATTATGTTGGTATGATGGGACTCCAGTTGCCCAATCAAGAGATTCATTATGATCCTTTAATCGTTATTTTTTCAGTACTGATTGCGATCAGTGGATCAGGTCTGTCCTTTTGGTTGGCTTTTAAGTATAAAAAAGCAATTTATTATAAGCGTCTAATTAGGTTTTCGATTGCCTGTATGATCGCATTTAGCATTATTGGAATGCATTATACTGGCATGGCAGCAGCTTCATTTTATAGTTTAGATGATATGACGCATACTCTTCCACAGGGTCAGGAAGGGCATGGGATTTTGCTTTTTGCGATTATATTTGTAACCAGTTTAATATTGGTTGCAGCATTTGCAGTTGCTGTGCTTGAACTTCGTTTGGAAGAACGTAATTTACAACTCTTAAGAGTGAATAAAGAATTAGAGAATTTAGCCTTACAAGATAATTTAACCAAATTACCCAATCGATTATTTCTTGGTGACTATACTGAATCTTTATTTTCAGCATATACAAGTGACTGCAAAATTGCATTTATTTATATTGATTTAGATCGATTTAAATCCGTCAATGATGCATTCGGACATCATGTTGGGGATGAGCTATTGGTTAAATTAGCTCAAAGATTACATGTGCTATTAGAGTATCAGCAGCAGCTTATCCGCATTGGCGGTGATGAGTTTTTGTTGATTTTAGAGCAATCTTCGCAAGCTCAAGCTGAATATGTGGCAGATAGGGTATTGCAACAAATTCAGGAAAGTTTTCGGATTTTAGGTAAAGAAATTAATATTTCAGCCAGTATGGGAATCGCATTTTATCCTGATCATGGTCATAATTTACAAGACCTACTGATTTCTGCTGATGCAGCCATGCTGCGCTCTAAAGAACAAGGACGTAATACCTACAGTATTTTTAATTATTCGATTGACCATCGACAAAGTAATCGTAGTCAATCTAAGCTGATTAATGATTTATATAAAGCAGTCGAAGAACAGCAATTTGTTTTATTTTATCAGCCCAAATTTACGGCAGAGTATCGAATTTGTGGTGTTGAAGCTTTAATTCGCTGGAAACACCCTAACTTGGGTTTACTTGCACCAGGAATGTTTATTGATGGTGCGGAACAAACTGGATTAATTATTAAAATGGGCTACTGGGCACTAGAACAAGCCTGCATGCAAATCCAAGCGTGGACTGAAAAGCGCTATGATTTTTTTCCAATCGCAGTCAATCTTTCCGCAGTTCAATTTGAACATAAGCATTTGATTCAGACCTTAGAACAGTTAATTCAAAAATATCAGTTAAAAGCCAATAGTTTGATTATTGAAATTACTGAGTCGACAGCAATGCATCATATTGAAACGAGTATTCAAACATTTAAAAAGTTAAGAAGTTTGGGGATTCGTTTAGCGATTGATGATTTTGGTACAGGGCATTCAAGCTTTTTATATTTAAAAGATTTACCTGTAGATGAATTAAAAATTGATCGTGAGTTTATTCGTAATTTATCTGAAGGCTCTAAAGAAGAGATTATTCTAGAAAGTATTATTCAGTTAGCCATTCGATTAGGTTTGATTGTGACGGCTGAAGGGGTGGAAACTGAACAACAATCGATCATCCTAAAACGCTTAGGTTGTCAGCAATTACAAGGTTATTTGTTAGGTATGCCTTTACCGGTAGATCGTTTAGAAGAAAACTATTGCTATAGAGATTGAGCATAAGCTTTGTAAATCACCTCATTTAAAATGGCTGTTGATCTGCTACAATATCGCCAATTTTTAATATTGATCAATTTGATCTCTGTGCTGCGGTTCTGCAGTAGGTATTTTTCATGAGTTTTAAAAATGAATTAGCGGCGCAGGTCGCACAGCGACGTACGTTTGCCATTATTTCCCACCCCGATGCTGGTAAAACCACCATGACAGAAAAACTGTTATTGTGGGGCAAAGCGATTCAGGTTGCTGGGATGGTAAAGAGCCGTAAGTCGGATCGAGCAGCAACATCTGACTGGATGGAAATGGAAAAAGAACGTGGTATTTCGATTACTACTTCAGTGATGCAATTTCCATATAAAAAACATGTGATTAACTTGTTGGATACACCGGGACATGAGGACTTCTCGGAAGATACCTACCGAACATTGACTGCTGTTGATTCTGCACTAATGGTGATTGATGGTGCAAAAGGGGTTGAGGACCGAACAGTTAAATTGATGGAAGTGTGTCGTATGCGTGACACACCAATTATTTCATTCGTCAATAAAATGGATCGTGAAATTCGTGAACCACTTGAATTATTGAATGAAATTGAAAATGTTTTAAAAATTCAGTGCGTGCCAATTACTTGGCCGATGGGTACTGGACGTGACTTCGCTGGGGTGTATAACCTACTCGAAGAAAAATTTTATGTATATAAGGCGGGTTTTGGTTCAACCATTACCGAGATTGAAATTCGTGATGGATATGACTATCCAGACCTGCGTGAAAAAGTCGGCGATTTATCTTTTGCTGCATTTGAAGAGTCACTTGAATTGGTACAAATGGCGAATGATCCTTTAGATCGTGAGTTGTTTTTACAGGGTAAACAAACGCCAGTATTGTTTGGTACGGCTTTAGGTAACTTTGCGGTTGATCATGTTTTAGATACTTTCCTTGAGTGGGCACCTGAACCGAAAGCACATCCAACCAAAGAACGGACTGTAGCTGCGACAGAAGAAGGTTTTTCCGGATTTGTCTTTAAAATTCAGGCCAATATGGATCCTAAACATCGTGACCGTATTGCCTTCATGCGTATCTGTTCGGGTAAGTATGAAAAAGGTTTAAAAATGAATCATGTCCGTATTGGTAAAGACGTACGGATTAGTGATGCATTAACCTTCTTGGCTGGTGAGCGTGAGCAGCTTGAAGAAGCATGGCCAGGCGATATTATTGGTTTACACAATCATGGTACGATTCAGATTGGTGATACTTTTACATCAGGTGAAAATTTACATTTCACGGGTATTCCACACTTTGCGCCTGAAATGTTCCGTCGTGTACGCTTAAAAGACCCTTTAAAATCGAAACAATTGCAAAAAGGTTTGAAAGAGCTTTCAGAAGAAGGTGCAACACAGGTCTTCATGCCGCAACTTAACAATGATTTAATCGTTGGTGCGGTTGGGGTGCTACAATTTGATGTAGTTGCATACCGCTTGAAAGAAGAATACAAAGTGGATTGTGTGTATGAGCCTGTAAATATTAATACTGTACGTTGGGTGTCTTGTGATGATGAAAAGAAATTCAATGAATTTAAGAAAAAAGCGCATGACCAATTATCGGTAGATGGCGGTGGTCATTTGACTTATCTAGCACCGAGCCGTGTTAATTTGCAAATTATGCAAGAGCGTTATCCTGATATTCATTTCCGTGCGACACGCGAACATTAAGTGTTTCTGCTGAGCATTTTTGTAAATATAAAAACAGCTTCTTCGTGAAGCTGTTTTTATATAAAAATAACCTGTTTAAAAGCGTATAAGGATTCACGTCCATGCAAAATCAAAAAATAATCATGCTCATACTGTGTCTGAGTAGTTTGAGCTTGGTGGCATGCGATTCTAAAAAAGAAGATCAGACGGCAACATCTGAGCCAAGCGTGGTAGAAGCGAAAGCAGATATTCTTCCTTATTTGCATCTTCAATCAGCCCAAGCCGAGTATGCTTTACCCTTTTGTGAAAAGAAAAACTGTATTGAAATTGATATTCAAACGTTGAAAACCCAAGATCCTTGGATGAATCAATGGATTGCGACCAATCAGTCCATCGTGATCCAACGTCAAATTGATTTAAAGCAAAATATGACGTTGCAACAAGCCATTGATGCTTATGTGAAAAAGTCAGATGCTTGGCAGGATGATTTTAGTAAAAATAAAGCCTATGAATTGCATATGCAGACGCGTATGGCTTCGCAGCGTAATCAATATGTATTACTACAAGTTTCAGTACATAGTCTACAAGCAGAGGTTTCTGTCAAGGAGCGCCAGTACTTCTTTGTGGGTGATCGAAAACTCAAGAAAACCCTCAGTCTTTTAGATGTGATTCAAGTCAACCAACAAAACCAGCTGAATACTTGGGTACAAGAGAAATATCAAGCTTGGCTAGAGACGCAAACACAAGATATTCAAAGTGCAGCACCGAAAAAAATATTTTGGGGGCAATCTGATTGGTTTTTTGATGGTGAGGGAATTGGTTTGCATTATCGTGCCAGTGAAATTGTTAAAGATGGGGCACAATTGGATATTTATTTAACCAAGCAACAAACACAACAAATTCTCAAGCCTGAAATTTTTCAACAAATGTTCTAGGGATGGATACAAAACTCGATTGAGCATTCGGATTAAACGAGCTAGGCTATTGATGAGTAATTAATTTTAAATTTCGTATAAGGCTTGTGCGATGTTAATGAATAAACGGACTGCGGTATTTGGCGTGTTGGTTTTAGTTGGTAGTTTATCTGCCTGTCAAAAACAGGATACCAATCAACATCCGCAAAATACTGAACAGACGAGTGCATCTGCTGTATCTGATGCAACATTAACATTACAAGGGGAAACTGAAAAACTGCAATTGAATCTACCTGAATGTGATGGAAATAGTTGTCCAGAGTTTTCAGTGGATCGTTTGCATACCAATCAGTTGGTGGTAGATAAGACCATTGATCAAGCCATATTGCAGCATCTTGAACAAATTTTAGAGATTAGTAATCAAAGTAAAGTCATTCAAACTGAAACAGATCAAGAGCCACGTAAGCGTGAGCACGCAGATCAGCAACAACAAGCCAGTGTTACGCTGCAAAATAATCATGCAATCAAAACACCAGCTGAGCAAATGGCTGAGCAAGTTCAACCGTATCTCACTGCATTTTTAGCCTTGGATCAAGAGTTAAAAAAAATCGGTGCGAGTAATAAAATTAATATTATGGTGAGCCCTAAAATTCTCAACGCAGACGGTCCTTTAGTGACGGTGGTGTTAAATACCAGCAGTTACTTAGGTGGAGCACATGGTTCATCTTCACAGACTTATTATAATTTTGATTTAAAACAGCAAAAACAAATGACTTTGGATGATGTGCTGCTGCCAAATCAAAAAGCCAATTTAGACAAACTCGCGTATCAAGCATTTAAAACTTGGGTTGCAGATGCCAAGTTGGCTGAAAATATTGCGGACTATGAACAAGTATGGAAATTTATCTTGTCTAAGAATTTTTATTTAGGTCAAAAGAGTCTCATTTTACAATACGGTGAATATGAAATTGGCCCCTATGTGGTCGGATTGCCACGTCTTGAAATTCCGTATGCTCAACTACAAAATATTTTGAAAAAACAGTATTTACCAGAAAAAGTGCAAGTTGTTGATACTGCAACAGAGAAGAAGACTCAATCATAATGATTCATCATGCTTTGTTTGATACGCATACGCACTTTGATGTTCCTGATTTTGATCAAGATCGGGAACGTTTGGCTTATCAAGCTAAGAGCGTTGGCGTGGAGCGACTGGTTTTAATTGGTTTTGTACAAAATCGTTTCCAAGATTTAATCGATACACATCATCAATTGAATCAACTGCAACATGCACCTCAAAGCTATTTAGCACCGGGTCTACACCCTTTTTATATTGAGCAGCATCAGACGAAACATCTAACCGATTTAGCTGATATTTTAGCAACTGAAGATTGCGTGGCCATTGGTGAAATAGGCTTAGATACCTTTCTAAAACAGCATAAGCAATCAGATTTATTCCAAAAACAAAAAGATTTTTTTTCTGCACAAATTGAATTAGCACAACAGTTTAACAAACCTATTCTTTTGCATATTCGTAAGGCACATGCAGATGTACTCGCTATTTTAAAAAAACATCAATTTCAACAGGGCGGTATCGCACATGCTTTTAGTGGTGGGGTAGAAGAGGCAAAGGCCTTTATTAAACTTGGATTTAAATTGGGTGTAACGGGACAAATTACCAATCCAAATGCAAAAAAGTTGCATACGGTCGTTCAAGCAATCGGTGCTGAACATTTAGTTTTGGAAACGGACTGTCCTGATATGACACCATTATGTTGCCAGACTTCGAATGAACATCACACTCGAAATACACCGGTGAATTTACCTTATGTTTTGGAGGGATTAGCCCAAACTTTGCAAATGTCCAAGAGAGATTTAGCTACGCATTTGTGGGCAAATTCACTGCAAGCCTTACATCTTTCTACTGAATAGCCTAACTATTAAAAATAACCAATCAATAACACGCGTCCCCTTTTTTTGGCATACATTAGTATCAACACTGCGCACAGCCGAATAATAACTTTATACCAAGCTGGAGGATAAACTTATGCTAAAGTACAGTGATATCAATAGTTTTCATGCCTTAAAGGCACTTAAGTTAGCATCCGCTACGTATAAAATTTTTAGTTTAAAAGATGCTCAGAATCAATTCGGAGATATTTCATTACTCCCCAAATCACTCAAAGTCCTTTTAGAAAATTTATTGCGTTTTGAAGACAATAAAACTGTAACGAAAGCGCATATTCAAGCCTTGGTCGATTGGCAGAAGAATAAAACCTCTGATCAAGAAATTCAGTACCGTCCAGCACGTGTTTTGATGCAAGATTTTACTGGTGTACCCGCAGTAGTCGATTTAGCTGCGATGCGTACCGCTGTTGAAAAAGCAGGGATTGATCCTGAATGTATTAATCCTTTATCTCCAGTAGACCTTGTGATTGATCATTCGGTTATGGTGGATTATTTTGCAACCAATAAGGCTTTTGATGAAAATGTTGAAATTGAGATGCAGCGCAATGGTGAGCGCTATCAATTCCTTCGCTGGGGACAATCTGGTTTTAATAATTTTAGGGTAGTGCCACCGGGTACAGGCATTTGTCACCAAGTGAATTTAGAATATCTTGCCCAAGCCGTATGGTTGGGCGAGAGTGATGGAGACACCTATGCTTTTCCTGATACCTTGGTCGGCACAGATTCGCATACCACCATGATTAATGGTCTAGGTGTATTGGGATGGGGCGTAGGCGGTATTGAAGCGGAAGCTGCGATGTTGGGCCAACCCATTTCCATGCTGATTCCTGAAGTGATTGGTTTTAAACTCACAGGTAAATTGAAAGAAGGCATTACTGCCACAGATTTAGTCTTAACCATCACGCAAATGCTGCGTAAAAAAGGGGTAGTTGGGAAATTTGTAGAGTTTTATGGTGATGGTCTAGCCGATTTACCATTGGCAGATCGTGCTACGATTGCCAATATGGCACCTGAATATGGTGCAACCTGTGGATTCTTTCCTGTTGATGAAATTACTTTGCAATATATGCGCTTGACGGGGCGGAAAGATGATCGAATTGCTTTGGTTGAAGCCTATTGTAAAGAGCAGGGATTATGGCGGAATATGGGTGATGAGCCCATTTTTACCGATACATTAAGCTTAGATATGAATAGCGTGGTGGCAAGTGTCGCTGGGCCGAAACGTCCACAAGATCGTGTTGAATTACCTAATATTCCAGCGACGTTTAATGCGTTAATGGAGCTGGATTTAAAACCTGCAAAAATAGAACAAGAGCGTTTGATTAATGAGGGTGGGGCAGGTGCTGCAGTTGATGCTATGCATTCCTCTTTACAGAATGATCATCCACACTGCGTGATTGATGGAAAACGCTATCCATTGGTACATGGAGATGTCGTGATTTCAGCCATTACCTCATGCACCAATACTTCCAATCCAAGCGTTATGCTGGCCGCAGGTTTATTGGCAAAAAAAGCGATTGAGAAAGGTTTACATCGGAAACCTTGGGTAAAAAGTTCATTAGCACCCGGTTCTAAAGTCGTAACAGATTATCTTAAAGCATCAGGTCTAATGCCATATTTAGATCAGTTGGGATATAACTTGGTCGGTTATGGCTGTACCACATGTATTGGTAATTCTGGACCATTACCTCAACCGATTGAGGATGCCGTTCAATGTTATGACTTGAATGTAGCTTCGGTACTTTCGGGAAACCGTAATTTTGAAGGGCGTGTTCATCCTTTGGTCAAAACTAATTGGCTGGCATCACCACCTTTGGTGATCGCTTTTGGTTTGTTGGGGACAATTCGCAAAGACATTACCACTGAACCTTTGGGCATAGATCAGCAAGGGAAGAATGTTTATTTAAAAGATATTTGGCCAACGCAATTGGAAATTGATGAGGCACTACAAAATGTCAGTACAGCGATGTTCCATAAAGAATATGCAGCTGTATTTGATGGGGATGCCAAGTGGCAAGCTATTCAAATTCCAAAAACGAAAACTTATGTGTGGGATGAAAAATCAACTTATATTCGCCACCCCCCATTTTTTGAAGGAATTGATCAACCTGCCAAACCAATTCAAAATATTGAAAATGCACGAATACTCGCGGTGCTTGGTGATTCAGTTACCACAGATCATATTTCACCAGCAGGAAATATTAAAAAAGACAGCCCAGCCGGGCGTTATTTACAAGCTCAAGGGGTTGATCCCAAAGACTTCAACTCTTATGGTTCACGCCGTGGTAATCATGAAGTGATGATGCGCGGCACCTTTGCCAATATTCGGATTAAAAATGAAATGTTGGGTGGCGAGGAAGGAGGCGATACGATTTATGTGCCAACGAATGAAAAACTGTCCATTTATGATGCCTCTATGCAATATCAACACGCTGGAATACCTTTGGTGATTATTGCGGGTAAAGAATATGGTACAGGTTCATCACGAGATTGGGCCGCAAAAGGAACTAATTTGTTGGGAGTGAAGGCCGTAATTACCGAGAGTTTTGAGCGCATTCATCGCTCAAATTTGGTGGGAATGGGCGTGCTTCCATTACAGTTTGTAGATGGTCAAACGCGTCAGAGTTTAAATTTGACGGGAAATGAAATTTTATCGATCCATAGTTTATCTGATGATTTACAACCACATCAAATGCTTGATGTGGAGGTAAAACGTGCAGATGGTTCATTAGATCGTTTCAAAGTGTTATGTCGTATTGATACTTTGAATGAAGTGGAATATTTTAAAGCAGGGGGTATTTTGCATTATGTATTGCGTAATATGATTACCGCTGAATAGTTTTAATCAAGAATTTAGAGTTCTCCAAGCCCTGCGTAAAAGAAGGGCTTTTTTTTTATTTGTAAAGACAGACAAGACGTCATTCAAGAAAAACAGTAAAATATGCATACGTAAATTAATTTCGATGTAAGCAATGACTGATCTGCTCCAAGATGATGAATATGACCGCCGTTTTGCAGGTGTAGCAAAAATTTATGGAGAGGATACTTTTAGTCATTATGAAAAAAGTCATGTCATGGTGATCGGTATTGGTGGTGTTGGTTCATGGGCTGTAGAAGCATTAGCACGGACAGGACTGGGTGAACTCACCTTAGTCGATATGGACTCTATTGCGGCATCCAATATCAATCGTCAACTGCCTGCAATGACTGCAACTTTAGGGCGTGAGAAAATTGAGGTAATGGCAGAGCGTTGTTATTCAATTAATCCACGCATTAAAATTAATTTAATTGATGATTATGTAACCCCTGAAAATGTGGCTGAAATATTAACCAAGACGCCAGATATTGTGTTGGATTGCATCGATGATGTGAAAGCCAAATTAGCACTCATGTTGCATTGTCGTTTTAATAAAATTCCATTGATTGTGTCTGGTGGAGCGGGTGGGAAATTAGATCCACTCAAGATCCGAGTCGCTGATTTATCTAAAACTGAACAAGACCCAATGTTGGCAAAACTTCGTACCCAATTGCGTGCCAAAGGTATTTGTAAAAAGCCCAAAGAAAAATTTGGGATTAGTTGTGTCTATTCAATTGATAATCCATTTTCAAGTGCTGATGTATGTGCAAGTGCAGGATTACGCTGTGGTGGATATGGTTCAGCCGTAGTGGTGACGTCTAGTTTCGCCATGATTGCTGTGGCAGAGGTCTTGAAAAAGTTAGACATGAAAAAAGCGAAGTCTTAGACTTCGCTTTTATTTGGATTAATCATTGAGTGGAAGCTGATCATCTTGAATGTAATGAGATTTATTTCTAGAAATATTGGCTAATTTGCTGTCGTAATAATTGAAAAATAAAATAAATAAAACAATGAGCATAAGAATTCCGATTTTCTTAGCGGTATGCATAAAAGATCTCTTCTATTGCTTCATTAAGTCTTAAAATTCTAGTGAAACTTAATGATCTAATCTAATACAGAAAAGAGAGCTATCTATCTAATTTTGAGATGTGTATGCCAACACTTAAGCAATTTAATTATCTGATTAAAATTATAGAAGACGGTAGTTTTACCGCAGCTTTTGAAAAATTATTTATTGTACAGTTTGCTTTAAGTCGACAAATTAAATTACTTGAAGAAGAGATAGATTTTCAGATTTTTGATCGAACTAAAAAGCGCATCAAGCTGACATCTGCAGGTGAGGTATTTTATCAAAAAATTAAAAATAATTTATATAATATGGCTGAAATTATTGAGTTCTCACAGAATATTGCAAAGGGTGCTGATCAGATCATTAAAATTGCACACTCCAGTAGTATTGTCATGAATATGGATAAGATAGAAGCATTAAAATCGGTGAGTTCAACCTATCAGGTTAATTTTGAAATCAATACGCTATCTTTCGAACAGCAAGTGATGGCGCTGTTAAAGGGTGAAATTGATATCGGCTTTATTCGACCACCTGTTTTACACACTTTGGATGAGTTGAATGCTGTGACAATTTATACTCAGCCTTTATATTTAGCATGTCATAAACAACATCCACATTTTGGTCATGCCAAGGCAGTACAGATTCGTGATTTAAGAGAAGAAGAGTTTGTGTCCACACCACATGCAACGCGAGGTGGATTAAGTTATTTGGTCTCAAACTTATGTCTAACGCAGGGTTTTTTACCTAAAAAAGCTCAAATTCAATCTAGAAAAGCATCTCAATTACAATTGGTCGCGGCACACTTGGGGATTTGTATCGTGCCTGAAGAATTCCACAGTATTTTACCTGAACAGGCGCAATTATTACCTTTGGAAAATGGAGGAGTGCTTTCAGAAGTTGTGATGCTATGGAGCAAAGAGAAAGAGCAACGGGTTCAAGATTGTGCGGCAGCACTGGCAGATTATTTTAATGTACAAATTTTAATGTGAAAAATAAGGCTCCTGATTAGGAGCCTTATTTTGTTAGGCTTGATTTTCTTGCAAATAATCTTCAGTACGTTGCATGGTCTCTTTAATGTTTTGAATGGCATTTTCAAGATCAGCAAAAGTTTTGGCATTACCGCCACTTAAAGCCTGACGCCATTTACGAGCACCCGGAAGATTTTGGAATAAACCTAAAATATGGCGAGTAATAATCGAAAGCGGCGCACCTTGTTGCAGACGTTGAGCAATATAAGGTAGCATTTGCTCGATAATTTCAAAACGATTAGGTGCTTCTAAATTCCACAATTGCCCAAGCTCAGCCAATAAGTACGGATTATGGTAGGCCTCACGACCAATCATCACACCATCAACATGTTTTAAATGTTCCTGAGTCTCAGCAAAAGTTTTAATTCCACCATTGATCTCAATGATTAAATTTGGACGATCTTGCTTTAAACGGTAAACATCTTCATAACGTAAAGGTGGAACATCGCGGTTTTCTTTTGGCGATAATCCTTGCAGCAATGCAATACGAGCATGCACAATAAAATTATCACAACCTGTTTTGGCAACAGTGTCGACGAAATGCAGCATCTCTTCATAAGACTGCATGTCATCAATGCCAACACGATGCTTGACTGTAACTGGAATATCAACTGCGTTGCGCATTTCGGCAATACATTCTGCGACCAAGTCGGGCTCAGCCATTAAGCAAGCGCCAATCTTATTGTTTTGTACTCGGTCACTTGGGCAGCCAACATTGAGGTTGACTTCATCATAGCCCCAATCTTGAGCCATTTTAGTACAGGTTGCTAAATCTTTGGGGTTTGAGCCGCCGAGCTGCAACACAATCGGGTGTTCTTCGTTATTGTAGTCTAGATGACGGTTTGCTCCACCAAATAGAATGGCACCTGTTGTCACCATTTCAGTATATAAAATTGCATTTGGATTAAATAGGCGTGCAAAAAGACGATAATCACGTGTCGTCCAATCCATCATCGGGGCAACCGAGATACGGGGCTGTAAAGCTTGGATTGAAGACATAGACTAGACCTAGAACATTGAGAGCGCAGAATTATACGTGCTTTATTTGAAAAGCAACAGTAAAGCCTATGAATTGTATTGTTAGTGTGGTTTAACAATATGATTTTTAGTGTAAAAACAAGAATAATCTAGCGGATGGCAGTATTGTTAAATACACAATATTTACGTATGTTGAAGAATCAATAAAAATAATTGTTGGGGGTACAATGTTCGTTTTAGAAGAAATATTTAAAAGTAAAAAGTGTGAAAATACCGATCAATTTAATTTAAGAATTCATCGTGGACTGAGTTGGTTTAAAAAATCCCAGCAATTGGATGACGATTTAGAGCTGAAATTTATCTGCCTTTGGGTTTCATTTAATGCAATTTATGCTCAGGAGTTGCTTATCACGCATGATCATCAAAAATTTAAACAGTTTTTAATTGCTATGTTTCAAGTAGATTGTGAGCAGCGGATTCATCATATTACTTGGGAAAAAATGAGCTTACCTATTCGAGCACTGTTAGATAATCCTTATGCTTTCCAAACATTTTGGGATTATCAAAATAATAGAATTAGCCAATTCGCTTGGAAAAAAGAGTTCGAGTTGGAAAAGCAAAAAGTTCATCAAGCACTGCAAAAAAAGGATACCATTGATATTTTATATATGGTTTTTAATCGCTTATATACGTTAAGACTTCAAGTTATATCTGGTGGTGTCACCTATAAGAGTTCAGTGCATCGCCAGCAATTACAAGATAGTTGTTATGTTTTATCTGCATTCATTCCTATTTATATTCGCCTATTATTAGAGAATGCTCAAACTCTGGATCTAGAACAACCTTTTTATCCAGTTGTTCAGATGTCTTAGTTTTTAGACACTATCTTTAAAAGGAAATTTAAATTTTACTGATATACGATTTAGTCGCTGCAATATTTAGCTAAAATTTCATGCTTAAAAATAAATCAAATTCTATTAGCTGAACATATGTCTGAATAGCTCACAAGATAGATGACATTCATATCAGCTATCTTGCGTTGTTTTACGATAATTTTTGATATTGAGAGATGATCTTTTATTTAAGCCGTCTGTACTTTTGAATGATAAAGCATATCCAATAAAGCAAAAAAAGCTGAGCCAATTACTAGGCAGAGTCCCGCAACACAGGTCATGGCCCATCCACCATGATGCCATGCATAAATACCCAAGGCAGAACCACATGCACCACCGATAAAATAAATGGTCATATAAATTGAGTTAATTCGAGATTTAGCATCAGGACGTAATCTGAAAATAATATTTTGATTACTACTATGTACCGTGGCTAAACCGAAATTGATAATGCCATAACCAATCACATAACTTATTAGCGATTGTCCACCGAAATAAAGGAAGCCCCAACTGATTGCAAGAATTGTGATCCCAATCCAAGTCAGTGCTTTAGTGTGTCCACGGTCTGCAATTTTACCAATTTTAGTGGTCGATAATGCACCAAAAACACCAATCAGAGTCGCTACCCCAACCAACACATCCGGTAAATTAAACGGTTCTGAGGTGAGTAATACTGCAATGGTAGAAAATAGAATACTCATGGCAGCAAAGGCAAAACCACCCACCAATGCTCGATACAGTAAGCGAGGCTCTTGCTTGAGTAAATGACCCATCGATTGGAAAATTTTGGCATAGCTCATTTTCATGATAGGCACATGCGGTAATTTTGATTTGAGTAAAAAAGCGATAATAAGCATGAGTACTGCACTCACTGCATAAATCAACTTCCAATTGAATAAGTTGGATAGCAGTCCTGCTAAGCTGGTAGAAAGTAACAGTCCTACTAATAAACCACTCATGAGAAATCCAACCACTTCTCCAGTTTTTTCAGGTTTTACTGCCATGGTTGCCAAGGGAATCAGGACTTGTGCTGCTACAGAAAAAAGCCCAGCAATAATGGTTCCGACCCATAGCATGGGTAAATTCACGGCAAAGGCGCAAAGTAATAAACCAATTGCGGCAAAGAACATGAGTACTGGAATGAACTTGGTCTTATTTACAATGTCACCCACAGGTACAATAAATAATAGTCCTAGAGCATAAGACACCTGAGCAAAAGTAACGGTCAAAGCCACTTGTGATTCTGGCACATTAAAATATTGTTGAATGGAGTGTATGAGGGGTTGGCAGTAATAGTTGGCACCAGCACATAAACCACAGGCAATAGCCATGAGCCATAATAAGGGTTTATTTTGGCTAATATCGAGTGGGGGATTCATAAGACTTCCTAGCTTGTTTTGTTACATACAATAAGCAGTAGCTTCAATTTCAATGAGCATACCTTGTATTGCAAGACACGGAACAGGAATGAGTGTACAAGCAGGAAAATCTTGATCTTTCCAAAGCTGTTGCATTTCCTGAATTAAAAACTGATGCTTTTTAGAGCTATGATCAACCACTAGAATTCTTAAAACAGCAATATCTAAAAGAGAGGCATCAACCGATTCCAAAGCATTTTTTAAATTTAAAAAAGCCTGATGCGTCTGTTCAGCAAAATCTAGAGATAGTTGTCCTCGTTGGTTTTCACCACCTTGTCCTGAAATGTGAAGTACACGTAGAAAGTGTCTAACTTCAGCAACGTGACTATACGCAAAAGGTCGTGGATTATAAAGTGTCTTTGGGTTAAAGACTTGAAAGGAGCACATTGGAAAACCAATTTTCGAATTCATAAATTTTTCATGACTTGTTGGATAATTTTGTTAGTATTAAAGCTCAAGTTAACTTGAGGTCAAGCATAAATTGATAGATAAAATTGATGATCAAAAACAATTAAATCAATGGCTCAGTATTGGTGAGTTGGCTGAACGGAGTGATGTCAGTGTGCCTGCTTTAAGGTTTTATGAAACCAAAGAACTTATTTGGAGTACTCGAACTGAAGGAAATCAGCGGCGCTATCAACGTGCCATGCTGAGGCGAGTAGCGATTATTAAAGTCGCTCAACAAGTGGGAATTAGTTTACAACAGGTCAAGGATGCATTTTCTGTTTTACCTAAGCATGAGGTTGCCAGTAAACACGATTGGAAAAAGATGTCGCAAGTGTGGCAAACCCAATTAGATCAAAATATTGTGAGCTTATTGCAACTCCGACAGCAATTGGATAAATGCATTGGCTGTGGATGTTTGTCATTGAAACAGTGCCCACTACGGAATCCAGAAGATCAATTTGCACAGGAGTCGGCAGGGGCGCATTTTCAAGATGTACTCACTAGCTTATTGAGCCAGAATGTTTGATCTACTGAAATTTTAGATGATGAGTTGTGAATCTTGTATTGATCCAAATTGACCAATCCAAAATGGACGATTATGAATCCCATGACCAAACCAATCACCTTGATAAAGGGGGATGGCCAATGGATTGAAATGCTCACTGAAGATTTCGGCAATACTATGCGGTACATTTTTTTGTGGACATTGATAAAAATCTCCAAGCACGACCGCTTTAAGCTGCGTTGTATCCATGCTTTGTAGGAGTTGGACTAACGAACGTTCCAAACGATAATAGGGTTCACCGACATCTTCCAAGAATAAAATACTGGGTTGCTTTAATTTAAGGGCATTAGATGTACCTTGTAAGCTAGATAAAACAGTTAAATTTCCGCCTAAAATATGTAGCTTTTTAAGTTTTAACTGTTGCAGCGCAGAGGTGTTCAATGCAGATAAAGCATAAGGACTATTCTTGTTTGATTCATCTGTAATTTGCGCTATTGAAAGTAAGTTAATGACCTTTAATGCATCATCGGAAAGTGGTTGGTTATTCAAATTTTTGACGGCAATTTCCTGAAACACAGGGCCGTGTATAGCTTGTCCGCCATGCATTGCAATATAATTCAATAAAACCGTGCTATCCGAATACCCAATAATCGGTTTATTTAAAATCCAATCATCTAAATGTGGCACCAATTCAGCAGCACCAGTACCACCACGACCACACCAAATGGCATCCACAGTTGGATCTAAGCAGGCATTTTTTAAATCGAGAATACGTTGCTCCGCGGTTCCTGCCAAATAACGATATTGAGAAAAAACATGTTCAGATAAACTCACTTGATGCCCTAAGCTCTTAAGTAGATTTTGTGCCAGTTGTATTTTTTCAATATCGACGCAAGCGCTTGGAGAGACAATTCTAAAATGCATGTTTAGTCCTAATTAGTGTGCGAGTTTCTTTTTAGACAAGGTCACCATCATGACACCAATAATATTTAGCAGACAACCAAACCATTGTATTGCATTCATGTGTTCGCCTAAAAAAGCCACAGCTAGCATAATGGTCAGAATCGGGCCAATTGAGCCAATCATGGACGATTGGGCTGCACCTAAACGTGAAATACTTTGTGCAATGAGAATGGTCGGAAGGACGGTGACGAATAAACCTAATGCAATCCCATACCAAATGACTTCAGAAGGCAATTGATTGAGCAAGCTCATCGGGTTCGGTGTAGCGATTATAAAATGAGTGAATGTTCCCAAACAGGCAATACTTAAGGCCAGTCCAGAAAAATTCCAAGAACCAAATTTTTGAATGAGACGTGGTGTCAGTAATAAATAGCTAGCAAAGCTAATGGCACTCGCAAATACCAAACTGACACCTAACCAAAAATCACCTTCATGTGGCACGGTACTTTGTTCTTGTAGCATTACAATCACTGTTCCGCCGTAGCTTAAAGTGATTGCAAAAATGCTTTTGAAGCTTAATGCTTGTTTATAAATAACACTCGATGCAATCACAGTTAAGGTTGGATATAAAAATAGAATGATACGTTCCAAGGAGGCACTGATATACATCAAGCCGGTAAAATCTAACCAACTCGAAAAGTAATAGCCGATTAATCCAGCCAAAATAAGCAGCATCCAATCTTTTATGGGGATGTTTTTATTGCGATGACGATTTAACCAGCAGATCAGAACAAAGAAAGGTAATGCACTTACCATTCTCAGAGCCATTAAGACCGTGCCATCCACCAATGGAGAGAGTGCATAGGTTTGTTTAATAAAGATGGCTTTGGTGCTAAAGAGAAACGCAGCACATAGCGCAAAAATAGAACCTAACTGCGTGCTTGATAATTTTAATTTCATACCACCAACTGTGCAGAATCTATTTTATATTGAGATATAAAATATTGAAGCTTGAGTATAAAGATTTTCACTTTAGAGGTGAAATGCAAAAAAAGAATCAGTTTGAACAAAAAATGGAATGTGAATCAAGTGTAGAGTGGGAGAATTGATCTTTTTAGGTTTAAGAATTCGTAATCATAAATAAAAATATGTGCGTTTATAAAACAAATTTATGATTAAAATTGCATCAATTTGGTGCGAATTGAGTGTTTTTAGAGTGATTTTTGCCAAGCATCATCATCTGGCAAAATGGCGAATAAATTTTTTAAAAAGATTATTGCTCTACATTTATAGCTTCTATTAATGAAATTGTTTGAGCCCAGCCAAGTCTATTGAATTATGAATGAAATCAATTTTACATTTCAAAAGTGACTCACAATGCTGACTAAGAATAGTCAATTATCAGCCAACGAATCTGCTAAGTTATCTGTTATAAATTGTCAGAAATGCAAATTTAGTTAAAAAGTGTGCAATATGGCGTCAGGTTTTCTATATAAATAAAGTGATTTGGAAAACATGCAACAGTGTAAAATTTTGTTGAAAGAGTCAATCGTATTCAGGAGAGGCAGATTGAAATGATTAACTTATAAAAGAAGTAAGAAAAAAGAAATGTTATAGATGGGTGAAATTGGAACTCCGAATCTAGATTTTAATATCACTGAAATATATATATGGTATGTCGAATAATTATATTTGTGAACGATCAGTTCAAAATATAGTCATTTATTAAATAAATATTGGGTAGTAATTTAAATTAGTTCAATTAGAATCCAAAAATTCAGAACAATGCATCCTAGGGGGAAACATCGTTATTTACGATGTTTGCTTGAAGAAAAATTAGCTTGAGGAATGCTCATGCAGATCGGAATCCCAACTGAAACAGTCGCCGGTGAAAATCGTGTAGCTGCTACGCCAGAGACAGTAAAAAAATTGATTAGCGCAGGTCATAGCGTAGTCATTGAACGTGGAGCTGGTGTAAAGGCGGCCTATATTGACAGCGCTTATGAACAAGTCGGTGCCAAAATTACGGAAGATGCTTATACCGGTAGTCAAATGATTTTGAAGGTTCGCTCGCCACAAGGTGATGAAATTCAAAAAATTGCTGCGAATACCGCTTTAATTGCAATGTTTGACCCATACCGAAATACGCTACTCGATCAATTTGCAGCACAACAAGTATCTGCATTTGCATTGGAGCTCTTGCCTCGTACGCTTTCTCGTGCACAAAATATGGATGTCTTGTCTTCTCAAGCCAATTTAGCAGGTTATAAATCTGTACTTTTGGCAGCGGCAGAATATCAACGCATGTTTCCAATGCTGATGACCGCTGCGGGTACGGTTAAACCCGCGCGTGTTGTGATTATGGGAGTCGGTGTTGCAGGCTTACAAGCGATTGCGACTGCAAAACGTTTGGGTGCTGTGGTTGAAGCAACCGACTTACGTCCGACTGCACGTGATCAAGTTGAGTCTCTCGGTGGTAAATGGTTAGACGTTCCAATGTCTGATGAAGAGAAGCAAAAAGCTGCTGATGCTGCGAAAAATGGTTATGGCTGGATGCCGGGTGAGCAATACATCAAAGATCAAGCTGCCATTGTTGATAAAGCTGTTGCAAATGCCGATATTGTGATTACCACAGCACTATTGCCTGGTCGTGATGCGCCACGTTTAATTAAGACTGAAACTGTGACCAAAATGAAACCAGGTTCAATCATTCTTGATATGGCGGTTGAATCAGGTGGTAACGTTGAAGGCTCTAAATGCGGTGAAAATATTGTCACGAGCAATGGTGTCACAATTTTAGGTATTCCGAATATTCCTTCTACAGTGTCGACTGAAGCTTCAGCGCTGTATGCACGTAACGTTTTTAATTTCGTAGAAACTTTGTTTGATGCAGAGAAAAACTTTGTGGTCAACCAAGAAGATGAAATTCAAAAAGCTCTATTGGTAACTCATGGCGGCCAAGTGCTGTTAAAGCGTGGTTAAGGAGAAATTTTATGGTTGAAACGATTACAATTTTCGTCCTTGCCATCTTTGTGGGTTACTACGTGGTTTGGGGGGTAACACCTGCGCTACATACGCCACTCATGGCGGTAACCAATGCACTTTCATCCATTATTGTTGTTGGTGCAATGCTACAAACTGTAGGTATGCCAAGTATTGGGATGGATGCAAACGTGGCTTTCCAAAGTGTTAACGTTGTAAGCGTACTTGGTGCGGTTGCTGTATTTTTGGCAAGTATTAATATTTTTGGTGGCTTTGCAGTAACTGCACGCATGCTAGAAATGTTCAAGCCTAAGCAAAAGAAATAAGAGGGCATTGACATGGAATTTATTCAAGCAAATGCAAACTGGTTATATCTGGTTGGCGCGATCCTCTTTATCTTAACGCTGCGTGGTTTGTCCGGTCCTAAGACTGCAATTCAAGGTAACCGTTACGGTATGGTCGCAATGGCGATTGCTGTTGTAACGACATTCTTCGTTGCTAATCATCCTGTGTTCTGGATGATTGGTGGTGCGATGGTACTGGGTGCAATTGTAGGTATTGCTCGTGCACGTACCGTACCTATGACACAAATGCCAGAAACTGTGGCTTTGATGCACTCGCTAGTTGGTTTGGCTGCAGTCTTGATTGCAATTGCAGCAATTTTACATAACAACCAATTAACAGCGTTATTTACTCAGAATGAAGCGGCTTTAACTGCGGCGGGTATTCAACATACACATATGAGTAAAGTTCATTTATTTGAATTGTTTGTAGGGTGTTTTGTCGGTGCGATTACTTTCACAGCCTCTGTATTTGCTTATGGTAAATTGGCTGCGAAAAAGTGGGCGAAAACTATTTCGGGTGCATGGGTTAAACCTGTTCAAGCTTTAGTTTTTATTGCAATGTTGGCGTGTGGTGTTTATTTCTTCACTACGGGTAATATGCAAGCATTCTGGGCAATGACAGCTCTGGCATTGGTTTTAGGTTGGGTTTGGATTGCGCCAGTTGGCGGTGGTGATATGCCAGTTGTGGTATCGCTATTGAACTCATTCTCTGGATGGGCGGCAGCGGGTATTGGTTTCACCCTTGAAAATAATATGTTGATTGTTGCGGGTTCACTGGTGGGTTCATCAGGTGCGATTCTGTCTTACATCATGTGTAAAGCCATGAACCGTTCAATCATCAATGTATTGTTTGGTGGTGCAATGGGTGGCACGGCGGCACCAACAGCAGCATCAGGCGATAAAGTACAGCGTAACCACCGTTCAGGTTCTGCGGATGATGCCGGCTTCTTAATGTCGAATGCAGATAGTGTTGTGATTGTACCGGGTTATGGTATGGCACAAGGTCGTGCACAGAATGCAGTGAAAGAACTTGCGCATATTTTGAAAGAACAAGGTGTAACAGTGCGTTTTGCCATTCACCCTGTGGCAGGTCGTATGCCGGGCCACATGAATGTATTGTTGGCTGAAGCTGATGTTGCTTATGAAGACATCTTAGAGATGGATGAGATTAACTCTGACTTTCCAGCAACTGATGTGGTACTGGTAATTGGTGCGAATGACGTGGTCAATCCTGCGGCAAAAGATGATCCGACTTCACCTATTTATGGTATGCCAATTCTTGAAGCACATCGCGCGCGAACCATTATGGTAATTAAACGCTCAATGGCGACAGGTTATGCAGGTCTAGACAATGACTTGTTCTATAACGATAAGACTATGATGATTTTTGGCGATGCGAAGAAAGTGGTTGAAGATATGACTAAAGCCATTAATGGTTCTAGCCACTAATACTGAAAAGATTGATTTTTTAGAAACCACCTTCGGGTGGTTTTTTATTTTGAAATGAAGAGTGAGGTGGTGGGTTTGGTTGCTCTAGAATTTCTATTATCTATCTTGTTGTTTTGTTAATTATATGTAGTAGGTGATTTTAATTTAGGTAGCATCCATAGGTTGGTTGCTATTGGAGTAGGTTGTGAGATTATCCGTTTCTTTACGCTGATGATTATGCGTGTGATCATAGGAGTGTTGCTGCTATTGACGTATCATTACTAAGATGTTGGATAGATATGACGAGTATTTTGGAGAGGTTGGGTTATTCATGCGATTTATCGTATGTACGGGCCTTAGCAGAAGCTTTATAAATGTATTGGTAATTATATTTGATCGGTTATTGATATTATTTTGATTTATTTTATAGGCTGTTTAGCTGTGTGGTTTATCTCAAAGCAAAATGTGGCTAGCAAACTGAATGCATTATGAGAAAAGATGTGATAATAAAAAAGCGACCTGTGGTCGCTTTTTTATGGAAAATTATGCTACAGACTCGGGAGTACCACGCCATAAGCTTTCAAGGTCGTAAAATTTACGCGCAGTTGGAAGCATCACGTGAACCACAACAAGTCCGAGATCGACTAAGATCCATTCTGCATCTTTTTCACCTTCGACCCCAATCGGGCGGAAGCCTGCTTTACGTGCTTCTTCAGCAACATTATCAGCAAGTGCTTTCACATGACGAGTAGATGTACCACTTGCAATAACAATGGCATCAGAGACATTGCTAATGGTGCTTACATCCATTTCGATAATTTCTTTGGCTTTTACATCTAAAAGCGCTTCATGCACAACTTTTAAGCAAGTTTGTACATCTTTATTTTGGGAATTCATTGCGAGTTCGTGAGAATTAGAAGCGCTGGGCGATGGTTCTAAATTCATATGAAGTATATTTTCCTGACTATAACTCATCGTATAATATAGCGCCTTTTACGCAAAAATTCAAATCACAAAATTGCCTAGCCAGTTTTATTCAGAAGATTGATGGTGATTGAAGTACTTATCTTTCCATGTAAAAGATTGATCTGAATGCGATTGTGGTTTGTATTCAGCTGAAATAAAACCAGTGTAAGAACTTTTTTCTAACCATGAAAAAATGGGTTCAAAATCAATTTGTGCTGTATCGGGTTCATGTCGACCAGGGCAATCTGCAAATTGAATATGTCCAATCCAATCAATATTTTCTTTGAGTGTTGCTAATAGGTCTTCACCCATCATGGCCATGTGATAACAGTCATATTGCATTTTAAGTGCTGGATGTTGCACAACTTCTAAAATTTCTTGGGCTTGTGCAATATTTTGTACCAAAAATCTCGGCATATCCGTACTGTTGATCATTTCAAATACAGGTTGAATATTGTGTTCTGATAATAAGTAGCAGGCGAGCTTTATATTATTGGCTAAAGTATTTAAGCACGGCAGTAAATCTGCATCTTCAGGTTGTTTGCCTGCAAGAATATTGACACTTGGAATATTTAAGGCCGTTGCATATTCAATGGCGAGTTCAAGTGCTTGATGAAAAGCAATTTCTCGGCCTGGAATCCCTGCAAGTCCATATCCACCCTGCATCAAATCTCCGGCAGGAACATTGATGAGGCAAATATCTAAATCATACAGTTGTATTTGTGAACGAAGATCATCAATGCTGAGTTCATAGGGAAATTGAATTTCAATATGTTGAAAACCATGTTGATGTGCTAATGCAAAGCGCTCAATTAATGGGACTTCAGTAAAAATCATCGATAAGTTTACTGCGAGTTTGGTCATTATATTGCTCCTTGCATCATGGCATTCATTACCAATGTAGTAGGCAATGCTTTATTTTTCAACTTGTTTAATGATAGTGGCTAAATCAGCGGCTGAAAAACCATGATTTTGATGTGCTTGTAACTGAGAGAGGGCTTGTTGAGCGACTGGAATATTCAGCTTGAATTGCTGTGCCAAGGTCACGGCATTAGTTAAATCTTTAGATAGGGTTTGGACTTTCCATTGCACAGGTTCAAAGCAATGTGTTGCCATACGTGGCGCTAAAATTTGAAAAGGTTTGGAGTCTGCAAAACCGCCTGCAAGTGCTGGGGCGAGTAAACTTGTATCTACACCGGCTAGATCTGCTAAGGCCACAGCTTCAGCAATTAAAGTACTGTTGGCAGCTACGATCAATTGATTACAAATTTTAGTGGCTTGTCCAGTTCCGATGTCACCCATACGTGTGACTCGTTGGCAAAGCACATTGAAAATAGCGGATAGATTTTGAATGGTGGTTGCATCACCACCAGCAAAGATCACTAAGGTTCCATTTTCAGCCCCAACGGTGCCACCTGAAACGGGAGAATCAATCCATGTTATTTGTTGTTGCTTGGCTTGATGTGCGAGTTGCTTGGTTTTATCTACAGATAGGCTTGAAAAATCAACAATAACTTGATTTGCAACTAGGTAAGGGCGGATCTGATCAAATACACTTTCTGCTGCTGCATCATCTGCAAGACAAGTGAGAATAATCGGATAGTGGTTGACTTTTTCAAGTGATAACGCTGTTGCTCCGGTGTCAATTAATGCTTCACAGGCAGTTGAAGTTCTGTTCCAAACAGCAACATCAAAACCTGCTTGCAGTAGTCGGGTTGCCATACGACTTCCCATTAAACCGATACCTAGAAATGCAATTTTAGTTTCACGATTAAAGCTCATAGCAGCGTTCTCAAATAGCTAAAATACTCTTAAAAAGTTGAAACAGTTTCAAAGAATAATCATTTTGAAACTGTTTGGTCGGCGTTATTTATATTGACGTGGTAAAAATTGCATTTCCGGATTTTTGTCTTTTTTACGTGCAATCTGGCTGTTTTTTCCAAGTAACAATTTCAGTTGCCAAATTTTTTCTAAACGTAATGATTTTTGAGGTGCATGTTGCATGGCATCTAATACTCGTTTTGCGGCCATTAATGCATCTGGTGAGCGTTGTAGCATTTCTTGTGCAATGAGCTGTGCTTTAGCCAGAGGAGCATTGTCTAAATGGGTGACCAGACCAATTTCTTTGGCATAGTTGCCATCAAAAATTCGTGCTGTTAAGGTGAGTTCTTTGGCCAAATCTAAACCGATGATGCCTTTAATCGAACGGGTGAGACCCATATCTGGAACGAGTCCCCAACGACTTTCCATGATAGATAATTGTGTGTCTGGATGTGCGATGCGAATATCTGCAGCCAATGCCAGTTGCATACCTGCACCAAAGCAAAAACCTTCAATGGCAGCAATGACAGGGACGGGGAGTTCTTGCCAAATCAGGAAGGCTTTTTGGAATAAACTTTGCCCGGGTTTGAGTAGTTCCCAAGCGGCATAGGCAGTGTTTTTAGGGCTATTCAAATCGGCTAAATCGATCCCTGCACTAAACACATGGGCTTCGCCTGTTAAAATGACACAACGAATACTACGGTCTTTTTTAATTTTTTGGGCAGTGCTGACCAGTTCACGTAACAATGCAAAGCTCATTGCATTACGCTTTTCAGGACGGTTTAAATACACTGTGGCAATGCCATCTTTCTTTTCTATGCGCAGTAATGTTGTCATGGTTTCTACTCTTATTTTCCTTAATCAAGAGCATAGCATGTGAGACTTTTTGATACATGACAGCACAGTCACAATCCGTTGTCATCCAAGTAACATGCATGATTACTTGGTATCATTTAGATGCTAACTAATTGGGAAAAATCTGTTGAGCTGCGGACTCTACTTCATGAATGACCAATTGTAATTCATCTACACGGTTTAAGGTTTCTTGAATAAACTGCTCATCTGCTTTGCGCCGCTCTTTGCGTAAGGTTGAAATAAACTGTTCAAAGCTGCCAGTAACTTGTTGTAATTTTGGCGTGCCCACATAGCGAGTTGCACCATACAGTCGATGCAGAACATGTTCCAGTTGTGGAAAATCCTCAAGTTCAACTAATTGTCGGATTTCTTCAATTTCAGCTGGAAAACTATCGACTAACATTTTAAGTAAATCTTGGGCTAAATCTTCCTTGTTCGCCGCTAATTGTAAACTTTGTTTCCAGTCTAATATATGTGGATCAATCGCCTCTATAATGACAGTATTTTCAGTTTGTTGGATCGGTTTTATAAATTTATCACTGGTCCAATGCGTTAAAATTTGAATGATTTGCTCAATTTGAATTGGCTTCGTCACATAGTCATCCATCCCGACTTTAAGTAATTTTTGTTTTTCATCTGCCAAAGCGTGTGCTGTGAGGGCAATAATAGGCATTCGCATTCCCTCTAAAGTTGATTCTAGTGAGCGAATGGCACGGGTGGTATCAATCCCTGACATAACTGGCATTTGAATATCCATAAATACCAAATCAAAGGGTTTATCACCTTGATCTATACTTTGTTGAATAATATTCAAGGCTTCTTGTCCACTTTGTGCTTTAGTGGTCTGAACATTTAACTCGCCTAATAGTGCTTCAAGTACAATGAGGTTGGGAAGGTGATCATCCACGGCTAAGACATGTAAATCTCGCCCTTTAAAGTCTTCATGTTGCTCTGTTTCAAAGATAGGTTTGTTTTCAAGCAAATGAATTAAAGCCGTTCGACTTAAGGGTTGATAAAGTGGTCGAGCACGATACTCATTTAACATGTTCGGTTCTAGGGTCATTTGATAACCATAAACAGCTAAATGCCCTTGATATCGACTGCGAATTTCTTTGAGTAATGCTTCTGTATCGCCGCTGTGATCAACAATTAGCCATGTGTTTTCACTTTCTTGTGCAAGTGATTTTAAGCGACTAAATAAATCTAAAATAGATTGTGTTTCAGTGTGTTGGACGTGGTAGTTTTCCAAATAATGTCTTAAAACATTGGCTGTCGCAGGATGGGCAAGATAGGAAACTACATGTATATCTGAGAAATCTGGATGATAAATGGCTTCATCTTCTCCGACAATAAACATGGCTGTAAACCAAAAGGTCGAACCTTTTTCTGTGGGTGCTCGTTCTTGATTATCTTCAAAGCCAATTTGCCCATGCATTAGGCTGACCAATTGTTTAGAAATTGCAAGACCTAAGCCAGTTCCGCCAAATTGGCGAGTAACCGAGGCATCACCTTGCGAGAAGGATTCAAATAATCGTTTACGGTCTGTACCACTGAGACCAATTCCACTGTCTTGAACACTAAAATGCAGTAAACATTGACCAATATCATCATGCTCCATACGAGCACGCACGATAATTTCACCATCTGGGGTGAATTTGATCGCATTGGAAATTAAGTTGGTTAGAATTTGTTTGACCCGTAAGGCATCACCAATGACATGTTTAGGGACGTTGTCGGCATAGTAGAATGCCATATCAATTTGTTTTTGTGCCGCCAAGGGCGACAGCATGTCCATAACATCAAAAATGGCTTCTTCTAAATCAAATGGGGCTGTTTCTAATTCAAGTTTACCCGCATCAATTTTAGAGAAGTCCAAAACATCATTAATCAGTGCTAATAAATGCGCAGAAGACTTACGAATGGTTTGTAGATAAAGGCTTTGGTCGTTACTCAAGTTACCTTGACGTAATAACAGATGGATAAAACCATCAATACTGTTGAGTGGGGTGCGTAACTCATGACTAATATTGGCCAGAAAAACAGACTTTGCCTGATTGGATGAAATAGCATGGTCACGGGCTTGTTTGTAAGTAATATTTTGGACTTCTAAAGTATCTAAAGTTCGACGTAAATCATCTTCAGTTTGCTCAGTATGTTCTTTAAGTTCTAAGAAGCTAAAGTGTAAGCGTTTGACCACATTGGCAATATCACGCTGTAGTAAACGCAATTCTCCAGTACTATTAATGACCATATGCTGATCAAGGGTATCGGCATTTAAACGTTGTAATTGCATCCGTATTTCGTACATTGGCGCAATCCAACGTCTTGAGTAGAAATTTAAGCACAGGAGTAACAGCAGTAAGGTTAATAATGCTGTGGTAATGAGCACAATTAATACGCGGTAGTGCGAAATTTCTAAAGGCTGGTTATCTAACTCAATCATCAGCCATAATTTTTTATTGTGATCAGTCTTGTTAAGACGAATCCCATAAATATTATTATGTTGATTCAGGATTGGGCCAAAAAAAGTATTATTTTGCGGTGGTTTAGGCCATGTTTTTTGGAATTGTGAGCCGATACTTAAATACTTGGTATTTTGTTCATCTATGATTGCTGCGCTCAATAAATGTTTTTCATTAAACATATTTTGCAAAATATGTTCAGCACGATCACGTTTGCTGGGGTCTTGTTGAATTAAGTCTATCAACTTGTCGGCAATATATTGATAGCGACTGAGTATGGCGATTGCGGAAAAACGTTGTTGCGCCTTAGAGGAGTCGGCTGTTTCAGAAAGAACCAGCGCTGTACCTACGCAAGATAAAACCATGATCGGAACAAAAATTAATGCAATTAATTGCCCATAAGCATGATTAAGTTTTAAGCGTTTGAAGAGTTTTTTATTGAAATTTGACATGCATTCAGCCACACATTCCCCATGCAGGGCATATTAACATGCTTTATCAAAAATGCTGGTGCTTTCATTATATTCAATAAAAAGGCTTGGAAAGGTGTGCAGGCTGGGGCAATTTTTCATACAATAGGCGCACCTCGATATAGGTACACACCATGAGTAATACACAACTTGATTTTTCTGCAGACGAATTTTTATTAGACCATTATGTCGGAAAGACACCTTTGGTACGTTTACAGCGTCTCGCAAGTCATACTCAAGCAACCGTTTTGGCGAAACTTGAAGGCAATAATCCTGCTGGCTCAGTCAAAGATCGTCCAGCCTATAATATGATTATGCAAGCTGAAAAGCGCGGACAGATTCAGCCAGGTGATACCTTAATTGAGGCGACTAGCGGCAATACCGGAATTGCTTTAGCCATGGTGGCAGCAATGCGCGGTTATAAAATGCAACTGATTATGCCTGATAACATGAGTCAGGAACGAAAAGATGCGATGCGTGCTTATGGTGCTGAACTGATTGAAGTGACTAAAGCTGAAGGAATGGAAGGTGCACGTGATCTTGCTTTGAAAATGCAAGCTGAGGGTAAGGGCTTTGTACTGAATCAATTTGGGAATCCAGATAATGTTGAGGCGCATTATTTAACGACTGGACCTGAAATTTGGCAACAAACGGGCGGAAAGATTACCCATTTTGTGAGTTCAATGGGCACTACCGGCACGATTATGGGGATTTCAAAATATCTTAAAGAGCAGAATCCTGATATTCAAATCGTGGGTTTACAGCCGGAAGATGGGGCGAGCATTGCTGGTATTCGTCGTTGGCCTGAACAGTACCTACCGACAATTTTTGATCGCAGTCGAATTGACCGTATTATTGATATTCCACAAATTGCAGCTGAAAAAGTGATGCGTAAATTGGCACGCGAAGAAGGCATTAGTGCTGGAACATCTTCAGGTGGTGCGGTATGGGCTTCAATAAAATTAGCAGAAGAATATCCAGATGCTGTAATTGTCTGCATTATTTGTGATCGTGGAGATCGTTATCTTTCCACAGGTTTGTTTTCAGTAAAAGATGAATAACCAATAGAAACTTCTTGAGTTTTTGAGTAACTAAATATGCGTTTACCCGTTTTAGTGTTTGATATTGAAACCCTCACCGATCTAAAAGCGGGAGCGCACTTGTATGGTTTAGATCTTCCACAACAAGATCTTGAACAGGCATTGTATAAATTACGTCGTCAAGAAGCAGGAACGGATTTTCAGCGCATTGCCTTACATGAAATCGTGTGTATTTCTGGTTTATGGATTGATGAAAATGGCGTGATGAAACTCTTTTCTTTTAGCAGAGAAAATAATTCTGAAGCTGAAATTTTGAAAAAGTTTCTTTCTATTTTTGATAAGCGTAATCCAACGCTCGTCAGTTGGAATGGTTCACAATTTGATTTGCCCGTGATTTTATTTCGTGCCATGTATCATGGTTTATCTGCAGCAAGTTTGTTCGATCAGGGTGAGATTGACACACAAAAACGTTATAATAACTATCAGAACCGTTATCATCACCGCCATGTTGATTTAATGGATGTGATGGCGATGTTTAATGGGCGTCATTTTCAGAAATTAGATGACATTGCGCACTTATTGGGCTACCCAGGTAAGCGTGGCGGTACGGGTTATTTTATTCCCGAATATGTTAAAAATCAGCAATGGTTGGAGTTGACCAGTTATTGTGAAGGCGATGTACTGAATACATGGTTGATTTTTTTACGTTGGTCATTACTCAAAGGGCAAGTGTCTTTGGAGGATCATCGTTTATGGACTCAAGCCACGATTCATTATTTGCAAAGTCAACCACAGCAAAATGAGTTTCTAGCAGTATGGCGTGACATGTCGCAACATACCGATTTTACCGTTAAAGATTTTCCATCTTCCTCCATATAGGTTATTCCTTTGAAACATAGAGCTAAACCTCAGACCGCTCAACTTCCACAATATACATTTAAGGTTGAGAGACTTTCACATGAAGGGCGAGGGATAGCGCACTATGGCTCAGAATTGGATCATCCCGTGGGTAAGCAGGGTAAGAAGGTATTTATTCGTTATGCCTTGCCCGGTGAAACGGTAAAAGCACAAATAACGCGTCAGGTGAGTAAGCTTGAAGAGGCTGACTGTATTGAATTACTAGATACGCCGAATCCAAATCGAATTGAACCCATATGTCCCCATTTTGGCGTGTGCGGTGGTTGTAATATGCAACACATTCATCCAGATGAACAAATCCGTTTAAAGCAAGATGTACTTAAATCGCATTTGAGTCATTTTGCAGGACTGCAACCAGAACAGTGGTTAGAGCCATTACGTTCAACGCGTACTGATTATCGGCATAAAGCTCGGATTGGCGTACGCTATTTGTCTAAAAACAATAAGCTGTTGATGGGCTTTCGTGAAGCGCAAAGCAATCGCCTGACTGAAATTACCACCTGTAAGATTTTGGATCAGCAACTGGATACCGCGTTGCCTGAATTAAAGACCTTACTCGAAAGTCTAACAGGCAAAGCCGCGATTGGTCATATAGAATTGGCTAAAGGTGATTCTGAAATCGCTTTATTGGTGCGGCATACTGAAAAACTAAACCAGGTTGATGTTAACTTATTGCGACAATATGCGTTACAGAAACAATGGCAATTGTATTTGCAGCCTGCGGGTGTGGAGAGTTTACAGCGTGTAGATGATTCTGCTGCCGCGATGCAATTACATTATCGTTTAGATGATTTTAATGTTGAGTTTGGATTTAATCCTACCGATTTTACCCAAGTAAACCCAAGTGTGAATCCTCAAATGGTAAAATTGGCATGTGATTTGCTTGAATTGCAACAGGGAGAAACAGTACTTGATCTATTCTGTGGATTAGGGAATTTTTCTTTACCGCTTGCACGTCAAGTGGGAATCAGTGGAAAAGTGGTCGCTGTTGAAGGTAGCGAAGAGATGGTGAAACGAGGTACAGAAAATGCACTGAATAATCACATCACTAATGTTACATTTTATTCACAAGATTTAACAAAAGACTTTTCACAGTTTTCTTGGGCAAATCAAGGATTTGATGCATTATTAATAGATCCTCCACGTGCAGGTGCGGAGCAAATTATGCATTATGTGCCTAATTTTGGTGCGAAAAGAATCGTTTATGTATCGTGTAATCCTGCAACTTTGGCTAGAGATGCTGGAATATTGGTACAGTATGGTTATCAGTTAATAAAAGCAGGTGTGATGGATATGTTTACCCACACGGGGCATGTCGAATCCATTGCTTTATTTGAAAAGAAATAAGAGATATACCATTAAAAATGAGTAATACAGTCAGAGGAGAATGGTATGGTCACAGTGCGTGAACAGTTACCTGGACGACTCACAGAGTTATCTGAGGAAGCGACTGTAGAACATGCCGAAGAAGCACAGCTCGGTTTAGCAACATGGCTTGATCGTGTGAGCGGAATTTTAGACGGTGTTCGACTTGATCAGTTAAAAGAAGTCGCTCAGCTTGTATTAGATAAAGAACTGGAAACAACCCTTAATCATAAAACCAATACTTTTTCGACAGGTTTAGGCATTGCAGATATTTTGGCGCATTTGCATGTTGATGAAGATACGCTTTCTGCTGCGTTGCTGTATCGGAGCGTGCGTGAAGGGATTACCTCAATTGAAGAAATCCGTAAAAAATTTGGTGAAAATGTATACAATCTCGTCAAAGGTACTTTGGCGATGGGTAAGCTATCTGAACTGATTGAAAAGAATAAACGCTTAGAAGATCATTTTAATAATAATCAGCGTGAGCATTTATCTGGCATTTATAAAATGCTGATTTCTGTGACGGAAGATGTTCGAGTTGTATTGATTAAATTGGCTGAACGAACCTATTCATTACGTGAACTCGCACATTCACCACGAGAGCGTCAGGAACGTGTCGCTCGAGAAATTCTAACCATTTACTCGCCATTGGCACATCGTTTAGGGATTGCGCAATTAAAGTGGGAATTGGAAGATCTGGCTTTCCGCTATTTAGCACCAGAACGTTATAAAGAAATTGCATCTTTATTGAATGAAAAGCGTTTAGAGCGGGAACACTATATTCAATTTATGGTTGAAAAACTGAAAACTGAATTGGCAGAACACAGAATTTACGCTGAAATTACTGGTCGGGTTAAGCATATCTACTCGATTTATCGAAAAATGAAGAGTAAAAATCTGAGTTTTGATCAGCTTTATGATATTCGTGCATTACGTGTGTTGGTGAAAACAGTTCCAGAGTGTTATCACACATTAGGTTTGGTACATCAAAATTGGCGACATATTCCACATCAGTTTGATGATTATATTACCAACCCTAAAGCCAATGGTTATCGCTCATTACATACCGCGGTGATTGCTGAAAATAAGTCTCTAGAAATACAAATTCGTACTATGGAGATGCATGAGGAAGCCGAGCTCGGTGTTTGTTCGCACTTCAATTATAAAGAAGGCTCTAAAACTACGGATTATTCATTTAATCATCGTTTACATTCTTTACGTGCAGTACTTGAGCATTATCAGGAACGCAATGAAACCAGTGCCCATCCGAATGAAGATGAAGCTGAAGATTTTGAACAAATTCAAAGTTTTGAAGGTTTTGAAAAGATTTATGTGTTCAGTCGTGATGGTGATATTAAAGAATTACCACGTGGTTCAACAGTTCTAGATTTTGCCTATCATGTGCATACTGAGGTTGGGAATAAGTGCTATGCAGCACGTGTAAACCAACGTTATGTACCGCTCACTTATACGTTAAAAACCGGTGAGCAGGTTGAGATTTTAACCAAAAAAGATCGTGAACCGAATCGTGATTGGTTGGTCAACTCACTGGGTTATATCAAGACAGCTCGTGCACGTGATAAGTTACGTCATTGGTTTAGACAGCAAGACCGGAGCAAAAATTTAGAAGTTGGGCGTGAGATTCTGAATAAAGAATTATTACGCTTAGCCATTCACCCGAAAAGTATTGATTTAAGTGATTATTGTAATCATTTCAATGTCAAATTGGGTGAAGATATTCTGGTTTCATTAGTAAGCGGCGACATTAGTCTGCATGCATTAATGAACCAAGTTAATCGCCATATGCATTTAGATCAGGATGAACCTGAACTGGTGCTCAAACCGACATTAAATCCACGTGCTAGTCATACACTGTCAGCACATGGCATTTTAATTGATGGTTTAGATAATGTTGAACTGCATGTTGCACAATGTTGTCAGCCTGTGCATGGTGAATCTATTGCGGGCTATATCACTTTGAATCGTGGTGTGAGTATCCATAAGGTTGCATGTACTGATTATATTCGCATGATTGGTTTGGAACCGGATCGTGCTGTGGAAGCCGATTGGGAAATGCAACCGACCCGTGGTCAGAGTGTTCAAATTGTAGTGGAAGCGTATGATCGCCGTGGTTTGTTGAAAGATTTAACTCAAGTGATTTTTTCTGATCAAATTAATATTCGTCAGGTGAATACCATCTCTGAAGCAGATGGTATTGCAAATATGAAATTATTGATTGAAGTGAAAGGCTTGGCTCAACTTTCTCGCTTGTTGGCACGTTTAGAGCAACAACCGGGGATTATTAGCGCTCGACGATTGGTACAGGGTAACTAATTTATCTGTATCTTTGATAAAAATAGCTCGCGATTTGCGAGCTATTTTTATGCTTTTCTACTTAAATAGATATTGGATAATCGGTTTAAAAATTGTGGACTGATTGAGGAAAGTGTAAACATCACTTTTGTTTTAAAGCCTACGGGCCTATGTGTTGTCGTTAAAATGTTACCTTTGGCTTGAGCTAATGCTAAAACTTGTTCAGCAACATCTTGTGGGGTTAAATCAACGCCCATATTTTGAATCGACCCTGCATCCATATCTTTGACCATGGCTGTTTGGACAAATAGCGGCATCACATCTAAAACGCGAATCCCATATTTTTTCCATTCGGTATCTAAACCTTCAGTAATGCCACGTACAGCAAATTTACTGGCAGAATAAGATACCAAATCAGCTTGCCCATAAATGGCTGAAGCAGAAGATAAATTGATTACACGGGCAAAATTTGCTTTTTTGAGAAAGGGCAGCGCAGCATGACAACCGTTTAAAACCCCTTTGACATTAATGTCGATGGTACGATAATGGTCATTAATCGCTATTTTTTCAAAATCACCAGAATATAAAATCCCTGCATTATTAACCAAAATATTTAATTCACCTGCCCATGCGACGAATTCATGCAATGCTGTTTGCCATTGCTCATAATTTGCAACATCTAACAATCCAGCTTTGGCATGAGGACCTAATTGGTCGGCGAGTATTTGAGCTTGTGATTGATTAATATCATAAATACCAACTTTGTAGCCTTGTTGGTAAAATAGGCGAGCAATCGCAGCGCCAATGCCTTGTGCAGCACCACTGATGAAAATACTTTTTTTCATAAAAAGTTCTCTTTTATTGTTTGGTCTTTCATAATTTTAGCTAGCAGTTGAACATATCTTTTGTGCTTTTTACAAGTTGTGATTAGCCCGCAACCATCTTACTTTAATTTTAAATAGGACGTTAAAATGGATCAATTATTGGCAATTATGCAGCAACTTCGTACAGAATGCTCTTGGGATAAAGCCCAAACGCCTGAATCTTTAACTCAGTATGCGATAGAAGAGGCTTATGAGGTTGAGGAAGCAGTTCGATCTGGCAATGTCAATGATGTGCGCGATGAATTGGGGGATTTGCTGTTACAAGTGGTGTTTCAGTCACAAATGTATAGTGAGCAAGGTGTTTTTGATTTTCATGATGTGGTTGAAGCGATTTCTCAGAAGTTAATTCGTCGTCATCCGCATGTTTTTCAAAAACAACAATTTGGTCAATTAACATCTGAGCAAGTATCTATTTTGTGGAAAGAGATTAAGCAGCAAGAAAAACAAGGTAAAAAAACTCGTCGTTTAGATGAAGTTAAGCATGCACCATCCATTATACAAGCGGAGCAAATACAACAAAAAGCAGCTCAAGTTGGTTTCGATTTTGCCAATGCTCAGGAAGCATTTGTCAAATTAGAAGAGGAAATTGATGAGTTTAAACAGGCCATGAGTCAGCAAAATTCCGATGAAATGCTGGATGAATTTGGAGATTGTTTATTTTCTTTTATTAACGTTGGTCGTAAACTTGGCTTGTCGAGTGAAAAAGCCTTATTAAGTACCATTTATAAGTTTAGAACTCGGTTTGCATATATCGAAGAGCAAGCTGAATTACAAAATAAAAAAATAGATCACATGAGCTTAGATGAAATGGATCAATTGTGGAATCAAGCGAAGCAAGTATTAAAAAAACATTTATAACAACAGGTTGTGTATGAAAAACCAAACTAAATTGAATGCTGTATTCATTATGTTGCTGTTGAGCCTATTGCCGACAGCCTATGCTCAACAATTTGATCATGCTTATTTAAAGTGGAAAGCTGCACAAGAAGCACAAGATACGCAATTAAAGCAGCAGAGTAGCGCGAATTATTATTTGTCTAAGCCAAGTGTCAGTCAGCATGCATCAGCGAAGCATAGTTCTAATCAATCTAGTAAAACCTCAGCCGTTTCTACTGGAACTAAGATTAGTTTAAACTCAGCCAGTCTTGAGCAATTGCAGCAATTAAAAGGTATTGGTGCGAAGAAAGCCCAAGCAATTATTGATTTTCGGAATCAGAATGGTGCTTTTAAAAACATTCAAGATTTAGATAAGGTCAAGGGGATTGGACCTAAATTACTTGAGCAAAATAAAGCGATTTTGAGTTTATAGTTGCTTTTAATGGGACTGAAGATTGAAAATTTCATAAAAATGTTCTATTCCAATGGAATATTCAAGTTGAGATGAAAAGAATCAAATTGCCCTTTTATTGTGTTAGAGCTATGATTAGCGTAATTATTATTTTTACGTCCTGACGTAGGAGACAACGTCTTTTGCAAACTTTGCATGCGTCAAAGTGTGGATTATCCACCGCCCAATTACCTTCGTCCATTTTAGATGTTCTTGATTCGTTAACCAAAGCTGGCTATGAAGCATACATCGTCGGTGGAGGGGTACGTGACCTCATGCTTGGGTTAAACCCTAAGGATTTTGATGCTGTCACGAATGCAACTCCTGCACAGATTAAAGATGTCTTTGGACGCCGTTGTCGTATTATTGGTCGGCGTTTTGAACTTGCTCATGTCTATTCTGGGCGAGAGTTGATTGAAGTTGCAACTTTTCGTGCGCCACCTAAAACAGCGGTTACATCTGCTGCAGGTATGATTTTACGTGATAATAATTGGGGAACAATAGAGCAAGATTTTGCTCGTCGTGATTTTTCAATTAATGCGATGTATTATCAACCACGTAAAAGTGAAGTCTTAGATTTTTGTCATGCTGTGGATGATATTCAAAATAAAACCTTACGATTATTAGGTGATCCGACATTACGTTTTGAAGAAGATCCTGTGAGGATGTTGCGAACGCTACGCTTTGCGGCAAAATTAAATTTCAGTATTGATCCAGACATTTTAGCAATTTTTACGCCTCAAATGACGCAACTGTTGCGTGATGTTTCTCCGCATCGTTTATATGATGAATCACAAAAGTTATTTACCATGGGGCATTTGCATCGTGTGATGCCGATGTTGATTAAATTTGGTATTTGGGAACAGTTATTTGCTGATATTCCAACTGAAATTACTCCATTTATGGAGCGTGCAGCGAAGAATACCGATCAGCGGATTCAAATTGGTAAAACGATTAATCCTGCATTTTTCTATGCGGTATTGTTGTGGAAACCTTTCCTAGAGCGTTGTCATAGCTACTTAGCCAAAGGTGTTGCACCTGCTGAAGCACGTGCGCAAGCAGGTCTGGATGTGTTGAAACGTCAAGCGACTCGGACGATTATTCCTCGTTTTGCAGAAACGTTCATTCGTGAAGTTTGGGAAATGCAGACTCGGTTGTTGAACCCTAAGCCACAGCAAATTGAAGCTTTATCGAGTCATGCACGTTTCCGAGCTGGTTTTGACTTTTTATTGCTGCGTGAAAAATCGGGTGATGATGCAACACAAGGTATGGGCACTTGGTGGGACAGCTACCAAACCATGTCTGTGGATGAAAAAGAGCGCGCGATTGGTCAATATAATCGTCAGCGCGCAAAAAACCGTCGTAAAACAGCAGATGTTACACTAGTTGAAGACACGAAGAATACTGCAACAAGTATTGAGCCTTTAGTCAAAGAGTCTGAAACACGAAACCGCCGTTCACGTAAATCAACGCCTGCATCTTCATCGAATGATTTTAGAAGTCGTAATGATCAACGTGCAAAACTAAATACGGGTGAGATTAACGCAGATCATCCAATTATGAAGCGTAAGCGTGTGCAACGTGATTTGAGTCAAGTGGTTTTTGGACCGACGCAATGAGTATCACTACTTATATCGGTTTAGGTAGTAATTTAGGTGATTCAAAACAACTTCTTGCTGAAGCAGTACAGAAGTTAGCGGTATTAGGTCATGTCAAAGTCTCTAAGTTGTATCACAGTCTGCCGATGGGGCCGCAAGATCAACCTCATTATCATAATGCTGTGGCACAGTTAGAAACGGACTTACTGCCATTGGCATTGTTAGATGAATTGCAAAAAATTGAGCAAGAAGCAGGTCGAGTTCGTTTGCGCCATTGGGGAGAGCGAACTTTAGATTTAGATTTATTGCTTTATGGTCAGGATGAAATTCAAAATGAGCGACTGACTGTGCCGCATATTGGGATTTTAGAACGTGATTTTGTGGTTATTCCACTTTTAGATATAGATTCTGATTTACAAATCAAACAACAACGATTAAAAGATTTAGCCATAGTTCAGCAAACGCAATTAATTGTGCTTGCTGATGAGCATTGGGTAAATATTTAATCTTTTTACATGTGGTTTGAACGCACATAGATAGAGGAATACGTCATGATTAGTCTAAGTGATTTACGACAATTTAAACAACAAGGGCGTAAATTTTCATGTCTTACTTGTTATGATGCAAGTATGGCTAAGGCAATGGAACTTGCTGAAGTCGATACCATTTTAATTGGTGATTCTCTGGGTATGGCGATTCAGGGACGTGATTCTACTTTACCGGTCACTGTTGAAGATATGGCTTATCATACTGCGGCTGTGCGTCGTGGTAATCAACATGCTTTGATTATGACTGATCTTCCATTTATGAGTTATGCGACTTTAAATGATGCATTACATAACTCAAGATTAGTAATGCAAGCTGGTGCACAAGTCATCAAAATTGAAGGCGGTGCTTGGCTAAGTGAAACTGTGAGTGTTTTGACACGGAATGGTGTGCCTGTCTGTGTGCATTTAGGTTTAACACCACAATCAGTGCATGTTTTAGGTGGTTATAAGTTACAAGCGAAAACCCGTGAAGCAGCTGATCAATTAATCGCAGATTGTAAAGCTGTTGTGGAGGCTGGTGCTGCATTGTTATTGCTTGAATGTGTTCCAGCTCAGCTGGGTCAAGAGATTGCTGAGCTATTCCCAACAGTACCTGTGATTGGTATTGGTGCAGGGGTTGCGACGGATGGTCAAGTTCTAGTAGTACAAGATATGTTAGGCTTAACTTTTGGTAAGGTGGCGCGTTTTGTGCGTAACTTTATGAAAGAGCAAGCTGGAGAAACAGCAATTATGGATGCATTTAAAGCGTATCATGTTGCGGTATTAGATCAATCCTTTCCAGCCAAAGAACATACTTTCCAAGTCGAGCTGTAAATATGAAAACAGAAACCAGCATACAAGGATTATCTGCATCACTTAATCCAGCTCGCTCGGCACGTAAAATTATTGGTTTTATTCCAACTATGGGCAATCTTCACGAAGGACATTTAAACTTAGTCCGTGAAGCACGTAAGCTCTGTGATGTTGTCGTGGTCAGTATTTTTGTGAATCCAATTCAATTTGGCCCGAATGAAGACTTTGATAATTATCCACGTACTTTAGAGCAAGATAGTCATCTGTTAGCAGAGGTTGGTTGTGATATTGTTTTTGCGCCTTCTGTCGAGCAAATGTATGGTCATCATCCTCGCTTGACCAATATTCGTGTTGGCGAAATCACCAATGATTTGTGTGGTTTGCAACGTCCAGGTCATTTTGATGGCGTAGCAGTTGTGGTCACTAAACTGTTTAATATTGTACAACCCAATTATGCTTTTTTTGGGCAAAAAGATTATCAACAATTGGCTGTGATCAAACAATTGGTCCGTGATTTAAATATGCCAATTGAGGTGATTGGTGTACCGATTGCACGTGCTGAAGATGGTTTGGCATTGAGTTCTCGTAATGGATATTTAAGCGCAGAGCATCGCCAAATTGCACCAGTGATCTATCAATCGTTAAAACAAGCTGAACAAGATTTACATGCGGGGAAGGCGTTACTTGATGTGCTTACTGAAATTCGCATGCAACTTACACAAGCGGGTTTTGTGGTTGATTATGTAGAAGCTCGTACGCCGATGTTGCAAAAAAGTGATCAATTTGATCAGGATATTGTATTGTTTGTAGCTGCAAAAATTGGTAATACACGTTTGATTGATAATTTGCAGATCAAACATATTCTCTAAAACGTTTAATTTTAGGATCGCCATGCCATGAAACGCATACTTATCGTAACAGGACAATCTGGTTCGGGTAAGTCATCTGCTTTACAGGTGCTTGAAGATTTAGGTTATTACTGCATTGATAATTTGCCTTTGGCATTGCTTCCTGAAATTGTCGAAAAGTTGGATAAAGAAAATAATCTAGAGCAATTAGCTTTGGGTGTTGATGTGCGCAGTACCCGCGCTGATCTACAAGAGTTTGACCATGTTTTTCAACAATTACAAAAATTTGGTTCAGTTGATGTAATTTATCTAACGACTCAAGATCAGGGCTTAATTTCCAGATTTAGTGCGTCAAGACGACCGCATCCGCTCTCTAATCGTTTTCAAAGTTTGAATGAATGTATTCAAGAAGAAAAAAATTTACTGTTGCCAATACAGCTGAGAGCGACAGTACATATAGATACTAGTGATAAAAGTGTGCATGACTTAAAAGATATCCTGTTGTCGAAATTGGGACAGTCAGATAAACTAATCTTAATTCTACAGTCATTCGGTTATAAGCACGGTATTCCTTTAGATGCCGATTTTGTGTTTGATGTTCGCCATTTGCCAAATCCACATTGGGATTTGGAGCTTCGTAAATATTCTGGCTTAGATGCGCCAGTACGAAAATTCTTGGAAAATAGTGAGCAAACCAATGAAATGTTTGAAGATATTAACAAATTCTTAGATAAATGGTTGCCTGCATTTTCAGAAGGACATCGTCATTATATTACTGTGTCAATTGGCTGTACGGGTGGGCAACATCGTTCCGTTTATATCGTGGATAGATTAAAAAAGGCTTTAGAGTCAAAATGGTCTATTCAGGTCTTACATAGGGAAATGAAGCACTGGTCATGATTGACACAACTGTTGACGTAATTAATAAATTAGGATTACATGCGCGGGCATCTGGAAAGCTAATAGAAGTCACTACTAAATTTCGATCATCGATTCAAATTGGTAAGGGCGACAAATTAGTCGATGCCAAGAACATTCTTTCTTTACTTATGCTGGGAGCGGGTAAAGGAACCACTTTGCGTCTAGTGATTGATGGTACAGATGAAGAAAAAGCTTTATCTGAAGTTCAAGCACTTTTCGCTGATAAATTTTACGAGGCAGAATAATCGTGGCACGTCGTACGCAACGTTTTACTGAAGATGATTTCGATTCTTTAGATGGACGTGCAAGTAAAACCGAACAGAAGAAAGCTGTGCATCGCATGGCTGCTCTTGGTGCACAACTCGCAGAGTTGTCAAAAAAGAAGATTGAACAACTTCCTGTAGAAGAACGTTTAATTGATGCATTGTTAGAGGTGCAACAGATTACGTCATTTGAAGCACGTCGTCGTCAATTTTTACGTATTGGTAAGTTGTTGCGAAATGAAGATGAAACGGTCATTTTATCTTATTTAACGCCGCAACAAGGCCTCAAAAAAACAGCACAATTGCTACGTTGGGTCGACCGTATGATTGCGCAGGGAGATCCTGCCATTAAAGAATTTATTAAAATTTATAATGCAGCAGAACATCATGCCATTCGTCAGCATATTTTGCGTATCCAACGTGATATTAAGCAAGAACTTGGCGAGGAGGCTGTTGCTGAATCTAAACTCAAGTTGGTGAATTATACTCAACAAGTCGCCTTGATTTCTGATAACAGCTAATCAATTGTGAGAAAAAGATAAAAAACGACCTCGAGGGTCGTTTTTTATTGGATTGAAAATAGGGGGGATATTTTAACTTCAGAAATAAGATATAAATATCACATGGATTTTGTACTTTGAAGTTGAGTTTATTTTAATTAAGTTGAAGACTTTTTTATAACGGTCAAGGTTATATGATTCATAGACATATAATGTAATCTAAATATGTTTTTTATTTTTAATCAAAGCGAAGTGTGATGCATTCAGCTTTTTATTTTTATCACATGTTATAATTAAACAGTAACTTCTAATAAAAAAATGACCTTTAAAGAGAACAGTAATGAAATTTATTCTTCCCATTATTATTTTAACCAGTTTATTTTTAACCGCTTGCACATCGAATCAGCCTGTTGCACATTCAACGCAGAATATGCTGAATCAAAAGTTTATTGATGAGTTGAAAAACGGTGCTCCCTTATATTTTAATAAAAACTCTTCCGAAATTGACTCAAAGTATCTCATTTATTTGTCTGCTGCTGCGGAAGTATTGAATCGTAATCCACATTTTATTTTGGCTCTACAAGGTCATACCGATAGTAGTGGTTCTGCCAGCACCAATAAACGGATTGCGTATACCAGAGCGAATGCGATACGCAGTGAGTTAGTGACACAATATGGTGTTTCCGCTGAGCAAGTGACTGTAGAAGGAGTTGGGTCAGTCAACCCAATTGCTTCAAATGATACCGCTGATGGGCGTGCGCTGAATAGACGTGTGGTGGCAACACTGAAAATTAAATAATCTATAATTTCATAGATGTCTGAGGGTAACTTTAAAAGTTGGCTTCATTGTTAGGGCTTAGAGTTAATCCTTAATATATAGAAAATAATAGAGCCTATTGTGAGATATGTTGCATTTCAGTCTAATGTTCTTCTGTGTAGTGTGTATTTAAAATGAGCCAGCTGAATGATGAATGTATATACTTTAATTCTATTTTTAAATAATCAATATTTTCTAAACATGAAAAAAGCAGCCCATGAGCTGCTTTAAATTATATTGGTATTTATTCTTTATCGATATCGAAGGGTTGAACATCCATCTCTTGGTATGGAATAAGCTTGGTTTTGTATTTCCACTTATAACCTAACCAAATGATCAGGAAGAGTGGGATGCTGATATATGTCGATAAAACACTCATCCATTCTCCATCGAGTGCAGCTTGATAATTTTGTCCCAAGACCACAATAGTACACAGGATAAAAGCAAACCAAGGTGCAAAAGGAAAGAATTTGGCACTGTAAGCTAAATCTTCAAGCTTATGGCCTTGTGCTAAATAACCTTTACGGAAACGATAGTGTGAAATGGCAATGCCTAGCCATACGATGAAACCACACATCCCAGACATATTTAGCAACCAAGTAAAGACTTGTTGTTCACCAATAAAGGTCGTTAAGAAGCAAAGAGCTGCAATGATGGTTGTTGCATAAAGTGCATTCATCGGTACGCCACGAACATCTAATTGGGCAAACCACTTCGGTGCACGGCCTTTGCGCGCCATGTCAAACAACATACGTGTCGATGAATACATGCCTGAATTACCTGCAGATAAAATTGCAGTTAAAATTACGGCATTCATTAAACCCGCAGCAAAAGCTAATCCTGCTTTTTCGTACAATAAGGTAAATGGTGAAAGGGTAATATTACCATCACCTACCGCAGCCAACTTTAAGTTTGGATCTGTATACGCAACTAATGTACCAATAATGAAAATACACAAAATATAGAACAGTAGAATGCGCCAGAATATTTGTTTAATTGCAATTGGAATTGTTTTCTTCGGATCTTTAGATTCGCCCGCTGCAACACCAACCATCTCGGTGCCTTGGAAAGAAAATCCAGCAATCATGGCAACACCAACCAAGGCTTGAAAGCCACCCACAAATGGAGCTTCGCCAATGGTCCAGTTCTTCAAAATGCTTTGTGTTGGATCAAGCATGATTTTACCAATCATGAATAAGCCAATCACAATAAAGACAATGATGGCAATCACTTTGACTAATGAAAAGAGGAATTCACTTTCACCAAATCCTTTTACGGTTAGTGCATTAATAAAGAAAATGATTGCAAGGAACAGCGCACTCCACCAAAAACCAGGTATATCGGGGAACCAAAATTTCATGATGAATTGTACCGCAACCAATTCAAAAGCAACGGTAATGGCCCAGTTATACCAATAGTTCCAGCCTAGTGCGAAACCAAAACCTTCTTCTACGTATTTGGTTCCATAGGTGAAAAATGCACCTGAGGTTGGATTATGTGTAGCAAGCTCACCTAGACTGGTCATTAAGAAATAAATCATTAAACCAATGAGCGCATAAGCGAGTAATGCACCACCAGGACCAGCTGTTGCAATGGTTTGACCAGAGGCGAGGAATAATCCTGTACCAATAGAACCACCAATGGCAATCATATTTAAGTGTCGCGCCCCAAGCTTACGCTTGAGTTGCTGATGATCTGTTTCGCTCATCGTTCTTCCTTAAGATTTTTTTGAGTGTTGGCGAACAGCACTTTAAAGCCTTGTTGATCTGCTTTAGTCGTACATCGACTAAAGTTTTGTTCAATGAGTAATGGGTAATTTAGAAAGCGGTTTGCGACCATCCATAATTCACCACCGGATTTTAAATGACGACGCGCAGTTTTACATAAATTTTCACTGGCATTGTAATCGGTATGAATCCCTTGATGGAATGGAGGATTACTGACGATGGCGTGCAAAAATAGCGGTGCATCCTCAATACCTGAGACTGCCTTAATTTCAAGTTGTTCGAGCGGCAGATTATTTTTTTCAAAGGTCATTTGAGTAGAAGCCAAAGCAAAGGCATCGACATCTAAAGCAAAGATACGGTTCTTCGGATTCAATTTTGAAAGGTAAGCGCTAATCACGCCAGCACCACAGCCAAAATCTGCTATTTTCCCTGAAGTGACTTGAGATAAAAAAGGCAGTAAAACAGCAGTACCAATATCTAAACGATTTTGACTAAATACACCGGGAAGCGCACAGATGCTTAACTCGCCATTTGGTGTAGTCACTGTATATTCTTGTGCCCAATCTGCTAAGGCTTTGGTTTTAATAGTTGATTCAATGGTCATTTGCCACATTTGACAATGGCGTGCGCTATCTAATTTAAGCGTAGGGCCATAAGGTTGTAATTGCTTTGCAGCACGTTCAACCCCACTTTTCTTTTCCCCAACCAAGAAAATAGAACTACCTTTGGTTAAGCGACTGACTAAATTATGCAGAATATAATTAAGTAATTCTTTTGATTTCGGTACAAAAACAATAGCCTGATCGAAATTTCCTTCTGGAAGATCGACCCCAAAATGTACATTCGCTTGTTGATTTTGGAAAAACAGAAACTCGTTGTGATTCCATGTCCACAATACAGGTTCGATGTCATGTGCTAAATTCGAAAGCAAGTCATCTGTAGGTGCATTAACCAATAATACACGTCCAGAAAGATAGTCATGCTGTCGAATGACAACTTCACTTTTGGGCTCCATTTTTACCATCCATCATCAAATTTAAGAACGATAATGCCCAGTCTATAAGCTGGGCATCCTCAGCAAATGATTCATTATTTTTTGTTTGCAGGCAACACAATATTTAAAATTAGTGCTGCAATACCACCAGTAGCCACACCTGAGCTGAAAATATTTCTAACTAATTCAGGTAGATGTTCTAAAATTTGCGGTACTTGTGCAACACCTAGGCCTAGACCTAGGGAAATAGCAATAATGAGTAATGCACGACGATCAAGCTGAACACCTGAAAGGATATTGATGCCTGAAGCTGCAACAGCACCAAACATTACCATCACAGCACCGCCCAATACGGCTTGTGGTACGGCTTGAATAATACCTGCTACGGCAGGGAAGAGTCCAAGGATCACCAGTAATATGGCAATCCAAATGCCGACATAACGGCTTGCTACGCCAGTCAGTTGAATGACGCCATTATTTTGTGCAAAAACTGAACTTGGGAAAGTGTTGAAAATACCAGCAAGGAATGAGTTGGCACCATTGACCAAGACGCCACCTTTAATACGTTCCATCCATACTGGTCCATCTACAGGCTGATTCGATATTTTTGAGGTTGCAGTGACATCACCAATCGCTTCCAAAGAAGTGACGAGATAAATAAATGCCATAGGGATAAATAAGCCCCAATCGAAGCTAAGACCAAAATGCATTGGAGTTGGAAGTTGAATTAATGGTGCTTCTTTAAGGCCTGAAAAATCTAAATAACCCATGAATCCAGCAACAATATAACCAATCACCAGTGCAATAAGAATGGCTGAACTTTTTACCCAAACAATACGAACACGATTTAATAAAATGATGATTGCTAATACTGTGCAAGACATAATTAAATTATCTGTGCTTGCAAAAGTCTGATTAGACATGGCTTGATAACCACCACCCATACTGATTAAGCCTTCCTTAATTAAGGTTAAGCCAATCAATAGCACCACAATACCAGTCACTAAAGGGGTAATCAGTTTTTTAACCAATGGTAAAATACGTGATACGCCCATTTCAATAAATGAACCAGCAATCACCACACCAAAAATTGCAGCCATGACATCATTAACGGGGACACCTGAAGCAACCATGGCTGAACCAATACCAATCATGGGGCCGATAAAGTTAAAACTTGTGCCCTGAACGATCAGTAAGCCTGCGCCAAAAGGTCCAACTTTTTTACATTGTAAGAAAGTTGCCACACCTGAGATCACTAATGACATCGACAAAATCATATTGGTATCTTGTTTTGATACACCTAATGCCAAACAGATCAGTAAACCTGGAGTAACAATTGGGACAATAATGGCAAGTAAATGCTGTAATGCAGCAAAAAAAGCGATAAGCGGTTTAGGGCGATCGTTCAAACCATAGACAAGATCTATCTGACCTTGTTGGTCGGGAGAGCTATTTAAATCAGACATGAGAGTGTTGGTGCAGCAGGAATTTGGCGCTATTCTAGTCGAGTTACACACCTTTACAAAATAAAAAGACACAATTCATTAAAAAAACTTGTAACTGTCCATAAACTGTCACTACTAAAAGTGAGTATTTTTCTGTATAATTTGCCCTCAAATTTAAAGCGTATCGAATTTACATGTCAGATATTAAAACTCTCCGTAACATTGCCATTATTGCGCACGTCGATCATGGTAAAACGACTTTGGTCGACAAACTTTTGCAACAGTCAGGTGCTCTCGGTGATCGCGCGGGTGAGATCGAGCGTGTCATGGATTCTAATGCGCTAGAGTCTGAGCGTGGTATTACCATCCTTGCAAAAAACACTGCAATCAAGTGGTTAGATAAACGTACTAATACTGAATACCGCATTAATATCGTCGACACCCCAGGACATGCTGACTTCGGTGGTGAAGTTGAACGTGTAATGTCTATGGTTGACTGTGTACTTCTTCTTGTTGACTCACAAGACGGTCCAATGCCGCAAACTCGCTTCGTAACGTCTAAAGCGTTTGCTCGTGGTTTGAAACCAATTGTTGTATTAAATAAAGTTGACCGTCCAGGCGCACGTCCGGATTGGGTAATGGATCAAGTATTTGATTTGTTCGACAACCTTGGTGCAACTGATGAACAGTTAGACTTCCCAGTGGTTTATGCTTCAGGCTTAAACGGTATTGCTGGTCGTGCTGTTGACGAACTTGCTCCAGATATGACGCCATTGTTTGAAACCATCGTTGACATCGTTGAACCACCTCAGGTTGACGTTGATGGTCCATTCCAAATGCAAATTTCATCTCTTGACTATAATAGTTTCGTAGGTGTAATCGGTATTGGCCGTATTCAACGCGGTTCTGTGAAAACAAATACACAAGTAACTGTAATTGATAAAGACGGCAAAACACGTAACGGCCGTATCTTAAAAATCATGGGTTACCATGGTCTTGACCGTGTAGATGTTGAAGATGCTTCTGCTGGTGATATCGTATGTATTACTGGTCTTGATGCACTTCATATTTCTGACACGATTTGTGATCCGAAAAATGTTGAAGCAATGCCACCATTGTCTGTAGATGAACCTACAGTTTCGATGACATTCCAAGTCAACAACTCGCCGTTTGCTGGTCGCGAAGGTAAATTCGTAACTTCACGTAATATTCGTGAACGTCTAGACCGCGAATTAATTCATAACGTAGCATTACGTGTTGAAGATACTGATTCTCCAGACCGTTTCAAAGTATCTGGTCGTGGTGAGCTTCATTTGTCTGTTCTTATTGAGAACATGCGTCGTGAAGGCTTCGAAATGGGTGTATCTCGTCCAGAAGTAATCATGAAAGAAATTGATGGCGAAATTCAAGAACCATTTGAAAATGTAACTTTTGACGTTGAAGAACAACATCAAGGTTCAATCATGGAGCAAATGGGCTTCCGTAAAGGCGAAATGACCAATATGGAACTTGACGGCAAAGGCCGTATCCGTATTGAAGCAACTGTTCCTTCACGTGGCTTAATCGGTTTCCGTTCTGAATTCTTAACCATTACTTCTGGTACTGGTATTATGACTTCAAGCTTCTCTCATTATGGTAAAGCGAAAGCGGGTACTGTAGCGAAGCGTCAAAACGGTGTACTTGTTTCAATGGTGAACGGTACTTGCTTAGCGTTTGCATTGTTCACATTGCAAGACCGTGGTCGTCTATTTGCTGAACCACAGTTAGAAGTTTATGAAGGTATGATTGTTGGTATGAACTCACGTTCTGACGACATGACTGTTAACCCAACTAAAGCGAAACAGTTAACCAACATGCGTGCATCTGGTACAGATGAAGCGTTGACGTTAACGCCTGCAATTCGTTTCACGCTTGAACAAGCACTTGAGTTTGTTGAAGATGATGAATTAGTTGAAGTAACACCTAAATCTATTCGTATCCGTAAACGTTGGTTGACTGAAAACGAACGTAAACGTAACCGTGGTAAATAATTTGTAATTCGCCACGTTTATTTAAAAAGCCGCAACGCTGTTGATCAGGGTTGCGGCTTTTTTGTATAAAAATGACTACAATCTATTGGAAAGTTTGAAAAACCGAGTAAATTAGGTGGAAATACATATGCATAACTAATGTATAGGTTGTTATAAAAAATAGATAAGCAAAAATTCTGGAGGTTGATATGAGTATTGTTCAAGAATTTAAAGAATTTGCCATTAAAGGCAATATGATGGATTTAGCGATTGGTGTCATCATCGGTGGTGCTTTTAGTAAAATTATCGATTCGTTGGTTAAAGATATTATTATGCCTTTGATTTCTATTATCACGGGCGGTGGTGTAGATTTTACGCAAAAATTTATTGTACTAGGGAGTAATCCGAATAACTTACAGTCCTTAGATGCATTACAAAAAGCAGGGGTTAATGTACTGACCTATGGTAACTTTTTGACAGTTTTCCTGAACTTCCTTATTTTGGCATGGGTTGTGTTCTTGATGGTCAAAGGAATTAATCGTTTACGTAAACCTCAAGAAGCGGCTGCCGCTGCAACGCCTGAAGATGTTGCATTACTTCGTGAAATTCGTGATGAATTGAAACGTCGCCCACAATAATAAGATCGATCTGTTCTATTTTAAAACGGTACTTTTGAGTGCCGTTTTTTATGTGTAGGATGATGCTTAAATGGTATAAAAATATAAAGAGGCAACTATGATGCACAGAAACATGATTGTACTTTGCATGGTGATGGGCGTGTTGGCATGTTCTGAGCCGCAGAAAACTGAAAATAAAAATGCACCATTAGAAAAAAAACAGTTAACGTTTGGAGAGATGCCCAATGAGCAAACAAAATACGAAACCATTACAACACAAGCTTTGGCAGGAAATGATGCAGCTTTGGTTGCCTTACAGACACAATTAATCAAAGACCAGTTTGAATTTAATGAAAGGGACAGTGGAAATTCATGGTCGATACATGATTGTCAAAATAATATGATTATTGATGTTAAAGGTGAGGGCGTGAGTACATACACGGCCAAAAGTAAGATCGGTGTTGGTGAAAAGGGTAATGACTTCCCAGATTTTTTGTTACTCACATTTGAGTTTCCAAGCATTGCAGAAACGACTGCAAAATTTAAAATATTAGATGATGCAGTACATTCTGGCGGTGGATTTTGTAATGGTAAAGTACCAGCAACAGTCGTGATGAGTGGGAATATGATTTTCTACTTTACGACACGGTCAGAAAACTTCCGCGACTATATTTATCGCTATGCAGCTATTGTTCAAAATTTAAAAAATCAACCCGCTACGGAGGCGCAGTATTAAATAATGAGTGAGAACTGAATTAGAAGTCCATTCGAAATTTAATTTCTAATAAATGCCAACCAAATTGGCTTTTGATTGGACCATGTAATTCATTTTCTTTTAAAGTAAAGACGGCTTTATCAATAGGTGTAACCAGTTGCCCTTTTTTGATTTCACCTAGTTCACCGCCTTTTTTTGAAGATGGGCAGGTTGAATGTTGTTTGGCAATTTTTGCAAAATCTGCACCGGACAGGATTTTCTTTTTCAGTTGTTCTGCTAAATCTTTATCTTTAACGAGAATATGACGCACGATAGCCGTTTTCATTGGTTTTTACCTTGAACAGATTTTGAAGCTTTTACTGTGATTTGACTGGGTTTTAGGGGTTGGCATTGTGGACAGAAAACACTAGCGCGTTGACCGAGTTTTAGATTTTCTAACGTCGTTTCGCAATTGACACACATTTCACCTGTACGGCCATAGGCGAGTAAGGTTTGTTGAAAATAGCCATTCTCACCCATCGCATTACTATAGTCACGTAGGGTTGAACCACCTAGATCAATGGCTTGTTTTAGAATACGTTTAATTTCGGATACTAATTTTTCAATTTGATGCATGCTCAAACTAGAAGCGGGTTGAGCAGGATGAATGCCCAAATGAAACAAACTTTCTGTCGCATAAATATTGCCAACACCCACCATCACGTGATTATCCATGATCGCAACTTTGATGCCGACATTTTTCGATTTGAGTTTATCAGCTAAATATGCAGCATTAAACGAGTCACTCAACGGCTCAGGTCCTAGCGTATCAATCAGTTTACTTTGACTGTGTTGATCTAACCATAAAATACAGCCAAAGCGACGTGGATCATGATAACGGAGTTGTATATCTTCAAATTGAATCATTACATGATCATGTTTACGTAGTTCGGTATCTGATTCACATAATCTAAAACTACCCGACATGCCTAAATGCCAAAGCATCGTATCGTGTTCAAATTCTGCCAGAATATATTTAGAACGTCGTGTGAGTTGAATTAATTTTTGTCCTTCCAATCTAGTCATATCTTCAGGAATTGCCCAGCGCAGTCTAGATTCACGTACTTGAACTGAAACCACCTTTTGACCAATTAAAGGTAATAGACTGGTTTTGGTGGTTTCTACTTCGGGTAATTCAGGCATTGAGTTCTCAACAGGCATGCTTCAAGCGATATAGCTTATTGTAATCAAGATCGACTCGTCTATAAAGTTGTAGGATCAACATTTGGCATTCAGCAAAGTGTGGCTAGATTTTGTCAGTAAAAACTTAGTCTTTAGAGTCGCTGCAAATTTGCGGAAAATTTCATTCTGTTTTTATATAAATAATTGTTATTAATAATAAAGTTAATGTATAACTTTTGGTTTGTGTATTCATAAAAATAAGCTGATAGTGAAAATTAAAAAAATATGTAATTTTCTCATTAATTTGTTGTATTTAAACGGTTACAAACTGAATAAATACAATGCTTATTGTTATTTAAAAGAAAGATATTTCAACTATAAAGCAAATATTTTGATGTTCTTAAATGGCGATTGATTTGAAAATTTTCCCAGAATATAAGGTTTCTTATGAAAAAAAATGTGCTTTCGGTATTGGCCATATTAATCACAGCATTAATGTCACAAACACATGCTCAAAATGCATTTGATTCTAATGGGACAACCATGACAGGGGATTGGAATGGCACGCGCACTATGCTGGCTGAGCAGGGAATGAAATTCGATGCCAATATTGCGCTGGATAGTTCTTATTTAGTCGATGGTGGTTATGATGCTCATCAAGCTGCAACCTTTGCGAGTCAATTCTGGTTAGGAACAACGCTTGATATGAATAAACTTGCTGGATGGCAAGGGACAACGATTCGTGCCGTAATTACTGCACGTCAAGGTCAAAGTACGACCGTAAATGGCATTCAAAATCCTACAGCACCACAATGGGCCAATTCCCAAGCAAATTGGGGCCGTGGTAATTCGGGTAGCCGTTTAAGTGAGTTATCGATTGAGAAAAATTTTGCAGAGCAAGGTGTGAATGTCAAAGTGGGTCGTTTAGGACTGGGTACTGACTTTGATACGATGGCATGTGATTTCCAGAGTAATGCATTTTGTGCTGCACAGATGGGGAAATGGCAAGGCAAAATTTGGTACAACACACCTGTTTCGCAATGGGGAGGGCGTGTCAAATATCAAATGAATCCTGAACTTTTTGCACAAGTGGGCATCTATGAATACAACCCTGAAAATGTATTAGAGCGTCATGGTTGGAATTTAGATACTCGTCATGCTGATGGTGTCAATATTCCAGCAGAAGTGGTGTGGTCGCCAAAACAAGCCGTAAATGCATTACCCGGCAGCTATCGTTTTGGTGTGTTATATAACACCGCAGATGAGGCAAAGAATCAATATGATATTGCCTATAAAGCAGGGACTGTTGCTGAAGATCGTACCTATGGTGGCTGGATCGCTTTTGAACAACAATTAACGTCAGTAGGGACAGGTCGTCGTGGTTTACATAGTTTTGGTAATTTTACTTTTCATGATCGTACCACCACAGCCGTGGATCAGTCACAGCAATTGGGTTTGAAATATATTGGGGTATTTGATTCACAGCCCAATGATATTTTAGGTTTAGCCGTCAACCGTGTGCATCTGAATGATCGTTACCGCGATACAAAAGCCATCTTGAATAAAAGTGCTGAGTATAATATTGAATTAAATTATTCATATTATCCTGCTAAATGGTTGATGCTTCGTCCTTTAGTACAGTATGTGGTGCATCCTGGTGCGACAGATAAAGTGGACAATGCATTGGTCATTGGTTTTGGGTCTAAAGTTATCTTTTAAAAAAAATAGGAACATGCTTATGCAAAGTACCAGACGTTTTAAGTTATTTAAACCATCATTACTTTGCTTAACAGCGTGTATTAATCAAAATATGTATGCTGATACAGAGATGACAACCGCTGTTCAGCAACTTCCAACGATTATCATTGCCGCGACACGAACGGATAGTGATTGGCTTAAAACGCCGGCCTCGGTCTATCGAGTTGAACAAGACAACCATCAAAATAATATGGGGGTTAATCTCTCTGAAACCCTCATTGGCGTGCCGGGTTTGCAACTGAATAATCGCGAAAATTATGCACAAGATTTGCAAATTTCAATGCGTGGCTTTGGCGCACGATCAACCTTTGGTGTGCGTGGTATTCGTTTATATGTCGATGGTATTCCTGCCACAATGCCCGATGGGCAGGGACAAACTTCGAATATTGATTTAAGTAGTTTGGATCATATTGAAGTATTAGGTGGACCATTTTCTTCGCTGTATGGCAATTCTTCTGGCGGAACTATTTTAACCACAACCAAAGAAGGGCAAGGGCGTGACTCGGTCGAGTTAGGTTATGCTGGTGGCAGTCATCATAAAGGTCGTGCCAATATTCTCCTGCAAGGTGGTGCAGAAAAGTCCAATGAGCCGAGTTATGTGATTAGCTCATCTTACTTCGATACTGATGGTTATCGTGAGCATAGTGCAGCGCGAAAAGTCTTAAGTAATGCCAAATTGACATGGAACTTGGAGGATGGTTCCAAAGTAAATTGGGTGGTTAATCATGTGGATATTAATGCTGATGATCCACAAGGCTTAACCCGAGACCAATGGCAAGCCAATCCCAAGCAAGTAAATGATGCAAAAAATATTTATGATGTCCGCAAAGAAATTCAACAGACGCAGACAGGTCTGACATGGACGAAACCGATTGATGATAAGAATGAATTATATGCCATGGCATATGCAGGGCAGCGAGCCGTGACACAATATCAATCGATTCCAAGTACTGCACAAGCGAATCCTCGTCATGCGGGTGGTGTAATTGATTTTTCTCGTGATTATTATGGGACTGATTTACGTTGGACAGGCAAAGACTTATTGCCGAATACACGTTTTAGTATTGGGTTAGCCTTTGATGCGATGGATGAGGATCGTCAAGGTTATGAAAATTTTATTTTAGAGAATAATAAGCCACATTATGGTGTGAAAGGTAAATTACGCCGTGATGAGACGAATACCTTATGGAATTTAGATCCTTATTTGCAAGCCTCTTGGCAATTTTTACCGACTTGGCATATAGACACTGGTTTGCGTTATAGCAATGTCCATTACCAATCAAAAGATCATTATGTAGTGAGGAATAATGGGGATGATAGTGGTAAAACGGACTATAGCAAGCTTTTACCTTCTGCTGCTTTAACTTGGGAAATTACGCCTGAACTCACCTCCTATATCAGCTATGCACAAGGTTTTGAAACGCCAACTTTTACGGAAATGGCATATTCGAAGAATGACGGGATGAATTTTAGTTTAAAGCCAGCAAGCAGTGATAACTATGAAATTGGACTGAAATCACAAAATCAATTGGGTGATTTTACCGCAGCAGTTTTCCAGTCAAAAACTCAAAATGATATTGTTTCAGCTGGAACCCTCGATGGTCGTGCAACGTTTCGGAATGCCGATAAAACATTGCGTCAAGGCGTAGAGCTTTCTTGGAATAAGAATATATGGCGAGATCTAAATGCACAGGCGAGTTATAGCTATTTAGATGCAAAATTTGATGCGGAGGTTCCTGAAATTACTGATAGTCACGGTAAAGTCATCGCAGCTCGGGTGGCAGATGGAAATTACATTCCTGGAGTCGCCAGAAATCAGGCATATTTTGCTTTGGGATGGCGGCCAGAAATCGGCTTCAATGCAGGGGTCGATGTGCGTTATACGGACAAAATTTATGTCGATGATGTTAACTCAGATACAGCACCGAGTTATAGCGTGACCAGTGCCAATATGGGTTATGTATGGAAAAATACGGACTGGAAAATACGTACCTTTGCCCGTGTCGATAATTTGTTTGATAAAAAATATGTGGGTTCTGTCATTGTTAATGATGGTAATGGTCGCTTTTTTGAACCTGCTGATGGCATGAATTGGAATGCGGGTTTAAGCGTTATGAAAGCTTTTTAAGAGGGAATTGATGTGTCTTTATTGTTTAAACCGATTCAGTTGGGGCATTTAACGCTCGACAATAAAATTATTATTGCACCGATGTGCCAGTATTCTGCAACTGAGCAAGGTGAAATTACATATTGGCATGAGCAACAATGGGCCAATTATGCTTTGTCAGGGGCTGGCCTATGTATTGTAGAAGCTACCGCGGTTCAAGCTGAGGGCCGAATTAGCTACGCCGATTTAGGTCTTTGGAATAATACGCAGCGTGATCAGATCACGGCATTACTTAAAAAAGTAAAAACACTTTCTCCAATGCCATTTGCTATTCAGTTGGCACATGCAGGGCGGAAAGCATCAACCGATAAACCATGGGATGGACGTGGTCAACTTCCACCAGAGAGTCCTCAAGGTTGGCAGACTGTTTCTGCCAGTGACATTGGTTTTAATTCCACAGATCATCCTCCACATGCATTAAGTGGTGATGAAATTAAAGTCATTATTCAAGATTTTGCTCAGGCCGCTATACGCGCTGTTGCAGCAGGATTTGACTTGATTGAGTTACATGCGGCGCATGGTTATTTACTTCATCAATTTATGTCGCCTTTGTCTAATCGGCGTAAGGATGAATATGGGGGTAATTTTGAAAATCGGATTCGTTTAACATTAGAGGTTTTTCAGGCCATTCAACACGCTGTCCCTGAAAACTATCCTATTGGGATTCGAATTTCTGCAACAGATTGGATGGATCACGCTGAGGGATGGAATCTTGAATCGAGTGTAGGGTTAGCAAAAGCTTTAGAACAATTGGGCGCAGCTTATGTTCATGTCTCATCAGGTGGCTTACATGTTCAACAAGACATTAAAATTGGTGCTAATTATCAAGTTCCATTTGCTAAAGTGATTAAAGAAAATGTGAAAATTCCAGTGATAACTGTGGGTTTAATTACCGAGGCAGAACAAGCGGAAAATATTCTTCAAGAGGGTGAAGCGGATGCAATTGGTCTAGCCCGAGCGATATTATATGACCCACGTTGGCCATGGCATGCTGCAGCTCAACTCGGTGAAACCATTGCTATAGCTCCACAATATCTACGTTGTCAACCACATGGCTTAAAAGCACTTTTTAAAGCCTATACATAATACTATTCATTTAAAGTATTTAAGTTTTATAGAAATACTCTTTAGGATGTATTTCTATAAATTCATTTTGCCAAAATGAAAGGATATTAAGCATGGTATTTGCGGTCATTTTACCCATTTTTATGTTGTTATTTTTAGGGTATTTCAGTGTCAAAATTGATTTAATCAGCAAAGAACAAATTCATGCTTTAAGTGCTTTTATTATTAAAATTGCGTTGCCTGCTTTAATTTTTTACGCTTTAGCTTCCAAGGATTTACATGAAATTTGGTATCCCGCATATTTCTTGGTTTATGCAGGCATAACCATTGCGTTATTTACGTTGGCATTTATTCTCGCATTAAAATTATTTAAAAATACATTCACGCAAGCTTCGGTTTTATCCATGGGCGCATCAATGTCCAATACGGGGTTGATTGGAACTGCAGTATTAACGTTATTAATGGGAAATCAGGCCACAATTTATATTTCATTGGTTTTGATTGTTGAAAGTGTTTTGGTTGTTCCTGCCGTTTTAGTCTTGGCTGAATTGGGCTTACAAAGGAATTTAAATGTCGCTGAAATACTAAAAAATACCATGAGAACACTGCTTAAAAATCCGTTGTTTTTGGCTGTAGTATTTGGAATAAACTGTGCCATTTTTCAAATTCATTTACCCGAGCAATTAACTCAAGTCTTGGCGTTATTGGGGAAAACTGCATCGCCTTTGGCATTATTTGCAATTGGTGGTGGGATTGTTGGCTTGAGTATTCAATATATTAATCTGCAAACGTTATATTTAGTCTTGTCTAAAAATATCTTAATGCCGATCTGTGTTTTTTTGGGTTTATCGACATTTACTCATGTGAGCCAAGAAATGTTATATGCAGGGACAATCATTGCCGCTTTACCTATGCCATCTATCTTCGGGATTTTTGGGCAAGTCTATGGCTTAAATGAAAAAGCACTTACACCATTATTATTAAGCACGATGGTGGGTTTTATTGTTATTAGTATATTAATTACCATGTGGTGGTAATACTCTCCGAAGAGAGTATTTAAACATGAGATGAATCTATTTTAAGTGGGTGCTTTTGCTTTTTCAGCAATCAATTTATTCACAAGCTCTAAAGATTCTTTGGCACGAGGAACATTGTCTTTGGCTAAAGCTGTATAGATGTTTTTCGCTTCAGTTAAGTTTTGTTCCACAATATTACCGTTGGTCATCATATTGGCAACAGCCATTAATGCAGGAATGTAGCCTTTCTTCGCTAATTCTTGAATTGCATTTAAACCTTGTTTAATTGAAGCTTCATTTTTGGTTTTATAACCCGCGGTAATATCATATAAAGCTTTAGCATGAATGGCTTGGAAATTTCCTTTTTTGATTAAAGGCTCCAGTTTTTGTAAGCCTTTTTTATCTGACTCGGGTTTGTTTTCTGAAAATAATAAAACGGCAAGTTCGACTGAGGCATCTTCAAAACCTTGAGCCGAGGCTTTTTCTAGATATTCACGGGCTTTTTTATCATCTTTTGCTAAGCCCAATGAACCTGTGGCATAGCTTTGAGCTAAAATATAATTTGCGACAGAATAACCTTTACTCGCCGATTCTTGATAATACTTCAGTGCCTTTTTATCATCTTTAGGTGTGCCTTGACCCATTTGGGTTAAAAAGCCTAAATTATATAAAGCTTGTGCATTGCCTGTCTTGCCTATTTTATCGAGTTCTTGATAGGCTTCAGTATAATTTTTAGCTTTAATCAGTTCTTGAACTTTGGTAAAAGCTGGGTCAATAGATGGTTTTGGAACATCTGCTGCAAAAACTGTGGAACAAGAAAGAGCAAGAAGAGTTGCGGCTAGAATCTTTTTCATAGTGTGTGATTACCTTATTAAACTTCAACATAATTCCATTTATGTAGAATGAGAATATGTTCTTATGATGAGATTTATCATAATTTGAATTTCTTGAATGTAAATATCTGAATTGTATAAGATGATGTAATTATGTCTATTTTTATGGGTAAAGCGTATAAATTAAGACATTTTTAATTACATCATGATTCAAATACTACGGATAAATGGTTATGCGAAATTCATCTTTAACTAAAATTATTGAATCGCTTTGAGTAATAATTCAATTTCATTAGAAGGGCGCGCACCTGAAATTCGACTTCCATCTTTCAAGAAAAATGTAGGCGTACCATCAACGCCCAAGGTTTTGGCAAGTTGAATATTTTTATCTATGGGTGTTGTACAGGTCGCCGTTTTTTGAGGCAGCTTTTTATTTAACAGATAATCTTGCCAAGCTTGATATTGATCTTTTGAACACCAAATTTGTTCAGCAATTTGACCTGCATTTGGATGTAAGCTGCTAATTGGGTATAAAAATAGATAAATGGTGACATTTTCAACTTTGAGTAGCTCGTGTTCTAATTTTTGACAATAAGGACAGTCTGGATCACTGAACAAATAAATAGTGCGTTTGCCATTACCTTTCACTTGTTTAATCGCTTGGTTGAGTGGTAATTTTTTGACATCAATACGGGTTAATACTTGTTCGCGCTCTTCGGTAATGTTTTTTTGAGCTTTTAGATCAATCAAGTTTCCAACAAAAAAATACTTGGCATCATCATTGGTATAAACAATTCGTCCGCCCATATAGACTTCATAAATATCTTTTACTGGAGATTGCGTAACCGATTTTACAGGAATTTCAGGAAAATTATTTTTTAGGTTTTGCTCGACGGTTTTTATATCTGCATGCGCTGTGGTAAAAGCCAATAAACTTAGGCAAAGGGCGGTGAAGTAAGTTTTCATATTCAAACTCGAAGAATCATGAGTGTTATTTTGTAGCGAGTTGACTTAAAAATATATATTTATCGAGTAACGAAGTTTTAAATTTTTTCTTTCTATCTCGTAAGATTGTTCAATTGAATATGCAGTAAGGTTATAGTTGGATGTTTTAGTGAAATAGCCTTTGTTTTCTTCGTAATATTTGTTTAAATCACTTTTGTATAAATGAGTGAGTAGAGCCATGTTCATCAAAGGTATTAAAAGAGCGTATGACAAGATTAATCTTGATGAAAATATTGCTGATGAAGATAAGATAGATGCCTTACTGATGAAATTAGGTGGTGAGTTTTTGGTGAGTAAAGATGATCGTGTCTATATTTTTGAAAAAGATGGTCATACAGCAAAAATGGATGCGAAACATGCGCGCGACTACAGCTTTAAGCCATATGTCGTAAAAGACATGAATAAATTATTTCACGATTTTTAATAGACATAATTTACTGTTTTTAAAAGTATTAAGCTAAATGTGTGCTCATTGAAAGTTTCAGAATTTCAATGAGTTCTTCATCCATATAATGATAATCGTCAGGAATATCTAGCACAATAATGCGCTTATGTTTTAGTTGCTTGGAAAACTTTTCCTGCAAAGTTTGTTTATGCTTGTACTCCATCACTACAATGAGATCTGCCCAAAGAATATCTTTGGCTGAAACTTGATGTTTCGCCTGTTTGCTGGTTCCAGCTGAACGTGTGTGTATGCCAAAGCCAACAGCAAAAATGCGTTCTGCCGTTGGACTGCGCCATTGGTTACGACTACAGATAAATAGATAATTAATGGGGGATTCCTTAAAGTGATTATTGCTGATTGCTATCTTTAAATATAGTTAACCCAAAGTATTTGACGATGTACTTTTCATTTAAGTTATATATCATAAAAAAAGCTGTTTTCGTAAGAAGAGTCGGAACGGATCTAAAAATGATAAAAATACTGTCGATCTTATTTATAAGTTTAGTCTGTGCTATGGCAAGTTTAGCAGGGCAGCCACATCTTGTTCCGCATCCAATTAATTTGAAAAATGGAAAGCATTTTTCATTAAATCTTCCATCCAAGTACGACATCATTCCTGCGGCTGAAGGCCTGAAACGAGTTCGTTTTTTCGCTAAAGCGCCCGATGGCAGAATGTTCGTCACGGATATGCACGATTTATCTGATAATGAAAAAGGCATCATTTATATTTTGGATAAATGGAGTGCTGAAACGGGTCAATTCGGCAAAATAATCCCTTATCTGACGGGTTTGAATAATCCCAATTCAGTGCAATTTTATACGGACCCTCAAGGACAAGATTGGTTATATATTGCTGAAACGAATCAACTCACCCGACGAAAATTTACCCAAGGCGAAATTAAACCAACGAGTAAGGCCGAGGTTTTAGCGACATTTCCTGATTACGGTTTAAGTTATAAATATGGTGGTTGGCATTTAACGCGGACGATTGCCGTTGGTGGAAACGGGAAAATTTATGTGTCCATCGGTTCAAGTTGCAATGCTTGCATCGAGAAAGAAAAAGTTCGAGCGACAGTCTTAGAGATGAATCCTGATGGCTCGGGACAAAAGATTTACGCAACAGGCTTGCGCAATGCAGTCGGTTTGAAATGGGTAGGTACTTTTTTATTTGCAACCAATCAAGGTGTAGACCATTTGGGTCATAATCAACCGGATGAAACTTTTTATGCGCTTAAACGAGATGCAAATTATGGTTGGCCATCGTGCTATTCATCGAAGGGTAAAGTTTTGGTAGATCCAAAATTCAAACGTCCCTCAGGTTGTAAAAATGTACCATCTCCTTATGCTTATTTCCCCTCGCATTCGTCTGCGTTAGGTTTCGACTATTTTGATCAAAGCAGTACAGATGACACGATTAAAAATTCTTTTTTAGTGGCTTTGCATGGTTCAACTGATGAAAAGATTGGTCATGGTTATAAAATTGCCATTATGCGTAAAGGCCAAAAACTACAGACATTTATGGATGGGTTTTTAGTGGGTAAAATGGTGTACGGGCGACCTGCAGATATTTACCGTATTGATGCAAATTCTTTTTATTTTTCAGATGATCGGGAAGGTGTAATTTATTATGTTAGGAAGAAAGATTCTTCCTAACATTTATAGCCTTACTGCGGACGAGCCACATCGCCATTTAAACTTTCAGGCAATGCTAAAACTGTTAAACTGAGTTCTGCAAGTGCGTCAGGTTTAGCTACAACCAACGCTTTATAGGTATCATCTAACGCAATACTATTCACGACTTGTACACTATTGCTTAGTTGCGTTGCAGGGGCAGGAACATCACCACCGCCAAGCACCAAATGTAACCATGCTTTTGGTTTAGCCTTAAACCAAAGACGCGCAATAATTTCCTGACCGATATAACAACCCTTGTCGTAATGCACACCTTCACGCTGATGCAAACGTAATTCTTGTGGTTGGAACAGTTCCGCAGTCGTTGCTGAAATCCATGCCTGACCGGCTTCAATCGCTTGTATTTGCCATGCATTGATATCCGTTTCAGCTGTCGCAAAATCTGTGGTTTCACCATTTAAAGTGGGGAAGACTTGTGCAGCCTGTTCCAACTTCATTTTGGAAAATGCACCAAACTTTTTAATGTGCTTAGAAAATTCTTCAGCTTGATCTTGCGTTGTGACAATTTCAAAACTTTCAGGGTTGAGTTTTTTTAACCATAAACCAAACTGAATCCGACCTTTTAAACTACAAATGGCGGTATAGCGAGTAACATTCTCAGGCAAAGCCTCAGCATTTAATGTCACTTGTCCTTGCAGAAATTTTTGTGCATCCACACCAATTAAAGTGAATGAGGAGAAAGCTAAATCGCTCATAAGATACTCACTTATTTTAAATCTAATACTAAAGAATTATCCTGATTCTCCACTATTTTTCAAAAAAAATCATGATTAGTGTAAATAATTTAAATTTTTTGTTACTAAATATTTCAAAAACCCCTGTTTTTGTATCTAAGTTTATGAAATGTAAAAGATTTGGGAAATGGGTTTTCGACAGTGTAGTATGCCTATCAGATAAAGATGAATTGTCTAGCAAAGACAATGAAGAAAAATGAAAGACTAAAGGCAGGAACGCTATGAACAATAATCACCGCAAACCACTACAAGGCACCCAGCTAGAATACTTTGATGTGCGAGAAGCCGTTGAACAGATTCAGCCAGGCGCTTATGCAAAACTACCATACACGTCAAAAGTATTGGCTGAACAGTTAGTGCGCCGTTGTGATCCTGCCATTTTGGAGCAGTCACTGAAAGAACTAATTTTCTCAAAACAAGATCATGATTTTCCTTGGTATCCTGCACGTGTGGTCTGCCATGACATTCTTGGTCAAACTGCATTGGTTGACCTTGCCGGTCTGCGTGATGCCATTGCAGAGCAGGGTGGCGATCCATCGAAAGTCAATCCAGTAGTGCCAACGCAGTTGATTGTTGACCATTCATTGGCTGTAGAGTTTGGCGGTTTCGACCCAGATGCCTTTGAAAAAAACCGTGCCATTGAAGACCGCCGTAACGAAGACCGTTTCCATTTTATTGAATGGACTAAAACTGCATTTGAAAATGTTGATGTGATTCCTGCGGGCAACGGCATCATGCATCAAATTAACTTAGAAAAAATGTCGCCAGTGATTCAAAACCGTGGTGGTGTGGCATATCCAGATACTTGTGTAGGCACAGATTCACATACCCCACATACCGATGCTTTGGGTGTGATTTCCATTGGTGTCGGTGGTTTAGAAGCTGAAAATGTCATGCTCGGTCGTGCATCGTGGATGCGTCTACCAGACATCATTGGTGTTGAGTTTATTGGTCAACGTCAAGCAGGTATTACAGCAACGGACATCGTTTTAGCATTAACTGAATTTTTGCGTAAAGAACGTGTGGTTGGTGCATACCTCGAATTCTTCGGTGAAGGTGCAGACAGTATGTCGGTGGGCGACCGTGCCACGATTTCCAACATGACCCCTGAATATGGCGCAACGGCTGCCATGTTCTATATCGACCAAAACACCATTGATTATTTAACCCTAACAGGTCGCGAAGCAGATCAAGTCAAATTGGTTGAAACTTATGCCAAAGAAATTGGTCTTTGGGCATCGGATATGAAGCAAGCGCAATATCCTCGTGTGCTCCGTTTTGATCTTTCAACGGTTACTCGTAACATTGCAGGGCCATCAAACCCACATGCACGTGTATCGACTGCTGACTTAAAAGCCAAAGGTATTGCAGGCAATTTAGAAGCAGCACGTGCGCAAGAAGCAGAAGGTTTAATCCCTGATGGTGCGGTAATTATTGCAGCTATTACCTCTTGTACCAATACATCTAACCCGCGTAATACCGTAGCTGCAGGTTTATTGGCACGTAAAGCCAATGAGTTGGGTCTAGTGCGTAAACCTTGGGTGAAATCATCCTTTGCACCGGGTTCTAAAGCAGCCGCGTTGTACTTAGAAGAAGCAGGCGTATTGCATGATTTAGAAAAATTGGGCTTTGGTATCGTCGGGTATGCATGTACCACCTGTAATGGTATGTCTGGCGCGTTAGATCCAAAAATCCAAGAAGAAATTATCGAACGTGATTTGTACGCGACTGCGGTACTTTCAGGTAACCGTAACTTTGATGGTCGTATCCATCCTTATGCAAAACAAGCATTCTTAGCTTCGCCTCCTTTAGTGGTTGCCTATGCGATTGCAGGAACTATTCGTTTTGATATTGAAACGGATGCATTGGGTAACGATAAAGATGGCAATCCAATTTACCTCAAAGACATTTGGCCATCGGATGAAGAAATTGATGCTTTGGTGAAAGTTGCAGTTAAGCCTGAACAATTTAAAAAGATTTATATTCCAATGTTTGATTTGGGCGTGAATGCGAAATCTGAAAGCCCATTGTATAACTGGCGTCCGCAAAGTACGTATATTCGTCGTCCGCCGTATTGGGAAGGGGCTTTGGCTGCACCGCGTACTTTAGCCAATATGCGTCCGCTTGCAATCTTGGGTGACAATATCACCACAGACCATTTATCACCTTCGAATGCGATTGTTTTAGACAGTGCTTCAGGTGAATACCTGAAAAAAATGGGTGTGCCTGAAGAAGACTTTAACTCGTATGCAACGCACCGTGGCGACCATTTGACCACGCAACGTGCAACTTTTGCTAACCCGAAACTGTTTAATGAAATGGTGGTTCGCGCTGACGGTACAGTTAAACAGGGTTCAAAAGCACGTGTAGAGCCTGAAGGCGAAGTAATGCGTATGTGGGAAGCGATTGAAACTTACATGAACCGTAAGCAACCGTTGATTATTATTGCGGGGAAAGACTACGGACAGGGTTCTAGTCGTGACTGGGCTGCCAAAGGTGTGCGTCTTGCAGGTGTAGAAGCGATTGTTGCCGAAGGTTTTGAGCGTATTCACCGTACCAACTTGGTTGGTATGGGCGTGTTACCACTTGAGTTTAAAGCAGGCGTTGACCGTAAAACTTTAAAGTTGGATGGTACGGAGCTGTATAGCGTGATTGGTAATATTGCGCCACGTTCTGACTTAACTTTGGTAGTTGAGCGTGCGACTGAAGATGGTAAAAATGAAATTATTGAAGTTGCCGTGACCTGTCGTCTAGATACGGAAGAGGAAGTGCATGTGTATGAAGCGGGTGGTGTATTGCAACGCTTTGCACAGGACTTTTTAGAAGGGAATGTGGCTTAAGACTTGAAGCTAAGGTAATTGATATTGTTGTGAAAAGGCCCTACTGTTAAGTGGGGTTTTTTAATTTTAGTTTTTGAAAATATATGCGTGATCTAGGAAAATTAAGTGAATATGCTTTTGCATCATGGTGTGCGCAAGTTGGATTAATTGCAAATGGCTCAATGATTGATAAAACAGGTTGGGATTTTTATGTAGAGTTTCCGATTTCTCAAGATATTTCAATAAAGGAACTACATAAACCAGCATTTGAATGTAAAGTGCAAGTGAAAGCAACTGATAAGAAAGATAGAAAGCTTGCAATTACTGTTTCTAATCTTAGACGAATGGCAACAGCACCAATGCCTTCTTTTTATATCTTCCTAGAGTTTGATGGAAAAAATGAAGTGCAAAGAGTTTTTCTTGTTCATATGAATAATGATTTAGTTTATAAAATTTTAAAAAAAATTAGAGAAATTGAACAGGGAGATAAAAATAAAAACTTAAGTAAAAGAACAATGACGCTACATTATGGTGAAGAAAATGAACTTAACATTTTAGATGGAAAAAGCTTACAAAATACTCTTTTTCATCATATTGGAGAAAGTTATTCTGATTACGTAACTGATAAAAATAAATATTTAAAAGAATGTGGTTTTGAAGATGGTTATGGAAAGATGAAATTTTCAATAGCTGGCGAAAATGCAGGACTCCATCAATTAATAGACCTATCCTTGGGATTAACAGATGAAGTCGATGTGCAAAATTTAGTGAACATTGATGAGAGATTTGGAATTCCTTCGAAAAATCCAAATTTTGAATTGAATGAAGCTAAGTTAAAAATAGAATTACAGCCCCCAAAGAAAGGAAAAATAAGTTTTAAAGAAGATACGTTATCAAGATCTTTAACTTTTGATATAAATTTTTATAATTCTCCATTTAGCTTTTACGATTATCGAAAATATACAAAGTTCAGAATTATAGGCGATTTTTTTGATATCACTTTCGAGCCTTATGCAGGTAAAAGTAATTATAATTTTACATTAGGTGGAGATAAGCGACTTGAGTTTAGAAAGCTGGAAGATGCGCTTGCTTTGATTAGTTTGATTAGTTTGATTAGTAGGAATAATCAACCTGCAATAGTTGAATTAAATATAGAAAATTTAGAACCTTTAGTTTTTAATTTTAAATCTAAATTTGTAAAAAGAAATATAGAAATATTTGATGATATAATAAACAACGTGTTAAAAATATGCCAAAAATTTGAAATTTATGAGGATATATATGTTTCTTTGAATGAGCTGTATGTAAAAAAGCAGCAAATTGAACAATTCCATACAATAATAACTAAAACAGTTGAGTGTGATTTTAGAGTTGATTTAGAGTTAAGTAGTAATCATATATTTGAATTTGAGCAAGCAGTATCTATTTCTGTTCTTTGTTGTCAGGTCGGTAGTCATATTATAGGAGCAATAGTTACTGTATTTGGAAAGCCCGAGGAAATTTCGAAGAATAAATTTAGCATAGATAAAGCTGATTTAAAAATAGAAAAAACATTTAGTTATACTTTAGACACTTTGATCAAGAATAATGATATTTTGAAATCAATTGAGAGTATTAGCTCAAAATATATCGATAAATATGATGTTTTTTATAATTGGGGGTAATGTAAAAAATACATTTTTCGCCCAAACGCCATCATCACCTGTCGAAATGATCAATAGACATCCATCATAAAAAAGTTATACTGGTTCTACCATTTCTAAAAACACATGGAGAACAAAAATGGTTACTGCTGGCTCAATACCCGGAACAGGCTTCTATTTTTGTGTTCAGTGCGGCAAACGCACATACTTAGAAATTGGTACAGACCGTTTACCCCCGTGTACCAAATGCCATGGCACTGAATTTAAAAAATAAATTTGCCAAAGCAAAACTAATAAAACAGTCAATCCTGTTTTAGACACAGCCCCGTCACCAGATGGGGCTTTTTATTGGGTGCTAAGCATGTTGTAATAAAAATAAATCATCATGTCATATAACAATAAAAGAATAGATCAGCCAAAGAGGACGCAAATGGAAACAATATTAGGGTTATGTATTGGCATTGGCTTAAGTGCTGCTTGCGGTTTTCGTGTCTTTGTTCCACTACTGGTCATGAGTGTTACATCGCTTATGGGCTGGTTTGAACCCATGAAAGGCTTTGAATGGCTGGCCATGCCATCGGTTTGTATTGCACTGGCAGTTGCAACCGTCTGTGAAATTACCGCTTACTACATTCCTTGGGTAGACAACGCTTTAGATACAATCTCGACACCTGCCGCCATGATTGCAGGAACATTGACCACCATGGCAGTCAGTAGTGGAGAAATGTCACAGTTTGCCAGTTGGGCAGCCGCGATCATTATCGGTGGTGGTACAGCAGGCGCAGTACAAATGAGTACCGTTGCCGTACGTGGGTTTTCAACCGCAACCACAGGGGGTATTGCCAACCCTGTTGTTTCTACAGGGGAATGGATCAGCGCATTATTACTGTCTATTTTGTCGTTGCTTGTCCCTGTGCTGGTGGTCATTGTGGTTTTAATTATGGTGGTCTGGGGCGTGCGTTGGGTTCGACGTAAGAAACAAGAAAGCATGAACAGTTCTATCGTCTAAAGCGAAAAATAGGTCTTTACGTTGTAGCGCGATGACAGGATTTTTTCCAAATGAACGGAATAAAACGGTTGGACATACGATCAATCATAAAGCCTTATTCTTTGCTTTAACCTTGTATTTAAACACTTGGGATAATTTTACTAAACACCATGAAACTTAAATTAACTACAGTCATCATTAGCCTTTCTGTCGCATTGCTTGGTTCACAAGTTGCTTTTGCAGAAACAGCAAAACCAACAGCCGAAGAAATTCAACTGCAAAAAGATAAGATTAAATACAAAGCCTATATTCCTGCAAAATATGTATTATTTGAAGCGATTCAAGGCGACTTAAATCAAGACGGTCAAAAAGATCTTGTTCTCATTGTAAAAGGCACAGACCCAACGCAATGGGTCAATCATGAATATCGAGGAAAAATTGACCGTAACCGCCGTGGCATGATTGTGTTATTAAAGGAAAAAGGTGCATATAAAAAATTAACACAAAATCTGTCGGCATTTTCTTCAGAAAATGAAGAAGGAGGTGTGTATTTTGCACCTGAGTTATGGGTCTCTGTCGAAAAAGGTTTACTCAATGTTCACTATGGTCATGGGCGTTATGGCTATTGGAATTATAGCTTTAGATTGCAGAATCAGGACTTACGTTTAATTGGGTATGACAGCTCAAGCAATCATGGGCCATATGTCGACAGTGAAACCAGCATTAATTTTTTAACGAATAAGAAAGTCATTCGAAAAAATTTAAATGAAGATCCTGATGGTGATCCAAAATTTAAAGAAACATGGCGTAAAGTCAATTTAGCTCCCATATATTTATCTAAAATTAAAGATTTTGATGAATTGGATTTGTTTGGATTTTAATAGCGGATAAGCTTTGGGAAAATTTTGATGATTATTTGTAAAATGCTAGATCAGGTTGGAATTCAACTTTGTAGATTTAAACGTGATTTAAATCATGAAAGCATCTGATTTTAAATGATAAATGGTTGTTTCTATATGAAAAAACAAAATGAAAAGTAAGAAAGTAACTGATAAAATAGAATAAAGGTTATATGGGAATGAGCTAGAAAAATAATGAAAAAATTCAATCTAGAAATACGTTATCCACATCATTTAAGTGAGCATGATGCAGAACAATTTGGGCAAATGGATGGTATTGATGTCTTAATTAAATTTGATGGGATTAAGTGGCGGCAGCAACAAATACGCCAATTACAAACAGATGGTGCCAATGCCAGTTTTACCGTGACGGATCAAACCAGTAAACAATCCTTACGTTTGACGCTGAATGGATATTCAAAAACCAATCAGCTCGAATTTAAAATTGAGAGTGATATACAAGTGATTCATCACCAGAAAGATTTGTTTGGATTAATCACGCGTAAAACTAAAGATTATATTGCTTTTAAGCAGTTGAGTTTAACCACAGTGAGAATGGATCTGCTTGATTTCTTAGAGGGGCGAATTGAGGTTTTAGAAAAAAATTATAAAAACATTTCAAAAAAATCTTTTAAGTCAGTGTCTTAATTCAATAAAATGATGGTAATGAAAGGGGCAAAGATTTTGCCTCATTTAACTTTAAAAAAGAGTGTAGCTAAAAGTATGGGAGATACAGATAAAATTTCCAATAAATAGCTTTTTTATGCAATTAAAAATCAATATTTCAGCTTAAATAGTAAAAAATTCTCTAATTGAAATATTTAACGAAAAATTTTCCTAAAAAATATAAAAAATAGCTTTTCTTAGGGAAATAATCCCGAGCAGCTTTGGGTAAAGTATATCTCAAGGGTGTGAAAGGGATCGAAAAGAGTAGCATGCACCGAAACGTATAACGTTAGTGTGTACTCACCCAAAAGGTCTCGATTCGGCTTAGGACGCTATAGATCACAAGTTTATAGGCATAAGGTTATGACTTACAAAGTCATGGTTGTTGAAGTAAACCACATATGTTTTCCCTCACACCCTAAAAAATTTTCAACGGAATAAAACTAAGACTAAAATAAATAAAATTTAAAAAAAGACAAAAATATGAATTACTCAATGCTCAGCCAGTTTTTACTTTACTCACTAATCATTAACTATATGATTTTATTTATATGGTTTTTTGCTTTTATCTATGCCCTGAGATTTTCTCAGGAAACTGCATCGCAAGTGGTTCAATCTATCCGATGAAACTTTTGATGCCATCCATTATGCAGGGATGGCGATGTATAAAATTGCTATTTTACTGTTGAATTTAGTGCCATTTATTGCGATTGTATTGATTCAAAAAACTTAAATACGAATTACTGAATAAAAAAGTTGATATCATAATTCGCGTAAAGAGAGTACTTATGGATGGCAAATACGAAAGTCATATTTGTATAGTATGTAAGAAGAAATTCCCGAGAAAAAAACTTATTGTGGGCGGCACGATTCGTGAAGTGATTGCCCAAGAAATTTTACAGGATTTCCCAGAATGGTCATCGACGAGCTATATTTGCCAAACAGACCTGAGTAAATACCGAATTCAATATGTGCATTCATTATTAAAGTCTGAAAAGGGTGAGCTGACCGACTTAGATTGTGAAGTTTTGGAGAGCTTACGACACCACGACCTGATCACCAAAGATATCGATATTGAAGTCGCGCAAAAGTGGTCTTTTGGCGAGCGCTTGGCTGATAGAATTGCATCATTTGGCGGTAGTTGGTCATTTTTAATTTGTTTTGCTATTTTTTTGGTGATCTGGATTGTCGTCAATACTGTGGTCATGGTGACTCATCCTGCTGATCCTTATCCTTTTATTCTTTTAAATTTAATTTTGTCTTGCATCGCTGCCATCCAAGCCCCCGTCATTATGATGAGTCAAAATAGACAAGAAGCCAAAGATCGCTTACGCTCTCAGAATGACTATCAAATTAATTTAAAAGCGGAACTTGAGATTCGGCATTTACATGAAAAATTAGATCACCTTTTATCAAATCAGTGGGATCGGCTTGCGCAAATACAGGAAATCCAAATTGATTTATTATCTGAAATGACTAAAAAGCATTAAACCTCAATAAATGGATGATTGCTAAACAGGATGGTTGATTTGATGTTGTTGACACAGCAGTGTTGCATTATTATTTTGTGCCTAAACTCTAGCACTACTTTCAAAAATTATGTCTACTCGTGACAACTTTATTTATAGGCCACCACAAGAACCACTGTCTATCGTTTATGAAGATGATGACTTGGTGGTGATCGATAAACCTGCTGGTCTATTGTCTGTGCCTGGGCGATTGCCTGAACATCATGATAGTGCTTATTATCGAGTTTTAGCACAATATCCAAATGCTAAAATTACCCATCGTTTGGATATGGCGACTTCTGGTATTTTGATGTTTGCGAAGCATCGTGATGCAGAAGTGGCAGTCAGTAAAATGTTCCAAGCACGCATCGTAAGGAAAAATTATATTGCACTGGTGCAAGGCAAATTACAAGCAGAGGGCAGTGTGGATGTGCCGTTGATCACAGATTGGGAAAATCGTCCTCGGCAAATGGTACATTTTGAATTGGGTAAGCCAGCTAAAACTTTATATGAGGCACTTTCATATAACGAGTTTGAAGATATTACCCGGGTTTTATTGACTCCTATTACGGGGCGTTCGCATCAGCTACGGGTACATATGCAATATATTGGTCATCCGATTACGGGCGATCAGTTCTATCATCCTGAGTATCAAAAAACGCCATTAAAGCGGATGGCCTTACATGCGAGTTATTTGGCTTTTAAACAACCATTGAGTGGTTTAGATGTGGAGATTCAAGGAAATCTACCTTTTTAATCACTTAACCGCGTTGGCTAGGTTAATATACTCACGATATTGATTGAAAATAGCATGTATTGCTGCGGAATAATGAAATGAGCTTACAGATTAAACGTTTATATAGTATTGGTACTAAAGGGAAAGCAAAAGATAAAATTTTTGAAGCGAAAAGAAACTCGTTGGAAAAATTTGTATTGAATGTAAAACAAGCAGCCGATTTAGAAAATCCAACGGATAAAGCTGTAAAGAAAGTATTTGTTGATAGTTTAGATGAAGCGTACGCTTTGTTAAGTCAAGACGGATATTTCCTTAATTTAACCAGTTCAGATGGGCAACGTGCTTTATGTGAGTTGAATAAAGTTAAAGTCGAATATACTTTAATATAATTAAACTATACGAAATTGATCTCCAAACTGAAACAAAACTCAGCTAAGCTGCCTTCTATGGTATAAAGCAAGAAAGATCATAAGGAATTTCCCATGACACGTAATTTTGAACAATTCCCAGATGATGACAACGGGAACGTACTTTGGCAAATGGCTGAAGATGGTGATGACCTTGCTGAAGCACATGAAATTGAGTTTTCACTTGCATTCCAAAGTGAAGAGCTTGCTGAAAAATGTGCACTTTATCTCTTAAAAGAAGAACAAAAAATCAGCTTGTTTGAAGATGAAGAATCAGATATCAATGAATGGATCATTACCATTTATATCTACATGGAGCCTGAATATTCAGACATCGTAGATCTAGAAGAATGGTTCACGAAAATTGCAGAACAACATGGCGGTGAATACGACGGTTGGGGTTGTATGGCATATGTCTATGATGATGAAGACATTGAAGAAGAATAATTAATTTTTATTCAATGGAATTCGAAAGCATGTCAAACGGCATGCTTTTTTATTGCTCGAAATTTTAAGTTTGAATATACAAACAAATACATAAAAAAATAAAGACGGAAGTACACTATAACCTTCGAAAAATAATAAATTTGATGGAAAAGACATGAGCAATACCATAACGCTGCATCGTATATTCAGTGCGCCACCTGAACGAGTATATCGGGCTTTTTTAGACCCAGATGCTTTAGTTAAATGGATGGCACCCCATGGTTTTACTGCTAAAGTCCATCACTTAAATGCTCAAGAAGGTGGCACTTACAAAATGTCATTCAGTAATTTTTCAACGGGTTCAACTCATACTTTTGGTGGTACTTATCTTGAACTGATTCCCAATCAACGGATTCGTTATACGGACCAATTTGATGATCCAAATTTCGCGGGTCAAATTGAAATGACCATTGAGCTTAAAGCGGTTTTGGTGGGAACGGAAGTCAATATTACCCAATCGGGTTTGCCCGATGTAATTCCCGTTGAAGCTTGTTACTTAGGTTGGCAGGAATCTTTACAGTTATTGGCATTATTGGTTAATCCGACAATTCCAGATCAATAAAATGTGATATTTTTATAAAATTTCATTTATTTATATCTATTTAATTGATATTTAAGCGTTAAATTTATAATAAAGAGGGTGATAACGAATGAAAAATGCAGCACAAATTCTAAGATTGGAGCGGAAAGCTCGAGCGGCAATGCTATCTACATATCAGAATGATACTGAGGAAAATGCAGTTCGTTTATATGCGACTCATCATTTAGAAGAAATTGAATCCGATTATTGGGTTAAGAACTTGGGTACTACAACGCCTCAGCCTTTACAGGTTTTAAACATGCTAGAACTGAGTCCAAATCTGGATTGGACGCTAGAAGCGGATGAAATTTATCGGATTGATTTCACACTGCCAGATGAAGTGACACAATATGTTTTGTGTGTAGAGTTGGATCATGATGAGAGCGTGATTGGGATTTCAATGGAAAGTTAATCGATATTAAGAATAGATAAAAATATGAATATTTATATGAAACGTATTTATACCGCAGCCGCTGAAAAGGATGGTAAGCGTATTTTAGTTGATCGCCTGTGGCCACGTGGTATTAAAAAAGAAGATGCCAAAATAGATCTATGGGCCAAGGAGATTACCCCGTCGAATGCGTTGCGCAAGTGGTACCATGAAGATATGGAGTCACGTTGGGATGAGTTTCAACAACGTTATAAAATGGAATTGGCGATACATACGAGCAAAGTTGAAGAGCTTCGAACGCTTGCAAAGTTGCAAGATATTACCTTAATTACTGCGGCCAAGAATGAAGCACATAATCATGTGATTGTACTTAAACAGGTATTGGAAGCGGATGAGATTTAAAGTTCTGATTCATGCCCTAAGCAAATGGACTTAAATGTGAAAAATAAAAGTCTTATAAAAAATATGGCTTTTAACGTCATGAAAAAAATATAAAAATGCTATAGTGAATGTTTAGTTTTACTTATTTTTGAGGTTTTTATGTCTTTACCCAATTGCCCTAAATGCCACTCTGAATATACTTATGCCGATGGTGATTTACTGATTTGTCCAGAATGTTCGCATGAGTGGAAAGAAAGTGAAAGCAATGCTGAAGAAGTCACAATTATTAAAGACTCAAATGGCAATATCCTCAGCGATGGTGATACGGTGACGGTTATTAAAGATTTGAAAATTAAAGGTTCTTCATCTGTAGTGAAAGTGGGTACCAAAGCAAAAAATATTCGCTTATTGCCAGACGCGAGTGATGGTCACGATATTGATTGTAAAGTAGATGGTTTTGGCGCCATGAAGCTTAAATCTGAATTTGTAAAAAAAGCTTAGTTTTTAAAATTTTATTCGTTGTCCTGAATCTAAGACTTGGATTGAGGGCAACTTTTTGCGATTTATTTATTTTTAGTAATAACATATACAAAAGACTTAAAAAAATAGGCTTTTGAAACCGTTTAAAGTCATTTATATTTTATAACTGAAGCGTAAATTTTATTCATAACAACGCTATATATCAACAAGAATGGAAAATAAAGAGAGGTTTGAATATGTCAGGCAGCTATGAAATTAGTAAAGCAAAAGATGGGCAATATCGTTTCGTTTTAAAAGCAGGAAATGGTGAAATCATTCTGACCAGTGAATTGTATAAAGCCAAAGCCTCTGCCCACAATGGAATTGAGTCAGTTCAGAAAAATAGTCTAGACGATGTACACTATGAGCGTTTAGAAGCAAAAAATGGCAAGCCATATTTTAATTTGAAAGCTGCCAATCATCAAATTATTGGCACGAGCCAACTCTATTCAAGTGAGGCGGCACGGGATCATGGCATTGAATCGGTGAAGAGCAATGGGTCTACAGATAAAATTAAAGATTTAAGCATAGAAGCCTAATTTAAAGAGGTACTTAAAAGCATGTGTAAACATGCTTTTTTATGTTCTGGAATACACTTTTCTAGAGCAGCAAATAGAAGGTTCATCAAATAAAATTGGATGAATTATATTAAAAGATGAAAGCGATAATTATTTGAAGGATAGTGGAGGGTAAATGAATAAAGTTAAAATAGGATTTAGTCTCTGTATTTTAGTCTGTATAGCGCTATTCTTTGCTTCACCTTATTGGATGCTTTATCAAATTAACCAAGCCATAGAACAAAACCAAGCGGGTGAAATATCGGAATATATTGATTTTCCAAGTGTCAGGGCGAGTTTAAAACCTCAAGTGAATATGCTGCTCAGACAAAAGCTTGGCATAGAACATCCAGATCATCCTTTGGAAGTGTATGCGACACAATTGACTGATCATTTTTCTGAACAAGTGGTTGATGTGGCTGTTACATCACAAAGTATTGTATTGCTGATGCAAGGCAAACAGCTGAAAGAGTCGATTAAACTGCCCAAATTTGACCGCTATAACAAAGTCTATAATTTACTTTTTAATCCAACTCATTCGCAAAAGATGATTGCTAATGAAACTACAGCTACAGAACCTTTGAATACAAAAAATCAAGTGGATCAGCCCCAATATCAGGCTCATTATCTGTCATTAAATACCTTTGAAGTGATTGTGCCAACCACTAATGTTCAACAAACTCGATTTATTTTCCAACGTCATTTTTTACAGTGGAAATTGACCAAAATTGACTTAGGGTATTGATTTTTTTAAAGACTAAATGGCTTTTGTATGTTTACAAAAATAACGTTTTGTAATAGAAAGATACAATAACTTAATTAACATTAATGTTTTAAAGTGATAAATTCATCACATAAAAATAAATGAAGGTTCATATCATGTCTATTCAGATTGATGAGAATACTAAAGTTGCTCAAGAAGTCCTGCACCAAATTGAACTATGGGATCAAGCCGTGGTGGGTAAACATATCGAAAATTTAGTGAATCAATGTGCGAATGATGTGAGTATGTTTGATGTCAGCTCGCAGCTTGAAGGTGTTGAGGCATATAAAACAGAATGGGATAAACTCAGCCCTTATTTTAATGAAAATATGCATATTAGCAGACGCGACATTAAACTCTATACCTCCGAAGAATTAGCGGTTTTACATTGTTATTCTAAAGTTGAAAATACGGCATTGAAAGCTAAATTACAGATGCCTTGGTGTAGGACCACCTTATGTCTACAAAAGAAAAATGGACAATGGCGTGTGGTACATCAACATATTTCTATGCCAATTAATATGATGACAGGTAAAGCAGTGATGTTAAAAGTGAAGCCAAAACTTAGATTGGTCGTCTAAATGTTGAATTAAAAAGCCTTGTAATGACAAGGTTTTTTTATGAGAAAAATGAAGACTGTATTTAAAATAAATAGGAATCACTTGTTTATATTTTTGATTTTTGAAAAAATCCAATTAATAGAATAAAGAATATCAAAATCATGTCCAATCCTTTTTTTGCACAGCAAGAATGGCTCAAACCTTTATCTCCTCGAAACCCACATGAACCTCACCGCGTTGCAACATCATTAGAACTGCTCTTTGATTTAATTTTTGTGGTCGCGATTGCAACGGCAGGACAGCAATTACATCACAGTCTGATTGAAAATCACATTGCTGCGGGGCTGAGTAATTATCTGATGGTGTTCTTTGCACTGTGGTGGGCTTGGATGAATTTCACTTGGTTTGCATCGGCTTATGATAATGATGATGCGTTCTATCGAATTATGACCTTTGTACAAATTATCGGGTCATTGGTGATTGCAGCGGGGATTCCAGCAGTTTTTCATACGCATGATTTTGATGTGATTATCATTGGTTATGTGATTATGCGACTTGGATTAGTGACACAATGGTTACGAGTCGCAAAAAATGATCCTGAACGAAGATCAACGGCATTACGTTATGCATCCGGAATTATTGTTGTGCAAATGGCTTGGTTGCTGATGCATTTTACCCCAATACAATTTTCAGCTTATTTATTTGGCTTATTGGTCATTGCCGAATTAATCGTTCCTATATGGGCTGAGTCACATAGGATGACACCATGGCATCCCCATCATATTGCGGAACGTTATGCTTTACTTACGATTATTGTATTAGGCGAGTCTATTGTTGGAAGTTATGCGGCTATTGCCGATGCCTTGCAAAATCAACTGTTTAGTACAGAGTTATTGTTCCTCATGATAGGCGGATTAGCGATCATGTTTACCATGTGGTGGGCTTATTTTGATCATGAAGTTGCTGAACGTTTAAATAGTCGAAAACGTGCTTTTACTTGGGGATATGGACATTTCTTTATCTTTATCAGTGTTGCTGCTATGGGTGCCAGTCTGGCCGCTTCAGTCGATGTTGCTGTGGGGCATGCGAAAATATCGGATCAGCTTGCGGGTTACTTAGTTGCAATCCCTTTGGTTATTTATACCGCTACATTATGGATATTGCATGAAGCCCATCATTTACGTGGTATAAAAAAATGGTTGTATCCACTCACAACAATTATTGTGTTGTGTATTCCAATGTTTGCAGTTGATATTGGTTATAGCGTCTGTGCTATGGCTGTGGTTTATGCATTACGGTTGATTTTTTCCAAATGTTATTTAGCACGTTAAATTAGGGCTTTATATGGGATTCCATGATTTATATCGTCTGAGTTCGCATGCTGTCATTCGCAATACTCATGGGCAGATTTTGTTGCTTAAAGCAACATATACCGATTGTGCATGGGGCTTACCTGGTGGTGGGCTAGATATTGGGGAAACCATGCATGAGGCTTTGTTGCGCGAGTGTCGAGAAGAAATAGGCTGTGATATCCATATTGATTACTTATCTGGTGTGTATTTTCATTCGGCAGTGACTTCACATGTCTTTATTTTTCGTTGTCACTTGAATGCAAATGCGCAAATAAAATTAAGTACCGAGCATTCCGCATATCAATGGTTTGATGTGGAGGAGCTTTCGATAATTCAGAAAATTCGGGTTGAGGATTGTTTAAATTTTGATGGGCATGTTATCAGTCGTCATTTTTAGACATTGAAAATTAAGTTTGGGTTTTTTGAAAGACAAAGTTTTGAAGTCATTTAAGTTATTTGCTTTAAAATAAATTTTATTCGATGAAATACGCTCTATCTTTAAAAATGCTGTAAATAAAAAAGCCTTTGAATGTTATCAATCAAAGGCGTTATTTGTACTTAAACTATTTACTTTGAAATTTTAGTTTTTCGATAATTTCATCTAGCCTTTTCAGACGCTTAATTTCATCCCATAAAGCTTTGGCTTCAGGATAGTGCTTGGACATCATGCCCACCCATTGTTTATAACGTCCCACCATATTAATTTCTTTTTTATAGGGACCACTTAAAAAACGTACTTGAAGGACTAGAAGTTCATCCCATGTAATCAGTGGCTCATCTATATTTTGACGAATACATTGGGTTAAATCGGGGGTTGTTACTGCACCACGACCAATCATTAAATCGTCACAACCAGACTCTAAACGACATTGTTTAGCATCGGCATTGGTCCAAATCTCACCATTGGCAATCACATTAATGTTCAGTGCTTCACGAATGGGTTGTAGTTGATCCCAAAAAGCGGGTGGGGTATAACCTTCGGCTTTGGTTCGCGCATGTACGGTGACCCATGCCGCCCCAGCATCTTGAATGGCATGCGCATTTTCTAAGGTAAAGTTCCGATCCATATAGCCTAAACGCATTTTTGCTGAAACAGGAATATGAGATGGTACTGCATCACGAACGGCCTTGATCAGTTGATGCACCACTTCAGGCTCATCTAATAAAACAGAACCACCCCGATGGCGGTTGACAGTTTTCGCAGGGCAGCCAAAGTTCATGTCAATTGCGGGTGCACCCAACTCTACTGCTCTAACCGCATTAGCAGCCAACATCTCAGGATTGTTGCCTAAAAGCTGTAAATGTACTGGTATACCAGCAGTCGTTTTACCATCATTTAATAATTCAGGGCAGTAGTTATGGTACACATGATCGGGAAGTACTGCATCTGTGACACGAATAAACTCGGTGACGCACCAATCAAAGCTACCGACATGTGTGAGTACGTCACGCATGATTGGGTCGGTTAAGCCTTCCATAGGTGCGAGAATGAGTTTCAATGTGACGTACCGAATGAGAGAAAAACTGCGTTATACGCATTTTGTAGAATATTGTCTAGTTTTTAAATGCTTTTCAATTTAATCATGAAAAAGGTAGATTTAAAGAAAAGGATTAAAACTAGCGATGTAAGATCATCTCTAAAACAAACTTGCTACCAATAAAACCAATGGCCAATAAAAAGAAGCCAAGCAGGGTAAAGCGAATCGCTTTTTGCCCGCGCCAACCAAATTTACAATGACCGATAAGCAATGCACCATATACAAACCATGAAACAATACTAAATGCTGTTTTATGGGCTAAATGCTGGGCAAAGAAATTATCAATAGTAAAAAATCCGAAACCTAAAGCCAGCGTGAGCAGTACAAATCCAGTAATTAAGATATCAAATAAGAGCGACTCCATGGCTTGAAGTGGAGGTAAGAAGTTGAACCAGATTCGATTTTTTTGTTTTTTCTTGAGTTCACGGTTTTGAAACCAGAGCAGTACAGCGTGAATGGTTGCCATCAGTAACACAGCATAGGCAGATAAAGACAGAATAATGTGAATGTCTAGGCCGATAGAATGTTGTTCTATGAATTGATTCGCTTTACTAAAACTAAAACCTAAAATGAGCCCTAGTGCTGCAACAGGGATTCCAATCAGATTTAAAGAGGCGACAGGTCGATAAGTACTATATAGCAGACTTAGTAACAGCATTAAGGCCGATGTAAATGACATTAAATTAAATACATCATAGTTAATGCCCTGTGGCGTAACCATGTCGATATATAATACACTTGCGTGTAAAATCAGCCCTAAACTTGAAATGACAGCAATAAACCACGGGTTTGACGGACGCTTAGACATTAAGTGCATAAATAAATACCAAAAAGAAGTGGTATAGGCAATTAATGCTAAAATCGTGTAAACCAAGGGCAGGCTAATCATGTCAAACCTTTTTCAGGATGATGAATATTCATGTTATGAGATATAAATTCCATGCGAACTAAAGTATCCTATAGCATCTTATGCATAAATTTTCTATTTTAAGAAAGATTTTTTTGCAACAACCATTTTAAGCGGATTTTGCAATGTTTGATACCTTAACAGAACGACTCACGCAGAGTTTAAGAAATGTTACTGGCTCAGGGCAACTGACCGAAGACAATATTAAAGATACCCTACGTGAAGTACGTATGGCACTGCTTGAAGCCGATGTTGCTTTGCCTGTAACTCGTGAGTTTATCGCGAAAGTTAAGGAAGAGGCATTGGGTCAAGAAGTCATGACTCAGCTTTCACCTGGGCAAGCGTTTGTAAAAATCGTCCATGACGAACTCACCAAAATGATGGGTGAGGCGAATGAAAGTCTAGATTTAGCGGCGAAACCACCAGTGGTGATTCTGCTTGCAGGTTTACAAGGTGCAGGTAAAACCACGACTGCAGCTAAACTGGCACGCTTCTTAAAAGAACGTCAAAAGAAAAAAGTAGCGATGGTTTCTGCCGACGTTTATCGTCCTGCGGCAATTAAACAGTTACAAACTGTGTCAGGCGAAGTCGGTGCTATTTTCTTAGAATCGAGTGCTGATGAAAAGCCGATTACGATTGTTAATCGTGCCATTGAACAAGCCAAAATTCAGTTTGCTGATGTCTTAATTGTCGATACCGCTGGTCGTTTACATGTCGATGAAGACATGATGGACGAAATTAAAGCATTACATGCTGCGATTAATCCGACTGAAACATTGTTCGTGGTTGATGCCATGACCGGGCAGGATGCGGCCAATACGGCTAAAGCATTTAATGATGCTTTGCCATTAACGGGTGTCATCCTAACTAAAACGGATGGTGATGCCCGAGGTGGTGCAGCACTTTCAGTGCGTGCGATTACTGGTAAGCCAATTAAATTCTTAGGCATGGGTGAAAAACTCGATGCTTTAGAGCCATTCCATCCTGAGCGTATAGCACAACGTATTTTAGGCATGGGTGATGTACTTTCTTTAGTCGAAGAAGTTGAACGTAAAATCGACAAAGAAAAAGCTGAAAAAATGGCGAAAAAATTGCAAAAAGGCGGGAGCTTCAATTTTGAAGACATGCTGATGCAGTTTGAACAAATGAATAATATGGGCGGCATGATGGGCTTCTTAGATAAGTTGCCTGGCATGAGTAACTCAGGAATTCAAGATGCGATTGCACAAGCGAATCCTGAAAAACAAGTGAAAAAAATGGAAGCGATTATTCAATCGATGACCATTAAAGAGCGCCGTAATCCAGATTTAATGAATCCTAGTCGCAAAAAACGTATCGCAGCGGGTTGTGGTATGGAAGTGACGGAAGTAAATAAACTCATCAAACAACATAGCCAAATGGCGAAAATGATGAAAAAATTTGCGAATCCATCGGGTATGGCAAAAATGATGCGTTCACTCAGTGGCATGCAAAAACAATTCGGCGGTGGTGGCGGTATGGGACCATTGTTCGGTGGCAATGATAAGAAGTAATCACTTCTATTGTTGACTCAAAAAAAGATGCGTTAATCGCATCTTTTTTATATCTGAATGATTTTGATGACTAAATTATTTTAGTTTTAATCAAAATTATATATTTTGATTTTTAATATAAAGTTGTAAACCTTTGAGCAACAAATCAGGTTCAATATTTGGACTAAATTCTGGCAAAAATTTGGCAAATAATGGTGCATCACCGCCAGTCAGAATCAATTGGCGAGGAGACTGTTGCATGACCTGACGTATGGTACTGACTAAACCTAAAAAAATTCCATGATGTACCGCGTCAATAGTATTTCGTCCAGGATTTAGTTCAGAAAAAGCCACATCGGGGATTTTAATACCTTTGGTATTTTGAATCAGCGAATCTCTTTGTAAATAAAGATTAGGCAAAATATAGCCACCTAAGTGCTGTAAGCCTGCTGTTAAATCGATAGTTAATGCAGTACCACAACTAATGATACATAAATTTTGCTCAGTATTAGCAACGGCCAAAACTTGCAGCCAACGATCAATACCAAGTTGTTCAACGTGGTCATAACCACAAATTAAGCCTGAATATTCGGCATGAACTTTGGCAAACGTTACTGGAATAGCCAGCAAACATAAAATTTGAACAATACGATCATTATTTTTTTGATCTTGAACGGAAGAAATACCGACACGATGTAAATTTAAACTTTTAAAATGTTGAATCAAGCCAAGCAGAAGATCAGCAGGAGATTGCAAATGCATTTCTGCAGCATGTTCCAAAACTCTGCCATTTTCAGTGATCCAATATTTAAGCCGCGTATTGCCAATATCCAGCCATAATTCTTTCATTTCAATACCTTAGATCTTTTATCTGATGATCATGTTAATTTGCTAAACGTAGACGTCCTTGGTAGACATTCACTAAACCTTGAGCGGTCTGTAAGTTAACAGAACCATCATCTGCAATACCTTTGAACAAACCTTCGGTGGAACCATTGATTTGTTCAAAATGAACCTTTTGATCCATAAACGCGGCATAGTGATTAAAGCGTGCAGCTAAATTATAACAGCCATGATCAAACCATTGGCCTGCTTGTTGGATCGCTAGATATATTTCACTAATCATTTGAATACGATTGGGATATTCCACCCCTAATTGCATAACGGAAGTGGTTTGCTGATCAATCGGATGATGTTGTAAAGGCATTAAATTGATACCAATTCCAACAATAGCTTGAGTTGGTGAAATTGGTTCCACCAAAATCCCTCCCCATTTTCCATGTGGGCTATATAGGTCATTTGGCCATTTAATTTGCAAATTATTCAGTGTCTTGAGGCTCGAAATTTGTAGTACATTGAGCGCAATTTCTAATGCTAAACGACCATCTAAGGCTGTTCGTGTTTCGAGCAATGTGCTTAAATAAATATTACCAACGGGTGAGACCCAGGTACGTTGGTGTTGACCTCTTCCTTGGGTCTGCATTTCACTACAGACTAAAATAGTCTTCACACCATTGTGTGCAATTTCTCGCACATCATCATTGGTTGAAGTGGTACTTTGTTTCAGCAACAGTACTTCGGGAAGTTGCTGTGCATTGGTCAATAATTGTCGAAGATGACGAGTCTCTAAATCCATATTGAATCTGAGAAAATGGGGAACATTTGTGGAGTTAATCATATATTTAGCTATTGGTGCAATCGCTGGATTTGCAGCAGGGCTATTTGGTGTCGGTGGTGGATTAATTATTATTCCCATTTTATATGTGGTTTTTACCCATATGGGCTATGATCCAGCGGTTATTATGCATCTGGCATTGGGGACTTCACTCGCGACAATTATTGTGACATCCATTAGTTCTGTAACCGCACATCATAAAAAAGGGGCCGTGTTATGGCCTGTGTTTAAAAATCTTGCACCAGGTTTAGTGATTGGTTCTTTTATCGGAGCGGGAATTGCGGGTGTCCTTTCAGGTCCAAATTTACAATTGATTATTGGCGTATTTGCCCTCTGGGTTGCCTTCAAAATGTTTAAAGGCGCGCATGTTCCAGTAGATGAATCTAAGCATTTACCAAAAGCGTCTATGCAAATGCTAGTGGGTGGCGGGATTGGGATCGCATCAGCAATTTTTGGAATTGGCGGGGGGAGTTTGACCGTTCCTTATTTGAATAAAAATGGTGTGGTTATGCAAAAAGCTGTTGCAACTTCAGCAGCTTGTGGCTTACCTATTGCAATAGCTGGTGCAATAGGCTTTATGTTTTTCGGTGCTCAAGAACATGTTGAAATTAAACATGCCATTGGTTACGTACATATTTATGCTTTTATTGGTATTAGTGTCATGAGTTTTATTACCGCGAAACTAGGTGCAAAAGTGGCACATATATTATCGGCTGCGATGTTAAAAAAATGTTTTGCATGTTTATTAACGACGATTGGTCTTTATTTTATTTATCAGGGAATTATCAATTAAAATATCGATGTACTCTATTTTGTAAAGTAGCAAAATTGACATAAAATCTTAAAAATTGTCTGACAATGACATAGTCAAGCCGTGTGCTGATCAGTTAAAAACATAAATAATGATCAGATCACGGTCACAATAAAAAACAAGACAGGATATCTATGCAATTGGATGAAGTGGAGAGCCTATCCGAACAAATCGCCAAACAGATCAGTGAGCAGATTATCAGTGGTGAGTTGGTCGAAGGTGAGAGGATACAAGAATTACGAATAGCGAAAGAGCTAGATGTAAGCCGAGGATCTGTGCGTGAAGCACTGTTATTATTAGAACGTACCCATCTGATTGAAATCTATCCACGGCGTGGTGCGATTGTTTCGGAAATGTCTGCACAACAAGTTCGGGCTTTATTTGATACGAGTGCTTTGTTTTTAGGGCAAATCGTGCAGCGCATGAGTGAAACATGGCGCAATCATGAAGCGGAAGCCTTACAACAGCTACTTAGTTTTTTGAGTGAACAAGTTAAACAAGGCAATACCGAAAAATTTTATGATGCAATTTTTCATTTTTTATCGGAACAGCAAGATATGGTGGCAAATTCATATTTGATGAAATTTTATCAAGAATTACTGCCTTCTATTCGTCGTAGTTATTTTTTAACCTTAAATACCTCACGTCGTGAGCTGCAAGAAGCTCTAGAATTGATAAAACTGGTGATTGATGCAATTTTAATCCGAAAATCACAACAAGCTACTTTATTTATGGAAGATTTTTGTCGACACTTGCGTAATCTCGTGTTGGAATCACTAACACGAATGAAACAAATTGAATTAGCTTGGGCGCGTAGATCGCGTCGGTAATTAGGACATTATGCGATTAAGCAGCTTAAAACTTTCTGGCTTTAAATCATTTGCCGATAGTACAACATTACAATTTAAACAAAACCGTACCGCAGTGGTTGGGCCAAACGGTTGTGGGAAGTCGAATGTCATCGATGCTATACGTTGGGTCATGGGGGAGTCTAGCGCGCGACAATTGCGTGGTGGCAGCATGCAGGATGTTATTTTCACAGGGACAGTAAAGCGAAAACCTGTGGGTATGGCTAGTGTCGAGTTACGCTTTGAAAATACCTATGGCAAGTTGGGTGGCGCATATAAGGCCTATACAGAGCTCGCTGTACGTCGCCAAGTAACCCGCGATGGAAAGTCAGAATATTTTCTCAATGGGACTAAATGCCGTCGTCGTGATATTACGGATATCTTTTTAGGTACTGGTTTAGGGCCGCGTTCATACGCAATTATTGAACAAGGCATGATTAACCGTTTGGTCGATGCCAAACCAGAAGAAATGCGGGTCTTTATTGAAGAGGCTGCGGGTGTATCACGTTACCAAGCCCGTCGTCGTGAAACACTGCAACATTTAGAACATACTTCGCAAAATTTGGAACGTTTGCAAGATATTGCATCTGAACTGAAATCTCAATTGAAGACCTTGAAACGTCAGTCTGAAACAGCAGTTCAGTATAAAACCTTAGAAACTGAAATTCGGACGCTTAAAATTGAATTTTTATCTTTCCAATGTGAGCAAAGTAGTCGCTTACAGGAAGAATATAGCATTCAGATGACAGAGCTAGGTGAACATTTCAAACTGGTTCGTTCGGATATGACAACCTTGGAACATGATCTAAGCTCAACCAGTGAATTGTTTCAACGTTTGATTCAACAATCCACACCTTTACAAAATGAATGGCAGCAGGCAGAGAAAAAGTTGTCTGAATTACAGATGACCTTGCAACAAAAGCAGACTTTATTTCAGCAAAATACAGAAATGCTTGGTCAGCTTGCACAACAAAAAAATCAAACCAAAGAGCGTATTCAGTTAATAGATGTGCAATTGGAAACATTGCAGAGTCAGCTCGAACAGCAAACAGATTCATTAAGAAATACTGAAGCAGATATTCAACAACGAAATAAAATTCTGACGGATATAAAATTACAGCAACAGCAGGCTCTGCAACAGTTTGAACACATTAAAATTCAAGTTGAAAAGCAACAACAGCAAAAAGCCCAAATGCAAGTTCAGCTTGAACAGCTGACTAAGAATATCGCTCGGATTGAACAGCAAAAAGAAACTTTAAAAATGCAAGCTGAACAGATTCAACAGCAATTTCAGCAAGATGATGTTGGGCAACTGCAACAAGATCAAGCCAAAGTACTGCATGAAATTGCTCAGCTTGAGCAGAAAATGGAGATTTCAAAAAGCCAATTGGCATTGGCTCAGGAACAGATTGCTCAACAGAATATGCTGGTTTCAGCATTAAAATCTGAAATTAAAATTTTGCAATCTGAACAAAAAAACTTAAATCAACTCATGGCAAAAAGTGCAGTTAAGACAGATGCCAATACTGTGAAATTGTTGCATGTGTTGCAATTGAATTCACTCGGCAAAGTACATGCCCATTTAGTTGAAATATTTTTAGCTAAGTGGTTGGCTGCTAATGTGCTTGATGAAGTAGCGGAATTTGATGATAGCCTTGCTCGACAATTAAAAATAACCACGAATATTACCAAGGTGCCAATTGAAGGTTTAAGCTGCCTGACAGATTGGATCGAATCGCCGCAATCTTCTTTGTGGAATCAGGTGGCGATTGCAGAAAGTTTGTCACAAGCACTGACCTTACAGTCTCAGCTTCAAGTCGGACAATCTATTTTGTGTTTGGATGGTTATCAGGTCGGCCCAGATTGGGTCATCGGATTATTCTTTGATGAAGCCAGTCAAGCTGCGCAAGGCGCATTGAGTCATCGAATTCGTTTAGAGGAAATTGAAAATTCACTTGTAGCTTTAAGTTCGAAGCTGATTGATGCAGAAGCTCAACTGCCAAATCTACAAAATAACTTTGCTGACGTACAAGAAAGTTTACATGCCGATCAAGCGATATTAAAAACCCAACAAAGACAGTTACAGCAATTGGATCTTCAAATTGCTAAGCAGCAAACTGCAGCTCAGGCATTTGAAATGCAAAAGCTTCAGCTTAGTCATCAGCTACAACAGCTGAATGTTCAGCTGGAAGAGGATGCGATGCAAAAGGATGATGTTGAAATTGACATGCATGCCTTAATATTGAAACTAGAGCAGAATTTACCCGAATACAAAACTTGGCAATATAAATTGGATGCGTTAAATGAACAGGTTGATGAGCAACAACAACAGTTCATATTAAAGCAACATGATGTGGAAGCGGCTCGACGTTTAACGCTAGATAATCAACAACAAGTTGAGTTGTTGGAAAAAGACTTAACCTTTATGCAGGCACAATATCAGCAAATATTGAGCCAAATGGAGCAAGTGAAGAAATTTGTAGATCCAGTTGAAGTTGAATTACCAGGTTTAAAGTCGCAATATGTTGAACAACAACAACAGACTGAAAAGCTCCAAAAAACGTGGAGTGAATGGCAAGTCGAATTGAACAGTGTTCAAGCGAAACAACAACAACTCACGGAAATGCGTCATTTGCATCAACAGAATGATGAGCAATTACGCAGTAAACTTGAAGAGCAACGTTTGGCTTGGCAGGCGGCTAAATCAGACTTACAACATTATTCAGACCAACTCAAAGCATTAAATAGTGATGTGAAATCTGACTTAGTAATTGACTTGGCCAGTCATCAGCAAAAAATTGATCAAGCACAACAACAATTTGAAAAATTAGGTGCTGTGAATTTGGTGGCTTCACAAGAATATTTAGAAGTATCGCAACGTTTTGAAGAGTTGAGTCATCAGATTCAAGACCTAGAAAATACGGTAGGGCAATTAAAGGATGCAATGAAGAGCATTGATCAGGAAACCAAAAAACTGTTTATGAGTACTTTTGATCAGGTCAATGTAGAATTGCAAAATTTATTTCCGAAGGTGTTTGAAGGTGGCGAAGCCAGTTTAAGTCTTGAAGACGACTGGCAATCGGGTGTAAAACTTATGGCTCGTCCACCAGGGAAACGCAATAGTTCATTAGCGTTACTTTCAGGTGGAGAAAAAGCATTAACAGCGCTGGCTTTAGTTTTTGCCATCTTTCGATTAAATCCAGCACCATTTTGTGTATTGGATGAAGTCGATGCCCCTTTAGATGATGCTAATGTTGGACGTTTTTGCAATTTAGTAAAAGAATTATCTGAACAAGTACAATTTATTTATATTACCCATAATAAAGTTGCAATGACGATGGCTACAGATTTATTAGGTGTTACCATGCCTGAACCAGGTACATCAAAATTCGTCACTGTGAATTTAGAAGAGGCAAGAGAGTACGGTCTAACCGCGGAGTCTTAGTATGGAAATCACCACAATTATTGGAATTGTTGTTGCAGTCATTATTATTCTGGTTGGCTTAAGAATGGTCATGAGAAAGTCAAATGATGCAGCACCTTCATTAGAGTCAGAACTACATGTTAATTCAGACAGTAATCTGCCTGTGATTCCGCGACATGTTCGTGATCAATTACAATCAGACACTGAAACAGTTAAAACCACACAACGTGTAGAGCCTAATTTCAACTCGTTGGCATCAGCAGAGTCTGTGGAAGACTCAAAAGACAGTCAAAGAACTAGAGAAACATTTATCGCGCAAGCTGCTGTTGTGGCTGAAACAGCATCAACAACACTTTTAGATTCTCAGGCAGGTTCAAGTGTTGAAAAAGAACAACAAAATGTTGAAGCGGTTTCTGCTGAAGAGATGAGTGTTCAAACAGAAACGAGTGTAGATGTTAAGCTTGAGAAAAAAGAGGCAGAATTTAGTCTGAACTCAACGATTGAGACGGCTGAAATTAAAGAGTTTGATGAAGAAAGTAGTATTTTAGATGTGCATTTACATGAGCAACAACGTTTTGATGATGAATGTTCTTTGGCGAATGCTGAAAGTTTAATTGCATTAAATGTCTATCCAAACCCACGCAAGGCATTATCTGGTGATAAAACTTTAAAGGTTTTACTGAAGTACGGCCTACGCTATGGCGAAATGTCATGTTTCCATCGTTATGAAAATATTGAAGAAGCCAGTCCACTCATGTTTTCAGTTTTGCGTTTGACTGACGAGGGGCCAGCAGGTTTTGATTTAGAAACATTGTCTGTCGAACAAGTTCAAGGTTTGGCATTTTTCTTAGCTTTACCGCATGCAGATGTGCAAAAAGGTTTTGATACCATGGTCAGTATTGCGGGGCTGATTGCGCGTGAAATTGATGGTACGGTTTATGATGAAAATAATTTGGAATTTACACCGCAACTGAAAGAACATTGGCGTCATAAAGCCATTGATTTCCGTTCTGGACAAGAAGTTTAAATGCTGAATCAAAATTGATTTATAATGAATTGAAATAATCTTGGGCGGAATTTTCCGCCCTTTTATATGGTGAAAATATATGGAACACACTGCTGTAGTGGCGCAAATGCGTCAACTTATTCAACTGTTGGCACAGCATAATCATGCGTATTATGTGATGGATCAGCCGATGATTGCAGACAGTGAATATGACCAACTATTTCATCAACTCAAGGCATTAGAACAACAGTATCCTGAACTGATTCAGTCAGACTCACCCACTGATAAAGTTGGTGGAGCACCTTTATCAAAATTTGAAAATATTACCCATACAGTACCGATGTTGTCATTGGGCAATGTATTTAATCAAGAAGATCTATTTGCTTTTGCACGTCGTATAGAAGAACGTTTACCCAATCAAAAAATCCAATACGATGTGGAGTTGAAATTTGATGGTCTAGCGATTTCTTTATGGTATGAAAATGGTATTTTGATTCGTGGCGTAACACGTGGAGATGGTGAAACAGGCGAGCTGATTACTCAAAATGTCAAAACCATACGGAATTTACCTAAAGTCCTATCATCTGATCAAGTTCTAGTTCCTCAACTGCTTGAGGTTCGTGGCGAGGTTTTAATACCTAAAGCGGGTTTCGAAAAGCTCAATGCCGACAATGAAGCCAAAGGTGAAAAAATATTTGCTAATCCGCGTAATGCGGCAGCGGGTAGCTTGCGTCAGCTTGATCCAAATGTTGCGGCTTCGCGGCCTTTGGCATTTTATGCTTATGGTATTGCGCAATGTGAACCTGATAATGGTTTAACATCCATGTCCGAAAGTTTGGAATGGCTGAATAATTTTGGCTTTGCTGTGGGCGAACGTCATTTTGTCTGTGATTCTATTCAAGAAGTTCAAGAAAAATATGAAAAAATCAATCAAGAACGACCTCATTTATCTGTAGAAATTGATGGAATGGTGGTTAAGGTTGATGATCTGAAACAGCAACAACAATTGGGTTTTTTGAGTCGAGAACCGCGTTGGGCAACAGCTTATAAGTTCCCAGCAGTTGCTGCTTTAACCACAGTAGAAAATATTGATTGGCAAGTGGGGCGTACAGGAACCTTAACGCCTGTGGCCCGTTTAAATCCTGTTGCGGTGGGTGGTGTTACGGTTTCCAATGTCACCTTACACAACATTGGTGAAATTCATCGTCTGGATGTGCGTGTCGGCGATACGGTGAGTGTGTATCGTAGCGGTGATGTCATTCCCAAGGTTGAAAAAGTTTGGCCTGAATTTCGTCCTGTCGATACGGTTGTTGTTCATCTTCCTGAAAACTGTCCAGTATGTTCATCGCCAGTGGTGATGCCTGAAGGTGAGGCTTTGGCACGTTGTTCGGGCGGCTTGTATTGTGCAGCGCAACGGATTGAAGCCATTCGTCATTTCGTTTCTCGTAAAGCACTGGATATTGAAGGTTTAGGAGATCGTTGGGTCGAGTCATTACTACATCTTAATTTACTTAAAGATGTTGCTGATATTTACCACCTACATGAACATCGTGAAGAATTATTGGGTATTGAAAAGATGGGCGAGAAGTCAGTTCAAAACCTTTTAGATGCAATTGAGAACAGTAAAAAAACCACGCTTGCCAGCTTTATTTATGCTTTAGGTATTCGTGGTGTAGGCGAGACAACTGCACGCATGCTTGCCAATACGTTCCAAACCTTGGATGCTTTACGTAATGCAGATATTGAGGCATTAAAGAAAACTCCGGATGTGGGAGAGATTACTGCGGAATGGGTTATTGATTTCTTTAAAGCTCCGCATAACCTAGAGGTGGTGGAGCGCTTGTTAGCAGCAGGCATTCATTGGGATGCACCTGTTGCATCAACCCGTCAACCTTTGAATGGTGAAAGTTGGGTGATTACTGGCACACTGAGCCAAATGGGGCGTGATGATGCAACCCAAATGCTACAAGCTTTGGGCGCACGAGTGAGTGGTAGTGTTTCAAGTAAAACGAAATGTGTAGTTGCTGGTGAAAAAGCTGGTTCTAAACTTGAAAAAGCTGAAAAATTAGGTATTCAAGTGATGAATGAAGTTGAGTTTTTAGCATTGATGGCAGAATATGGCCAAGGGCTCAATGAAGTATAAGTTTAAATAAGACGCATTGTTAGTAGTTACAAATTTTAAAATTTCTATTTTAACTCGAAAAATGCCTTTGTGAAATGAGTCAAATTTTGCAAAGGCTTATTTTATATGTGAAATTTTATTAAATTGGACTGTAAATGCGTATGTTTCTCATTTTTATTTTATAAAAATCATGAGCTTACATATTTAAAAGTTTTGCAATCTTGGTCAAATATGTCCATAATCAGTGTAAAGGGTATGGAGTAAGTGAAATGCGTGGCAATCCAGAAGTTATAGATTATCTGAACATGTTGATCGGTGGCGAACTGGCTGCTCGTGATCAATATCTTATTCACTCGCGTATGTATGAAGATTGGGGCTTAAGCAAAATTTTCCAACGTATCGATCATGAGATGCAAGAAGAATCTGCACATGCTGATTCGATTATTCGCCGTGTCTTGTTCCTTGACGGTACACCGAATATGAATCGTGATGAGATTGAAGTCGGAGAGGATATTGTTGCTTGCCTCAAAGCTGATTTAAAACTTGAATATCATGTTCGTGAAAAATTGGCACAAGGTGTTAAGCTTTGCGAAGAAAAAGGCGATTTCGTGACACGTGAAATGTTACGTCAACAAATGAATGATACTGAAGAAGATCATACTTACTGGTTGGAAAAACAAATTCGTTTAATTGAGTTGATTGGTTTACAAAACTATATTCAATCGCAAATGTAAGATTCAAATAAAAAAACCCAGTATTTACTGGGTTTTTTACGCTTTAAATTTCTTTTGATATCAAATTACAGCTTATTCACGATGTTCAATTGTTGGATCAAGTTGCCATGACTGTGCCAATGTGTGAATGATTCGATCTTTCTGTTTTTTTGAAAAAAGAGATAACGGGATTCTTTCTAAAGGGTTTGGATCTATTGCACTTATTAATTGTTTAAAATAAATATCTGTTTTATAGAACCAAAAATCTTGGAAATTTTGTTTTAATAATTTACGCTGCCATTCATACTGTCTGAATTTTTTAGGATCAATCGTGAGAAAAGGCGGTTGTTGCAATGTAGAAAGTTGAACTGTGCGCTGGCGTAAAAACAGATGTGAAATGATATGTTGGTTGGTAATAACGATATAGTCAAAAAATCGGAAAAAACTCAACAAGCAGAATATACCGAACATTATAAAATGTTTGGACTGCAACGGAAGTGCAAAAAAAGCATATATTCCTATGACCATACATAGAACAAATAGGTAAATAGAATTTATTGGTTTTGTTTTATATAGAATTTTCTCATTGTTTTGTAATTGCATGAATTACTTCCATTTTATTTTTTGAATATCTGCTAAAACCTGAGCGGCATGGGACTGGGTATTTACACTGTTGTAGTGATAAACAATGATTCCTTTGGGATCAATTAAAAAGCTCTCTCGTTTTGCTATTTTGGTAATACCTAAATTTCGGACAATACCGAATTGATTGGCTAATTGGTAATTATTGTCTGCCAAAATAGGAAAAGGTAAGCCTAATTTTTCGGAAAATTTTTGATGAGATTGCACATCATCTAAGCTGACCCCAAGGACAACGGCATTACTTTTTAAAAACTGTGGATACAGTGCTTTAAATTGATTGGCTTCTTGAGTGCAGCCGGGTGAATTATCTTTTGGGTAAAAATAAAGCACTATCCATTTGCCTTTATATTGGCTCAATTCATGCCATTTTTTATTTTGATCTTGTAACTTAAACATGGGGGCAGGTTTGCCAACCCATTGCTTTTGTTGAGTATCAGTTTTGGTGAAAATAGAATTTTCCGCATGGCTTAAGGTGGAAAATCCAATCGATGTGCTGATACAAACCAAGCCAGTGCTAAAGAATTTTGTATAGTTCATATCGTTGACTTTTTATTAGAAGTGAACTCAGTTTAGCAGAGTTTAGAATGGCGCAGTGCTGGAAATTGTTCAGGTTTTTTGCATGCAGCAGGTATATTATAAAGATGGATCAAAATTATAAAATAAGAGCAATCTATGGATGTTGGTGCGGTATTAATAAAATTAAAGCCTGATGCTTTGGATCATGTCGAAGCATGGAAAAAAGAACTGAATGCGCGTAAAGATGAAGCGATAGAGACACTTCGGGCTGAAGGTGTACATGTGGAATCATGGTTTCACTTGGAATTAGAAAGTCAAGATTATTTGTTAGCTTATATGCGGGCGGATGATATTGCACAAGCTCAGCAAATCGGTCGAAATAGCCATTTCCCGATTGATCAGATGCATAAACAATTTAAAAATAATTGGGCAAAGGTTTTTCCTGCAAAGTTATTATTAGATTTGGAAAATAATACTTAGTTGATATTTTTTAATTCTGGGCTGATTATGAAACAACGTATTTTACTGATTACAGGCTGGGGTGGGGGAACGAAACTCCTTCATTCCTTACAACAGGCTTTGCAACAGCAAGGTCATCAAGTGGAGCTGATCAATATCTTTAATGCTTTTGATCAAGATGTTTTGCAACATAAGGCTGAATGGGCGCGTCAATTTGATGTGATTATCGGTTGGTCTTTAGGTGGGCAGCTTGCCAGTCTTTTGGTGGATGAAATTGAACAACACTATGCTGAGCAAAAGATTTTAATCACCTTGGCATCCAATCCTTGTTTTGTCGCCAATGAAACATGGCAAACGGCTATGCCACAACAGACCTTTCAAGTTTTTAAACAATCCTTTGAACAGGATGCGGTTACGACACTGAAAAAATTTGGCTATATGGTTTGTCAGGGTGTGGAAAGTAGCAAAAAAGACCTGATCACTTTACAAAGTTTAATTCAGCCACAACAAACGCAGTTGCTTGAACAGGGTTTAGAATTGCTGGAAAATTTAAATATTGTCGACATATTAAAAAATTATCAGGGCAAGCAGTATCATATTTTTGCAGAGCAGGATGTTTTAGTTGATTGCAAAGTTATACAAAATTTCCAAGAATTCGACGCAAAATTTTTAGATGTGGAGCTCATTAAAGGTTCACATGGCTGTCCTGTCTTTAAAGCTGAACTGATAACTGACAAAATCTGCCAATATTTACAGAAAATTAATTAAACATGCTGATAAGTGGCAAATATCGCAATTTATTTTTTATCTGTGCAGGTTTAAGATCGACAAAATAGATTTTTGCTGTCGCTGTGGAGTTAAGGATGACTGAATTAAATGATCTGCAATTTGATCTTGAACACATCTGGCATCCCTATACCTCCATGACCAAGCCTTTACCTGTCTTTAAGGTAAAGCAAGCTCAGGGTGCAATTATTGAATTAGATGATGGTCGTCAATTGATTGATGGAATGTCGTCTTGGTGGTGTGCCATTCACGGTTATAACCATCCAGAATTGAATCAGGCGGTAACCGATCAATTACAGAAGATGTCGCATATCATGTTTGGTGGTTTCACCCATGAACCTGCCATTGAACTGGGCAAACTTCTGCTACAAATTACCCCACCCAGTTTAGATAAGATTTTCTATGCCGATTCAGGCTCTGTAGCGGTAGAAGTTGCTTTGAAAATGGCTGTGCAATATTGGGCTTCGCAAGGGAAAAAAGAGAAAAGCAACTTTGTCACACCACGTTCGGGCTACCACGGGGATACATGGAATGCCATGTCAGTCTGCGACCCTGTAACAGGTATGCATCAAATTTTTGGTTCAAGTTTGCCGAATCGTATTTTTGTGCCTGCACCTCAAGTTGGTTTTTATGATGAGTGGGATCAGGCCGATATTGCCGAACTGGAACAGACTTTGGCTGAGCACCATCAAAGCATTGCAGGGTTGATCCTTGAGCCGATTGTACAAGGTGCAGGAGGCATGCGTTTTTACCATCCTGAATATTTGCGTCAAGCCAAATTACTCTGTGAAAAATACAATATTTTGCTGATTTTTGATGAAATCGCTACAGGTTTTGGGCGCACAGGTAAAATGTTTGCGTGGGAACATGCCCAAGTTGAACCCGACATTATGTGCATTGGTAAGGGTTTAACGGGCGGTTATATGACGCTTTCTGCCACCTTAACCAGCAAAAAAATCGCGGAAACCATTAGTCAGGGTGAGGCAGGTGTGTTTATGCATGGCCCCACTTTTATGGCGAATCCTTTGGCATGTGCTGTAGCAGTAAAAAGTACCCAAGTCTTGTTGGCGCAAGACTGGCAAGCCAATATTCAGCGCATCAAACAACAATTATCCACGCATTTACAGCCATTGTTACAACTTGAATATGTGCAGGATGTGCGTATTTTGGGGGCAATTGGCGTGGTGGAACTGACGTTTAATGTCGATATGAAAACCTTACAACAAGAATTTGTGCGTCGTGGCATTTGGATCCGTCCATTCGGAAAATTGGTCTATGTGATGCCGCCGTACATCATCACGGAAAATGAATTGAGAACTTTATTAGAGCAACTGGTTGAAGTGGTTGAACAGATGGAGCATTCGGCATGAGTCAACTTGAACAACATCTGGATCATTATTCAGCGCAACTTGAGCAATTAAAACAACAAGGTAATTTACGTCAATTTACTTCAAATATTCAGCACGGTCGCATGATTCAAATTAATGGTCAAAGCATGCTGAATCTTAGCTCGAATGATTATTTAGGCTTAGCTTCGGATCTTCATTTACGTGAACAATTTTTCGATCAAACACCGAATGATTTACGTATTATGAGTTCATCCTCATCTCGTTTATTGACAGGAAACTTTCCTGAATATGAACAACTTGAAGCAAGTTTAAGTCAGGCATTTTATGGACGGTCGGCACTGTTATTTAACAGTGGTTATCACATGAATATTGGCATTTTACCTGCACTGAGTGATGCAAAAACCTTAATCCTTGCAGATAAATTGATTCATGCCAGCATGATTGATGGCATCCGTTTGTCGTCGGCTAAATATGTGCGTTATCGTCATAATGACTTGAATCATTTGAGCCAACTTTTACAAAAATATCATGCCGATGAAAGTTTTGATCGAATTATTATTGTCACTGAATCCATCTTTAGTATGGATGGCGATGAAACTGATTTAGCTGAATTGGTGCGGATTAAGCAGCAATTTAGCAAAGTCATGCTCTATGTCGATGAAGCACATGCGATAGGTGTACGTGGCGAGCAAGGTTTGGGTTGTGCGGAACAATATGGCGTGATCGATGAGATTGATTTTTTGGTTGGCACTTTTGGTAAAGCTTTAGCTTCCGTCGGTGGCTATTTGATTTGTCATGCCATTATTCGTGATTATTTGATTAATAGTATGCGACCCCTTATTTTTAGTACGGCGCAACCGCCGATCTGTATGGCGTGGACAAATTTTATTTTCCAAAAAGTTTTAGCATTGAATCAGCAACGTCAGCATTTACAACAGATCAGTCAGTATTTACAACAAGCAGTGCAAGGCAAAGGCTTTGCATGTCCATCGACTTCGCATATTGTGCCTGTCATTATTGGTGAGTCACAAAAAACAGTGAACAAAGCCAAAGCCTTACAACAGCAAGGTTTTTATGTTATGCCTGTACGTCCACCGACGGTGCCGCAGCATGGTTCACGTTTGCGAATTTGCTTAACTTCGCAACTGAATCAGGCCGATTTGGATCAGTTGGTTGCGTTGTTGTGAGTACTTTGCTGTGAGTGATGTATTGTGAAAAACCTCAATATTGATAAAGCCCAAGTGGCTCAGCGTTTTGAAAAGGCGGGACAAAGCTATACGCAGCATGCCGTAGTGCAAAAGCAGATTTGTCAGCATCTTATTCAGTTGATGCAGCACTACTTGCCAAAAACAAAGGTTGATCGTATTTTTGAAATAGGTTGTGGTTCGGGTAATCTAAGTCATTTATTGATGCAAGATTTTCAGTTTAATCAATTGATCTTGAATGACTTATATCCTGAGGTTCAACAGCATTTTTCTGAATCGAAGCAACTGCAATGGCTAATTGGTGATATTGAACAGCTGCAATTTCCGCAAGATTTAGAGGTGATTGTTTCCAGTTCTGCGTTGCAGTGGATATTTGATTTGGATGCGATTTTCAAGCAATGTTCAGATGCTTTAATCGATGAAGGTTATTTATGTTTTTCGACCTTTGGACAGCAAAACCTTAAAGAGATTAAAGCGTTAACGGGACAAGGTTTGGACTATCTTGATCTTGCAACGATTCAGGAAAAACTGATTGCTCAGGGCTTTGATATTATTCATTTATCTGAAAATATTGAAACTTTAGATTTTGAACATCCCAAACAAGTGTTACAGCATTTAAAAGCCACAGGTGTGACGGCAACAGCAGCAAAGCATCGTTGGACAAAGCAATCTTTACAGCAGTTTTATCTAGATTATCAACAATTTTTAGAGCCTGATTCATCAATTCAGAAAGGCTATCCATTGAGTTATCACCCGATTTATTGTATCGCACGGAGAAAGCCATGACCGCCTCAGTTTATTTTATCAGTGGTATTGATACTGGCATTGGTAAAACTTTTGCTACAGGTTATTTGGCGAAATTATGGAATCAGCAGGGGAAAGCAGTCATTACCCAAAAGCTGATTCAAACGGGTAATGTTGATATTTCTGAAGATATTCAACAGCATCGTGAAATTATGGGCATGGGCTGGTTTCCTGAAGATCAAAGCAAACTGACCATGCCTGAGATTTTTACTTATCCTGCATCGCCGCATTTAGCCACTCAGATTGATGGTCGTGAGATTGATTTTCAGAAAATTGCGGACGCAACGCAACAACTGACTGAGAAATATGAGGTGGTGTTGCTTGAAGGTGCGGGCGGTTTGATGGTGCCTTTAACCACGGAGTTATTAACGATTGATTATATTGCAGAGAAAAAAATTCCTGTGATTTTAGTCAGCTCAGGTCGCTTAGGCAGTATTAATCATACCTTGTTGAGCCTTGAAGCTTTAAAATCGCGCGGTTTAGAGTTGTATGCTTTGGCGTACAACTTGAATGATGAATCACAGGATGAAATTATTTCTCAAGATACGTCTGAATATCTTAAAAATTATTTGGCTCAGCATTTTCCTCACGCAGAATGGATTGATATTCCTGTGGTTAAGTAGAAAAACAAGCAGATGAGTTGCAGTGAGCTGGATGGAATTATAATTTTTAGAATAAAAAAAGCCACTAATTAGGTAGTGGCTTTTTTTAATGCAGTACTTTAAAAATTAAAACTTTTTAAAGCCTTTATTGATACCAAATGGTTTACGTTGTCCAAATTTGTTTTCACCGCGATTTGGATTATCAACAGTGTTGCCATTACGCTCCTGATTATAGCTGTTACCAGTACGTTCAGGTCGCTCATTGCGATGGGTTTCACTACGTTGTTCTGTACGATCATTACGGTTGTTAAAACGGTTTGCACCACGATTGTCGCTACGCGCATTGTCATAGTTAACTTGGCGAGTATCTGAACGTTGTCCTTCTTGGTTGTTTTCAGAACCTTCATCACGACGTTGTTGGCGTAAGTAACCACCACGACGCGCAGCTAAAGGTTTTTCTTGCATACGTTCAGTACGACGTTTTGCCATACCGTATAAGCCAGTACCTTGACGTGGCTTCAACTCTACAGCTTTGGTTAAGTTGTCGATATCATTTTTATCAAGTTCAATCCAGCGGCCAGTACGCAGTTCACGTGGCAGGATTACAGTGCCATAACGAGTACGTAGTAAACGGCTAACTTTTAAACCTTGTGATTCAAAAATACGACGAACCTCACGGTTACGACCTTCTTTAACCACAACTTGATACCAGCGGTTAATCCCTTCACCACCAATTTCAGAAAATGATTCAAACTTCGCTGGGCCATCATCTAAAACTACACCACTGGTCATATTTTGACGTATTTTAGGGGTGACTTCGCCCATCACACGTACAGCATATTCACGTTCAATTTCATTGGATGGATGCATTAAGCGGTTGGCTAATTCACCATCATTTGTGAACAATAATAAGCCAGTTGAGTTGATGTCAAGACGACCCACCATGACCCAGCGATCACCAGGAATTGAAGGTAATTGTTCGAAAACTGTTGGGCGTGACTCAGGGTCATTACGTGAACAGATTTCACCTTCTGGTTTGTAGTAAATGATCACACGACGGCGAATTTCATCTTCAATTTGGAACTGAACTTTACGGCCATCGATACGAAGCTCATCGGTTGGTTCGATACGTTCACCCACTTGAGCAACTTGACCGTTGACACTTACACGACCAGCAGCAATGACTTCTTCCATATAACGGCGAGAGCCTAAACCAACTCGTGCGAGTACCTTTTGCAATTTTTCACTCATGACAGCATAACCTTAGAAATAATAATCAACAGTGCACCTATTTATGACTTTGGAGCTTGCGCATCCAATGCCATAAAAGCTTCCTTGGCATCCTGCAGGGGAGGCAACTGACCTAAAGATGCTAGGCCAAATGCATTTAAAAATTGTGGCGTTGTAATTAACAACGCTGGTCTTCCAGGGAGTTCACGAAACCCCGATTCTTTAATCCAGTTCCATTCGAATAATGTCCGAAGTATTTGGCTATTATTCGTTACTCCTCGGATTTGCTCAATATCAGCTCGGGTTACAGGCTGATGATAAGCGATCACTGAAACTGTTTCTAACAGTGATGGAGATAATTTGGTTGGTCGTTCTGGCCAAACTTGTGCAATGATATTTCGATATTTTGCACGAACTTGGAAGCGATAACCTTGTGCTGTTTCTACCAATTCAATAGAACGACCATGTTGTAGTACTGCAAGTTGTTGTAAATATTGGCGTAAATGTTGTTTTGAATATTGCTCTTGAAACGCTTCTTTTAAACGTGCAATAGACACAGGTGCATCACTGGCAAAAATAATGGCTTCTAATTGCATCAGTACTTCATGATGTAATTCATCTACATGAAAAGCATTATGTTGATCAATCGTCATACAGATGTACCCTGAATTGCAAGTGGTGCTTCTACACCTGTCGTGATTATATGAATCTTTTGTTGTCGCGTCAGTTCTAATATTGCCATAAATGTTACGACCATGCCCATTCGACCTTGGCTTGGTTTAAGTAACATATCAAAATTTAAAATTTTGCCTGAATCAAGCATCTGTTCAATATAGGCAATACGTTCTTCAAGCAAGACAGGTTCTTGTTCAATTTTATGAACGATTGGTTCAGGGCGGTTAAAAATACAATAGAGCGCATCGCGAAGCATTTCTGCCTCGTAACCTTCATACACTGTCGCAATCTGTCCAATCGTCACATGGGGTGTAAATGTATCTCGGTCTAAAACCGGCATTTGCCCAAGTCGTTCAGCGGCGTGTTTTATCCGTAAATAGGTTTCTAGACGATCGATTAATGCTTGTTTAGGATCTTTTTCAATCGCCATTAGTTTAGGTTTTGGCAATAATAAGCGCGATTTCAAATCGGCAAGTAATGCTGCCATCACCATATAGTCAGCGGTCAGCTCAATATTTAGAGATTTCATACTGTTCATATAAGACAAGTATTGTGCTGCAATGGGGGCAATATCGAGCTGTAAAAGATCGAAACCATTTTTTTGAATGAGGTAAATCAGAAAATCGAGTGGTCCTTCGAAATGTTCAAGTAGAATTTCGAATGCAGCAGGAGGTATATATAAATCCTCAGGAATGGAATCTTGCCACTCATCTAATACACGAATTTGAGGAGTTAGTTCCATCATGTCATGGATTGCTTGTGTCATTACCGTTATTTAGCCACGCGAATTTTCAAAAGCATGTTAGGGCGATTCGAGGATCACTAATCGAAATCGAGATAGAGGGAAGTGATGAACGAATTGCAAAATAGAAAGTCCGACCATTCTAAAGTAAAAATCCATGTGAATAAATTGCTAAAATGATAAAAACGATAAAAAGTTGGAAATAAATATAGAGTATTTATTTTCATGATGGGGAAGAGTTGTTTATTTTGAAGAATATATTTTTATTTTGGGAGCAGGTTGTAATAATTTGTCCATATTGGTTGTGCTATTTTTATTTTTAAGACATTGAATTATAAAAATAATAATGTTTGTGGGGTTGAGTGAAATATCGGCATCATGAGACTGTATTCATGTTTTATTATTTTTTTAATCGAGAGTATTTATTTTACGTTACAGATAAAGCGATCAAAAATACCAGTTTGTAAATAGCTTGATGATTTGAAAATGTATTTGATTAGCTTTCGTAAAGAGCATATTCAATGATTTGTTGGCAGCAATCTCGGATACAGAGGTGATGTATTCCTAAATCAGTCAATAATGCTTTGACGGTTACAACTTCGAGAAAATACTCAAAAATAATATTGTTAACGTTTAGTTTTATCTCAGTATTATTCGTACATAACATGACTGTGGATTCAAGCGTCCATGGCTGTTCAACATAGATGCTTTGCTCATTGGCAAATTCATGAATGTTGAGCAGTACATGAAATAGGTCCATTTTGCGCTTTCCCGAGATAAGCAGGATTTATTCAAAAGCACTAACATCACCGACACCACGACGGATAATTTCAGGATTTACGCCAGAAAGATCAACAATACTGGTGGTGCTTAATGTGCCTAAGCCACTATCGATAAAAACATCAATCCGTTTTTCTAACTGTTGTTCAATATCATAAGGGTCGTCAAGTGGTTCATTTTGATTAGGTAAAATCAGTGTGCTGGTGAGTAAGGGTTCGCCCAATTCTTTAAGTAACATTTGACAGACAGTATTACTTGGAACACGTAAGCCAATGGTTTTCTTTTTAGGGTGCATTAAGCGACGAGGCACTTCGCTGGTTGCGGGTAAAATAAAAGTGGTAATAGCCGGGGTGTTGGCTTTGAGTAGACGATACATCGCATTGTCTACTTTGGCATAGGTGGCAATATCGGATAAATCGGCACAGATAATGGCATATTGGTGTTTAGGACCTAGACCACGAATTTGTGCAATACGCTCCATGGCATTCTTATTGCCAATTTGGCAACCAATGGCATAGGCTGCATCTGTCGGATAAACCACGACATCGCCCGCACGAATACGTTCTACAGCTTGACTAATTAAACGAGGTTGAGGATTGTCAGGATGTACTCTTAAATGCAGCATATTATTATCTCCTGATTCATAGTGAATTCATTATCTCTTGAATCTAGAAAGTGTTTCAATGCATCACTGTTGCTTTATGTTATTTAGTCTAACATTTCTCTTTGAAACTCATCACTTTGTAATGTTCTGCCACTTCGAGTGCAGATACACAGGTATTCAATGAAACGTTTTGCATCACGTGGCAACTTGGTTTCACCACTAAAAAATTGTTGAACTTGGGCATAAACATGATCTTTAAATATTGAGCTATCTCCAGCATCACCAGTGAGATTGTCCAAAGAAACGCGAAATTTACGGCCTAACGCTATGGAAAATAACCATTCAATCGCTTGAGGTTTGATCTCCACTTGCTCAAATAAACTTTGTTGTTCGGCCGTACGACCATCGGGTGCATACCAATAACCTAAGTCTGGAAGAGTACGACGCGATTCACCCGCAATGCTCCAATGACTAATTTCATGTAATGCACTATTTAAAAAGCCATGCGCAAATTGGATGCGTGCAGGGGCGGTTTTTGTCGCTGGAAAATACTCAGGTTCAAAATCTCCGCGTACAAGCGTCACATTTAAGTGGGAAAACCACAGATTAAAGTGTAAGATAAGCCAATCTACTTGTTGAACTTCTGTTTGTAAATTCGCCCAAGGTGAAAGTTGCATTGGGTCTAAATTCACAGCGGAATGTGAAGTTGAATAAGTGTTTAATTGTAATGAAGTTGTGACTTCAGGTTGCGGCTGCAACTGATGCATGACTTGAATTACCCAAATGATCTGTCTAAATAAGTACAAAATTGTATCTTAATCTTTGACAGAGTATCCATGAATTTGTAGAATTGCCGCCTAAATTATGTCAGCAAATACCTTTCCGGCACAGATTGAGCCGTTTAAATGGGCTGAACAAGGTTTTACATGGTCAGGTTCCCTGCCATTGTCTCGCCTTGTTCGTATTTCCCGTGAAGCTGTTGGATCAATTGATAATCAATTGGTCACTATAGACTGTAAGCTATCAATGGATGCGTATCATCGTATCGCGTGGTTAGATGGTCATGCTGAAACAAAAGTATCAACAGAATGTCAACGTTGTTTGGAGCCTGTTGAAATTACTTTGGTTTCAGACTTTCATGTTGCACTCGTGGACGATGAGTCACTGATAGAGCGCTTGGATGAGGATGCTGATTTCATCGTCTTAGGTGAAAGTGAAGCAACGACAAAAGGTGATTTTGATGCACCTGCGACGGCTGATTTACTTTCTCTGATAGAAGATGAGTTGTTATTGTTGATGCCTCTGTCTCCTAAGCATGATGTTTGTGAGCATAAGCATCAACCTACCGAAGAAGACCTTGTTGAAGAAAAACGGGATAATCCGTTTGATGTTTTGGCAGGTTTGAAGGGTAAACTTAACTAATTTTTGTGTTATACTGTAAAGTATAAGACAACTGAATTTGTTCTGATCCATTTTTTCGATCTTTGTAAGGAGCCATCATGGCCGTTCAGCAAAACCGTAAAAGTCGCTCTCGCCGTGACATGCGCCGTTCACATGACGCTTTAACCGAGAATGCATTAACTGTAGACCAAGCTACTGGTGAGACTCATCGTCGTCATCACGTAACTAAAGATGGTATCTACCGTGGTCGTCAATTATTCGCTAAAGCAGCATCTGCAGAATAATTAACGATGTATTAAGCGTGAAGCTTAGTAGAAAGAATGGGAGCGAAAGCTCCCTTTTTTTGTTGTGCATTTTTGTTGTATTTGGCAATTAAAATTAAATTTATTTAGTGTTAAATTGCCGCATCGGAAACGAGCTAAGAATGAAGAAGGGACTTTTTATGTCTGCTAAACAACTCGAGCAAGCAGCTCAGGCAACTAAAACTGCATTTTTGTTCCCTGGTCAGGGCTCACAAAAAGTGGGTATGCTCGCTGAATTTGCTGAACAGTTTAGCGGTGTGCAGGAAACTTTTGCTGAGGCTTCAGAAGCAATCGGTTATGACTTATGGCACATCGCACAAAGCGGTGAAGGTTTGAACCAAACTGAGAATACGCAACCGGTGTTACTTACTGCAAGTATTGCTTTATGGCGTGTTTGGTTGGAATTAGGTGGTGTTGCACCGAAATACCTTGCAGGGCATTCCCTAGGTGAATACAGTGCTTTGGTTGCTGCAAACTCAATGACCTTGGCGGATGCAGTGAAATTGGTGAATTTGCGTGGTAAGTTAATGCAAACGGCTGTGCCTGAAGGCGAAGGTGCGATGGCTGCAATTTTGGGCTTAGATGATGCCAAAGTCATTGAGCTATGTAAAATTGCATCACAATCTGGTCAAGGTTCGGTTGATGCGGCCAATTATAATGCACAAGGTCAAGTGGTTATTGCAGGTTCGGTAGCTTTGGTTCAAGAAGTTATGGCGCAAGCGAAAGAGCAGTCAGGTAAAGCAATTGCACTTCCTGTTTCTGTTCCATCACATTGCTCACTCATGAAACCTGCGGCGGAACAGTTTGCACAAGCATTGGAACAAACGGCCATTCAAATGCCAAGTATTCCTGTATTACAAAATGTCAACGCAGCAATCGCGACAGATGTGGCTCAATTACGCCAAGCGTTAACAGCGCAATTGTATCAATCAGTACAATGGACCAAGACCATGCAATACCTGCAAGCTCAAGGTATTCAATATGTGGCAGAATGTGGTCCGGGTACTGTATTAGTCAATCTTGCGAAACGTTTGCCAAATATAGAAAAAGCATTTCCAATTGATACGCAAAGTCGTATGGAAGATGCACTGAATGCTATTTTAGTGGCGGAAGGGAAAATTGCATGACACAAGAACGTAAAGTTGCCTTGGTAACAGGTGCAAGTAGAGGGATTGGAGCAGCCATTGCTCAGCAGTTAATTTCAGATGGTTATTTTGTGGTGGGTACTGCAACCTCTGAAAATGGTGCAGAAAAACTGACTGCTCAATTTTCTGAAAATGGTGTTGGTGCTGTTTTAGATGTACGCGATGGTACGGCCATTGATGCATTGGTTTCTGATATTGAACAAAAATATGGTTCAGTGATGATTCTGGTTAATAATGCAGGAATTACCAAAGATAATTTGTTGCTCCGCATGTCGGAAGATGATTGGGATGATATTCTCAATATCCATTTAAAAGCCGTATTCCGTTTGTCTAAGCGTGTGCTTAAAGGTATGACTAAAGCGCGGTTTGGACGAATTATTAATATTAGTTCTGTGGTGGCACATTTTGCTAACCCTGGACAAGCGAACTATTCAGCTGCAAAAGCAGGTATTGAAGCTTTTAGTCGTAGCTTAGCCAAAGAGATGGGAAGTCGTCAGATTACCGTCAATTGTATTGCACCGGGCTTTATTGCAACGGAAATGACTGAGCAGCTAAGTGAAGAAATTCGTAAAAAAATGAGTGGTCAAGTGGCTTTGAACCGTTTTGGTCAACCACAAGATATTGCAAATGCAGTAAGTTTCTTGGCTTCAGACAAGGCAAGTTACATCACTGGTACAGTGTTACACGTAAATGGTGGTTTATACATGGCTTAATTGCGATGTATAAACTTTGAAAAATTTCTATATTCAATTAAACTAGTGGCAATTAAAACGCCACAAGCAATGAGGAGAATTCCTGTGAGCGATATCGAACTACGCATTAAACAAGCGGTTGCTGAGCAACTTGGTATGAAAGCTGAAGAGATTAAGAACGAAGCATCTTTCATGGATGATTTGGGCGCTGACTCTCTTGACTTGGTTGAGCTTGTTATGTCTTTCGAAAATGACTTTGACATTACTATTCCAGATGAAGATTCTAACGAAATCACAACTGTACAATCTGCAATTGACTATGTTTCTAAGAAACTAGCTTAATTTGTTGATTACATAGCGGTTCATGCTATGTGCAAAAAGCCACCTTTTAGGTGGCTTTTTTTGTGCTGAAATAAAACATTAATTACATATCGTTACGCTTATGACACCAATGACTACTCTATTTAGACTATTTTTTGGTTATAAAAATAGAGTTCAAAATTTTTATAATATTTTAATAAAGAGATGGAGAATTAGAATGGGTCTTTTTGATTTTGTGAAAGGCATTGGTAAAAAAAATACAGCACCAGCTGAGCCTCAAGTTGCACCAACAACACCAGCTGAGCCATCCGCACAAGAAATTGCCAATAAATTATTGGGTCATATTAAAGCTTTAGGGTTACCAGTAGAGGGTTTGTCAGTCAGTTATAATAGTGTTTCTGATTTGGCCACAGTTAAAGGGCAAGTACAAAGCCAAGCGGATCGTGAGAAAATTATTTTGGCTGTGGGGAATATTGATCATGTTGCTAAAGTAGATGATCAGATGACGGTTGCTACGCCTGAGCCTGAAAGTAAGTTTTACACTGTTGAATCTGGGGATAACCTTTCTAGAATTTCTAAAGAATTCTATGGTGATGCCAATCAATATAATAAAATTTTTGAAGCAAATCGTCCGTTGTTAAAAAATGCAGATGATATTTTTCCAGGTCAAGTCCTGCGTATTCCTGCATAGCTTATAGGATGATAAAAAGGCGCAGAATGCGCCTTTTTTATGTATAGGTTTTAGAGTAAAACTAGAGAATTGATATAAAAATAATATAAGAGTAGATAAAATAGCGGAACAATTAATTAAAAATAATTAGGTAGAAAATGAAAGGTCAAATATTAGACTATTTCGTTCAAACCAATTCAGGTGTGATTAGTGGTGATGATCAGAATCGCTATCGATTTTCAGGCACAGAATGGCGTGGACAAAACGCACCATTTCGTGGGCAAAAAGTAGATTTTGAAATTGATGGCGCTGGACAGGCCAGTCAAATTTATACTTTAATGACATCGACTGCATTTTCAAATCAAATCGGTGAAAAAAATAAAATAGTTGCAGCAATTTTAGCTTTTTTCTTTGGGGGATTTGGAATTCATAAATTTTATTTGGGGCAGATTGGGTGGGGGATCATTTATTTGCTTTTCTGTTGGACGTTTATTCCTTCAGTTGTCGCTTTTATAGAATTTATTATTTATCTGTGTACGTCAGATGAAGACTTTGCTCGAAAATATGGTTAATTCGAGTTGTTAAAATAAATAAAGGGCATTCTGTGCCCTTTATTTAATTGATAGCGGTTCATTTATTTCGCTGGATTTCCCCATTGGTTATTTTCTTGCTTGGTCTCTGTTGCCCACCAAATGATGAGAAAAATTGCACCAATAATTGGAATAAAGGCAATTAAGTACCACCAGCCTGAGCGGTTTATGTCATGAAGGCGTCGAACTCCAACGGCAATGGAGGGAATAAATAAAGCTAAGGCGGTAATGGAATAGATGACCATTTTAAGGTGTAAAATTGAATCAATAATTTGGGCAATAATTAAAATAACAAATTGAATTAATACATAGAACCAGAACTCTTTTCGGCGAGCGCGTCCAGTAAAATTTGCATAATTTTTTAAACATTTAAGGAACCAATCAATAGGGTTGAATTGTTCTTCATGTTTATTAGGATCTGAAATTTGATCGAGCTGTTTGGATATATTGTGGAGAGCGTTATTTTGCCCTGATGTGGTATAAATTTGCAGTGCATGACCAGAATCATCAATAGTAAAATCGACTCGATCACCTACAGTGGGTGGTTTTGAAGCTTTCCATTCTATACCTGTAAAGCTATAGCGATGTTGGTCATCGCCACTGATAATACCTGTGTTGGTTTGAATTGAAAAATCTAGAATAGCACCTTTCATATTTTTCTCTCTACTTTGATTGTATTTATAGTGATTATATTTTGAATAAAATTATATCAAAAAATAACCAATATTATAATGTTTAGAGGTTGTACATTTTTCATAAATATATTTTATATTAATCATAAGTGTAATAGTGGGGTATTTTAATCAAGAATTAAGGGGATATTTGGTTGTATGAAAAAGTCAGGCTGTAAGTAACCTATTTTGTTAAAATTTTAAGCTAAGTTTTTCAATAAAATAATTATTTAACATTATTTTATTTGAGTGCCATAAGTACATCATTAATGCTATATCTATTGTTAATGACATCTTTTTTTAAATTAAAATAAATGATCTAATGTTTTAAGGTGTTGTTCAAGTTGATTCATAATGATATTAGAATAGGTGTCTATAGCTTCGTTGTGATTATGTTGCTGTAAAATTTCATTGGTAGCTAAAGCTGCATAGTATCCACTACCTAAAGCGAAAGTTGTACCAAAAGAAGATATGGGATTAAAACTAAGGGCAGTATCACCAGCTAAAATGAATTTTGATGAGCAAAACATTTTTCTACATGAGACTTCAAAGCTGAAGTTTTGCTCATGCTTAAGATCGAAATTAAATACTTTTTGGTGGGTATTAAAGGCTGAGTTAATGATCTGTTGGGATATTTCTGATTTTAACTTCTCTGCTGATGACACATATTTTTGTATATAAATAAGATCTTCCTGATATGGAAGCTGAAATAGCCAATCAGATTGATTTAGTTTGTTTAAATAGCTTTGTTTGTATAGCTGATGCGGTAATTTTGTTTTAATGAGAATAGACTTACCAAATCCACGATCAAAAATAATTTTTTCATTTGCTATAAATTTACTTAAAATGGAATTGTGACCTGAGCAATCAATGATGTAATCAATATCCTTAATGTTGTGGTATCTCCCTTGTATTTGCCAAAAGTTATTCTCTTTACGAATTGTATTAATTTTAAACTTTTCTTGTGGAATATTTAAAATATGAATGATTTCATTTAATTGTTTGTAGAAAGTTTCTTTGTGAATGGTAAAGCCGTAACCTCTTGAACTAAACAAGCTATTGTGTTCTTGCCAATCCTGACTACCCCATTGAAATAAATGGCCAAAATTTTTTTCATGCTTGGAGTGGTTGAGTATTTTTTCTAAGCCCAATTTTTGTAGGACATCAATACTATTTGACGGCAGTATTTCGAATTTTGGAGCTAATTTATAATATCCAGTATGAATCAAAATGGGTTTGTAGTGAAGTGCATGTAGAGTGAGGGCAGCAGCGATACCTGCTGGCCCAGCACCAATAATCACAATTTTTTTATTTTTCATCACGACCGAGTACACGAGATGGGAGTGTCGGTATGCCTTTCTCTAAATAAGCTGTTTTCGAGCCTTGTAGCATAGGTGAGGTTATGGTATCTGGGATGGCTTGATCTTTTAAATAACTTGAGTTTGCCTGCAAAATATTTTGCATACTTGCATCATAAGCTAAATTGGCTTTTTCTCTTTCAAAATAGAGTGTTTCCGCATTGGAAACAAAGGGTGCGACAATACCGAGCTTATCCCATTGTTGTACCATGTTATTTAGCCGTGATAAGTGATTTGGATTGAAAGTACGATAAAAATCTTGGCGTAAGTTATAAAACTTATCTGCAAAGCGAGATAGTTTTTGCGTATCTAAGGTTGGTTCTTTGGATTGTCCTTTTGCTTGTAAATAAAAATTTGCACTTTCATAGCTAAGAACCTGATTAGGTACTCGAGGTCCCCAGTAGGATGGCATTGGTAAATATTGGCTAATATCATAACCAGATAAGCAACTTGCTTCATCGGTATGCCATGGAACTCCTAAATAGCGTGTCAAGGCACCTGGTTCTGTGCGTGATAGTGGTCCCTGTGGGTGTAATAGTATTTCTTGGCTCATCGTTGTTTGGTAGTTAACGAATAATGCTGTGCCTTTGGGTGCAGTATTTAATCGATATGGATCTACAGATTGTATTGGTAGTTTTGGCTGATTTTTTGGTGTTGATGATTTTGCAACATTCCACATTATTAGGTTACGTAGATTCCATGTGAGTTCAATTCCGGGGTGGAATGGCCCACCTAAGCAAGAATCTAAGTTGTAGCAAGTTAACTGTAATGGCTCAGATAGGTGATCAAATTTGTTAGTTTGTTTTTTATGAGAGTAGTTATTACTTGACCAATTCTTTAGATGTTTATATTGGGTGGGTGTAATACTGAGTGATTGATTGGCAAAATAATCAAAATCGCCGAAACTATCGCCATATAATTGAGGGTTTTTGGCTAATTCAATTTCAGTTGACTCGGGGTCACGAAACAGATTGAAGATTTTTTGTTTGATATTTTTATCGTAGTTTTTATCATTAAGCGAAGATAAAAACTGCTGATCACTGAGATCAAATTCGCTATTTACTCCAAAAGCTAAATGAAATCCTTGATTGATCCATTGCATATTTCCTAGGTTTTTTAAAATTGGATAAATATGTTGATCAAAGTTAGTTTGTTCTGGTTGTATAATATTTTCTCGTTCAAAAAGGTCTTGAATGACATCATACATGGTGACTATGCCATTAAGTCCTTGACCATAATTTGGTGGAGTGACAACAACATGTGCAGGTTCTGCTTCAATATCCTTACCATTTTTGAGATAGATTCTTGCGCGTACTGTGCCATCGGAAATATCATCAATCCAACCATCATTATTGGCAAATGTGGTGATGGGAGAACCATTTGAATATGCATGCCCATCTCCGCCGAGCACAATTAACTCACCTTGTTCATTCAATCTAATTTCGCCTAAATGAAGATTTTGTTGAAAAACTTGAGCATTACATTGTTTGCGTTCAGTTTTATTTTTAGTGCTGAGAGTTTGTTCTTTAGCATCTGCAACAAGTGATTGGCGGCTTATAGCTTCATTTCTGAGTGTTTGAGGGAGGGCTAAAGCATTTAAATCTTGAGCATTTGAAAAATCAAACCAGGCGGCTTTTTGATTCGCTAAATGTACGGTCCATTCAATTTTTTCAATAATTTTTTCATCTAAAGTTATTTTTTTAAATAATTGAGTTTTTGTATCAAGTTCATAAATTTGGAATTTTGCAGCTTGCTTTTTGATTTGTCCCTTTTTGTTTTTGAATGTAAAAGTATTAAAATCTATATTTTTATTGGTAGCATCGGTTAATGCTGGGCTTAACGAGGGACCATAGAAAAAATCATTTTCTTCTGCTGGTGCATTACCGACTCGTGCGATGCCAATGGCTGGATAGATTACATATTTTTTCATTTTTATACTCAATGATTTTATTGGATGTTTATTGTTCTTTAAATATTGCATATAATACTTGATAGTACAATGTTATAGGTTGTTAAAATATTGTATTTATAGTGTTTTTGAATAATTAATTAACAAATAAATAAGTATAAAAAATCCCGCCATAGGGACGGGATTTTAGAGTCTTTTAACTTACCAGCTTAACGCACCACCAGTTTGATAGTCCGTTACGCGCGTTTCAAAGAAATTCTTCTCTTTACGCAAGTCCATCATTTCAGACATCCACTGGAATGGGTTATTTACACCAGAAAATTGTTCAGGCAAACCCAGTTGTGATAAACGACGGTTGGCAATGAACTTCAAGTATTCTTCCATCATGGCTGCATTCATACCCAATACACCGCGTGGCATGGTGTCACGTGCATATTCGATTTCAAGCATAGTGCCTTCAAGAATCATTTGAATAATTTCTTCTTGGAATTCAGTTGTCCAGAGGCTTGGGTTTTCGATTTTGATTTGGTTAATCATATCGATACCAAAGTTCAAATGCATCGATTCATCACGCAAGATGTATTGGAACTGCTCAGCAACACCATTCATCTTGTTGCGGCGACCCATACTGAGAATTTGACTGAAACCACAGTAGAAGAAGATCCCTTCAAGTACGCAATAGAATGCGATCAAGTTGCGTAGTAAAATTTGATCGTTTTCTGGTGTACCGGTTTGGAAAGTTGGATCACATAAAGATTGAGTGTATTTCAAGCCCCAAGCCGCTTTACGTGCAACTGAAGGTACTTCACGATACATGTTGAAAACTTCGCCTTCATCCATACCTAAAGATTCGATACAGTATTGGTAAGCATGCGTATGAATTGCTTCTTCAAATGCTTGACGCAAAATGTATTGACGACATTCAGGGTTGGTAATATGACGATAAATCGCAAGAACCAAGTTGTTTGCAACCAATGAGTCGGCAGTCGAGAAGAAACCTAAAGAACGCATCACAATAGTACGTTCGTCTTCAGTTAAGCCATTTTCAGACTTCCAAAGCGCGATGTCGTGATTCATGTTCACTTCTTGTGGCATCCAGTGGTTTGCACAACCGTCTAGATATTTCTGCCAAGCCCATTCGTATTTGAATGGCACAAGTTGATTCAAATCCGCACGACAGTTGATCATGGCTTTATCATCAACTTGAACACGCTGTGCACCCATTTCAAGCTCTTCTAAGCCTGGTGCAACGTCAAGCGTTTCTAAGGCTGCAGATGCTCTTGCCAATGAATCGGTTGAATATTCTGCGCGTTTTGAATGGGTTCTAGCGGGTTGTGCAGTTGCCACAGACGGCGCTGACTGCTGTGCATTAGATACCACTTGCGAATGAGTCGTTTTCTGCGGTTCGACGGGCGCAGACTGGTGAGCTTGTGCAGCTGGTTTCTGTTCATCATCTTCAAAATCGTCCCAACTCAGGATAGACATATCAATTCTCTCTTCGTTGTAAATATCTGTAGTCGACATCTCGCGGTCGAAGATGCCACTATTGTACGCTTAATCTGTGTAAGCAAAATTAAGTTTTGCCGATCATGGCTCTGATCTTGTTCGATAGAGCAGATTCATACACTACTTATTTTGCTTACTCTTTTGTTGTTTCCGAATGGCAATAAATGCATAAGCCATTGGAACATAAAAAATAAGAAAGGCTAAGATCAATGCGATCACACCAAGTTCATAATTGTGACTTAAATGGAACATGATCTTCGCCTCTGTGACTTCTTGATTTTCTAATTTCTCAATCCTTCTTTAAAAGAAGGATTGAGGTACTAAATTACTGACAAGCTTCACAATCAGGGTTGTCAATTGAACATGCTAATGGCACTGGTGCAGCTTGAGCAAAGCCATCTTCTTCAGCAGTTGGAGCTTCAGGTGCGGTTTGTACCACTGGAGCGGCAACCACAGGTGCAGCAGCAGAAGTATTTTTAACTGCGTTCAATGCACCAGTATTAATGGTCGACTTTTCAGCAGAAGTTGCGCCTAATGCACGGAGGTAATACGTTGTTTTAAGACCACGTAACCACGCCATTTTATAGGTCATGTCCAATTTCTTACCATTTGCACCAGAGATGTAAAGGTTAAGCGATTGAGCTTGATCGATCCATTTTTGACGACGTGATGCAGCATCTACAATCCAACGTGTCTCAACCTCAAATGCAGTTGCAAAGATTGCTTTTAACTCTTCAGGAATACGTGCAATTTTTTGCACAGAACCTTCGAAGTGTTTCAGATCATTCACCATGACTGAATCCCAAAGACCGCGATCTTTTAACGCACGTACTAAGTACGGGTTGATCACTGTGAATTCACCAGAAAGGTTAGATTTCACATACAGATTTTGGAAAGTTGGTTCAATAGATTGTGAAACGCCACAAATGTTCGAAATGGTTGCTGTTGGAGCAATTGCCATTACGTTAGAGTTGCGCATACCATCTTTTTGAACTTTATTACGTAACGTATCCCAGTCTAAACGCTGTGTACGATCAACTTCAAACATACGTTCAGGACGTGTTTTTGCAACTAAATCTAAAGAATCGATTGGTAGGATACCTTGATCCCACAATGAACCTTTGAATGTTTCATACGTACCGCGTTCAACAGCCAAGTCACTTGAAGTGCTGATAGCATAGTAACTAATCACTTCCATTGACTCATCTGCAAATTCAACTGCAGCATCAGAACCATAAGCCAAGTTCATTTCATATAGTGCATCTTGGAAGCCCATGATACCCATACCCACTGGGCGGTGTTTCATGTTTGAAGTGCGTGCTTGAGGAACAGCGTAGTAGTTAATGTCAATAACGTTATCGAGCATACGAACTGCAGTTTTAACAGTGCGTGCAAGTTTCTCGCGGTCTAATACACCGCCTTTCACGTGCTCTACCATGTTGATTGAACCTAAGTTACACACGGCAATTTCATCTTGATTGGTATTGAGTGTGATTTCAGTACACAAGTTTGATGAATGCACGACACCAACGTGTTGCTGTGGTGAACGTAAGTTACAAACGTCTTTGAATGTGATCCACGGGTGACCTGTTTCAAATAACATAGATAACATTTTACGCCACAAATCTTTTGCACGAATGACTTTGTGCAACATATTTGTTTCTTTAGCAATGCCTTCGTAATGCGCATAACGTGCAGCGAATTCAAGGCCTGTTAAATCATGTAGATCAGGTGTTTCAGATGGTGTGAATAGCGTCCATTCAGCATCTTCAAACACACGTTGCATGAACAAATCTGGAACCCAGTTCGCAGTATTCATGTCATGGGTACGACGACGATCGTCACCAGTGTTTTTACGAAGCTCTAGGAATTCTTCAATATCCAAGTGCCAAGTTTCAAGGTAAGCACACACCGCACCTTTACGTTTACCACCTTGATTGACTGCAACAGCCGTATCATTGGCAACTTTAAGGAAGGGAACCACACCTTGAGATTTACCATTGGTGCCTTTGATGTACGAGTTTAAGGCACGTACAGGTGTCCAGTCATTGCCTAAGCCGCCTGCCCATTTAGACAGCATCGCGTTGTCACGCATTGCGCCATAAATGTCATATAGGTCATCGCCAATAGTGGTGAGATAACAACTTGATAACTGTGGACGAAGCGTCCCTGAGTTAAATAGGGTTGGCGTAGAAGCCATGTAATCGAAGCTAGAAAGTAAGTTATAAAACTCAATTGCACGATCTTCACGGTTTTCTTCGTTAATACTCAAACCCATTGATACACGCATAAAGAACAATTGTGGTAGTTCAAAACGGACGTCATTCGAATGGATGAAGTAACGATCAAATAAAGTTTGTAGACCTAAATAGGTAAATTGGTTTGAGCGTTCAGGTTTGATCGCTGCTGCCAATTTAGCCAAGTCAAAGTTAAGTAGTTCTGGTGAAAGAAGGTCTAACTCGATCCCTTTCTTTAAGAAGGTTTCTAAAGCTTCACCTTCAGCAGTATCGGTTGCTAAACCTAAGAATTTTAAACCTGTCGCAACTAAGTCATCACGTAGTAAACGAGCAGTGACATAAGTGTAGTTTGGTTCTTGTTCAATACGGGTACGGGTTGCCATTAACATCGTAGTTGAGATGTCAGACTGCTTCACGCCGTTATATAAGTTTTTTACCGTTTCATCGATAATGGCTTGAACATTAATTCCTTCTAAGCCAGCACTTGCTTTTTCAATGGTTGCTTGTAAGCGGCTTAAATCCAGAGGCTGAAGCTGACCGTTCAGATCTGTAATTTGCAAGGTTGGGTGATGATGAGCACCTGTTTGTTTACGTGCATCTGCGCGCTGTTCGCGGTAGATCACATAAGAGCGCGCTACTTTTTGCTCGCCTGTACGCATAAGCGCCAATTCAACTTGGTCTTGAACTTCTTCAATATGAATGGTACCGCCAGAAGGTAAACGACGGCTAAACGTATTCATAACCATTTCTGTTAATTGTGTAATACGGTCATGAATGCGGCTTGAATCCGCGCTTTGTTGACCTTCAACAGCCAAGAAAGCTTTACCAATTGCTACAGAAATTTTATCTGCATCAAAAGCGGCAACATCGCCAGTGCGTTTAATCACTTGCAGTTGACCAGGGGTTGTAATTACGCTCATTGTCAGCTATAGCTCCATTGTCATCATTATTATGTTTATGGACCGTTTGAATCGGACAAAACTGAACATTAGTTAGGTCACGATATTTGAGGTTAAACACAAGACTTAGTGGTTTAATTGAAATTAGGACACAAGATACGGTAATTTTTAGGGGAGATCAATATTGACATTTTGATAATTTTTTTTCCCTAAACGCTAGAGTTTCTCGCGTCATTTTTTCCATGAAAAATTGTTTTTGTTATATGTCTTATTAGACAAGGGTATAGCATAGCAAAGACTGCTCAGAGTGCTTATAGATAACTATGTGGATAACTTTGAATTCGATATATGAATAGACAGAATATGATCAATGAAACATTTTGTTTAAAAATTACCCAAGATTTTGAAGTGTTCTTTAAAGCTTAAACTGAAGCTTTGCTTAAAAAAGTGATGATAATTCGATAAATAGTAAAAATATAACAAATTGCTACTGTCATGTATCAGTTTGGTGAATGAGGTCTTGTTTACAATGTAAACGTGTGTATATTGCAAAATATAGTGTATTGAATCTGCGAGATTTGTACGCAGACATCGAATTAAGTACAGGGGCAAGTATATGAGCCAAGAAGAAAAGTTACCAAAAATTTTAATCGTTGAAGATGACGAACGTCTTGCTCGTTTAACTCAAGAATATTTGATTCGTAATGGCCTAGAGGTTGGGGTTGAGCCGGATGGTAATCGCGCTATTCGTCGTATTATTGCTGAGCAACCGGACTTAGTTGTGCTCGATGTGATGTTGCCTGGTGCTGATGGTTTAACCGTTTGTCGCGAAGTTCGACCACATTATCATCAACCGATTTTGATGTTGACGGCACGTACGGAAGATATGGATCAAGTTCTTGGTTTAGAAATGGGCGCTGATGACTATGTCGCGAAACCAGTTCAACCACGCGTATTGCTAGCACGTATTCGTGCATTATTACGTCGTACTGATAAAGTACCGGAAGATGAAGTTGCTCAACGGATCGAATTTGATGATTTAGTTATCGATAATGGTGGTCGTTCAGTTACTTTACATGGTGAGTTGGTTGACTTCACTAGTGCTGAGTATGATTTATTGTGGTTGTTGGCATCAAATGCGGGTCGTATTTTATCGCGCGAAGATATTTTTGAACGTTTACGTGGTATTGAGTACGATGGTCAAGATCGATCTATCGATGTGCGTATTTCTCGTATTCGTCCAAAAATTGGGGATGATCCTGAAAATCCAAAACGTATTAAGACAGTGCGTAGTAAAGGTTATTTATTTGTTAAGGAAACCAATGGTTTATAATTGATTTTATCGATTAATTTTAATCCCTCCTTAAAGGATCAGTTGCGTGTCAAAACACAGTATATTCTTGCGTATTTATGCAGGTCTTGTGATTCTTGTATGTTTGGTGGCGATATTTGGATTTTTATTGGTCCAAATTATCAATTATCAACGTGCGCAAGAATATCGTGAATCGTTGACGGATGGAATTTCCTTTGTCATTAGTGAAGGTGTGGCAAGACAAAAGACTGAACAGCAAAGAATAGATTGGATATCGGATGCTTCCGATTTGTTGGAGCTTCCGATTTACTATTTGGATGCGAAAAAAATAGATTTATCTCGAACTGAAGAGAAACGCATAGAAAATCAACAAGCAGTCGTGCGCTATGATGCAGAAAAAGAAATCGCATATTTAGTGATCGGGGTAAAGAACGACCCGAAACATTTTCTTTATATCAAAGTAGATAGCCTTGGTGAGCGCCAGATGAAGGCGTTACCGATCTTTATCTTAGATTATCTCGTGTATTACCCTGGGCAAGAACAAGAATATATTGAGGAAATTCAAAAACATTTTTCCTATAAGATCGGTATTCAAAAAATTGCAGACATCAATCTTGACTCTGAGCAAGTGGGCCGCTTAAGGGCTGATCAAAGTGTCATTTTATACCGAGATAGTGCTACTGTAAGAGGAACAACGATTTCGATTATCAGCCCAATGCCGAACCAGTCTGGTTCTGTATTGGTGATTGGGCCCGTTCCCATGTTTAATTGGATGCCTTTTAAATTGGCGGCGGGGATTACGCTGCTCAGTATGTTTTTATTGAGTCTCGGGGTATATGGTTTAATTGTGCCGATTCAGCGTAAATTACGCCAAGTCAATGATGCTTTGAATGTAATGAAAACAGGCGATATGTCGATTCGTGTTCCTGTGGAAGGGCATGATGAAATGGCCAGTTTAGCGACCAGCTATAATAATATGTCGGATCATATTCAGCGTTTAATTGAATCACAACGTGAGTTAATGCGCGCGGTATCGCATGAATTGCGCACACCAGTTGCTCGGATTCGTTTTGCAATGGAAATGCTTGCAGATGAAGATGAATATGAATATCGCATGCAACAAGTGGAAATGATTGATAAAGATATTGAAGCATTGAATACCTTGATTGATGAAATCATGACCTATGCCAAGTTGGAGCAGGGTACTCCTTCTTTAGATTTTGAAAAAATTGTTTTGGTGGATGTGCTAGAGCAGGTTGCTGTAGAAACTGAGGCGTTAAAAACACAAAAAGATATTCGACTTGATCCATTATCTTCGGATATTCGAGTTGATGCAGAAAGACGTTATCTTCATCGTGTTGTACAGAATTTGGTTGGAAATGCAATTCGATACTGTGACAATCAAGTGGTCATTAGTGGTGGTATCGATAAGATCACGAGAATGGCTTTTGTGTGTGTTGAAGATGATGGGCCAGGAATTCCAGAGGAAGACCGTAAACGTATTTTTGAAGCCTTTGCACGTTTGGATGATAGTCGTACCCGAGCATCAGGAGGGTACGGTTTAGGTTTATCTATTGTGAGTCGAATCGCATATTGGTTTGGTGGCACGATCGCGGTAGATCAAAGCCCTGATTTGGGTGGTGCGAGATTTACCATGTCATGGCCAGCGCGAAGATTTAAAAAGAAAAAATAATGTAGATATGTGTGTAAAAAATGCGCCTGTAGGCGCATTTTTTTGATGATATCATCGGTTTATAGTTTTTAAATTACTGGTAAGTCGTCGCATCTGGTTCAATGATGGGTTTGCCATCTTGTAAGGCATGTAATGCATCCTGATTAAAATCAATCAATAAGCTATTTTTCTCAGCATCAATTTTATAAGCATGAATAATTTTTTGATCTCCTTTAAGTGTATCTACTGAATATATATCAGCAATATTTAAGATCCCCTCCAAATTTGTTGTAGTTGCAGCAAGATCGTGGCGGAAAATTTCATAAATATCACGGAGATCAAATATTGCATTTGATGCATCTGGATGTTTTTTGATATACCCTTCAATATGACGAATTAGTAATTGAGCAAATAAAAAATAATTGGGTTTATGCGAATAATTTAGATTCATGTGTTTTGCTCCTTTATTATTGTAATTAGCATACACAGGAAACCAATCGCTATTGTATAAAGTTGATTAATGCTTGTTATTAAATTGAAAATTTAATAAAAATAATGCAGATTGATAAAATATTGACTCTATTTAATATTACTTTGGTAAGAGATAAGATCTAAAGGATTGCGTGAAAGATTTTATATAAGCCATGGTGATGATAAAAAACTTAAATAGATGAATACTGCGTTTGGTGGTGCAAAGGTAGGTAAAAAGTAGGCTTAATCTAAAAGGGGTAAAGCAAAAGCTTGGATTTGGAGGGGAATCATTAGGGTTTGATAATTTTATGTAAAAATAGTGACTAATTTGATATTTATGTGATAAAAAATATCATTGATCGATAATTTTTTAAAAAAATAGAGTTCTTGTTTTTAAGGATGTAACAAAATATTTCATGAGCTTTAAATACCGAATTAAGTCTGAAATAAAAAAATTAAACTCTATTTTAGTATATTAGTAATAATATTATTGAAAAATATGAAAATTAAGTTGCTGATTTGTTTTCTAAATTATAAGTATTAAAGCTGTTGTTCGAAAAAAATAATCATTAAAGGTGAGTGGATTTAATAAAACGATTAAGGCTTGTTGTATTCCGTTAAATCGAGCTAAATGACGAAGTTTGTATAAAAAATCATCCAAAAGACTTAGGCTTATAAGCTAGCAAGGTAAATCATAAATCAGGTACAATTGATCGGATTTATTTTGTGTTTGGCATGAGTACTCAGCCAATGCATACATTCTTTCTTTGTTAATAATAGGCCTGCCAGGAGTTATCCCCGCATGAGTGCCATTACTCCATACGATTGGGCAACTATTGCCTTCGTGATCGGCGTTACATTTCTATGCGTCTTTATGCTCACAGTTCCTTTACTCCTTGGGGGTAAATCATGGGGACGTGCGAAGCAAGAGCAATTTGAATCAGGTGTAGTGGGTGCTGGTGGTGCACGTATCCGCTTATCTGCTAAGTTTTATTTGGTTGCAATTTTCTTTGTGGTGTTCGACTTAGAAGCACTTTATCTCTACGCATGGGCGAACTCTGTGCGTGAAGTAGGTTGGGTGGGTTTTGTAACTGCTGCTGTATTTATTTTAGTTTTGCTTGTTGGCTTGGTTTATGAGCTATCAACGGGTGCGTTGAATTGGGCACCGTCTGATCGTCGTAAAGCAGCAGGTATCAAACCTAAAGTAGGTTCACCAAATATGGATCTTGCAGAAATTACACGCTTCAATTCAATTGAAGAGTTGGTTGTAGACCCTACGGGCTTAATTCCAGCTCAATCTTCTGGTCGTGTGAAAGATAAGACACCGACTAAGTCACTTAATAAGGAGTAACTCGGGAATGAAATATACATTGACCCGTGCGAATCCAGAAGCTGACCAATATCCACTTCAAGAGCGTCAGATTGTTACTGATCCGCTTGAAGAAGAAGTGAATAAAAATGTGTTCATGACTCGTTTAGAGGATGTGGCGCATACAGCTGTAAACTGGGGCCGTAAAAATTCATTATGGCCTTTTAACTTTGGTACATCATGTTGCTACGTAGAGTATGCAACCACCTTAACCGGTGTGCATGACTTGTCGCGCTTTGGTGCCGAAGTTATTCGTGCTTCACCGCGTCAAGCTGACTTGATGATCATTGCTGGAACGTGTTTTGTTAAAATGGCACCTGTTATTCAGCGTTTGTACGAGCAAATGTTGGAGCCTAAATGGGTAATTTCAATGGGTGCTTGTGCCAATTCTGGTGGTATGTACGATATTTACTCTGTTGTACAGGGTGTCGATAAAATCATCCCAGTGGATGTGTACGTTCCTGGTTGCCCACCACGTCCTGAAGCACTGATTCAAGCGTTAATGTTGTTACAAGACCAAATTCAACTCGAGCGCCGTCCACTTTCAGCAGTAATTGGTGATGATCTTAAGCCGGTATATAAGCCAAAGATGATGCCAGAACGTGATCGTAAAAATGCGGAACGTATTGCTGTGAAAAACTTACGCTCTATGGATGAAATTAAGTAGTTTTTTTCTGATGAATGTTTGACATATCCGATGGATATGATTATCGAAAAAAATTGACAGAATTTGTATTAAATAGGAAGCCAAGCCAATGGCTGAAACTGAAATTGCTATGCCAGAGTCAACACCTGTTGATTCACGCCCAGCATTTGCCATTGTAGAAGATCTCAAAGCCAAATTTGGTGAGAACTTCTACGTGCAACAGACGTTTGAAGATTTTCCAACAGTCTGGGTTGAGCGCGCACGCGTACAAGAAGTTTTAATGTATTTGCGTACAGTGCCGCGTCCATATGTGATGTTGTTTGACTTATCTGCGGTCGATGAGCGTTTACGCCAAAACCGTCATGATTTGCCTGCATCAGACTTCACCGTATTTTATCATTTGTTATCGCTTGAGCGTAACAGTGATATTCGTATCAAAGTCGCATTAGCAGAGAGTGATGTCAATCTCCCTACGGCAACCAACATCTGGCCGAATGCCAACTGGTACGAACGTGAAGCTTACGATATGTTCGGGATCAATTTCGAAGGGCATCCAATGCTCCGTCGTATTTTGTTGCCAACCTATTGGGAAGGTCATCCATTACGTAAAGAATATTCGGCACGTGCGACTGAATATACGCCGTATATGCAGAATCAAGCCAAGCAAGATTTCGAACAAGAACATTTACGTTTTGTTCCAGAAGATTGGGGTCTAACGCGCGGTAACGCAGACGAAGACTTTATGTTCTTGAACTTGGGTCCGAACCATCCATCTGCGCACGGTGCATTCCGTGTCATCTTGCAGTTAGATGGCGAAGAAGTGAAAGACTGTGTACCTGATATCGGTTATCACCACCGCGGTGTGGAAAAAATGGCTGAACGTCAAACTTGGCATTCATTCATTCCATATACCGACCGTGTTGACTACTTAGGTGGTTGTGCGCAAAACATGCCTTATGTGATGGGTGTGGAGCAATTGGCAGGAATTACTGTTCCTGATCGTGCGCAATGTATCCGTGTCATGATGTCTGAATTATTCCGTATTAATAACCACTTATTGTTTATTGGTACGGCAATTCAAGATGCCGGTGGTATGACCCCGGTATTCTATATGTTTGCCGATCGTCAAAAAATCTATGATGCGATTGAAGCCATCACTGGTTTCCGTATGCATCCAGCATGGTTCCGTATTGGCGGTACTGCGCACGATCTTCCAAACAATTGGCAAAAACTCATTCGTGATATTCTCGAATGGATGCCAAAACGTATGAATGAATACTATACAGCTGCGCTACGCAACTCGGTATTCATGGGTCGTACTCAAAATGTTGCACAATACGATGCAAAATCTGCATTGGCATGGGGTGTAACAGGTACTGGTCTACGTGCGACAGGTATTGATTTTGATGTCCGTAAATATCGCCCATATAGTGGTTATGAAAATTACGACTTTGAAGTGCCATTAGAATATGAAGGTGATGCTTACGCGCGTGTCATGGTGCATTTCCATGAAATTAATCAATCCTTAAAGATTGTTAAACAGTGCTTGGATAACATGCCATCTGGTCCATATAAAGCGGATCATCCTTTGGCTGTTCCACCACCAAAAGATAAGACTTTACAAGATATTGAAACTTTGATTACGCATTTCTTAAGCGTGTCATGGGGCCCTGTAATGCCTGCTGGTGAAGCGTCTGTAATGGCTGAAGTGGTGAAAGGTGCGTCGAACTACTACTTGACTTCAGATAAGTCAACGATGAGTTATCGTACCCGTATTCGTACACCAACCTTCACACACTTACAGCAAATGCCTTCAGTAATTAACGGCAGTTTAGTATCTGATTTGATCATTTATTTAGCGACAATCGACGTCGTAATGGCTGACGTGGATCGCTAGGGGTAAACGAAAAATGATGATTTTGACTGATAAAAAACCACGTGTGAATGTTGAAGGAATTTTGACTGCGGACGAAATTCATGAAATAGAACATCACGTTGGTCACTATCCGTACCCACGTGCTGCATCACTGGATGCTTTGAAGTGTGTACAGCGCCGTAATGGTTGGGTAGATGATGCACAGATGAATGCGATTGCTCAGCTTTTAACGATAAGCCTTGCAGATTTAGAAGGTGTTGCAACGTTCTATAACCGTATTTATCGTCAGCCAGTTGGACGTCACGTAATTTTATTATGTGACTCAATTGCTTGCTTCCTTATGGGTGCTGAAACTTTAGCAGAAGCTTTCCAACGCGAATTGGGTATCCAGTTTGGTCAAACGACAGCTGATGATCGTTTTACTTTATTGCCGATTTGTTGTTTAGGGAACTGTGACAAAGGTCCAACCTTGATGATTGATGGTGATACTCACGGACTGGTTGAAGTAAGTTCAGTGAAACAGTTGTTGGAGAAGTATGTATGAATACTGAACCAAAACCAATTTATGGCGATGGTAATCCCGAAACTCATCCATTGACTTGGCGTTTAAGTAAGCAGGATGAAGTACGTAATGCAGATGATTACGAAGCTTTAGAAGGCTATGCTGGTTTTAAAAAAGCGATTGAGTTAAAGCCTGCTGAAGTACTTGATGTCATTAAAGCTGCGACGGTCAAAGGTCGTGGTGGTGCAGGTTTTCCAGCAGGGATTAAATGGTCGTTGATGGCACCGAATGATGGTGGTCCACGTTATTTAATTTGTAATGCTGATGAAATGGAACCGGGTACTTTTAAAGACCGTTTGTTGATGGAAAAACTTCCACATCAATTGATCGAAGGTATGTTGATTGCAGGTTATACCCTTGAGGCAACACAAGGCTATATCTTCATTCGTGGTGAATATATTGAAGCTGCTCAATACTTAAATGAAGCATTAGAGCAAATTCGTGCCAAAGGTTACTTGGGTGAAAACATCCTTGGAACAGGTTGGAACTTCGATATGCACGTGCATACTGGTGCGGGTCGTTATATTTGTGGTGAAGAAACTGCATTGATTAACTCGCTTGAAGGTCGCCGTGCTAATCCGCGTACTAAACCACCATTCCCACAAGTTGCAGGTGCTTGGGGGCGTCCTACCATTGTCAATAACGTAGAGACTTTCAATAACTTACCTGCAATTATTTTACGTGGCCCTGAATGGTATGTTGGTTTATCTGCGGGTAAATCCAAAGATCCAGGTACAAAAATTTACGGTGCATCAGGTAAAGTGAAATTTCCAGGTCTATGGGAACTTCCTTTTGGTACAACTGCACGTGAAGTGATTGAAGACTATGCTGGTGGTATGCGTGATGGTTTAACCCTCAAAGCATGGTTACCGGGTGGTGCTTCAACTGACTTTTTAGCAGCGGAACACATTGATCTTCCGATGGATGCAGAAAGCATTATGAAAGCAGGTTCACGTTTAGGTACGTGCTTGTTGATGGTGGTGGATGAAACTCAGTGTATGGTTGCTGCAACACGTAACTTAGAAGAATTCTTCGCACGTGAGTCATGTGGTTTCTGTACACCATGTCGTGATGGTCTGCCTTGGGCTGTGAAAGCACTAAAAGCAATTGAAACGGGTGAAGGCAAGATGGAGGATATCCAACATCTTCAAGAACTCACCAAGAAATTGTGGATTGGTAAGACTTTCTGTGCCCATGCACCGGGTGCGATGGAGCCATTGATGGGCGCACTCAAATATTTCCGTAGCGAATTTGAAGCAAAAGTGACAAACAGTCCGATTGCTCAAGCTAGCCACGTAGAACCAGCGTAAGGAATTCGACTATGGCTACAATTCATGTCGATGGTAAATCGTACGAAGTCAATGGCTCAGAGAACTTGCTGCAAGCATGTTTGTCTTTAGGTATTGATATTCCGTACTTTTGTTGGCATCCATCTTTAGGTTCAGTTGGTTCTTGCCGTCAATGTGCCGTTACCCAGTACGCAAATGCAGATGATACGCGTGGGCGCTTGGTAATGTCATGTATGACACCAGCATCTGACAATACCTTTATTTCGATTGAAGATAAAGAAGCAACAGAGTTCCGTGCTTCTATTGTTGAATTTTTGATGACCAATCACCCGCATGACTGTCCTGTCTGTGAAGAGGGTGGACATTGTCATCTTCAAGATATGACAGTAATGACTGGGCATGACCGTCGTCGTTACCGTTTTACCAAACGTACGCATTACAACCAAGAGCTAGGCTCATTCATTTCGCATGAAATGAACCGTTGTATCGCATGTTACCGTTGTGTTCGTTATTACAATGATTATGCGGGCGGTACAGATTTTGGGGTTTACGGTAGTGCTTCACGTGTTTACTTTGGTCGCCCAGAATCAGGCACTTTAGAGTCTGAATTCTCAGGTAACTTAACTGAAGTATGCCCAACAGGTGTATTTACCGATAAAACGCATTCGGCACGTTATAACCGTAAATGGGACATGCAGTATGCACCAAGCGTATGCCAAGGCTGTGCCTCAGGTTGTAATATTTCTCCGGGTGAGCGTTATGGCGAAATTCGTCGTGTAGAAAACCGTTTCAATGGTGAAGTAAATCAATACTTCCTATGCGATAAAGGTCGTTTTGGTACGGGTTATGTCAACCGCAGTGATCGTCCGCGTCAACCGCAGTTCCGTACCAATGGTACTGTAACGACTGTGTCTATCGATCAAGCGCTTGATCAAGTGATTACGACAATCCAGAGTAAAAAAGTTCTGGGTATTGGTTCGCCACGTGCTAGTCTTGAAAGTAACTTTGCGTTACGTGAGTTAGTCGGTCAAGAGAACTATTCAACAGGTATGTCTCAAAAAGAGCAAAATCTGGTTGAACTTGCGTCTTCAATTATGCAAACCGAAGGTATTTATAACCCAGGTATGCGTGAAATTGAAAGCTATGATGCTGTGTTGATTTTAGGTGAAGACCTAACTCAAACTGCACCACGTATGGCCTTGTCAGTTCGCCAAGCTGCGAAAAACAAAGCCAAACAAATGGCTGCTGATCGTCGTACCCAAGAATGGCTAGCTGAACCAGTTAAGCGTATTGGTCAAGATGAAAACTCTCCAATTTACATTTTAGCGGCAACACAAACACGCTTAGCAGATATTGCTGAAGGTGAAGTTGTTGCATCTCCAAACGATATTGCACGTTTAGGTTTTGCGGTAGCTGCCTCTGTCATTGGTGAAGCTGTTAATGGTTTAGATGATGATGCGAAAGCATTTGCAAAAACTATTGCCGACACTTTAAAAGCGGCGAAAAAGCCTTTAATTATTGCGGGTACTAGCTTGCAAGATGCTTCGATTATGGAAGCTGCTGCACAGTTAGTTCAAAATTTAGGTGCAAACGCTGGCTTGTCTTTAGTTGTTCCTGAAGTGAACTCTATGGGCTTGGCATTGTTCGGTGGTTTAAGCTTAGAGCAAGCATTCGCGCAAGATTATGAAGCGGTTGTCATTGTTGAAAATGACTTATATCGTCGTTTACCAACAGCTCAAGTGGATGCTGCGCTTGCCAAAGCTGAAGAAGTGATTGTACTTGATCATTCTGAAACTGCAACTTTAGCAAAAGCAAGTATCGTACTTTCAGCAGCAAGTTTCGCTGAAGGTGATGGTACTGTTGTGAGTCAGGAAGGACGTGCACAACGTTTCTACCAAGTTTACGATCCAAGCTATTACAAACCGGAATATGCCATCAAAGAATCATGGCGCTGGTTACATGCCATTGAAACAGGCGTGAAAGGTAAAGCGATTTCTTGGACTTTACTGGATGACGTGATTGAATCAGTCGTGCGTAATGTTCCTGTACTTGAAGCGATTCAAGATGTTGCTCCAGATGCGGGTTACCGTGTACATGGCTTAAAAATTGCGCGTGAACCACGTCGTTACTCGGGTCGTACTGTTATTCGTGCACCATTGAACGTACATGAGCCGATGCAGCCTGTCGATACTGATTCAGCATTAACGTTCTCTATGGAAGGTTATGTCGGTTCAGAGACAAAAGCAGCATTGGTACCATTTGCTTGGGCACCAGGCTGGAACTCACCACAATCTTGGAATAAATTCCAAGATAACGTCGGTGGTCATTTGAAAGGTGGTGATTCAGGCATTCGTTTATTCGATCGTTTAGTGAAACTTCCTGCACGTAGCTATGTTGCACCAGCGGCAACTGTTGCCAATCCAGATAGTTTCCGACTTGTACCGATGCATCACATCTTTGCATCTGGTGAATTCACTGTGAAAACACCTGCGATGGAATCACGTATTCCAACTGCTGTGTTTGCAGTGGGTGAGCAAGATGCGAACCGTTTAAATGTTCAAGATGGTCAGCAAATCACAGTGAAGGCAGGCGAGACGACCATTAGTCTTCCAGTTCAAGTAATTCACTATTTACCTACCGGTTATATCGGTTATCCAATTGGTCAAGCACCAACAGTTTCTTTAGCTGAACCTGTTTCTGTTGCGGTAGGAGCGTAATTATGAATGAATCTTTACGCGCGCTACCCACTTGGGCACAAGATTGGCCAGTTGCATATTCAGTCATTCAAGCCGTTGTCATCTTATTGGTAGTGGTGCTTTTAGCTGCATTGATGTCCTTTGTGGAACGTCGTTTACTGGCTTTGTGGCAAGACCGTTACGGTCCAAACCGTGTTGGTCCCGGCGGTATGTTCCAGATTGTTGCCGACATGCTCAAGATCATGTTCAAAGAAGACTGGACACCAAAGTTTGCCGATAAGCTGACTTTCCGTCTAGCACCTGCAGTTGCGATGGCAACTGCGGTACTTTCATTTATGGTGATTCCTGTTAGTCCGACTATGGGTGTTGCCGATATGAGTATCGGTCTATTGTTCTTTATGGCAATGGCAGGTATTGCAGTTTATGCAGTGTTATTTGGTGGTTGGGCTTCAAACAATAAATATGCACTATTAGGTGGTTTACGTTCTGCTGCTCAGACTATTTCGTATGAAGTATTCTTGGGTATTTCATTGATGGGTGTTGTTGCGATTGCAGGTTCTTTTAACTTGCGTGACATCGTAGAAGCTCAACGTGATGTGTGGTTCATTATTCCTCAATTCTTAGGCTTCCTTATTTTTGTGGTTGCGGGTGTTGCGGTAACGCATCGTCACCCATTTGACCAACCAGAAGCGGAGCAAGAATTGGCTGAAGGTTATCACGTTGAATACGGTGGTATGAAATGGGGGATGTTCTTCGTTGCTGAATATGTCAACGTAATCCTGATTTCTGCATTGATTGTGACGTTATTCTTCGGTGGCTGGTTAGCACCATTTAATTTAGAAATTCCATTTATACCGCCAGCATTTTGGTTTATTGCTAAAACAGCATTCTTCGTAATGATGTTTGTATTGGCACGTGGTTCACTTATGCGTCCACGTTATGATCAGGTGATGAACTTTGGTTGGAAAATCTGTTTGCCACTGGCGTTAGTTAACCTTTTGGTAACTGGTGCTGTGATTCTTTTGAATCAAGCGGGCTAGGACAGCAGGGAGTTAAAAATGTATAAAATTCTAGCTGGATTTGGATCAATCGTACGGTCATTGTGGATGGTGTTTAGCCACGTGACACGTAAACGTGACACCATTTTATATCCTGAAGTACCTGCTGAAGATATCGTACCTCCACGTTACCGTGGTCGTATTGTATTAACTCGTGATCCGGATGGTGAAGAGCGTTGTGTGGCATGTAACCTGTGTGCGGTTGCTTGTCCAGTGGGTTGTATTTCTTTACAAAAAGCAGAGAAAGAAGATGGTCGTTGGTATCCGGAGTTTTTCCGTATCAACTTCTCACGCTGTATTTTCTGCGGTATGTGTGAAGAAGCATGTCCGACAACGGCAATCCAACTAACACCAGATTTCGAAATGGGTGAGTATGTTCGTCAAGACTTAGTCTACGAAAAAGAAAACTTACTCATTTCTGGCCCTGGTAAATATCCTGATTATAATTTCTACCGTGTTACTGGTATGGCGATTAACGGTAAAGAGAAAGGTCAAGCACAAAAAGAAAGTGCACCAGTTGACGTACGGAGCTTATTACCATGATGTGGCCATTTTACTTGATGGCACTTGTGGCCATCATCTCTACGATTCGCGTGGTTACAAACGCGAATCCCGTCCATGCATTGTTGAGCTTGATCGTGTCTTTGCTCGCAGTTGCAGGTATTTTCTTAACGATTGGTGCTCCATTTGCTGCAGCGCTTGAAGTTATTGTATATGCGGGTGCGATCATGGTGTTGTTCGTATTCGTCGTGATGATGCTGAATCTGGGTCAACATACAGTTGATCAAGAGCGCAAATGGCTTCGATCTGATGCATGGGCTTTTCCTGCATTAATGAGTTTCTTACTTGGCTTAGTCTTGGTATGGATGCTTGGTTCAGATTACACCACCACAACACATGTCTTAGGCAGTGAAATTGTAGGTCCTAAAGTTGTGGGTCAAGCACTCTTCACTCATTACCTATTGTTGGTTGAAGTTGCTGCAATGTTATTGCTTGCAGCACTTGTGGCAGCATTCCACTTAGGCAAACGTGAACCAAGTGCAGCAGGGGATAAAGAATAATGGGCAACATTCCTTTAGAACATGGTTTGATCGTTGCATCTATTTTATTTGCACTCGGTTTCTATGGTGTGATGGTACGACGCAACCTATTGTTTATGCTAATGAGCCTTGAAGTAATGATGAATGCAGCAGCGCTTGCATTCGTTGTTGCGGGTAGTGCATGGGTACAACCCGATGGTCAAATCATGTTTATTTTGATTTTGACTCTTGCAGCTGCCGAGGCATGTATTGGTCTTGCGATCGTCCTTCAGTTTTATCATCGCTTCCATCATTTGGATGTGGATGCTGCGAGTGAGATGCGCGGATGAGTTATTTATATTTAACGATTTTATTTCCGCTGATCGGTTTTATCCTATTAGCGGCAGGGCGTAATAAACTTCCTGAAAATGTTGCTGCCATTATTGGTGCAGGTTCTGTAGGTTTATCTGCATTATTTGCATTGATTGCAGGTATCGCATTTACCAACAGTGGTGAAACTGTTTATGTTCAGCATTTGTGGACGTGGTTTAGTGTTGCTGGTTTTGCACCGGGTGTAAGTTTACACCTTGATGGCTTATCACTGTTGATGATGGGCATGGTGACCGGTGTCGGTTTCCTAATTCATGTTTTCGCAACATGGTATATGCGTGGTGAAGAAGACTTCGCGCGCTTCTTCTCGTATTTCAACCTATTCGTTGCGAGTATGTTGATTCTAGTCTTGGGTGATAACTTAGCGTTGTTATTCTTAGGTTGGGAAGGCGTAGGTCTGTGTTCTTATTTGTTGATTGGCTTTTACTATTCAACGCCAAGCAATGGTATTGCTGCCATTAAAGCATTTACAGTAACGCGTATTGGTGATGTATTTTTACTGATCGGATTATTCTTGCTTTTCCAGCAATTTGGTACTTTGCACATTGGAACTATTGTAGAAAATGCCCCACAAGTATTGTCACTGGACCATAATTTAGCATTATGGACATCTTTGATGTTGTTCTTGGGTGCTGCGGGTAAATCTGCGCAAATTCCATTACAAACATGGTTGGCAGATGCGATGGCTGGTCCTACGCCAGTATCTGCATTGATCCATGCTGCAACCATGGTAACAGCAGGTGTATATCTGTGCTGCCGTATGTTCAGCGTGCTTGAAATGACACCTGAAGTAATGCAATTTATTTCCATTACAGGTGCGGTAACGTTACTGGTTGCTGGTTTTGCAGCATTGGTTCAAACCGATATTAAACGTATCTTGGCTTATTCAACTATGAGTCAGCTCGGTTATATGTTTATGGCAGTAGGTGCTGAAGCGTATCAGGCTGGCTTGTTCCACATGTTGGCACATGCATTCTTTAAGGCATTATTATTCTTGTCTTCTGGTGCGGTAATTCTTGCTTATCATCACGAACAAAACATCTTTAAAATGGGTGGTTTATTCTATAAAAACAAATTCTTATTTGCTTGCTTCGCTATTGGTGGCGGTGCACTTGCAGCAATTCCATTCTTAACTATCGGCTTCTTCTCTAAAGATGCGATCTTAGGTGCAGTTTGGGTTCAAGGTCAAACCACAGCATTATATGGCTCATTATATTGGGTTGGTGTTGCTGGTGCTTTCTTAACGTCGATTTATACTTTCCGCCTGATTTGGGTTGTATTCTTCGGTAAAGAAAATACGCCTTATCATGAAATTACAGGTGCAACTTACTGGGCGCCGTTGGGTATTTTGGCTGTTCTATCAACAGGATTAGCTTATTTCCTTAAAGCACCGGTGATGAATGCTTTAAATGCGGCACACATTCCAGCGTTTAATATTCCTCAAGCATTAGAGCATGGTATGCATGCTGCTGAATATACCGCTGTGGGTATTGCGTTGGTTGGTTTGGCTGTTGCTGTGGTGTTGTTTGCCTTTGCATATAATGCAGTTAAATCATTTGCAGCAACCTCATTTGGTGCTGGTTTAGTGAATATTTGTCGTAATGCCTTTGGTTTCGATTCACTGTATAACATCGTATTTGTTCAACCATACTTGTTATTGGCGAAGATAGTGGGTCGTGACCCAATTGATGGCTTATGGCTTGTATTGCCTGCGCTTGTGAAAGGCGGTAATAAGTTTACAAGTACCCGTCAAACTGGTTCATTACGTGAATATGCATCAAGTATGTCATTCGGTGTAGTGGTATTGCTGATGATCTTGATCGTGATTCAGGTCGTGGGGAAATAAGATGGAAATCACAAACAATTGGATTCTACCCGCGCTGATTCTTGTACCGTTTCTTGCAGGTTTCACGTGTTGGTTAGTTGATAAATTTGATCAACATTTACCACGTTACATCGCTTTATTCGGGATGCTCATTACTTTGGGCCTCACGATTATGCTTTGGAACCAAGGTGGTTTTAGTTATGAGTTGAGTGGTAAAGCACCAACTTGGGCTGCAGAATTTAATGTACCGTGGATCACTGCGCTAGGAATTAATATTCATTTAGCTGTAGATGGTTTATCACTGCTTATGGTGGGTTTGACTGCATTACTGGGTGTACTTGCAGTGGGCTGTTCATGGGGTGAGATTCAAAAGAATGTTGGCTTCTTCCACTTAAACCTACTTTGGTCTTTAGGTGGTGTGATCGGTGTGTTCTTAGCCATTGATTTGTTCTTGTTCTTCTTCTTCTGGGAGATGATGCTGGTTCCAATCTATTTCTTAATCGCACTTTGGGGTCATAAAGGCGCAGATGGTAAATCTCGTGTTTATGCAGCTACTAAATTCTTTATCTATACCCAAGTCGCTGGTTTAATCATGCTGATTGGTATTCTAGGCCTTGTGGTTTATGGATACATGATCACTGGTATGGTTGGTTTCGATTATAACTATCTACTTGCAGTTGCAAATACACTTGATGCACAAGCACCACATATTGCCTATGCATTAATGTTGTGTATGTTTGTTGGTTTTGCGGTAAAACTTCCTGTTTTCCCATTACATGGTTGGTTACCAGATGCACATGCTCAAGCCCCTACAGCAGGTTCTGTAGACTTAGCCGGTATCTTAATTAAAACTGCTGCGTATGGTTTATTACGTTTTGTGATTCCATTCTTCCCAGCAGCGTCTGCACAATTTGCAGATATTGCCATTATCTTGGGTCTAATTGGTATCTTCTACGGCGCTTGGTGTGCTTTCCAGCAAACCGACATGAAACGCCTACTTGCATATACATCAATTTCACACATGGGCTTTGTATTACTCGCATTATATGCAGGTAATATTTTGACGTTCCAAGGTTTAATGATCATGATGTTGGCGCATGGTATTTCATCTGCTGCATTGTTCATTATGTGTGGTCAAGTGTATGAGCGTTTACATACGCGTGATTTACGTTTGATGGGTGGTATTCGTGGGCAATTTCAATACTTACCATTCTTCTTGATGTTCTTTGTTTCAGCATTGGTGGGTATTCCTGGTTTAGGTAACTTTATTGGTGAATTCCTGATTTTGATGGGTTCATTTGGTAAATTCCCATTATTCACAATTCTTGCTGCAATCAGCTTAGTCTTTGCTGGAATTTATGGTTTGATTCTGATTCATAAAGCTTTATTTGGTACGCCAAATGAAGAACAGAAACAGCATTATACCAACCCGTTAAAAGACTTGAATGTACGTGAAACTGTGATTTTACTGATTTGTGCTTTTGCTTTGCTATGGTTAGGTGTTTATCCACAAACATTCCTGGATATTTCACATTCAAGTATGGAGTGGTTAGCGCATAGCTCTATTCCAGTTCAAGAAGTTGTCGATGCGGCTCAACACGTTGTGTCGCAACAAAATGTGGAGATCCAATAGTCATGAATTTCACCATGTCATTTTCGGATCTCATGCCTTTGGCACCTGTAATGATCGTAGCGTTGACTGCGGTTATTGTGATGATCTTAACGGCAATTAAACGTAATCATAATTTAATTGCAACAGCTTCAGTGGTTGGTTTAAACCTTGCAGTAATTGATGTTTTACTCATGATGTTTGGTGGTGCGTATGCACCAGCAAATGTGATGGGCATGTTTATGGTTGATCCATTTACGTTGCTTTATCAATTGATCGTACTGGTTGCTGCACTGGCTTGCTGTACACTTTCTCACGCTTATATTGAAAAATATCAAGATAATCGTGAAGAGCTGTATATCTTAATGTTGATCTCTGTTGCAGGGGCAATGTTAATGGTGACGAGCTCGCATTATGCATCGTTCTTTATTAGTTTAGAGTTAATGTCAATTCCAGTATATGGTCTATTGGCATATACACATCAGCGTTCAAAATCGTTGGAAGCGGGAATCAAGTACTTGGTACTTTCTGCGACTGCATCGGCAATGCTATTGATGGGTATGGCATATTTATATGCATATACGGGTTCATTATCTTTCTATGACTCTTTCCAAGCCTTGTTTGCTGTAATTAAGCAACCGATGGTGATTGTTGGTTTAGGACTAATCATTTTTGCGATTGGTTTTAAACTTTCATTGGCTCCATTCCATAAATGGACACCTGATGTTTATCAAGGTGCACCTGCACCGATTGCAACTTTCCTCGCGACTGTTGCAAAAGTGGCAACCATTGGCTTAATGGTACGTTTCGTACTCAGTTCTGGTGCAATCTTAATCCCTTCAGTGGTTACGATTATTACCGTGATTGCGGTACTTTCGATTCTGGTCGGTAATCTGCTTGCCGTACGTCAAGTGAATTTGAAACGTATTCTAGGTTATTCATCTATTGCTCACTTTGGTTATTTATTAATTGCATTGGTGAGTATGACTTATGCAAGTTTAGGTAGCGTGAGCGTTTATGTGGTGACATATACATTAACCACCATTGGTGCTTTTGGTGCTGTTGCGTTAATGTCTAGTCCTTATAACAACGTAGATGAAGCTGAGTCACTTGCTGACTATCGCGGTTTATTCTGGCGCCGTCCGATCTTGACGGCTACTTTAACTGTGATGATGTTATCTCTTGCGGGTATTCCATTGACTGCCGGTTTCATCGGTAAGTTTATGGTGGTGCTAGCAGCAGTAACCACTCAACATTGGTTCCTTGCAGCAATGATCGTGGTCGGAAGTGGTATTGGTTTATATTACTACTTACGCGTGATGATTGTGATGTATATGACACCACCTGACGTTCCACGTATTGATGCAGTTGATCATTGGGGACAGAAAGTGGGCGGTATTATGGTGCTCGGTGCTGCATTGTTGGTACTTCTGATTGGTGTATATCCAGATCCGATTATTAACCTTGCATTAAAATCTGAGATTTTATCACCGCTGCATATGTTGATGAGTCAACAGCACTAATCGATAAAATCGCTGGTATGTAACAAAAAAGCCCTCATTGATTGAGGGCTTTTCTGACTTATTATATGAAAACATTTATAATGTTAAAAAATTACTTTTATATTTTAGGTGTTCTCCCATGCCGATTCAAGAAATTCGTCATCCACTCATTCGTCATAAACTTGGTTTGTTGCGTCGTTCAGATATAAGTACTAAGAACTTCCGCGAGCTTGCTCAAGAAGTTACGATGCTGTTGACTTATGAAGCGACGAAAGATTTACCGATGTGCGATCATGAGGTTGATGGTTGGGCTGGCAAAGCAGTGACACAACGTATTGCAGGTAAAAAAATTACTGTTGTACCCATTTTACGTGCAGGAATTGGCATGTTAGAAGGTTTTCTGAATCTGATTCCGAGTGCAAAAGTTTCAGTGTTGGGTTTAGAGCGTGATGAAGAAACCCTAGAAGCACGAACTTACTATAAAAAATTAGTACCAGATGTACAAAACCGTATTGCCATGATTATTGATCCAATGTTGGCGACTGGAAGCTCTTTAGTTGCTGCGATTGATGTATTGAAAGCAAGCGGTTGTAAAGATATACGCGTTATGGTGTTAGTGGCTGCACCTGAAGGAATTAAACGTGTTGAAATTGCACATCCAGATGTGACGATTTTCACTGCATCAGTTGACCAAGGCTTAAATGAACAAGGTTATATTGTTCCGGGTCTGGGTGATGCGGGTGATAAGATTTTTGGTTCAGTGCAAAAAGATTAAGTTTTAGACTGACTCAATAAAAGAGGCGATATTGCCTCTTTTTTAATATACTGCGACTATAGCATTTACAGAATAGGGTAAAGTTCATGAAACTAGAATTTCAAATCGGAAAAATTAAGCAATATAATCCTGAAAAAGGCTATGGTTTTATATCTACACGCGAACAAGATGTTTTTTTCCATATTTCAGCTTTCCCTGCATCTGAAGGTGAGCCTAAATATAATCAAAAAGTTAAATTTGTGATGGAAGAAAATGAAGGTAAGTTTAAAGCAACCAGTATTGAACTATTAGAAGCCAATCCTGCCAAAGCCAAGAAAACACAAATATCTACGCACAATAAATCAATTACGACATCATTGCTGTCAAATTTTCGACGCTGATTGCTCTGATCATTATGGTTGAATTGTTAGGCGTAAGCTTATTTCAAGGGTTAAGATGATCAATAGCAAAAGCAATTGAAGCTCCATGGATGACTGAGAGTCTTGCCATTAGAAGTGGCTTTATGAAGCAGCTGAGCTCTTTATCAGAAACTCTTCCAATACTAAAATGGATGGAAATGCTGATGGAATTCTATGTGAAGCTCAATTTTGTCGAGACCGAATAAAAAAAGTGCCATCTAGGCGCTTTTTTTATGGGGAAAATGTTCTGTTCTCAATAAATTTGACACTTTTATATTAAGTATATTTTTGATTTTATTGAATATAAAGGCTGGTGGTGGGGGTGTTCTCTCATACTCAGAATCTGCCGAATAAGCATATTGAGCAAGTGGTCCTAGTGATAAAAGCTTTACTAGTGTTCAAAAAGGTTAAAATTGATTATGATTTAGTGGAGGTTTTGAGCCTCTTTTTTATGTTTAAGTAATGAGATTTAAAATGTTTAAAAAAGGGGTGGTCAAGGTTTATGACTCAGCGCATAAATCGGGGATTATTGCGCTGACTAAACCAAAGAGTGATTTGGTTTTCGTACTTGATGATTTTCCAAATAATACGCTTGAACCGCAAGTTGGAGAGCGGATTAAATGTATCACCGTCGATGATCATGGTCAGGTTCGAGTAAAATGTATTGTTCGTTTAGATTATAAAAATGCAAAAGAAGAAACGAAAAATATTCGAATGAGCATTCAGCAAAGATTACTTTTGATGTCGGAAAATGCACCTCAGCAAAATCATGAGTCAAATCATTTAGAACAGATCAATATTGTAAAAGAATTGCTTGAAACACCCCCTCTTAATGAAATAAAACCATCTGTGGAATCTGTGGAATCTGTGGAATCTGTGGAATCTGTGGAATCTGTGGAATCTGTGGAATCTGTGGAATCTGTGGAATCTGTGGAATCTGTGGAATCTGTGGAATCTGTGGAATCTGTGGAATCTGTGGAATCTGTGGAATCTGTGGAATCTGTGGAATCTGTGGAATCTGTGGAA
>NZ_NEGB01000007.1 GCF_002135235.1 Acinetobacter silvestris
AGCAGCAAGTTCAGGGGAATATTGTTGTGTTCCAACTAATGTTCCAGATTTAGCTTTGCTGTACCAATTGGAAAGCGTTTGCATGGATATGCCAAGCTGTCTTGCTGTTTCCGAAACATTGCCTTTATTTTCTTCAATCTGTTTTATAGCTTCAGCTTTGAATTCCGCTGTATAAAACTTTGGTTTTTTGCTCATGGTAAACTCCTGATGAGTACGTTTAGTTTACCAAGTGAAAGCTTCCGTTTTTATCAGCACACATCAAATTGGGGGTAAGTTAAAAAATAATAATCAAGCTTATAGTTTAAATTCAATTATTTAAATTAAAAATATGAATCCCTCTTTCGCCAAATTCGAAAGAACTGCAATCCAAGCAGTTAAAAGGCTTGAATCTTAAAATTTCAAGCCTTTTTTATGCCATAAACAAAAGTTACTCAACGTGATAATCCATCAAAGCCATACAACGATTGCTTATTCTCAAATCAGTTTTATTTAAAAAATACATTAGAAAGCACCCAAGCAAACTGCTAACCAATTTTTTATTTAGAAGACCAAAACGATCACCTGAATCAACTGCTTGTTTTTTGGCTTGTGTTTTTACAGATTTTCTGTAAAATTCTCACCAAGTTGCCGGCATAGCTCAGTTGGTAGAGCAACTGACTTGTAATCAGTAGGTCCACAGTTCGAATCCGTGTGCCGGCACCAACTTATACTTAGGTTCACTTGTTAGTGAGCCTTTGTTGTTTTTGAAAATTATAAATATCAGTCTACTCAAAAATTGATTCTTTTATTTCTTCACCGCACTTATTTGTACATAACGCACGATTCCATCTTGATATAACTTTTTACAAAGCCAAGCCGTCATTCGTATTTTTAAAAAATCCATCTGGTTATTTTGTCCAGAATTCATAATAGTCTGAAAATAATCAGAAAATCCATCCAAAACATGTTGCGAAATATCAATGATTTCAATCTGCTCAAAATCATGCTGCATTAAAGTTGTCACATATTTATGCTGTCGTGCTAAATTCAACACATTCACATCGGCTGCTTTTAATAAATATTGATATTTTTTCTGCTGCATCCAATTTAAATTTTGTGCTTGTTCAGACCACATTAAATAATGAAAACCCAAACGACCTTTTACATTTAAAACGGTACTCACCGAACTTAAAAAAGAATTTAACCTGCTGTGATATGCAGCATCGATGCACAGTACAACATCGAATTCACCGTGAAATGGCATCAAGTTTAAATTTAAAAAAGATTGCTGATAGATGGATACTGAGTCTGAAAAGTACGTTTGAATGTGCTCTACACACTCAAACTGTAATTCAACAGCAGATAGCGTTTGAATATGATAGTGCTCAAGCCAATATTTTAAACTTGCTCCTTGCCCACAACCCAAGTCCAGCAACTGGTCATTTGAGTTTAAGGCAACCGCCTGTGCTAATTGGTCAGCTAATTGCTGACAGGCTTGTGGATAGGACACTGTTGCAGCATCCCAAAAGCCCAAATTACTCCAAGCACATTCGGCAGAATCACCTAACAATTTTGCATTAATCGCATACTTATGTGTAGGAAGCTTTTTCCGAAAAGCTTGAAGCCATTTCATCGTAATTTAATAACCCAGTTCTGGAGCGACTTCAACTTTAGGTTTTAAGCCAACAAAGGGCAAGGGTGCACCAAAAATTTCTGCAATGTGCATCGCTGATGTGACTGCCGACTCTAAAATAGGCAAGCCATCACATGACCACGAACCACAATAGAAAACTTTACGATTTGCACTTTTATGACGCTCTTGTAACTCTTTATTTAAAGCCAGCGTTTTTGAATCGACCACGGCGCGCGTTAAAGTCACAGATGCAATGACTTTTTTAGGGTCAATTGCTATGACTGGACGCCAAGTTTGAAATACTGGGGTTTTACCCACTAAACTTGGCTCAACCGAATTTAACCACACCGTAAATTGTTGACGGGTAAATTGACGATCCATCATATAACTGAGGACTGCCCAGTCTTTACGTTTGGGTGGCATTACAATTGAGTCAGTATGAATAACCAATTCGCCTTGTTCAAATTTGAACTGTTTTAATAATTCCAAATCATCTTTAAATTGTTGTTGATTTAAGAATTCTTCAATTTTGTGAGTTGGCGTTGCGACTACAACGCGGTCAAACTTAAATTGTTCAGCATGTGCATTCTCAACCAAAACATGATCTGCTTGCTCTTCTATTTTCTGGATGGCCACACCGCTACGAATATCAATCCCTTCAATGAGCTTATCCACCAGTGCAGGTGTACCGCCCTGAAGACGCAATAAAGCATCACCATCCGTCAATTGTCTTAAGAAAATCAATAACGGTTTTGCTGGCCATTCACCAATTGTTTTTGGATCACAGGTACAAATGGTATACAACACCGGCATCACTGCACCATGCCAAAACACTTCTTCAATCTGATTATGATTCATAAATTCAGCTAAAGAAATTTCTTGATTATTTGATTTAAAGAACTTATGGATGGCTGTTTTCAGTTGCAACATCCCTTTAACTAAGCGCCAACCATATTGCTGAACGCCTTTCCGATTATTAATAATTGGAAAGTTACCAATGCGGGTACGCGTGGTGGTGAGCCATGTTTCCGTCTTATCTTCAAACAACCAACTACATGCCATAAAAGTGCGCACAGGAAAAGTTGGAATATTGAGATAAGCAGCAAGGCTCAAGGTATTTTTCCATAAATGTGGATTCATGACACGTAATGGCGCATCAATTAAACCACCTTCAAACTCAATACTATGACTATCCATTCCACGCCCTGGAAGCGCTTCGAAAATAGTGATGTTATGCCCTGCATCTTTAAGAATTCTTGCTGTAGCGAGCCCAGCCATGCCACTACCAATTACTGCAATATCCAAAGTTATTTTCCATGCGTCGACTATTTTTCTCATTATGAATGAAGATTTTTTAAAACACCGTATTAAAAAGTTCCAGTTTTACTATTTTTTCACCAATATTTTAAAGCAAACGATTATGCTCGACTTTTATTTTTAGGCGACCAAAAATCAAACAATTAAATACAATACAAATGTATAAAAAATGACTATTTATTATATATTTATAAAATTTCCTTTAAAAACAATATAGATAATTTCACCATTTCCGTATAAACCACATTTACAAACCAAGCTGTTTTTATTATTATTTAGGCTATAAAAGCTAAAAACATCATAAAATAACAAGAAAAATAGATAAAAATAATCTCTAAAAAAAAGAAATTACAGCGTAAAGGATCTCTATTGTGTAGATAGAGATCCTTTTATTTTGCGAATCGATCTTCTAGTTTTGTTCAATTTAAACGCTAAAATACTAATCTTATGCGAATTCAGCCCATAAAAAAGCGGATCTAACGATCCGCTTTTTTGATTATGCAGGGTTCGCAATTTCACCAAATTTACCACTGTTAAAATCATTAAACGCTTGAACAATTTCATCTTTAGTGTTCATGACAAATGGGCCATAGCCTTGAATTGGTTCATCTAGTGGCTGACCTGTGAGCACTAAAAATTTTGCATCACGTACGGCTTCTAGTTGAATTTCAGAATCGCCATCTTTATCAAACATCACAATTGAACTGTCCAACACTTGTTGGGTTCCATTCAACAACATTTCACCTTCTAGCACCACAACAAGCGCATTATGCCCCACAGGAACGTGGACATATTCAGCGGTATGGCCTGCTTTTAAAACACCATCCCAAACATTCACTGGACTAAAGGTATTGGCTGGGCCACGATGATCTGCATATTTACCGGCAATAATACGCAAATGACCTGCATCATCATCAAACTGAATAACGGGTATATCTTGGGCTTGAATACCTTGATATTGGGGCGCAGTCATTTTGTCTTTAGCCGGCAAATTGACCCACAGTTGCACCATTTCAAACAAGCCACCCGCTTGCGCGAATGCTGCAGAATGAAACTCTTCGTGAACCAAACCTGCACCCGCAGTCATCCACTGCACATCACCTGCTTGAATGGTTCCGCCACCGCCTGCAGAATCTTGATGCGTCACTTCACCTTGATACGCCAGTGTGACTGTTTCAAAACCGCGGTGCGGATGCGAACCCACACCATGCTGTTCGGTGGTCGGTTTAAACTGATACGGCGCAGCATAATCTAACAATAAAAATGGGCTAATGGCCTGTCCTAATCGATCATAAGAAAATAGATTTTTTACAGGAAAACCATCTCCGACCCAATGCATACTTTGATTACGGTAAACACCAATGACTTTTTTCATCTCTTAACTCCTATCTCTCATAGGATGAATATGAAATAAATATTATGCTTTTAAGCGCTCATCGCATAGAGGCAAAGTAATATTGTAAATCTCATAAACGAGACAATAAGCAATTCAAATTGAATCTAATGATTAAAAAAAGAAGAACCACCTCTAAATCAAAATAACATCCCATTGAATTCAAAAATATCTCATATTTGAGATTAATATTCTCGTTAAAATGACTAACTTTATCTCATTTTTAAAACTATCATCATTACTGCAATTCATGATCAATCCAGACTTTCAAGCCATGGATTGTCAATCAATCGTATTTTTTAATAGCATCATGAGGGAAATAAAATGGGTAAACCATACGTTCGTTTAGATAAAGACAATGCAGCCGTCCTCTTGGTCGACCATCAAATAGGTCTACTTTCGCTCGTCCGTGATATTGATCCTGACAAGTTTAAAAATAATGTATTGGCTCTTGCCGCCGCTGCAAAATATTTTAATCTTCCAACCATTTTAACCACAAGCTTTGAAGATGGCCCAAATGGCCCTTTGGTTCCTGAACTTAAAAATATGTTCCCAGATGCGCCTTATATTGCCCGCCCAGGTCAAATCAATGCATGGGACAATGAAGACTTTGTAAAAGCCGTCAAAGCGACAGGTAAAAAGCAATTAATCATTGCAGGCGTTGTCACTGAAGTCTGTGTGGCCTTCCCAACGCTTTCTGCATTAGCAGAAGATTTCGATGTCTTCGTTATTACAGATGCTTCGGGCACTTTCAACCCTTTAACACGTGACTCTGCATGGGATCGTATGTCTCAAGCAGGTGCTCAATTGATGACTTGGTTCGGTGCATCTTGTGAATTACACCGCGACTGGCGTAATGATATTGAAGGTTTAGGTGCATTATTTGGCGCGCATATTCCTGACTACAGTAACTTAATTCAAAGTTATATTAAAAACACTGAAAAGAAATAAGTTTATTGCACTACAGAAAGCGATCTTTGGGTCGCTTTTTGCATTTTATAGCATCTTATATTCACGTATGATCGAACACAGAAAAGAAACTCGCATTGCTATTTAGGTGATCTATGCATTCATTTGACGACTACTATTATTTTTATCTCGTGGTAAAGCATGGTGGGTTTAGCGCTGCAAGTGAAGCCTCGAACATTACCAAATCTAAATTAAGTCGACGTATTTTAGATTTAGAAACCCAATACAATATCACCCTCATTCAACGTTCAACGCGGCATTTTAAAGTCACCCCCTTAGGCCAAGAGTTTTTTGAAGCCTGTAGTAAAGTGATTGAGCAAGCTGATAGTGCTCAAAATGTGTTATTAAAACAAAAAAATGAACCTCAAGGACTGGTTAAAATTAGTTGCCCACCGGTCATGATGGAACACCAAATTCGTCCTTTACTGACCCAATTTCTAAAAGATTACCCTCAAGTGACTGTTGAAATGGAACTGTCCAGTCGCCGCATCGATGTATTGCATGATGATATCGACCTTGCCATTCGAACCAATTTCAGCGCCAATGAGGATTCCAGTATTATTGTTCGCGACATTATTAAAACCACTCATTGCTTGGTCGCTAGTCCTGAACTATTACAAGGCCGTACCCTTGAACATATTACTGAATTATATGAATTTCCAAGCATTGTCCTGAGTACTCAAAAGCAGCAATACCGTTGGCATTTACACAACTTAAAACAACAAGAAGAAATTGATATTCCCCTACAGCCCCGGATTAAAAGTAATGATTTAATGGGCGCATATTTTGCGGTACTTGATGGTTTAGGTATTGCAGATTTACCTTATTTGACTGTAGAGCATGACATTCAGTCAGGTAAATTGGTTCACCTATTTCCCGATTGGTGTTCCAATGTCGGTACGGTACAACTCGTTTATGCGTCTAGAAAAGGCCAACGTCTGGTGATGGAAAAATTAATTGATGTATTAATTGAAGGTCTGCGTAGCTTTGCAGCTAAAAGCGATGGATATTTAAATTAGACAAAAAAACCCAGCAATCAAATGCTGGGTTTTGTAGATTAAAAAATCGTATGTTTTAAATTAAATTTTACCGACAAGGTCAATTGAAGGTGCAAGTGTTGCATCCCCTTCTTTCCATTTCGCTGGGCAAACTTCACCTGGGTGTGCATGCACATATTGCGCCGCTTTTACTTTACGAAGCAGTTCAGATGCATCACGGCCAATACCACCTGCGTTAATTTCAACAATTTGGATTTTACCTTCTGGATCAATCACAAAAGTCCCACGGTCTGCTAAACCATCTGCTTCAATTAACACATCAAAGTTTTTCGCCAAAGTCCATGTTGGGTCACCCACCATTGGATATTGAATTTTTTTAATTTCATCAGAAGAATCATGCCAAGCTTTGTGCGTGAAATGCGTATCTGTTGAAACAGAATAGATTTCAACACCCATGTTTTGGAATTCAGCATAATGATCTGCAAGATCGCCTAATTCAGTTGGACATACAAAAGTGAAATCGGCTGGATAGAAAAATACTACGGACCATTGACCTTGGAAATCTTTTTCAGAGATTTCGATAAATTCACCATTTTTATATGCTGTAGCATTGAATGGTTTGATTGCTGTATTGATTAAACTCATGAGATATTCCTCTAGCTCGTTTCTGGGATTGCTTAAGTTATGAAGCTAGAATACACAACCTTTTAGAATTGGTAAAACCGTACTTTTTCATAAAAACAATCGAAAAAATAGATTAAATATTTCACTTACTTTTACCAAGTTAATCGTAAAACTCAATTCACCTACCCATTAAACCGAAGGCAATACATTGATAAATCATAGGAAATCTGAGCTTTATTTTATCAATGAGCATGAATCAAGCATTTAATAAAAACGCCATCTGACTGAGTATCAATAAAATTGAAAGAATTTTCTGAGAAGTGTCATGATCGTCCAAGATCTAATGCAAAAGTGTTTACAAAATGGGGGGAACCGTTCAAGGTGACTTTGATTCGCGACATTCATATGTCTAAATCAAAGTCACCTCACATTGAAAGTATGCTATTTAAATTAAAAATTAACTTTGAATACCAATGAAGCAAAGTCCCGGTCATCTAAAATAGAAAATTCATTTGAACCAAAGAAATTAGTATATGAAAGTTCTGTCACATACTTCTTTTGATATATTGCAGAGACTCCTGCGCTAATCGCCATTTGCCCTTGCTGAAAGTTTGGACCGTAGCCTTTGACATCATGACGGAACATCAAACTTGGGGAAACCGTTGTTTGTGCCAGTAAGTTGTTATAACTCAATGCACCACGTAAACGATAACCTAATGACCACTCTTCATAGAAGCCCTGATCATTACAGTATTTTGCATTCAAATCACGGATTTCTTGATCCGATAATTGTCCCGTTTTAGGAGCAGTACAATAGATTGCCAATTTTGATGGATCATAAGCACCAGTCGATAAGCCACTGCGACCGAACGCACCACTCCGACCAAAATGATAATTACCTAAGTCACCAATATGATTGATGCCAAATTCACCCACTAAAGATAAAGCGCTTGCCCCCAATATATTCGGAATTGTATTTGCAGCACCAAGCGTAAACTGAGTTACAGGCACGCGAGCAAAACCATTAATTCGCTCACCTAATGCTAAGGTTTCACTAGGTTTAGTCAACGGCGTATCAGGATATAGAGCCTGCGCATAGACCATATCAGTACTGTTAAAGTGCAGTGGCATATTCGGCTTATAATTTAACTCACTAAAAATAGCGGTCTTACCCACTTTACCCGTTAAACTTAAACCATACATTTCAATATTTTCAGGATAAACTGAAACAATTCTAGCGGTATGATAGTTTGTCGCACCCGGTGCAGAAACAACAACACCGTCAAAATGTAAAATACGACTATGATAATTTGCATAGTACGCCCCAAGTTCAGCATTATTTAAACTTGGAATGATTTGCTTAATGGCAATACCATATTGACCACTATTTTTTGCATATTCACTGGGTAAACGCGCCACTGTAAAATCCAATGGACCATTCATCGCTTGATCTGTTGTAAAGCCTGGACCACCAATTAAAAGTGGCCCACAATTTTCTGAAAAAACATCGGATACTTCAAAGAAAGTACCGCAACCATCAATCACCGAAGGTCTGAATTTAAATTGATAAAAACCTTCAACTTTAAGTTTGTCATTTAATCCCGCAACAAAAGAGAACATTTCCACGGGAATGATGCGTTCTTTAACATCTCCCCCTGGACGGTTCATTGCAGCATAATCAAAGGCACTAACCGAATTTAAACCATTTTGGAAGAATTGCGATTTCCCCCAATTCAATGCATGTTTACCTAATTTCAACTCTAAACTTTTTGAATTTTCAAACTTAAAATTTTTCCAAATATAGGCATCCCAAAGGTCGATGCCTTTAAATTGAACTAAGCGCGGCCATGTTGAATCATCAAAGCTTGTAAAATCACCTGTTCCAGTTTCATAGGCATGGTCATACCAATATTTAGCGCTAATCACTGCACCTTGTTGTTGACCATTTAAACGAACTTCCGTTAGACCTTTAATGATCTGAGAAATTGGATCCCCTTTATCAAAGTTGGCACGACCATTATCACCATTAATGTCGATGCTTGATCCTTCTTTACCAATGCTGAGTGCATCTGGTTTATACAGCAATGCAGCATCAGGATTTTGTGTACTCCAACTTTGACCAAGACTTAAACTGGTATTTGTTTCAAACTTCCAATCGTCATTGATATCGAAGCCAACTGCTGTCGCATTTGAAATTGATAGGATTAAGCCCAAAGAGACACCAACGCGTTGAACAAATAAAATACGACTGTTTTTCTGATTTAAATATAGGTACTTATTCACCATATCATCTCCATATAGATATGATTTATTTTGATTAACTTGCTACATCCATAATTCATTGGATGAATAGAAGCGTGAATTATTGTTTTATAAAATCTATTTACAGCTAATATCGCTAACCAATGAGCAAAAGCTGAAAACGAAGAGATTACAAAATTAAGGCTTAAACCAATGTCATACTTGACTTTAAAACCTTGAAAAATCTATCTACTTAATCACGATGCAGACATCACACAATCATCAACCAAATCGAGCTGTTGAATAAACTGTTCAGCCTGTGGCCAAGGACCAAAACCAGCAGCAGGATTAAGATGACCAACAGCACCTAAGTTAACCAATTGACTGCCCCATGTTTTTGCCATATCCGCAACAGCAGCATAACCAGCTAAAGGGTCATTGGTACTAGCAGCAAGAATACTTGGGAAAGGCAGCACTTGGCTTGGCAAGGGACTCCAGCCCTCTTGTCGAAGTGTGTCAGAGCTTGGATAATTTTCTGGCCAGCTTTGTGTCAGATCAGGAGGAGCAACCAGCAATGCACCTTTAATGGCGTGCTGATACTTGGCTGCCCAATGAATCGTCATCAAGACACCAGCACTGTGTGCAACCAAAATCACAGGCCCTTCTATTTTTTCCAGTTCCGCCTGAATCCGAGCAACTCGTTTCGCACAATTCAATTTGTCCGTTTCTACAGGGGGTACAGAGCGCACCTTAACCAAACGTGTCTCGAGTATTGTTTGCCAATGTTCGGCAACGTGATCACGTAAGCCTGGAATAATTAAAACAGTCGCCTTGGTCAGTATTTTTTCCATCTCTACGCCTTTGAACTGAATGCTCGCTGAGGATAATGAGTGATATAAATTTCATATCCACAATAAGGTGTCGGTTTTTCAAATGATGCACTTTAGGTGACATGCTCTTTTCATTTGATGACAAATCGTTTAAAACTATCTCCTATACAGCAAAAGGTTTTTGAGTACTCAAAGAAGTTAAAAACAAATCAATAAAGATAGATCATTACCTGACTAGAAAAAGGCACTTATTGAGTACTTAACATCTTGCTGATAAATAAAGACTGACCGGGAAGGTTCATTTAAAAACAGGGAGATAAAAAAGTGGTTCCTCTAGCGTATACCGCTGTTCTAAAAAACTATTTGGACGTTACCCAACAATTAGACATTAATCCTTATCCGTTATTAGCGAGTGTTGGGCTCAGCCAAAATCAGTTAACGGATACTAAACAGCGTATCTCAGTAAACAAAGCGATTACGTTGTTGGAGAAGTCTGCCCAAATCAGCGGTTGTGAGACATTCGGTTTACATATGGCAGAACAACGTAAGCTCTCAGATTTTGGAGAAATTAGCTTATTGCTGAGTTATCAACATACCTTACGCGATGCTTTGCAAACACTGGTGCGATACCGGAACTTACTCAATAATTCACTGGCGATTTATATCGAGGAGGTTGGCCATACCGTCATCATTCGCGAAGAAGTGATCACCACTGCCTCTCTGTACAGCCGTCAGGCAACTGAACTTGCGCTTGGAATCATGCACCGTTTCTGCGCCGCACTATTGTCTCAGAAATGGCGTCCATTAAGTATACATTTCACCCATAGTGCACCGCATGACCTCTCGGTGCATCGACGCATTTTTGGATGCCCATTAGAGTTTGGCAGCGAATTTAACGGCATCGTCTGCACAGCGGCAGAACTTGATACCGCGAATCCGCAAGCCAATACAGCGATGGCCGATCATGCACAGCGTTATCTAGATATTTTACAAAATGATAATGAGTCTTCGATTATTTTTGATATTCGCAAAAGTATTTATCTGCTTTTACCGATGGGTCGCGCCACCATTGATCAAGTTGCGCAAATGCATGGTATTAACGTGCGAACATTACAGCGTCGTTTAGAAGCATCTCAAACCAGTTTTAGTGATTTAATCAATGATGTCCGTCGAAACCTCGTGTTTCGTTATCTGAAAAACCTCAATTACTCACTGGGGCAAGTTTCTGATATTTTGGGTTATTCAACACCAAGTTCCTTTACCCGCTGGTTTATCAGTCAATTTGGAATAGCACCAGTGAATTGGCGAAATACCAATAAAGCCTTACTCGATTAATGCACTTTATGAAATATACAAAAACAAAAATTCCAGATGTACTCTTATTGAGTACTGACTGGAACTGATGATTTGGGACAGATAAAAATCAATTTTGAATCGATTAAAATGCTCAATAAGAAAGGGACTTACATCTGTGCAAATAACAAAAAAGTCCCTCTTGTGATGATTTCGGTACTAAAACCACCAGTGCATCAGCGTCAATACCAATAGCACGAGAAAAACACTTTCACCCACCATCAAAAGAATCGGCTTGATCCCTACAGATGCGAGTTCCTTCAATTGAGTCTTCATTCCCAAAGCACTGATTGCAATCACTAAGCACCAACGTGATAACTCATTTAATCCGCCTTGTACGACAACGGGTACCCATCCAGTACTGTTGATACAAGCTAACAGTAAAAAACCCACTGCAAACCAAGGCAGTAATGGTGGACGCTGCCCCGTTGAATCAGCACCTTGCATACGTGTAATCATTGCTGCACAGACAATGACAGGAAGTAACATCGCAACCCGCATCAACTTCACCACGGTTGCTGTATCACCTGTTTCTGTGGACATGCTATAACCCGCACCCACCACCTGTGCGACATCATGAATGGTGGCACCTAAAAACACACCCGCGGCTTGTGGTGACAATTCGAGCCAGTTCGCAATCATCGGATATACAATCATGGCTAAGGTCGAAAGCGCAGAAACACCAATGACGGTAAATAAAGTGGCTTTTTCTTTTTGCGGATGATTCGGAAATGCAGCCGATAATGCCAGTGCTGCTGAAGCACCACAAATTGCGGTAGCCCCACCCGTCAACATACCAAAAAGCCGCTGAAAACCCAGCATTTTAGCAGCCACAACTGAAACCGAAATCGTCACCACAACCAGCGTTATCACTAAAGCAATCGGCTGCCAACCCAATGCCGTAATCTGCCCCAAAGTAATCCGCATCCCGAGCAAAGCAATACCAATACGTAATACTGTACGTGCAGTGAACTCAATACCCGCCTTACACTTACTGTCTGCGGCAAGAAAGTTCAGTCCCATTCCTAACAGCAACGCAAATAACATCACGGGAGCACCATAGTGCTCAGATAAAAAACTCGCAGCAGCAGCGACAACCACACTCACGATAAAGCCCGGCAGCAACTCACGAGATCGTAGATTCAAACCCACGAACATAGAACTATTCATGCTACTCTCCTTGCTTCATGACAATAAACACTTGGTCGTCAATCACCTCTACAGGATATGAAGCAACCTTGAGCTGAGTCGAGTTAAGCAAGTAACCACTGACTAAATCAAAACGCAAACCATGTGCACAACACTGGATCACTTGTCCTTCCAGTTTCCCACCAAATAACGAAGCGCCCTGATGTGGGCAACTGTCATCAATCGCATAGAACTGCGCAGCGACATTGAATAATGCTAGGGTTTTATCTCCAATCTGAAGAAATGCTCGTGCACCTAGGGCAGGTACTTTCTCTTGCGGCACTTGAAAACGAACGGTCATGTCACCAATCCTTGTGTTGCCAGTACATCCAACATAGTTTTATAGAGCACCTCTGCTGGATGCGCGCCCGCTAATGCTGAGCATCCATCAAAAATAAAGTAAGGTACGCCATTACCACCAGTATCAGCAGAGATAAAAGGTTCATCCAAACCATTCCCTAGAATCTCAGCTGAAAAGCCACAAAACTCTGCAATTTTCAGTAGAACCGCCGTATCTCCAATGTCTTCCGAATGATGAAAGTACGCTGCAAATAATCGTTCTAGCAGCAGATCGCATTGTTCTGGATGCCCAATTTTTAGGGCATTTTCCAACAAATGATGTGCTTTAGCCGTATTGGGCATCCGTTTAATACGATCAAAATCAATATCCACACCCACGGTATTCGCTGCTTGACGAACTTGAGCCTGTCGCATACGCACGGAGGTCGCACTGCCTAATCTTTTTAGATAAAAAGCCTGAAAAGGAACCCCTTCAACAGGTAGTTGTGGAATGAGCTGTACCCCATGCCACAACAGTTTCACCTCAACATCAGGATCACTTCGATGCAGTTGATTTATAGCCGCCTGTAACTGACGCTTTCCAATCAAACACCAAGGGCAAATAAAATCAAAAAATACATCTATATTCAACTTACGCTTCATCTTCACTTATCTACGCTATGTTCACTGTTGGGCTGCCATACAACCTGCCCGTTTAATCGTTCCATATCTCGGTGATAATGGCATTTGGCATAAAACAACACTGCGGCTGCCACAATGCTGATCAGCGGCATCAATTGAAATGCATTATGCAAACCAATCACATCAGATACTTTACCAATCACCAGTGGTCCAAGGGCTAATCCGAGTAAATTATTGGCTAAGGTTAAGGTTGCAAAAGCAGTACTATGCACAGAATGGTGAGTCAAATTGGCGACCATCGCACTGGTTGGACCGTTGGTACCTATCGCAATAAACATGCCGACACCAATCAGTACTAATTGCGCAGGACCAGCTGACAAGGCAAATGCAATTGATAGCAACACACAACCACCCAAACAATAGCCGATAGCCAAACTCACTTTACGATCAGGACGATCACGACCAAGACGATCGCACAGCATGCCGCATAAAATGGTACCCACTGCACTGCACAGAACAATAATTGCTGCCGTAATCCCTGCGGTATCGGTGCTCATACCATAATATCGATTTAAATAACTCGGCAGCCAAACAATCACTGAGCCCCCCACAAACAACTGCAAACCACTACCAATGTAGGTTGCAACAACAGAACGACTGGAATAAATCGTTTTTAACGGTTTGTGGTTCTGAACCGATTTTTTCTCAACAGAATGAGTTAAATTTGGTGAAATAATTCTTTTTTCTTTGACAACAATTGGATATAAAAATGCCAAGACCAAGCCAAACAAAGCCATGCCACCAAAAGCCCAACGCCAACCAAAATGTTCAGCCATGACGCCGCCCAGCGCCATGCCTAAGAACGAACCAAATATGCCACCTGCCATAAAGGCACTTGCCAGTGTTGCACGCATTTCTCGAGGAAATACTGCCACGACAACAGCGATACCGACACTGCCATAAGCAGCTTCACCCACGCCGACCATAAAACGGGCAATCAACATATGCTGATAATTTTCTGCAAGTGCACAGCCTAAAGTCGCTACGCTCCACAATATAGCCATCAAGGTTAAGCTTCTGACTCGACCAAATCGGTCTGCCAAAATGGACAAAGGTAAGGTCAATAAACCCACCATCAATGCCACAATGCCACTTAATAAACCCAGTTGACTATCACTGAGTACCCACTCACTTTTGATGAGCGGAAAGACAGCATTCAGCACTTGTCGTGACATGTAATCTGAAATCAGTAAACCAAATGTCAAAGCAAATATAAACCATGCATATTGACGAGGAATACCAATCGATGTATCTACACCACTCGTATGTGCTGTAAATTGATGAGCACCCATACGACCTCCTTGTGTGTTTTTATAATTTCTATATCTATCCAGTGCAGGATCGCGTTACGACTCGTAAAGCTATATACGTTTGGGCATCCATATGCCCCTTATATTTTTATAATTTCAATCTAGCTAGTACAGGGTCAGGTTTCTACCTAGAAACCTGACCCTTACGCTTACACAACTTATGCTGAATACTTAAGTTTAGATTCTTTTGTACTCACGATATCACTACGCTGAGGAACACCCTTTTGTCCTGGTTGACGATTCGGTGCCATACCATTGGCCAGCAAGGTTTCTTCAATGCTGTCGTACTGCACACCAATACGATAAATTTCACGTGCTTCTTGACCTGATGCGATTTCACGACCCAACTCATGCGCAATACGCACGGTTTGCTCAATTTGTTGTACTGATGAAAAACGCTTGCCATGCTGATCAATAATGGTATCTTCATTCCCCACGCGCGCATGCATGCCCATCGCCATTGACATGGTATTAAAAGGCAATACATTTTTTAACAATGATTCAGAAGTCAACGTACAGCCATCTGGTACACGATGAATAAAATTAAAGAAGTTAAATGGGTTTGGACCATCAAAACCACCACCAATGCCAATCCAAGTTAAGTTCAATGGACCCATATACAAGCCTTTACGCACCATGCGCTCTAAGGTTTCTAGACCATGCATCCCCGTTAACTGGAAATGCGGTTGAATACCGTTTTGACATAAGCGCTTAAGATGTTCAGTCAGCCAAGCGGGGCCTGCTGGAACTGTCATCTCGGAATATGCTGCCTGTATCGCAGGATGTTCCAACGAAGTTCCTGCTAAATATTCAGGATACAGTAGCTCCATGATATTCATTTGTGTGGTATTGACAGCAACTGTAACTTGATCTGGTTTTGGTGTTAATTCAGCTAGCATATGTCGAGCTTCATCACTTAACCACAGTGCAGCCTCACCTTCGCTTTCCGGTGCAAAGGAAATCGAACCACCCACTTGGATGATCATTTCAGGCACAGCTTCACGCACACCAGCAATCAGCTCGTTAAACTTTGACAAACGTTTAGAGCCTTTACCGTCAAGCTCACGAACATGTAAGTGCAATACCGTCGCACCTGCTTCGTAGCAATCCACCGCTTTTTGGATTTGCTCTTCCATAGTCACTGGAATATCTTCTGGAAAATCTTCTGGCATCCACTCTGGCCCATAAGGCGCAACCGTAATCACCACTTTTTCCATATTTTCAGGGTGCAAAGAATCATCAAAAAATTGCATGCGTATTTCCTATTCTATTTTTCACATTGTTTAATTAGATAGCGTTGTTCAACCCATTAATTTAGTAGGTTGCATCACCAATAATGCCTGCTCGTTCCATTTTTCGATGACAGGCTGGATAATCCATTACGGCATAATGTTGCGTGCTGCGGTTGTCCCAAATCGCAATGCTGTTTGGCTGCCAGCGCCAACGCACTTGAAATTCTGGAAGAGAGGCTTGGGTAATGAGGTAACGTAGTAAGTCACCTGCACCGGGATTCGCATCTTGTCCAAAACGTACTCGCTCTTTGGTGTGGTAATTACTAAAGTGCGTGGTAAATCCATTCACATACAGGATTTTCTCTCCTGTTTCAGGATGTGTACGCACTACAGGGTGCTCCGCATCAGGGAATTGCGCCTTTAAAGCCAAGCGTTTTTCAATAGGCATTGCAGCACCAAAACTAGCCTCAATACTATGATAGGCACGCAACTCTGCAATTTTCACTTTAATATCTTCAGGCAAATTTTCATAAGCCGATACCATGTTCGTCCACATGGTGTCTCCACCAACTGGCGGACATTCAACACAACGTAACACAGCCCCCATCGGTGGGACTTTGCGCCAACTGGCATCGCTATGCCAAGCATTTTCATAACGATCAACGGGACTATCTGGATGCTTATAAATCTGTACTAAACCCGGATGATCAGGATGACTACCGACTGCTGGATGATCTTCCAACGGTCCAAGACGTTCCGCAAATTCGACATGCTCAGCCCGAGTCAACGTCTGATCTCGTAAGAATAAGACACGATGCTTAAGCAGTTGCGTGCGAATTTCAGAAAACAAATCATCATCATGAATTGCATCTGCCAGACTGATACCGCTCAACTCCGCGCCTATATTGCAAGTTAACTGTTCAATTTGCATAAGAAATCCTTTCCAATTACAAAGATTGAGAAACCATCGCTTTACATGCTTCTAAATCACGATGCACTTTCTTGCATCGCTCAAATGACAAAAATAGATGAACCTATCGTTTTACGTGTTTCTAAATCATGATGCGCTTGTACGGCATCTTTCAACTCATAGCGCTGATTAATTTCAATTTTGATGCGACCATGGCGAACATGATCAAATAATTCATTGGCTAATTCCCTTTTCTCAGCAGGGTCAGCAATATAATCAGCCAAGGCTGGACGGGTGATAAACAATGAGCCTTTCATTGCCAGCAACACAGGATCAAAAGCAGGAATTGGCCCAGAAGCCGTACCCACACAAACCAATAAGCCACGACGTTTTAGCGAGTCAAGCGAACCCATAAAGGTATCTTTACCCACGCTATCAAAAACGACGTTGACACCCACACCATTGGTTAACTCACGTACACGTTCAGCAACATTTTCATGACTGTAATTAATCACATGATCACAACCATGTGCTTTTGCAACCGCAGCTTTTTCTTCAGAAGAAGTTGTGCCTATGACAGTTAAACCAAGAAGCTTTGCCCATTGCGAAACAATTAATCCAACACCGCCCGCTGCTGCATGCAACAAAATAGTGTCACCTTTTTTAAAATCATAAATACGGCGCATTAAATAGGCTGCTGTTAATCCACGCATGGTCATTGCTGCAGCAGTTTCACATGAAATTTCTTCAGGCAATTTAATCAATGCATTTGCTGGAATCAGCCGTTGGGTACTATAAGCGCCTAAAGTATTTAAAAATCCAGTGTAAGTGACCCGATCACCCACAACAAAATCGATCACGCCTTCACCCAGAGCTTCCACAACCCCTGAAGCTTCCACACCCATACCATTTGGCATTGGAATTTTATAAGTACCATTACGGAAATAAGTGTCAGCATAATTCAACCCGACAGCGACATGACGAAGGCGTACTTCTCCCAATCCAGGGGCACCCACTTCCACATCTTCATAGCGCATCACGTCAGGTGTTCCTGTTCCATAGAAACGTATAGCTTTAGTCAATGTCATTTTCAAATCCATGTTTTGGTTATTATTCAGTGCCTGCAAAAGCATTCACTAAAACTACAATACTTGGATCTATGCCACTTCACATTTGACGACACACACTTAGCATTTTACGACAATGCATTTTTTAGAAATTCTAACGAGGATGATCAGCAATCAACTGACTTTAAGAGGATATGATTAAAATCAAATTGTTGTGTACTTTGATCTGCAAAAGTAAATAAAAATTATTTTTAAATAGAATAGATGATGCTGAATGAAGCACAACAACTTGCATCACTAAAGCACAGTGAGAATATATTTCATCAGCATCTGCTCAAAATATTGCAAAACCGTATGCATCACAATTATAGATAAATAATTTCAGTCTGCTGCAAAACAGAACCTTACAATTTAAAAATTAAATACATGATTAAAAACATAATTTTTATTATAAAAGATAACAATCATTGAATTAATATTTAATTTTTTGTGATGCAGATGGTTGTACAACGTTTAGGATACGACATAGCAAGCCATCTTCGTCAACTAAGACTGTATACATCTCTTGTCATTAGACATTCCAATTTTTTATTTTAATTAAACTTCATATTTTTATTATATAAAAAAATAGCTTCTCTTATTTACAAAATAAAAGAAGCTATTTTTCATTTTAAGTATTTGAGTTTTATATATTAATAACTAAATCAACTTAACAGATTAACTCTATATATGATCTAAAACGGTAAGTCATCATCCAAATCCGCAGGTGCTTGTACAGGCGCAGCAGACTGTTGTGGCTTAGGAGATTGGAAACCTTGGTTGACATTACCACTCGGATTGCCATATCCACCTTGGTTACTGCTCTGTTGCTGATTAAAACCACTATTCTGTTGCTGACCATAACCACTTTGTTGATTATTGTTATTATTAAATCGTGGTTGGTTAAAACCAGCATTATCGCCAGAATTTTCACTTTGTTGACGATTATTTGAATCTAACATTTGCATTTGTTCACCACGGATTTCTGTAGTGTAACGCTCTTGACCATTTTGATCTGTCCATTGACGAGTGCGCAATGAGCCCTCGATATACACTTTAGAACCTTTACGCAAATATTGCTGTGCAATTTCACCTAAACGGTTATTCAATACAATACGATGCCACTCTGTTTGTTCTTTGCGTTCACCGCTATTTTTATCAGTCCACGATTCGCTTGTAGCGATAGAGAACTGCGTCAATGACCCACCATTTGGGAAGGTTTTAGTTTCAGGATCTTTACCCAAAGTTCCCACTAAAATTACTTTATTTACGCCGCGCATGAGATGTCATCTTCCTATTCAATTCTATGTTTCACTTTATAAGAGTTATGATTAAATGGCTACCTCTTTGCCTAACAAGTGCGTTAAATGTTGTCGCGCAGCATCATCTATTTGCTGTTTATCAACTTTTACATAAGCCACTTGCTGCTCAGACATCACCACAACCTCTTCAATACCACGAATTGCCAATAATTGAGAAGTCCATTCATCTGTTTGTTTGGCTTCTGGTAAGCGTAATACAATTGAAGATAAATAACGTGGTTGAGCCAGTCCAAAACTCACCAATAACCACACAATGGCAATGACAGACAAAATACTCCAGCCAATCGCTGTATGTTGTAACACCAATAGTTGCCCACCTAAAATGCCTCCACAGAAAGCACCTAAAAACTGCCCACTGGCATTCACGCCCATAGCAGTCGCTTTAGATTGAATCGGGGCAGCTTTAGACAACCATGACGGCAATAAAGCTTCCATCACATTAAAGGCAATAAAGAATAAACCTAAACCTAACAACAACAGGTATTTAGACTGATAACCAAAAATCAGAATAATTAAACCAATAATAATTCCACCAATGGCGGTTAAGAAAATACCGCGCATTTGGCGATATTTTTCTGCCAAAATAATACTTGGAAAAGCAAAAAATAGACTAATCAGCAATAAAGGCAAATAGACAATGCCATGCTTCGCTAAAGGAATATCTGCGTATTCAATCAATTGTGATGGGATATAAACAAACATTGCCGTAAGTAATAGATGCAATGAAAATACTGAAACATGTAAGCGATTTAAATCCGCCATTTTCAAGACTTGTTTCAGTTGTTTTAAATAACCCTGCTTATAATTTTGATGATGGCGAGTGGTTTTTGGCACCATAAATAACATCAAAATGGCCAGTAACCCCATGATGGTCGTGACCCAAAATAGTCCTGAAATTCCAACCAAGCTGGTCAACCAAGGCCCTAAACTAAAAGCAATCACGAAGGATAAGCCAATGCTCATTCCCATAATTGCCATGGCTTTAGTCCGCTGTTCTTCACGTGTTACATCGGCAAGTAATGCCATCACCACAGCAGAAACTGCACCTGCACCGGCAATCGCACGACCAATAATCACACCATAAATGGTTTCAGACATAGCCGCGACTGCACCACCCAGAGCAAAAAGCAATAAACCAAACACAATAAGTGGCTTACGGCTAAATCGATCTGCCCACAGGCTAAATGGAATTTGTAACAAGGCTTGGCTTAAGCCATACACCCCAACGGCTAATCCAATCAAAGCTGGAGTTGCATATTGATATGACTGTCCAGCCACTGCAAATACAGGGATGATCATGAACAATCCCAACATGCGTAAGGCAAAGATACTGCTTAAAGCAAAGGTTGAGCGGCGTTCTAAGGCATTCATCATATCAACAAACTTATTAAATTATGTTCAATTCATCACTGGCAACATCATCGCATATTGCAGCAACTTTGTGGTATTTTACATGAATAAAAAGGGTGCATGTTATTGCACCCTCATTGTAAACATATAGCTTAAAAAATAATTAACTTTGCGATTCACTTCGTTTGTTATATTGAATAGATGCAATCACTGCCCAGACAATTAAGGCGACACCGATTAAACCCGTCACAACTTCTGGTACATGTACACCAGTACCACTTGCCAACATGATGAATGCTAAAGCACCAATCGCATAATGCGCACCATGCTCAAGGTAGATATAAGCATCTAATGTCCCTTTCTCAACCAAATAAATAGTCATCGAACGCACGAACATCGCACCAATGGCTAGGCCAAGCATGATAATCACGACATCTGAAGTAATCGCAAATGCACCAATCACCCCATCGAAACTAAAGGATGCATCTAAAACTTCAAGATAAATAAAGCCGCCAATACCTGCTTTAATAACACCCGTCGGTGCTCCATTCGCATCATGTCCTACCGCATTCCCCTGCTCATCCAACTCAGGTTCACCACCTAATAAATGACTTAGAACTTGAACGCCAATATAAACTACGATTCCCCAAATACCCGCCATCATGACCACTAAGCGCGTCGCTTCTTCAACATTCATCGCCATGATGAGCAATGCAATTAAAGCAATAAATACCGACATTGCAGGTACATTTGCCAGACTGGTCAAACGACGCTCTAGCCATCTGAACCAATGTGTGTCCTTGCCATCGTCTAAAAAGAAATTCAGGAAAACTAAAAGTAAGAATGATCCACCAAATGCTGCAATTTCAGCATGATGAGCCATCAGTTTTTCTGAATAATGGGCTGGATCATTTATGGCCATTTTGACTACTTCCAGCATGCCCATATCTGCTGTGACTGCAACAATCACAATAGGAAAGACTAAGCGCATACCAAAAACAGCAATCACAATACCCACAGTTAAGAAAATCATTTTCCAAAAATGATCCCAACCACGTAGTACCGAGGCATTTACAACCGCATTATCAAATGAAAGAGACACCTCCATCACAGCTAAAATAGCAGTAATGGTGAGTGCTGCGAACATGGTCTGTAAACCTGCTTCTGGACCATGGGTATAACCCCAATATGCAGATATTGCCAAACACACGATCGTAAAAAATATAGAGAAACCAAAATGTTTCATGCAACGACCTATGGACAAGGATTTATATAAAGAATTCGCTAGAACGGAATCATAAAAGTTTAAAATTTAATGCACACAATTATGACCACTTTTTCACATTTAGCCAAAGCACTTCGTAGGATTTTTTGAAATAGGTAATAAGCACAGTGCAGCAGTATATCTTCTATATAGAACTCCTGATTCTTGATATAGTCCCATCATTCACCCATTTTTCTTTTTATTGTCGATAGGTATTTGACATGAGTTTTTCTCAAGATGTCTGGCAACGTAACTCAGCTTTATATCAAAAAACACTCGCACTTCCTTTTAATCAAGAACTTGCCGCAGGGACTTTAAGCAAAGAAGTCTTTTGCCATTATGTGGTTCAAGATGCACATTACCTGGTGGCATATGGACGTGCTTTAGCAATTTGTGGGGCAAAAGCATTTGAAGCGGATGATATTATTCAGTTTACCCAAGGTGCTAAAGAAGCGATTGTGGTTGAACGCAGTCTACATAATGGTTTTATGCAAAACTTTGAGATTAGCAAAGTACAATTTGAAACCACCCCTTTAACCTTGGCCTGTCATCATTACACTTCATTTTTAACCGCAACAGCATGGTCTGAAAGCTATCCTGTCGTCCTCGCTTCGCTATTACCTTGCTTCTGGATTTATGCAGAAGTTGGGAAAGATATTATTGGCAATTCTGTACCCAATAATCCTTTCCAAGCATGGATTGATACCTATGCGGGTGAAGAATTCAATGAAGCGGTGCGTAAAGTCATTCTCACAATTGATAAAGTTGCAGCACGTTGCGATGCCGATACCCTTGAGAAAATGCATCAGGCCTATACCAAAGGTGCTGAATTAGAATGGTTATTCTGGGATGGTGCGTATCATCAAAGACAATGGTTAGGTTTGGATCAAAGCTAAAAATCTCTTTATAACCATCTGAGGCAGGTCCAAATTAAAAGCACAAAATTCTGTGTCTAATTTATTGCTGAAATAGCTGCCATCCATAAATTAGACCTGCCGCCGCAATCACCCAACATACTGTTGCCAAACCTAGACATGACCACATTGACATTTTAGGTGCAAATACATACACCATGAATAAATAAATAGCATATGGAATAAGTGACCATAACCCAAACAGTGCTGTTTTACGCAGAGCTTCTGCACCTTGTTGCTGTGACACAATGACATGGGCAATTAAGGCAAACGTCGGAAATAATGGAACTAAACCCGCAATATAAAAAGCCTTACTTTTTGAAAGTACAGAAATAAGAACAACAACGATAGCCCCTAAGATGCATTTAAAAAACAAAGACAACATGCTTCATCCAAAATTCAGTGAATCAAAATGCTTAGTCTACGCCGATCAACTTATTTTTAAAGCGAAGATCAGGATAAATCCTCTTAAATTCCTGTGTATTTGTAGCTAGACTTTAATGATAAAACCATGCATTATAAATAATAATAATTATCATTTACAATCTAACCTTTGAAGGTTGTTTAGCGCGAGAGACAATAAGATGCAAGCACGTAACCTAGGGACTGAAGCCATTCGCGCATTTTTCACATTACAATGCTGTTGGCGCAATAGTGAAGAAATTTATTTAGAAAAAGGCTGCCAACATTGTGGTTCTGCGGCCACCTATTTAATCTATTTCACCAACATCCATATTCAAAAGTTAATGCTCCAATTTATTCAGCAATATAATTGTCATTTATCTAAAGGCCTAGATTTACTTGATTTGCATGGTTTTGAAGCAAGCTATAATGGCTTTTTACAAATTTTAGAAAATGAAGTCAACTTCTATGCACGAAGACATTATGACGTCCGATCTGACGTAGCATTTGAGCAGATAGAATCTATTTTTGAACGCTCATTCCGCATGGCCTGCTAAACAATTTTAATCCTTATAAGTTAAGACTGAAGTTATTAAGCTGCAATGATTCAACTCATCCAATAAAATTGACCATGATTAAAGCAACCAAAGCAGGTAAGGCTTGAATATACAAAATCTTTTTACTTGCCGTGATGGCACCATAAATACCTGCAATTAATACACAGGCTAAAAAGAAATTAGCCAATTGAATTGAGAATGGTGCCGATGCAATCAGTGCCCAAATTAAACCGGCAGCAAGGAAACCATTATATAAACCTTGATTTTGTGCCAATACTTTTGTGAGTGCAGCCTTTTCTGGATTATGCGCAAAGGCTTTCATGCCCATCGGTTTATCCCAGAGGAACATTTCCAACACTAAAAAATAAATATGGAGCATGGCGATTAGTGCAATTAAAATTTTTCCAATGATCATGTGATAGCCTTTGTTTTTATTGCATAGATAATCACCATTCTAAAGCTAAATACCACGCAAGACTGATTTTCAGTTTCAAAATTTCTGACTTGTAGGTCGACACCGTGCCTATTACAGTGACATTCTTTAAAATCGGACGCAAACCGACACAAAATGTCGTTAAAAAACGATTTTATACAGCTTGAACAAAATTAAACCGCTATCATATATAACCTTTAATTTGCACATTACTGAGATGTTTTATGAGCCAAAGTCATATCCGTATTCGAGGCGCACGTACCCATAACTTAAAAAATGTGTCACTCGATATCCCACGCGACAAATTTGTGGTGATTACGGGACTCTCAGGCTCAGGTAAATCCTCCCTTGCCTTTGATACTTTATATGCCGAAGGTCAGCGTCGCTATGTAGAATCTTTATCTGCCTATGCGCGCCAATTCCTATCACAAATGGAAAAACCCGAAGTGGATTCCATTGAAGGTTTAAGCCCCGCGATTGCCATTGAACAGAAATCGACTAGTCATAATCCACGCTCCACCGTGGGAACCATCACCGAAATTTACGATTATTTGCGTTTATTGTACGCGCGTGTCGGGACTCCGTACTGCCCTGAACATGACTTACCCATGGTTGCGCAAACCATTTCTGAAATGGTTGATGCGGTTAAAGGACTTGAAGAAGGCACAGCACTGATGCTGCTTGCACCCGTGGTGCGTGATCGTAAAGGTGAATACACTAATCTATTTGAACAATTACAAAGCCAAGGTTTTGTCCGTGCTCGTGTCGATGGTGAAGTGATTGATATTGATACACCGCCAGAACTGGATAAAAAGAAAAAACACACCATTGAAGTGGTGGTCGATCGCTTTAAAGTCCGTGATGATTTAGGCAACCGTATTGCAGAAAGTTTCGAGACTGCACTGCGTTTGGGAAGTGATATTGCTATTTTATCGTGGATGAATGCCGAACATCCAGATCGCGTATTCTCTGCCAAGCACTCTTGCCCAGAATGTGAACGTGCTGTGGGTGAACTCGAACCGCGTCTATTTTCGTTTAACAACCCATTCGGCGCTTGCCCGACTTGCGATGGTTTAGGCACACGTAGCCATTTCAGCGCAGACAAACTGATTCCGAACAATGAAGTTTCGATTAGCCAAGGTGCGATTCATGGCTGGGACAGACAACGTCCGTATTACTACAGCATGATCGAAAAAGTTGCAGCACATTTTGGCTTTTCTTTAGATACGCCGTGGAATGAACTGGATGCCGAAACCAAAAAGAAATTTCTTTATGGCACAGGTAAAGATAAAGTCGACCTCAGTTATATCGACGAACGTGGCCGTTCACATAAACGGGTTCAACCCTTCGAAGGAATTTTGCCGCATCTAGAACGTCGTTACCGTGAAACCGAATCGAACTATGTACGTGAAGATTTAGCACAATACTTGTCGAATGCAGCCTGCGATGCTTGTGATGGTTCACGTCTGAATGAAATTTCGCGTAACGTTAAAATTTTAGACAAGACCATCGCCCAAATCACTAAAATGTCGATTGGCGATGCGGAACAGTATTATCAAGATGTACATCTTGACGGTGCAAAAGGCGAAATTGGCGATAAAATCTTTAAAGAAATTCGTGAACGATTACACTTTCTCGTTTCTGTCGGTTTGAACTATTTAAGTCTGTCTCGCTCTGCTGAAACCCTATCTGGCGGTGAAGCACAACGGATTCGTTTGGCTTCGCAAATTGGTGCTGGTCTCATGGGTGTCATGTACGTGCTGGATGAACCATCGATTGGTTTGCATCAACGAGATAACGATCGTTTGCTGGAAACTTTGGTTCGCTTACGTGACTTAGGCAACACCGTACTGGTGGTTGAGCATGATGAAGATGCCATTCGTGCTGCCGACCATATTATTGATATTGGCCCCGGTGCAGGTATTCATGGTGGGCATATTATTGCCGAAGGGACTTATGAAGAAATTCTGGCTAACCCGAATTCACTCACAGGGCAATATTTGTCAGGTAAGCTGAAAATTGCGATTCCTGAAGTTCGTACCCAACTACCGAAACCTGAAGAACAAATTAAACTGATGGGGGCTTGTGGTCATAACTTACAACATGTCGATTTGACTATTCCTTTAGGCATTATGACCTGCGTCACAGGGGTTTCGGGTTCGGGTAAATCTACCCTGATTAACCGTACCTTATTACCTCTTGCAGCAACGCAACTGAATGGTGCAACCACGCTTACAGCGGAAAAATTTGATTCAATTGATGGCTTACAATTTCTTGATAAAGTCGTCGATATTGACCAAAGTCCAATTGGACGTACCCCACGCTCCAATCCTGCAACCTACACCGGTTTATTCACCCCAATTCGTGAACTTTTTGCACAAACACCTGAAGCCAAAGCACGTGGTTATGCTGCGGGTCGTTTCTCGTTTAACGTCAAAGGTGGTCGCTGTGAAGCCTGTGAAGGGGATGGCATGATTAAAGTCGCAATGCACTTCTTACCCGACATGTATGTGCCTTGTGATAACTGTCATGGCGACCGTTATAACCGTGAAACTTTAGAAGTCGGCTATAAAGGCAAAAATATTTCGGATGTTTTAGGCATGACCGTTGAAGATGCGATGCATTTCTTCGAGGCGATTCCTGTGATTCATCGTCGTTTAGAAACTTTGCATCAAGTGGGTCTAGGTTATATTCGTTTAGGTCAATCAGCGACCACGCTTTCAGGTGGTGAAGCGCAACGGGTAAAATTAGCACGCGAACTGGCGAAACGTGATACAGGTAAAACCTTGTATATTCTGGATGAACCGACCACAGGTTTGCATTTCCACGACATTGCAAAACTACTGGATATTCTGCATGAGCTGCGCAATAAGGGTAATACTATTGTGGTGATTGAGCATAATCTGGATGTGATTAAAACTGCCGATTGGGTGATTGATTTAGGCCCTGAAGGTGGTGCAGGTGGCGGTATGATTATTGCCGAAGGTACACCGGAAGACGTTGCGAAGAGTGAAGTTTCACATACAGCGAAGTTCTTAAAGACGATGCTGAAGTAATGATATAAGGGCTCGCAAGAGCCCTTTTTAGTTATCTAATCTTGAAATTAAATAGTCCATATAGTTTTTATAGAACTCAGATTCTTGCCCTTTTTCTTTATATATTTCGATAATCATTTAAAAAACTAAGATATCTTTGTATCTTTAAATATTAAGGGTCAAATTTTAATCCCACCTTCGGAATTTCAGCAGTTGAATGATAATTTTCAATATTGCTATAGATCTGCATGTTTAAATACCTTAAAGATTCCAAAGCAAATAATGGAACCTAGATATATTTACAGTTTAAAGGCATTTTCTTTTTTCTTGAATATTTCTATTATATAGATTACAAAAATCATCGTGACCGCTATCAAAACAAATGCTGTCTAAATTTTCAATAAATTAACTTTTAAGAAAACTCCAAAATAATGAATAAAATACTTTTAACCACAATGATTAGCTTCTGCTCACTTCATACTTTTGCCAATGGTTATATGAATGAAAATATGATTATTTTCAGTTCAGAATCGGATGGTAGCAATAATCCTTGGCAGGGAAAGCCCAAATGTATTCCAGTCATAAAAAATGGCGAATCCACTAAAACATGGTCTGTGCAATATACCTATCTAGATCACACCCCACTCACCTCAAAATACCTCACCACACAAAAACCTTCGACTAAACCAGTTGAATGCGAACATCAAATTCATTTTCCAGATGGCATACAAGACTCAGGCATCTTTGAAAGCTTTTATCCCAATGGAAAACCACGTAGTCGTATTGAATATACAGATGGTACTTATAATGGTGATCTCAAATTTTGGTTCGCCAACGGCTTAAAAGAACAGGAATCTACTGTTCGTAATGGTGCCTCGAATGGCGCGTACCGTATCTGGCATCCTAATGGTCAATTGGCACTTTCCATGGGCTATAAAGATGATATGCAAAATGGTATGAAACAACGCTGGTATGAAAATGGTGAACCATGGACTTATGTCCGCTTTGAAAATAATAAAATGGTCGGTGAATTGAAACAATGGTACAGAAATGGAAAATTAGAACGCTTGGGTGCATACAGAGATGGCGTGCGTCATGGCACGTATAAAACTTGGTATGCAGATGGCACCCCTGAAGCGGTTTTAAATTACCAAGCAGGTAAAATCATGGATGCCCAATGTTGGGATGAATCCGCTAAAAGCATCAGCACCAAAAACTGTATATCCAAATTCAGTGGTGAAGATTAATTCAAATTTAATCCATCGTTAAATTGATACGTTGATGAAGGGTGAACCCCCCCCCCTTCAACTGTATTTTCCCTTTTGCTTTTACCTTAAACAAAGACTGATCTGCTTTTTCTAAGAGAACTATCAACGAAGCCACAACGACACAAACATTTTTAAAGTGTCGTTCTATCGCTTTGCTTTAATACAGATAGAAAAATAATCCTAACTTATCCAAAATATCTAAGGTCAATTGCTTACGTTCACCCACATCATCACCATCCTGCATCTGCATATTTAAAGAAAATGCGGTGATTTTTCCATTCGGTTGCTCTACCCAACCTGTATACCAACCCACCTGAGGCTGCTGCTTTGGACTGCCCCAACCGCTTTTTGCATACAGCTTTACATCACCACGACGCTCTATATAAAGCATATCTTTGACTTGTTGCTGTACAGTCGCATCAAAAGGCAGTTGCTTCATTGCCAATTGATAAACAAAGTTCGCTTCTTGCTTAGGTGTTATGGTTAATGGGCCATCAAGCCAAAAACGATCGACCTGTTGACCAATCTTCTGATTGCCATATTGAACGCTTTTGATTTCCTGACGCATCACATCTAGACCAATACGCCGAGCCAGCTCCTGATAAACAGGAACCGCTGAAACCTGCATGGCCTCAGCCAAAGTCATGTCTTTTTCCCATGCTGGAAGTGCTCTCGGTTTACCATCCCATTTAAACACTTCTGTCGTGGTGACTTTTTTATGTTGTAAACCAATTAAAGCATTTAACATTTTAAAAATTGATGCCGGTACATAAGCCGTTTGAGCACGAATAATATCATTGCCATAACTGTAATAATTTTGACCATCAAATGTCACAAAAACAGCCTGCTTTCCTGCTTCATCAAACAGCTTTGGAATGTCAGCGCTTCGACTATCGGCCATTGAATGCTGTAGTTCTAATGGTGAGTGATGCTGCATAATTAAATCGGAAGTACTGCAAGATGCTCCGCCTATGGCAACCCAAAATATGCCTAAAAACCTTAGTTTCATCCTCATTTTAATAACTATACCTTCTCTTTAATCGCGCATTCCATCTCATATAAAAACATAGAATTTCCTTTCTATCATGAATTGTATTTCTTATTTTTGAAAAAATATGATGGCGAGGCTTAAAAGTAAATATTTACATACGCATCAAATAAGTGCATAATGCCCCTCATTAGGGCACAAATAGAATCATTCCTCAGCAGGATTTCTATTTTTGTCTCAGATTTTAGAAAAAACCCCAGTTTTCTTTGAAAACTGGGGTTTTTTTATTGAATATTTCTCAATACTTCATCATTTTTCTTGCAATATTGCACAATATTGGTGCAAATATATCCTATCTATCCCCTATTGCTTATTCTTCATTTTTGTTAAAGACTTCAATTCATTAAAAAAGACAAGCATTCAAACTACATATATGCCGCTTTAAATAGATGAATTAAGACTTTAAATTATTATACATCACGCCAATACAATTAAATTTTCATTCTCCACCCTTCTGACTCAACCTATAAGATGTACATTTTATTGAGAACAAAAAAAGCCCAACTTTGGGGAAAGTTGGGCATATAAAACATTTAAACGTACAACGTTATGGAGAACGTATTCACATAATGTGAATCAATACGATGAATAGATTATGATTTAAATCATTCGTTTTGTAAAGCCGATTGAAATGATCAGATTTGATATATCTATCACAAAATATCATTTAAATTGATATATTTCATAGCAATATGCAATATCAATGCAAAAATATAGACACAAGTGATACAATTTTTATTATTTGCGAAACAAGGCACACTCTTACTTATTAATATTAATTAAGATACATTTTAATGTAGCTGCACTAATTATTAATTCAGATAAAAAACTAAAAGTTAATCCAATTTAACAATTAAAAAATCAATCTACAATCTGATATTTGAGGCAAATTAATCACTTTTTCACACCATACCTAATTGTTCTGTTTAAAGTTTTTAATAGGTTGACGATTAATCTTTCATTTGATTGATTTTCAATCAAACCTATTTTATTTCAATAATCAAATAATAATATTGTTAAACATCATTGATTTAATAAATTGTTACAATACAATGACGCATGTTTAACCCATTTCAACCTATCTCTGGAAATGTTCATGAAAAAACTCGGTTTAGCCTCTGCTTTATTATTAGCCATGACTGGTGCACAAGCTTATCAATTCGAAGTACAAGGCCAATCAGAGTACATTGATAGTACTGTAAATGACAAAAACTTTACTGGTTCTGTTCAAGGTACTTATTACCTCAAAAATGTAGACTCGACTAAAGGTCCTTTAGCTGAAGCAGCATTTTTAAACCAAGCATCTAATGTTGCTCTTGCATACACTTATGCGCCTGTTGATCTAGGTGATGTCATCAGTATTGAGTCACATACTTACGGTGTAAAAGGTGAAGCTTATATTCCAACTAAATTTGTTCCTGCATATGCAAGCGCATCTTATAACCACACTAAATTAACTTTAGATGCAGATAATGATACATTTAAAGACAATGGCGACCGTTATGCAGTAGAACTTGGTGCTGTTATTGTACCTAACTTCTTGGTTGCAGTTGGTTATACCAGCGTTGTTGATACTATTGCTTTAGATGCTTTTGGCATCATGAACAATGGTATTGCTAAAGCTGTTGGTGAAGCTGCAACTATTGCTGATGACCAAGATGCAATCACTGCACGTGTTAAATATGTAGGTGCTATTGATGGTACTAACATGGCAATCGGTTTTGAATCTGGCCTTGTTTATGGCGAAAGTACAGCTTACCAATTAAAAACTGATCTTTACTTAAACCCACAATTAAGCGTTGGCGCTTCATATGCTGAATCAAGCTATGATGACGTACTTCCAAACAAAGCTTGGGGTGTAAACGTAAATTACTTCATTACTCCAGCTGTTGCAGTTGGCGCAAGCTATGTAAATGCAAATGCTGAAAAAGGTTCAGTACTTGATACTCAAACTGTTGGCGTAAATGCTAAATTCCGTTTCTAAGTTATTTTAGAAACTGAATCAAAAAAGGACTCATATGAGTCCTTTTTTATTGTCACTAATGCTCGAATGGACATACCCTTAATTTAAATCTTGAACTTAACTTAATTGCTCGTCTCACACTTAAGTTCAAACGACTTTAATCAATGATGATAAAAGTATCTTTTCTCTTTCATATTAAAGCCATTACTCCACAATTCTCGATTGCATCCAAGTGGATCAAAACGAACTTCTATCAAATTTCTACTGACTCAAAGACTTAATCCAAAATAGTGCAACTACACATACACAAAATTGCATTTTCCATGCAAAAAAAGCCCCAATTGGGACTTTTTTAATATAAACGATAATTTTAAATAATTACTTAGTGATCCGAAGCACCTGAAATACCAATACCTGTTTGTGAACGTACAAACTGTGCATCAAATGCTTTGCGTTCTGCTTGCGCACGTGCTGAGTTATCAGTCACAGAGAACAACCAACAGCAGAAGAAAGACAATGGCATCGCAAAAATTGCAGGTCCATTAAATGGATTCACTGCTGTATCCGAGATTTTTAAAGTATCCACCCAAACAGCTTTAGATAAGATAATTAAAGTTACGGCTGTCACTAGACCTACAACACCACCAATCACGGCACCACGCGTTGTTAAACCTTTCCAGAACATCGAAAGTACAAGTACTGGGAAGTTTGCACAAGCAGCAACCGAGAATGCTAGACCAACCATGAATGCAACGTTTTGTTTCTCGAACAAAATACCCAAAATCATCGCGAAAATTGCAAGACCAAGTGTTGCTATTTTCGACATACGTAATTCAGATTCAGGAGTCGTTTGACCTTTTTTAATGACGTTTGCGTACAAGTCATGTGAAATTGCTGAAGCACCAGACAATGTCAAACCAGCAACAACGGCAAGAATCGTTGCAAATGCCACGGCTGAAATGAAGCCCATGAACAAATCACCGCCAACAGCATCACTTAAGTGAACTGCAGCCATGTTGTTACCCCCCACTAGCTCTAATTTGCCAGTGACTGCCATTTTTGCAACATCAATAAATTGTGGATTGTTTGAAACGAATAGGATCGCGCCAAAACCAATGATGAAAGTTAATAGGTAGAAATAACCAATAAAGCCTGTTGCTACAACTACTGATTTACGTGCTTCTTTAGCATCTTTAACGGTAAAGAAACGCATTAAAATGTGCGGTAAACCTGCTGTACCAAACATCAGTGCCAAACCTAAAGATAAAGCATCTAATGGATTTGCTGCTAATTTACCAGGCCCCATAATATTGCCAGCTTCTGCTAGACCAATTTTATGCACTTCACTGAACACTTGAATCGATTGTTCAAACATTGTAGTGAAGCTAAAACCGACACCTTTCATTACCATAAAGGCCATGAAAGTTGCACCTGAAAGCAACATCACTGCTTTAATGATTTGCACCCAAGTGGTTGCCAACATACCACCAAAGATCACGTAAGCCATCATCAGAAGGCCAACGATCACCACAGCAATGTTATAGTTCAAACCAAATAGTAATTTGATTAGCTGGCCTGCACCCACCATTTGAGCGATCAAATAGAATGCCACCACAACCAAAGAGCTAATCGCAGCCAAGGTACGCACTGGTTTTTCTTCCAAGCGGAATGAAACCACATCAGATAAGTTGTATTTACCGAGGTTACGTAAACGTTCAGCCACCAAGAATAGTACGATCGGCCAACCAACCATAAAACCAAGTGAATACAGTAAGCCATCAAAACCTGAACTAAACACCAATGCGGAAATACCGAGGAAGGATGCCGCTGACATATAGTCCCCTGCAATTGCGAGACCATTCTGGAAACCAGAAATACCACCGCCTGCAGTATAGAAATCTTGAGTACTGGTCGTTTGTTTTGCAGCCCACTTGGTAATCACCAAAGTAAACGCTACAAAAATTACAAACATGATAATCGCATGCCAATTTGTGGCTTGTTGCTCTGCAACACCTAAGTCAGGGCTTGCTTGAACCAATGTCGACATCAATGCTGTAGAAGCAATCAATGTCTTGGTTTTTAATGAATTCAATTTCATCTTAGTGGTTTCCTTTTTCATGGGCAATTGCTTCCACTTCTTTCATGGCTTCTGCATTGAGTTGATCCAATGACCGGTTAGCAATAAATGAATACACACCACATAAAACAAAGGACAACACAATAATTCCGAGACCTAACGGAATTCCCCATGTTATTACACCACCATCAAACGAACTCTTTAAAAACGCTTTGTTATAGCCCACTAAAAGCATGAATCCAACGTATACAAACAACATAATTGCCGTAAGTGTCCAGCTCAATTTACTCTTTTTAGCAACCATTTCTTTGAACTTTGGATTTTGTAGAATTTGCTCTACCTGTCTCTCATCCATAACCATGCTCCATAATAAGCGACCAGTCCACTGGTTGCTTTTTTAATATTTTTATTACGTATCTAACGTTAACAATGTTGTATAGCTCTCGTAACTTAGACTTTGGTCGTTAAATTTTGATCAACATGAACGTGTCAGTTCATGTATACGCTATTATAGGCACAGAATTTTAAACCGTAGTCCTTATGAACAGTTGGTTGATTATTGGGGTTCTGGCCCTTTATATCTTAGTTTTATTTGTTTGCGCATTTTACGGAGAGAAGCACGCGAGTCGCTTAAGTACGCGTGGGCGGATGCTTCTCTTTAGTCTAACACTGGGTGTTTATTGTTCATCTTGGACATTTTATGGTGCAACAGGTGCCGCTGTTCGGGAAGGTATTCTATTCTTACCGATTTATTTAGGCCCCTTATTATTCGTTGGACTAGGTTATGATATTTGGCGACGTTTAGGTCGGGTCAGACGACATCATGCCATTTCTTCTATCGCCGACTTTGTAGCTGCACGATACGGCAAAAGTGGCACGCTGGCATCCTTAGTGACCATTCTGGCTGTCATTGCCATTATTCCTTATTTGGCTTTACAACTGCGGGCAATTGCACTCAGTGCTTCAGTGATGCTACAGCAAAATACGCAAGTGGCTTCAGCCACTACCAATGGTGTTTTAGCCCTAACTGCGGTATTGGCCATTTTAGCGATGATGTTTGGTACGCGGCAAATTGCCAATACGGAACAACATGGTGGCTTAATGTTAGCCGTCGCATTCGAATCCTTCGTCAAACTTTTTGCCTTACTATGCGTTGCCCTGTTCTTTATCTTTGAATCTCCACAAAATATTATTCAAATTTCGCATGATGTCAGTAAAAGCTTTCATGATGTGCAACGCTTTGGCGTACCAGAAACATTTTGGGTACAGACCTTATTGGCGGCTTTAGCGATTATTTGCTTACCCCGTCAATTTCACGTTGCTGTGGTCGAATTACGTGATGAAAAACATATCCGTGGTGCACGACGTTGGTTTGCTGCTTATTTAGTGTTAACGATTTTTGCCATTATTCCGATTGCCAGTTGGGCCTTACATGCTGCGCCAGCTTATCTTTCTATTCCAGATGTCGCAGTTTTATCTTTACCGCTGAGTTATAACCAAGAATGGCTCACCTTATTGGCCTTCCTCGGTGGCTTCTCCGCATCGACAGGGATGTTATTGGTTTCATCTGTTGCACTTTCCATCATGCTGAGTAATGACTTAATCATGCCTGCATTATGGCGCTTCAATTTATTATCACGGCATGATAAACGCTTACCTCAGGTGCTTAAATTTACCCGACGCGTCTGTATTTTGGCGGTGATGTTTCTCGGCTTCTTATTTTTTCACTTCTTTAATGATATTGACCAACTTTCGACTTTTGGCCTATTGGCCTTTAGTGCCGTTGCACAGTTTTCACCGGCACTCATTGGTGGTTTATATTGGCGCGGTGGCAGTCGACAAGGCGTTTATGCTGGCTTGGTGGTTGGTTTTGCACTATGGACTTATACGCTACTGCTCCCGACAATTTTGCGCAGCCTCCCAATAGAATATAGTCAATTTTCTCATCAGTTTTTAAGCTTAGGACCAATGGGCATTACATGGTTACGCCCTGAAGCATTATTGGGCTTTGAATCCTTTGCACCACTGACGCATGGTGTAACTTGGGCACTCGGTTTAAATATCCTTTTGTTTATTTGGATCTCTAGACTTTACCGTCCAAGCATTGCCGAACAAATCCAAGCGGAAAGCTTTTTTTACTACGAAACCAAACCCTTGCCAGCTCAAAACACCTCGACGGATATGAACTATTTGCATCATGACGTGGCACGCTTAAAAGTGGGGGATTTAATTACATTGGCGAAACGAATTACTGGTGAAGGGCCAACCGTACATGCGTTTCAGCAATTTTGTAATATGAACAAGGTGGTACTGAATGAAAATAGCAGTGCCAATGGCATGTGGTGGCGCTTTACAGAACAATATCTTGCTGGAACTATTGGTGCAGCATCAGCACGAACCTTACTCACCACAGCGATGGTCAATAATGGTTTAGCCTTGGGACAAGTGGCGAATATTCTAGACCAAGCTTCACAATGGCAACGTTTTAATCAAAACCTGATTATGACCATGATTGACCATATGACTCAAGGTGTCAGCGTAGTCGATGAAAATATGTGCTTGGTGGCTTGGAATAACCAATATCTTAAACTTTTTGATTATCCAAAAGATTTAGTTTATGTCGGCTGCCCTATTTCAGATTTAATTCGTTATAACGCTGAACGTGGCGAATGTGGCCCCGGTTCCATTGATGAGCATGTGCGCAAGCGTATGCATTGGATGAAAGTCGGTAGCGCACATGAATTCGAGCGAATTCGAAAAGATGGTCGCGTCATCCAAATGCGAGGCAATCCAATTGAAGGGGGTGGTTTTGTCACGACCTTTGCAGATATTACGGCTTTCCGTGAAAATGAAGCCATTCTTGAAGCCCGTGTTTCAGACCGAACCCAACAATTGGCCAATGCTTTATCTGAGCAACAATTAGCACGTGAGCAAGCGGACCGTGCCAATATGTCAAAAAGTCGTTTTATTGCAGCAGCAAGTCATGACTTATTACAACCAATGCATGCGGCTCGACTCTTCAGTACCGCACTGGAACAAAGTGTACAATCTGAAGAAGATCGAAAAACACTACAGCAATTGGATCGTGCCTTACATGGTGCGGAAAGTATGCTCTCTGCTCTCTTAGACATCGCACGTTTAGAAGGTGGCAGCCTACAGCCCAATCGCCAAGCTTATCCGCTACATGACTTACTCCATGATTTAGAATTGCAATTCAAATCCATTGCTGCACAACGCAATATCCAATTTAAAGTGCATGATGTGAAATTTTGGATTAATACCGATCCACAATGGATTCGTCGTATTATTCAAAATTTCGTCAGTAATGCACTACGCTATACCGCCAAAGGTCGCGTTGTTGTTGGTGTATTACGCTCATCTCAACATCCGAATCATATTCGTATCGGTGTTTGGGACACAGGTCCAGGCATTGCAGAAGAGCAACGAATTAAATTATTCCAAGAATTCGAGCGTTGCGGTCATACATCGCCATGGGGTGAGCAAGGTCTTGGGCTCGGTTTAGCGATTGTGCAACGTATGACTGGTTTATTGGATTATCCCGTCAATGTCTATTCGGAACTGGGGAAAGGTTCATGTTTCATGATCGAAGTTCCAATTGTAGAAGCACCCAAAGTCGTTGCGGCACCTGTCCAAGCGGTACCCTTAAAAACCAAAGCCTATAAGGTTTTATGCTTAGATAATGATGAAAACATCTTAGATGGAATGTCTACATTGCTGACCAAATGGGGCTATCAAGTTTTTAAAGCCACTGAACCGGAACGCGCACTGCAATTGATTCAACAAGAAAACATTCAAGTCTGGCTGGTTGATCAACATTTAAATCAGGGGAAAATTGGTTTAGATTTTATTTTAGAGCACCGTCAAGAAAATGTACCGGTAGCATTAATTACTGCCGATTCTGATCCTGAATTACCACAGCGTTTGAAAGAATTAAATGTAGTGCTATTAAGGAAACCTTTAAAACCAGCATCATTGCGCTCATGGCTATCTGGGTTAAAAATTTCTAAATAATCCATTCTGCGAAACATAAAAGAAGCGCATGTCTGCAACAGAACATACGCTTTCTTTATACATAAATTGACGTAAAATGCAGTGAAATAGCAATTTATTTCCTCGTTTAGGCAAAAGTTTTCAAGATTGAACTCTTTTCAGCACTTTTAATTGACCAAAAAAATCATCACATTGTTTGCTATGGCAAATACAATCAAAATAGAAAGTGCACACTTGTACACTTAGTTACAATTTCATAAGATTTTGTAATTTATATAATTAAATACAAAAAATAGCACTATAGAACTTTAGTCGTATTCCTATTGCTTCTTAGATAAATCATAAATAGGTCATTATTGATTCATTTTTAAACGCTCAGGGATGTTGCGATAAAAATTGAAGCAAAACGATTAAAATGAGGCGCTCAAAATGAATATTTCAAATACTACCCCTGCATCCAACCATCAATCTCAACAACTACATCGTCAATATGGCGTTAATTCAATGTTGCCTGCAATTAATTGGTCAGAGCTTTTTAAAGACAGCAAGCTGAATGCCACTCACCTTCAAGCTTTAGACACGCTTTATCGCAATGCTGTTCCTTTAGCACTGCAAGTGTTTGATGAACTCAAATTTGATGTATTTACCCCGACTGCCTACCAACCACAAGGTTTGGGATTATTCGATAAACTTGCACAGCAAGAAGAAAAACTGATCCAATTACTGGAAACAGAATGCCGCGGTCTAAATGAAGAAGTGCGACATCAGATTTGGAGTATGTTGCTACGTGGTGGTGCTGTTCTCGTTTTTAAAGCTTGGTTGGGTAAAGTTAAATCTGGCAATAATGAATTGGACATGACCCACTTTGACGAGCTTTCAGATTTATTATTTATTAAAACAGCCCCGCAAACGTTAGCCAATCGTTTAGCGGTCAATGTACATGAAAACTATGACCATATTTTCTTAATGTATGGTAATGATATTTTCCTTGATCGTTTTAATAGTCTTGAAACTGCTGCACTATTTGTCGATTTAGGCGTTTATGATGCCGCATTTTTGAGCTTAAGAGATGATCGCGTTGCCAACTATTTAAAAGCAAAAGGTTATGTCACTCAAGAGCAAATTGATGATCTACAATGCGCTTTAAATCCATTGGGTTGTCCTGATTTAATTGCAAAACAAGATTGTTTAGCTTAAACGCTGAAAGTTACATTCTGTTAAATTTCAACCATAAAAAAGACCTGAATTCAGGTCTTTTTTAACATCTGCTATTTTGCTTAAACGCGTCTTTCTTCAATATTCAATGCACTAATGGCCAAAACAGCTTGAGTTCGATTTTGTACACCCAATTTACGGAATATAGCGGTGACATGTGCCTTAATGGTTGCTTCAGACACATCCAACTCATAAGCAATTTGCTTATTCAACAGACCTTCAGCCACCATCATTAATACACGGAACTGCTGTGGTGTCAGAGATTGAATTCGCTCAGCCAATGCCGTTTCATCTGCTGCACGCGGATCAAAGTTCATATTAGCAGGTAAATTGGGTGGTAACCAAATATCCCCTTCTAGCACATGACGAATTGCTTCACCAATATGGCTCGGATGAGCTGATTTTGGAATATAACCCATTGCACCATGTGCAATTGCACGTTGGATAATCGAGGAATCCTCATGTGCAGAAACCACAATAATAGGTAACGAGGGATACTGCGCACGAACGTGAACCAATGCCGAAAAACCAGATGCACCGGGTAAATTCAAATCGAGTAAAACTAAATCTGGTTCAGGACCATTCTCTAAACGCTCATAAAATTCATTCACTGCTGCAGTTTCATGAATTTGAGCCTGAGGAAAACTATAACGAACCGCTTGAATTAAAGCGTGGCGAAACAGCGGGTGGTCATCAACGATTAAAATATTCATAAGCGAAGCGAGATATCTCTAGCACAGAGTTTGATTCTAACCGCACTATTGCCATTAAGGATACGTAAATATTCACGATTTTTTAAATAAAGTACTGGCTTAAACTTTAATTCCCTCTATTTTCTAGGGAATTTATGCAATTTTAGACCAGAACCGCTAGAACGTGTCTAACGGTATCTAAATTTAATGATATCGATCCAATAAAAATGAGAGATCACTCCCCAAAATTGGTATTGCTAACTTCCCTACATTCCGATGCTATGAATTTGCCTTCACCTCAATAATCAATTGATCAACAACACTTGGATCTGCCAATGTCGAAGTATCTCCTAAACTGTCTAGTTCATTGGCTGCGATCTTACGTAAAATCCGGCGCATGATTTTCCCAGAACGCGTCTTGGGTAAGGATGGTGCCCAATAAATGGCATCTGGCGTTGCTACTGGCCCTAACACCTTGCGTACCCAACCGACCAATTCTTTACGTAATTCTTCTGTTTCAGCTTCACCCGCTTGTAAAGTCACATATACCGCAATGCCTTGACCTTTGATTTCATGTGGCATACCAACCACCGCAGCCTCAGCGACTTTTTCATGTGCAACCAATGCACTTTCAATTTCAGCAGTACCTAAACGATGCCCAGATACATTCAATACATCATCGACACGACCTGTAATCCAGTAATAGCCATCCTTATCACGGCGCGCACCATCTCCAGTAAAATAATTTCCGGGATAGGTTAAGAAAAATGCATCGATAAACCGCGCTGGATCACCCCAAATGGTTCGCATTTGACCCGGCCATGAATCTTTAATAATTAAATTCCCTTCCGCCTCACCCTCTAATTCATGACCTTCTGCATCAACTATTCCTGGCTGTATCCCAAAAAATGGACGCGTCGCCGAACCGGGTTTTAACGCAGTTGCGCCAGGTAATGGTGCAATCAAGATTCCACCTGTTTCCGTTTGCCACCATGTATCCACAATTGGACAACGACTTTCACCTACAACTGTGTAATACCAATTCCATGCTTCTGGATTAATCGGTTCACCGACTGAACCCAATAAACGCAAACTACTGCGATCACTTTCGCGTACAAAAGCATCGCCTTCACGCATCATGGCTCGAATCGCTGTCGGTGCTGTATATAGAATCGTAATATTATGCTTATCTACAATATGCCCAGTACGTGCCCAAGTTGGATACTGGGGAATACCTTCTGACATTACCGTGGTTGTCCCATTAGACAGGGGTCCATACAGCACATAGGAATGCCCCGTGATCCAACCGACATCTGCTGTACACCAAAACACATCATCTTGTTTTATATCAAAAACTTCACGAAAAGTGCTATTCACATAGGTGAGATATCCACCTGTGGTATGTAACACCCCTTTCGGTTTACCCGTCGATCCTGAGGTATAAAGAATGAACAGAGGATCTTCGGCATTCATTGGCTCAGGTGGACAAATATCATTTACGCTCATGATTTCCATGTGATACCACAAATCACGACCAGCCTGCATGGAAATAGGATTACCTGTCCGATGAACCACAATCATATTTTGAACTGAACCAGTACCGGCTAATTTGAGAGCAGCATCTACATTTTCTTTGAGTGGTAGACTTTTACCACCACGCATACCCGAGTCAGCCGTAATGACCAATTTAGCTTGACTGTCATCGATACGACTGGCCAGTGAATCTGGGGAAAAACCGCCAAAGACCACACAATGTACAGCACCGATTCGGGTACAGGCCAACATCGCAATTGCTGCTTCTGGAATCATTGGCATATATAAAACTACACGATCACCTTTACTGATCCCATTTTTCTTTAAAACATTGGCAAAACGACAGACTTCATCATGCAGCGCTTCGAAGGAAATAATTTTATGCCGTGATGGATGATCACCTTCCCAAATAATGGCAGGTTTATGCGGATGTTCTTTTAAGTGACGATCTAAACAATTACTACTGACATTCAATTGACCATCTGCAAACCATTCAATTTTAAAATTATCTTTATCAAAATTGGTATTTTTAACCTGTGTAAAGGGTTTAATCCAATCAAGTTTGTTTGCCGCTTCTGCCCAAAATCCATTTGGATCAGCGATGGATTGTTGATAACGCTCAAAATATTGTTGCTCATTGGTCCGTGCCGTTTTTGCAAAGACCTCTGGTACTGGATATATTTCTTTCATATTATCGATCCTTCATGATGTATCTCATCTCGAGATGTATGCTTAAGTTATTGATTTTATTTCTTGCATAGCTCTAATATCACGATTACGAAAATTGCTGAATAATTGTACTTTTGTCGTAGCCGTTGAGGTCATTCAATCGCTTATATTGAGCCTATGGATATTCGGAATTATTTTAAATGTTGGTCATACTGTTGTTTTTTTAATCTTATATTTTATCTAGAGAGAATCGTAGCCTTTTTTTAGAAATTAACATTTCCTTACCGAATTGGCCTATCGCGTGAATGCGAGAGGAAATACATAAGATCATCCTTTATTTCACCAAAAATTCAGGCAAAATAGCGCAACTTTTTTATTGGATAACATTGTGGCTGAAGAAGCAAATACCTTAAGTGAGGTCGCTCAAGGCACCACACAATTGATTCATACTGCAGGTGAAAAAACTGCAAAATCAGTCATTGAACACACTGCAAAATATAATGATGCTTATACCACGATTGATAAATTCGTCGATGGATTTTGGGAGCGTATGCCCTATTTATGCATTGCCCTTATCGTGCTCTTTATTTTTTGGTTACTGTCTAAACTGTTCAAACTTTTTGTCCGTAAAACTCTAGAAAATCGTTCTTATACCCGACAAAATTTAGTCTTGGTGTTGAACCGTGTCGGTAGTACTTTTATTATTTTCTTTGGTTTCTTAATTGCGATGGTCATTGCAATTCCAGGGTTTACACCAGGCCAATTGATGAGTGCTTTAGGCATTGGTTCGGTTGCCATCGGTTTTGCATTCAAAGATATTTTTCAAAATATGCTTTCAGGCATTCTGATCTTGCTCAGTGAACCATTCCAAATTGGTGACAGCATTGTTGTTAACAATATGGAAGGTACGGTTGAAGATATTCAAATTCGTGCAACCTTCTTACATTCACCTGATGGTCGTCGTATTGTGATTCCCAATGCCACTGTCTATACCAGTGCCGTCACGGTCAATACAGCCTATCAACGTCGTCGTTGTGAGTTTAGCGTCGGGATTGGCTATGAAGATGACATACAGCAAGCCAAAAAGATTATTCTACAAATTTTAGATAAAGACCAAACTATCTTGAGTCAACCCGGTTTCAGCGTCAATGTCTCCGCTTTGGCTGACTTTTCGATCAACTTAAAAGTCCAGTGGTGGGTAGACACTACGGAAACCTCAACCTCAGCATCTATCAGTGAAGTTCAGGAACGCGTATTGGAGGCCTTTGCGAAACATGATATTTCAATTCCATATCCGGTGCAGGAAGTGAAAATGTCTCGTACTGATTCATCTATTGAAGATACTTATTTAACACGTGCTAAATAATCGTCCTAAAACATAAGGAATTACGGTTTCAGTGCGGATAATGCGGTTGCCTAAGCTTAATGCATGGCAGCCGTTTTTGATGAGCAGGTCAATTTCATAGGGAATAAAACCGCCTTCTGGGCCAATCACAATACTACAGGGATGATTAATTCCGGATGGCATGCTTTGCTCTACATAAGGATGCGCGACATAAGCGGGTTGCTCTGCTGAAATTAGTGTGGGTAATATATCTTCAACAAAAGGTTTAAATCGTTTATACACTTCAATTTTAGGTGCAACCGTATCCCCAGCCTGTTCTAGGCCGAGCGTCACATAATGTTCAAGCTGCTGTAAAAAGGGAGATTGCCAATAACTTTTATCCACCCGATAACTGTGGATCAATATAATTTTATTTACACCTAAAGTAACACTATCCATAATCAGTCGGCGTAAAACCTTGGGCCGAGGTAAGGCCACGATCAATGTGACGGGTAATTTGGTAGGAACTGATTCTTCTTGGATTGGTTTAATTTGGATAGCGTGCTCTGAAATAGAAACAATTTCAGTTAAATAACGCTTAGCCTCACGAATACCAACTCTTAAAGTATCCCCGACTTGTATATCTACATGTGTTTTTAAATGCTCAATTTGGCGTTTCGATGTAATAGACCACAACGCGGATTGAGTTTGACGAGCGTCTAAAAGAACAATGTTCATTGCATATATACCAGTTTTTACATTGAATTAAAGGTATTGATCAATTACAGCAATATGTTTGTGTAATGCGCCTTTATTACGTTCTAAAACCTGCATTGCATGCTGAGTTAGCGTCTGCGCAAAACTCGAATCTTCAAGACATTGCACTAAAATGTGTACAACCTCTTCTGCAGACTGACCAATTTTGATCGCATCTGCTTGTAAAAATTCATGCACAATCGCTTGAAAATTTACATAATTTGGCCCAATCACGGTAGGTACATTCAGCACCATCGGCTCTAAAATATTATGTCCACCACCGGGTTGATTCAAAGAACCACCGACAAAACAAGCTTGGCTTAATGCATACCACAACCAGAGCTCACCCATACTATCCGCCAAATACACTTGCGTATCAGTATGAATAACTTGCCCTAAACTGCGGCGTTGGGTTGTTAAATTTAAACTCTTCGCGATCTGAAAGACCTCATCAAAACGTTCAGGATGACGTGGTACAACGATACACAGCATATCAGTATACTGTTCTAAATAAGGCTTAAGCGCAGTCAACACTAATTGTTCTTCAGGTGCATGGGTACTGGCAATGGTTATAATTTTACGCTTTACTAAATTCCAATCCTGCTTTAGTTGTTGTGCTTGTTGAAGCACGATATCTGGTGCCGAAATATCAAATTTAATACTGCCCAAAACTTGTGTTTTCTCTGCGGGCATACTTAAAGCAATAAAACGTTGTTGTGTTGCCAGATCTTGTGCCAATAAATGATCTAATTTTTGTAGCATTGGCGCTGTCAAACTCGGTACTTTCCCATAACCTTGCGCGGATTTTTCAGAAAGACGCGCATTCACCAATAAACACGGCACGTGAAATTGCTGAGCTTGATCGATTAAGTTAGGCCACAACTCCGTTTCAACTAAAATTAAAATTTTAGGCTGATATTTTTGATAAAAAGCTTGGATTAAATATTTCTGATCAGCAGGTAAATATACAGCTTGAAATAAATCTGCATACGGTGCTTTTAAGAATAATGATTTAGCCCGTATTTGCCCAGTTTTGGTGGTATTGGTGACCAGAACGGCATGACCTAATTTCAAATAGTGTTCAATTAAAGGTTGTGCCGCATTGGTTTCACCCACTGAAACAGCATGAAACCAGATCGTATTTTTATTCTTAGCTGCTTGAAATGGACCAAATCGCTCAAGACATTCTTGTTGATATTGTTCTAAATTTAAGGCGCGCTTTTTAATCCGCCATTGATACAAAGGCTTAATGATTGCTAATGCTGCATTGTACCAGAAAGGAGTAGCCAAACACGTGCCCTACAATGAATTCAATCGGCAAATATAACAGAGCATTATTCAGTTGTTAATGAATAATGCTCATAAGATGCAAGAGTTTGTGTCCTTACTCTGAAGTGACTAAACTTTCAGCCAAGGTTGGATAATCGATATAGCCTTCCGCTACATCTGTTCCAATCATATTATCAAATACCAATTCATTCAGTGGTGCATCTTGTACTAAACGCTCATACAAGTCAGGATTAGAAATATAGTCTTTACCAAAAGACACCGCTTCCGCCTGACCTGATGCCAACAATTCCAAGGCATCTTCACGGCTTAAACGCATATTGGCAATATATGGCACACCATTTGAACGCGCTTTCATATCAAGGCTGATGCTTTCAGCGTCAATATATTCACGAGTAAAGAAGAATGCGATCTGGCGTTTGCCCAATTCTTGCATGACATAACCAAAAGTTTCTTTAGGATGATCATCACCCATATCATGCTCATCGCCACGTGGTGCCAAATGCACACCAACGCGTCCCGCACCCCAAACTTCAATCAAGGCATCCATAACTTCAAGCAATAAACGCGCACGATTTTCTACTGAGCCGCCATATTCATCTTCACGCTGATTGGTCGAACTTTGTAAAAACTGGTCAATCAGATAACCATTGGCTGCATGCAATTCTACGCCATCAAAACCAGCCTCTTTTGCACGAATTGCAGCCTGTTTATATTGCTCTATAATGGTTTTTATTTCAGCAATTTCAAGCGGACGTGGAACAACATATTCGCGTTTTGGGCGTAATAGGCTCACATAGCCTGCCTGTTGAACTGCACTGGCAGAAACAGGTGTATCACCATTCAATACATCTGGATGTGAAACACGGCCGACATGCCACAACTGTGCAACAATTAAACCATCTTGATCATGTACCGCTGTTGTGACTTTCTTCCAGCCTGCAACTTGTGCATCAGTAAACAAGCCTGGCGTATTGAAATAACCATTGGCTGCTTCAGAAATGACCGTCGCTTCAGAAATAATTAAACCTGCACTTGCTCGCTGTGCATAATAAGTAGCCATCATTGCTGTTGGAATGCGATCAGCTGTTGCGCGACTACGGGTGAGAGGTGCCATCACTACGCGGTTTTTAAGATGTAAATCGCCAAGGATCAGAGGAGTGTTAAATTCAGCCATATATGCCTCATGACTCACGTATTGAACAAACCCGTATAAATAAGTTGAGTGATTTGTTTTAAAGTGAGTTTTTCAGATATTCAATGTATTGCTGAATAAGCACTTCATTGCGAGAAAAATAAGACCATTGTCCATATTTTTCCGCTTGAATTAAACCTGCCTGCTGTAATACAGATAAATGATTAGACATGGTCGACTGAGAAACATTACCGAGTTTCTCGATATTTCCTGCACAAACACCACGATTAAAGCCTCGACATTGCTCTTCCGATAAGAACTGTTCAGGTGATTTCAACCATTCCAATATTTGTCGGCGAGTTGGATTTGCTAAGGCTTTAAAAATTAAATCGATATCCATAGTCCAGACACATTTAATGAAACATTTTAAAAATGAATCGGCAAAGCGCTATTCAGCATCTTGATACCAATATATCGCATTTTTACGATTTTAATATCGTTTTATTTGGATATATTTGTAAAACACTGATAACACTTTGCTTCTGTTATAAATTTAAATTACAAACCTTGTTTCAAGCTCGCTTCAATAAACTTATCTAAATCACCATCCAGTACAGCACCCGTGTTGGAACTTTCTACACTGGTGCGCAAGTCTTTAATGCGTGAGTCATCAAGCACGTATGAACGAATCTGACTGCCCCAACCAATATCTGACTTGGTATCTTCAAGTGCTTGTGCTGCATCATTACGTTTTTTCATTTCAAGCTCATAGAGCTTAGCACGTAATTGTTTCCAGGCATGATCACGGTTGGCATGTTGCGAACGTTGGTTCTGACACGCCACCACAATACCTGTCGGCGCATGCGTTAAACGTACCGCAGAGTCGGTTTTGTTAATGTGCTGACCACCTGCACCTGATGCACGATAAGTATCCGTACGAACATCGGCAGGATTAATATCAATTTCAATATTGTCATCGACTTCTGGTGAAACAAAAACGGCTGAGAATGACGTATGACGGCGGTTACCTGAGTCAAAAGGCGATTTACGCACGAGACGATGCACACCTGATTCGGTACGTAACCAGCCATAGGCATACTCACCTTCGACACGAATGGTAGCCGATTTAATCCCGGCCACATCACCGTCAGATTCTTCCATCAACTCGGCTTTAAAGCCATGACGCTCAATCCAACGTAAGTACATACGCAACAACATTGAAGCCCAATCTTGTGCTTCTGTACCGCCAGAACCTGCTTGAATTTCGACGTAACATGGATTCGGATCCATTGGATTACTGAACATACGACGGAATTCAAGTTTTGCTAACTCTTCTTCAGCCGCTGTTAACTCAGCTTGTACATCTTCAAGTAGACTTTCGTCATCCGCTTCAACCGCCAAATCAAGTAGCGCTTGTGCATCATCCAGTTGAGTAGATAAACCCTCTAAAACGTTCAATACGTTTTCAAGTTCACCTTTTTCTTTCGCCATCGCTTGCGCACGGCTTTGGTCATTCCAAATCGTTGGATCTTCTAACTCGCGGAGAACCTCTTCTAAACGCTCTTTCTTTAGATCGTAGTCAAAGATACCCCCGTAGTGTTTGACCACGGTCATTTAAGTCTTTTAATTGGATTAGATAAGGATTAATTTCCACGAGTGTTGATCCCATAAAGAACAGTTTTTAATTCGAAGGCATTCTATCACAGAGCGAATCAACTTGAGATATGGCTTTTAAATTGATAAAGCGATTGACCGTCCTACTTTTTTTATGAAAAATACGCACAAATTTTAAATATTATTACAACTTTTACTATAAAACTTTGAAAGGGGATATAACATGAAACGTACTTTAGTGACTTTAGCTCTGACAACCATTGCGAGCTCAAGCTTTGCCTACAATGCACAATTAGATGGTGGTATCACTTATTTTAACAATAATGATCACATGACCGATTTTCAGGGACAGTTTGATTTAAAAGGGACATATTACTTTGAAGCTGTTCAAAGCAAAGAAGCTCCTTTAAATGAAGCAGCATTCTTAAGTCATAGTAGTAATGTGTATGCACAATACAACTATAACGAGTGGAAAAGTAAAGAATATATAATCTCTTTAGAGGATCAAGGCTCTCTTTACCCATTAGCAAAAGTAAAAGATGAAAGTAATATTCACCATTTCATTGGTGGTCTAGAATATTTTTATGAACAATTCTATTTCGATGCTGCAATTGGTTTTGGTCAAGTCAAAGATAAAACTGAAGTGAAAGGCAGTGATAAAAGCGATTCATATCAACATGATTATGATGTCACAACCTATCGTGCACTCGTGGGTTTTATGCCAATCAATAACTTACTTTTAGCAGTAGGTGTGGATGGTTATCAAGGCAATGATGACCAAGATAATGAAACCAATTTTGCGGTAAAAGCAAAGTATGTCATGCCCATTGGTCAAGCAGGTCAATACTTGAACCTTGATGCTAATGGTACTTTTGGCGATATGAACAATGCTGTGATCGGTGCAGATTATTACTTCAATAAAATCTTCAGTTTAGGCGGTGCCTTTTATCTGAACGATGATGATGTCAGTGATTATAATTTCATCGCTGTTCGCACTAAATATTTCTTTAATCCAAACCTTGCCGTTGGGGGTGAATTTGGTTTTAGTGGCGATTTACAAACCTTCAATGTGAATGCAACTTATCGTTTTTAAGCCGATATTGTTCGTTTAACTTCCTTTTTCTAAAAAGTATTTCACTCAAGAAATACTTTTTTTATTACAAAATATGTATTGTTTTCACTCAACCACTCCAATCTCCATACTATCCACACAGTTTTAATAAAACTAAACATATTAATTAAGCATTAAATATCATAAATTTAAAACAAATAAATTACGCAAAAACACTATTATTACATTCTAGTTACGATCGAACGATTGACGATCTATTTTTTTTACTTAGACTAAGTTGTAACAAAAGATGTAAAAATACATCGAATTACTTCTTTCAGAGGGGAAAAGTTATGAAAAAGTTAGCTATCGCAACTGCATTATTCTCTACTTTAGCTGTTGCTGGTACCGCAAATGCATACCAAGCTGAAGTTGGTGGAACAATCAATGTTATTGATCCAGATCATGCTAATACTACCACTGGTTTTGGTATTGATGGCACTTACTATTTCAACCCTGTTCAAGTCAAAGATGCGCCTTTAAATGAAGCTGGTTTCTTAAACCGCGCAAGCAATGTTAAAGCCAATGTCGCTTATTCGGATAATGATGATCTAAAAATAACGACATTCGGTGGTGGCGTTGAATATTTCGTACCAAACACTGATTTTTATGCAAGTGCTGGTATCCAACACGCTAAAGCAGAATTCCATGATTTTGATACAAAAACCACATCATACAATGCTGAAGTCGGTTATTTACCTGTACCAGGTTTATTAATTGCTGCGGGTATTGTTGGTGTTGATCAAAAAGATGGTGACAACAATGTTGATCCTGCAATCCGTGCTAAATATGTGACTAAAGTTGGTCAATATGACATGAACTTCGAAGCTGCAACAAGCTTTGGTGATGTTGACTATTACAACTTAGGTGCAGATCTTTATTTAGACAAAACTTTCAGTGTTGGTGCAGGTTATAGCGGCACAAATGGTGATTTAAATGATGAAGATGTTTTCTCAATTCGTGCGAAAAAATTCTTCAATCAACAAGTTAGCTTAGAAGGTTCAGTCGGTTTTGGTGATAACTACAACACTTATGGTGTACGTGGCGCATACCGCTTCTAATTGCTCTACATAAAGAAAAACCGCTCCATGAGCGGTTTTTCTTTATGTAAATCATACTAACTTTGTTCTAAATACAATAATTTCAGCTGTAAACTGACCTTACCATTAAATTGATTTTTATCCATTTCATAAACAATGTGTACTTCAGCAATACTTGGGTCAAAAGCAAATTTATCCTGTGCATTAAACGCAATGGCATCGACAGATTGGCCATCGCCCAAAGCTAATTTTAACTTAAGATGAACTTCCTTTAACCAACGGTACTCTAAAACTTGAAAACGACCTTCAAAAATAGGCGAAGGAAATTTTTGCCCCCAAGGCCCCAATTGCTCAATCATATCTACTGTATGTAAATTCAAGGCATGCCTAGGTAATTCGCCATCCGTCCATAAAACAGCCTGAAACAAATCAGCGTCCAGCTCTTGAATCAGCGTTAAAAATACCCGTTTAAACTCTTCAAAGTTTTCCTTTTTAAGAGTTAAACCTGCCGCTGCGGCATGACCACCAAAATGACTTACCAAATGTGGATATTGTTCTGCCACTTTTTCAATCATATCTCGAATATGCACACCATCAATCGAACGTGCGGAACCTTTAATATGTATCCCATCTTGGTCTGCCGCAAAAACAATACTGGGGCGATGGAACTGTTCTTTTAAACGACCCGCAACAATTCCAATCACGCCCTGATGCCATTGTTGATCAAACATCACCAATGCAGCAGGTAAATTTTCTGGATCCACATTAAGATGAGCCAATTCAGTTAAAGCCTGTTGCTTCATTTGTGCTTCAACTTGACGTCGTTCTATATTCAAATCATTCAGTTGCTGCGCCAATGGATAAGCCGTCTGCATATCCACTGCAAGCAAACACTCAATGCCTATGTCCATGGTTTCCATTCGACCCGCAGCATTAATACGTGGCCCTAAGACAAAACCTAAATCTTGTGCTTTTAATTCAGATGGATCACGCGCTGCAATATCCAGTAATGCACTAATTCCTGCTCGACACTGATACTGTTGAATCCGCTTTAAACCAGCATCGATTAAAATTCGATTGTTATAATCCAAACTCGCGACATCGGCATAAGTTCCCAATGCCACCAAATCTAAATATTGCGTTATTTTTGCAGCTGATTTAGCCAATTTTGAACGATAACTGGAAAGATTGGCTAAAAGATAAAACGCCACCCCGACACCAGCCAAAGCTTTACTTGGAAACCCACAACCCAACTGATTGGGATTCACTACCGCTTCTGCTTTAGGTGTTTCTTTGGTGGTCAAATGATGGTCGGTAATAATCACCTGCATACCATGCTTTTGCGCCTGCGCTACACCTGCGTGACTAGAAATCCCATTATCCACCGTAATTAACAGCTCGGGCTGGAATCTTTCAAACGCCAGATCTGCAATCGCTGGGGTTAGACCATAGCCATACTTGAATCGATCTGGCACTAAATATTGCACATTGGCACCCATCTCACGCAGTGCAAGAATCATCAGTGCGGTACTGGTTGCACCATCCGCATCATAGTCACCGACAATGATAATTTTTTGCTGCTGATCAATCGCGGTATCTATAATTTGAATGGCTTGATCCAAATCTTTCATGCTGGGTGGCAGTAAATACTTTAATTTCAAATCAAGTTCTTGCTCAGACTGCACACCACGGCGCGCTAAAATTTCAGCAATAAAGCCTGAAACGCCCTGAAAATTTTCAGGGCGTGTTAAAAATGGTCGTTGTTTAATTTCTATATTTTGCATTTATGGCATCAATCGTTGTAATTTCCAGACACCATCTATCCGCTCAAAAGTTAAACGGTCATGTAATCGATTAGGTCGCCCTTGCCAAAATTCATAATGGTTTGGCACCAAGCGGTATCCACCCCAAAATTCAGGTTTTTCCAAGGTTTGCAAATCTACAACTTGATCCTGTAACGCCTGAAAGCGTTGTACCAGTAATTCACGACTTTCAATGACACCACTTTGTGGGGTACTGATATGCGCTGCAATCTGACTATCTCGTGGACGTTTATGATAATAGTCTGTGGATTCTGCTACTGAAATTTTTTCAACTTGACCACTAATTCGAATCTGCCGCTCTAATTCTGGCCAATAAAATAAAAATTCGGCATAAGGATTTTCAGCTAAATCTAAGCCTTTTTGACTGTCATAATTACTATAGAAATCATAGCCAGCTTCCGTTGCACCCCGTAATAACACAGTACGTACATGTGGTCGACCTGCAGCATCCGCAGTGGCTATAGACATGGCATAGGGTTCATGCAGTTTTGCAGCTAAAGCAGCGTTGAACCAAATCAGGAACTGCTGATGTGGATCTTGAGCCACATGTTCTTCATAAAGTGCATCTTTTTCATAAGTTAAACGAAGCTCACTTAAATCTTTAATGACATCCTGCATGACACCCTACCTTTCAATACTTAAGCGACAGCTTGTTGACGTACCGCATCTGCCAAATGATTTGCCAGATTAGTCACCTCTTGCAAATCATCACCTTCGACCATAACACGGATCACAGGTTCAGTACCCGATTTACGAATCAAGAGTCGTCCACGACCTTTCAGCTGAGCTTCAGCCTGATCAAATGCTGCAACCAATGCAGGCACTTTAAATGGGTCAAACATCTGTTGTAGACGGACATTCACCAACACGTTTGGAAATAATTTAAAGTCTTCGATCAGTTCATCCAACCCTTTACTCTGCTCCACCATCACGGTTAATACTTGCAGTGCTGCGATGATTGCATCCCCTGTGGTACTTTTATCTAGCGTTAGAATATGGCCCGATGGCTCACCACCAATTACCCAGGCTTGTTCTTCTAGGTTTTGCAATACATAACGGTCACCTACATTGGCACGTACAAATGGAACTTGCGCTTTTTCCAACGCCAATTCCAACGCCATGTTACTCATGACTGTCCCGACAATGCCCGCAGGTTTATGTGCTGCCTGTGTCGCAAGTACATATAAAATGTGGTCACCATCGACCAAGTGCCCATGCCGATCAACCATTACAACACGATCCGCATCACCATCAAAGGCAATGCCTAAATCTGCTTCATGCTCTAGGACGGCTTGTTGTAAATGCTCTGGATGCGTCGAACCACAGTTTTCATTAATATTTAACCCATTCGGCTCAACATTAAGCGCAATCACTTTTGCACCCAGCTCACGGAAGACTGAAGGGCCCACGCTATACGCAGCTCCATTGGCACAATCCACCACAATTTTTAAATGACTCAAATCAAAATGGTATGGAAATGTTGATTTACAGAATTCAATATAACGCCCATTGGCATCTTTAACCCGCACACTTTTTCCCAAGTTTGCAGTGTCATCAATCACAATGTCTTTTTCTAATTCTTGATTAATGGCTTCTTGTACAACATCTGGCAATTTTTTTCCTTCAGCCGAGAAAAACTTAATACCATTATCAAAATATGGATTATGTGATGCTGAAATGACAATACCCAAATTGGCATGTAAAGCACGGGTTAAATGTGCAATTGCAGGGGTTGGTAGTGGCCCTAAAAGATGTACATATACGCCCGCTGCATTTAAACCTGCCTGTAGCGCAGCTTCTAAAATATAACCTGAAAGACGAGTATCTTTACCCAGAACAACAATTGGCTTAGATTTCGGACTTAATTGTTTTAATACTTTACCTGCCGCAAATCCTAATTTAAGTGCAAATTCAGGGGTAATTGGAAGTTCACCAAATTTTCCACGAATTCCATCTGTACCAAAATAACTCATTTTTTACCCACTTTTTTATGCTATTTTCTTCAATCGCAATACTGTACACCAAAATAAAAAAGCCGTCATAAACTGACGGCTTTTTTCAATCAAAACACTACCAAAGATTAACCAACACGATAGTTTGGTGCTTCTTTAGTAATCGTTACATCATGTACGTGTGACTCTTGCATACCCGCAGCTGTAATTTTCACAAATTGGGCATTTTGACGAAGATCTTCAACAGTCGCAGAACCGGTATACCCCATTGATGAACGTAAACCACCCATCATTTGGTGAACAATGTTACCCATTGGACCTTTGTAAGGTACACGACCTTCAATACCTTCTGGAACAAGTTTCTCAGCACCTGCTTTCGAGTCTTGGAAATAACGATCCGCAGAACCAGTTGCCCCAGCCATTGCACCTAAAGAACCCATACCACGATAAGCTTTATAGTAACGACCTTGGAAAAATTCAACTTCGCCAGGGGCTTCTTCAGTACCCGCCATGAGTGAACCGACCATAATCGTACTTGCGCCAGCACCAATCGCTTTCGCCATATCACCTGAGAAGCGAATACCACCATCTGCGATTAAAGGAATTTGATCTTTTAATGCATTAGCAACGCTATCAATTGCAGAGATTTGCGGCATGCCAATACCAGCAACAATACGAGTCGTACAGATTGAACCTGGGCCAATACCGACTTTTACCGCATCAGCACCCGCATCCAATAAAGCTAGTGCAGCATCACCAGTCGCAATATTTCCGCCAATGACTTGAACTTGCGGATAATTGGCTTTCACCCAACGCACACGTTCAATTACACCAGCCGAATGACCATGTGCAGTATCAACTACAATTACATCCACACCTGCATCAACCAATGCTTCAACACGTGCTGGTGTATCCAGTCCTGTGCCTACTGCTGCACCAACGCGTAAGCGACCTAAGTCATCTTTACAGCTCAATGGATAAAGTTCAGCTTTACGGAAATCAGTGACCGTAATTAAACCTTTCAATTCATTGTTTTCACCAACCACCAATACTTTTTCGATGCGGTTTTTTTGCAACAATGCTTGAATATTTTCTTTAGACTCACCTTCACGTACAGTTACAAGGCGGTCTTGACCTGTCATGATATTACTTACAGGTTGTTCTAAATTCGTTTCGAAACGTGTATCACGACCCGTGACAATCCCGACAACTTTACCATCTTTAACAACAGGCACACCGCTGATGTTATTGGCTTGAGTAATTGCAATGAGTTCACGAACTGTGGTTTCTGGTGTCACGGTAATCGGATCTTTGACCATTCCCGCTTCAAATTTTTTCACACGGCGTACTTCAGCAGCCTGTGCAGAAATATCCATGTTTTTATGTAGAATACCAATACCGCCATTTTGCGCCATTGCAATTGCCATACGTGACTCAGTCACGGTATCCATTGCTGCTGAAACTAAAGGGATATTCAGATTTATGCCACGAGTCAGGCGTGCCTTTAAGGAGACATCTTTTGGGAGGACAGTTGAATAGGCAGGGAGTAATAAGACATCATCGAAGGTTAAGGCTTCTTGAACGATGGTCAACATAACAGTCTCACTGGTAATTTCCGTGAGCTATTATATACAAATTTCTGTTTAAATTTCATTTTTATTGCTGGGTTTTTTGTTCTTTTCTAGACTACATGGTATTGACGTAGCCTCAAGCGATTTCTACATCAATTCATCAGTATCATCTCTTTCAGATACATCATCACACCAGAACTTGGTTCGATCCTCTTTATTTAAAGTTATTATTCATAAATACGAGATATAGCTTGAAGCAAAGTTTTCCCCCTTTTTTAATTCTCATCGTGAAAATTGATTTTTTTTGACGGAATCTAAAAAAGGAGGCTTTAAACTCAATTTTTAATTGTTTATTCTGGACAAGTGAAAACGGTTTCATCCATTAAATCAATGCCGCATTCTAAATTTTCAATCCAATCTAGAAATTGATTAATCATGTCTTTACCCAAAAATGGCGTACCATGCTGCGGCACAATCATCTCAATATCCATTTGACGCACCATTTTAACCCATAAACGGATCACACGATTAGAACACATATAACGTTGATGGAAACCTTTCATTTTCGGAATATGCGCTGCGAAATTTTCTAAAGGAACAGAGGCATCCTCCACCATCGAAGCCCCCATATCGCCTGAAAACAAAATTTTTGCAATCGGGTCATAAAATTGAAAATTACCGACTGAATGCAGAAAATGCGCCGGCACTACAATAATACGAGATTCACCTAAAGGAATTACACCGCCTTGATCCGGAAGTTCAATTAAGCGTTCCAGCCAGCCACCTTTCATACGATCGCTCATAAATGCTGAGTTTAAGTGCGGTAAGAAACGTGCCCAAAGTTTAGAAGCTACCACTTTGGCATCGGTATAGACCAACCAGCGCGGCATTGAAGTAATAATATCGGGGTCTTGGTGAGAAGCCATGACATAGTCAAGGTTTTGCAAGCGGGTATAGCGATTCAACTCCATGGTCAAAGGCACATAAGTCAAGTCACCACCGGGATCAAGTACAGCAGCACGCTCATGATCTAAAATTAAAAATTGATTGGCCTGAACACCTTCCCCTTTCACCAAACTAGTAAAACTAATGCATTTATGCGTACCATTATCAAATAATACTTGTGATGTTGTGCGCTCAAATACCATGTATACAAACCCCAAAAAATCTTTTTAAAATAAATTATTATGAATCCCATGTAAGATATAAGGAATTAATAAAAGTTACAATAAATAGACCATCAAAATGCAATAAAAATATTTTAACACCAATAAAAAAGCCCAATATCAGTATTGGGCTTTAAAAATTCATCTAACTTTTAAAAGAAATAATAGGTCACCAATGTGGCAATACCCAATATCAGGAAGATCAAGGCACTCACTTTATGAATAGCGGCAATCGGCAGTCGATTCGCAAACTTATCACCAATAAGTACTGCAGGCACATTGGCAATTAACATCCCTAAGGTTGTACCTATGGTCACCAAAACAATACTGTCATATTTAGCCGCTAAACCGACCGTAGCAATTTGAGTTTTATCACCAATTTCAGCTAGGAAGAATAAAATAAAGGTTGTACCAAATACACCGTATTTTTGCCATCTCTTAATACTTGCTGTTTCATCTTCGAGTTCATCGGGAATGAGCATCCAAAATGCCATGCCAATAAACCCAAATGCTAGAATCCAAACCAACCATAGCGGATTAACCACTTCAGTAATCCATTGACCGAGTAATGCAGAAATACCATGATTAATCAGTGTTGCAGCAAGAATAGCTAAAATAATAGGAACTGGCTTTTTAAATCGTACTGCGAGTAACAAGGCGAGTAATTGGGTTTTATCACCCATTTCAGCTAGGGCAACAATGAGGGTAGAAGACAGAAGCTCTTGCATATTATCGATCCAGGCTAGCAAAAATTACCGATGACTTACCCCTCCTGCTAGCCTATTTGAATAGCTTTAACTATCCGATGCGGAGTGATAAATCAAAGGTCTTGCCAACAAAAAATAGCTGAATCAACAGCTAAATTGGTTCTTTGCTATGGTGGCCACGTTCTGTTGAACAATTATGTTGACCATCACCTTTTTACTTTGCGTAAAAAGCGGCTACTCCCCAATGAAGTGTGAATCATTTTAAAGTGCTTGATACTATTTTTCAATCGCTATCAACTTAAAAACAACATTCTAAAAATAAAAAACCTCGCCAAAGCGAGGTTTTTTATTTTTACGATTTAAAGTTTGGCTTAAAGCAGAATCGTACGGATATCTGCTAAAATTTTTGTCAGTTTATTGGTAAAGCGTGCTGCATCCGCGCCATTAATCACACGGTGGTCATAAGACAATGATAACGGCAACATTAAACGTGGATCAAAACCTTCGCCATTCCAAACTGGTTGCATGGTCGCAGGTGAAATACCCAAAATTGCCACTTGAGGCCAGTTCACTAACGGTGTAAATGCCGTACCACCAATTGAACCCAAGCTGGTAATGGTAAAATTTGCACCTTGAAGATCTTTTGGAGAAAGTTTCTTATCACGCGCTTTTTGACCCAGGACACCAAGCTCAACCGCAATTTGCTTAATTGATTTTTGGTCAGGATGGCGTAATACAGGTACGGTTAAGCCATCTGGTGTCGCGACTGCAATCCCGATATGGATCTCATTACGTAGCAATACTGACTTACCATCATCTGCCAAGTGGCCGGCAAAATCACGCTCTTCTTTCAGTAGATGCGCAATGGCTTTAATGATGAATGCCATAATGGTCAGGCTAATGCCTTCTTTCTTAAAGTTACCTTTAAGATCATTACGCCATGCTTCAAGTGCAGAAATATCCGCTGCGTCAAACTGGGTCACTTGTGGAATAAAGTTATTCAGAGACAATTGCGGAATCGACACTTGCTGTAAGCGTGTCAGCGCTTTCTCTTCTACACCACCAAATGCTGTGAAATCAGGCAATTTTGGCAAGCCAGAAACTTGAGCAACCGCTTGAGCCACTTGCGGCGCGGTCAAACGCATTTTTACATAAGTAACCAAATCGGCTTTCATCAAGCGTTCATGCGGGCCAGATGCTTTAACATCTGCCAGTACAACACCCAATTCACGCGCCAGTTTACGCACGGCAGGGCCTGCATAAACTTTAGCATTGGCAGCACTTTGCTCTTTCGTCAACTTATCTACGCCATTTGTAGTCGCAACTACAGGTGCAGACTCTTGTACTTTAGCTGCTGCTTGAATAGGAGTTGTTGCTTTTGCTGTCTCGACTTTCGCAACAGGTGCAGGAGCCTGACCTTCAGCTTCAATCGTCACCAAAGCCACACCTTGGCTGACACTTTGACCCAGTGCAACATGAATTGCTTTGATCACACCTGTAGCTGTACTTGGTACTTCTACAGAGGCTTTATCCGACTCAGCAACACATAAGCTTTGATCTTTTTCAACACGATCACCCACGTTAACCAAAATTTCAGAAATCGTGGCTTTTTCCACACCTAAATCTGGAACTGCAATCTCTACCGAACCAGATTGAGTCACAACTGATGCAGCTACAGGTGCAGCTGTTGGTGCTGGTGTAGCGACAGAAGTTGATGCTGTTGGAGCTGTGGCTACATTTGCAGTAGGCATAGAAGCTGTTGTTTTCACCGTAATGATGACCACACCTTCTTTTACGGTATCGCCTTCCTTAATCTCAACGCTGACCACTGTGCCTGAAACTGAGCTTGGTACTTCTACAGTCGCCTTGTCAGATTCAACCACAACAATACTGTCATCAATCGAGATTTCATCACCAACTTTGACTAAAATTTCCCCGACCAGTGCTTTTTCAACACCAATATCAGGAACTTTAACATCAACGATTTGAGAATGAGTCAAAACTGGTTCCGCTGCTTGTACTTGAACAACAGGCGCTGTTTCGACTTTAACTTCGGCTTTAATCACTTCTGGTTGAGCAGGTACTACCGCTGCTGCTGATTCAAGTTCAATGAGGATCTGACCTTCAGACACTTCATCGCCTTCTTTAACCAGAATACTTTTGACCACACCTGCTGAAGTGTTAGGCACTTCAACAGAGGCTTTGTCTGACTCAAGCAATACAATGCTCTCATCCACAGCAATCGTATCACCAACTTTGACTAAAATTTCAGCAACAGTGGCCTTATCGACACCAATGTCGGGAGTTGTAATTTGCATGATTATTTCTCCTCGTTTGATGGTTCTGCATAAGGCGCAACATCCTGAACTGAAGGATGAGCTTGAGGTAACCATGCCACAGGACGATCAACATCAAGTTCAAATGAAGAAATTGCATCTTTAACAAGACGCGCATCTACTTCACCTTCATCTGCCAATTTTTTCAAGGTTGCAACGACAATGTGCGCTGCATCTACACCGAAGTAACTACGTAAAGTACCACGTGTATCTGAACGCCCATAACCATCTGTGCCTAAAGCCACAAATGGACGGTTATCTGGAAGATAGGCACGAATCTGTTCGCTATACGCACGCATATGATCAGTTGCTGAAACCACAATACCTTTAGTACCGCGAAGCTGTTTAGATACCCATGCTTCTTTGGCTTCTTCTGCTAATGGATGTAAGCGATTATATTCTTCACATGCCATACCATCACGTGCCAACTCATTAAAGCTTGTCGCGCTCCAAACATTGGAGTGAATTTGATATTCATCACGCAAAATTTGCGCTGCTTTAATCACTTCACGAAGAATGACACCTGAACCCATCAACTGTACTGTTGCTTTGGTATCGTCTTCAAGCAAATACAGACCACGTCTAATGCCTTCTTCTGCATCTTCAGGCATTTCAGGATGTTCATAATTTTCATTCATTACCGTTAAGTAATAGAACACACGCTCTTGATTCACATACATACGTTGTAAGCCATCATGCACGATGACAGCCAACTCGTAACCAAAACAAGGATCGTAGGAAATACAGTTTGGAATCGTATTGGCTAAAATATGTGAATGACCATCTTGGTGCTGTAAGCCTTCACCGTTTAGCGTAGTACGACCTGCGGTTGCGCCTAACAAGAAACCTTGCGCTTGGGCATCACCTGCCGCCCATGCAATGTCACCAATACGTTGGAAACCAAACATCGAGTAGTACATGTACATTGGAATCATTGGCAAGTTATTGGTTGAATAACTGGTTCCCAATGCAGTCCAAGCACTCATGGCACCCGCTTCGTTAATCCCTTCATTCAGCATATGACCATCTTTTGCTTCACGATAGTTCATTAACTGTTCTTGATCTTCTGGGGTGTAGTTTTGTCCATGGGCAGCATAAATACCCAATTGACGGAACATCCCCTCTAAACCAAAGGTACGTGCTTCATCAGGAACGATTGGCACAACACGATCTTTAATGGCTTTATCTTTCAATAATGACGCAATTAAACGCACCATCACCATGGTGGTCGATTGTTCTTTACCCGCACTACCTTTTAATACACCATCAAAGACTGAAAGCTCTGGAATAGCCAATGCTTCACTGTCTTTACGACGCGCAGGAAGATACCCACCTAAAGCCTCACGACGTGCTTTCATATATTTCATTTCAGGTGAGTTTTCACCTGGACGATACAGCGGCAAGCCTTCTAACTGATCATCTGTAAATGGCAAATTAAAACGATCGCGCACATAACGCAATGAATCTACATGCATTTTTTTGATTTGATGGGTTTTGTTGACCGCTTCAATTTCATCAGACAAACCATAACCTTTGACTGTTTTCGCCAAGATTACTGTCGGCTGACCATTGCGTGTCATTGCGGCTGCATAAGCTGCATAAACTTTGTACGGATCATGACCACCACGATTTAAGTTATCAATATCTTCATCACTTAAATCTTTGATCAGCTCTTTTGCTTCTGGGTATTTACCAAAGAATTGCTCACGTGTATAAGCACCACCTTTGACTTGGTAACGCTGATAATCACCATCCAAGGCTTCTTCCATACGCGCTTTTAACGCACCAGAAGTATCTTTATCAAGCAGTGGATCCCAATGACGCCCCCAAACCACTTTAATCACACGCCAACCTGCACCACGGAAAACAGATTCAAGTTCCTGAATAATTTTACCGTTACCACGTACAGGACCATCTAGGCGCTGTAAATTACAGTTCACCACCCAAATTAAGTTATCTAACTTTTCACGACCTGCAAGTGAAATTGCGCCCAAGCTTTCTGGCTCATCCATCTCACCATCGCCGAGATAAGCCCAAACTTTACGATCTTCTTCTTTAATCAAACTGCGATTCATCAAATATTTTTGAATATGTGCTTGATAAATCGACATAATTGGACCTAAGCCCATCGATACCGTAGGGAACTGCCAATAATCAGGCATTAAATACGGATGCGGATAGCTCGACAAACCATTGCCATTCACTTCACGACGGAAATTATTTAACTGATCTTCAGTTAAACGACCTTCCAAGAAAGAACGTGCATAAATACCTGGTGCACAGTGACCTTGATAATAGATCATGTCACCACCGAAGTGATCGCTATTGGCACGGAAGAAATGGTTAAAACCAACATCATATAAAGTTGCTGAAGAAGCGAAACTTGCCAAGTGACCACCGAGGTCATCACCGGTTTTATTGGCGCGTAGTACCATTGCCAATGCATTCCAACGAATGAGGGCACGGATACGGCGTTCCATATCTTGATCACCTGGCATTGCAGGCGTTTCTTCTACCGAAATAGTATTTAAATAAGGCGTATTGATCCGCTGAATCGGAACGTGTTTTGCAATTGCTTGTTGATATAATTTTTCTAGCAAAAATGCAGCACGATCGGTTCCCATATGTTGCAAAACGGAATCAAAGGCATCTTGCCACTCTTGGGTTTCTTGGGCGTCTGTATCACCGTAATACACCATAACTTACCTACTCCATACGATCTCTTTTCTATATCTTATATGTATCATGTTTTAGGGTTGTTAAGTTATCGTTACAGATGAATGTAAAAACGCACCATTATTTAATAACTAAATAGTCATACCGTATTGCTCATAAAAAAACAAAAAAACCGCCAAATTAGGCGGTCTTTTATACGATGACTATTCAATTCGATGATAGCGCTCAAATTATCGCTATACTTAAATAAATCAAATGGATGTCTAATCGTCACAATAAAACTTAAGGCAACATCGCTAAATAGCTAGATGGATTTTTACGTTGACCATCTTTAACCACTTCATAATGTAAATGTGGTCCAGTACAACGACCGGTACAACCCACATTCGCAATATGATCACCTGCATTCACACGATCACCAATACTGGCAATTAAACGTGAAGCATGTGCATAACGCGTGATATAGCCATTGCCATGGTTAATTTCAACATACTGGCCATAACCATTTCCCCAACCAGACTTGGTCACAATGCCTGGGCCAGTTGCATAAATCGGTGTACCACTTGGCGCAGAAAGGTCCAAACCTGAATGATGTTCAGCACGACCACCCATAGTCCGACCACCATAAGTTGAACTAACACGCTTCATATCTGGAAGCGGGTGGGTAACCAACCATGAAGAACCTGTATTTGCAGTGTAATTTTTCCCAGAATAGGAATTATTACCATATTTTTTAGCAATAGATTCGTTATTTAATTCAATCGGCTTGTCTTGCTGACGTAATTTAACATTGATTTGGGTACTTGCAGGCAGATCAATATCATCAGGATGCGTATACGCCCCTTGCGATAATGTTCTTGAAAGTTGCTCCAAACGATCTGGAGCTGAAGCACCTGTAGTTGCATCTAATTGAACTAAATCTGCGAAAGCAACTGAAGCAGCAGATGCTGCCAAAGAAAAAGCCAAAAGAATACGGCGCGAATGCATAAAAAACCTCTGGTAACTGTTCTTAAAAGTTCCTTGCGTGATCTCTTCCTTGATATTCACTGAAATGAACGCTTAAGATAAGACATAACTTTGTAGGAACAATGTATGTCTGAACCGAAAAACGTCTTCCAACAAACAAGACAACACATAAAAACAGGAAACTTATCGTTTCTCAAAAAGCAAGTTGCTGATTGGCAAAAACTTACTAAACTAATTCAACCACTTTTGCCGCAACCTGAGCAATGGCAAGTGGTCTGTTATCAATATGGTATTCTGACGATCACCGGTGAAAATCAAGCCATGATTAGTCAACTCGGTTACCTGCAAAAACAATATATTTCTCAATTATCACAAATACATGAACTGCAAGAGTTACAAAAGATTCACGTTCTCATCAGAGCAAAAACTCGTCCAGAAATAAAACCCATCAAAACTGCTAAACAAATTACACCAGCAGCACAGGAAATGTTACATAATGCCGCCGCTTTTGTGAGCGACCCCAAGCTTAGCCAAGCTATGCTACGTTTGGCAAGCAATAAAAAGTAACCGCACGCTATTTTTATAAGATCAAATACAGTTTGAAATGTGACAACAATCACACTAAAAATTGTAACAATATAACATTGCCACGCAAAGACAATGACTTATGTCACATTGACAAAATGAATTGGGCACAGCTTCTCGTCATCAAATGTTACAATTTCATAGCTACTCGGATCACTTTGAATATTCCGTAACAATTGATTATTCAATGCATGTCCAGACTTATAACCATCGAATTTGGCAATAATTTGATGCCCTAACAAATACAAATCACCAACAGCATCTAATATTTTATGCCGTACAAACTCATCCGCAAAACGCAAACCTTCTTCGTTGACTACACCAGTGTCATCTACACCAATGGCATTCTCTAAACTCGCACCCAAAGCTAAATTATTGGCTTTAAGATAATCCAAATCTTTCATAAAGCCGAAAGTTCGAGCCCCGCTGACTTCATACACGAAAGTTTCAGTCGAGAAATCAATAGTTGCAGACTGGTATTCTTTGGCAAAGGCAGGATGATCAAAATCAATGGTAAAATTAATTTGGAAACCATGATGAGGAGAAAAGGCAGCTCGCTTATCTTCAATTAATGCTTCTACTGGCTTGAGAATTCGTATAAATTTCTTAGCTGCATTTTGTTCAACCAATTCGCCTTGCATTAGTAAATAAATGAAGGGACCTGCACTGCCATCCATAATCGGCACTTCTGAAGCCGAAACTTCAATAATGAGATTATCTATTCCAAGCCCAGCAATCGCACTCATCACATGTTCAATGGTACCCACTTTGGCATTTTCTTGAACTAAATTTGAACACATAAAGGCTTCTTGAATCAGCATTGCATCTGCAGGAATCTCTACCGCTGGATTTAAATCGATACGACGAAAAACAATTCCCCCATCAACCACATGTGGTAAAAAGTTAATAAATACTTTTTGCCCGCTATGCAGTCCGATACCACTCGCTTTCACGACTCGCTTTAGGGTGCGTTGTTTCAACATGCTTACTCGATCTGCTTACTCAATCTGCTATACGTTAGCACATTTAGCCATTGATAAAAAACAAAAAAGGTAGTGAAAACCACTACCTTTTTTGTTCATCATAATTTTTAATAAAAATTATCAATTATTTACGCTGTTGATTTTTCAAATAATCTTGAATGCTCATTGGCGTAGAACGAGGTGATGCACTTGATGTCGTCACTGCCGCATCTGCATTTTGACGCTTACTAATTGCAGGCACATCATCTTCATCTACACTATTTTGTGCAGATTGCTGAATATTCGTTGCAATATTGACCTGAGCTTTACGTTTAATTTCTGTAGTGTCATTGGCATTACGCGTAAGACCAGTTGCAATCACCGTAACACGAATTTCATCACGTGCATCTGGATCAAACACTGTCCCAAAGAACACTTCACCTTCATCCAAATCGACAATTTGGTTGACCACATCAGTAATCACTTCTGTTTCGCGTAAAGTAACATCCGCACCACCGGTGATGTTAATTAACACACCTTTGGCATTCATGATATTCACGTTATCCAGTAAAGGACTACGAATCGCGAGACGAGCAGCTTCTTCAGCACGGTCAATACCACTACTCTTACCTTCGCCCATCATGGCATAACCACGGGTACTCATTGCCGTTTTTAAATCAGCAAAGTCAAGGTTAATATGACCTGGTCGTACCACTAAATCAAAGATACTACGCACTGCATTTAACAAGACATCATCTGCTTTACGATACGCATCTTGCATTGAAATATCACCATAAACGCTTAACAAACGTTGATTCGGGATAATAATCAATGAATCTACATGCACTTCTAAAGCATCAATGCCTTTTTCAGCAGAACGCTGGCGACGACGACCTTCAAAATTAAACGGCGTAGTGACAACACCTACCGTCAAAATACCCATTTCTTTGGCAATTTCTGCAACCACAGGGGCAGCACCAGTACCTGTTCCACCCCCCATACCGGCAGTCACAAATACCATATCTGCACCTTCTAGGTGTTGACGGATCTGTTCGCGACTCTCTTCAGCAGCAATTGAGCCGACATCAGGATTTGCTCCAGCACCCAAACCACGGGTACTTTGCTCACCCAATTGGATTTTAAATGGTGCATTCATCCGATCTAACGCTTGTTTATCTGTATTTGCACAAACAAACTTCACACCTTTAATGTCAGATTGCACCATGTGTTGTACAGCATTACCACCACCACCACCAACACCAAACACAGTAAAACGGGCTTGACCGTTACTATCGGTTTGTTCGTCTTCTAAAAATTCAAATGAGGCCATGACCTTTAGAGTTCCTAATTAATTATGGCAGCCACTTTAAGCCCGTATACTGCCTTGATCTTCAATAATAAAAATTGTTTTTTAGAATGCTGTGCATTACAAAGCTTGTCAAGTATCGGACAGCATGCTTACAACTTCCTAACAATATTCCCAAAAAAATAAACCTAAAAAATACCTTTTAATTTATTATTCAGTTCATTCCAACCATTCACAATACGTTCGAAAATCGGACGTTTACCATCATTTACTTCAGGCTCTTCAATAGAAGATTGCATGTCACTTTGGCTAAACATTAATAACCCAGCCGCTGTTGCATACATCGAACGACGCAAAGCCGATAAATATTGATCATCGGCATAAACTTGTATAGGTGGATTACCTAAATGAGCTGAGACCCCAAGCAAACGTCGTGTGAGTGTTACCATCCCTTCAATTTGGCAAACATCACCAGTTAACACTACACCATGATACAAACTTTGTAATGCGCCACGTTTTTGTAATTCTTCACGTACCAAACCTAATATTTCTTCGTAACGCGCAATAATAATTTCTGATAATTCTATACGACTAATGGATTGCGGACCATCAATTGCTTCAAACTGAATCATATGTTCAGGTTTAACTTGATGTAAATCTACACAACCATAAAGTAACTTAACACGTTCCGCTTCTTCTGTTGTGGTTTGTAATACAGCAGCAATATCACGGGTTACATTTTCACCACCACGCTGAATAGTATGCGCTAAAGCCAAATGCCCTTCAATATATACAGCAATATTAGTGGTGCCTGCACCAATATCTAATAAACACACACCATATTCTTTTTCATCTTTTAACAAACTACCTTCGGCCGTTGCGAGGCTGGAAACCACCATTTTTTCAACGGAAATATTGGCACCTTTCATCGCACGGTCAAGATTTTGCATAATATTAATCGGTAGCATCATCAATTGATAATGTGCAGTCATACTATGCGCAGAAAGATTAATTGGATTTTGTACCCATTCTGGAGAGTCATCCAACTCAAAGCCCAACGGTACCGCACTCGCCAAATAATGATCTGGTGTCATATGACTGGCTTTAGCTAAATCTAAAGCTCGTACCACTTCAGTCGTGGTAATACTATGTTCAGGATTCGTAATTGGTATACGACCTGAAGCATAAAAACTTTGTAATTCTGTACTGGGAATCGAGACCCAAGCTGAATGTACACGGCACTCCGCCATGTCTTCTGCTTCTTGAACGGCATGTTTAATGGCATTGGTCACTTTTTCAAGGCTGACAATTTTGCCTTTATTCATACCTTTATTCTGTGCGCTGGCCATACCAATAACCTGAATTTTATCAGGGGCATGCACTTTACCAATTAGAACTGAAACTTTATGTGTCCCAATGTCTATCGCAACAACTGAGGGAACAGCTTCGCTCATCACTTATACCATCTTCTGCATTGTTTATATTTGGCTTAATGCCTCTCTATCCAGCCACGTATTATGGCTTTGCAACTCTTCTATCTGCAACGCTTATGTCATCATTGGTTACAACAAACTGACCATTCACAATCTTCGGTGCAATCGAGTTTTTCCACTGAATTGAAATACCATTCCGATAACGTAAATCGATAGCAGAAATTTGTGACCAGACGGGTTTTAAATCAGTTTGTGCCAAATGACTTAAACGTTGCAACTTACTCATGGTTTGATCTTGATCCACAATTACACGTAAACCCGAATCAAACTGCATAAACCAAGTCATACGCTCAGTTAAATACAAATCTTTTAAACGTAGACCAAGAGGATGAAATAACTGATTAATTTCATTATAACGACGCATCATCATTTTGGATTGGCTGAGTGGCCCATGTAACATGGGTAATTTTGTATAATCTTTAATCACCACTTCAGTATAAACATCCCCACCATCACTCAGTAGACGTCCTGTTCCCCAACGCGCAATGGCATGCCGTGGCATAACACGCACCCGAATTGCATTTGGCCATGCGCGAGAAACCACCACTCGGTCTACCCATGATACTTGCAAGGCTTGATCACGAATTTTTTCTAAATCAGAGGTAAAGTAATTATCTGTCACTACTGGCTTTAAATGCTGCATCAGTTGTTGTGTGGCGATTTCAGAATCTGTGCCAACCACTTGTAAATTTGCAACGCGTGCATCAGTGATGACTTTATAGAATCCAAAAAAACCAAGCAACAGCACTAGACACGCAACAATTAACAATACCCATCCACCCGCATTGGTTAATTTTTCCTTACGGGTCGGTGCTTTTTCATGTATTGAAGTAATCGCTGCGCGTTTACGTCGCATAGAAACAGGAAGTTGAGCCATAAATTACTGTGTATCGCCTGCCAATGTTTGTTCTAAAATAGCTACGCACAGTTCATCAAAGCTATAACCCACTGCATTTGCTGCTTTAGGAACTAAAGAGTGACTGGTCATGCCCGGCACTGTATTAACTTCAAGTAGCCAGAAGTTACCTTGCTCATCTTGCATTGCATCAATACGCCCCCAACCACTGGCACCTACAGCTTGGAATGCACGTAAACAAAGTGCTTGTAATTTTTGCTCTTCAGCTTCAGTCAAACCGCAAGGAATACCATATTCCACATCATTACGATTATATTTTGCTTCATAATCATAAAAAGCAACATCTGCTGGGGGCTGCAAACGAATGACAGGTAATGGTTGGCCATTTAAAAATGAAATGGTAAATTCACGACCAGTAATCCATTGTTCAGCCATCACTACAGCATCATGCTGCACGGCTTTGGCAATCGCACCTGCAAGATCTTCTGCTCTTTCCACCTTACTCATTCCAACGCTTGAGCCTTCATGCACTGGTTTAATAATCAAAGGCAGGCCCAAAGCAGCAATAACCTCATTCAAGTCAGTCTCTTGGCTTACAATACGATAAGGTGCTGTTGGAAGTTCTGAACCTTGCCAAATTTGTTTGGTTTTGACTTTATCCATGCCAATCGCAGAACCCTGCACACCCGTACCAGTATAAGGTACGTTCAGCCACTCCAGCACTCCCTGGATTTGACCATCCTCACCACCACGACCATGCAAAACAATAAATGCACGATCATAATTAACCAACTCAGTGACGCTACGCTCTTGCGGGTCAAAAGCTTCGGCATTTACCCCTGAACGCAATAATGCTTCTAATACTGCTTTACCACTGTCTAATGACACCTCACGCTCAGCAGATTTACCACCAAGCAATACCGCTACTTTGCCGAATTTAGAAGCATTTGACACTTTTATATCCTTAAACTTATAAAGTTAGTCAATTTAAGTTAAACCACTTAAGCTCTTACCAACCTCCTAAGAGGTTTCTGCAAGCAGCCAATCTATGCGCTTATTTTAAATATAATTGATTTTGAGCTAATTCTAACGAAATCGCTCCCACGTTACCCGCACCTTGGGTCAATAACAAGTCATTCGCTTGTAACACTTTTTGCATGATGTTTTCGATATTCCCTTCTACAGGATCAAGCAAAATTGGCTCAACCTCACCGCGTAAACGAATACTCCGCGCTAAAGCACGACTGTCCGCACCCACAATCGGTTTTTCTCCTGCAGCATACACTTCCAGTAATAATAACTGGTCAACTTGTGACAACACGTCAACAAAATCGTCAAAACAATCACGAGTACGCGAGAAACGATGCGGTTGGAACATCATGACTAAACGACGATCTGGATGGCTCGCACGTGCAGCCTTAATGGTTGCTTCGACTTCTTTAGGATGATGCCCATAGTCATCCACCAATTTCACATCACCATCACCCAAGGCAAACTGACCTTGGACTTGGAAACGTCGACCTACGCCACTAAAACCTTCTAAGGCACAAGCAATCGCGGCATCTGAAACGCCTTCATCTGTTGCAATACCAATTGCGGCCAGTGCATTTAAGATATTATGTAAACCGGGCAAATTAATGGTTAATTTGAGCGGATCACGTCCTTTACGCAATACCGTAAAATGCGATTGCATGCCAATTTGTTCAACATCAATGGCGCGAATATCGTTGTCTTCATTAAAACCATAGGTTAGAACTGGACGGCCAATACGTGGCATAATTTCACGGATATTAGCATCATCACCACAGACTACCGCCAAACCATAAAAAGGCATTTTTTGTAAAAACTTAATAAAGGTATCTTTTAGTACATCAAAGCTACCGCCATACGTATCCATATGATCCGCATCAATATTGGTCACAATGGCGGCCATCGGTTCTAAATGTAAAAATGACGCATCAGACTCATCCGCTTCAGCGACAATATAACGACTCGCACCTAATGCGGCATTCACGCCAGTTCGATTCAACAACCCACCAATCACATACGTTGGATCCATGTTTTCTTCGGCCAACATACACGTCACTAAACTCGTAGTGGTGGTTTTACCATGTGTTCCTGCCACGGCAATACCATGACGATAACGCATTAACTCACCCAACATTTCAGCACGACGCACCACTGGAATTCGAGTTTCGATCGCGGCTTTAATTTCTAAATTTTCTGTATCAATTGCGGTGGAAACCACCAAGACATTGGCACCTTTAATATTTTCCGTAGCATGTCCAATATAAACTTTGATGCCATTTTCTTCGAGTTGTGCTGTCGTTTTTGATGCTTTAATGTCTGAGCCAGAGACCTTATAGCCTTGGTTTTTTAAAACTTCTGCGATACCGCACATCCCTGCACCACCAATACCCACAAAATGGATATGTTTGATACGGCGCATTTCTGGGATTTTAATCAGGCTTTTTGCTTTATCAGCAGGGCTTGTTGGAGACATAATCTACTCTAAAACTTACAAATCTTGAATTAAACCAACCACGCGTTGTGTCGCATCGGGTTGAGCTTGTTGACGAGCTTTTACAGCCATTTCCATCAGTAATTGGCGGTTCATCAATGGCGTTAATAAATCCTTCAACGAATCTGGTGTCATTGTGGTTTGCGAACAAATTTTCGCAGCACCAATATTTTCTAAAAATTTTGCATTGGCTGTTTGATGGTCGTCTACTGCACTAGGTAGTGGCACAAAGACTGCTGCTACGCCGGCAGTTGCCACCTCTGTCACAGTCAAAGCACCTGCACGACAAATAATTAAGTCGGCATCGGCATAAGCTTGCGCCATATCCTCAATAAAAGGTTGTACAACAACCTCTAAATTTTCAGGAGCATTGGCATATAACGCCTGAGTAGATTCTTGTTTATTTTGACCACATTGATGAAATACTTTCAATGGCAAAGCAAATTGTTTTAATGCTTGTGGGACACACTCATTTAAAGCTTGCGCACCCAAAGAACCACCCACAATCAAGATATGAATCGGTTCATGACTATTCTTACGCTCTTGGTAACGCCAAGATGGATTATAAATTGCGGTGATTTCAGCACGTACAGGATTGCCTGTGGTAACAATTTTATCACTTGCAGGGAAAGTATTTGGAAACGCCTGACAAACTGTTTTGGCGATACGAGATAATTGTGTATTGGTGAAGCCTGCAACTGCATTTTGCTCATGAATCAATACTGGAACACCCAATAGACGTGCTGCTAAACCACCAGGACCCGCGACATATCCTCCAAAACCCGCGACAGCATCTATATTTAGCTGTTTCATATAGCGCATTGCGCTCAAAGTTGCTTTTAATATTTTAAAAGGTGCAGCCAATTTCCGTAGCACACCATTACCACGCACACCTTGAATATCAATTTGATAAATTGGAATATCATGTTGTTTTAATAATCTGTTTTCCATACCCGTAGGCGTCGCCAACCAAGATACTTGACAACCCTGCTGTTGCAATTTTTGAGCGACAGCAAGTGCAGGAAATACATGTCCACCTGTACCAGCTGCCATCATCATAACGTTTTTGGTTGTGCTTTGTTGCGGTTTAGTCACGGTCTAATTCTTCAATTCAAAAATAAGATGAGAAAAGTAAATTTTCAAAAACCAATTGTAATCACAAACGCCTATAGGGAAAAGTTTATTTACTTTTTTTCACCTAGCATTTCATTGTTTTTTTCTACTGAAATGAAAGTTTAAACTAGTTTTATTATTAATCCATGAAAAAAGAAGAAAATTAATACAATTCTCTCAATCTTCCATCCATTATTACTCATTCAAAGGTATAGCTGAAGATACCTACAACAAAAAAGTGAATTTTAAAATTCAGCTGGAATTTCACCAAAAATTAGGCCTAAATTTATCTTATCATGCAAAAAATATATAATATTATGTATTTAATTCACTATAAAGTTATAAATATTCTCCCTACATTCAAAACCACCAATTTGTTTTCATGGATGAAACCATATTGTGACACCACAGATGAAACGACATGATGTTTGGATTATTTTAGCGGGTTACTTAGCCGCGATGCATGTTGGGAAACTTGCCACAATTATTCCAATTTTACAAAAATAACTAGATATTTCTCTAACACAAGCCGGCTTGGCCTTATCACTGGTTCAAGCCGCAGGAATGTTCTTTGCATTGAGTTTTGGGGTCTTATCAGAAAAAATCGGCTTAAAAAAATGCTTCCTTTCCGGCCTGATCATTTTAGGTTGTGCCAGCATCGGTGGGCTGCTCACTGACAACATTTATAGTCTATTTTTATTGCGCTTTTTTGAAGGGATTGGTTTTTTACCCAGTATTTATCTGAATCATCAAATTCAACTTAAAAGTGCAGGCGCACTGACTGCATTCGTCTCTATTGCCAATATCCTTGGGACACTGGCTGCTGGCCTACTTTTACATCGTGGATTACAGCCCAAAACCTTGATGCGATACGGTTTTGGCACCATGTTGCTGATGAGTTGGATTACGTTCTATTTATCAAGTTATTTAGCCTTCGGTTGGCAATATTTAAGTGTGATTTTATTTTCTACGATCGGCGGATTTATTCCCGCGACAGTATTTTCCACTAGTTTGTATATGCACCACAACATAATGCGATTGCTGCAAATGTCGGACTTATTTTACAACTTTCCACATTGGCGCAATTTTTACTGCCACCGTTGAGTGCTTTATTGGTTTCATATACACACAATTGGAGCAATATCGTCTGGATTACCACGGTGCTGTCCAGTTTAGGATTAGCCATAGTTTGGCAACTTTTTAAAACACATCCTTATTCAAGGATATAAAAAAGAGCCGCATTCGGCTCTTTTTTATAAATCATTTAAACCTATGCCGATGGACGACCTTGCTCGAGTACATCAAATAAATCATCTGCAATTGAAGTACCAAATGTTGCATCAATTTCACGAATACAAGTTGGGCTGGTCACATTAATTTCAGTGACATAATTTCCAATCACATCCACCCCCACAAAAACCAAACCTTTTGCTCTTAAAACAGGGCCAATTTTTGCCGCAATGGCTTTATCATTTTCCGTTAAAGGACGTGCTTCACCTAGCCCACCTGCCGCAAGATTGCCACGAACTTCACCATTTTGTGGAATACGCGCTAAGCAATAAGGTACTGGCTCACCATTAATCATCAAAATGCGTTTGTCGCCCTCAACAATTTCAGGAATATAACGCTGTGCCATAATTGGTTGAGTGCCATTATTGGTCAGCATTTCAATCGTCGAGCCAATATTGATGCCATCTTGATATAGGCGAAAAATACCTGTACCGCCCATGCCATCAAGTGGTTTTACAATCACATCCACCTGTTCTTTCAGAAACTCACGAATCAAACTGTCCTGTGAAGTAACTAAAGTAGGTACTTGTAGCTCTGGAAACTGTGTCGCAAAAAGTTTTTCGTTGCAGTCACGTAGGCTTTGTGGCTTGTTAATAATCCACGCCCCTTCTCGTTCCGCTTGTTCTAAAATATAGGTAGCATAAACAAAGTTCATATCGAAAGGTGGATCCTTACGCATCAACACCACATCATAATCTGCAATCGATTCTTTTTTTGGCTCGCCCAATTCATAGTAATGATTGTAGTCTTCGAACACTTTTAAAGGTGAAATCAAACCAAAAGCTTTACCTTGATCGATATATAAATCTTGCTGTAATGTATAACCTAGTTCATGTCCACGACGAGAAGCCGCCCATAGCATAGCCATCGTCGAATCTTTTTTAAGGTTTACATTTTCGATGGGATCCATCACAACAAGTACGCGCATATCTTTTACTCTGATATTTTTAAATTGGGAAAAGTATAGCGGAGATTACTGAAATGTGTTTTCACATTCTCACTAAAGCTTTATCTATAATTGTGAAGATCAATCAGGAGCAACATATGCAGCAAGCGATTATTGGCTTTCATTTAGATGATGAACAGCATTGGGTTGCTGACTTAGCTTGCAGTCACGCACAACATGTTCGACACAATCCACCGTGGCAAAACCGCCCATGGGTAACGACTGAAGCAGGACGTAAAGAGAAATTAGGGATGATGTTGGAATGTAAGCAATGTGACAAAAATTTCCCCATTTACTCAGATTAAGGTGATTGTGCTTTTCACATTTAAATAAAGAGTTTTCGCACAAGTTCATTCTACTTTTAATTTGAATCACTTGATCCATTGCAAAATAGAGAAAATTTATGGCAGGGATATAAAATTACACGGATTTTTTATCGAGATTGAAATCTAAAATTTTTTGCCTAAACCAAATATATTTTTTATTCTAAAACTTAGGACGTTATTTACGTCCTAAGCTAATATTCTTGTTTTTAATCTAACAGCTTAAATTCCATATTTCACACGGTAATCTTCCATTTTCGCTAAAGCGTCTTTTTCACCTTTCGCAGCCAAAAAGTCCATTAAATCTTTCATGGTAATTAACGCATGCACTGGAATTTCAAGCTCTTGCTGAACTTCTTGAATTGCAGATAAAGTCCCTTGACCTTTTTCTTCACGGTCTAAAGCAACCAATACGCCTGCAATTGTTGCACCAGCATTTTTAAGAATGGTGACCACTTCACGAATCGCAGTCCCTGCCGTGATGACATCATCAATGATCCAAACTTTTTTACCTTCAACAGAAGCACCAACCAATACACCACCTTCACCATGGTCTTTAGCTTCTTTACGGTTAAAACCCCAAGGTACACTTACGCCATGCACTTGTGACAAAGCCACAGCCGTTGCGGCTACAAATGGAATACCTTTATACGCAGGGCCAAAAATCACTTCCACGTTGTTACATTGTGTTAATTTATCTGCATAACCTTGAGCTAAAAGCGATAATGCTTCACCATCGTTGAGTAAACCCGCATTAAAAAAATAAGGGCTCACACGACCTGATTTTAAAGTAAACTCACCAAATTTAAGCACACCACGTGATAATGCGAGTTCGATAAAAGCTTGTGGGTCAAATTGAGCTGGCGTTGACATGAGGTGCTCCAAAAATTCATACATTGAGGTTATGACTGCGCATGATACCAAAGAGTAGCTATCCAAGTGATCAAAAAATTTTAAGAGTCGTTTCAATTAACGTCAATGGACTACGTTCTTCTGTCACCAAAGGCTTACTGGAGTGGTTAGAAAAGTCTGAGGCAGATGTGGTATGCATGCAAGAAAGTCGTATTACTCATGTTCAATGGACTGATAAATTCAAACCTGAAGGCTGGCATACCCATCTTTTCCCAGCTGAAAAACCGGGCTATGCGGGTACTGCAATCTATAGCCGCCTCCCCTTTATTTCAGTTAAAAATGGACTCGGCTTTGAACTTGCTGACAGTCAAGGTCGTTTTATTGCAGCTGAATTTGATCTAGGTTTAGAGCAAACTGTTCATATTTGCTCCCTCTATTTGCCTTCAGGCTCTTCAGGCGATGAAGCCCAAGCACGCAAAGATCATTTTTTAGAACAATACCAACAAATTTTAAAACAATGGCGCGATGAAAATAAATCAGTCATCGTCTGTGGTGATTACAATATCGTGCATAAGCGGATTGATATTAAAAACTGGTCAGGCAATCAAAAATCATCGGGTTGTTTACCCCATGAACGTGCATGGCTCGATCATATTTATGATGATCTCGGCTATGTGGATACTTTCCGTGAAGTGCGTAAAGAAGCGGAACTTTACTCTTGGTGGTCCAACCGAGGCCAAGCACGCGCTAAAAATGTGGGTTGGCGCATTGATTACCATGCTTGCTCACCGGACTGGAAAGACCGCACGGTCAATGCTTGGGTCTATAAAGAGGAATGGTTTAGTGATCATGCCCCAGTGATTATTGATTATCAAATTTAGTTCGCTGCTTCACATTAAGTGAACGAGTGTTTACTCAATATAGGTAAATTTCGTACAATATTTGTCGTGTTAGCGCATTTTTATTCAAGATCAATAAGTGCATTATTGCTGCACGGCACAGGGACATGGTCAGGATGACCACAAAGGGATAGGACGCCGTAGGATGGATAGAAAACAATTACGTTAAGTAGTTGTTTTCCAAGGATGAGACAATGGACGTTATATTGAGACCCGCATGATCAGGATGATTAAATGCGGGTTTTCTCTTTTTATAATCTTTAACCCTACCATCTATTTTATTTATTCAATTTAAAAATAATTTTTTACTTTATCAGTTTCACTACTTTAGTTTCGACTCTACTGATACCTCTCATTATCCTGAACTTTGTTTGCATTTTAATGACATTTAGTACGACTTAAATGCTTGATTATTTATTACTAACAATTGCACTTTATCAATTCGTTTTGCTACTCTGCTCAATCTGCATAAACAAAGTGATTGAGGCTAAATGATGTTAAAAATTTATGGTATTAAGAATTGTAATTCTATGAAAAAAGCATTTGATTTACTCAATGAACTAGGCTTGTCATATGAGTTTCATGATTATAAAAAACAAGGTGTTGATACACTTACTGTAAAAAATTGGCTTGATCAAGTGGGTGCGGAACTTATTCTAAATAAAAAAGGCACCACTTGGAAAAAATTAACTGAACAAGAGCAACAGCAGGCATTATCCAGTGAAGAAGCACTCATTCTCGCACTAACGACGCATACCAGTTTAATCAAACGTCCTGTGATTGATTTTGGACAGGGCTTTGTAGTTGGATTTAATGAAGATCACATCCGTACTCTAAAATAAATACTCAAATTAAATTCAAAATATTTTTGAGTTTTTCATAAAAAAGCCTGAATAAATTCAGGCTTTTATTTATTTTTTAAACCAATTTAATTGGCACGAATCCAAGTTTGGTTACGACCTAAAACTGAAACCCCAATATAACCGCGTAGTGTTAGTTTATTACCGGCTAACTCGCCTTTCAATTTATAAGTTTTACCATTTTTTGGATCTAAGATTGTACCGCCATCATAACTTTTCCCCCCAGTATTTTTTAAACCGTGCACAATTGTCACACCTTTTAAAGGTTTGTTGTGATATGGCCCCTCACACTTCTCACAAGATGTTTCTTCACCTGGGGTTAAAATACTTTGAATTGTAGCGGACAAAGTCCCATTCTTTTGTTCTGTAAATTTAACCAGTGCTTTAGGTTGGTTGGTTTGGTCATCAATGGTTTTCCAAACAGTGCCATTCAACGGATCAGCAGCATTTGCAAATACAGTCGTTGCAAGTAATCCTAATGCAAGTACAATTTTTTTCATTTTTTTCATTTTCCTAGTCAAATTTGACTTCTACAGTATTCAAAAATCACAACAAATTTGCAATTTTTGAATGTGACTATTTAGTGTACCCTTGTAACAAATGTTGGTGAACTCATCAAAAACAAGACTAAATCCAGACCATACGGAAAATGCATGAAAATTAATCCTGCGCTGAAACAATATATAACAGAAACTGTGCTAAAAACGAGCTTTAAAATACCCAGTCGTTTTAATTTACCTCCAACCAGTTTACGTTTTGCTTTAGAACAACTCACTAAAGTTTTTCCACAACGCAAAGATGTTCAGATTCGATCATTAAGAATTGTAGGCATTCATGCTGAGGAAATTAAGCCTCAAGTTAAAACCACGCAAATGATTTTGCATATTCATGGTGGTGCATTTTTTGTTGGTTCTTTAAATACCCATCGTGCCTTTCTATCTGAAATTGCAGCACGGACTCAAATGCAAGTTCTGCATATTGATTACCCCTTGGCGCCAGAACATCACTATCCAGAAGCCAGTGATGCCATATACGATATCTATCAACAACTTATTGATCAGGGTATTCAGCCCAAAGACATTATTGTGTCAGGCGATTCTTGTGGTGCAAACTTAGCACTCGCATTAGCACTACGTCTAAAAGAGGAAGATCCAGCTCAATTACCGAGTGCACTGATTCTAATGTCACCTTTTTTAGATTTGACCTTAACCAGTGAATCTCTACGCTATAATGCCAAACACGATGCGTTACTTTCAGTTGAAGCTCTTGAAACAGGAATCGAATTTTACGTCCCTAAAGGTATCGATAAATCACTGCCACAGTTGTCTCCAATCTATGGTGACTTAAAAGGATTGCCACCAACACTGGTACAAATTGGTTCAAAAGAAATACTTTTAGATGATGCCGCACGTTTCGAAGAATATGCTAAAGAAGCTGGCGTAGCTGTGACCTATAAAATCTATACAGGCATGTGGCATAATTTTCAAATGTTTAGCCCATGGTTTGAAGAAGCCAAACGATCATTAGCAGATCTTGCTGAATTCGCCCATAAAATCGATCAAGACTAAAGCAGCACTGGTCAACCACCGTGTTGACCAGTGCCTCGAATATAAAAATAATACAAGCACTTCAACTCAAATCTTCATTTAGACCCAAATTCAACAACTCAAACCAAGTGCAAAATAAATCACGTTTTTGTTGATAAAATGCTAATAATATCGTTTAATTAATAAACCAAAATTTGGTAAAGATTATAAAAATTGCTATGTTGAGATAAGCCTACAAAAAACTAAAAATATTTTAAAAATAAGGATGGTAAATTATAATGAACCATACAATCAATTCGGAACGACATCATCGTCTACATGTTTTTTTTAAAAATGTAATTAAAAATAAATTTATAAATCCTTGGATCAGTAAGTATCAAAATATAAATCCCGTTGCAATTGACCCACTCACAGGCATCTACAATCAGTTCGGTATTAATTCTTATCTCAAAGAATTACATCCACAAGTTGGGGTCGATTATGCAATTATTTTATTAAATGTCGATAATTTTAAACAAATTCAACAAGAGTTTGGCTTGAAATATGCTGATACGGCTTTACTCAGCATTGCAACTATTCTGTCTCAGCATTTACATGACACAGATCTTATTGGCCGTTATAGTGAACATGAATTCATCATGATCTTAAGCAACACCAATTTAGAACAAGCCAAACATGTGACCCAAAACTTAGCACGCCTGATTCAAACCAAAACCATTAAAGTACAAACGAAATCTATACTCTTACAAGCCAGCTGCGGGATCTCTATTTCAACGCCAGAAGCGTTGAGCAATCAAGTGCTACAACAAGCCGATCAAGCTTTATTCGTTGCAAAGTCTCATGGTTGTAACCAAATTCGAGATCAAAATACTGCACAATAAATAAAAATTAAATTTGGACTCACTTAGTTGACGTTCAAAAATGGATCTAGCCAATAATCTTGTGGAACAATGTAGGCAAGCCATCCAAAACCTTTATATTCCGCTCAATGAATAACCTGTGATTCATTTAACGGCAAGTTTTAGTATTGCTATGCATACCCACACGATTCAACTGAACAAATCATTTGCCATGCAGATCAAGCTGTATATCTGGCAAAAAACGCGATTGCAACCCAATTCAGGTTACAGCTTATGCTTAAATCAAATGAACATTAATATTTTGTACGGTATGGTTCTTCACATTCAACAAGGTGATGTTCTCTTTTTGCTTCTTGTATCCACTGTTGTGTTGCCGTATTGCTTAATATACTTTGCATATAGCGCTGACTTTCGTCGTTCAAAGGAATGCCATAACTGATAAAGCGCATCACAATAGGTGCGTAAAATGCATCAGCAATAGTGAAATCTTCACCACACAGAAACCCATCTATATTTGGACGAGCATTCCAAAGCGCTTCAATACGCTGTACATCATGTTGCAATTGCACACTTTCCTGCCAAAACTTTTTGCCGACCGTTGTCAATTCTGCTTCAATATTCATTGGACAAATACTACGTAATGCCATGAATCCACTATGCATTTCTGCAGTAATCGAACGTGCTCGCGCACGTGACTTGACCTGTTGTGGCCATAATTTTTTATCAGGATATAATTCTGCAAGGTACTCACAAATGGCTAATGAGTCCCAAACAATCAAATCATCATGCTTCAGTACTGGAACTTTTCCCGTTGGATTAATCGAAAGAATTTTTTGTTTAAATGCACCATCAATCTGAAAATCATCAAATGGAATTAAATACTCTTGAAAGGGTATGTCAAAGTTTTTCAAGACCAACCAAGCGCGCATTGACCAAGATGAATAGTTTTTATTGCCGATAAATAAATCCATAAGGATGTACTCTATGACTTAAAATGTGATCGAACATCTGACTCATCAGCATAAACTGATTCAATAAAAAAGAGCAACTCTCTGAGTTGCTCTTTCTGTTATAGATCTGAAGGATTATGCTTTTAGAATAAAAATGCGACCCCAAATCCTGCATGATAACTACGGTCATCACCATTCAAATCGACACCAATACTCGCGTCTAATTGAGCACGATCATTTAACGCATAGATTAAGCCAGAACCGAGACCATATTCATAATCTTGGCTTTCCGCTTTACGGTAAACAAATTCAGAGAATCCTGATAATTTACCTGCAATTTGATAGCCAAGCATTGGAATAGCCGTGACTGCCCAATGACCATCCTGCACCGCATAATTCATGGTAATCCCGGTATTCAGCAAATCACTGTATTGATACGCCAAGGATGAACCGATACTATAAATATCATCTTCTTCAGAAAAACCATCGTTACCTGTAGCAATTAAAGCACGCGCCAAAATCGCCATTGACAATTTATCATCATCTAAATCAATAGCCTGCTTCAGCCCAATGCTAACATCACCCAAACCAGAATCATGCGTTTTTTCGCCTTTGTACTTCGTTTGCGTCCAACCTGCACCTTCGAAACCCAACTGTAATTCCATACTTGAAGTTAATCCGGTACGAAATAACATATCAGTATTCAAAGTCACGGTTTTGGCTTGAGCACCATCAATTTTTGTTTCCGTATAGTTTGCACTTGGAAGACCTTGTTCCCATGCCAGATGCCCTACTGGCGTAATTCCGGTACCAAACCCTGTACCCGGACGATCAAATGAGAAATCGGCTGCCATACTGCTCATACTTATTGTTGAAGCCAGTACTAAAGTCATTTTATTTAAGATGGTCATATATTTGCTCTGAATTAGGCTAATTCTTTCGACATTTTTGCGCCACGACTACGCAATAACTCTAAAGTTTCTTTCTCTTCAGGTAAAGCCTGTGACCAATCAATTTGGTCAAAATCGCAATCAAAAAATAAATCACTGATTGAAGTCAGAATGGTTTTGCCTTCTTCATCTTTACTATTCGGTTCTACATTAATGTCCAATAAGCGCAATACTGCGGGTACACATGCTGCACTCGCAGAGTCCCATAAAGGCCCATAACATTCTTCAGCATCCCACAAATGAAAATTTGCTTTCGCTTGAATTAACGCATCTAAAATATCTAAATGAACTTGTAATGTTTGTTTTTTCTGCTCTGGACTTAATTTTTGCCCAGCTTCATAGGCTTCACAAATATTTTCCCACCATTTAAATAGACCATCCGACCAGACAGATACTGCAGGTCCTTTTTCTGAATCAATAAAATTTGGATCAAGACCATCAGCTAACAGGCGCTGAATTTGGCTCAAGTCTAAATCTTCTAAAGCCTGTAAAAATACTTGTTGTTGAGCATTTAACATGCCAATTTCTCACTTATATTAATCTGATTATTATGCCGAATATTTAGAAAAAAGTTTCGAAAAATTTTAATGGCTTAACATTTGATGTAAATCATGCCCATTTTTTGTTATTTTCTGACAAAAACATGACTAAAATAAAAAAGCCCCGAAGGGCTTTTTTTAAACTTCCTCATCCACGAGTTCAAGATGGCCACCTCGTGGGCTTTCTTTCTTCTCTAAGACGTGTTCCAAGCTGCGCTTCACTCGTTCAATTGCGCCATGTAATGCTAAATCAATATTCTTTGCTTTATGTGTCCCCACAACAGGTTTTATACCAGCAGCTTTTGCTTCAACCATACAGCGGATGTCATCATCTCCGCCTTTATCGCCATTTTCATCACTTATATGCACAGAAAATTGGGTAATACGTTCACTATGACGTTGAAATTCTTGATTCAGCTCTTCGCGTACATAGGTAATTAAGCGCTCGCTATTTTGAATGTTTTTATCAGTACGGATTTCAATGTTCATAAAATATCATCCTCTTTCTTTATTTGAACCTTTTACGCGAAATAAACTATTTTGCGCACGCCTTAAGCTTACTGTTTATCACAGTTTTTCATCTTCAATTAATTGGAATGACTGCCTCCACAATTGAACGGATGAACACTTTTTATCTGCAGATTCGTGTTCTTATATACTCAATATCAGGCCTTATTGAAAAATAAGCAAGTAGATTTTTAAAAAATTAATGAAAAGAATATGAAAATTGACAACTTCTTACAAAAAAATATAACACATTGTTTTATATGTATTTTTATTAGTTTTATTTCGCATAAAAAACAACCTTACTTTAGGATTTCTAATCTATTGGCTCAATAAACCTAAAATTATTGAATTCCAAGTTAAAATATTTCTAGCGATATATGCTCATCTTCACAAATTTTAAGAATTACATAATTTTTATCCGTTTATGCTATTTCAGCTTTATTTTTGCTTAATAATCTGTATCCTTTAAGCGCTTTCTTGGGGGAGAACTTTTTAATGAAACTTACACACATTACGGCACTATGCCTACTCGCTTCAACTGCAACTTTGACGCAAGCAGCACCTGTTTGGCAAGACTTCAGCATTACTGGTCTATATGGCGAAAACTATGAGTTAACACCAGACAAAAAACAGTCGACTGTAACGTTTGAATATGCAGCTAAGCTTAAATATGGTGATTTTTTTGCTTTTGCAGATCGCACCAATAGCAGCGGTCAATCGGATACTTATTTTGAAGTATCACCACGTTTAAGCTTAGGCGCAGTTTCAGGTCAAAAACTTGAACTAGGTCCAATTAAAGATGTGTTAATTGCTACGACTTGGGAAGGTGGTAAAGACATGAACAACTACCTCTATGGGGTAGGTGTAGATTTAGCGATTCCTTATTTCCAATATGCTCAATTAAACTTGTATCGTGCGAACAACGACCTTCAAGCCGATGATTATCAATTAACATTTACTTATGGTATTCCATTCAAACTGGCAGCTGAAGAATTTTTAGTCGACGGTTTCTTGGATTGGTCTACTGCAGAAGATGATAAAGTCGCTCACTCAAGTGAGTTGAACTGGACCACGCAATGGAAATGGAATATCGGGCCACACATTTCTCCAGCGACACGCTTATATCTTGGTGTTGAGCACTCTGTATGGCAAAACAAATATGGCGTTCCAGGTAAAAATGAAAACAACGTCAGTGCATTAGTGAAATATCACTTCTAATTGCACTACCACTTTTTTGTTCAAAGGCAAGACTTCGGTCTTGCCTTTTTATTGCGCTTACAGAGCAAAGTTTTTAAACTAGCAATACCATTTCTCATTCGGCATTTTTATGGACTTTTTAATTCGTCCTGCTCAAATAGAAGATTTACCACAGATTCTCAATATTTATAATACCGAAATTATCAATGGAACCGCAACGTGGAATCATCATCCTAAAACTTTAGCAGATCTAAAAATTTGGTTTGAAGACTTAACCACTCAGCAATTCCCACTCTATGTCGCAGAAGAAAAATCCTCCCATAATATTGCAGGATTTGCCGATTATTCTGCCTTTCGTTCAATTCATGGCTTTAAACAAACAGTAGAACATTCTGTATTTATTCACCCCAATTTTGCACGTCAAGGTTTAGGTAAGATCTTGATGCTGCAGCTGATTCAACATGCCAAACAACACAACATACACGTTATGGTCGCTGCGATTGATCATGCAAATACTGGATCAATCTTATTGCATGAAAAATTAGGCTTTAAACAAACGGGCTATATGCCACAAGTCGGTCAAAAATTTGGACAATGGCGTGATCTTGTTTTATTACAACTAATACTGGATTAACGCTTAAAAAAATTATAAATATAGCTGCTAAAAAGCCCCTTTCGGGGCTTTTATTTTACACGACTAAATCTGCCAAATTGCCTTTCTGTTCTAACCAATGCTTACGATCGCCAGAACGTTTTTTTGCTAATAATTTATCCAACAAACCTGCGGTAAAATGCGCATCATCTAAATCCAATTGCACTAAACGACGTGTATTCGGATCCATTGTGGTTTCACGCAGCTGACTCGCATTCATTTCACCCAAACCTTTAAAGCGCATGATTTGCGGATTCTTAGACTTGGCTTTCTTTAAGATAATCTCTAGCTCGTCATCATCTAACGCATAATGGACGTCTTTTGCATCATCTACACGATATAGCGGTGGCATGGCTACAAACAAATGACCCTCTTCTACCAAGGTATGGAAGTGCTTCACAAACAACGCACACAGCAAAGTTGCAATGTGTAGACCATCAGAATCGGCATCTGCAAGAATACAAATTTTACCATAGCGTAGTTCAGACAGATCATCACTGCCTGGATCAACCCCAATAGCAATGGCGATGTCATGCACTTCTTGAGAGGCAAGAACTTCGTCCGAAGAGACTTCCCAAGTGTTTAGAATTTTTCCACGAATAGGCATAATCGCTTGGAAGTTTTTATCCCGCGCTTGCTTAGCTGAACCACCCGCAGAATCCCCTTCTACGATAAACAATTCAGATTCTTCAAGCGTATGCCCCACACAATCTGCCAATTTTCCTGGAAGTGCAGGACCAGAAACAATCTTTTTACGTTCAACTTTTTTCGCTGCTTTTAAACGTCGACCCGCTTTGGCAATGGCTAATTCAGCAAGCTGCATTGCCACTTCAGAGTTTTGGTTAAGCCATAAAGCAAACGCATCTTTAGCAATATTTAAAACAATATTCGACGCTTCACGACTGGAAAGACGTTCTTTCGTTTGCCCTGAAAACTGTGGCTCTTGAAATTTTAAAGACAGAATGTAATTCACACCATCCCAAACATCTTCCGCTGATAATTTCATGTTGCGAGGCAAGAGATTACGTAATTCACAGAACTCACGCAAAGCATCGGTTACACCAGAGCGCAAACCATTTACATGCGTTCCACCTTGTGCCGTCGGAATTAAATTCACATAACTTTCCTGAATCTGCTCGCCGCCTTCAGCATTCCAGCAAATCGCAAATTCAGCTCTAGCGCGTTCAACCTCACCTGTCGCAACAAAAGCTGGCTCTGGAATAATGTCACGCTCTTGTAGCTCATCCATCAAATAGTCAACGAGACCATTTTCAAACTGCCACTCTATTTTCTCATTATTAATTTCATCAATATAAATAATTTGAAGCCCTGCAGCTAAAACAGCTTTGGCTTTTAAATTATGTTTTAATGCTTTTAAGGCAAATTTAGGAGAATCAAAATATTTATCTTCTGGCCAAAAACGAACCATCGTCCCCGTGGCACGTTTTGCGACTTTACCTTCTAAAACTTCAAGTGCTGAAACGGGTTCGCCGCGTTCAAACGCCATTTTATATAAATTGCCTTGGCGCTGTACTTCAACTTCTACCCGAGTGGATAATGCGTTAACAACAGAAATCCCGACCCCATGCAAACCACCTGAAAATTGGTAGTTATCGGTACTAAATTTACCACCCGCATGCAATTTGGTCATGATAATTTCTATCCCACTCTGACCATACTCAGGGTGGATATCGACAGGCATACCGCGACCATTGTCTTCAACCGACAACGAACCATCTTTGTATACTGTCACAGTAATTTTATTGGCATGTCCTGCAAGTGCTTCATCGACCGCATTATCAATAACTTCTTGTGCCAAATGGTTTGGACGAGTTGTATCCGTATACATTCCTGGACGACGGCGTACAGGATCTAAACCAGATAAAACTTCAAGTGATTGGGCCGTATATTGAGACACGTTGTAGGTTTTCCTTTTATTTTAGCGAATACGATAAAAATTCCAAAAGCATGGGGATTTTATCTGCAAAATTTTCCATGGCATGGTTGCCATGCATCTCTATCATGATCATGGAGGTATGCATAGCAGCACTATAATACTGTTCTGCTTCACGATAATCTAAAACTTCATCGCCTTGTTGTAACAGAACCAATATTTTGTCTGCATCCTGTACAAATGGCACGGCAATTTGTTCTAAGTGATCAAGTTGTGCATTATCTAAAGTCCAGTATTCATTTACCTTATAGGGAATTTGTTCAACTCCGAATAATTTTCGGAACAATTGCCATGGTCGCATAGCAGGATTGATGAGTACAGCAGGTACACCATATTTCGCGACCAGTTGTGTCGCATAAAACCCACCTAAACTACTTCCAACCAAGACCACATCATCCAATTGTTCAATTAAATTGGATATATTATCAATGACTTGTTGTGGAGGCATATTTAAATCAGGTAAATGTATTGTATAGGTTGAATGTTGCCCACAATAATTTTTTAATTGTTGGCCCTTGATCGAAAACGCATTACTTTGAAAACCGTGTAGGTAAATAATATTCATATCGACTTGTTTGAAATTTAGCTCAATTTGTTTTATTTTTACGTGATAAAAATCACAATTTTGTTACGATTGGTAGCTAATAACCTTTTGTTTGTCCGACAAAATAATTAACATTTGATGGTAATCATCGGTATCTTAAAACGGTTCAGGATGAACAATATCAGATGATTAAATAGGATTTATACATTGATCTATACCAAAAAGAAAGTATCAGGTATCGATCAATTAGAATTAGGATAACCAATACATGCCGAGCTTAACACCACTGCACGAAACCTATTGCAAATGGGATCCCTCTCCCCTGAGCCAAGCCGATGTGCTGGAAGGTTTAGCTCAATTGGTCAGCACTCGCTTAAGTGGTGTTGTTCAAGATCTAATTCAAGCCATTCAACGCGAAATGCTCTTGAGTGTATTTGGTTTAAGCAAACAAAAGGCCCAAAACTTTCAAACCCAACCTTATGTTGAAAAAGCCTATCAATTGGGATATAGCACTTTACAACACTATGGTAACTACTTGCTCGCCCCGAGTTTACGTAAAATTATTGAACGTTTTCCAAATTTACATGATAAGGCATTAACGGCAAGCATGCAGTTTCTGGTCAGTGCACTCAATGGTGTTTTAGGCGATTATCTTCTCAGCACTCAAAACCCGCTTGCGCTCTCGAGTCTACTATATGACCGTTATGGTATGGTTCAACAAGGTGATTTAGATGGACGTATCGTGATTTTTGCTCACGGTTTGTGTATGAATTACTTAGATTGGTCTAACCGTGGTAATGGTGGCATTGGCGAAAAACTTTTAGCACAGCGTGATAACAACACCATGTTGTATCTCAATTACAATACTGGACGTCGTATTTCAGCCAATGGGCGCAGTCTTTCGAATCTACTCGAAGACTTAGTTCAACGGAATCCGCGTATTACCAGTATTGATTTAATTGGCCATAGTATGGGCGGTCTTGTTTCTCGAAGTGCGTTGTTTTATGGCAAACAAAATATGCATCAATGGTTTCACATGGTGGAGAATCTAGTTTGTCTTGGCTCACCTCATCATGGTGCTGTATTAGAACGTTTTGGTTTTGCCTTACAAGAAAAAATTGGTCATTTCCCCCTCGTTAAAATGATCAGTCATATCGTCAATATTCGCAGTAACGGTATTTTAGATTTACGCTATGGCAGTGTTCGTGATGATGACTGGGAACACAATAATGCACGGATTGGCTTAGTTGATGATAATCGTAAACCAGCGCCATTGCCTTCACATATCAATACCTTTTTAGTGGCAGGTACGCTCGAATTTGCAAATAAAAAGAATAAGACCTTAAAAATTATTGGCGACTATTTAGTCAGTGTCAAAAGTGCCTTAGGTGAACATCCCAATCCACGCTTTCAACTGAAATTACCTGAATCGCATAAAGCTGTCTTTTATGGTTTAAATCACTTGGAAATTCAATATCACCCGAGTGTGGCGGAGCAAATTGCAAAATGGTTTTATCCGAATCATGAGCAGCTTGCAGAAGAACAAATCCGTAAATACCTCATTCAATTAGAAAATATGCAAGGTATTATCGAAACCTGATTGTATTGTATCCAAAGCCTGTTTCCAGAATACCACTCAAACCAGTTGATTAGGTTTTCGCTTCTTCGCATTCAAATCAGACCAAGTGACAACAAATTGACTGCGTCAGACTACGCACTACACCTGTACATAAAATTGTATTTAATGCCTTTAATTTGACTTATTAATCTCTAGTTTTAAAATTAAATTCCCATAAAAAAGCCAGTTCGGAAACTGGCTTTAAGCATAAATTTAAGCTGGATACTTACGCAATAATTGCCATAAACTGATTAAGGCCAATACGCTAAAGAACACTAAAGACCACACGGGTAAAGATTGTCCTAAGAAGGTCCAATCGACCCGAGCGCACTCACCTGAACCCGTTAAAACTTCTTTAAATACCGATTTCATCGGTAACGTTTCTACCCAATAATCCAGTCCTGGACCACAACTTGGTACTTGATCTGGTGGTAAATTTTGTAGCCATACGTGACGAGCAGCAACACCTGCCGACCATACAATTGCCACTAATCCTAAAAATGCATAAGCGCGTTTAAAACCAGAACGAATGGGATTATGTAAGCATGCGATTAAAGAAATAATCCCCAAACCCATTAAACCAATACGCTGGAATACACAAAGTGGGCATGGTTCTAAGCCTTGCCCATGTTCCAAATACAAGGCAAATGCCATACCCACGACACTTGCTAAAAACAAAATACCACTCACGAAGCGATAATTACGCCATTGCATGGATTTTCCTCTTCATTTTTTATAAAACTTATTTATCTAAAGTTGGCAAGATAGTCATTAAAACTGATACTGGTATCTTGCTCAAGTTGCTGTTGGTCTTGCAAAGATGACTGCGTCAGCGCTTCAAAATACGCTAAAGTTTCAGGGCTTAATACATGTTGTTGGTAACGTTCTAGATGCAGATTTGCCATCAAGCTACCGAAGCTCCATGTCCCTCCTTGTTCAAGGGTATCTTCAATCACTTGAGCAGATAATGTTTCTGCAACGTCATCAATACGACTTTGCATCACCAATAAAGCCTGTGTATACAAATCCGTTGCATAAGTTTGATTCAGCAACTCAGCTAAAGGTTGCATGGCATTGATATGCAACTGTACCCAATCTTCGAGTAAATATTCCTGCTCTGCCTCTATAATTTTAGCATTTGGTGCACGACCACGATTAACGATTTCAGCTTGGTTTTTATCAATTATTTCTTGTTCAGCATCAAACAAATCAGGGCTTTCTTTCAATAAACAATATAAAGCTAAAACTTCTAAGAAACCGGCACTATCTTCATTAATTCCGATTGCACTATAGGGATTCACATCCACCGCACGGAGTTCAACATAGCCAATGCCACGCTCTGCCAACGCTTGAGATGGCGTTTCCCCAGCCAATGGAACTTGTTTTGGACGCACTAAACTGTAGTATTCATTTTCAATTTGCAGCACATGATCATTAATTTGAATCGGCTCGCCCTGTTCATCATTTAAACCTAAATGACTGAATTGCTCATACGGGGTATGTACTGCTTTTTGCAGTTCTTCTACATAAGCGGTTAAATTATTGTAATGGATACCCAATTGTTTTTGTGCTGAATTTTGATAGCCAAACTGCCCCATTCTTAATGCAGTCGCATAAGGAAGATACAAGGTACCTTTCACCAAAGGAAGTAATTGATGCTCACGTCCAGTCATAAAGCATTTACATACCGATGGGCTTGCACCAATCAGGAACGTCACCAAAGGCGTTAACCGAATAAAATTTCGTATTAAGCCCAAATACCGATGACTACGGTAATCCTGTAAATTTAAAGCTTTTAATGCAGCATCCGTTTCATGCTGTTGTAAGGCTGAAAACACAGTATCTGGAAATGAAATATTATAATGTACACCCGAAATCGTCTGCATACGGCGGCCATAGCGAATGCCCAAACCATGACGGTATAAGGTTTTAAATTTACCAATATTGGACGTGCCATATTGCGCTAAACGGATATTTTCCTCTTGATCATCCAACATACACGGCATCGACAATGGCCACAGTTTTTCGCCATTTTCTAAATAACGATGCACTACCGCATGAATATCTGCCAAATAATTTAACGCTTGAGGAATACTTTCTTTTGGTGGAGTAATAAACTCCATTAAAGCTTCCGAATAATCAGTCGTGATATGCGGATGCGTCAGCGCTGAACCCAACGTTTTCGGATGGTCTGCTTGAGATAAGAAACCATTGCTTTGCATACGTAGGCTTTCACGCTCAATGCCACGTAACATCCCAGTAAACAATGCTGAATCGACCCAAGTCGGTAAAACAAATGGAGAAATCGCTTCGGGTTGACTCATACTCACTCGCTTATCTTAAAAGAGTTTCTTAAAATAAAATTATTGGATTACATCAGTATAACGTGAATTATGACTGCTACAGCATACCCGATTCGCTTTTGAACGAAGTATTCATTTTATTTTGAAAATTTTTTATCACAAAGTTACGCTATATGACATCATAAATTTGTGATTTTATAGAAGAATAACCACTAAAGAATTTTAAATATGATGAATTACCAAGAAGTTATCGATTTTTGGTTTAACCCCAATACGCAACCTTACTGGTTCGCTAAAAGTGATGAGTTCGACCAACAGCTACATAACCGTTTTAGCATAGCACTTGAACAAGCGCGTCAAGGTGAATTCTGGGAATGGCGTAAAACTGCTGAAGGTCGATTAGCAGAAATCATTGTGCTTGATCAATTTTCACGAAATTTATGGCGTAATTCCCCAGCATCTTTTGCACAAGATCCTATCGCACTGGTGCTTGCTCAAGAAAGCATTCACTTAGAACTAGACCAAAACTTACCTTCTGAACAACGTGCCTTTTTATATATGCCTTTTATGCACAGCGAATCCAAATTAATGCATGAACATGCACTGCAACTATTTGAAAGCTTAGGAAATCCCATAAATTTAGATTTTGAAAAACAACATAAACGTATTATTGACCGCTTTGGCCGTTATCCACATCGCAATGAAATTTTAGGTCGTCAATCAACCCTTGAGGAGTTAGAGTTTTTAAAACAACCCAATAGTCATTTTTAACTGTTGGAATAGTCTTACAAAAACCTGCTTGAAATTCATCATCAATCCACCCATTTATAACAATATAAATGATTAAAATGACTGATCCATCAAAAGGAACGAATCATGAAAAAAACATTTATCGGTCTGGCTATGGTGGCAGTATTCACAATTTCAGGTTGTGCAACCACACTGTCCAAACCTCGTACATTTGACCAATTAGGGCAATTTGCGACGTACCCACTTAATGCTCAAACTTACCGTATCAGCTTTAAAGGTAATAGCAACATGAGCTTTGGCACAGCAGAAGAAATCACCTTAGTAAAAGCAGCGCAAACGACCCTTTTAAATGGCTTCCAATTTTTTAAAGTCATGAATGATCCGAGTAATCGCACTCAACTGCCACCTCGTCAAGCCGTGGTTTATCCAACCCCCAACTTCTATCCTTATGGGTACAATGCCTACCGACGTCCTGGTGCATTCTATCCTCCATTTTATGACATGCCACAAGTGGTCACAATTGATCCTGTACAAGTGGCCTATACCATTGCATGTTTTAAAGATAAAAAATCTGCGCCAAATGATGCTTTTGACGCTCGTCTGATTTTACAGTCTTTAGGACAAAAATATGGGGTTAGTCCGACAGGACAGATACTGCAACCTCAACCGGCTGAGGTAACATCATCAAAATAATAAAATCTTAGGAATTTGAATGAGTGATTCTGAACAAAGCAGCATACCAAGTTTAAATCGCAGTAAACGTTTCGCCACAATCGCATTAGTCATTGCGATTTTGGCGTGGATTGTTTTAATTATTGTCGCCAAATTAATGCCAGAATATGCATGGTTTATTCATATTCTCATGCTCGGTGCAGAAGCAGGTGTGGTAGGTGGTTTAGCCGATTGGTACGCGATTACCGTGTTGTTTAGAAATCCTTTTGGTAAAATTCCAATTCCTCATTTTTTAAAAGATCATACTGAAATTATTCCACGCAACAAAGCGCGGATTGCAGAGTCGATGGGGAAATTTGTTCAGGAAAATTTCCTCTCTCCGCAAGTGGTCAAAAGAAGCTTAGCCGATGCCGATCTCAGTTTAGCGATTGGCCAATGGCTCGCTAATCCAAAAAACAATAGCCAAGTCGTTGATGTGATTCAGCAGACGGTACCGAAAATTTTTGAATTTGTCGGACAGGAACAAATTGGGCACTTTATTCAAAACAATACGGTGCAATGGGCACGTAATACACGAATGAATAGTCTGGCCAGCGAAATGCTGCGTGCTGTTTTAGAGAATGATTTCCATCAAGATGTGTTACAGCGTGGCTTAGATATTGCACATGAATGGATGATGCAGCATCCTGAAAAAACACGGGAACTGACACAAACCCTTTTTAAAGAACTGGGTGTATCACGACTTGCAAAAGGTGCAAGTTGGATCGGGATTGATGTAGAGCAACGTACCATTGATTCTTTATTAGAAAAAGTAGAATCTATGTTGGCCGATTCTGAACACCCTATTCGTCAACAAATAGAAGATGTTGCGCATCAGCTTATGCTAGAACTTGCCGATAGTCATAGCAATGCAAGTCTGCGTCTCAACGAAAATAAAAATGCCCTATTGGATAGCCCACCGGTATTAAACTTTATTACTGGTGCTGTGGTGATTCTCTGTGATGCAGTAAAACAGGACTTGATGAAAGCTGATTCGGGTATTGCACTGAATTTACGTATTGCGATTCAACAAGTCGGTGAAAACTTAATCCAAAATCAAGCTGTACGTGAGCTTTTAAATGAGCGTATGAGTGGTCTTGCGGTCAATTTAAGTGATCAATATAGCGAAAAAGTTATCCGTTTTATTAGTGAACGTATTCATGAATGGGACTCCCGTGAAATGATTGCTAAGATTGAAAATGAAGTCGGCGGTGACTTACACATGATTCGAGTCAATGGCGTAGTAGTTGGTGCATTTATTGGATTAACTTTAGGGGTAATTCGCGCAATTATTGATTTTGCGTTATAAGCTATAGCCATCACAACTTTCTATTGTTTAGGTCATGATCGAAATCCATTCCAAACTCCCTGCTCAAGGGGTCACCATTTTCAGCATCATGACCGCAATGGCACAACGACTGAATGCCCTCAATCTGGCACAAGGTTTTCCAGATTTTGCTGCACCTCCGGCATTATTAGACGCCCTGAGCCAAGCAACCCTAGCAGGCTTTAATCAATACCCATCGGGTGATGGCTTATTACCGTTACGTGAACAAGTTGCCCGTCTATTTTCACGCCGCGATCAACTGACACCCGATCCAGTGACCGAAATTACCATTACCCCTGGTGCCACCATTGGTATTTTTTGTGTGATTCAAGCCATAATTCATGCGGATGATGAAGTCATTATTTTCGACCCGAGTTATGATAGTTATGCACCCAGTATACAATTAGTGGGTGGCAAAGCGATCCACATTGCATTAAATACAGCTGACTTTTCAGTAGATTGGAATCAAGTCAAAGATGCCATTACCGATAAAACCCGTATGGTGATTGTGAATACGCCACATAACCCTACTGGAGCAATCTGGTCACGTCAGGATTGGTTAAACCTGATTGCATTAATTCAGGATAAAAACATCATTGTCCTGTCGGATGAAGTCTATGAACATTTGATCTATGATCATGAAAAACATCTTTCAGCACTGACTTTCCCAGAACTGAGAGATCGCAGTTTTGTAGTGGGTTCTTTTGGAAAAACCTTTCATGTCACGGGCTGGAAAACGGGATATTGTGTTGCTTCACCGCAACTGATGCGTGTTTTCCGTCAAATTTATCAATTCGCCAATTTCTGTGGTGTGACCCCAATCCAAATGGCACTTGCTAACTATATGCAGCAACATCCTGAGCATATAACTGGTTTATCTCGTTTCTATCAAGATAAACGTGATTTGTTTATTTCAGGACTTAAAGACTCGAAGTTTAATTTAGTTGCATCCAAAGGCACTTTTTTCCAAAATCTGGATTATAGCGCCATTCGTCCAGATTTAAACGATCGCGAAATGTGCCAATACCTTGCCGAAGAACATAAAATTGTGGCAATTCCGGTATCGGTTTTCTATCAACATCCACCTGAAAAATTACACTTAATCCGTTTTTGCTTTGCCAAAAAAGATGAAACCTTAATACAAGCCGCTAAAATTTTAACTCTGGTGTAATCTAACTATTTATCGTCAATAACAGTCTGGGTTACTGAAATACTCAGGCTTTTTTATTCCGTTATATGCTACTGTGGTTTAAGAAATGAATGAAAACTGGACAATAATATAACGATGTCACCTCGTCAAAATTTACTGCATCATCCACAATTTTGGAAAGCCTTCTTAATCTTTCTAGTCCCATTAATTGCAACCAATATTTTGCAAAATTTATCTGGAACAATTAATACGATTTTTGTAGGCCAGATGTTGGGCGTGGATGCCATTGCTGCAATTGCCGTCTTTTTCCCTATCTTATTTTGTATGATGGCTTTTGTTATTGGCTTATCCGCAGGTGCAACGGTTCTGGTTGGACAAGCTTGGGGCGCACAAAATATTGAAAAAGTCCATTGTGTAGTCGGTTCAACGCTGTTTATGACCCTAACGGGTGGAAGTGCAATTGCTTTATTGGGTGTGATCTTTGCCAAACACATTCTGCTATTTTTAGGGGTTGACCCTAAAGTGATGCACCTGTCGTTGCCTTATGTGCAGTGGATGCTCGCAGGTAGTCCTGTACTCTTTATTTATATTATTTATACTTCAATTTTACGTGGTGTCGGTGACAGCACCACTCCCATGCTGGCATCAGGGCTAACGATTCTCATTGGTTTAATGGTCACACCTGTCCTCATTGCAGGTTATTTTGGTTTTCCTAAAATGGGCATTATTGCTCCTGCTATTGCCACAATTATTGGGTTCTTATCCGTCTTAGTTTTTCTGTATTTTTATTTAAATAAAAAGCATCACCCCCTTAAATTAGATCGAGCATTAATTAGCCACATTAAGCATCAACCCGAATTGAGCCGTCTAATTTTAAAATTAGGTGTTCCAACGGGTATTCAAATGGTGACGAACTCTGTTGCTGGCTTAGTGATTATTGGCTTAGTGAATAAATATGGTTCACATGCCACGGCGGCTTATGGTGCAGTCAATCAAGTGCTAAATTATATTCAATTTCCTGCATTATCTATCTCAATCGCTGCCTCAATTTTTGCCGCGCAAGCCATTGGTGCTGGAAAATCTGAACTGTTAAGTAAAGTCACCAAAACAGCTCTAACCATGAATATCGTGATTACTGGAACACTGGTGGGTTTAGCTTATTTGTTTTCTAAATATTTAATGGCTTTATTTATTACCGATCCAAGTGTAGTGATCTTAGGTCAACAGCTCTTATTCATTGTATTGTGGTCGATCCTATTTTTTGGTGCGAGCGCTATTTTTGCCTCTATCATGCGTGCAAGTGGTACAGTCAATGTACCCATGTTTATCAATATTGCCGCCATTGCCTTCATAGAATTACCCTGCGCGTATTTATTTAGCCATCACTGGGGACTCCAAGGTATTTGGTATGCCTATGCCCTGTCTTTCTTTAGTCTTTGTATTCTGCAAGGGAGCTATTATCAATTTGTGTGGAAGAAAAAGACAGTTAAAGTGCTTCTTTAAAAAGAAAAACCTGCTAAAGCAGGTTTTTTAAATTTACAGCCGAAATAGCTTATTTAGGCTCTAAACGTTTACTCATCTTCGTGGCAAAACCCGTAATTTTTTGATATCCCGTCGGTAAGATACGTTGGATAAGATCTAAGGTTTTGGCATCATTCCCAATCAATAAACGACGCTTATCTTTAAGTACGGCATCCAAAATTTGCTGTGCCGCTTCTTCCGCTGGCATACGTAATAACTTATTAAAAGCCTTAGCTGATTTTTCAGGATTCATGCCTAAAGAACGCAAGCTATCATTCATTCGTGCATCATTGGCGATATTGGTACGAATCCCACCTGGATGCACACATAACGCACTTACACCACAATTTTCCAAATCAAGTTCTTGGCGTAAAGACTCGGTGAAGCCACGCACAGCAAACTTACTTGAGTTATAAGCAGACTGTGTTGGTTGTGCAGTTAAACCAAATAGACTTGAAGTATTGATAACATGACCTTCACCTGATTTTTTCAGATAAGGTAAAAATTCTTTAGTGCCATAGACCACCCCCCAATAATTAATACCCATAATCCATTCTAAATCTTCGTAGCTCGCACCCTCTACGGTAGAACCTAAAGCAACACCTGCATTATTAAAAATCATATTAACTGAGCCATGATTTTGTACAGTTTCTTCAGCCCAAGCTTTGATTTGATCACGATCGGCAACGTTGACCTTTTTACTGGTGACACGTACGTTATATTGTTTAAGCAATTCAGCAGTTTCTGCTAGTCCTTTTTCATTTACATCACTAATGGATAAGTGACAACCAGCTTTAGCCAGTAAAATTGCTAAATGCTGTCCCATACCTGAGCCTGCACCAGTAATTGCTGCGACTTTATTCTTAAAATTTTTCATTGAGTTTCCTTGTTTGAATTTTCCACACAAAATCATTTTTATTGTGCAGCTCACTTGATTACTATAAATTTGACAATACTTATTGTCAATATAATATACTTAGCTTTTGTTGCTGTAAATTTAAACAAAAATATGAACATAGGTTTAAACGGCATTTATTGATAAAATATTGTCATTGGCAGACACTCATTGGCACATATTCACTATGACTCAACAACATTTAACTTCTGAAATATCAGTAGAAAAAACGATAAAAAAAGCAGCCAAAGAGCGTCAATTTAAAGGAATGTCTCTATCTGAACGTAAACTGGCACGCCGACAAAAACTCATTGAGGCAGGCATCCAAGCCTATGGTACACATGGATTTTTTTCAGTAACCGTCAAAGACATCTGTAATGAAGCCAAACTAACGGAACGTTATTTCTATGAGTCTTTTAAAAAAAGTGAAGAGTTGTTTCAAACTATTTTTTTACAATTGATTGAATCTTTACAACAAAATGTCATGCAAGCGGTGATGCAAGCCGCACCTGATCCAAAAAATATGATTGATGCGGGTCTAAGTGCACTATTTTCAATGCTCAAAAATGATCCTCGTATGGCACGTATTATTTATATCGATGCCATGTTGGTACAAGAGCTGCATAATCACGCTACTATTCATGAAACCATGAGCCGTTTTGACCGCATGATTCATGCTTTTGTCATGCTGATGATGCCGCATATCAACCTCAATGAAAAAGAAGTTTCACTGATTGCCACTGGCTTAAATGGTTATGTCACCCAAATTGCGATTCGTTGGGTCATGGGAGGATTTAGATTATCTTTCGACGAAGTTTTACACTCATGTAAAATTGTTTTTGCTTCTTTACTGCAAACATTGTCCGAAAAGGAATAAAAAGATCAGATTGATCAAATAGAGCAATAAATGCCGTTAAAATAGAGATAGTCATTTGAATTTAAAATATTTAATGGCTCATTCAGAGTAGATAACAGACCTACACATCAGTGAAAATTGTCACAATTCATTGCAAAAATAAGTGAATCATCCATTTTTGCAATGATACTGTCATAATTAATCTTTGTAATAAGCCTGTCATAAATATAAAACGGTACACCGTTCATACATAGGATATTGCGTTGTGAAAGATGACTATATTTTAATCGTCGATGACGAACTTCCAATCCGAGAAATGATCCACACATCATTGGACATGGCTGGATTTCAATGTTTACAAGCAGAAGATGCAAAACAAGCCCATCAAATGATTGTCGATCAACGACCTGCATTAATCTTATTAGATTGGATGATGCCGGGTGGTGTCAGTGGCGTAGATTTATGTCGTCGTTTAAAACGTGATGAAAATCTTTCCGAAATTCCAGTGATTATGCTCACTGCACGTGGCGAAGAAGACCATAAAGTTCAAGGGCTAGATGCAGGCGCTGATGATTATATGACTAAACCATTTTCGACACGTGAATTGGTTTCTCGTATTAAAGCGGTATTACGTCGTGCCAATGCACTGAGTGGTGAAAAAGCCATTGATGCGAATGGCTTGATTCTTGATCCTGTCAGCCAACGGGTCAGCTTCAGTGATAAAATTTTAGAAATGGGCCCAACTGAATATCGCTTATTAGCCTTCTTTATGACCCATCCAGAACGTGCCTATACTCGCTCTCAACTGCTTGATCAAGTCTGGGGTGGAAATGTGTATATTGAAGACCGTACCATTGATGTCCATATTCGTCGTTTGCGGAAAGTGCTTGAACCTTTTGGTGTAGACCGTTATGTTCAAACTGTTCGAGGCACTGGCTATCGCTTTTCGACCCGTGCCGATGTTGCCTTAGGTTAATTTTAGTTTATGTATGAACCCTATCCCACACCCGATCTTGCTCGAGATCATAAAAAATTTCGCTATAGCAGTTTATGGACATTTGCCAAGCAAGATTTACGCCTTTTAGTCTTTTTACTGGTCATCGGAGGCTTTATTGGTTTGGGGGTGGGCTATTTCTGGGTTGGCCTATGTATTGCATTTTCAATTTTCTTTGCCTTTCAGCTTCGCTCCTTATATTTGGTCAATGAATGGATTTCCAATCGTCCTTATGAAGCCCCCCCCAATCTAGATGGAATTTGGGGTGCATTACTCTTCAATGTCTATCGCGCACAACGCCAAGAACGGGTTGTACAAGCAGAAATGGTGGGGCTGATTGATCGTGCACAATCCTCATTGGTCGCTTTGGCTGAAGCGGTCGTATTAACCGATGAATTACACCAGATTGAATGGTGGAATCCAGCTGCAGAAAAATTATTGGGTATTCAACCTTTAGACCGTGGTCGCAATCTGCTAACGATTATTCGTCAGCCCAGTTTTATCGATTATTTTAATCATATTGATAAATCTCCCGATGGGATCAAAATAAAATCTTCAGTTTTTGAAGAACATTATGTACAAATAAAATTGACTCGCTTTGGCAGTGAAAGTCGATTATTACTCGCCTATGATGTGACACGCATCCATAATCTGGAACAAATGCGTAAAGACTTTGTCGATAATATTTCTCATGAATTGCGCACACCGTTGACCGTACTCAGTGGCTATATTGAAACCTTTACCGATCAGGAAGATTTAAACCCGCGTTGGAAACGTGCTTTTGACCAAATGCATTCACAAACGCGAAGAATGAATGCCCTAGTCAATGATTTATTATTGCTCTCACGTTTGGAAGGCAATAAACAAATTGCCAAAAATCAAATTATTGAAATGCCCAGTTTAATGAATCAACTGTTTGATGATGCACAAGCCTACAACGTCGATTATGGTCATACTTTAAATTTAGACATTGATAGTCATTGCGACTTAATTGGCTCAGATACCGAACTGGCCAGCGCTTTTAGTAATTTAATTACCAATGCCATTAAATATACCCCCAAAGGCGGGACAGTCACGATTGGTTGGCATGATGATGGTGAACATGGCTACTTCACGGTACAAGATACCGGGATTGGGATTGATCCAAAACATTTACCCCGTCTAACTGAACGTTTTTATCGGGTGGATAGTGCGCGCAGTCGTCAAACCGGCGGAACAGGTTTAGGTCTCGCCATTGTCAAACACGTGTTAATGCAGCATGCAGCGTATTTAGAAGTAGAATCGAAAGAAAACCAAGGTTCAACCTTTAAAGTGGTCTTTCCTAAAGAGCGCCTTTATAATCCAGATGAAAGCTTAAATTCCTTTGAACTCTAGACCATGTTTAGAATAAAAAAATCCCTGTGCAAACAGGGATTTTTTTATTCTTTATAGAATTAAGATGCTGTACCTAAGCGCTCACCCATCACTACTGTTGAATTGGCTGTAAACGCTTCACTCCAAGCCATTTTATCTTGTTCAAATAAAATGATTGCGGTTGAGCCTAGGTAGAAACGGCCCAGCTCATCACCCTTTTCAAGTTTCATCTCATGATGATTTAACTCTAAACGACCTGATGGTTTAACTTTACCGGTAGCTACCGTTTCAATGCCCGCCACAATCATCGCGCCAACTAAAACGACCGCCATACGCCCCAATTCAGTATCAAATAAGCACACCATGCGTTCATTGCGTGCAAATAAACCTGGAATATTTTCCGCTGTGGTTTGATTGACTGAAAACAGTTCGCCAGGAATATACAATGTCTCGGTCAAAGTTCCTGCAAAAGGCATGTGCACACGATGGTAATCCCGTGGTGATAAATATACCGTTGCAAACTCACCATTCTTAAAAGGTTCAGCCAGTTGTGGATCACCAATGAGTTTTTCAACCGAAAAGCTTTGCCCTTTGGCTTGAAAAACATCACCTTCTTTAACCAAACCAATTTGTGAAATTGCACCATCTGCAGGGCTGACAATACTGCTTGAATCTGCATCAACTTCACGAACCCCCTCTTTTAATGCACGGGTGAAAAATTCATTGAATGATTTAAATTTCAAAGCATCGGTTTGTTGTGCGATAGATAAATCAATATCATATTTGGCTTTGAAGGCTTGAATCGCGACATTCTTAATCACTGGATGTTCACTAGCAGCAACTTTACCAACCACACGGCTCAGTTGTTGTTGTGGAATAACACGTTGCGCTTGAATGAAAATTTGTTTTTTTAACTTGGATGTAAGACTCACGAAGGTGATTCTCCAGTAATAATTGGACTGTCAAGGCGATTGCCCCATTCGCTCCACGCACCATCATAGGCTTGGATATTCCAACCGAGTAATCGACCCACGATATAAGCCAATCCCGAACGGTGATGTGACTGACAATATACCACTACAGGTTGATCCAGCTGAAAACCCAAGTGTTCTAAACGTTGTTGAGTGCGTTCTAAAGGCTGTAATTTTAAATGATTTTCACGATCAATTGCAGTACTCCATTCAAAATGAAGTGCATTTGGAATGTGACCGCCGCGTCGCGCTGCAAGTCGTTGACCGGTATACTCATCCAATGTCCGACAATCCCACAGCTGTACAGACTGCTGTTGTACTTTTTCTAATAGTTGCGGATATTCAATTCGATAGTTTTCAATATCAGTTAAATTGGGTGAAATCAAGTTCGCAACTGGGACAACTGGATCAACATTTGATGTTGTCGGCAGACCCGCGCCTAACCAAGCATGAATACCGCCATTCAACAAACTGACGTTGTTAAATCCAAGACAATGTAAATTCCAAATTAACCGCCCCGCCCATGCACCGCCTTCATCGTCATAGACCACCACATGATGCTCAGGTGAAATATTCAAAGCTTTAATCAGTGCGTTTAAACCCGCTTGATCTGGCAATAATCCCATTGCCTGCTCTTCTTGGCGTACCAATAGATTAGGTTTGAGGTGAATGGCATGCGGAATATGCAATTGCGCATAAACCGATCTTCGGCTGAGATCAATAATACGTAACCGCTCGTGCCCTAAAAAAGGAACAAGCTGATCCGTCTCAATCAATAAGCCAAAATTGAATTCAGGTACTGTCATAATATTTTTCGAATTTTAGTCCATCAACTGGCACAATCTTAACATAGTCATTTTTATCAGCATGCTGATTTTCTACATTCCTTTGCAAAAAATCAGCATTCATTACTCAAACTAAGCCTCTTCTTGAATTTCAAAAACCTGACGTAAGTATGCGAGAAAAGTATCGTTATCGGTCATGGTCTTACCTGGGCTGTCAGAAATCTTCGCCACAGACTGACCATTACATTCGACCAATTTCAATACGATATTCAGTGGGGTTTGCCCCATATCATTGGTTAAATTAGTACCGATACCAAAACTGACTTGGAAACGATCCTTAAAGTATTGATACAGACTCCAAGCACGTTCCAAATCTAGACCATCACTAAACGTCAGCATTTTTGATTTGCTATCAACTTTCAATTTTTTATAGTGCATATAAGCTTTGTCGCCCCATTCAAAGGGATCACCACTATCATGACGTAGACCATCAAACAGTTTCGCAAAATACAAATCAAAATCACGTAGAAATGCATCCATTCCTACCACATCCGTCAAGGCAATACCTAAATCACCACGATATTCTTGTACCCACGTTTCTAAAGCGGCTTTTTGAAAATCCCGCAATCTAACATCCAAGGCTTGAAAAGCTTGTAAGAATTCATGCGCCATGGTTCCAATAGGAAAAATACCCAATTCTTTAGCGATTAAAACATTACTGGTACCACGGAAAATAGTCGGTGCAACATCATGGAATGTTTGGATAATATGTTTTTGCCAAGCGAGACTATAACGACGACGGGTACCAAAATCTGAAACTAAAAAAGGTGGATCATTGGGATGCTGCTGCTGTGCATATTGTTTTAAAAGTTGCACTTTGGCTTGCAAACGGCGTTCGCCTTCAGCAAGCACTTCATCGGAACGGATTCGACGGAAATACAGTTCATTCACGATGGCGAGTACGAAAATCTCAAACATCATTGCCTGAACCATTGGGCCTTCCACCCAAATATCCAAACGACCTTCCGCATCAATCCCCGCTTTAATAAAGCGACGTTTGAGTTGAAATAATTCTAAATAATCAACAAAATCACTTTTAATAAAGCGCATGCTGCGTAAATAAATCAGTTCATCTTCTTTAAAGCTCAACTGACAAAGAAAGTCGAGTTGCTCATTTAAATCATCCAAAATATCAGCCAATGGATAGACCGTATCATCCAAATTGCGGCAACGGAAATGGTAAACACTATGCGTTTGTGGAAATTTATGAAGTACCACTTGCAGCATTGTAAATTTATACAAGTCGGTATCGAGTAAGGATTGAATGATTGGTTGCATAGCAGACCCATTAAGAAGTTCTTTTATCACGATAAAAGGTGAATTGACACTTACAAACCCAAAAGATGTGATTTATCAGATTTTTATCATTTTAACAAAAAACCAGAGTATGAATCATAAAATCAGGATCTTTTTTATCCGATCCAAAACATTAACATATTATTATCATTAAATTAATATTAAATATTTTTTTATACACTAGCATTGCAATGAAATTATTTTTTCATTAACATCATTTACAATAAAAACAGCATTTTATTGGTATTCCACGCAATAAATTCGATTTTTATAGATATTCAAATCCAAAAGTATGTACTTACTCACAAAAAAGGAATTGCGCCATGGCTAAACTTAGCTTGGATACACTAAATGATATTGACGGTTTCGTGGTTGCAGCACTCGTAGACAGCACCAGTGGCCTAGCGCTTGCAACAACAGGTTCTGGTATTGACTTGGAGCTTGCTGCTGCGGGGAATACAGAAGTAATTCGTGCAAAACGTAAAGTGGCAAAAGCACTTAATTTGAATGATCGAATTGAAGATATTTTAATTACCTTGGGTAAACAATATCATTTATTACGTCCATTGGATCGTAATGAAGACCTTTTCCTTTATTTGGTTTTAGATCGTCAAAAATCAAATCTAGCGATGGCGCGTCATGAATTAAAAGCCTTTGAAAAAGAATTAGATTTTTCTTAAGTTACCTATAAAAAAGCTGTCCTAAGTTTAGTCTAGGACAGCTTTTTTATTTATCAGTTCGCTTAAATCCTGACGAAAACAAAATCAAATCTAACTCAATTTTATAAAATAAAGTCGCTACTTCTACTCATCTATTTTTGATTTTTCTAAACCAGAAGCATTCATTTTTGTCGCATATTCCACACCATTTGTATGCAAATATTCACGAATCAATTGTCGTACCACTTGTGATGGTTTTAAATCTTGTCGATAACACAATTCTTCAAATGCTTGTTTTTTAATTGGATCAATCAAAATAGTTAATCTTGCTGTTTTATTTTCCATACCATTTACCTATTTCTACATGCTCATATTATTATCATATTATTATCATTAAATATTATCAAGATATGCTTGCAAAGTCAGGGACGTTTAAGCCAATTTATGCTCGTCGTTTATACCAAACTAACATAATAAGAAATATATAAAAAACCCTATTTTAACGATGTCTTTTTATGTTGCTCGCTTAAATATGCAATGAGCTGAAGCTAAGCTTTTGATCCGCTGCTTTGCTAAACTTACACAAAGCTAAATTTAACATGTGAATATCGAATATGCGGGCAGTATTACAAAGAGTTCTCGAAGCCAAAGTGGTTGTCGATGGTAAAATTACAGGACAAATTGAAAAAGGCGTTTTAGTTTTTCTTGGCCTAGCTAAAACGGATAATTTAGATAAAGGTACAAAGCTGATTGATAAGATTTTAAAATATCGTTTTTTTGATGATGAACAAGGCAAGATGGGCTGGAATATCCATCAGGCGCATGGCGAGCTTCTATTGGTGTCACAATTCACACTGATGGCACAAACTCAAAAAGGCTTACGCCCTGATTTTGCTCCGGCGATGCCTCCTGCTGAAGCCAAAATATTATACGAGCAACTTATTGATTATGCTCAATCACAATTTGAACAGGTACAAACGGGTATTTTTGCAGCGGATATGCAAGTGCATTTAATCAATGATGGGCCTGTAACATTTAATTTGGAAGTCGAATAATCCTTACCAGTAATCCGTAAATAAAAAGCCTATGACAATGCATAGGCTTTTTATTTACGCGATCATCACAGTCACTTAACGACCCGTTTTCTCTTTCAAAAACTGACGCGCCATTTTAATTTTATCTTTAACCGGTTTCGGTACTTTCGGTGGAATTAACTTTGCAACTTGGTTAAACCAAACCAACAAACTAAAGTCACCTTCCATCTTAATGCTACCTTCTTGCATCCCAGTCATGAATGCTGTCGGATCACCTTTAATCAGCGTTTTGACGCCTTGCTCACTATCAGCAAACTGCAAAATAAAATCTGCTTGCTCAACACTGCCTGAAACCGTATCAATATGGCCATTGTTCACAATGATTTGACGTGCAACGCCTAAATCTGTCCCAATTTGAATACGAAACTGACGATCATGAGTCAATTCGATGAATTTAGGGCTAGTACGAGTCAGTTGCTTCATGCGCAATGCAAGTCCCAATACCAAAAGATCAAGCGGATCCGTACTTGCATCGACGATTGGTAACTTCACCACTGGAATTGAAGAAAATTTCATGACATTTAAGCCTGTTGTTTTAGTATAAAATTGAATCCGCTCATCCTAGCATAACTTATTATTTTTAGAGCAAAGCTTTGTATAACAAAATATGAAAAAGGCATATGCTGAAATAAGCCCTTTTTAAAATTGTACTAAATTTTGAGAAACGTTCTAGACTAAATGACTTGCTCATTATTCATCTTCATAAAGAGGTGTGTGTTCAATATATTGGCGATTTTCCAATGCTTTCTGAGCACGACTATCTTCTCTTAATAAAAACACAGTTAACGCCATCATCGCCAAACTCAATGCAGTTAAATAACTATAAGCAACAGAGAGTGCAAAAACGTTTTGTACGCTAAATCTGATTGCTTCTAACATTCCCCAAAAAAGCATACCCGCACACATAAAACCTAACCAATGACGGTAAGGGGAAAAGAAAACAGTCATTAACGCCGCAGCAATCAGACCAAAACCGATCAATGTTGCAAAAGTCGCTGTTACCATAAAAATCTCCGTCAATTCAGTGATATTTCTAATGCCATCTTCAATCGTGTTTTACAACAATATGAGCTTATTTATGAAGTTTTATAAATGCTTCTGTCCTGCATTATGGATAGTTTTAAGCAGAAGAAAAGTCTTGCTTGAAGTTTAAACGACACACCTTGTCGCAACATTCTTTTGTCATTACACTTTTATTTTCCATATTTTTGATAGAGCCTATCAGGCATCAAGATCGGCGTGTCATTACAAAAAAGCACCGATCAAAATCAGCATAAAAAAACTTTTTTTCGATCTCTTGAATCGGTTTTCTCCTATCTAATTTTTTTCTCCAATCCTCGACATTCTTCATATACAAATAAAAAAATGCGACTCTGGGTCGCATTTTATGGTCACAATTTTGTCATGATTTAAGCACGATTTAAATCTTTATCGTGTACACCTAAAAGGTAGAGTACACCATCCAAACCTACACTTGAAATGGCTTGATTGGCGTTTTGACGGACCAAAGGTTTGGCTCTAAATGCGACACCCAACCCGGCAATAGACAGCATTGGTAAGTCATTTGCGCCATCCCCTACTGCAATCGCTTGTTCTAAGGAAATTCCCATGCTGTCAGCAAGTTCACGCAGTAACAAAGCCTTTCGAGCACCATCAACAATATGACCTTTAACTTCACCTGTAACTACGCCATCTTGTACGTCTAAAATATTGGCATGCACTTCATCAATACCTAATTTTGCTTGTAGATATTCTGCAAAATACTGGAAACCACCAGAAAGAATTGCTGTGCGATATCCCAACGCTTTTAAGGTTGAAATTAATCGTTCTGCCCCTTCTGTCACCGTCAATCGAGCCGCAATTTTTGGAAGCACTGAGGCATCTAAACCTTTGAGTAGGGCCACACGCGCACGGAAACTTTGTTGAAAATCAAGTTCGCCCAACATTGCACGTTCTGTAATTTCCGCCACTTGCGTACCGACACCAGCTTCAATTGCCAATTCATCAATCACTTCTTGCTCAATTAAAGTGGAGTCCATATCAAAACAGACCAAACGGCGATTACGACGGTAAGCATTATCCTCTTGCACAGCAACATCAACATTAAGTTCATTCGATAAACGTAAACACGCTGCTCGCATTGCTGTTGCATCAAGCATTTGACCACTCAAGCCAAACTGCACACATGATCGTTTTGGATCTTCAGCATCAACATTGAGTTCAGGACGACCGGATAAACGCGTGACCGTTTCAATGTTAAAGCCTTGGCTAGAAACAATATGTGTAACTGCTTGTAAATGTGCAGCCGTCAGCTCTGGTGCTAAAGCCGTCACGATATAACGGGTTCGTCCACCTTCACTCACCCATTGATCATATTCCGTGCCTGATATGGGTTTAAAACGAACGGTTAAACCAATATCATGTGCTAAAATAAGCATCTCTTTCATTGCCAAAGCAGTTGCAGTTTGGTCATTTGACGAAACAACAATACCTAAAGTCAATTGGTTATGAATGACAGCCTGTCCAACATCTAATATTTGCAAAGAATGTACGGACAATACCTGCATTAATCGAGTAAACTGATTGGGTTGATCAGGTCCTAAAAATGATATAAGAATGATTTCGCGCATGAATTGACTCTGGTCTGAGCTACAACTATTGTTAGAATCATAATCGATATAGAATATTTTTTCTTTGGAAGTTTACGTTGAATGCACCTAGACAAGGGCTATTTGCTAGCCTACTAATCGTAAGTTTTGCATTGCATACCTTTTTGTTGGTAGTTGCAACGACACATCAGCTAAATGAAAACCGTGCCAGCCAAGGTCAACTCATAACCAGTCAATTGGTTGCAGATAGCCTTGCTGAGCTAGAACCTCCAAATACGGTGTCATTGGCCTTGTTAGCCAATCGTTATGCGACCAACCCGAGTGTTGCCTCTATCCGTATTTTAGATGCCAAAAAACAAGTACTGGCTACCAGTGGTTTAGCTAAAACACGCCAAGGTGATGTCTTTGTCCGTGATGCATTACAACATGATAAAAATGTGGGTAGCATTGAAATCACTTTGATCAAACCCAGTATTGGTGAAATTTTACGTACCCAATGGCTCGCGATTTTAGTTTCACTCTTTATTCATAGCTTACTTTGGTTAGCCTATCGTGCCATTGCTCGCCCGACACGTAGTGAATATTTGGCTAAACTGAATAATGAAGCACGACTCAAACATGAAATTCAACAGCTGACTGAGGCGCTAGAAGCAGAAAAAACCAATCGCACTTTATTCATTGCTCAAGCGCAACAACAGACTAAACCAAAGCCGGAACCAAAACCGGCTAAGCTATCGACTATTGAACACGATATCATTGCTTTAAATATTCAATATTATGATCCTAAACAATTAATTCAAACCGTCAATCAATCCGTTTCTGTACCTTATTTTAATCTTTGCCAAATCTTCTTAAATAAAAGTATTGAACTTTGCGCACAACATTACAAACTTAATTCACATGACTTTATTCGTAATCAAGAATTTAATCAGCACGGTGCAACTGTAAGTGTTTCTTCACAAATCCTTCATGCAGCTGAATGTTTATTAATGGTGGGTTCAGTCTTCCAATTACTCTCTGAAGTACTGTATAAGCGCTATCGTGAAGAAAAGCGTTTTGTTTTACAAACGCGTTGCGCTGTTGCTTCCGCTGTTGAAGCGATGCAACTAAATGCTCCCCTCGCGGCTGAGCGTTTAACACATCATTTGATTGCAAAAGAAATGGCACTGCATTTGAGTAACGATCTTTTGAAAGAGATCAGTGAATATTATCAATTGATGGTCATGCCGAATCCAAATAATGTGCTGACTCGTCATGCCTTTATGATTAATGGCATGAATACAGCATGTGCCGAACTGGCTCAGAGTATTCGAACTGAAATTTTGAAAGGTAAAAAGAAGCAAAGCATTCCGACGAATGAACCGGAACAAGTCATCGAAATTTAGTTCTCATATGCTGTATCTAACCTGATTTAATGAACTTTTAAATCAGGTTTTTTATTGCCATATCACAACCTAGATCTTGAATTGACATTCAAGTGTCCATTCTTTAAACAAAAATATATGCTTTTGAATTTTCTATGGCTTTTCAATAGGCTAATAAGCTGTGTATAACAGTCTAGGGAAAGCGAATGTGATAAGCATAGGCAAAACACATGAAAACACGTAAACTATGCCACAATGAATTAATCAAAATGTCACGCAGACAGAACAAGAAGGTGAAGGTTGATGCCGCTCAATACTGTTGAAGAGCTTGTAGCAGATATCCGCGCAGGAAAAATGGTTATCCTGATGGATGATGAAGATCGTGAAAATGAAGGCGACTTAGTGATCGCTGCGACTCACGTGCGTGCAGAAGACATCAACTTTATGATCACGCATGCGCGTGGTTTAGTCTGTTTAACCTTAAGCCGTGATCGTTGTCAGCAACTCAATCTACCGCTTATGGTGGATGCCAATGGCGCGCAACATGCGACCAATTTTACGCTGTCGATTGAAGCTGCACATGGTATTACGACCGGTATTTCTGCGGCTGAACGTGCACATACGATTCAAACCGCTGTTGCTGCGCATGCCAAACCTTCGGACATTGTTCAGCCTGGACATATTTTTCCATTAATGGCACAACCTGGTGGTGTATTGCATCGCGCAGGTCATACTGAGGCAGGTTGTGACCTTTCACGCCTTGCTGGTTTAGAGCCCGCTTCTGTGATTTGTGAAATCATTAACGAAGACGGTACAATGGCACGTCGTCCTGATCTTGAAGTTTTTGCAGAAAAACATGGACTCAAGATTGGTACTATTGCAGATTTGATTCACTACCGTATGACCAATGAACAAACGGTTGAACGTATTGATCAACAAAGTATTGAAACTGAATACGGCACATTTGATCTATATCGTTACCGCGAAATTGGTAATCCAGATATTCATTTGGCTTTCGTTAAAGGTGAACCCAAGCAAGGGGTAACTACTGTTCGTGTACATGGCTTTAACCCTGTTCGTGACTTGCTTAAACTGAATAAGAAAGGTGGCGAAGCCGCTTGGAACTTAGACAAAGCCCTGAAAACGATCGCAAATAGTGAGCGTGGTGTATTGGTGTGGATTGGTCAACGTCATTTATCTGACTTAGGTCCAGCTTTGGATGCATTAACCACGCCTAAACCAACAAAGTCTAGTTCTGCACTGTCTCAGCAATATCAAACGATTGGTGTGGGTGCACAAATTTTACGTGATCTGGGTGTGGAAAAAATGAAACTACTCAGCTCACCATTACGTTTTAATGCATTATCTGGTTTTAATTTAGAAGTGGTGGAATACGTCACTGCTGATCAAACTTCTGTTCAATAACTTTTATTAAATATCGAGGTTGCTATGGCGATTCGCCGTATCGAAGGTTTATTACATCTCGCGAGCGAAGACCGTTACGCGATTTTAGTTGGTCGTTTTAACAGCTTTGTTGTAGAACATTTGTTGGAAGGTGCAATTGATACGTTGCATCGTCATGGCGTATCCGATGATAATATCACTGTCGTTCATGCACCGGGTGCATGGGAACTTCCAGTCGTGGCTAAAAAATTAGCAGCTTCTGGTAATTTCGATGCCGTGATTGCACTTGGCGCAGTGATCCGTGGTAGTACACCACATTTCGACTTCGTTGCAGGTGAATGTGCCAAAGGTTTAGGTGTAGTTGGTTTAGAGACTGGCTTACCAGTGATTAATGGTGTATTGACTACGGATAGTATTGAACAGGCAATTGAACGCTCTGGTACAAAAGCAGGTAATAAGGGTGGCGAAGCTGCTCTTACTGCAATTGAAATGGTTAACCTGTTAAAGGCAATTTAAAGCATGTCGCAAACACTCCAAGCTACTTATGCAGCAAAGCGCAAAGCACGTCGCTTTGCTGTACAAGGGATTTATGAATGGCAAATGAGCCACAACCCAGTGCATGAAATTGAAGCACGTACCCGTGTTGAAAACGCAATGCATAAAGTGGATCTCGGCTATTATCATGAGTTGCTCACACAAGTGGTCGCAAATCATGAAGCATTGGATGCGTTATTAATGCCAGTACTTGATCGCGAGATTAATGCATTGGATGGTGTTGAACTTGCAACATTGCGTCTCGGCGCATACGAACTTAAAGATCATCTTGAAGTTCCGTATCGTGTTGTATTAGATGAAGCAATTGAACTTGCGAAACACTTTGGCGGCGCAGACAGTCACAAATACATCAATGGTGTATTAGACCGTTTAGCAACTCGCCTTCGTGATGCAGAAAAACAACAAGCTAAATAAGTTATTGTTGCTATGGCTGAGTTCTCAATCATTGATACCTACTTTAATCGTAAGAATTTCTCTGCGGTTGATTTAGGTGTCGGCGATGACTCAGCCCTGCTCACGCCACCTCATCATCATCAATTGGTGATTTGTACAGATACGCTGATTGCTGGTCGACATTTCCCGCTTGATACTGATCCGCATGCGATTGGTTGGAAAAGTGTTGCTGTTAATTTATCTGATATTGCCGCTATGGGCGCGAAACCGCATAGTATTCTTTTGGCATTGAGCTTACCCCAAATTGATCATGACTGGCTCAAAGGCTTTAGTCAGGGTTTATATGATTGTTGCGATCAATTTGGTGTCAGTTTAATTGGTGGAGATACCACCCAAAGTCCGCATCTGACCATTACCGTTACTGCACTCGGCTGGATCGAAAGTGGCAAAGCCATTACCCGTTCTGGCGCTCAAGTTGACGACTTAGTGGTCGTTAGTGGTTCCGTCGGTGATGCTGCCTTTGCACTACAACACCCTAAACACTCCCTACAAAAACGACTGGATTATCCAACACCCCGCTGTGAACTTGGTCTGATGCTGAAAAATTTAGCTTCAAGCATGATTGATATCTCAGATGGACTGGCACAAGACTTGAGCCATATTTTAAAAGCGTCCAATGTCGGTGCAAAATTAGAACTATCACAGCTACCGATTAAGCCAGATTTAAGCCATTTACCTGAAAATGAGCAATGGCAATATGCTTTAGCCGGTGGTGATGATTATGAGCTCTGCTTTACTATTACAAAGCAAAACTACCAAGAACTTTTACGCTTACAACCCAATGTAACAACAACAATCATCGGGGAAATTACGCAAAAAAGCGGATTAATATTTGAAAAAGATGGCTTAGATCATCCACTTCAATTTCATGGATATCAACACTTTGCATAAACCTCCTATTATTTTTAAAAACATGACATGGTTTGAACGCTGTATTGTGTTCTGTGGAGTCGGTTTTGGTTCTGGCCTAGCCCCCAAAGCACCAGGAACCTTTGGTTCTGCTTTTGCACTGTTATTCATACCGATTTGGCTTGCAATTGGTTTTTCTAGCTCCATATTGGCCATATTGGTGATGTCTTTAATTGGCATTTATATTTGTGGTCAAACCGCTAAAATTATTCATGTGCATGATGATGGCCGTATTGTTTGGGACGAATTTGCAGGACAATCGATTACTTTTTTACCCTTGATCTACTTTGGACAAATGAATTGGATCTGGGTATTGGTCGGTTTTGGCTTATTTCGTTTATTTGATATCTGGAAACCTTGGCCCATTCGTGTCATTGACCAAAAAGTCGATGGCGGTTTTGGCATTATGTTCGATGATATTATTGCAGGCTTATGGGCAGCACTCTGTATCCTCATCTACTTATACTTTCCTATGGCTTAAGCCAAATCTGTTAGGTGTTATATGTCAACTACTGTGATCATTCTTGCTGCAGGTAAAGGCACCCGAATGCGTTCTAATCTGCCAAAGGTGTTACAGCCTTTAGCAGGATGCCCCCTGCTTGGTCATGTGATTGAAACAGCAAAAAAATTACACGCGAAAAATATTATTACGATTTTTGGTCATGGTGGTCATCTCGTTCAAGAAAGGTTCAACCATGAGAATATCCAATGGGTAGAACAAACTGAACAACTGGGTACTGGTCATGCAGTTAAAGTAACTTTGCCGGTCTTGCCCCAAGATGGTATCTCTTTAATTTTATCTGGTGATGTGCCTTGCGTCCAACAAAGTACCTTGCAACGCCTGCTTGATGTTTCGACAGAAACTGGAATTGGATTGGTGACATTAACCTTAGAAGATTCGACTGGATATGGTCGTATTGTGCGTAAGGATGGTAAAATTCAAGCCATTGTTGAACATAAAGATGCTTCTGAACAACAGCGCCAAATTAAAGAAATTAATACCGGTATTTACTGTGTTAGCAATGCTAAATTACATGAATGGCTGCCTAAACTCAGTAATGATAATGCGCAAGGCGAATATTATTTAACCGATATTGTTGCTATGGCACTGGCTGATGGAATGGAAATCGCTTCGATTCAACCTGAACTTGCCTTTGAAGTTGAAGGCATCAATGATCGTATTCAATTAGCTGCACTAGAACGTGAATTCCAAGCCTATCAAGCCAAACAATTGATGCAGCAAGGGGTACATTTAATTGACCCTGCTCGCTTTGACTTGCGTGGACAGCTTAGCGTAGGTACTGATGTCCGCATTGACATCAACGTGATTATTGAAGGGAATTGTAGCTTCGGTGATCACGTTGAAATCGGTGCAGGTTGTATCATTAAAAATACGCACATTGCAGCGGGCACAAAAGTTCAACCCTATAGTATTTTCGACAATGCTATTGTAGGCAATAATGTTCAGATTGGACCATTTGCTCGCTTAAGACCTGGGGCAAAACTTGCCAATGAAGTACATATTGGTAACTTTGTCGAAGTCAAAAATACCAGTATTGGTCAAGGCTCTAAAGCCAACCATTTTGCCTACTTAGGTGATGCTGAAATTGGTGCAGAATCGAACATCGGTGCAGGTACCATCACCTGTAATTATGATGGTGCCAATAAACATAAAACCATCATTGGTGATCAGGCCTTCATAGGTACCAATAACTCTTTGGTTGCGCCAGTCAAAATTGGTCATGGAGCAACCACTGGTGCGGGCTCAGTCATCACCCATGATGTCGCAGACAACTGCTTGGCTTTTGAACGTGCTAAACAAATTTCTAAAGAAAATTATCAACGTCCCCAAAAGGTCACGAAATAAGAGGATATAACGATGTGCGGTATTGTTGGTGGCGTTGCTGAACGTAGCATTACAAATATTTTAATTGAAGGTCTAAAACGCCTTGAGTATCGTGGTTACGACTCAGCGGGTGTTGCATTGGTTGACCAATGTCAAATTTTACGTGAACGTCGTGTTGGTAAAGTTGCCAATTTAGAACAAGCCGTAAATGAGTCGAATATTCAAGGCTCATTAGGGATTGCACATACGCGTTGGGCGACACATGGTAAACCGACAGAAAATAATGCGCATCCGCATATTTCTGACACAGTTGCTGTGGTACATAACGGAATTATTGAAAACTATCAAGAACTTAAAGATGACCTTGAAGCTTTAGGCTATGTGTTCACCTCACAAACAGATACTGAGGTGGTTGCTCATCTGATACATGATGCACTGAAATCAACCCCTGATTTACTCAAAGCTGTTACTCAAATTGTTCCACAATTAAAAGGCGCTTATGCGCTCGGAATTGTGCATACCGATCATCCCAATGAACTGATTGCAGTGCGTGAAGGCTCTCCTTTGGTGATTGGTGTCGGCATTGGTGAAAACTTTATCAGCTCTGACCAATTAGCACTATTACCAGTGACCAACCGTTTTATTTACCTTGAAGAAGGCGATATTGTTCGTTTAACACGTGAAAGCATTGAAATCTTTGTGGATGATCAATTGATTGATCGCCCAGTTAAAGAATTGGATGCAACCGTGAGTAATGCGTCTAAGGGTGAATATAAACATTACATGCTCAAAGAAATTTATGAGCAACCTGAAGCAATTCAACAAACCATTTCCCAAGCATTGAATGGTAATGCTTTGCGTGATGATTTCTTACAGCATGCCGAAGTTGATTTTAAAAATATTCAACAAGTGCAAATTATTGCTTGTGGTACCAGTTACCATGCGGGAATGATTGCCAAATATTGGTTTGAACAACTGATCGACCTGCCTTGCCAAGTCGAAATTGCCAGTGAATTCCGTTATCGCTCGCCAGTGATTGTGGGCAATACCTTGTATGTCTGTATTTCTCAATCGGGTGAAACGGCTGATACTTTAGCGGCATTACGTGATACGCAAAAACGTGCCAAGGCGAAAAGTTTAAATATCACCACCATGACGATTTGTAACGTTGCAACATCTTCAATGGTGCGTGAAACCAATCATCATTTGCTGACACTTGCAGGTCCTGAAATTGGTGTTGCCTCAACCAAAGCATTTACCACTCAACTTGCAGCCTTAATGTTGTTGATCCTGAAAATTGGTCAAATTAAACAGACGATGCCTGTTGAAAAAATTGCTGAAATTACCGCTGAACTTTGGCATATTCCTAAAGTCATTTTAGATACCTTACAAAATGACAAAGAAATTTTGCGCTTATCTGATTTATTTAAAGAAAAACAACACTGCTTATTCTTAGGTCGTGGTACACAGTTCCCTATTGCACTAGAAGGTGCATTAAAACTGAAAGAAATTTCATATATTCATGCTGAGGGCTATGCTGCGGGTGAGCTCAAACATGGGCCTTTAGCCTTAGTTGATCATGATATGCCTGTGGTTATTTTGGCACCGCAAGATGACATGCTCGATAAATTAAAATCGAATATGGAAGAAGTTCAAGCACGCGGTGGTGAACTATTTGTCTTTGCGGATGAAAATAGCGGGATTAAAAATAAAGATCGTCAACACGTGGTTAATGTACCAACCATCAGTTCACTGTTAGCCCCTATTGTATACAGCATCCCAGTACAATTGCTGTCTTACCATGTAGCGGTATTACGTGGTACAGATGTCGACCAACCGCGTAATTTGGCAAAATCCGTTACTGTTGAATAATATTTTAAAATATATCGTTCGATATTGTAAGCAGACAATAAAGTGTCATACCAAACAATATAGTTTCATACTGAACAAAAAAGTATCACACTATATTGTTTATATTATAAGCACCTGTTATGCTCATTTTAAATGAACACAACAGGTGTTTTTTTATGCTTTCAATCATACAACAACAAAAATGGATCAAAGATGGTCGAGGTCGAGGCGAGCTATCTTCATACAAACCTTGGCTTACTGTTCGTGACCTAGCTTCACGAGGTCGCTCCCATCGGATATATGGACATAAAACAAAACGAACTCATCACTTACTCTCAGATTTAGAGCTGGCTATTTTTTTAATTTTGGAATGGAATCCATTGATTCAGGATATTCGGGAACAATTTCCTCTCCGAATAGAACAAACAGAAGAAATTGCTCAAGCTGCATCTATTACTCATCCTACTATCAGGGGAGTAAAACAGATAATGAGTACAGATTTTTATATTCTTAGTTCTGATGCTCAAAAACCTAGATTTGCTATACAGGCCAAATATCAAAAAGATATTGAAGATACTCGAACAATTGAGAAACTAGAACTTGAGCGTAGATATTGGCAAAGTCGGGGGATTCCTTGGCAAATCATTACTGAACAGGAAATTCCCAAAATCGTTTTTAACAATATTAAATGGCTCTACCCTGTCATAAAAGAAGAAGATCATATTCAGCTATACGATAATATTGAATTCTATGTACAACAATTCCGTAAACACCCTAATTTATCTTTAATTCATTTAGCTAAAAAAATAGATTTATCTTATGACCTAGAAATAGGCACATCCTTGTCAGAATTACGTGTGTTATTTGCCCAACGGTATTTTAAGTTTGATTTAAACCTAAATTATAAAGATCTAAAATTTACCAATATCCAACTTGGTGATATGACAACATGGGAGGAGGTTCACCATGTTGCAAATCAATGATGTATATCTGGATCAAGATCAATATTTTAGGATTCTCAGCATCTTACCTGAGCATATTGTTTGGATTGAAATTAATAATATAAAAAACTTTCCTACTGTCATCAGTAAAAATGAATTATTTCAGGCTATTGAATCATTTGAAACATTCCGTGTTGATGATCCATTTCAAGATATCGTTTTAATGCAGCCTCTTGAAGGATCAATAACTCAAATAAAGAGAGATGAAAACTATAATCTTATCAAACCTATAATAGATCATGAACAATTTTATATTCCTCATGTTCGATCTTCCCTTATTAATGAAATTATCAAAAATCAGAAATCGACGAAACAAACTCTTTACCGATTACTTAAATAATACTGGCAAAGAGGACAAACACCGAATGCTTTAATTCCGAATTATCATAATTCTGGTGCAAAAGGAAATAAGAGGGTTTCGAACCAAAAACTAGGGCGAAAACGAATACTTAAAGAAGGTATAGGTGCTGTTATTACAGCAGAAATTGAACGTTTATTTCATATCACTATTAGTAAATATTTGTTATCTGATAAAAAACATACGTTGAAATATGGACACAGAGAATTTAAAAAATTATATCGTTCACTTCATCCTGAAACACCAGAAACTGAACTTCCTACATTACGTCAATTTCAGTATTTTTATCATCGAGAATACAGTGAAGTCATTCGTCTTCAGAAGCGTTCCAACGAAATTGAATATGCCAAAGACTTGGCACAACTACATTCCACAGTAAACACACAAGTGCTCGGCCCAGGTTCAAGATACGAAGTCGATGCCATAATTGCAGATATTTATTTAGTTTCTAACTTTGATCGGGATCGTATTATTGGGCGACCAATTCTTTACTTTGTGATAGATGTCTTCAGCCGCATGATTACTGGTTTATATATTGGTTTAGAGAATGCCTCTTACCAAACAAGTATGAGAGCACTTTACTGTGCTTTTACAGATAAAGTTACTTTATGTAAAAAATTTGGTATAGACATTAGATCTGAAAATTGGCCATGTGTTGGATTACCTGATGCAATTTTGGCTGATCGAGGAGAATTATTTGGTCATCAAGTTGAAAATTTAGAAAAAAGTTTTGCGATTCGACTTGAAAATACGCCTCCATATCGAGGTGATTTAAAACCTATTGTTGAAAGCCGATTCAAATTAATACAAGCTCAATTTACCCCAGATTGAATTAGCACGCGTTCTTTTCTTTCATAATGCCTATTTATCAAGGAACTGTATTGATCAAGGTATCTTAGCAAGAGAGTTTTTTGTTGATCCTAATATGGCACTGTTCATTAACGCCAATAAGTCGATCACCTTACAAGGCGTTAAGCTTTATTTATTTTATACTAGTGACAGTGTGATTCACGGCAATGCATTGTTCGATGAAAATATTTTCTCTGTGGTACAAGAGCTACCTTATAAGTTCAACTTTCAAGGCACACAAATCTTTTCATTCCGTCCTGATCTTGTACTATTTTTGAATGGCATTTATCTCGGCTATAGCGAATTAAAAAGTAACTACACCAGCCAGAACGCTAGAAAGAATGGACGCGGAAAGGTATTGAAGGATTACTTTGAAGCAGTAAAGGTATATCACCAATACATAGACAGCAATGCCATGCTGAGTGATAAAGAAAAACAGTATGTTCGCAAAGATTTTCTCAAAATTTTTGAGAATGCTATTCACATCACCACTACAGATATTGGCGAAACCTATGTGATTCGTACCATTGCTGATTATTTTGATGAGGTATTAGCCACCTGTCGTGAAGGTAAATTTGATCGTGAAGAAATAGAAAAAAAAGCACAGAGCGTATTTAAGCTATATCCTCTGCTTAACCTAGATGCCGAAAAGAAAGACAAGCTCAAAGAGCTATTTGCCGCATTATATGGCAGGCTGATGATTGAGAAAGAAATCCTGTATTACAACTTTATTGAACGGGATGTTTATGTCAACAAAGGTGTGAAGGAAGTTAAAAATGAGCAAGGTCATTTAATTTCACCACGACCAAAACAGAAATTTGGCACCGACAAAATCATGGCCAAGATCGATGAGCTTTTAGCACATGAGCAAGAGCCTGAATATTTTGAGAAGTTGTTGGAAAAACAGTTAGTTGGCGTTTCTGAGACCAAGAAAAATGAATTGTTGGAAAAGCGCAGGGCTTATTCTAATAACAAAAATGTGTATTCACTTTTAATGCAATATGCCGCTGGATTTGGAAAGTCTAACATCATCGGCTGGTCTGCCCTACAATTAAAGGATTTGCGTCGCCCCAATAGTGATGGCAAACCACAATACGTGTACGATAAAATCATGATAGTGGTGGATCGACTGCAACTGCGTAGTCAGATAGATTCTCTTATGCTCAACATGAACATCGATAAGCGTATGGTGATCGAGGCAACCAATAAAAAAACTTTTCAAGAAGCATTGGCATCTGACACTCGTTTGGTGATTGTTAATTTACAAAAATTTGGTGCAGTCCGTGAAATGCTTGATGCTGAAGTACTGAAAAAACTCACAGGTATGCGTATTGTTTTCTTGATAGATGAAATCCATCGCTCAAACAGTGGCGAACAGCATGAAGATATGGTAAGTATTTTTGATGAACTACAAAGCCCATTTGATGGCGTCACCTACACAGAACAAGCTACCAAGAAGAACCTGGTTATTGGCTTTACTGCCACGCCAGACGACCATACTCTAGCTCGATTTGGAGAGTTTAGCGGCTATGCCGAAAGTGAAAAACTATGGCGCCCGTTTGACAGCTATACGATGAAAGAAGCGATTGAAGATGGCTTTATTTTGAATCCGCTTAAAAATATTGTGCCTGTTGCATCTAAAATGTTATTTGATTTACCTACGAATCCACTTGAAGGTTTTACCCAGAAGGAATACAAGGACGCACAGAAAAAGCAGATCTATGAAAACCGTGATCGAATTGAAGCTATTGCCAAGTATATTGCTGACCTATTAGTTAAAGATGTTTATCGACAGATACGAGGCACTGGCAAAGCGATGTTGGCAGTTCATTCCATTAAGGCAGCCATTGCCTACCAAGATGCTGTGACAAGGCACTTTAATGATTTAGTAAAAGAACCTAAGTACGAGAAATACGCAGATGCACCCATTCATGTGGTGTATTCCAGTAACCAAGATGAACAAAGTGCGACTGGACTGAATGGCGGTTTAACAGAAGAGAAAGTTCTGGAGAGTTTTGCACTCAGTAAAAATGGCTTAATGATTGTTGTCGCCAAATTACAAACTGGCTTCGATGAAAAAAAGTTACACACCTTATTTTTAGACAAAGAGATAAAAGGCATCAGCGCCATTCAAACTATTTCTCGCGTAAATCGTACCACCAAATACAAGAACGATTGCAAGATCGTTGATTTTTCTTATAACAATGTGAATGTACAAAACATTAAAGATGCTTTCGAGCATTTCTCTGATGTGGTGGTAAGTGACTTTGATCCATTTGGTGATAAAAAAATATTAGATATATTGCTGATTGAATTGAATAAATCAGATACCTACGATAAATTTTTTGCTGTATTTATGACAATTTATAAAGACACTACCAAGCGCGATCAACCTGAGAGCTATCTAGATTTTGAAAGTAGCCTGAAAAAATACATCGATGCCAACCCGCAACGCACTGCTGATATCAAAGCCAAAGCAGCGCAGTACTTCACCATTCTTAACCGCATTGAATTCGTAATTCAGTTAAATACAAAGTACAGCGAACCAAGCTTTTTACTCTTCTGGCGTAAGTTCAATATGCTCTATAACATGCTGCATAGAAGCGACGATATCAAAGATCCAATCGAAGTGTATTTTGACAACCAAATTGGCATTATTGAAGTCGTTGCCGAAGAGTCGAAAAATAAGAAGAAAAAAACCACAACAGTTGCTGAAGGTATACCACCAGGCCCTGGAGGCCAATTTGATATTCTAGCCATCATTGCCGCACGTAATGAGCAAGAAGCAAAAACAGGAACATTGATCAAGGACTTCGAAACCAAGATTGTTGATTTCTTCCATTACGTACATGGGTCCAGTGAGGGCGAACGATTAATCATCAAAATGAAGTCGCATGTTTCTGAAAATGAAATTTATGATGATTTTTCAAAAATTTATCGCCGATATCGTGCACTCTATCGCTCTAAAGTAGGTGACTATTTTTTCAAAGAAACTGAGGATCTAGTTGACAAACTTTGTGATGACTTTGAGATTAAACTTAAGGCTAATTAAATATTTCACTATATTATTCAAAATAAATTATAGAACGACATCAAAATATTCGTTTCTATAATTTAGATGATAATATTTATTAGTTTTAGTATGAAACTTTATTGTATATGTTCTTATGAGGCTAATAAAAATTTTATATTTAGTATGAAACTTCATTGTATTATTGAATTTTATTTTAATAATATAAAACAATATCTTATAAAAAAGGCTGGTATGAAACTTTATTGTTTTCTTACAGATATGTGTATGAGAGTACTTTATTTCCATACTAAGTAATAAAGTCTCATACTGAGTAATAAAGTGTAATACTGAATTGCTCAAAAAATCCACACAATATATGCTCTAAAACAGCATGAATGTGTGGATTTTTTTATGGCCAACTTTAAGAATACACAAAATCATGAACTCAAAATTAAAAAGTGGATTAGCCAAAATTGTTTTAGAGCTTTGCAAAACACGTTTAAAATTTAAAATCGCCTACTATCAGTGTCATTCCGATATTTACAAATAAGATCCTACACAATACAACCGTTCTTTAAATGAATTGGCTAAAGCGTAATATAATAAACGTGTACCTATCCTAAGTTCATTTTTGTTATTCGAACCTTAATCATACCCATCATGTTAAGAAAAGCTGTTGAACCTATGATCAACTTGTTACAACGACCTATTTTCTAGTATCAGGCTTGTAGAATCTCTTTACTTACAACTCGCTTTACCCCACTGGCGAGCATTTCTTGCCATGCATGCTGTAAAGAACCATTTAAATCAATTCCTTTGGTAGCATCAGCAATCACATAAGTCTTAAAACCCAATTGACTCGCATCAATCGCAGTCCAAGCTACACAAAAATCTGTAGCAATACCGGTAACATATACTGTATCAATGCCACGCTCTTTTAAATAAGCCGCAAGTCCAGTCATGGTTTTTTGATCAGCTTCTTTAAAAGCTGAATAACTATCAATATGGTTTTTATATACAGTAGGTCGAATGAAAGCCTTTACGAATAATGAGTTGGGCTGTAGGAATATTTAGATCAGGATGTAATTCAGCATCAAGTGTGCCCTGCACACAATGGGCTGGCCACAGTACTTGTGTTCCATATTCCAATTCAAGCGTTTCAAAAGGCTGTTTGCCGACATGATTTTCTGCAAAAGAAATATGATTTTGAGGATGCCAATCTTGGGTAATCACAACATTTGCAAAGTGCTGCGCCAGTTGATTAATACGCGGAATAATCTGGTCGGCATGTGCAACCGCCAAATTACCACCAGGCGTGAAGCCATTTTGTACATCAACCACAATTAACACACTACGTTCAGATTGGAACATCATCCTGACTCCTTATTCTCTCAAACTGATTTAAAATAAATAATTGATATCTTAATTAGAGAAGTAAAAATCATAAATGATTCTTGTACAAATATAAAATGTGAAAAAACCTACTTAAAATTGACACTATTTTTCAATATAAGCAAATTTTTATATACATTGGTGTGTTGTGCTTCAATTAAAAATAGATTTAAAAATCAATAAACTACTTATTTTCAAAAAACAAAATCAACATATTGATGCCTGTTTAACTCGATTCTTAGTAAACCTCACTGAGTATTTGTTTATTTTTATAAAGTTTTTCTCTGCTTTGACTAAAGCATATTGTTCTCACTCGCTGAATCAGTCATAATTTGCATAAGCATTACTCAATCACTCAAATAAGTGATTGATGCTCAAATCAAAATACTGCAACCATCCACACATTCGTTTTATTACATTCAAGTGGATGGAAAAATAGGATATTTTTTCAAAATGACTCAGCAAGCACAGACCATTCAAGGCTCAATTGTCGCAATCGTCACCCCCATGTTTGAAGATGGCAGCGTAGATTGGAAGGGTCTCGAGAAGCTCGTTGAGTGGCATATTGCACAAGGTACCAATAGTATTGTTGCTGTCGGTACTACGGGCGAAGCATCTACGTTGAGCATGACAGAGCACACGCAAGTCATTAAAGAAATTATTCGTGTCGCAAATAAACGGATTCCTATTATTGCTGGTACGGGTGCAAATTCGACACACGAAGCGATTGAGCTGACGAAAGAAGCCAAAGAACTTGGTGCAGATGCTGCACTTTTAGTGACACCATATTATAACAAACCGACTCAAGAAGGCTTATATCAACACTACAAAGCTGTTGCAGAAGCCGTTGATTTACCTATTATTCTTTATAATGTACCTGGCCGTACTGGCGTAGACATGTTAAATGAAACCGTAATTCGTTTAGCTGACATTCCACAAATTGTTGCGATTAAAGATGCAACAGGCGATGTGCCACGTGGTAAAGAACTGCTTGAAGGTCTGCAAGGCAAAAACATGATCGTGTATTCAGGTGATGATGCAACGGCTTGGGAACTCATCGGTTTAGGTGCTCGTGGTAATATTTCGGTCACTGCCAATGTTGCACCGAAGATTATGAGTGAAATTTGTGCCGCAGCGCTTGCTGGAAATCTACAACTCGCTGAAGAACTAAATGATAAAGTTGCAAATTTAAACAATATTCTATTTTGTGAATCGAACCCAATTCCTGTGAAATGGGCACTTCACGAAATGGAATTAATTGGTACGGGTATTCGCCTACCATTAACTCCGCTTGCAGAACAATATCGCACTCCACTGCGTGAAGAACTTAAAGCAGCGAGTGTCCTTTAATAAGAGCTTAGTATGATGCAATTACGTTTTGGTTTAACTCTTGTCCTTTCTAGTTTAAGTCTGGCAGGTTGTAGTACATTTGGAATCAGCAATGGTTCTTTAGATTATAAAAACACAACCACTTTAGAGCCGCTTAAATACCCTGAGGGTTCAATGGTTAGACCAGCAACGCCATTGTATCCTGCACCTGTCGTTGATCCACTTGCGGTTGAACATGCACCAAAATTTGAAAACAAGCGTGCCAACCGTTTTGAGTTACCACGTCCTGATATGGCGAAAATCACAGCAAATAGTTCAAATTTAGCCTCAAATACCACTGTCGGACGTCCACAACTGATAACTGATGGAAATGCAAATCCGTTGCTTAAAATTGATGGAAATTCTGCTACAATTTGGCAATATACACTGGCCACACTCAGCAGTCTTAATCATACCCTTATCGGTCAAAGCAAAAATGCTTATGAAGCTACTGTGAAGATCGATAATAAAACCTATGTCTTAAGACTCACCTCTGTAGGTGCAAGTAATAATCTTGCTGTGTTTAATGCCGATAATAGTTTTGCAGATAAAGAAAAAGCTGCAGAATTGTTAACCCAGATTTACCAAAACTGGCCAGCCTAGTCGTTCTAGGCAATTTTTTTTTGAAAAAGGTTCCCCCATGTTAAAACAAACCTTGCTCTATACTGGTAAAGCTAAATCTGTCTATGAAACGGATAACGCTGATCATCTAATTTTAGTTTTCCGTGATGATGCTTCTGCATTCAATGGCGAAAAAATAGAGCAACTAGATCGTAAAGGTAAGGTGAATAACCGTTTTAATGCCTTTATCATGGAAAAATTGGCTGCGGCTGGTATCGAAACTCATTTCGAAAAACTTCTTTCTCCGACTGAAGTTTTAGTGAAAAAATTAGACATGATCCCTGTAGAATGCGTGATGCGTAACTATGCAGCAGGTTCATTATGTCGTCGTTTAGGTGTAGAAGAAGGTTTAGAACTTACACCTCCTACATTTGAATTATTCTTTAAAGACGACGCTTTGGGCGATCCAATGGTGAACGAATCTCAAGCGATTGCTTTAGGTTGGGCAACTGCGGAACAATTGGCAGACATGAAAGAACTCACTCAAAAAGTGAATGTGGTTCTTAAAGACCTGTTCGAACAAGGTGGCATGCTTTTAGTTGACTTTAAACTTGAATTTGGTGTGTTCCATGATCGTATCGTTCTGGGGGATGAATTCTCTCCAGATGGTTGCCGCTTATGGGATAAAGACACCAAGAAAAAACTCGACAAAGACCGTTTCCGTCAAGGTTTAGGTGGCGTTGTTGAAGCTTATGAAGAAGTTGCTAAGCGTATTGGTGTAGATCTTTCAGATATCTAATCAGATTCTGTTAGTGCAAAACCGAGTCGAATGACTCGGTTTTTTATTGCCTTGTACTCATCAACTCATAGGTTAGTTGAAAATCCCTGTACAATCTTCAATCCTCGTTCAAGCGCAAAGATAGGATGTTGAATATTTCAAGGATCTGAATTATTTAATCGTCACCTTCACTGGCTTAGAAAAGATATGATAAAAATATTGTTGATCCATCTGATACTTATAACCAGCTAAAACATAAGCCGTACCTTTCTGGGTAAAACTCAAACTTTCCGCTTTCAGTTCATGCTGAGGTGATCCAGCAAGGACTATAAATTGCTGAGCTTGCCCTTCCAACGCCATTCCATCTTGCTGTTTCAGTCGCACAGCCATGTGTACAGGCTGGCCCACTTTAATTTTCAGCTCAGTTGGAGCCTGAATATCAACAATATTTTTTGAATACAATTGCACAAAGTTGGTAGTCACGCCATTTAAACCAGCCACATACAGTTGCTTAAACGTCGTCTCATTCAAATTCCAAGGCCAATATGTCACCCCACGATGCTGAGTTTCAGCAAATAATTTTGTCAGGTCATTTCGATACGGAGGATGATAAGAAGACGTATATTTCTGAGCCTCTGCTAAAATTTGTCGACTACTAATTAAAACCTGATTTGAACTGGGCATAGTCTGAATTAATACCCCTGTTGAAACCATTGGTATATATTTTTTAACTAGCTGAATTTGCTCTCGGTTAAACGAGGTGATGACCACCTGATTCTCAACGCCATATTTTTCTATTTCAGCTTTTAAAGCAGGCACTAATTTTGGATTGGTACTTTTCAATTCAATCATGAGTACAAAATTTGGGGTGTTTTTAAAGGTCGAAAAATACTCCGCCAATGTCGGTACATGATAATTTTTATTTTTAGTTCTCAGCTGCTGTACCTCAGCCAAAGTCATCTCTTCTATTTTACCTGTGCCTTTGGTGGTGCGATTGACGGTTTCATCATGCATCACTACCACATGATTATCCTTAGTGATATAAATATCATTCTCGACAATATCAGCCCCTAAAGCAACAGCATGCTTGGCACTTTCAATCGTATTTTCATCTTCTAAACTTGGCACACCACGATGCCCAATAATAAATGGCTTTCTCAACAAAGTATTTTGCGGAAACTGTTTGAGCAAAGCATCAAAGGCTGCACTATCACTGGTTATGATGCCATTGACACCTGAAGCTAAAATCGAAGCAACCTCGGGTGCAGTTGTCGCTGATGAGTCCACCCAAACGGTCATCAATAAACGTTGCAAGAAGCTTACATTTTTCACATCAATCAATGCTTTTGGCAACACTACAATCTTAGCAAATGCTTGGTTGGTCATTTGCGTGATTGTATTTAAATCTTTGCGACTACTGCTGAAATTTTTTGCCTTGCTTAAATCCAATGCCGTCCGTGTCATGGGGATGTATTGATGTGCAAATTGTAGTAGCTCCGTTTCACTCGACAATAGTGTAAGGTCACTCAGGTCTTGCGATTTAGCCAACTGTTTTAGTGCAAGTATCGTCTGCTGATCTTGAATACTCAGTACCGCAATATTTTTGCGTTGTGTATTATTTAAATAATGTTGTAAGGTAAAAATGGGATTTCCTGATACATCCAATAAATTTAATTTGGCATCTAAGCGATAATAAACTTGATTGGCTTGCACAGCATTCACATTCAAATCAGCTGACATTTTTTGAATCAAGGTCGCTGCCGCAGAGACTTGTGTTGCCGATTCTTGCACGGCGGTGACTTTATTATTTAAATTCGGTAAAGCAGTGTTCTGTTCTGAAACTTGAATGCTTTTTACTTTCATCACTAATCCCGCTGCTGACAATCCGATCTCACCATTTAATTGTGACTGATCTAATTCGACATTCTGCAACAAGACATTATTCAAGTATTGTTGTACACGATTGCCATGTACAAGGATGGTTGCTTTATAAAGCTGATTGGCTTTTATATTTTCTGAAAATTCTTTAGTTTCAATAACATTCCATTGTCCATTAATTTTACGATTACCAAACTCCGTCCCATTCTTTGCTGCAGTATCAGCACGCAGCGTCAATTGATAATATTTTTTAGGAATAAAACCTTGAGCTGCGACAACATCATAAATCACACTACCCCAACGACTAGGGTTCACCGCTTGGTCTAAAGTAAATTCGACATCAATACGATAATTTTGTAGGTTTGCTAATTCTGTCGGTAATAAAATTGAGGTTGTCTGCGTGGCACTTTTGCGAGCATCAATATGCAAGAAACCATCTCGAATAAAGATATTGCCTGCATTATTGCCCGGAACTCGCCATCCCTGAGGAATTATTTTTTGCTGTTCAAAATTGACTTGCGCATAAGTTTTGCCAAGTGCTGAGGTGGCTGAAATATTGGCACTTTTTATATTTGTTGTACTTTCGGCATAACTTTCAACAGAAAAACTGGATAATAGAATTATTGTTAAGAATGATAATTTCATAGATGCTTTCTTAAAAACTGAAATGGTTATTTCAGTTTTTAAGCCTAACTCGATAAGGTTTAGACACATTCTAAACTTTTCTATAATGAACAACATCCATTTAAAACATATTCAACTCGGTCATCTTGAAAGATCCATTTATTCTGACTGCTGATTATCTTGCCATCGGCGTTGTTGTAAGCGTTCACCTTCAACTTCACGTTTATTCCGTGCAGATTCATACAATCTTGTACCCTTTAATTCCGGTGGCAGATATTCTTGTCGTACAAAATGCTCAGGATAATGATGCGGATATAGATAATCAACACCATAGCCCTGCTCTTTCATCAGCTTGGTTGGCGCATTGCGAAGATGCAGTGGCACGGGTAAATTCGCTGTCTTTTCAGCAAGCTCTAACGCCTTATTAATCGCCAAATAAGTACTATTACTTTTCGCGCTAGTCGCCAAATATACTGCACATTGTCCTAGAATAATGCGGCATTCCGGCATACCAACTGCTTGTACAGAACGGAAACACTCTCCTGCAAGCAATAAAGCATTCGGGTTGGAATTACCAATATCTTCAGATGCAGCAATCAACATACGCCGTGCAATAAAAACGGGATCTTCTCCACCTTTGAGCATTCGCGCCATCCAGTACAAAGTCGCATCTGGGTCACTTCCTCGAATCGACTTAATAAATGCGGAGACAAGGTCGTAATGTTGTTCGCCAGATTTGTCATAACGTGCAATATTTTGCTGTGCCACTTTCACGACCGTGGCATTGGTGACAATATTTTCAACATCAGCTTCAAAAGTACTGGCAATTAAATCAATTAAATTAAGTGCTTTACGTGCATCACCTGCCGCGAACTGTAGCAAAGCATCATATTCTTCAATATGCAAATAACGGTCTTTTAAAAACTGATCTTGCTGGAGCGCGCGATTGATTAAATCTTGAATAGCTTCATTGCTTAAAGCATTTAAGCTATAGACCTGACAACGGGACAGCAAAGCATTATTGACTTCAAATGAAGGATTTTCAGTGGTTGCACCAATTAAAGTAATTTTTCCCTTTTCAACAGCATTCAATAAGGCATCTTGCTGAGACTTATTAAAACGATGAATTTCATCAATAAAAACCACTGGGATCAGTAAATCACCACTATCGGCAATAATTTCACGCAGTTCTTTAACACCAGTATTTAAAGCAGAAAGACTCACAAATGGTCGATCAACGGCTTGAGCCAACAGCAAAGCAATGGTGGTTTTACCAACGCCAGGAGGACCCCAAAAAATAATGGAAGGCAAATGCCCTTGATCAATCATTTGCCGCAATGGCGCATTTGATCCGAGTAAATGATCTTGCCCGATAATTTCAGACAAATCACGCGGGCGAAGACGTTCAGGAAGTGGGATATGGGTGTCTGACATATTCTTTTTAAATCATTAATTTCTATCCATAGTCTACTATGGAATACAATCAAGCAAGAATTTTTAGCAGCGGATTCTGCAACTTTAAATTGGCCAATCAATTTTGTTTCTTTGAAAAATGTCCACGCGTTGCTAATGCTCAGCTCCGCTATGCTCAACATCTATTCTAGATAATGACGGACTGATCTTGGGTTTATCTGACCCAACGCACCACATAATCTTCAATATCATCTTCGTTGATATCGACTTCAGAAATACAGCGCCCTGCGGCAGATTTCTTGGCTTTCATAACGCTATCTCGTGAGCCAGTATTGAGATAATGCCACGAAGGTAATTTTTTTCCTTCATTTAAGCGTCTATAAGCACAACTAGGTGGTAACCAATGAATCGTTTGCAATTTTTTTTGGGTAAGTTGAATACAATCAGGAACCTGTGTTGCACGATTTGGATAATCTGTACAAGCTGCTGTTTTACAATCGAGTAATTTACAAGAGACCATGGTATAAGCAACTTCTTGCGTATCTTCATCTTCGAGTTTCACTAGACAACATAAGCCACAACCATCACACAACGCCTCCCACTCAGCCTGATTCAACTGATCCAGTGGATATTTTTTCCAAAATTGTGGGCGTAATTCAATACTCATAAAACACTAAAAATCTGAAAGCACTATTTTTTGATTATATCAGTTTTTGAACATCGGCTTGTAATCATCTAGCTTACATAAAACAGTCACTCAATAGCTGCAACGTGACATTGTTTACACACAACGATACAGCGGTTTTTATAAGCAAATTTTATACTAAAAAAACAATTCAAAGAAAATGGAGATAACTTATGTTCCGTTGGGCCATTATATTTGCAGTGGTTGCACTGTTGGCAAGCCTATTAGGATTGAGTGGTGTCGCAGGCATGTCTAAAGATTTTGCTATTATTTTATTGGTGGTTGCTGCAATTTTTGCGGTGATTGGCTTCATTAGCAGAGGCAAAATTTAAGCCCCTTTTTCCATTTTTAGATGCAAAAAAGAAGGCCTGATTCCTTCTTTTTTTATACCTCCTTTTAAATATTTCCTCACATTTCTATTGTTATTATTCGAAACAAAGTCATTTTCAATACAGCTTTTTATGATTTAATCGATCCTGTTCTTTATTGTATACAAGGATTTAATACATGATGGCTTCCATCCAAACACGAGAAATACAATATACCGCAGCAGATGGTACAACATTAATGGGCTATTTTGCCGCACCTGAACATACTGCACCTGTCGCGGGTATTATTGTTTCTCCAGAATGGTGGGGACGGAATGAATATACTGAACAACGTGCCAGAGAATTGGCAGCACATGGATATGCCGCTTTAGCAATTGATTTGTATGGCGATAAAAAAGTGACCACAGATGCTAAGCAAGCCTATGCGTGGATGATGCAAACCTTTGAGCATACGGATACCAATGTCATCCGTTCATCTGCTGGACTCGCAGCTTTGGCTGCTCAACCTGAAGTGAATCAAGATAAACTTGCGGCAATCGGCTTCTGTTATGGTGGCAAGGTTATTCTTGATTTAGCGCGCTCAGGGGCAAGTTTAAAAGCAGTCGTGACGTTTCACGCCAATTTATCAGCGCAAACGCCTGTTGAAAAAGACCATGTTCAAGCCGAAATTTTAGTCTTACATGGTGAAAAAGACAGTATGGTCTCTTTAGCAGATGTCGAAAATTTTAAAACTGAAATGAGCAATGCCAATGTGAAATATACTGTAATTGTGCTAAAAGATGCTAAACATGGATTTAGTAATCCATTGGCCGATGAAAGAGCCAAAGCCAATGGCGTAGATTTAGCTTATAACGCTAAAGCCGAAAAAGATGGCTTAAGTGCGATGTATGATTTACTGCAACGCCAATTGGGTTAATCATTTACAGCACGAATTAAATTATGAATTTTTAAAGATTCAACTTTAAGATGAGGGAATTAAAATGACTGAACAAAACTGTCCTTTTTGTGAATTTGATGAATACGACATCATTGATAAAAATGAATTTGGGGTAATTTTACCTGAGCAAAATCCTTTAACGAAAGGTCATTCTGTCATTATTCCTTTGCGTCATGTTGCTTCTTTTTTTGAGATTACAGACAAAGAACGTAAAAGTATTCTGTCTTTACTCGAATTAGCACGGAATGAGCTCAAAATACGCCATCAACCCGAAGGTTTTCATATTGCTTTCAATGATGGGCATGTCTTTGATGAGCAACATTCTGGCCACTTACATATTCATATTATCCCGCGCTATAAAGACCAACCTTTGATTCTAGATCAGCGTTGGGGTGTCATCGCTCAATCCTAAAGATTAAATTTTGTTTAATTTTAAAAAGCGCTACGGCGCTTTTTTTATGCCAATTGAAGTGAGTCATGCCTGAATTGGTTATACTAGCCGGCTCCTCACCTCTAGCAAATCCTATGCCGCAATTTTCCTTTTCAGATGCTCTTTTAACTTGGTTTGATCAGCATGGTCGTCATGATTTACCTTGGCAAGTGACCGATGATCCCTATAAAGTTTGGGTATCTGAAATTATGTTGCAACAAACCCAAGTAAAAACGGTATTGCAGTATTTTGACCGCTTTATCACACGTTTTCCGACGGTAGATGATTTAGCGACTGCATCTTGGGATGAAGTTGCACCTTATTGGGCAGGTTTAGGTTATTACGCTCGTGCGCGCAATTTACATAAAGCCGCAGCAATTGTGCATCACAATGGACATTTCCCCACAAACTTAGCCGAATGGGTCGAACTGCCAGGCATTGGGCCATCGACAGGCGGCGCGCTGATGTCTCTTGGTCTACGAGAGTATGGTGTAATTATGGATGGCAATGTCAAACGCGTATTGTCGCGTTTTTTTGCCATAGAAGATGATTTATCTAAACCTATACATGAACGCGCTATGTGGCAGTTAGCAGAAAGCTTATGCCCTATACCGCGCAATCATGACTATACCCAAGCCATCATGGATTTAGGTGCCACAATTTGTACACCGAAAAAACCACTCTGTTTATATTGTCCAATGCAACAACAGTGTCAAGCACATCAACAAGGTTTAGAAACTGAACTTCCTTACAAGAAACCGAAACAACCGGTTCCAATAAAATCTGCAAAAGTTTTATTAATTCAGGCAAATCAACAGTGGTTATGGCAACAACGTCCACACTCTGGGCTTTGGGGTGGTTTATGGTGCTTACCGATTATTGAAGATGATGTAGAATTTTCACAACTCTGTCAGCAATTGAACTTAATTTCCAAAGTAGAACCGGTGCAAATCTCACATAGCTTTACTCACTTTACTTGGATTCTTACTGCATATATTTTTAACATTGATCAAGATCAGCAAGAGTTTATACAGACTGAAGTCGGTGGTGAATGGCACTCAGCACAAAAAGCTACACAAATGGGCATTCCAACTGCCATGAAAAAATTGATCTCAGCGCTGGAGATATGACATAGTCGGACACAAATTCATTCCATTTATTCATGTTAAAAATTTAAGAACAAGGACGTCCTGTGTCAGCTTTTTTCCGCTTTTGCTTATTGAGCAGCTTTGCAATTTTTATGACGGCATGTACTACGGCACCCAAAAAAACTGCTCCCCTAGTACCAAAAAGTTTGATCCAACTCAAAGCCATGTCACTCGCTAATCACCTGCCCATTCCCGTAGATGGGATTCAAGAAAAGAATTTAAAAGACACTTGGGGAGCAGCACGAAGTCAAGGTCGTAATCATGAAGGGATCGATATTCTTGCTCCACGTGGAACAAAAGTTTTTAGTACCACTGAAGGGATTATCAGTAGTTTAAAAAGTAATAATTTAGGTGGTAAAGTAGTATGGATTCTTGGACCAAGCGGTGCATGGCATTACTATGCCCACTTAGATGAACATAACCATCGCTTGAATGAAGGCGACTACATTCAAAAAGGTACGCTCATCGGTTATGTTGGCAACACGGGTAATGCACGGCATACTGCACCTCATTTGCACTACGGACTGTACTTAGCGGGTAAAGGCCGTGGTGCAGTCAACCCTTATCCATATTTACGTTAATTTATAGTTTAGGAAATTTTCATGTCAGAAGCTTTGATCGATCGGTTAGTTGAATTTGCAGAATCAGGCAATCAGCAGAAGGTCGTGCTCAATGGACAAACTCATCAAGGTTGGATTATGGAACTCTCTGAAGATGCTCTGTTGATTAGTACTGGTTTTGCAGATAAAACTGGGCAAGATATCTGGATTAAATTTAGTGAATTAAATCAGGCAAAATTATCCTTTTGGGATAATAAAAAAGATCAATGGATCGAATTCAACCTTTAAAACGTGACATTAGGAGCATCAATTTGACAACTCAACGCTGCGGCTGGTGCTCAAATGATCCACTGTATATGGCCTACCATGATCATGAATGGGGCAAACCCAATCATGATGAAAAGCATTTATTTGAAATGATTTGCCTGGAGGGACAACAAGCGGGGCTTTCTTGGATTACTGTGCTCAAAAAACGAGAAAGTTATCGGGAACATTTTTTTCAATATGCGATAGAAGACATCGCCCAATTTACGAATGAGCACTTAGAATCAAAACTACAAGATACAGGCCTCATTCGGCATATTGGAAAACTCAAAGCGATTCGTGACAATGCGATTGCATGGCAAAACATGAAAAACCAAGGCATTAATATGGTCGACTGGTTTTGGAATTTTGTTGACCAGCAGCCCTTAATCAATGACGTTCCTGACTACAAACAGGCTCCTGCACAAACAAAAATGAGTCAAAAAATTTCTAAAACTTTAAAGAAAAATGGTTTTAAATTTGTGGGACCAACCACCTGTTATGCCTTTATGCAGGCTGTAGGTATAGTCAATGATCATGAAAATAACTGTACTTACCGTTAAGCATCTCTCGTAATAAAACCAAAAAGAATAGGAAAGACTCAACTATGACAAACTCAACGATTCAAGCCTATGCGGCAATGCAAGCGGGTGAACCTCTTAGACCTTATCAGTTTGATGCCGGAGAACTGCAAGCACATCAAGTTGAAGTTAAAGTGGAATATTGTGGACTCTGCCATTCTGACGTTTCCGTGATTAACAATGAGTGGGGCAATTCTGTTTATCCTGTCATTGCTGGACATGAAATCATCGGCACCATCACACAACTGGGTTCAGAAGCAAAAGGACTTAAGGTGGGTCAGCGTGTTGGCATTGGTTGGACCGCAGAAAGCTGCCAATATTGTGACCCTTGTGTCAGTGGCCAACAAGTTCTATGTACGGGTGAAAAGAAAGCAACCATTGTCGGACATGCAGGTGGTTTTGCTGATAAAGTCCGTGCAGGTTGGCAATGGATTATTCCCCTGCCTGAAGATTTAGATCCTGAAAGTGCTGGTCCACTTTTGTGTGGTGGAATTACGGTATTTGACCCGATTTTAAAACATCAAATCCAAGCCATGCACCATGTGGGTGTGATTGGTATTGGTGGTTTAGGGCACATAGCAATCAAATTATTAAAAGCATGGGGCTGTGAAATTACCGCCTTTACCTCAAGCTTAGATAAAATCGATGAACTAAAAGCCATGGGTGCCGATCATGTGGTCAATAGCCGTGATAGTGCAGCTTTAAAAACTCAACGTGCTAAATTTGACTTACTGCTATGCACTGTCAATGTATCTCTAGATTGGAAGGCATATCTAAATACCCTTGCCCCCAATGGCTCAATACATATGCTGGGAATGGTGCTTGAACCGATGGCGATTCCTGCTGGAGCGCTCATTAGTGGAGCGAAATCTGTTACGGGTTCACCGACGGGCTCTCCTTTTGCATTGCGTCAGTTATTACAGTTTGCTGCACGTAAAAATATTGCCCCACAAATTGAGCTTTATCCAATGTCAAAAATTAATGATGCTTTGACACGGCTACATTCTGGTCAAGCACGTTATCGCATTGTCTTAAAGGCTGATTTTTAAAATAACATGATGAATCAGGTGGTATCACTACCACCTTTGAACTGTTATACAAGAATCTATCTTCAAAGCATATAAAATTTTGATAGCTATTCATTGAATAAAATGAATAGTTATCCATCATGTTTTTTAAAAACTTAAGCAACATTTACTGAGGTTAATTGCCCTCGAGTCCAATCTGCCAATAAGACAATGGCATCACGAATTTCATCCGACAATTCATGTCCTGCATTCAAGCGAATACAGTTTTTATAGCGACCGTCTTCACCGAAGACTTCGCCAGGGACAATATTAATTCCTTGCCGTTGCGCAAAACGATACATCGCTAAACTATCAATCTGTTCAGGCAATTGAATCCAAAGCGCATAACCACCATTCGGTTGATTTAAACCAATACCCACCTGATGAAAAGCAGTAATGATAAATTGTCGATACTGTTCAACCTGTGCCATGAGAATCGGTTTCAGTCGAGTTAAATGCTCACGATAAGCACGACTATAAATTAAATCAGCCAGACCCAATTGCAATGGCGTATTCACTGCAACATTGGACATCAGGACTTGTGCTCGTAAATGCTGTAAGCGTTGTGGAAGACAAAACCAACCCACTCGATAAGCAGTGGATAAAGATTTAGAGACTGATCCACAGAAAATCACATAACCCTGTTGATCCCAATATTTAATCGGTAAGGGTCGTTTAAAACTAAAACCACACTCAGCATAAATATCATCTTCAATCACATAACATTGATACTGATGAGCCAATTGAGCAATTCTTTCTTTCTGTGCATTGCTTAAGCAAAAACCTAAAGGATTTTGAAAATTTGCAGTCAGTAAGCAGGCTTTTGCACCGCTACTTTGCATGACTTGCGCTAAACGCTCTACATCAAATCCATCTGTATCGGCAGGAATTTCTATAATTTTTCGCTTTAAAGCAGCCAAAAGTCGTAACTGACCATTAAAGTTAGGCGTAGGTACGATAATACTATCGCCGATTTCAGTCAGGGTTTGAATCATCACGGATAATGCCGGCATGCAACCGTTGCTGATATAAATATCATTCTTCGCAATATAAAAACCATCTTCTGCCCAATGTTCAGATAACGCTTCTCGCAAGCGCATGTGCCCTTGTTTATCACTATATAAAAAATCTTCGGGCTTACTATGCTTTAAAGCACGCTGAATGGAACGGCGTAAAGCTTCCACCGGAACCAGATTCGGAGAAATTTGAATTGCCCCTAAATGAATCAATTTATTATCAATCGATGCTTGTTGAATCTCAATTTGTAATTCTAAATTTGAAACTTCTCTGGGTTGAGATTGAAAGTCAGGATGGGTCGGTCGTGGAGTGTGTTGGATCACTGATTTTTTCGCACTGACAAAGTAGCCCGACTTATTTTTGACGTAAATCAAGCCCTGTGCTTCTAATAATTCATAGCAATTTTTGACGGTATTCATACTGACATTTTGCTGTTCTGAACATTGGCGCAGTGAGATTAAACGTTGCCCCGCAACTAATTTCCCCTGCCGAATTTTTTCCGCAATTTGTTCTGCCAAAATTTGATATTGGAATGCCATACATCTGTACTCATTTTTTAGAATTTTGTGTAACTGTATCTATCAACATAACAGATTTATGCTGCATGTACAGTTCACCAACTTCAAAAGGAGCAATGCATGAAAATAATTAAAAGCAGTACCATAATTTTAGGGATGAGCTTTCTATTCACTGCTTGCCAACCTCAAGCGACAAATTCATTGGCACAAAAGCAGCACTTTATTTGTAAGTCTTTAATTGAAGGCTTCTTAAAAACACAACAATTGGGGCAATACCAATTACAACATCTACAACCGACTTTACATCAAGCATCGGCACAGCGTTTGTATCGTTATCACATCAGTTCAGATCAGACAATGCGGATAAATATGCCACATCAACAAGATCTCAACTTTGCATGTAATCAAACTTCTGCACAACGCTTTGAATTAAAATTACTGAATCAGGAACAGCGAGAAATTCAAACTTTATTGAATTTAGATTTACCACCACAAAAGACTATCGATACTTTGACAGCTTTTGTACTAAAAACTCAATAAACAAACGGACTCGCTTTGGCAAATGTTCTTGTTGATAGTAAACCGCATGAATACTTTGCTCATGCAATTCGATTTGATCTTCGAATAACGTAATCAAACGATTGTTGTGAATATCCCGATGTACCAAAAATGCAGATAAACACGTAATGCCTAAGCCATCCAATGCCATTTGACGCACAGTTTCTCCATTGGATGCTTTAATTTTTGGACGAACCGTCAGTTGCTCTCCATCCACACGAATGGGCCAAGTATTTAAATGTGCGACTTTACTAAAACCAATTTGCGCATGCTTCAAAAGATCTTTGGGGCTTTGTGGATAACCATTCAGCTCTAAATACTCTGGGCTTGCGACAATATACAAACGGCTTTTACAGAGTAATTTTGCATGTAAACTTGAATCATTCAACTGCCCAAAACGGATTGCAACATCAGTTTTATGCTCCAATAAATCAATGATTTGATCATTACTATTCAATTCAATTTCAATATTGGGATAAAGCTGAGTAAATTCCCGCAATAATGGCACAATCACATGCAAAACAAATGGTGTTGCTGAATCGACCCGAATTAAGCCTGATGTTGCACTATCTGACTTCAGTAAAGCATCTTCCGCTTCATTTAAGTCATGCACAATTTTTCGGGCTTTCTCTAAAAATAGTTGTCCTTCATGCGTTAATTTTAGTTTACGCGTTGTCCGTTCCAGTAAAGTGACATTCAGTTTGGTTTCAAGGCGTTGCAAAGCACGACTGACCCCAGAAGTAGTTTGTTGTAAATGTCGTGCTGCGGCAACAATTGAGCCACTATCAACAATATAGATAAAGGCTTGTAATTCTTCTAATGTTGATTTCATAATGACAAACAACTCACTTTTATTGATTTTCAATCAACAATATTTTGCAGAGTACCTGATTTTTTAGCAACTCTAAAAACCGCATAATGTTGCTAACGCTATCAATGTGTAGTTTTTAAAATGACAAATATCATTCCAAAATTTGGTGTGGGTAAGTTATGCAGCAGTATCTTATATAGGTGCGTATTGACTGCAGTTGCACTCATGCTCGTTTGTACTCAAATTAAATTCGCTCAACAACCTATACAACAACTCAGCTAGATCGTTCGTGATTTAAGTACTACAGATGAAGACCGTCGCAACTTCAATATTGCTTCGTGGTCTGAGATATTAAAATCTTTCTCTTCTCAGACCTATTCAATAGGTAAAATGAAAGCTATTTTAAAATCTCAGGTAAAGCTGGCAATTTATTGTTTTTGGCTAACTCTACTTTCATCTTCTGTAACATCTGATATGGCTGCTGCTCCACCAACATATTGGTTACACTTTGTGGGATAGACCCTTCTGGATCAGCAAAACCTGAGGTAGTAACTTTAACTTTATTGTCTGCAATTTTTTGAAAAGTCCAATCCCCTTCATAATTCTTTAACCGAATATAATTGGCATCCAAAGCCTTCCCTTGACTCAGTGCTTTATTTTTAATAGTGACCATTCCATTACGATCCTTTGACATTTTGCCACGAACCACCATATCGCGATCTTTTAAAGGAAATGGAAAATCTAAAACCATGTAAAGGATAAACTCACCTTTCTTATCATCCCGAGATAACAGTTCAGCTTTGGCAACATTCGGCGCCCATTTCGGCGTATTCGCAATATCTAAAACCAATGCGATGGCATGATCCATAGAATAATCTAAGGTTGTTTCTGCCCGATAAGACAAAACTGGATTATTCGCATTCTGATAGGTCCAAACCTTAATATTATTTTTATCTAAACTAAGCTTGGCATTATTCGGTAAAGCAGCCTGCGCTGACAGGCTCAAGGCACTGACAACACAAGCAATCAACATCACTATTTTATTCATTTTATTTTTCAATTAGATTCTATTCTTTTACATTTTAACCAACTCTGGTTTAGGCTTAAATATCATTTAAGCCTAAAACGTCTTTCATATCGTATTTTTTGGCATCTTTACCCACGACCCAAACAGCGGCACGAACAGCACCGGAAGCAAAGTTCATACGACTGGTTGCTTTATGCGTAATTTCAACACGCTCACCATCTGCAATAAACATTGCCGTGTGCTCACCGACAATATCGCCACCACGAATAGTTTGGAAACCAATACTTTTACGCTCACGCGGCCCCGTCTGACCTTCACGACAATACACGGCATCTTCTTTCAGATCACGCCCCAAAGTATCTGCAATCGCTTCACCCATCATCAATGCTGTGCCTGATGGTGCATCAACTTTATGACGATGATGTGCTTCAATAATTTCAATATCAACGGTATCTGCAAATACTTTTGCCGCCAGTTCTAACAATTTAATCGAAACATTGACACCCACAGAATAATTGGCTGCATAAACCACTGGTGCATGGGTTGCACTCTCATCTAAGCTTGCTCTCTGAGCATCTGACATTCCTGTCGTTCCAATAACCATAGCAACACCTGCTTCACGACACAGCTTAAGATGCTGTTCAGTCGCTACTGGCGCAGTAAAATCAATCACCACATCGCAGTCTTTTAAGATGTCATGTAAATGCCCGACAACCTTCACGCCCACAGCCCCAATTCCTGCAAGCTCACCCGCATCTGTACCAATAAGTGAACTTTCTGGACGCTCAACCGCAGCAGCCAGTTGGTAACCTGCTTGGTGTACCGCTTGAATTAAAGTACGTCCCATACGGCCACCGGCCCCCAATACACCTATGCGTGGAGTTGCTGACATAACATATTCCTAATGTTGATTCTAAATTGCCCTTACTATAACAAAACTCTGAACTGAGACTAAGTTTCAGACCTAAATATTTCAGCGAAAATATAATCAGACATGCTTAAGCTTTTTAGCAACGCAAAACCAAAGGAATAGCGTTCAATACAAATATACCTATCAGATATTCAAATTTTTTTCTTAAAAATAAATCAGTGTTGCTACAAGTTTTCATCTCTCTGTAAACATCGTTACGCAGACTACCCACCACGAATGATAAAAAGATGAATTATAAGGAGATCAGGATGCATTCGAAAAAAATCGCTTTAAGCTTAGTGTTCGGCATGAGCATGAGTACCAGCTGGGCTGAAACCATGACGACAGCAAATACAACCACGGTTATTGAAGACAAAGCAGTGTCTAAAAATGTCAATAATATTACAGAAGCCCAAGTTGAAATTAGGATTGAAGATATCGATTTACCCAGTTTAGAATAAGTCTGAGTTCATAATTTTGAACATAAAAAAGGGGAATATTGAATATTCCCCTTTTTTGCATCTCAGTTCGTTGAATTAATCAAATAAACCAAAGAACGATTTTTTCTTCGGAGATGATTTATTGTCATCACCATCCATCGTTTCTTGCAGCTCTTTTAATAACTCACGTTGACGCGCAGTTAAATTTACTGGTGTTTCAATCACAATGCGGCAAAGCAAATCACCCTGCATACTGGTACGTACAGGTTTAACCCCTTTACCACGTAAGCGGAACATTTTACCCGTTTGAGCTCCCTCAGGAATTTTCAAACTCACACGACCTTCCAATGTTGGAATTTCAATTTCTTTACCCAATGCAGCATCAGCAATGCTTACAGGTACGTCCATATAGAGGTCTGCGCCATCACGTTGGAAGATTTCATGTTCACGTACCACAACTTCAACGTATAAATCACCTGACTGACCATCACGAATCGCTTCGCCTTTGCCAGTTAAACGTACGCGGTCGCCATTGTCTACGCCTGCAGGAATCGTTACTTCTAATGTTTGTTGACGATCTGAAACACCTGAACCATGACATTTATTACACGGATTTTTAATCGTCTGACCTTGTCCACGGCAAGTACCACATGTTTGCTGTACAGAGAAAAAGCCCTGTTGCATACGCACTTGACCCGCGCCATGACAAGTTTTACAGGTTGCTACATCATTTGGATTTTTTGAACCTTTACCATCACATGCATCACACGGTGCAGGTGCAGTAAAAGTAATGGTTTTTTTAATACCTTTAACCGCTTCTTCAAGGGTTAGTTCCATCACATAACGGAGATCCGAACCACGACGAGCACGTTGCTGACTACGACCACCACCACCGAATGCGCCACCGAAAATATCACCAAATTGGCTAAAGATATCTTCTGCACTGAAACCACCACCGAAGCCACCGCCACCACCATGGCCGCCTTCAAACGCATTATGTCCCATACGGTCATACATACTACGTTTTTCGCTATCAGAAAGGATTTCATACGCTTCTGCTGCTTCTTTAAACTTGTCTTCAGCTGCAGCATTGTCAGGGTTACGGTCTGGATGATACTTCATCGCCATCTTACGGTAGGCTTTTTTAATTTCATCATCACTAGCGGTTTTAGCGACGCCTAAAACCTCATAATAATCACGTTTAGCCATGTTTGGCGATGCTCCACAATTTGAGATACTTTACTGCGAAGTAACATGGGGACGCTTATTTCATTTTACAAGCGTCTATCCGAAAAATTTTAGAATACCGCTTTATTTTTAATATATTTACTAAAGCCTTTTAACCAAGCATTAAGCAGATAAAGCCATGCAATTGCGCTAAAAACCACACCAATTACAGCACATGCTTTAACCCAAATAAAACTATCCCAATAAAAGAAAATCAGTGGAATAAACCATAAGGCAGCAAAAATAGCCAAGAGCATAAATAAGACCACGCTACGCATTACCCATAATGCTTGAGCATGCATCCAGACTTCTGCATTATCGACTTGAACCACTTTACGTGCCAACCAATATGAAATGACAGCAGTTACAATGGTAAATAATGCTAGAAACATACAAACATAAGAGATCGTAATGTATCGACGATGCTGTTCTAAATTGTCTCGCCCCATAGGTGTCTATATACCTCTAATCCATTGCATGTTCATTTATTTTTATGCAATGAAATTTCCTGTGTTATTTTCTATCAAAGATTAGATGCTACTATATTGAATTTTTCAATATTTCGCACCTAATATTCACAAAAAACTCGACCTAATTCGTTGGTTTCTGCACCTTAAACCATGTTGCATATAATGCTGGCAAGAAAAATAAGGTTAAGAATGTTGCAACAATTAATCCGCCCATAATCGCCACCGCCATTGGACCAAAGAAAATACTCCGTGAAAGTGGGATCATCGCTAATACTGCCGCTAGCGCAGTTAAGATGATCGGCCTAAAACGACGTACCGTTGCATCCAAAATTGCATTCCACTGATCTTGTCCAGCACGAATATCTTGCTCAATTTGATCAATTAAAATCAGTGAATTTCGCATAATCATACCGGACAGTGCAATGGTTCCAAGCATTGCTACAAAACCAAAAGGCTTATTAAATAATAACAGGAAAAGTACCACTCCAATTAAACCCAATGGCGCAGTTAAAAATACGATGAATGATCTTGAGATACTCTTCAACTGAATCATCAGCAACGTAAATACCACCGCCAAAAATAATGGCACACCTGCATTGACTGAACTCTGCCCTCGTGCAGATTCTTCAACCGTCCCTCCGACTTCAACTAAATAACCAGCTGGCAGTTCTGCGCGGATTTTTTCTATTGAATCCGCCATTTCTTTCACGACTGTTGCCGGTTGTAAATGCGTCCGAATATCTGAGCGAACAGTAATGGTGGGTAAGCGGTTACGATGCCAAATCAAACCATCTTCAAATTTATAGTCAATCTGCGCAATTTGTGACAAGGGTACGGTTGTACCTTTAGTGGTAGGCACTGCCAGATTTGATAATGCCGCAACATCTAAACGCTCAGCCTGTACACCCCGAATACGAATATCAATCAGTTCGCGCTTTTCACGATATTGATTTATCATCGCACCACTGATTGAGCTATTTAAAAAATTCGCTAAATCCTGTGAAGTGACTCCCAATTGACGCGCACGGTCTTGATCAATATTCAACGTGATAATTTTACTTGGCTCTCCCCAATCTAAATGCACATTACTGGTATTCGGATTTTGCGCAATGGTTTTAGCAAGCTGTTGAGCGAGTTTACGAACAATATTTAAATCTTCGCCTGAGACACGATATTGCAGTGGATAACCCACAGGTGGGCCATTTTCTAATAATGAAACACGAGTACGCACATCAGGCAGTAATTTACGAATTTGTTCATCTAATGATTTACGGATTTCATCACGATCATCTAGGGATGAAGCTAAAACCACGAATTGGGCAAAACTGGCCTGTGGCATTTGTTGATCTAGCGGTAAATAGAACCGTGGTGAACCCGACCCAACATACGCCACATAATTATCAATCCCTTTTTGCTGAGCTAAAAATTTTTCCACTTTTTCTACCGCATTTTCAGTAGCAGTCAGTGAAGCACCTTCCTCTAACTTTAAATCAACCAAAATTTCAGTACGATTCGATGGTGGGAAAAATTGTTGCGGGACGAACTTAAACATGACAATGGACAGCGCAAATATCCCAACGGTAATAGCGATCACCGTTTTACGATAGCAAACACACCAATTCACAATTTTTCTAACGCTTTGATAAAACTTTGATTTGTACGGATCAAAATGCTCACCAGGATGATGCACAATTGGTGCTGGTACTGGTTGCTTTCTTAAACGTGCCCATAACACTTGATACCACGGGGCTTTTTGCGCAACTTGAGTAAAATCAGGTAATAATTTATCCCCTAAATATGGCACGAATAATACGGCGGCAATCCAAGACACAATTAATGCTAAGGTGACTACTTGGAAAATTGAACGAGTATATTCACCTGTACTCGATGCAGCCGTCGCAATAGGTAAAAAACCTGCTGCTGTAATCAGTGTTCCGGTCAACATCGGGAAAGCGGTACTGGTCCATGCAAAGCCTGCGGCTTTTACTCGGCTATAGCCCTGCTCCATTTTAATCGCCATCATTTCAACGGCAATAATGGCGTCATCAACCAACAAACCGAGTGCAAGAATCAGTGCGCCCAATGAAATTTTATGCAGACCGACATCAAAGAAATTCATTCCAGCAAAGGTCATGGCAAGTACCAGTGGTATAGAAAGTGCAACCACCAATCCCGTTCTAAAACCCAGTGAAAAGAAACTCACCAATAGAACAATAATCACGGCCTCAGCTAAAACTTTAATGAACTCATGGATACTGCGTTGTACCGCAACAGGTTGATCTGAAACTTTTTTTAACTCCATACCCAAAGGCAAAGATTTTTGTAATTGTCTAAACTCGGTTTCTAAATTTTTACCTAAAGCAATAATATCTCCACCTTTACGCATAGAGACTGCAACACCAATACCATTTTCCCCCATAAAACGCATGCGTGGTTGGGCTGGATCACTAAAGCCGCGATATACTTCGGCAACATCACTCAATCGAATGGTTTTATCTCCAACCAAGAGTGGCATGTTCTTCAAATCATCAATATTTTGTAATGCACCGCTGACACGAACTTGAATACGATCAGTCCCCGTTTCAAAAAAACCTGCGCCCGTTACACTATTTTGTTTGGCTAAGGCTTCTTGAATCGCCGTGACAGGAATACCCAATTGCACCGCTTTAGTATTCGAAATTTCAATCCAAATTTTTTGATCTTGTAAGCCAATTAAATTAACTTTGCTAACATCTTTGACCCGTTGTAATTGCAGTTGTATCCGATCTGCATATTCTTTTAGGGTGGCATAACTGAAATCTTTGCCGGTCAGAACATAAATATTGCCAAAGGTATCGCCAAATTCGTCATTAAAAAAAGGACCCTGCACCCCATTTGGCAATTGATGCTGAATATCGCCCACCTTTTTGCGTGCTTGATACCATACATCAGGAATCTGACTTGATTTCAACGTATCTTTGGCAACAAACATCACCATTGATTCACCTGGACGCGAATACGCCATAATCCGGTCGTATAAGCCAGTGCTCATTAATTCTTTTTCAATTCTATCTGTAACTTGTAGTGAAACTTCTTGCGCTGTTGCCCCTGGCCAGTAGGTTTGTACCACCATAACTTTAAAGGTAAAAGGTGGATCTTCACTCTGTGATAACTTTGAATAAGAAAAGAATCCGACGATGCTCATCAAAATCATCAAATATAGAATTAATCCTTTGTTATTCAATGCCCATTCAGAAAGGTTAAATTTAATACCTGCGCTCATGAACCCTCTCCTACCGGATGAGTCGCTAATGCGCCCGTTTCATTGCGAATAGTCACAGCACGATTCTCGCGATCGACTGGATGAATTTTTTGTTTTTCTTGCAGTAAATGTACCCCACCGACGACCACCCATGCATTCGCATTTAGCCCACTCAATACTGGAACACTGTCACGCCCATAGGCTCCTAAAGTGACAGGGATTTTATGAATGGTTTGATCTGTATTTACGACCCAAACATAAGCTTTATTGTCATTTGCGGAAACACTTGAGAGCGGAACACTCAAGGTATTTTGAGTCGTATTGCTGAAAAATACACGCGCACTTTGCCCAAGCTGTATCAGTGATTGAGCATCTTTCAATGCCACTTTGACACTAAAGGTCCGGGATTGATCTGCTGCGGGTGCGATCTCACGGATATAAGCCGAAAATTTATCTTCAGGCTTAGACCATAATGTTACCCATGCTGGTTGCCCGACTCGAATATCAGAAATTGCTTGTTCAGGCACACCGATCACAACATCACGCTCACCATCAATGGCCAATTGAAAAGCCGCTTGCCCAGCGGAAATGACTTGTCCAATTTCAATATTACGCGCAGTAATCACCCCATTTTTATTGGCAACCAGTTGGTTATAACCCGTTTGATTGGCGGCTACAGCATAATTTGATTGTGCTTGTTTCAGTGTCGCTTGCGCTGAATCATACTGGTTTTTAGCGACATCATATTGCGAACGACTTACCGCATTCATCGGTAATAATTGTTGAAAACGCTTAAATTCATCATCTGTAATTTTGACCGCAGATTGCGCACTTTCAAGTTGCGCTTTGGCCGAATTTAATTGCAGTTGAGCATCTTGAACATCCAATTTTGCTAAAACTTGTCCAATTCTAACGCGATCCCCCACATCCACATAACGTTCTATAATTTGCCCCCCCACCCGAAATGCCAGTGCCGTTTGCTGCCGAGCTTGTACATCTCCAGCATAACTTTGCTGCTCAAGATGGGCTGTACTGGGTTGAGTCACCATTACAAAGGGGATTTGTTCAACTTCTGGCACTTGTTTACTACAACCCCATAATGTCACGCTACATATCATCATCATGCAGATTGTCGTGGTTTTAAAAATACTCATACGCAATGCTCTTATTCAAATGCTTTTTTTCGGGCAAAATAGTGAGGGATACTAATTTTCTTCAATTTCAATTAATATACCGCAGGGTACATTAATTGTGAATCGCATTAAAAGTAAATGACTTCTTTTTCTTTTTTTTGGAATGTAGAGTGCAAACAACAGCAGGGCGTCCTAAGGACTTAGAAAAGCGTAAGCAAATTTTAGAAGCCTCTAAAGCTTTGTTTTTAAAACATGGTTATCATGGTTCTAGTATGAATCAAATCGCCAAAGAAGCTGGCGTAACTAAACTAACGGTATATAACCACTTCAAAGATAAAGAAAATTTATTTACGTGCGCCATTGAAGCCACCTGTGAAGAGTCGATCGCTGCACGACCTTTGACCTTAAATGCCGATTGTGATTTTCAGCAAGAATTTTTCCATGCCTGTGAGTTAGCCTTAAATGTTATTAGTTTGCCTGAAGCACTTAAGCTTGAGCATTTATTATTAGAGCTTGCGGCTGAACAAAATCCGTTAGCACTACAATTTTATAATGCCTCTCATCAGCGCATGTGCGTGGTATGGCAAGATTTTTTTCAACAAGCTGCGCAATTTGGATTTATTCAAATGGCTGCCGTTGAAAAACAAACCGATCTCATTTTATCGCTATTACTTGGACTCAGACATCATGAAGTTCTATTAGGCATTCGGAACCCACCCTCAACCGCTGAAAAACATCAAATTATTTTAGACAGTATGGAACTATTCCTTCTGAAATATAACCCAACGACATCGTATTAAAACTCTAAATAATTCACTTGAATTGATTCAGGCATACTCAATCAGCGAACGAATAAAGCAAAACTTTACATACTTTTGTATACCCCTGCTTGGAATGCCACAGTTTCGCGCTATAGTCGAAATAATAAGAATCGGAGAGTGAAAAATGATTCAACAAATTGATGCTCCACTGCGTGAAGATGTACGCTTACTTGGAAATATTTTAGGGGAAACCTTAAAAGAACATGCAGGACAAGATTTGTTTAATCAGATTGAACAAATTCGTGCTTTAGCCAAAGGTGCACGAGATGGCCAAATAGAAGCCGAAAAACAACTTGAACAACTCTTTCTCAATTTGAAAGATGATGAAATTCTGCCCCTGACCCGTGCTTTTTCTCACTTTCTCAACTTTGCCAACATTGCTGAGCAATACCATGTGGTGCGCAGCCGTCGCCAAAGTGAATTTGATGAAAATGTACCCTCACCCAATGTTCTTGATCATTTATTTAAAAAGTTTAAAGAAAAACAAATTCCAGCAGATACGCTGTATCAACAAGTTTGTGAACTCAAAATTGAATTAGTCCTCACAGCACATCCAACGGAAGTCAGCCGTCGTACCTTAATTCAAAAATATGATGGCATTAACCATTGCCTGTCTCAATTTGATCAACAAAAATTGACCCCCAAACAACGTGCTGAAGTTTTAGTCAATTTAAAACAATTGGTCTGTTCTGCATGGCAAACGGATGAAATTCGTCAACATCGCCCAACACCAATCGATGAAGCCAAATGGGGTTTTACCACTATTGAACAAACGTTGTGGAACGCTGTGCCTAAATTCATTCGCGGGCTGAATGAGTTAGTTGACGAAAATTGCGATACCAATTTACCTTTAGATGTTGCACCGATTCGTTTTGCATCGTGGATGGGCGGTGATCGTGATGGAAATCCAAACGTTACCCATAATATTACTCAAGAAGTTTTATGGCTTTCACGTTGGAAAGCAGCAGACTTATATCTGCGTGACATTGAAGATTTACGTTGGGAACTTTCAATTCAAACCTGTAGTCCAGAGTTAACCCAAGCACTTGGTTTTCAACATCCTGAACCATACCGTGAATATTTACGTACTACACGAGAATGCTTAAAAATTACTCGCCAGTGGTTGGCCGATAAATTACAAGGTCAACATTCAGACGTCGATAGAAGCCAAATTATTCATCATAAAGATGAGTTACTACAACCACTCCTACTCTGCTATCGCTCCTTGATGGCCTGTAATTTGCCTGAAATTGCCAACGGTAAATTGCTCGATTTTATTTACCGAGTGAATTGTTTTGGAATTGAACTGTTAAAACTGGATATCCGTCAAGAATCAGGTCGTCATCGCCAAGCCATTTCCGCAATTACCGAATATTTAGGTCTAGGTAACTTTGAAACTTGGACAGAGCAAGCACGCCAAAACTTCTTATTACAAGAACTGCAAAGCAAACGCCCATTATTACCTAAGCATTTAAATGAACCAGTCGGTAGTCTGATTGAACATCCAGATGTACAAGAAGTTTTTGCCACCATGCGCACCTTGGCAGAACAACCCAAGGAAAGTTTAGGCGCTTATATTATTTCCATGGCGGAATACCCAAGTGATGTTTTGGCTGTACTGCTATTGCAAAAAGAAGCAGGCATTGAACATCCATTACGCGTGGTTCCCTTGTTTGAAACCCTCAAAGATTTAGATAGTGCTTCACATACCATGAGTACGTTGTTCAATATGCATTGGTACAAGCAGCATATTCAAGGTCAACATGAAGTGATGATTGGCTATTCTGACTCAGCCAAAGATGCTGGTTTCATGTCTGCCAATTGGGCACAATATCGTGCTCAAGAAGAGTTAACTGCAATTGCTAAACAACATGGCATCAAGTTGACTTTATTCCATGGCCGCGGTGGGTCGATCAGTCGGGGTGGCGCACCAACGCAACAAGCATTGTTCTCTCAACCTCCTGGTTCAATTTCAGGTGCAATTCGTGTTACTGAACAAGGGGAAATGATTCGCTTTAAATTTGGCCTTGAAGAAATCGCATTACAAAATCTAGAAATTTATACGGCTGCAACTTTAGAAGCAACCTTACTTCCGCCACCCGTGCCACAAAAAGAATGGCGTGATCTGATGGATACCATGACGGATTTATCGGTACAGGTATATCGTCAAACCGTGCGTGAAAATCCACATTTTGTGAAATATTTACGTACCGTCACCCCTGAACTTGAATTACAAATGTTACCGCTAGGTTCACGCCCAGCAAAACGCAAAGTCAGTGGTGGCATTGAATCATTACGTGCCATTCCATGGGTTTTTGCTTGGACACAAATTCGTTTAATGCTACCTGCTTGGTTAGGGACTGGTGCAGCAATTAACCAAGTCATTGATCAGGGACAAAAACCATTACTCGATGAAATGTTACAGCAGTGGCCGTATTTCCAGACGCTCATTGATATGTTGGAAATGGTCCTGTCTAAATCCGATCAGCATATCGCTTTATATTATGAATCACATTTGACTGATGATCCTGATTTAAAAGTCCTTGGTGCCGAATTACGTCAGCGTTTACACGATGCTGTGCAAACATTATTGGCGATGAAAGGTGAATCCAAGTTACTCAGCAGCAATGATGTGTTGGATCAATCCATGAAAGTCCGTAAACCCTATTTATTACCACTACACTTACTGCAAGCGGAACTGATGAAACGTCGTCGTGGTTATTTAGCCCAATGTCCAGCAGAGCATACCCCTGTCGATCATGCCTTAATGGTCAGTATTGCAGGTATTGCAGCAGGCTTACGTAATACTGGTTAAAACCTATCTCCTTTCCAAAAAGAGTACAGCAAGTCTGTACTCTTTTTGAATATCATAACTGCCCTATGCAAACTGATTCATAGTGCCCATACTCTTTTGGACTTGGTTCATCATAAACTGAATCTTCAAATTCACTCATCTTTAACTCAAGTGCCCCACACCAAGAAAGATCAAATAAATTTCCAAACCATAAAATGCATTTTTTATATCATTTACAGGTTAAATTCTTTTGCCTTACATGGTTTTATATTTTACCAATTGGTAAATAACAATATAAATTTCAACAATACCAAATTCTTAGTTTAACTAAAAACATTAAAACTCAACTCTAGAAAGAGTATGATGTGCTCAATTTGTTTTTTGAGCGCTCATTTTATGTCCAATTGGTTTCCAAAATGGCGTCCGTATGACGGAAATATTGATGCCCGACCAGTAGGTACCAATGAATATTTACCTCCTGCGCAAAGTGCTGTTTTAGGGATTCAACATGCCTTTGCCATGTTTGGTGCGACAGTCCTTGCACCTTTCTTAATGGGCTTTGACCCAAATCTGGCAATTTTAATGTCAGGTATTTGTACCATCCTGTTTTTCTTTATTACCGGTGGTCGTGTTCCTAGTTATTTAGGTTCCAGTTTTGCCTTTATTGGCGTGGTAATTGCTGCAACTGGTTATGCCGCTTCGGGCACAGGTGCACCAAATGCCAACATTGCTTTAGCTGCTGGCGGCATTATGGCGTGTGGTGTGTTATATGCCATTTTTGGTTTTATTGTCATGGCAACGGGCACCAACTGGATTGAAAAACTCATGCCTCCAGTGGTTACTGGTGCAGTGGTGATGATCATTGGTTTAAACCTTGCGCCAGTCACGGTTAAAAGCGTGGTGGGTAATAACTTTAATATGTGGATGGCTTTAGTTACTGTACTGTGTATGGGATCTATTGCCGTATTCACCAAAGGTTTATTACAACGTCTATTATTATTGGTGGGTTTACTTTCGGCTTACTTGATCTATTACATTGTTGCGAATGTCATGGGAAATGGTACGCCAATTAATTTCACCCCAATTCAACAAGCAGCATGGTTTGGTTTTCCATCTTTCCACTCACCAGAATTTAGCCTAAATGCGATGCTGATTATTGCACCAATTGCATTAATTTTAGTCGCTGAAAATTTAGGCCATATTAAAGCTGTGAGTGCCATGACCGGTGAAAACCTCGATCCACAGATTGGTAAAGCGTTTGTGGCCGATGGTATTGCCACGACCTTATCTGGCGGTGTTGGTGCACCGGGTATGACTACCTATGGTGAAAATATTGGTGTGATGGCCGTGACCCGTGTGTATTCCACCATTGTCTTTGTCATTGCCGGTGTTTTCGCGATTTTCTTGGGTCTTTCGCCAAAATTTGGTGCGGTGATTCACACCATTCCAACCGCAATTTTAACTGGTGCTTCGATTGTAGTATTTGGTTTAATTACCATTGCTGGTGCGAAAATCTGGATTGAAAATAAAGTCGATTTCTCGAAAAACAAAAACTTAATGGTGGCTGCGGTAACCATTATTTTAGGTACAGGTGACTTTGCTCTTCAGTTTGGTAGCTTTAATTTAGGCGGGATTGGTACAGCAACGTTTGCAGCACTGATTCTGAATTGGTTCTTTAGCTTAGCCGATAAATCATAAATATAAATCCCCATTTTTAGGCAGCCTATAGGCTGCTTTTTTTATGTCATCAGTTTTAATAATTTTAGTATGATGAGATTAATTTCACTGAGATGGCATCATCCATGCGCCTCGACTTTTTTGATTTGCAGTTATTCTTACACATTATAGATACAGGCAGTCTCACGAAAGGTGCGGAGCGTTCAGCGATTTCTCTACAAGCTGCCAGTGAGCGGATTAAAAAACTCGAACAACAATTTACCATCAGTTTATTTAGTCGCCATGCTTCAGGAGTCAAACTCACCATCGCAGGTCAAACATTTGCCGAACAGGCACAATTACTGCTCCAACAATATCACCAGTTACAGCAAGTTATGGCTATTTATGCGCAAGATACCCATTCACAAGTGACTCTATGGTGTAATTCATCCGCTCAAAGTGAATATTTACCCTTTTTGCTCCCCCCCTATCTGCTCGAGAATCCCAATATACAGATTGATTTAAAAGAAGCGGAAACCCGCGATATTATTCAAGCATTGGATAAAGGTACGGCGCAATTAGGCTTAATTTCAAGCTTTTTTAATTCAGAACATCTACAAACTTTAGAATTTAGCGATGACCCTTTGGTTTTAATTTGCCCCATCCAACATCGATTAAAGGACAAAATGCAGCTGCAATTGGTTGAGGTCATCCATTATCCCTTTGTTGGTCTGATGCAATATCATTCCCTACAACAATCCATTGAAACGCAAGCCAAACTATTAGGCTATGCAATTCAATATCGTTTACGCTTACCCAATTTTACAGCGATCGCACAAGTGGTTGCCAATGGCGTCGGTATTGCCATCATGCCCAAACGAGCTGCAAATCGCTTAACAACGCTTTATCCATTTCATCAAATTGAACTCAATGGCGACTGGGCCAATCGGAAACTATTATTGGCTGCAAAAAATTTTGATGATTTACCTGTGTCCTATCAGCATTTAAGCCAGTTTCTACTTTCAAAAAATTTTAAATGATTCTTCTGGCTTACACCAACTTCAGGAAATACATTAGATGACACCAAACTGATGCAACACCATATAAGCACCAAAATTGACTAACCCAATAAAGAATATTTTACGAAATTTTTGCTCAGAAATACGGTATCGAATTTTTGTCCCAATCCACATTCCGAGCAATGCGGGTATCAATGAGATCAGCGACATTTTGTAATCAATCGGCATATTACCCACTGGGTTTTGATGCAAAAATACAGCTAAACAAAGAGTCGATATAGTAAAAGCCAAGCCAAGGGATTGTACCAAGTCATCGCGTTTTAAATGCAATGACTGTAAATACGGCACCACTGGAATCACTACCACACCAGTTGCCACCGTTAGCGCCCCCCCTAAATAGCCCACAATAGGTGATAACCATTTTTCATGAGGCACAAGGTTGGGCATATTTTTCGCAAACAAGCCATATAAACCGTACAATGTCAGCATGCCACCCAATAATGCCTCACTATGGAAACCATTCCCTTTCTGATTTAAAGTCGGAAAAATACTCCAAATTGATCCGACCACAATACCGATTAATAACGGCCAAAAACGGCGCACCAAGCGTAGAACATGCCCCTCGGCAAAGAGTTGCCAAAAATTCGTGACCATGGATGGGATAATAAGCAGTGTCGCTGCCTGAAATGGACTAATCACTAACGTTAACAATCCCATAGCAACGGCAGGTAATCCTAATCCAATGGTGCCTTTAATCATCCCTGCGAGCGTAAATACGCCGATTACAAACCACAGCATGAACCCTACCTCTAAAACGTTAAGTCAAGGTTATAGAAAAATCTAGCGTTGAAAAATCATTGTTTTTGGAAGTAAGACTCAAGCATAGATTGAGGCTAGCCTCATCTTTTTCATTTCTGAATGGTCAAAAAATTTACGCTCTTTTTACGTTACTGCTTAGCGCAATATTCCTATAATTTTTTATCTCTACTCGATGTTAAAAATATGAATAGCCCATTTATAATCCAGCTTCAAGTTCGATGAATCACCTGTATTTGACCTCTCAAGATGCTGATCAATTCTTACTAGAAGTTAATCAATACTTAAATAAATATCCTACAACCGAACATATTGATATTTGCCTGCATGATTTAAATGGACATCTACGTGGCAAAAGAATTGATATCAAAAGCCTGAAAAACCTCTCCAAAGGTTGTTATTTTCCATTATCGATTTATGTCATGAATTTAGACGGCAAAGTAATTGAAGAAAGTGGGCTTGGAAAATACATGGATGAACCAGACTATCTTTACTTACCCATTTTAGGCTCTTTACGCCCTTGTGCAAACCAATCAGAAAAACATGCACAAATGTATTTGACCAGGAAATCTGAAAATGGTTCAGACTGCATCTTTGAACCGAGAAATATCTTAAAAAGAATCCTGTTAACCCTAAATCAAATGAACTATTTTCCGGTCATGGCATGAGAAGTCGAATTTTATTTATATTCCAAACAGAGCCATACCGAATTTAACATTGGTCAAACCCAATGTTTTGATGTGGATGCCCCTCACAATTATCAAACTGTATTAGAAAAAATTGAAATAGAAGCCAAAAAACAACATATCGAGATCACAGCCATTGTTGCAGAGAGTTCATCGGGTCAGTTCGAAATTAATATTCAACATAGTGCAGATATCTTAGAACTCTGTGATGACATTATGGCGATTAAACACATTGTGAACCATAGCGCCCACATGCATGGTTTAACTGCGAGCTTTATGGCAAAACCCAATATATTGAGTACTAGCAGCGGTTTGCACTTTCACATGAGCCTTTTAAATCAATTTCAACAAAATATCTATGCAACGGATGATCTTAAACAACCGAATCAACACATGCGGTAGATTATTGCCGGTCTGCTTCAGCTCATGAAATGAAACCGCATGATGTAAGAACCTTATTGCCTAATCATCAACTCGAAGCGTTAAAACTCTTTGAAAAAATGCAATTCTTAAACAATATTTGGGTGCTGATTTTATGCAATTATGGGCGGCTTGGAAAAAATACGAATACCAATTGGTCGCCAATCAAATTACCAACTTGAATTACAATGGGGACTATAGAAATGCTCTTACAATGATCCGTTTAAGGGCGAATTTCTTTCAATTCTCTTTGAATAAAATGCTGAATCATTTCCCGATATAAGTGTTCCACCAAATCAGGATTCGTACCCAAATCAATGGCTTTTTGACGCACTTTATTAATGACTTGTTGCACACGCTCAGGTGACTGTACCTCTTCAGCTGTACGCTTAAAACGTACAGCTTGATCAACATAAAACTGTCGCGTTGCAATGATCTCAATTAAAGCCTGATCAATCGCATCAATTTTCTCACGGACTTGATCAAGCGACTCACATTTTTCTTTCTGCATTTGAATTATCTTCTATATGTTTAAGTTCTGCATCATTATCGCTTTTATACTTTTGTTCTAACACATTACTCAGGATACTTTCAATCATCCACACACGATATAAGCTATTAAATACATACTGTTTCCCATCGACTCTTAATTCTAAAATAGGAAAATCAGGCTGATGCTTCTCGGCACATTTTTGATCATTGGCTTTTAATAATTCAGCAACATCATCATCCACGAAATGCGCAATATCTAAATCTTGTTTTAATCGCTGTAAATGCGGTTTAAAGGCTAAATCTTGACCTTTAGTCCAGACTGCCTGCAAAATTTCATACATGACATCTACACGTTGTTCTTCAGGCACGCTATAAAATAGTCGCGCCATATTGAGCGTTCCGTCTGCTGTTGGTCGACAAAATGGAGTAAATTTCACTTCAGTTCGTTTTGACAATCGGGTTGCCAAACTCCAATCAAAAAAGTCCTTCGCATGATAGCTCAGCGGATATACATTCAATTGAATATTATAATAATTGGCCAGTTCTTCTTTAATATAGGCCAACAACAACCAACTGATTGGATCTTCTAAAGCGATATATAAGTCTAACTCAGGATGCATAGCATGAATTTCTGCCAATTCCTCTGCATCACTGACGATATGTTCACGCCATTCAATATGGTCAATCAAAAAAATCGGGTTATCAATTAATAGTTTTTGCTGTTTTAGACGGCGTGTGAGCCGCAATAAATCATCGACTGCATGATATTTACGATCACCAAACTCAAAATAGCTTTCCAATACAGGAAGATGCTCAAACACACGTTCTGAGAAATTTTGTGGTTGTTGATGCTGACTTGCCATCACGAATAAAGTCCGTAACTTACCATATTGCTGTTGCCACAACATATGAAAGACGTCTTCGAGTAAATAAAGAAAGTTTTGACCCGTCAGTGGTGTATTTCTAAGGATGATTTCCGCCTGTTTTAAGGCTTCTGGAGTCGGCTGTTCTGGTTTTTCATTATCATAACTAAAACGGTGCTGATGCGCTAAAATTTTGGCATCATTTAAACTATATGTACGCCATTCATCCATACTCATGCCATTAGGTGGCTCAGCAGCAGTATCAGAAATAATTACTTTCAATGGCTTTAATTCATCACTGAGAATTTCGTCTAACTGCGGCAGTTGCTGTACCGCCAAATAGCTATACACATCATCTAAACGCAAATAGATACTTAATCCGTGTTCTGTTGGTAACACCTTTTGACGAATTGGCTTTTCATAGAACCAACTCGATCGAATTGGATCGAACCAACGGCGTAACAGCGACATGAGATTAGCCCCGAAATAAACTCTAAACGAGTTTCAGATGTTGATTTAAATTCATCCAAGGATAACATTCATTCAATCTAGATGCTAAAAACACGATGAATTTTATGCAAAAACTTAGCGTAAATTAAATTAAAATTTTCATGACCTTTAAAGCATAGATGTTCTATAAACCAAGCCCCGTATGGCTTTCTGACTGAAAAATAAATCAATTCTAGACAGTCAAAAATATTTTATAGTGTGTATAAACAGCACCATAAGCCGAAGATAAAAAAACACCCAATCTAACGGTTGGATGTTTTTTTATCTATTGCTGTATTACAGACTACAGAACACTTTAAAGTTCGCGTACAGCACCTTTCGATGCGCTTGTCGTATGCATCGCGTAAGCTTTCAATGCTTTAGACACTTTACGTGGACGCTGTTCAGCAGGCTGCCAACCTTTGGCTTCTTGCACTTCACGGCGCGCTGCCATGGTTGCTTCATCGACTGCTAAATGAATGGTACGGTTTGGAATATCAATTTCGATACGGTCGCCATCCTCAACCAAACCAATTGCACCACCTTCAGCCGCTTCAGGTGAAACGTGACCAATGGAAAGACCTGATGAACCACCAGAGAAACGACCATCTGTTAATAATGCACAGTCTTTACCTAAACCTTTCGATTTTAAGTAACTGGTTGGATATAACATTTCTTGCATACCCGGACCACCACGAGGACCTTCGTAGCGAATTACCACCACATCACCCGCTTGAATACCACCGCCCAGAATGCTTTCTACCGCAGCATCTTGGCTTTCAAAAACCCGTGCTGTGCCGTTGAATTTCAAAATTGAATCATCTACACCCGCAGTTTTGACGATACAGCCATCCAGTGCAATGTTGCCATATAGTACAGCCAAACCACCATCTTCTGAGAAGGCGTGTTCAGCATTACGAATTACGCCTGTTTCACGGTTACCATCTAAAGTTTGGTAATAACGGTTTTGTGAGAATGCAGTTTGTGTCGGAACACCGCCTGGTGCTGAACGGAAGAATTCATACACATCTGCATCTTCAGTACGAATGATGTCCCATTTGTCCAAGGCATCTTTTAAGGTTTTTTCATGTACCGTTGGTACAGAGGTATCCAATAATCCAGCACGGTCTAACTCGCCCAAAATCGACATGATCCCGCCAGCACGGTGTACATCTTCCATATGTACGTCTTGTTTTGCCGGTGCAACTTTACACAGCACAGGAACTTTACGCGAAAGTCGATCAATATCGGTCATGGTAAAATCGACTTCGGCTTCATGCGCCGCCGCCAATAAATGCAAGACCGTATTGGTTGAACCGCCCATGGAAACATCTAGCGTCATCGCATTTTCAAACGCCGCTTTGGTTGCAATAGAACGCGGTAAAATACTGTAATCATCTTGTTCATAATGACGTTTTGCCAATTCAACAATCAACTGCCCCGCACGTTCGAATAACTTTTTACGATTCGCATGCGTTGCTAAAGTTGAACCATTGCCCGGTAAAGACAAACCTAAAGCTTCGGTCAAACAGTTCATTGAGTTAGCTGTAAACATGCCTGAACATGAACCACAAGTTGGACATGCAGAGCGTTCATACTCAGCCACTTCTTCATCAGTAAAGCTGTCATCTGCTGCGACAATCATGGCATCAACCAAATCAATGGCCTTTTCATTACCACGGATTTTCACTTTGCCCGCTTCCATTGGGCCACCTGAAACAAAGACTACCGGAATGTTCAAGCGCATTGCTGCCATCAACATTCCTGGGGTAATTTTGTCACAGTTCGAAATACAGACCATTGCATCTGCACAATGCGCATTCACCATATATTCAACCGAGTCCGCAATCAAGTCACGTGAAGGCAATGAATACAGCATACCGTCATGCCCCATCGCAATCCCATCATCGACCGCAATGGTGTTGAATTCTTTGGCTACACCACCTGATGCTTCAATTTGACGTGCCACCAATTGGCCCAAGTCTTTTAAATGCACATGACCCGGAACAAATTGAGTGAATGAGTTGACCACCGCAATAATTGGTTTACCGAAATCTTCATCTTTCATTCCAGTCGCGCGCCATAAGCCACGCGCACCAGCCATATTTCTTCCATGTGTCGATGTTTTTGAACGATAGTCAGGCATTGTGTATTTCCAACAAAGTTTGAGCTTGAAATGAATCCTCTGATTCACTCTGGCTGAATAATACGTATATAAAACGTAGAATCAGTCGAAATATAGGCCCAGCATACTCCAGCTTATGGTTTAACAAGTGACCACAGATATGGACTCTTTTTATACGATAACACTGAAGATATTCCAGCTGTCTATATAAATAAATTAAGGTTATTTGATAATATAAACCGATACTGGCAAATTAAATACAAAACTTTCATGAATAATTTTAAAAAATTAATAATATATTTTTATAACTAATGCGTAATATCCAAAAAAACTTTTATAAAAAATCTATGCTCAAAGGTAAATGCATTGTTAATGAGCAGCTCGCGTAGCACTCTTATTATTATAAACAGTATAGCAACGCTACTTTTATTTTCCACCTAGTATAGATATGCGCCTTTTTATTGATTCAAATAAGAAATGCATTGTCATTCTTAATGGTTAAGCTTTTCTGCATAAAAAATCGGGAAAATCCAAAGATTTTCCCGATTAAATCTCTTAGTTAATAACACCACTGATACCAATACGTACACTTGGATCACCTTGTGAAGCAACTGCCACACCACCTGTGAGGGACCAACGCCCATTATTAGCGGTCTTACGGAGCGTTACACCTATCGCATTTTCACCACTGTGATAGGCAGCGCCCACTGCATAGGTATATTTACCAGCAATGTAAGGTGCATTTTCAAGCGCCATCGCTGCAGCAATACCAGCATTGGCTTGTTCCTCTACACGATCAATACGATGATTGGTTGCACGGAATGCATCCTCTAATCGATTATTAACATTATCAATTTTGCTATTCAAATTCTGATCAACTTGATTCAGTGCATCAATCGCACCACCGACATTATTGTATGTTTTATTGTCTACGTTATATGTAGGTGCATTAAAACTACCCGTAATGTTGTCATATCCAGCACCACCACCTAAATAATTCACCACTGCTTGATTCGTTGTGTGCAATTGTGAACCGTTTACAGCATCTGTAGAAGTCGCATTTACAGCACCCTTAGCCACACCAGTAACAACACGATTACCATCAGTCCCAGATATATTCACTAACGTACCACCAGTGTCTTTGGCGACGGTAATATTACCTTTAGATCCGCCAACTTGTTTGACTAATCCAACTGAACCATTATTAATATCATTTTTGATATTGGTAATATCACTCGTATTATTGGTAATCTGCCCTTGTAGATCATCACGTACATCGGCAAGCTGGCCACCATTAACAGCATCCTTAGAACCCGATGCAACAGTCCCATCAGCTAGGTTGTGTATCCCTGTGCCATTAGCCCCTCCAGCCAGTGTGATGTTATTTTTATCCACGCTACTATCTGGATTTTTATTATATAGAACGGCCTGATCATTCACTTGATTAATATTGGTTTGAACATTATTGATTGCTGAGTCTAGCTGACTTTTATTGACAGCATCCGAACCGGCAACACCATTTGCAACGTGAGTAATAATTTTATTACCAGCATTAATCCCTCCAGTCGTAATACTTGGCCCACCAACAATTGTTAAACCTGTCCCACCCAATTGCACAACTGATCCAATTGAAACACCATTATTGTCCAGTCTACTGTTGCCTGTAGTAATGCTAGTCGACACTAAGTTTGGATTCGTCTCTATTTCTAGAGTTTTGCCGACCTGTGTAAGCGCAATGTTGTTCCCAGCAATGAAGTCAAGGTCATCTCCTGGTGCAATTATTGTGGAACTATTCCCAGACCTGACTCCTGTACCTGACTGAGTGGTACTGAATGTCCAACCTTTATTAGCATTATTCGCATTTTCAGATACTATTTTTAATTGCTCTTCAGAAGCTGCACGGCCTACGATTGCAAAGTCACTCGCTGTAAGCGTGGTATTCGACAAACCTACAATGGTATTTTTTGTCTTATCTGTGATGACCGAACCAACCGTTACTTGATCAAAGTTCACCTTTGGTGCTGTCGCAACACTAATATCATTACCACTCCGTGATATCTTGATATTCGCTCCATCGTTAAATTGAACTGTATCATTCGCTTTTACCGCTGTTGCACTATCTCCATTCGCTTGAATTTTGAATGTTTGGTTCTGTAAATTTGCTACATTTTGATTGGTGTTATCTAACTGCCCCTTATTTACTGCATCAGAAAGAGCGACACCATTAGCCACATTATTAATCACTTGATTACCTGCACTAATACCTGTGCTTGTAAATTTCGGACCACCTACAATGGTCAAACCACTGTTATTTAGCTGACTATTACCTGTAGTAATACTAGTGGATACCAAGTTTGGATTGGTTGCTACTGTAATCGTTTTTCCTGCTTGCGTAAGTGCAATATTATTTCCTGCTATAACTTTAACTTCATCACCAGGTTTAACCTTGGTAGAACTACTACCTGATACTGTTCCAGTACCCGATTTTCCTGTATTAATTTTCCAACCTTGACTTGAATGATCAGAATCACCATCACAGCCACAGTCCTCATGGGGCCCATTCGCCATCGCTTCAGGACTTAAGCTCACCATTACAATAAGAGTTGCTGCACCTACGATTGCCGTCACTTGGGAAGATTTTGTTTTAGCTTTAGCTAATTCAGATACCGCTATCCACGTCCCTAAGGTCGCACTCCAAATCACTTTATAGATATTGTTCATGTGTTATTCCTTTTAGATATTTAGGTCGATTTTTTCACCCAAAAACATAAAGTTGCTTATTTTTTTAACATCATTATTACAAAGATATATAATTTTTATGTGACTTGATTCTCCTTTTTTTATATATACCTCTAGTAGTTATAATAATCAGATCATCTTTCGATTTCTATTACTTTTTAATATTTTTTAACAATTATTGACAATTAATCATTTTTTTATTCATTATTATTTAATTTATATAATAAATATAAGATACAATTCACACTTATTTTAATATGCAAATCGCTATATCCGTAAAGAATCACCTTGTGATTATTTTTATAATCGAGCAGCCTCTACAAAAATGGCATTCTGATTCTAAAAAATACGTTTAAAGTTTATTAGCTACAGCATCCGCTCTAGAGCTTTGTTATAATTTTAGTTAAGCCATCATTTCGAGCTCATTCTTTGAAAATCATCTTTGCGGGTACACCTGAATTCGCTGCCATTGCATTAGCGTCACTCCTAAACACCGAACATGAAATAGTCGCTGTTTATACTCAGCCTGACCGTAAAGCAGGACGTGGGCAAAAATTATCAGCTTCAGCCGTGAAACAGCTCGCATTAGAAAATGATTTACCCGTTTATCAACCCTTACATTTTAAATCTTCGACCGAAGAAGGTTTGATGGCACAACAAGAATTAGCCGCATTAAATGCAGATGTTATGGTGGTTGCTGCTTATGGGCTGATTTTGCCACAAGTGGTTTTAGATACGCCAAAATATGGATGTCTGAATATTCATGGTTCTTTGTTACCGCGTTGGCGCGGTGCAGCACCCATTCAGCGTGCCATTGCTACTGGCGACACTGAAACTGGTATCACCATTATGAAAATGGCAGCAGGTTTAGACACTGGCGATATGATGTTTAAAACGATTTGCCCAATTACGTCAGAAGATACCTCTGCAACACTACATGACAAACTTGCAGCTCAAGGTGCAGAAGCCATTTGTACTGTGTTAGCTTCAGAAGAAAAACTACAACATTACTTCGCAACACGTGAAGTTCAAGATGAAGCTTCAACAATCTATGCCCATAAACTCTCTAAGAGCGAAGCTCAAATTGACTGGACACAAACAGCAATTGAGATTGACCGTAATATTCGTGCATTTAATCCATGGCCTGTGGCATTCACGCCTTTAGATGACACTCAAAATTTACGTATTTGGAATTCATCACTTTCTCAGCATGCTGCTCATTCTGCACAAGCGGGTGAAATTGTAGCAATGGATAAACAAGGTGTTCATGTTGCCTGCGGTGATCATCATTGTATTTGTATTAACAACTTACAATGGCCGGGTGGTAAAGCACTGAATGCTGTACAAATCGTACAAACTCAAAAACTTACTCTTGGACAAATTTTATAATGAAACAATCTGCACATTACGCCTCAGAGAGAGCGTTAAATTTACGCGCTCAGGTTGTTAAAACTTTATTGGCTGTCCAAAATGGTCAATCACTTGCATCGGTTTTAAATCAACACATGAATATTGTGTCCGATAAAGACCGTGCTTTGTATCATGAATTGGTTTTAGGTTGTTTGCGCCAATGGCATGCGCTCAAACAAGTTGCACTACCACTACTCAGCAAACCACTAGATAATGCTGTGGTTGAAACCTGTATTTATGTGGGTTTATACCAATTATTGTCTACACGTGTTGCAGCACATGCAGCAATTTCTGAAACTGTAGATGCAGTGAAGCAATTGGGCATGGAAAGTTTAAGTGGTGTCGTGAATGCCATTTTGCGTCGTGCTACTCGTGAAACTGAACAATTCTATGAAGTCCTTGAGAATGCACACGGCTTACCAAGCTGGTTATACAAGCGCTTAAAGAAAGATTGGGGTGATGATTTTGAAGCATTGAGTTATGAACTCAAGCAAGTTGCGCCTTTAACCTTACGTGTCAACACCCTACAAGTTAGCCGTGAAGAATATCTAGAAATTTTAGAAGATGAAGGCATTGATGCGCATGCTTGTGAAATTTCACAAGTCGGTATTGTACTGGATGAAAGTTTACATATTCCAAGCCTCCCTGGCTTTGAAGCGGGTGGTTTTTCTGTACAAGATGAACATGCACAACTCTGTGCCACCTTATTGCCGAACCTTGATGGCAAAATTGTGATTGATGCCTGTGCTGCTCCAGGTGGAAAAACGGCACATATTTTAGAGACTTATCAACCCAAAAAATTGATCGCATTAGATCAAGATGAAAAACGCTTAAAACGTATTCATGAAAACTTAGAACGTTTAGCATTAGGCGACCAAAATGTCAGTATTATTACTGCCGATGCAGCGAAATGGGCTGCACCTGAACTGGCAGATTGCATTGTTTTAGATGCACCTTGTTCAGCAATTGGTGTCATCCGTCGCCATCCAGATATTCGTTTATTGCGCCAATCCGGTGATATTGCTAAAACTGTCGAGTTACAGAAAAAAATTCTAGAAAATATGTGGCAGCAACTCAAAGTGGGTGGCACCTTACTCTATGTCACTTGCTCAATTTTAAAAGTTGAAAATGAACAGCAGATGGTTAATTTCTTTGCGACACATGCAGATGCTCAAGAAATTAAAATTGAAGCCGATTGGGGTATTGAACAAATACATGGCCGCCAACTGTTGCCGAAAATTGGCCATGGTGATGGTTTCTATTATTGCCGAATCGAAAAAATGGCATAAATTTGGATAATGAAAATAAAAAAGGTGGCTTTCAAGCCACCTTTTTTTACTCAAATTTAATCATCTAAGCTCTCAGGATGTTTTACGAGATGAAAAATCGCCATAAGCAATCCTCCCCATAAAAACAGCATAGAGATTATCATCATCACAATTGCAGAAGTATTCATTCGTGTAATCTCCTATCGATCATGAATTTTTGACATTAACAATGCACCGAGGGCACAGAAAATAATACTGCCCCAACCAAAACATAAAAGCAGATTACTCGAATAGTCTCCATACCCTTTTTGAATGAGTGAATTTAACGCAAGCAACAAGGTCGATAATAAAACCACAGGTGTCACAATGGTTAATGTGAACTCCCAAGTTTTACCCAATTGGATCGTTGAAATCCGATTAATGTGTGTTTCAAGTTCAGACATCAATACTCGTTTAAACCAAGACACCATAATAATTGAAATTAATGCACCCGAAACAATACCGAGGTTATTAATAAAGTGATCAATGATATCGACTAGCTTAATGGCATTATTGGTAGAGAACAGGAAAATTGAAACGGCACCTGTACCACCACCAACCACAGAGACTGCTTTAATACGACCCCACTTTAATTTATCCTGTAATGCCGCAATTGGCACTTCAAGAATACTCACCATTGAGGTAATGCCAGCAACAAAAAGTGAAGTAAAGAACAAGATACCAAAGAAATCGGCTCCTGCTCCTAAACTTGAAATCAACTTAGGAAATGCAATAAAGGCTAAACCAATACCGCCACTCACGACTTCCTCAACAGGTTTTCCTGCCGCATGTGCCATAAAGCCAAGTGCTGCAAAAACACCAATACCCGCTAAAAGTTCAAAGGATGAATTGGCAAATCCAACGATCAGACCTGAACCAGTCAAGTTAGTTTTTGGTTTCAGATAGGATGAATAAGTCACCATAATTCCAAAGCCAACAGATAAGCTAAAGAAGATATGACCATATGCAGCAAGCCAAACCTTATAGTCCATCATCTTAGACCAATTCGGTGTAAAGAAGGCATTTAAGCCATCTGCTGCACCAGGTAAACGTACCGCTTGAATCACGAGAATCGTAAATAAAACAATCAAGAGCGGCATAAAAATTTTGTTGGAAAGCTCAACACCTTTTTTTACACCACCATATAAAATCGCTAAGACACCAACCCAAACACCCACTAATGGCCAAAATAAGTGGCTAATAAAGGTCAGATCAAAAGTTTTAGATTCTGTGGTCTGCAAATAGGTCTTAAAGAAAAAACTTTCAGGATCTGATCCCCATACTTGTCCGATGGAGAAATAAATATAACTACCAGCCCAAGTCAACACACCTGCATAATACAAACCAATAATAAGACAGACGCAAACTTGCCACCAACCCAATGTCTCTGCTGGCTTCCACAATTTTTTATAGGCTTTTGGAGGTGCGCCCGAACTGCGGTGTCCCACAGCATAATCTAAAAACAGCAAAGGTAAACCTGCTGTTAATAATGCAATTAAATAAGGAATTAAAAATGCACCACCACCGTTTTCATACGCAACGTATGGGAACCGCCAAATATTTCCTAAACCAACAGCAGAACCAACTGCTGCAATAATAAAGCCTGATCGTGCTGACCAGTGTTCACGAGTTTCTAACATAAAGCACCTAATACTATAGGCATCTTTAGATGCTGCTTATTTTGTTTGTGTATCGCATGCAAAAAAAGAACCAAAAAATTTTGTTGTTTGAATAAGAGAGTACCTTATGAGCACTTTGTTCTAATTACAAACCAGCAAAAACAATCACTTCTTGCTTAAAGAAAACGATTCAAAAATTGCTGTTTATTAATGCAACAATACCTGTTTTCCTTAATTTTTTCTGTAATTCAGGCATTAAATCGATACATTTTTCTTGTTATTTATCACTCTTCGTTGTTTTTTCAACCATCTATTCATAAATTGATTTAAAAATACAATTAAATTTTACTTATCTGAATAATTCATTGCAAAGTCCTCGGCAAACGATAATGCCCAATAATTTTATATTCATGCAGAATATCATTCTCACGAGTCCCGTAACCTATGTTATGAATCACCAATGCTGTTTTTGACAATAATGTTACTTTATTGGAAATAATACCAATATGTACCAATCCATTACCTAAATCCCAGGTAACAATATCTCCAGGTAAATATTGATTTTCCTGAACGGTATAACCCTGACGTTTGAAATAAGTCATGATATTCGGAACTCGTCGATGATCAATATTCTTATCTGTGCTTTTTAAACTCCATTTTTGTGGATACTGCTTAAAATTATTGCGCATATCCTCATGAATACGCTGTTGTAAATCAATACCTTGATGACGTAATGCACGTACAATGACATCTGTACATACGCCTTTCAGAATGGGAACATCACCCAGCGGATAGTTTAATGCCGTATATGCTGGGTCGTAGTACAGAGTTTGACCAATTTGTGAACGTGCATCATCAACCAATTGTCTCGGTTGAAATGCGAAACTGCTTAAACTATAAAAAACCAAACCCAATGTGAGGATGGTCTGAAATAATGCTTTTTTCATTGTTCTTATTCTCTATATCAATCACTAAAATCTAAACAAGAAACCTTACTCCCTTTCAATATGACTTATTGTTCAATGACAAGCAACTTTTCTGATTACAGATCCAAAGCTATAAAATACAACTCTATCTTTAGCTTGATTATCGTTATTTCAAATCTATAACCTAATAATGCAAAATCATTTAAACCTCTATATCATGCGCTTAGTTTAAAGATGCAATTACAGTCATTAAGCAACAAAACAAAGAAATGAAAAATCATTTCATCAATGAGGAATTATGAAAATATTTAAATTACCACTACTTGCAACAATTTTAGGCATAAGTTCTTTTGCACAAGCTGATTTTATTGGCTTAAAAGGAGACATCAGTTATTGGAATGTTGGCGGGACTTCTGAAATTAATCATAAATCTAGTCTATCCAATAATACTGGTTTAGATGATTTATTATTAAATCCTTATGCTGGAATAAACTCAAAACTCGATTTAGAGACTAAAGGCACTATTCAAGCTTCTGTCGCATTTGAACATCCAATTCCGATCATTCCAAATGTAAAATTAAAATATACAAAGTTAGATACTGAAACTAAATCTAATATTGAACTAGCCAAAACCAAAATTGATTTAGATCATACTGACTTCATTCTTTATTATGAAATTCTAGACAATATCGTCAAAGCAGATATTGGTGTAGGCGCAACTAAGCTCAATGGTACTGTAAAACAATTGACGCAAAATTTAGATATTGATAAATATGCCCCGATCATTTATGCAGAGGCTGGCGCAAAACTACCATTTACAGGTCTAAGTACAAAAGCTGAAGCCACTTATACCAATGTTAATGATGTAAAAATCACAGATGCTCAGGCTGAAGTTCAATATGATTTTGTTAAATCTATTGTTTTAGATCTCGGTGTTAAAGTGGGTTACCGTGTTTTGAATATCGAACTGAATGATTTAGATAAACGTGATATGAAGTTTGATTTTAAAGGCCCATATATTGGTTTAGATGCCCACTTTTAATTCTTAAAATTTTTAAATCAAATAGATCAACATTCTAATGTTGATCTATTTTTTATTTTATTCCCCTTTATTCCGTACATATTTCCCATAAAAAAACACCCCAACTGTTAAGTTGGGGTGTTTTTAGAATTAATGAGCTGGCGATGACTTACTCTCACATGGGTAACCCCACACTACCATCAGCGCTAAGAGG
>NZ_NEGB01000008.1 GCF_002135235.1 Acinetobacter silvestris
AACTCATTTGACGAAAGCTAGGCATTCAATAAGACCTTGGCGAGTAAGCATAAACAGTTGTGCTGGCGACAATAGCAAGAGTGAACCACCTGATCCCTTCCCGAACTCAGAAGTGAAACCTCTTAGCGCTGATGGTAGTGTGGGGTTACCCATGTGAGAGTAAGTCATCGCCAGCTCATTAATTCTAAAAACACCCCAACTTAACAGTTGGGGTGTTTTTTTATGGGAAATATGTACGGAAGTTGGGAATAAGAAAAGGTGATGAATATGAGGATGGAAATGGGATTCTTTAGGGTAACTTCTCCACTTCCTAATGCGCAAAATGATGATGGCTTTTTAAGTTGGAAAACTTATTGTTTTCTAGAGGTTAAAATATAACAATTCTAGCACCACAATAGATAATAATTGCACAGTAATCACTTAATATTATTGGCCATAAGTTGTTCTTGGCCTTGAGCCTCAGCAATAAGCTGATCAGCGGACTCTTTATTTTTTCTTAAACCAGGTATTCGAAATTCGGTATGCCCATAATCATGAATTTTTATCCAACGCCCACCCCATGTTAAACCGACAGATTCCGCAACTTCACCATAGAGTTTATAACCTTGCCATGCCCATGGATCTCGTTCTGAAATAACAACTTTTCCATTACGCTTAAATGCAACATCGGCAGCGAGACCAAATTGATGATAACTTTGATAGGCTTTTGCTAAAGTGGTTGCAGTATTGCCAGATAAGCGTGTTTGGCGTTCAGGACTCCGATAGGCGGAATGAATTTATAATCCAGTTCAAAACTGCCTGAGCTTTGTCGTTTAATTTTTCCGATGGGTAAATATAAAAAACCATCTAAATCATGATTTGGATCAGAGTTGATGTCTAATAATTTAAATGCAGCACGTCGTCTCAACTGAGTAATCTCAGCAGGGGAGGCATCTGTAAAAAGATCATGCGTTTCATTGAGATAAGAATGATATCGACTGGGCTGCCGTGCATCCTCATCAGCCACATTTTTTTTGTTGGCTTGTAAAATGGGTAAGGCCAAATAGATCTGTATTTCTCCACGTAAATGGAGATCATCAAGTTGTACCGGTTCTGGCAGTAAGTCACGAGAAGGTGCTGTATAGATTTCACCATCTTGCCAGATCATTTCGATGCATTCTAAAGCGAGGACATGGGTACTCAGTTGTGTTTCATCAAAACGGATTTTTTCTACGCCATAAGAAAATGGAATAGTGGCACGAATAGTTTGACTTAAACGCTGTTCGTGATAGGTATCTTGAAGTTGAAAGTGTTGAGGTCTTAAAAATAAGCCTTCACCCCAAAGAATTTTTTCTGCATTAAACATCAATAATTACCATCCGTTAGATTCATTACTATTTTGTTGTACACCTAATAATTCCTGAACAGACTCTAAAGGATTTTCATTTTGAATAACTTGACCTAACCACTCGTGTAATGGCATTTGGTTCCATTTAATCGTTTTTTGCAGCATATAACTGACGGGACTATGCGGTTCATTTGCTTGAAAATAATCAGCAATTTCTTGTAAAACATTCATCGCTTGTTCACGATTTTGCAAGTGACTTTGCGGTTGGGGTTGGAATGAGTGCTGGCTTTGAGTATTCATTAAGGATGTCAATGGTTGAGCAACTAACGGAATATTTTGCTCAGTTTCTGGTTGAATGTTGCTGCCAAACGTTTCTGCTTTATATATTTTCTTTAAAGCTTTTTGAATATTTTCTAATTGAGAGTCGATGTTTGCAAAACTCGGTGCTTCGAGTTCCATCAGTAAATCAAGAACCTGTTTTAGGGTATTCCAATGGTTTAGTATTTCATTAAAATGTTGATAATTTTGATATTGAAAACTCTTTGAAGTATTAAATAAGGCTTGTTCGAACTGCTCCATTTGTAGCGAGCTATTAATTTCATCAGCTCCATCGTGATTTTTGAGGCGATTATTTTGTTGGTATAAAAAATTTTCGTAATCTAATAATGAGTAATAAGGTTGAATATTGAGTAATGGAACCTGTTTAATTAAATTTGGTAATTGATGGGTTAGGGCAAGGTGCTTTTCTAATGCCTCAAGTAATAAAGAATAATGATGAAACATGTTATGCATTATTAGGGGCAGCATAAAATGCTGAAGATGATGATTGGAACCTTGCTGAGCATTTTTATTATTGTCTCGGCAAACTTACTACATATCTGGGATGAAGCGACGAACTCTGAAAAAATTAAAGAATATTTATTCGAACTGGGCATGATTCCGCAACATATTCATATTGAATATCATTACTGGGGGCAAGAAACCGCCTATTGGGAATGGCTAGGTTTGGTTAAGCAAGTACAGATGCAAGTTGCTGAAGTTTCCTTGATGCTCTGTGTTGATTCTGAAATTGATCAGGATGTCTTGGATGAAAAAAACTGGATGACTGAACACTATATTCCCGCTGAATTTATTAGTAGTTGTTTATTGGCTGCACCAGATGTTCACGTTCAAGCTTTACAAGCTATAAAATCATTGCGTATTGCACTCAATACCAAGCATATATTCGACGGGTTAGATGCATTAAAGCTGCAAGAGTTGGCTCAATATGAAGCTGAAAAACCCTTTGTGCTGATTTTAGATCACCCAGCAGATATAAAAGTACTTAAAAAGATAGAGCACAATTTTTCTCAATCATCGATAGAAGCACATCATTATTTATTTAGTCAGTTAGGGCTAGGACATACTCAACATTTAGCCAAAATTTTTGGATTTATGCTAGGAATGAATTTTCCAGAAGATATGTTTGCTATGGTCTTTACCGCTGATTATGCTCAAACACAAGTTTTCATTGGCGCAGAGTTTTCCGAGTGATGATGAGTTTACAGATTTTAAAAAATAAGAAGAGACGCTAATGTACACAATTTTAGGTTATTTATGGCAGTACGTGACCAATCCAAAGGCAATTATTGCACTATCATTATGTGTTGCACTGGTGTCATCGTATAACGTTATTCCACGACAATACTTTTGGGCACTCGTTGCCGTATATGTTTTGGGCATAATCATTTATGCTATTTATTGGTTTATTCAACGTAAGCGTCATGCACAACAAGGTGAAGAGCTGGTTGAGGCAATAACCAAAGATACTGAAGCCGAATATGGTAAACAAAAAGATAAAGACGAATTACAGCTGATTAACCAGCAGATGAAGGATTCAATTCAACTCATTCGTAAATCAAAACTGGGAGATAAGAAGGGTAGTGCAGCACTCTACGAATTACCTTGGTATATGGTCATTGGTAATCCTGCAGCGGGTAAAAGCTCAGCCATTTATAATTCAGGCTTGAAATTTCCGTTTGAAGAAACCCATCAAAAAATGGTTTCAGCGGGTTTAAGTGGGACGCGTAACTGTGATTGGTTTTTTTCAACAGAAGGTGTGTTATTAGACACGGCAGGACGGTATTCGGTTTATAGCGAAGATCATTCCGAATGGTTAGGGTTTTTAAACTTACTCAAAAAAAATCGCTCGAAAGCACCGATTAATGGCTTAATTGTGATTGTTAGTATTGCGGAGCTAGTGAGTCAAAGCCCTGAAAAATCATTGAAATTGGCAAAAAATTTACGTGCGCGAATTCAAGATTTAACAGAGCGCTTAGAGATTTTTTCACCAGTTTATTTAGTGTTTTCAAAAATGGACTTAATTGCTGGTTTTACTGAGTTTTTTGAATGTTATGATGACCAAGAATTTGATCAAGTTTGGGGGGCAACCATTCCCTACGATCAAGACTCCTCACAAAATGCCACAGCGCTTTTTGAACAACATTACAATATTTTATATGATGGCTTAAAAGGTGTAAGCACAACTCATTTGAGTCGCCGTCATGCCAAAAATATTTCTCCCAGTGTGATGACATTCCCACTCGAATTTAAAACCTTAAAGCCAGCACTTAAAACCTTTATTGGAACTTTATTTGAGGAAAACCCATATCAATTTAAACCAGTTTTCCGTGGATTTTACTTTACCAGTGCTGTGCAAGAAGGTGTAATTGAAAGTCCGATGACTGAGCAAATTGCGGATGAATTCCATCTTGTAAAAATTCCAAATAGTGAACATGGTATTCCGCAACATTCAGTATCTCAGGATCATGGTTATTTTTTAAAAGGGCTATTTTCAGACGTTATTTTAAAAGATAAAAATCTGGTCAAACAGCATATTAATCCTGCGAAAAAACGTCAGCATTATTTAGCCTTTATTGCGACATTACTAGGTGTTTCAATTATTTTGGGGCTATGGGTGTGGTCATATCGTAATAATCAACAACTGATTGCAGATGTACAGGCAGATTTAAATAAAGTAGTACAAATGGACCAAGCATCTGGTCAGGAATTATCGACTCAACTGGATGCATTGTTAATTTTGCAACAGCGTTTGGAACAACTGGATGATTTTGATCAACATCGTCCATTAAAATTTAGTTTTGGTTTATATCACGGCAATGAATTACGCGATAAGTTAAAAAGAGAATATTTAAATGGGGTTAAACAAGTTGTTTTGGCACCGACTCAGCAAAATATTGCGCAATATTTACAGCGTGTGAAAAATAATCAGGATGTATTAAAACAAAATCATATTAATGTTGAAGTTAAACAAACTGCTTCAAATCAAGTTGCAACCGAACCTCTAGATAGCAATCCTCAAGATGCCTATAACGCCTTGAAAGCTTATTTAATGCTGAGTAATCCACAGTATATGGATGCCAGCCATTTGAGTGATCAGGTGACACGTTTTTGGCGTTCATGGCTAGATGCTAATCGTGGACAAATGCCACGTGGGGAAATGATTCAAAAAGGTGAAAAAATATTATCTTATTCAATGACACTGGCAAATGACAAAACATTTCCGGTACTTGAGTCCGATGCACAAATGGTTGATCAGATGCGCCAAGTTTTACTTTCAGTGATTCGTGGTATGCCAGCGCGTGACCGTGTTTATAATGAAATTAAAATGCGTGCTGCTGTGCGTTTCCCTGCGGTGACGGTCGCACAAATAGTTGGGGAAGCTAACCGAACAACAGTATTGGGTGGTTATGCATTACCGGGAGTTTTTTCACAAAAAGCTTGGGATGATTATATTGCTAACGCGATTGATGAAGCTGCAAATAAACCAACAGATACCAAAGACTGGGTCTTGAATAGCTCACAATCTGATGATTTAACGTTTAGTGGTAGCCCAGATCAGATTCGGAAGCAACTGACACAGCTGTATAAACAAGAATACATTGTGGAATGGAAAAAGTTCTTAAATGGAGTGCACTATGCGAAAGGTACGGATTTTGCTCAACAAGCAAAAGTTATCGAAGTATTAGGTGAACCACAAAATTCACCAATTCGAACTTTATTGGATCGAGTAGCAAAAGAAACCAGTTGGGATAATCCTGTTGTTCAAGCTGAGTTGGCAGCACCTCAAACGGGGTTTATGGCTTGGTTTAAACAAAAAGTTTTAGGTCAAGGTAAGGCCGATGCAGCACAAAAGGCTGCAACACAGGCACAAGGTCCAATTTCGCAAGAGTTCCAAGTTTTCTATCAATTGGTACGTAAGCGCGATGATCAGCAAAACAAATCTTTATTAGATGAATACTTGCAGAATTTATCGCAAGTCCGAAGTAAGTTTAATGATTTGAAGAGTGCTGGGGATATTGGTCCAAGTGCTCTAGCTTTAGCCAAGCAAACCATTAATGAACAAACATCAGTATTTAATACGACGCAGAAAATGGTCGATGAAAAGTTAACTGTTGGCTTAAATGAACTTGATCAGCAAACCATCCAGAAACTTTTAGTGAGTCCTCTCACACAGTCTTTTGAGAGCCTCATTACACCAGCTCAAGATGAAATCAATAAACTTTGGATGATGCAGGCTTATCAACCGTTTAACCAAACTTTAGGCCAAAAATATCCATTTAACTCGTCGGCTACGATTCAAGCCACAAGTAATGAAATTGGACAAATTTTAGGTGAAAGTGGCAGTGTCGCCCGTTTCGTTAAAGAAAATCTTGACCCATTGATTATTCGCCGTGGTTATACCCTGACCTCAAAAACGTGGAAAGATTTGGGTGTTAGTTTGAATCCACAGTTTGTAATGAATTTCCAAAATTATGTTGCGCCAGCCAATGGCGTTGCAACAGGTGATTTGAATCAACCTTCATCGGCTCCCGTGGCAGCCAATCAATCCAATTTCCAATTTTACCCATTACCAAATCCACAATTACTCTCCTATACGATTGATATTGATGGGCAGCGTATGGTCTTTGAAAATGGCATACAACAATGGGTGAATTTTATTTGGCCAAATACCGGTTCAATTCCAGGCGCTCGTATCACAGTGGTCGATTTAGAAGGGCAAACGCATACCATTTTTGATGAACCTGGTGAATATGGAATTAACCGTTTGATTGATTCTGCACAGCGTAAACCTGCAAATGGAAATTTTGAAATGACTTGGTTGAGTAAACAAAATCCTGCTTTAGCTGTTAAAGTCAATTTCCGTCTGATTAGCGGAAATAGTGGCGGTTCAGTGGGTTCATCTCGAGGTTATTCTGGGTTGCAATTGGTTGATAAAATAACCACCAATAAAGCGGCTCGCGTGGTTGCTGCACAACAAGCGCCTACACTTCAAAATACACCAGCTGTACCTGTTCAATCATCATTGACGGTGGCTACGACGAGTAATACTGCAAATAATGTCGCTAAGGTTGCACCATGATGAAAGTAATTGATTCTGTGCAAAGGAGAGCTATATGCAATTATTAAAGACGACACCGTTATATTATGGGAAAAGCCCTGCATGGGGTGATTTTCTAAAAACCAAAGGTCAGTATGCCTTGATTCAAGTGATTGATCAGTGGATTACTGAAGCTTTGGATCATGCCATGCGTCAAACTAAGTTTAATGATGCCTATCGGACCTTACCATCACTTGATTTTTTTATTGCCAATCCGAAAGAGCATATGTTTTTGGTGGCAAACTTAATCACCAGTGAAGATAGTTCTGGCCGACAGTTTCCGATGGTCTTAAGCCATTTGTTAGAGGTAGATTCACCATTACAGAATCTACTCTATGCGCCTTATACCTATAAGATGGTTTTGATTGATTTATTACAAAAAAATCGGGTAATCCGAAGTATTCGAGAACCAGATATTTTACTCGATAAGTTAAGTAAAATGAGTAATGAAATACAGGTTCTAAGTGCATCTCGTAGTCAGGGATTTTTTGAAAATCACACGATGCATTCATTTGCTCAACTTTTAAAAATGAGTAGCTATGAGCTCGCACAGAGCATGATTGGCTTGGGCTTGTTATTACAACCGATTATTCAACATGGTACCAGTAAGCTCAATAAAGTTCTGATTTTACCGATTAATAATCCCAATTATTGTTATGAAATAGCTGCATTTTGGGTCAGCTTAATCGGGCGTTTTTTATCGAAACATAATACAGAAGCGTTGATTGGTATCTTGCATACAGATACCCCAGTTTTACTGTTTGGATTCCAAGGTGCAGATATTCTAGCCTTGAGTGATATTTTTACACAGAGTATGGATAATGAACATTGGGTCTCTTTGACTCAGGCACAATGGATTGATAAATACTTAGAGCAAAATGCAGGTCTAGCAGCATTTGAACAGGCATTATGCGAAAGGCAATTGAGCTTGAAGCAAGGTATAAAATTGTTCCGACAGACTTTTATAGAAGAATAATGATGAAAAAAAGACAGAAAAAATTTACCAATTTTCAGTTAGTCGCTTTATTGATTGGAATAGGTTTCAGTACTTTTAGTTTTGCCGAGCCTATTGTGGTGGAGGGGGTTGTACCCAATGATGCCAGTAAACAAGCTATTTTAGCCAAGTTACGTTCAGTTTATGGTAACGATCAAGTGGTTGATAAAATCCAGATTCGTTCTGTTGCGGCACCAAATGGATGGAGTGAATCAGTCACTCGAGTAATTACCCCTGATTTAAAAAAAGTGACACAAGGGAAACTTTCAGTTCGTGGAACTCAGGTCGATTTAATCGGTAAAATGGGGAATCAAAATGATATCCAGCCTACAACAGCATTTTTTCAAACTTTAGTACAATCACCGTATCAATTTAATTCACAATTATCCGTGAATGCGGCTGAACAAGCTGTGGTAGATAATGCTTTAAAGAATCGAATTATTGAGTTTGCATCAGGCAATGCCATTTTATTACCTGCGGGTACTCAAATTTTAGATGAAATGGTGATTGCCTTAAATAAAGTCCAAGGCAAAAATGTAAAAGTTATTGGACATACTGATAGTCAGGGTAATCCAGAAAAAAATATTAAACTCAGCCAAGAACGTGCAGAAGCTGTGAAAAAATATTTGATTGCGAAAGGTATTATCGCTACACGTTTAAGCACAGCAGGGATGGGGGCAAGTAAACCAGTCGCTGATAATGCAACTGAAGAAGGACGTAAGAAAAACCGACGTATTGAATTTGAAGTTTTATAAATGTTCAATCCAATTTACTAAAAGAAGAAGGATTAAATTATGGCAACTCCATATATAACAATTGGGTGTGCTACGACTGGTGGCGGCAAAGTGATTTCGGCAAATCAAACATTTTTGATAGATAATAAGGCAATTGCTTGTGTTGGTGATAAGGCAACTTGTCCTAAGCACCAATGTATTTCTACGATTATTACGGGGAATAATCATATGCTTGTGATGGGTAAATCTGCGGCACAGCATAATTCGCCCTTATCATGTGGTTGTAAATGTATTGCGAATCAGGTTTTAACGATTGGGCAAAATTAAGTTTAAAGAAAAAAATTGTGGGAAAATATTCTGACATAGACCTCAACTATCTTAATAACAACAGATAGGAAGTGATCATGAAATATTTAATGATTCTAGTGATTTAAAAAAATGATCCAAATGAAAAGAAGTGTATTGAGCCGAATAAAGCTTGAATGAATAAAAGGATATATAGCATTGTAATTGATGCAAGTTATCTAAACTGAGGAAAAAGGTTTTTGTATTTTAACTCTTAAAGAGACAGATACAGTTTCTGACGATCATGGTGAATTTTATCTTCCTCAAAAATATTTTTTTGGGAAAAAGTCGAAAAATTTTTTAAGTAAATTCTAAGATCATGAAAAAAGCCCCGACATCCTGTCGAGGCTTTTTTTATATTCATTACCTGAGGTATAACTCCTGTCGTACCTTGCGTCCTGCATATCACTTATCATTATTGTTTTATGTTAAGAAACATCCTGTTCCTTGATAATTTAATCATAATAAATTTTCTAACTCGTAGATATACGTTAATGTCAGCATGCCTTGTACGCTTAAGCGTACATGTTAGGCATTAGCATATTGAATGAGTTTATGAATCACCGATTGAATGGCTTTGTTATCAAATTCATTTCCTTCAAAGGTATAGTCTTTAGTACGACTAAAAATATCTCGTATTTCAATGACCGCATTTGAATCAATCATGCCAATAAATGTACAGACTTGCTTAAGTTGGTCTATAGAGCGTGAACCGTTGGTTCCACCATAGCTGACAAATGCAGCGGGTTTGCCTTGCCACTCTTTATAAATATAATCTAGGGCATTTTTGAGTACAGGGCTATAGCCGTGATTATATTCAGGTGTAACAAAAATAAAAGCATCGCCTAAGGTAATTTTATCAGCCCAATCTTGTTGTTTGGGTTGATCATAAATTCCAGTTGCAGGAGAGTTTTTCCCTGCAAAAAAAGGTAAATCCCAGACTTTTAAATCGATAATTTCGACATCTACGGTGCTAAATCCAAGTTGTTTTATTTGTTTATAGAGCCAATCGGCAATTTTGATGGCGACTCGTCCTTCACGGATACTTCCAACAATGATGTATATTTTCACTTTTTAAACCTTTATATTTAAAGTTATGTGTTTAAGTTAATATGAATATTATGGATAAAATATGATGGATTTGTATCTGCACATGGCATAAAAATAGCTCCCGTAGGAGCTATTTTAGAGTATGAATACAGATGGTTATAGGAACTTAACGCCTTGTTGACCAGCAGGTGTTACTTTGAAAATTTCAACTTCAAAAGTAATGTTTTTACCCGCTAATGGATGGTTAAAGTCCACTTCAGTAATATCATCATTAATCGATTTAACCACACCAAATAAGCTAGATTTGGCTTTATCTTCAAATTCAATCATATGACCAACAATTGGACGCTGCTCAAATTTAATGGTGTCGAATTTTTGAATATTTTCAGCATTCCAAGGGCCAAAAGCATCTTCGGGAGGAAGACTTACAGTACGACGATCGCCTGCGCGTAAACCAAAAAGTGCTTTTTCAAAGCCAGGCAGTAAACTACCATCACCCATCACAAGGCTAACAGGTTCTTCACGGCTGCGAGTATTATCAATCTCGACACCATTTTCAATGGCGACAGAGAAATGTAAGTCTACTTTTGAACCTTCCGCAACGCGGGTTTCATCATTGGGATTTATAATTTCAGTCATTTTGCGCTTCCGCACTTTGAATACGTTTCTTTTCTAAAAAGAAGGTATCAATTAACAATAAAATGGTACCAAGTGTAATCGCACTATCCGCAATATTAAATGCAGGGAAGTGGTGGTTTTGGTAAAACACATGAATAAAATCGACGACATAACCTAAAGTAACACGATCAATTAAGTTACCTACAGCACCACCTAAAATTAGTGCAATTGCAGCAGGTAAAATCAACATGTTCTTTGGCATACGCATCAGCCAAAAAATAAAAATGATAGATACTATACCTGCTAAACCGGTAAATAAATAATGTTGCCAGCCGCCAGCATCAGATAAGAAACTAAAGGCCGCACCATAGTTATGCAGTAATGTCCAATTTAAAAAGGGCATTACTGGTACTGGGTCTGCATAAGTCAGATGGGTACTTGCAATCCATTTGGTCCATTGATCCAACACAATGGCAAGGACTGAAAGTCCAAGCCAAATAAGGTTGTGTGGATAGAAGTGGAATAAGCCCTTTTGAGTTTTAGGCATATTTTCTCTCTTCACCTTGGCCTGTAGGAAGGTTGATAATACAACGTGCACATAAGCCTGAGTGTGCAGCGTGTGTATTTACATCTGGAAGAACATGCCAACAACGCGCACATTTCTCACCTTCCGCAGCAGATACTTTAACGCGTAAGCCTTCAAGATCAGTTACTTCACCTTGCGCAGCATCAAATGCATGAACAACAACAGTTGAGGTAATCAGGACAAAACGTAGTTCATTTTCAAGTTGGTCAAGTACAGTTTTAAGCTCTGAATTGGCCCAAAGTTCAACTTTGGCAGACAGGTTTGAACCAATCAATTTAGCATTACGTGCAGTTTCAATTTGCTTATTGACTGCAGATTTCACCGCAATCATGGTTTGCCAATCTGCTTCTGAAATTAAGTTTGCTGTAGATGCTACAGGAATGTCATACCATTCTGTGGTAAATACATATTTCTCGGTCTGGCCCGGAATTAACGGCCAAGCCTCTTGTGCAGTAAAGGTCAATATTGGAGCCATCCAACGCACAAAAGCTTGTACCAAGTGATACAACGCTGTTTGTGCAGAATGACGTGCTTGAGAATCTGCTTTAGTGGTGTACTGACGATCTTTAATAATGTCTAAGTAGAAACCACCTAAATCATTAATACAGAAGTTAGTCAACGACGTAGTGACGATATGGAAGTTCATATCTTCATAGGCCTGTTGAATGGTTTTCTGTACTTCTGAAGCACGCTGTAAAATGTATTGATCTAAAGCAATCATTTGATCGATAGGAAGTGCATCTGTCGATGGTTGGAAACCATTTAAATTTGCGAGTAAGAAACGTAAAGTATTACGAATACGACGGTAACCATCAGATGCACGGTTAAAGATTTCTTTACCCGCGGTCATTTCATAACGGTAATCAGCAGATGCAATCCAGAAACGTAAGCCATCTGCACCCATATCTTTAATGATATCTTGAGGTGCAATGATATTACCCAATGATTTAGACATCTTACGGCCTTTCTCATCGACCACGAAACCATGCGTAAGTAGGCCTTTATATGGCGCACGTTTATTGATGGCAATTGAGGTTAATAACGACGATTGGAACCAACCACGGTGTTGATCAGAACCTTCAAGGTAAAGATCAGCAGGATCAGTGAGCTCTTCACGTTGACGAAGCACTGCGTGATGCGTTGTACCTGAGTCAAACCAAACGTCAAGCGTGTCACGAATCGCATTATACTGTTCAGCATCAGCACCAATGAAATCTTTGGCTTCACGGTTGAACCAACCATCAATACCTTCTTGTTCGATCAGTTTAGCCACTTCTTCGATCAATTCAGGCGTACGAGGGTGTAATTCATTGGTGTCTTTATGTACGAAGAATGGAATTGGCACACCCCAAGTACGTTGACGTGAAATACACCAGTCTGGACGACCTTCGATCATTGATGCAATACGGTTTTTACCCCAATCTGGGACAAAACTGATGTCATGTTCAATGGCATTTAAAGCATCTTGGCGTAAACCTTTTTCATCCATGCTAATGAACCATTGTGGGGTCGCACGGAAGATAATTGGTGTTTTATGACGCCAGCAATGTGGATAGCTATGACGAATGGGGATATGTGCCCAAAGTTTATTTGTTTCGCTTAAAGCTGTAATAATCTGTGGATTGGCTTTATAGATGTGTTCACCGGCAAAAATGGGTGCAGTGGGTAAATACACCCCATTACCACCGACTGGATTGTCGACTTTTAAGTTATACAGTAAGCCAACTTTATAATCGTCTACACCATGCCCAGGTGCTGTATGTACAGCACCAGTACCACTGGTTGCAATCACATGCTCACCTAAAATGATAGGCACTTGACGCTCAGCCAGAAGAGGATGTTGTAATTGAATATTTTCAAGTGTTGTACCGACAAAATCAGCCAAAACTTTCGGACTTTCTAATTGATAGCGTTCACATGCAGAAGCTACTAAATCTTTGGCTAAGATTAAGTTCTGAGCACCACGTTCAGTTTGCACTTCTACCAATTGGTATTCAATTTCAGCATGTAGAGCAACAGCTTGGTTCGCAGGTAGTGTCCAAGGCGTCGTTGTCCAAATCACAATGTCAGTAGGATTGGTCACTTCAATCGCTAAGCGTGAGGATAAATCATGTAAATCGACAATGCCAAAACCAACATCAATCGCATCTGATTTTTTATCTTCATATTCAACTTCTGCTTCAGCTAATGCTGAACCACAGTCCATACACCAGTTCACTGGTTTTAGACCCGGTTGAATATAACCTTGTTTTTGGATTTCGCCCAATGAACGTACGATGTCGGCTTCTTGTTTGAAATTCATCGTTAAGTAAGGGTTGTCCCAATCACCAAACACACCCATACGCACAAAATCTTTTTTCTGTAATTCGATTTGTGTATAAGCGTATTCACGGCAAGCTTTACGGAAAGTTGATGCGTCAACTTTTACGCCAACTTTACCGACTTTCTCTTCAACTTTCAGCTCGATCGGTAAACCGTGACAGTCCCAACCTGGTACGTATGGCGCATCAAAACCATCCATCACACGGCTTTTAATAATAATGTCTTTAAGAACTTTATTAACTGCGTGGCCTAAATGGATTTGACCATTGGCATATGGAGGGCCATCGTGAAGCACATATTTTTTCTTGCCAATACGCGACGCACGAATCTGCTGATAAATGTTGTCGGCATACCACTCCTCTAACCATTTTGCTTCACGTACTGCGAGATTTGCTTTCATTGCAAATTCAGTACCTGGGAGGTTTAGCGTGGCTTTGTAATCCACTGCATTTTCAGGAGTTTGCTTATCGCTCATGCAAGTTTTCATCCAATATTATCAGCACGATTGCTGACGCGTTTTACAATAAAAATATGAGTTAAAAAGGAAATTTGGGCGTGTTTTTACGAAACTCAAGTAGTTTCACAACATCATCATCAATTCCAGTTTGAAGTGCCTCTAGCGAAGGGTAATTCTTTTCACCATGCAAATAGTGTAAGAATGTGACTCGCATTAACAGACCATACAGATTAGCAGAAACATCAGGAAAATGAACTTCTAATCTCCATTCTGGATGTTCTTGTTTAATCGCAGGACGTGTTCCAACATGACCCGCACCAAATAAGCTATCTGTTTGATAACCAGCGACACCCAATTGAGTAGCATTATCTTGTTTAACTTTTGCTGTGAGTGAAGTCGTTTCGCAGACAACTTCGGTTGCATAAATACCATTTAAACAGGGTTTATGGCGACCTAAACGAACATTAATGGTGGGGAAATTTAAGGTACGACCAATTTGATCGCCATATTGTACTCGACCAATCATGCTATAGGGGCGACCCAATAGTTTTGCTGCCAGTTGTAAATCACCGGCTTGTAAGACTTGGCGAATCCGAGTCGAGCTGACCCGTTCAGCATCAAATTCTACGGTATTTAAGTTGGTGACTTGAAAACCATATTGTTTTAGAAATTGACTATTGCCTTGACGGTCTTTGCCAAAGTGAAAGTCATCGCCTAGGACTAAGCTTTGGGTATTGAGTTTATTTTTGAGAATATTGGCAAAGCTCTCAGCACTTAAGCTGCGGAATTCATTATTAAATTTTGCAATCGCAATATAGTCCACACCCAATTCAGTCAAATATTCAACTTTTTCTCTGAGCGAGCTAATGCGTGGTGGGGCAGCATATCCTTTAAAAAATTCCAAAGGCTGTGGTTCAAAAATCATGACTAAAGTTTTTAAGTCTTGCGCTGCAGCAAGTTCTTTTAACTGCGAAATCATGGCTTGGTGCCCCAAATGGACACCATCAAAATTGCCAATTGTCACCGCAGTTTTTGGCAATTGTAAGTTTTTCGCTAAAGCATTTAGACGTAACAGCTTCATGATTTCAAAATAAGCTTAAAATTTGAAAGGATATATTGCCATAATCTCACAATTTCGTCTTGTTGTTGTGTTTTTACCCAAAAAAATTCTATCAATAAATTCACATATAAATAATATTGATTCATTTTATAAATATAAATCAATTTTACTTATTAGTGTGGCATTCTATAATGCGTTTATCTGCTTTTATGAGGATTCAAGCAATGAAAAAGCCATTGTATCAGTTAGCCCAGACCCGTGATGTGATCCGTCAGTTTACCCCAAATTGGTTTACTGTGACGATGGGGACTGGTGTTGTGGCATTAATTTTACCTGAGTTTCCATTTGCGCATACATTCTTGATGCAATTGGCGACAGGCTTATGGCAATTCAATACGCTCTTATTTATAGCATTCACGTTGCTCTATCTTCTCCGTTGGTTTCTCTATCCTCAAGAAGCAAAGCAGATTTTTTCCCATCCAACCATGGGCTTGTTTTTAGGTGCTATTCCGATGGGATTGGCGACAGTAATCAATGGCTTGTTAAAGTTTGGTCTACCTGTATATGGTGATATGGCGATCCATATTGCACAAGTACTTTGGTATGTGGATGTTGTTTTAGCCGTTGTAATTGGTGTTGGTGTTCCATTTTGTATGTATAGTCGTCAGGAACATCAGTTGCACAGTATGACTGCAATGTGGTTATTACCGATTGTTGCTTGTGAAGTCGCAGCAACGTCAGGTGGTTTGTTATTACAGCACCTTGCTATAGATCAACAGGCTTTGGCTATTTTACTCGGTAGCTATATGTTATGGGGCATGTCTGTCATTCCTGCCTTTGCTATCCTGACGATTTTGATGTTGCGTTTAGCATTACATCAATTGCCGAGTAAAGAATTAGCCATTACTGGATGGTTAGCTTTAGGTCCAATTGGTACTGGTGCTTTGGCTTTATTGGTTCTCGGTGCCCAAGCTCCGCATGTTTTACAAGTATTTGGCTTGGAAAGTTTAGGGGTCTTCTTTAAAAATGCCGGCATCATGTGTAGCTTTATTTTGCTAGGTTTTGGTATGTGGTGGTTTGCAATTGCGGTCTTTACGACATTTAGCCATGCCAAAAAAGGTTTACCTTTTAATTTGGGTTGGTGGGGGCTGACTTTCCCATTGGGCGTATTTACCCTCGCAATTTTAAATCTTGCACAGCAGATGAATGCTCAGTTTTTACAACATATTGCTTTAGCTTTCGCAGCAATTCTCATGATGCTTTGGGTCATCGTTATGCGTAAAACCTTGCTTGGGATGTATGCAGGTCATTTATTTTTCTCTCCCTGTTTAAAAAATTTATTAGAAAAACAATAAGCGTTTAATCAGCCAAAATCCTCCTTTGAAAAAGGAGGATTTTTTATATCTCGCATTTGCACGATTTTAGTTTTTAGATTTTAATATTGGCAAGTTTTTAAGATGCTCAATGTATGAAACATGATTTAGCTTTAATGATGGCATTGCCCAATGAATCTAAAGGTTTATTTGAACAAGAACATATCAATGTTCACTATAGCGGTATTGGCAAAGTAAATGCTGCATTTAAAGCATTTGATGTCATTCAAAAAACTGGCTGTAAAACATTATTGAATTTAGGCACAGCAGGCAGTTCTAGATTTAATGCACACGAATTGGTTGAAGTCAGTCGTTTTGTCCAGCGTGATATGGATGTGTCTCCACTCGGTTTTGCAGTAGGCGTGACGCCCATGGATCATGATTATCCAAGTGGCATAGACCTTGAACCTTATTTTAAACATCTTCCTCAAGGAATTTGTGGTACAGGGGATAGCTTTGAAACGGGGATACCCAAAGTCGATTGTAATTTGGTGGATATGGAAGGCTATGCCATCGCGAAGGTCTGTAAAAAGCTTGGTGTACGTTTGGTATCGGTAAAATATATTACCGATGGTGCAAACGACACTGCACATTTAGATTGGGAAGCCAATTTATTATTAGGCGCTCAGAAGTTATTAGTACTCTATAAGAGTTTATAAGAAAGTATCTGAGTCTCTCTATTTTTAGTTTGGCGACCATAGTTAATTATGGCCGTATGCCAAAATAAATGCTTTAAAGTGATCATTTATTTGAGATGAGAAGTGTGCAAATTTAATTAAGTACGCGGTAAAATTCCATATAAAAGCATGTGAATGGTATGTTCAACAGCACGTTGATACATGCTACGATTTTTTAAAGTTTTACCAGTCACCATTTCCATCTGGGTACTAAAATCGGCATAATTTTGTGTTAATCCCCAAATATTTAGGATCAATAATTCAGCGTCAATTTGGTCGGAAATTTTCCCTTGCACTTGCCAATTTAAAATGACTTTTGCTTTACGTTTAAATAGTTTTTTCAACGGGCCTTTTAATATTGGCAAAATATGTGGGGCACCTTGAATTATTTCTAAAGCAAACAGTTTAGATGCTTTAGGCTGTGTCCGTGAAATTTCAATTTTGATCATTAAATAATGACTAAGCGCTTCAGCAGGCTCTAATTCAGATTCCAGCATTTGTAAAGGGGCAAGCCATTTTTGCATGACAGTGGTTAATACTTCGACATATAGTGCTTCTTTATTTTCATAATAATAGAAAATATTAGATTTATGCATATCTGCAAGTTGCGCTATTTCATCTAAACTGGCGCCATTAAAACCGTAGAGTGAAAATACATCTAATGCAGCAGCCAAAAGTTGCTGTCTTTTTTGAGTACTCTTTTTTTGTTCCATCTTATGAAATTGCATTTAAAGGGAGTCTTAAATTGTACGGTAAAATGTTTGATTTGTGCACAGGTGATCACAATATTTTATAATTATTCCGATAATCCATATTGTATTGGCCTAATTGCATTTTAGGATTTAATGCATTCAAAATTTTAGCAGTTAATTTAAGCAAGCTAAAATAAGAGAATAGAATTTTAAAATAATAGACGAGATTACATATTATTCAATAAAGAACAGATTATTTTTATTTAAACGAGTGTAATGGATTGAAAGTAAGAGTGATGTCCATTCAAAATCCTCATTTATTGTTTGATTTTAAAGCGCTTATTTACATTTTTCGAATACTTTTTCACGTCAAGTGGTGAGGGTGTTGGAGCAGAACCTAAATTTGATCTACCATCATTTTTTAACAAAATACTCTTAAAGAGTTAAATTTAATTTGAATGTTGTTTGGTGGTTCTAAATCGGCAATAAAAAATAACAGGGTATTTTTACTCGCTACAGCGACTCCAACTAACAACCAATACACCGACATTGATGTAGAGCTCTAAGTTCCACGTGAAACGGAACTTTATTTAAAAATATGAATGAGAAAAATAGAGATATAGGGATTTTCTAAAGCAATCCCTATATTGGCTTTCAGGGCTGAATTGCATAGCTGTTTAATAGAAATTGAGCGAATGATCGAGGCTGAGTTGAGCCTTAAATCAATTTTTTAAACACCATTGAATTACGCTGATAGTTGTATAAAGCCTGACGTGCTTCTGGAAGATCATCGACACTTGCACTGATAAAACCATGTTCTAAGAACCAATGTGCTGTACGTGTCGTCAGCACAAACAGCTGTTGAATGCCCATGTGATGTGCTTTTTCTTCTAAGAAATACAAAATTTGGCTGCCACGATTAGACTTTCGATAACTTGGATGTACAGCAACACAGGCGATTTCTGCGGATTGGATTTCATTTGTTGCTGTAGGAATTGGGTACAACGCAGCACACGCTAAAATGGTTCCATCGCGCTCAATAACCGCAAACTGTTCAATTTCACTTTCTAAGCGCTCTCGTGAACGATAAACGAGAATCCCTTCTTCTTCGAGTGGGCGAAGTAAGTTCATCAAACCACCGACATCACCAATATTGGCCATACGGACTTCTTCATAATGTGCATCTGTGATCATGGTGCCATGACCATCTCGGGTAAACAATTCTTCAATTAAAGCACCATCATAGGCATAAGAAAGTAAATGCACACGATGCACACCTTTTAATGAGGCTTCTTTGGCATTGTGTAGATGTAAGGCAATTTCAAAATGAGAATTTTGATGTTGCGTAATGTGCTGATCGAGTTGCTGTGGGGTAATTTCACGCAGTAACTGCCCATGTTCATCTAATAAGCCTTGTTGTTGACCTAAGAAAATTAACTTATCGGCTTTAAGATGAATCGCCGTTTTGGTGGCGACCTCTTCGGCAAGAAGATTAAAGACTTCGCCAGTAGTGGAATAACCAGTTGCGCCTAAGACCACAATATTATGATTATCTAAATGGCGTTGAATCGCTTCGGTATCAATACTGCGAACTTCACCGGTAAGTTGAAAATTGACTCCATCACGGATGCCATAGGGTTTTGCAGTGACAAAATTTCCAGAGACAACGTCAATACGAGCACCAAACATAGGTGAGTTGGCGAGTCCCATAGACAATAACGCTTCAATTTGTAAGCGAATTGAACCGACTGCATTCATGATACAGGGTAAGGCTTCACGAGTCGTCACTCGACGATTGATATGAATAGGGCTCTGAATGCCTTTTTCTTGGAGATTGGCATTAATTTGTGGGCGTGCACCGTGCACTAAAATTAAGCGAATTCCAAGGGAGTGGAGTAAAGCGATATCATGAATAATATGTTGAAAATTTTCATGTTGCACCGCTTCGCCACCAAACATCAGAACAAAGGTTTTACCACGATGTGCATTGATATAAGGTGCAGAATGACGAAACCAATGCACATACTGTTGAGTTGTGCTGTGTATTGTTTCTAAAGCGTCAGTTTGCATGCCTAATCCAATGAAAAACGAGGAGTGTTCTGCTGATTCTAAACAAAAAACAGAATTACGGAATAGTGAATGTAAAAAAAGCCCTCTTGTACCTTGAGAAAACCAATGTTTTGCTCAAGGTACAAGAGGGCAGGTGGACAAATAGCGGTATTTTCTAGTCAAGATTTGCGATCAAATCAAAATTAGATCTCTAGGTTAATTTTATTCAGAACTCGATTTATCCAACGATTCGAATAATTTGATGGTTGCGTTCATTTACCAAGACATAGTCACCATTGATTTTATACCATTGTTGATATCTTCCTGGTTTCGGTAAATGGCGGTAATTCTTATAATTGATTTGATAGCGAGATGAGCTGAATTGATTCGGTAAATATTGTCCTGTACGCCATTCACGACTTGGGTTTACTCGACGGTGATCACGATCATAACGGTCATGTTCGTAGCGATTATTGTTTTGCTGATTATATTGATTATTCCAGTGACTTGGCTGTGAATAATGGCGGTTGTCTTGATAATCTTGTGGAGCAGCTATTGCTGACGTCGCAATCATAGCACTGAGCGATAATGCCATAGCAGTTAATACTTTTTTCATGTGACTCACCTTAAATTAACTTTTGTCCTTCAATGAGATTAAATTACGCAACAATTAGAGATAAATGGTGAGGGAGATTTAGTTGAATTGTGAAATGTATGAAGATTTCATGGAGAAATATCGTTTCTAAGCTGAAAATAAGTGAGTTGAATGTTATAAAGCAAAAAAAGCTCAAACTGTTGTTTGAGCTGATCAATAAAAAGTTACTTTATAAAGAATGATTTACATTCCTCGAATGCCGACAATATTATTGCTATCTGAATCTACTAAAATATAGTCATTATTGATTTTGTACCATTGCTGATTACGTGAAGGTTTCGGTAGATTATTGTTTTTATAATCGGTTTTATAGCTATTGCCACGATAATGTTGCGGCATGACATAACCAGTTTGCCATTTATGTTGTTGTAGGCGACGTACACCACGCTCTTCACGTTCGCGACGTTGTTCATGAATATTGTCTTCATCTTGTTGTAAATCGCTAAAATTTTGACCATGACCTCGGTCATTGTTACGCTCATTGTCAAAATGGGATCCTGCATTGGCAACATGACTGGTCAGCAATGCACTGAAAAAAATGGCTAATATAGTCAAAATATTTTTCATGTTAGGCCCTCGTTTATTTATGCTATTTTTTACACCACTAATGTACTGTGAAATTGCAGAGAAACTGTGAAGATAAAGCATCAGTTCATTTAAAAATGCAGAGATAATAAGAACATATTTTAGCAAAAGATAAAAGAATTTCGTCGTGAGGTATTTATATTTAAACGCTTTTGCTGATGAATGGTGGTTTGATCTTTTTCAAAAAAATTGTAAAAAAATATGAAATCTAGAGATAGCTCATGCAAATTCCATGCATCGGTGGTTGGATCTCGGATGTCTTGGTATTAATACCATTGTCGTGTGATATTTTTGAAACAGTCTATCGCTTCAACCACATGTTGGGCTTGCTTGGCATCATTTAGAGCGTGAATGAGGGAATTGGATAATTGTAAGTCTTGAATCGATTGAATCGTTTCCATTTTACGTTTTAAATCAGTCATCAGAAGTATCTCAAATTAATTAGTACTTAACTGAGCATAGTGGAAATATTTGAATTTGAAAAACCGAATAATATTATAATAATGATTGGATATTTAGATTTATAGGCGAGACCGCAAGGTATTAAGCTTCAAAGATCTAGCATAAGCCCTCTCAGATGAGAGAGGGAGGAAATCAGTACACTGTATTTTTAATCCTGAGCATCAATACTCTGACCATTCATTCTTAAGCTATCTTCGCCCATTAAATATAGATAGGCGGGTAAGATCGCTTCTGGGGTCGGCAAAGTTTTTGGATCTTCATCAGGATAGGCTTTGGCACGCATTGCAGTTCGTGTACCACCTGGATTAATACAGTTATAACGAATATTGGGATAGGTATTCTCTTTAGCAAAAATCTGGCTGACGGCTTCAATCGCAACTTTGGAAACAGAATAAGCACCCCAGAGCGCGCGAGCTTCTCGGCCTACACCTGAACTTGCGAAAACCACAGAGGCATGTTCCGATTTTTGTAATAAAGGTAATAAGGCTTGTGTTAAAACAAAGGGCGCTCTTAAATTCACAGCCATAACATCATCCCAAACTTCTTCAGGATAATGCGCCAGTTCTACGCGTTCACCTAAAATTCCCGCATTATGCAATATGCCATCTAAACGTCCGAATTGCTGTTCTAAGGTATTGGCCAAGACTTCATAGTCGGTTGCACTTGCTGTGGAAAGTTGTAACGGTAAGATCGCAGGTTGTGGTGCGCCTAAGGCTTCAATTTCATCATAAATGACTTCAAGTTTATTTAGAGTACGACCATGCAAGACGACAGTTGCGCCGTGTAGTGCATAGCTAAGAGCAGCAGCGCGCCCAATACCATCTCCTGCACCAGTAATTAAGATAATTTTATCTTTTAATAAGTCAGGACGAGGTTGATATTCTGAATATTTCATGGCTGACCTCCTATAATTGTTATGCTGTTTTAAAATTTCAATTTAAGTCATGGGAAGATTGATATCTAGCAATTTATGAATGACCTGATGTAATTCAGTCACATTTTCTACTATACAGTCTGCTTGCCATGCCTTTAAGTCATCTTTGTGTTGCAATGGTAAATAACCGTAAGCTGCAAGAATCGTATACATTTCAGCGTTTCGACCAGCATCAATATCTCGTGGATGATCTCCAACATAGATAATTTGTTTTGCATCAATCTTTAAGTGGTTGGCTGCAAGGAACATCGGTTCTGGATCTGGTTTGGTTTTATAGACATCTTCAGGACACACCAATACAGCGCAACGTTCGGTTAAATGTAACGCTTTGAGCAATGATTCACTCAATCCACGGGGTTTATTGGTCACGATTCCCCAAGGAATCGCATGTGTTTCCAATTCTTCAAGCAATGGATGCATTCGGTCAAATAGAGCGGTATCTACCGCAATATTCGTCCCATAAATGTCTAAAAAGCGTTGACGATGAGCGAGAAAAATTGGATCTTCAACATCCAACTCTGGATACACCAGTTTCACCATGGCACGTGCGCCTTCAGAAACTTGTGTTCGAATGAGATCGGCATTGACAATCTCACGCCCTTCTTCACGACACATTGTTTGAATGATGCGGATAAAATCCGCAGCGGTATCAATCAAAGTTCCGTCAAGATCAAATAGAACCGCTTTCATTACACACCTGCATTGACGGTATAAACCATATAGTTCACATCAACATTTGGCGCAAGCCAATAGTGTTTGGTTAATGGATTGTAATGTAAACCCGTCATATCTTTCATAGTTAAACCTGAATTGCGAATGTCATTGGCAAGTTCGGAAGGTTTAATGAATTTATGATAGTCGTGTGTACCTTTTTTGAGTAGCCGAAGTACATATTCTGCACCAATAATTGCGAACAGATACGCTTTCGGATTGCGATTAATAGTCGAAAAAAATACATGGCCATTGGGTTTAACCAATTTTTGACAGGCTTGAATGATGGATGCAGGATCGGGTACATGTTCAAGCATTTCCATACACGTCACAATGTCATACTGCCCAGCTTGTTCTTCTGCGAGTTGCTCCACAGGGACTTGGCGATACTCAATGTTGCTGACATTTTCTTGTTCTGCATGTAAGCGCGCCACATTTAAAGGTGCCGCCCCCATATCAATACCCAAAACTTGGGCACCACGCCGTGCCATACTTTCAGCCAGAATACCGCCGCCACAGCCAACATCTAAAGTTTTCTTACCACTTAAGCCACCTGAGTGTTCATCAATCCAATTTAAACGTAACGGATTAATTTGGTGTAAAGGGCGAAACTCAGATTGCTGATCCCACCATAAGGCAGCAAGCGCTTCAAATTTAGCAATTTCTTGTGGGTCAACATTAAGTTTCGACATAAGCACCACCTCTGAGTAATTTGTTTTAATCAAAAATTAATTCAAGCTGTGCTAGTGTAACCATAATTCTGAAAAAAGCGATGAATCGCGTAAAAAACTTCACAGAAGGAAAACGAATTTCCCATATTTGTTTTATAGTTAGTGCATAAGCTATACAAAATGATTGAGAGGACAATAAGCGTAATGAAAAAATTTATTTTAAGCAGCATGACGGCCATGGTTATGGCATTTTCAGCACAGGCGATGGCTGCAGATTATGTTGCAGGGAAGGATTACACCATTATTCAAAATCCAGGCAAATCTGCTGTTCCTGGTAAAATTGAAGTACGCGAATTCTTTTGGTACGGTTGCCCACATTGTTTCAAACTTGAACCACACATGCAGACTTGGTTAAAGAAAATTCCGAAAGATGTGTATTTTGTGCGTACACCGGCTGCGATGAATAAAGTCTGGGAACAAAATGCGCGTGGTTATTATGTTTCTGAAGCATTAGGCGTACGTAAGTATAGCCATATTCCATTATTCCATGCGGTGCAGGGTGGTCAGCAGATTTTTGATCAGGCTTCGCAAGCCAAATTCTTTACTCAATATGGTGTGCCTGAAGCGAAATTTAATAGCTTATACAATTCATTTGCAATTACCGCTAAAGTTGCTGAATCGAATAAATTAGGTCAACAATACCAATTATCGGGTGTGCCAGCCGTGGTTGTTAATGGCAAGTATGTGGTGCAAGGTGAAAATGAAAAAGTCACTCAAGTGGTTGATTATTTAATTAATAAAGAACGTACTGCTAAATAAATGTGAGTAATAAAAAACCCGCTTTAAGCGGGTTTTTTATTGTATACATAAGCTCAAGGACTAAGTGGTCGGTCTTTCCCAATTCGAAATCCCACGGAAAATGAGTTGAATTTGGGTGACTATTTGATTTTTTAACACCATTTTTTCGAGTTCTAATTCAATGCTCGGTGTTTGGCGAACTAAATTAATCCAAGACATGGCCCACGTAAACGAGAGATTAATTAAAATATTAGATAAGACCTTTAAATCATTCATATTTTGAAAATGTTGCACACTCTCTATCTTTTCTAGAGAAGTCGTAAATTCCTGATTTAAGTAGTCAATCTCTCTTGAAATAGCATGTCGAACGACTTCAGCACCGCCCCAGCGTTCTGCAATCATAAAAATCCAAGGTGCAGGATTTTGATCTACCGCAGAAAAAAAGAGTTCTAGGCTAGCTTTGGTTTTGGTCTCAGGATGGTTTAAATAAGCCTGTCCGAGTTGGTGTAAAATGGTTTGCAAATGTAAGGCAACTTGATCGACTAATTCTTTACCCAATTCATCCATATCTTGAAAATGTCGATAAAATGCCGTGGGAACTAAACCGACTTCACGGGCAACTTCACGCAGACTGATACTCGAAAATGATCGACCTGAGGTACTTAAACGTAAAGCAGCATCCAATAACGCTTGGCGACTTTGTTGTTTACGTTCATCACGAATCGACATTCTGATACCTAAGATAAATAAGTTGTAATGAGTCTATCAAAAATTGATAAAAATTAAACGACGAATGTCAGTGTACAGATGTTGACTGAGTGCTAAAAATGAGTATAGTGTACAAATGTTCACTAAAAGAACATATGTTCACTCAATAAATAGCAAGCACAAAGAGGAACGCAATATGAGTCGTTATATGCAGTATCAGCCAGAATGGGTGCGTGAAGATTTTGTCGATTTTATCGCTGAAAAAATCAATCCTGTTTGGGCTTGGAAAAAGATTAAAGCATCTATTATTAAAACACGTGCTTTAAGCCCTGATTTTTATCAAATTCAACTTCGTCCTAATCGTAATTTTAAAATGCAACAGTTTCAGGCAGGGCAAAGCTTACTGATTACGGTTGTCGTGGCTGGTATTCGTCAGCAACGGAGTTATTCGATTGTAAAAATTTTGGCGAATGGAGATATTCTTATTGCGGTTAAGCAGCAAGGCAAAGTCTCCAATGCTTTAACCAAAATGGCTTTTGGTAGTATCGTAGAAATATCACAAACTCAGGGTGAGTTTGTTCTAGATGAGCGCACGCATTCAATTCTATTGATTGCTTCTGGGAGTGGAATTACTGCAATTTATGCATTGCTAGAAGATGCATTGTCACGATCAATTCAAAAAATTGATTTAATTTATTTCACTCGTGATGATGCTTTTCATACAGATATTGAGCAACTAGCACAGCAATATTTACACTTTAACTATCATCACATTAATACAGTCGCGCAAAAGCAGCATTTAACTGCCGCGTTATTGGAAAGTTTAGTTGCTGATTTTCAGCAGCGTCATAGCTATGCCTGTGGTGCATCGGATATGATGCTGAATTTAAATCAAATCTATCAACAATTTGGAATCTCAAACCAGTTAAAACAAGAGTATTTCCAAGTGGTGGTTGATGAAACTTTAGCAGCTCAATCGGTCAAATTTTTACGTTCCCAGCAAGAATTTGAAGCCAAATCTAATTTGTTGGAAAGTGCTGAGCAAGCGGGATTGAGGCCGACGCATGGTTGTCGTATGGGGATATGTAACACCTGTAGCTGTACTAAAGTCAGTGGTTCCACCAAAAATATTCTGACCGGTGAAATTGATCATGCCAGTCAGATTCAAATCAAACTGTGTATTAGTCAGGCCGTGAGTCCTGTGGTGATCAATCTTTAAAATAAGTTTTGTAGATTTGAAACTTTTAATTAATGAAAACATATTTTTTCAGGCTGCATTTTCGCAATGAGCTTGAGGGAACGTTATCTCAAAATTTCAGTCCGTGATTTAAAAATACGTGAATCAGGTAGGAGAAAAATAATGAATATATCCGTCAATTTTCTAAAAAATAGTCCATCGCAACATTTGAGTCCAGAACAAACGGCTGAGTTTGGTCGTCGTGTCGATGCAATCCGCCGTGAAATAATGGATAACATCGGTGAGCAAGATGCTGAATATATTTATAAAATCCGAAATTTTGTTCGTAATAGTGAGATTGCTTCACGTGCTATGTTGATGTTTGCAGGTTGGATTCCGCCAGTCTGGGTTATTGGTACTGGTTTATTGGGTATTTCTAAAATCGTCGAAAATATGGAATTGGGTCATAACGTGATGCATGGTCAGTTTGATTGGCTCAATGACCCGAGTCTCAATGGTGCCAATTATGATTGGGATACGATGGCTGCTGGTGATGATTGGAAATACACGCATAACTATGTGCATCATACTTATACCAATATTGTCGGCAAAGATCACGATGTCGGTTATGGCTTGTTGCGAGTAAGTGAATCGCAAAAATGGGAACCACGCTTTTTATTGAATATTCCTTTAGCAATTCAATTGATGGTTTTTTTTGAATGGTACGTTGGCCTGCAAAACTTACATTTAGAAGATGCACTAATTTATAAGACCAAAACGTGGCAACAAGTTTGGCAAGATGCAAGTAAGTTTCGTAAAAAAGCCCGTCGCCAAATTTTAAAGGATTATGTATTTTTTCCGATTATCGCGGGTCCCAATGCCATCCCAGTATTTGCAGGCAACGCAATTGCCAATGTGATTCGTAGTTTATGGTCTTCTGCAGTCATCTTTAATGGCCATTTTACTGAAGATGCTGAAACTTTTGAAGCAGATAATACGGAAAATGAGACACGTGCGGAATGGTATTTACGTCAGATTCGTGGTTCAAGTAATTTTACCGGTACGCAAGCTTTACATATTTTAAGTGGTAATTTGAGTCATCAAATTGAGCATCATTTATTTCCGGATATGCCTGCCAATCGCTATGCGCAAGTTGCGCCTCAGATTAAGGCGTTATGTGCTGAATATGGTATTCACTACAATGAAGCAAATTTCTTTCAGCAATTTGGAAGTGTATGGATGCGTTTAGCAAAATGTTCTCTACCCAATTCGATGACACATACGCTGATGCAGTCTTTACAAAAAGTGAAAGGGGTTTTTGCTTAATTGACTTAATGCATTGCTTCGCATGAAAGTCATCTCTCATGTGATCAATATGGGGCAGATATTACTTTTCAGGGATGAAAAGTAAGAAGATGATATTTCTGGAGGCGAGTTCTAGGTCTTTATTTAAATTATAGGTTTAAAGCAGTACAACTGGCGCTATTGAGATTATATTTATACATCTGAGATGATTATATTCAAAAACCATCAAGCTGTAACAAAACCATCTTATCTGCTTCTGTTATACTAATGCGCAATCAATTTAAGCCATTCTAAGGATGAATTATGCGTATCGACCAACGTACTTTAGACCAATTACGTGAAGTTAAAATTACTCGTAACTATACGCGTTATGCGGAAGGTTCAGTATTGGTTGAATTTGGTCATACTAAAGTACTTTGTACAGCAAGTATTGATAATTCAGTTCCACGTTTTTTAAAAGGTAAAGGACAAGGTTGGGTAACTGCAGAATATGGTATGTTGCCACGTTCAACCCATACACGTAGTGATCGTGAAGCAGCTCGTGGTAAGCAAAGTGGTCGTACGCAAGAGATCCAACGTCTGATTGGTCGTAGCTTACGTGCTATGGTTGACCTGAAAAAATTAGGTGAAAATACCATTACCATTGACTGTGATGTGATCCAAGCCGATGGTGGTACACGTACAGCAGCCATTACGGGTGCAGCAGTAGCCTTAATTGATGCCATGAATGTATTGCTTGAGAAAAAGAAAATTAAACAGGACCCTCTAAAAGGTTTAGTTGCCGCAATTTCTGTGGGTATCTATCAAGACGAAGTGTTACTTGATCTTTGCTATGAAGAAGATTCAAGCTGCCAAACAGACTTGAATGTTGTGATGACACAAGCGGGTGAATTTATTGAAATTCAAGGGACTGCGGAAGAAAAACCATTTACGCGTGCACAATCCAATGCAATGCTTGAAATGGCTGAAAAAGGCATTCAAGAATTAGTGAAAAAACAACAGGAAGCATTGGGTTGGTAATTTAACGCCATAATTTCTGTACTTAAAAACGCATCTTCGGATGCGTTTTCTTATATTTAAAATAAAAATTAATTAAATTGCCATGAAAGCATCACCAAACTGTCACTGGGCTTGTATTGACTATGAGCATCTTTCATTTATGGATTTGCCCGATGCGATTTTTAATTCTGAGTTTCATGTTCAGCAGTAGTTTATTGCTCAGTGCATGTAAGGATAGCAATGATAATAAGAGTTCAACACCCAATCCACCAACCTCAAATTGCAAAATACATTGCGCACCATAAATAATAATAAAAAAGGACAGAAGAATGAATCGTCGTGAATTTTTACTTAATTCAACTAAAACTATGTTTGGAACGGCAGCCTTAGCTAGTTTTCCTTTAAGTATTCAAAAAGCTTTAGCAATTGATGCCAAAGTTGATACAGGCACAATCAAAGATGTCAAACATGTGGTGATTTTGACCCAAGAGAATCGATCTTTTGATAACTATTTTGGAACCTTAAAAGGTGTCCGTGGTTTTGGTGACCGTTTTACGATTCCCTTAAGCAATGGGCGTAAGGTATGGGAACAGTACGATGCAACTCAAAATAAAGTATTGCCGTATCATTTAGACAGTAGCCGCGGCAATGCACAACGTGTCAGTGGAACGCCACATTCATGGTTAGATGGTCAAGCGGCTTGGGATGCTGGTCGAATGTCTAGCTGGGTTAAATATAAGCAGCCTCAGTCGATGGGTTATTATAAAAAACAAGAAGTTGAATTTCAATTTGCTCTAACCAATGCCTTTACAATTTGCGATGCATATCACTGTGCTATGCATGCTGGGACTAATCCAAATCGAAAATTTATTTGGACTGGAACCAATGGTCCAACTGGAGCAAATGTTGCCAGTGTGGTGAATGAGTTTGATGATATTGGTCCATCAACACAAGGCTATGAATGGATCACCTATCCTGAGCGGTTACAACAAGCAGGGGTGACATGGAAAATTTATCAAAATATGCCAGATAATTTTACCGACAATCCATTAGCCGGTTTTAAGCAGTATCGTCGCGCCAATGAGCTTTCAGGTCAGCCAGTGAGTAATTCAGCAGTCTGTCCAGCTTATGATACGGCAATAGATGCTACACAACCACTTTATAAAGCCATTGCCAATACGATGCCTGACGGTGGTTTTTTAGGTGCATTGAAAGATGATATTGCTCAAGGTCAGTTACCAGAAGTGAGTTGGATTGTTGCACCAGCGACCTATAGTGAGCATCCTGGACCTTCAAGTCCTGTACAGGGTGCTTGGTATATTCAGGAAGTTTTAAATGCATTAACCAATAATCCTGAGGTATGGAGTCAGACGGTTTTATTGGTGAATTTTGATGAAAATGATGGATTTTTTGATCATATACCATCGCCAAGTGCACCATCACGTGATGCCAATGGTGTACTACAGGGGAAAACGACGCTGTCAGATCAACAAATGTCTTACGAATATTTTGATCATAAAGCCGTAGAGACTTCAAAATCACAACCAAAGCCTGATGGTCGTGTTTATGGGCCGGGTGTGCGTGTACCGATGTATGTCATTTCACCTTGGAGTCGTGGAGGATGGGTTAACTCTCAGGTCTTTGATCATACTTCTGTAATTCGTTTTTTAGAGCAACGCTTTGGGGTTCAAGAGTCGAATATTAGTCCATATCGTCGTGCTGTATGTGGTGATTTAACCTCAGCCTTTGATTTTAAAACCCCCAATTTATTTGTTCTTCCGAATTTAGATGGCAAGAAAACCAAAGCAGAGGCCGATGCCATTCGTAGCGCACAAGCTGCAATGCCACAAGTATCACGACCTTTAAGTCAGCAATATCCAGTGCAAGATATGGGAATTCGTCCTTCACGTGCATTGCCTTATATATTGCATAGTAGTGCCAAAGTAGATCTTACGACTCAAACGGTTAAACTCATATTTTCCAATACAGGAACGCAAGCGGCTGTGTTCCATGTCTATGACCGTTTAAATTTAGACGCAATTCCACATCGTTATATGTTGGAAGCAGGTAAACAATTAGATCACAGTTGGACGACTCAACAAGGTCAATATGATTTATGGGTATTGGGACCAAATGGTTTTCATCGCCATTTTATCGGTAATTTAAATAAAGCGACCCAGAGCGAATCTCTCGCAGAAGTGAGAGTGTGTGTAGAAGAGTGTGATCCTAAAATTTATTTGAAAGTTCGCAATGATTCAACTAAATCTACAAAACTGTCGGTTAAAGCCAATGCTTACTTACCCAACCAGACTTGGAATATCGAGACAGTGTCAACTGAAAAAGAACTGAAATGGGATATGTCTCAATTTGGTGGTTGGTATGATTTTACAGTCACCATGGTGGATGATCCAACGTATCAACGTCGTTTTGCAGGCAGGATTGAAACCAATGAAGATTCCATTTCAGACCCGTATATGGGCTTTATAGAGTCTTAGTTTGAGTTTTTAAAATTTTCAATAAGGTGCGCTATGCACCTTATTTTTTATAAAATTTTGAATTGTTTTGATATATAGATTCTTTTTATAGATACATAACTACTTTTGAGATGATGTGGTTGTTATACAAAACCTACCATAATTTGTCATATCCTCCCATTAGCTTGAATACAAATTTTTTATAATGAGTTTGTTGATGAAAATATTGATTATTCTATTTGCAGTCATTACCTTTTTAATCATGGCGGGTGATCCTCGCTCAGACAATGTCGAAACTCGAGACTCATCTTTCAATCAAAAATTATCGAAAGAAAAGCCCAAGCAAGAGCATGAAGACTCCGAAGAGTCTTCATAAGAAAATTTTAATTTTGTGCTTGAGCCTTTAGAATTTGATAACTAAAATTTTTACCGTTGAGCACATCCATATTCATATCTTTATATTCATTCAATATTTGTGCTTGATCAAATTGACAGCCTTTTTTTGGCATGATCGCCGTTTGATGTACTGCGTCATAGCATGAGCTGACTTTATTGATAAATGCATAATAAGGTGAAAGAGGAATGTGTGCTGCTTCTAAAACTTTAGGAGCTAAGAAATGTGCTGCAATAAAATCCCCTTGCAATGCTTTACGATCCATTGGGAAATTACTCCAAACGGCTAGAGGGGTTTCAAAGAACTTAACATCTTTTTTCTCCGCTTTTTCCTGTGCGGAAGCAAAGAAGCCATATTCATCATACACCGCTTGTAAATTAGGTAGATGGTCGCCAAAGAAAATAATCATGGTTGGACGATCTAATTGTTTAACATTTTCAATTAAGTCTTTTAATTTATCATCTGCACGTTTCATACCGGTTAAATAGGTATTTAATTGGCGCTTAGAGGCATCACTGATGCCCACTTTGCTAATTTTGTAGTTGTCTTTGCCAAAACGATCATCGCTATACATCGGGTGATTTTCGACACTAATCGCATAAATGAATTGTGGTTGCTCTGAATTTTTTAATTGATTTTGAATGTTGCTATACAACAAATCATCTGTTGCCCAACCACCTTCATTGATATATTTATTTTTTTCAGATGCGCTCACCATATTCTCAAGTGAAATGAAACGATGAAAATCTAGATATTGATAAATATTACTTCGATTGTAAAAGTATTTGCCATTATTATGCATTGCAGTGGTTTCATAACCTAATTGATTTAAATATGTAGGTAATGAATAAGTAGGTCGTTTTAAGTTTGATACATAAGCTAATTTTTTATTATTGATTAAAGTATTTAATCCAGTTAAAACTTCAAATTCGACATTCGCAGTACCCCCACCAAAACTAGGCGAGAGTAGTGTTGATACCTGATTTTTATGAATGGTTGGAGTAATATTTTTTGGAATGCTTTTATCGAGTTGCGTTGCATCCCAATGCGACTCACTCATCACAAAAATAATATTGGGTAAATTTTTCAGTAAAACAGTTTTATTATTCTCTAATTTAAAAATATGCTTAATTCTATTTTCTGAAATATTTGAGTCACTTTCTTCAAAAAAAGTATCAATTGATTTGGATACAAAGAAAGTTACGAATCCATTTTGTATAATGATTTCATGATCTCCTAACCAATTATCTTGAGTACGTGGCAGCACTGCTACAAGTTTACATCCAATATTTATATTTATTTGACAATAAGAATAAAAATATTGTTGTCTATTGATTAGTATGTACGAGGAAATGATGAGTAAGGGTATGAATATATATAATAGGTGTAAAGAAATATGACTAGGTTTTTCTTTTTTATAAAAAAAATAAATGATTGAACATAATAAAAGTAATAATATTATTATTCCTGCTTTTAATAATAAAGGACTTGCAATAAGAGTTTCCTTAAATAGAAAAAAATCACTAGGAATTAAACTTGAAGATAAATATAAATTTTTTTTGAGATTAATGTAGTTTAAAGTTATATATATTGAAAAATAGATAATTAATGTTGTGAATAATCGTTTTGTAAAAAAATAAATTATATTTAATATGGAGATAGGAAACAAACTAGAGAATATAGTTTGAATAGTTATAAATAGTAGACTTTGTTGTTTAAGAAAAGGGGGGAATACAAGATTATTATTTATAAAAATTGAAGTATAAATACAAATTATAGATATGATAAGAAAGATAGTTTGGTATTTAAGAAACGATTTCATTAGATTTCAAGTGAAAATAAAACGACTATTTAGTGAAATTATAGCATATATTTAACTTTTTATTTGAGCCTTTAGAATTTGATAACTAAAATTTTTACCATTGAGCACATCCATATTCATATCTTTATATTCATTCAATATTTGTGTTTGATCAAACTGACAGTCTTTTTTCGGCATGATCGCTGTTTGATGTACTGCGTTATAGCATGAGCTGACTTTATTGATAAATGCATAATAAGGTGAAAGAGGAATGTGTGCTGCTTCTAAAACTTTAGGAGCTAAGAAATGCGCTGCAATAAAATCCCCTTGCAATGGTTTACGATCAATTGGGAAGTTACTCCAAACAGCTAAAGGGGTTTCAAAGAACTTAACATCTTTTTTCTCCGCTTTTTCCTGTGCGGAAGCAAAGAAGCCATATTCATCATACACCGCTTGTAAATTAGGTAGGTGGTCACCAAAGAAAATAATCATGGTTGGACGATCTAATTGCTTAACATTTTCAATTAAATTTTTTAATTTATCATCTGCACGTTTCATACCAGTTAAATACGTATTTAACTGGCGCTTAGAGGCATCACTGATGCCCGCTTTACTAATTTTGTAGTTATCTTTACCAAAACGATCATCACTATACATCGGGTGATTTTCGACACTAATCGCATAAATGAATTGTGGTTGCTCTGAATTTTTTAATTGATTTTGAATGTTGCTATACAATAAATCATCTGTTGCCCAACCGGCCTGATTAATAAATTTCTGGCGATCAGCGGCATTGACCATATTTTCAATCGAGGTAAATCGGTTGAAACCTAGATTTTGGTATACCGCGCTACGATTATAAAAATATTTACCATTATTATGCATTGCAGTAGTGTCATAACCCAATGTATTTAAATACATAGGAAGAGAGTATGTTGGACGTTTAAGTTTAGAGACGTAAGCTAATTCATTATGATTCAGTAAAACATTTAAACTCGTCAGAACTTCAAATTCGACATTCGCAGTACCCCCACCAAAACTAGGTGAGAGTAGTGTTGATACCTGATTTTTATGAATGGTTGGGGTAAGGTTTTTGGGAATACTCTTATCGAGTTGCGTTGCATCCCAATGCGACTCACTCATCACAAAAATAATATTGGGTAAAACCTTATTCTCTTGTGAAGGGGACAGAGTAAGCTCAGTTGGAGCGGCTGGTTCAGCATATAAAGCCTGAACTTTATCTTCAGGAATATTTTCAGTTTGAAAGATCTTGGTATTGATACTATCGACTGATTTTGAAAAAAAGAAGGTGGTAAAACCTAGATTTTTAATGGTGAGGTGATCACCCACCCAGTCACCGCGGGTATTTGGTAAAAAAGCAGTGTATTGGCATAGCGAAGATTTGCTCGCAGATGAACATGCCTGATTAAAATTATTGGTAAAGTTTGCGGTCACAAAAAATGAAAGAATGGAAACTGAAAAAATTCCATTAACCAATAATAATTTATTTTTCCCAAAGTTTTCTTTTTTATATAGAAAAATAAATAGCGCTAAAAATAATGTAATTCCTGTAAACACAGTAAATTTTAGTAAAAGAGGCGAGGCAATAAAGGTCTCTTTGACTAACAAAAAATCATTCGGTACAAAGCTTGAGGATAAATATTGCTCTTTCTTGATATTGATAAATGTCAGTAAAAAAACTAAGAATTGACTTAGTAAAATGGTTGCAAACGTTTTTCTTAACAATAAGTAAAATAGACTAATAAACGCATAATTGAGGAGAACAGAAAAACTATATTTATAGAGGCGCGATTTTTGATAAGCTTCAGAAAGTTGTAAGAACTTATTGAGATCTTCTTGATATAAGAAAAAAATGAACACGGATAAAAAAGCCACAAGTAGGAATAATACTTGCTGTTTCAATGTCGTCATTTGATCTAATTTGCACTGCTTTGGGATGGGCCAATATTATAGGCCGTTTAGATATTTTTACAATGTAATCGAGTTGGTTGATTTGTAACCATTTGGTGCGATTTAGGTTCACTCATCATTAAGGCTGAACTTATGCTTAAAAAGATTATCGAAGCAAAATAAATGAGATGCTTTTGAGTCAGGGATACATAGATACACTTTCTTTCATCGTTGTTGAAAGCTTTTATTGATATTAAAAAAGAGGAATTGTGAAAATTCCTCGGTACATGATTTAACGACTTACTCGTCGGATTGCCTCATCATAACTTGGGCTTGGTTTAAACTGATTGGCTTGCTGATAATGAGTTAATGCTGCTGCATCATCCTGATGATTTTCATAAATACGCCCCATATTATAATGTGAATAGGCTTTAGTATTGTTATTGTTGGCTAGGGCAATGGCTTTTTGATTGGCCCATAATGCCTCTGCGGAACGATTAAGCTTTTGATAGCTTAGTGCTAAATTACTATAGGTTTGTCCAATACTTGGATTGTAATCAATCGATTGTTGATACAGCATTGCTGCTTGCTCAAATTGATTATTTTTATAGGCTTGATCTGCTTGAAGATTCAACGTTTTGGCATGGGCTTGATTGGCGCTTGAAACAGTAACTTGATGTATTTGTGTTGCTTGATTTTGATAATTAGAAACAGTGGAGCCAATTCGGCTTGCACCAGCCTGAGTACCTGAGATTTGGTTGATATCTTGAATTTCTCCTTCTGGTGAAATACGGAATACCGTCCATAAGTTTCCAATTTTGCCTGTAGGAACATAATAGGAACGGATTAAAGATTCGCCTGCATAAACCATGACTTTGGCTTGGCTATTGGCAAGGTTATGGGTATCAGGGGATTCACGATCGGAATAATCATGTACAGAATAAACATAATACTGATCGGCTAAGCGTTTTTCGATAGTAATTGTTTCTGGGCCATACGAATCCACATCATCTACATCTAAGTTGGCATTTGTACCTTGTTTGCTATCCCAATAAATATGTTGATTTTTATAAATTAAATGTGAATCTAAATCTGCAGGATTTTGCCCCCAATTCAGTACAACTCGCATACTATTCAAATCTTTGAGTATTGGACTTAATGCATAGGTCATACCATCACATGGGCATTTTGCCACCAAAGTTGAATAACCCTGCTTTTTAACAATCAGTAGGTTTTCAGCAGTATCGTTGAGGCTGCTCTCAATTGTAGTTCGTCCTTGAGCATTGGTATGGTTGGATGCAGATCTTTCCCCATTTTTTTGTAAAATAACTTCTGCATTGACAATGTTCTGATCTTTTACCGTTGCACTCAGTACATGCACATCTAAAGGTGCAGCAATACTGAATGAGGAGATCGATAGACTTAAAAGACTACATAAGTAGATTGTTTTTTTCACTGTTATATTCTCTATGTTTATAATAATTTGGCTAAATTAAATATAGAAGATCACATTAGCTTTTCAAAAGTATATTTATGTAATCTGTCGTCAAGGTAGTAAATAGGGATGATAAATAAAAAACGACAGCAGAAGGACTGTCGTTTTATGCTTTCAAGTGGAGATTTATTTTTAAGTGTTAAGCGTTAAAACGCATAGATAAATCCACAGCTTTAATGTCTTTGGTGAGAACACCCATTGAAATATAATCTACACCTGTGCTTGCTACTTCACGTAAATTATCAAGCGTGATATTACCGGATGCTTCTAGTTTACAGCGACCAGCCACATGTTTAACGGCATCAATCATTTGTTGATTACTAAAATTATCCAGCATGACGATATCTGCTTTAGCTTGAAGTGCTTGATTTAATTCATCCCAAGTTTCGACTTCGACTTCAACAGGCTTGCCAGGTGCAATTAGATGTGCTTTGGCAATGGCTTGAGTGATACCACCCGCCGCCATAATATGATTTTCTTTAATTAAAAAAGCATCAAATAAACCTAAACGATGGTTTTGACCACCACCAACTGCAACCGCATATTTTTGCGCAATCCGTAATCCTGGTAAAGTTTTACGGGTATCTAATAGCTTAGTATTTAAACCCTCAAGATGCTTGAGATAGTCAGCTGTTTTGGTTGCCACGGCCGACAGGGTTTGGATAAAATTTAAAGCAGGGCGTTCTACAGTCAGTAAACTACGTGCCGAACCTGCTAATTTAAAAATAGGTGCATTGGCTTGAACGAAATCACCATCATTTTTAAGCCAGGTGATGTGTACCGTTGGATCATAGGCTTGAATTAAGGCATTCACCCACGGTTGTCCTGCAAGAATCATATCTTCACGGGTGATAATCGTCGCAGTGGCTTGTTCATCTTCAGGCGTGAGCAGGGCCGTAATATCAGCATTGCCAATATCTTCCTGTAGCGCGTGTTGAATATTGATTTGAATTGATTGTTCAAGCAAAGATTCAGGTATGCTCATGGAATCCCTTTCGTGTTCAGCCTTAAAATTGAGCGTTATATTAGCATTCTCGTTGAATGTTTTGAGAAGTTTTTATTTAAGATTGTTCAGCGTAAACTACTCTTGGTCCGAATGGTGGATTTGGATTTAAAAAGATCATGATCGTCTAGGAATGAGTTATGCAATCAGCAGCAAAATTTCAAGTTGTAAATGGGCAGCTCATCGGTGCTCGTCAAATTTCTTCACCCAATTATAATCAACGGCCTGAAGATACTGAAATACAGCTGATTGTCATTCACAATATTAGCTTGCCGCCTTCACAATTTGGGGGCGGATATATTGAACAATTTTTTCAAAACCAACTGGATTGGTCAGTACATCCTTATTTTCAAACGATAGCAGGAATGCAAGTTTCAACCCATTTACTTATTTTGCGCACGGGTGAAGTCCTTCAGTTTGTGAATTTTAATGACCGTGCTTGGCATGCTGGACGTTCAAGTTATCTTGCTAAAAAAGAATGCAATGATTACTCCATTGGCATTGAATTAGAAGGCAGTGATGATACTGATTTTGAAGATATTCAATATCAAGTTTTGGCAGATGCTGTGGCAAGCTTACAGCAGGCATTCCCAAAAATAGCGCATCATTTAGCGGGTCATTCTGATATTGCATCAGGACGAAAAACAGATCCAGGACCACATTTCCAATGGTCATATTTTAGAGCATTATTGGCTCAGAAAAAGCAGGCTTAAAAATCATCACGGCATTCATGAATTAACAACGTAATTTTTAGAAACTTTCATTACAATAGCGACTTTATAATTACTAGGTGAATACGATGGCGCTGTGGCGATCCACCTTCATTGTCAGTGCAATGACCATGTTGTCACGAGTGTTAGGGCTTGTGCGAGATATGGTACTTTTGAATGTCTTTGGTGCAGGCAAAGACTTCGATACTTTTGTGGTCGCTTTTCGTATTCCAAACTTTTTCAGGCGATTATTTGCCGAAGGTGCCTTTTCACAAGCTTTTATTCCAGTATTAACTGAATATAAAACAACAAAGTTACATGAAGAAGTTCAGATCCTGATTAGTCGAGTATTTGGCTGTCTGTTAACGGTCATGTCTTTGCTGACATTATTTTGTATGGTGATTGCACCTGCAATTTTGTATGTCTATGCGCCGGGTTTCCATCATGATCCTGCCAAATTTGATTTGGCTGTAGACATGTTTCGGCTCACGATTCCATATTTGATGTTTATGTCACTGACAGCTTTTGCCAGTAGTATTTTGAACAGTTATGGTTCATTTTCGACTCCAGCATTTTCCCCAGTTTTATTAAACATCGCCATGATTGCGGGTGCTTGGTGGCTTGCACCTCATCTAGCAGAGCCTATTATGGCGCTCGGGTGGGCAGTGGTTATTGCGGGAATATTGCAACTGGCGATTCAAATTCCCGAACTGTGGCATAAAAAATTATTGATTCCACCCAAGATTGATTTTAAGCATGAAGGTGTAGATCGTATTTTAAAACTGATGTTGCCAGCTTTGTTTGGTGTTTCAGTGACTCAGATCAATTTATTATTGAATACCATTTGGGCATCTTTTATGCAGGATGGTTCGGTCTCTTGGTTGTATAGTGCTGAACGGATGACGGAGTTACCTTTAGGCTTAATTGGTGTAGCAATCGGTACTGTTATTCTGCCATCACTTTCAGCCCGCAAAGCAGAACATGATCAAACCAAATTTCGTGCCATGCTCGATTGGGCAGCCCGTGTCATTGTCTTGGTGGGTGTGCCTGCAAGTATTGCATTGTTTATGCTGTCTACACCGATTATTCAAGCATTATTCCAACACGGTGCTTTTGATCTACGTGATACTCAAATGACGGCAATGGCATTGCAATGCATGAGTGGTGGTGTATTGGCATTTATGTTGATTAAAGTCTTTGCACCTGGTTTTTATGCGATGCAAGATACCAGAACGCCAGTACGCGTTGGTTTAATGGCTGTAGCGGCAAATGCCATTTTAAATATTGTCTTTATTGGGATATTTAAATTAATCGATTGGAAAGCTGAGCATATCGCCCTTGCGATTGCTTCTTCAGGTTCAGCGTTGGTTAATGCTGGAATGCTGTATTACTACTTGCATAAGCGCGATATTTTCCGTTTTGGGGCACATTGGAAAAAGTTATCGATTCAGTTTGTGATCGCAAATTTAGTCATGATAGCCGCACTTTGGTACGGACTGACTTGGTACGATGGGGCACTGTCCCAGTGGATTCGTATTGCTGAAGTAGTCGGACTCTGTGTGGTTGGTGTAGTGGCTTATGCTGTGGCGTTGCTTGCTTCTGGATTCAGACCACGCCATTTGAAACATTAAAAAATTTAAGATTGAAAATGAAAAAACATCGTAATGATTTAAAAATCACTACGATGTTTTTTTATTATGCTCAACTTTTAAGGACTTACTTTTAACAGTTCAACATCAAAAATTAAGGTACTATTCGGTCCAATCGCATCACCTGAACCAATTTCACCATAGGCCAATGCGGCCGGAATGAAAAGGCGATATTTAGCACCTTCTTTCATCAATTGTAAGCCTTCGGTCCAACCTTGAATAACTTGGTTCACTTGAAAATCAACGGCCTGATTACGCGCAATTGAACTATCAAAGACCGTTCCATCGAGCAGACGACCTTCATAATTAACGGAAACTTTAGAATTAGTTTTTGGAGATTTCCCCATGCCTGGCTGTAAAACCAAATATTGCAAACCTGATTTTGTGGTTATTACCCCCGATTTTTTGGCATTTTCAGCTAAAAAATCATCGCCTAATTTTGCATTTTGCAGGGCTAATTTTTTAAAATCATTGAGTTGTTTTGCATCACTTTGTTGTTTGTATTGAGTTAATGCTTTTGCCATTTCTTCGTCAGTTAATGTCGCTTTTTGACCTGTAGAACCTTGTTTTAATCCCAGAATAAAAGCATCGAGATTAATATCCTTTAAGGTTTCTGCATTACTGCGCCCCATCACATAGCCATAGCTATAGCCCAGTTGTTCTTCTTGTGTGCTTTTATTAGTGATAACAGCAGCATGACTCACACTGACTAAGCTGAACATTGATAACAATAAAATAGTATTTTTCATGTTTAATTCCGTCTTTCGACTATTATTTCACTTTCAATTATTTCGCTTCAAAAAATTAAGGCGTTGTGAGGAGAGATTATGTCATCTACACCATACGTTAATTTTGCAGGAATATCTCAAATTTAAGTAGCACTTTTATTTGGAATTGTAACTTTTCAATCCAACCCATGATGACTTGATATAAAGGTCATTTAATTAGCTTATGATGCCCATAGTAAGTCATTAAAACTGTGCCATTAAGTAATTTATCCATTTATATGCGTTATTACTATAAAAATTTTGCTTGAATGTTGACCAGTGCTTAGTTAAATAATTTTATATTGCATACGAAACGAAGTTATTTTGCATTTTTTAAAGAATTTTTATCTGATGGAATTTGAATTTACACGCTTAACAGTTTTTTAATTTTTAGATTTAAAAAAGGAGAGCTATAGCTCTCCTTAATATTTTTTTATTTTACTTTGATGAGTTCAACATCAAAAATAAGTGTACTAAATGGTGGGATATTGGCTTGAGCTTGTTCGCCATAACCTAAATACGACGGAATATATAAGGTTGCTTTACTGCCTTCTTTTAAGTGTTGGAAACCTTCCGTCCAGCCTGGAACCACTTGACCTAAAGGAATATCAATGGGTTGATTACGTTCAAATGAATTGTCAAACACAGTCCCATCAATGAGTGAGCCTTTATAGTGTGCAATAACGGTAGATTCAGCGGTTGGCTGTTTACCTGTACCTTCTTTGGTAATTTTATATTGTAGGCCTGTTTCAGTGGTGATCACACCAGGTTTGTTTGCATTTTCTTTCATAAATGCCATGTTTGCATCATAGGCTTTGAGAGCTTGTTCAGCTTGAGCTCTTTGTTCAGGCGGAATCTTGTCTAAATTTAAACGTAATTCTTCAATACCTTTTGCAAACATTTCTTTATTCATGAGTGCTGTTGCTTTTTTAATTTCGGCTTCCGAGAAGCGAGAAGGTTTCTTTTCAGCAGCATCAAGCATACCCGCTGCCATTGCTTTAGCATTCACTTCAGCAGGAATCTGCGCACCCATTTTAAACCCTTGCGCATAACTTAATTTATCAAGCTCAGAAGAGTTTTTTGATATATCAAGATTTTGCGATCCAAATTTAACAGCACTGTCGGCTGGGTGTTGAGATGCATAGTAAACAGGTACAAGAGCAGCACCGCCTAAAATAACAGCAACAGCGATGGGTAAGGCTTTACTCATAAGATTTTCCAATTTTTAATCTTTCAAAGAGTTAATTTGATTATCATAGCTTAACCACAGAAGCATATAACGTCTATATTAGAAACGATATCACTTTCTAACCAAATCATCTAAAAATATACGGCGATGTCAATAAAAAAGCCAGATCTTTAATCTGGCTTTTTAGGGGGAAAATTAGTCATCTACTTTAGATGTATAGGCATAGTTGTATGCATAATTTCCACCAAAGCTTTTTTGCACATCATTCAGGATGAAGCCTGTCGCTTTCGTTCCTGCTTGTTCGAAACGATTGACGGTAATTTCTAACTCTTTTAACGCTGTTTGATTATACCGCGCAACGATTAAATTCACTGCAGCATATTGAGAAATAATGATACTGTCGGTAACCGCAAGTACTGGTGGTGAATCAATCAAGATATGATCATATACTTCATTTAAATTGGCTAAAAAGTCTCTAAACTTATCTGAGCTTAAGAGTTCTGCCGGATTGGAAGGGTTTCGGCCACGATTTAAGAAGTCTAATCCAGCAATATTGGTCGATTTAATGACGCTTTCTAAGGGCATATTGTCAATTAAATGCTCAGCTAAGCCTTTTTCATTGCTGACACCGAAGTATTTGTGTAAATAGCCGCGGCGTAAGTCAGCATCAATGAGTAAAACTTTTTTGCCTGTTTGCGCCAAAATCACAGCTAAATTGGTTGAAACAAATGACTTACCAATCGATGGTGCAGGTCCAGTAATCAACATGACATTATTCTTTGCTTGCATAAAGGTAAAATGCAGTGCAGTACGAATGCTTCTGAGGCTTTCAATTGCAATATCTTCTGAATTTTTCTCAGCCAGAATAGGAATAACTTTTTGTTTTTTGAGTTTATCAAGACGGTTTAATTGATACGGAGAGCGAGGAACTGTTGCATAGACCGGTAGGTTAAAGAAGCTTTCAATTTGTGATGAATCCTTCACACCCGATTGCATCATATTTCTAACTAACGCGATCAGTATACCAACGAGTCCACCAACAAAGATAGATAAGATGAGAACAATCAGTTTTCTAGGTTTAATCGGTTTAACGGGTTCAATTGCATAGTCTAGAATGCGTACATTTCCAATTTCACCTGCTTTCACAATTTGTAGTTGTTGATAGCTTTTCATTAATTCTGTGTACAGCTGGGTTTGTACTTCTACGTCTCGGTACAATTGCATGTATTGACGTTGCAGTTCGGGTAAGCGAGTAATGGCAGTTTGAATTTCAGAAATTTTATTATTCACTGTTTTTAATTGTGAATTAATTTCAGTCATTAATGGGTGATCTGCTGTGTACTTCGCAGAAAGTTCGGCTTGTTTCTGCTGTAATTCAAGTTTAGTCGTTTCTAATGCAATATTTTGTTTGAGTAATAATTCAGACTCTTGGGTAATATTGACAGTGTTATTTTTATGTCTAAAATCATTAAATGCAATTTCAGATTGATTTAAATTACTTTTCAACTCAGGTAGTTTTTTGTTTAAAAATTCTAAAGTTTGTGCAGACTCTAAAGAACGGCTGACTACATTTTGTTGATTATAAACATTTAAAATATTATTCAATAATGAAGTAATCAGTACTTTATCTTGACCCTGATAGTTGAAATTAATGATACCTGTAAGTTTACCTTGTTCGGCAACTTTTAAGTTGCTAGTGAGATTATTAACAGCCGTGGGTAGAGCTAATTTGGTCAGCGTAAATTGATCTGTAATGTCATTTTTAGCTGTGATATCAACATTCCAAATCCCATTAGATGAGGAATTTTTTTTGGCTTGATTTAATTTTCCCTGAAAAACCACTTTGTCTTTGTGGCTTAATGTATAGTCATTCTTATTAAACTGAAGCAGCAAGCCTTGGTCTAAATACTTTTGAGGGACTTCAAGCGTCTTAATTAAAAAAGATTCTTTTTTATTATTGTAGACTACCCCATTAGTAGCATAATGCACATTAATACTGTGATTATTTTCTATTAAAGTAGATAAGAGCGAATCATTTTGATTTTTAAGTCGTATATCTAAATGATAATTCCTAATGACTTGACCCAGCGTTTTTCGAGATTGAATGATTTCGATTTCTGTTTGTGCTGGTGATTTTTGATCAATCATCCCCGATAAATTACCCAGTAATGCTGAAGAAGCACCTTTTGATTCGGCAATTTGGACTAAGGCATCGACATCATAAACATTAGGTGTCGATCTTAAATATAAAATAGCGCAAATAAGACTAAGGATGATACAAAGAGTAATGACTTTCCATTGAGCAATAAGAGAGAAAAATAACTCTTTTAAATCAATAGTATCATCGTTTGTGTTTACGTTCGAGGTCATGAGAATACAACTAAATTAAATTTTTAAATGTTTTTGCCAGTCTGTGACATAGGATTGAATATTATTGCAAGTTTCTTCAAAGAAAGCTTGATCGTGCTGATAGGGATCAGGCACATTTTTCCCCTGCCAATGCCCTAATCGAAACACTTTGCCTTTTGCAAAAGGTAAGCTATTTTCAATATGCTTTTGTTGATTATGACTCATGACTAAAATAAGGTCAGATTGCTTAATGAGATCTGCATTAATTTGTTTAGCAATATGGGTTCGCATATCGATTTGAATCTGATCCATACAATGAATGGCTTTGCTATCTGCATTATGCCCGACCATTGCAGAAATACCTGCTGACTCAATATGTAAATCAGGGTGTTGCTGTTTTAAAAAAAACTCGGCCATAGGACTTCGGCAGATATTTCCTATACACACTACAAGAATATTTTTTATCTGCATATTAATTACTTCCAAGTAATTGGAACGAGTTAACTGCGCCAGCAAAAGGAACAATTTGACCAATAACGCGTTGCCAACGTGTTAGACCCGTCGCATCGATATAGACAATATCGTTCTTTTGCATTGGGAATTGATTGGCTAAGGCTAAATTACCAAAACTACTTAAATTTAAATGATAAACCGTTGATGTGCGGTTCATCATATTGGTGCGCATGATGTAAATTCGTGCGGCACTAGCGGTATAGGGATTAATACCACCGCTTGAACCTAATACATCACTTAAAGACATGCCTTGATCTCGAAGAGCGAGCGCTTCAGTTTTATTTGATTCACCAAGGACATAAAGTTTTTGATCTTGTTTAGTATTTACAAAAATAGTGTCATTAGGCTGTATCAATAACCGATGTAAAGAATAACCTTGCTTTTCTAATGCGATGGCATTGAGGTTATAGGTTTGCCCATTTCGAATGAGTTGAATATTACTATTGTCACCATTCTCAGTATTCACCCCTCCAGCATTACTAATTGCAGTATAAATACTTACAGGCTGGTCATTGAGTGTGTATTGGCCACTTTTCATGACTTGACCATTGACAAAATAACGCTGACCTTCATAAGACAATACGCGAACGACAACATCGGGTTGTTTTAAGTATTTGGCAAATTGACTGCGTAAAAAGCGATTGGTTTCTGCTAGGGTTTTACCCGCAATGCGAACCTGACCGACTAATGGTAACTGAACGTATCCATTAGAATCGATTGGGTAGCCGACAGAGGCTCCAGACTTATCTTGGCTAGGAGGTGTGATTTCAGGATAAGCCCAAAGTTGTATGGAGAGAACATCACCAGCCGTGAGTCGATAGCTGTGTTGTTGATTTCTGAATAATGCTGAAACCTCATTCAAACCCGTAATTTGAGTGAGAGAATGGCTAATATTTTGTAAGTTTTCTTGAGTAATTTGAACAACTGAAAGTTCAGCACCTTGTTCAGTTTTATAATATCCTTGGTCTGGTAAATCATAGGTTTGTAACCCAGAAATGGTGGCACAGCCAGAAAATAGTAGAGAAATTGCTAGAAAAACAGAAGTGCGTTGATACTTCACATTCAAACCCTTAATTGTAATACTGTTACTTAGAATCAATCTATAAACTAAATTATATTCTATAATTTAAGCATTGGGTATGGTTAATGTGTATTAGCAATACGTATTAATCAACCAATTGGCATGTGAAATCTAATCTATTTCATGTAAAATATAATAAGATTTTTTTGAAAAAAACTTATCCTTATCTTTCAACACGAACAGCTTAAAATAGCAAAAATTAGTCTAGGTTACGTTGATTTATGCCTAGATGATGAGTTTGTTAAAAAGTAAGATTGACTGACTCCTATTGTATTATGGAACTCAATATGATGTAGACCATACCTTGGAAGTATCACAGCAAGATTCCAAATAAATTAATTTTTTAAATTTTAATCCTAGCTTGGTAAGGGAACATTGTTTCGGTATGGCTCTTTATTTTTTAACACATAGGTATCAATCAATTGACCAACAATCAGGAATTGTTTTGGTAGTGTGGCGTTTACAAGATGATTCCGAAGAATATGCTACTGCTCAAGTAATTAAAATAGTGAAGCAATATATTCAGATTATAGGTATGAAAATTTTGGTGATGGGGCGGAGCTCCAAAGAAAACTGCCTAGATATTCGTGTGAAATTTAAGCGAGAATTCGCAAAAAAGTATGAAAAATTGAGTAAAGAGAAGCATATTTTCTATGACTTGAAGTATGTTTTAGATAAAAAATTAAATGATATTAGATTATAGTTAAATGAAAAGTGCATTACTTAAAATATTAAATAACTCAAGAGTCCGTAATTCGATTTGGATGGTCATAGAAAAAGGGGTTGCATTTTTTGGTTTAATATTTGTTGTTTCTGCTGTTGCAAAATATTTAGGACCAACGATATATGGTTATTTGGCTTTAGCTTCCTCTGTTTTTGCAATTATAAGTGTGATTGGACGGCTTGGATTAGATCAGATTTATTTTAAAACGGTAAGTAAAAATAACACAAAGTCATCTTATTTAATTGATAATATGATGTGGACTATGAAATTGATTTATTTGCCAATCTCATTATTTGTTTTATGTTTTTTTTATTTTAAGGTCGAAAGCCATAATTTTATTTATTTTATTGCTACAGCAATAGCAACATATTTAATAACGATTGATTTACGAGCATTTCATTTAGATGCATTGTTGCTTTCAAAGTTCAATGTTTTAGCTAATACAACAGGATTGATTTTAAGTTTAATTGCAAGGTATTTTATTGTTTATTTAAAGTTGGATCCTCAGTTTTTAGCTATTCCTATTGTTTTAATTGCATTAGTACCATACCTAATGAGAATTTATTTTTTTAAAAGAGAAAAAATTCTTATTGGAAATAGAAATTTTAAAGTTATTCATTTTAAAAAATATTTAAATTACTTTTTAAAAGCAGGAGTTCCATTAGCTATTTCCATGCTTTCCGTAAGTATATATTTGCAATCAGCAAATTTTATATTAATGTTTTTGGAAGATAGTGCAGCAGTAGGTATATATTCAATCGCATCAATGCTAGCAGGGGCATGGTATTTTATACCGACAACAATTATTTTATCATTTTTATCTCTAATTTATAGACAGAATGATGAGTATGAATATATCGAAGTCGCTGGGACGATTTTAAGATATTTAAGTTTGATTTCGGGTTTTATTATTATAGTCTTATATTCTTTGGCATCACCTTTGATTTTGTGGTTATATGGCCCTGATTATAAACAATCAGTACTAGTATTTAAGATATTATTATTTTCTTATTTTTTTTCAGTTTGGGGTTTTTTCTTTTATAGGCTGGTTATAAAGTTTGGAGGGTATAGTTTTTTAGCAAAAAAAATGTTGTTTACTTGTGTATTAAATATTATTTTAACTTATTTTTTAATTCAAAGATACGGTGTGGTGGGTGCGGCGATTTCAATTTTGATTACAGAATTTTTGTCAAATATTGTATTTAATTTATGGTACCCAAAAATGAAAATGCCACAAATAGTATTAAAGTGTATTGGAGTTAAAAAATGAGAAAATTAATCTCACTGATTATACCTGTATATAATGTTGAAGAATACATCGAGGAATGTTTGAAAAGTGTGATTAATCAAATAACAATGAATATTGAAGTTATTATTGTTAATGATGGAACACCTGATAATTCTATGAAAATAATTAATGGATTGATTAGCCAATTACCTAAAAATATTCAACAGTTTTTTATTTTATTGGAACAGGAAAATCAAGGGCAGAGTGTGGCAAGAAATAATGGTTTGAATATAGCCACAGGAGAATATGTGGCTTTTTTAGACTCTGATGATATTTTAGCTATAGATTATTTTGATACTATATTTAAAATTATTTCAAAAAATAATTATGATATTTTAAGGTTTAATGCAAGAAAGTTTATTAAAGATACCAATGAAAGCATAATTTTTAATACAAATATTGGTTATAATGGTGAAAATAATATTAATGAAGAGTTTTTGATTGAATTATTTAATAAGGCTGCTTGGTATCCTTGGTTGAATATTTATAGAAAAAAATTATTTGATGGCCTAATATTCCCTGTTGGAGTATATTTTGAGGATGCTGCTGTAATAACAAAAATATTTATAAGAGCTAAGGTAGTTTATTTGATTAATGATGAGTTGTATTTTTATAGGTTAAATTCATCTGGAAGCTTATTAAGTAAAGATAGTGGTAATTTAAAAAAACATAGAGAAAGCTATGAGTATTTAGTTAAAGTATTTGGTGAAGAGTTAGATAAAAACAAGATATATAGCTCATCTTATCTAATTATTCTTCAATCATATATTATGTTTTTGCTTCGAAATTTTGGTATAAAGAGTGCATTTATAACATATTGTAAGTGGAATGTTATTGATAAATCTATTGAAAAAAAATATATAAAAAATAGAGGTAATATGCTGTTTTATAAATATGGTTTTAGTTTTTTAGTTTTTTTAAGGCTTATCAATCGATAAAACTGTAAATAGGTTGTAACTATGTTATTAAGTGTCATTATTCCAATATATAAAGTAGAAAAATATATTATTGAATGTTTGGAAAGTGTTTGTAGTCAGTTGATTGATGGTGTTGAAGTTATTCTTGTAAATGATGGAACACCAGATGAATCTATGCTTATAGCAAAAAATTATATTACTGAACAATATGCTTATTTAAATGGGCAATTTATATTTGTCGATCAGGAAAATATGGGATTGAGTGGCGCAAGAAATACAGGTATTCAGTGTGCTCAGGGTGAATATTTAATGTTTCTAGATTCTGATGATATTCTTGAAGAAAGTTTTTTCACAAAAATTAAATGCGTTTTGGACAGCAATAAATTGGATATAATTCAATTCAAAGCATTTCGCTTTCATGATAACCCTTCTGTGAAGATGGATTTCATGGTAAATAGTCCGTTTGAGAAAATGTATATTATAGATGAAGATGTTGTTAAATTTGTATTTAATTGTTCTAATTGGTTTGCTTGGCTTAGAGTTTACAAGAAAGATTTGTTTAAAGAGCAGTCTTTTCCTTTACGAAAACTGTATGAAGATGCGTATACAATACCATTTATTTTTTTGAAAGCGAAAACAATCTATTTTATCAACGAATGCTTATTGGGATATCGTTTTAATGAAGAAGGGATTACAGCAAAAATCACAGATAAAAGCATAGAGGATTTAAAAGATGTTTCTGAGCTTTTCGTGAAAAGTATACCTACATGTAAATATTTTAGTCTTAGTTTAATTTCAATTAGTCAGTATTATATTACCCAAAGTCTAAAATTTGAAGGTTTTAGTAAAGCACTAAGTAGATGGTCTGCACTTAAAAGACAAATAGTTCAAAGTGATTTTGATCAAAATATGCTTATGAACAAAGGTAATAAGTTGTTTTATCAATACGGGGTATTTTTTTTGGTACTTGAGTACTGTTTGAGAAAAATTAAGGTAAAAAAATGAGTAATATATGTTTTTTAATAGGGGACATCAGTCATTCTGGGGGTACAGAGCGTGTTACGACCATTATTGCCAATGCTTTCATCTCAAAAAATGAACATGTTTATATACTTTCATTGAGTGGGGGGGAGCCATTTTTTGAACAAAATAGCAATATTATCAATGATTGTTTATTTAATGAAAAAGTCTCAATGCGTAGTAATTTTTTTACAGCAGTATTAAAAATTAGAAATTATTTAATTAAAAATAAAATTGACACTTTGATTGTAGTCGATAGTATCAGTTGTGTATTTACTGTTCCTGCCTGCATGGGTTTAAAAGTTAATCATATTTGTTGGGAACACTTTAATTTTAAAGTTAATTTAGGAACACGTTTTCGAGATTTAGGTCGTTGGATGGCGGCAAAATGGTGCACAAAAATAGTAACGCTAACCGAGCGTGATAAAAGTTTCTGGATTGAAAAATATCCAAAAATTAATAATAAAATATTTGTTATTGCAAATCCGAGCCTTTTTGGGAATTTTGACCATCAGCCGACATTAGAGAGTAGAACAGTATTGGCAGTGGGTCGTTTAGACTATATTAAAGGATTTGACCTGTTACTAGAGGCTTGGGCATTGGTCTGTAAAGAGGTAGATGAGAGATGGATGCTAAATATAGTCGGTGGTGGGCAAGAAGATGCTAATTTAAAGCAGTTGGCACAAAACTTAGCTATTGAAACGCGAGTGATATTTTCGGGTCAACAAAAAGATGTTGATTCATTTTATAAAAAGGCCTCCATATATTGTTTAACTTCTAGAAATGAAGGGTTCCCAATGGTTTTACTAGAAGCACAAAGCTATGGGTTACCGATTGTGGCTTTTGATTGCGATACAGGTCCAGCTGAAATATTATTAAATGATGAAAATGGTTATTTATGTAAACAAGGTCAGGTATCAAATTTTTCTTCTGCAATATTGAAAATAATATCTTCTGAAGATAGGTATCAAAATTTTGTTAAATCAGCATTTAGGAATAGCAAAAGATTTAAAATAGAAACTATTACTAAACGATGGCAGGATATGTTGAGTGATTAATTTAATTATTAATAGGAAAAAATTTTACTCGTTATTGGCTTTTCCGTTGGCAGTAATAATAGTTAGCATTCCATGGTTAAGCAACTATCCTGCGTATAAGGATATAGATGCATTTACATATGTGAATTTACTTGATTTAGGTATGTATGATGAGTTATTAAAGTATGGTTTTTCAAACATTATTTCATATGTGAAAAATGAATGGGTTTGGGGGCTTCTAGTAACATTTTTAAGTGCGATGGGCTTATCATCAAAATTTATCTTTTTTACTTTCATACCTTTTTTAATTTATTTTGTTTTAGCTCGTATTTTAATATTTAAAACTAATATTTTTTATTGTGTTTTTTTGATACATCCATTATTGATTTTATTCAATTTTAGTCAGCTTCGACTTGCTTTAGCAATAGCATTGTTTTTTTATGCATATTATTTTTTTAAAAATAATATACTTATTTTTTCTATTTTAGTTTTGAGTTGCTTATTAATGCATACCTCAATGCTATTATTTATATCAGTTTTTTATTTTATTAATGTTTTATTAAATAAGATTAGTGAAATAAATATTAAATTATTGCTTTTGGTTTTATTAGGTTTCGTACTTGCTTTTTTAACTGGGCCATTGATTTCAGTTGTTCTTGGAGCAATCGGTGATAATCGAAGGTCTGAGATTTATTCGAGTAATGAATGGAATTCCTCTTATTTGTCTTCAGTGTATTGGTTAACTTTACTGATAATTTTTTTAATAGATGTTTATAAAAAGAAAGTGATTAGTTTTGAAGTCGCAACGAGCATTGTTTTTATTTCATTAGTTGTGATAAGTCCATTTTTTACAGGTGGTTACCCTTATAGGTTTTTAACAGCTGTTTTAGTTTTAGTTATTATTGCCGCATCTCAGTTAAGTTTAAAAAATCGTTTATTAGCAATTTTATTGTTAATGATTAGTTTTATTCAACAATCAATATTAATTATGCACTGGATTTGATTAATGAAAATTCTATATTTAATTACTGGTCTTGGTGGTGGTGGTGCAGAAAAAGTAGTTGTGGATCTAGCTGACCAAATGGTTCAACTTGGGCATGAGGTTAAAATTGCTTATTTGAAAGGTGAAGTTATTGTAGAGCTACGGCATAAAGAAATTGAATTAGTTTATCTTAAGTTGGAAATTATAAAAGATATTAAGTCTGCGTATCAAAATTATAAAAAATTATTAGAATCCTTTAAACCTGATGTCGTACATGCACATATGGTCCATGCCAATATATTTTCACGAATATCTCGTAAATTTTCTCCGATTCCAAGGCTTATTTGCACTGCGCATAGTAATAATGAGGGGGGCAAACTACGTATGTTAGCTTATAAACTTACTCATGATATGGCTGATATGACTACGAATGTTAGTACGTCAGCTTGTGAAAGTTTTGAGAAACTAGGTGCAGTACCTAAAAGTGGTATTTATACAGTCTACAATGGGATTGATTTAAATAAGTTTAAATTTAGTTCTGAAAGTCGAATTAATATTAGAAGTGAATTAGAGCTTAATACCAATAAGGTAATGATTTTAGCAGTTGGGCGTTTTCATGAGGCGAAAAATTTTCTCGGTTTGATTCGGGCATTTAAAAAAGTAATTGAAAAAAATACACAAAATCAACCAGAATTGATTATTGCCGGTGATGGTGAGCTCAGGTTGGAAATAGAACAACTAATTCAGGCTTTGAATTTAACTGCGCATGTTAAACTATTGGGAAGAAGAGATGATATTCCTGCATTAATGTCAGCAGCAGATTTGTTTGTCCTTTCTTCAAATTTTGAAGGTTTTGGATTGGTTGTAGCAGAGGCGATGGCTTGTAAAACATTTGTTGTTGCTACCGATTGTGGTGGTGTTAAAGAGGTAATGGGAGGCTACGGTTTAATGTCTCCAGTTAATGATATGAATGCTCTAGCGAAAGAGTTGAGTGGTGCGATTCAAATGAGTCATTTAGAACGTCAGAGAAATAATGAACTAGCATTAAAATACGTAAAAGATAATTTTGATTTGAAAATTATTGTAAATCAATGGTTAGAAACTTATGAATCAAAATAAAAAAATAGCTCTAATAGGCACAACTGGCGCAAGTTTTTATGGTTTTCGTGCGGATTTAATTAAACGCTTAAATGCTCAAGGACATCAAGTTTTTGCTTTTACATCAGAATATACTGATCAATGTTTAGAAAAAATCAAAGAACTTGGTGCAGAACCAGTTACCTATAAATTGAGTCGTGGTGGACTGAATCCATTTGCTGATATTGCTTCTTTTTTACAATTAAAAGGTTTATTAAAAAAACTTAAACCAGATATCGTCTTTTCATATTTTGCAAAACCTGTCATTTATGGAAGTATGGCAGCTAAAGCAGCTCGGGTTCCCTTGGTGATTGGTATGCTGGAAGGTTTGGGTTATACATTTACAGAACAACCAGAAGGGCAAAGTAATAAAACGAAATTAGTCAAAAGTGTACAGGTTATGCTTTATAAGCTTGCATTTCCTTGTTTAGATCAAATTATTTTTCTAAATGCGGATGATCAAAGAGATTTGATGGAAGTTTATGGGCTTAAAGTATCCAAAATACACATATTGGGTGGTATAGGATTAAATCTAGAACAATATCCATTCTCTGTTGCAAAATGTATTCCTGTTAAATTTTTATTTATTGGTCGATTACTGAAAGAAAAAGGTATTTTCGAGCTTATTGAGGCGATAAGGTTGGTAAAGAAAAAGTATCCTGATGCTCATTTTACAATTTTAGGAGCTATAGACCCTCAAAATATGGGAGCATTAAAGCAAGAAACATTAGATCAACTCATTGCTGAAAATTTATTCGAATATCCTGGTTATGTTGCAAACGTACAAGATTGGATTGCTGAAACGAGTGTATTTATTCTACCATCATATCGTGAAGGTGTACCAAGAAGTGCGCAAGAAGCAATGGCAATAGGTCGTCCTGTCATTACGACGGATGTTCCTGGTTGTAGAGAAACAGTTGTTGATGGAGTAAATGGTTTTTTAGTGCTTAAATGGAATACTCAGGCATTGGCCGATAAAATATGTTATTTTATAGAGCATCCAGAACAGATTAATGTTATGGGTTTAGAAAGTTATAAAATTGCTATTGAGCATTTTGATGTGAATAAGGCAAATAAAAAATTATTTGAAATAATGGGTTTAAATGAATCAAATGAAAAGATTGGTTGATATTTTGATAGCATCAATTGCCTTGATACTGCTTTCTCCTATTTTTTTTATTGTAGCTTATAAAGTGCGTAAAAATCTTGGTTCGCCTATATTCTTCTATCAAGAGCGTCCAGGGAAGAATGGCAATCTTTTTAAAATGATGAAATTTCGTTCGATGAAAGATGCAAATGATGCTCAAGGTAATCCATTACCAGATGAACAACGGATTACGCCATTTGGGCAAAAATTACGTTCCACAAGCTTAGATGAGATGCCCCAACTTATTAATGTATTGAAGGGTGATATGAGTGTTGTTGGACCGCGTCCTATGCTTAAAGAGTTTGTGGAGTTATATTCTCCAGAACAGGCTCGTCGTTTGGATGTTCGGCCAGGTATGACGGGTTTAGCTCAAGTTAGTGGTCGTAATGAACTGGATTATGAAGAGCGATTTAAGTGTGATGTATGGTATGTAGATCATCATAATGTTTTTGTCGACTTTAAAATTATGTTTAAAACCGTCTCAGTCATGACCAATAAAGAAGGTATTAATGCACCTGGGCATGTAGGGCCTTCATTATTTAAGGGCAACAATGCCCCAGATCAAAACGATGAAGTTAAATTATAGAGTTTTTTAAGTAAGTAATGATGATGATTAAAAAAGCAATTCTTCCAGTCGCAGGGTTAGGCACACGTTTTTTACCTGCAAGTAAAGCTATTCCAAAAGAAATGGTGACAGTGGTTGATCGTCCCGCAATTGAATATGTGGTTAAAGAAGCTGTAGCAGCAGGAATCGAGCAAATTATTCTGGTGACACATGCTTCAAAAGCATCCATCGAAAATTATTTTGATCGTAATTTTGAACTTGAAACCACCTTAGAAAATAAAAAGAAATTTGATTTACTTAAAGAAATTACTGAAATTTTACCGAAGCATATTAGTGTGATTAGTGTACGCCAACCCCAACCGCTTGGTTTAGGGCATGCCGTGCTTTGTGCTAAAAATGTGATTGGAAATGAAGCATTTGCAGTTTTACTGCCAGATGTACTGGTAAAAAATGCTGATGCAGCCAATGATTTAGCTAAAATGATTCATCGTTTTGAGCAGTCACAGTCGGCTCAGATTATGGTGGAAGCTGTACCTGAGCACTTGGTCGATCAATATGGCATTGTTGATGTAAAAAATACACCTGCGGAAGGTGAAAGTATGGTGATGCAGGGTATCGTTGAAAAGCCTACAGTGGGAACTGCACCTTCAAATTTATCTGTAGTGGGACGCTACGTTTTACCTGCAAAAATTATGCAGCTTTTAGAAAGTACACCGAAGGGTGCAGGCAATGAAATTCAATTGACCGATGCCATTGCTGCTTTGCAAAAACTTGAACCTGTTGAAGCATATCGTATGCAGGGACAAACTTTTGACTGTGGTAGTAAAATTGGTTATTTAAAAGCCGTACTGCATTATGGTATTGAACACCCAAAATTGGGTGATGAATTTAAACAGCTAATACAAGAATTGAAATTATAAAATTCAGATTGGATTCGCAATGAAAATCACTGTTTTAGGGGCAACGCTGCAAGCTGGTGTTCTGGCTGGACTGTTCTCTGAAAATGGACACCAAGTGACTTGGTGTTCAAATACAAGCGCTGAGTTGTTAATACACTATCAAGATGGCGTGGTGAATCAGCTCATTCAAAAGCAAATTCAAACTGGATTCTTAACATTAAAACATCTTGATCAAGTTAATTCGGACCAAGAAGTTTTTCTATTTAGTTATGCAGCGACTGAAGTGAATCAAGCAACGGCGGCAGCTAAAAAGATCGCTCAACTGGCTATTTCTCATCCAAAATTAATGATTAATAGTTCTACTTTTGGTTTATATGGTACGGAAAAGTTAAAACAAATTTTAGCGGTCGATGCTTGGGCTTATTTGCCAGATGTGATTCAGGAAGGTAATGCGATCAATAGTTTTACTTCAGCTAAACAGATTATTGTTGGGGTGGATAGTGATTTAGCAGCTCACTTGGTGCAAGAATTGCTCAGACCTATTTTTCAGTTTAAACATCAATATTTATTTATGCCGATTTTAGATGCGGAATTTACTAAACTGAGTATCTCAGGGATGTTAGCAACTCGAATTAGTTATATGAATGATTTGGCTTTAGTCACTGAAAAGCTGGGCATTGATATTTTGAATGTACAGCAAGGTCTAGCTGCGGATAGTCGTATTGGTTCAGCTTATTTATCTACAGGTACTGGTTTTGGTGGTGAAAATTTCTCTCATGATATCCTGACCTTATCGAGTACAGTTGCTGGAACGGGTGCGAATAGTCAGTTGTTGGAACAAGTGTGGGAAATAAACGAACAACAAAAAGAAATTTTATTTAGAAAGTTATGGAACCATTATCATACCGAGCTAAAAGGAAAAATTGTAGCGATTTGGGGGGCATCCTTTAAGGAAAATACCTCAAGTATTCATAATGCACCGATTCATGTCATGCTTGCAGCGCTGTGGGCACAAGGTGTGACTGTTCATTTACATGATCCCCAAGCATTAGATGAGATTAGAAAAACATATGGTCAACGTGATGACTTGGTTTTATTTGAAGACCAATATCAAACCGTACAATCGGCAGATGCGCTGTGTCTTATGACGGCATGGAAACAATATTTAAGTCCAGATTTTAAACAATTAAAAACATTGATGCAGCAAGCCTTCATTTTAGATGGGCGTAATGTTTACAATCCTGAATATGTTAAGGCGCAGGGCTTTATTTATGCGGGAGTGGGGCGAGCATGAGTGAACATCAATCTGGCTCGGGTGAGCGACTACAAGATTTAAATCATCACGCAGATGAATTTAAACTTAGACATTTAAATCAGTTGTTTGCAGATGATACACAACGGTTTGAGCATTTATCACATCAATTTAATCAAATTGTACTGGATTATAGTAAGCAGCGGATTAACTCACAGGTTTTAAACGCATTGCTTGAATTCGCTCAAACGAAGCAGCTAAACACTCAGATTGAGATGCTGTTTTCCGAAAATAAAATTAATTATACCGAGCAACGTGCAGCGATGCATTGGGCATTACGATTGCCTCAACATAGTCAAAAATTTCCAGAACTCAGCCAATTGGTGCATACACAGTTGGAACGTATGTATGCTTTGGTCAATAAAATACATGCGGGGCAATATCGTGGATGTACCGGTGAAGTCATTCAAGATGTGGTGAATATTGGTGTCGGTGGATCTGATTTAGGTCCTGTGATGGTGAGTCATGCACTTTCAGATTACAAAGTAAAAACAGCTAAGCCGTTAAATGTACATTTTGTTTCAACTATGGATGGTAGCCAACTTTCTGCTTTGTTACACCAGCTTAGACCTGAAACAACACTGTTTATTATCTCGTCAAAATCTTTCGGCACGATTGATACATTATCTAATGCACAAACTGTGCGCCAATGGTTGGAAAAATCATTAGGCAATAAAGCCTGCATTTTAAAAAGTCATTTTATTGGAATATCCACCAAACCAGAAAAGATGACCGAATGGGGGATTGCACCCGATAATCAGTTTTTACTTTGGGATTGGGTCGGTGGCCGCTATTCTTTGTGGTCTTGTATTGGTTTGCCGATTGCTCTTAATATTGGTATCGATGGCTTTAAGCAATTACTTGCAGGTGCGCACGCAATTGATGAGCATTTTCAGCAAGCATCTTTCGAAAAAAACCTTCCGGTTTTAATGGGAATGTTGGGGATTTGGAATAATAATTTTCTCAATATTCAGACCCATGCAGTGTTGCCTTATGATGGCCGATTAAAATACTTTGCGGCGTATTTACAGCAACTTGAGATGGAATCTAATGGAAAGTCCATCCAAAGAAATGAAGAAAAAGTGAGCTTAGATACGTGCCCGATTATTTGGGGGGAAGTCGGTCCGAATGCACAACATGCTTTTTACCAACTTTTACACCAAGGCACACACTCAGTCAGTTGCGATTTTATCGCACCCGTGCAACGTTATAATGCCAATCAGTTTACTTATGCTGAAAATGCAGAAGCCTTGATTGAGCAACACCATTTGGCTTTATCCAATTGTTTAGCGCAGTCGCGGTTATTGGCTTTTGGTAATCAGGCACTCAATCCAGATGAGTTATCAAGCTTACCTGTCTATAAACAATATGCGGGCAATCAGCCGAGCACCACCATTTTATTGGAAGAATTGAGTCCTTATAGTTTGGGGATGTTAATTGCCCTGTATGAACATAAGGTTTTTGTGCAATCGGTGATTTGGAATATTAATCCATTTGATCAATGGGGCGTTGAAAAAGGCAAAGATATTGCGAATCAACTGTTGCCAATTTTAAATAGAACTGAACATGATTTAGCATCATTAGATGCTTCAACACAGGGTTTAATTCGCATCCTGTTAAGTCAGCAAGAGAGTTAAGACATGGCAAATATTTTAGTCACGGGTGGCGCGGGATATATTGGTTCCCATACTTGTGTTGAATTACTAAATGCTGGGCACGATGTTGTGGTATTGGATAATTTATCCAATAGTTCTGTTGAATCTTTAAACCGAGTTCAAGAACTGACCCATAAAAGTTTAACCTTTGTTGAAGGGGATATTCGTGATGGAAAAACTTTAGATCAATTATTTGGTCTATATCAAATTGATGCTGTCATTCATTTTGCGGGACTAAAAGCAGTAGGGGAAAGTCAGCAAATTCCATTGACGTATTTTGATCATAATATTGCCGGTTCAATTAGCTTGGTACAAGCGATGCAGCGTGCTGAAGTATTTAAATTGGTATTTAGTTCATCAGCCACTGTTTATGATGAAGCCAATAGTTCACCACTCAATGAAAGTATGCCAACAGGTATGCCTAGTAATAATTATGGTTATACCAAGCTGATTGTTGAGCAATTATTAGAAAAAACCTCTCAAGCCGATGTACGTTGGTCTATTGCATTGCTGCGGTATTTTAATCCTGTGGGCGCGCATAAAAGCGGACGTATTGGGGAAGATCCACAAGGCATTCCAAATAATTTAATGCCTTATGTGACTCAAGTTGCTGTTGGTCGCCGTGATAAGTTGTCAATTTATGGCAATGATTACGATACGGTTGATGGTACTGGTGTGCGTGATTATATTCATGTTGTTGATTTAGCCAATGCACATTTGTGCGCGCTGAATAATCGTTTAGAGCAACACGGTTGCCGTGCTTGGAATATTGGTACGGGGAATGGTTCTTCTGTTCTTGAAGTTAAAGATGCATTTGAAAAAGTAAATGCAGTTGCCGTTGCATTTGAATTTGCTCCTCGTCGAGAAGGTGATGTTGCCACCTCGTTCGCAGATAATGCGCGAGCAGTTGCAGAGCTAGGATGGAAGCCACAATATCAGCTTGAAGATATGTTGGCGGATAGCTGGAATTGGCAAAAACAGAATCCAATAGGTTATAAAAGCTAAATGATCGTTTTGTAATAAAAATAGGAGTCAATCAGACTCCTATTTTTATATTGGCTCAATCTAGCTTTGAATCAGTTGGGTTAATTCATCAACATAATCTTGCATAGGCTTAGGATTTTGATCTGCACGGCTTTCAATATTGAGGCGTAATAAAGGTTCAGTATTTGAAGCACGGACATTTAAACGCCAAGCACCAAAATCTAAACTGACACCATCTGTTTGATCAAGCATTGGTTTTTGATCAGCAAAATGATCAAAAATCTTTTGAATAGTCTTTTGAGTGTCTTTAACTTTAAAGTTGATTTCACCACTACACGGGAATTTTTTAATCATGTCTTCAACTAGACTAGACAAAGACTGTTTAGTTTCTGAAAGTACAACTGTTGCCAATAACCATGGGATCATCCCACTATCGCAGTAAGCAAAATCACGGAAATAATGATGTGCACTCATTTCACCGCCATACACGGCATTATGTTCACGCATCATATCTTTAATGAACGAATGCCCTGATTGAGATTGCACCGCGATACCATCATATTCTTTTAGAATATCTAGGGTATTCCACACCAGACGTGGGTCATGCACAATTTTTTCGCCTTTTTGTTTAAGTAAAAAAGCTTGAGCTAATAAACCAACAATATAATAGCCTTCAATAAATTGGCCTTTTTCATCGAATAAGAAGCAACGGTCAAAGTCACCATCCCATGCAATCCCCATATCTGCTTGATGTGCTAATACGGCATCACTAGTGTAACCACGGTTTTCAATCAGAATAGGATTCGGAATACCATTGGGGAAATGCCCATTGGGTTCATGATGAATTTTAATGAATTCGATTGGAATACTGAGTTGTTTAAATTTGTCCTCAAGGGCATCAATGACATGACCCGCAGCACCATTACCCGCATTCATCACCAATTTGAGTGGACGGAGTTTAGCTGGGTCGATATAGGTCATTAAATGATCAACAAATTCAGGCAAAATATTATATTGTTCTGTTGTGCCTTTTTGCGACATTTCTTGGAAATGGCCAGACTCAGCCAAAGCTTGAATATCTTTTAAACCTGAATCTGCACCAATAGGACGTGCATTTTCACGGACTAATTTCATACCATTGTAATCCATCGGATTATGGCTTGCAGTTACTTCAATTCCGCCTTGGACATCTAAGTGAAATGCACCGAAATAGACTTCTTCTGTGCCCGTCATACCTAAATCGAGTACATTTACCCCTGCATCATTCAACCCACGAATTGTTGCCTGTTTTAGATCTTCACTGGTTAAGCGTATATCGCAACCAATGACGACTTTTTGTGGACAGTAAATTTGGCCATAGGCACGACCAATTTTATAGGCAATTTCTTCGTTTAACTCTGTGCCGAGTTTGCCACGAATATCATAGGCTTTAAAGCAAGTAAGGTTTGTCATAGTACTCATTTCTTATCGTTAAGCGCTCAGTATACAGAAGGATAATGCTGCACTAAACCCAACTTTTAGGATGATTTTTTAAACCAACGGTGGGGCATTGGTATTGGTGTGGTCATGGGCATTTTGTCTGTGAAAAAAAGGGTACTTTGCTGTACTGTTGAATTATTTAAATTTGTGTTTAGCTACAGGTAGCTCTAGTGTAGAATAAAATTGTATAGGGTGATGTTATTTGTATATAAGTAAAAATATGACTTTCTTTAATTTAAAAAAAGTGTGAAAAGAGCAATATTCTTGATTGAGAATTATTGAAAATAAATCGAATGCTGAGAAGAAATTAAAAGCTATTTCTAGGTACAAGTTACGAATGTGTGAAACTAAAAATCCCTCTATTTCTTTAAAAAATTTAAGTACCTTTCTTGGTCTAACAGTATGTATGCATACATCTATATATGCACAAGATCTGGGGTATTTAAACAATATTAAGAACAGTGTTCAGAGTTTAATTAAGCCGCAAGATGACCAAAGCTATAAAACGGCTCAAATGCAACAATTGACCAACTTTCAATTTAAACCCGATGCAGAATTGAATGAACTGCCAGTGATTGAATCATCTATTATTGGTCGAAAAGCACCATTCAATAATTTATATACAGAAGGTCTTGCAAAGTCTGTAAATGATCCGCGCAATAATAGACAATTTAGTATTGATAATGCGGTACAAATTGCGGTGAAACGTAATCCAGCCATTGCAGAATCAATTGCAACTTTAGCCTCACAAAATGCCAATATTGATGTTGCCAAAGCTGGATATTATCCTCAATTACAGGCTGGAATGAATACTGGTGACTTTACTGCAAGTGATAAAGGGCGCCAAGTGTATAGTATCCAAGCAAATCAACGCTTGTATGATTTTGGCAAGGTTGAATCCAGCGTTAATACACAACAAAATAAACTGGCCGTCGAGCAAGCCAACGTACTGGGTAGTATTGATGAGATTGCAGCCCAAACAGCACGGACCATTTTAAGAGTACTCAGATACCAAGCTACAGTTAAAATTGCGCAAGATCAGGTGACTGGAGTGAGTCGCTTATATGAAATTGCGAGACTCAGAGCCAATGCGGGTATTAGTAGTAATGCTGATCCAGTGCAAGCCCAAAGTTATGTAGAATATTCAAAATCTTATTTAATTTCGCAGCAGAATTTTCTGAGCCAAGAACAGCAAAAATTAAAAACCTTATTGGGTTTTGAGGTCGACCGAGTTCATTTTACTATTCCAGATGAGTTGGTGAGTAAATCTGGACTCTATGACACTCCTACGATGAATACCATCCCTGCAATGATTGCGGCTCAAGCAGAGATTGAAGTTGCAAAAAGTCAGAAAAAACAAACTGAATTAAGTCGCTATCCAACCATTTCGTTGGTCGGTTCGGTTAATAAAGCATTGAATGGGAAAAACCCCAATACGGGGATCGAAAATGATTCGGATAGTTCGATTTCCATTTCAATGAGTAGTAATTTTTATCAGGGTGGGGCAGTAGGTTCTCAGGTGAAAGCAGCGGGCTTTGCTGAACAAGCTGCACGTTCAAAACTGAATGCGATTTATCTAAATATTTTAGATTCAACTCGTACAGCACGTGAAAACATTGAAAATATGAATAAACAGATTTCTGTTTTACAGGATCGCGAGAGTTCCACGGCGAAAACGCGTGAATTATATGAAGAACAATACAAACTCGGAAAACGCTCTATTTTAGACTTGCTCAGCTCAGCACAGTCGTTTCATAGTTCTAGAGCAGAAAGAGAGTCTGCTCGATATGATATTTATGACACGGTTGCTGTGTATATTCATGTTACAGGCAAGAGTAGAGACGTTTATCATTTAAATAATACAAAAATTCAAGGGTTTGAAATTCAGCCATGAATAAAACACTAAATTATCAACCATGGCTACAGGCCATATTCACGGTTGCACAACATTATCGTCTTCAACCCTCGGAAGAACAGATTCGGCTGCAACTGGATTGGAATAAATATCAGAATGTGGATGATCTGCTGCTCATCATTACCCGTCAGGTTGGACTCAATGTGCGTAAAGGTGATTTTACCACCGATGCCTTAAATCCATGGCGATTGCCCGTGGTGATTGAGTTTAATGATGGGCAAATTGCAGTTATTGAAAAAGTGGATAACCAAGGCAATGCCAGTTTGCAACTCAGTGGAGATCAAGGGCTTTCACAAACCTTTAGTTTGCAAGAGCTGCAATCCAATGCTAAGCAAATTTATATTTTTAGACCAGAAACTTCCGTTCCAGATGCGCGTGTAGATGAATATATAAAGCCTTATGAAAAGAGCTGGTTCTGGGACATTGTCTTAAAAGACTGGAAGCGTTATACCGATATTATGGTGGCATCAATGATTGCCAATATTTTGGCACTCGCGACGATTATCTTTTCAATGCAGGTCTATGACCGAGTTGTTCCATCACAATCTGTTCCAACATTGTGGGTGCTTGCTGGTGGTGTACTCATCGCCGCCATCTTTGAATTTACCTTAAGAATTGCACGGGTTTATTTGTCGGATATTATTGGCAAACGTGCAGATTTGAAAATTTCAGATCGTGTCTTTGGACATGCATTACGCATTCGCAATAAAGATCGATCAAAATCGACTGGTTCTTTTATTTCACAAATTCGTGAATTAGAAGGGGTGCGTGAACTGGTCACCTCAACCACGATTAGTGCTGTTGCAGATTTACCTTTTTTCTTTTTATTCCTAGTGATTTTTTGGTTGATTGGCGGAAACATTTTTTGGGTGATGGTGCTGGTTGTACCGTTAATGCTCATCCCAAGTTTATTGGCCCAGAAAAAACTTGCGCAATTGGCCAAAGAAGGAATGCGCGAATCTTCAATTCGAAATGCCATTCTTGTCGAGGCCGTGCAAGGAATTGAAGATATTAAATTACTAAGAGCCGAAGCGCGGTTTCAAAATCAGTGGAACCATATGAATGAGGTCTCTGCTGATATTAGTATGCGTCAAAGAAAGATTACCGGATGGCTCAATGCTTGGACACAAAAAATTCAGGGATTAACCTATGCGATTGTGGTGTTGGTGGGCTGCTTTGCAGTTATGAAGGGTGACATGACTACGGGTGCTTTGGTCGCATGTTCGATTTTATCTTCACGGATGCTTGGGCCAATTTCACAAATTACTGGCGTATTAGGACGTTGGCAACAGGCTAAAGTGGCCAAAGAAGGCTTAGATGAGCTGATGAAAAAGCCAGTTGATCGTCCTGATCGTGCCCAATTGATTCATCGTAAAGTCATCGTAGGTGACTATGACTTTAAAGGGGTGATGTTCAAATATGGTGAAGATGATCCACGACCAACCTTAATGATTCCACAGTTGAAAATCCGTGCTGGTGAAAAGGTGGCTATTTTAGGTCGCAATGGAGCAGGAAAGTCGACCTTATTACAATTACTTTCAGGGATGCAAATGCCCGTTCAAGGTAGTATTAGTTTAGATGGAATTGATCAATCTTTAATTGACCCTGATGATATTCGTCGTGATATGTCTTTGTTGAATCAAAATGCACATTTATTTTTCGGCACAATTCGTGAAAATTTAACGCTAGGTGCGCCTTTAGCTTCAGACCAAGAAATTATTCGTGCTTTAACCATTACCAATGCTCTGGAAATTGTCGAGCAAAAGAAAGAAGGTCTGGATTATTTGGTGCTTGAAGGTGGGGTTGGTTTTTCTGGCGGGCAAAGACAAGCTTTATTGCTGACTCGGCTGTTATTGCGTAACCCGAATATCGTGTTATTAGATGAACCGACCGCATCGATTGATGATGTCTCTGAAAAATTATTGATTCAGCATTTAAAGGAATGGTTAGGCCATCGAACTTTAGTGGTGGCGACGCATCGCCCTGCTGTTTTACAACTGGTCGACCGAATTATTGTGATTCATGATGGCAAAATTGTGAAAGATGGCCCTCGTGATGCCATCTTAAACCTTGGAAATCAACCGAGCGTTGGGGGAGTTCCAGCATGAGCCAAGAACAACAATTACCTGAAGTGCAAAAGCCGCCGCTTAAAAGTGAAGTAGCTCCCGATATTTTGCAGCGCCCAACCAATCCTTCGGCAATGCATTTTTCGGAACCCCCGTTACCTAAATCTACTTTTGTGATTTGGATTGTGGCGATTGGATTATTGGCCTTTATTTTGTGGGCATGTTTTTTCAAGCTTGAAGAGGTCTCGACAGGTACAGGTAAAGTCATTCCTTCTTCAAAAGAGCAAACGATTCAGTCTTTAGATGGTGGTGTACTCACCAGCTTAGAAGTGAAAGAGGGAGATATTGTTCAAAAAGGACAAATTCTCGCTCAGATAGACCCTACACGGTTTGAATCACAAGTCGGAGAAAGCCAAACTAAACTGCTTGCCACACAGGCGACGGCTGCACGTTTGGAAGCAGAAGTAAATGGGACAGCATTAATTTTCCCGAAAGCAGTTTTAAGTCTGACCAACTTAGTCCGTGAAGAAACAGCGCTATATACTTCACGTCGCTCAAATTTGGATGAATCCATTACTGGTTTGAAACATGCTTTAGAATTGGTTCAAAATGAACTGCAAATGACGCAGCCCTTAGTTGCTAAGGGGGCAGCATCAGAAGTAGAAGTTTTACGGCTTAAACGTGAAATTAATAATTTTGAGAATCAAATCAATGATAAGCGTAATGATTATTATGTGAAATCTCGTGAAGAATTAGCCAAAGCAAATTCTGATATTCAGTCCTTACAACAGGTGGTAGCAGGCCGTACTGATGTTGTTAAAAGATCGACCTTTAAGGCACCTGTGCGTGGCGTAGTGAAAGAAATTGCGGTGACGACCATTGGTGGTGTTGTTCCTCAAAATGGGAAACTCATGACCATTGTCCCGATTGATGAACAATTACTCATTGAAGCCCGTATTTCGCCACGAGATATTGCCTTTATTCACCCAGGCCAAGCTGCCTTGGTTAAAATAACAGCATATGATTATTCGATCTTTGGTGGCTTAGATGGAAAGGTGACCGTGATTTCACCAGATACCATTCGTGATGAAGTGAAACAAGACCAATTCTACTATCGGGTTTATATTCGTACTGATAAAGATAAATTGGTGAATAAGGCTGGAAAATCTTTTTCAATTACTCCAGGTATGGTCGCGACGGTGGATATCCGAACCGGTCAAAAAACCATCATTGAATATTTACTTAAACCCTTTAATAAGGCGCAAGAAGCATTGCGTGAGCGTTAGTCACTTATTTTGAAAGTGTGTCATTAAAGCCAATCAGAAGATTGGCTTTTTTATTTGGAGATGAAGTTGAGTGAAATTTGGCATCGACTATTGTGAAGGTGATTTTATGATTTCTAATGGATTAATCCATCAAGACACTCTGTTGGATATCGGCTCGTTTACGCAAGAAATCCCAGACCAATTTGATTCTAGGTTCATGTTGTAAATCGACTAAGGTCAGCATCCAGAAAGTGTGAATAAAACGAACCTGCTGAGTTAATACTTGTTTCAGTTCTGGTTTACTCTCGGCAATAAACATGGGCAAAATAGCCAGCCCAGCACCAGCACTGACCGCAATTTGTTGCGCTAAAATACTGCTACTGCGGAAATTCGCCGCTAATTGTAAAGGTAGGCGTTCTAAGCAATATAATTCGGGGCTATAGACCAAATCATCAATATAATTTACAAAGCGATGTTGAGTTAAATCCTCTAAACAGTGAATGGGGGGATTTTTTGCCAAATAGTCGGTACTGCCATAAATTTTTAAACAGTAATCTGAAAGACGGGTAATGATGTAAGGGCCAGACTTGGGACGATCAATCGATATGACGATATCGGCTTCGCGATGCGATAGCTTAATCATTTTCGGTACAGGGATGAGGTCGATTGTTAATAAGGGATATTGTTTCGAAAATTCAGCCAGTAAATGTGCTAAAAATACCGTACCAAAACCTTCTGGTGCGCCAATCCGAACACGGCCCTGTAAGGATTGATGCGGTTTTTCAATTTGTAAAAATGCATATTCCATTTGCTCAACCCGAGGGACTAAAGCCATTCCTTCGAGGGTTAATTCATAACCCGTAGCTTCACGTTTGAATAACTGTGTGCCTAAAGCCAGTTCTAACGCTTGAATACGCCGTGCAACGGTACTATGTTCGACGCCAATTAAGCGCGCAGCATTGGTCAGTGTTTTGGCACGTGCTAAAACTAAAAAAAAATGTAAATGATCCCAATCCGCTTTCATCTTATTTTTCACTTCCTGTGCAATTTTGCACAGTCATCGTGCATCAATTTGCATTGGTGGTCAAAGTTTTCTTTGGTAGGCTGATCCCACAACAGAATAATGATCATACGTTTTCAGTCCGTATTTTCGCCCAGTCAGCACAATAAAAAATATCCCCATGGAGAGGTTATGAACTCGATTCAGAAAATACAATTAACAACTGCTAAATTGCTCATCAATGGTGAATTTATTGAGTCAGAGACTCAGGAATGGCAGGACATCGTTAATCCAGCGACTCAGGAAGTTATCGGAACTGTACCATTTGCAACGCGTGAGGAAGTCAACGCTGCGATTGCTGCAGCACAGAATGCATTTGCAAGCTGGAAACAAACGCCGATTCAAGCACGTATGCGGATTATGCTTAAACTGCAAGATTTAATTCGTACCCATGCCAAAAGCATTGCACAAGTACTGACTGCTGAACAAGGAAAAACTTTGGCCGATGCTGAAGGGGATATCCAACGTGGTTTGGAAGTGGTTGAACATGCTTGTTCCATTGGAACTTTACAAATGGGCGAGTATCTTGAAGGTGTCGCGCGTGGTGTTGATACTTATACCTTACAGCAACCATTAGGCGTATGTGCGGGGATTACACCGTTTAACTTTCCTGCCATGATTCCACTGTGGATGTTCCCGATGGCGATCGTCTGTGGCAATACCTTTGTTTTAAAACCATCAGAACAAGATCCACTGTCAACCATGATGCTAGTTGAACTAGCCATTGAAGCAGGTGTTCCAGCAGGCGTGTTAAATGTGGTACATGGTGGGAAAGAAGTTGTAGACATGCTGTGTACCCATTCGGATATCAAGGCCATTTCGTTTGTCGGTTCTACCGCAGTCGGGACACATGTTTATAATTTGGCAGGGCAACATGGTAAACGTGTTCAATCGATGATGGGCGCAAAAAATCATGTGGTGGTGATGCCTGATGCCAATAAAGAGCAAACTTTAAATGCCCTTGTTGGTGCAGCATTTGGTGCAGCAGGGCAACGCTGCATGGCACTTTCTGTCGCAGTGATGGTGGGTGAGAGTCAGCATTGGATTAGCGAATTGGTCAACAAAGCTAAAACTTTGAGTGTGAATGCTGGACATGAACCGAATACGGATATTGGCCCCGTGATTTCTCCACGCGCTAAAGCTCGCGTCATTGATTTAATTAATAGTGGTGTTGAACAAGGTGCTGAGTTACTTCTAGATGGTCGTGATATTCAGGTTCAAGGCTATGAGCAAGGCAACTTTGTCGGTGCGACAATTTTTAATCACGTTACGACCGACATGCGCATTTATCAAGAAGAAGTTTTTGGTCCAGTACTCGCCATTATCTGTGTAGATACTTTGGAAGAAGCAATCACGTTGGTCAATGCCAATCCATTTGGCAATGGGGTTGGATTGTTTACTCAAAATGGTGCAACAGCCCGAACGTTCCAACAGCTGATCAATATTGGTCAAGTGGGTATTAACATTCCAATTCCAGTGCCTGTGCCTTTCTTTAGTTTTACCGGTTCTAGAGGCTCTAAATTGGGTGATTTAGGCCCATATGGTAAACAGGCTGTGCAATTTTATACACAGACTAAAACCATTACTAGTCGTTGGTTTGAAGACGATCAAGAAACGGGTGCTGTAAATACGACGATCAGTTTGCGCTAAGGAGGCAAGTATGAAGATTGCCTTTATTGGTTTAGGAAACATGGGCGGTTGCATGGCACAAAATCTGCTTAAAGCAGGGCAACAGGTCTGGGGTTATGACTTAAGTGAAGTTGCATTACAACATTTCACAGAAGGTGGAGGCATTGTTTGTAGTACTCCTCAAGCAGCAGCCCAAGAAGCAGATATCGTTATTACCATGTTGCCAGCAGCAAAGCATGTCCGAGATGTTTATCTCGGAGAGGACGGGGTCTTGGCCACGCTCAAAGCAGGCAGCTTATGTATTGATTGCAGTACGATTGATCCCCAAACCATTAAAGATATTGCAGAAGCAGGTGAGGCAAAACAGATTGTGGTATGTGATGCACCTGTTTCTGGCGGCACCATTGGTGCACAAGCGGGTACTTTGACCTTTATGGTGGGGGCATCTGAGCAAACGTATGAGGCTACCAAGCCGGTATTGAGTTTGATGGGTAAAAATGTAGTGCATTGTGGTGCAGTGGGTACTGGGCAAGTGGCTAAAATTTGTAATAACTTGATCTTGGGTATTTCTATGACTGCTGTAGCTGAAGGCATGGCACTGGGGGTGAAACTTGGCATTGATCCACATGCTTTAGCTGGCGTGATTAATAGTTCGAGTGGTCGTTGTTGGAGTTCAGAGGTCTGTAATCCTTGGCCAGATATTTGTGCCAATGCACCAGCTTCTCGAGATTATCAGGATGGTTTTGCTACTCAGCTGATGTTGAAAGATTTAGGGCTTGCTATTGAAGCCGCAGGTCAGGTGAAACAACCGGTTTTACTGGGTGGCTTGGTCCAACAACTCTATCAACAACTGTGTTTACAAGGTCATGCAAACTTGGATTTCTCCAGTATTATCCAGCAATATTTACCTGCTCAGAAATAATGGTATTGCCATTGGATGGCTTTTTTACTGAATAAATTAACCCACGTGTCATGAATAACAACAGATCCAGACTGAGGTTAACCCGATGTTGAAATATCAAGAAGCAGTATCTGCATTTGATTTACATAATGCGGCGAATAATTTGTTGTCAGGTTCTTTAGATGCACTTAATGCTTGTTATGAGTGCTGTGACCGCTATGCAGATTCAGCACAAGTGGCTTTGTATTGGCAATCCAAAGATGGTCGAAAAGCCCAGTATACGTTTAATGAACTAAAACAACGCTCAAGCCAATTTGCCAACTTTTTAAAAGCTCAAGGTGTTGGGAAAGGTGATCGCATTTCTGGGTTACTGCCGCGGACACCTGAGTTGATCATTACGATTTTAGCGGCTTGGCGTATAGGTGCGGTTTACCAACCTTTATTTACCGCATTTGGTCCAAAAGCCATTGAACATCGTGTGGTACTTGCCAAGAGTAAATTGGTGGTAACGGACATGGGTAATCGTAGTAAGTTAAATGAAGTTGCGGATTGTCCAGCGATTGTTACGGTGCTAGGAGCACTTGATTGCTTACCTCAAAGTGACTTTAATTTCTGGGCTGAAGTCGAGCAGCAATCGGTAGATTGTGAACTAGCAATGCTGAAGAGCGATGAGCCTTTTCTATTGATGTTTACATCAGGAACAACGGGTCCAGCGAAACCTTTACAAGTCCCTTTAAAAGCACTGGTTGCATTTGGGCATTATATGCAAGATGCCGTGGGTTTAACGCCTGATGATGCTTTTTGGAATATTGCTGATCCAGGTTGGGCCTATGGTTTGTATTACGGTATTGTTGGGCCATTGTTGTTAGGACATGCGACATTGCTTTATGACGGTGGCTTTAGCATTGAGAGTTTATGTCAGATTGTTGAAGAGTATCAAATTACCAATTTGGCTGGTGCTCCAACGGCTTATCGGATGATGATGGCGGCGGATCCTGAAAAAATTGCGCCGTTACGCGGACAATTCCGTAAGGTCAGCAGTGCGGGTGAGCCTTTAAACCCAGAAGTAATCCGCTGGTTTAAACAGGTGTTGGATGCGCCAATATTTGATCATTATGGACAAACTGAAGTTGGGATGGTGGTGTGTAATCATCATGGTCTCGAGCATCCAGTCCGTGCTGGCGCAGCCGGTTTTCCAAGTCAAGGCTATCGGATTGTGGTGCTAAATGAACAAGGCCAAGAGTTAGCAGCAGACATACCAGGAATACTGGCGGTGGATATAAGCCAATCACCCATGATGTGGTTCTCGGGCTACCAAGAAAGCCGTAAATCCCCTTTTATTGGACACTACTATTTAACTGGCGATACCGCAGAAATCCATGCTGATGGCAATATGAGTTTTGTCGGACGTAGTGATGATGTGATTACCACTTCGGGTTATCGGATTGGTCCATTTGATGTGGAAAGTGCCTTGTTAGAACATGCAGCTGTGGTTGAAGCCGTTGTGGTGGGTGTACCCGATCCTGAGCGTACAGAAATCGTCAAAGCCTTTGTTATTTTGGTGGATAAAGTAGAACCTACTCTGATATTGGCCGAGGAACTCAGCCAATTTGTGAAAAAGCGTTTGTCTGCACATGCTTATCCACGCGAGGTTGAGTTTGTCTCTGAATTACCAAAAACACCGAGTGGAAAAATTCAACGTTTTTTACTGCGTAATCAGGAAATCACCAAACAACAAAATATAAATACCGCCGCTGGCTAATGCAGGCAAAGGGAAATATGTATGCAATTAACTGAAGAGCAAATTTTAATTCGTGATACGGCGAAAAGCTTTGCACAAGAACAAATTAAACCCTATGCCAGTGAATGGGATAAACATGGAACATTTCCAGCCCATGCTTTACAGAAAATGGGTGAGTTAGGTTTTATGGGGATGCTTGTTCCTGAGCAATGGGGTGGTTCTGAAACAGGAAATTTGGCCTATGTGTTAGCACTTGAAGAAGTCGCCGCTGCCGATGGAGCGACCTCAGCCATTATGAGTGTGCATAATTCGGTAGGTTGTGTACCGATTCTCAAATTTGGAAATGAAGCACAAAAACAACGTTTTCTAGTGCCTTTAGCACAGGGCAAAATGATTGGTGCATTTGCTTTAACGGAACCGCATACAGGGTCGGATGCTGCAGCAATTAAGACCCGTGCAGTCAAAGACGGTGATGACTATATCCTAAATGGTGCAAAACAATTCATTACGTCAGGTCATAACGCGGGCGTTATTATTGTTTTTGCAGTGACCGATCCAAGCGCAGGTAAAAAAGGGATTAGTGCCTTTTTGGTTCCACGTGAAGCGTCGGGTTATGAGGTAATCCGAATTGAAGAAAAACTGGGTTTACATGCCTCTGATACCTGCCAAATTGCTTTGACTGATGTTCGCATTCACAAGAGCTTAATGTTAGGCGAAGAGGGTGAGGGTTTAAAAATTGCCTTAGCAAATTTAGAAGGTGGGCGTATTGGTATTGCAGCACAAGCGGTGGGTTTAGCACGTGCCGCCTTAGAAGAAGCCACACATTATGCAAAAGAACGAATTGCCTTTGGTAAACCTATTTTTGAGCAACAAGCGATTTCATTTCGGCTAGCCAGTATGGCGACTGAAATTGAAGCGGCAAGACAATTGGTGCATTACGCAGCGCGTTTAAAAGAAGCAGGGCAGCCATGTTTGAATGAAGCATCCATGGCGAAATTATTTGCTTCAGAAATGACGGAAAGAGTCTGTTCACAAGCCTTGCAGGTGTTTGGTGGCTACGGCTATTTGAAAGATTTTCCGATTGAACGTATTTATCGAGATGCTCGAATTTGCCAAATTTATGAAGGCACCAGTGACATTCAGCGTTTAGTTATCGCACGTAGTTTATAAGCAATTAATAAGGATTATTTTATGCAATGGGACACCATTTTATTGGAAAAACGTAACGGTGTGGGTTTGATTACTTTAAATCGCCCGAAATCACTAAACGCACTTAATACACAACTGATTCGTGAAATGAATCTGGCGCTTGATCAGTTAGAGCAAGATCCTGAGATTGGCTGCATCGTGTTAACGGGTTCAGAAAAAGCATTTGCCGCAGGTGCGGATATTAAAGAAATGGTGGAGTTAAATTTTCCCAATATTTATTTTGATGATTTCTTCACGCTGGCTGATCGGATTGCACAACGTCGCAAGCCTTTGATTGCCGCGGTCAGCGGTTATGCCTTAGGTGGCGGTTGTGAATTGGCGTTAATGTGTGATTTTATTTATTGCGCAGAAAACGCCAAATTTGCTTTGCCCGAAGTGACTTTAGGTGTATTGCCTGGCATTGGTGGTACACAACGTTTAACGCTAGCCGTGGGTAAGGCTAAAGCGATGGAAATGTGTTTAACCGCACGACAAATGGGTGCGCAGGAAGCGGAACACAGTGGGTTAGTGGCTCGTGTCTTTAGCCAGCAAGAATTACTAGAACAAACGTTACAAGCTGCGGAAAAAATTGCAGAGAAATCACTTACTGCCGTGATGATGATTAAAGAGTCGATTAATCGTGCTTTTGAAGTCAGTCTAGCCGAAGGTCTACGATTTGAACGACGAACATTTCATTCAATTTTTGCTACTTTAGACCAAAAAGAAGGTATGTGGGCATTTATTGAAAAACGCCCAGCCAAATTTACCAATCAATAAGGGGCTGAAAATGAGCAGTGAAAATAATTTAATCAGCAGTAAACAAGGTGCTTTAGGCATTCTGACTTTAGATCGTGCTACACATTTAAATGCTTTATCTTTAGAGATGATTCAGGGGATAACTGCACAGCTTGAACAATGGCGGCATGACCACAATATTCAGGCAATTTTGATTAATTCTAATAGTGCAAAAGCTTTTTGTGCGGGTGGCGATATTCGTTATTTATACGAAAGCTATCAAAATGACTCAACAGATTATCAGGGATATTTTGCCTCAGAATACACCATGCTGACCACGATTCGCCAATTTACGAAGCCTATTATCGTGTTTTTAGACGGTTATGTTTTGGGTGGTGGTTTTGGTTTGGCACAGGCATGTCATATTGTGGTGAGCAGTGAAAAATCACGTTTTGCGATGCCAGAAACAGCGATTGGATTTTTCCCAGATGTTGCGGCGACGCATTTCCTGTCTCGTTTAGATGATATTGGTGTGTATATGGCGCTGACGGGTGAGCAAATCAGCAGTAGCGATGCACTATATTTGGATTTGATTGACTATCATGTTCCAAGTGAACGTTTAGTTGCACTTCAAGAAGCATTGGTTGCCAATGAACATTTGAATCAAGCAGTGATTGAACAAATTGTATTTGGTTTTATTACTCATCCAGTAGAAAGCGAGTTACGACAGCGTGCAGATAGTATTCATCAACACTTCGCTTATGAAAGTCTGGCAGAAATTGAACAAAGTTTGGCGAACGAAACCGATCCACTGGCTCAAGCTTGGGCACATCACTTATTCAAAATTTTGAAACAACGTTCTTTGGTGGCTAAACAGACTAGTCTGAAATTACAGTGGATTGGACGCAGTTTATCGCTTGAACAATGTATGCAGTTAGAGCGTGATCTGCAAGATATTTGGTTTGAGCATGGTGATTTTATTGAGGGTGTACGAGCTTTAATTATTGATAAAGATAAGCAACCGAAATGGCAATCGCATAGTTCAGCCTTGACCGAAATTCTAGATAATTTAACCGCGACTGCCTAAATTTTATCATTATACAAATGAGTGTTGAGACTCAATAAGTTTATAAAAATGAAAACCAAAATAAATTACATACGTCAATGTAGATAAAAAGATGTGACCACTAAAGGAAAAGAGGTACATATGGAACAGCAAAAAGGAATATCTAAAGATACTAAAAAATCATCGCATCGGCTTGCAGGTATCTCTAGTATGGTGGGGACTACGATCGAGTGGTATGACTTTTTTATTTATGGCGCTGCCGCCGCACTAATTTTTAATAAACTTTTCTTCCCTGATTTAGACCCTTTGACTGGGGTCTTAGCAGCCTTTGCAACCTATACCGTGGGCTTTATTGGTCGTCCACTCGGTGGCATTGTTTTTGGCCATTTTGGTGATAAAGTTGGTCGTAAGTCAATGTTACTATTAACTCTAATGTTAATGGGTATACCAACGGTTTTGATTGGACTATTGCCGACGTTTGAAACGATTGGTTATTGGGCCGCTGTTTTCCTCATCATTCTACGCTTTGTACAAGGTATGGCTATGGGGGGAGAGTGGGGCGGTGCTGTATTGATGGCAGTTGAACATGCGCCCGAAGGGAAAAAGGGCTTTTGGGGGAGTTTACCTCAAGCCAGTACAGGTGCAGGTTTGTTGCTCGCTTCGCTGACATTAGGAGCCGTATCATTACTTCCAGAGGCTGCTTTATTGAGCTGGGGATGGCGTTTACCTTTTCTTGCTAGTATTTTGTTATTAGGCGTAGGGATTTATATTCGGGTTAAAGTACCTGAGTCACCTGACTTTGAAAAAGTTAAAGCCAAAGCTGAAGAAGTAAAAATTCCTGCATTACAAGTTTTTAAAAACCATCCTAAACAAGTCATATTAATTATTTTGGCACGTGCTGCTGAAAATGCATGGTTTTATATAGCATCTACTTTTGCACTCGCATATACCACTACTCAATTAGGTTTGCCACGGCAGGAGATTTTATTTGCCACAATCTGTGGTGCTGCGGTGATTATGTTCATGACACCGCTCTGTGGTCACTTGTCAGATAAAGTCGGACAGCGCAATATGTTTATGTTTGGCTTATTTGTGCTGGCATTATATTGTTATCCTTTCTTTAGTATGTTGAGTACCAAAGATCCTGTATTGGTTTGGACTGCAATTGTGGTTGCGATAGGAGTTGTATTTCCAATTATGTATGCCCCACAGGCACAACTATTTGCCAGAGAGTTTCCTGCTGAAATTCGTTATAGTGGAATTTCAATTTCGGTACAATTTGCGGGAATATTGGGTGGTGGTTTAGCCCCAATGATTGCGACAAAACTGCTGAGTATTGGGCATGGAAACCCTTATCTTATTTCCATGTATATTGCGGGTATGGCAATCGTTGCGATTTTTTGTACCTGTTTTATGCAAAAAGATCCGAAGCCGCTTTATCGTCAGGCACCGGTACAGAAAACTAAATTAGAAGGACTTCCAGAGAATTAATTTCAAATGTAAATTAAACATATAAAAAAAGCCTCTATAAAAATAGAGGCTTTTTAAATTTGGAGCGGGAAAAGAGACTCGAACTCTCGACCCCAACCTTGGCAAGGTTATGCTCTACCAACTGAGCTATTCCCGCGGGGTGTACAATTTTTACTACAAAAACTGAACAAAAAAGACTTTGGAGCGGGAAAAGAGACTCGAACTCTCGACCCCAACCTTGGCAAGGTTATGCTCTACCAACTGAGCTATTCCCGCATGCCGCCTATAATACATTATGATTTTTTTCGGTCAACATTTTTTTGCATATGAAAGTGCTAATTGAATAAAATAAAATCACTTTGAAGCAAAAAAGGTATTTTCTTGTTGCAATACACGATGTTTACTCATGAAAATGATAGAAATGACACTCACTTATCTATTGCATGTTTTCATACTGTGCGATACAGATCAGCGTTATACTTAAATGCTATTTTCAGTTTCCTTAAGGATTCAATATGAACCTAGAACAACAACTCACTGAAAGATTAAACACTTTGGCGCCATCACATTTAGAAGTGATCAATGAATCTGCTGGACATGGGGGCTATTTCCCTGGCAAGGAATCACACTTTAAGGTGATTATTGTGAGTGAGGTATTTGCCGGTTTACGTTTGGTTCAACGTCATCAAAAAGTCTATGCTGTTGCAGCAGAATTATTAAGTCCAAGTAAAATTCATGCTTTGGCCATTCATGCTTATCTTCCAAGTGAGTGGCAGGGTGAAGCCCCGACTAGTCCTGAATGTGCTCATGCACCTAAAGTTTAATGGGTGAACAATATGGATACCCATTTATTGATTAAAATTATTCATATGTCGAGTGTTGCGGTTGCCTTAGTAATTTTTGTCGCACGTGCATTGACCTTATTTGTTGGCACGCAAAACAATCAACCCAATCCGAAAGGAAGAATCGCTTTTGTTGCAATACAGCATTTAGCTTTCACGGTTTTGACCATTAGCGGCATTATTTTATTGATCATGAATGATTTTAAAGTTCAGCCTTGGTTTTATGCAAAAATTGTCTTATTTCTAGTTTTGTTGTCATCATTAATTAAAGTGTATAAAAAAGATGACACGATTTTGTTAACCCAACGTCGTGCAGGACTGGTGATTAGTGCTGTTGCATTTATTGCAATTATATCTTTAGTTATGATTAAACCCATTTTTGGTTAATTGTTAGACACATATTTTAGAGCAGATAGTGGTCTGGGTTAAACTACAGGCAATTTTTATAATAAGTGATTGGGGAATTTATGTTAACACGTGTTGTGTTTAACCAAAAAGGTGGGGTTGGTAAATCCAGTATTGCGGTCAATTTGGCTGCGATTAGTGCTCATCAAGGCTTTAAAACCTTGGTGATTGATTTAGATCCTCAAGCCAATTCCAGTCAATATCTGTTAGGCGATGATGCAACATATTCTGCAGATAAGACGGCGCTAGAGCCAAATATTGAGAATTTTTTTGATGATGTTTTAGGAAACAATCAGCAGAAAGGTTTGCTTGGCAATGCCATTGGCTCTATTTTAAAAGCTAAAAGCAAAGGTTTTGACAGTTATATTCATGCATCGCCTTTTAAAAATTTAGATGTGTTACCCGCTAGCCCAACTTTGGGTGGTCTGGAGCATGCATTAGAAGCCAAACATAAAATTTATAAGTTACGAGATTCGATTCAAACGTTGGCAGGGCAGTATGATCGTATTTATATTGATACACCGCCAGCATTTAATTTTTTCACTTTATCCGCATTAATTACCGCGGATCGTGTGTTGATTCCGTTCGATTGCGATGTATTTTCACAACGCGCATTGAAAACGCTCATTGAAAACGTGATTGAAACACAAGATGATCATAATGATCGTTTAGAAATTGAAGGGATTGTGGTGAATCAATTTCAAGCACAGGCTAAATTGCCACGTGAAGTGGTACAGCAACTGAAAGACGAAGGTCTACCTGTTTTACAACAGATGCTGCCACCATCTGTACTAATGAAAGAATCACATCATAAAAATTTGCCCTTAATTCATTTGGCTACAGATCATAAATTGACGCAAGCTTATCAATTATTGTTCAATGAAATTGAAAATAAATAAATTTAGGTTTTGATATGAAAGCATTCAATTTGGGTCTTTTGGCTTTAAGCAGCATACTCTTAACGGCTTGTGCCACTATGGTTAAGCCCTCTTATGTTTCACCGACACAGTATCAAGCGATGAATTGCGCACAAATTAGTGCTGAATTTGATCGAATTCAACAGTACATCAATAATGGTGTGCAGCCTGCAAAAAGAACCGGTGTTGGCGTTGGTTTGGGACTTGGCGGTGGTTGGGGGCGTGGTGGTTGGGGCTTTGGACCTTCAGTATCGGTAAATTTAGGTCAATCTTCGAATACCAAGAATTCTGAATTATCTCAACTTTATGGGCAACAAGAAGCGCTTTCTCAAGCGGCCCAATTTAAAAATTGTCCTTATATTCCGAAACGCCAAGTCGTAAAATAGCTTGCAAAATGTGACAGGTTTCCGATTTTATAAAATTAAACCTGTCATATTATTTACAAAATATTTTAAAAGTAAATTAAATCAAATATTTATCGTAATTAGTTGTTGGTTTTTTGGCACTATTCATGTATGTTTTTATCGTTTAAAACTTGTCAAATTTTACTCTTTTCGTTTAAGGTGTGCGGCACATCAAATGAACAGGGTACTCTATGATTGAAAGTTGGCTATTTATTTTTGCAATGTTTACGGTATTGTTAATTCCGGGTCCAAGCAATGCATTTTTGGCTAGCGCTGCACATCATCAAGGAGTATCAAAGACATTTACTTTAATTCCGGCTGAATTATTGGGTTATGTCTACGGCATCAGTTTATGGGCATTGCTGATTCATTTGAGTATGCCAACTTGGCCAATGTTAATTCATATTTTACATTTTGCCAGTGCGATTTACGTACTTTGGCTGGCATTCCATTTATGGAAAAGTTCACATTTAGAAAATCATAGTAAAAATCATCTACAGATAAAACCACAACAATTATTTTTATCGACCTTAAAAAATCCGAAGGTGATTTTATTTGCAGCTGGTATTTTCCCGATGGAGACTTGGGATTCTTTTGCTAATTATGCATTGGTATTGGGGATTTTCTGTTTATGTTTAATTCCGAGTGCCATTTTTTGGATTTATTTTGGCAGGAAATTACTCGCAGGGGATATCCGAGGTATGACCGCCGATCAATGCTATAAAGGATCGGCGATGTTGTTGATGTTGTGTATGTTACCCGTGATTTTTCGATTTTTTTAAACTGAATGTGTTTATTTAACAACAATATCAGCTTATTTTTTATTGAAAAATTTATGCCGAATATAGCCAATAATCCCCGGAAGAATACTGATAATAATAATACCAAAAATTAAATGGGTAAAATTATCTTTCACAATGGGCATATTGCCAAATAAATAACCTAAAGTAATAAAAGAACCGACCCAACAAATGGCACCAATTGCATTATAAGATAGGAAATATTTGTAATTCATACTGCCTGTACCTGCAACAAAAGGGGCGCAGGTACGTGCAAAAGGAATAAAACGGGCAAAAATAATGGTTTTACCTCCGTGTCTTTCAAAAAATTGTGATGTTTTAATCAAATGTTGTTTATTGATAAAACGTGATTCAATCTCAAAAACACGCGGACCGATATATTTGCCAATATGATAATTCACGGTATCACCCAATACTGCAGCAATAAACAATAAGATGATTAATACCCACGGATCCATTGCACCTGTAGAGGCTGCCAAGGCACCAGCAGCGAAAAGCAAACTGTCACCGGGTAGAAATGGCATGACGACTAGACCTGTTTCTACAAAAATGATGAGGAATAAAATTCCGTAAATCCATACCCCATAATTTTTAATAAATTCAAAGAGGTGTTCATCTACGTGCAGAATAAAATCAAAAAGATCCATAAGGCAAAAACTATGCAAAATTGTGTCCAAATGCTAGCAGTGTGGGAGCGGAAAGTCAGTATTAATAACTAAATAAATACACCTAGGATTGTTTTATATTTGCAACGATAAGTCTAATTTTTATAGCTTTATGTATGATGAAGGAATGATTAATATATAGTCATATTCTTAGTAAATATGAAATAGGTGGCAACCTGTTAAATCTAAATATCGTTGTTAAAAATATATTTAATCAACCTACAGTCGATGCAGTGCTAAGTTTAATTGCGCGGATACTGATGGCTTATATTTTTGTTGTTTCAGGGTGGGGGAAAATTACTGCCTATACCGCCACGGTTAGTTATATGGAAGCAAAAGGTGTTTCGGGTGCTTTATTACCTTTGACCATTTTGGTTGAATTTGGCGGTGGCTTAGCGTTGTTATTTGGCTTACAAGCACGTTTTGCCGCATTGGGATTGGCTATTTTTAGTTTAATTGCAGCTGTTATTTTTCATGATAGTGCAGAAGATGCGATTAGCTTTATGAAAAATATGGCAATGACCGGTGGTCTATTCTTTCTGATGTTACATGGTGCAGGAAAATTTAGTCTTGATCATGTAATTGAAAAATAATGCGTAAGATATTGAACACTAAAAGTACTTTTATCATTCCGAAAAGTGAATATTTCAAGATAAAAAGCACTGTATGTGAAAGATATGCTTAGTGAGATAAAAATGGTAGAATATTGCGCTTATATTCGTTTGCCTGCATAGTTGTTTACCCATGACTACCAATACCCAAATTACTGAAGATCGCATCCTGATTTTGGATTTCGGTTCTCAATATAGTCAGCTTATTGCACGTCGTGTACGTGAAGCTGGTGTTTATTCTGAAATGTATGCCTATGACATGTCTGAAGAAGACATTCGTGCGTTTAATCCGAATGGTATCATCTTGTCTGGTGGTCCTGAAAGTGTGCATGAAGAAGGTAGTCCACGTGCGCCAGAAGTTGTATTCAACTTGGGTGTGCCTGTATTAGGTATTTGTTATGGTTTACAAACCATGTCAGAGCAACTTGGCGGTAAAGTAGAGCCAGGTACAGTTCATGAGTTTGGCTATGCTGAAGTTAACATTCAGGTGCGTGACAAACTAATTGGTGATCTTGAAGATTCAAAAGATCAACTTAAAGTGTGGATGAGCCACGGTGATAAAGTAACGCGTATTCCGACAGGTTTCCAAGTGACTGCAAGTACACCAAGCTGCCCATTTGCAATGGTTTCTGATGAAGCACGCCGTTTCTATGGGATTCAGTTCCACCCAGAAGTAACACACACTGCAAAAGGTGCAGAGATTCTGTCTAATTTCGTACATGGAATTTGTGGTTGCCGTAATCTTTGGAATTCTGAAAACATCATCGATTTACGTGTTGAACAATTACGTCAACAAATTGGTGATCAAAAAGTTCTTTTAGGTCTTTCAGGTGGTGTCGATTCATCGGTTGTAGCAGCACTTTTACACCGAGCAATTGGCGACCAGCTCACTTGCGTATTTGTAGACAACGGTTTACTTCGTTTGAACGAAGGCGAGCAAGTGATGGACATGTTTGCGAAAAACATGGGTATCCGTGTGATTCGTGCCGATGCTGAAGAGCGTTTCTTAACTGCACTGAAAGGTGAAGTTGATCCTGAGAAAAAACGTAAAATCATTGGTCGTGAATTCATTGGCGTATTTGCTGAAGAAGCACGTAAGCTTGATGGCGTAAACTTCCTTGCTCAGGGCACAATTTACCCAGACGTAATCGAATCTGCTGCAACTAAAAATGGTAAAGCACATGTAATTAAATCACACCATAACGTGGGTGGTTTACCAGAAGATTTAGCCTTTGAATTGGTTGAGCCAATTCGTGATTTGTTTAAAGATGAAGTACGTCGTTTAGGGACTACTTTAGGTTTACCATTCGAAATGCTTTATCGTCATCCATTCCCAGGTCCAGGTTTGGGCGTGCGTATTTTGGGTGAAGTGAAAAAAGAATATGCGGACATTCTTCGTCTTGCTGATGATATTTTCATGCAAGAGCTTCGTGCAAGCGGTTGGTATGATAAAACTGCGCAAGCATTTGCTGTATTCCAACCTGTGAAATCAGTTGGTGTGGTTGGTGATGGTCGTCGTTATGCATGGGTGATTGCGCTTCGTGCAGTGGAAACGGTTGACTTTATGACAGCACGTTTTGCACATCTGCCTTATGATTTGGTTGATAAGATTTCAACGCGTATTATGAATGAAATTGCTGACGTTTCACGTGTGGTTTATGACGTTTCTTCTAAGCCACCTGCTACGATTGAATGGGAGTAAAATCGGGCTTTTAAAATGCAACGCATTTTACCGATTTTACGCCAAGCGTTCTGCGCGCAGCAGTGAAGGTAGTTCTTAGGAAAAAAGAGCGCTTAGGTGCTCTTTTTTTATTATATAAAAATTAAAATGAGTAGTTAAGAGAAAAAATGGCCCTGCCTACTGGAGTACTTGATGTTTCCTTTGGAGTTATTAGCCGATCAAGTGGCTAAAAAAGGAGTATTTATTACTACCTCAGATTTTAATGAAGGGGCAAAGGAAACAGCCTAAAAGTCAGGCGTTTGTTATTAACTGTAAGTTATTTAATTAATTGTTTTGTTTGGGTGTACAACTTGAGCGGAGTTTTCATATTTATAAAATTGATCAAGATCGCTTTAATAAAGATAATTTTTAATTATTCACAACTATAAATTGCAACTTGATTACGACCATTATTCTTTGCCTGATAAAGAGCGATATCGGCATGTTTAATCAAGACGCTTAAATCATCTTCGCAAGAAAGCAGTTGAGATAATCCAATCGATATACTCAAATTGAGAGAAATTTTATTTTGAATATAGATATGATGATTTTCAATTTTTTTACACAGGCGATGAGCAATCAGGGTTGCATCCTCTAACGTGGTATTGGGTAATAGTGCAATAAATTCTTCACCACCAAAACGTGCTAAAACGTCAGAGAAGCGCATTTCTTGTCGTAAAATTTCAGCTAAAATTCGAAGTACTTCATCTCCGGTATCATGTCCATAGGTATCATTAATTTTTTTGAAAAAATCGATATCAAAGATTAATAGACACACAACATTATGTTTTTGCCATTTTTGAATAGCTTGTTCAGCAACATGCATAAATTGTCGTCGATTATTTAATTGAGTTAATTCATCGGTATGCGCCAATTCACATAAAGCATGATAGTTCCAATCATTTAATAAAATACGTAAAAAGCTTCGTTTTGAATTTAAAGTATTATTCCAACTAATATACATGCTGAGTAGTAAAATGGGGATATAGGTTAATGAAAATAAGATTAACCCATGAAGATTGACGAGTTTGGATACGCCGTGAAAAATAACGCTACTGATGAGTAGTGATGTAAAGATAGAATATCGAAACGAGATTTGTATACATAAATTCCCCAATAAAATAAAAATCACCGAGGCATATAAATACGTTGTTACCACAGGACTATCGGAGATCAACAGTAGTTTTAACCATGCTGCTGCAGCAATTGCGACATAGATGGGAAGTAAACTATCTAAAATTTTAATATTCTTGCAATAACGAAACAAAAATTCATTGATTAATAATGTGCTGATAATCAAAATTAAACGCAGTAGAGCTGAAAGCGTAGCAATATCGGGTAATAAGAACCAATCTACAAAAAAATAGCTTAAAAATGTCAGTTGCCCAATCAGGTTGACTCGCTGTAGTAACTGTCGTTGATGTTTATTTTGATAGTCCAAATAGTATTGTTTAAATTGTGTAGGAATACGAGTTATCGGACTTGTTAACGCTTGTTCTATTGCGACTCGATTTTTATTGGTACATAACTGTTCGGGTATAATATAAGCCGTGTCATTATGGGTATTTTGCTCTCCAGTTTTTCCGAGAGAGTTCATTTTTTTCTTGTCATTGTGATTATATTTTTTTCGATTTCCTATCGACATACAGCTACTCCTATATGTGATTTTATATTTATATAAGATATATAGGAATCATATTCTGATGCATAAATTTTGTATATAAAATAAAGAATATAATTGGGTTGATAATTGTAATTAGATTTTATTTATAAAATTCATGTGAATAAGGTATTAATATCTAATTAACAAGACGTATAGAAAATAATTTTTTAAGAAAAAATTCACAAATAATATTGTTCTGTTTATGCTATTTAGCGTATTAAATGAATGATAGGTTTAAGTGAAGTGATTCGCTAAGATAATGACAAGAAAACATGATGTTTTAACTAACATTTGTATTGTTGAGTATGTTTAGGATAAAAATATGACTAATGCCAATTATACCGAACTATCTGATTCAGATGATTGTGAAAAATACGTCACTCAATTTATTCAAGATTTTACCATTCGTTCTGCGGAAATTGGTAAAGGTACAGTGATTAAACGTGCATTACCCAGTCGCCATAAGCGTATGATTGGTGCATGGTGCTTCCTTGATCATGCAGGGCCTGTAACCTTTCCACAAGGGGATGGTTTGGATGTCGGTCCACATCCACACATGGGTTTACAGACTTTTACTTGGATGATTGAAGGCACCATGATGCATACTGATAGCATCGGCTCTAAACAATTAATTCGTCCTAAACAGGTCAATTTAATGACAGCAGGATATGGTATTTCACATACTGAAGTGGCACCTGATACAGAAACCCATATGCATGCCGCACAGTTATGGATTGCACTGCCAGATGATAAACGGAACATGGCGGCACAATTTGATCATTATCCTGAATTGCCAGTTGTAGTACAGGATCAGATTGAATTCACAGTATTGGTTGGTGAATTTTTAAAGACTCAATCTCCAGTTAAAGTCCATTCGGAACTTCTGGGCGTCGATTTAACGGCAATGCAATCGACTGTGACACGGATTGCTTTAAACCCAAAGTATGAATATGGCTTCCTTGCATTAGAAGGAACGGCAACCATTCATGGTCATGAACTGGATGATAATAATATGATCGTGCTCGAACCGGGTTTAAACGATATCGAGGTGCAGTTACATCAGGGTAGTCGATTATTATTATTAGGGGGAGCGCCATTTGAGTCGCCCATTTTATTATGGTGGAATTTTGTAGGACGGACTCAGGAAGAGTTGAGCATTGCACGGGAACAATGGATGAATCAAGATCAACGTTTTGGCAACATTCCTGATTATGAAGGTCCACGTTTGGAAGCGCCAGTGTTGCCAGACCGGATGCGTCCATCGAATTAATAAAATAAGAAAACCATGCTCGCAACTATCATCAATGTGGAAAGTAAACATGGTTTGAATCTTGGTTGATCGTCGTTTCTCTTTTACTCGTGTATTAAGCAATGAATTACGACAGAAGAGATTAGAGATTGGTCAAAAGACTTCAGTGATAAAAGCTTTATTGAGAAGTATTAAGATTGATACGTTAATGATTTAAGCCGAATTTAATTCAGAATGACATTTTGTGTAAATCAGGATGTCATTTTTTTATGGCTATGGTTATAGTCGAATCATAAAATAAGAGGCAACAATAATGATTACTTTACATCATCTTGAACAGTCACGCTCATTAAGAATTATTTGGGCACTGGAGGAATTGGGGGTTGAATATCAGATTAAATATTACAAACGCTTGCCGACATTTGCAGCGCCTCCTGAATTAAAAAAAGTCCATCCTTTAGGCAAGTCACCGGTGTTGACGGATGGTGATTTGACCATTGCGGAGTCCGCAGTTATTTTGGAATATTTACAAGAAACATATGATACTGAAAATAAATTTAGACCTCAGGATCAAGCCAATATACAACAATATAAGTATTGGATGCATTATGCAGAAGGCTCATTGATGCCTTATTTAGTCATGAATTTGGTTATGAGCAATATGCCTAAGCATGTTCCATTTTTAATTAAACCGATTGCCAATAAAATTGCAGATGGTGTAAAGGGTGGATTTATTAATCCCCGATTGAAAGAGCATACGGCTTATTTGGAAAACTACTTAACCACACACGCATATTTTGCGGGTGATTTTTCTTTTGCCGATATTCAGATGAGTTTTCCAATGATTGCAATGCAGGAACGGGTAAAAGGCAAGAAACCTCACATGGTCGCTTATGCAAATCTAATTCAGCAACGTCCTGCATTTCAACGGGCAAAAGCCAAAAGTGAAAGCTAAGGTGCTTGAGTCGTATGAAATTACTCTTTTTACCTGGTGCATCTGGCAGTACTGAATTTTGGCAACCTGTGATGCAGATGCTACCTGAGCAGTATATTAAAACAGTTGTGGCTTATTCAGGTTTTGGTGGTCATTCACTTAATTCTTCAATTCAGAATTTTGATGATTTACAAGCCGATGTACTGAGTCAAATTTATGAGCCTACATTGGTTGTTGCACAATCCATGGGCGGAATTTTTGCGGTTCAAGCCGCATTGCAAAAACCTGAATGGGTTCAAGGATTAGTTTTGGTGGCTACGTCAGGTGGAATTGATTTAAGCCCATTTGATGTTGCAGATTGGCGACAGGATTACCAACTTTCCTTTGATGTCCCTGATTGGTTTGTTGAGCATCAATCACATCTTGATGGCCGTTTAGCTGAAATTGAATGTCCAGTATTGTTGATTTGGGGAGAGAATGATTCAATTAGTCTTGTACCAGTTGGGCAATATTTACAGTCGCAGTTGGTAAATTCAGATTTGTATATTGTTGAACATGGACAACATGATTTAGCCAATGTGTATGTAGATCAAGTTGTTGAATTAATCAAAAAATTGATCAGGAAAATTGAACAATAAAAAAGGATGCCGAAGTATCCTTTTTTATGACGTTATTGACTAACGTTTCACCACAATTGAATCAATACCGCTATGTTGCAACGTTTGTTGTGCAAGCACTGCAGCATTTTGTGATTCATATGGTCCTGAAATTACACGATACCAAGTTTTTCCACCTTCAGTACTTTGTACCACATCAGCAGAAAGTCCATTCAAAATAATTTCTGCACGACGTGCATCGGCACTATCAGGGTCTGGATAACTGCGAACCTGTAAAATATATTCAGGTTGAGTTGCTGGAGTCGTTTGTTCAGAACCATCGGCACCGACATTGATATCATTCGAGGTGGGTTGGGTTGGTGCTTCTACAATCACTGGCTGAGTTTGTGTTTTGCTTTCAGGAACAGCTTGTTCAGGTATAGGCGTCACTTGTTGCTGAGGTAATAAGTCGTAGAACCGATAATCTTTATTGGTATCTTCTTGATAATGTGGGGAAGTTACATCATTATTTCTCGGCTGAACAGGTGCCCACGGTTTCCAGAGCATCAGTGCTACTGCAAAACTTAACACGATTAAAATGACTACAAGCATCCCTAACCATTTTGGAATTAATGGTTGTTTGGGTTTGTTCGGTCGTTCAGACACACCGCGCTGCGTTTTTCCAAACACGTGGAATTCCTCTTCTATTAGCTGCTTTTACATTTCATAAGGTGCTGAAACACCTAATAATGTTAAACCATTTTTGAGCACTTGTTGTACGTTTATAGATAACAATAAACGTGCCTGAGATAAAGCAATATTTTGGTCATCCAAAATTTTTGCATCATCTAAGTTGTACCAAGCATGGAATAAAGCTGCGAGTTCTTTCAAATAATTACCAATTTGATGTGGTTCATAACTATTTGCCGCACGAATCACAATCTCAGGATACGCTGCCAATTTTGCTAAAATCTCAGTTTCAGCTTCGAGTGTGAGCAATGAAGCATCATAGTTGCTCAATTGTTCACGATCGAAAGGAATATTCTTTTCTGGCGCTTTTAGGTCAACCATACGATTGACGCGGGCATAAGCGTATTGAATGTAATACACCGCATTATCTTTACTTTGTGACACAGCAAGGTCTAAGTCAAAGTCAATGTGTTGCTCAGATTTACGCATCACATAATAAAAACGTGCTGCATCAATGCCCACTTCTTTACGCAGATCGCGTAAAGTCACAAATTGACCAGAACGAGATGACATTTGAATCATCTGACCGCCACGCCATAAGCTGACAAATTGTACTAGAAGTACCGTCAGTTTTTTCGAATCATAGCCCATTGCATCAATTGCCGCTTTAACACGTGCAATATAACCATGGTGATCTGAACCCCAAATATCAATAATATCGGTATAACCACGTTGTAATTTATTTAGGTGGTAAGCAATATCAGAAGCAAAATAGGTGGTTTGGCCATTACGACGTTTAACCACACGGTCTTTTTCATCACCAAAATCTGTTGATTTAAACCAAATATTGCCATCTTTTTCGTATAGGAAGCCGCGTTGATCTAAGGTTTGCAGTGCTTCTTCAATTTTTTCTGTTAAAGCAGCTTCGCTGAACCATTGGTCAAAAGTAACCCCAAATTCACCCAAATCATCTTTAATGTCATCTAAAATGGCGTTTAAAGCAGCTTGGTGGAATACGCGATAACCTGCACCAATCAATGCTTGTGAATTGTGAATTAAGCCATCAATGTGTTTTTCTTTATCACCTGAAAGTACAACCTTGTTACCATCTGCATCAAGTTCTGCTGCATATTGCACATCTTCAGGAACATCTTTATAGACATCAGCGACAGGGCGTACATAAGCATCGCCATCTTTGTCGATAATGCTTTGTGCGATTTCTTTAACGTAATCGCCTTGATAGGCATTTTTCGGAAAAACTAAGCTTTGACCCGTTAACTCGAGATAGCGTAAGTAAGTTGATGTTGCAAGGATGTCCATTTGACGGCCTGCATCATTCACATAGTACTCACGATCAACTTTAGCACCGGTGGCTTCAAGTAAGTTTGCAACTGTCATACCATAGGCAGCACCACGACCATGACCTACATGTAGGCTAGAGGTTGGATTTGCAGATACAAATTCGACTTGGATTTTTTTTGCTGCATTGGCTTGGGTTTTACCAAACTGATCTTTTTGGGCTTGAATTTGATCAAGTATCGCAAAGCGTTGATCTGCATTTAAGAAGAAGTTGATGAAACCTGGGCCAGCAATCTCAGCTTTAGTAATATCTGCCACTTCTGGTAAGTGAGCTAAGATTTTTTCTGCAAGATCACGTGGCTTCATACCTGCAGGTTTGGAGGCGATCATGGCAATATTAGACGCAAAATCGCCGTGACTTCGGTCTTTGGTTCGCGTTAATGTACTGGTGTTTTTCCAGTCAGATGGAAGTAACCCTTCAGCTTGGAGGGATTGCATTGCATGATCAAGAGCTGCTTGTATGGCCGTATTCATAATCTATCGAAAAATAAATGTCGCAGAAAAACGCTAAATATAGCAAATTTCGAATGCTTTAGGTGAAAGCATTTGTATGAATAAAACTTATTCAGATTGAAGAGTAAAAATCGTGAATTTTTTGTACTGTATTTGGGTTAAATCAATAGTGTAAAAGTGAGTCATGGTTCTGTTTTACACAGGGGGAAATACGGCTTAAATTATGCCATTTTTTGTTGTACATTATGTGAAATGTATCTCATTACTGTATTTATTGGTATTTAAGTTGCTATTTTAATAGGTATATTTGTCAAATCACCATATTTTAATCTTTGCAGCTAACGGGTTGTTCTAAGCGTTCAGCATGACCATTTTGAAAGGTATACAATTTGGAGGCATTAAAAATTTTAATCACTTTGGTTTTTTTAGTGCTGTTTTAAACGCCTCTATTTTTTTGCTGTTGCTCAAATGAAATGGATTGGTATAATTTTTATTGTCCAATAAAAACTGAATTGGTCCTGCTTGTTCGTCATGCGCTTTTAAAATGTCTTGACCTGCTTTATTGCGCAGAATAAAACCTGATTTTTGCGATGGCATTTTGCAATTTAAACGTAACAGCAGCATATTACCGTCCACAGATTTATTTTGCAGGGTATAAATCCCGTGTAAATCATTTTCGATATAAACCCATTGAACTGTCGGCATATTCAGCGTCATTTGCTCAATTTTTTCTAATGTGGTTTTACTCACATCGACAACACCTTTTTGATCAAGTTCAGGCATTTTCTTTTCGCCTAACCCAACCATATCTTTGACTTGATTTGAGGTTTTTGAAATTGTATGGCAGCCACTGATTGCAACTACTGAGCAAATTAGCAAGGTATTGAAAGAAAATTTCAGCATATTTTTATTTTGAAGTCATTATGGATATGTAGTTTCACTACATCATTCGTGAATTCAGCCAAAAAATCAACCGGAAGATGAACAGCATGAATAAAGTCATTATAAATAAGTAAAAAGGAATGAATTTATCAATCTGTAAAATACTCTGCATATCATTATCACGTATCTAAATACCTATTTACGCAAAAATAGGCTTAAGCTTAGCTACGACGAAAGTAGTATTCGTGGCAAAAAACGTAGGTCATTACATTATTGTCCACACAAATGAGAATGGAAATGACAACTGAACATTTGAAAAAGTATCCTTTATATATTCCGTATGCAGGCAACGCCCTTTTAGAACTACCACTGTTAAACAAAGGTTCTGCATTTAATGAAGAAGAACGTACTCACTTTAATCTTCATGGTTTAATTCCGCATGTGATCGAAACCATTGAAGAACAGAGTCAGCGTTCGTATCAGCAGTACTGCGCGTTTAATGATGCGATCAATAAGCATATTTATTTACGAAATATTCAAGACACCAATGAAACGCTGTTTTATCATTTAATTGAAAATCATTTAAGTGAGATGATGCCGATTATTTACACCCCGACAGTGGGTGAGGCATGTCAGCGTTTTTCCGATATTTATCGTCGTCATCGCGGGATTTTTATTTCTTATCCAGAGCGTAATCATATTGATGATATTTTACATAATGTAAACAAAAAGAATGTCAAAGTGATTGTGATCACGGATGGTGAACGTATTCTCGGTTTAGGCGATCAAGGCATTGGTGGGATGGGCATCCCGATTGGTAAGTTATCGTTGTATACCGCATGTGGCGGGATTAGCCCAGCCTATACGCTACCAATTACCATTGATGTTGGGACAAACAATCAACAATTGTTAAATGATCCAATTTATATGGGGTGGAAACAGCCTCGCATCAGCGGTGATGAGTATTACGCTTTTGTTGATGAAGTGATCAGCGCAGTTAAACGCCGTTGGCCGACTGCTTTGATTCAATTCGAAGATTTCGCCCAAAAAAATGCGATGCCGTTATTGGAAAAATATCGCGACCAAATTTGTTGTTTTAATGACGATATTCAAGGTACAGCCGCAGTTTCTGTCGGAAGTTTAATTGCCGCCAGTCGTGCTGCAGGTAAACAACTTAAAGATCAAAAAGTTGCTTTCTTAGGGGCAGGTTCAGCGGGTTGTGGTATTGCGGAACAAATTGTGGCGCAAATGATGGCTGAGGGTTTGACCGACGCGCAAGCAAGATCACAAATTTACATGGTCGATCGTTTTGGTTTGCTCACTGAAAATCAGCCAAACTTACTTGATTTTCAAAGTAAATTGGTACAAAAAATTGATGAGGTTGCACATTGGGGTGATGCAGAAGGTACAATTTCCCTCTTTGATGTTGTGAAAAATGCGAAGCCAACCGTGTTGATTGGTGTTTCGGGGCAACCAGGATTATTCACCGAAGAAGTGATTCGGACTTTAGCAGAAAACTGTGAGCGACCGATTGTATTGCCGCTTTCAAATCCGACATCTCGTGTAGAAGCGGTTCCAGCAGATATTATCGAATGGACGCAGGGTAAGGCTCTAATTGCAACAGGAAGCCCATTTGCACCAGTGAATTATCAAGGTGAAATTTATAACATCTCGCAATGTAATAATTCTTATATTTTCCCGGGAATTGGCTTGGGTGTGATTGCGGTGCAAGCTACACGTGTCACCGATCATATGTTGATGGCGGCCAGTAATGCTTTGGCAGATTGTTCACCGAAACTGAATGATATTGATGCGGATTTATTACCAGATTTAAATGCCTTGCAACAAGTATCTAAAATTATTGCGTTTAAAGTTGCAAAAGCAGCGATTCATGATGGAGTCGCACCCGCGATTTCGGATGAGGTATTGCAACAACGTTTAGAGGATAATTTCTGGAAACCTGAATATCGTCGTTATAAACGTATTCCTAGCTAGTCATGCCTCTTAATTAAGTGGGATAAAAGGAATCAGTCATTGGTTCCTTTTATCATTTTTAGGATTGTAATCATAAAACTTAACAATTTTTACTCTAGACATCTGGGTAAGCTTGGTTAGAATTGCGCAAAATAATTTCAAAAAATAATATTCATGTTGAAAAATATAAGTACTTTGATTGAGAGTTTGGGATTGAGTCTACAAAAACGGGCTTTGCATTTACAATTTTCGAATCCTATATTGAACGCTCAGGCCTTTATTCAGTATGTCCAAGGGAAAAGTTTTATAAATCAGGGGTTTAAAGCTGAAATTTTATGCCTGTCTACGAATGCCCATATCGCACTCAAGCAATTTATTGGTTGTCAGGTTGCTGTTGATCAGGTCACTGATTTTGGCGAGCTTTACCGTACAACAGGTATTGTTACGGGTGCAAGTCAGGGACAAAGTGATGGGGCATTAACGTTATATAAACTCACGATTGAGGATGCGACAGCGCTTTGGCATAAGCGCCGCAATAGTCGTGTGTTTATGAATAAAAATGTGCCTGAAATTACTGAAGTTTTATTTAAAGAGTGGCAGGCTAAAAGTACTTTATTTGCTTCAAGTTTAACTTTGGATAATAGTGGCTTAAAACAAGAATATGATATTCGCCCTTTTGTGATGCAATCAAATGAAACCGATTATGAATTCTTAACGCGTTTATGGCGTAGTGAGGGCATTAATTGGTTGGTTGATGAATCTGCAAAAATTGTTGCCATATCTGCAACACAGATTCAAGCGCAGAAGCTCCGTTTAATTGATGACAATAGTCAATATGAGGCATTGAGTCGCAGAAGTATTCGCTTTCATCGAAGTAATGCCACAGAGCACTTTGATACAATGACTAGCTTAGTTGCTCAACGAAATCTTCAATCTACAGCTGTTCAAGTTCAGCGCTGGCAAGCTGATATTTTGGCACAAGATTTAGGCGATAGTCGTCTCAGTAAGCATAGCCTGGCTACGGATAAAGCAATTTATAGTTAAAGGTAAAAGTATGTTTCGATTTTTTTTATATGCAGTTATTTTTTTTAATATCGCGGGTTGTTATGCCAAAAATGATTTTACTATCACTATTAATGGCAATAAAAACCAATGTAAATTTGATTATGGGGAAATTGATTTTTGCTCAAAAAAATATTTAAATTTATATAATAAAAATTTGGGTGCTACGAAAAATTTTAATAAAGACTTTATTTTATTCAGCTTAGATGATGCAATTGTTGTTCTAGATCCTATTGGTAAAGAGGTATTTCCATTATATGGACAGTATTTTGATGAGAAGAATGATGGAGGTAAAGTAATAAAGAATAAAACAATAGATTTTTCTAGTTTAAACAATAAAATATGTATAGATGGAATGAAATATGCGTATAAAGATATTGTCGAGAATGGTAGATATTGTTATAAGTTTTCAAATAAAAAATTTACGCTATTTAATGAAGATAAGAGAAGCTTTGTACAAAAAGATAATATAAAAGGATTACATTTAATTGAAAAAGAATTAAGTACGGTTGAGTCTGTTAAATTACCTTTCGATTCTAAAGTGAAAATAGGTAATAGAAATGTAGTTTTAGCATCAAATATTTCTGATGGTTTTATTGATTATGTGGTTAGTCATGGAGGAAGCTTAGGTGTTGGGAATGCCATTATTAAACTTCCAAGACAAGAGGGTAATATTGTTTTTGTTGAATTTTTCACAGACGAGAGTGAAAAATTATCTTATGTTTTAAATACTTTTAATAGTAATGGGAAGGGGCATTTTGTAAATTTTGGCACAGGATCTGATTTTTATATAGATAGTAGATATAATATTAAGGTTAAGAGTTATAACGGTAAAAATTTAAAATATAACTATTATAAAATTGCAAATGATGGAACGATTATGAAAGGTAGTGCGCCATTTTTATAAGTTTAAGATTTAACTTGATTGCAAAAATTACTACTTGGAACTGAATAAAAATGAGTTGTGATAGAGGTCTATTATAGGAATGACTTAGACATTGGAAATAATTATTCTGATATCTTTTATGGAGTTTTTTCCGATAATATTGAAGTCTATTTAAAGTTGTTAAAGTGAAGATATAGCCAAAGCAAAGACTGCAGCAGCCATGCATGCAAAATATGGTGTTAGAAACAATAAAATAGCACATCCTGGTCGATCAAATCATAATCCAGTAAAGGCTTTAGCTGTAGATATGTCAATTACTAATATAAGTGGAAAAATAGTAAAGTTTAAAGGAGGGAGCAAAAAAGTTAATTCAATAGAGGACTTGGCATCTATTGGTAGAGAGTATAGTGTATTTTGGTTTGGTAGTAGTGATACACCACATTGGTCTTATGATGGACATTAAATTGTGAATAAATTATATATATATCAGTATGATGTTTTTGATTTCATGTACCTCATATGAAGATGAAATTCCTGTTGAATCTGTACAAAAAAATTATGATTCTAATCGAATTGAGCAATCTAAGAACAAGATAGATTATACTATTGGTCGAGTTCAATTCTTAAATTCTAGTTGTATTGGTAGTGTTAAGCCGATAAATAATTTAATACCAATATTAATTGAATTTGATTTGGATGATGAAAGTGGAAATGTAAAAAATATTGGGTATAGACGTGTAAAAATAAATTCATCGCCTGATAATGAATGTGTGAAAGCTTTAAACAGATCATCAGTAGAAAGAAACTTTTCTTATTTTTATGGTTTAGATGAGAAAATTGAATCTGGTGTTGTAGACTATTTCATAGTTGGCGAAGAAAAAATGATTTTAAAGCAAAAAAATGGACAACCTTTAGCTTTAGATTTAAATCAAGATGGTAAAGCTGATTTTTTAGATATGTGTTATTCTTCTGAAGGCTCCCATTTTAATATTTGGGATTCATCAAATAAAAAAGTAAAATTTTATCATGATGCCATATATTTGGACTTTGATACTATTAATAACTGCCAAGAGAAAGATTATTCCGAACCTTAGCTTTTCTGGTAGTGTCTAATATGACGTGCTATCCATTTATTTCTCATGCCCTGATTATATATCAATAAGAACATATGTAAGACTGTTTCGTGATTTTCTTTATTTTTGGAAAAGCTCAAAGTTTTCGTGTAAAGCGTCCTAAACGATTTCTTAATGTAGCATTGAATCGTTAACCTGATTGGTTAAACCTGTATTTTACCCACAGAACGATGGATATCAGGATTGATACCTTCGTATAACTTGAGCAATAATCACTACATGTTGCTAAATTAAAATATTCTGTAGGGATACGACAACGTAAATTTGTACAAGTTTCATCATTACACTGACCATACATAAGCCACCACTTGGCGCGTACGTCGGCATAATACAATCCAAGTCCACACCTTGTGACGATGAGCTTTTACAAAACTCCATAACTCATCCAGTTTTAGGATATCTGTTGATTCTGTACTCAGTAAGTCATGACTCAGTTTCCTATTTTTTACTTTTTTTATCCATCCTGTCAGTGTTTCAGGTGCAACACCAAATAAACGCTGAGTTCCTCTTAAACTACCTCGTTCAAGAGAACTATTAACAATGAGTTCTTTCTGTTGTTCTGTATATTTAATTTTGGGTTTGAGCGCACTGGAGTGCCCACAATCTTTACATTTAAACTGTGCATTCCCACTTTTGTTTTGACCATTCTTATGGATATTGGATGGTTGGCAATGAGTGCAGACATAGGTTGTGGTTTCTATGATCATAATCAGTACTTATTATTCATTAAGTTTGAGTTGTATTTAAAATTAAACACCACCGAAAATTTTAATTATAAATCATAGTGTTATTGTGGATAATATATTTACAGCTATAAGTGAGCATATCAATGAGAATTAGTCTTTTATTTATATTTTTTTGTTCTTCAGTATTAAATGCTGAAGTTCCACCTAAAGATTTCTATATGAAAGAAACTTATAATAAATTTTTGAAAGAGGATATGGGAGATACTTATTATATAGAAAAAAGAATTAATAATAATTTTGTTGCTGTTATTGAGGAATATAGTAAAAAAAATAACAAATTAATTAAAAAAAATGAATCAGTATATATTAATCCAATAGTTTTGAAATCGTATAATGATTATTACCAAATTACTAAAACATCAGATTATGAAAATGGAAAAATATCTTCTACGAGTTATTCTGTAGGTAATTCTAATAATTGTTTTGTTAAGTGTGGTGTTGAGGTTTTTTATAAAGATTCTAAAGTTTTAAAAAAAATAAAATATCCATCGTGTTTGAGTTTGTTGAATATGGAAACAAGAAAATTAGATTATAAAAATAGTTATGTAGAAAAAAATTGTATTCCTAACTAGCCTTATTTTTAATTTAAAAATGAGTTCTCATAATGTACGAATTAAATCCTAAAAATAATTATTCTGATATCTTTTATGGAATTTGTTCCGATAATATTGAAGTCTATTTAAAATTGTTAAAGTGAAGATATGAATAAGAGTTTGATGCTGATTTTAACTGCCATATTTGTCAGTGCATGTAGTGATAAAGTACAAGATCAAAAAGAGATGAAAGATGCTACTCAATCAATAAAGACTAAACAATCTACTCATGCTGAAAAGAATGATCATACTGAATTTTCATGTGGTCATTTGGATTTTAAGCAAACTTTTGGTTTTAATGAATATTTAGAAGAACCAAAATGTGACGTATTAGAGAAATTTAATTTAATCTCTTACAAATGTGAAGTTTCAAAAAATGCTTTTGGTGCAGATAGGGATGCAATCTTATTAGAAAATAAAAAACAAAGAATTTTTATTTATTCTAATTTAAAGGATTGTAATAATGCACTTGAAATACGAAATTCTAATGGGCCTTAAATGAAAAATAGTTCATAGAGTTGTTCGAATTTGATTAACCTATTTACTTCCTTGTTGCGTCATTAGTATTTTATTCAGAGCTGCCATAATCTTTACGTTTATCTAAATTACAATGGATACAGTATTTAATAATGACTGTAACCATGATTAATATTGATGTGCTTGAGCTAGTCGCTTATACGGAATTAGCAGTCGAGGTTTTCAGATTAGTAAGTAATATTTAAATCTAATTGTTTTGGGCTTTTCATGGGAAAATTGAGCGCAGCACTTAAGCTAATCTTTTTACTTTCTGCACACAAAAAATCACAGCAAATAAAATTGACATGCATAAGACAATACTTAAGCCTGTTGAAATATTTAAAGCGGCACTGGACCATAAACCAATAGTGATACCACTCTGTGCAACAATAAAAGCAAAAATGACCATTTGCTTGGGTGAGTGCGAAAGTAAACGTGCTGTAAGTGCTGGAATCACCAATAAAGCGCCCATCAATAAAGAGCCGACTGCGCGTAAAGCTAAAACAGTAAATACAGCCAATAGCAACATGAACACTAAACGTTGCCACTTCGCATTCACACCTTCACTAATTGCGATATCAGGATCAATTGCGATTTGAATTTGAGCCTGCCAGTTTTTATATAAAATCACTAAAGCGATAGCAATGACACTTGCAAAAATAGGTAAGTCAGACCATTCAATAGTGAGTAGATCACCAAATAAATAACTTAAGAGTTCAGGTCGTAACGCTGGTAAATGTTGAATCAATAATAAACCAGAACACAATAAAGTCGCAGAACAGAGTGCCAATAATGCATCATTCGGTAAGCGCGGATCATGTAAAACCCATAATACCGCCACCAGTAAAATAGCCGTGAATGTGACACCTATCCAGAGGGGGAGGGCTAATACTGCTGCAAGTGCCACACCTAATAACGTTCCATGTGCCATCGTGTCAGCAAAAAAAGACATTCGACGCCATAACATTAAACAACCCAGTGGGGCAGTTAGAAACACCAAAAGTGTTCCCATAATCCATGCCGGTAATAGTAGTTGTAACCATTCCATCATGGCTTAAGCTTCCGGTTCAGGGTGAATATGTGGACGAGAATCATGCTGGCAAGGGGTGGCGGTATCGCCATGCGCGCAATGATTGTGATGATGTTGATAAAGTACGCGTTGTGAACCAAATAAGGCCTGATATTCAGGATGTTGCTGAATATTCTCTGGTAGACCACTACAACAAATATGTTTGTTTAAACACACCACACGTTGTGTGCCTTGCATTACCCATTGTAAGTCATGTGAAACAATCAGAATTGAACAACCGTAGCGCTCAGGAATACTCCGCACATAATCATAAAGTTCAGCTTCAGATTGAATATCCAGACCTTGCATCGGTTCATCGAGTACTAAAACATCAGGCTGACGTAGTAATGCTCGAGCCAATAAAACCCGTTGCCGTTCTCCGCCTGAAAGTTGTTGCACTTTCGATTCATTTAATTTGGCAATACCAGTATCTTGAATGATTTCAGCTTTGATGGCTTTATCGCATTTTTCTAAATTGAGTAAATCTTTAACGCGTAAAGGCAGGCTGTGTGAAGGATTGAACTTTTGTGGAACGTATGCAAGTTTTAGTTTTTTCTGACTGATGATTTGCCCTGAATTAGGCTTAACAATGCCTAAGAGTACTTTGATCAGGGTTGATTTTCCTGCGCCATTGGGACCAATGAGCGTGACAATTTCTTTCTCATGCAGGGAGAAATCAACATTTTTGAGAATATCTCGATCATCAATTCGCACATTGATTTTTTCGAGTGCAACTAAAACAGGGTCTAAACTTTGTTCGAGCACGACTGACAAATTCCTGATATTTCAATAATACTGTGATGCGCATTGAATTGGTCAGAAGCTGCGAGATGGTCGAGTTGCTGAATAAGCCCATGTGCAGAGGCTTCTTTTACGGTATTACATTGTGTACAAATCAAAAATGCAGCTTGATGTCCTTCGCGTGGATGACAGCAGGGGATATAGGCATTAATAGACGTTAAGCGGTGAATAAAGCCTTTTTCTAATAAAAAGTCTAAAGTTCGATAGACTGTTGGCGGAGCCGCTGGGCGTTCAGATGCACTTTTGAGTTTTGCTAAAAGATCATAGGCACCGACTGGTCCTGATGCGCTTAAAATCAGTTCAAGCACTTCTTTGCGTAACGGCGTCAATCTTGCACCCGAGGTTGCACATAAAATCTCTGCTTCTGTAAGACGAGCTTCGACGTTAGGATGATCATGTACGCCGTGTAAAGTTTCATGATGCTCGTGTGAACATAAGCTCATAGCAGACCTCAAGAGTTCTTTTAATGTAAGAGACGATCGCAAATATTAACATGAAGGCTCGCCATCTTACGAATAGCATAGGTATTTTTTAACTTGTGTTATACTATAACGCTAAATTCATCTTGGTAATCTATTCTCATGTCCCGCTTTGTTGTGTTTTTCTTGAGCGTTATTTGTATGAGTGCCAGTTGGGCGCAAGCTCCCTTGGTGGTATCGACTCATCCCATATATTTGATTGCAAAAAAGATCACGCAAGGAATAGAAGAGCCGCAACTATTATTGGAACATCAAACGGGTCATGATGTGCAACTTACACCTGCACATCGTAAAATGATTCAAGATGCTTCTTTGCTGATTTGGTTGGGTAAAGAACATGAAGCACCTTTAGAAAAAGTGTTAGCAGACAATAATAAAGCGATTTCAATATTGAAATCTGGGATTCTCCAGCCCTTACCTTTAAGAAATACACGAGGGATTGCACTAAAAGATACCATTGATACGCATGTGTGGTTAGATCCAAATAATGCTGTACGTATTGGTTTCTTTATTGCAGCTTTACGCTCTCAACAACATCCTGAAAATAAAGCAGCTTATTGGAATAATGCCAATAATTTTGCGAAAGAATTAAAAGTGGCATCTCAGCAATATAGTGGTATAGGTGCGGCTCGACCGTATTGGGCTTTTCATGATGCCTATCAATATTTAGAGCGGCCATTGAATTTAAAATTTGCCGGTGCTTTAACGGATGATCCACATATTGCGCCTACGGTGGCACAAATTAAATACCTTAATGAGACACGCCCATATCGTAAAATGTGTTTGTTGGCTGAGGTGAGCGCCAATCCAAGTCAGTATCGAAAATTGGGTGATTTATCCTTCCAATCGGTAGATGAGAGTTTGGCTCAACAGCAAGATTTCGTCGTGGCATGGCAAACTTTAGCCAAAGAAATTCGGACTTGTGTACTTAGTGCACAAAAGTAATGCAAAAAATAAGCAACAATTGTACATATCAAAAGCAACACACCTATCGAAAAAAAATCGACTAAGGTCGGGAAAAGATTGCAAGTTCAGGGGGGGAACTCTATAATGCCTGCGATTAAAAACGATCATCAGCTAAACTTGTCAAGCATTAATGCTGTGAGTGGATAAAAATGAGCCGAACTAGTCGCTTGATTGACCGACGATTAGCGAAAGCTTTGGTCTTCTTACAAGCCATAATGATACCTGTTTCAGCCTTGATAGCGTGGGTCTTGAAAGACTCGACTGCGGCTCTCAGTGCAGCATTAGGTGCATTTGTATGTTGGCTTGCCAGTTGTTATTTTTCTTGGCAGTCGTTCCGAGCAGCAGGCGCGAGAGCTTCTAGAGATGTTCTTTCGAACATGTATAGAGGTTTAATGGGCAAATTTGCAATTATGATCGTTGGTTTCATTTTAATTTTAAGCAATGTTCAACCGTTATCTCCGGTAGCATTGTTTTGTGGTTTTATACTTGTACAAACGATGACGTGGGTTGCTCCTTTTTGGGTGTCACGTCAACAAAAACAAGTTTAAACGCAGCAGAATTGAAAATTTTTTTGAGGAAAACGAGATATCATGCAGCACGCGATATTCGTTGACTCTTTTAGTATTTGACATTGACCAGGTGTGATTTATGGCTGCTGAAGAACATGCCCTTACTTCGACCGAGTATATCAAGCATCACTTGACCAATATGACCTATGGCAAAATGCCAGATGGTTCTTGGAAATTGGCTGAGACTGGTGAAGAAGCTCATTCGATGGGGTTCACTGCAATTCACTTGGATTCAATGGGTTGGTCAATTACGCTGGGTGTAATTTTCTGTTTGTTATTCTGGTGTGTAGCGAAAGCTGCAAACTCTGGTGTTCCTACCAAGTTCCAGTCTGCAATTGAAATGATCATCGAGTTTGTTGACTCAAGTGTCCGCGACACATTCCACGGCAAATCACGTTTGATTGCACCTTTAGCCCTCACAATTTTTGTGTGGATTTTCCTGATGAATGCGATGGATTTACTACCAGTAGATTTCATTCCACATCTTGCAGGAATTATTGGTTCTAACGTATTTGGTATGGATCCTCATCACGTATACTTCAAAATTGTTCCATCTACAGATCCAAACGTTACTTTAGGTATGTCTTTATCTGTATTTGTTTTAATTTTGTTCTATAGTATTCGTGAAAAAGGGATTGGTGGTTTTGTTGGCGAATTGGCGCTGAATCCATTTAACCCAAGCAATCCAGTTGCAAAAGCGTTACTTATTCCAGTAAACCTTATTTTGGAATTGGTAACTTTCCTTGCACGTCCAATTTCATTGGCACTCCGACTGTTCGGTAACATGTATGCAGGTGAGTTAATCTTCATCTTGATCGCGTTACTACCGTTCTGGATCCAGTGGGCGTTGTCTGTGCCTTGGGCTATCTTCCACATTCTTGTTATTACGTTACAAGCGTTCATTTTCATGATGCTGACTATCGTATACTTGAGCATGGCAAGCGAAAAACATTAATGGTATTGCCTAACTATCAGCTGATGGTTGGGTACAGTTTTTTAAACTTAATTAGGTGAAAACCTAACATCTGAGGAATTTTTCATGGAACCAACTATTATTCCAGGTTTAGTTGCTATTGCTGCTGCAATCCTAATCGCTTTTGGTGCTTTGGGTACTGCAATTGGTTTTGGTCTTTTAGGTGGCCGCTTCCTTGAAGCTGTTGCTCGTCAACCAGAATTGGCTCCACAACTTCAAACTCGTATGTTCTTAATCGCAGGTCTTCTTGATGCTGTGCCTATGATCGGTGTTGGTATTGGCTTGTTCTTCATCTTTGCTAATCCATTTGTAGGTTAATCAGCTTAATTCCTAAATTAAACTATTGAGGAATAGCAATGAATATTAACCTCACATTGATTGGTCAAGCGATTTCATTTGCGATTTTTGTCGCATTTTGTATGAAATTTGTATGGCCACCACTAATCAATGCGATTAGTGAGCGTCAGCGTCGCATCGCTGACGGCTTAAATGCTGCTGAAAAAGCGAAAGCTGATCTTGCTGATGCGCAAGCACAAGTTAAGCAAGAAATCGATGCAGCAAAAGCACAAGCGGCTCAATTGATCGAACAAGCGAACCGCCGTGCGGCTCAATTGGTCGAAGAAGCGCGTACCCAAGCATCTGCAGAAGGTGAGCGTATTCGTCAACAGGCTAAAGAAGCTGTTGATCAAGACATCAATACAGCTCGTGAAGAATTACGTCAACAAGTTGCTGCCTTGGCAGTTGCTGGTGCAGAAAAAATTCTGAACCAACAAGTTGATGCAGAAGCTCACAATGCCATGCTTAATCAGCTGGCTGCTAAACTATAAGCGAGGCGAAACATGGCTGAACTCTTGACGTTGGCACGCCCGTACGCTAAAGCAGCATTTGCTTACGCATCTGAGCATAATGCAACTGACGATTGGTCAAATGCATTACAAATGCTTAGTGCTGCGGTGCAAGACGAAGCATTTTCCGCTTATTTAAATCGTCCTGAGCTTACTCCTGCTGAGCAGGTAAGTCTTTTTGCGAAAGTATTAGGTGAACAGTCTTCTGTTACTGTGTCAAACTTTTTGACATTGCTTGCAGAAAATGGCCGTTTGGCTCTGTTACCTGAAATTGACGCAGAATACGAACAGCTCAAATCACAAAATAACAACACTGTAGATGTTGTTATTGAATCTGCATTTCCACTTGATTCAGTTCAAGAACAGAAATTAGCGCATGCGTTGGAAAAACGCTTGAACTCTGCTGTTAAGGTATCTGTAGAAGTGAATCCTGCGTTAATCGCAGGTGTAGTTATTCGTGCAGGCGATCAAGTGATAGATGACTCTGCGCTTAACAAGCTTGAAAAAATGCGGACTCGCCTTCTTGCGTAATAGCGTAGAAGACTGAACTAATTAAAGATTGAGGTATAGCGCAATGCAACAACTGAATCCATCCGAGATCAGTGCGCTCATTAAACAGCGTATCGGCGATCTGGACACCAGCGCGACCGCTAAGAACGAAGGGACCATTGTTATGGTTTCCGACGGTATTGTGCGTATTCACGGCCTTGCTGATGCAATGTACGGTGAAATGATCGAATTCGACGGCGGCTTATTTGGTATGGCACTGAACCTAGAACAGGATTCAGTGGGCGTCGTTGTTTTAGGTAACTACTTAAGCCTTCAAGAAGGCCAAAAAGCGCGTTGCACAGGTCGTGTATTAGAAGTTCCGGTTGGTCCAGAACTTTTAGGCCGTGTGGTAGATGCTTTAGGTAACCCAATTGATGGTAAAGGCCCAATTGATGCAAAATTAACTGATGCTGTTGAAAAAGTAGCACCAGGTGTAATTTGGCGTCAATCAGTGGATCAACCTGTACAAACTGGTTATAAATCAGTAGATACAATGATCCCTGTAGGCCGTGGTCAGCGTGAGTTGATCATTGGTGACCGTCAGACTGGTAAAACAGCAATGGCGATCGATGCGATCATCGCTCAGAAAAACTCTGGCATTAAATGTGTATACGTAGCAATTGGTCAAAAACAATCGACTATCGCTAACGTAGTGCGCAAGCTAGAAGAAACTGGTGCTATGGCGTATACCACTGTTGTCGCTGCTGGTGCAGCCGATCCAGCAGCAATGCTGTATTTGGCTCCGTATTCTGGCTGTACAATGGGCGAATACTACCGTGACCGCGGTGAAGATGCGTTAATCATTTATGATGACTTGTCTAAGCAAGCTGTTGCGTATCGTCAAATTTCATTGCTTTTACGTCGTCCACCAGGTCGTGAAGCATATCCTGGTGACGTATTCTATTTACACTCACGTTTACTTGAACGTGCTTCACGTGTATCTGCTGACTACGTTGAGAAATTTACTAACGGTGAAGTTAAAGGCCAAACTGGTTCATTAACTGCATTGCCGATTATTGAAACTCAAGCCGGTGACGTATCTGCATTTGTACCAACGAACGTAATTTCGATTACAGATGGTCAGATCTTCCTAGAAACATCATTATTCAACGCAGGTATTCGTCCTGCTGTGAACGCGGGTATCTCTGTATCTCGTGTTGGTGGTTCTGCACAAACCAAGATCATCAAAAAATTGTCTGGTGGTATCCGTACTGCTCTAGCGCAATACCGTGAATTGGCAGCATTTGCTCAGTTCGCTTCTGATCTTGATGAAGCAACGCGTAAGCAACTTGAACATGGTCAACGTGTAACTGAATTAATGAAGCAAAAACAATATGCTCCATATTCAATTGCTGATCAAGCTGTTTCAATTTATGCATCTAACGAAGGTTATATGACTGACGTTGAAGTGAAGAAAATTGTAGACTTTGATGCTGCACTTGTTTCTTACTTCCGTGCTGAACATGCTGCGTTAATGCAAAATATCGATGAAACTGGTAACTATACTAAAGACATCGAAGCTGAATTCAAAGCCGGTATTGAGAGCTTTAAAGCGACTCAAACTTACTAAGTTCAACTTGGTTAAGTTTGGTTCACGGATCAACCTTCGGAGGCTTGAAAGAGCCTTCGAATACTAGGTTAAGCGTATGGCAAATTTAAAAGAAATTCGCGCCAAAGTAGCTAGTATCAAGAGCACGCAAAAGATTACTCGAGCGATGCAAATGGTAGCTGCTTCTAAAATGCGTCGTGCGCAAGAGCGCATGGCTCAAGGCCGTCCGTATGCCGAAAATATGCACCGTGTAATTGCTCACTTAGTACAAGCGAATCCTGAATACAAACATCGTTATATGGTTGAACGTCCTGTTAAGCGCGTTGGCTATATCATTGTTTCTTCAGATCGTGGTTTGGCAGGTGGTTTAAACATTAACTTGTTTAAGAAAACTGTTAAGCACGTACAACAGCAACAAGAGCAGTCAATTGAAGTTCAATTTGCTTTAATTGGTCAAAAAGCGGTTTCGTTTTTTAAAAACTACGGCGGTAAAGTACTTGGTGCAACGACGAATGTCGGTGACTCTCCAAGTCTTGAACAGTTATCTGGTTCTGTACAAGTGATGTTAGATGCTTATGATAAAGGCGAGTTAGATCGTATTTATCTTGTGTCAAACGGCTTTGTTAATGCCATGACTCAAAATCAAAAAGTTGAACAACTCGTTCCTTTAGCTGCTGCTGAAGAAGGCGAGAGTCTGAATCGTTCTTACGGTTGGGATTACTTATATGAGCCAGAAGCTGAACAGCTTTTAAATGGCTTATTGGTTCGCTATATCGAGTCTGTGGTGTATCAAGGTGTGATTGAAAACATCGCATGTGAGCAATCTGCACGTATGGTCGCTATGAAAGCAGCGACTGATAATGCAGGTGATATCATTAAGAGCCTACAACTTATTTATAACAAGCTGCGTCAAGCCGCGATTACTCAGGAAATTTCTGAGATCGTTGGTGGTGCCGCTGCCGTTTAACATTATTTTGAATTGAGGAGACAGCAATGAATAGCGGTCGTATCATTCAGATCATCGGCGCGGTTATCGACGTCGAGTTTGAACGTAATAGCGTTCCTAAGATCTATGACGCTCTGCAAGTTGTTGGTACTGAAACTACTTTAGAAGTTCAGCAACAGCTTGGTGATGGCGTAGTTCGTACTATCGCAATGGGATCTACTGAAGGTCTTAAACGTGGTTTAACTGTTACGAATACTGAAGCACCAATTTCTGTACCAGTAGGTACAGCATGTTTAGGTCGTATCATGGACGTTTTAGGACGCCCTATCGACGAAGCTGGTCCAGTTGCAACTGAAGTGCGTTTGCCGATTCACCGTCAACCGCCTACATATGCAGAACAAGCTGCTTCTACTGATCTTTTAGAAACTGGTATTAAAGTAATCGATTTACTTTGCCCGTTTGCTAAAGGTGGTAAAGTTGGTCTGTTCGGTGGTGCCGGTGTTGGTAAAACTGTAAACATGATGGAATTGATCAACAACATCGCGAAAGCTCACTCAGGTTTATCTGTGTTTGCTGGTGTTGGTGAGCGTACTCGTGAAGGTAATGACTTCTATCACGAAATGAAAGATTCTAACGTTCTAGACAAAGTAGCGATGGTCTACGGTCAGATGAATGAGCCACCGGGTAACCGTTTACGCGTAGCGTTGACTGGTCTTACTATGGCTGAATATTTCCGTGATGAGAAAGATGAAAACGGTAAAGGCCGTGACGTATTGTTGTTCGTTGACAACATTTACCGTTACACATTGGCTGGTACCGAAGTGTCTGCACTTCTAGGTCGTATGCCATCTGCAGTAGGTTATCAGCCTACACTTGCAGAGGAAATGGGTCTTCTTCAAGAGCGTATTACATCAACTAAATCTGGTTCGATCACGTCGATCCAAGCGGTTTATGTACCTGCCGATGACTTAACAGATCCATCGCCTGCTACAACATTTGCTCACTTAGACGCAACTGTTGTATTGAGCCGTGATATCGCATCTTCTGGTATTTACCCAGCGATCGATCCACTAGATTCAACTTCACGTCAGCTAGATCCTTTAGTTGTTGGTGTTGAGCATTATGAAATTGCACGTTCTGTACAGAACATCTTGCAACGTTATAAAGAGCTTAAAGACATCATCGCAATTTTGGGTATGGACGAATTGGCTGAAGAAGATAAATTGGTTGTTTACCGTGCGCGTAAAATCCAACGTTTCTTCTCTCAACCATTCCACGTAGCTGAAGTATTTACTGGTGCTCCTGGTAAATTAGTATCTCTTAAAGAAACGATTCGTGGCTTTAAAGGTCTTCTCGCTGGTGAATACGATCATATTCCAGAACAAGCGTTCTATATGGTTGGTGGTATTGACGAAGTTATTGCTAAAGCCGAGAAACTTTAATTAGCGACTCTAATTTAGGAGATTCTCATGGCGACTATGCAATGTGATGTTGTAAGTGTAAAAGAGTCGTTGTACTCAGGCACTGTAACGATGCTAATTGCAAAAGGTGCAGGCGGTGAGTTGGGTATTATGCCTGGCCATGCTCCGCTTGTAACTTTGCTTCAACCGGGCGCAATTCGTGTTCTGTTGGAAAACGGTACAGAAGAGTTAATCTATGTATCTGGTGGTGTTCTAGAAGTTCAACCGCATGTCATCACGGTTCTTGCAGATACTGCAGTCCGTGCTGAAAACTTAGATGAAGCTGCAATTTTAGAAGCGCGTAAAAATGCTGAAACTTTGCTTGCAAATCAAAAGAGCGATTTGGACTCAGCTGCTGCGCTTGCTGCTTTGGCAGAAACGGCTGCACAGTTGGAAACGATCCGCAAAATCAAGAACCGCGCTCAATAAGGGACGGTTCGAGATTGAAGAAGCCACCGAAAGGTGGCTTTTTTTATTGATTTTTTTCTATTGGATGATGATGAGGAATAAGCCATTACGAATTAAAAATCATGCTAAACACCGCATTTTTTAATTTCGTAAACTACGGCTAAAGTTATATATTGGCTTGCTATTTTTTAGCATAATCTGAATAAACTGATTTTTAATATAAGTAGAGTGATGATGAAGCTCATCGAACACGAACCACATTTCTGGGAACTTTATCAACATAATGATCATTATTATCTAGGTATTGCTGTAGATATGAGTTCGGTGGTTTCTTGTTGGGACTTGGTTTTATCAGCACAGGAGATCTTAGACTATCAAAATATAGGCCGTGACAGCATCAAGGACTTGGCTCAACAGATTATTGATGCCGCTTATAAAGGCGATTTTTCAATGATGGAAAGCCGTGTCGCAACACCACAGGTAAAAGAAATGATGCAAGCGACGTATACAGTTTGGCGAATCAATCAAAATTCATAATCATTTATACAGATATGGGGTGAATGGAAAATTTACCATTATCAATAATATTGACCTGAAAAACCTCATCGAATCCTTCAGTTGAGCTGGGTTGCTCTAATTTCTTATAAGTTGCTCGAATGCCTATTTCTGGAATATTGGCTTTGCCTTGTCGCTGACTATTTCGTATTAAAGTACTGTTCAAATCTGTTGTAAAATAATAAGAAATTACTTCAAAACCGGCATCTTTAGCGCGTTGAATATAACGAGCGCGCGCTTCTTTGGTAGGGTTGGTATTATCAATTACCATTTTAGTTTTAGAGACTAAGGCTGCTTCAAATATTATATTTTCCCGATGGCGAGTTTTTAACATATCCAAGTTGATGCGCAAATGGCTGTGATAAAAATAGTGTTGATAAAAAGTTGATTTCCCCGATGCTTGAACACCTGTAAAAATTATCAGTTGCATAGCAGCTCATATACTCAATTTTGTTTACTTATTTATACAGTGAAACAGAGTCAAAATTTTGTGACTATATACTTAGATCTGAAAAATAGATGACTGTCAGTATTATAAGCAGATGTAGTTATAGCCAACATCTGCTTTATATCTGAGCATTAAAATGAATTGCGCATCATTATAAGTAGTCTGTATTAGCTTTGCTCAGAATTTGTTGATGAGCCACCTGACGGGATCAGCATACTGGCCAGTTTTAGCATATCCATTTGAATACTATTCATTTGTTTTTCAATTTTTTTAAAGTCAACTTGACTTAAATTGAGGTCACCATTTAAAAATGAGGATTTCAACATTTGTTGATTGGCTTGAATGACTTGTTGGCGAATTGCATCAATTTCCTGACTTTTAAGCTCTAAAGAAATCAAAGTTGTATTAAAACCACGTAATTGTTGGCTTAAATCCTGAGCAGTCTGCTGTAAGTGCTGTTGGTTTTGTGTGTCAATGGCTTGTTGTAAATCCGATTGCAGTTGTTGCAGCTTTGTAACATAGTCACCGGTTTTAAGTTGAACACTGGCAACATCACGCGCGATGTAGAACATATTTCCGCCTTTTAACTCGGATGGAGCTGATGTAGCTTGCTTTTCGATAGTTGAATCAGATTGATTGGCTTGAATTTCAGCTTGCTCACTTTGATCAGCACTAGATTGTGGAGATTGATCACAACCGATCAGTAAAATACCCGAAGTAAAAATTACAAAGGGCAGTATTGCACCGTGGAAAAGCTTTTTCATCATCTTTGAAATTCAAAATAGAGTATATCGCTTCAATATAGATGTGAAATGTGAAGAAAAATCGAATTGTTGCAAAGTAATAACAGAATAATATTGAAGTTGATCGTCTAAAGTTTAAAAAGAGTGTTTAGAACACTCTTTTTAAACCGATTATTTATTTCGCGAGTTCGGCATTAATCGCATCCACAATCCGTGGATCATCTGCGGTAATGTCTGGTGCAAAGCGTGCGACAACTTCACCCTTTTTATTAATTAAGAATTTTTCAAAGTTCCATAGCACTTCAGGTTTAGGATTTGGCGTTAGACCATAATCGACTAAATCTTTCCACCATGGGCCTTCACCGATACGTTCAGGAATAGCATTAATCAAAGTTTGATAAAGTGGGTGTTTATCTTCACCTGCCACTGAAATTTTGGCAAAAAGTGGGAAATGTACATCATAGGTTACAGAGCAGAACTGTTGAATATCTTCATTGCTACCTGGTTCTTGTGCTAAAAAGTTATTAGCCGGAAAAGCTAAAATTTCTAAACCATCTTGTTTTTTTGCTTGATACAGTTTTTCTAAGCCTTCGTATTGTGGAGTTAAACCACATTTTGAGGCGACATTCACAATGAGTAAAACCTGACCTTGATATGAATTTAATGTGATTTCATCGTTGGTTATGGTTTTGACTGGAATGTTATAAACTGAAGTCATAGAGCTATCCTTACAAAATATGCTGTGTGAATTACTGTAATGTTTTAGCTTGAATTCAGAATAACAACAAGTCTTTCTTTTGAAGGAAGAACGTTTGCTGAGTCAAACAGCAGCTTCAGTCATCTGCTGTTTGTTTTTTGAAAATTATTTTGCAGTATTTGCGGTTGTTTGCAAAGTTTGCATATCTGCTAATAAGCTTTTTTGAATTTCAGCTGCTTTCTTTTGTAGTTCAGTGAGCTTGTTCATATCCGGTGGATTCGCAGTAGTGGCTTCTGTTAGTTCAATACTGAGTTTATTTGATTCTTTCATTTTCTCGCGGAGTGCTTGGACTTCGGTACTTTTTAGCGTTAATTTATCCAGATCTTTGTTGAGGGTTTCGATATAGCTTTTCATTTTATCAAAGACTGCAACAATCGCTTGCTTATCTTTTTTTTGTGCTGCGTGCATCATTTCTGTTTGAAAATCGATTGCTTCTTGTGCCTTGGAGGTTGAAAGGGTTTGAATTTGAGCTAAATCACTTTTAATGTCCGCTGCATTATGGGTACTTAAGCTAGCCATGGCTTTTTCTGATGCAGTAGTTGAGCCTGAAGTCGATTCATGTGGTTTTTTATCACAAGCGGTTAAGGTGATTGAAGCCATGCACAGTGATGCAAGTAATAATTTTTTCATTTATTGATCCTTATTTTTTCAAATCATTATTGATAAAGTTAAGTTTATTTATTCACATTAAAAAAACTATTGATGCTAAAAATTAAGCATTCGCCTAAAGTTGCATATTTATCATGCAGAGTTCTATAGTTTTTTTGTAGATAAGTCGATGAAAAATGAAAGTCTAACGATGAAATATATAATCAATAATTTTAAGTTTCGCGCATTTGTGAGGGTGTTTGTCCCGTATAGCGTTTAAAAAATTCAATAAAGCTAGAGCTGTGCTGATAACCCAGTTCATAACCAATACGCTTAATACTTAGACTATGTTTCAGTTGTGAGATTGCATAAATAATTTTGACTCGATTACGCCATTCCGAAATTGAAATGTGTAACTCTTGTTGGCTTAAGCGCAAAATATGTCGTTCACTAACATCAAAACTTGCAAAAATTTGTTGCAGACTTTGGGTAAAGAGTAATGGGTCTGCGAGTTTTTTTAGAATAGGTTCTAAAATGGGATGATTGCTTTGTGGTAAATATTGGTCGTAGCAAGGTGCAAATTGCATTTGATCCAATAAAACTTGTAAAAGATGTTGTTGATATTCAGCGGAAGGATAATTTAATTTTTTTTGTGCCAAGAGTTCAGCCACAGTATGTCTGAAAAATGGACGAATACTCAGGGTCTTACAGCTAGAAGCAAATTTATTGCAGAGTTCTGGATGAATGCGAATACAAATATAATGCGTAATATGTTCATCTACAGCGACGCAACAATGTTCGGTTTTCGGGGGGATCCAGAAACCGTAACTTGGTGGCGATAAAAAGGATTGATGATTAATCGAAAACTCTAACAAACCATTGAAACTGAAATTAAAATCTCCCCATAAACAGCTATGGGGCGTGACGGTATCATTTTTTTGATAATGAAATTCTTCAATTTCAATATAAGTGCTTAATAAAGGTAATGGAATTTGCATAGTTTTGAATACATCATATTTATTATAAATTTAAGCCTGATAATCTATTTTGAAGTTGTTTAGACCGCGTGACTCAATGAAAATTGGAATGATTGCTAAAACCCCAAAGCTAAGTACACTATACAACAAAGTATAGGTATTAAAATGATCAAAACGAGCTCTACTAAATGGGAAATTCTAGTGCGTGGTTAAGGACAAAGCATCAAATTCATCTCATGATTGAGCGTTTAACGGCAGATTATTATTCATGGTCGGATTTTACAGCCAAGAGATATCGTTATACAAAAAATTGCATCAGCTTGTCAGCTACGTTATGCAATCTTGGGTGAGGTTGGATTGAAAATAATTTGAGATGTCTTAATATCCATACCGATGTCTGAAATTCATTATATTAATTAAATCAGACTTAATTGAAAATAGTACCTATCTTAATACCGAATCAGTTTAAATGAATTTAAAGCTTAAAAATCATTGGTGGGCATTTAGCTTGCCGGTGATCGCTGTTTTAATTTGGTCGATGAATATTGCTGTTACGCGTTATGTTGCAGATTATATTTCACCTGTAAGTATTAGTTTTTACCGCTGGCTGATTGCTTTTATTATCTTGACTCCATTTATGCTGGTTAAAGCATGGAAGCAACGTCATCTTCTTCGGCAGTATTTCTTTAAATTTGCAGTATTAAGTGCCTTTGGCATGGTGCTTTATCAGGGCCTAGCCTATTCAGCATCGCATTATACCACTGCGACGAATATGGGCATTATTAATGCATTTATTCCAATTTTCACTATTTTTGTTTCAATGGCGATCTTAAAAGAAATTCCAAATCGCTTTGCGATCATTGGTAGCCTTTTATCATTTTGCGGTTTGCTCTACGTGATGGGGCAAGGAAACTTTGCTAGTTTGTTGCAAATGGGGGGGCATTCTGGCGATATCATCATGATTATTGCGGTATTTTTCTATGCATTTTATGGCGTCTTTTTAAAAAAATGGCAGTTAAAGGTTCCACTCTTATTGAGTCTTTATATCCAGATCGGTTTTGCATTAATCTATCATTTACCTTTTCTGCTGTGGTTTGGTCTAGATGCCATTAATGTAGAAAATGCTGCCAGTGTATTCTATGCTGGTGCATTTGCTTCGCTCTTCGCACCGTTACTTTGGATGATGGCGGTGCAATATATTGGACCCAATCGAACCAGTATATTCATGAATTTAATGCCAGTTTTTACTGCAATTATTGCTTATTTTTGGTTAAAAGAAGCCTGGACGATTTATCACTCCATTGGTGGTGTGATTATTCTTATTGGGATTGTACTGGCGCAAAAGAAAGTTAAAGCTGTAGAAAAGCTGAGTCCAACTTGATTTTTAATATATAATTGATTGTAAAATGTTCAATTGAATTATTTTTTATATTATTATTTACATGAATTTTGTATCTAAATTGGTTCATTGTTTATAGTTCATTCAATTAATTTAAAAATTTGTAAAATAAATAGAAGTACTTAATTTTATTATCGGGTTGATTTCTTTATCTCAAGAAGCTGGTGCATCATAAGGTGTATATAAATATTATATTTGTATATCAATATGGTTTATTGCATAATGCGTGCCTTGCAGAGAGCAGATATTTAAGTTTGTCTAAACTTATTTTGCTGGCATCAGATTTAACGAACCCTCTGGATGTGATTTATCACATCCTTTTTATACTCAGTCATACTCTATATGACTGAGTTTTTTTTTTGTTTAAAATTTAGTTTTAGTGAAAGGGTTTGATTCATTTAAAGTGGAAAAAGAATATAAATTTTTTTATTCACGCATGATGCTACCCGTCACTGCATCAATAATTCTACTGGGGGCATGACTGAGTCCTAAGTCGCCATTTAAATAAGTTAATTCTGAACCAAAATATTGACTGGCTTGTTGTAGTGATCGGGCTGGCTCTGAACCCGCTGGATTGGCGCTGGTTGAAACAATGAAGCCATTAAAAGCATTGCATAATGCGATACATAACGGGTGATTGGTGACCCGTACAGCAACTTGAGTATGTTGTCCTTTAATCCATTCTGGAATATTTTGATCTGCTGGAAGTAACCACGTGGTGGCGCGATCAAGCGTGGAGCGCTCGGTCCAAGAGTCAAGTACTTGCTTGCGAATATTGGGATCTAAGTCAACCAAAAGATGTTCAACTTGACTAATTTGACCTGCCAGTAAAATGACCCCTTTTTCAATCGGTCTTTGTTTTAAACGTAGGATTTCTAAAAAAGCGAGCTCATTATAAGGGTCACAACCTAAACCCCAAACTGCCTCTGTTGGATAGGCTAAAACGTGGCCGCTTTGTAAAACTTGAGCTGCTTCAGCGACAGAGGTTGTAAGCATGAATCCTTACCTTGTTATTTATTCAGAAAGAGGGCTATTGTGAACCTTAATAACTATTGCGGCAACGTAAATACAACCCAGCTTGTTGCATGCAGAGACCCAATAGTTCCAGTTCCATCAAATTACTCGTAAGTTCGGCGGTCTCTATGTTGAGTTTTTTGACCAGTGAGTCTAAGTCTTGCCCAACCCATTCCAGTTGTTGATAGATTTGGAGTAAATGTGTAGGAATATCGAGTTTTGCTGTTTCAGATTCTACAGATTCAGATTGCTGCTGATAATGCCATTGGGTCGGTAACGCGAGGTCTTCAATAATTTGTTCAGGATGATCGACTAAAATCGCACCCTCACGAATCAATTGATGGCAGCCTTGATGAGATTCGCTGTAAATATGCCCCGGAATAGCAAAGATGATTTTTCCTTGTTCTGCAGCAGCCTTGGCTGTAATCAGAGAACCGCTATTCAAGGCGGCTTCGGCAACAAGTACGCCTAAGCTGAGACCGCTAACGATGCGATTTCGACGTGGAAAATGATGCTGTAAAGGCTTGGACTCGGGTAGAAATTCACTCAAGATAGTACCGGAGTTCAGTAAAATTTGATCTTGTAAATGATGGTTTTGAGATGGATAAACTTGATCGAGTCCAGTACCAATAACGGCAATACTTCGATGATGTTTGATTCCACCTAAATGTGCAGCTGCATCTATGCCTTGAGCCAAACCACTGGTAATAAAAAATCCTTTTTCACTCAAATAATAAGCGACTTGGTTACCATGTGGACTGGGTTTACGACTACCAACGATCGCAATTTGCGGTTGACTCAAATTTTGGACGGAGCCCTTTCCAAACAAAATGGGTGGCCGATCTGAGTAGGGGAGCAGTTGTGGTGGGTAATGGCTTTCAGATTCAAGTATGACAAAATCAGTATGTGCATGAATTTTTTCAAGACATTGTTCGAATGCTGCTTGAGATGATGTCGTTAAAAAGTTCTGAGCACGTTGAATATGATTGTGATGAATATTGAGTTCTGACCAGCGCTGTAAGTTCTCGGCCGTAACTGCATTTTCAATGCAACCAAAAAATTGTTCTAATTTTCGGTAGGTTGAGAGGGAATGTTGAACCAAATACCATAATTTAATGCTGTTTAAGTGCACATCAGATATCGAATTCAACATTCAAGTTTACCAATTAGTTAGTCATCAGAAGTGGTTGGTGCTTGAATTTCAGCACCGACTTTCATTGGCAATGCACTATCTAGAACATAGCCATAGCTCAACTGATCAAAGGTTTTAAACAGCATGAGGGTGCCCACGCGTTGGCTTGGTAATTTGATCATTTCTTTGGTTTTAGGATCTTTAACCGTTTCGCCTTGCTGATAAACGCTGAAGACTTGACCGACTTTCGCACCTTGTAAGCTACCACGATCAACAGTGACGACACTATTTGCTGCTGCCGTACCAATAGAACCTTGTACACGAATGATTTTACCACCGCCGGTGACTTCATTTGCAGTTGTTGGATAGAACAGACTTGGCAATTGGTCATTATATTGCGGTAAAACATAATCACTACGGCGAACTTCTGCATTATAACTTTGAGTCAGTTCTACCGTTGTGAGGTCGTTTTCATTCCCGACTGCAAGACCCGATGCAACTTCAGTTAGTTCAACCCCTGCATTATGTTTTTTACCATCAGCCCCAAGAAGCATATAAGGCTCTGATTGACGGTAGACACCATAGCGTTGTCCAACCACGAGTCCATTACCACGCGCATATACCGTTTGCCCAGCACCGGTAATTACACGGTTGTCTGCAGCACCGACAATATAAGGAATATTGGTTAAGGATTCAGGTGCAACGACAATACTATGTTCTAGCCACGGTTTGATATCTGCTAATGGAATGACGGGGATGCTATTGCCTAGCATTTCAATCCGAACCTGAGGCTTTAATGAAGTACCACCTTGATGACGACGAATCACACCATCACAACCATCGCCTTGATCGACACCAATTAATGGGCGGCCATTGAGTGTGCAGAGTAGTAGCTTATCACCTGGATAGATCCAATGTGGATTTTTAACATGAGGATTGCTTGCCCAAATTTCAGGCCAAAGCCATGGTTTGCTTAAGAATTTACCAGCAATTCCCCATAAGGTGTCACCACGTTTCACGATATAAACATGAGGCGCACTGGCTTTAAGTGCTGGAGGATTATGATTTGGACTCGCTGCTTGTGCGACATCAATATAAGCAACACTGGCACTGAAACAAATGGCCAGTGCTAAAAACTGCTGTTTAAACCCCATGGCATTAAAGTTTGTTATGCCGTTGAAAACCTTTTTCATTATCATAATTCCTAAAATTATGTATCTATTTGCGTTATAATACGCATATTACACATATTTTTTTAATGAAGCACAAGCTCATTTAGTTTTAAGATCAATGGCATAGCCAGTGAGGATACAGTATGGCCTTATTACCTATTTTAAGTTTTCCTGATCCCCGTTTGCGTACCATTGCAAAACCTGTCGATGAAGTAACGGATGAAATTCGTCAACTTGCAGCAGACATGTTTGAAACCATGTATGAAGCGCCAGGAATTGGTCTGGCAGCAACACAAGTAGATCATCATATTCAGCTGATTGTCATGGACTTGTCTGAAGATAAAAATCAACCGATGGTATTCATTAACCCCAAAGTTACATTTCTTACAGATGAAACCTTGTCATATGAAGAAGGTTGTTTATCTGTTCCCCAAATATACGATAAAGTTGATCGTCCGTCACGTGTAAAAATTAATGCAATTGGCTTAGATGGTAAAGCTTTTGAGCAAGAAGCGGACGGACTTCTTGCTGTATGTATTCAACATGAAATGGATCACTTAAATGGTAAGCTTTTTGTTGATTATTTATCGCCATTAAAACGTCAGCGCGCACGTGAAAAAGTTGAAAAAGTAGTACGTCAACGTCAAAAAGAGCAAGTGGCAGTCAAACGCTAATTTTTTACTCCGTTAAAAGATCCGAATTTAATTCAGCCCAATTTTGATTGGGCTTTGTTATACTTGGCTCAGAAAAATGTTGAGAGGAACATTTTGTTATTGCGAAGTGGGTTGCTGCTGGGGTTTGCTGCAGTATTTTTACAGATTGCTGTATTGTTACAGCCTTTGCTACCGAAGCAATATCAAATTGCTCCGGTCTGTGAAACCATTTCTCAAGTTTTAATCCAAAGTAAGTTCTACGAAAAGTCTCAACATGCTTCTCATCATGTGCATCGCTCACATGAGCAACATTCCGCTCAAAAAAGAGCACTCACAGAAATTTCGTCTGGGCATGATCATCATGATCCCAACCATCAATGCCAATACTGTACCGTCTATGGTAACTTGGTTTTACCACCTGATTTAGACATCAAACCAGTTTTAGATCGTATTCAAGTACGTCTGATTGCATTTCAAAAAGCATTTCGACATGTTTATTTTGTTCTGCAACGCTTATTTCTTATCCCCCAAGGAAGAGCGCCACCACTCTTTGCATAAATTAAAACTTTTTATTTGGGTCTTCACTGACTCCAGCCTTGTTTTATTTATGATTTAAGAGAGATGAAGATGGCTCAGCCTAAATTCTTTTTACAGCCCCTTGCAGCTGCGATTTCTGTCGCGTGTTATTCAGGTTTAGTATTTGCAGATACGCAGCAAATAACAACGCAACTGGCGCCCATTGTGGTGACTGCACAATTAGCCAATGATGCCAATGGACTAATTATTCATGCAGATCCTAAACAACCCATTCAGCCCATTCCAGCAACCGATGGTGCGGATTATTTACAAAGTATTCCCGGTTTTAATGCCATCAAAAATGGTGGAACCAATGCTGATGTTACTTTCCGTGGCATGTTTGGTTCGCGGATTAAAATATTAACCGATGGTTCTGAAAGTTTAGGAGCATGTCCAGCACGAATGGATGCACCAACATCGTATATTCAGCCTGAAAGTTATGATCAAATTTCTGTGATTAAAGGGCCACAAACTGTTCAATATGCCAATACCGGTTCGGCAGCAACGGTTATTTTTGAGCGAAAAAAACCAGAGTTAAATGCTGCAAAACCGTATCAAGGTCAAGCCAGTGTCTTGATCGGTTCTTTTGGGCGCTTGGATCATAATCTTGAAGCCACCGTGGGTGATGAGAAAAAATATATCCGTTTAAATGCTAATCGATCTGAATCGAGCAGCTATAAAGATGGGGACGGTAATACTGTACCCTCAGCATGGGAACGCTGGAATACTGATCTTGCATTGGGTTGGACACCCAATAACGATACTTGGCTGGAATTGACGGGTGGTAAATCGGATGGCGAAGCACTGTATGCAGGTCGTGATATGGACGGCTCGCAGTTTGCCCGTGAAAGTTTGGGATTACGTTTTGAAAAGAAAAACTTAACTGAAGTGATTAAGAAAGTCGAAGGGCAGGTGAACTATAGTTATAACGATCATGTGATGGATAACTTTAGATTAAGAACGCCACCGATGACACACGACATGATGACGCATCAAATGGTATCCAATCCATCAGAAATGCAAGTGACACGTCGGACGTTGAATTCACGTTTGGCGATGACTTCAGAATGGAACAAAATTGATTTGGTCACGGGAATTGATTCGCAGCAGAATCATCATGCTGGCAGTATGAAATCGATGATGATGGATATGCCGCTATCTACCAATATGAAATTTCAGTCCTATGGGGCATTTGGTGAACTCAGTTATCAATTCAGTGAAAACTCAAAGCTAGTGACAGGTGCACGACTGGATCAAGTCAAAATTGATGCACTGAAGCTGAATGATAATCGTAAAGAAACACTACCGAGTGCTTTTATCCGTTTAGAGAACCAACATCCTGAGCATGATTTAAAAACTTATATTGGTCTAGGCTATATAGAGCGTGTACCAGATTATTGGGAGCTTTTTAGCACTGCACATGGCAATACGGGTATGGCCAAGCCGACATTCAATGATTTGAATAACGAAAAAACATTGCAGCTGGATATGGGGTATCAACAGCAACATGGTGCTTTTAATTCATGGGTTTCAGCTTATGCAGGCTTGATTAATGATTATATCTTGATGAGTTATCACAATCATCCTATGGCTGGTATGGGGGGGCATGATCATGGTTCTTCATTTAGTGCGGGTGCTAAAAATGTTGATGCAACAATTGCAGGGGCTGAAGCAGGTATCGGTTATCAATTGAGTGATGCAATTCAGGCGGATATCAGTGCTGCATACGCATGGGGTAAAAATACTACAGATCAAAAAGCTTTGCCGCAAATTGCACCTTTGGAAGGACGTTTTAATCTTCGTTATGTGCAAGATAAATATACCTTAGGTATGTTGTGGCGTGTGGTTGCCAAGCAAGATCGTATCAGTCTCAATCAAGGGAATATCGTCGGGTATGACATGGGGGAGAGCAAAGGTTTTGCCACACTGGCTTTAAATGCTTCTTATAACATCATGAAAGATATTGATGTTGCAGTGGGTATTGATAACGTTCTAGATAAAACCTATACCGAACATCTGAATAAAGCGGGAAGTTCTGGTTTTGGTTTTGCCAGTAATGAACAGTTTAATAATACGGGACGTAATTATTGGGCACGTGTCAGCATGAAATTTTAATCCTATTTTTATTGTTTTGGAGAGTGATATGACTATATCTAAGTCTACAGAAAAGTTATCCCCTGAACAATCAGGCTGGGGATGGAAAGCATTGATTGTTGCCTGCATTTTAAGTTTTATCTTTATGTTGTTTTTCTATTTGGCGATCAGTAATGATCCTGAGTATATGCCTAGTCATAAACAGGCTTATACACAGCAGCATGTCTTTAAGTCAGCACCAGTGATGTCACATCAACCGCTATCGGATCATATAGATACATCACACAAGCAGATGGATGAATCTATGCATGTACAGCATGCCCAGTAATCGTTATTGAATAAGAAGAGGAAGCTTTTAAGTTTCCTCTTTTCATTTTATGACTTTTATTGATGCATACTGGCGAGTTGTTTACCATTTTCTGCATATAAATCTAAAGAGTGTTTCTGCATATGACGACCATGTTGTAGTAGGAAAGTATCAATTTTTTTAAAGTGTCGAGCACCGGTATACAGCACAGCATTTCGAGCAATCAAATAATAAGCAAACCACGCTGCAGAATGATGTTTTAAACCCAATTCTTGCATTTTCTTACGACCTAGAAAGAACTGAGTAATTTCTAAGTGTTGGTGATAAGCCAGTTTTTGTTGTAAAGGGCGTAAATATTTATACTGCCTTTCAAAAGGCTCTTTAGATAAGCTTGAAGCCAAAGATTTACTGGTTGCATCGGGTTTAGGATGGGTAAACGGTAGCCAATATAAAAACTTCCAACCCTCAGATTCTTTATCAATCAGCCATTTTTCTTCAATACCCATGAGCCAGCCAGTATATTTCCAAAAATGTAGAAAGCTATCGACCTCACGTTTATTTGGAAAAATACCCAAAGCTCGTACACCTAATAACAACACCCCACTAAAAGCAATATTGGTCATTGCTTGGTCATACTGATTAATCGGTAAGCCCCAAGTTTCAGTATCCCATTTTTCTGACTTATTGAGTTGATGGCGTACTAATGCATGAATAAATCGAACATAAATAGTTGAAGTAAAGCCATTATTAAAGCGATCAAAAGCCTGTGGTTCAGTAATATCCATCCACCATTTGGTGGTTTCAGCGAAACGTTTGGCGGCATTTTTATTTAAAGCTCCAGTTAAAACTAAAGGTTGGTTTAAGCCAGGGTATAAATAGCCCATCATTAAAGCCAAATCACGCAAGATAAAGCCGCTATTAAAGCCAAGTCGATAAATAAAATTTAAAGCCTCACTCATTTTTTCTTGATCGAGCCATTCGGGCGGTGTTTCAACCAAATTAAAAAATTCAGATAACTCAGGCATGGCATGTGGAAGTTTATCTATACCTTCATACAGTGCTATAGAAAAGTATTTACGATGCTGTTTTGGATTTTGCATGATCCAAATCAGCAGCTTATCCATTGGCTCATCTCCCTTTAATAATGCCTGATTTAAAGATAGATATTCTGAGTAGCTTGGTGCGAGCCTTTGATCTGTCAAATAATTGAGGATTTGTGTCTTCCAATTACTGTTTAGCATTTTCTCAAAAGGCGCTAAGCGTTTTAATGCAATTAAAGTTGACATTTAAGCTCAATCCTGATTAATGTTTAATCAAATCTTAATATGAATATTTATTCGCATTCAATTCGCATTTACTTAAGAGAAAATAATGAGAAAAAAACCTCAACAGCAACGTGCCATGATCATTGTGAATAATATTTTGGAAGCAACACAGCTGTGTATTGTTGAATATGGCTTATTACAAGTAACCACACCAAAAATTGCAGAAAAATCAGGCGTCAGTGTTGGTTCTATTTATCAATATTTTGAAAATAAAGAGGAGATTATTCAGGAGCTACTACGTCGTAAAAGTGAAAACTTAGGTTTAGCATTAAAACAAATCGCGATTAGCCAAGAAAGTTTTAACATTCAGGAAATCATCCCCGTTAGCATTCAATTCGGATTTGACATGATGAAAGCCGATGATGGGTTCTTTATTGAAATTTTGAAACATTGGCATGGCTATAACAATTCTGAAGCAGCGCAAGTTTTAGAACAGCACTTTTTTGAAGCGGGAATGTATGTCTTTAATCGGTTTTATTCAGATTGGAATTTTGAAACGCTTAAACATAAATCATTTGTGATTATTAATAGTACCTTATTCACCATGATGCAATATGTCAGTAATAATAACTTTCTTATTTCAGAACAACAACTTAAGAGTGAATTATCGAGTATGATTTTGGGTTATTTGGAACAAGGGACTGCAATACCAAATAAAAATAAATTAAATTAAGTATAAAAATCAATTATTTATTATTTGATTGGTAGAAAAAACACCCATCTAAATAAATTAATTAAGAAAGGGGGTTGTGTTGGTTCTGAAATGCTGTAGAATGCACATCCATCGGCGGTGATGTTAAACAAAACCTCTGATAAATCAATAAGTTGATTGAGTTATTAAGATTTTC
>NZ_NEGB01000009.1 GCF_002135235.1 Acinetobacter silvestris
AGGTTTATCAAATTCAATGCTAATACCGTTGCTATTAATGTCATCTTTATTCGATGCATCAACCACAACTTCTTTTGTTGAACCATCTGGACGAGTAATGGTGATCACATCGCCTTCTTGGACTGGATCGACTGGCTTAACTGTCGCAGTAACTTTGCCATTGACCAAATCTGCAGAATCAATGCTGCCATCATTACCATTATGAATTATAACTTCTGGTGCTTTCGGGACAGTAAAGTCCGGTTTTATCGTTTCGTTATTATCACGTGCTACCGTTTCTTTATCATCGCCTGTTACAGCAATTACACCACCAATTACACCAGCTCCAACCAACCATGGCACAAGAGCACCAAGCTTACCAGCTGCGTCTGGTAATAACACTTCTAACCCAGAAATACCTTTATAATTGGAAATGCCATCAAACCAATATAAGACACAACCATTCTCTTCAAATACTAAATCAGAAGCCACACCATCATGTATTACAAAAAAGTTTTCAATTACAATTACTTCACCATTTTTTAGCTTCAGCAATAAATTGTTGCCATCACGTACAAATTCGGCAACGTCATCACGGTTCATTTTAGTATGAACAATAGAAGCTTCTACTAAAGCAATGTGTGTAGTGTCAACTGTTGATTTACTCAAAGAGTCTTTTTCAATTACAATAAAATTAGTCATATTTCACTCAAAATGCATTTTAATTATATTTCAAATATTTAATTACTTAGAAACACCAATAATTTCCACAGTAACGCGACGATCTGGCTGTAAACATACTTTTAATGCTTCACGAGACTTAGTCATAAAACAGCCATCTGTAATTGACTGATCCTTACCCGCACTGGCTATAGCTATAAAATTTTTAGCTACACCATTCTGAATCAGAAGATCACGTACCGTCTCAGCACGTTTTAAACCAAGTAACTTGTTATAGCTGTCCTTACCTAATCGATCCGTATGTCCCACTAATTTGATTTGGCGTACAGAAACGAAATTTGTTGAAATTGTTGTACAACATTAAGAATTTCCTGACGACCTTTCGGAAGTAAGTCATTAAGTGCTGAGCCATTGACATTAAACAATGTATCTGCTGCCAAATTAATCTGCATCGTTGTTTCTTTCTTCACTAAATTTGGCACAGTACTATTTAACTTTTCATCTTTCACAGAACAAATTAAAGGACTACCGCCATTGCTAATAAAGGGCTTACCTTGCGTATCTACAGACAATATAAAATTGCGATCGACTAATTGATCAACGCTAAGGTCTACATCACAACTTTGACATGAATTTGTAGTACAGTTTTTAACTTTAAAGTTATAAGTTTCGGACTTTAGATTGTACTGTGCAGAGTTATTTACATAAAAATTGCCCGCTTGAATACTGTCTATATAAAAATCAATTGGACAGTTTTGTTTTGAAATTGAATCATCTGCACATAACTTCTGATCTCTTACTACACGAATAACCTGATTTTTTTCGGCACTTTTTTCTTGAAAAAGTAAATTTGCAGGTTTTTTATAATTTGGAGTAGTCGTACAAGCAGTAAGAAAAATAATAATAGCAATACTAATATTTATGGTTTTTAGCATAAAAATACCCTACAAAAATACTCGGAATAATTAACAACCAATTATCTACGAATGTATATTTTTTACAATACTTTCCAATAAAATTACAAAATTAAATTAAAATTAAATCATTATTATTTAATAAATATTTAAATAAATATTAGCTGTACCACACAAAATTAAGGGATTTATTTATCCAAAAACCATCCAATTAATTTTTATATAGACACACTCGCTCAACAAAATAAGTTTAATTCATATAAAAAAGGAAAGCCTTTTTACTTTAAACCTACACAATCCTATGAGCTGATAAATGTAATGCGAGACGTTCTAAAGAGTCGAAATATTGAACCAATAATCAAAGTCATCCGGCATACTAAAAAACTGTGGAATTAGTTTTATATCTACAGGATGATGCACTTTGCCTTGTGCCATGAGGTGAGTCTTGACGTATAGTAATCATTTCGTTATCACAGTTTTTATGTGACTTTTACCATTCCATGCCTGATATTGAAAAACTACTTTAAAATCGGTTACTTTAGATAACTACTTTTATTAAATTTTTGCTCTAGGCAAGGCAATAGATAGACAATATTTAACAGACTTATGTATTATTTTGAACAAAAAATAAAGGAGCTAGAGCCCCCAATATCAACGAGTCGCTAACTTAGCCTCAATCCATTGATTAACTTCCCAAGCAGACCACCCCACACGCCCTACTGTCAGATGTACTTGTTTTGGAAAAGTAGGATCATAGTGCTTGTGACGTTCATCCATAATGTTATATATCGTTGCACGACTCAAACATGTAAATTGAATAACTTCTTTATAAGTTAATAATTTGATTCATCTGAAAAGTTTGGCCTGTGATCGCATTCATGATGTTTACTCCTGATCATCGATGCGAGCGGTATTCGCTCAAATAATCGAGCACTCTGTAAAATTTAACTTTCATGAACTCCCACTTTTAATTCACCGTCCTCACACTCCTCGGCCAAGGGATGAGATCAATAAATTTCTGCGAAAAAGGTTGAGTAAGGCAACAGCTATACTCCATTTAGTCACCTTGTTAGAGAAAGAATGTATATAAAGTTGGAAGGTGTAATACTCAAAATCAGATCAATAACCAGTTACTAAAAGAATAAATTAAATTGCACTTTTATTTTTTACGGTACACAATGTGGTATGAAACACAAAAATTTATTATTTTATTTTTCAATTAGATAAAAAACTAATTCGAGTCCCGCAGAGCGCACCATTTTATAGTTTATTTGCAACCATTTAGAAAAATTAAATCAATGATTTATACCCCCCCCTTCTATTCACATCTAAAATAACCTATTAGAAGTCATACTGTTTTGAAGACTTTTACCGCATACTAAAAATTGTTATCCCCTTAATAGATACAAAGATTAAAACAACAAAAGCCCCCTCTGGAAAAGTTCAAAAGCTCTCTGATAGTAATGGCTATTTCTAAAACTTGTGATAAAAATTAGAGATTTGATTATTCATATCCTTACACCAAGCAATGCAATTCATTAAGTTTTGGATCTTTAAATTTAACGGAACTATCTCCATTTATTGCCTGCTACTGTATTTTTATCCATATTATTTTGAATGAACACTTAACTTTAATACAATCGATTGGTTCTATATTAAGTATAGTTGGTGTAATGATAATCGCGTTCTCAAAACCTAAACTCAACTCTTAATACAAAACATGTATCCATAATAAAAACTCATTGATATATGAAAAATCATCATGCGAATAAAACTTCTCAATAACCTAGTAAAAAATTATTATTAACATTTATTTAAATCAGACAACTCCAATGAATCGCCAGATTGCAACCAGCATCGGTATTTTAGCTCTATTGCTGTGGTCTACCTTAGTCGGTTTATTACGACTCTCGACGGAAAAATTTGGCCCACTATATACAGTTACTTATGTCTATACTTTCAGTGCCATTATTTTATATTTATCTTACGGTCTACCTGATTTTAAAAAAGTTTCTAAAAAATTCTTATTTATTTCTAGCATACTGTTTGTTATTTTTGAGTTATGTTTCGCATTTTCAATTACTTTAGCTCAATCATCAGAAAAATCTATAGAAATGAATATTATTTTCAGTCTATGGCCAACATTAATTATTTTAATACTCGCTTTTTTAAAAGAAGAAAAAGTAAATTTTTTAACTATTGTTGGTGTGTTAATTAGTTTTTCTGGCATTATCATGATCAATTACCACCCAAACATGAATTTTATTGATAATTTTTATAAAAATCCAACCAGTTATTTACTCATTTTATTAGCATCCTTACTCTGGGCGGTATACTGTATTTATACTAAAAAACAGAGCAATGGTACGAATGCTATTTCGTTGTATTTTATTTTAACAGCTGCGGCTTTATGGGTTTTAACATTATCTACCCAAGGTTTTTCTTTCCCTCACGTTAACTCTATCACGAGTTATTTCTTAATTATTCTAAATGCTTTCTTTTTTGCAATGGGATATTTAGCTTGGAATGTGGGTATTATTAAGGGCAATATGCCAATATTAGTCATGCTCTCCTATTTTTCCCCAATGCTTTCATCAGCATTTTCAGTCATTGTTTTACATTCAAGTTTATCTACAAACTTCTGGTATGGTGCAATCATTGTCACGATTGGATCACTAATATGTTGGCTTTCTATTCGTAAAAATCAAGTTCAGCAATCTAAATTAGCAACTTGATTAATCGAAATAACTAAAAATCACTTTCACCTTATATTAATAATATTCCTATTCAAAACTTCAGGAAGCGAAATCGCTTCCTGAAAATAATATAACCGCTTAACCCTGTAAAAGGGTCTATTTCTAAAAATTATAGATCAACATAATATTCAAAAGCTTGTTCCACTTTCCATCGTCACCCGCAGCCAAGGAGCTACCTGTTCCACCGACAAATGGATCATTCTTAGTCATTAAATACTCTGTATATAAAGAAACATTTTTATAACCCCATGCGACACCCACAATATTTCGTTGTGAGTCATCAAAACCCTGCTCTTTTTTATTAAACCCACTCAGCACCATATATGGAGTGATATTGAAAGAATCTCGAACATTCTTAAAGACATAACTGGTATCTAGAGTATAAAAGTAACCTTTATTCGCAATATCATATTCAGTATCAAAAGAACCAAAAGTTGAACTGTTCGGGCTCAAAGCATCTTTATTGCTAATCGACTGTTTCCCACCTGTAAGAACTATATTCAAATTCTTATAGTTAATTCGGTTAAACAGTGCCCAAGCATTTCGTGTACCATCCGCCGAAGCCTTCTTATTTTCAATATCTGAATGCCAATAACTTCCACCTAATGAGACTTTCAAATCATCTGTCGTTAAAAACTTAAGTTCTTGATCAACACGAGCCATCCACATATTTTTTTCATTTAAATCTGTTTTAAGTGGATCAGAGGATGTCACCATATTGCCTGTATAACGTGCAGCATCTTTACTTTCACCATGGTAATTTCCACCATCTGTAGCAAAATAAGCTAAATCTACTTTGGTTGCTGAAGGCATTTCAACGTGATAATTCACGCCTAAATTCAAAGCATCCTGTAATCCCATGGTATTGTTGATGCCTGCATAGAAACTACTATCCCAATATCGCCCTGGCCCAAATGGAATCGGTTGTAAACCTACACTGATATTATCAGTAGAATTTAGGCGATATCCCATATAACCCGAAACCAAAGTTGAAAAGTCACAAAAGGTATCATACTGATAACAACGATATTCGGCTTGACCAAACCAATCAGGAGATTCATAACCTAAACGTAAAATTGCTGCATCAAATTTCACTTTCTGATCGGATGCTGGTTCACCATAATGCTTATCTTGATAGTTTGCTCGGACTGCCCCAGATACTGTCAATGCACCTAATTCGCTTTGTGGATCACCAAAGGTCACACCAGCAAAACTAGGCAATGTCATGACAATGCTCACTAGGCCGAATCCAACTTTTAAATACGTCTTTTTCATTTACATATCCTTGTTTAAATGAAGATTTATAGAAAGCTATTCCTGCTTTCTCATACTTTTTCAGGCAACACTTCTCCCTTCAGGAGAAATTCCCAAATTTGATTTTTTTGAAATTGATCGTTATAGGCCTTGGCTTGGCCTATAACGTAAAAAGATTATATAAAGATAAATTGATACGCTTTAATTGGCTCTAATAATTGCCTAGCATTTAGGCTAAGCCGTGTAATTCTTTCCAATTTCCAGGATGTACCACATAACCAAATAAGGCATGCCCACCATAGATTAATTCTGTTCCTTCTGGTATCCACAACATTTGCCCTGGGCGTACCTCATATTTATGACCATTAGCTGTGAGTTCAAAACATCCCTCAATCACAAAGACCACTTCATCATAAAGAACTTTCCAAGTGACTTCTGCTCCTTCCCAGCGTGCAAACCCAATCCCCATATTGGGTGAAACATCTTCGCCTAATGCTCTTGCTACATAGGCAGTACCATCTGGAGTTTCGCCACGTAAATTAAAATTAAGCTTGGCACTATCTACTAACTTGACTTCTTTCATGTCTTTATCCTGTTTATAATTCACTACGACTTCGCCATTTTTCAAATGCAATACGGGTTTTTACCCCAATGCCTAAAAATGGCTCTGGTGGGTTTAAGCTCGGCATACCAGTGACATACTGAATATCTTTTAAGGCTGCGGAATCTGTACCTACAATTAAATCAGCCAGTAATGTTCCTGAAATTGTTCCCCATGCAGCACCAACCCCATTGTCACAAGCGCTGGCATAAACACCATCTTCCAACTGACCAAAGAAATTGGTGAAATTACGAGAAATAGCATAAACGCCACCCCACGTGTGGGTGAATGGAACATCTGCTAAATCAGGATAACGAGCTAAATATGCTTTGCGATGGTCTTCTTGAACCCAGCATCGAGTTTCATCACTCACATTTGCACCATATTTCGGCACATGTTTATAGGTATTACGAATTAAGATACGGCGATCTGCCGTCATGCGTAAGGTCGTGCCTGCATGATCTGCTGGGGTAAGTCCCCAATCTAACTCACCATGATAACGTGACATTTCAGCATCAGTTAAAGGTCGAGTCCAACTTGCAAAAGTCATTACTGGTAATAGACGGTTTTTTAAATAACCGAATTCTTTGGTAAAAATACTGGTCGCCAATAACACGGTTGGTGTCGTTATAGTGCCGTTATCACCTTGAAGTATCCATTGACCATTCTCCTTTTTCAAACTTCGAACAGGAGATTGTTCCAATAATTCTACGTTTTCAGGTAAATGATCTCCCATACCTCGGACTAAAGCGGCTGGTTGCATTAAATAAGAACTGGGCGTAAAAATCGCTCGACTATAATAATCTGTCCCCAAAACCTTTTTCAGCTCTGCTTTTTCCACCCAGCGAAACGGCTCTCCAAGATCTTTCATCAAGTGTTCAAAGTGATTAAGATGTGCTTCTCCTCGCTCACCAATCGCCCCTTGATATTTACCAGCCGCAGACCATTGGCATTCGATGTTATATTTTTCGACCAAACCCTGTAATTGAGCAATGGCTGCTCGGTTCAAACTTAACAATTTTTGCTTATGCGCTGGATCTGGATGACTTAATGCAAATTTATGTGGCAAATCAATCACAAATCCCGAGTTACGACCAGATGCGCCTTCTGCAATACGTTGAGCATCAATTAAAATAATGCGTGCATTTGGCTTTAACTCAGCAAGCCTACGTGCTGCTGCTAATCCCGCAAAACCTGCACCAATAATTGCATAGTCAGCTTTTTGTGTCCCAAGCAACTTCTGGGCAGGTGATGCTGGCGGTAAAGCTGAGTACCAACCACAAGTACTATCATCATTTGGTAAAGCAATCATCTTGTTCTTCCTTAAACTATCGATGGTTGATGGGTATTCAGTTTCTCAAGCCACTGACTACGATGTTGTTGTAATTGACGTCCCAATAAGGCAAAACCTATTAATTTTCCTGTGTCATCATAAAAACCTGCACTCCATTCTCCCTCATGTTGTTCAACATGCCATTTTCCATCCCCCATTGCAGGAAGGAGTGAAAGCGGTAAAATTGGCGTTTTCACAATGACAGGACTGTTTTGTAATTGAGTCATTTGAGTTTTGCCTAATAAATTGTCCGCTAAGGCTGGAATTGCCTGATTAATCGGACTAATGTAAGGCAGCCATTGACCTTCTACTTCAGCACAATCACCTAAAGCAAAAATAGAGTTATCACTGGTGCAGTGATCAAGACCTGTACAAATACCATGTGCTGTATTTAAACCTGCCATTTGTGCCAATGTAATATTTGGGCGTAATCCAACAGCACTCAAAATCAAGTCTGTCTCTAATAACTGCCCATCTTGTAACTGAACTTGATAACGCTCATTAATACTCTGGATTGACTGAATACTATTTTGTAATTTCCATTCAACTCCAATTTGATTCAGTGCATTTTGTAATGCATGACCTAATTCTTCTGGAATCAAACGTCCCATTGCTGATCGACCTAAGCCGACTACGGTCACTTGAATACCATGCGCAGCGAGATCATTGGCAAATTCACATCCGATTAATCCATCACCTAGAATAGTAACGTGTTGTTTGGTCTCTAACTTTTCTCGGAAAAGACGATAATCAGCTAAATCATTCACACTATAGACATGAGACGTATCGCCCTGAATTGGAATAACAATCGGACTTGCACCAGTAGCTAAAACCAAGCGGCCATATGGATATTCACCAATAGAGGTGTGAATTTTTTTCTTCACACGATCAATTTGCTTAACAAATGTATGCGCATAAACTCGAATATTTAAGCGTTGTTCCCAACTTAAGGCGGTCTCTCGTACCAAACTTTCCCCGTCTTTACCTAATGCCAAAGCATTCGACAAAGAAGGTTTGCTATAAATTGCACCATCATCTGCTGTAAATAGGGTAATGGACACATCTTTTGATTGATTACGTAATGCTGTAGCCAATTGATACCCAGCATGACCACTTCCAATAATCACAATAGGTTCAATCACATTTACAATGCTTGATTCTTCAAGAGCAATATCTGTAATATCCAGCATTTCAAAATCAGCTTTACCAACCTGACATTCAGGGCACATCCAATCTTCAGGAATGTCTTCCCATTTGGTACCTGGAGCAATTCCGTCGTCAGGCCAGCCTTTCGCTTCATCGTAAATCCAGCCACAGACAATACATAACCACTTTCTCATCGTGTCTACTTCCCTTTTCTACTATTTACACGTGATGTTGCAAACGAATTCCAATATTGCGTGTTTGAACATAACTAAAGATGGCTTCCTGCCCTTTTTCACGACCAAACCCTGATAAACCGACACCACCAAAAGGAGTTTCGATACCACCAGCAAACCATTCATTAATAAATACTTGCCCAGCAATCAAACGATTGGCTACACGTAATGTCTGATTCAGACTTTCGCCAAAGACGCCAGCAACCAAACCAAAGTCTGTGCCATTGGCAATATCCACAGCTTCGTCTTCAGTTTCAAATGGCATCATCACGAGTACAGGGCCAAAAACTTCTTGTTGTGCAATCGACATTTCAGGAGATGCTTCAATAATTGTCGGTAACACAAAATAGCCAGATAAATCTGCTGCGTGCCCACCCGTCAGAATATTGGCGCCTTCTTGTCGTGCTTTTGCAATCATTGCTAAGATTTGCTGTTGCTGATCATGAGATATAACGGGAGTAAGTTCAGCATTATTTTCACCAATTCCCACAGTTAGGCTTTCAGCCAAACCCACCACCGCATTTTTGACTTCGTCATAGCGACTACGATGCACAAGTAAACGTGACATTGCAGAACACACTTGCCCAGAGTTATAGAAAATTCCGACTTTGACGCTACGCAATAATTGTTCAAGGTCGACATCGGCAAAAGCAATTGCTGCTGATTTTCCACCTAACTCCATGACTGATGGAGTCGCACGTTCAGCAGCATCTTTTAAAATACGCTGCCCAGTGGCTACAGAACCCGTGAATACAATTTGGTTGGTATATTGGTGTTTAACCAAACAACTTCCCACTTCTGAACCTTTACCGCAGAGTAAATTGATCGCACCTTGTGGCAATCCAGCTTTTTCAAGTGCTTTAAATAATAAAATCATACCCAGTGGGGATATTTCAGGTGATTTCACCACGACTGCATTACCTGCGGCCAAAGCTGGGGCTAAAGAGCGTGCACAAATGGACACAGGGAAATTCCAAGGCACAATTTGCACGGATACACCCATTGGAATATAAGAAGTAAAATCAAGGTAATCTTTGCCTAAAGGCACAGAAATTCCTTCAATTTTATCTGCCATTCCTGCGTAATATTCGAAGTAACGTGCGGCTTCATCAAATTCTTCACGTGCTGTTGCCAAATTTTTACCATTTTCACGGCACAGAATTAATGCACCCTCAGTAGCCATTTCACGAATTGCATCCGCTGCTTTTAGTAGCCATGTTGTACGCTGTGCAGGGCGAACATCGGTTAATACACCACTTTTTGCACAACGATGAGCTGCGGTCATAGCAACATCAGCATCTTCAATACTGGCTTGAGCCACCGTAGCAAATACTTGCGCCGTTGCTGGATTGATGACTTCCAACTGGCGAGAAGAATCTCGCCATTGACCATCAATAAAATTGAGGTAGTGTTGCATATTATGCCTCCAACGCTGCTTTGGCTTGAGTTGCTAACCATTGTTGGAAGAAATGAGTCGGTAAATCCATTTCAGGTGAGAAAACACCACCACCAAAACCAGGAGAATGTCGACCTTTTTGCATATTTTCTACTGCAAAAATATCCTCAGCAAAAACAACTTTCCATGATTCTAAAGTTGCTTCACGGCAAGCATCGTATTCAGGCTTTAATGACTCATCCCCAACATAATACAAACGTAATTTTTCAAGTGTTTTCTCAGGAGCAATCGGATCAATCATCATGGCAAATGCATGATCGGCCTGAATACCTAACAATACATTTGGGAACACCGCCACATATTCAGCATGACGCAATTGTTCTTCTGGCCAATGTGGAAATTTTGGTAAATGTGTACCCGCAGTTGCAGATAAGTTATATTTATAACTCCCCTGACCAGCAAAGCGGTCTTCAAACATGATGTTGTAATGGTCTTCAAGTTTTGAATACGTATTTAATGCAGGATGTACCCACGGCAAATGATAGGCTTCACAATAGTTTTCAACTGTTAGCTTCCAATTACTCTTTACAGGCAACTCAAAAGTTGAACCTATTTTACTGGTGCGAATTAAATCTAATCCATCTTCACCTAAGAAAGGTTTCCAACGTTCAACTAGTGGTGCAATATGCTCTTCAAAGCTTGGTGCATCACCAGAGATATTAATAAACACCATATCCATCCAAATCGCTGAACGAAGTGCTTTTAAGCCATGTTTTTCACACTTAAAACGATCATCCTTATGTTGGTTAATACCACCAACGTGCGGAGTTCCCTTTAAGTTACCATTGAGGTCATAACTCCAAGAGTGATATGGACAACGAATCACACCTTCAATGGTGCCTTCTTCATGAACCAGTTGCATACCACGATGGCTACATACATTATGAAAAACTTGAACCTGACCTTCACGGTTACGCATCATGACTAATGGCATACCCATAAAGTTGCTTGGTTTGACATAGCTTTTTTTCGGCAAATCAGAAGCAAAGCCAACACATACCCAAGTTTTACTCAAAATATGGTCACGTTCAAAATTAAAATATTCATCACTGGTATAGGCGATATTTGGCATACCATTGGATTCAGTAATCGGATTTAAAACATTGTCGACTTGTTGAACTGTAATCAGTTTTTGGTTGACTTGGCTATTCATCTAATAATCTCCATTTATTTTGAATCACGCAGTACTCCCTGCGTTGCTATTCACATTGCTTATTGCACGATGTGCTGCTTTATGGAGATTGTGGAAAACATCTTGATGATAAACAAACGACTTTTTTGCTCGGTATACATGAGTTTTAATCATGCATTTTTTTTGTATAACACTTTTATTAAATTTGGTGTCTTGCAAAAATATACGTATTACAAAAACTCACTCAGAGATGAGAATAAATAGGTTGAGCATCCCGCTCAGATATCTTTACTCTTTTACGATCTACACAAACAGTTAATAGGTAGTTAGCTGCTTGCCACGCATCCAAGGAGGAATTATGCGTACAACAGGGATCTCTGAATCCAACACAGTCGTATCTGTGGTTTCAAAAGTTTTAGTCATTATATTTATTTTATTTTGTGCAATTTACGCAGATAAAGCCGTTGAAATTTTTTCTTATTTATCCGGTATCTTACTGCACAATATGAAATGGTTTATCTTATTGGCTGCTACAGGTATCTGCTTCTTTCTTATCTATCTCATGTTCAGCCGTTATGGGTTAATCAAATTAGGTAAAGACACAGACAAACCCGAGTACAGTTACTTTGCATGGATGTCAATGTTATTCTCATGTGCAATGGGCGTCGGTCTGGTTTTCTGGGGTGTTGCAGAGCCCATGAATCATTATGCAAGCAATCCTTTTACCAAAGGTTTAACGGATGAAGCTGCCAGTATGGCGATGCAAATTACCTTTTTTCATTGGGGTTTACATGCTTGGTCTGTTTACTGTATTACCGCTTTAGCCATTGGTTATTTCTCATATCGTAAAGGGCTCCCTTTTTCTTTGCGCTCTATTTTGCATCCTTTTATTGGGAATCGTATTTATGGCCCGATTGGAAATTTAGTTGATATTATTGTCATTGTAGTCACCACCTTTGGTATTTCTCAAACCCTTGCGCTGGGTGTGTTACAAATTAATGCAGGCCTCAACAAAGTATTTGGTTTAGGCATCAATGTCACCTCCCAATTTATTATTCTATTACTGTTATCTAGTCTCGCAACAATCTCTGTAGTGCGAGGTATTGGTACAGGAATGCGCCGTATCTCTGAATTAAATATTATTTTATCCATTATTCTTATTGCTATTTTAATGTGTGTTGGCCCTGCACGTTATATCACCCATTCTTATATGGAAGGCCTGAGTAACTATTCTTCAAACTTTATCAGCATGAGCTTATGGAGTGATGCACAAAAAGATTCTGAATGGCAAAATTGGTGGACAGCCTTCTATTGGTTATGGTGGTCAACATGGGCACCTTTTGTAGGCATGTTTATTGCTAAAATTTCCAAAGGCCGCACGATTCGTCAACTTATCGCGGGTGTTTTAATTATTCCAACGTTGGTCACATTCCTTTGGATGAGCGTCTTTGGTGGTTCTGCGCTTAAAGTTGAGCAAAATGCTCGCCACGCATTTGAGAAACAACAGACTGCACAAATAGAAAAAGCTCAGTCAACTGCTACTCCAAATCTACAAAGCAAAGCCATAGACACAACACAAGTCTCATCTGAATTTACAGGTGGCCCAATTGTTAAAGCAACCCAAAAGGACAACACGCTAGCAATCTTTGCCTTGTATGATGCAATTGATGATGGTTTATTTGGAATGATCCTAAGTATTACCACATGCTTATTATTGATTACTTATTTAGTTACCTCACAAGATGGCGGTACGCACGTATTATGTTTCCTTGATACTCGTTCAGAAAAAGAGACGCCTATTCGTACGCGACTCATCTGGTGTTTCTTTGTAACCTCCATTAGTTTAGGGCTACTCTATGTAGGTGGATTAAAGGCGATTCAAACAGCGGTTATTTTGTTTGGTTTTCCAATCCTAATTCTGTTAACTATTATGTGTGCAGCTCTACTTAAAGTCTTACATAAAGAAACTTCAATTGGTGTTTTAACCTTAGCAGAAGAAGAAGTAAAAGAAGATTTAGATCCTATAAATTTAGTTAAAATACCACTAGAAGCAAAGTCTGAAACCTAGTCGTTGTTTGATTTAATCGTAATAAAAAAGGAGCAATTTATAATTGCTCCTTTTTTATTCATCATGAATGGAAAATGAATGCCGTGTTAGTAACACAATGATGTCATTTACAATGGAAAGGCAAGCTCATTAAGTTAAACCTTTCTCTCCCACTTTCCCAGGTAACTGCTCCAATAGCCAACAACGAAACTGTTTAACACTCGGAGGAATTACTCCTCTATCACTAGGTTCGAGCATACTAAAATTTGCTTCAGTTCTTAATACCGTTTCTATTGGACGAACTAAAGCACCACTCTTTAAATAATCATCAACTAAAGAACCCCATGCCAATGCAACACCTTGACCATTAATTGCAGCTTGCAATAACATCGGATAGTTATTGATATTTACTCTATTTTTGGGCTTAATTAGAGGATAGTTTACCGCTTCAAACCATTCTGCCCAAGTAATCCAATCCTTCTGTGAATCGTCTAAATAAAGTAAACTTTTAGCGAATATATTTTCACATTCATCATCTTGATTGAATTGTGAAAGATAGCATGGACTACAAACAGGAAATACTTCCTCTGGAAATAAAGTGGTAACTTTCATATTAACAGGAGGTATTCGACAATAAAATAAAGCCAAATCAAAATCCATTTTAGATAAATCTTGAATATTTTCTGTAGTCAATATTCTTAAATCAATTCCTTCACTTTGTTGAAAAGAAGCAATTTTAGGTAGTAGCCAAAGTGCTGCCATCGCATTAGTTGTTGCAACCGTGACTTGATGTTCCCCCTGCCATTTCTTTATCTCAGCAGTTGCCTGTGCAACATCTAATAACGCACTATAAATTGTCTTATAGTATTGCAATCCTGTAGGGGTTAAAAAAATATTTCGATTTGCTCGAACAAATAATTCCTTCCCCAAATACTCTTCCAACTGTCGAATCTGTCGACTAATGGCACCTTGTGTAACATTCAGTTCATTTGCTGCCTGAGTAAAGCTAAGGTGGCGAGCGGCTGCCTCGAATACAATAAGGCTATTCATAGGTGGCAATGGTTTGATTTTCATGGACACTCCTAATTTGTCCTACACTTCCATTTCTAACATTGAACCGAGATTAAATTATCATCAGCTTCGAATTCTTACTTAAATTCACTCTCCTTTAGTTTTTAAATCTAAAGTTTTACTTGAAAATTTTTTTCGCAAAAAAAATGTCATATATAGACATGAATAAAAGTATTTAATTGCTCCAAAAAATGCTGTCTTAAAGACAATGCTGAGTAAATATGACGGCTCAATTTTGTAACATCAGCTAAGATATCGATATTCATTGATTCTGACAAATGCTCTCGTGCCTACTCCAAAACTTAAGTCATACTAGAAATAAAATTCAGTTTTAGATTTATCCGTAAATATTCCTGTGAAGTACGTTTTTTTCAACGTCTAAGTTGGCAAACAAGCAAAAGAATAGACCGACAATTGGTCTTTAATGCTTGTAATTATGTAATTGGAAAGTTTTGACCTACGAATGTATGCATGACGATTTCTCCTTTTGATGAGTTCGATATACCATTGGATATCTGAGCAAACGTAGGTTTGTGCAATACAGCCTTAAAAATTATCAACTATTTTTAAAACAATAAGTTTTTCCACACTTTGATCAACCAATTGATCAAGAATAAACTGGCGTTTACGGTATTGACTTCGTTTTTTAGATGGAATGCTTTCTAAATCAATCTGACTACTCAATGGTTTGAAAGCGAAATTTCCCCAAGAATCTGATTCAGCACCAAAGTCCATCCAAAACTCATCCATATTCGTTTTTACACGTTGACGCCAACGTTTTTTACGACTGCTTTTAAATGCATGATTTTCATTAGAAACACCAACCATATTTTCTACTTTATAAAAATCACACAATACTGATAAGCCATGTAGCATCAATTGTTTTGGACGTAACCCATACAAGTTTTTCGTTAGCTGTTTAATCCCTTCTGGATTGGTAATATCACGTTTCCCCCCCTGCAAACCACCAACAAAAAACGTGGGTTGTCCATTCAACACAATATAGGAAAAAGTCAGCGTATATTGAATCGTATCATTCAATTTTAAGAGTAGCCCCATTTCCCCTTCATGCTCAAAATCTGCTCTGAACTGCAAATATAAACCCAACTGCTCATTTTGATCTTCATTTTCAATAACATGTGACCATAGCGCAACTTCACGCTGCACATGATAACTTATATCTATATTTGCAAAAAACCAATCATAATGCTGCGTTAAACATAATAATCTTTGCCTATCAACAAGATTACCACTTAAATAGGGGTACTGTACTTTAAGGTATAGTGGTCCTTTATAATCATTTTTCCAATCTACTATTTGTGGTGTCGAATTTAAATATGACACCCAAGCATAATTTGTTTTCCACTTCAATAAGAAACGAAAAATATATCTAATATATTTTTGATAAGATAATTGTGTAATAACGATTGGATCAATTAACCAATAATGAATAGCTTTGAACATAATAAAAAAACTCAAAACAAATAGCGTATAAACTTTAGTGAAATTATTATATTTCCAATATCAAGATATTTTTTATGCGCTTAAATTAAGCTATTCCGATACATTTTTCAACCAAAAATTAAGGCATCAAAAGACACCTTAATTTTAATTTTTTAAGTGAACCGACTGCTGTAAAGCTTTATGAATACCCTCAACCTAGGTTAGATTATGGATTTTCGTCTCTGATTGAGTTTCTTCAGAGTAAAACTTTTCAACACGATACAAACCTTATTCACTACGAATCTCAAACGTAGAAAATTGCATCGCACAGGTTTATTCCATCTCGAAGCTGACTGAGCCTGCAAAGCGTGTTTCGTGCAATAAAACCCTCTAAAACATCAACATTAAATAAATGACTTAACTGTTTAAAGATCTCAATAACAAATCATGCTAGCGATACACCCCACTAAAATACAATTGAGCTCTCGCTCAATTGTTAAGAAATAATATTAAAGATCAAGTGTGATTTCTTTACCTTTTGCACGTGAAACACAAATCATCATAGACTGTTGCGAGGCTTTTTCATCATCACTTAAATATTGGTCATAATGTTCTGCTTCACCTTGCAAAATTGCAGTTTCACACGTTCCACACACGCCCTCACGACATAAACATTCAACATCAATATTTAAAGATTCAATCGCCTGCAGAATGGTTTGATCTGCCATCACTTCAATACGTTGGTTTGATTTAGCCAGTACCACCGTAAACGCTTCACCATTTTCAGGGATAGTTGAAGCAAATTGCTCCCAATGAATATTTTCATCACGATAACGGTTTTTATTACAGGTATCGATGACTGCATCAATCATTGGCTTAGGCCCACACACATAGACATGTGTTCCTTTTGGTTGACCTGCAATCAGTGCACCCAAGTCCAGTTTAGAGCCTTCACTGTCAATATAACTAAAGACTTTATCGCCATGCTGGCTTTGTTTGAGTTCATCTAACAATGCTGCATGTTCAGGTGCACGAAATGCATAGTGCAATTCATAATTTACACCACGCTCAAGCAGTTCATCCATTTGCGGAATAAATGGCGTAATTCCAATCCCACCTGCAATTAAAATATGCTTTTCACCATGCGGTGACAGTTCAAATAAATTTTTGGGTGAAGAAATTTCAAGCTGAAAATCTTTTAGACATTGATCATGCATAAAGATTGAACCGCCCTTGCCTTCTGCATCTTTACGTACACAGACTTGATAGGTCGATAAATCTTTTGGGTTACTCATGAGTGAATAAGCATTTGAAAGCTGATCGTTCATTTTCACAATAATATGGCTTCCACCTGTAAACGCCGGAAAGTTCTGACCATCTTGGCGTTTAAAGGTAAAACGTTTAATGAGCGGTGTGAGTTGTTCCACTGTAGTCACTACAGCAGGAAACATTTGATAACTCTCAGTCATTTTTAAATCCTAATTTTGCAATACTACGGTGTTTAAAAACTTAAACACCAAGACATAAGTATTTGATTGTCATAAATTCCTCTAAACCATATTTAGAGCCTTCACGACCAACACCAGATTGTTTCACACCACCAAATGGCACAACTTCATTTGAAATTGCAGTGGCGTTCATTCCGACCATGCCATATTCTAGTTGCTCTGAAACCTTGAAAATACGAGAAATATTTTCTGTATATATATAAGCTGCCAAACCCAAAATGGTGTCATTTGCTTGTGCAATCACTTCTTCATCAGTTTCAAAACTAATCAATGGTGCAACAGGGCCAAAAATTTCTTCCCCGACAATCTCCATAGATTGATCAACATTAGTAAGTACGGTTGGTTCAAAGAAACTATGGCCTAGTTCATGCTTTTTACCGCCACAGGCAATCGATGCACCTTTAGCACATGCATCATCAATCAATTTTTGTGCCTTAAGGACTGCCTTTTCATTAATTAAAGGACCAATTTGGGTGCCTTCATCCAAGCCATTACCCACTTTCAATGCTTTAACTGCAGTAACAAATTTTTCGCTAAATGCCTTATAAATATTTTTATGTACATAGATACGATTGGCACAGACACAGGTTTGACCTGCATTACGATATTTCGCAAGCATTGCACCTTGTACCGCTTTATCTAAATCAGCATCTTCAAAGATGATCAGAGGTGCATTCCCACCAAGTTCAAGTGCCAATTTTTTAATGGTTGGTGCACATTGTTGCATCAATAAACGACCCACTGGCGTCGAGCCTGTGAATGTTAATTTTTTCACTTTTTCATGTGAGGTAAACACTGCACCAATTTCAGCAGACTTACCTGTAATTACATTAATAACACCTTTGGGAATACCGGCCTTTTCAGCAAGTTTTGCAAGTGCAAGTGCACAATACGGCGTTTCATTGGCAGGCTTAATTACAATAGTACAACCCGCAGCAAGTGCTGGTGCAGCTTTACGCGTAATCATCGCCAATGGGAAGTTCCACGGGGTAATGGCAGCAACCACACCCACAGGTTCTTTCACCACCAAGAAACGTTGACCTGCATTGGTCGTCGGAATCACATCACCATAGATCCGTTTGCCTTCTTCGGCAAACCATTGAATAAATGAAGCCGCATATTTGACTTCACCTAAAGCTTCAGCAAGCGGCTTACCTTGCTCAATCGTCATAATTCGTGCCAATTCATCGGCATGTTCTAAGGTTAATTTATGCCATGCTAAGAGTAGATCTGCACGTTGTTGTGCAGTCAGTGCTTTCCAAGACTGTAAAGCACGGTGTGAACTCTCAACCGCTTGTATCGCTTCAGCTTGTCCCATATTCGGAATCGAGCCAATTTCTTCCTGCGTCGCAGGATTGGTGACTTTTACATGGTCTTTATCTTGAGCTTCAACCCATTGGCCATCAATAAAAGCGAGTTGTTGAAATAATTCGTAATCTTGTAATGCTGACATTTTTATATCCTAATGCGTTTTTACTCAAGTTAGGGTTTATTCAAATGAGGAATGAACCCACTCCTCATTTCTCGTTCTTCACAGCAAATTATTGGTGATGTTGTGCAACCAAGTTTTGGAAATACGCAAGACCATGTTCACTAATGCCTGAACGCTCTCTATCCGTCATAATACGCCCTTGACCACGATATCCACGAGATTTCAAACCACGTTGTACACTCTCGACCAACTCTAAATCTTCTGGACGGAATACATTTCTGTACCATTCGATTAAATCTTTTTGATCTTGCGTCAATTCTTCGTTGGTAAAATAGATATCATAATGTTGCAATGTCGTTTCAGCATCCATAGGAAATTCATAAATCACCGTCATGAAGTTACTGCCCGGCGGTACATTGAACATCGTACTTGGCCAAGTCCAAAAACCATGAAATTCTGGATCGGTAATCGATGGATCTATTTTAAATGACTTTTCTGAAGAACGTGCATAGCCATACTGTAACGTCCAGTTTTGATGCGTGGTATGCCAATATTTATCCACTTGCACCGAGTCAGTAAAACCAGGATGTGCTGGGCCACAGTGGTAACATTCAAGATAATTATCGACAATCACTTTCCAGTTCGCAGGCGTTTCTGTGACAAAACGAGCAGCCAGCTTAAGGTCTTTAACCACGGTACATGCTTCTGCAAGTTTAGCCGCAAAACCTGGTAATTGATCTTCTACACACGTTGCATTTTCATCTATATTAATGAAAACGAAACCTGCATATTCTTCAACTTTAAGCTGTACCATGCTTGATTTTTCTTTGTCGAAATTTTCCACATGATCACAGTTACGCGCCAACGCAAGGCTACCATCTAATTTAAATGTCCACGCGTGATACGGGCAAGTAATGACATTTTTAGCTTTACCACTGCCACTAAGTAACTCGTGACCACGATGCGGACAAACATTATAAAATGCTCGTAGCACCATATCTTTACCGCGAATAATCACGATATTTTCACCAATGACTTTACGGGTAATGTAGTCATTTGATTTTGCCAACTCACTACCATGTGCTACACAAAGCCAGCTTTTTGCAAAAATTTCTTCTTTTTCACGCTCATATACTTGTGAAGAGGTATAAAAAACTTTTGGAAATGTCCATGCATTATCAGGATCTACACAAAAGTCTTGCGGTAATGTTTCAATTGAACTCATGTTCTTAACTCCATCCATTTTATTCATAACTTTTAAATTTCTTTGCATCATTTATGATTTTTCAATCATGTGTTTTATGCTTATCAACATCTCTTGATATAGCTTCTGCACTTCTGGACAATCACGCATTAAACGTAATCCGCCATGCAAAACACCTTTAGCCACATGAAAATGATTTTCTATTCCTGCTTGCGTCAATTGCTCTGCAAAATACTTACCGTCATCTGATACAGGATCAAACTCTGCAACAGCAATGAAACTTTCAGGCATATCCGAAAAATCATGGGCAAGTAATGGTGCTAAACGTAAATCATTCCATTGCGAATCATCGGGTGCATATTCACGTAAATAATACTCACAATCTGCACGGGTCAATAACGGCGCTTGTGCATGTAGCGTATAAGCGGGTAAATCAAAACGAGTGGTCAACATCGGATAAATCATCACCAAGCCTTTTGCCTGCTGACCTGTATGCTGTAAAGCCACCGTTACGGCTGCCGCTAAATTCCCACCTGCGCTATCACCTGCAATAATGATGTTATCGGCATCAATATTCCATTGATCGGCGTGTGCTTTAAGCCATGTATAGGCAAATTTGCAATCATCATGTGCAGCTGGAAAATGATGTTCTGGCGCTAAACGATAATCGACACTCAGCACAGCAATATTTAAATCTTGGCAAATGTAACTCAATAGAAATTCATGTGAATCTAAACCACCAACCACAAACCCGCCACCATGAAAATACAGCACACACGGCCAACCTTTTGCTGGCGCTTGTACAGCTTTCGGTCGATATAATCGAACAGCAACAGTATGGTCTGCATTTTCAAGATCATGATCTTCAATCTCAATCTTGCCATCTGCTGGCAATGTATAGTGTCTACACATTGCATCATAAGCTGCTCGACTGGAATCTAGATCAGAATCTGCTGGGCTATACACACTGCTCCAGTAAACTAGACTTTGCATTTCTTCACTAAGAACATACTGTGTATTTGGGGTTGTCATGAGATTTCCCTTTTAAGATTTTCACGTACCAACTCTACAGGTTTCAACACTTCGATGTGTGCATCACGATAGTCCACATGATCAGCAGTTGATTCTGTTTCTTCAAAACTTTTTTGTTCAATCAGATGGGAAGGAATTTTTGAATAATCCTCAATTAACCACTTAATTAAACCGTAAGTTTGAATCAGAATAATCACAATAAACGGTAATGCTGTCACAATTGTAGCGGTCTTCATGGTATCCAGCGGTGCTTTTGAGAAAATCATCGCGATAGGAACCAAAGTCAGCATCACACACCAAAATAAACGTGCTTTCGGTGAAGGATCTTGCCCTTCTTCTAAACCACGAGTACAGGTTGCACTCACAGCATAACCAACAGCATCCATGTGTGCAGCCAAGAATATCACCATGATGCCGAGGAAAATCCACATCATAAATTGACCTGCAGGTAACAGACTTAATAACTGACCAATTGCAACTTCACCACCTTGCTGGCTTAAAATATGTGGCACATTCACAGCACCATGAATAAAGTTGTAGACACTGAAGTTTTCAAATACACCAAAGACAAACCACAAGCCCACACTGCCGCCGACAACCATGGCCAAAATAATTTCTTTAATGGTACGACCCTTAGAAACACGAGTCACAAACAATGCAACACCCGGTGCATATGAAATCCACCACAACCAATAGAATACTGTCCATTCACGTGTAAACTTTCCATCTCCCATTGGATCAGTAAATAAACTCATATCGACAAAATTGGTCGCCATTAAGCCAAAACTCATCAAGGAGTTATTTAAAATAAATTGTGTTGGGCCAAAAATCAGCACATAAACAGCAAATAACACCACACCTAAACAAACCATGCTACTCAGGCGTTTCATGCCATTTTCCATACCCACATATGAGCTGAGCGCAAATACGACAGATACAGCTAAAATAATAATCACTTTAGTGGTAAAGGTATTGGGGATACCTGTCAAGAGCGAAAGAATATTGGTAAAGGTTACGGCTGTCAGCACTAAGGAAATCGTCAATGCGCCAAACATACACAGTAAGAACAACACGTCGACCAGACGCCCAACTACACCAGTGGCTTTAAAGCCTGTGACTGCCTCAATAATAGAAGCTAAGCTAAGGCCTTTATTCTTACGCACATGAAAGCTATAGCATAAGGATACTGAAGCAAGCGCATAAATCGCCCATGCACTCGCACCCGAATGGAAGAAGGAATAGGCCACACTGTATTTCAATGCTTCCGCAGATTCAGGGGTTAACCCTAAACCAGGGGTTTGATAATAGTATGCCCAGTCTAAAAAGCCCCAATACAAACTTGAAGATCCAATGCCCGAGAGAATGAACATAAAAATCCAAGATGTGGTGCTATATTCAGGCTTACCCTCACCCATTTTGATTTTGCCATATTTACTAAATGCCAACATCATGGTGAAAATAATGGATAAAAAAGCAAATAATAAAACGGGTGTGGTAAAAATTGAGGTCGCCCACAGCATCATTTGAGCGGCTAATTTAATCGATGCTTCAGAATAAATCGCTAATCCTGCGACTAAGATAAACACGAACGATAAACTGGTTATCGCAAGCACTTTATCTGTATAAATTTTTGGTTTTTGATTTTCCATATCAACAAATCCGTTTTAAATGGATATTTATTCCATGACAAATAAGTCCATCATTTTTTAGTAATCAATGATGCGATCGCATCTCCAACTTCGTGCGTTTTTGCAGTTCCACCAACATCCGCTGTTTTTGGACCATTCACTAAGACATGCTCAATAGCTTGCATAATGTCTTTACTTGCATCTTCAAAGACTTGTTCACCATTACCCAAGAATTCAAGCATCATTGCGCCTGACCAAATTGCAGCAATCGGATTGGCAATGTTTTGACCGAAAATATCAGGTGCTGAACCATGTACTGGCTCAAACAAGGATGGGAAATTACGTTCTGGATTTAAGTTTGCTGAGGCTGCTAAGCCGATCGTTCCTGTACATGCTGGACCTAAATCAGACAGGATGTCACCAAATAAGTTTGATGCCACAACAATATCAAAACGTTCAGGTTGCAGGACAAAACGAGCGGCTAAAATATCCACATGTTGCTTATCGGCTTTGACATCAGGATAGTGTTTTGCCATTTCATCAACACGCTCATCCCAATATGGCATGCTGATCGCAATCCCATTAGACTTGGTTGCGGCAGTGATTTTTTTAGCGTCACGCTTATTTGCCATTTCAAAAGCGTATTTTAAAATTCGGTCTACACCATGACGCGTAAATACTGCTTCCTGCAATACAAATTCACGGTCTGTACCTTCAAAGGCTTTACCACCAATGGCTGAGTATTCACCTTCACTGTTTTCACGAACCACAAAGAAATCAATATCACCCGGTTTTTTATCAGCCAGTGGAGATTTCACCCCCGGCATTAAACGTACAGGACGTAAATTAACATATTGATCAAAACGGCGACGGAATTGTAATAAAGATCCCCATAATGAAATATGATCAGGAACTTTATCTGGCCAACCCACAGCGCCAAAGAAAATTGCGTCGTATTGCTGTAGAGTCTCGAACCAGTCATCTGGCATCATCTTGCCATGCTCTAAGTAGTAGTCACAGCTTGCCCAATCAAAAGCATCCATTTGCAGCGCAATATCGTACTTTTGTGCGACAGCCTTTACAACCTTCACGCCTTCAGGTAAAACTTCTAAACCAATGCCATCACCTGCAATCGTGGCAATTTTATACGTCTTTTTCATACCGTCCCTTGACTCTATTTAGTTAACTCCTTACCAGCTATTAACATGATCGTTTCACCTAAAATGATCAACCTTCAAACCATCAGTCTAATGGACACGGATCGTGAATAATTTACCTAACCTATCTGATTTTAAGGTTTTTTGTGTTGTAGCAAAGCGTCGAAGTTTTGTCGAATCAGCGGAAGAACTTGGCTCATCGCCTGCTTATGTCAGTAAGCGGATCAATATTTTAGAAACAAATTTAAACTGTAAACTTTTTCATAGAAGCACGCGGCATGTCAGCCTTACGGAAGATGGCAAATTAATACTAGAAAAAATAACCCATATATTGGATGAGTTTGATGAGCTAAGCGAACTGGTCAACAACCCACAGAGTTCGCCAACGGGACATTTAGATATTGTCAGTAGTTTTGGTTTTGGCCGTAAACATGTTGCGCCCATTCTGTCTAAATTACTGAATATGTACCCTAAACTCACCCTGCACTTCAATACTATTGATAACACCAAGGACTTGATTCAACACAGTATTGATCTGGATATTCGAATTGGTAATGAAATTGCACCCAACATGATTGCGAAAAAATTAGCCTCAAACTTTCGTATTCTATGTGCATCACCCAGTTATTTGCTCAGAAATGGCATTCCCGAAACAATTGAAGACTTACAACATCATGACTGCTTAACCATTAGTGAACGAGATCAATCTTCTGTTTTACTCAAATTAAGACACAAAAATGAAGATATCGTGACCCATGTGCGACCACGCTTTGTGTCCAATAATGGTGAAATCATTCATCAACTGGCAATTGATGGACAAGGTATTATTTTACGTTCTGTTTGGGATGTTGCAGAGGAATTACTTTCAGGAAAACTACAACATATTTTGCCTGAGTATTGGCAAGATGCTGATATTTGGGCGGTTTACCCATCACGGTTAAAAACTTCATCTAAACTGCAGACTTGCATTTTATTTATTCAGCATGAATTATCCAATCGACTTCAATCCATTCAAAACTTAAATCGGGGTGAATTAATTTCACCAGTAGACAATATTCGCCCGAAAACTGAAAAAGTTTTTTTATAACTGAAAATTTTTATAACATAAAAAATCGCCCAGATTGGATGGGCGATTTTTTCAGTCTAAACTATGCTTTTAAAAATAATAACCTAAAGACAAATAGAACAACTGATTCCAACGATTACTATCGCCTTGTGCTAAACCATTACCACTACCACCTGTCATTGGGTCATTCTTGCTCCAAATATATTCACCCTGCACCCCAATCGATTTGTAATTAAAATAAACACCAGCCATGAGACGTTCTGAATCGTTAAAACCTGACTCATCTTTTAAAAATTGACTATAGGAAATATAAGGTTTGATATTTTCAAGTTTAAACAGTGGCTCATCCACAGCGTAACTTAATTCATTCACCACAAATTTAGCCTTGTTTGCCACTTGGTATGGAAAATCAAATGCGCCAATGGTTGAATACTGCGGATGTAGATCATCGGCATTTTTGATATCTTGCGCACCTGCTACAAATAACCATTGCCACGCATTCAATTCGGTCAATGCAAACACATTCCAAGCATCGCGAGTACCATCAAGATGTGTTCTTTTATTTTCTAAATCGGAATGCCAATACGACGCACCAATTTCAGTTTTCAAAGCGTAGTCTTTATTTAAATCAATTTTTTTGGAAGCACGTCCAATCCACATATTTTTTTCTTCAATATTGGTTCCTTCATTTAAGTCATCGGCTTGAACGAAGTTACCCGAATATCGGCTGGAATCTTTTGAAGTCCCTTTATAATTACCACCATCTCGTGGATAAAACCCAAGTGCTAAATTATAATCTTCATTTTTAAAGCGATATTTAACACCTAAATTTTGAATATCTTCAAGACCGACAGTATTCAGAATAGTTTCATAAAAACTATTGCCCCACAAACGATCATAGCCAAAATCAACAAATTGTAAGCCGACCGTTAAACGTTGTTCATCATTGAACTTATAGCCTGCCCAAGCATCTTTTAAGAATACGGCATCACACAACGAGTCATATTGATAACATCGGGTGTCGACTGAGGCAATCCAATTTGGATTTTCATAACTTAAGACCAATTTAATATCTGAAAGTTTCCAATCATCATTCTTGGTTCCTTGTATCGCTTTATCAACATAATCTTTGTGTAAAAAACGAGTTCGTACTGCACCTGAAACCTTGAACTGACCTTCTTCGGTAGCAATATCCCCCCAAGCCAAATTTTCTGCAAAACTGCAGGAAGCAAAAAACAGTGAAACTAATCCTATTGAAACTACCGACTTTTTCATTTTTAACATCCCTGATAAAGACACTAAAATGAATAGTTTTTATACTTGAATCAATTGGGAAAATATCGATTCAAAATTCACGAAATGTGTTTAATAGAAATTAAAGTTTAAATAAAATAGACTTGGCTGTAAAAATGATGACTCATTGCAACGTTTTTTATCAATAAGAATAACAGTAAAAATTAACAGAGCATTCTTTGTGAAATATTATTTTGTATAATAATTAATCAAAATACTATTATTGATATTCTTAATATCTCAAATACAGTGAAACTTTTTTAAAATACAATATAAAGTCAAACTCCTTTTATAATTTAACTCAAGAATACAGTTTAAATTTAGTAACAATGATCCAAAAAAGACAGCACGGAATCCTCTATATTTTGATAAAGATAAGCTTAGATCAGGCAATCTCTAAAATTTGTCATTTTTCTGCCTATTCAGTTTTAACTCAAAAAATCATTGAATTTTAAGAAAAATGTCGACTATTTTATGTATTTCTCACATTATGCAAATATATTCTTTTCCTTGCTTAATCTTTGAACGCCAGTGTTTACATTTTTTTTGTCTTTTCCACACCTAGAGTATTTACTCTTATTTTTTATATGATATTTTGTAACTAGAATTAAATTTAGATTTAAAATATATAAAGTCTGATTTTTTCAAATAGTCAATGCCAAGCATTTTAAAATGTTCATTTTATAAATTTAGGGAAAGCTTAAAATGAAATTAAAAACCTTAACTACAGCTATTTTAGTTGCTACTTTACCAGCGACTGGTGTTTTTGCTGCTGCCTTGGATCGTTCAGGCCAATCTGTTTCTTCATTCTTACAACCTAATAATTATTTTGAAGCTGGGATTTCAGTTCTAGATCCAACTGTAGAAGGCCGTGAAGCTGGAACAAGTGAAACTCGTCGCCATATTAGTGATATGGGTGATGATTATTATTTCCCTTCTGCTGCAATTAAATTACAGCTAACTGACCATATTTCTTTTGGTTTGTTATATGACAAACCATTTGGTGCAGATGCTGCATATGAAGGTAATAATGTATTTGTTTCTGATGCAACAAATACAATTTTACCAACAGGAACTTTAGCGGTAATCCGTCAAACTACTATTGATAAGAATTTTAATGATTTAACTGCTCAACAACGTGTAGGTGCAGTATTAAAAGCTCAAGGTGTAGATTTAACCTCAGCTGCGGGACAAGCACAACTTACCCAAACACTTGCAGCGTATAACGGTAATATCGGGGGAACCAAAGACAAAATTGATACCGTCGTTAAACAAGGGGTTGAAAGCCAAGTAGATGCTGGCCTAAAACAAGTTAATTCGACACTTGGTAAAGGCAATACTAAAGTTGCAGTAGATACTCAAAATATTTCGATGATTTTTGGTTATCAACCAACTAAAAACTTTAACTTCTACGGTGGTGGTGTTTACCAAACAGTTAAAGGTAATGTAAGCCTTCGTGGTCAAGCATATAGCCTTTACAATGGCTATGATGCATCAATTAAAGAAACTGGCGGTGTAGGTTGGTTAGCAGGTGCTGCTTATCAAATTCCTGAAATTGCGTTAAAAGCAGCGGTAACTTATCGTTCTAAAATTAATCATGATGTTGAAATTAATGAAAGCATACCAACTCTTCCTGCACTTGCACTCTTAGGTCCAGCTGGTGCTGCTGCTGCTGCTAATATTGCTGCATCTTCAGGTGAAACAAGAATTACAACGCCACAATCTGTAAACTTAGATTTACAGTCAGGTATTATGGCGGATACAGTTGCCTTTGCTAACATTCGTTGGGTGAACTGGAAAGACTTTTCAATTCAACCATATAAGTTTGGTAAAGTATCTGAGGCTGTTGGTGGTTTAGTTGGTCGTCCAAATGGCTTCGACTTAGTTAAATATTCAGATGACCAATGGTCAGCAACTGCAGGTGTTGGTCGTAAACTAAATGAGCAATGGGCAGGTAATGTATCTGTTGGTTGGGACTCAGGTGCAGGTAATCCTGTTACAACTTTAGGTCCAACTGAAGGTTTTTGGAATGTCGGCTTAGGTGTTCAATATAGCCCAACACCATCAACATTCATTGCTGGTGGTGTAAAATACTTCTGGCTAGGCGATGCTAAAGCTCAAACTGGTGCTCAAGCTGATGGCAGCGATTATGTTGCAGAATTCACAGGTAATACTGCAATTGCATACGGTTTAAAAATGGGTTACAAATTTTAATTTGAAGCTTTAAACAGTTAAAAAGGCCATTGTTCTCAATGGTCTTTTAAATTTTATGGTTATTATTCACCACATACGAAACCAAATGCTCTAAATTCATCCAAACAAAATACTAAGAATACCACCTACTATTTTAAAACATTTACTCTAATTTATTAATTAAAATCATTAACATACATAAAAATATTAGTGTTTTTACTCTATTCAAGTCTATTCTTTGAATTCTCTAGTTCATTTCCCCCGCGTTATTGAGTATTTACTCTTTTTTAAATTATGTTACTTTTCCACAACATTTTGATACAAAACAACATCAGGGAAAAGAGAATATGAAGCTTTCAGCCATTCATTCTGCTATTTTACTCAGCTTAATTCCTACAACTTCTGTTCTGGCAGCTGGTTTAGACCGCTCAGGTCAATCAATTTCAGCATTTTTACAACCTGGAAACTATGTCGAAGCAGGTATTTCAGTTTTAGATCCAGAAATCAAAGGTAAAGACAATGCTGGCCATAAAGTCAGTGATATGGCTGAAGACTACTATTTCCCATCAGCAGCTATTAAAATTCAAGCGACAGATAAAATTTCAGTTGGTTTAATTTACGACCAACCTTATGGTGCAGATTCTCAATACTCAACTGATGCTGGTGCATTTGGTGACGGTAAGCAAGGTACAGGCGTTGAAGTTAAAACCAACAATATTACGGCGTTAATTGGTTACCAACCGACTGAAAACTGGAATGTTTATGCAGGCCCAGTTTTTCAAACTGTAGAAGCAAAAGTATCTTTACGTGGTGCTGCTTATGGTGGCCCAGCTGCTGTCGGCGGTTATGATATTGCGCTTAAAGAAGAAGATGCTTATGGCTGGTTAGCAGGTTTTGCCTACCAAATTCCTGCAATTGCGCTAAAAGCAGCAGTGACTTATCGTTCTGAAATTAAGCATGAAGTAGAAACATTTGAGACCTTTGGCTTAGGTAAATTAGTATTTCCTAGCAGCACAACTGAAATAACTACGCCACAATCTGTTAATCTAGATTTACAATCAGGTATTGCTCAAAATACTTTAGCGTTTGCGAATATCCGCTGGGTACATTGGAGCCAGTTTGCAGTTACACCAAATATTCTTAAAGCAAAATCAAAGAATAATTTAATTGACTACTCAGATGATCAGTGGTCTGCGAGTGTTGGTCTTGGTCATAAATTCAATGCTAAATGGTCAGGAACTGCTGCAGTTGGCTATGACTCTGGTGCTGGCAATCCTGTAACGACTTTAGGCCCAACGGAAGGTTATTGGAGTATTGGCTTAGGTGGTCAATATAGCCCTGCTGAAAATTATTTCATCCAAGCAGGCGTTAAATACTTCTGGTTAGGTGATGCTCAAGCCCAAACAGGTGGAAGAGTTGCTGGCAGCTTTGAAGACAATACTGCTTTTGGTTATGGTATGAAAATCGGTTACCGCTTCTAATTTTTTAAAGAATTAAATGCAACAAAAAAGGGAGTATCATTTTCAAATGATACCCCCCTTTTTTATTCGAGTTATTCAATATTAAGCAGGAATATCACGAACTGAAGCTTCACGAATCGCTTCTTTTAATGCCGCATAACCACGAATTGCAGGAAATTGTGGAAATTCAGCAATCACATTTTCAGGTGCATCAAATAAGAAACCTTGATTTGCCTCACCCAGCATAGTGGTGTCATTATAAGAATCACCGGCTGCAATAACACGGAAATTTAAAGCATGTAATGCTTTTACCGCTTGACGTTTTTGATCTGGTTGGCGTAATTTATACGCAGTGATCATCCCCTGTTCATCAGTTTCTAATTTATGACAGAAAATAGTTGGCCATCCTAATTGCTTCATTAATGGATGTGCAAATTCATAGAAAGTATCTGAAAGAATAATCAACTGAAAATGAGTACCCACCCATTCAACAAATTCTTTTGCACCTTCAAAAGGTCCCATATCTGCAATAACAGCTTGAATATCATTCAAACCTAGACCATGTTGTTTTAAAATATTTAAACGTTGCGTCATCAACACATCGTAGTCTGGGATATCACGTGTTGTGGCTTCCAGCTCTTTAATTCCAGTTTTTTTTGCAAAGTTAATCCAAATTTCTGGAACTAACACACCCTCTAGATCAAGACATACGATTTCCATGGGTTCTCCCAAATGTCGGTTAAAAAATTTGCACTATCATAGCATTAACAATTGATTTTGTAGTTGTAGATTTTAAAATCAATTTTATTCATAAGTATCTATTTTTTATTGCTAAGCAGCATATTTCATTTACTTTAAAATAGGTTGAATTTCAAAATATAAATAGCTTCCAAGCTAGTTGCCAGGAGCAGAAATGACTGCCATTCCGACTATTGATCTCGTCGATGCACTTGCATCTGAATATGCTAATCAATCCCCTTCTGAAATTTTAGCATTGGCTTTAAATCAAGAAGGTGAAATTGCCATTTCATTTTCTGGTGCTGAAGATGTCGTTTTAATTGATATGGCATCACACTTAGGTAAGCCATTTCGTGTCTTTAGCCTTGATACAGGTCGCTTGCACCCTGAAACCTATCAATTCATTGAGACAGTTCGTAAGCATTATAATATTGACATCGAAATTTGTTTCCCTGAATCAGAAGCAGTACAAACACTGGTTAAAAATAAAGGATTATTTAGTTTCTTTGCCGATGGTCATCAAGAATGTTGTGGAATTCGTAAAGTTCAACCTTTACGCAAGAAACTCACAACACTGGATGGTTGGATTACTGGTCAACGTAAAGATCAAAGCCCTGGTACACGCCATGAAATTCCAGTTGTACAAGCAGATACTAGTTTTTCTGGTGAGGGCAAACAACTGATTAAATATAATCCTCTAGCGAATTGGTCGAGTGCAGATGTCTGGAATTATATTCGTATGATGGAAATCCCATATAATCCGCTGCATGAAAAGGGTTTTATTTCAATTGGTTGTGAACCTTGTACACGTGCTGTGTTACCAAACCAACATGAACGCGAGGGTCGTTGGTGGTGGGAAGAAGCAACACATAAAGAGTGTGGATTACATGCAGCTAATATAAAGAAATAAGTCAACTAAAGTCACTGAAATATCAGTGACTTTTTAGAACCGATAGATTCATCAATATTTTGGATTTTATGCACTAAAAAGTTTTATACTAGAATTCAAGATTTATAATTCCAATAAACGAACACTCATAAACGAGCTGTTATGGACTTTGCAGTGAGGCAAACCAAAATTATGCGCCCATTACACCCTATTGATTTAATTTTTCTAACCTTAGAAAAACGTCAACAACCCATGCATGTTGGAGGATTGTTTTTATTCCAAATTCCAGATCATGCACCATCTACCTTTATTCAAGATCTCGTTGCCGATATTCGTAAATCTAAATCTATCCCTATTCCACCGTTCAACAATCATTTAAATGGTTTGTTTTGGGATGAAGATGAGGAGTTTGATATTGACCATCATTTCCGTCATATTGCTCTCCCCCATCCAGGCCGTATTCGTGAGCTGTTAGTTTATATTTCTCAAGAACATAGCGCATTAATAGATCGTGCAAAACCATTATGGACATGTAATATCATTGAAGGCATTGAAGGCAATCGTTTTGCAATGTACTTCAAAATCCATCATGCCATGGTTGATGGGATTGCAGGCATGCGTTTGGTCGAAAAATCTCTATCCAAAAATCCTGAAGATAAAAGTATTGTACCACCCTGGTGTGTTGAAGGGCCTCGCTCTAAACGTTTAAAAGAAACCAAGGTGAGCAAACTCAAAAAAGTCCTGACAACAATTAAAGGCCAACTCGAAGCTACGCCAAAAGTCACTCAAGAACTGTTCCAAACTGTTTTTAAAGAAATGGGCAAAAATCCAGACTATGTTTCAAGTTTCCAAGCACCTGCCAGTTTATTTAACCAACGGGTAAGCTCATCACGGCGTTTTGCAGCACAATCTTTTGAGCTGAATCGATTTAGAGATATTTCCAAAGCGCTTGGTGTCACCATTAATGATGTTGTACTGGCTGTATGCTCTGGCGCACTGCGTGAATATCTAATTACTCAAGATGCATTACCGAAAAAACCATTGATTGCCATGGTACCCGCGTCTGTGCGTGATGATGATTCTGATATGAGCAACCGTATCACCATGATTTTGGCAAATTTAGGTACACATCAAGAAGATCCATTAGAACGTTTAAATATTATTAGACGCAGTGTGCAAAATGCGAAAAACCGTTTTAAGCGTATGAATGCCAATCAAATTCTGAATTATAGTGCTTTTGTTTATGGCCCTGCAGGATTCAATATTGCTTCTGGTCTAATGCCGAAACGACAAGCCTTTAACGTAATTATTTCCAATGTTCCTGGTCCTCGTGAACCTTTATATTGGAATGGTGCAAAACTTGATGCACTCTATCCTGCGTCAATTGTTCTTGATGGACAGGCTTTAAACATTACCATGACCAGTTATTTAGATAAATTAGAAGTAGGCCTGACTGGATGTCGAAATGCCTTACCTAAAATGCAAAACTTACTGACGCATTTAGAAGATGAAATTCAGCGTTTTGAAAAGATTATTAGCACATCGAATGAACCCCAAATAGACTCAGGTACTCAAGAGACCAAATTGACACAACCAGCATAAAATTAAGGGGCCCTAAAGGCCCCTTATCTTTAATACTACAACACTAGAGCATTACTTTTGAATACTACGGCATTGTTTCAATAACTGATGACAAGCACTGATAACCATAGCTTTAGTAATTTGTACTTCTTTGCCGTGATCATCCAACATTACACAGGTGTTCTTTTTTTGGCTTTGTAATACATGATCCAAACCGCGCGTTAAAATTTGTTCACTTATATTCATTTTAATCTCACTTGCTAAGACAATTTAGAAAGAAAGTCTTTGGCTACTTGTTGTACCTAGTATTGTAAAATAGCCAATAAAAGTAAAATTTCAGATGTAACAAGTGTTTAACGATATTCTGTTACAAATTTAACTGAGAATGATATCGTATTGCTCTTGCGTATATAAATTTTCGACTTGAAATTTAATTACACGAGTGATGAAATGCTCTAAATCAGCGACTGCTGGGGCTTCTACTGTTAATAAGCGATCAATCACCGATGGATGTGCGATAACAGTAAAGCCACTCTTAGATTCGAATGCACGGGTATAACGTAAAATTTCTCGAAAGATTTCGTAACAAACAGACTCTGCTGTTTTGACATATCCACGCCCTTGGCAGGTTGGGCAAGACTCACACAGCAAATGCTCTAAAGATTCACGTGTTCTTTTGCGTGTCATTTCCACCAAACCTAGCTCAGAAACCTGAGTAATTTTAGTTTTAGCATGATCACGTTCTAGCATTTTTTCAAACTGGCTCATGACTTCATTACGATGCTGTGCTTCCTGCATATCAATGAAATCGATGATGATAATACCGCCTAAGTTGCGCAGACGTAATTGACGTGCAATGACTTGAGTTGCCTCCATATTGGTTTTAAACACTGTATCTTCCAGTGTCCGCCCCCCAACATAGGATCCAGTATTGACATCAATCGTTGTCATTGCTTCCGTCTGGTCAATCATTAAATAACCGCCAGACTTTAAAGCAACACGGGTTTGTAAGGCTTTTTGAATATCTTCTTCGACATTATACAAATCGAAAATTGGACGCTCCCCAGGATAATGCACCAAACGATCCTGCATATTAGGTACAAATTCATCTACAAATTCTTTTAACTTGGCATAAATTTCACGTGAATCGACAGAAATCTTCGCGGTATCTTCATTAGCAAGATCTCGAATTACACGTTGTGGTAAAGGCAACTCTTCAAAAATGCTCGATGGAACCAAAATACTTTTTTGCTTACGTTGAATATATTCCCAAAGCTTAGCCAAATATGCCATATCTTGAGCAATCGCGGCTTCTTCAATCCCTTCAGCAGCAGTACGAACAATCACAGAACCTGGCAACTTATGTTCAGCTTGAATCCGTTCAATCATCGAACGTAAACGATCACGCTCTTGTTCTGATTCAATACGTTGTGAGACACCAATATGATTACCATAAGGCATCATCACTAAATAGCGTGAAGGTATAGAGAGATCGGTACTTAAACGCGCCCCTTTCGTCCCCAACATATCTTTCATGACTTGAACGGTTAGAATTTGTCCCGGTTGTAAAAGTTCATACACATTGGGAATCGGTTGATTACGTGGCCAAACCATATCATTGATATGTAAAAAAGCCGTTCGAGACAAACCAATATCCACGAAAGCAGCTTGCATACCAGGCAAAACACGGACTACTTTGCCCTTATAAATATTCCCCACTAATCCACGTTTAACAGTCCGCTCTATAAATAATTCATTGACGGTACCATTTTGGATTAGCGCCACACGACATTCCATCGGCGTGACGTTAATTAATAACTCATCAGACATAACAAAAGGCTCAAAACATTATAAAAATTCTTTTCAGGGGTTAATTTAATGCCTTAACCGCTTTTAATAACTGTACTGTCTCATGTAAAGGTAAACCTACAACATTGCTATAACTACCTTCTATACGAGGTATATATTGTGCAGCGATGCCTTGCAGTGCGTATGCACCCGCTTTTCCAAGCGGCTCACCTGTCGCCCAATAATCTTCCATATCATTGTGGCTTAATTTTTGGAATTCAACCTGCGTGCAGACCACCCTACTGATTATTTTTTCATGATTCGCTACACAGATACCCGTGAATACCTCATGCTTTCGACCTGATAATAAGGACCAAATTTCAAAAGCATGTTGTTTCGATTCTGGCTTGCCAATGATCTTAGCATCAATTGCCACACTGGTGTCAGCGGCAAGAATATTTACTGTAGGATATCGTACCAATACAGATTTAGCTTTGGTTTCTGCCAATCTTTTAACATAGTCTTCTACTGTCTCATTCTCAAAGACAGACTCATCGATATCGGGACTATAGATACTAAAATCCAATCCCAATTGCTGCAATAACTCTCGACGTCTTGGAGAGCTCGATGCCAATATTAAATTCGCCATCTTTTTAACAAATAATATAGGATTGGCCAGAATAGAATACTAGTGAGAAGGGACTGCCAATGACGAGCAATAGAAAAATGAATGCCGAACATCACCTGAGCCATAAACATAAACAGTAAATGGGCCAAAATTGCTAAAGAGGTGATAACCCATATATTACTAAAGGTTAAGACACGCCTTTCTCGAATAAAATATCGAGTCGTAAATGCAATAACAACATAACTTAATGCATTTAAGCCTAAGGGTGCATCAAACAATAAGTCGGTAAATAATCCCATGGCAAATGCAAACCAAACGCCACACCATGTCGGTTGACACAATACCCAAAACAGCATGAGCATGAGCATAAACAATGGACGCCATCCCGCAATGGCATACGACAATGGATAAACCACCAAAATAGAGCAAATAACAACGGAGAAGATAATGACCAATAACGGATCTTTACGTTGATGGTCAGAGGATAATTTCTTAGCGGTCAACATTGGGCTGCTCCATCGCTAAGGAGTCCGAAAATAAAACCACAACATGATGTCCACCAGCTAGCTGTGCTGCAGGTTGTACATCTATTTGAGCAAATTCACCCGTATTATGTCGCATCACTTTAGATACAGTCCCAACTAAATAACCCGCAGGAAAATGCTGTCCTAGTCCAGAACTATACACTTTATCCCCCACCTTAATATTGGCACTAGTAGGTACATATTCCATTTTCAATCGTCCAAGGTCCCCTGTACCCGTAACAATCGCACGCATACTTGAGCTTTCTAAACGCACTGAAAGTGAGTGCTCTTTGTCTGACAGCAACATAATACGGCTACTATGTGGATAGACATTTATAATCTGCCCCATAATCCCTTTATCATCTAACACTGTCTGACCGACTTTGAGATGACTACTTGCACCGCGATTAATCACAATAATATGACGTAATGGATCTGCATCGGTGCCAATCACTTCGGCAATTTCCATCCTTCCATCAATAATGAGGGGGGTATCTAAAAGACCGCGTAATCGAGTATTTTCAGCAGAAAGTTCGGAGAGTTTTTGCTGACGCACCTGTGCTTGCAACAATTCAGCTTGCATTGCAGTATTTTCACGGCGTAGCTGTGCTTCAGATTTGGTTTGTTGATTCAGCCATTCTTTCGACAAGACGGGATAACTTGCAAGAGCATAAATAGGATTATATGCCGCATACAAAACATCTCTTGCAGGTTGAATCACATGGGGCATGCGCCAATTAAAAAATAGCACAACCAAACATGTGATCACCGCAATAATGAACGAGCGAAAAGATGGCGATTGTCTTGAAAAGAGATTCGGTTGCACCGCCTCGTCCTTAGCTTAGCCTACAAAAAGCATATCGTGATTCGGATTATCAAAGAATTCTAATACTTTACCACCACCACGAGTAACGCAAGTCAATGGATCTTCTGCAACTACGACAGGCAAACCAGTTTCTCGAGCCAGCAATTTATCGAGGTTACGCAATAATGCACCACCACCTGTTAACACAATACCGCGCTCAGCAATATCTGAAGATAGTTCAGGCGGCGTTTGTTCAAGCGCAGATTTCACAGCAGAAACAATACTTTGTAATGGATCTGAAATCGCTTGGCTAATTTCATCTGAAGTGACTGTAATAGCACGTGGTACACCTTCCGCAAGATTACGACCGCGAACTTCAATTTCTAAAGTCTCGCCTTCGACAATTGCCATACCGACTTCTTTCTTAATAGTTTCTGCAGTCGTTTCACCAATCACACAACCATGCGCTTTACGCACATAATTAATGATCTGTTCATCAAATACATCACCACCTATGCGTAATGAGTCGGCATACACACAACCTTGCAGTGAAATAATAGCGATTTCAGTGGTACCACCACCAACATCGACAACCATTGAACCGCATGCTTGTTCGACTGGCATACCTGCACCAATTGCAGCAGCCATTGGCTCTTCAATTAAACGTACATCACGTGCACCAGCATTGAATACTGCTTCACGAATCGCACGACGTTCAACCAATGTCGATTTACAAGGGACACAAACTACTACACGTGGTGCAGGTGGAAATAAACGTTTTTCATGCACTTTGCCAATAAATTGATTTAACATGGTTTCAGTGACTTCAAAATCTGCAATCACACCATCTTTCATTGGACGGATTGCAGAAATGTTCGCGGGTGTACGGCCAAGCATTCGCTTAGCATCTAAACCTACCGCAGCAACAATTTTCTGTGAACCACTGTGACGAATAGCCACAACTGTCGGTTCATTTAATATAATGCCCCGTCCTGGTGCATAAATAAGTGTATTAGCAGTGCCTAAATCAATGGCAAGATCTGGCGAAAACAAGCCAATTAGTCGTTTTAGAATCACGGGTCGTTCTCAGTTAAACTTTATGTGGGCGCAGGATGGCAACTTTAACTAAATGTGATGCTTTGAACAAGTCAATCGCTTATTATAACGCATGATATTTTGAATTTTTTTTAATACTGATTAGGTACGACATCATGTCAACAACAGATGCTCAGCATCCTGCAGACTTAAATGCACAAACAGTTTCAGCGATTGCCAATCTTGCTCGATTGTCGCTGAATGACACGCAATCTGCTGAATATGCTCAAAGTTTAAATAAAATCTTGGGAATGATGGACACATTAAAAGGCATTGATACCGAAGGTGTTGAGCCATTAAAGAGCCCATTCGATCACGCTCAACCCTTACGTCAAGATATTGTGACTGAAAGCAATCATCGTGAAGAATATCAAGCCATTGCCCCTGCAGTTCAAGATGGTTTGTATCTCGTACCACGTGTGATTGAATAATTTTCAATCAGCTCAACCTATTATTAAATTTAATCGTAAAGAATTGTACTCATGACTGATTTACACCGCTTATCAATTCGTGAAATGACTGAAGGGTTAAAAAACGCTCAGTTCTCTTCGCGCGAGTTGACTCAACACTATTTAAATCGTATCGCAAAGATTGATACTCAAGTCAAATCTTATGTCACCGTGACTGCTGAACAAGCATTGGCTCAAGCGGATGCTGCTGATGCTGTACTCAAATCGGGTACTGCTGGTATTTTGACGGGTATTCCTTTAGCGCATAAAGATATTTTCTGTACCCAAGGCATTAAAACCTCTGCGGGTTCTAAAATGCTGGATAATTTTATTTCGCCTTATGACGCGACTGTCGTCGCAAAAGGCAAAGTCGCTGGTCTGATCACTTTAGGTAAAGTGAATATGGACGAATTCGCCATGGGGTCGACCTCGGAGAATTCTTACTATGGCGCAACTGCAAATCCTTGGAACTTAAACCATGTTCCAGGTGGTTCATCAGGCGGTTCTGCTGCTGCTGTTGCTGCTGACCTTGCACCGTTTGCGACAGGTACAGATACTGGTGGTTCAATTCGTCAGCCTGCATCATTCTGTGGTTTAACTGGTTTGAAACCTACGTATGGTCGTGTCTCTCGTTTCGGGATGATTGCTTATGCGTCATCACTAGACCAAGGTGGTCCACTGGCACGTTCGGCTGAAGACTGTGCATATTTAATGAATGTGATTGCAGGTCATGATCAAAAAGATTCAACTTCTATGGAAAAAGACGTTGATGATTATGTTGCGAACCTGAATGCGACAGCGGTTAAAGGCTTACGCATTGGTATTCCTAAACAATACTTTAACGTTACGGGTTTAGCTGCTGATGTTAAAGCACGTGTTGAAGAATCATTAAAAAAATTAGAAGACATGGGTGCAACTTTGGTTGAGATTGATCTCGACATGGTTGAAAGCTATGTACCAACCTATTATTTGATTGCCCCTGCTGAAGCCTCTTCAAACTTGTCACGTTATGACGGCGTGCGTTATGGCTACCGTTGTGAAAAGCCTGTTGACCTAGAAGACCTTTATAAACGCTCACGTTCAGAAGGTTTTGGTGCAGAAGTACAACGTCGTATCCTGATTGGGACATATGCGTTATCTGCAGGTTATTACGATGCCTATTATGTCAAAGCACAAAAAGTACGTCGTTTAATTCAACAAGATTTCTTAAAAGCATTTGAAAATGTCGATGTGATTGCTGCACCGTCAGCACCGACCACCGCTTATAAAATTGGTGCGTCTTTAGACCCAGTTGAAATGTACTTGGGTGACATCTACACCATCGCAGTAAACTTAGCGGGTCTACCTGCCATTAATGCGCCTGTTGGTTTTGACTCAAATAACCTACCTGTTGGCTTACAGTTAATTGGTAACTATTGGTCAGAATCTCAATTGTTGTCTGTGGTACATCAGTACCAACAAGCAACTGATTGGCATACTCAACGTGCCACAATTGCTCAGGAGACAGTGTAATGGCGAAGCTTATTGATGGTTGGGAAGTGGTCATTGGTTTAGAAATCCATACGCAACTACAAACCCATACTAAAATTTTCTCTGGTTCTTCGACTGAATTTGGTCAAGATCCGAATACGCAAGCTAGCCTTGTCGATTTAGCCATGCCAGGTGTTTTACCTGTACTCAACCAAGCCGTTGTCGATTTAGCGGTTCGTTTTGGTTTAGGAATTGATGCTTACATCGATCAAGCATCTGTGTTTGCACGTAAAAACTATTTTTACCCAGACTCACCAAAAGGCTACCAAATCAGCCAGATGGATAATCCGATTGTTGGCTTAGGTCATGTCGACATTCAGCTTGAAGATGGCTCTGTGAAGCGTATTGGCGTGACTCGTGCGCATTTAGAAGAAGATGCAGGTAAATCAATTCATGGTGCGGTTGCAGGCATGACCGGCATCGATTTAAACCGTGCATGTACACCTTTGCTTGAGATTGTCTCTGAACCTGATATGCGCTCAGTTGAAGAAGCGGTTGCTTATGTTAAAACCATTCATACTTTGGTGCGTTGGTTAGGCATTTCTGACGGCAACATGGCGGAAGGTTCTTTCCGTTGTGACTGTAACGTGTCTTTACGTCGTCCCGGCAATGAGTTTGGTACACGTTGTGAATTGAAAAACATCAACTCGTTCCGTTTCATTGAACAAGCGATTAATGTTGAAATTGAACGCCAAATGGACATTTTGGAAAGTGGCGGTTCAATCACTCAAGAAACGCGTTTGTTCGATCCTGTGAAAATGGAAACACGTTCAATGCGTTCTAAGGAAGAAGCCAACGATTATCGTTACTTCCCTGACCCTGACTTGTTACCTGTGATTATTACAGATGAACAAATTGAGCGTATCCGTGCAGAACTTCCTGAACTTCCAGTCGCTCGTCGTACACGTTTTGTAGAAAGCTATGGTTTAACTGACTATGACTCGCATGTTCTGACTTTATCGCGTGAAATGGCTGACTTCTATGAAGCGGTTGTAGTTGCGGCTGGTGGCGAGAAACAGGCGAAATTGGCTGCAAACTGGGTCATGGGTGAGTTCTCTGCTGCTTTAAACAAAGCCAGCTTAGAACTGCAAAACTCTCCTGTTTCTGCTGAGCAGTTGGGTGGCATGGTTGCTCGTATTGTCGATAACACGATTAGCGGTAAAATTGCGAAGCAAGTCTTCAGCTTTATGTGGGATGAAGGCAAAACTGCTGATGCCATTATTGCTGAAAAAGGCTTAAAGCAAGAAACTGATACGGGTGCAATTGAAGCGATTATTAAAGATGTTCTTGCGGCCAACGAGAAGATGGTTGAAGAATTTAAAGCGGGTAAAGAGAAGGCTTTTAACGGTCTTGTCGGTCAAGTAATGAAAGCGTCTAAGGGTAAAGCTAACCCTGCGCAAGTCAATGAATTGATGAAGAAATTATTGGGTTAATTTAACTTTTTAAATTTAATAAAAAAACCTCGATTTATCGGGGTTTTTTTATATAATCATAAAAATCAATTTTAAATAAAACTTAATGGAAACAATAACATCTATCAGCACAGGGATTAGTATTATTGCTGCAATTATAGCAATTTTTCTTAATAAATACGTTTTTCATGAACATAAACGTAAAAAATTTAAAGCAGAATTAGAAAACTATGAAGAATATTTCAGTAAATACTACGACACTGAAACTTCAAAAAACTTGCCCTTACTTATAAGAGATAAAGCCGCACAAAATCTTACTCGATTACCTAATGTTAATTCAGAACTTGTGAACTATTTTATAAATTTACATGAAAAATCATTAGTATCATTTGACAAAATTATAGATCACTTTAACTGGGGTGAAAAATTTATTAATATCAAAAAAGTATCATCACAGAAAAAATTTAAATTCACGCACAAATTTAAAATGCCAAAATTTATTAGAGCATTACACTATATTGGATATGTACTCTTTATCTTATATGCAATTGGATTGGTCACTAATTACCTATCAATCCCTTCTATTCCTTTTTGGTTAAAAGTAATTTTTAGTTTATGTTCTATCTTCTTGGCATTTATTTGCTTAAACAAAGCTGATGATATTACTGAAAGTTTTGAGTTTTTAAAACTAATAGATAAGGCTCAGTTAGATGAACTAGAAAGCACTATTTAATTTGTCTTGTTCAGCCTAAATCCTTTTTTATGAGTAAATTTTAAAACCTATATTCTTTTACTTTCTCCTACAAAGGAAAAAGCACCACATCTGATTTTATGTAGGCTTGAGTTTAATAATAAATACTCCCTCTCTTTTAAGAGAGGGTCATACAATTACTAGAGAAAGGTAAAATTATTCACCCCGAATTATACCCAACTTACCCAAAATATCAGGTGTTAAAAACGTCATCACTAATTTATTCAAATCCAAATAACGCACCACGCCCTGCAATTGCTGTTTTACTTCAGGGTTCTTAATAATCTCCTCACCCGTACTACGCCCTAACTGCTGAAAACTTTCCCCAACCGCTTGTAAACCTTCCGTCTGAATCACGGCTTTGGTCTGCGCAGAACACTGTTCCACAAGCACACGTTGTAAAACCTGAGCAAACTTTTGATCAAGCTGAGTCTTTTGCTCAGTCGTGACATTACTAAAAATTTTTAAATCAGGATGTGTAGCTAAAGCTACAAATGTCCATTGCAATACCGTCGTTTTATCCGTTGCTGTGGTCGCTTTCACCAAACAATCACTCAACTGATCTACTGTTTGCCCTGCAACTGCAAATTGTGTAACTCCCAACAATGCAACTGCCATGAATAGAGAACGGCTTATAAGTGGATTTTTTTGGCGAAGAACAACAGAGGTATGGTGTGACATAAGAAGCACGCTCAAGCAAAATCAAATTCTTTGTATCACATCTGCTATCCATTCACCTGTTATGACTCTGTAACTTAAAGCCTCAAAGCTTGAGGTTAAAGCCTATCGCTTGAAACCCATAAAATCATTAATTAACAATTAATATCAGAGTTTTAGTTAAAAAAAATCACAATTATGCTTATAAAGCATCTGTTAAATATCTCTCTTCAAACAACCTTTTTCACAGTATAATTACCGCAAACATATAACTTTGGTTTTCCAAACCATTTCTGAGTGCAGAATGTCAAAAAATATCGCAACGCTCATTGGCTTTACTGCAATCTTACAATGGTCTTCTATCGTTGGATTACTCAAAACCATCAGTAGCAAGATTGGTGCTGATCTAGCGGTTACATTTATGTACACCCTCAGCGCCATCATTTTATTACTCTTGTTTCGTATTCCCAACTTAAAACAAATTTCTAAACACTATCTTGTTTTTGCCACCAGTTTATTTGTGGTCTATGAACTGTGTTTTTCCTATGCGATTGCGCTTGCACAAACACCTGAACAAGCCATCGAAATTAGTTTAGTCGGCTATTTATGGCCAAGCTTAGCCATTGCAACTTTAATTATATTTAAAGAACTCAAATTTAATTTTTTAGTGGTGATTGGTCTTATCATTAGTTTAAGTGGAATTATTCTAATTCAAACGGGCAATGGTACTTTCAGCTGGACATCGGTATTACACAATATTCAGCAAAACCCGACTAGTTATATTTTAGCGCTGCTGGGTGCGAGTTTATGGGCATTATATTGTGTCATCACCAAAAAATACAGTAATGGACACAACCCCATTGCACTGTTTTTTCTGGTCGTTGCCATTGTACTGTGGTTAAAAATGCTGCTTTTACATGACATTAAAAGTATGCCTAGCATCGACACAACCACCCTTATTTATATGGCGATTTTATCCACCGTGACTGCATTGGGTTATGCCGCATGGAATATTGGTATTATCAAAGGGAATATAACCATATTAGTGACCCTCTCTTATTTTAGCCCGGTTTTCTCGCCCTTCATTTCTATGCTGATTTTACAGACCAGTTTATCTAGCAACTTTTGGAGCGGTGCTATTTTAGTCACCTTTGGTTCATTGATTTGTTGGATTTCAACCAGCTGGCAACCCATCAAAGCCAAACTGCTTGCTCTAAAAATGAAATACACCTGTGATTAACCCAATATCATTAAGCAAATTAAAAACATAAAAAGTTCGACTAAAGAAAATAATAAACACCTTAAAACGACACGTTTATTGTGCTATTTTTAAGCTAAAAGATCATATCAATCACATCAAAATAAAGGAAACATACATGTCAAAACAAATTTTAATGTTAGTGGGTGATTATGCTGAAGATTATGAAACTATGGTGCCCTTTCAGTTTCTAACAGCATTCGGTTATACCGTACATGCCGTGTGCCCAGACAAAAAAGCGGGTGACAGTATTGCAACCGCTATTCACGACTTTGAAGGTGAGCAAACCTACAGTGAAAAGCGTGGCCATAACTTTGCTATTAATTATGATTTCAATGCAGTCCATACGCAGGATTATGTCGGACTGGTTATTCCGGGTGGCCGCTCACCTGAATATTTGCGTATGAATAACCGCATTATTGCAATTGTCCGTGAATTTAATGCTGAAAAAAAACCCATTGCCTCTGTATGTCATGGTGCGCAGCTACTTGCTGCGGCTGATGTACTTCAAGGTCGTTTATGCTCTGCCTACCCTGCATGTGCCGCGGAAGTTAAACTTGCAGGCGGTCAATATGCAGATATTGCTGTAACTGAAGCGATCACCGATGGGCATTTGATTACTGCCCCTGCTTGGCCTGCACACCCTGCTTGGTTAGCGCAGTTTGTGAAAGCATTAGGCGCGACCATTACCCTTTAACTTTAATAAAAAACAATCATCTAAAAACATACTCCGCTCATTCCACTACACGATGATGAAATGAGCTTTAGCAAAAGCTTAGAAGTTTTAACCATCTATTAACTGATGATGTATCGCTGGATGCTTATTCCAATACCAATAAAAATAGGCATTTTCAGTTTGTAATAATGTATGCGTATTTACAGTGGTTTGATCTAACTGCCCCCAACATGCTCGCGCAGAATTACGATTATTATGCAAATCAATAAAATCCTGACCATTTACTTTAGGCCGAGATGGAATATATAAAGCCTGTCCCTGAGGAACCCATAAATCTGCTAAATAAATTTTTCCGAGTTTTGGCCAGTAACGTGCAACAGAAACTACCAATGGAAGCTCTTGATCTGTTGATGCAAAGATATGCGGGAAATCGTGGTGCTCTAAATCAGTACAAACAAAGGGAAATAAAGTTTTTCCTTCGCCTACTTTTTTGCCTAAATCTAAATAAGGACACCAATGTCCTGCAAACATGCCATATTCATATTCAATTTGTGAAAGCGTTGCAACATGACTCTCTATTTTGATTGCCTCACCCTGTTTAACTAGGGTAATTCCAAATGCTACGGCATTCTTTCTCGTGGCCCACATAGGCTCATACTCGAACTGTGTGCCATCAAACTCTAATTGTATCTCTACACCATATTTAGAATTAATCTTAGTTCCCAACTCTTTAGAAACGGTATATTCACGTCCCTTGGACTGAATCACTTTTCTCTTCGTTATTTTGAGTGGACTTAACCCTTTCGGCAAAGTAGACAAATACGTTGGTCGCCCTGCATCATTATAAAAATAAGGCGTTTGTTCGATATTGATCTCTATTTTTCGTTTTTCTCGATCTAATAATGCTGGTTCAAAATAAATCGACTGTCCCATCAACTCATTCATCCTAATTATCCTGTTATTTTAATTTTTGTTCGGTCAGATACATAGAGCGTTTAATTTCATTTTAATATTTTACTAAACGCTCTAGCTTCATGGTCTTATTTCAACTGCTTTAACATATGCTTCGCTCCAGTGTGATTCTGATTGGCTAAATTTTGTAAAATACCCGCAGCCTTAGCTTTAGGATTAGAAAATTTACTACTATATGCAGGCACACTGGTTAAACAACGTGCGAATAACACTCCCGATTCAGCATAAGCATTTATTCCACTTGAACCATACAACTTGCCATAATTATAGGCTTTTTCAGCATTATTACAGGCACTCACCTGATTTTGACCTTTGTTTAGATCTTTACGTGCCGCAACAAATAATTTCATCTGTTGAGTTTGCGGTTTTTCCACAATTTTTTCAGGTGGTTTGATCGGGGTTTCTACAACTTTTTCAGGCGGCTTGACTGCAGTTTCAGATTGCTGCTGGTTACGGTTTTGATTCGCTTGCTGATTGCTCTTCTTCTCTTCCGCTTTCTTTTGAGCTGCGGTATTTAAAGCCGTATTTTTATTACTTTGATTTTCTGCTTTGGTTTTTTTCACCGTTACAGTACTAATCGTACTGCTATAAAATTTTTTAACTTCGTCAGCAGACATCATTTTGGTTTGTAAACTGACGACACGTGTCTCACCATGGGCATCTAACTTACGTTCCGCGACTGGTTCGATAGAAACGATCCAGCGTTGCCCATCCTGTTGCAGACACTGATAGGCACCAATCCCCTGATGAACACTACTATATGTTGATAGTAATTTTCTCGTCCAAGACTCTCTAATCATGCTCATCGAACTTTTCTGTATGAGAGAAAACTTTCCGCCTTTTGCACTGCAATAACTACTTAAATATTTTTTAGGAATTAACGATTGCACCTCCTGATTACTTTGTTTCGGATCCCAATAATAAACATATTCTTTTGCTGCGCCATTCGTCGCATTTATATTTTTTTGATCAATGAGCTCCTGAGCAGAGCCAAATTTTTGCAGTGAATCGGAGTTAATACCGCCCATACTGGTACAACCATGTAAAGCCATGCCTACTACGCTACCCGTCAGGATAAGTACTTTGAAGTTCACTGATGCTTCTCAATAATGCCGAATTAAAGAAAATATATCAAAAACACATAAAAGACAAAATGTATGACATTGATTTTAATAATTATTCATCAATGTTTAATTTGATTTTATACTTAAAATTGTAGAATAAATGCCAAATAAAACCTCAATTCATGTCAAAACACTGACCACTGAACATTTATTTATACCTTTTATCGCAATTTAAATAAATTTGAAGCTCAAAATAAAACCCGCAAATTGCGGGTTTAAACAAATCTAAAGAAATTTTAAAGCTTAATCTTTTAAAACTGCTTCAAACGATTTTAGACGTTTATAAATAGATAACAATTCAATAATCGTCGGCCATGAACTAATCAGGTACTGAAATGAACTTCTGACTTGATCAAAGACATTATTAATTTGCGACATTAAACCTAAGGTCATCTTACCCGCAGCAATGCTGGGGAATAACACAAATAAACTATAAATATTATCTAACTGTAAATACCAAATACGCGCTAAATTAAAATACACATAATGAAAATACAAACGGAAATAGTTAAAACGTACCTTACCAAACAACTCTTTTAACGTCTGTGGGTCAGCCCGATCAGCATGATCCTCCCCATAAACCAACTCTTTACGGTAAGCAGCTTCTACTTTCTGATTATTAAATTCTAAACCTGGTAACTTAATACCAATTGCTGCTAATACCACAGTACCAAACAGCGCCCAAACAATAGCAGCCCAGACCAACGAATGCGGAATAGCGCCGACTATAGGCAAGGCTGTAACATGTTCAGATAACTTAAACAAAATTGGTAAAAAAGCAATCAGCGTCATGACTGCTTTAATAAAGTTAACACCCAAGTTTTCCATTGTCGTTGCAAAACGCATCGTATCTTCTTGAATACGCTGCGATGCACCTTCAATATGACGTAATCGGATCCAATGTTCCGTATAATATTCATTCATTGCGGTACGCCAACGGAAAATATAATGGCTAACAAAGAACGAATTTAGAATCGACAAGGTCACGGCAACCATCGCAATATATAAAAAGGTCAGAACCCCTAAATACAAATCTTTGACATCCCCACCATGTTCTAACATTTTTTGGATTAAATCATAAAATGGGTTGTACCATGCATTAATCAATACCCCCACTTGTACGCCAAACCAAATATTGAATAAAATAAATGCAGAACCCCACACCGACCATTTTTGCCAAGTGTTTTTAGATTTTACTTGCCAAAAAACTGCAAAAATTGCCGTCGAGACAAAGAACCATAAATAAAACCATAAAAACTGTGCTGACCAAAATCGCGTTACATCTACAGGCAATTCTGCTGTTGCATAATTGACTGGAAAGCCAATAAATGTACCCCATGTCTTTCCACCGGAGTACCATAAAACTAAATTGATGATAAACCAAATCACCAACGTACTAATAAACCACCGTGGATTCGGGAAAAATGACTTAAACATTCAGTGTTACTATCCTTAAATATTATTTTAACTACTTTGCCTTGATACTAATCTTAAAAGCTTAATTTTGCTTAAAACTTTTTGAAGTGTTTTGTTTATCTTCTTCAGTTATTCTTTACTAATATTACCGTTATTCAGCTCAAATACGTTCATTCAAAATTATGTTCTCAATCCGCTAATACTACTTTGTACTTTCAACATTTTTTTGAATGTAGACGATAACCTTACTCTCAAACAAGGACTAAAAGTGAACCTATAGTTTTCTGAGAAAATCATAAAATAGCTATTAAATTAATACTTTAATTAAATAGCCATTTAACCTTTATTTATACAGTAAGCAACATCTACGGCTCCAATATCATTTAAAACTAAAACAATCATTTCAGCCAAAATTTTAAAACAATACCTTTGCTTAGCTCGATTTCGCTCGTTTCAAAGCCTCATTCCATTGATTCAAATGAAATTGACGTTGATCATCACTCATGTTTGGTTCAAAACAACGATCAAGCCGCCATAATTTTGAAATTTCATCTAAATTAGAAAACATACCGACTTTTAAACCCGCCATCGCTGCTGCGCCCCATGCGGTTGATTCCAACATTTTAGGACGCAACACAGGTACATTTAAAATATCAGCCTGAAATTGCATCAACATATCATTTTGACTGGCACCACCATCAACCCGTAATTCTTTTAATGGCTTGCCGATATCTGACTGCATCGCCGTTAAAACATCAGACACTTGAAAAGCAATGGCTTCCAACGCGGCGCGAGCAATATGTGACTTATTGGTTCCACGTGACATGCCACAAAGTAATGCACGTGCATCACTATCCCAATGTGGTGCCCCTAAACCTGTAAATGCAGGTACTAACACCACACCATCAGTATCTTTAACCTGACAGGCAAGTGCTTCAACTTCAGCACTATTTTTGATAATTCCTAAGCCATCCCGAAGCCATTGCACAATGGCTCCAGCCATGAAGACACTGCCCTCTAATGCATAATTAGTATGATTTTGACAATTCCATGCCAAAGTCGTGAGTAATTGATTTTGACTATATTGAATATCTGAACCTGTATTAAACAGCATAAAACACCCTGTTCCATAGGTATTCTTTGCGGTTCCTGCCTCAAAGCAAGACTGCCCAAACAATGCTGCTTGTTGATCGCCCAAGATGCCAGTAATCGGAATATCTGCGCCTAGCAATCCAGATGCTGTATTGGCAATATAAGTATCAGAAGAAATAATTCGAGGTAAAACAGACCTTGGAATATTAAATAACTCAAGTAATTCCTCATCCCATTGCTGTGTTTTAAGATTCATGAGCATGGTTCGAGAAGCATTGCTCATTTCAATCACATGCTCAGCACCTTGGGTTAAATTCCAAATCAGCCAACTATCAATTGTTCCAAAAGCTACATGCCCCTGATGCGCCAATTCACGTAAGCCATCGACATGATCCAACAACCAAACTAATTTACCCGCACTAAAATAAGGATCAATGCGTAAACCTGTAGTTTTGTGAATTTTATCTGCTAAGTTTTGTTGTAATAATTGATTGCACCAATCTACAGCACGACGATCTTGCCAAACAATTGCAGGTGCGAGTGGACGGCCTGTACGCTTATCCCACACGACTGTCGTTTCTCGCTGATTCGTTAAGCCTAATGCCTTAATATCTTTAGCTAATAATCGGGCAGATGCGATAGCTTGCTGTACCACGGCAATTTGTGTAGTCCAAATTTCCTGTGCATCTTGCTCAACCCAACCCGAATGCGGTGTTTTAATTTGAATTTCTCTCTGAGCTGTTGCATGAACCTTTCCATGTTCATCAAAAATGATTGCTCGGCTAGATGTCGTTCCTTGATCGAGTGCAAGTAAATAGCTCATATTTTTTATTTTTACTCTTAAAAAAAAGCGATCTTACCTTAATTTTGTATTTATTCGCATCATATTGTGTCTGGCAATAAGAAAATGCATAGCAATTTTCTATATTCATGCTATGATCTCAATGTACTTTGGGGATGTTCTTGGCTTCGACGCTGGTGATGAAACTCATAGATGCATGCCGAGAGCGCATTTTCTCTCGTAAATCAAATTTGCATTTTTTAGTCGCAAACGACGAATCATACGCTCTAGCTGCCTAAGGGCAGCTTGTCCGCCTCTCCGAATACTTGTGGTTAGAGAGTCCGACTGAAGCGCACGCACACAAGTCCGTATTAAAGCCACGCCTCGGGGCTTTGTACTAAATTTAGAGGATCGCCTGAGTACCCTGTTCGTCGGGTCACAAAGGGTTAAAATAATAGACGATATCTAAGCATGTAGTATTCTCGAGCGTAGTGCTGGCGGACGCGGGTTCGACTCCCGCCATCTCCACCAATATTCTTAATTAAGATCAATCATGATTCATCATGGTTGATTTTTTTTGCCCTTTTATCAGTGAATATCAATAACTTACAGTAAATATGATTAGTCACAGTCAATCATCGTTCATCATATACAGCATCTATTAATCACCATCAATCATGATATGATGTTACACAGGTGTGACACGTGTGTAACAGGCTATGCTTTCAGACTCTCAAGTAAGAAGTTTAAAACCACAAGAAAAAAGATATTCCCTAGCAGATGGTGAAGGCTTATCTATTGATGTATCCCCTACTGGTAAAAAGAAATGGATTCTTTCTTACCGGGTGCATGGAAAACAGACTCGTAAAAGTTTGGGTGAATATCCAGATGTTGGTTGCAAGGATGCTCGGAATTTAGCACGTCAATTTAAAGCTGAAGCACAAGGCAAAGTATTAGACTCACCAACTGTTAAGTCGGTTGTAGATGAATGGCTCAAGCTAATGACCCTCCGTCTGGTGTGGATACTGTTTTAGCACTAAAGCCATTTCGAGTATTTACTCCTTTTTTAGATTGATGTTTTTCATAGCCTAAATGCTCAGACAGTTCAGTATTTAACGCTGTTTCGATCATGAACTTTTTAAAGACAGCGGTCAGTTGGTTTAGATCTTCTGGTGTCTTTAAGCTTTTAGCTAATTCAACGGCCATACTTTTGATTATTGCTTCATCCATGTGAAGTACCTCTTATAATTATCCATAGAAGGATAAATGAAAATTAAGTACTTACACAAAATTTAGAACAGTCCCAATAGATACAGCTAAACTTACTCCAAAAAGTGCTCTAACCGAAATAGAAACATATATTAGCTCCTACATTTAACATAATGGCCGTTATGCGAAATCGCCCTCACTTAAGGGCTTTTCCAAATAATTCTTTTTCAACTTTACGCCGATTCACCAAACCCTGCATCGTCTTACCACCAGCCTTGACCCACACATCGAACTGATTTGCAGCAGCCTGATAATCGCCTGCATTGAGTCTTTTAAGTAAAGTCGAATCTTTAAATGCCCCAGTACCAATGTTGTAAGTCAGTGAGACTAACGCATCAAATTGATTCTGATTTAAAGGCACATTCACAGCATCATTTACAGCCTGTTCAAATTTCTTTAAATCATGTGCCATATAAACTTTGGCTTGTGCTTCAGTGCAAGTATCGCCTTTTTTAACCCTTATGCCATTTGGATAAATCGTGGTACCAAAACCAATGGTCCAAACACCCACCCCATCATCATAGGCAACTAGACGTTTCCCCTCAAAACCACAGATCAGATCCACACCAAATTTACTGACCGACATTACATCTACTGCAATACCCAGCATATCGGAAATTACTGTATCTGAAGCTGTAGCGATTGCAGTATTGGCAGCATCAACTTGTTTCTGAGTGAGTCGACCGCCGCTGATTTTTCTTAAAAAATCAAATATCTGTTTCATTTTACTTTCCTTCAAGTATTAAAAAACCGCCCTAAGGCGGCATATCATTTGGTGCGTTATTTCTTCAAATCTTCTCTAGCTTCTTTAAGCTCTTTAACAACTTCAATAATGGTCTTACCAAGTAAATCAGCACCAGTAAACGCGAGTGCAACCCCATTCAATGCTGATGCAGATACATTGGCATTGGCTTGTTTGTTTGCACCGACTAAATCAGGCGTAATTTCAGGATAGATTTTTAAAGTTGCTGTCGCTCCACCTGCTGTCACATCTTCAAGTACAACAAACTGCATCAGTTTGCCGTAAGATTTACGGGTCAATGGGTGCAGCATTTCAACGCCAGTCAATGTAAATACTTGACCCGCTTTGATTTCATCACCATTGGACAAACCGCCCACGGTCAAAGTACCACCTGTTTGACCTGCACCATTCACGGTGATACCAGATGTTTTGCCATTTTCTTGACGGTAAATATGCTCTGACTCGACAAAGTCAAAACCACGCGCACGACCTACATAGCCTTCTTTATATTGCTTGGCGATTTCAGCATTTGGGTTGAACAGAGTGCCTGAGGTATCGACAATGCCATTGGTAAATTCAGATGACAGTAATGCAATACGACCTGCTGTAGGTGTTAATGAACGTGCAAGCATTTCACGAGCACGACCAAATGGTGCTAAAGGTGAGGCTTCATTAGCGCCAATCAAAGTACCGTTATTGACAGTCACAATTGCACGTTTCAATAAGTCTGCATCAAGATCCGTGGCTAATGATTGAATTGCAGGCTTTAAAAAACGATCTTTGAATTGAGTCAAATTTAAGGCTTGTTCAGCAGCCCCAAATTGCAAAGAGACGTGCTTTTGAGTATCTACTTTTAAAATGCGAGATGATTCTTGTGTATTTAAACTCGCATCTGCACTGTTGTATTCTTTAACCGATTAGCAGAGATTGCCAGTAAGTACCTCAAGAAAGGCGGTAAGGTTTATATAGAGGGTTCATTGCGTACACGTAAATGGAAAGACCAAAGCGGTAATGAAAAGGAAGTGACAGAAATTAGAGCAGATGTACTGCAATTGCTTTGATGTTGATAAGCCCCTTGTAAGGGGCTTTATATTTTATTCATTAAAATTCATTTCATACGTTTTACCAAATCTAGGGTGGATTAAATCAACGTTTTGTTTCAACTCCTCTGGTGACTTAGCGAGTTTTAATAAGGTAATTAAAGATGCAAGATGCTCTCTTAACTTTGGATGACCTATATCAGAAGATAAGAATTGGTGTAATTTTGCTTTTTTTTCTAATTTACTTGCTTCTTTTTTTAACTCAGGTAGTAATTCAGGGGCTAATCGCTCATATACAAGTTCATTTGTTAGAGTTCCAATGAAACCTGGGCGAAAATTTGCCTGTTTAGGTGGATAAGGAAGATTATAGAGTCTAAATATTTGACGATAATATTCATCAGGAAATGTCTTTAACCAAGGCTGTAATTCTTTTGCAACGAATGCTTCTAGGATTTTAGCTAAGGCATTTTTCTCTCTATCCCTTTCATAGCCAGTTGCTTCATCAACAAGAGCCTGAACACCTACGTGAGCCAATCCGCGCATTAGTATATCGGCTTTTACTGCCTTATTTAATTGAGATTGTTGTAGAGTTCTGGCATCTCGAGCTTTCAGCCAAACATCACAAACCTTAGGTAAAATTGATGCTGAGTAACCAGTCGTTTCTTTACCATTATCCAAATATTTTATAGGTGTAAGGTCCTCAGTAGTAAAAACATTGCTAATAAAAGGATGTAAGGCCTTAGACGCAATAAAAAGAGGTAAAGGTCCATATTCAGAATCTTGATTATCTCTAAGCCTAACAGTTTTCCCCCCACTAGAACCAAGAGTACTATTGATACCATGCTCACTAATAATTCTGCGCCCATCTTCTAAGACAGCACAAGAAATATCAACATCACCAATAATCAATTCACCTCTATGGGTAGCCTTAGGTAAACCTGCTAGCTCTTTTCTTCTTTCCACTCCTTTCATAGCCCTAGCTTTTCTTTCATCAGCAGTCATTGCTTCTGCAGACGCTTTGCCACTATTAACTCTATTGTTCATATTTTTCATTCTTCATAACAATTACAAGTAAAATACTTGTAATTGTTATTTTAATCAATATTAACTTGTAAAAAATAACAAAGGACATTTATAAATTTATCTACAGCATTTATTCACTACTAGAATTTAGGGCCTATCTCGATGGGCTTTTTAATGTGCTAATTTCTTTAACATTTTCTTTGACATTTTTTTAATGAAAAACTCAGTAAGCCTGTGAAATTAAATATTAATGTTTTGACATTTTCACTGACAAAAACGCCATTAATTTAGATAAAGAATGTATTTCAATTTAGGTGGACGAGATATATCGTAAATGAGGCATTAAATTGTACTTAAAGCTATATACGGTAATGGTTTAACCTACTTGATTAAAACGTCATTTTGTCAACCTACGTCAACCTAAATAACTCGATTCTCTCTAAGTGCATCTAAGAAAATCCGTATCTCTTGCAGGACAAGCCTTATTAAATATTTCCTTGATGCAGACAGAGCACAACACCTTTAAAAACAGCCTAAAACCCTTTCGTATTGGTCATTACAGCCAATTTAGATAAATACCATTTCATCAAGGTACATCAAGGAAAACTCTTTATTTTGTCTCATTACGTCCTGCACGAATTGGATATACAGCACCCACCAATAAAACATACTGAAAGGCAGTACTGGTAGGCCATTCATTCATAATTGAAAATGCTGTTTTGTACAGCTACGTACAGCAGTAAATGCTATTCCCCCCCTGCAGAAAGCACTATATATTTTGGGATACAGGACCTAGGCAATTTACCTTGACGGCTATATATTAAAAAACAAGTTAAGAATATGATTAAACCCTTATAAATAAAGCATTACAGTCATTTTAAACAATTTTTCAAAAGTAGCGTTTCGTCAAGGTACGTCAAGCTAAATCCGTATCACTACGTATAACAAAACTGCCTTAAATCTTGCATGACAGGATACTTATATTTTGTTTGACAAGAGTGTGCTTAAAAAGCCCTATAAAATCCAATCAAAGCCAAGCGATATAGGGCATACAACAATTTAAATAAAACATCATTTCGTCAAACTACGTCAAACAAAAAATCTTGTTTCGTCATGCAAAACCAGTGATTTTTAGCGATACAAAACCATCCAAAACATGAATAGTTTTCTATTCCGCCCAAGTAAGTTTATTTTGCTTTACGGCTCATTTGTATGAATTACGATATAAGCTAATCACAGTAAGGGTTTCAGCAGTTTTATCTTTTTCAATCCGTAAAGCTACGTAAAACAAAAAATATGAAAAAGAGCCTATTTGATCAAGGTAAATGGCTTATTTCATCTAAGTAATTTTTGTTTTACGGCGTATTCATGGCAATTGATATGCAGGCCATACACAGCAAGGTTTACAGCAGATTAACGAATATCTGTTCCGTACAACTACGTAAAACAAAATAGATTTAAATCAATGGCTCTGTACGGCGTTTTGATGCATAGCAATTAGTCTTACAGCTCAATGCCTAAAAAGTAACTAAATAGTGTTTAAAGCGATACGGCTTGGGCTTTACGATATATTTGCTGAATATCCATTTCGTAAGACTACGTAAGACTAAATTTAAGATTTAAAGATACCAACCAATACAGCGTAAATTTAGCTTTAGCAATGTTAGGTTTTGTGAGGTTTTTATCTCATTCATAGGATTGTTCTAGAAAATGAATACCCCTCCATTCAGCATGTTAATTGTTGGATTTTGATGGGTTCTGAAAGTCAGATTCTAATCATAATTATTTGCTTTACAGCTTTGAGCAACAAAAATAGCAGAAACCTTTATACATGGTTGATACAGACTGAAATCAACTATTCAATCCTATAGCAAAACCTTATTTTTCAGGGCTTTAAAAGCTAATTTTTTGCTAAGTAGTTCAAAATCAGGTTAAAACTCGGATAGACATTTATAAATGATATTACTGAATGAGCCCTAAATAATAAGTTTAAGCGACAAAGCTAATCGTAAGTACGCATAACTATATATTCATACGGACATCACTATAACCTTTTGGAATCAAGGTGCCTTGTTTGATGTTACAAACTAAATCAGTCCATTTATCATCAACATCGTGACTCAAAGGTTCTGGATAATTTCCAGTGCGATTAAAATTCTCCCATTCATCTAATGGAGATTCTAAAAACTGCTCAATTGATTCAATAGCCATCTCAATTGATTCATATTCAAGTACGATATTTACCCCAGTATCTTCATTGATTTCATCATAATAAAAATATGATATTAATATTTCGGTTTTTGTTAAAAAACCAATTATTCTCATATAATTGCCAAACGATTCTAATAAAACACGATTCACAACTACTGGCTTTGTCCTACCTACTTCAATGTAGTTAACTAGTTCATTTATATTCATATAAATTATTATTCCTTAAATAACACTGGATACCTTAATTACCATCAGGTGATCTTATCTTATAATTTGGTATGATTGCTTTTGTTTATTTAACTACTACTCGATGACCGATTGATTTAAGGTTTTATAAAGCTCATAGGTTAGGTTTAAGTCTTAATAATTCTTAACAGGTACACCGTTTTAAAAGTCAGGTTTTGTCAGGTTCGAATAGCATAATGTAGTTACATCTGAACCTCAAATTGAGGGAGCAGGTACGCATTTCAAATGGCATCCTTTCCCCTGTGAGATATAAGTGATCTTTCTCACATTTTAAATGCGGGGCAAATGGTAGCTAAATGGTGATTATGACCATAGAGGTATAGCGATTTTGATTTTGCTAAGTTCGTCAAAAAAAACGAGCATAAGAACCATAAAAAGTGGAGTTTTACCAAACAGGATACAATTCTAAATCTGATCCTGACCTATCAATATTTCGCCCTACTCAACTACCAATCTCGATTAAAATAAGCCTAGCAAACATTAATCTGTACACTGTCATGTACACTAGACTTTTATGTATAAAATAAACAAAGAGTAAACAATAAGTTATACATTCAGTTCAATTGCCGCCATCCCAAATACTCTCCAAAACATGGCAGAACATGCCAAGTTTTGGAACTGAAAGGCTTAATCCTAAAGGGGTTAAGCCTTTTTTTATGCCTGAACTTAAAAGTATATAGTATTGCTTTGCTTGTATCCTTCTGTATATCCTTTGAAAAATATTGAACTCAAGGGATACAAGGTCAAATTAAAAAATCAGATATAAAATGTAGACCTTTAAAAGCCCATCACAATTATTATGTACACCATAAATTTGCATATTTGTATTAAAATAATTAAACCAATAATCTCTACAAAGACCATTTCGCCAAAACATTAAAAGCCTAAATTATTTAATAAGTTAGGCTTTTAACTAAAATTATGACATTTTAAAATCAAGCACACGCTGACAAGTTATTTCAATACTTAAGCTTTCCCTAAATTAACAGCTTTCATACTCATCAATGCACATGCTCAGCACCAACACTTCCTTTCGGCTTAGGGCATAACCAAATAATCAGTCCAGCAAAAATAAAAATCATCGCAAAAATTAAAAAGACATGATTCACCGACAAAGTCAGTGCTTCTTTATCAACTAAACTAGAAATCACCCCTAATGCACTTTCAGGACTTAATCCATGTTGAACCAACTGCTGCTGTGTTGACTCAGTATGCATGGTTGATACAATTTCGCTACGCGCCAATTTACTATGATCATCCCAAATCGTTACTGCAATGGATGCACCAATCGCCCCTGCCATAGTACGGACGAAATTCATTAGACCTGCAGCTGATGCAATTTCATCAGGTCGTACTGCTCCCAAAGCAATATTGGTTAATGGGATAAAGAAGAATGGGACTGCAAAGCCCTGAATAATTTGCGGCCATGCTAAAGACATAAAATCAGCATCTGTCGTCCAAAAGGCTCGCATTAGAGTTACGCCACCTAAAATCATCAATCCGAAACTGGCTAAAGCCCGCGGATCATGTTTAGTTGCAAGTTTTGCAACTATAGGTGACATGGTTAAACTACCAAAACCCATGGTTGCCGTGAGATAACCCGCCCATGTCGCGGTATAACCTAAGTTATACTGTAGCCACTGTGGAATAAGCACGATACTGCCAAAGAATGCACCGAAAGCAAACGCCAATGACATGGTCGCAATGGTAAAACCTTTATGTTTAAAGATGTGAATATTGACGACGGGATGCTTTTCGGTCATTTCCCAGATCACAAAGACCACAAAGCCAATCACCATAATCACAGCTAAGGCGCAGATAAAACCGCTATTAAACCAATCACGCTCATGCCCTAAATCTAGCATAAGTTGTAACGCACCAATCCAAAGAATTAATAGTGCTAAGCCAATGCTATCAACTTTTAATTTTGCAATCGGGGTTTCAGCGACTTTTAATAAACGCATTGCACCAACCGCACAAAATATTCCAACTGGAATATTAATAAAGAAAATCCAGTGCCAAGAGAGGTTGTCACTAATCGTCCCCCCAAGGATTGGCCCAAGAATCGGACCAACAACCGTGGTCATTGCCCACATCCCCATTGCCTGAGATTGTTTTTCAGGTGGAAATATTCGCATCAGCAACATTTGCGTAAGTGGCATAATTGGACCACCGAAGATCCCCTGCCCAATACGGCAAATCACTAACATTGCCAAGCTATTTGATAATCCACAGAGTACTGAAAAAACTGTAAATCCAATCAAACTCACGGTAAAGATCCGAACAGCTCCAAAGCGCCCAGCCAGCCAGCCTGTTAAAGGTACACAAATTGCTTCCGCAACAGCATATGAGGTAATCACCCACGTGCCTTGCGAGCTAGAAACAGCCAGACTTCCCGTAATATGGGGCACAGAAACATTGGCGATGGTCATATCAAGCACCACCATAAAATTGGCTAAAGCCAATACGAAAGCTGCGAGCAATAATTTGCCGCCTTTCAAATCACCATACAGTGCTGTGCTATTCATAAGTCATTACTTCGAAGTCAAGTCAATGGTAGCATCCATAGACAAGCCTACTCGTAATGGGTGTTCCGCCAGTTCTTTTGGATCAAGCTGAATACGAACAGGTAAACGCTGTACCACTTTAATCCAGTTCCCTGTCGCATTCTGTGCGGGAATTAACGCAAATGCAGCGCCCGTACCGCCTGAGAAGCCAACAACAGTACCGTGGTATTCAACGCTCTTACCGTATAAGTCAGAAGTTAATGTGGCCTTTTGCCCAACTCGAACTTTTTCCAATTGGCTTTCTTTGAAATTGGCATCAACATAAACATCTGAAACTGGAACAACACTCATGAGCATTGACCCAGGTGCGACACGTTGACCAACTTGGACACTCCGTTGGGCAACCACACCATTTAAAGGTGCACGTATTTCAGTACGCTGTAAGTCCAACTTAGCTTGATCAACTTTTGCCTGAGCAACTAATACATCTGGCGTTGATGCCTGATTTGCACCTTTAATTAATGCATCATTGGCGGCCAAATTACTTTCAGCAGCTTTACGTTTTGACTCTGCTTGCGCCAAACCTGCTTTCGCGACTTCAAGATTTGCTTTTGTTGTATTAAATGCACTTTGCGATGTAGCCAGCTCTTCTTTAGAAATTGCGCCTGATGCACCTAATTGTATACGACGTGCCAATTCTGCCTGTGCACGTTCAACTTCAACCTGTGCTTGAGCGACTTGTGCTTTTGCACTATTAATATCATCACTACTGACTAACACTTGAGAAGTTAAAGAATTACTATTGGCTGAACTTTGCGTATATTGACGTTGTGCTTTTGCCAATTCTGCTTGTGCTTGTGCTAAAGCGATTCTGGCATCACGGTTATCAATGACTGCAAGTAAGTCACCCTTTTTCACTTGTTGGGTATTACTCACTTTAACTTCAGCAACCTGACCACTGACCATCGATGTAATTTCAGCAGTTTCAGCACCCACATAAGCATTGTCTGTATTCACTGAGCCACTAAAAATAAAAGCCCAAAGCGCATAAATAACCGCAGCAACAATGATCACTAAAGCAACAATCACCAACATTTTTTTACGTTTAGCTTTCATCGCCTCATCTGTATCGGCTGATTCATTTTGGGGTGCAGGGGTATTTGGGGCATCCGTCATCGCATGTTCCTAGGTCTAGGTATGGACTTGGTCACATCCATCTCTACAGCACTTTTAAAAACAAAGCTTGACCCGTTGCTTCAAAATGTATGAGAGATAAGATTGATGAGAAAGTCGATTTTCTTCAAATTTTGAAAACCAATTTTACAGTTAAAAATCATATTACGAGAATAAAAATATAACTCTAGAGTTTATTTAGATTAAATATTTTGATAATCCTCAATATTATTCTTATTTCAAATAAAAAATAAGTCATCAAAATGATTATTTTGATGACTTATTTTTGCGTTATTTTATAAATGTATTGATGACTTAATAGGCATATGAAGCAATGGCCGTCGCAATCGCTTTACCTTCATTATTGGTCATGGTCATACGCATGGTACATCCTTTACGCCCCATACGCAGCGTTTCTGCTTTGGCAATAAAATACTCACCCCGTCCAGGTGCAAGATAATCAACCCGCATATCTACTGTTGCCAAACGTGCCACTTTTTTCAAAGTATCGGCTAAAGTTTCAGGTTCTGAACGCTGATACAACTCGCCCATTGCCACAATGCCACCAATACTATCGAGCAGCGTTGCAGCAACGCCACCATGCAAAATTTGAAAGGCCACATTGCCAATCAAAAAGGGTTTCATTTCAATATAGCCTTCAATTTCACCGTCAACGACTCGCATTTGCATGGTGTTATGCGAAAAATAAGGCGAACCATTAAAAGCTTGGGTCAATTGATTTAAGACGACATTCAAATCGACCTTAGAACCTAAATGGATATTACCTGTCCATTTTTTTTGTGACTCACTTTTAGGAGAATCACTTTTAGGAGAATCACTCATAAAATACTAAAAACCTACTCAAAATTCAGATATTGAGAAAAAACTGACTGCCTTTTCCCAAAAATACGATTATAAGGCTACAATATATAAAAGTTTAATACTGATCACTGAGATTGTTATGACCTATACGTTCAATCGTCCTGCTTTTCCAGCTACTCGCATGCGTCGTATTCGCAAGAATGACAAACTAAGAGCCATGGTCAGCGAAACGCATTTAACTGCTGATCATCTGATTTATCCAGTATTTGTACTTCCGGGACAGAATCAAACGCAAGATATTCCGAGCATGCCCAACGTTCAGCGTCTTTCGGCTGACTTATTACTCAAAAAAGCTGAAACCCTACTTGAACTGGGTGTATCTAAACTGGCTTTATTTCCTGTTACACCACAACAAGACAAAAGCCTGACGGCTGAAGCCGCATGGCATGCAGATGGTTTGGTACAAAATACCTTACGACTTTTAAAAAAAGAATTACCTGAAATGGTTTTAATCACCGATGGTGCACTTGACCCATATACCACACATGGCCAAGATGGCATCATCGATGAGACTGGTTATGTACTCAATGATGAAACCGTTGACTGCCTCATTAAACAGGCTTTAAGCCATGCAGAAGCAGGTGCAGATGTTATTGCACCGAGTGATATGATGGATGGCCGTATCGGTGCAATCCGCCAAGCTTTAGAAGCAAATGGTCATATCTACACCAGTATTATGGCGTATTCTGCCAAATATGCTTCTAGTTTCTATGGCCCATTCCGTGATGCCGTCGGCTCATCCTCCAATCTCAAAGGTGACAATAAATATAATTACCAAATGGATGTTGGCAACCGTGCTGAAGCATTGCATGAAATCGCACTCGATATTCAAGAAGGTGCAGATATGGTGATTGTTAAACCAGGTATGCCATATTTAGATGTAGTGCGTGAAGTGAAAGATACCTTTGGTGTACCGACGTTTGTTTATCAAGTCAGTGGTGAGTATGCGATGTTAGCTGCGGCTATTCAAAATGGTTGGTTATCAGATAGCGTGATCATGGAATCGTTGATGTGCTGCCGTCGTGCTGGTGCAGATGGAATTTGGACCTATTTTGCGGAAGATGCCGCACGAAAACTCAAAGAAATTCATTAATTGTTATTTCTGTAGAAAGCTTTACTGACTCACCTTTAAAAATTGGATGCACGATGCATATCGCCATTATTGGAGCAGGGATAAGTGGTTTATTGTCTGCTGTAGAACTTGTAGAGCAAGGTTGTAGCGTTAGTATTTTTGATCAACAACATGCTGGCAATGCTGCATCATGGGCTGGGGGAGGAATTCTCTCGCCCATGTATCCATGGCGATATCCTGATGCGGTCAATCAATTGGCTCAATTTGGTAAAGCTTTCTATCAGGAATGGAACGAAAAACTCCTACCCCACACAGGGATTGATTTTCAAATCCATGAATCAGGAATGCTGATTTTTGATGAAGAGGATTTTGAAATTGGCTTAAACTATAAAGACCAACATCAACACCCCATGCAACATTGTGAATATTTACAACAAGAACAACTTAAAAAAGTAAATCCACACGTTTCAGAACACTTCAAACACGCCCTTTATTTTCCACAACTGGCCAATGTTCGTAATCCGCGCTTGTTAAAATCACTTATCACCTATCTCAAACAGCATCCACAGGTACAATTTTATGAAAATACCTGGATCGATAAATTTCAAAAAAACAGTCAACAGATTGAATTTATTCAAACACAAAGTGGACAAAAAATTTACGCAGATCACTATGTGATTGCTACTGGTGCGTGGTCAAACCATTGGTCAGAACAACTCCATTTAAACATCCCTGTGAACCCCGTTCAGGGACAAATGCTGCTATTTAAAACCCCTGAAAATTGGTTACCAACCATGTGTATGAATAAGGTCATGTATCTTATTCCACGTTTAGATGGCCATGTGGTTTGTGGTTCAAGTATGGATAATATCGGCTTTGACCAACGACCATCCGTACAGACCCAACAAAATATTTTTAAAGCTTGTGTTAAAATGGTTCCTGAACTTGCTGATTTTCCTATTGTTAAACAATGGGCAGGTCTACGTCCAAGCTCACCTACTGGGATCCCTTATATTGGGCAAATGCCTGAACTCAACAATTTATGGGCCAATTTTGGACATTATCGGAATGGTTTATGTATGGGACCATCATCTGCACGCTTACTGAGACAGTTCATATTAAAACAACCGACTTTGATCTCGCCTCTTGCTTACAGCACCAATCGACTTCAATCGTCAATCAGCGACTAGGATTTGTTGCAAAGCATTCTTTAGATTAGGATATTTAAAATAAAACCCTTCATTCTGCAATGCCTGAGGTTTGACATATTGCCCATTTAATACTAATTGCGGCTGCCCCCATCATGAAGCGCATTATAAAACTCGGTAAAGGCAATAAGGGTTTCCGCTTTAAAACATTTAGATAGAGCTTGTTTTTACATTGCTGGCAAAGTTCAGATATAAGCGAAGATCAATACTGATGCAAATAATTTAAAATAGATTTTATCGAAACATTTTATTTGCCATTCGCTGCGCTTGTTTACCATAAAACCAATAGGTAATTAAATATAAAGGAACAGCCAGAAATAGCATCATGATCAGCGCAGTCACCAAAAATTGAGGGTTTTGCATATACATTACAAAAGTCGACCAAATTTCTGGATCATTTCTAGAAAAATAAGTCACGCCTGCAAGCATACCAATTAAGTTATAACCCCAAAATATCAAAGTAAATGCAAATGTAATTTTTTTCCGTTCTTCATGAGTCGGTGCACGCTGTTGTTGTTTTAAAAACTTATGTAATACGATAATCATGGCGATTAAATAAGGTATTGCCGTTAAAACACCAGCAATCTCATTTGGTAAAAAAACCATTAACACACCAGCAATTAGGGTCAATACGAAACAAAGTATAAAAAACCACACATAATATTGGTTTAGAGAGACCATGATAACGACCGAAATATCTTAAAAATACATTATAGAAAGTTTTTCTAATTTTTTTTGATTTTCTTGTCAACCAATTCAAAAGTCATGTCGTTATATAGGTATAAAGCTTACAGTACGAGTTTTTTACACTGGCATCGGTAGAAAACTTCACTGACCTTAGCTTCCATGAGACCAATAAACTCATACTTCAGACATAGATTTGGAACAGCAGCCTAAATCGAAGTAAATGAAGTATTTTGGCCGACGATTTAATATCACTCGAATCGTCGGCTTTATTTTATCTGCAATTTACAATTTCCCTAATCGAATGCTGTTTTTATTTCTAAAATAAAGAAATTTGATTGAATGATGACAGCAGCTACGAAATCCATAAAATGGTACTGAAGATGCTGCATGCCTTGCAAAAAGTGCATCAGCCCAACGTCAGTCTTTGACGTGATAAATACATTAAAGACTAGAATAACAGGACTCAGTTTCGCTACTATGTTCTTCGGGGCATAGGACAAAAATTATGACAGTTCGTTTTTTACATACATCTGATTGGCATTTAGGGCAATTTTTTTATAACCATTCTCGTGACTATGAACATGAACAATTTTTAATATGGTTACTTAAACAGATTCAAGAAAAACAACCGAATGCCCTGCTCATCGCTGGTGATATTTTTGATGTGATTAATCCTGCATCCAAAGCACAAAAACAACTTTATCAATTTTTAGCCGACGCACATGATCTTGCACCTCATATGCAAACCTTAATGATTGCGGGCAATCACGACTCAGGTTATCGGATTGAACAAGTTGAGCCCCTGTTAGAGAAATACAATGCCAAGACAGTCGGTGTCATTCATAAACAAGCCGATGGGCAAATTGACTTAGAACGGTTACTTGTACCCATTTATGATGCACAAAAAAATATTGTCGCTTGGTGTTTAAGCCTGCCTTTTTTACGCGCTGCGGAAATTACTGGCATTAATGAACAAACCAGCAATAGTCAAAGTGCAATTGCCTACTTGCATCAACAATTGATTGCTGAAGCTAAGCAGCGGAAGACTGCTGATCAAGCTTTAATTTTAATGTCACACGCCCATATGCAAGGCGGTGAAACCTCCGATTCAGAACGCCCGATTATTATTGGTAATGAAGAAGCGCTGTCGATTGCCTTATTTGATGAGGTGATTGATTACGTCGCACTTGGACATTTACATAAACCACAAAAAGTTCAGCATGCGCATATTCGCTATAGTGGCTCGCCTATCCCGCTATCTTTTAGTGAAATCAACTATAAGCATCAGGTGGTTGATGTGACTATCGCCCCCACTAAAGAAGATGAGTCACGATTTCAATTTCAGGCCATTGCTATTCCACGCAGTGTGCAACTCCATAAAATCAAAGGTGAGCTGAATGAGGTTTTTGAAAAACTCAAGGCTTTAGCCAGTGGTGAAATCAGCAATATTGATCAGCGTGAATATGTCGATATTGAATACCATACCCTAACTCCGCCCCAACCGAATTTAAGACAACAGTTTGAAGATGCTTTACCCAAAGATCGTTATCGTTTGGTACGTATTTCACGTCAGTATTTGAATCATGAAGCTCACAATATAGAAGCTTCAAGTATGAGCCTTGAGCCACCTACGCCTGAAAAATTATTCCAACAAATTTGGGAGAAACAAGGCTATTCAGCAGATGATAATGTTTTAAAAGACTTTATAAGCTTAATGAATGATGCACAAAAAACACTTGAAGATGAACATTCGGATTAAGGACTGCCATGAAAATTTTATCTATTCGCATAAAAAACTTGGCATCTCTTTCTGGGGAACATTTTATTGATTTTGAAACTGAGCCTTTAGCCAGTGCGGGCTTAGTCGCTATTGTCGGGAAAACAGGTGCTGGGAAATCCACCATTTTAGATGCAATGTGTTTAGCACTCTTTAATAAAATTCCACGCTTAAAAGATAGCGATGGTAAGTTACAAGATGTGGATGGATCAGAGCTTTTAACCAACTCCCCACTGACGGTCTTACGTCGAGGTACTGCACATGGTTTTGCAGAACTTCGTTTTGTTGCACAAGACCAAAAACACTATTTAGCACGTTGGGAAATTAAGCGTGCCCGTGAAAATGCCAATGGTAAATTACAAAGTGTACAACGTTATTTAAAATGTGAAACCGATGGTATAGTGATTGCAGACAAAGCCAAAGCAGTTGATTCTGCAATTAATAAAATCACTCAACTGAGTTTTGAGCAATTTACCCGTGCGGTGTTATTAGCGCAGTCGGAAGTCACTGTATTCTTAAAAGCTCGTGACAATGAACGTGGTGAATTACTTGAATATTTAACGAATTCGAATATTTTTGGAAAAATTGGTCAATTGGCCTATGAAAAAACCAAAGCGATTACTAATCAACGTAAAGCATTAGAAAATGTGCTCGGTCATATTGAAATTTTATCGGATGAAGCTGCTGCTGAGCTGAATCAACAATTTATAACTGTTGAGACAGAATATAAAAAACTAGACATTGAAAAAGCACATTTAGCCAAACAGCAACTTTGGTTTGAGCGTAAACAAGATTTAAATTACGAGATTGTCCTTAAACAACAATCTTATGATACTCAACTGAATATTCAGCAACAGTTAGCACCTGAACGTCAGCAACTGAACCGTTTAGAAATATTTTCAAGTATTCGCCCTGTTGTTTCTCAGCAAACTCAACTTATAACCATTGAGCGACAACTTAAACCACAAATTCAGCAATTACAGCAATCTTTTGATGTCGTGGCTAAACAATTTAATCTTGAAAAACAAAACTATCAACAAGCTGAAACAGCACTCAAAACTTTACAAGATTTTGAAATTATCCACGTAGATGCATTAAAGCAAGTTCGCAGCTGTATTCAAGAGCGTGATTTCATTGGTGCAGAATTTAATAAGTTAAAAACTCGATGTTTCGAATTAGATGCTCAACAACAGCCTTTAATTGCACAAAAGCAGAAGATTGAATTAGAAATTTCAAAGCTGACCGATCAGCAAGAAATTACGCAAAAGCAGTTATCTGAAACAATAAATTTTAATCCCCTTGATCAAGGCATTCAGGCACACATCCAACAATTACAACAGTTTATTATTCAGTATCGAAATATTGAAAATAGCTTAGGTGATATTACCCAAGCGCAGTCTAAACTTACAGATGATCAATTCAAGCTTAATCAGCTCAACACTGCGTTTGGTTCAATCCCACAGATTGAACCACAGTTAACGCAACTCAATACTGAGCGTGAAATAAAAATTTCACAGCTCAATCAGTTTGATCTTGCAAAACAAAAATTAAAGCAATATTTTGAATTACATACGGATCTATCCAAACATCAAGCTAAATTACAGACATTCCAGACACACTCCATCGAACTCAATCAAACCAGTAGCCAAGCTGAGCAAGCCTTTGAAACGGCGAAAAATGAGCGAATTAATCTACAGCAGATTTTGCAACAACAGCGTTTATTACATGCTGAAAATATCGAAAAGTTACGTGAAAATTTAGTTGCGAATGAGCCTTGTTTGGTGTGTGGTAGTCTGGCTCACCCCTATCGAGATGATGTATCACAAGTCTCAAAAGCCATGTTTGAATTGCAACAACAGCAAGAACAGCGAGCCATTCTAAAGGAGCAACAGACTTTTCAACTGTGGCAAACGGCACAACAACAAACCACGAAAGTACAATCTGAACTTGAGCAGCTCACAAATACCCTTAAAAGCAATCTTGGAAAACTAGAAATTCAACAAAATGAATTAGCACAACAATTTTCTAATTTGCAGATTCAAATTAACTTTGAACAAACATCGAATCAGATTGAAAGACAAGTTATAGAGTCTGAAACTCAATTTCAAAATGACAAACAGCAGGTTGAGACCCAGTTAAAAACACTCAATCAAACAATCCAACAGCAAAATGCTTTAGTGCAACAAGTTCAAAATATTCAGTATCAACTGAGTCATGCAAAAAATTTACAGCAGCAAATACAACATATTACGGCGTGTTTGAGCGACACTGAACAAGAGCAGTGGGCAATGCAAACTACGACGTATGCAAAGCATGTTTTAACCGCATTATCGAATCGAGCTCAACATTTAATGAGCTTAGATAAGTTGGTTAAAAACTTAGATCTCCTGAATCGAAATTTAAGCTTAATTGATGTAGATCAGAATAATTTAACCAAACTTATGGCTGAAACAATGCAAGCTCGTGATGATACTTATGCTAAAGGACAACAAAATACTCAGATTGCTACTCAACTGATTCATGAAATAACGAATTTATCTGAAGTAAAACCGCATGAATGGTTAATTCAACATGATGCAGAGCGCCAACAAAAACAACATATCTACCAACAGCAAAAGCAAAGCTTTGAACAGTTGAGGATCGATTTTGAAAAACAACAGAATGAGTTAAAACAATTACTCTCTAGACAAATTGAGAATCAAACTAGTCTTGATCAGACCCATATTGACATTGAAAATTGGTTAAACATACATCCAGAGTTCACCACTCATGATTTAATCAATTTGGTTCAAATCAGTACTGTGCAAGAACAAGAGCTTCGTAGCAAGCTTCAAAGTAGTGAACGCTTACTCAATGAAAGTGCGTCCGCATTAAAAACCTTACAAGAGCAACAGACAGCACACCTCAGTCATCAACCAAGTATTGAACTATCTGTCTTAATACAGAATGTAAAAGACAACCTAGAGGCTTTAGCGGCCCAATCTGAAGTATTGGATAAACTGAAAGTTGATCTAGCACGACATCAGGATAGTTTAGCAAATCAAGCTAAATTTTCAGATCAGATTCAAGCGATTCAACAGGAAGAACATCGTTGGGGCAAAATTTCAGGACTCATGGGTGATGCGAACGGTAAAAAATTCCGTGATTATGCACAACAATATAATTTAGATATTTTACTGGAACATGCCAACCAACAATTGGCCATGCTTTCGCAACGTTATACCTTAAAACGCTTGGATCACTCGCTTAGCCTTGCCATTATCGATCATGATATGGATGGTGAAATGCGTTCAGTAGCTTCACTTTCAGGCGGTGAATCATTCCTGACTGCCCTAGCCCTATCTTTAGCAATTGCCAATATGGCATCGGGTTCAATGAAAATTGAATCCCTCTTTATTGATGAAGGGTTCGGTACCTTAGATGCCTCATCTTTACATATGGTAATGAATGCACTCGATCAATTACAAAACCAAGGGCGTAAAGTTGTTCTAATCTCACATATACAGGAAATGCACGAACGCATTCCAGTACAAATTCAAGTCAAGCCCTTAGGTGCAGGTGCAAGTACCATTCAAATCGTGAGTTAAGTTTAAGCAGAAAACTACTTATCAGTTTGACATAAGAGAATATTATGCCCCATATTTCATGAGGCTTCATATTCAACGAACTGGATCAAGACTACTATTCTAGACTGTAAGCACTTGATTCAACTGACTTCATTTAGTCTGCTGGAAATGCATTCGGCGCTGGTGCATAACCCTGATTATTTGGAATTTGTTTATGTTTCGGCACTTTTAACTCATATACGACTGTCCCAATAATGCCTGTATTGCGAATTGAGCCACTGGCACTATTCGCAGCATAAGCATCTTTGGGTTTTGAAAAGGTAAATGATGCAACAGCCGAATTACTTTTACGAAAACCTTCAATCGCAAGTGTGTCGTACGGACGTAAGACATAACCACTATTTTGTCTTGATGCTTGGCTACCATCAAGCACATCTAAACCATCAACACTGGCCACAATTTCAAAAGTTTGATTGCTACTATTTACATAATGCAACTGATAGCTTTGACCGTCATTGGCAGATAAATAATAATTTTGCCCATCTCGGTAAAGCGGCAAACCACGTCCAGCATCATCAATAATAGAAAAACTAATTTTACCCGCAGCCAATGCAATGCTATTGATACGCTGACCCTGATAATGCTTACCTGCATAGCGAACTTGAACTTCTGAAATAGCTGTTTCAGACATCCGTTTTAAATCAACTTGTGTCACATGTGAGCTAATATCATCGCCCCAGCGTGTTCCAAGCTTTTCATTGGTAGCAACTCGACTATTGGCGACAGATGATTTCATTGCTTCAGTTTGAATATTCTGTGAAGTCTCGACCGTAACTGGCTCCATATGTTGCTGACTACAGGCCGCAATCACTAACCCGAGAAAAAGCCAAACTAAAACTTTAAATTTATAAATAATTTGATTCAGCACTCTTATAACCTTTTATCTTATTTTATAATTTGGAGTTATAAATCGAGAATCAAAATAGGTATAGGAGATAATCGTAAATATTCACCATATTTGAGATGTGTGTGTTGAGATTAAATATGCATTTAATCTATTTTACGTAATGTTAAAATCTGCTCACTCCGTCCAAAAGGCCCATGCACATCATGTAAAATAGAACTGGTCAATCCAATCCCATCGGCACCATATTGTTGTACCGTCTCTAATCCTAACCACTTGCCTTGAGGTAAACGATAAAAATGCAATTGCAAATCTAGATTAGGGAAGCCCCATTTAAGTGGGGTACTCTGGCGAGGAATGATGCCATTTGCTATATCGACCATACTTACAACATTAACAAAGTCTGAAGTCTTTTGTCCTTCTACCATCTCCAAGTCTGTTTTCAACCAAACCAATCCCTTGCCATTACGATATTGACTAGATCTTGCCTCAACTGTTTTTATAAATCGTCCCGGCCATTTTCGTATACCATCAAAATCAGGCATGTTTTCAGGTGTTTCCACAACTTGATCTTCTAGACCCGCAATGACTGAACTATCTTGGGTGATCATTCGCCATGTTCTTGCGACGACTAACGTTTTGCCTTGTCCAGTCATAATGGACTCAATTAACTCAATGGTTTTACCTGGCCGAATAACTTGTGTCGTAATCTCAATTTCACCCAAAGAAATCAAACCAAAAATATCAAAACTGATCCGCCCAATACGCATATTTTCGCGGGGTGCAAACTGTTCTAATTCAGCACAAATTACCCCTGTTGCGGGTGACATATGTTGTTCATCAGGATTCCACGCACCTTGTGTATTCATGGTGGATTGATAACGTGCTTGAACTACGCCCTCATCATTGATAGTTCGTTCAAGCAATTGATAATAAGCAGACATAAACTTCCCTGTTCGATTCAATTATTCTTAGGTTTAAATAATGTATCTTTAATTCTCAGTCTATTTTTGTACTGAAATTAACGTGAAAAGTCTATTTTTAAACCATATATTGATCGCATGTGTTCAACTTTCTGCACTAAAGTTGCGCTGAATCTTTAAGATATGTTATGCCAATTTATGTCCAACTTTAACTCAATGCTAAAACCACTCCAGAAAAAACGAGACAATAAATACCAAAAAGATACCATCGTCCATGCTCTAACCAAGCGGACAACCATTTTAACGCAGCTAAACCTGCCATAAAGCTAAACAGCATGCCGGCTAAACTTGGCCATATTAAGTGTCCAATTTGTGTATGTTGTAAATTTTGTGTATGAATCAATCGATAAAATTCTTTCACAATAACCGCTGGAGTCAGCACAACAGCCAGTGCAAAGCTAAACTCTTCTGCTTTTTGTCGTGAAATACCTAAAAATATACTGGTCGAAATAGTGGCACCTGAGCGTGAAAAACCTCTAAAAGGTAAACAAAATGCCTGTACTGCACCAATGATGGATGCACGACGAAAGTTTAGTTCACCTGTTTGACCACGATCGAAACGAGAAGATAAAATAATGAGTACACCTACTGTAGCCAACGCAGCCGCCATCAATTTGGAATTACTAAACAATTGTTCTATTTCAAAATGACTGGCTCCATCAAAAAACACGTGCTTAATAATCTCTTGTAAGGTTAACCCTAAAATACCGGTAATGCCGGTCGCAACGATAATGAATCCTGCTTGCTGTTTGAAGTTTTCCCAAGAAGAAAAATAGGTTTGTCGCCATGACTTCCAAAAATAGGCAATCACGGCAAACATGGTTCCTGTATGTAGCATCACCAACAAAAAGGTCATCTCTGGCGCTGACGGATCAAAACCCATTAATTTTTCAGCTAAAATGACATGAGCCGAGCTTGATACTGGCAATAATTCTGCCAAACCTTGAATAATTGCCAAAATCAGAACATGCAATAATGTCATCAATATTCTCAATCTTTAGAGTTGTTGATGACTTATACGTTCGCTGGATTAAACCGAAATTAAAATTTACTTAAATCGATATGCCAGACCACTAGAATTGAGCTGTCATCTGCATTTGTACATATGATTATTTCGAATAATCTCGGCTTCCAAACAATGCTGTTCCTATACGAACCATGGTCGAACCAGCGGCAATTGCTGCTTGTAAATCTCCTGACATTCCCATACTTAAAGTATCCCAATCTTCAGGATGTGCATGCAGCACTTTAACCTCATCAAATAAATGCTTGGCATCCATAAAAGCATGCGGATGATTAGGTGCTGGAATGACCATTAAGCCACGTAATTTTAACCGTGGTAATTGGCTGATACACTTCACTAATTCTGCAACTTCAGCAGGGTTACAACCATCTTTGCTCTCTTGAGCATCAATATTGACTTGTAAACAAATATTCAAAGGTACTTGATTGTCTTCACGCTGATTAGACAATCGCTCTGCAATAATAAAACGATCCACACCATGAACCCATGCAAACTTTTCTGCCAAATGCTTGGTTTTATTACGTTGTACATGACCAATAAAATGCCATTCAATGTCTAAGTCAGATAATGCTGTAATTTTGTCTAAAGCTTCTTGTAAATAATTTTCACCAAATGCACGCTGCCCAGTCGCATATATTTCTTTTAACAATTCACTTGGATGGGTTTTCGAAACAGCTAATAATTGAACTTCATCCTCATTTCGCTTCGAAACGACACAAGCTTGCTGAATTAACTTAAGTACATGATTTCGAGCTTGGTTTAGATCATTCATTGATATCGTCTCATTTCAGATAAATCAGCTTCCCGTTAAATAAACTGTTGGTTATGCTGCGTGAAAGCCTTATTATTCTACAAAATAATTAAGTTAACAGCTTTATTTCGGGGACATTATGGATATTACAGAATTACTGGCATTCTCGGTAAAAAATGGTGCATCAGATCTACATCTTTCAGCAGGTATGCCACCACTGATTCGCGTAGATGGTGAAGTTCGTCGGATTAACTTACCAGCTTTAGAACATAAAGACGTACATAAACTGGTGTATGACATTATGAATGATAAACAGCGTCGTGATTTTGAAGAAAAATTAGAAACTGACTTTTCATTTGAAGTCCCTGGCGTGGCACGTTTTCGTGTCAACGCCTTTAACCAAAACCGTGGTGCTGGTGCAGTATTTCGTACCATTCCATCAAAAGTTCTGACCATGGAAGATTTAGGACTCGGTCAAATCTTTAAAGACATTTGTGATTATCCACGTGGCATTGTATTAGTCACAGGCCCAACGGGTTCGGGTAAATCAACTACGCTTGCAGCAATGATGGATTATATTAACGAAAATCGTTATGATCATATTTTAACCGTTGAAGATCCAATCGAGTTTGTACACCAATCCAAAAAATGTCTGATTAACCAACGTGAAGTACACCGTGATACCCATGGTTTTAACGAAGCATTGCGTTCTGCATTGCGTGAAGATCCGGATATTATCTTAGTCGGTGAGATGCGTGACCTTGAAACCATCCGTTTAGCCCTGACTGCTGCGGAAACGGGGCATTTGGTTTTCGGTACGCTACATACCACCTCTGCGGCAAAAACCATTGACCGTGTGATTGATGTATTTCCAGCAGAAGAAAAAGATATGGTTCGTGCCATGCTATCTGAATCATTACAAGCCGTTATTTCTCAAACCTTATTGAAAAAAACAGGGGGCGGACGTGTTGCAGCACATGAAATTATGATTGGAGTTCCAGCCATTCGTAACTTGATCCGTGAAAATAAAGTCGCTCAAATGTACTCTGCTATCCAGACTGGTGCCAATTATGGCATGACCACACTGGATCAAAGCCTCAAAACCTTAGTATCAAAAGGTGTTATCAGTCCTCAAATAGCACGTAATGCAGCAAAACAACCAGAATCATTCCTATAAAATTGAACTTGGGGAAATTTAGATGGATTTTAATGATTTATTAAATTTAATGATTGAACATCAAGCCTCTGACTTATTTGTCACTGCTGATGTTGAACCATCAATGAAAATTAATGGGCAAATTGTTCCGATTGCAAAAACGAAACTTACCGGTGAAATTGTTGGGCAACTCATTCACTCGATTATGAGTGAGAAACAACGTAAAGAATTCGCAGATACTCGTGAATGTAACTTCGCGATTACCAACAAAGATAAAACTGCACGCTTCCGTGTCAGTGCATTTCAACAACGTGATATGCCAGGGATGATTCTGCGTCGAATCGAAACAGTGATTCCAACGATGGAACAATTAAAACTCCCTCCAATCTTAAAAGATTTAGCCATGACTAAGCGAGGCATCATCATCTTTGTTGGTGCAACGGGAACAGGTAAATCCACTTCACTGGCGTCAATTATTGGTTATCGTAATAAAAACTCTAAAGGTCATATCATTACCATTGAAGATCCGATTGAGTTTGTACATGAGCATGCCGGTTGTATTATTACGCAACGTGAGGTTGGGATTGATACCGATTCTTTTGAGATTGCATTAAAGAACACCTTACGCCAAGCACCTGACGTTATTTTGATTGGTGAGATTCGTTCACGTGAAACCATGGACTATGCCATTGCCTTTGCAGAGACAGGACATCTAGTCTTTGCAACACTGCATGCCAACAATGCCAACCAAGCCATCGACCGAATTATTCACTTCTTTGAATCAGATCGTCATAGTCAATTGTTTATGGATTTATCCTTAAACCTAAGAGCAATGGTTGCACAACAATTGATTCCTACCCCAGATGGTAATTCACGTCGTGCTGCAATTGAGATTTTGATTAACTCTCCTTTAATTTCAGACTTAATTCGTAAAGGAGAAGTTCACGAAATTAAAGATTTGATGAAACGATCTCGTGAATTGGGGATGCAAACTTTTGACCAAGCTTTGTTTGACCTATATAAAGCTGGGCAAATTACCTATAAAGATGCATTAAAACATGCTGACTCTCCAAATGATTTACGTCTACAAATTAAATTAGATGAAGAAGGCGGTTCTCAACTGTTAAATGCCAACAGTAAACTGACTTTTGATGGTCAATAATTTTTAATTTACGTTCATTTATTCAAAGTCATGCAAAAAAGGAGAGATAAGCAAGCTTATCTCTCCTTTTGATTTGTTATATTTCTGTGCTTCTATTTTTTACGATATGCTTCTTTACACTCAGCCGAATCACAATAACCGTAAAGATTAAGTGAATGTCCTGTCAGGATAAAACCAAACTTTTCAGCGACTTCATGTTGTTCATGTTCAATGGTATCATTCGTAAATTCAACAACTTTATTACAATTTTGGCACACTAAATGATCATGATGATCATCTTGCATAATTTCAAAAACTGAATGGTTGTTTTCAAAATGATGACGCTGAATAATGCCAGCGGCTTCAAATTGTGTTAACACACGATATACAGTTGCCAATCCGACATCTTCACCTTGTTCAAGTAATGTTTTATAAATGTCTTCTGCGCTCAAGTGATGTTGTCTTGAATTTTCTAATAATTCCAAAATCTTGATTCGTGGTAGGGTAACTTTAAGTCCAGCTTTGCGTAAATCTTGATTTGAAATAGCCATATAAAAAGGTCTCGCAACAAATTTTAAGTTGGAATATGCAACAGAGTTGAGATGCAGTATGATCTATGATCGGATCAATTGCATCATAATTAATTTGGGATAGTGTAGCAAAATGCAAAAAATCATGCTGACGTTATTCGTCGCTTCATTGCTTGGTGGTTGTTCTGTATTCGGAGTATATAAAGTTGATATTCCTCAAGGTACACCGTTAACTCAAGCTCAAGCCTCAAAAATTCAAGTAGGTATGTCACACCAACAAGTTCGTTTCTTGCTGGGCAGCCCAACAGTCACTGATCCAATGAATCCATTACGTTGGGACTACATTTACAACTATATCCCTGGTACTTATGCTAAAAAAGCCAAGATTCCGGCAGCACATGGCCAACACTTAAAAGTTTATTTTAATGAGTCAGGTATTGTCACCAAAATTGAAGGTCTAGATAGCATTCCTGAGTCTCAACCGGGCTTGCCAGCATCTAAAGAAGCGATTTTGAATGCGCCCCCACTATAGTCACTTTAGAATAAAAAGAAACCCCTCACTGAGGGGTTTTTCATATCACTTCAATTGTTTAAAGCGATTGCCTCGACAATAGTTTCCAACAGGATTTGCAGCAGCACGATTACGACGAATATCTTTCGGATTAATCGTCAATGCCCGATAAATTTCGACCCGATCACCCACTTGAATTACCTGATTTTTATCCTTAATTTTGGTACCAAAGATACCTAAGCTATACTGCTCAGGTAATGTAATTAAATTCTCAATTCCACTTTTCAAAATAGCATCCTGTGCGGTCATTCCGTCCACATAGTCCACGTCAAGATGGAATTGTTGTTCAGGCGCAGCATAAGCCACCCAAACTTTAGGTTGAATACCTTCCTCTGCAAACGCCATTAGATGAATTGCCCAATAAATGAAATCATCGCCAGTACAATCGATAATGGCAATACGATACGTACTGCAATACGCCAAATATTATAAAATATTTCATTACTGAAATTCATCGCTTTGCGTAGATGACTAATTTTCATTATCCAACCTGCAAAGATCGAATAAATTAAACAAATAGCCAATCCCCATAGCATCAAGACAGAATTAAGAACGGTACTCACGTTTGGTATCGCCCAAATAAGTAATGCTGCCAGTAAAATAAGGATTTGAATCACAAGGGCAATTTGACGTTGTGCCAATTGTTCACGTGCAAGTTGTAACATCAGCCCTGCAGCCACTACAGCGGCAAAAGTCATGCTATATGCAGGGACTTGTGCACTCATGGCAAAATAGCCAAATGCAATCACTGCAATCAGCTGTGCTATCCATATTGGTACCACTGTTTTACTGGATTGCTCTTGTTGTTGAATTTGTGAAAGACTGGTTTGCCAATAGATGCCCAAGCCTAAACCACTGGCCACCAATGCTAATATTGTTGCATAGCCCCATTCTTTAAATTCAATTGCGGTCACATGCCATGGTTGCAAAGCAGTACCGAGCACGTTAGCCAATATCAATGAGCCAATCACACCTATTACAATTAAAAGTACCAAAATTTGGCGTGGTAAATAGGATAGTAGCAATGCAGCAATTGCCAAACCAATTAAGACTAAATCTGCTTGACTCGCGAATGTTGAGCCTTGTAGCGCAATTTGACTAATATTAGAAAGAACACCGCCAGCCAAAAAAGGAATAAATACCACTGCCAACCAACCCACAAGACGCCATTTTTGTGATGCATCAGCATCACGGGTTAGTGTTGAAAGTGCATTTAAAGCCGTAGTTTTTGACCGTTTTGCCAAAGCTACTTCTAAATAGCCAATTGGTAAAGCGAGCAGCACCATTGTGCCTAGCCATAACAACCAAAAATCAATTTGTCGATCAATTTGAATACCTAAACTCGGTGCTAACCCAGCAATAATAATAAATGATAAACAAAATGCCATCAGCGGCGATAACCATCGTGACATAGAATTGTCTTGCATGACGAGTTCCGTAAAAAAGTCTAACGCTATTTTGCCTTTGTCATAGCTGAAAATCAAAGATTACAAAAAAAAAAGCAAATCATCTCATCAGATGATTTGCTACGCTAAATTTATTCTTCAAATTTTATTTATTATCCCCGCTATTTTTCTTATTGATTCATAAAACATGATGGTCTAAGAGAAGAATCGAGCAAACCAATTTTTTCCTTTTTTCTTTTCATTTTCTTTAATAATACCCATCATATTGAGCTTAACTGCACCCACATAATCAGCATCATCGTGTTGAATATGATTAATTAACCATTTCGATAAGACTTCATGCAGTTCACTTTCAATTGAATAGCCTTCATCAAAACGAGTCCGATAACTTTCAATTTTTTTAATAAATAAATCATGTACGCGTTTATGTGGCACACGATATTTATACCCAGCTTCTTCTTGTAAACTCTCTTCAAAAGTAAAATGAGACTGAGTATAATCAATAATATTATTGAGAATTTGTTTAACTCTGGCTTTATCTGTTCCTACGCTGATTTCATCAATTTCATTGATATAATCTAAAATCCTTCTATGTTGATCGTCAATCACATCGATTCCAGTATTATATTCTGGGACCCATTTCATCTTCATACGACCACCTTAAAATAATAATTGCATCACCTTTTAAAATCATAGTAACCACTAAACAAACAAATAAAAATCAACCGTATTACTCGGGTTTAACCAAAAATTTTGAATTTAGACACAAGTTATTGTTAAATATTTATTTTATTTTTTAACCAGACCAAAAGGGTAAGTTATTATTTAACCATCTATATAAATAAAAACTGAATTAATATCTCAAAAACCATGTTAAATATTCGGTTTATAGTGACGTTAAAATAAATAAATCCAAATATTTTTTATTAAAAACTGAATTATAATTATTTTATTTAAAATTTTATTTATATAGAATAAACTAGTATTGATCTGCTTTAGTCATGCGTTTTAATTCTGGATTCTGCTCTTCACGAATTAATCTTTCTACCCGCGTTAGAGCCGTTAATATTGGACGACCAGATTGAAATAAAATCATTTCTCCAGCTTTAAATGGAGTCCAGTTTTCATTATAAGTTAAAGGTTCAGTTGTAATCACCGCAACGCGATCTTCTGCTGTAGTGACTGTACTAAAATCGACTTCTACATCTAAATCGATCAATTGAGCATGTTGAAATGGATATTCTCGAACCAACCAATGCAACTTGGTGGTGGCGTAACTAAATAAAGCCTGTCCATTCGACAAACAATAATTAAACGTCCCATATTCAGCAATTTGTGGTGCAATATCTTTAAGTAATGCAAATATTTGCGCTAAACTCGGTTCGACATAGCCAAATTTTTCTACAAATTTTTCAAGCATATAGCAAAATGCTAACTCACTATCTGTATTTCCAACAGGTGTGAAACGACCAGATAAACGTGGGTTAAAACCATGTAAATCACCATTATGTGCAAATATCCATTGTCTGCCCCATAACTCACGGCTAAATGGGTGGGAGTTCTCTAAGGTAATTTTACCTTGTGTTGCTTTACGAATATGTGCAATGACGTTGCGAGATTTGATCGGATAATTTCGAATCAACTCGGCAATAGGAGATTCAACCGCAGATTGATTATCGACAAATAAGCGGCAGCCTTTATCTTCAAAAAATGCAATCCCAAAACCATCACAATGATCTGAAGTAATTCCCGCACGTTGCGAAAAACCACGGAAAGAAAATGTAATATCCGTTGGTGTTGCACAGTTCATTCCCAGCAATTGACACATAATTTTTTCATGTAACTTTTAGTTATATCAATATTGTGCATGAGTACACCCTTGCTTGCAAATCTGAAAAACTGCAAACAAGTGTATTTTATTCGATTTCTTGCAAACACATTTAAGATGCCAGATCCTTTTAACAACTCAAGCGATCATAAAAAATCAGATTGGAAATATGTAAAAAGCCACATTAAGTGACTTTGATGATGATCAACATGATTTTACAGTGACTTGGTTCGATTGGTAATTAACGTTCCAATACCATGATCGGTAAATATTTCAAGTAATGTGGCATGTGGTACGCGTCCATCGACTATATGTGCACTCACCACACCACCTTTCACTGCATCTAAAGCACAACCGACTTTAGGAATCATCCCGCCATAGATGACACCCGTTTCAATCAAACGATCGACTTCATGCGTGCTTAAACCCGTCAATAAGTTTTTATTTTCATCCAATACCCCTGAAATATTGGTCAATAAAATCAATTTTTCCGCACCTAGGGCTTCTGCAACTTTACCTGCGACAAGGTCAGCATTAATATTATAGGTATTGCCTTCATCATCTACCCCTAACGGAGCAATTACAGGAATAAAATCACTGTCGGTAAACATTTCTAAAACATCTGTTTTAACCCCAACAACTTCCCCAACTAAGCCTAAATCAATCTGTTGAACAGAACCATCTTCAGCTATTTTTTCCATTAATAATTTACGTGCACGCAGTAAATTGCCATCTTTTCCAGTTAAACCAATTGCACGACCACCGTGCTGATTAATTAAATTAACAATCGATTTATTCACACTGCCACCGAGTACCATTTCAACCACCTCCATGGTTGCTGGATCAGTCACGCGCATACCATCAATACGGTCTGATTCACGTCCTAATTGTTTCAGCAATGAATCCACTTGTGGACCACCACCATGTACAACAATGGGGTTTAAACCGACTGTTTTCAGCAAGACAATATCGCGTGCAAATGAACTTTCCAATTCTGGATCAGTCATGGCATTGCCACCATACTTCACAACTAGCGTTTTACCTGCAAAGCGTTGTATGTACGGTAAAGCTTCAATCAAAACTTTAGCTTTGTCCGTACCAGTATGTTGATGTGGCATTCGCCCCTCTCCTAAATCAATGAACCTATAAAATCAAACTAATCTAAAATTAGTGCATGTGCAGAATATCTTGCGCAATCACAGGATAACCAGCGCTCAACATGGAAGCAAATATTTGTCTAATGTTATCTAAATGTGCAGGACTATCAGCATCAAAGCGCAGAGTAAAAAACTCCCCTGTATTGGATGCCCGAATAATACCAAAACCATATTTGAAATCGAGCCTAACCCCATCAATATTACTCAATACAGCATCTAAATGATGACTAGACTCTTCAATTTCACGTAGGAGTATTTGAGGATCTATACCGCGAGTACTGATATAAGTATCTTCCGTATAAAAACGTTCAGGATAGACTGCCAAAATTTTAGATAAAGTCATATCTGGAAATTGGCTTAAATACTCCATCACACGTAATGCAGCATACAGTCCATCATCGTAGCCTAATCCTCGACCATCATTAAATACATAATGCCCTGCATATTCACCACCAAAAACGGCAAAGCCTTTTGATTGCGACATATACCTGCGTAGAAAGCTACTACCCGTACGTAACATTTTGGCTTGTCCACCTAATTGCTCGACCACTTGGCGAACCATAGCTGAACATTTCACATCAAATACAATTTCATGCTTTGGGTGACTTTCTAAACACATTTGCGCACACAAAGCCAATAAACGATCAGCTGAAATAATATGTGCATGTTCATCTAGTAATACTACGCGATCACCATCACCATCTAAGGCAATGCCAAAATCTGCTTGATAATGCAATATATTCTGTCGAAGCAGCTCTAAATGTTTGGCTTGTGATGGATCTGGTGCATGATCGGGAAAGTGACCATCGGCATTACAGCGTAATGCAATCACCTCACAGCCTAATTTCGTCAACACTTGTTGTGCACAATATCCTGCTGAACCATTCAAGCCATCAATAACCACTTTAAACTGACGTTTAAGCTGAATGTCTTGAAGTAATACAGACTGATAAGACACACAAAACTCAGATTTTATATCGTGTTCTACTGGAAACAACTCAAACATTTGTGGTTGATTGAATAGCAATTGTGAGGCTAATTCGCCAACATCTTGAATCATTTCAGGACTAGGCGGTTCAGTTTGAATTACCCATTTGATGCCATTATCGGTCTTAGAATTGTGACTTGCAGTCACCATAATGCCATTGCCATGAGTTTGACGTGCGGCAAAATACATTTGTGGAGTAGAACAACAACCTATCGCAACGACTTTAAATTGATGCTGTATAAAGACTTGCTCAATTATTTTTGCGAAGGTAGGACTGCTGAGACGTGCATCATAGCCAATGACGATTTGCGTTTGTCCCATTTTTTGGAATTGACTAACCAATGCCCTTGCAATCGCATGAATGATTGCCGGATTTAATAACTCCACCTTTCCTCGAATATCATAAGCGCGGAAAATTTGATGTGGAAATTCAATAGGTATATTCATAAGCAATACTTCTGGTTGCTTCATCCTTCACTCACGTCTATGAGTAAAGTATTCGTATCTCTGATTTGGATACTTTCAAAGGATATCTGCGGAAGTTAGAAATTTTCTAAGCGACTCGATTTAACTGATGAATATATCATAAATATACTTTTTGTTAAAAAATCAAATTTTGATAAAGAAGCCTGAATTTTCAAGCTCCTTTATCAACTATACCAATAGTTTAATTTTGACCCGTATGCCCAAAACCACCAGCACCACGTTCGGTCGCTTTAAATTCATCGACCAAATCAAATTCAGCTTGAATCACTGGCACCAGTACATATTGAGCTAAACGCTCACCTGGTTCTAAATTAAAGATTATTTGGCTGCGATTCCAAACTGAAACCATCAGCTCACCTTGGTAATCCGAGTCAATCAGACCAACTAAGTTTCCAAGTACGATCCCATGTTTATGACCTAGACCTGAACGCGGTAAAATTAAACCCGCAAAATTTGAATCTTCAATATAAATCGCCATACCCGTTTTAACTAACACAGTTTGACCTGGTTCAATTTGAATCGCGGTATCTACACAAGCTCGTAGATCTAAACCAGCCGAACCTGTAGTTGCATACGTTGGCATTGGCCATTCTTGACCTAAACGTTTATCAAGTACTTTTACTTGAACTTTCATCATAAAATCCTATGGGTTTCTAAAACTTTTCACACAACACCTTTAAAACTTAACGTTTTAACAGTGCTTTTAAATTTTGCAAATAATGCTGTGCCTGTAATTTTGGATCAATATTTTCAGCCAATTTTTTCTTACGGCCTAACCAATCCAAATCATCTTGCGGTAATTCATCTAAGAAGCGACTTGGGGTCATTTGTTTCATTTGACCGCCATTTTTACGCTGCTCTGCAAGCGTTAAAGTTAAACCTTGTTGAGCACGAGTAATGCCAACGTACATCAAACGACGTTCTTCTTCGATGGTTTCCGCAGCGATTGAGTTCTTATGTGGCAGGAGTTCTTCCTCCAGCCCCATAATATATACAAATGGAAATTCCAAACCTTTTGATGCATGTAAGGTCAGAAGATTGACTTTATCGGTATCTTCGTCCTCTTGTTGCTGCTCCAACATATCCAGTAAGACCATTTTACGAATCACACTTTCAATATTGCGCTCATCAACATCATCTGCGCGATTGATAAGACTTTGGATACTGCTATATAGCATTTCCATGTTATCTAGCTTGGTTTTTTCCTGTGCAGGTGTTGCCGCTGTTTCACGGACATAGTCGATATAACCCGCTTCATGCATCATCTGTCGAATTTTAGGGACAGGTTCATCATCATCTAATAATTCACGGGTGAAATTCTCAATAAATTCCGCAAATTCTGCCAATTGCGTCGTGGCTTTCTTTGGCATGACCATGGTTAAGCGCTGATCACTGGCTGCTGCCAAGAGAGAAAGATGATTCTCTTGTGCAAATAAGCCTAACTTCTCTAGTGTAACTGGGCCAATTGCCCGTTTTGGTGTATTAATAATCCGTAAAAAAGCGCTGTCATCTTCAGGATTAATGATCATTCTGAGATAACTCATCATATCCTTAATTTCAGCACGGCCAAAGAACGATTGACCACCTGAAAGCTTGTAAGGAATTTGCATTTGACGGAGTTGAGTTTCTAAAACACGCGCTTGGAAATTTCCACGATACAACACGGCATAATCTTTCCAGCTTTTACCATTCATCAATTTATGCGTGAGTAAATCTTTTACAACGCGTTCGGATTCATCATCATCATTACGACAAGTAATAATTCGAATGACCTCACCATGCCCTTTATCACTCCACAATTTCTTGTCAAAAAGATGTGGGTTATTTTCAATCACATGATTGGCTGCTTTTAAAATACGACTGGTTGAACGATAGTTTTGTTCTAGTTTGACTACTTTTAAATTATGAAAATCCTCTTTGAGCAAAGCCATATTTTCAGGTTTTGCACCACGCCATGCATAAATGGACTGATCATCATCCCCTACGGCAGTAAATTGCCCCATTACCCCAACCAGTAATTTCACTAAAATATACTGCGCCGTATTAGTATCTTGATATTCATCCACCAAAAGATAACGGACTCGATTTTGCCATTTGTCGCGGACTTCGGCATTTTCTTGTAATAAACGTGTTGGCATCACGATCAAATCATCAAAATCAACAGCATTGTATGCACGTAAATTACGCTCATACAGTTGATATAAATGTGCAAACTGTACATCTTCCGGCGTTTCACATGTACTATGCGATTGCTCAGGCATAATCAGATCATTTTTCCAATCTGAAATTTTCTTCATTGCTTTTGCAATTAATTCTTTGCTCTCTGCACCCGATAAATTATCACGGTGCATTAAATCCATTAAAATACGTTTACAGTCATCTGCATCTAAAATTGAAAAATTATTTTTAAGAGGTGTATGTTTGATCTCTAATCGTAATAAATTTAAACCAAAAGTATGAAATGTCGAAACAGAAAGACCTTTACCTTCTTCTTTCGATAATAATTTACCAACACGCTCTTTCATTTCACGTGCGGCTTTATTGGTAAACGTCATTGCAGTAATACGGTGTGCAGGAATACCACACTGTTGTACTAAATATGCAACTTTTCGGGTAATAACCGAAGTTTTACCAGAACCCGCCCCTGCAAGTACTAACAAGGGTCCTTGAGTATATTTCATGGCTTCAAGTTGCTTGTCATTCAGTTGACTTGCTTTAGACATCGTTTTTCCTCTTTCATTTCTGCGCTAGATTATAGTCTTCTGAACATGACTTGCCTAATGCTTAATGATATTTCCCATCACAAATTTCAAGCCATAAAAAACCACCCGAAGGTGGTTTTAAAACCCATAAATCTAATTCAGATTATTTCGTTTCATAAACTGTAATTTCGACACGGCGGTTTTGTTCACGACCTGCGGCAGTTGAATTATCTGCGATTGGTGAACTAGCACCATAACCACGTGCAGTCATACGTTGCGCTGAAATACCTTGACTTGATAAGTAGTTCAATACTGATTGTGCGCGGTTTTGTGATAATGGGTTGTTGATTGCCGCAGAACCAGTGTTATCTGTATGACCATGAATCACCAGTGCTAATTTGCTTGCTGTACCACCTTCAGCCAATACACGTGCAACATCGTTCAACGCAGCTTGGAATTTCGGTTGGATGGTTGCTGAGCTACTTGCAAAAGTAACGCTTGGCATAACCATGTTAATTGAACCATCTGGATTACGGCTTACATCAACACCAGTACCTGCCAATTCTTGGCGTAAGCGTTTTTCTTTTCGATCAAGCAAAAGACCTGCACCACCGCCAACAACTGCACCAATCGCTGCAGCTTGACCCATTTTATCTTTATCTGCATTCGAATATGCAATACCAGCACCAATAAGAGCGCCTAAACCTGTACCAATGGCTGCTTTGTCATATTCCATATTTTGACAACCAGAAAGAGCCAAAGCCCCAATTACAGTAGAAATTACAAGTACGCGCATTAAAACCCTATCCATTCATTAGATGAAAAAAAATCGAATCATAGAAATATATGATTCGATTAGGATTATATCGGTTTTAAACTAGTTTGCGGCATAAATACTAATTTCTACACGACGGTTTTGTTCACGGCCTGCCGGAGTAGCATTTGATGCAATCGGATTTGCTGAACCATGACCTTGCGCATTAATTCGAGAACGAGGCACACCTTGATTCGCTAAATAACTTGCAACAGATTGAGCACGTGCCTGAGACAATGGGATATTGATTGAGTCATTCCCCGTGCTATCAGTATAACCTGTCACTAAAATCGCACTTTTATTGTCTTCAGTTAAAGTTTGAGCTACCTTATTTAACGTTGAATAAAAATTAGATTTAATTGTTGATTGGTTGGTATCGAATGTAATGTTACCTGGCATAATTAAACCAACAGAGCCATCTGGATTACGATTTACTTCAACACCTGTTCCCGCCATTTGTTGGCGTAATTTTTTCTCTTTATTATCAAGATATAAACCAGTACCAGCTCCTAGAGCTGCACCAATTGCTGCGGCACGATTATTTTGTGCTGATGAATTTGCATTACCTCGAGATAGACCATAACCAGCAGCTGCGCCAATCAAACCACCTAAAGCAGCTTTATCGTACTCCATACCGCCAATATTATTACCTGTAGTTTGACAACCTGATAATACTAAAGCCCCAACTACAGCAGAAATTGCTAGTGCACGCATCGCGCTTCTCCAGTTTATGTTTATTTGTTTCGTATATTGCAATATTGATTGAAAAAATCAAATGCAACCATAGACATTTTGTTAACAAGCTTTGTTTTTGTTACACTTTGTAATAATAATTTAAATAGATAATGTCCATTCATCATAATTTGTACATAGTTTGCATTTGATACTTTTTAAATCATAAAACTACGACTATATTTAAACTAAAATACATTTTCATGACGTCATCATTAGGACAGTTTTATGTCATATCAACAACAGAAACAACCTATTTTAAAAAAAATAACAAAAGGTCTAACCGTTGGAACAATCATTACAGGAAGTACATTTTTTCACGGCCCTCCTGTTTTAGCATTAGGTTTAACCAAGCTGATTAAACAATCACCTAAAGTTGATGCGACCAATATCAATATTACCAACAGTTGGTTAGCCATCAATAATTGGCTGATTGATCAGCTCTTACCCAATTTGAATTGGGACATCAGTATTGATGATGATTTAGACCTGAATATGCAAGGTCGTTATCTGATGACCTGTAATCATCAAAGCTGGGTCGACACCACGGTGAATCAATATTTTGGATTAACCCGTATGCCACTGACTCGCTTTTTTACCAAATGGGAACTCATTTTTATTCCCTTTGTCGGGCAAGCCTTTAAAATTCTCGGCTTCCCCATGATGAAACGACATACCAAAGCACAAATTGAAAAAAATCCTGAGCTTAAATACAAAGATATGAATGAAGCTCGTAAAGCCTGCGAGCAATTACTGAGCCAACCCTTCACTTTATTAAACTATTTGGAAGGTACACGTTTCAGCCCTGAAAAACATGCACAACAAAAGTCTCCATATCGCAATTTATTAAAACCAAAAGCTGGCGGGTTGGCTTTAGCCCTGAATATTCTAGGCGATCAAATTGATGCACTGGTTGATATGACTATTGTTTATCCTGATGGAGCACCAGGCTATGGTGATTTTTGGCTAGGTGAAGTCTCTCGTATTGCAGTAAATTTGCGTAAAATTCAAATTCCAGCATGGGTACATGGTGGAAATTATGAAGATGATGCAGAATACCGTGAACGTTTCCAGCACTGGGTAGACCAACTGTGGACTGAAAAAGATCAATTGATTACAGCAATGAAGTCCCAGTATCAAAGTGCAGCAGCATAAATAGAGTTAAACACAGGATTGATATGAGCGACCCAGCAACACCCCATAAAAAAGGCTACCGTGCAACACGACATGACACCGCCGCATGGAAACTTTTTTTAGTTTACGATATTTTCATGATGTTCATTATTATCGTCAACTTGGTTTGTTTATGTGCTAATGCTTTTTTAATTAGTAATTTTGCTGCTTGGTTTTTTGATCAAATCCATTTAACGTCAGTACTCACCTATTATAAAACCGACTTACATCCTTGGGTGATTAAAACTGAAAGTTGGTTCATTACCTTCTTAGTGTTTGAATTACTCATTCGATGGTTGATTTCGATCATTCATAAACATCATCGACGTTGGTTCTTTTTCCCTTTTATTCATTGGTATGAAGTTCTCGCGATTATCCCCTATCTACGCTTTCTTAGACTCATTCGTGCCGCAATCATTGGTTATCGACTACATGAACTTGGCTATCAAGTGATTCCCGAAAGTATCAAAAATAAAATCTTATTTTATTATAACGTGGTCATGGAAGAACTTTCAGATCGTGTTGTGATTACTGTGATTGATGGTATTCGCCATGAACTAAATACCAGCTCAAGCCATAAAAAAATTATTCATAACCTTGTAGATCATCACCGCGACTTATTTGCCAAAGCGGTTGCTGAACTTTTACAAGAATCACTCGCAACTGAACTAAAAGTACAACAACGCTATATTGCAGATAATGTTGGAGAAATTGTAAAAAAAGCGATTGAAGACACGCCACAATTGACGCAACTTCTCAGATTAATTCCTATTGCTGGTAGTATGATCGAAAATCAAATTCAAAGTATTGGACAGCATCTTGGGGAAAATATTACGCTAGGCTTAATTGAACCACTCACCCAAGGTACTGTTCAGCAACCCAATGCGATTTATCATTTAGTTTCGGAAAAAGTGAGTAATTTAAATATAGAAAATCAGACACTTGAAGAACTCGTTGAATCTGCTGTCTATGAAAGTTTAGAATCCTTGCGCAAACAAGTCAAAATTAAACAGTGGCAACTTGTACTGGATAAAAATGATCAAGCAAAAGAATAAGCAATTTATTAAAATTATTTGTATCTTTGCTAGTGAAATCAATCAATTTGGTCTAGCATTTGCGCTAATTTACAGTTTGACTTTGACTCGCATAAATAGGTCACAAGCCTTTTAAGGAATAATTATGGCTGATATCCGGATTACAGGCAGAATGGTTAATTTTACCCGATTAACCTTTGATACAAATGATCAAAATGCCATCCGCCAGCAATTGAACAATATGATGGCTGAAACCTCTTATCAAGGGGCTTTAGTCATTATTGATACAACGGTTGAACAAGAACTTATTGCGCTCATTCAGCTCTTGGTAAGCTTAGATTTACAACCAATGGCAGTCATTGATGGTTTGCTTGGAGATCAGGCACGTGCGATCCAATTTCCAGTGCTCGCTGCTGACCGACCATTACAACGTATTAAAGCCAGCAAAGAACAAGTCATTGAAACACCAGTTGAAACCGAACAGCGAGTCATAGATCAAGTAGCTCCAGTGCAAGCTGCTCCAAAACCACTAAAAGTTAGCCATGTCACCTCTTATCATGATGAAATTTTAAGAACTGGACAAAGTTTAGTCCAAGACTATGGCGATATTATTCTTAGTGCAGGCATTAACAGTGGTTCGGAAGTCATTGCATCAGGAAATATACATATCTACGGAAGTGTTCGTGGTAGAGTAATCGCAGGTGCAGGCGGAAATACAACTGCAAGAATTTTTTGTCATTCATTAGAGGCTGAATTGGTTTCTATTGCGGGGACTTATTGTGTAGCAGATGATATCCCTCAGGATGTTGTCAAAAAAGCTGTGCATATTTTCTTAAATGACCAACAAGAACTTGTCTTTGAAGCCTTGCAATTTTAAGGTATAAATTAAACACCATAATAAACTTCCCTCGATAAAGGGAAGAAATGACCATAACAGGAGTGGATTCGGTGGCCAAAATTGTTGTCGTTACATCAGGCAAAGGTGGCGTAGGCAAAACTACGACTAGTGCATCTTTTGCAACAGGTTTAGCCCTTCGTGGTCATAAAACCGTCGTCATTGATTTTGATGTAGGTTTACGTAACCTAGACCTTATTATGGGGTGTGAACGTCGCGTTGTTTACGATTTCGTCAATGTTTTAAATAATGAAGCACGCTTACAACAAGCACTGATTCGTGATAAAGACATCGAAAACTTGTATATTCTACCTGCATCACAAACACGTGATAAAGACGCACTGACTGATGATGGTGTCGCGCGTATCATGGATGAACTTGCACAAGAGTTCGACTATATCATTTGTGACTCACCTGCTGGAATTGAACGTGGTGCAATTTTAGCCATGTACCATGCAGATGAAGCGATTATTGTCACCAATCCTGAAATTTCTTCAGTACGTGACTCTGATCGTATTATTGGGATGCTAGATAGCAAGACCAAGAAAGTAAAAAACAACGAAGGTCGTATTCGTAAGCATTTATGTATCACACGCTTCAACCCAGAACGTGCAGATAAACAAGAAATGTTAACGATTGACGATATTTCTAAAGATATTTTACGTGTACCGACTTTAGGTGTAATCCCTGAATGTCCTAGCGTTTTACAAGCATCTAACGAAGGTAAACCTGTCATTCTTTATGACGAAACCAGCGCTGGTCAGGCTTATGATGACCTTGTTGCTCGCTTCCTTGGTGAAGATCGCCTGTATCGCCACATCACGGTGAAACCTAAGGGTTGGTTAGCACGACTATTTGGAGCGTAATAATGGCCGGATTCTGGAGTAAACTTTTTAGCAATGATGATAAACCATCGAGCGCTCAAACTGCGAAAGACCGTTTAAAAGTCATTGTTGCATCCGAACAAGGTTTAGGCAAACGCTTAAGCCAAGATAAAATTGACCAAATGAAGAAAGAAATCATGCAGGTCGTGAATCGTTATGTTCGTGGTGTTGATGAACAACATATTCAAATGTCTGTACGTTCTGAAGCGAATATCGAAATGCTTGAAATGAATATCAATTTACCTGAAGAACATTAATTTCATTTCTGATTAGTCAAGTGCATTGATTCAAGGCAAAATAGCGCGAGTTATTTTGCCTTTTTTACAATCAAAATTTGAGGAGATGCTGTTATGGCACTTTCACAGCCAGCAACTTTCAATGAAGAATGGTCAGACGAGCGTGTTTTTGCCTATTTAACCCAACTTCCTCCTGCAGGCAGCAATGCAGATTTTCATGTGCTCTATCATGCCTTTAAACATATGCGTCCCAATGACTATGCACGCTTACTCACTCAATTTGTAGCGGATGGTCGTAATATCAACGCAACCAATCATGAAGGTCAACGTATTCATGATGTAATCGCAGAATTCCCACGACAACGTGACGGTTTTTTAGAAGTTCTCGCTAAGTTTTCTTAGTTCATTTTTATGAATAAATAAAAAACCTGCCTTGTTGGCAGGTTTTTTATAAAATTATTTACTACTAATTAAGTACGCACCAAACAAGCTAAAAATACCACCTGAGATTCCATCAATCCATTTTGCAGAGTTCTGATATGCAGCTTTACAGCGCGGTAATGAAAAAACAAATGCGACAAAGCCAAACCAAATTACAGTTTCTACAGAGACAATAATAAACAGTAAAGAATGTACGCCGTCCAAATCTGGATTCGCTAAAAATAATGAAAAAACGCTGCCAAAATAAATCACAGCTTTGGGATTAGACAAATTAGTCAAAAATCCTTTTAAAAAGAAGCGTAAATTACTTTGTGGTAATTCAAACGTATGTACTTCAGTCGCTATTTTTTTACTAAAAGCAGATTTCAACAATTGAAAACCTAACCAACACAAATAAATACCACCTACAATCAACATGACATGTTTTAACCAGGCCATTTTTTCAAAAATAATATTTAATCCCATTAGTGCTAAAAATGCCCAAAACATCACTCCCACAGTAATCCCCATAACCACAAACATAGACTGTTTACGTGAACGACTAATTGCTGTTTGAGAGACTAAAAAAAAGTCTGGCCCCGGTGTTATCAATGCACAAAAATGGATAAACACCAAGGTACATAATGCGATGAACATTTTCGAATACCTTTATGATCGTAAGCCCTATATTAATGTGAAATTTACCATTTCTCCAAGAAAAAATGTAATAAAAAAAGCCCCTATTAAAAGAGGCTTTTTTTATTCTGCAAACATTAAACTAAAATTTCACGCTTACCATTCGTACCCATCGAGCTTACAATTCCATTCTCTTCCATTTGATCAACAATACGTGCAGCTCGGTTATAACCTAAGCTAAATTTACGTTGTAACGATGAAACAGAAACTTTCCGTGTTTCTAAAACAAAAGATACACATTGGTCATATAAAGCATCACGACTTGGATCACTATCACCATCTTCAAAACCACGTGATGTTGGCTCTTCATCATAAGGCGTTAAAATTTCATCCACATAATTTGGATGTCCTCGTTCACGCCATGCATCACAAATACGGTTGACTTCATCATCGGAAATAAATGCACCATGAACACGTTCAGGCTCAATTTTACCTGGCCCTAAAAACAACATATCCCCATGCCCGAGCAAATCTTCCGCACCACCTGCATCGAGGATTGTACGTGAGTCAATTTTACTATTCACACGCAGTGCAACACGCGTCGGAATATTGGCTTTGATCAGCCCTGTAATTACATCCACAGATGGACGTTGTGTCGCCAGCAATAAATGAATCCCTGCAGCACGTGATTTTTGTGCCAGACGTGTAATCATTTCTTCAGCTTTCTTACCGACTTGCATAATCATATCTGCAAATTCATCGGCAACAATCACAATCGATGGTAATGGCTCTAAACGTGGCGCACGTTCACGTGTAGCCGAATCACTTGCTTTCCACGTCGGATCAATCAGATCTTCACCATTGGCAATAGCTTCATCCACCTTACGATTATAATCTGACAGTTTACGAATTTTCAGATAAGACATCAGCTTATAACGGCGTTCCATTTCATTCACACACCAATTCAATGCATTTACGGCATCTTTCATATCGGTAACGACAGGCGTAAGTAAATGTGGAATATCATTATAGTTGGCAAGTTCAAGCTGTTTTGGGTCGATTAAAATCAAACGCAGGTCGGCTGGAGTATATTTCAACAACATTGACAAAATCATAGCATTTACGGCAACAGATTTACCTGAACCTGTAGTTCCTGCAACCAACATATGAGGTGCTTTTGCTAAATCAGTGAGGACTGGATTACCTGAAATATCCTTACCCATAGCCATAGTAATTAAACCACTTGGATCTCGATAAGTCGGAGTTTCTAATAATTCAATTAAACGTACCATTTCACGAGTACTATTCGGAACTTCAATTCCAATATAAGGTTTACCTGGGATGACTTCGACCACACGAACCGATGCCATCGACATTGAACGGGCCAAATCACGGGAAATATTGGTCACTTTCGAGGCTTTCACACCAGGTGCTAAATCTAATTCAAAACGAGTTACAACTGGGCCGGGTTGAGCTTCAATCACCTTGGCTTTGACATTAAACTCTTGTAACTTAATTTCAAGTAACTCTGAAAGCCGTGCCAATTGCTCCTCGGTAAAATTAACTTTTTTATTCGGATCAACCTTGTCGAGTATTTCCAATCCCGGCAAAGTTGGCAGATCTCGTCTTTTTTCAGCGACTTGCATGGCACGTGACATTGGTCGGCCAGATGCATCCGTTAATGGTGCATCAAAATCAAAGTCATCGACTTCAAGCGAAGTTTCTTGGTCCTCTGACTGCCCTGCTGTTTCTTGCCAAGCCTCTCTAAAAGCATCTTTATCCGTAGTAATACGCTGTTTCTCTTCTTCTGAAACAGTGGTCGAAGGCGGTAAATGGGTTTGAATTTCAGCTTTTATAAATGGTGTAGATTGTGCATAGCTACTTGTCGTACGCACAGGTTCAACTACTTGTGGTTCTTCATCTTCAACCACTTGCGCTTCTTCATCCTCAACCAACAATGCTAAATCATCAAGTTCATCTGCTAAATTTTGTGGTTTTGGTGCAACCTGTGAAGCAATATTTGGACTAATCAACGGTGTTGATGCAACCGCAGCTACTGAAGCTTGCGTCATAGCCTGAGTCGTGGTCTCACTGACTGCGTGATAAGGACTATGCACATCAGTCGCAATCTTACCCTCAGGAACAACAGCCAATAGCTCATCAAAAACTTCATCATCATCCCAATCGATATGATTTTCATCATGTGAGCGTTGCGAAGGAACCGTCGTATTTTGTGGTGTATGAATCGTTGACGATAAACTGTCTAAATTGTGTGGCGATTTAGCGATGGCTAAATCATCATCTGCAGCGCGAAGTAATGCATCAATATCTCGTTTATGATCACTTTCTTGATGCAAGGCTTTCCAGACTTCACCTGTAGGCACAACACGTTGACTCTCTTGTTCTAAACGATGAGCTTTTTCTAAAGTTTTTTCAAACTCAACCTCATCAATGTCACTGAAATCACTTTCGTCACGTTCTTGCGTGTGTTCCTTATCGACAATAAGATCTTCAAATAAGCGTTCTGCAGCCAAATGCTGTTTCGATGTTTTCAAAGCAGTAGCAGAAGTAGGAACGACATCTTCCCTCTCCACTTCTGGTTCTACCACACTTGCAACGCTAGTTTTTGGATGCTTAATTGATGTGGTTAAGTCATAAGCCGACTCGCTCTCAGGCACATTTTTATAAAATAAATCTTGTAGATATGCAGGTGTCGCTTTTAAAGTCGCCCAAGTTTTATTCCACTGAATCCCAAAAACCAAGGTGGTTAAAAGTAATAAAAATAAAACCAGAAAAGTGACTGCACCATAAATGCTGACAAGTTGTGATAGGCTTTGCCCCAACTCATAACCAATAATACCGCCTGAAGCATTGTCTAAAGTATCTGCTGGAACATTCCAAAGCAGATACAATAAACTTGCTGTCGTCAATAATATAAAAAATTGCGCAGCATAGCGGAATGGACGACTTAAGAAACTTCTTGGCCACCATACGTGTATGGCTTCAGCAAATAATAATGCTGGGATGAGTAAACTTGCCCATCCTAAAAAACCAAACAGCAAATCTGCAATCCAAGCTCCTGCCACACCGCTGGCATTCGACACTTGTTGAGTATCGCTTGATATATGCATCCAACCTGGATCAAATGGGGTATAAGTCACTGTCGCCAAAAACAGATAGATCCCAAATGAAATCAAGAATAATGTTAATAATAAACGCTGTGCATAAACACTCGACACCGCAGTCATATACTGTCCTGTAACCAATTTTTCATTAATATTCTTGTGTAGATGTGAGTCACTATCTTCACATCAGAAATGCTTATATTATGCACCTGTTCTTAAAAAAAAGATGCACGATAGTTTATGTATGTTGTTAACCCTATTATACATAAACCCTATATAGCTCAATTCGATTTAGATGATCAATATTATCCACATCGAACTCACACAACTGCGCTCAAGTTTCACGTATAATTTTAACAGATTCTATATTTTTTATATCAAAAGGATGTCTAAATGAGCGCTCGTCACTCAAGGTTAATCATTTTAGGTTCAGGTCCTGCAGGATATAGCGCTGCAGTCTATGCAGCACGTGCGAATTTAAAACCAACATTGATTGCAGGCATGCAATTGGGTGGTCAGCTCACCACCACAACTGAAGTCGACAATTGGCCTGGAGATCCTGAAGGTTTAACAGGCCCTGCATTAATGGAACGTATGCAAGCACATGCAGAGCGTTTTGGTACAGAAATTTTGTATGATCATATTAATGAGGTTGACTTAAAGGTTCGTCCATTCGTTTTAAAAGGCGATATGGGTGAATATACCTGTGATGCTTTAATTATTGCGACAGGTGCAACTGCACAATATTTAGGTCTTGAATCTGAGCAAGCCTATATGGGGCAAGGCGTCAGTGCTTGTGCAACTTGTGATGGTTTCTTCTATAAAAACCAAAAAGTGATGGTTGTTGGTGGTGGTAATACCGCTGTAGAAGAAGCACTTTATCTTTCAAATATTGCTTCTCATGTCACTTTAGTACATCGTCGTGACTTTTTACGTTCAGAAAAAATCTTACAAAATCATTTATTTGAAAAAGAAAAAGAAGGCAAAATTAGCATTATTTGGAACCACCAAGTTGATGAAGTATTGGGTGACAGCTCTGCTGGTGTGACTGGTATTCGGATAAAATCAACTTTAGATGATACGACTCAAACAGTAGAAGCATCAGGTTTATTTGTTGCCATTGGGCATAAACCGAATAGCGAAATGTTTGATGGTCAGTTGAACTTACGCAATGGTTATATCCAAGTTCAAAGCGGTACCACAGGTAATGCAACTGCAACATCTGTTACTGGTGTATTTGCAGCTGGGGATATTGCGGACAGTATTTACCGTCAAGCCATTACTTCTGCTGGTTCAGGCTGTATGGCAGCATTAGATGCAGAGAAATATTTAGATGCTTTAGGTGAGTAATTTCAGCTAAACTAAAAACCGTCCTACCTAGGACGGTTTTTTTATAATAGAAGATAAAACACAATTTTGAATACTTTATAGCAATCTTTAAGGTTTAGGTTGGTCTCCATGCTCACATTAGCGCCCTCTCAATATATTTTTCCAAATCCAATTGAAGCTGATCCTGATGAACAAGGACTGATTTGCATAGGTGCTGACCTTTCACCTTCTACACTTTTTGAAGCCTATAGCCATGGCTTATTCCCGTGGTTTTCCGAAGGTGAACCCATTTGCTGGTGGTGTCCTGAACCGCGTTGCATCATTCGACCTCATGATTACCACCCCAGTAAATCACTAGTTCGCAATATGAAAAAAATGGATTATAAAATTACGGTTAATCATGCTTTTGACCACGTGATTCGCGCATGTGCACTACCTCGCAGTTATGCCGATGAAACATGGATTTCCGAAGAAATTATGGAAGGATACTGCCAACTTTTTGATGCAGGTCATGCTTATAGTATTGAAGTTTGGGATGGCAATAGAATTGTTGGCGGGTTATATGGTGTCACTATTGGACAAGGCTGTTTTGGTGAGTCCATGTTCAGTACCGAAACGGATGTGTCCAAAATGGCCTTTTATACGCTTATGCTGATTGGCCAAGAAAATCATCTGCCTTGGATTGACTGTCAATTGGTCAATGAACACCTACTCAGCCTCGGTGCTTGTACACTTTCTCGACAAGCGTACCTTAATTCGTTACAAGATGTAATTAAACACCCTCCTATAGATTGGAAAAAATATCAGGAAGGTGTATTTTCAAGTAAAACAATAGCGTTAAATGCACGATTAATGGAATGACAAAAAAGGAGGGACGTACAGTTATGAACTCTTATCATCCGAAGTCCCTATTAAATGACTTACAATATTATATTACGCCACCACACGATTGCAGTTATTTAGAAAATAAATCGGCAAGAATGGTGTTTCTTGATCCGGTTCATCGTATTGATGTCGTAACCTTGTCAGAACTTTCACGAATGGGATTTAGACGTAGTGGTGATTTTGTCTATCGCCCAGAATGTCATTTATGTCGTCAATGCTTGTCTTGCCGCGTACCTGTTAATAGTTTTCAAATGAATAGTATTCAAAAGAAAGCATGGAAACGTAATCAAGACCTCAGCATGAAGATTATCCCAACAAAACAAGCCAGCTCTGTTCATTATAATTTATATGAAAGATATATCATTGAACGTCATGCTGACGGGGATATGTTCCCTCCCAGCTATGATCAGTTTGAAAAATTTTTAATCCATAGTTGTTCTGAAAGTTTCTTTCTAGAGCTTTGGAAAGATGACAAACTTATCAGTGTTTCAACTTGTGACATGTTGGATGATGGTATATCTGCTGTGTATACATTCTTTGATCCAGACGAAAGCCGCCGCTCACTCGGTGTTTTTGCCATTTTAAAACAAATTGAATATATTCAATCGATTGATCAAGAGTATGTATATTTAGGCTACTTAGTACCCCACTCCAATAAAATGAATTATAAATCACAATATGCCCCGATTGAGCTCTTACTAGATGGTCAATGGCGCCGTTTAAACCGCACCCTAAACCCTAAAGAAATTAAACAATTGGGAGATATGCTGATGACCACGCTATCTTCTGAATGGAATGAATTATTCATCAAATAATCTTGAATATGGCAGCCTTATCAATTGTTTAATATTCTATTGATCAAAAATTTAAACAATTGATATTCCGAGTCTCATTAGGATTTAAAAAGCTGAGAAAAATCATCACTGCATGACTTCACCATAATAATCGCATGCTCGCGCTGGCCAGCTGCAGTTGAATAATAATTGCGACGTAAATCAATTTGGTGAAATCCAGATTTTTCATATAATGCGATTGCAGATAGATTACTCTCCCGCACCTCTAAAAAAATTTGGATCGGATTATTCTTGAGTAATGTCATTGATTGATCTAACAACTTAAAACCTAATCCTTTACCTTGATGACCTGGATGAATTGCCATCAACAATAAATTCGCCTCATCTAATACTGGTTGTAGTATACAAAAACCAACCACTTCACCTTGCTGCTCAATCACTGTACTTTGATATGATTCAATTGACTCTTCAAACTGTTTACTCGTCCACGGATGGCTTTGAACCAAATTTTCAATGGACACAACTGTACCCAGATCAGCTTTTTGCATTAAACGAATCATCTTCGTTCATCATCTAAAAATAAAGTTTGAATTATATGTAATTTACCAATCAATAGTATATTCAATTCCAATAAACACATAAAAACTGGGCAATTATTATTGCCCAGAGCCGCTTTATTCTTTAAAGGTTACAAACCTAACTTGGCCTTCCACGTTTCTAATAAACTAACTGTATCCAAATCATTTGGATGAAATCTAGGTTTAAAATAAGCCAACATTTCTTTACCCATCCCAGTAATAATTCCTTTGGATGGACTATAAGCATAACTATAAATCGTACCTAACTCTTTGAGATTCAATTTTTTATCATCTTTTAAAAGGCGTAACACAAATGATGATTGAACCAAGAAAATTAAAACCATTGCAAAAACTAATGCTGAGTTACGTAGTGCATAAGCTTTAACCCCCTTGCCAAATACTGCTTCATAAACATCATAAGCAACCGCTTTGTGTTCATTTTCCTCAATGGCATGCCAATACCACATCGTAGACATGGTTGGATCCGTCATTATTTTTTGTATATGCTGATTCATTAATAACTGTGAAGCAAGAGTTGCCGTAAAATGCTCTAAAGCTGTAGTCGCAGTTAAATCCACCATTTCTTGAGTCATACCAAAGGGTTTAACCACTTTTGCGAAAGCTTTACGTGCTGTTTGGATCACAACACCCGTCTGTCTTTCTAATTTTTTAACATCATGACCATATTTTTGTGCTGCAACATTAAATCCAACATGTTCATGGGTATGCATTGCTTCCTGCCCAATAAACGCGCTAATTTCTTTTTGTAAGGCTTCATTTTCTTTGATTGCTGGGTGATATCGGACAGCACGGACTGAATCGATAAAGAGTTGCTCACCATCAGGAAATAGTGCAGACAATGCTGTCATAAAATGCGTTAAACCCGCTGAGCCATCCATCCAATACTCAGGTACTGAATCAAAATTAAAATTCATTCGGCGTACAGGAAAGCTTGCACCAGCACGATTGGAAATATTCACTTTAGCATTCATGACAATAACTCCTATTAAGATATTTTCACACTTAAATCATTTATTTGTTTTTCTCTCTTCTTATATTACGACTTTATAAAATTACGATAAGCGCCATTAAGGACAAGCAAATATCAGTTAAGGACAGCTTTTGATAACTATTGTCTAACAATTTATTTTTTTTAAATTTTGACAAAAAAAAGCGCCCCAAAGGAGCGCTTTTCACACAATCAATACTTATACAGTTACTTTAGCAACTACACCAGCACCAACTGTACGACCACCTTCACGGATCGCAAAACGTAGACCTGGGTCCATTGCGATTGGGTGGATTAATTCTACTGACATTTCTACGTTGTCACCAGGCATAACCATTTCCACGCCTTCTTGTAATTGGATCGCACCAGTTACGTCAGTTGTACGGAAATAGAATTGTGGACGGTAACCGTTAAGGAATGGAGTATGACGACCACCCTCTTCTT